>CAVXXT010000009.1:0-240707 GCA_963765815.1 uncultured Actinomycetota bacterium | reverse complement strand
GATCGACCTGGCGATCCGCTCGCCGTCCGACAGAGCCCGTTCGCAACGGTCCGACGAAACGGCCGACATGCCGTCGCGAGCTCTCGGCCGATCTCCGCGAGTCCATCAACGCATCGACGGTCCTCCGAGGTCAGTTCCGAGCCCACCACGTCGGGCCAGTGCCGTTCGAGCGCGTGCAAGACCACCCACGTGTCACGGTCCGACCCGACCTCGGGGAGCCGCTCCTGCGCGATGACTGCTTCGAGCCATGGCTGCCGAACACCTTCTCGAGCCGGGCGCCGCCCACGCCCGAATCGGCGAGTTCAGGTCGTCAAGGACCGCCTTCACGCGGTCGCCGTTGGATGCCATGTCAGAACAGCCCGTCCGTCGTCGGTTCCATCGACGCGGTCGCGAGCAGCGGCCACGCCTCGATCACATCGTTGTATCGCTGCTCGTCGGCGTTCCTGCCCAACTTCGCGGACAGCCCAGCCAGCCGGTACGCGAGAGCTCGCGTGGCGTCCGCGAGGCCCGCCGAGTGGAGCTGCCCATACAGGGCGGCGGTCCCCGGCACCCCCAGGTCCGACGCCGCGAGCCGCTCCGCTACGTGATGGACGCCCTCCCAGGCGGTCGGGACCGCATCCGTCGTGGGATCCCACACTCTGCCCAGCGAACCCGGAGCTCCGAGAACCCTTGCCCGGCCCTGATCCGCGATCAGAACCCCCGCCCGGAGAAGGTCGTCAACTGCCTTCCCGCGCGCCGAACGATGCTGTTGGCGTCGTCGAACGTCGCGTCTGACCACCCGTGCCGGCTCCAAAACGCCAAGGCGCACTGGGAGTCGCGATCCAGGTCGCCCTCGGCCGCATCCATGACCTCTTCGCGCACCCGGTTGATCTCCGCGATCGCCTCGATCAACAGAAACGGGGGAACCGTCGCCGCGAAGAACCGCCGGGTAGCGAGAGAAGATCCGCATTCCTGGCCCCATCACCGCCTGCGGGACATCCACCGGGAGCACCGCCGACACCTGCAGGTCGTGGATCGCTCCGGGAGCTCAGCGCGCAGCTCGCGGGCGAAGTCAGACCACGAGGCGGGCTGGGACTCCTGCGGCCGAGGACGAGCGACCATCGCGATGTAGGTCGCAACTGAGTTCGTACCCATCCCCACCATGCGCCGGTTTCCAGTCCCGTGGATGGGCCAGGTGCCGGTGATCTCCAGCCCGGCGGCGATCATCGAGGTCAGGATCGAGGCCCAGCGGCCCTGCTCCGCACCCGAGTCCTTCTGCTCCTTCGACGCGTACACGACGATGCACGGCAGCCCCGGTCGCATCGACTCCTGCAGATTCGTCGAACGCCTGCGTGAACCCGTCGATGAAGTACGCCTTCGCGGCATCCGCGCTGCCGCCGTGATGTGCAGGAATCGCAGTCAGCTCGCCGATCTTCGGCGTCGCCATCGACGGTGTAAAGGTCAGGGAAGACCTCTCCAAGGGCTCTGCGGTGCCACACGTAGAAGTAGTCCGAGAGATCCGCGTAACCTATGGCGTCGAAATACGGCGGATCGCAGGCTAGCAAGGCCGGCGTAGGGCTCTCGGCGTCCAGCGCCGAGAGCCGCCGAACGGTTCCGGCGCCTGGACGAAGGAGCCCGAGCCCACGAACTTGACTGTCCAGCAGGGCGAGAAAGTTCGGCCCTCCATCACCACACGCGTTGCTCTCGTAGAAGTCCCATGTCATCGGCAGGTCGTTTCGGGCAAATGCCGTGTGATACGCCACCGACGCATCCATGACGGCCCGGCGCGATTGGGTCGACATGACGTTTGCTAGCTTGCCCAGCGTCAGGCCAAGAAAGGCTGTGACCGCCTGTGCCCATCCGGGTGCCGCGCCCTGTCTAGCAACTTCTTATACGTCTCAGCGATCTCGTCGGCGAATGCTGCGAGGACAGCGAGTTGCCGATTCGTGTACAGGTCCGCCCACGTGCCCATTCCATAGAGCGGTGTTCGTATGCCCGCGCCCTTCGGATTTACAGTCGCAGATTCGCCGACGCCGCGAGGCCGAGGGCATTCGGTAGCGGCGGCGATCTCGTCGGCTCGTGGCGCCCGGTATACGCGTCGGCCGTCCGCGCTCAACGACGATCGCCATCATGCGGAGTCCGAGACGTCCCGCCTTGCCCTCGCGCCCGCAAGTATTCGGCCTTCAGCGTCGTGCCGCAGCAGATGCAGGCGAAGTCGCCGCGGCCGGCCTTCGGCTCGGCCGGCGCGGTTCCTCGAGCTGATTGCTGCTGACCTCGAGCGTGATGCTTGTCCCGTTGACGACGGGCGTGATCCAGGCGACATCGCCCTTCTTCTTCGACAGCCACCACGAGGTTGTCAGAAGCGTCTGGGCGCCGGCACGCCGGATTCGGACAGGCTGCCGTACGGGCCCACAGCCACGCGATAGGGGTCTCCCCAGGAGTCGACGGAAAGTGCTCCGCCGTTCTGCTCGCAACCGCGTCGCGAATCTGCACCGCGAACACGGTGACGTCGCGGATCAAGCCCTCGTATCCACTGTAGATACGCGGCTCGCCGGTTTCCCCGAACAGCGACTGGCTACCAGAGGGCTCTTCGCGGCTCGTCCGGCACGCCCGGATTGACAGGTTCGGGGTGCAATGGCTGACGGTTCCACACCTTCGGCAGCGTTTCCGTGAGCGTGCGGCTGATGAGGACAGGAACGGGGTTGAGATCGCTGCCGAAGGTCGGAAGGCCTAGGCGTTGCCCCTCGACAAGGGTTGACCCGCCGCCGCAGAAAGGATCCATCACCGTCGGAACGCCCTCGGGAAATTGCGCCTGAAGGATGAGCTGGGCCTCGCGGAGGTCAGACTCGTCCGGCAAGTCGGCACCGTTTTTCACGAGGCGCCTGACGACATCCAGGTAGTAGAGCCGACGTTCCTCGTCCTCAGGATCGTCGACGAGAGCCGCGAAGATCATCGCCCGCCAAGCGGGGAGCGGCATGGGCGCAAACCATTTGTGGATGTTCCGGAGCGTGCCGTGATTCCGGGCCTTGTCCGCGATGCAAGCTGCGTTGATTTCCTCGAGAGGCAGCCCGACCTCGATGAGCTTGCGCTTGGTGTTGGGAGGCTGGGTCATGCGAGTGGCTCCTGGCCGCGGTTCCAGTAGGTGTTCCAGTCCATGACGATCTTGCGATCGCCGTCGTCGACCTGCTTGTCCGGGAACGGGTTCCGGAGCAGTCGCAGCGTGGTGGTGCCGTCGGGCTGGACGTGACCAAGGGCGAGAACTCCGCGCTCTCCCATGTTCTTGAGCGTCACGATCTCTGTTCGGGTGATCGTGAAGTCCGCTGCGCCGGCGATCCGGCCCTTCACCTCGATGAAGTCGAGCCCGTCGGGGGTGTCGGACTCGACGTCGTACCCGGGGTTGTTGCGAACCATCTCGCGAGCGTCATGTCCGATGCGCTCCTCGTGCGCAAGCACCGCGTCGACTGCGCACCGTTCGACGAAGGTCGTCTCCTGGGCATGAGTCGCCGCCGCTTCTGGGTCAGTGAGAGCGTCGAACCAGCCCTGCGGGACCACGATGAGCGCGCTCGTGATGGCAGGAACCCCGGCGGTGATCGCGGACTCCAGGTCCAGACGAGCGAGTCGGTTGGTCCGGCGCTGCCGAAGAGCCTCGGCTCTTCTCCGCCGCATTAGCTGCAGAGCAGGCGCGTCTTCTCGCCCGCTTCCTCGCGCAGCCGGAGGTCGTAGGCCTGGTGGTCGTAGTGGTTGATCGCACCCATCAGGCGCTGGTCGATCAGGGTGCGCTGCTTGCTGATCCGGGCCGTTATCCGATCGGTGGTTTCGCGTGTGTGGTCGCGCGCGAGGCTCGTCGAGGCCTCACTTACGACCTGCTGCTCGAACGACGCAAGGCCGAGCCAGTCGAGCGTCAGCAGTTCCTTCGCAGCATTCGCCTGTTCGAAGGATGGTGCGAGGAGGTTGGGCAGGGGCGTGGACGTCAACGGGCTGACACTGCCGTCGGCGTCGACGCGGACGAACTGCCCACGCTTGCTCACGACGGTGCCGGTGCCGTCATGGATGTCGTGCTCCAGCAGTGCCACTAGGTATGGGTCCAAGCAGACGTCGGACGGATCTACGAGGATTGCGCCCGTCGTCATCGCGTCGCGGCAGCGCTCGGTGACGAGATCCATGACGGCGCTCATCAGCGGGTGACCGGGGTAGATGAGTTCGGCTTCGATCGTCTGTCCTTCGAGCCGCACGTGCTGCGGGTCGAAAGTTATGCGGCTATAGGCCTTTACGATTGCCTTGCCTCGACCGATGACGCGGTCCCGCTCAAGAATCGGTGCAGGAACGTTCCTGATCTCGTACCTGCGGCCCCCGTCCCGGGACGTCATGCGCCCTCCGAGGCTCTCGAACGCTCGACGGAACAGCAGCTCGACATGGTGGGGCTGCACGCGAGCGGCTTCGGCCCGCTCCATCTCCCGACGGATCTCCTGCACCTCCGCGGCGTCGATGGTCGACGTGATCAAGGCATCGCGAGCTACCAGCTCAGCCAGTTCGTCGAAGTTGTGCTCAACAACCGCGAACAATTCTTCTTGTCGCGCAGGGTCATCCCCGTACTCCACCGCAGCCATCATCAGATCCCGCAGGCTTGTTCCTTCAAAGAGACTGCCCAAGGACGTCGTACACGCGACCGCCCAACGCCTGGCGCTGCTCCTCGAGCTTCTCCAGGAGCCGTCGATAGACCTCTCCCTCTCGAGTGTCCTTCGCGACCATCGACCACATGTGGCACACCTGACGCTGGCCGATGCGGTGCACGCGTCCGAAGCGCTGCTCGATCCTGTTGGGGTTCCACGGCAGATCGAAGTTCACGAGCAGGTGAGCGTTCTGCAGGTTCACGCCCTCGCCGGCGGCGTCTGTCGCGACGAGGAACACGCACTCGGGCACGTTCCGGAACGTCTCGACAGCCTTGCGCCGGTCCTCGCGACGTACACCGCCGTGGATGACTGTCGACCGCGTCGTCGCGCCCTAGAAGGGCCCGCAATCGCTCAACCAGATCGTCGAGGGTATCCCGATGCTCGGTGAAGATGATCATCTTGCGCCGGTTGCCGGTGCCGTCGTTCATGTATTCGTTCTGTGTGGGGTCGATGGTGTCCCGCAGCCGGTCCCACTTGGAGTACGACGGCGACGCCTTCAGCCGACGCGCCTTGGAGACAAGGTCCTCTACTGCCACGATCTCGGCCTGAAGCTCCTCGACGGTCTCCGCAGCAGACATCGAGGCGATGTCGTCTTCGAGAGCCATCAGCTCGTCTTCGGTGAGGTCGTCCTCGTCGAACTCGTCCGTCAGAGCCGCGGCCGCGGATGCGGCTGGCGCCGTCGCCGCCATGCGCGCATCGTCGAGCTGCCGCTGCAGTCGTCCGAGTCGGCGCTCCAGGGAGGAGCAGATCGCCCGGGGGCTCGATGCGAGCCGCCGCTGCAGGGTGGTGAGTGCAAAACCAACGGCCACTCGCTTCGTGCCGCTCGCCCGCTTGACTCGGTCCATCTCCTGAGAGACGTACTCGGTGACCGCGACGTAGAGGTCTTTCTCGTCCTCGGTCAACTCGTACTGGACGGTGGTCGACCGACGCTCGGGGAAGAGCCGGGTGCCTTCGAAGGTGAGGAGCTCCTCCTTGACGAGTCGTCGCATCAAGTCGGACGTGTCGGTATGGCGCGTGCCCTCCCGCTGCACGTCCTCGAAGCGGTCGGAGTCCAGCAGCCCCATGAACAACTGGAACTGCTCCTCCTTGCCCGAGTGTGGCGTCGCGGTCATCAGGAGCAGGTTGCGAGCTTGTGTGCCGAGGCGCTCGAACATCTGGTAGCGCTTGGTCTTCTTGACCTCGCCGCCGAAGACCGAGGCCGATGCCTTGTGGGCTTCGTCAGCGATGACGACGTCCCACTCGACCTCCATCGCCTTGTCGAGGATGCCCTCGCTGTTGCGGGCGAGCACGTCGAGTCGGGCGATCCACAGCCCTCCACGGGCGAACGGGTTCCCGTCGGCCGTGATGCGGTCGCGCGAGAGCTGATCGAACTGCATGGAGAACTTCTCGCTGAGCTCGTCCTGCCACTGGTCGACGAGCGATCCCGGCGCGACGACCAGCACGTTGCTGGCATCGCCGCGGAGGATGAGCTCCTTGATGTACAGCCCGGCCATGATGGTCTTGCCGGCACCTGGATCGTCTGCGAGGACGTAGCGCAGCGGGTGCCTGGGCAGCAGCTCTTCGTAGACCGCTCTCAACTGATGCGGCAAGGGTCGGACATCTGAGGTTCCGAGGGCCGTGTGCGGGTCGAAGAGATAGGCGGTCCGCATCCGGCGGGTCTCCGCCGCCAGCCAGAACTCGTCCGGGTCCCCGTCAAAGGAGAACCTCGATCCAACCCTGGCGACGTGGATACGGGGAAGGTCGACGTCGTAGACCACAGCTGACGCCGTCGATCCGTCCTGCCGAGTGAAGAGGACCTTCAGCGAGGCGTCGCTCAGAGGGGTGACCCGCTCGACCGTCACCGGATCAACGCCGTCGATCCCGGTCAGGACAGCGTCAGGTACGACCAGTTCGATGAGCGAACGCTCCGACAAGACCCAACTCCCCCGACCGCGGCATCACGTCGGAAGACACGGTATCGGTGAGAGGTGACAGACGTGGGGCTGCCAGCGGCAACGCTGGCCCTGGCTGTTGCGGCCGGCGCAAAGAACGTGCTCACCCCCCGGGCCTACCGAGCGGCAGCAACTGCAGCCCCGAAGGCATCTCGAATGCCGTCGAGCCGTCCGGGGACGAGGTGGCCGTAGATGTCGACGGTGTGGGCGATCTGGGAGTGACCGAGGACGACCTTGAGCTCTGAGAGGTTCGCTTCGGCGTGGGCGAGCATCAGCGAGGCGGCGGTATGACGCAGCTCGTGGAAGTGCATCGTCGGCCGCCCCGCGGCGGCCCGGGTCGGGTACCAGGCGTCGCGGTAGAAGTTCGCCTTGTCGACGAGGGCGCCGGCCTGGGTGGCGAAGACGACGTCTTCGACCGTCGGGCCTAGGTCGCGCAGGTGGTCGGTGAGGAGGTCGACGACAAGCGGAACGAGCGGGACCTCGCGGATGCCGGCGTCGCTCTTCGGCGGCTCGCGCAGTAGGCGCGGCGTGCGGCGGTTCACTTCCGTCAACGTGGCCTGGACGGTGAGTGTGCCGGTGTCGAGGTCGAGGTCGTCGCGGGTCAGCGCGAGCAGCTCGCCGAGGCGCAGCCCGGTGAACAGCGCGGTGGCGATGCACGGCCGCCAGAACACCGGAGCCGCGTCGATCATCGCGAAGGCACCGGGCAGGTCGAGCACCTTCGGCCGTCGTCGCACGGGGGCGGGCAGCCGCAGGCCGTAGGTGGGCAGCGTCGCGAGGTGGCCGTCCATCTGCGCGGCCCGCAGACAGCTCCGGAGGACCGCCACATGCTGTCGGACCGAGTTGGCCGCAGCCGGGCTTCGGGTCTGCTCGGTCAGCCAGACCCGGATCAGGTGCGGGTGCAGCTTGTGCAGCGGTATCGGTCCGAAGGCAGGCAGCAGGTGCACGTTCAGGATGGAGCGGTAGCGCTGCCGGGTCTGCTCCTTCAGCTGCGCCGTCTCGATCCAGCCGTTGGCGTACTGGGCGAAGGTGAGCCGACTGCGCGGATGAACGGTGCCGAGGAGGCGGTCGGCGTCGATGCGGGTCTTGAAGTCGGTCGCCTCGGCGATGGTGTCCCCCGCCTTGCGGCTGAACTGCCGCCCGGCGGCGTCGCGCCAGGTGTAGGTGAAGGAACTGCCGCGACGGCGGATGCCGGGAGGCAGCCGACGGGCGCCGGTCATCTGCCACCTCCGCTGTGAGCATCTGCGCAACGGGGTCGATGATCCGGACGAGTACACCACGTCTTCGGACCGGCGATGCATGGCGGCGCGGACCAGACGGCACGCCGCCGCACGGGACGTGACCCAGGGATAATTTCCGTACCGATTGGTGCCGTGCTCAATCGTGTGAGCAAGGTGTGAGCATCGGGTGCTGTGAGCACTCCGCGACTAGGGCAGCGGAGAGCCGGACAGGGCGTCTGACCTGCGGAGATGCGAGTGGGGCAGGCAGGGCTCGAACCTGCGACCCAGGGATTATGAGTCCCCTGCTCTAACCAGCTGAGCTACTGCCCCGGGGGGTTCGAGTCTTGATGGCTCCCGCGACTGGACTCGAACCAGTAACAATCGCCTTAACAGGGCGGTGCTCTGCCAATTGAGCTACGCGGGATCGTACGGCCAGGAGGATAGCAGGGCGCGGCACAGTCCCATGATCTGACGATGGGTCCGAGAACACGAGTACGACACGGTGAAGCAGCCGTTCTCGTGCTTCGACTTCCGAATGCTCTGGTCCGCGACGGCGCGATACGGCTTGCTGAACTGGGAAGTCGGGATCCCCGCGACCTCGGACCAGAGCCCCGCTGCCGCCTCGTAGTCGAGCCCCTCGTGTAGGTACAGCTTCCCTCGCATGCGCAGCTCGTCGACAGCGAAGTACTCACGAAGCCAGCGGCAGAAGAACGCGACCATTGCGGCGTTCGTGTTCGTGAACACCACCGCCCCATCTGTCTTGGCTCCCTCGCCGGCGTAGAGGGCGATGCCGGCGGCGAAGAAGGCGTCGTCGGACAAGCCCGCCACCTGGTCGCGGGCCCAGGCGTCGCACTCGGCGATCTCGGCCAGCTTGCGCTCGTGCAGCGCCCCCTTGGTACGCCGTCGCGAGTCGCGCCAGGCCGACCGCGGCGGGCCCGGGATGTCGCGGATCCAGCCGTAGACCGTGCCGGCCGGTACGCCGACCTCGGCCGCCACGTCCTTGATCGTCAGCCCTGTCGTCCGCAGCGCCCGGGCCTGCTCTCGAAGGTCCATCCCTTGATGGTCGGGAGCACGTCCGACAGACCGGCGTACGCCGTCCACAGGCGGTTGCCGCAGGAGGAGAGGGGTATCGACACGAGGAGCGAACCCGCCGACAACGGCGCGATGAACGACGACTGCGGAGGCACCCATGCTCAGGAAATCCACGTTCCTCGTCGGCTTCGGCGCCGGCTACGTGCTCGGCTCCAAGGCCGGACGCACGCGATACGAGCAGATCATGCGGCAGGCCCGCGGCATCATGGGCAAGCCGGCCGTGCAGGACGCGACCAGCATGCTCAAGGAGCAGGCCGGCTCGGCACTCGGCTCGGCCAAGCACGTCGTGACCGACAAGGTCCTCCACCGCGACTCCCCCACCGTCGAGACCCCGGGTGCGGCGTACGCCGGGATGACCGCCCCCGGCCGGATCGACCCGTACCCGTCGTGACGACCACGCGAGAGCCCACGACCGGGCTGACCGCCGAGCCGCAGGAGGGCGTCACGTCGCCAGCCGACCGGCCGGTCGCGTCGCTCGACTTCGGCACCACCACGCGCGAGCAGCACGAGGGTGAGCCGCTCGACGGCCGGATCGCGCGCGAGCTGCCGGACCCGACGCTGGAGGCCATCGAGGCGCTGGAGACCGGCGCGCCCGACCCGGGCATCGGCGCCGACGAGGACACCGTCGGCGTCGGCACCGCGGCGTCCGGCCGGCTGGTCGAGCCGGACGAGGGCGCGCGCACCGACACCGACGCGGACGCGATCGCCACCGACGTGGGCATCGACGACGGGGCGCTCAGCAGCGAGGAGGCCGCGATGCACATCGTCGACGCCGACGACGCCGGGCTCACCGACGACCCCGACGGCTACGTCGACCCCAACGCAACCAACTAGAGGAGCACCGCCCCATGAGCACCACGATGGTTCGCGACGTCATGACCGCCGACCCGATCACGCTCGACACCGGCGCGACCGTGATCGACGCGGCCCGGGCGATGCGCGACTCGGACATCGGGGCGGTCATCGTGCTCGACGGCACCTCCACCTGCGGCATCGTCACCGACCGCGACATCACCATCCGTGCCGTCGCCGACGGCGAGGACGTGTCCACCGTCACCCTCGGCGCGATCTGCTCGCAGAACCCCACCACCATCACCGCCGACGCGACGATCGACGAGGCGCTGAAGGTGATGCGCCGCGAGGACGTGCGCCGGCTCCCGGTCGTCGACGGCGGGCAGCCGATCGGCATCGTCAGCCTCGGCGACGTCTCGGTCGAGCGCAACGCGGGCGACGCCCTGGCCGACATCAGCGCCGCGCCGGCGAACAACTAGCACCACCGCAGGACGCCGAGCCATGACAGTGACCTCGGTCGTCCCGCGGCTGCGACTCCGCCGTACCGACCTCTCGGCGCCGGGCATCGTCCGGCGCCGGTCCGGTCGCGGCTTCTCGTACGCCGACGCCGACGGCGGCAAGGTCACCGACGCCGACCTGCTCGCGCGCATCACCGCGCTCGCCATCCCGCCCGCCTGGACCGACGTCTGGATCTGCCCCGCGCCCAACGGGCACATCCAGGCCGTCGGCACTGACGCGGCCGGCCGGCGTCAGTACCGCTACCACGACACCTGGCGGCAGCGCCGCGACATCGCGAAGTTCGACCGCGTCGTGGCATTCGCCCGCGCGCTGCCCGACCTCCGCGCGCAGGTCGAGGAGCACCTCGCGCGTCCCGATCTCGACCACGAGCGCGTGCTGGCCTGCGCCGTGCGCCTGCTCGATCTCGGCTTCTTCCGGATCGGCGGCGAGGGCTACGCGTCGGCCAACCAGACCTTCGGCCTCGCGACCATGCAGAAGCGGCACGTGAGCGTCGACGGCGACGTCGTCCGCTTCGACTACATCGCGAAGAGCGGCAAGCGCCGCGTCCAGTCCCTCGCCGACCCCGCGGTCATCGACGTCGTCACCGCGCTGAAGCGACGCCGCGCCGGCGGTCACGAGCTGCTCGCCTACCGCCGCGCCGGCAGGTGGGTCGACGTGAAGTCCGGTGACATCAACGCCTACCTCAAGGAGATCAGCGGCGGCACCTACTCCGCCAAGGACTTCCGCACCTGGAGCGCCACGGTGCTCGCCGCGGTCGCGCTCGCCGTCTCCACCGACGCGGCCACCAGCGACACCGCGCGTCGCCGCGCCGTCACCCGGGCAGTCACCGAGGTCGCGCACTACCTCGGCAACACGCCCGCCGTCTGCCGTGCCAGCTACGTCGACCCGCGCGTGGTCGACCGCTACCTCGCCGGTACGACGATCGCCCACGCGCTCGAGAGTCTCGGCGCGGACACCGCGATCGGCTGCCTGAGCACCCAAGGGGCCGTCGAGTGCGCCGTACTGGACCTGCTCGACGGCACCTCCGCCCGGCTGGCTCTGCGCCGCGCCGGTTAGCCCCTCGCCCACCCGGGCACGCATGCCTCAAGGACCCGTGAAGAGGAGCCGACCCATGCCCAGCACCCCGCGCAATGCCACCGACGCAACCACCCTCGGCGAGTCCGTCGCGAACTTCGAGGCCGAGGGCTACACCGGGCAGTTCGCCGCCCGCGAGGGCGGGATGGTGCTCTGCTTCTCCTGCCACTCCGAGTCGCCCGCGCACGACGTCGAGCTGCAGGGTCTGATCCGCACCGAGGGTGCCTCCGACCCGGCCGACATGACCGCGGTCGCCGCCCTGATCTGCCCGTCCTGCGCCGCCAAGGGCACCGTCGTCCTGCACTACGGTCCGGACGCGACGAAGGAGGACGACGACGTCCTGCGACTGCTCGACGACCGCCGGGGCGCCACCGGCATCAGCGCCGAGGAGCCCACCCGCCGCTGAGCGGAGTACGTCGGATCCGGACGCAACGGACACCACAACGTCACCCTGACGGAGTAAATCCGCCGGTCGCCGGGCGAATCCGACCCGCATGGTGCATCGTTGTCCGACCATGCACCCCCACTTCCCGCGGCGCCTGCTCGCAGCGTCCGCCGCCGCGCTGCTCTGCGCCCTGTCGATGGCTGCACCGGCTGAGGCGGCGTACCAGCCGCGCACCTGGCACGCCGACCAGGCCCGGGTCCCGGCCGCCCAGGCCGCGGGGCACAACGGCAACGGCGTCCTGGTCGCCGTCATCGACACCTGGATCGACCCCTCGCACCCGGCCTTCGGCGGTCGGGTGCTCGCCGGCGCCGACTGCGTCGGCGGCTGCCGGGCCGGTGCCGCCGCCAAGGACAGCTGCGAGCACGGCACGCACGTCGCCGGCACCGTCGCCGCGGCCGACTACGGCGTCGCGCCGGCGGCCCGGATCCTGCCGCTGCGCGTCCTCGCCTACGACCCCGCCGAGAAGATCTGCACCGGCTCCTCCGACGACGCCGCCGCAGCCATCCGCTTCGCGACGAGCGCCGGCGCGAAGGTGATCAACCTCTCGCTCGGCGGCTCCGTCCCGCTCGTCCAGCAGGACCCCGACATGATCGCCGCGGTCAACGAGGCGGCCAACGCCGGCATCGTCGTGATCCTCGCCGCGGGCAACAAGTCCTACCCGGTGACCGACCAGTACGGCGACAGCGCGCTGATCGTCGCGGCCACCGACAACCGCGGCCAGCTGCCGTCGTACAGCCAGCGCGGCACGGGCGTCGACCTCGCCGCGCCTGGCGGCGACGCGCCGTCCGGCACGTGCACCGCCGAGACCTGCGTCGCGTCGCTGTGGCCCAACGGCGAGTACGCCGCGATGGCCGGCACCTCGATGGCCGCGCCGCACGTCGCCGGCCTCGCCGCGCTGCTCATCGCGCAGGCCCCGGGCCGAGGCCGCGCCGACATCATCGCAACGATGCGGTCGACCGCCCGTCCGCTGGCGAACGCCGGAGACGGCCTGATCGACATGACCGCGGCGCTCGCCGTACGCGGTGCGAAGCCGGCCTCGCCGCGACCCGCGCCGACGTCGGCCCAGCCGGCGCCGAAGCCGCCGGCTCCCAAGCCCGGGCCGTCGCGCACCGCGGCAGCGCCGGCGCCGGTCGTGTCGGCGTCGCCGGGCGCGCCGGCCACCATCGCCGCGCCGTCGCCCGCGCCGTCGCTCGCCTCGGCGTCGCCGAGCGCTGACGAGTCGGCGTCACCGGAGGCGTCGCCGACCGAGGTGCTCGTCGTACCCGAGCCGGTGAAGGAGACCCTCGACGCCCCGACCGACGACGCCGAGCGCACCGCCGCGGCCGCTGCTGCCGGCGCGCTGGTCCTCGCCGTATCGGTGGGGGTCGCCGTGGTCCGCCACGGCCTCGTCTAGCCCCGACTCAGCTGTAGCGGGTGATGTAGCCGCGCTTGCGGAAGACCCGGAGCATCTTCGCGACGAACAGCAGCGCCGCCGCTGTCAGCAGCAGGGTGGTCGCCGCCGCCAGCCCCAGCTCGCGCCACGGCATCGCCTTGCCGTCGACCAGCTCGCGGCCGGCCGCGAACGCGTGCGTCGTCGGGAGCAGCTCGCTCACCGGCTGCAGGAACCCGGGCAGCGCGCTCACCGGGTAGAAGGTGCCGGACAGCGGCATGACGACGAAGAGGATCCCCCACGCCAGCGCCTCCGCGCCGGTGCCGAAGCGCAGCACCAGGCCGACGACGAACATCGCGACCGCCCAGCCGGCGAGCAGCAGCACCGCGATCACCGGGATCAGCGGCAGGCCGAGGTCGGTGATGTCGAACGCGTAGAACCCGAACGCCGCCACCGTCACCGCGCCCACGCCCATCAGCAGCTTGAGCATGCCGAAGAGCGCGACGCCGGCGACGTACTCCATCTCCTTGATCGGCGTGACCATCAGGCTGAGCAGGTTGCGCGACCAGGTCTCCTCGAGGAAGCCGGTCGCGACCGCGATCTGCGACTGGTAGACGACGTGCCAGAGCACGATGCCGACCAGCAGGTAGCCGGCGCCCGCCTCGACGCCGCTGACGCCCTCGCCGGCGCGGCCGAAGTAGACCGCGAGCGAGCCGAACAGCAGCGTGTCGACCAACGGCCAGATGGTGACGTCGAAGAGGCGATGCGGGCTTCGGCGCAGCACGAACGCCTGCCGCCGGGCGACCGACTTGATCCGCAGCCAGCTCGCCTTGCGCGGGGACACCCGCGGTACGCCGGACGTCGTCAGCGGTACGGCGGTCATCGGACCGGCTCCTCGGTGGAGAAGTGCAGGAAGACGCCCTCGAGGTCGACCCGGCCGAAGAGGTCGGCGACCTCGTCGGGCGTGCCGTCGGCGACGACCTTGCCGGCGGACAGGAAGATGACGCGGTCGCAGAGCCGCTCGACCTCGAGCATGTTGTGGCTGGTCACCAGCAGCGCGGTGCCCTCGTCGTCGCAGAGACTGCGCAGCCCGGTGCGCACCCGCAGCGCGACGTCGGGGTCGAGCGACGCCGTCGGCTCGTCGAGGACCAGCAGCCGCGGCTGGTGCATCGACGCCTTCACGATGCCAACCAGCGTCTTCTGCCCGCTCGACAGCTCGGTGCCCATCGCCGACTCGAGGTGGCCGATGCCGAACCGCTCCAGCGTCTTTCGCGCCTCCTCGACCGGGTCGGCCAGGCCGTAGAGCTCGCCGTACATCCGCAGGTACTCGCGCACGCGCAGCTTCTCCGGCAGCGGCAGGTAGCCGGCCGCGAAGCCGACCTCCGCCATCGCCTCCGAGCGGTGCTTGGGCAGCCGGTGGCCGAGGATCTCCACGGTCCCGGCGTCCGGCGTGACGACGCCGAGCAGCATCATCAGCGTCGTGGTCTTGCCGGCGCCGTTGGGGCCGAGCAGCGCGACGCGCTCCCCTGGGCGCACGGCGATGTCCACGCCGTCGACGGCGCGGGAGCGTCGGTAGTCCTTGACCAGGCCTGCGGCCCGGATGGCGTCGGTCACGTGTCCTGACTCTCCCAGCGAGCTCGGGTGCCCGCCACCGGATTGCACCCGACGCATCTTTTCGACCGTACGACCACTTTCAGGCGCCCGAAAGTGGTCGTACGGTCGAAAAGAGAGAGTGGGAGCGGTGGTCAGGCCGTTTTGCGAGCGGGCTTCTTCTTCGCCGCGGCCTTGGGTGCGGCATCGACGCGCTCGACGACCTCGGCGGCGAAGACCGGCCAGCCGGGCCGGCCGTTGTCGGTGACCGCCGTACGCCAGACCTCCATCGCCATCTGCAGCGCGTCGGTCGGCGTGGCGCCCGGGACGAGCAGCCGGGCTACGCAGCGTCCGCTGTTCGCGGCACCCGTGATCTCACCGCCGACCGACGCGAGCGCGGTCGACAGCTCGGCGCGCATCGCGTCATCGGTGTGCATCGTCTCGAGAGAGACCAGCCAGGCGCCCACGCCCGCCACCGTACGACGTACAGCGAGTTCCGTCGCGCACGCCACGCCGTTCACTTCAGTCACACGGTCGGCGCGAGGCCCGGTTATTCCAGGTAGTCGCGGAGCTTCTGGGAGCGGCTGGGGTGGCGCAGCTTGGAGAGCGTCTTGGACTCGATCTGGCGGATCCGCTCGCGGGTGACGCCGAACTCGCGGCCGACCTCCTCCAGCGTGCGCGGGTGGCCGTCGGTGAGGCCGAAGCGCAGCTGGATGACCTTCTTCTCGCGGTCGGACAGCGTGTGCAGGACCGAGTCGAGCTGCTCCTGCAGCAGGATGAACGACGCGGCGTCGACCGGCACGACGGCGTCGGAGTCCTCGATGAAGTCGCCGAGGTGGGAGTCCTCCTCCTCGCCGATCGGGGTCTCGAGCGACACCGGCTCCTGGGAGACCTTGAGGATCTCGCGCACCTTCTCGGGCGTGAGGTCCATCTCCTTGGCGATCTCCTCCGGCGACGGCTCGCGGCCGAGGTCCTGGAGCAGCTGGCGCTGGATGCGGATCAGCTTGTTGATCGTCTCGACCATGTGCACCGGGATGCGGATGGTGCGCGCCTGGTCCGCTATCGCCCGGGTGATGGCCTGACGGATCCACCACGTCGCGTACGTCGAGAACTTGTAGCCCTTGGTGTAGTCGAACTTCTCGACCGCGCGGATCAGACCGAGGTTGCCCTCCTGGATCAGGTCGAGGAAGAGCATGCCGCGGCCGACGTACCGCTTGGCGATGGAGACGACGAGGCGCAGGTTGGCCTCGACCAGCTTCTTCTTCGCCAGCTGCCCGTCGCGCTCGATCGCCTCGAGGTCACGCCGCGTCTTGTCGCCGATCTTGCGCGACGTCGCGAGCTTCTCGGACGCGAAGAGCCCGGCCTCGATGCGCTTGGCGAGGTCGACCTCCTCCTCGGCGGTCAGCAGCGGGACCTTGCCGATCTCCTTGAGGTACATCCGGACCGGGTCGTTGGTCGGCGCCTTGAGGGCGAGCTCCTCCTCGCGGCGCATCATCACCGCGCGGTCGCGCTCGTCGTCCTCGCCGGTCTCCGGCTCGACGATCTCGATGCCCTCGTCGTTGAACACCTGCAGCACGGCGTCCATCGACTCCGGCGGCAGCTCGGCCTGGACCAGCGCGACGCCGATCTCCTCGGAGGTGAGGAAGCCCTGCTCCTTGCCCCGGGTGATGAGGTCCTTGACCTCGTCGATCTGGGCTTCCTTGGGCAGTGCGGCGGGGCTCATGTAGTTCCTCTGCGGAGTGTTCGCGGACGTGTCAGTGCTCATGTCAGATCGCTCTTCATTCTCAGGTGGCGGGTAGCGAGAGTGCTCGCTCCCGGAAGGACCGGGCCAGCGCCTCGAGGGCGATCAGCTCGGCGAACAGCTTGTTGTAGCTGGCCTCCTCCAACGGGTTCAACCGCTGGAGGCGCCCTTTCAGTTCCACGATTTGACGCTGCAGCGCGACTTCCTGCAGCCGGGCCAGCTGCGCGACGGCGTACGCCGGCCGCTCGGGCTCGCCGCAGAGGAGCGGCTCGACCGCCAGCTCGGTCACCAGCGACCGCACGTCGTCGTCCGGCGCGGCGTCTCTCACCGACGCGAGGTAGGCGCCGACGTCGACGGCTCCGGTCGGCACGCCGCCGGCTGAGGCCACAGCGGCGATGACCGCGCGGTACGCCGGATGCGCGAACATCTCGGCCCGCAGGGCCGGCCAGTCGTAGGCCGCCGACTCGGGGACCTGCAGCAGCGACTTGACGCTCTCGCGCTCGCCGCGCAGCGCCGGGTCGTCCGGCCGCGGGCGGGCGAATGCCCTCGCCGCCGCACGTCCTTCGTCCTCGACCGGTGCCGACTGCACACCGGCGCCCGGACGCGCCTTGGCGGGTCCGGCCGCGGCCGCCTCGCCGACGCGTCGGACGACCTCGTCTACGTCCATGCCGAGGCGTCCGGCCAGCCAGCGCGCGTACTCCGGGCGCATCGATCGGTCACGGATCGACGCGACGATCGGCGCGCAGGCGCCGAGCGCGCCGATGCGGCCCTCGACCGTCTCCAGGTCGAACCGGTCGAGCTCGGACCGCAGCTTGAACTCGAACAGCGGCACCCGGGCGGCGATCAGGTCGCGCACCGCGGCATCGCCGTGCGCGAGGCGCAGCTCGCACGGGTCGAGGCCGGCCTTCTCCACCGCGACGAAGGTCTGCGTGACGAACCGCTGGTCCTCCTCGAACACCTTCAGCGCCGCGCGCTGCCCGGCGCTGTCGCCGTCGAACGTGAAGATGACCTCGCCGCGGAACTCGTCGTGGTCCATCAGCAGCCGGCGCAGCAGGCCGATGTGGTCGGCGGTCAGGCTGGTGCCGCAGGTCGCGACCGCCGTACCGACGCCCGCGAGGTGACACGCCATCACGTCGGTGTAGCCCTCGACGACGACCGCCTGGGAGCGGCGGCCGATCTCGACCCGCGCCTTGTCCAGGCCGTAGAGCACGTGGCTCTTCTTGTAGATCGGCGTCTCGGGGGTGTTGAGGTACTTGGGGCCGGTGTCGGACTCCAGCAGCTTGCGCGCGCCGAAGCCGATCGGGTCGCCGGTGTTGTCGCGGATCGGGAACATCAGGCGGCCGCGGAAGGAGTCGTACGCCCCGCGCTGGCCGAGCTTGGACAGCCCGCCGGCGAGGATCTCCTCGCGGGTGAAGCCCTTGGTCGTGAGGTGGTTGGTCAGCGCGTCCCACGAGTCGGGCGACCAGCCCACGTCGTACGCCGCCGCGGCGTCGAGGTCGAAGCCCCGCTCGGCCAGGAAGGTGCGCGCGATCTCCGCGGCCGGGTCGGTGCGCAGCTTGTCGGCGAAGAACGCGACCGCCGCCTTGTGCGCCTCGACCAGCCGGGTGCGCTGGCTGGAGTGGCCGCGCGCGGACGCGGTGCCCTGCTCGTAGGTGAGCTCGACGCCGGCGCGCGCGGCGAGCTTCTCGATCGCCTCGGCGAAGGACAGGTGCTCGATCTGGCGGACGAAGGCGATCGTGTCGCCGCCCTCGCCGCAGCCGAAGCAGTGCCAGAGGCCGCGGCTCGGCGTGACGTGGAACGACGGCGACTTCTCGTCGTGGAAGGGGCAGAGCCCCTTGAGCTCGCCGCCGCCGGCGCTGCGCAGCTGCACGTAGTCGCCGATGACGGTCTCGATCGGGGAGAGCTCCTTGACCCGAGTGACGTCGGCGTCGGCGATGCGACCAGCCATCCGCTCGCGCCCTCCCTCGTCGTCCCCGGTCCGTCAGTGGTGCCGCCGGCGGGACGGCGCGTGGGCTGCGGGGATCACGGCAGCGCGACAGGGCCTCGAAGCGGGGGCGGTCTCATAATTATAAAACCCGCTTGCGCCTTGTCAAGCCCTGGGTGGAAAAACCGCAGGTCAGCGGGGGTGCGAGACCAGCTTTCGGTGCAGCGCGATCGCCGACGTGTCGGTCAGCCCGGCCACATGGTCGACGACGACGCGCAGGCGCCCGGAGTCGTCTTCGGCATCGGCGTACGCCGTTCTTAACGCCGGGTCGACCGTGTGCGGCACGCCCGCCGCCACCGCGTCTACCAGCTCGGCGACCAGCGCCCGCTCGTCCTCCTGTCGCTGCAGCACCTCCGGCCGCCACATCACGAAGTGCGCGGTGACGCCCTTGAGCAGGGCGCATTCGAGGCGTACGTCGCGGGGCACGACGAGGTCGGCGGCGTACCGGCGGATCGGCCCCTCCCCCGCCGCGGCTCTCGTCGCCGTGAGCGCGGCACCGCAGAACCGGCCGGTGAGCTCGCTCGTCGTCGCCTTGAGCGCGGCCAGGTCGGTGGCACTGCCGTCGAAGTCAGGCAGCCACCAGGGCTGGGCGAGCAACGCGTCGAGGACTTCGCGGAGCTCGTCGGGCGTCGCGTCCGCGTAGTGCTTGGCGGTGAGGTCGCACAGCTCGTCGCGCAGGCGGGTGTCGGCGAGGTCGGCCGGGCGGATCCGCTCGGCGTGGATGCCGTCCTCGAGGTCGTGCACGGAGTAGGCGACGTCGTCGGCCCAGTCCATGAGCTGCGCCTCTACCGGCAGCCGCGGGCCGCGATCGCCTTCGCTGCCGCGCAGCCACTCGAAGGCCGGCAGGTCGTCGTCGTACACGCCGAACTTGCCGGATGCGGGCGCCTCGGCGCGGGTCCACGGGTACTTCGTCGCGGCGTCGAGGGTGGCGCGCGTCAGGTTGAGCCCCGCGGTGCGGCCATCTTTGTCGACGGCTTTCGCCTCGAGCCGGGTCAGCACCCGGAAGCTCTGCGCGTTGCCCTCGAACCCCCCACACGCGCGTGCCGCGTCGTCGAGCGCCTTCTCGCCGTTGTGGCCGAACGGCGGGTGGCCCAGGTCGTGCGCGAGGCACGCCGCGTCGACCAGATCGGGGTCGGCGCCGAGGTGCGCCGCCATCTCCCGGCCGACCTGCGCGCACTCCAGCGAGTGGGTGAGGCGGGTGCGCGGGAAGTCGTCCTCGCCGACGCCGACGACCTGCGTCTTGGCAGCGAGCCGTCGGAGGGCGGACGAGTGCAGGACGCGGGCGCGGTCGCGCTCGAACGGCGACCGGTCGGCGCGGCTCGCCTTCGCCGGCTCGTCGAGACGTCGCTCGAGCGCGGCGCCGTCGTACCCGGTGTCAGTCATCGTGCCGCCGAGCCTAACGACGCCCTCCGACTGAATCCCTATGTCGTGATCTTGTGCTCAATCCACAGCAACCTCGCCTGTGGATTGAGCACAAGATCACGACTTGGGGGGCTGGGGTGCTTGCAGGTGTTACCCTGGGTGTCTGCACGGCGCGCATTCGGCGCGCTGGGCTCGTCCTTGCGAACCGCATCCGCGACTTCCTGGAGACGTGCCACCTCCAGGAAGGCTCTTCCCGCCATGCGCTCTGCTGTGTCCAACTCCCACTCCGCCCCGGTACGACGTGGTCCGTCGCGCCCGCCGCGGACCCGCTCCGTCGCGGAGACCGTCGGCCACGCCGCGCCCGACGCCGTCGAGGTCGTGTCCGCGCCGGTCAACGACGGCCCGGTGCCCACCTTCGCCGAGCTCGGCCTGCCCGAGCTGCTGGTCAGCGCGCTGCACAAGCGCGGCATGGTCGCGCCGTTCGCGATCCAGGTGGCGGCGCTGCCCGACGCGCTCGCCGGACGCGACGTCCTCGGCCGCGCGCAGACCGGCTCCGGCAAGACGCTGGCCTTCGGCCTGCCGATGCTCACGCGCCTGTCCGCCGGCGCGAAGTCCGCGCCGAAGCGCCCGCGCGCTCTCGTCCTCGTCCCGACCCGCGAGCTCGCCATGCAGGTCAACGACGCGCTCGAGCCGCTCGGCCACGTCCTCGGCCTGCGCATGAAGGTCGTCGTCGGCGGCCTGTCCATGGGCAAGCAGATCGACGCGCTGCACCGCGGCGTCGACATCGTCATCGCCACGCCCGGTCGGCTGATCGACCTGATCGAGCGCAAGTCCTGCGACCTGCGCGACGTCGAGATCACCGTCCTCGACGAGGCGGACCACATGAGCGACATGGGCTTCCTGCCGGTCGTGCGCGAGATCCTCGACCAGGTGCGCCCCGGCGGTCAGCGGCTGCTCTTCTCCGCGACGCTGGACAAGCAGGTCAAGACGATCGTCGACGCCTACCTCGTCAACGCCGCGACGCACTCGACGTCGGTGCCGACCACGCAGGTCTCGACCATGGACCACCACCTGCTCCTGGTGCACCCGGCCGACAAGGCCGCGGTCGTCACCGAGATCGCCAACCGCGCCGGCCGCACGCTGCTCTTCGTCCGCACGAAGCACGGCGCGGACCGGCTCGCGATGCAGCTGCGTCGCGCCGGCGTCGGCGCGGGTGCGCTGCACGGCGGCATGACGCAGAACGCGCGCAACAAGTCGCTCGACCGTTTCAAGGACGGCGACATGTCGGTCCTCGTCGCGACCGACGTCGCCGCGCGCGGCATCCACGTCGACGGCATCGACCTCGTCCTGCACGTCGACCCGCCGGCCGACCCCAAGGACTACCTGCACCGCGCGGGCCGTACGGCGCGGGCCGGCGAGTCCGGTGTCGTCGTGACCGTCGCCCTACCCGACCAGGTGCGCGAGGTCGAGAAGATGACGCGCATGGCCGGCGTCGCGATCTCCTCGCTGAAGGTCTGCCCCGGGCACAACGGCCTGGTGCGCATCACCGGTGCCAAGGCGCCGTCGGGCATCGCGGTCATCGAGCCGCCGAAGGACACCACGCCCAACCGCAACAACGGCCGTGACCGTCGGGCCGCCGGCTTCGGCCGGCCGCCGGTCGCCGGCGCCGCGCGCCCCGCGCGTCGTCGTCCGGCTCGCTAGTCGCGTTCGCGCTCCTCGCGGGCGGGTAGGGACTGCTCGTCCCCACCTGCCCCGAGGAGCGCGTCCATGCCCGAGCTGCCCCCCGACACGACCTCTTTCTGGATCGCCAGCACCCCGTGGTCGGCGTACGCCGAGGCTCCCGGTGAGGTCGACGCCGACGTCGCCGTGATCGGCGGCGGCATCGCCGGGCTCACGACCGCTCGTCAGCTGCAGCTCGCCGGCCGGTTGGTCGTCGTCCTCGAAGCCGGGCGCGTCCTCGAAGGCGTCACCGGCAACACGACCGCGAAGGTCAGCACCCAGCACGGGATCGTCTACACCGACCTGATCGCGTCGCACGGACGCGAGAAGGCTCAGCTCTACGCCGACGCGCAGGCCGCGGCGCTCGAGCACATCGCCGGCTCCGGGATCGACTGCGACTTCGCGCGCGTCGACAGCTACGTCTACTCGCTCGACGCCGAGGAGCTGGAGCGGCTGCAGGCCGAGGCGTCCGCGGCGGCTTCCTTGGGGCTGCCGGCAACGTACACGACCGACGTACCTCTGCCGTACGACGTCGCAGGGGCGGTGCGGTTCGCGGGGCAGGGGCAGTTCCACCCGCGCAAGTACCTGCTCGCCCTGGCCGCGCAGATCACCGACGCGGGCGGGGTGATCCTCGAGCAGACCCGTGCCCTCGACGTCGACGACGACGAGCCGTGCGTCATCACCACCGATCGCGGCGTCGTGCGAGCGCGCGAGGTCGTGGTCGCGACGCACATCCCCTTCCTCGACCGCGGCCTCTACTTCGCCCGGCAGTTCCCGGTGCGCGACTACGTCGTCGCCGCGCCGATCGAGGCCACCGCTGCGCCCGACGGCATCTTCCTGTCGACGGAGAGCCCGACCCACTCGGTGCGGACCACGCCGTACGACGGCGGCCTGCTGCTCATCACCGGCGGCGAGGGGCACACGCCCGGCCGTGAGGACGACACTGACGCGCGCTTCGACGCGATCGCGGCGTGGCAGCGCGAGCACTTCGACGTCGGCGACGTCGCCTATCGCTGGTCGACGCAGGACTACACCTCCGACGACCGGGTGCCCTTCATCGGCCCGGTGACGTCGGTGTCGCGGCACATCTGGACGGCGACGGCGTTCGGCGCGTGGGGCATGACCAACGGCACCGTTGCCGGCCTGCTGCTGGCCGACCTGATCACCGGCCGCGACAACCCGTGGGCAGAGGTCTTCGACCCGCGACGCGGCGGCTCGTGGCTGCAGAAGACGAAGACCGCCATCAAGGAGAACGCGGCGGTCGCGAAGGAGCTGGTGGCGGGCTACGTCACCGGCTCCGACGTGAAGTCGGTCGACGAGCTCGCGCCGGGCGAGGGAGCAGTGCTGAAGTTCGGGCCGGCCAAGACCGCCTGCTACCGCGACAAGAGCGGCACGCTGCACGCGGTGTCGGCGAGGTGCACGCACCTCGGCTGCATCGTGGCGTTCAACTCGGCCGAGAAGTCGTGGGACTGCCCCTGCCACGGCTCGCGCTTCGACGTCGACGGGCTGGTCCTGCAGGGTCCGGCCGTCGACCCCCTCAAGCCCGAGCCCATCCCCGACTGATCGTCAGGCCGCGGCGGGGACGTCGCCGCGGCTGCCGCGGCCGAAGACCCGGTAGTAGAGGTAGGCGCCGGCCTCCCGCACGATGTAGCGCGCCTCGGTCGCGCGGCTCTGCACGATCGGCCCGGTGCGGGCCGGTGAGGTCACCGCCGCGAAGCCGAGATCGCGCGCGATACGGCGCGACCGAAGGCTGTGCCACGGGTCGGTCACCAGGACGATCGCCTCGACGTTGGCGACGTCGCGCGCCGCCGCCTGCAGGCTCTGGAACGTGTCGCGACCCTCACCGACCACCTGCACCGCGTCGTCCGGCACACCGCGCTCGCGCAGGTAGTGCGCACCCGCCTCGGCCTCGGTGAACCGGTCTCCCGGCGCGCCCCCGCCGACGGTGATGATGCGCGGCGCGACCTTGCCGTCGTACAGCTTCTTCGCGTGGTCGAGCCGTGCCTTGAAGATGCGCGACGGCCGTCCGTCGAACTGAGAAGCCCCCAGTACGACGATCGCGTCGACCTTTCCGCGGTCGTCGTCCCGGGCGACCTGCCACACCCGGAACGCGGTCGCTCCGACCACGACGACGGCGACGGCCACCAGCCCGACGAGACAGCGGGCGGTCCAGCGCACCACGCGCGAGAGCCCGGATCGTGCGGCTCCGGCCCGGGCTGCGGTCATCGCCTCACGCTACCGGGGAGGAGATGGATGCCGTAGCGCGAAACGAGAGAGCACGTCACTACGGCCCCTCACGGTCGTTTACCACGTACCAGCCCACCACGGAGGACCCTCTTGAAGCGCTTTGCCATGCTCGCCGCCGTCGCCGCCATCGCCGTCGTGCCCACGACCGGCCATGCCGCCCCCAAGCGCGTCGAGCGCACCGTTGTTCTCGACTACACGCTGCCGACCGGCGCGACCGTTGGTGGCGTCGCGTCGACCGGCAGCTGTGACCCGGTCCGGGTCTGCCTCCTCCTGCCTCTCGGCAAGGAGGACAAGTACATCAAGTTCGTCGCCAAGGACGCCGTTAGCCCGGCTGTCGGTATCCAGTTCTACCCGGGCTCGACCAACGCCGACTACTCCGCCGGAGTGCAGTACGCCTGCGGCGAGGGCAAGACGAACTTCAAGAAGCCGGTTGAGGTTTCCTTCCGCATCGCTATCGACTCGTCGTGCCCGGGCGTCCCCACCCAGGGCACCCTGACGGTCGTCATCAGCAACCTGCCGTAACCCGCGTCTCGCACCGAACGACCGAAGCCGCTCCGGACCTCCCGCCCGGAGCGGCTTCGTCGTACCCGGGCCGGATCGGAGTGACGGCGTGGCTTCTAGGCCGCGCGGTGGCTGCGATCCGCGACGCGACGCCACACCATCGCGATGACGAACATCACCACCGAGGCGAGCAGCAGGTGCCACGGCCGGGCCTCGGGGACGACGGGTTCGGCGGCGGTGGTCGGGCTGAAGACCGCGATGCCTTGCTGGTACGCCGCCTCGACGGTCGGGAACGACCCGCCGGCAGCCAGGCTGCCGTCGGGTCCGAGCGCCAGCGCGTAGGCGCCGTACCCGGGTGAGGGGTTGGGCGCGAAGCCGGTCGCGCTGCCGTCGGAGGCACGCAGCGCGGCGAGCAGGCTGCGCGGCTGCCCGCCGGCCTGCGTGAAGAAGCCGGCCGCGTACACGACATCACTGTGCACGGCGAGAGCGCTCACGCCGCCGCCGGTGTTGGGGTCGTCGGGCGCCGGGTCGAACGCCGTCGGCGTCGCGTCACTGGCCGACACCGCCGCGAGGTTGTGCCGCGCGACGCCGTGCACGCTGGTGAAGTTGCCGCCGAGGTAGACGTTCGGGCCGGACACCGCGATCGCCAGCACGTTGCCGAGCGCAGTGAGGTCCGGGTGCCACGGCGTTGGCGAGCCGGTGGTCCGGCCGATCGCCGCGACCTTGTTGCGCGTCTCGCCGCCGATCGTCGTGAAGTAGCCGCCGACGTAGACGACGTCGTCGGCGACCACGAGCGCCGCGACCTCCGAGTTGGGGTCGGGCGCCCAGTCGGTGACCGCGCCGGTCACCGCGTCGACCGAGCCGAGCGCGTTGCGGACCTGGCCGCCGAGCCGGGTGTAGGCGCCACCGACGTACACGTCGTCGTCCGCGACCGCGACGACGTCGACGACCCCGGCGCTGCCGTTGTGCCCGGCGGACGGGTTCCACGGCAGCACCGTGCCGGCGACCGCGTCGACCGCGGCGAGGCTGCTCCGTGGTTGGCCACCCACGGAGCCGAAGAAGCCGCCGATGTACGCCGTCGAGCCGGCGAGGGCGATCGTGTAGACGACCGGCGTACCGCCGTTGACGCCGGCGAGAGAGGGTGCGAACGGCAGCACCGTCCCGTCGACGGCGCTGAGCGCCGCGAGGCCGTCGCGGACGACACCGCCGACCGAGCTGAAGAAGCCGCCGAGGAAGACGGCGCTGCCGGACACCGCCACCGTCTGGACCATGCCGTTGGTGTCCGGGTCGAACGCCGTCGCAGTGCCGTCGGCGATGTTCAGCACCGCCGTGTAGTTGCGCGGCTGACCGCCGATCGAGGGCGCGCCGGCGATCGACCGGAACGTGCCGCCGACGTACAGCGTCGAGCCGGCGACGGCGAGGTCACGGACGTTGCCGTTGGGGCTCGGGTTGAACGCCGTCGCGCTGCCGTCGGCGCCGTTGAGCGCTGCGAGATAGCTGCGCGGCTGCCCGCCGATGGTGTCGAACATGCCGCCGACGAAGACCGTCGACCCGTACGCCGTCAGCGTCGCGACGCTGCCGCAGGCCGCGCAGCCGCTGCGGCTCGGCTGCGGGTCGAACGCCGCGATCGCCAGGCCGTCGAGCGGCCCGCCGACGGTGAGCGCGGCGAGGTTGGTCTTCGGCTGGCCGCCGACCGAGCTGAACGACCCGCCGACGTAGAGCGTCGAGCCGGACAGCGCGAGCGCCTCGACGACGCCGTTGCCCGACGTGCCGGTCGCGTTGGGGTTGAACGTCGGGACCGCCGTGCCGTTGGCCGTGCGCAGGGCGGCGATGGCCAGGCGCGGCAGTCCGCCGACCCGGGTGAACCGGCCGCCGACGTACAGCGTCGTGCCGTCGGGCGAGAGCTGGAGCGCGCTGATCGGGCCGTCGGCGTCGGGGTTGAACGACGTCACGGCGCCGGTGAGCGTGCTGATCGCGGCGAGCCGGTTGCGGGGTGTGCCGCTCACCGAGGTGAACGGGCCGGCGGCGTACAGGGTGGTGCCGGAGAGGACGATCGTCTCGACCATCTCGTTCGGCGCCGGCGCGAAGGCGGGGTCGACGCTGCGGTCGGCGCGGATGTGCGCGAGGTTGCTGCGGGGGACGCCCCCGACGTGCGAGAAGAGACCGGCGACGTACCACCCGCCGGTGCCGTCCGGCACGACGCTGTTGACGACGCCGCCCGCGCCGAAGGTCGAGGTCGGCCCGGTGCCCGCGATCTCGGGCAGTCCGGGCGTCCGCACGCCGTCGAGCCCGACCTCGACGCCGGGGCCGGTGCGCGGCCCGACTCGGTCGAAGCGCCCGCCGATGTAGATCGTGTCGGCGGTCCGCGCGATCGCGTGCACCGGCCCGTTGGTCACGTAGGTGGGATCCGGCGCCGACGGCAGCGACGGCGCCGGACCGGCCGGTGCCGGCGGGTCCGAGGCGGCGGCGCTGGTGAGGGGCACGAGGAGGAGTGACCCGACCAGCAGGGCGGCGGTACGACGGCAGCGCGAAGCGGGGATGGCGGTAACTGGGAACCCCTTGGTGGCGGCGTGCTCTGGGCGCCCCGACGTACGGGCGAGCAGACCTTCGTCGCCGAGCCGGGGTCTCCTGCCCCGCGGCGGCCATCCGCCTTCGGTCGAAGATCTACGCCGTCCGGCAGGAGCCCCCGACCGTGAGGCTGCCGCTCGACGACGCGTAGTCGGCCGGCAGGTACGCCGTCGTTCGGGACGTGCCTGGAACGAGCACCACCGCCATCCGCGCGGTGCGCACCAAGGGATCGCTCAGCCGACTGCCGCTTCCGAGGTACGCCCCGGCCAGATCGCGCGATCGCGCGGTGATCGTCACTTGGTCGTTCTTCTCGTCGACCCTGACAGTCGCGGCGTGCTCCGGCACGTTCGCTGCGGCGGCGGTACCGGGTCCGGCCGACACGACTCCGCGCTCGCCGGCGGACGTCACATCCGCGGTGAAGCCGAAGCTGGTCTCGTCCTGAACAGTCACGGCGATGAAGTACGAGTGGCCGGCGACGTCGGGGGTTGCCGGTCGGGTCAGGTCGCGAACGGTGAGACGCACGGAGATCTGCTGGTCGGTCACCAGCAGCTCGGCGCGGGTGATGTCGAGAGCCGGCTCGCTCGGGACGACGCCGGCGCCGGCCGAGCTGCCACCCGGCGCGACCGTCGCGTCGCCGACCACGTCGGTCGCGACCCCGCAGTACGCCGGCCCGGCGTGGCCGGTCGTCGACATGGTCGCCGTCACGAGCGCTGCCACAGCGACAGCAGCGCGCGAGCGTCTCATCGGGTGTCGCTGCCGCTCGACTCCAGGCTCGCGCGGCCGGCCTCCAGGCGGGCGACAGGGACGCGGAAGGGCGAGCAGCTGACGTAGTCGAGGCCGACCTCGTGGCAGAAGTGCACGGAGTCCGGGTCTCCGCCGTGCTCACCGCAGATGCCGAGCTTGAGGCCGGGCTTCGCGGCGCGCCCCTCCTCGCAGGCGATCCGCACCAGCCGGCCGATGCCGTCGCGGTCGAGCGTCTCGAACGGGCTGACGCCGAAGATGCCGAGGTCGAGGTAGCGGCTGAAGAAGGCCGCCTCGACGTCGTCGCGGCTGAAGCCCCAGCCCATCTGGGTCAGGTCGTTGGTGCCGAAGGAGAAGAAGTCGGCGCTCTCGGCGATCTGGCCGGCGGTCAGCGCCGCGCGCGGGACCTCGATCATCGTGCCGATCAGCACGTTGGCGACCGTCGTACCTCTCTCCTGCCAGACCTCGGCCAGGACGCCCTCGGCCTCCTCGCGGATGACCTCGAGCTCCTGCACCGCGCCGACCAGCGGCACCATGATCTCGACCCGCGGGTCGCCGCCGGCCAACGCGCGGATGGCCGCGGCCTCGGCGATCGCACGGACCTGCAGGGCGAAGAGGCCGGGTACGACGAGGCCGAGCCGCACCCCGCGCAGTCCGAGCATCGGGTTGGACTCGTGCAGCCGGCGTACGGCGTCGAGCAGGGCGCGGCGCGGCTCGATCCCGTCGGTCTTGCCGGTCGCCTCGGCGACCGCGACCTCGACGGCGAGCTCCTCCATCGACGGCAGGAACTCGTGCAGCGGCGGGTCGAGCAGACGGACCGTGACCGGCAGCCCGTCCATCGCGGTGAAGATGCCGACGAAGTCGTCGCGCTGCAGCGGCAGCAGCGCGGCGAGTGCGGCCGCGCGCTCGTCGTCGGTGTCGGCGAGGATCAGGTCCTCGACCAGCTGCCGGCGGTCGCCCAGGAACATGTGCTCGGTGCGGCACAGGCCGATGCCCTCGGCGCCGAAGCGGCGGCCGCGCTCGGAGTCCTCGGGAGTGTCGGCGTTGGCGCGCACCCGCATCCGGCGTACGTCGTCCGCGTGGCTGAGCAGTCGGTGCACGGCGGCGACGAGCGGGTCGGCGTCGGGCGCGATGGTGCCCTCGAAGTACTGCACCACCGGGCTCGGCCGCACCGGCATCTCACCGACGTAGACCGCGCCGCTGGTGCCGTCGATCGAGATCAGGTCGCCCTCGTTGACGACGACGCCGCGGGGAGCGGTGAAGCGGCGGTTGGTCAGGTCGACGTCGAGCTCCTCCGCACCGCAGACGCAGGTCTTGCCCATGCCGCGGGCGACGACGGCGGCGTGCGACGTCTTGCCGCCGCGACTGGTGAGGATGCCCTGCGCGGCGATCATCCCGTTGAGGTCGTCGGGGTTGGTCTCGCGTCGGACCAGGATGACCGGCTCGGTCTTGGCCCGCTCCTCGGCGCGGTCGGAGTCGAAGACGGCGACGCCGACGGCCGCGCCGGGCGAGGCGTTCATGCCCTTGGCGATGCGCACGTTGTCGCCGGTGTCGTCGAACGTCGGGAACATCAGCTGCGCGAGCTGCGCGCCGGTGACCCGCTTGAGCGCCTCGTCGAGATCGATGACGCCCTCGTCGACCAGCTGTGTGGCGATGGTGAAAGCCGCTGCGGCCGTGCGCTTGCCGACCCGGGTCTGCAGCATCCAGAGCTTGTTGCGCTGGATGGTGAACTCGATGTCGCAGAGGTCCTTGTAGTGGTCCTCGAGCGTGCTCATGTTGGCCACGAGGGCGTCGTACGCCGGCTTGTCGATCGCCTCGAGCTCCTGCAGCGCCTTCGTGTTGCGGATGCCGGCGACGACGTCCTCGCCCTGCGCGTTCTCGAGGTAGTCGCCGTAGATGCCGATCGCGCCGGTGCCCGGGTCGCGGGTGAAGGCCACGCCGGTGCCGGAGTCCATGCCGAGGTTGCCGAAGACCATCGACTGCACGTTGACCGCGGTGCCGAGGTCGGCGGGTATGCGCTCCTGGCGGCGGTAGAGACGCGCGCGGTCGCCGTTCCACGAGTCGAAGACGGCGCGGATCGCGAGGTCCATCTGGGTGCGCGGGTCGTCGGGGAAGTCGCTGCCGGTCTCCCGCTTGACGATGTCCTTGAACTGGCTGACCAGTGCCTGCAGGTCGGCGGCGTCGAGGGCGAGGTCGTCGGTGGTGCCCTTGGCCTTCTTCGCGTCGTCGATCGCGTGCTCGAACAGCTCACCGTCGACGCCGAGGACCGTCTTGCCGAACATCTGGACCAGGCGCCGGTAGGAGTCCCACGCGAACCGATCGCTGCCGCTCTGCTTGGCCAGCCCGGCGACGCTCGCCTCGTGCAGGCCGATGTTGAGGACGGTGTCCATCATCCCGGGCATCGAGAACTTCGCGCCCGACCGCACGCTGACGAGCAGCGGGTCGTCGGCGTCGCCGAGCTGCTTGCCCATCGCGCTCTCGAGCGACCGCAGGTGCTCGGTGACCTCGTCCTGCAGCTCCGGCGGCGTCGTCCCCTGCTCGAGGTAGACCCGGCACGCCTCGGTGGTGATGGTGAACCCGGGCGGCACGGGCAGCCCGATGTTGGTCATCTCGGCCAGGTTGGCGCCCTTGCCGCCGAGCAGGTCCTTGAGGTCCTTGTTGCCCTCGGCGAAGTCGTACACGTACTTCGGCACAGCGGCTCTCCTCGAGGTGCGTCGGGTGCGCCCCGAGGCTATCCCCCACGCCCGGGCCGTGCTTCTCCCCCGCCCCCTCCGCGTTCACCCCACGGATCCTCACGACACGCCGTCTCCGACCGTCGTCGTACGGCGTGTCGTGGGGTGAAGGCGAGAGGGGCCTGTGGACGACGGCGGCAGACACCCGCTATGGGCGGCACTCTCGGCTCATGGACGAACACCTCGCCGCTGTCGTCGCCCACCTGGCCGGACCGTTCACCACCGCCCAGGCCGCCGAGTGCGGGGTGACGCATGGGCAGCTCCGCCGAGCGGTGACTCGGGGAGACCTCGTATCCCCGCACGCGGGCGTCTTCGTCGACCCGGTTGTCGCACGCACCGCCGCCGCCGATCCGCGCTCGCGTCACCTGCTGGAGGTCCGCTGTGCCCTGCTGACGAGCTCGCTGGACACCGTAGCGAGTCATCGATCCGCCGCCGCCGTGCGCGGCTGGGCGCAACTCGGCCCACTGCCGCCACGCCCCCAGCTCGTCCGGCCCGTAGTTCCGGGCCGGACTCCGTCGGGATCCGAGGTGAAGGGTGTGCGCGTGGCAGCACTGCCGCCGGGACACTGCACTCTCGTCAACGGGATCCCGACGACGTCCGACTCCCGCACCCTCGTCGACGTCGCTCGCGAGCTCCCATTCGTCGACGGCGTCGTCATCGCCGACTCGGCCTTCGCACGCGTCGGTCGTCCGCCGGACCTGGACGCCGTTCTCAGCGACTGCGCAGGGTGGCCCGGCATCCGCCGAGCGAGGCAGGTGCTGACCTTCGCCGATGCTCGCTCCGAGTCCGCACTCGAGTCCATCGGGCGGGTACGCGTACACGAAGCCGGGCTGCCGGCGCCAGCCCTGCAGGTGTGGATCTCCGACGGCGTCGACCGGTGCCGGGCCGACATGTACTGGGAGGAGTACCGCGTCATCGGCGAAGCCGACGGCATGCTCAAGTACACCTCGCCGCTCGACCTGCGTCAGGAGAAGCTCCGCCAGGAGTGGCTGGCGAACCTCGACAACACCGTGGTCCGGTTCACCTACGCCGATGTCATGAACCCGCGCCGGATCCCCGCGACGATGGACCGTTTCCGTCGCGCGCTCGAGCGCGGCGGCCTACGCCGCTCGGCCTGAGGCTCCGACCGCCTTCACCCCACGACACGCCGTACGACGAGTCGATTCCGCGGCGTGTCGTGACGATCTGTGGGGTGAAGGTGGATGCCTCAGCAGCCGAGGAGGCGGGATCCGAGGTAGCTCTCGATCTCGGCGAGGGGGACGCGCTCCTGGGTCATCTCGTCGCGCGTCCGCACGGTGACCGCGTTGTCGTCGAGGGTGTCGAAGTCGACGGTGACGCAGTACGGCGTGCCGATCTCGTCCTGGCGGCGATAGCGGCGGCCGATCGCGCCCGCGTCGTCGAAGTCGACGTTCCACGACTTCCGGAAGGTCTGCGCCAGCTCGCGGGCGACCGGCGAGAGGCGTTCGTTGCGCGACAGCGGGAGTACGGCGACCTTCACCGGCGCGAGCCGCGGGTCGAGCTTGAGCACGACCCGCTTGTCGACGCCGCCCTTGCCGGTCGGCGCCTCGTCCTCGGTGTAGGCGTCGAGCAGCGCGACCAGCGCGATCCGGTCGACGCCGACGGCGGGCTCGACGACGTGCGGCGTGTAGCGCTCGTTGGTGTCCTGGTCGAAGAAGGAGAGGTCGACGCCGGACGCCTTCGAGTGCGACAACAGGTCGAAGTCGCCGCGGTAGGCGATGCCCTCGAGCTCACCCCACTCGGTGCGCGCGAAGCCGAAGCGGTACTCGATGTCGAAGGTGCCCCGCGAGTAGTGGGACAGCTTCTCCTTCGGGTGCTCGTAGAAGCGCAGGTTGTCCGCCTTGATGCCGAGGTCGACGAACCACTGCATCCGCTCGGCCCGCCAGTACTCGAACCACTTGTCGCCCTCGGCGGGCGGCACGAAGAACTCCATCTCCATCTGCTCGAACTCGCGGGTGCGGAAGATGAAGTTGCCCGGCGTGATCTCGTTGCGGAACGACTTGCCGATCTGCGCGATGCCGAACGGCGGCTTGCGCCGCGCCGACTGCTGCACGTTGAGGTAGTTCACGAAGATGCCCTGCGCGGTCTCCGGCCGCAGCCACACCTGCGCGCTCGAGTCCTCGACCGGGCCGATGAACGACTTCATCATCCCGTTGAACTGGCGCGGCTCGGTGAACTGCCCCTTGGTCCCGCAGTTGGGGCAGGCGATCTCCTTGAGGCCGTTGGCCGGCGGCTTGCCGTGCTTCGCCTCGTACGCCTCCTCGAGGTGGTCGGCACGATGCCGCGTGTGGCACGAGGTGCACTCGGTCAGCGGGTCGGAGAAGCCGCTCACGTGGCCCGAGGTCTCCCAGACCTGCGGCGCCAGGATGATGCACGAGTCGAGGCCGACGATGTCCTCACGGCCGTGCACCATCGAGCGCCACCACAGCCGCTTGATGTTGTTCTTCAGCTCGACGCCGAGCGGGCCGTAGTCCCAGCTGGCGCGCAGGCCGCCGTAGATGTCCGAGCCCGGGTAGGCGATGCCCCGTCGCTTGGCGAGGCTGACGATGGTGTCCATGCGGTCGGCGGCGGCCATGTCTTCTGCGGTCCATTCCGGCTGGCGGTCGGGGGGTCGAGGTGTGAGGGTATCCGCAGCGGTCGCGCAGGCCCGAACCGATTGCCGACCGAGACCGAAGGATCGTCATGGCCTCTCTCGACGTCGGTACGCCGGCGCCCGACTTCACCCTGACCGGCACGTCACCCGACGGCCCGCGCGAGTACACGCTCTCCGCCGAGCGCGGCCACCCCGTGGTGCTCGCGTTCTACCCCGGAGACGACACGCCCGTGTGCACGGCGCAGCTGTGCTCCTACCAGGCCGACCTGGCCACCTTCACCGACCTCGACGCCACGCTGTGGGGCATCTCGCTGCAGGACGTGAGCTCGCACGAGAAGTTCGCGAAGAAGCGCGGCCTGACGTTCCCGCTGCTCTCCGACGTCGACAAGGGCGTGCATCGTGAGTACGGCGTTCTGCTGCCGTTCGTCGGCACAAAGCGGTCGGTGTTCGTCGTCGACGCCGAGGGCGTCATCCGATGGCGGCACGTGTCGACGGTCGGCCTGACCTACCAGGGCGTCAGCGAGCTGACGGCCGCCGTACGCGATCTCTCGACGGCGGGCGCTTCCTGACGTCGGGCTACTTGACGATCTTGTAGCGCACGCGCAGGTGGCCCGCGCAGAGCGGGATGACCTGAACGCTGCCCTCGTGGGTGCCCTCGAAGGAGAGCTCGGCCTCCGCCGGCGGCTCGGCGTCCGCCTCCAGGTTGGTGTAGCCCTTCCCGACCGTCTCGATCAGCTTCTGCGCCTCGTCGCGCACCTTCACGACGTCGGTGCCGGGGACGTGCGCGAAGTAGTACGCCGTCGCACCCTGCAGCCGCTTCTCGTAGACGGTCATCCCGTCGATCACCGGGAAGTTCGCCGGGAACGTCCCCGCCGGATCCGCCGGTCCGAGCAGGTCGTCGCAGGCCGCGGCGGTCGCGGACACCTCGATGACGTCGTCGTCCTTCACGTCGACGTCACTGCCGCTGTCGCAGGCGGACGTCGCGAGGACGAGCAGACCGGCCACGACGACGAGCGCAGATCTCCTCATGACGACTTTCCCTCCGCGGTGACGGACGGGCCGGACGCCTCGCCGATCCGGACGCTACCCGCATCCGCCGCGCGATCGCTGGTCTTGCGCGACTGCCCGGTCTCGTCGACAACCAGCAGGTCCTCGAACGCACTCGGCTCGTCGATCGACCGCGCGAGCAGGGGCGAGGCGCGCAGCTTCACGTCGTACCCGCCGAGCGCGCGACGCCATGCGCCGACGCCGACCCACTCGGTGACCAGCAGCCACACCGCGGGGTCGTCGACCGCGCGCGCCACTCGGCCGCCGACGAAGCCGGGCCGCTCGCTGAGCGCGGCCAGCGCGTCAGCGGCCTGCGTCTCGAAGGTGGCCGCGTCGTCCTGGCCCACCGCGAATCGCGACACGACGAGCACGGGACTCCCGGATGTGACGGGGACGAGAGGGGGATGCGAGGCTAGCCGAATGACCGAGCCCCAGCCCAAGCGGCCCTTCATGACGCCCGACGCGTCCCCGTTCCGTCGAGAGGTGGAGCGGCGCAGCCTGGTGGCGGTGCTCTTCCTGCGCGGCCTCCCGAAGGCGGTGCCGGCGCTGCTGGTGCTCGGCGTCGTCGCGGCCGGGATCGCCGTCGACGGCCCGCTCGGCGTCCTGTGCTACCTGATGTCCGTGCTGCTGCTGAGCTGGCTGGTCTACCTGAGCTGGCCGGCCCTGCCACCCGTCGGTCGTGCGGTGCGCGTCGTCGTCATCGGCGGCGTGATCGTCATGGTCGGCAGCCGGTTCTTCTCGACGTAACCGGTCGTGCTTGACCGGCTGACTCGACCCCGCGACGTCGTACGGGGGCTCTGACTCGCAGGTTGACCGGGCAGTTTTTGGGGTCAGGTGAGGGAGCCGGCGCGCTCGAGGACCTCGACACGGTTGCCGGCCGGGTCACGGGTGAAGCCGCGCCGGCCGCCGAAGACGTCCTCCTGCTCGGTCCAGTGCGCGCCCCGCTGCGCGATGCTCGTCAGCACAGCGTCGTAGTCGTCGACGACGAGCGCGAAGTGCGACTCCGGGTGGACGTCGCCGTCGCGCTCCGACAGGTGCACCTGCCGGTAGCCGTCGACGTCGAGCCATGCGCCACCGCGGCCGGCGAGCGCCGCCGGCTTGTCGACCCGCCGCATCCCGAAGACCTCGACGTAGAAGTCGGCGACCTCATCCGCACGGCCGGGCGGTACGACGACGTTGACGTGCTGGATCGTCGTCACGTCGCGGCCGGGCTGTCGGGCGCAGTGTCGTCGGCGACGGCGCCGTACCGGCGGTCACGGCGCGCGTAGTCCTCGACCAGGCGCCACAGGTCGCGCCGGTCGAAGTCCGGCCAGAGCGTGTCGACGAAGGCCAGCTCAGCATAGGCGCTCTGCCAGAGCAGGAAGTTGCTGATCCGCTGCTCGCCCGACGTGCGGATGAACAGGTCGACGTCGGGCATCTCCGGCTCGTCGAGGTAGCGCGCGATCGTCTTCTCGGTCACCTTCTCCGGCGCGACCCGGCCGGCCGCGACGTCGAGAGCGAGCCGGCGCACGCCGTCGGCCAGCTCGGCGCGACCGCCGTAGTTGACGCACATCGTCAGCGTCAGCACCCGGTTGTCCTTGGTCAGCTCCTCGGCCTCCTCGAGCTGCCGGATGACCCGCGGCCACAGTCGCTGCCGACGACCGGCCCAGCGCACCCGGACGCCGAGTGCGTGCATCTCGTCGCGGCGGCGCACCAGCACCGACTCGTTGAAGCCCATCAGGAAGCGCACCTCCTCCGGCGAGCGCTTCCAGTTCTCGGTCGAGAACGCGTACGCCGACAGCCACTGGACTCCGCACTCGATCGCACCTTCGACGCAGTCGAAGAGCGAGTGCTCACCCGCCTCGTGGCCCTTGGTGCGCGGGAGCCCGCGCTGCTGCGCCCACCGGCCGTTGCCGTCCATCACCAGCGCGACGTGCTTCGGCACCGCGCGCTTGTCGAGCACCGGCGCCGTCGCGCCCGACGGATGCGGCTTCGGCGGCAGCGGCTTCGTGCGCCGTGTCATGCAGTCACCGCGGCACCATCGCCAGTGCGCGCAGCCGGCGGTCGAGGTGGAACTCGCAGTACGCCGACACGAGCCCGCTCGCCTCACGGCGTACCCGGGGCTCGGCGGCGTCGGCCGCGGTCCAGTCGCCGCCGAGCAGGTCGCCGAGCAGCTGCACCGACGCGGGCGACGGCGACGCGGCACCGGGCGGCCGGCAGGCGGCGCAGACCACGCCGCCGGACGGGACGTGGAACGACCGGTGGGGCCCGGGGTCACCGCAGCGCGCGCAGCCGGAGATCGCCGGCTCGTAGCCGCTGAGCGACATGGCGCGCAGCAGAAACGCGTCGAGGACCAGCTGGCTGTCGCGCGCCGGGTCGTTGAGCGCGGTCAGCGCCGAGACGAGAAGCAGGTAGAGCCGCAGGGTCGGCTCCTTCTCCTCGGTGAGCCGGTCGGTCGCCTCGAGCATCACGGTGCCGGCGGTGTAGCGGCTGTAGTCGGCGCCGAGCAGCGGGTGCGCGTCGAGGATCTCGGTCTGCGTCACGGTGTCGAGCGAGCGCCCGGTGTAGCACTGCAGGTCGACCCGGGTGAACGGCTCGAGGCTGGCGCCCCAGCGGCTGCGCGTCCGGCGCACGCCCTTCGCCACCGCGCGCACCTTCCCGCTGCGGCGGGTGAGCATCGTGATGATGCGATCGGCCTCGCCGAGCTTCTGGGTGCGCAGGACGACGGCCTCGTCCCGGTAGAGCGACATGCCCCCATCTTCCTCCGCCGTGCGACTAATCGGGTGGCGCCCACGCCGTCGCCACGACTACAACTGGGACGTGACCGCCATCGAGGACATCGACCCGGCGACCGCGAGCGACGACGACGTCCTCGCCTGGTGCCAGATCAACGCGTACGCCGACCGCGAGCAGCGGCCCGGGGAGGTCGACCGGCCGATCGAGTCGCATCGGCTCAAGCTGCTGCACCCGTGGGCGAACCACGCCTTCCGCTACTGGGCCGCACGGGACGGCGAGGGGCGGCTGGTCGGCTGGTGCGAGACCAGCTGGCGGGACGGTCCCGACAACCCGCGAAGCGTCGGCATCGAGCTGGAGGTGCACCCGGATCACCGCCGTCAGGGTGTGGCGACCGCTCTGCTTCGCCCGGCGATCGCGCACGCCCGGGCGTGCGGCCGCGACATCGTCACGCTGGAGGCGCCGCGTGAGGGTGCCGGCGCGGCCTTCCTGGTCGCACACGGCGCGGCCGAGAAGATGGTGGACCGGCGCAGCGTCCTCGACGCCGGCGCGGTCGACCTCGACGCGCTGGCGCAGTGGGGCGCGCCGAGGGACGACGTACGCGAGTCCTATGAGCTGGTGCAGTGGCGCGACCGGTGCGCCGAGGAGCTCGTCGAGCAGCTCGCCGCGCTGCGCACCGCGATGAACGACGCGCCGCGCGAGGAGATGGAGTGGGACGACGAGACGTGGACCGTCGCGATGGTCCGCAACTCGGAGGCGGTCGGCGCTGCGCGGGGGGACCGGGCCTGGGCGACCGCGGTTCGGCACCGCGAGTCCGGACAGCTCGTCGCCCTCACCGACATCGTCGGCCCGGCCGGCTGGGACGAGTGGGCATTCCAGGAGGACACGGTCGTGCTGCGCGAGCACCGCGGCCACGGGCTCGGCCGATGGATCAAGGCGGCCAACTTCGCCGCGCTCATGCGCGACCGGCCGTCGACGAAGGCGGTCGAGACGTGGAACGCGCGAAGCAACCGCTGGATGCTGGCGATCAACGACGAGATGGGCTTCGTCCCGGCGACCTGGTGGGCCGAGTGGCAGGTGCCGCTCGACACCCTCGAGCACTCCCTCCGCCCCTAGAGACCCCACTTCACCCCCTCCACCTACGCCATGAGCGCTGATTTCGCGCTCAGGAGGTAGGTGGAGTGGGTGAAGTCGGGGGGGGTTAGAGCTGGGTCATCAGACTGGCGATGATCGCCACGCCGCCGAGGACGGCGGCGACGCCGGCGAGGCCGCGCCACTGACCCGCCCTCGTGCTCTTGTCGCGACCGGCGAGCCCGCAGATCATCGCGGTCAGGCCGCCGATGCCGGTGAGCACCCACACGCCGGCGACGAACGGCGCGACCAGCGCGGCCGCGATGATCGACACGACGCCGAGGCCGAAGCCGATGTTGGTGAAGACGCGGGCACTCGACTCGTCGAGCTGTTCTACGGTCTCTGACTCCATGGACATGGCATCGGCGTACCCGGTACGACGGACTAGAACCCGAGCCGGCGCAGCTGCTTGGGGTCGCGCTGCCAGTCCTTGGCGACCTTGACCCGCAGGTCGAGGTAGACCCGCGACCCGAGCAGCGCCTCGATCTGCTTGCGCGCGCGGGTGCCGACGTCGGCGAGCCGCTCGCCGCCCTTGCCGATGACTATCGCCTTCTGGCTGTCGCGCTCGACGTACATGATCGCGTGCACGTCGACCAGGTCGACCTTGCCCTCGCGCGGCGCCATCTCGTCGATGACGACGGCGAGCGAGTGCGGCAGCTCGTCGCGGACGCCCTCGAGCGCCGCCTCGCGGATCAGCTCGGCGACCATGACCATCTCGGGCTCGTCGGTGAGCTCGCCCTCGGGGTAGAGCATCGGCCCGGGCGGGAGCCGATCGACCAGGAGGTCGGCGAGCAGGTCGACCTGCCACGAAGTCACGGCAGAGCAGGGCACGACCTCGGCGAAGTCGCCCAGCTTGGACACCGCGATCAGCTGCTCGCGCATCCGCGGTGGGTCGACGAGGTCGCCCTTGGTCACGACCGCGATGACCGGCGTCTTGAGCTCCCTGAGCTCGCGGGCGATGAACCGGTCGCCGGTCCCGGCGGGCTGGTCGGCCGGCACGCAGAAGCCGACGACGTCGACGCTGGCGAAGGTCTCGCGGACGATCGCGTTGAGCCGCTCCCCCAGCAGGGTCCGCGGCTTGTGCAGACCGGGCGTGTCGACCAGGACGAGCTGCGCATCGGGGCGGTGCACGATGCCGCGCACCGCGTGCCGGGTGGTCTGCGGCTTGCTAGAAGCGATCGCGACCTTCTGTCCGACGAGGGCGTTGGTGAGCGTCGACTTGCCGGCGTTCGGGCGGCCGACGAAGCAGGCGAAACCGGAGCGGTACGCCGACTCCGTCAAGACCCGCCGCCGGCCAGCACGGTCAGCGGCGGCGATCCGAGCGCGTCGAGCACGCCGGTCTCGCGATCGGTCGCCTCGCGCAGGTCCTCGGTGAGCAGCACTGCCCGCTCCAGGCGGCGTACGCCGGAGGACACCGCCATCGACACGGCGACCTCGAGCGCGCTGAGCTGCAGGTCGGCGACCTCGACGGAGGCCGCGGCGTAGGTGCGGCCGATGTCGTCTCGCACCGCCGCGCCCTCCTGCGCCCCCCGGGCGCGGGGCAGGGCGGAGCGAGCGAGCGTGACCAGCTTCTCGTCCTCGGCGTCCATGACCCGCATCGTATGCGGGGGCGGAACGGGCGGCTCCTCCCAGGGACGCCCGTTAGAGTCGAGCGATGGATGCGGCCACCGGTCCCTACCTCGCGGCGGCGGCGCTGCTCGCGGTCGGGGGTGCCCCGAAGACCTGGTCGCCGGCCGACACGACCCGTGCGCTGCGGGCGATGCGGCTGCCCGTGTCCCGCCCGGTGGTGCGCGCGATCGGCGCCGGCGAAGTCGCGTCCGCGATCGCCGCCGTCGCTCTCCCGGGCACCGTCACCGCTCTCGTCGTCGCCGGCTGGTACGCCGTCTTCGCCGCGGTGGTCGTCCTGGCGCTGCGCACCCGCGCGCCGCTGTCGTCGTGCGGCTGCTTCGGCGCGGTCGAGTCCCCGCCGACGCCGTTGCACCTGCTCCTGGTCACCGGGGCCTGCGGCCTCTCACTCGCGGTGGCCGCCGCCGACGTCACGTCGCTGCTGCCCGACGCGACGTCGTACGCCGTGGTGGAGATCGCGCTGGCCGGCCTGGCCACCTGGTTCGGCTACCTCGTGATGACCCGACTCGCGGCACTCGGCCGGCGCGCGTGAGCTTCGTCGACTCCGCGGCCACGGTGCTGGAGCGGCGCACGTCGCGGCGCGGCTTCCTCGCCCGCGCGGCCGTCGTCGGGTCGGCCGTCGTCGCCGCGCCGATGCGCTACCTGCTCAAGCCGGGGTCGGCGTACGCCGCGGTCTGCGGCATCGACGCGAGCTGCGGCGCGGGCTACGCCGTCTTCTGCTGCACGGTGAACGACGGGATCAACAAGTGCCCGCCGGGGACGTTCGTCGGCGGCTGGTGGAAGGCGGACAGCTCGGCCTACTGCTGCACGACCGACGGCCGCCCGCAGCCGCGCTACTACATCGACTGCCAGGGCGAGTGCACCGGCTGCTCGGCCGGCTGCGGCGGCTACAACTCGTTCTGCTCGTCGAGCTGCGTCAACTGCGAGCGCCGCTGCAACGGCACCGAGACGTGCGACCAGCGACGGGTCTGCTGGAACTACTTCCGCTACGGGCAGTGCCACCAGGAGATCGCCTGCGGCGGGCCGGTCGCCTGCCGGGTCGTCACCTGCACGCCGCCGTACCGGCTCTACGGCTCGTGCACGTCGAGCAGCGCGACCGACAACCGCACGGCGTCGCACACCGCGCCCTGCCTGTCTCCCGGGTGCGCCTGATGCTCGCGATCGTCGTCCTCCAGGGAGTCGTCATCGCGCTGCTCGGCGTGCTGGTCGCCGGGCTCCTGCGCAGCCACGCCGAGATCCTGCGGAGACTGCACGACCTCGGCATCGGCCTCGACGAGCCGGGCCCCGCACCCGGGCCGAGCGCGCTGCCGACGCCGACGCTGATGCAGGGCGCGCACGACGTCGCGGGAGTCACCGTCGACGACGAAGCGGTCGCCATCGGCGTCGTCGGCGCGGCGCAGGACACGCTGCTCGCGTTCCTCTCCAGCGGCTGCACCACCTGCGAGCGCCTCTTCCGCGACGAGCCGGTGCTGCCTGCGCGCACCAGGCTGGTCGTGGTCGCGAAGGGCCCCGATGAGGAGAGCACGTCGGCGCTGCGGGCGCTCGCGTCGCCCGACCTGACCGTCGTCATGTCGTCGCAGGCATGGCTCGACTACGGCGTGCCGCACTCGCCGTACTTCGTCCTCGTCGACGGACCGCGCGGCCGCGTCCGCGGCGAGGGGGCCGCGACGAGCTGGCGCCAGGTCGCCGGGCTCATCACGCAGGCGCTCGCCGACGCGACCGACGGCGCGCGCCGCGAGTCGCGCGCCGACGCCGAGCTGCTCGCCGCCGGCATCACGCCCGGCCACGAGAGCCTGTACGAGTGAGCCCCTCCAGCACGGTCGTCCTCGTCGGGGTCGTGGTCGCGGCGGTCGCCGCGATCCGCTCGACGTGGTCGCCTTGAGGTGAGTCGATGCTCTCGAGCATCACTCCGCTCGGTGAGCGGGGACGGCAGCGCCGCTGGGGCGCGACGGTGACGGCGTACGCCGTCGGCTCCGTCGTCGCCGGCTCCGCGCTGGGCGCCGTCCTCGGCCTGCTCCCCGACGTCAGCCCGCGCCGTGCGCTCGTCGTCCTCGCCGCTGTGCTGCTCGCCGCCGCCGTGCTCGACCTCCGACCGGCGCTGCTGCCGACGGTGCGCCGGCAGGTCAACGAGGACTGGCTCGGCACCTATCGCGGCTGGGTCTGCGGTGCCGGGTTCGGCCTGCAGCTCGGCCTCGGCGTCGTGACGATCGTCACCACTGCTGCTGTGTACTCCGCCCTCGCCGCTGCGGCCCTCTCCGGCTCGCCAACGCGCGGGCTGCTGATCGGTGGGACGTTCGGCCTGGTCCGCGCGCTGCCGGCGCTGCTGCTGCGCCGCATCACCACCACGGACCGTCTCGTCGCGCTGAGCCGGCGCCTCGAGGCATGGGCAGCTCCGGCGCGCCGCGCAACGGTCGGCGCGCTGGTCGTCACCAGCGCGCTCTGCGCCGTCGTGGCGGTCGGCGCGTGAAGATCAAGCACCGCGGCCTCGGCGTCGACCTGCCGCCCGGGTGGGACGCGCGGATCTACCGGCGCACCGACGACGAGGTCGGCGCGACGTCGCACGCGGTGCTGCACGCCGGCAACTTCGCGCTGCCCGGCGACCGCGGTGACTTCGGCAGCGGCGCAGTCGAGCGGATGGGCCCGGGCCACGTCCTCGTCGTGCTGCTCGAGCACCACCCCGATGCGGTCGGAACGCCGCTCTTCGCGAATGCCGGGCTGCCGCGAAAGCTCACGGCGTCGATGTTCAGCCCGCACCAGCTGCAGCGCACCATCACCGGGCAGGCCGGCACCCAGGTGTTCTTCCACGAGGCCGGGCGGGCGTTCTGCCTGTACGTCGTGCTCGGCAGTCACCTCCGCCGTGGCGCGCTGGTCGGGATCGTCAACGAGCTGCTGGCCGACCTCGAGATCACGCCGGGCGCCGGCTGATGGCGGCCGGGCTCTTCGCGTTCCTGCTCAGCACCGACCGCGGCTTCTCGCATCGCCTGCACGTGTGCGACGGCAACGGGCAAGCCTTGCGACGGGTGAGCGACGCGCGGGCGATCGGCCGGCCGTCGATCGCCTCGGACGGTCAGCGCATCGTCTTCCCAGGGCCGCTCACCGACGACAGCGACGGGCGGTTCGCCCTCTTCGTCGTCAACGTCGACGGGAGCGGCCTGCGTCGACTGACGACCCCGCGCGTCGCCGACGCAGACCCGGCGTGGTCGCCCGATGGCCGGCGGATCGCCTTCGTCCGGGATCCGCTCGGCGCGATGGACCCGGCGCAGTACCAGCTGCACCTGCTCGCCGCCGACACCGGCGCGGCCTCACTGCTGGTGACGACCCAGGGGGCGCGCGAGCCGGCGTGGTCACCGGACGGACGGCGTATCGCCTACGTCGCCTTCGGCCGGCTCTACGTCGTCGACGCGGACGGCACCGGCCAGCAGGTCATCTCCGACGGCGGCGCGCGCTCGCCGACGTGGTCACCCGACGGCACCACGATCGCCTACGTCCAGCGGATCAACGCGGACCGGTCGAGGCTCGTGTCGATGCCGGTCACGGGTGGACCGCTGACCGTCCGCGCGGATCTCGGCGGCCAGGTCGAGGACCCGTCGTACGCCGGGAGCGGGTCGACGCTGACCTTCCTCGCCTACCGCGGGCAGGGGTGGGACGGCCGCGCGGACACCGGCATCTGGCGGGTGACCGACGGCGGGTCGGCCCAGCCGGTGCTGCTCTTCGCGGCGCCAGGGGCGCGGCTGACCTTCTACTTCGACCCGCCGCCGGGCGCGCCGACCGCTCTGACGGCGAGCGAGATCACGCAGCGCACGGTGCGGCTGCGCTGGCTCAACCCGGGGGATCCCGACTTCGCGCTGGCCGAGGTGCGGATGGCTGCCGGTACGACGGCACCGGCGACGACGAGCGACGGCGCGCTGGTGCACAGCGGGCGCACGTCGGAAGCGCTGATCGTCGACGGCATCGAGGCGGCGTCGGCGTACTCGTTCAGCGTCTTCGCGCGCGACCGCGGCGGCAACGTCTCACCGCCGGCGTCGACGACGGTGGTGACTCCGCCGCCGGGTGTGCCCGATCCGCCGACGTCGGTCGAGGCGGTGCCGGGACGCGGCTCGGCTCGCGTCAGCTGGACGCCGCCGCTCAACGACGGCGGCCGTCCGATCGTCGGCTACTCCGTCATGCAGGACGGCACCGCGCAGCCGCGCGAGGTCGGCGCCGACGAGCGCAGCGTCGTCGTCACCGGGCTCACCGCCGGCGAGACGCACGTCTTCAGCGTCAGCGCGCGCAACGTCCTCGGCCCATCCGCCCCGGCCACGTCCGACGCGGTGACCGCCGACGACGGCGTCGTCGCCGGCACCTACACCGCGCTGTCGCCGCGACGTCTGGTCGACACCCGCGCCGGGAAGACGCCGGTGCGGAGCACGAGTGACCTCACCGTGCAGGCCGCCGGCGCGGCCGGGGTGCCGACCGGTGCGACGGCGGTCGCCGTCACGCTGGTGGCGACGCAGCCGGCCGGCGGCGGCTTCCTCGCGACCTACCCGGCCGGCGGGTCGCGGCCCACCGTGTCCACCCTGAACTACGTGGCTCGGCAGACGGTCGCCAACCTCGACGTCGTGCGTCTCGGCGGCAGCGCCTTCGCGATCGGCGTGGGCGGCGCGGCGACGCACGTGATCGCCGACGTCGCCGGCTGCTACGTCGGGCAGAGCGGGCCGGCCGGCGGGCGGCTCAACGCGCTCCCGCCCGCACGCATCCTCGACACGCGGCGGCCAGGCGACTCCCCGCTGAGCGCCACCGGCAGCCGCGCCGTGAAGGTGACCGGTGTCGGCGGCGTGCCGTCGTCCGGTGTCGGGTCGGTCGTCCTCGTCGTCACGGCGGTTCTGCCGTCGGCGTCGACGTACCTCAGCGTCTTCCCGGCCGGGGACAGCCGGCCGACCGCGAGCGTCCTCAACGCCGCGCGCGGCGAGACGGTCGCGGTGCTGGTGTTCGCGCGGGTCAGCGCCGACGGCCGCGTCGTCATCTACAACCACGCCGGTACGACGGACGTCGTCGTCGACGTCCTCGGCTACCACACCGCGACGTCGGTCGAGCCCGGTGAGGTCTACTCGCCGCTCTCACCCGCGCGCGTGCTCGACACCCGAGCCGGCGTCGGCGCGCGCGCCGGGACTGTCGGCGGCGAAGAGGTCGTCACGCTGACGGTGCACGGCGCCGGCGGAGTGCCGACGTCGGCGCGGACGGTCCTGCTCAACGTCACCGCGACCGAGCCGTCGCAGTCGACGCACATCACGGTCTACCCCGCCGACCGGCAGCCGCCGGACACGTCGGTCCTCAACGTCGCGAAGGGTCGCACCGTCGCGAACCTGGTGCTGGCCAAGCTGACCCGCGACGGCAAGGTCGCGCTGCGCAACGCCGCGGGTGCGGTGCACCTCATCGCCGACGTGCGCGGCTACTACTCCGTCTGACCCGCGGTGACGACGGTGCGCCGGCCGTCGGCGTGCTTCGTCGTCCGTCCCGCGGCGTCGAGCGCCTCGAGGACCGGCACCGCGATGCGACGCGACGTCGCCATCGCGTCGCGCGCCGCGCCGACGGTGAACGGCTGCGGGATCGGCGCGAGCCGTCGTACCGCGACGTCGAGCGCGTCGGGCATCAGGCAGACACCCGCATTCAGGCGAAGCACCAGCCCGTGCCGGTGGGCGATCGCCGCGGTGGTCGGCGGCAAGGTCGGCGCGTCCTTGTCGAACGGGTCGCGGGCGAGCTGCTCGCGCAGTGCCGTGACGTTGGGGTCGACGTCACGCGTGCCGACCAGCCGGCCGTCGGTCACGCGCACCTCCGCATCGGCGGCGAGTCGGATGACGATCGACGGATCGGGCACGTCGAGGCGGCTCGCCGCGGCGCCCAGCGTGATGCCGTCGTCCGTGCGCGCGAGCTCGGCGACGGCTGCGGTCAGGCGGGCCCACGCCGACGGGTGCGCGACCCATCGACCGCAGGAGATGAGCGGCTCGGGTGCTGCGCCCGACGAGTCGAGGTCGGCAGCGAGCAGCAGCCCACGGCGTTCGGCGTACGACGTGGTCTGGAGCTCGACCGCGCGCGCCGCTGCGGCACCACGACGCCGCAGCTCCGGCGGGTCGAGGTCGACAACGTCGACGCCGGCGACGAGCCCGAGCCCGCCGGCATGCCTCAGCAGCCCGCGATCGCCGACTCGCAGCGGCAGCGGCTCTCGGAGAGTGAGCCGCGCGTAGGCCGTGCCGAGCGGACGCAGTCGGGCCGCGACGGCTGCGGAGCCGACGTGCAGGACGACGTCGGCGGGCAGCGGGTGGCGCTCAGCCCCGACGAGCATCACGTCGACGGACGGCACGGATCGCCACCGGTCCGCGCGGACGACGGCACTCCCCCGGCGGACATCGGGTGAGCCGCGCAGGCTGACCGCGACCCGAGTGCCTGGGTCGGCGCAGGAGATGTCGGCGCCGCGTGACTGCAGTCCGCGGACCGTCGTACGACGTCCGTCGACGGACACCTCGTCGCCGACGGCGAGAGCGCCGCCGGCGAGCGTGCCGGTGACGACGGTGCCCGCACCCGGCATCGCGAAGACCCGGTCGACCCACAAGCGCGGCCGTCCCTCGTCCGGCGCGGCACCGACGTCGCGAACGAGGTCGTCGAGTCGACGGCGCAGCTCCGCCAGCCCCGCACCCGTCACCGCGCTGACGCAGACCGGCCGCACTCCCACCCGGTCGAACGTCTGTGACGCGACGAACGAGGGATCGGCCAGGTCGCTTCGGGTCACGACGGGGAGCACGTGCCGGACGCCGAGCAGGTCGATCGCGCGGAAGTGCTCCTCGGTCTGCGCGCGCCACCCGTCGTCGGCAGCGATGACGAGGAGCGCGGCAGGCACCGGCCCGAGCCCGGCCAGCATGGTGGCGACGTAGCGCTCGTGGCCCGGCACATCGACGAACGTGACGTCACCGGTCCAGGCATAGCCGAGCTCGATGGTCAGACCACGGCGCTGCTCCTCGGGCAGCCGGTCCGGGTCGGTCCCGGTGAGCGCGCGGACCAGCGTCGACTTGCCGTGGTCGACGTGCCCCGCGGTCGCGACGACGAGCATCAGCGGCGCTTGACCGGCCGACTCGACCCCGCGGCGTCCTTCGCGGGGTCTGACTCGCCGGTTGACCGGGCAGATTTGAGGGCGGCGGCGGCGAGCTCGGGGTCGCGCTCGGGGGGGACGGTGCGCAGGTCGAGCAGCAGCCGACCGCGGTGCACGCGACCGAGGACGGCGGGAGAGCCGAGGCGAAGCGGTACGGCGTACGCCTCGGGCAGGCTGACCGCCCACCCGGACAGCTCGACGCCGGGGCCGCTGCCGCCGCCGATCGCCGAGGTGGTCGCGACGACCTCTGCGTCGTCGAGCTGCGCGGCCAGGCTCTCGGCGCGACGCTGCAGGTCGTCGGCGGTGAGCATCCGGCGTACCGGGGTGGTCGCCGCGGTCACGGTCGCGGCGAGCGCAGCGACCGTCAGCTTGTCGACGCGGAAGGCGCGAGCCAGCGGGTGCCGGCGCATCCGCTCGACCAGGGCGGCGCGGCCGAGCGCGATGCCGGACTGCGGCCCGCCGAGCAGCTTGTCGCCGCTGAACGTGACGACGTCGGCACCGGCGCGCAGAGTGCTCGACGCGTCGGGCTCGTCGGGCAGCAGCGGATCGTGGGCGAGCAGCCCCGACCCGATGTCGACGATCACCGGGACGTCGAGGCTCGCGAGGTCGTGTACGCCGACCGACGCGGCGAAGCCCTCGATGCGGAAGTTCGACGGGTGCACCTTGAGGACCGCGCGCGCTCCCCTGGCCACGGCGTCGCGGTAGTCGGACAGCGTCGTGCGGTTGGTCGCGCCGACCTCGGTGATCTGCACGCCGGCGGCGTCGAGGATCGAGGTGAGCCGCAAGCCGTCGCCGATCTCGACCAGCTCACCGCGGCTGACCGCGACCGGACCGCCGGCGGCGAGCGCGGCCAGGACCAGCGCGGCCGCGCCGTTGTTCACGACGAGCGCCGCCTCAGCTGCCGGTACGGCGGCGCGCAGCGCGTCCTCGGCGTGCCGGCCGCGGCGGGCGCGCTGCCCGGTCGCGAGGTCGAGCTCGACGTCGACGTACCCGGTCGCGGCGGAGACCAGCGCGTCGACGGCGTCCGCGCCGAGCGGCGCGCGGCCGAGGTTGGTGTGCAGCACGACGCCGGTCGCGTTGACGACGTCGCGCAGGCCGCCCGGCAGTCCGGCGAGGACTTCGGGGACGACGTCATCGGGCGTCAGTGCGCCGGCACGCACCCGCTCCTGAGCCGCGTGGACCGCGGCTTTCACGGCCGCGCGCGAGTGGGTGACGAGGAGCGGCGCCAGCCGTGGGTCGGCGAGGACGTCGTCGGTGCGCGGCACGTCGCGACGGGGGTCGGTCACGGGTGGATCCACACCTGGTTGCGTCCGGTCTCGAGCGGCGCGACCGCGGGCTTGTCCTCGACCCGGTCGAGCCGGAAGCCCAGGCGCGCAGGGATCGCCGCGCTGCGTGTGTTCGTCTCGTCGCAGTGGATCTCCACGCGGTCGACGTCGGGCAACGACAGTGCAGCGTCGGTGAGACTTCGGGCGGCGACGGTCGCGCACCCACGGCCGACCTGATCGTGTGCCAGCCAATAGCCGAGCTCGAGCGCGCCGACGCCGATTCGGCGGTGCAGCCCCGCGATGCCGAGCAGCTCGGTCTGCGACGGGTCGAGGATCAGGTAGCGGTACTCCGTGCCTTCGTCCCACCACTGCGCGACCTCGCGCAGCCGCTCGACCTGCTCGACCTCGGTCACCGCCACCGTCGGCGCCCACGCCATCCAGCCTCGTAGGTGCTCGATGTTGGCGCCCAGGGTGTCGGCGACCAACGCCGCGTCGTCCGTGGTCGGCCGGCGGAGCACGACGCGGTCGGACTCGAGCCGTTCGGGAGGGTGCTGGACCATGTTCGAGACCCTAGGGGTCGGTCCCGCTGCACCGCGAGCGCAACAGATCAGTCACCGCGCCGGTCGGCGACTGCTCGTTCCCCCTGCTCAGCGGGACCGAAGGGCTCCGGTCGCGCCTCGGCGCTACTGCGTGGCGGCCGGCCGCCGCGAAGGTGGGCCGGCCGCCGCCCCGAGCAGCTGTGCGACGAGAGTGCCCGCCAGCCACGCCTCGTACCTGTCCGGCGTCCACCCGCGCTCCGCCACCAGCTCGCGCCAGAGCTCCTCGTTCGAGAACGCCCAGATGATGTCGGTCGCGGTCGTCATGTCGACGCCGTCGTCGAGATGTCCGCGCAGCCCGCGGGCGAACTCGGCGACATGCCGCGAGCGGTTGTCCAGAACGCGTCGGTACTCCGCCGCGAACCGACTGTCGGCGCGGGCGGCCTCCCGGTGGATCGCGATGACGTCGTAACTCGTCTCCATCTGGTGACGGACCATCTCCGCCCACCGGGTCAGTCGAAGGACCGGATCGCTCTCCCGCTGCGCGCGCTCGCCGAGCCCGCCGACCCCGGCGTCGTCGATCATCGTTGCGCGCAGCGCCGCGAGGATGCCGAGTTTGCTGCGGAACGCGGCGTACACGGTCGGCGAGGCGACGCCGGCCCGATCCGCGATCAGGTCGATCGTGGCCGCGCTCCATCCGCGCTCTGCCATGACGGCGCGTGCCGCTTCGAGGATGCGGGCGCGGGTCATCTGCGCCTGATCACGGCGGTACGTCGACCGGGGTCGGTTCGGCACGAGTCAATTGTAGTGAAGGTCTACTCGATATAGTCTCACTATATCGAGCCGGGAGCCTTGAGAGGACCAGATGAATCCGTCGACCAGCGATGACGCCCAGGCGAGCCGTCGCGCAGAGCGCTGGGCCGGGTGGTGCGGGGTCGGGATGGTCGTCGCGATCATCATCAACGGCCCGCTGTCGATGGCGATCGGAAGGATGCCCAGCCACTGGTCAGCCGACGCGAACCGGACGGTCGCCGCGTTCCTCGCCGACTCCCGTCACGTCGATCACTCGATCGTGTTCTTCGCCCTGTCGAATCTGATCTTCGTCACCGGATTGGGGTTCTTCGCCGGGTTGCGGCACCTCGCCGACCGAGTGGACGAGACCGGCTGGACGAGAGGAGTGGTGACGATCGGAGCCGGGCTGTTCCTCGCCGGCGGCCTGCTGTCGGAGACCTTGTCGACCGGGATCGCAGTGGTGCTCCGGTCGACCCCGGCGTACGAGCTCGACGTCAACGACGCACTGCTGCTGCAAGGGCTGTGGGTCACGGCGATCGCCCAGGCGCAGGTGGCGCTGGGCGTGCTGGTCGCCGCCGTGAGCGCTCGTGCCCTGCCCCGGGGAGTGCTGCCCACGTGGCTGTGCTGGCTCGGAGTGGTGGCTGGCGCCGTGTGCATCCTGCGACCCGCGATCGTCACGCATACACCGCTGTTCATCGCGACGTTCCAGCCGATGTTCCTCTGGCTCGCTGCAGTGTCGGTCGTGCTCATCCGGTCGGCGCGGACCACGGCCCCGTAGTTGGCGACACGTGGCGGAGGCGGACGGGAATCGAACCCGCCGGGCCGAGATGCTCGGCCCCACCGGTGTTGAAGACCGGGACGTCCACCAGGAGCGCGCACGCCTCCGCTCGCGAACCTACCTGGCGCTGACGCCTAGGTAGAACTACCTGCAGCGCGTGCGGAGGTGCCCGGATGTGACCGCGCACGGTGCGAAGCAGGCTGCTCACATGGCCCTCTTCCGCTGGTTGCTCTGGAGCTTCGTGCTCCGTGTTGTCGCGTCGCTCCGGGTCTCCGGAAGGCTTCCCGACGGGCCGTGCGTGGTGGTCGCCAACCACTCGTCGCACGCCGACACCCCCGCGATCCTCGCGGCTCTGGGTCCGCGGCCCGTCGCGGTCCTGGCCGCGGCGGACTACTGGACCGGCTGGCGCGCAGCGGTGTGCGGCGCCCTCGCCGGCGGCGTGCCGATCCGGCGTACCGGGGGCGGCGGCCGGGACCTCGCGCCGATCGTCGAGCTGCTCCGCAGCGGTACGACGGTGGTCGTCTTCCCGGAAGGAACGCGCGGGGACGGCGACGAGCTCGGCCGATTCCGGTCGGGCGCGCGCGTCCTCGCCGACCAGTCCGGCGTCCCGATCGTCCCGGTCGCGGTCGCCGGCACGGGACGGCTGCTCCCCCGGCACGGTCGCTTCCGTCCGGCTCCGGTCGCGGTTCGGATCGGCGAACCGCTCGACGCCGACGACGACGCGCGAACCGCAGTCGCGCATCTGCTGACGACGACCTGCCCGGCGTGGCACGGGGCCCGGCTGCGACACCTGCTGACTCGCGCGGCCCGGAGCCGGCGTGCGCCCTGGGTCGTCGCGAGCTGGGCCGCCGCGGAGGCGCTCTCGTGGCCCGTCATCCCCGAGCTGGCGGTCGCGCTGCTCGTGCTCGCCGTACCGCGCCGTGCCCCGCGTCTCGCGGCTGCCGCGATGGCCGGGTCGACCCTCGGCCTGCTGGCGGCGTACGGGATCGCGGCAGCCGGCGTGCAGCTGCCGCAGCCGGCGACGACTCCCGCGATGCGCACGGCGGTCCGGGCGTCGTACGACGCCTCGCCCGCCTTCACTGCGACGCGCGGTCAGGCGATGTCGGGCATCCCGGGAAAGGTCTACGCCGCGGAAGCCGGCGCACGCGGCGCTGATCGCAGCGACGTCCTCGCCGGCTGGCTGGTGGGTCGAGGCTCCCGGCTCCTCGTCGTCGCGGCGCTCGCCGCAGTCGCCGGATCGCTGCTGCGCGGGCCGCTCCTCGCACCGGCGGTCGTGATCGGACTGAGCGGCTTCCTGGCCGGCTGGGCGCGTGTCCTTGCCGGGTGGCGGTAACCGCCGGGCGCGACACTGCGACCGTGCAGACAACCGGACCGGGCGTGCGCGTGTCGCAGGCGTTCACCGCTGCGGTCGCCGTCACCCGGGTGGCGACGCTGCTGTACGCCGCCACCGTCGTCGCCGCCCAGCACGACCGCTACGCGCACCCGCGCGCGGGACTCGCGGTGCTCGCCGCCATGGTGGCGTGCACAGCGGCCGCGGTCGCGGTCCGCAGCCGCGCCTGGTGGTGGCACGCGCTCGACCTCGGCACCGCGGCGGCAGCGCTGCTGTCCACCAGGCTCATCGACACGTCCGGGCGGATCGAGAGCGGCTCGCCGACACTGCCGACCATCTGGGTCGCCGGCGCGGTGGTCGCAGTCGCGGTGAGCCGCGGTGCGCGTGCCGGCACGCTGGGCGGTGCAGCCCTCGCCGCGGCCTCCGTCGTCGAACGCGGCGCGCTGACCCAGCCGACCGTCAACGGAGCGATGCTGCTCGTGCTGACCGGCGGTCTCGTCGGACTCGCGGCTACCGCCGTGCGCGAGGCGACGGAGCGCGTGGTCGTCGCGGAGCGCGCTGCCGAGGCCACTGCCGAGCGCGCCCGGCTCGCGCGCGACATCCACGACGGCGTACTGCAGCTGCTCACGGTCCTCGTGCGGATGGATCCCGACGTCGTGCTGCCCGACGGCAAGCGGCTGGCGGTCGCGGCCGCGGATCAGGAGCGATCGGTACGACGGCTGCTGACGGCGGCGGAGCCGGTCGGTGAGGGGCTGGCCGATCTCGTCGAGCTGCTGCCGACCGGTCCGCATGTGCACGTGGTCGGACCTGCGACGCCGGTGCTGCTCGCCGCCGTCGCTGCTCACGCGCTCGCCGCCGCGGTGGGGGCGGCGATCGACAACGTCCGGGTGCACGTCGACCTCGACGCCGACGTGCACATCCTCGTGGACGACCTCGGACCGGAGGTGCAGGTGCTCGTGCGGGACGACGGACCAGGCATGCCGGCCGGCGCCGAGGAGCGGGCGGCCGCCGCAGGGCGGCTGGGCTTCGTCGGGATGCGCGCCCGGCTGGACGCGGTCGGTGGCACGCTGTGCGTCGAGAGCCCTGCCGGCGGAGGCACGGAGGTGCTCCTGACGGTCCCGCGGAGGCCCTCGTGACGCGTGTGCTCCTGGTCGACGACCACCCGATCTGGCGCGACGCGGTGGAGGCCGACCTCAAGGCCGCCGGGCTCGACGTCATCGCGACTGCCGCGACGGTCCGCGAAGGGGTCGACCGGGCACGAGCGGTGCGCCCCGACGTCGCGGTCGTCGACCTGACGCTGCCCGACGGGTCCGGTGTCGATGTGGTGCGTGCGCTCACTGCCATGGAGCCGCCGGTGCACGTGCTGGTGCTGTCCGCGTCCGGCGAGCAGCCGGACGTCCTCGAGGCCGTGACCGCGGGCGCCTCCGGCTACCTGCTGAAGTCGGTGAGCTCGGCCGAGCTGTGCGACGGCGTCGAGCGGACGGCGCGGGGCGAGGCGGTCTTCACGTCGCAGCTGGCCGGGCTGGTCCTCGGCGCCTACCGACGGCTCGCCGGCGGCGACGAATCCGAGGAGCGCCCGCAGCTGACCGCCCGCGAGACCGAGGTGCTCAAGCTGGTGGCGACCGGGATGGCCAGCAAGCAGATCGCGACCCGGCTGGGCATCAGCCCGCGCACGGTCGAGAACCACGTCGCCAGCACCCTCGCCAAGCTGCAGCTCGCGAACCGCGTGCAGCTCGCCCGGTACGCCGTGGAGCAGGGTCTCGCCTGAGGCGACCCGCATCCGGCCGCGACGTCAGGCGACGAGGAGGAGCGCCAGGGGCGCGGCGAGCAGCAGGGAGTCGACGCGATCGCACAGCCCGCCGAAGCCGGGCAACCACGTGCCGGTGTCCTTGACGCCCACCTGCCGCTTCACGGCCGACTCGACGAGGTCGCCCGCGCAGCCGCCGACGACGACGGCCAACCAGAGCCGGGGATCCGCGCCGGCCACGACACCGACGACGACTGCCGCTGCGAGGGCGGAGCCGAGGAGTCCGGCTCTGGTCTTCGCGGGCGAGAGCGCCGAGATCCGCCCGGCGAGGAACCCGCGCTGACCCCACGACCTGCCGGCGCACCACGCGGCGACGTCACCGAACGAGACACCTGCGGCCACGGCCAGGGCGGCCGGCTGCGGGAGCAGGACCAGCGCGGTGAAGCCTCCCCCCGCCCAGGCGATCCCCGCGAGCAGCCGAGCCCCGCGAGGTGCGGCGTCGTGCGGGTCGCCATCCGCGGCGACGACGAGCGCCGTCGCCACCGCGGCGGCGAGAGCGACGCGCGGCAGGTTGTCGCCGGCGGCCGGCAGCGCGATGACCGCCGCGTGCAGCACCACGCGGTGTCGCAGCGGCAGCGCCCACAGCCGGCCGAGCTCCCACGCGACGACGCTGCCGAGCAGCGCGGCGAGCAGCACCGGCCCGAACGGCCGGGCCACCAGCCCGAGCGTCAGCAGCGGGCCGTACGCCGCCCAGGTCAGCACCCGGGCCGCGATCGGCTCCCGACGCGCGGGTCGAGCCGTCGCCTGCCCAGCGGCCGTGGTCGTCAGCGCGGTCATCGCCACGCCTGCCGCAACCGCAGCATCGCCGTCACGAGCCCGCCGACTCCCAGCACGACGCAGATCGGCACGTGCAGATCCGGAGACGAGGCCGCGACCGCGACGGCCAGGCAGCGCTCGGTCTTGCCGAGCGGTCCGGTCTGCAGCCGCTCCGGCAGACCCGCGGAGCGAGCAGCCAGCGACACCCAGGACGGCGCCGACGCGCCGATCGCGGCCAGCGCGACGGCGAGATGCGGCGCGCCGGCGATCGCCAGGCCGAGCAGCGGGAGGAGATCGGCGACCCGGTCTCCCACCTCGTTGACCAGCGCCCCGCGCCGGGCCGCGAGGCCCGTGCGCCCGAGCCGTCGCGCGAGCTGGCCGTCGACGTTGGCACAGGCCAGGCGGAGCACCAGCAGGGTGGCGACCGCGGCGACCGGCGCGGCGCCGGTCACCCCCGTGGCGAGCAGGCCGGCTGCGGCGGCCGCGGCGGCGACACCTGCCGCGGTGACCGCGTCCGGCGACACGTCGTACCGCGTCAGGGTCTCGACCGGCGACGCGAGCCGCCGGCCGAACCACGGCTTGAGGGCGTAGAGGCCGGTCATCCGATCTGCCCCCCGCCCATCGTGAACAGCAGGTAGAGGCCGATCATCGCGAGGCCCGGCATGAGCACCAGCACGACGGCGACGACAGCGAGGAGGACGAGAGCACCGGTGACCAGGCGGCTACGGGTCTGCGAAGGAGCTGCGTTGTTTGTCATGACTCGATGGTCGGCGGCGGGAGCATCCGGCACCTGAGCAGACCTACGCGAGTCGGCATGAGTGGTCGTACCTAGGCGGCTGGGCCGCTGTCGGTCCGTAAGGTAGGTGCCATGGCCGCGGCGGACGCAGCCGCGGAGCAGTCGCGGCGAGCAGCGGTACGCCGAGGACTGGCGGTCGGCATCCCGACCGCGCTGTACGGCGTGAGCCTCGGAGCACTCGCGGTCGCCAACGGCCTCACCGTCCTGCAGGCCTGTGCCACCTCGTTGCTCATCTTCACCGGGGGCTCGCAGTTCGCCCTGGTCGGCGTGCTCGGCGGGGGTGGCAGCGCGATCGCGGCGATCGGCGCGTCAAGCCTGCTCGGCGTGCGCAACGGGCTCTACGCGCTGCAGGTCAACGCCATGGTCCGGCCGCGCGGGCTGCGCCGGCTGGCGGCCGCCCACCTGACGATCGACGAGTCGACCGCCGTCGCCGTCGCGCAGCCGACGCCGGCGGGTCAGGCCACCGGGTTCTGGACGACCGGCATCACGATCTTCATCGGCTGGAACCTGATGACGCTGGTCGGCGCGCTGATCGGCGACGCGATCGGCGACCCGCGCCGCTACGGGCTCGACGCTGCCGCCGCAGCGGCGTTCCTCGCGCTGCTGTGGCCGCGCCTGAACACGGGCACCGCCCGGGCGGTCGCGCTCACCGGCGCAGCTGTCGCGGCCGGGCTGGTGCCGGTCGCGCCGGTCGGCGTACCGGTCATCGCCGCCGCCGTCGTCGCCGCGGTCGCCGGGCAGCGCTCCCCGCGGCAGCCGGGATGACGACCACGTGGATCGCCGTCCTCGCCGCCGGCGCCATCTCCTACCTGCTCAAGCTGTCCGGCTTCCTGGTGCCGGCGGAGAAGTTCGAGCACCCCCGGGTTCAGCGCGTGCTCGCCCTGATGCCGGCCGCGCTGCTGGCCGCGCTGGTCGTGGTGCAGACGGTCTCCGACGGGGCGCGACTCGTGGTGGACGCCCGGGTCGCGGCGGTCGCGGTCGCCGCCGTCGCGCTGCTCCTGCGGCTGCCGTTCCTGGTGGTCATCGTCCTCGCCGGCCTCACCGCAGCAGGACTTCGCGCCGCCGGCTGGGGCTGACCGGTTCGTAGAGTGGCTGCCATGACGTCCGCGGTTCGCCTGACGCAGCTCAGCCGGGGCGGCGGGTGCGCGTGCAAGATCCCGCCGGGCGAGCTCGAGCAGATCGTCGCCGGGCTGCCCGGCGCTGCTGCTGACGGGCTGCTGGTCGGGCTCGACAGCGGCGACGACGCGGCCGTCATCGGGCTGGACGGCCGGGCGATCGTGCACACCGTCGACTTCTTCCCGCCGGTGGTCGACGACGCCTACGACTGGGGCCGCATCGCCGCGGCCAACGCGTTGAGCGACGTCTACGCGATGGGCGGCGTACCCCTCCTCGCCGTCAACCTGCTCTGCTGGCCGCGGGAGACGTTGCCCCTCGAGCTCGCCGCCGAGGTGCTGCGCGGCGGCGCGGACATCGCGCGGTCGGCGGGCTGCGCGGTGGCCGGCGGGCACACCGTCGACGACCCGCAGCCGAAGTACGGCATGGCCGTCGTCGGCACCGCTGACCCGGCGCGGCTGCTGCGCAACGACGCCGGCCTGCCCGGCGACCCCCTCGTGCTCACCAAGCCGCTCGGCGTCGGCATGCTCACGACGATGCAAAAAGCCACCGGTACGCCGATCGCGCAGGCCGTCGAGTCGATGGTGTCGCTGAACGACGTCTCGTCGGCGGCCGCGGTCGCCGCCGGCGTCACCTGCGCGACGGACGTCACCGGCTTCGGACTGCTCGGTCACCTGCTGAAGCTCGCGCGGGCGAGCGGTGTCACCGCGGAGATCGACTCGTCGGCGGTGCCCTACCTCGACGGCGCGCGCGACGCCGCTCTGGCCGGTCACGTCTCGGGCGGCACCCGCCGCAACCTCGAGTGGGTCGACCCGCACACGTCCTGGGCGCCGGACGTCGACGAGATCACCCGGCTGCTGCTGGCCGACGCGCAGACCTCGGGCGGGCTACTCGTCGCGGGCGACGTGCCCGGCGTGCGGATCGGCACCTTGACCGAACGCTCGGCGTCGCTGCTCGCCGTCAGGTAGCGGCTACTCCGCGGCGCGAGACGCGTGCGTGGGGACGCGCTCGATCAGCACCGTGCCGATCCGGTTGCGGCGGCCCTTCGCGCTCTCGGCGGTGATCTTCAGGCCCTGCACGGTCACCGATGCGCCGGGGATCGGCACGCGGCCGAGCTCGGAGGCGAGCAGGCCGGCGATCGTGTCGACGTCGTCGGTGGGCAGCTCGACGTCGAACATCTCGTTGACCTCGTCGACCGGAAGACGCGACGTCACGCGGACCGCGCCGCTGTCGAGGATCTCGACCGAAGGGGCTTCCTTGTCGTACTCGTCGGCGATCTCGCCGACGATCTCCTCGATGATGTCCTCGATCGTGACGAGACCGGCGGTGCCGCCGTACTCGTCGACGACGACGGCCATGTGGATCTGGCCGGACTGCATCTGCCGCAGCAGCTCGTCGACCGGCTTGCTGTCGGGCACGAAGGTCGGCGGGCGCATGACCTCGTCGACCTTGCACTCGTCCTTGCCGTCCTGGGTACGGCGTACCAGGTCCTTCAGGTAGACGATGCCGACCACGTCGTCGGCGTCCTCGCCGACGACCGGCACGCGGCTGAAGCCGCTGCGCAACGCGAGGTTGAGCGCCTGACGTGCCGTCTTGTTCTTCTCGATCGTCACGATGTCGAGGCGCGGGATCATCACCTCGCGGACGATGGTGTCGCCGAGCTCGAAGACCGAGTGGATCATGTCGCGCTCACCCTCGGCGATGACCTGCCGCTCCTCGGCCAGGTCGACCAGGTCGCGCAGCTCCGACTCGGTCGCGAAGGGCCCGTCGGGGAAGCCCTTGCCCGGCGTGAGCGCGTTGCCGATGACGATGAGCAGCTTGGGCAGCGGGCCGAAGACCCGGGTGAGTCCGACGACGAAGCCGCTGGCCCGCAGCGCCACCGTGTCGGCCCGCTGCACGCCGATGGTCCGCGGTGCCACACCGATCAGGATGTAGCTCACGACCGTCATCACGCCGGTGACGATCAGCAGCACCCAGTTGCCGTAGTCGAGCTCGCGGTTGGCGACCAGCACCACGATCGAGGTCGCGCCGAGCTCGCCGAGGACGCGGAACAGCAGCAGCAGGTTGAGGTAGCGCGGCGGATCTGCGGTGATCCGGGCGAGCGCGTCGCCGCCCCTGCGTCCCTCGCGTTGCAGCTTCTCGACCCGGGTCGGCGAGATTCGCGACGTCGCTGTCTCGACGCAGGCGAACGCACCGGCGATCAGGACCAGCAGGCCGGCGAGCGCGAGCAGCCAGGTGTCGGTGGCGATCATCGGCGGCTCGTCACGCGGTCGGGCCGGCGGCGCGGGCCGCCGACCACGACGCCAGCAGCTTGGCCTGATGGCCGAACATCTCCTGCTCCTCGGCCGGGTCGCCGTGGTCGTAGCCGAGCAGGTGCAGCACGCCGTGCGCGCACAGGACGTGCATCTCGTCGTCGAGCGAGTGGCCGACCGACTTCGCCTGCGCCGCCGCGACCTCCGGGCAGATCACGATGTCGCCGAGCAGCGCGGGCGACGGGTCGTGGTCGTCGCGACCGCGCGCGTCGTCGAGCTCGTCCATCGGGAAGGCGAGCACGTCGGTCGGGCCGGGCTCCCCCATCCACCGCACGTGCAGGCGCTCCATCGCCCCGACGTCGACGAGCAGCACGGACAGCTCGGCGAGCGGGTCGACGCCCATCTGCTCGAGCGAGTGCCGAGCGAGGGCGACGAGCGCATCCTCGTCGACGACCCAGTCGCTCTCGTTCGCGACGAAGACAGCCATCTCAGCCCCGTCTCGGGCGTTTGGTGTCGGCGCGGCTCGCCGACCTCGGGGCGGTGTTCTCCTCGTCGTACCGCGCATAGGCGTCGACGATCTCCGCGACCAGCTTGTGGCGTACGACGTCGGCGGAGGTCAGCTGCGGGAACGCCACGTCGTCGATGCCGGTGAGGATGTCGCGGACGACGCGCAGGCCGCTCTGCGTCCCGCCCGGGAGGTCGACCTGCGTGATGTCGCCGGTGACCACGATCTTCGACCCGAAGCCGAGCCGGGTGAGGAACATCTTCATCTGCTCAGGCGAGGTGTTCTGCGCCTCGTCGAGAATGATGAACGCATCGTTCAACGAGCGGCCCCTCATGTAGGCAAGGGGCGCCACCTCGATGGTGCCGGCGGCCATCAGGCGCGGGATCGACTCGGGGTCGAGCATGTCGTGCAGCGCGTCGTACAGCGGGCGCAGGTAGGGGTCGATCTTGTCGAACAGCGTGCCGGGCAGGAAGCCGAGCCGCTCTCCCGCCTCGACGGCAGGGCGCGTGAGGATGATCCGGTTGACCTGCTTGGCCTGCAGCGCCTGCACGGCCTTCGCCATCGCGAGGTAGGTCTTGCCGGTGCCGGCCGGGCCGATGCCGAAGACGATCGTGTGCTTGTCGATCGCCTCGACGTACCGCTTCTGGTTCACGGTCTTCGGCCGGATCGTCTTGCCGCGCGTCGACAGGATGTTGAGGCTCAGCACCTCGGCCGGACGCTCGGCAGTGCGGGTCGTCAGCATCCCGATCGCGCGGTCGACCGTCTCCGAGCTGATCACCTCCCCTTTGCCGAGCAGGTCGATGAGCTCTTCGAAGAGACGTACGGCGAGCGCGTTGTCGTCGGGCGCGCCGGTGATGGTGATCTCGTTGCCGCGCACGTGCACGTCGGCGCGCAGCGCCTTCTCGACGACGTCGAGCAGCTCGTCGCGCTGGCCGAGCAGGCTCACCATCGAGTGCGCGCCGGGAACCACGATCTTCGTCTGGACGGGCTCTGCCACGGGCGGTGCGGTGCCTGCTTCCGGGATCGGGGACGAGACCATGATCGTACCCGCGGGGGTGCGCTTCTAGACGCCCAGCCGACCGAGCTGCGCACCGCCGAGGACGTGCGCATGCACGTGGAAGACCGTCTGGCCGGCGTGCGCGCCGGTGTTGAAGACGAGGCGCCACCCGTCGTCGGCGAGGCCTTCGGCGGTCGCGACCGCGGCGGCGTGCGCGATGACCTCCTGCAACAGAGGGGCGTCGGCGCTGAGCGCGGCGACGTTCGGGAGGTGATCGCGAGGTACGACGATCACGTGCACCGGAGCCTGCGGGGCGATGTCGAGGAACGCGACGGTCCGCTCGGTCGCGCTGACCGTCGTCGACGGGATCTCGCCGGCGACGATCTGGCAGAAGAGGCAGTCGCTCATCGGTGCGCTCCCGGTTCGCGGGTGAGGTAGAGGCCGGTGACACCGGCGCCGCCGAGCACGACCACGACGACGCCGGCGAGGGCGAAGATCGACCCGACGCTGCGGCCCTTCTTCACGCCGGTGGCCTCGGGCGTCGGACTCGGCTCGACGCTGGCGCTGCCGTCGAAGGACAGCTGCGACACCGGCACCGGGCTGACGCTGATCGTCGACAGCACGGGGTCGGGGCGGGTCGACTCCGTCTCCTCGGGCGTCAGGAGCGGGTCGGGTGCGCGGGAGCCCGGGTCGCCGGAGTCGGTCGGCTCCGGCTCGTCGGTCGGCGAGGCGGTCGGTGGCCTGGTCCTCGAGGGCGTCGGCGCAGGGGTGATCGGCGGGCAGACGAGGGTGCAGGTCGGGCGCGGCGTCGCGGATCGCGACGGGCTCGGCGACTCCGAGGCGGGCGGCGAGTCGCTGGGCTGCGGCTCCCCCTCGGTCGGGGTCGGCGTCGGGGTCTCCTGGACCTGAGCCGCGGCCGCCTGGTCGCCGGGAGCTGCCGCGGCCGACGTCACGAACCCGCTCAGCGCCAGCCCGAGCAGCAGCGACGCGCAGGCGGCAGCCCGGCGTACGACGCTGGTCCCGGCTCGATCCCCCACGTCCTCATCGTAGTCAGCGCCCTGCGTCAACCAACCGGCGGTACGCCGCGTCGTACCAGGCATGATCGCGGCCATGGCGGGGGAAGCGGGGGCGGCGCCCCCAGCGGAGTGGGCGGACGCCGACCAGTCGCTGGTCGGGCTCTACCGCGCGCACTACCGATCGCTGGTACGCCTCGCCGCGCTGCTGCTCGACGACGTCGGGTCGAGCGAGGAGGTCGTGCAGGACGCGTTCATCTCGATGCACCTGAGCTGGGGGCGGCTGCGCGACCCGGAGAAGGCGCTCAGCTACCTGCGGCAGACGGTCGTCAACCGGTCGCGATCGCGGATGCGCCGGCGGCAGGTCGCGGCGAAGCACGAGCCGGCGCCGATGCCCGACGCCGCGAGCGCCGAGATCCTCGCGATGGACTTGGTCGAACGCGCGGCGGTCGTCGCGGCGCTACGACTGCTGCCCGACCGTCAGCGCGAGGCGGTCGTGCTGCGCTACTACGGCGACCTCTCGGAGAACGACATCGCGCGTGCCATGGCCGTCAGCAACGGCTCCGTGAAGACACACCTGCACCGCGGCCTGGCCGCGCTGTCCCGCCACCTGGAGGGGACGTCATGAACGAGGACAAGCTGCGCCGGATCCTGCGCGCCGAGGTCGACACCATCGAGCCGTCGCCCGCCGCGTGGGACCGGATCAAGGACGGCGTCGTCGTACGCCGTCGCCGTCGGCTCTGGCTGCGGTCGTCTGCCGCAGCTGTCTGTGCGCTCTCGCTGGTCGCGGTCACCGCACTCGTGGTCAGTCGCGGCGACGACAGCAACCGGGCGAACATCGTGCCGGCGACCGAGGCTCCCTCGCCGGAGTCGTCGCCGTCGGATCCGGCGCCGTCGCCGACCGGTGAGAGCGCGTCGATCGCGGCCGACGACCCGCTGCCCATCGTCTGGCCGTTCTCGACCCGCCGCGAGATCGACACTTGGTCAGCTGACGGGAGCCGCCAGCCTTTCCTCCGCACCTCCGAGGGTGCCGCGAAGGAGTTCGTCCGTACCTATCTCGGGCTGGTGAACGTCCGAGTGGAGAAGATCGACGCTGTCCAGGGTGGGGGAAGCCTCTGGTCGGTCAGCCAGCTGATCGTCAGTGAGGACGAGACCGCTTGGGTCGTCATCGCGAGGATGTACCTGAGTGCGGCCGTAGTGGATGAGTCCGGGCCTCGCGCTCCGTACGTCGTCCGTTCCGTCGAAGCCGGAAGAGGTCTGACGTTGACCTCGCCGACTTTCGACGAAGTGAACGTCGCGCGCAGCCCCCTTCATGTCACTGGCACCCTTGACCTAGTCGACCAGTCGGTGAAGGTCGAAGTCCGGACCACCGATGCAGCCACCCTCGAGCCGGAGGTGCTCGGTGAGAACTCCGTCGTAACCGACGGGCAGCCGTGGTCCACGAGAGTCTCCTTCTCGCGGCCGGAGAGCGTGGGCGGCGCGGTCGTGGCCAGCACGGTGTCGCCGGCGGACGGGCAGGTGTGGGGGATTGCGATCACCCCGATCGCCTTCGCCTCGTCGAAGTCCTCGACCGACTCGAGCACGGACGCAGCGGCGTACCCCGCGCAGTTCGTCGCCGTGGGTCAGTGCCGGATCGGTGTGTACGAAACCAGGACCGGCCGCTCCGTGCGCTTCCTCACCGACGAGCTGCCCTGCGGCGCGCCCCTCGACCCGTCGGTGACACCCGATGGCAAGTCGGTGGTCTACGTCGAGCGCACCGGTGCCTGCGCCGCGGAGATTCGCAAGGTCCCTATCGCCGGTGGCGCACCCGAACTGCTCGTCTCATCCGGGGACCGGCTGCCGTCCAACCCCGTCCTCAGCTCGCAGAACGACCTCGCCTACGTCGACAGCCCGTGTGACGAGAGCAGCGCTCCTCGCATCGTCATCCAGAGGAGTCCGTCGCCGAGCACGAACAACCAGCGGGTCCTCCCGGGCGACCCCGACACCGCGCTCCGCGGGCTGTCGTGGTCGAGCAACGGTGCGACGCTCGCGGTGGTGGTGGTCGAGCTCGACCCCGGTGGCGGCGACGCGGACACGAGCACGATCCGCGGGATCGATGCGCGGACGCAGTCCGTGTTGACCGCCACGGTTCTCGCGCGTACGACCCCGAACAGCTACCCGGGTTGCGGCTGGCGGGCGACCGCCCAGCCCGCCAAGGTGGTTGGGGTGATGGTCTGCGGCGACGGGCAGGCCAGGCCGCCACTGGCCGCGGCGTACGAGCTGGCCGGCGGTGACCTCCGTCGGATCACGTCGTTCGAAGGTCGGTATGCGACCTCGATCTCGGCGGACTCGTCGGGACACCACCTGCTGTTCGACACGCGGACCGCGGACGACGCGCCAACGATCTACCGCTTCAGCGTGGACGGGGATCCGATCAAGGTCGCCGACAGCCTGACCCAGCCCGCCTGGGTCGGGTAGCGCCTCCACGACGATTCAGGTCCATCATCACGGCGATGACGGGGGATTTCGCGGACAGGGTCGGACGTGCGTTTTGCGCAGCAGCACTTATTGCGCTGGCTGCGTGCGGGACCGCTGGTCCACCGCGGGACGCTCGCGAGCCCACGCCTCCCTCGCCCCCGACCGAGTTCTACGCCGAGGAGCACGGCCGGATCGCGGCGTACGACGTAGCGAACGGGCAGCGGGTGCGCTACCTCACGGACGAGATCGTCGGCGGCAGCTTCCGACCGACGGTGGTGGAGCAGGGCATGAAGATCCTGTTCATCCACGGCGGCGGGACGTGTGCGTCGAGCATCGCGTCGGTCGGCACACAGGGCGGCGAGTGGCACCAGGAGCCGTCACCGAAGAAGGGCTACGCCCTCGAGGCGGTGCACTCACACGCAGGTCTCTCGTGGATCGAGCAGCTCGGCTGCGAGGACTTCGCCGCCATGTACCTCGTGGTCGCCGCTAGCGATGCCGACGGCTTCCAGGCGAAGACAGCAGCTCCCGAGATCATCAAGGGACTGGCCGCCGGCGGTCGCTGGCTCAGCTTCTTCATCGGGCCGCCGGAGGATCCGGAGCTGCGGATCAGCGACTCCGTCGACGAGCTCGGCGACGTCACTGTCGAGCCGAAGGACCACCAGTGCATCTGGCAGACCGCGACCTGGCGCGCTACCCCGGAGACGACCAGCCTGCTGACCGCCCAGCGCTGCCCGACCGGCGTGCTTCTCGTGGAGTACGACGAGGACGGGAAGAACCCCGAGGTCCAGGCCAATCTCGGCGACATCGAGGTCGACTCGATGGACTTCGACGAGGCGGGGCGCGAGCTGCTGCTCGGCACCCACCCGACCGACGACGAGACGCACACCGAGGTCTGGCACTGGGACGGCACGCACGAGCCGAGGAGAGTCGCCGAGGGGCTGTACTCGCCGACCTGGTGAGCGGCCGCACACAAAGTGCCAGGTAGTGCGCCGAAACGACTGAATGCCGAGCGTGCGGACGCAGGACGACGATCAGTTTGTGTGCGAGTGGCGAGAGGACAGCCAGCGCCGGGGCTAGATGAGGATGGCGGTCGCGGGGTCGTCGTAGGTCTTGTCGACGAAGCCGACCGCGATCTTGCCGTCCGGCAGGATCGCGACGGTGGCGAAGTCGAAGCGGTTGCTCTTCGCACCGGTGACCAGCCCGACGACGTCGAGCCCCGACGTGAACGCCATGTCGCCCTTGCCCACCAGCAGCGTGTCGACGTGCTTGGCGACGCCACGACGGGTGTCGACGCGCAGGACGTAGTCCTGGTGGTTGCCGTCCTCCTTGAGCGCGTGTACGCCGATCGCGGAGAGACCGAGCTTCCCGTGCGCCTTGTAGTCCCACGACTCGACGCTCGCGCCATCAGGCACGTTGAAGGTAGAGCTGGCCCAGGAGATGCCGCCGTCCTTCGAGATCCGGTAGGTCACCTCGTCGGCCTCGACCTTGACGTCGTGCAGCCAGGCGCGCGAGTCGACGTGCAGCACGCCGTCGATGGACGAGTCCGGCAGCTCGAAGCAGGCCCACGACCCGTCGAGGCGCAGGATCTGCTGCGCGCAGGTCGCGTTGCCCGCAGCGTTGAGCGACAGCGCGCCGCCGCCCGGGATCGGCGTGAGCCGCGTCTCGGAGTGCTCCTGCATGTAGTCGAAGTCCGGGTCGGCCGGGCCCTCGAGGAAGCGCGACTCGCTGCCGCCGCGGATGGCGTCGATGTCGGCCTTGCTCGGCACGACGTAGTGCAGCCCGTCGAGGCTGATCAGGATGATCTTGCGGTTGGAGTTGCTCAGCACCATCGAGATCCACGGCACGGTCTGCCCGGCGATGGTGAACGGCCCCTTCGCGACGGCCATCCACTCGCGGTCGTAGAAGGGCTCGTGCAGCGGAGCCTCGTGGTAGTACCACTTCTTGGCCTTCGCGTCGTACATGAACGACTGCAGCCGGTCGCCGCTGTAGGCATCCCACCCGACGCCGACGATGTCGCCGCCGGGAGCCATGACGACCGTGCCCTCGCCGCCGCCGAGCTTGCGCGGGCCGGGGTTGGGCAGCCGCGACGTGCTCGGCGTCGTCGGCGCGACCTCGGTCCACGACTTGCCCTGGTCGTCGGAGTACGCCGGATACGTCCCGCCGAACTCCACCAGCCGACCGGTGCGGGTCGCCGCGAGGAGCACCTCGCAGCAGTTGCCGCCGGCCTTCGTCACGCGCCACTTCACATTGCCCGCGGGCCGGCCCTTCGCGTCGAGTCGCGTGTAGGCCATCGTCACCGGCTTGTCGGGCAGCTTGGACGACGAGGTCGGCAGCGCGTCCGGCGGCGCGGACAGCGCGACGCCGGTCGCGACGGCGAGCCCGGTCAGGGCGAGAGCAGCGGTGCTGCGAGTACGGCGCAGGGCAAGGGCACGCACGGAAGGGCTCCAGGAAGTCAGCGGATCAGGGCTTCGACGGGACGACTTCGCCAACGACCGCGTCGTCTCCTGTCCTCAGCCCCAACGACCGGACGCCGCCAGGATGACGCTCGCGGCCGCCACGCCCGCGGTCGACGTACGCAAGACCGACGACCCGAGCCGGTACGCCGACGCGCCGGCACCGTGGAAGGCGGCCAGCTCCTCTTCGGTGATCCCGCCTTCCGGGCCGACCACCACGACGATCTCGCCGGGGCCTGGTCCGGCGACTCCGGCCAGCGGCGTCGCGGCCGCCTCATGCAGCACCACGGCGAGCGAGGCGACGCGCAGGAGATCGGCCACTGCTGCCGTCGACGCGAGCTCGGCGACGGTCGGGAACCACCAGCGCCGCGACTGCTTCCCGGCCTCGCGGGCCGTCCGGCGCCAGCGCGCGAGCGCCTTGTCGCCGCGCGGCCCCTCCCACCGCGAGATCGAGCGCGCCGCAGACCACGGCACGATCTCGTCGACGCCGACCTCGGTCATCGCCTCGACCGCGTCCTCGCCGCGGTCGCCCTTCGCCAGCGCCTGCACCACGACCAGCCGCGGCGAGGGCGGCGGTGACGTCCGCAGCGTCTGCACGTCGAGCGTGACGACGCCCGGGCCGACGGAGGACACGACGCACTCGGCGATCCGCCCCGCGCCGTCGCCGGCGTCGACGCGCTCGCCGACCTGCAGCCGGCGTACGACGGCCGCGTGGTGACCTTCCGGCCCGTCGAGGCGGAGCGTCGTGCCGGTGACGTCGGCGAGGTGGAACAGCGGCGCCGTCACAGCTCGTCCCGCCGCATCCGCTCTTCACGCAGCGCGATGAGCACCTCGACCTCGATACGGTCCTTGGCTCGACCCGCGGCGCGCTTCATGCGAATCAAGTCATCTAGTGCGACCACGTCGACCTCATAGCCGCCGAAGTCCAGTCGTGTCGCCCCCGCGATCAGATCCGCGTACCCGCTCGTCCCGGACGGTGTGGCGAGGACGTCCACCCAGCCGTGGTCGGTGACGAACGTGAACGAGTCCCCGTTGTGCAGGGTTCGCGCGTCAAGGTCGAAAGGAACTTCGTCGTCTACACCGCGCAGGCGTGCGTGCATCGATGTCAGCGCCGCAGCCAACCGCTGGAGGTTCTCCGGGGTCCGCTCGTAGCAGATGTCGAGGTCGTTGGTAACCGACGGAGACCCGAGACGACGAGCCGCGAGCCCGCCGATGAGCAGGAACCTGACGTCGTGCTCGATGAGCACGCGCAGCGCGGGAGCCGGATCGAACTCGATCATCGCCCTACCGCTCGGTCGAAGGCCGCAAGGCCTCGGGCGTCCGCCCGGGCTGAATCGACCAGCTCCGCCGGAGTGAGCTGGAGTAGCTCGCGCATACCCGTCACGTCGATGCCGTCGCCGCTACCGGGCAATGCCTCCAGCGTCGTCTCGCAGGCGCGCAGCAGTTTCGACAGCGTGGTCACCGTGGGGTCGACCCGGCTCGACTCGATGCGGCCGACGACGGACTGGGCGACACCGGCCTTCTCCGCCAGCGCGCGCTGGGTGAGGCCCGCGCGACGGCGGGCGTGGCGCAGGAGTCGCGCGGCCTCGTTCACGGCAGCATCGTACCAGTCGATAGCAGATCTGCTATCGGCCGGAGATGACGTCCCGGAGCCGGCCGAAGAGACCACCGCCACCGCCTTCGACCCGCTCCTCGCCGCGGGCAGCGGCCAGCTCCATGAGCAGCCGCTCCTGCTCGGAGTCGAGGTTGGTGGGCGTGAGCACCTCGACGTGCACGTGCAGGTTGCCGCGCCCCGACGCGCGGACGTGCGGCACACCGCGCGCCCGCAGGGTGATGACGTGACCCGACTGCGTGCCTGACCGGATGTCGATCCGCTCGGTCACGCCCTCAAGCAGCTCGAGGTCGACCGACGTACCCAGCGCAGCGGCGGTCATCGGCAGCGACACCTTGCAGTGCAGGTCGTCGCCGTCGCGCTCGAAGACCGGGTGGTCGAGCTCGTTGACCTCGACGTAGAGGTCGCCGGCCTGGCCGCCGGTGCGCCCGGCATGGCCCTCGCCGGTGAGCCGGATCCGCATGCCGTGCTCGACACCTGGCGGCACCTTCACGTTGAGGGTGCGCAGCTGCGACGTGCGGCCCTCGCCGGCGCACGTGGCGCAGGGATGCGTGATCACGGTGCCCGCGCCGGCGCACGCCGGGCACGGCCGCGTCGTCATCATCTGGCCGAGGAAGCTGCGGGTGACCTGGCTGACCTCGCCGTGGCCCTTGCAGGTCGTGCACGGCTCGGGGAAGGTCCCGTCGGCGGCACCCGACCCGTGGCAGGTCTCGCAGACCACCGCGGTGTTGAACGTGACCTCGGTCGTCGCGCCGAACGCCGTCTCCGCCAGCGGCAGCGACACCCCGACGAGCAGGTCGTCGCCCCGGGTCGAGCGGCCGCGACCGCCCCGGCCCATGCCGAAGCCGATCCCGCCGCCGAAGAACGCATCCATGATGTCCTGCAGGCCGCCGAAGCCGCCCATCCCGCCGAACGGGTCGGACGCGCCGAGGTCGTAGCGCTGGCGCTTCTCCGGATCCGAGAGCACCTCGTACGCCGCGGTGACCTCCTTGAAGCGCTCCTCCTCCGACGGGTTGACGTCGGGGTGCAGCTCGCGGGCGAGGCGGCGGTAGGACTTCTTGATCTCGTCGGCGGTTGCGTCCTTGGCGACGCCGAGGATCTCGTAGAGGTCGATCGCCACTAGGCACTCCCACCCAGCAGGTCGCCGACGTAGCGGGCGACGGCGCGTACGGCGGAGATGGAGCCGGCGTAGTCCATCCGCGTCGGCCCGAGGACGCCGAGGCCGGCGACGGCGGTGCCCGGCCCGTAGCCGATCGAGACGACCGAGGTGGAGCGGAGACCTTCGACGGCGTTCTCCTCACCGATGCGCACGCGCACCGTGCTCGGGTCGTTGGCCTCGCCGAGCAGCTTGAGCAGCACGACCTGCTCCTCGAGCGCCTCCAGCACCGGGCGCATCATCGGGAAGTCGAGCGCGTGGTGCGTGAGGTTCGCCGTACCGGCCAGCGCGACCCGCTCCTCCGCCTTCTCGACCAGCGTCTCCAGGATCACCGTCATCAGCGTGGTCAGCACCGGTCGCAGCTGCGGTGCCGCAGCGCCAGGCAGGTCGGACAGCGCGGCCGCGGCGTCGGAGAGCGGGCGGCCGGCCAGCCGATGGTTGAGCAGGTCCCGCAGATCGGTGACCACCTCGTCCTTGAGCGGCGACGGCAGCTCGACGACGCGCTGCTCGACCCGGCCGGTGTCGGTGATCATCACCAGCATCACGCGGTTGGGCGTCAGGTGGACGACCTCGACGTGCCGCACCGTGGAGCGGGACAGGCTGGGGTACTGCACGACCGCGACCTGACGGGTGAGCTGGGCGAGCAGCTTCACCGAGCGGCCGACGACGTCGTCGAGGTCGACCGCGCCGGCCAGGAAGCTCTCGATCGCGCGGCGCTCGGCCGCGCTCAGCGGCTTGACCGAAGACAGCTGGTCGACGAACAGGCGGTAGCCCTTGTCGGTCGGCACCCGCCCGGCGGAGGTGTGCGGCTGGACGATGTAGCCCTCGTCCTCGAGCAGGCTCATGTCGTTGCGGACGGTGGCCGGTGACACCCCGAGGTGGTGCCGCTCGGCGATGTGCTTGGACCCGACCGGCTCGTTGGTCGCCACGAAGTCCTCGACGATCGCGCGCAGCACCTCGAGCTTGCGCTCCTCGAGCACGGGTCGTCACCTCCGTCGGCGTCGGCATATGGGCTGGCACTCCGGCTTGCTGAGTGCCAATCGTAGTGGGTCGAAGACGGTCGAACCACGCGCACCGTTCAGGGCTCGTCATCGTTAGTCCAGTAACACCTCCATGACGAACGAGGCGCCGCCATGAGCGAGTCTTCCTCCCTGCTCAACCGCCGCCGGGTCCTCCAGGGCGCCGGCGCGGTCGCCGTCGTCGCGACCGGTCGGGCGGCCGGCGCGGCCCCGAGCACAGCACCAGCCCCCGCCGCCGCTGCGGCACCGGCGCCGTCCGGGCCGTCGCTGCGCCTGAGTCGCGACCCCTACCTGCACGTCGCGCGCCGGCTGACGTTCGGCGCCACTCCGAAGCTGATCGCCGACATGCACGGCGTGGGCATCGACGCGTGGATCGAGCAGCAGCTCAACCCCGCCGCCATCGACGACTCCGAGCTCGACCTCTACCTCGCGGCCGGCAAGTGGCGCGACATCCGCACGCCGATCTTCAACCTCGACCTCGGCGCGCTGCAGGCGGCGCAGGGCCGGACGCTCGTGCGCCAGCTGTTCAGCAACAAGCACCTGTACGAAGTCGTCGTGGAGTTCTGGGCCAACCACTTCAGCATCTTCGGCGGGCACCTGCTCGCCGGGTCGTACAAGGGCGTCGACGACGACGCGGTCGCGCGAGCGCACACGTTCGGCAGCTTCACCGACATGCTGCTCACGTCGGCGAAGAGCCCGGCGATGCTGTTCTACCTCGACCAGTGGCTCTCGACCGGCGACAACCCGAACGAGAACTACGCGCGCGAGGTCATGGAGCTGCACACCCTCGGCGTCGACGGCGGCTACACCGAGCGGGACATGGCGCAGGCGGCCCTCGCGCTGACCGGCTGGACCGCCAACCCCGGCAGCGACGAGTTCGTCTACCGGCCGGAGATCCATTACGTCGGCCCGCTGAAGGTGATGGGCTGGCGGCACGCCAACCCGACGCCCGAGGGCGGCGTCGCGGTCGCCGAGTCGCTGCTCCGCTACCTCGCGGCGCACCCGAGCACCGCGCGGCACCTCGCGACCAAGCTCTGCCGGCGCTTCGTGTCGGACACTCCGCCGAAGTCGCTCGTCGACTCCGCCGCCAAGGTCTACCTCGCGTCCGGCACGCAGATCGCGCCGGTGCTGCGGCACATCTTCGCCAGCCGCGCGTTCCGGTCGAGTGTCGGGGCGAAGTACCGCCGGCCGATGGAGATGGTCGGCGCCTCGGTCCGCGCGCTCGGCCTGAAGATCGAGATGCTGCAGGTGTTCGACCAGGGCACCGGCCTCTACCCGCACCTGGAGACGCTGGGCCAGGCGCCTTTCAACTGGCCCCCGCCCGACGGCTACCCCGACGTCGCGGAGGAGTGGCTCTCGACCGCGGCCAACCTGGCGCGGTGGAACTTCCTCCAGGCGCTGGTGGCCGGCCAGGTCGGCGGGCTCGGCGCCCCGGACTACGCCGCGCTGCTCGGCACGCCGACGCCGGCCACCGCGGGCGAGCTGGTGGACCGGATGTTCCTCACCCTGACCTACCAGTTCCCCGTCGAGGAGCACCGGCAGGCGCTGCTGCGCTACCTCGGCCGGTACGACGACGCGCCGGTCGACGCCAACGAGGTCCAGGCCGAGTCCCCCGCTCTGGCGGCACTCGTCCTGAGCTCCCCCTACCTGCAGGCCCGGTGACCGACATGACCCAGCACCTCAACAGCACCGAGACGACTCAGGTCGCGTCCTGCGGCTGCCCCGAGGAGCGCGACGGCATCAGCCGGCGCGCGATCATCGGCGCACTCGGTGCCGCGGGCGCGATGAGCCTGCTCGACCTCACGCCCGGGCACCGCTACGCCTTCGCCGCGAGCGGGGCCCCGGTCGGCGACACGCTGATCTGCCTCTTCCTGCGCGGTGGCATGGACGGGCTCTCCGTCGTACCGCCGATCGGCGACCCCGGCTACGCGTCGCGTCGGCCGACGATCGCGATCCCGCCGTCGCAGGCGCTCAAGCTCGACCGGCTCTTCGCCCTGCACCCGCACATGGCTCCGCTGAAGAAGGTGTGGGACAAGCGGGACCTGGCCATCGTCGCCGCCGCCGGCGACGCGCTCGGCACCCGCAGCCACTTCGACGCCGAGGACGCTATGGAGCGCGGCGTGAAGGGCGGCGACAGCGTCTACACCGGCTGGATCGACCGCCACTTCACCTCGCGCGCCGAGGGTCAGGCGCCGTTCCCGTCGGTGGCGATCGGCTCGCGCCTGCCGACCAGCCTGCGCGGGCCGGCGCAGGACATCGTCCTCCGGTCCGCGAGCGACTTCCGGCTCAACGTCGCCGCGGATCTCGAGAAGCGCGCCGAGCGGGCGCTCGGCGATCTGCACAGCGGCTTCGTCTCCCCCGTCGCGACGCAGGGCAAGGAGACGCTGCGCGCGATCAGCCTGCTCCGGGCGCGGCGCGACAAGACCTACACGCCGGCCAACGGGGCGACGTACCCGGCCACCGAGTTCGGCCGGGCGCTGCAGGAGATCGCCCAGCTGGTCAAGGCGAAGGTCGGGCTCGAGGCGGCCTGCCTCGACCTGCCCGGCTGGGACATGCACCAGGGCATCGGCACGCCGGACCAGGGACTGATGGCCACCCAGCTCGACGACTTCGCCGGCGGGCTCGCAGCGTTCTACGCCGACCTCGGCACGCTGATGGCGCGTACGACGGTCGTCACGATGAGCGAGTTCGGTCGCACCGTCGCCGAGAACGGCAGCAACGGCACCGACCACGGCTACGGGTCGTACATGTTCGTCATGGGCGGCGGCATCCGCGGCGGCAAGGTCTACGGCCGCTGGCCGACCCTGGCGAAGGACAAGCTCGACAAGCAGGGCGACCTGATGGTGACCACCGACTACCGCGACGTGCTCGCCGAGATCGTCCGGGTGCGGATGCGCAACGGCCGCCTCGGCGAGGTGTTCCCGGGTTACCGCCCCAAGCCCCTCGGCTTCACCGAGCAGTACTAGAGGGAGCCGGCTCTCAGGTGTGAGCGCCCGGCGCCTCACCCCCGCACGCTTGTGCTCACACCTGTCGGCGTACCTGGGTCAATCGACGAGGTCGCGGACGACGGCGTCGGCGAGCAGCCGGCCGCGCCGGGTCAGCAGCAGCCGCCCGTCGGCCAGCGCGTCCGCGTCGAGCAGACCGCGATCGGCGTACGACGACGCCGCCGCGAGTCCGGCCGGCCGCAGGTCGCTCGCCGGGTGACCCGACGACAGCCGGATGCCCAGCAGCACCCGCTCGACCCGGCGCGACTCGCCGTCGAGCACCTCGCGCGCCTCGCCCGGTGACTGCCCGGCGCCGAGCCGCGCCGCGTAGTCGCGCGGGAGCCGCACGTTCCACCACCGCGTGCCGCCGACGTGGCTGTGCGCGCCGGGTCCGACACCCCACCAGTCGCCGTCGGCCCAGTAGCCGAGGTTGTGCCGGCACTGCCCGCCGGGTCGGGACCAGTTGCTGATCTCGTACCAGTCGTAGCCCGCGGCGGACAGCACGTCGTCGGCCGTCTCGTAGCGATCGGCCATGACGTCGTCGTCCGGCGGCGACAGCTCGCCGCGGCCGACTCGACCGTGCAGGGCAGTGCCGGGCTCCACCGTGAGGCCGTAGGCGCTGACGTGCTCGGGGTCTGCGCCGACGACCGCGTCGAGCGAGGCACGCCAGTCGTCGTCGGTCTCTCCCGGCGTGCCGTAGATGAGGTCGAGGCTCACCTGCTCGAAGCCGGCGGCGCGGGCCCACGCGACGCACTGCTCCGGGCGCCCCGCCGTGTGCCGCCGCTCGAGCACCGCGAGCACGTGCGGTCGCGCGCTCTGCATCCCGAACGACAGCCGCGTGAAGCCGCCGTGCCGCAGATTCGCGAGGTACTCACCGTCGACCGACTCCGGATTGGCCTCGGTCGTCACCTCCGCGTCATCGGCCAGCCCCACCACGTCGCGGATCGCGGTCACGAGCCGCGCGAGGTCGGCCGCGGGCAGCAGCGTCGGCGTACCGCCGCCGACGAAGACGGTCTGGGCGAGGGGCATCGCGTCGCCGAGAACTCGACGTGCCAGCTGCAGCTCAGCGACCGCGCTGTCGACGTACGACGCCGCGAGCCCCTCGTTGTCGACGTAGGTGTTGAAGTCGCAGTAGCCGCAGCGATGCGCGCAGAACGGCACGTGCACGTAGATCCCGAACGGGCTCTTCCCCAGACCTGCCAGCGACTCCTCGGGCAGCGCGCCGTCGGCGGGCACCGGCTCGCCCGGCGGTGGTGACGACGGCATCAGGAGACCGTCAGCGCCGTTCTGTGTCCGGCGCGGAGCACGGAGCCGGCGCCAGGGCGGACACAGAACAAGGTGGCCGAGCGCCCGAAGGGGCCCACCCGGCTACCTCCCGCCACCCTCGGTGGACAGCGCGGCGATGAACGCCTCCTGGGGGACCTCGACGCGGCCGACCATCTTCATCCGCTTCTTGCCCTCCTTCTGCTTCTCGAGCAGCTTGCGCTTGCGGGTGATGTCACCGCCGTAGCACTTGGCGAGCACGTCCTTGCGGATCGCGCGGATGTTCTCGCGGGCGATCACCCGCGAGCCGATGGCCGCCTGGATCGGCACCTCGAACTGCTGGCGCGGGATCAGCTCGCGCAGCTTGGTCGCCATCGCGACGCCGTAGGCGTAGGCCTTGTCCTTGTGCACGATCGCGCTGAACGCGTCGACCGGCTCGCCCTGCAGCAGGATGTCGACCTTGACCAGCTCGGCGGCCTGCTCGCCGGCCGGCTCGTAGTCGAGCGAGGCGTAGCCGCGGGTGCGCGACTTCAGCGCGTCGAAGAAGTCGAAGATGATCTCGCCGAGCGGCAGCGTGTAGCGCAGCTCGACCCGGTCCTCGGACAGGTAGTCCATGCCGAGCAGCGTGCCGCGCCGGCCCTGGCACAGCTCCATGATCGTGCCGACGAACTCGCTCGGCGCCAGCACCATCGCCTTCACGACCGGCTCGTAGATCTCGGCGATCTTGCCGTCGGGCATCTCGCTGCGGGTTGGTGACGATGATGCTCGTCGCCGTTCTCCATCACGCACGCGGTAGACGACGTTGGGCGCGGTCGAGATGAGCGTGAGGTCGAACTCGCGCTCGAGCCGCTCGCGGACGATCTCCATGTGCAGCAGGCCGAGGAAGCCGCAGCGGAAGCCGAAGCCGAGCGCGACCGAGGTCTCCGGCTCGTAGACCAGCGCGGCGTCGTTGAGCTGCAGCTTGTCGAGCGCCTCGCGCAGCACCGGGTACTCGCGAGCCGTCCATCGGGTAGAGGCCGGAGAACACCATCGGCTTCGGGTCGCGGTAGCCGCCGCAGCGGCTCGTGCGCCTGGCGGCTCGACGCGGTGATGGTGTCGCCGACCCGGGCCTGCCGGACGTTCTTCACGCCCGGGATGACGTAGCCGACCTCGCCGACGCGACAGCACGTCGGTCTTGGTCGGCTCCGGCGAGATGACGCCGACCTCGAGGATCTCGTGGCGCGCGCCGGTCGACATCATCAGGCAGCGCTCGCGCGTGGTGAGCTGGCCGTCGACGACGCGGACGTAGGTGATGACGCCGCGGTAGGCGTCGTAGACGCGAGTCGAAGATCATCGCCCGCAGCGGGCCGTCCGGGTTGCCCGTCGGCGCCGGGACCTGCCGCACGATCTCGTCGAGCAGGTGCGGCACGCCCTCGCCGGTCTTGGCGCTGATCCGCAGCACGTCGTCGGGCTCGCAGCCGATGATCTTCGCGAGCTCGGCGGCGTACTTGTCCGGCTGCGCGGCCGGCAGGTCGATCTTGTTGAGCACCGGGATGATCGTGAGGTCGTTCTCGATCGCCAGGTAGAGGTTGGCCAGCGTCTGCGCCTCGATGCCCTGCGCGGCGTCGACGAGCAGCACCGCGCCCTCGCAGGCGGCGAGCGAGCGGGACACCTCGTAGGTGAAGTCGACGTGGCCCGGGGTGTCGATCAGGTCGCAGGACGTACGCCGAGCCGTCGACCGGTCCACGGCAGCCGGACGTTCTGCGCCTTGATGGTGATGCCGCGCTCGCGCTCGATGTCCATCCGGTCGAGGTACTGCGCGCGCATGTTGCGCTGCTCGATCGACGCCGGTCATCTCGAGCATGCGGTCGGCCAGCGTCGACTTGCCGTGGTCGATGTGGGCGATGATGCAGAAGTTGCGGATGATCGCGGGATCGGTGGCGGGCACGCCGGCAGGCCTCGTTCGCGGTTAGGGGACTCGCGGCGATCATCCCATGCGGGACGAGTCCCGCCGGACCGCCACGGACGAAGATCATGAGCGGCTGGCCGCGCTCTTGGGCGACGTAGTCGCTCGTCGACTCGAGGACGCGGTGGTCAGCTCGCCGAGCGCACCGCGGGGTTGACGGCGGAGAGCCGCGGCACCGGGAGGTCGACCGTCGCCTGCGGCAGCCGGACCTCGACGACGAACGAGTCCTGACGGAGCGCGACGTCCGCGGACCCGCCGTGCGCCTCGGCGATCCGGCGTACCGCGTAGAGGGCGAGCCCGACGTCGGCGCTGCGCGGCATGACGTCGGTGCCGCCGCGGAACGGGTCGAAGATGCCGTCGATCGCGTCCGGGGACAGACCGGTCGCGCCGACGCGCACCTCGATGCGCGCCTGTCCGTGCGCGACCCGAGCGACCAGCTGGACGTGCGCGCCGAGGTCGCCCTTCTGCCGGGCGCTGTCGAGCAGCCGCTCGAGCAGCTGGCCGAGCGGACGTCGGGCGACCCGCACCCAGACGTAGTCGGGTACGTCGACCACGACGCCGGCCCGGGCGTGCGGCGGCAGCACCTCGTCGACCGCTGCCATCAACGGCGTCGCGGCGTCCTCGGCCGGCTCGAGCTGCGCGGCGATCAGCATGCTCTCGAGCATCAGCCCGAGCCGGTCGGCCCGGGTCGCGATGTTCGTCAGCAGCGCGCTGCGCTCGGCCGGCGAGAGCGCGTCGGCGTGCCGGCGGAGCGTCGCCGCGGCCCCGCTGATCACGGTGAGCGGCGTGCGGAACTCGTGGGAGGCGGTGGCGATCAGGTCGCTGCGCATCTGCGCGGTCTCCTTCAGCCGGGCCACGACCGACTGCTCGCCGTCGTGCAGCTCCCGGCGATAGGCCTCCGCGCGCCCGGCCGAGATCTCGTTGAACCGCCATGCGGCGACGTGCGCGGCCGACGCCGCGAGGACGAAGCCGCCGTGCACGAGCGCCCACCACAGCTCGCCGTGGCCGTGGTTGTAGACGTCGTGGAACCGCAGCCAGCTCCCGAGGCCGTGCTGCACCACGACGAACGCGAGCGCCATCGCATAGACGCGCCACTCCTGGTAGAGCGCGACGATCGCGAGCGTGACGAAGTAGTGGAAGTGCCACTCGATCAGCCCGTGCGACAGGTGCACGAAGATCGCCGAGCAGGTGACCAGCCCGAACGCGACCCCGAGGCTGCCGACCAACCTGCTCCGCGAACGCGCCGCGGCGATGACCAGCAGCGTCGGCGGGACGGCCTCGAGGACCCCGTGGACGAGCGTGTTCCCGGCCAGCACCGCGTAGATCACGATCACCGGCGGGTGCACGGCGAGCACCCAGGTCATCACGCGATGCCGGACGGCCCAGTCGGCCTCGGAGAGCACGCTCCCGTCGGGGAGCCAGGAGCGAAGGCGGCTGAGCGAGGCGCTGGCCACGGCGGTTCCCAGGGGCAGGGGGAATATCGGTTGCCACGGGTCGCTCCCCCATGGTGTTCCTCGACGATCCGCCCTTCAGGGTGATTCGTCCATAGTCCGGATTGACTCACCACGGATGCGCGCGTGGGTGGGTTCGTTGACTCATCTAGGGATGCGCGCGTGGGGCGCGCCTGGCGAGCGGGTCCTCGGGTGGCCGGTAGGCCTCGAGGATGGAACTAACGATGAGCCAGCGCAAGGCTGTCACGAAGGTGACCGCGACCCGGTATGCGCAGGCGAGCCGGGCCGGCAAGGGTGTGATCCTCGACGAGCTGTGCGCGACGACCGGGTGGCATCGCAGCCACGCCCGTAAAGCGCTCGCGGGCGCCCTGCGGCCGCAGGTGGTGGTGCCGCGGCGTCCGCGGACCCCGATCTACGGAGTCGAGGTGGTTGTCGCGCTGCAGTTCTGCTGGGCGGTGCTCGGCGCACCGACCGGCAAGCGCCTGGCCCCGGTGCTCGCCGACCTGGTGGCGCGTCTGCGCCGGTTCGGCGAGCTCGTGATCAGCGACGACGTCGCCGTGGCGCTTGTCGCGATGAGCCCGGCGACGATGGACCGCCGGCTGGCTGCGGCGCGCGCGGCGATGGCCCTGCGCGGCCGCAGTCACACCAAGCCGGGCTCGTTGCTCAAGAGCCAGATCCCGATCCGGACCTGGGCGCAGTGGGACGACGCGGTGCCCGGCTTCGTCGAGATCGACCTGGTCGGCCACGAAGGAGGCAACGCCCTCGGTGAGCACGCCTACACGCTGACGGTGACCGACATCGCCACCGGGTGGACCGAGAACCGCTCGGTGCCCAACAAGGCGCAGAAGTGGGTCGTCGAGGCGCTCGCCGAGATCGCCGCGGTCATGCCGTTCCCGATCCTGGGCATCGACAGCGACAACGGCAGCGAGTTCATCAACTGGCACCTGCTGTCCTGGTGCCAGGAACGGAAGATCACCTTCACCCGCTCCCGGTCGGGCAACTCCAACGACGGCGCACACGTCGAGCAGAAGAACTGGGCAGTGGTCCGCACCGTGGTCGGCTACCACCGCTACGACACGCCCGCGGAACTGCTGCTGCTCAACAAGATCTGGGTGCTCCAGTCGCTGATCACGAACTACTTCCTCGCCCAGCAGAAGCTCATCTTGAAGGTCCGCGACGGAGCGAAGGTCACGAAGAAGTACGACACCGCGACCACGCCACACCAGCGGGCCGACCGCCACGACGGCGTCGCCGATGAGGACAAGACGATCCTGAGAGACACCTTCGCCGGGCTCAACCCAGCAGCGATCCAGCGCCAGATCCAGGCCCTCACCGCCGAGCTGCTCACCCTGACCACGAGCAAGGCCGCGGCCAGGAACAAGCCCTCCATCAAGGCCATCGCTCCGCGCGCATCCACTCATGAGTCAACGACCGGAGCTACGCGCGCATCTTGACGTGAGTCACCAGGTAGTCAATGTGAGCCGTTTGGCGGCAATGTCGGGAAGGGGCACCGAGCTGCTGACGGCCCCGGCTATCCGACCGCTGCGGGAGCGGCGAGCCGACGACCGGGAGCGGCGAGATGCTCCGGGACGGTGTCTGGGCGCGCCACGAGCGGCAACGTCGCCTGGACGACGAAGCAGCCATCCTCGAGCTGCACGTCGGCCGAACCGCCGTGCTGCTCGGCGATGCGGCGGATCGCGACCAGGCCAAGACCGACGTCGGCGTTGCGCGGGATGGCGTAGGTGCCGCCGGTGAACGGCTCGAGCAGGCCCACGACGTCCTCGGCGCTCAGCGCGTTGGCGCGGACCCGGACCTCGAGCCGCACCGCGTCGGGTCGCTCGATCACCGCGAACCGAGCGTCCGCACCGAGGTCCCCGCGGAGCCGTGCAGCGTCGAACAGCCGCTCGACCAGCTGGCCGAGCGGCACCGCCGCGAGGGCGACGTGCACATCCGGCAGGTCCAGCTCCCCGATGTCAGTCTCCGTGAACCGGGTCGCGACATCGGCGACGACTGAGCGAAGCGGTGCGGACCCGCCGTCGGCGGGCTGGATCTGCGCGACGATCAGCATGCTCTCGAGCATCAGGGCGAGCCGGTCGGATCGGGTGACGATGTTGCTCAGCAGCGTGTCCCGCTCGTCCGCGGACAGCACGCCGAGATGGCGCTGGAGCGTGGCCGCTGCGCCGCTGATGACCGTCAACGGAGTCCGGAACTCGTGTGACGCCGTAGCGATGAGGTCGGTGCGCATCTGGGCGGTCTGCTCCAGTCGGCTGACGATCGACGTCTCGCCGTCGTGCAGCTCGGCGCGCAGTGCCTCCGCCTGGGCCTGCGCGACCTCGTTGAACCGCCACGCCGTGATGTGGCTGGCACTCGCGGCCAGGACGAACCCGCCGTGCACGATCGCCCACCACAGCTCGCCGTTGCCGTGGTTGTACACGGCGTGGAAGCTCAGCCAGCTGCCCAGGGCGTGCTGGACGACGACGAAGCCCAGGGCGACGAGGTAGACGTGCCAGTCCTGGTAGAGCGCGACCAGCGCCAGGATCACGAAGTAGTGGAAGTGCCACTCGATCAGGCCGCCGGACAGGTGGACGAACACCGCCGAGCAGGTGATGAGGCCGAGCGACACGGCCAGCGCGCGGACCCTTCGTCGACCCGGCCGGGCCGCGACCATCGCGAGCGCTGCCGGGGCGGCAACCTCGACGAGGGAGTGCAGCGCGGTGTGGCCGGTGGCCAGCGAGTAGCCGACGACCGCCGGCACGTGGAAGAAGAGCACCCACGCGATCACGCGATGGCGCGCCTGCCAGTCTCGCTCGGAGAGCGCTGCTCCGTCCGGGAGCCAGGGCCGTACGGCGGATGCGACGGCGGCGAGCATCTCTGGCTCCGGGGGCAGAGGAGCCCGCAACGGCGTTGTCGGGATGAGTCCACTGTCAGGCTTCCGTCACCGTGCGGCCATAGTCCTTTCGGGCGGTTTCCGGGCATCGGGGCTGATCAGCCTCGAACCGGACGACCCTGGCCGACGTGGACGTCGTACGCCGCACGCTGGTAGGCTCTGCCGGTTGCCTGGGCTCCGCCCGGGCGCACATCCGTCCCCCAGACATGACAGAGGGCTTCTTCGCAGTGGCGAACATCAAGTCGCAGATCAAGCGGATCAAGACGAACGAGAAGGCGCGCCTGCGCAACAAGGCGGTCAAGTCGTCGCTGAAGACGTCCGTCCGCAAGTTCCGCGAGGCCGCCGCCTCCGGTGACGCCGCCGCCGCGGCCACCGCTGCGCGCGACGCCGCGAAGGCGCTCGACAAGGCCGCCAGCAAGGGGATCATCCACCCCAACCAGGCCGCCAACCGCAAGTCCGCGATGGCGAAGGCCGTCAGCAAGGCCTCCTAGCCGGCTCGGCTAGCAGCTAGGCCCGCTTCGCGAAGAACCGTCGGCGTACGCCGCTGCGCCGCCCCGTCGCAACCGTCCGCTCGGCCAGCACGATCGCCGGGCCCTCGCCCGTGTGCCGGTAGACCGCCGTGACCGACTCCGGCTCGCTGTCGGCATGCTCGACCTCGAGCCGGAGCGCGTCGCGCGGCGGCCGGCCCGGCAGCGCGACGTCGGTGCAGACGAGGACCGCCCGCAGCCGCGGCTGCCCCGGCAGGTCGAGCACCTCAGCGGGATCGACCCACTCGGGCGCGTCGTCCTCGTCGAGCCGCAGCACGAACGGCTCGAGGCCGCCGCGGGTCGACAGCTCGTGCACCGCCCGGGTGATCGCCGCGTCCTCGATGGCGTCGAGCTCGGCGCGGACCCGCGCGGCGCTGGAGGCGAGCAGCGGACCCGGCACCACCCGGCGGACGACCCTGGGGGTCTCCACCTCCACCGGGACCGGCGGGATCTCGTCGAACTCAGACTCCTCGACATCGAGGACGTCGTACGCCGGCGCGGGGACGTCGAGCTCCGCCTCGAGCTCGACCTCGGGGTCGGGCTGCGACACCGGACGCCCGGGCTGCAGCACGACGACGTGCGGCAGAGCCATCGGCGCCGCCGCCGGAGCCGGCGCGGGCGCGGGCGCGACCGCGCCACCCGGCCGGAGAACCCCGGTGAGCACGTCGTGGAACTTCACCACCATGGCGATCGCGACCGGCAGCACGACCGGCGTCCAGGCGCTGACCTTGTCGGCCAGCGCGGCCACCGCCCCCACCGCGATCGAGCCCTCCACGAGCACGGCGCGCTGCCACGCCGACGGGTGCAGGTGCTTCAGGCGCAGCAGCCGCGGATAGAGCGGCTGGCTCAGCGGCTGGGTCAACGTTGCGCGGGCGCCGGCGGCCGACTTGCTCACCGGGCCGCCCCGCACTCGGCGACCCGACGCACCGCCCGCTCGGCGGCGTAGGCGGCGCGCGTCGCGGACTGGATCAGCGCGCCCTCCGTCGTACCGCCCTTGACGTCGGCGTCGGCGCTCGCCACCGCCTGGAACGCCTGCGCGATCGAGTCGGGGGTCCAGCCCCGGCTCTGCTTGCGGGCCTTCTCCACCATCCACGGCGCGAGCTTGAGCTTTCGCGCGACCGCGTCGATCGGCGCGCGCGGTCCCTCGGAGGCGACGCGAGCGACCATCCGGAGCTGACGGGCGAGAGCGGCGACGACGAGCACCGGGTCCAGCCCGGCCTGCATCGCCTGACGCAGCTCCACGAGCGCGGCGGTCTGGTTGCCCTCGAGTGCACGGTCGGCGATGACGAAGCCGCTCGCCTCGGCACGGCCGGAGAAGTACTTGGCGACCGCCTTGGCGTCGACCGCTCCCCCGGTGTCGGCGATCAGCTGGGAGCAGGCACCGGCCAGCTCGCGCAGGTCGGTGCCGACCGCATCCAGCAGCGCGGACGCGACGGACTCGCTGACCCGGCAGCCACCGGCCTCGAACTCGGCGAGGACGAAGTCGACGCGCTCCTTGCGCTTCTCGAGCTTGGCGCAGCTGACGACGTGCGCCCCCGCCGCCCTGCAGGCGTCGGCGACCTTCTTGCCCGTGTTGCCGGCCGGCTGGACGACGACGACGGCGAGATCGTCGTTGGCGATCGCGACGAACTCGAGCACGGCGTCGCGTACGGCGTCATCCAGAGCGGCAGCGAGCCGCAGCACGACCAGCCTCCGCTCGCCGAACAGCGAGGGGGTGGCCAGGTCGAGCAGCGTGGCTGGGTCGATCGAGTCGGTGGCGTACTCCCGGACGTCCGCGTCCGGGTCAGCCGCTCGGGCGGCGGCGGTCAGCCGGGCGAGCGCGCGCGCGACCATGAGCTCCTCGTCGCCGGTGACCAGGGTCAGCGGCGGCAGGGCGGGAGGCGTCGGCACGCGCACAGGATCGCACGCCGACCCACCCGGGTGGACCTCCCCGATACCCTCGGGCGGATGAAAGCTGTGATCCTCGCCGGGGGGCTCGGCACTCGCCTGCGCGAGGAGACCGCCGTGCGGCCGAAGCCGATGGTGGAGGTCGGCGGACGACCGCTCCTCTGGCACATCATGAAGCTGTACTCCCACCACGGGATCCACGACTTCGTGGTCTGCCTCGGCTATCGGGGCTACACGATCAAGGAGTACTTCGCCAACTACTTCCTGCACAGCTCCGACGTCACGATCGACCTGCGCAACAACGCGCTGACGGTGCACCAGAACAGCTCGGAGCCATGGTCGGTGACCCTCGTCGACACCGGCGACGACACCGCCACCGGCGGCCGGCTCAAGCGCGTGCGCCAGCACGTCGACGGCGAGACCTTCTGCTTCACCTACGGCGACGGCCTGAGCGACGTCGACCTCACGCAGCTGCTCGACTTCCACCGCCGGCAGGGGACTCTGGCGACGCTCACGGCCGTGCAGCCGCCCGGCCGATTCGGCGTCATCGACATCGACGAGGACAAGATCCGCGACTTCACCGAGAAGCCGCCGGGTGACGGCAGCTGGATCAGCGGCGGCTTCTTCGTCCTCGAGCCGGGTGTCTTCGACCTCGTCGATGGCGACGACACGACGTGGGAGCGCGAGCCGATGGAGACGCTCGCGAGCACCGGGCAGCTCTCCGCCTTCCGCCACCCGGGCTTCTTCCACCCGCTCGACACCATGCGGGACAAGGCCCATCTCGAGCAGCTCTGGGACACGGGGTCGGCGCCGTGGAGAGTCTGGGCGTGAACCGCGCGTTCTGGTCCGGCCGGCCGGTGCTCGTCACCGGCCACACCGGGTTCAAGGGCACGTGGCTGACGCACTGGCTGACGGTGCTCGGCGCGCAGGTCACCGGCTACTCGCTTCCCGACGACGTGCGGGATCCGGGCGCGCTGGGCGACGCGGTGAAGGCGGCGCAGCCGGAGGTCGTCCTCCACCTCGCGGCACAGGCGCAGGTGCGCGCGTCGTACGACGACCCGGCGGCGACCTTCGGCACCAACGTCATCGGCACGGTGCACCTGCTCGACGCCATCCGCGACACGCCGTCCGTGCGGGTGGGCGTCGTGGTGAGCAGCGACAAGTGCTACGCGAACGACGGCCGAGCCCATGCGTTCCGGGAGGACGACCGGCTCGGCGGGCGCGACCCGTACTCGGCGAGCAAGGCTTGCGCGGAGCTCGCCGTGGCGGCGTACCGCGAGTCGTTCTTCGCGGCACCCGATGCGCCGAGGATCGTGAGCGTGCGCGCGGGCAACGTCATCGGCGGTGGCGACTGGTCGACCGACCGGCTGGTGCCCGACCTCGTGCGCGCCTTCCGCGCCGGCACGCCCGCCGCGGTCCGCAACCCGGACGCCACTCGGCCGTGGCAGTTCGTGCTCGACGCCCTGCACGGATACCTGGCCACCGCAGAGCTCGCGTACGACGGCCGCGACGTCCCGCACGCGCTCAACTTCGGGCCGCCCGCCACCGAGACGCGCTCGGTGAGCTGGCTCGCGGAGTCGATGGCGGCGCGCTGGGGCGACGGCGCCACCTGGAAGCCGACGCCGGCGGCCGGCCCGGCCGAGGCGGCGACCCTCGCTCTGGACAGCTCGCTCGCGCACGACGTGCTCGGCTGGCGTCCGGTGCTGCCGACAGAGACCGCGGTGGCCTGGACGGTCGACTGGTACCGGAGCGAGCCGTCGCCCACCGCGACGCAGATCGACGAGTTCATGCGGTTGATCCCGTGATGACGTCCTGCCGATCCTGCGGTGCGCCGCTCTCGGAGGTCTTCGCGGACCTGGGCGTGCTGCCGCTGTCCAACTCCTACGTCCAGCCGGACCTCCTGGGCGAGCCGGAGACGTTCTACCCGCTCGTCGCGCACGTGTGCGGCCGCTGCTTCCTCGTGCAGGTGGCGCCGGCTGAGTCGCCCGAGCACATCTTCAGCAGCTACGCCTACTTCTCGTCGTACTCCGACGCGTGGCTGGCGCATGCGCTCGCCTACTCCGTCGCGATGCGCGACCTGCTCTCGCTCGGCCCGCACTCCCTGGTGGTCGAGGTCGGCAGCAACGACGGCTACCTGCTCCAGCACTTCGTCGAGGCGGGGATCCCGGCGCTCGGCATCGACCCCGCGGAGAACGTCGCGGCGGTCGCGCGGGCCAAGGGCGTCGAGACATGGACGGCGTTCTTCGGCAGCGAGACCGCCGAGAAGGTCGCGACACGGGCGGACCTGCTGGTCGCCAACAACGTGCTGGCCCATGTGCCCGACATCCACGACTTCGTCGAAGGGCTGCGCGTCGCGCTCGCACCGCACGGCACGATCACCGTGGAGTTCCCGCACCTGCTGCAGCTGATGCGCCACTCGCAGTTCGACACGATCTACCACGAGCACTACTCGTACCTGTCGCTGCTGACCGTGCAGCAGATCTTCGCGACCCACGCGCTGACCGTCGTCGACGTCGAGGAGCTCCCCACGCACGGCGGCTCGCTGCGGGTTCACGCGCGGCATGCGGGTGATGTGACGGCGAGCCCGTCGGTCGCACGCGTCCTGCAGGATGAGCGGGGCCACGGCCTGGACACCCTCGAGCCCTACCGCCGCTTCGCCGACGGGATGCAGGAGCGCAAGCGATCTCTGATGCAGCTCCTGCTCGACGCTCGCGCGGACGGCAAACGCGTCGCGGCGTACGGCGCGCCGGCGAAGGCGAGCACGCTGCTCAACTACTGCGGGGCGCGGGCCGACCTCATCGACTACGCGGTCGACCGCAGCCCGCACAAGCAGGGGCTCTTCCTGCCCGGGACGCGCATCCCGATCTTCGGCCCGGAGCGGCTCGCGCAGACCCGGCCCGACTACGTGCTGGTGCTGCCCTGGAATCTCCGGGACGAGATCCTCGGCCAGCTGACGCACGTGCGCGACTGGGGTGGTCGATTCGTGATCCCCGGGCCGCAGGCCGAGGTCGTCGCATGAAGCTGGTCGAGACGACGCTGCCCGGCGTCTACGTCGTCGAGCTGGAGCCGGTCTACGACGAGCGCGGATCGTTCGCGCGCTCGTACTCCGACGAGGAGCTCGGCTCGCTCCTGCCGCACATCGCCCAGGCGAGCATCTCGGTCAACGCCCGCGAAGGCACGCTGCGTGGCCTGCACTACCAGCGGGCGCCGTACGCCGAGGTGAAGCTGGTGCGCTGCACCCGCGGCGCGATCTTCGACGTCGCGGTCGACCTCGACACCCACCAGTGGTTCGGCGTGGAGCTGACGCCGGACAACCACCGGATGCTGCTCGTCCCGGAGGGTCGGGCGCACGGCTTCCAGACGCTGGTGCCCGACACCGAGGTGAGCTATCTCATCTCCGCGCATCACCGTCCCGAAGCTGCGAGCGGCGCGCGCTGGGACGACCCGGCGTTCGGCATCGCCTGGCCGCGCGAGGTGAGCGTCATCTCGGAGCGGGACCGCTCCTGGGGCGAGCACCGGCCATGACGCGAGAGAGCGACAGCCTCGCCGCGCTCGGCCGCGACCCCGAGGTCCGCGCGCAGATCGTCGCGGCGCTGCTGGGCTACGAGCAGCTCCCCGAGCACCGCTTCACGACCGTGCGCGACGACGTGACCGGGCCGGTCGTCGACGCGCTGCACGCGGCGGTGCCGACCGTGCGCAAGGAGCTGAGCACGGGCGTCGTCCTGGAGTTCCCCTACCGCTCGAAGATCGCGCGCGACTTCGTCATGTCCACTCCCGAGCGGCCCGATCACGTGTGGGAGCCGCAGACGACGAAGCTGCTGCTGCACCTGGCCACGTCGGCGAGCGACGTCATCGTGGGTGGCGCGTACTTCGGCGACCACGCGATCCTCATCGCGGATGCGATGCGCGGTCGCGGGACCTGTCACGCGTTCGAGGCGAATGCCGACCAGGCCGCGGTGCTCGACCGCAACGCCGCCCTCAACGGGCTGGACAACGTGCGCGTGAACGCCGTCGGCCTGTGGAGCGATGACGTCTCTCGGCTGAGCCTGGTCGGGGACGACGCGACGGCCACGCCGACTGAGAGCGAGAACGGCATCGCGACAACGACCGTCGACGCGTACGTCGCGGCGGCGGGGATCGACCGGGTCGGGCTGATCATGCTCGACCTCGAAGGGGCGGAGCACCGGGCCCTCCTCGGCGCGGAACGCGTGCTGCGGGAGCACGGTCCGCACGTGGTCTTCGAGGTGCATCGGACGTACGTCGACTGGTCCGGCGGACTTACCGCGATGGCGCCCGTGTGCTTCCTCACCTCGCTCGGCTACACGGTCGTCGCCGTACGCGACTTCCAGTCCAACCACGACCTGGGCGGGCGGCCCGTGGAGCTGGTGCCTCTCGACACGGCGTACCTGGACGGCCCCCCGCACGGCTTCAACCTGCTCGCGGTGCGCGACAAGACGGTGCTGGACGACGAGCTGTTCCAGATCACGCCCGGGGTGAGCCCGAAGCTGCTGCTGCACCGCGACCCGCGGCTGCACCACCCGGTGGGTGGCCTGTGATCACCGTCCTCGGAGCGTCCGGCTTCATCGGGTCGCACGTCATCGATCACCTGCGCCGCAGCGGGACGGCGTACCAGGCGCCTGCCCGCGACGAGCCGCTGACCGGCCGCCACCTCGGCGATGTCATCTACTGCGTCGGCCTGACCGCCGACTTCCGCGAACGCCCGTACGACACCGTCGAGGCGCACGTGACCCGCCTCGTGGACATCGTCCGGCAGTGCTCGTTCGACTCGCTGCTCTACCTGTCGTCGACGCGCGTCTACGCCAACGCCGACGGGCCGGCCCACGAGGACGCCGACCTGCAGGTGAATCCCCTCCGACCCGACGACCTCTACAACCTGTCCAAGCTCGCCGGCGAGTCGATCGTGCTCTCGCTGCCCGCCGGCCGAGGACGCGTGGCGCGGCTCTCCCACGTCTACGGCGCCGGCCAGTCGCAGACATTTCTCTCGATGGTCCTCGACGAGGCCAACGAAGGCGGCATCGTCCGGCTCCGCAGCGGATTGCGGTCCACCCGCGACTACGTCAGCGTGGTGGACTCGGCGGCACTGCTGGTGCGAATCGCCATGGGTGGTCGAGAGAGGATCTACAACATCGCGAGCGGCATCCTGACCAGCAACGCTGACGTGATCGACGCGATCGGATGCGCGGTGGAGGTCGAGCCGGGCGCGCCGGACACGGCGTACCCGAGCGTCGACACGACTCGCATCCGCGCGGAGTTCGGGTTCGAGCCGCGACGACTCCTCGACGACCTCCCGGCGCTGCTCGGGAGCGGTACGTGATCAGCGTCGACCCGTTGGCCGGGACGCTCACCGTCGACGGTCGGACCCTTCCCCTCGACGGCCCCGAGGCGTTCGCGATCCTCTCCGACTTCTGGATGGACGCGGCGATGCGCGTCAAGCACCCGTACACGTTCACCTGGCTCGGTCGGCCGGTCATCCAGTTCGCCGACGACCTGATGCGCCTGCAGGAGATCGTCCACCGCGTGCAGCCGGACGTGATCCTGGAGACCGGCGTGGCGCACGGCGGCTCGCTGATCTTCCACGCCGGCCTCTGCCGTCTTCTCGACCGCGGCCGGGTCATCGGCGTCGACATCGAGATCCGGTCGCACAACCGGGCGGCGATAGAGGCGCACCCGCTGGCACCGCTCATCACGCTGTTCGAGGGCAGCTCCACGGACCCGACCGTCGTGGACGCGGTCCGGGCGAGCATCGACCCCGGCGACCGCGTGCTGGTCGTGCTCGACTCCAACCACACGAAGGCGCACGTGCTGGCCGAGCTGGCGGCGTACGCGCCGCTGGTGGCGATCGGGTCCTACGTCGTGGCGATGGACGGTCACGTCATGACGGCGGCTGCCGCCGCGCCCGTGGCGGGAGCCGACTGGGCGACGGACAACCCGAGCGCCGCCGTACGGGAGTTCGCCGACACCCACCCGGAGTTCGTCCTGGAGGATCCGCCGCTCCCGTTCAACGAGAGCGCGCTCACGGCGCCGTTCAGCGGCTTCCGCGGCGGGGTCCTGCGACGCGCGCGATGACTGCATCCTTCGCCGTGGTCGTCCCTACCCGCGATCGCCCAGCCCTCGCCCGCAACGCCGTCCGGTCGCTGCTCGACCAGGACTGCGAGCTCGACGTCTTCGTGTCGGACAACTCGCGGTCACCGGACGCGTTGGCCGACATCGACGACCCCGGACGCCGGGTGCACCGGCTGCGTCCGGCGAGCGACCTGGCCATGGCGGATCACTGGGACTGGGCGATCCGTGAGGCCATGCAGCGCTCCAGCGCGACGCACTTCGTGGTGCACCACGACCGGCGATGGTCGACGCCGCGGAGCTGGGGAGCAGTAGCCGACATCGCGACGCGGTGGCCCGACGACCTGATCACCGTCGGCGTCGACTCGATCAGCGACGTCCCCCCACCGCTACGACTGTGGCAGCAGCCGTGGACGGGTCAGACCTTCGCCATCCGCACCTCGGCGGCCGCGGCGGCCATCGCCTCTGCACGCGTCGCCCCGCTCGCGCACGCTCTCCCCCTGCTCATCAGCGTCGTCCCGCGAGCCGTCCTGCAGTCCGTGATCGACCGCTTCGGCGACATCTGCCGATCGACCGGTCCCGACTCCGCGTTCATGGCCCGCTTCCTCGCGCTGCACGACCGCTACCTCTGCGCCGACCGCGTGACCGGGGTGATGTACGCCGCGCACCGGAGCACCAACCACGGCTACCTGAAGGGTGCCGGAGGCGACTTCGGCTCGTTCGTGCGGCAGTACGGCGACCACCCGTGGCTCGCGGCGGCTCCCGTGCCCGGCGTCAACCTCGGCAGCAACATGCTCTTCCACGAGTACGAGCTCGTCCGACGCGAGACCGGAGACCGGCTGCCGGCCCTCGACGTCGATGCGTGCCTACGCGAGCTGGGCGAGGGTCTGAGGTGGATCGACGACGCCGTACGCCAGCAGGAGCTCGCTGCTGTCCTCCGCGAACACGGGTGGCGCGGTGAGGTCGCTGCCCAACCGTCGCGGCCATCCTGGCGCGAGCGGGTTCGCGAGGCACTGGTGCTGGCCCGGGGACGCTGCGGCATCGCTCCGCACACCATCACCGGGTTCGCGTTCCGGAGTGACGACACCGCACTTCGAAACGCGCTGCGCTTCCCACGGCAGGTGCAGCAGACGCCCGAGCACCTCAGCGGGCTCGAGCCCGAGGTCGTCGGCCCGTGAAGATCGCGTTCGTCATCCCTACGCGCAACCGCTCCGCCCTGGCGGCCACTGCCGTCGACTCGCTCCTCGGCCAGCGTGACTGCGAGCTGGAGGTGTTCGTCTCCGACAACTCCTCCTCCACCGAGGAAGCCGCTCGGCTCGAGAAGCACTGCGCCGATCGCGGGCACCCGGCCCTGACCTACCTCCGCCCACATGAGCCGATGGCGATGGGCGCCCACTGGGACTGGGCAGCGCGCGAGGCCATGCGGCGGTCGTCCGCCACCCACCTGGCGGTGCACTACGACCGCAAGGCGTCGAGGCCGGATGGGTTCGCCGCCCTCGGACGCATCGCGTCATGTCATCCGGACCTGCTCATCACCTACCCGGTCGATCACGTGTCGGCGCCACCACAGACGGTGTGGCAGCCACCGCAGACCGACCGCGTCTACCGCATCCGGACCGATCGGGTGGCGACGATGGCCGCACGAGGTCGCATCTCGGAGATGGGCCAGGTGTGGCCGGTGCTGTCCAACTGCGTGATCCCGCGGACGACGGTCGAGTCGATGGTCGAGCGCTACGGCGATCTGTGCGACTCGGTCGGCCCGGACAGCCGGTTCGGGTTCCGGTTCTGCGCGTCGTACGACGACTTCCTCCACCTCGACCGCACGATCTCGGTCACCTACGCCGCCCATCGCAGCGCCGGCCTCGGCTTCCTCTCCGGCACGGGCGGCGATTTCGCCGACTTCCGCGCCACGTGGCACGGCGAGCAGTGGATGGAAGCCGCTCCGCTGCCGGGGCTCAACCTGGGTCAGAACATGAGCTATCACGAGTACGAGCTGGTGCGGCGTGAGCCGGGCGGCGACCGCCTGCCGTCCATCGAGATGACGGGCTACCTCGCCGAGCTGGCCCGTGGGCTGCAGCAGATCAGCGACCGTCATGAGCGGGCGGTGATGCAGGCCGAGCTGGTACGACACGGCTGGCGGGCCGACGACGAGTCTGCGCCGGAGCCGGTGGAGCGGAGAGCGTCAATCCTCCATCGGGTCGTGCGGCCCCTCTCCCGCTGGCGGTCCCGCCCGTCGACCGTCCTCTTCCTCGCCGATCGGCTCGGCGTCACGCCCGAGACGATCACCGGGTTCGCGTTCAGCAACGACGAGCAGGCGCTGCACTACGCACTGAAGTACCCGCGCAGGCCCACCGACGCGCGGCCGTACTTCACCGCGCTGGAGCCCGAAGTGGAGCCGGTCGTCGACTGAGGCGACACACTGGACGCATGGAGCTGGTCGGCGCGCTGCTGCTGTCGGTGCTCGGCATCGCGATCGTCGCCGGGCTGATGTCGATGTCGACCGACGCGACGATCGACGAGCTCACCGCGCGGCTGCACGACGACGAGGCCGGCGAGCAACCCGAGCCCGACCTCGCGGCGATCCACCGGGAGAGCCTGGCCGAGTTCGCGGCACACGGCGGCGACGTCGAGGACCCCGACCCGGTGTTCGAGGCCGACGACGAGGACGAGGACGAGGACGCGTACGCCGAGGACGAGGTCGCCGACGCGACCTTCGGAGCGGACGACCTCGACGACGAGCCGTGGTTCGCGCCACGCGACGAACCAGGCGAGATGGTCTCGACCCAGCCGTTCGACGTACCGGACAGCTTCTACGCCGCGGAGCGGTTCGCGTCCCAGGACGCCGCTGCGACGGCGCCAGACCTCGACCTCCCGATGACTGCCGTCTACGCCGGCGACTTCACGCCGATCGTCGCGGGGATGCTCCGCGCGAACGGGATCGACGCGATCGTCGTCAAGCGCAGCTCCCACCCGGCGATTCGCAACGAGGTGAGGGTGCCGATCTCCGACGCCGACGATGCGCGCCGACTCATCGCCGAAGCGGATTCGTCCGAGTAGGAACGCGGCAGAACAGCGCGGGAGCCGCCATTGCGCGGATCAGCTGCGTCGGCGGCAGCGCCGGGACCGCCGGCGTGCGACGGCGGGCGAAGGCGTAGACGCTGCCGTCGCGGCGTACGCCGACGACCACTGCGCCGTCGGTGTCGGTCCGCAGCGAGGTGAGCCGCAGCTCGCGCAAGGTCGTCATCGTCGACCTCGCCGGGTGGCCGTAGGGGTTGTCGGCGCCGACGGAGGTGATCGCGACCGAGGCGCCCACCTTGGCCGCGAACCCGTCGAGCTGCTTCGCGCTGCCGTGGTGCGGGGTCTTGAGCACCGCCGCCTTGAGGGAGGGCTCCGGCACCGCGTCGAGCAGGGCACGCTGCGCGACGTCCTCGACGTCACCCGTCAGCAGGATGCGCAGCCCGCGCACCGCGACGAGCAGGACGAGGGAGGAGTTGTTGGGGTCGGAGTCGGTGCCGTGGAACGCCGCACTCGGGGCGAGCACCTCGACCGTGACGTCGCCCGTGGTCCAGCGCTCTCCCGCCGTCGCGCGGCGCAGAGCAACCCGGCGCTCGCGCACCCAGCGCTGCACGCGCGACCACTCCTCGGCCGGCTCGTCGAGCGGACCGGTCACCACCTCGGCGACTCCGCGGCCGGACAGCACGCCCGGCACGCCCTCGACGTGGTCGGCGTGCAGATGGGTGAGGACCAGCGAGCTGACCCGGCGTACGCCGAGGTCGTCGAGGCAGTCGCGCATCACCGCCGGGTCCGGACCGGTGTCGACGACGATCGTCGCGTCGACCCCGCGCACGACCAGGCCGTCGCCCTGGCCGACGTCGCACGCAGCGAGCACCCAGCCGCTCGGCGGCCAGCCGGAGATCACCGCGTGCGCGCCGACCGAGCCGAGCCAGACGACCGGGACGACGGTGAGCGCGACCCGTCGTACGACGCGCCGTCGACCGGCGAGCGGCGCCATGAGCAGCAGCGCCGTCACCGCGAGCGCGCCGACCACGCCGCGCGGCCAGGGCAGGCTCGCGGCGGGGACGTCGGCGAGGAAGCGCGCGACCGCGCCCAGCCACAGCGCGGGTACGCCGGCCGCCCACGCGAGCAGGCGCGCGAGCGGCAGCGAGACCGGAGCGACGAGCGCGGTGGCGACGCCGACGACCGTGGCGACGCCGACGACCGGCATCGCGATCAGGTTGGCCGGGACCGCGACGACGCTCACCTGCCCGAACAGCCCGGCCAGCAGCGGCAGGCACGCGACCTGCGCGGCGAGCGGCACGGCGATCGCGTCGGCCAGCCAGGCGGGCAGGCGCGCGGCGAGCCGCTGCCGCCACCGCGGCGCGAGGACGACGAGGCCGGCGGTCGCGGCGACGGACAGCGCGAAGCCGGCTGACGTCGCGAGCGCCGGGTCGACGAGCAGCAGGAGCAGCGCGCTGCCGGCGAGGAGCGGCAGGCCGTGCCGGCTGCGGCCGGTGACGAGCGCGACCAGCGCGACGCCGCCCATCACCGCGGCGCGCAGCACCGACGGCGACGGCCGCGCGAGCAGGACGAAGAAGGCCAGCGCGCCGGCCGCCACCACCGCAGTGGTCCGCGGCGAGGCGCGCAGCCGTCGCGTGACCAGCAGCGCGGCGGCGAGGAAGAGCGCGCAGTTGGATCCGCTCACGGCCACGAGGTGGGTCATCCCGGTCGTCCGGAAGTCCTCGCGCAGGCCGTCGTCGAGCCGCGACGTGTCGCCGATCACGAGACCCGGGACCAGCCCGCGCGCGTCGCTCGGCAGGTGCGATGTCGCGTCGCGCAGCCCGCGACGCAGTCGCCCGGCGAGCCGGTTGGCGACGTCAGGCTCGCCCAGCCGGGTCGGCGCGCCGTGGGCTCGCGCGACAGCGGTGACCGGATCGCCGGGCCGCGGCAGGGAGAGGCGCGCCTGGATCCGCAGGCGCTCCCCCGGGAGTCGCGTCGTCCACCCGGCACCGGCGCCGAGGACCGTGACCGGCTGACGCACGCGGTAGCCGGCGGTGCCGACGAGCACCGCACTCGTGCGCGCCCGGAGCAGTGCCCCGCCCTGCACGCGCCGTGCGCCCACGACTGCGCCGTCCAGGAGCACCGGATCGCCGGTGACGACGACGTCGAGCGTGACCTCGGCGCGATCGGCGGCGAGCCGGCGCAGTGGCCCGCTGCCGACCGAGTCGTGCCGCCACGCCGCGCCGACCATCGACGCGAGCAGGCAGGCGAGACTCGCGATCCCCACCCACTGCATCGCGGTCCTCCCCCACGCCCGCCACACCATCGCCGCGGCGCACACGGCGACCGCCGCGCAGGTCGGCGTCCCGGCGTACCGGCCGAGCAGCGCACCGACCCAGGCCGCGACGAGCGGGCCGACGAGGCGTACGTCGGTCACACGGTCACCAGGTCGCGCAGGGTGTCGAAGCGCTTGTCGCCGATGCCGTCGATCTCGCGCAGCTGGTCGACCGACGCGAAGCGGCCGTGCTGCGCGCGCCAGTCGAGGATCCGCTTGGCCGTGACCGGGCCGACGCCGGGCAGCGCGTCGAGCTGCTCGAGCGTCGCGAGGTTGAGGTCGAGCCTGCCGCCGCTCGTGGCCGGGGCGGCGCCGCCGGCGGCCGCGGCGGGCGGCGGTGTCGCGCCGGGTGGCAGCACGAGGACCTGCTCGCCGTCGGTGACCCGGCGCGCGAGGTTGAGCCCGGCAGTCGTCGCGCCCGGCCTGAGGCCGCCGGCCGCCGTGATGGCGTCGGCGACCCGCGCGCCGCTCTGCAGCCGCACCAGACCAGGACGGCGTACTGCGCCCTGCACGTCGACCACCACCTCACCGGTCGGCGCGGCCGACACCGACGAGATGACGGCCGGCGCGGCGACCGTGACCGGCTGGGCGCGCGAGCGCCAGACCACTCCGGCGGTCAGCGCCAGCGCGACGACCGCGACGGCGACCAGCGCGCCGGCGCCGCGGCGCGCCGGGTCGACCAGCAGCCGGGCCGGGTCGAGGGCCGGCGGGGCGTCGTCGACGTCGGGCCCGGCCAGGTCGGCCGGTGCGACCTCGGACGCCGGGCGCTCGAGCCGCAGCGCGCGCATGAGCCGGGCCCGCGCGGCCTGGTCGTCGTCGTCCGCTCCGCCGCCGAGCCAGGTGAGTCGGGACATCCCTCGACCGTAGGTCCGCGCCGGCGCGCCGAGACCCGGCGTACCCCGATCTGTGGACCCTTCGCCCTAACTGCTGATCGTGCTGCGCGACACCCGGGGGCGGTCAGCGGGAGCGGCGGGCGGACCACCAGCGGGTGACGTTGGCGCGGTGCCGCACGATGACGACACCGCCGATCGCGACCGCCCACGCGACGTCCGCCGCGCTGGGCTCGAAGACCAGCGCGAGCACCGGCAGCGCGATGGCCGCGCAGATCGAGCCGAGCGCGACCCAGCGGGTCGACAGGGCGACGACCGCCCAGATGCCGATCACCGGGATCGCCCACAGCGGGTGCGACCCGAGCACCGCGCCACCGGCCGCCGCGGCGCCCTTGCCGCCGCGCCCCTTCAGCCACGGCGACGTGATGTGCCCCGCGACCGCGGCCGCGCCGGCCAGCAGTCCGGCCTCGTGGTCGACCATCCCGAACACCGCCGCGGGCAGCACCGCCTTGCTCACGTCGAGCAGCGCGACGACGACGCCCACCTTGCGGCCGAGCAGCCGGCCGGCGTTGGTCGCGCCGGGGTTGCCGGAGCCGGACGCGCGCAGGTCCACGCCGCGTGCCCGCGCGATCAGCGCCGCAGGAGACGCGGAGCCCACGGCGTACCCGATCGTGAGTGCCAGCAGCAGAGCAGTCACGGCCGGTGGTGGACCACGACGGCGAGCATCCCGGGACCTGTGTGCGCGCCGACGACCGCGCCGACCTCGCTCTCCAGCAGGCTGGCGACGTCCGGTACGGCGGCGCGGAGCCGCTCCGCGAGCACCTTCGCGCGGTCGGGCGCGGCCAGGTGGTGCACGGCGATGTCGACCGGGCCGCTGCCCGCCTCCGCCGCGACGACCTCCTCGAGTCGCGCGATGGCGCGTCCCGCGGTGCGCACCTTCTCGAGCACCTCGATCCGGCCCTCGCGCATGTGCAGCAGCGGCTTCACCGACAGCGCCGTGCCGACCAGCGCGGCCGCCGCGCCGATCCGCCCGCCGCGCCGGAGGTGGTCGAGGGTGTCGACGTAGAAGAACGTGCGCGTCCGCGCGACGGCGTCCTCCGCGGCGGCGACGACGTCGTCCACGGAGCCGCCCGCCTCGGCCGCCTCGGCGGCAGCGAGGACGGGGAAGCCGAGGCCCATCGCGGCGGAGAGGCTGTCGACCACCCGCACGTCGCCGTCGAAGCCGCTCGCTCCGACGGTCGCCGCGCTCGCCGTACCCGACAGCCCGGACGACAGGTGCACCGAGACGACGTGGTCCGCGTTCGCGCGCGCCCACGCCTCGTGGAAGGCCGCAGGTGACGGCTGGCTGGTCGCGGCCACCCGGCCGGGCGCGGCGATCCAGGCGGCGAACTCCGCCGGTGGCAGGTCGACGCCGTCGAGGCAGTTGCGGTCGCCGAGCTGGACGTGCAGCGGCACCACCTCGATCCGGTGCGCGGCGGCGACCCCCGCAGGCAGGTACGCCGTGGAGTCGGTCACCACGGCGACACGTCGGCGCGCACTCATCTGTGTCCTGCCATGGCGCGCAGGCTACCCACCGACGGCGAACCGGCAGGAATCGGACAGGCTCAGCACGAAGGCGTGACGACCGACGTACGCCACAACCACCCCAGAGGTGCGTGACCGTGATCCGCAGGCTGCTCTCCCGCCGTACCCTCGCCTCGGCGAGCATCCTGCTGCTCCCGGTGGCGCTGGCGACCATGCCGCTGCCCAAGGTCGCGCCCCAGCGGGTCGCGATGGCCACGCCGGTCGCCGACAACGACATCCTCTACACGGCCTGCGGCCGGGTGTTCCCCGACCCGCAGGCCTTCGGGCCCTCCCCGACCGCCGCGCCGACCGAGTCGCCGTGGGCGAAGGGCAACGCGGCCTGCCGGGCGACGCAGTTCATCCAGTGGAACGAGGCGATCAGCGGCCTCAACTACCTCGAGACGCGGTTCCCGGACTTCGTCGAGGTCTACGACCTGTCCAAGGACTTCCCGGACGTGCTCGACCCCGAGTCGGGCGAGGGCATGACCGCGGGCATCCCGATCACCACCCTGGAGCGGACCAAGTCGCCGCTGGTCATGGTGCGGATCACCGACGAGAAGTCGCCGGTCGCCGAGAAGACCAAGGAGCACTTCGTCTTCCCGCTGTCGATCCACGGCATCGAGCGGGCCGGCATCGAGGGCGGGCTGCGCGCCGCCGAGGACCTGGCCACCTGGGCGGCCACGACGCCGGAGCAGCCGGTCATGGAGACCGACGACACGTCGCTGCCGGCCGGTGAGGTGCTCAAGCGGTCGAGCGTCTACTTCGTGCTCGCCAACCCCGACGGCTGGCGCCGCGGCTCGTACACCGACGCAGGTCCGGCGTTCCAGCGGTTCAACGGCAACGGCGTCGACCTCAACCGCGACTTCCCGGCGATCGGCTGGACCTTCCGGCCCTTCACTCCGTGGTCGGAGCCGGAGACCCGCAGCTACGGCAAGGTGCTGCAGGCGATCGGCCCGAAGGTCAACGGCAAGCCGAAGTGGACCGGCGGCATCGACCTGCACGGCCAGCTGATCGACCGGGCGTTCTCCTTCACCCTGCTCGGCGGCAGCCAGCGCCCGTTCGGCAAGGACCGCCGGGTGCTGCAGTTCACCAAGGGCGCCTGGGCCGACGCGGAGACCCGCCTGGCCTGGAACCCGATCATCAAGGGCAACGACGAGCCCGAGGCGTGCGTCCCGCCCGGCACGTCCGGCACCGTCAACGACCCGCAGAGCGGCTGCGACCCGACGAACCGGGTGTACGGCGTCCAGTGGGGCACCATCTGGGACACCATCGATTACACCGTCACCGGCGCGTTCGGCGACTGGATCGACTCGCCGATGGGCCTCGACGCCGATGGCATCGACAACGAGATGTCGCTGAGTCACCTCTCCAACTGCGGCACCGGCACCTGCTACATCCAGACCGCGGAGCAGCTGCACGTCGACGGCAACAAGTCGCTCATCTACGCGATGCTCAACTTCGCGCTGCAGCCGGAGGACCAGGTCTTCCGCTACCGCGGACGGGCGGCGTACCTCTTCAACCCCAAGCGCGTCACGCAGGCGGCGAGGCCTTCCCCGGTCGCGCCCCCGGGGCTGCCCGCGCAGGACGACCTCACCACCACGACGGTGAAGACCAACGCCGACCTGGTCTACGAGTTCGAGGTGAAGGGGCCGGCCGACGGCGTCTACAACGGCGGCGTCACCGCGACCGTGACCTACGCGAACGCGCAGGGCGTCGGCGCCGGCTCGACCAACGAGGTGCAGATCGAGCGCGAGGACCAAGGCGAGTGGGTCGTCCTCGATCGCGCCTACAACCAGACGTCGGTGCCCTACGCGCAGTCCGGCATCAAGGCGGAGGTCAACTTCCCGGTGCCAGGCAAGTACCGCGCCGTCGTCACCGGCTCGGTGCCCGGGCCGCTGAAGCTGGACGTCGACTACACCCGCACGCCGGCGTGGCCGGACCCGGGCCAGCGCGCGGTCGACGCGTCGAACATGGACTTCTTCGACGAGCTGAAGCCGTTCCTCTCCAGCCCGGACCAGCTGACCAGGGTGACGGTCGAGCAGATCAGGTCCGGAGCCGTCGACCTGGCGAAGTTCGACACGCTGATCGCGGCTGACGGCACCGCGATCTCCACCGACAAGGCGCTGGCGGCCAAGGCGAAGGCGTTCGCGCAGCAGGGCGGCAACCTGGTCCTCACCGACGACGCGGTGCAGGGCCTGGCTCAGATGGGGCTGGTCGGGGCCGCCGAGATCGAGGAGGTGCCCGTGTACGCCGGGCACGTCGAGTTCGAGCGGCTCTTCGAGGGCGAGCTCGAGGTCACCTACGAGGACCCGCTGGCGCTCAACGTCGACCAGCCGGGCGCGGCCGAGGGCGCCAACCACCGGCACCAGGTGACCGAGCCGGTGCCGCTGGGCTACGGCCTCCCCGACCAGGACAGCGAGGCGACGCCGCAGTCGCAGTGGGTGGTCGGCGCCGAGGCGTTCGAGGGCGCCGGCGGCCGGGTCGTCGGCCGGGTCGGCCAGGACGCCGTGACGTACGGCGAGATCGCACTCGGCGACGGCCAGGTCCGGGTCCTCGGCTCGCTGCTGCCGCGGCCGACGCTCGTCAACGACCACCGCTTCGGCGTCGGCGACTACGCGATCACCTACACCGGCTACGAGCTGACGCGGAACATGCTCGACCACGTCAACCCGCGCGGCACGACCAAGGCGCCGATCCCTGCCCCCCCGGCGCCCGCACCGGGCCCGGCACCCGCGCCGAAGCCGCGTCCCGCCCCGCCCGCGCCCGAGCCCCTGCCGGCAACCGGCGGCTCAGCGCCGTGGGTCGCCCTCGCGACGGTCGCCATCGCCGGCGCACTCGCAGTGCGCACCCGCCGTACCCGCGCCGCTTAGCTCCACCCCGGCAAGGGCAAAGGCGCAGCAACCACAGGCATTGCCAAGATCATGAGCGACTGGCGGCGCTCTTGGGCGACGCAGACGCTCATGATCTTGTTCCGGTGAAAGGTGAGCGTCCGCGCGGGCCTGGCCGCAGCCCGTCATCGCTGCGCTCTTGCGTTTGACCTTGCTCTTGCCTTTGGCTTCTGCGTCAGGCGAGGACGACGTTGACCAGCTTGGGGGGGCGCACGACGACGGTGCGCACCGCCGCGTCGCCGATCGCGCGCGCAGCACCCTCGGTCGCCAGCGCCAGCTCGCGCAGCGCGTCCTCGGTGATGTCGGGTGAGACCTCGATCCGGTCGCGGACCTTGCCGTTGACCTGCACGACGCAGGTGACCGACTCGGCGGTCGACAGCGCGGGATCGTGCACCGGCCAGCTCTGCTGATGCACCGACGGGCCGTGGCCGAGCCGGGCCCAGGACTCCTCCGCGGTGTACGGCGCGAAGACGGCCAGCATCGTCGTCAGCGCGGCCATCGCCTCGCTCACCGACGGCGCGCCCAGGTGGCCGGCGTCGACCGACTTGCGGATGGCGTTGGTCAGCTCCATCAGCCGCGCGATCGCCACGTTGAAGCGGTGCGACTCGACCAGCCGGGTGACCTCGGCGATCGTCGCGTGCGTCGTACGTCGCAGCGGCGGGTCCTCTGATTCGCTGACGGACGGAGCCATCCCCACCTCGCCGGCCAGCCGCCATACCCGGGACAGCCACTTCAGCGCGCCGGTCGGCGACACGTCGGCCCAGTCGATGTCCTCCTCGGGCGGGCCGGCGAAGAGCATCGTCACGCGCACCGCGTCGACGCCGTGGGCGGCCAGCTCGTCCTGCAGGTTGACCAGGTTGCCCTTGCTCTTGCTCATCTTCGAGCCGCCCATGACGACCATGCCCTGGTTGTGCAGCGACCGGAACGGCTCCTCGCACGGCACCATGCCCATGTCGAAGAGCACCTTGGTGAAGAAGCGCGCGTACAGCAGATGCAGGATCGCGTGCTCGATGCCGCCGGTGTACTCCTCGACCGGCATCCAGCGGCGCACCTCGTCGACGTCGAACGGCCCGTCGGTGAAGGTGGGCGAGCAGTAGCGCAGGAAGTACCAGCTCGAGTCGACGAAGGTGTCCATCGTGTCGGAGTCGCGCTTCGCCGGCCCGCCACAGGTCGGGCAGTCGACGTTGACCCAGTGCTCCGCGGTCGCCAGCGGTGACACGCCCTTGGGCGTCAGGTCGACCGTCGACGAGTCGGGCAGCCGCACCGGCAGCTGGTCGTCGGGTACGGCGACCTCGCCGCACTTCCCGCAGTGCACGATCGGGATCGGCGCGCCCCAGTAGCGCTGGCGGGACAGCAGCCAGTCGCGCAGCCGGAAGTTGACCGCCTTGGTCGCTGTCCCCTTGGCCGACAGGTCGGCCGTGATGCGCTCGATCGCCTCGTCCTTGCGCAGGCCGTCGTACGCGCCGCTGTTGACCAGCACGCCGTCTCCCGGGACGGCGACACCGGACTCGATCGTCGCGGTGTCTCCGTTGTCGACGACGACGCGCACCGGCAGGTCGAACTCGCGGGCGAAGTCCAGGTCGCGCTGGTCGTGCGCGGGCACGGCCATGATCGCGCCGGTGCCGTAGTGCGCCAGCACGTAGTCGGCCGCCCAGACCGGCATCCGCTCGCCGTTGACCGGGTTGACGGCGTAGCGGCCCAGGAAGACCCCGGTCTTCGGCCGGTCGGTGGCCTGCCGCTCGATCTCGCTGATCGCGGCGACCTGCTCGCGGTACGCCAGGTACGCCGCCTCGTGCTCGCCGCCGGCGGCCAGCTCGGCGGCCAGGTCGCTGTCGACCGCGACGACGAAGAAGGTCGCGCCGAACAGCGTGTCCGGCCGGGTCGTGAACACGGTGACCGGCTCGTCGCGGCCCTCGATGGCGAAGTCGACCTCGGCCCCCACGCTGCGCCCGATCCAGTTGCGCTGCATCGTCAGGACCTTCTCGGGCCAGCGGCCCTCCAGCTCGGCCATGTCGTCGAGCAGGCGGTCGGCGTACTGGGTGATCTTGAAGTACCACTGGGTCAGGTCGCGCTTGGTGACGACGGTGTCGCAGCGCTCGCAGCGGCCGCCGACGACCTGCTCGTTGGCCAGCACGGTCTGGTCGTTGGGGCACCAGTTGACCGGGCTGTTCTTCCGGTAGGCCAGGCCGCGCTCGTAGAAGCGCAGGAACAGCCACTGCGTCCACCGGTAGTACTCCGGGTCGGACGTCGCCAGGTGCCGGCTCCAGTCGAAGCTGACCGCGAACTTCCGGTAGCCCTCCGCCTGCGTCGCCATGTTGGCGTAGGTCCACTTGACCGGGTCGAGCCCGCGCTTGATCGCGGCGTTCTCCGCGGGCAGGCCGAAGGAGTCGAAGCCGACCGGGTGCATGACGTTGAAGCCGCGCATCATCCAGTAGCGCGCGCCGACGTCGCCGATCGAGAACGCCTCGGCGTGACCCATGTGCAGGTCACCCGACGGGTAGCTGAACATGTCGAGGATGTACTTGCGCGGCCGCGGGTCGTCCTCGCCACCGGCGCGGTAGAGCCCGATGCGCTCCCACTCGGCCAGCCACTTCGCCTCGGTGGCGTGCACGTCGTAGTGCTCGTCGCGGTCGTCCCGCTCGATCGTCCCGACGGTGTCGGTCATCGCCGTCCTCCTGGTGCCGCTCTGGGGTGCGGGTGGCAGAAATGAGAAAACCCCTCGCTCAGGGAGGGGTAGCCGCGCTGTCGTGAAGCCTGGGTCAGCGCGGCTCGGCAAGGAGGAGGCGTACGGCGTATCGCATGCGGCGATCGTACACAGCCCGGCCACCGCGGCGCGCGGGCGATTCCGGCCCCCCACGGAGAACCGGCCCCGTCGGGTGACGGGGCCGGTCCTCTCGAGGCTGGCCGACGGGAGCCGGCCGGAGCGTGTCAGCCGAGCAGCGCGCCGAGCAGGCTCTGGGGGGCCGGAGCCGGCGGGGCCGGGACCGGCGTGGTGCCGAGGACAGCGTCGACGGTGTCGCCGACCGCGCCGAGGACGCCGCTGAGCAGACCCTGCGGAGCCGGCACCTGGGGAACGGTGACGACCGGGACCGTGATGGTCGGGACGGTGATCGTCGGCAGCGTGACGGCCGGAGCCTTCACCGCGGGCACCGACTGCTTGATCGTGGTGACCGTGGTGGTGACCTTCGAGACCGCTCCGTCGACCGTGCTGACGACGGTCGTCTTGGTGATGCTGGTCGTGGCCGGCGCGGGGAGCTTCACCGAGGAGATGGTGCCGACGAAGGCGGCCCGGTTGATGCGGCACGCGATGTCAGCGGCGTAGCGGCAGTCGAGGATGCGCAGGTACGGGCCACGGACCCCGGTCATCGGGTTCACGTAGTTGCCCAGAGCGGCGTCGACGACGGTCATCCGGCCGAGGTGCAGCGCGGCCCGCAGGCCCTCGCTGGTGTCCAGCTCGAGGAGCACCGTGTCGCGGTCGACGTACGGCGCGGTCGAGATGTAGGTGAAGCTCGGGGTGGGGGGCAGCAGCACGGCGGCGGAGGCGGCGGCGGCCGACCCCACGGTGAGGGCGGCTGTCGCGGCGGCGAGTACGGCGGTCTTCCGCATGTCGATCTCCTTGGACCCGACGGGAGGGTGTCCCGTCCTCCGCCTCCGGCCCGTCGCCGGAGGGTGGCTCTCTGGTGCAGATCGCCGGATCAGGGGCGTTTGGTGCAAAACCGACTCTGCTCGCGCCAAACGTCCTCGACCATGACGATCCGGGGTGGTTTCGACCTAGTCATTCCGGGCGGTATGACCCGAAATGGGACTAGGCGCCCCAACCGGGCCATTCCGGGCCGGAGCAGCCCGAATCCGTTGTGGCGCAGCGACTCCGGCCAGCGCGGCGGCCGGGACTACCAGGCGGAGGGCTCGTAGTCCTTGAGGAAGCAGCCGTGCAGGTCCTCGCCGGCCTCGCCCCGGACGACCGGGTCGTAGACGCGGGCTGCGCCGTCCACCAGGTCCAGCGGCGCGCGGAAGCCCTCCTCGTGCAGGCGGGCCTTCGTCTCGTGCGGGCGCTCGTCGGTGATCCACCCGGTGTCGACCGCCGTCATGAGGATCCCGTCGGTGAGGAGCATCTCCTCGGCGCTGGTGCGGGTGAGCATGTTCAGCGCGGCCTTGGCCATGTTGGTGTGCGGGTGGCCGGGACCCTTGTAACCGCGGTTGAAGCGGCCCTCGATCGCCGAGACGTTGACGACGTACTTGCGCCGCGCGGGCGAGGCGGCCATCGCCGGGCGCAGCCGCGACACCAGGATGAACGGCGCCGTCACGTTGCAGAGCTGGACCTCCAGCAGCTCGAGCGCGTCGACCTCGTCGACCTTGTGCGTCCAGCTGTTGGTGAGCGCGAGGTCGGGGACCAGGCCGCCCGCGTCGATCGCGGTGTTGGCCGCCACCCGCTCCAGGGACGCCGAGCCGCTGGTCATGGACAGCGCGGTGAGCTCGTCGGCGTCGAAGGCGTGCGTGCCGAGCTCGAGCGGGTGCTCGTGGGTGGTGGAGCCGAGGACCAGGACATCCGGGCGCGGCCCGTCCGGCAGAGCGGCGGTCTCGGCGCTGACCAGGTTCGAGTAGGAGCCGGGCGAGCGCCGTACCGTCTGCGCGGCGTTGTTGATGAGGATGTCGAGCGGGCCCTGCTTCGCGACGTCGTCGGCGAGGGCCACCACCTGGCGCGGGTCGCGCAGGTCGATGCCGACGATGCGCAGCCGGTGCAGCCAGTCGGCGCTGTCCTCCATCGCGGAGAACCGGCGTACGGCGTCCGCGGGGAACCGCGTGGTGATGGTCGTGTGCGCGCCGTCGCGAAGCAGGCGCAGAGCGATGTACATGCCGATCTTGGCGCGACCGCCGGTGAGCAGCGCGCGCCTGCCGGTGAGGTCGGTCCGCGCCTCGCGCTTGGCCCAGCTGAAGGCGGCGCAGGTCGGGCAGAGCTGGTGGTAGAAGTGGTGCACCTCGCGATAGCGCTGCTTGCAGATGTAGCAGGCGCGAGAGCGGTGCAGGCGCCCGACCGAGTCGGTGCCGTCGGTCGGCACCGTGAGCGGCCGGCCGAGCGTCTCGTCGTCGATGCGCCCGGGGGCGGCGGTCGCGGTCGACGCGGTGATCAGCGCGTCGGCCTCGCGGCGCGCCTTGCGGCGCAGCAGCTTGATCGTCTTGAACAGGTCGGCGGTGGCCCGGCGCACGCGGGTCGCGTCCGGGTGGTCGAGCGGCAGGGTGCCAAGCTCGGCGAGGACCTCGAGGCAGGTCTGCAGCCGGTCCGGGTCGATCCCGGGCACCTCGGGGCGGTCACTCACGTGGACCGACTCTACGCGGTCGGTGACGCAGCGTTAGCAGTGAGCGATTAGTCGGTCACAGCGCGCGAACCATCCCAAGTAGTCATGGTTCGGACGCGGCCGAGCGGCGATGCTGACGTCACCGCAGCCACGACCTCCAGGAGACAACGACTCCATGCCCAGCGCCCTGATCGTCGACGACGAGGACGACGTCCGGTTCCTGCTCCGCCAGATCATCCAGACCTCCAACCACGGGCTCACTGTCGCCGGTGAAGCCGCCAGCGGCGAGGAGGCGCTGACCAAGTTCGCCGACACCCGTCCCGAGGTCATCGTGCTGGACAACCGGATGCCGGGCGTGTCCGGGCTCGACGTCGCCGAGCAGATCCTGCGCGACCACCCCGAGCAGTCGATCATCCTGTTCTCCGCCCAGCTCGACGCGGAGACCGTCGAGAAGGCCACGGCGCTCGGCATCCGGGCCTGCCTGGTGAAGAACGACTACTTCGAGATCCCCGCAGCGATCTGGAAGCACGCGCCGGCGGTCTAGCCGCCTGCGCCCCTCGGCCCGTTCGCGGCGGCTGATGACCGCAACGCCGTCGCGAACGCCGAGCCGACCTGCGCGTGCACCGCCCAGGGCCAGTGCATGCCGTCCGGGTTGAGCGTGCCCGCGTCGGCGTACGGCGCGGTGATCGCGTCGAGGTCGACCAGCGGCACGGCGTTCTTCCTCCCCCACGTCCGGTGCGCCTTGACTGCCGGCGCGTGCGTGCCGGTGCCGCCGCCGTAGTACGCCGAGCGGTACGCCGACGGGACCACGCCGACGATCGGCAGGCCGGGGCGCACGACGCGCACCGCCTCGACGAAGCGGGTGAGGTAGGCATCGGTCGCCTTCTGGGGCAGCACGCGCATCCGTCCGCGGAGCGCTCTCGTGCCGTGCGGGTGGGCCGCGTGGAAGAGCCGTCGTACCCGCCGGCGCAGCCAGCCCGGGCGGATGTAGGCGAGGCCCTCACGCAGGTACGTCGGCAGCATCGCCGGCAGGTGGTCCATCCCGCCGATCGCGAGCAGCACCGCGTCGGCGCGCGGCAGCAGGATCGAGTAGACGTTGGGGTCCTTGGTCAGCGCCCACCACGCGTCGCGCGCCGTCCAGCCGAGGCCTACGCACCAGTCGACCTCGACGCCGAGCTCGGCGGCAAGGACGTTGGGCCACAGCCGCGGCTCGGTCAGCAGCTCCGGCCGCTCCGGCCCATGGAAGGCGAGCGAGTCCCCGACGACGAGTACGCGCTGCACGCCGGAAGGCTCTCACGCCCGCCCCGGCGTGCGGTCGGTCAGACGCCGAGCGCGCGCTGGATCGGGTCGAGGGCGAAGTAGACGGCGAACAGCGTCGCCACGACCCACAGCAGCGGGTGGATCTCGGCCTGCCGACGCTGCGCCGTGCGCAGGACGACGTAGGACACGAAGCCGGCGCCGATGCCGTTCGCGATCGAGTAGGTGAACGGCATGATCACGATCGTCAGGAACGCCGGGATCGCGACGGCGTAGTCGTCGAAGTCGATGTTGCGGACCTGCGTCAGCAGCAGGAACCCGACGACCACGAGCGCCGGCGACGCGGCCTCGAACGGCACGATCGCGACCAGCGGCGTGAAGAAGAGCGCCAGCACGAAGAGCGCGCCAGTGACGACGCTGGCGAGCCCGGTGCGGGCGCCTTCGCCGACGCCGGCCGCGGACTCGATGTACGTCGTGTTCGAGCTCGCGCTCGCCGCACCACCGGCGACGGCGGCCAGCGAGTCGACGATCAGCACCCGCTCGGCGCCGGGGAGCCGGCCCTGGTCGTCGAGAAGCCCCGCCTCGGCGCCGACCCCGACCACCGTGCCCATCGTGTCGAAGAAGTCGGTGATCAGCAGCGTGAAGACGAGCAGCAGCGCGGAGACGACGCCGACGCGCTCGAACCCGCCGAAGAGCGAGAAGTCGCCGAGCAGCCCGAGGTCCGGCGCGTCGAAGACCTTGTCCGGCAGCTTCGGCACGTTGAGCTGCCAGCCGGTCGGCGTGATCGTCGGCGGGTCACCAGGGACGAAAGACGGCCCGGTGTCGGTGATCGCCTCGATGACGATCGCGAGGACGGTGGAGGTGACGATCCCGATCAGGATCGCGCCGCGGGTACGGCGTACGACCAGCGCCGCGGTCAGCAGCAGGCCGAAGACGAACACCACCGTCGGCCAGCCCTTGAGGTCACCCTGCACGCCGAGCTCCACCGGGACGGGACCGGCACCGGTCCGCCGGATGAAGCCGGCGTCGACGAAGCCGATCAGCGCGATGAACAGCCCGATGCCCACGCTGATCGCGGTCTTCAGCTGCAGCGGGATCGCGTTGAAGACGGCGACCCGGAAGCCGGTGAGCACCAGCACGGTGATGACCAGACCCTCGAGGACCACCAGGCCCATCGCGTCTTCCCACGACATGTCGGACGCGACGCTGAGCGCGACGAACGCATTGAGACCCAGCCCGGTCGCAAGCGCGAACGGATAGCGGCCGACCACTCCCATCAGGATCGTCATCACCGCAGCGACCAGCGCGGTCACCGCGGCCACCTTGCCGATCGAGCTGCCGATGCCGCCGGGGATCGCGCCGTCGCCAATCAGCTGGCCGTCCTTGTCCGCGACAGTGGCGATGATCAACGGGTTCAGCACCACGATGTAGGCCATGGTGAAGAACGTCGCGAGCCCTCCGCGCACCTCGCGCTCAACGGTCGAGCCGCGTGCGGAGATCTCGAAGTAGCGGTCGAGGCCGGAGCCGGACCCGGTGCTGCGTGTGGCGGCCGAGGCCGCGCCCCTCGTCGTCATGGTCAAACGGTAGCGACGCCGTACGCCGTCATCGGTGAAGCGGCGCGCGTGTCCTCGGCGCCGGTGTGCCGGTTCGGCCCGCCACGGACGGCCGGAGATGGGAGTGGAGCTTAGGAGACTCGAACTCCTGACCCTCACGCTGCCAGCGTGATGCTCTACCAACTGAGCTAAAGCCCCATCGAACGTCGCTGAGTCTAGACGAGGCCAGAGCCGGGCCAAAACCGGATCCGGCGCGTCGTTGCTGGTGGCCGTTGCGGGGATATGGCCCGCAAACTCCACCAGCAATGGGCGGCGTGCGCCGTACGGCGGGTCAGGAGCGGGCGACGTCGTCGCCGAAGCCGGCGATGGTCCGCTCGTCGACGCCGGCGTTGTGCTCGGCGAGCCGCCAGCCCTGGCCGTCGGGCGCGGGCGACAGGCGCGACCAGCGGGCGTTGCCGACCGGGCCGAGCCGGCGGCGCACCTCGGGCGGCAGGCCGAGCAACGCGACCAGCGCCGAGAGCGTCGTACCGCCGTGGGTCATGAACACCAGCGGCCCGGTCGCGTCCGGCATCGACGCGACGTGCTCGTTGACCACCGCGGCCACGCGCTCCCCGACGTCGGCGAAGGTCTCTCCGCCGCCGCGCCCGATGTCCTGCCCGGCCTGCCAGGCGGCGTACTCGACCGGGAACTGCTCCTGCACCTCGTCGCGGGTCAGCCCCTGCCAGCGGCCGAGGTTCACCTCGCGCAGCCGCGGGTCGACGACCACAGGCAGTCCGGTCCGCGACGCGAGCTCGGCGGCGGTGTCCCGGGCCCGCGCGGAGTCCGAGGACACCAGCAGCACCGGAGAGAGGGAGGCGAGCTGCTCCGCCGCCTCCGCCGCCTGCCGCCGGCCGACCTCATCGAGGTCCGACTCGAGCTGGCCCTGGAAGCGGCCGGCCGCGTTCCACTCGCTGCGGGCGTGGCGCCAGAGGATGACCTCGGCGCGCGTCGTCACCGGCTGGAGCCCTCCGCGGCCTCGCGGTCGCCGAGCGCGCTGTCGGTGAACGGCACCTCCGGGCAGTCCTTCCAGAGCCGCTCGAGCGCGTAGAACGAGCGCTCCTCGGCATGCATCACGTGGACGACGATGTCGCCGAAGTCGAGCAGCACCCAGCGCGAGTCGCGGTCGCCCTCACGCCGGATGGGCTTGGCCTTCAGGCCTCGCAGGCTCTCCTCGACCGCGTCGACGATGGCATTGACCAGCCGCTCGTTGGGCGCGGAGACGATGACGAAGCAGTCGGTGATGACCAGCTGCTCGCTCACGTCGAGGAGGGTGATGTCGTGCGCCTGCTTGTCGGCGGCCGCCTGGGCGGCCGCCTGGGCGAGGGTGATGGCGCGGGGCTGAGCGGGCAAGAGCGGTCCTCGACGAGGTCGGTGTCAGGCGTCGTACGACGCCTCCGGTCGCTACCAGCGTGACATACCCGGCGCGCGGCAGGTGCATCCCGACCGCGCACCTGCGCCGATCTGTGTACGCCGCCGCGGCGCCCGCGCGCGTGGGAGCGGACACAGAACGGCCGACATCGGACCCGCCGACGCGACCGGCGACGGTCAGCGCTTGTAGTCGCGGCCCAGGATGACGATGACGTCGGTCACCGAGTTGCGCTGCGAGTTGACCCGGATCAGCGTCGGCGAGAGGCGCAGCGCCCGGGCCACCTGGGTGCCGAGCGCGGTCGACGACGCGCTCGTGTCCTTCACCAGGATCACCGACCGCGCGTAGTCGAACCGGTTGGCGTTGCCGGTCTTGACGATGTCGAAGCCGTTGGCGCTGAGCCGCTGCTGCGCGGTCGAGGTGAAGCCGGGCAGCCCGGTGCCGTTCTGGATGATCACCCGCTTGTCGCCGTCGAACCGGCCGGCCGGCACCGACGCGGCGAGCGTACGTCGTACCAGCTCGAGGGCGGGCACTTCGTCGAGGCGGTAGCGCAGGCGGGGCGCGCCGTTGTCGATGGAGATGACCGGCAGCGTGGCGTAGGAGATCAGGTCGGTACGGCGGCTGGCGGCGACGCCCGCGACGAGCTGGGACAGCGCGCCGGGCGCGAGGTTGGCCGGCGCCGCGCGCAGGCCCGCCTGCACGATCGGCGTGAGGGCCGCCGCCGACTCGGTCTTGTCCAGCAGCCCTTCGAGCACCTCCTGCAGCCGCGGCAGCGTCGCGAGCTGGTCCTCGCCTGGTCCCTGGTACGTCGCGAAGGCGAGCGCCTGCGGCCCGTCGAGCTGCTGGTTGGCGCCGGGCGGGATGAGCAGGACGCGCTGTCCGGCCGGCGTCGTCGCGAGCACGTCGGTGTCGACGTCGGCGCGCACGCCACCGAGCCGCTGCACCAGCGCGGTGAACCCGATCTCGGTGAAGGTCCAGTCGTAGTCGACGGTGACGCCGAGCAGGTCGGTGATCGCACCCCGCGACGCCGCAGGCCCGCCGAGCTTCAGCGCCTCCTCGAACGGCACCGTGCCCAGACCCGGCGCCTGAGCGAGCACGCTCGGCGGGATGAACAGCATCGACGACCGCTTGTCGGCCGGGTCGTGCGCCAGCAGCACGCTGGTCTTCGCCAGCCCGTCGTTGCCCCGGACCTGAAGCAGCAGGGTTCGCTGCGTCCGGACCACGGACTTCGGCTTCGGGTCGCCCTCCACCGCGTCCTTGACGACGACCACCGCGACGACGACGGACAGCAGCGCGAGCAGGGCTGTGCCGGCCAGTGTCGCGCGGCGACGGCGTCGGGAGCGCTCCTTGCGCTTCTGCAGGCGGGTCGCACCCGTGGAGGTGAGTGCGGACTTGGTCGGGTCGTCCGGGCGCAGCCGCGGCGCGTCGGGCAGCACGACCGGGTTGTCCCGCCCACGTCCGCGCTTGCGCCGGCGCTGACCGCGCGGGCTCATCGGGCCACCGCCTCGGCGTACAGGCGGGCCTTGTCGATGTAGCGGACGACGCTGTCCGGCACGAGGTACCAGATCGGCTTGCCCTCGCGGACGCGGCGGCGCAGTCGCTCGACGAGATCGCCAGCGCGGGGATCTCGACCAGGCTCACCGCGTCCGCCGGCAGGTCCAGCCCCTCCAGCGCGTAGCCGGGGCGGGTCGCGCCGACGAAGTGCGCGAGGTTGAGCATCTCCGTCGGGGTCGCGCCAGGTGAGGATCTGCGCGAGCGCGTCGGCGCCGGTGATGAAGAACAGGTCGACGTCGCCGCGCTCCTCGCGCAGCCGGCGCAGCGTGTCGATCGTGTACGTCGGCCCGTCGCGGTCGATCTCCAGCCGGCTCACGGTGAAGACCGGGTTGCTCGACGTCGCGATCACCGTCATCAGGTAGCGGTGCTCGGCCGGGCTCACGTCGTCCTCGTGCTTCTGCCACGGCATGCCGGTCGGGATGAACACGACCTCGTCCAGGTCGAAGATGCTGGCCACCTCGGAGGCGCAGACGAGATGCCCGTGGTGGATGGGGTCGAAGGTCCCGCCCATCACCCCGAGCCGCCGCCGCGCTGCCATGCGCCCGACGATATCCGTCAGACCGGCAGCAGCCGCGTCACGAAGGCCTGGAGCTGCGCCGCGTTGCGGCACTCGACCATCTCGTCGACCAGCGGCTCGTAGTCGCGGACGGCGGAGTCGCCGGAGTCCCAGTACGCCGCGGCTCCGGGTTGAGCCAGTAGGTGTGCCGCGCCTGGTTGGCCAGCCGCCGCAGCGCGGCCGCGCCGGTGGCGCGGTAGTTGTTGCGCGCGTCGCCGAGGATCAGCAGCGACGTCCGCGGCCCGACTGCGTCGGGGTAGCGCTCGGCGAACACCTCGATCGAGTGGCCGTAGTCGCTGTGCCCGTCGAACCAGACCAGCTTCGCCTCCTCGGTGAGGCGCGCGTACGGCGTCGGCGAAGTCGCCGCCGGTGAAGAAGTCGGTGACCTCGTCGCAGGTGTCGATGAACGCGAACGCGCGCACCTTGCGTGAACTGCTCGCGCAGCGCGTAGGCCAGCATCAGCGTGAAGTGCGCGAACGCGCTCACCGAGCCGCGACACGTCGCAGAGGACGACCAGCTCGGGCCTGTGCGGCTTGTGCGGCCTGTGGTGGGTCACGACCGGCACGCCGCCGGTGCCAGCGAGGCGCGCACGGTACGGCGGAAGTCGAGCCGGCCCTCGTGCCCCAGGCGCCGGCGGGCGGCGAGCCGGGTCGCGAGCCGGCGGGCGAGCGGCAGCACCGGCGCGCTGCAGCTCGGCCATGTCGTGCGGCGGTGGCGCGCAGGAAGTCGACCTCTTCGGGCAGCGGCGCACCGCGGTCTTCGCGACCTGCTCCGGCGCCCTTCTCCTCGGCCAGCCGCCGGCGTACCTCGGCCTCGACCAGCTCCTCGAACCGCTTGCATCCGCTCCGGCACGGTCTGGCGCGCGACCTTCTCGGCCAGACCGCCGCGCTGGTCCTGGTGAGCATCGCGCGCGAGCAGCCCCGCCATCAGCGTCTCCGGCGCGAGCGCGCGCAGCACCCGGTAGGAGAAGAAGGTCTGCCGGCCCGGCGCGGTGTCCGCGCGGCCCAGCATCGACACCGCCTGCCGCGCGAACCGGCGCAGCGCCGTCCTCGTCGCCGTCGAGCAGCAGCTGCTCGCAAGGCCTCGCGAAGCTGCTCGCGCACCGCCTCGCCGTCGGGCGGTGCTCGGTCGCGCTCGGCGTACCGGCTCGTCGTCCTCGGTCGCGTCGAGCTCGGCGAGCACGCCTTCGCCGATGACCGGCGGGAACCAGAGGTCGAAGAGCATGTCGAACGCCGGCGCGGTGCGCCGGCCGCTTCACGGTCGTCGCGGCGAGCCCGGCGCGCAGCGCCTCGCGGTCGATCAGCGTCGACTGGCGCCAGCGCGCGCGTGGCGTCGATGTCCTCGGCCAGGCTGACCGGCAGGCCGGCCTTGCGCAGCGCGTCGACGAAGCTCGACCGTGCGGTCGACCAGCCCAGCTGCTCACTCAGCCGAGCTTCAGCTCGCTTGGTCGCGCGCGCGTGGTCGCTGACGTGCTTGAGCACGACGCCGAGCGTGTCGCGTACGGCCGCCTCGTCGAGGGTGTCGAGGCCGAGTGCGACCAGGGTGCTGCGCCCAGTCGATGCGTCTCCGCGATCGACGGCGCCTTCTTCAGCTCCAGCGCGCGCAGCGCGCGGACGGTGCGCACCAGCTGCTCGGCCAGCCTCTCGCGACCTCCGGCACCCGCGACAGCACGATCGCCTTCTCGCGCTCGGCGCCGGGTAGTCGAGGTGCAGGTAGAGGCAGCGGCGCTTGAGCGCCTCGGACAGCTCGCGGGTCGCGTTGGACGTCAGGACGACGAGCGGCCTGCGGGTCGCGACGATGGTGCCGAGCTCGGGGATGGTCACCTGGAAGTCGCTGAGGCACCTCGAGCAGCAGGCCCTCGACCTCGACGTCGGCCTTGTCGGTCTCGTCGATCAGCAGCACCGTCGGCTCGGTGCGGCGGATCGCCGTGAGCAGCGGCCGGCTGAGCAGGAACTCCTCGCCGAAGATGTCGTCGTGCGATCTCGCTCCCACGCCGTCGTCGTCCGCGCCGGCGGCCTGGATGCGCAGCAGCTGCTTCTTGTAGTTCCACTCGTACAGCGCGCGGGCCTCGTCGAGACCCTCGTAGCACTGCAGCCGGATCAGCTCGCTGCCGGTGGCCGCGGCGACCGCCTTGGCCAGCTCGGTCTTGCCGACGCCGGCCGGGCCCTCGACCAGCAGCGGCTTGCCGAGCCGGTCGGCCAGGAAGACCGTCGTCGCGATCGCGTCGTCGGCGAGGTAGCCGGCGGCCGCCGAGCCGCGCCTGCACGTCGTCGACGGACGAGAAGACATTCGCGGGCATGCGTCGTACCCTCCGTCGCGGAAAGACCGAACGCGATTCTAACGCGAGGATGCCGTCATGGACTCCCCCGTCGCCCCGCTCGGCGCCCCGATGCACGTGACCGTCGACTGCCTCGACCCGCAGCGGCTGGCCCGCTTCTGGAGTGAGCTCACCGGGCACGCGATCGTGCACGAGGAGGGCCCCTTCGTGTTCCTCGCCGGCCCGACGCGCGAGGTGACCGCGCTCGCGTTCCACCGGGTGGACGCGCCGACACCGGGCAAGAACCGCGTGCACGTGGACTTCCGCGTCACCGACCTCGACGGCACGTGTACGACGGTCGAGCGGCTCGGGGGCACCGTGGTCGAGCAGCACGACGAGATGGGCGTGCGCTGGCGCGTGGCGGCCGACCCGGAAGGCAACGTCTTCTGCCTCGTCGAGATGCGCCCACCCCCCACCCCTAACTCGTGATCTTGCTGCGTCGATCCGCCGGACCCGTGCTCAACCGCAGCAAGATCACGAGTTGGGTCAGGGGCGGGTGTGGCCGGTGCCGGTGACGACGTACTTGGTGGACGTCAGCTCGGGCAGGCCCATCGGGCCGCGGGCGTGCAGCTTCTGCGTCGAGATGCCGATCTCGGCGCCGTAGCCGAACTCCGAGCCGTCGGTGAAGCGCGTCGACGCGTTGACCATCACCGCGGCCGAGTCGACGGTCGCGACGAAGCGGCGCGCGGCGTCCTGCGACCGGGTGACGATCGCCTCGGTGTGCTGCGACCCGTACTTCCGGATGTGCGCCACCGCGGCGTCGAGGCTCGGCACGACGGCCGCGCTGATCCGCAGGGCGAGGTACTCCTCGGCGTAGTCGTCCTCCGTCGCCGGTACGACGTCCGCCGACAGTGCGGCCACGGCGGGGTCGCCGTGCACGGTCACTCCGCTCTCGGCCAGCGCGGCCAGCGCGCGCGGCAGGAACGCGGCCGCGACATCGGCGTGCACGAGCAGCGACTCGGTGGAGTTGCAGACCGCTGGGCGGGACACCTTGCCGTTGATGAGGATGTCGAGCGCCATGTCGAGATCGGCGTCGGCGTCGACGTACACGTGGCAGTTGCCGACACCGGTCTCGATCACCGGGACGGTCGACTCCTCGACGACACTGCGGATGAGGCCGGCACCGCCGCGCGGGATCAGCACGTCGATGAGGCCGCGCAGCCGCATCATCTGCTTGACCGAGTCGTGGTCGACCGCAGGCACCAGCTGCACCGCGTCGACCGGCAGCCCGGCGGATGCACCCGCCTCGGACAGGATCGACACCAGCACCTGGTTGGACTCGGCCGCCGACGACGATCCGCGCAGCAGCACCGCGTTGCCGGACTTCACGCACAGGCCGGCGGCGTCGACGGTCACGTTGGGCCGCGCCTCGTAGATGATCCCGATTACGCCGAGCGGCACGCGCACCTGCCGCAGCTCGAGCCCGTTGGGCAGCGTGCCGCCCCGCACGACTTCGCCGATCGGGTCGGGCAGGCCGGCCACCTCGCGCAGCCCGTCGGCCATCGCGGCGACCCGGGCCTCCGTCAGCGACAGCCGGTCGATGAGCGACTCGCTCGTGCCGTCTGCGCGCGCCCGCTCGACGTCCCGGGCGTTGGCCGCCAGCACCTCCGTTGCGCGCGCGTCGAGCGCGTCGGCCATGGCGCGCAGTGCTGCGTCCTTCGTGGCGCGCGTGAGCTGCGCGGTCTCGGTCGCGGCGGCGCGCGCCCGGGTGGCCAGCTCGACGATGTCGCTCATACACCGAGATTACGCCGGGCCGACCGCGAACTGCGCGGCGCGGGGAGCGGTCGCCGTGCTCGGCCGGTCGCGCAGTTCGGGAAGGGGTGGGGTCAGAGGAGGACGAGGTCGTCGCGGTGGACGACCTCGCGCTCGTACGCCGGGCCGCGCTCGGCCACCAAGTCACGTGACTTGCGGCCGGCCAGCTCGGGCAGCTCGCCCGAGCTGTAGTTGACCAGGCCACGAGCGACGGCGCGACCGGCGGAGTCGACCAGCTCGACCGGATCGCCGGGCACGAACTCACCCTGCGTCGACACGATGCCCGCGGCGAGGAGCGACGAGTGCCGCTCGACCACCGCCCGCACGGCGCCGTCGTCGAGCACCAGTCGGCCCTGCGGCGCGGAAGCGTGCGCGAGCCAGAGCAGCCGAGAGCGCGTGCGGGCGCCGGTCGCGTGGAAGTGCGTGCCCGTGACGGCGCCGGCGAGGATCTGCTCGGCGTCCGCCGCGGCACCGACGACGGCGTGCACGCCGCTGCCGGTCGCGATCCGCGCCGCGTCGACCTTCGTCGCCATCCCGCCGGTCGACACCGCCGAGCCGCGCTCGCCGAGCGTCACGCCCTCGAGATGCCGCGCGTCGGCGACCTCGTCCAGTCGCGTCGAGCCGCCGAGCCGCGGGTCGGCGTCGTACACGCCGTCGACGTCGGACAGCAGCACCAGCAGGTCGGCCTCCACCAGCAGAGCGACCAACGCGGCGAGCCGGTCGTTGTCGCCGAAGCGGATCTCCTGCGTCGCCACCGCGTCGTTCTCGTTGACGACCGGGACCACGCCCATGACCAGCAGCCGGTCGAGGGCGCGGCGCGCGTTGAGGTAGTGCGCCCGGCGTACGACGTCGTCGGCGGTGAGCAGGACCTGCCCGGCGATCAGGCCGTGCCGCCGGAACGACTCGGTGTAGCGGTGCATCAGCAGGCCCTGACCCACGGACGCCGCCGCCTGCAGCGTCGCGAGATCGCGCGGCCGGCCGGTCATGCCGAGCGGGCCGAGCGCCGCGGCGATCGCGCCCGACGAGACCAGCACGACCACCCGCCCGGCGGCGCGCTGCGCGGCCAGCACGTCGACGACGCGGTCGACGGCCGCGGCGTCGAGGTGCCCGTCCGCCGAGGTGAGCGACGACGAGCCGACCTTCACGACGACACGTCGCGCGTCGCGCACGACGGAGCGGACCGAAGGCGAGGTCACGTGGTTGCCCTAGTCGAGACGCCGGTCGGTGCCGCGAGGTCCGGGCAGGTATCCGGCCTCCGTCGACGGCTCCCAGTCGAAGGTCCAGTCGCCGATCGTCACCTCGACGCCCGACTCGGCGCCCAGTCGCACCAGCTCGGCCTCGATGCCGATCCGCGCGAGCCGGTCGGCGAGGTAGCCGACCGCCTCGTCGTTGTCGAACTGCGTCTGGCGCACCCAGCGCTCCGGCTTCTCGCCGCGCACGACGAAGCCGCTCTCGCTCTCCTCCACGGTGAAGCCGGCGTCGTCGACGGCGCGCGGTCGCATCACGACGCGGGTCGGCGCGGCAGCAGGAGCGGCGGCGCGCGCGGCCGCGACCTCGCGAGCCATCGCGTAGGTCAGCTGCTGGATGCCCTCGTTCGTCGCGACCGAGGTCTGCAGCACGTGCAGGCCGCGCGCCTCGATCGACGCGGTCACCATCTCGGCCATCTCGCGCGCCGACGGCACGTCGACCTTGTTCAGCACCACCATGCGCGGCCGGCCCTCGAGGCCGCCGTACTGCGCGAGCTCGGCCTCGATCGCGTCGATGTCGCTGAGCGGGTCACGACCGGGCTCCTCCGTCGCCGCGTCGACGACGTGCACCAGCACGCTGCACCGCTCGACGTGGCGGAGGAACTCCAGCCCCAGACCCTTGCCCTGCGCCGCACCGGGGATGAGCCCGGGTACGTCGGCCACGGTGAAGACGACGTCTCCCGCGGTCACCACCCCGAGGTTGGGGATCAGCGTCGTGAAGGGGTAGTCGGCGATCTTCGGCCGCGCCGCGGAGACGACCGAGATCAGCGAGGACTTGCCGGCGCTCGGGAAGCCGACGAGCGCCACGTCGGCGACCGACTTGAGCTCGAGGACGACGTCGGCCGCGCTGCCCGGCTCGCCCAGCTCGGCGAAGCCCGGCGCCTTGCGCCGCGTCGACGCGAGCGCGGCGTTGCCGCGACCACCACGGCCGCCCTGCGCGATGACGTAGCGCGATCCGGGGCCGACCAGGTCGGCGAGCAGGTCGCCGTCGAGCGACTTCACCACGGTGCCGTCTGGAACAGGCAGCAGCAGGGTGGTGCCGTCGGCGCCGTCCTTGTTGCCGCCCTGGCCCTGCTTGCCCGACGTCGCCTTCTGGTGCGGGCGGTGGTGGTAGGCGATGAGCGTGGTGACCTGCGGGTCGACGACCAGGATCACGTCGCCGCCCTTGCCGCCGTTGCCGCCGTCGGGCCCGCCGAGCGGCTTGAACTTCTCGCGGTGGATCGACGCGCAGCCGTTGCCGCCGTCGCCGGCGCCGGCGTACAGGGTCACGCGGTCGACGAACTCGACGGCCATCTCGCGTGCTCCCTTCTGCTGCCGGCCCGGTAATGCCGAGAGGGCGGGTCCCGGGGTTGCTCCCGGCCCGCCCTCTTCGGCTGATACGACGTTCGGCGGGTGGTTACTCCGCCGGGACGATGTTGACGGTCTTGCGGCCGCGCTTGAGGGCGAAGAGCACCTTGCCGCCCGACAGCGCGAAGAGCGTGTCGTCCTTGCCCCGCCCGACCAGGTCGCCGGGGTGGAACTTGGTGCCGCGCTGGCGGACGAGGATCTCGCCGGCGTTGACGGTCTGGCCGCCGTAGCGCTTCACGCCCAGGAACTGGGCGTTGGAGTCGCGGCCGTTGCGGGACGCCGATGCGCCCTTCTTGTGAGCCATCTCTACTTCCCGCTCTCGATGCCGGTCACCTTGAGCTGCGTGAGCGGCTGACGGTGGCCCTGGCGCTTGTGGTAGCCGGTCTTGTTCTTGAACTTGTGGATGCGGATCTTCGGGCCCTTGGTGGCCGCGAGGATCTCCGCCGTGACCGAGACGGCCTTGAGGGCGTCCGGCGCGGAGGTGACGGTCTCGCCGTCGACCAGGAGCAGCGCGGGCAGGGTCACCGAGCTGCCGAGGCCGGCCTCGAGCTTCTCGACCTCGAGGACGTCGCCGACGGCGACCTTGTACTGCTTGCCGCCGGTCTTGACGATGGCGTACACGGTGGAGCTCCTGACGGGTTTGGTGGGCATGCGTTGGCGCACGCTCAGCGCGCGCACGAAGGGTCAGGGTACTGCACAGGCCCCTCTGGAGGCCAGCCCGGGCTAAACCGTGCGGAGGGTGACCGGGAAGCCGGCCGCGGCGGCCTTGTCGAGCACGCCCTGGACGGTCGCGCCCTCCTCGGTGCAGACCCCGATGCACAGGCGGCTGACGATGCCGAGCGCCTTGCCGGAGGCGATGTGCACCAGCGGGCCGCCCGAGTCGCCGAAGTCGATCGGGCCGACGACGTCGTAGAGCTCCTCGTCGTCGTAGCCCATGACGGCGACGCGCTGCTCCTGGGTGACGTCGACCAGGTCGAAGCCGAGCCCGTAGCCGGAGATCTGCACGAGGTCGCCCTCGGCGGTGTCCTGCGGGGTGGTGACGCCGGTCGGGTACTGCGGGTGGCCCTTCACGCCGGCGCTGACCCGGTCGAGGAACTCCGGCCGTACCTCGATGAGCGCCCAGTCGGGCTGGGTGGTGTCGGCGTTGCCGATGACCGCGACGTCGCCGAACGCCTCGCCGGAGGACAGCTGCACGTCGTCGCCGACCGCGGTCACGCAGTGCGCTGCCGTGCCGATGAACGTGCGGCCGGCGACCGCGCCGGTGCCGTCGTACACGAAGTTCAGGGTGCAGCCGGCGTCGCCGCTCTGCGAGTAGGCGCCGGGCTGGATCAGCTCACCGGCGGCGCCGGCGGACGGTGCGAGCACCGCGGTGGCGGCGACGGCGACGAGAGCGAGGGCGCGGAAGCCGGAGCGCATGGAACTCCTTGAGGTCGTCTTGTGGGGTGCCAGGTCCAACAGCGAGATCGACCGAATAGTCCGGAACGCGTGGTCACAGTGGGCTATCCGCCGGTTCGTCCAACGACCCGGCCCGGCCAGGGACACGGCCCCGGACGCACCGCGACCCCGGTGCCAGGAAGGGACCGGGGCCGCGGAGCGAGCGGACGGGCTAGGTGATCGTCACCAGGAACGAGTGCGACCCGCCCAGGTTGGTGACCGTCGGCGACACGTAGACCTGGAGCAGGTGCGAGCCGGGTGCCAGGGCCGGCGAGGTGATCGAGTAGCCGGCGCCCGCGTCGGTCAGGTCACCGCCGAGGAAGCGGACGAGGGTCGGCGAGAGCACCTCGCGCAGGCCCACCGGGTGGTCGGCCCGCATCGGCAGGAGGTGCCCGGTCACCGTCACCTGGCGCAGGGCCACGCTGACCGTGAAGTCGACCCGGATGTGCACCCGGATGTTGACGACGTTCGAGTGGAGCAGGCCGGAGATCGCGCCGTACGACGTCTGCACCAGCGGCCCGACCTTGACCGCGAAGTGCCCGGTCGCGTCGCTCACGACCGTGTTGTTCGCGGGCAGCAGGTGCCACTCGCTGTCACCGGTCTTCTCGTAGAGCGTGACCGACTGGCCGGCGACCGGGTTGCCGGCGCTGTCGGTGACCAGGCCGCGCAGGTAGGGCTTGTTGCCCGCGGTGATCTCCTGGTGGCTCAGCGACAGGACGATGCGGGCCGCCGTGCTCGGCGCCGGCTGCGTCGTCGGCGACGGGTTCGGGCTCGGCGACCCGGTCGGCTCCGGCGAGGGGCTCGACGTCGGGCTCGGCAGCGCGCTGCCGGTCACCACGACGCTCTCGTTCGCGTCGTTGCAGTGCCCGGCGGCCCCGGCGTTGTTGCCGTCACCGGAGTAGGTCGCGATCCACCGGTAGGTGCCCGGGAGCGTCGGCGTGAACGACGGCGACTGGTAGCCGCCGGCGCCGTTGACCGCGACCGGTGCCGAGGTGAACGCCGGGGTGTTGCCGCAGCTGGCGTCGTCCGGGCCGTAGAGGCGGAAGACGATGGTGCCGGTCAGGTTGGCGCCGCCGCCCACCGTGGCGGTGTCGCTGATCGGGCTGCCGGTGGCCCCGCCGTTGGACGCCTGCGTGGAGATCGTCGTGAAGTTGGGGTCCTGCGGAGCCGGCGGCTGGTCCTGCCCGGCCAGGACGGTCACGGTGTCGGTGTCGGTGTTGTCGGCGGGGTCGCTCTCGCCGCCGCCGTTGTTCGAGACCGACACGGTGTTGGAGACCTCACCCGCCAGGTTCGGCGTCACGGTGAGGGTGATCGGCGGGAACGAGCCGGCCTGGGCGATGTTCGCCGTCGAGGTGCAGGTCACCGTGCCCTCGCTGACGCCGCAGGTCCAGCCGGTGCCGGTGGCCGACACGTAGGTCATCGACGCGGGCAGCAGGTCGGTGACGGTCGTGGTGGCGGCCGTCGTCGAACCGGAGTCGTTGGTGACGGTGATCGTGAACCCGCCGTTCTGCCCGGCCGTGAAGTCGCCGGTGTGCGTCTTCTGGATCGACAGGTCGGTGGTGTTGCCGACGTAGATGTCCGCCGTGCTCACGTCGTTGGCCGGGTTGCCGTCATAGGGGTTGCTCACCCTGGCCACGTTGTCCTCGACCTCGGGCTCGGCGGCCAGGGTCGGCATGACCGTGAGCAGGATCTTCGGGTACTTCTGGCCGGCCGGGACAGCCGCCGAGCTCGAGCACCGCACCGCCTGGCCGACGGTCGCGCCGCAGTTCCATCCGCTGCCCGCGGCCGACTTCAGCACGAGACCGGGATGCAGCTGGTCGGTGACCGTCGTGGTCGTGCCGGTCGTCGCGGCGCTGCCGAGGTTGGTGACCGTGAGAGAGACGACGCCGGTGTTGCCGACGTACAGGTAGTGGCTGTACTGGCTGATGGCGAGGTCGATCGGCACCGCCGCGAAGGCGTCGGCGGTGGGCAGGACGGCCGGCACCGCCAGGGCAGCAGCGAGAGCGACGGCGGCGCGGATGCGCGAGCGGGACATAGGGCCTCCAGGGCGATTTGCGTCATTCGACCGCTTCGCCCGGCAGGCCGTCAACGATCTTGGGCGCGCCTCATCCGGTGAGCGACGCGACGAGGCGGTCAGCGGCGGCGTACGGATCGGTCGTCCCGGCGACCACGGACGCGGCGAGGTCGTCCAGCGCCGTCCCGCCGTGCAGGTCGCCGAGGCGGTCGCGCAACGCCGTGACCGCGATCGCCTCGATCTCCGCGGCCGCCCGCGCCGTCCTCCGGCGTACCAGCTCGCCGCTGCTCTCCAGCCACGCATGGTGCTTCTCGATCGCGGCGACGACCTCGGCGATGCCCTCCGTGCGCGCAGCGACGGTCTTGAGGATCGGCGGACGCCAGCCGCTGTGCGGCCCGTCGCCCTGCGCCATGCGCGTCTCCTCAGGTCGCGGCACCGTGTCTGTCGGCACCGTCGCGATCGGCCTTGTTGACGACGTAGAGGTCGGCGATCTCCAGGATGCCCGCCTTCATCGCCTGCATGGCGTCGCCCATCCCCGGGGCGAGCAGCACCACCGTCGTGTCCGCGTGCGACGCGATCTCCACCTCGGCCTGACCGACGCCCACGGTCTCGACCAGGATCACGTCGCACCCGGCCGCGTCGAGGACGCGCAGCGCCTGCGGCGTCGACCAGGCCAGACCGCCGAGGTGCCCGCGGGACGCCATCGACCGGATGAACACGCCGTCGTCCGTCGCGTGGTCCTGCATGCGCACCCGGTCGCCGAGCAGCGCACCGCCCGAGAACGGCGAGCTGGGGTCGACCGCGAGCACGCCGACCCGATCGCCGCGAGCGCGGTACGCCGACACGAGCGCGGCCGTGGTCGTGGACTTGCCGACGCCGGGCGAGCCGGTGAGGCCGATGACCTGCGCGTGACCGGCGAGCGGGCGACCAGTGCCGCCATCACCTCGCGCAGCTGCGGCGACGCGTCCTCGACCAGCGAGATCAGCCGCCCGACCGCGCGCGGCCTCACTCGGTCGACGCGCGCGCGGTGACCAGATCGCGCGACGTCGGCCGCCGGTTGACGCTCGGATCAGCGCTCGGCCAGCGCGGCAGCGATCAGCGCGTCGCCCTGCCCGCCGCCGCCGCAGAGCGCGGCCGCACCGACGCCGCCGCCGCGTCGCTTGAGCTCGAACGCGAGGTGCAGCGCGATGCGCGCGCCGGACATCCCGATCGGGTGCCCGAGCGCGATCGCGCCGCCGTTGACGTTGACCTTGTCCTCGCCGAGGCCGAGCTCCTTCATCGACTGGATGCCCACCGACGCGAACGCCTCGTTGATCTCGACCAGGTCGAGGTCGTCGGCCGTGAGTCCCTCGCGCGCGAGCGCGGCCTTGATCGCATTGGCCGGCTGGGACTGCAGCGACGCGTCCGGCCCGGCGACGACGCCGTGCGCGCCGATCTCGGCGAGGACGGGAGCGCCGAGCTCCTCGGCCTTCGCGCGGCACATGACGACGACGGCGCACGCGCCGTCGGAGATCTGCGATGCCGAGCCGGCGGTGATCGTGCCGTCGGCGGCGAAGGCCGGGCGGAGCTTGCCGAGCGACTCGGCGGTCGTACCGGGGCGGACGCCCTCGTCCTCGGTGACCACCAGCGGGTCGCCCTTCCGCTGCGGCACGCCGACCGCGACGATCTCGTCGTCGAAGCGGCCGTCCTTCATCGCGGCGGCGGCACGCTCGTGCGACCGCGCGGAGAACTCGTCCTGCTCCTCGCGGCTGATGCCCAGCTTCTTGTTGTACGCCTCGGTCGCCTCACCCATGGCGACTTGGTCGAAAGCACAGAACAGGCCGTCGTGCGCCATCGAGTCGAGCACGTTGACGCTGCCGAACTTGTAGCCCTGCCGCGCGCCGGGCAGCAGGTGCGGCGCGTTGGTCATCGACTCCATGCCACCGGCGACGACGACGTCGTACTCGCCGGCCCGGATCAGCTGGTCGGCCAGCGCGATCGCGTCGAGACCGGACAGGCAGACCTTGTTGATGGTGAGCGACGGCACGGTCATCGGGATGCCGCCCTTGACCGCGGCCTGGCGCGAGGGGATCTGCCCGGCGCCGGCCTGCAGGACCTGGCCCATGATCACGTAGTCGACCTGGTCGCCGGTGATGCCGGCGCGCTCGAGAGCCGCCTTGATCGCGAAGCCGCCGAGGTCGACCGCCTGGAACGAGGCGAGCGACCCCTGGAAGCTTGCCGATCGGCGTGCGCGCGCCGGAGACGATGACGGAGCCGGCCACGGGGGCCTCCTCGTTCGTGTCGTGTGAAGGTGTCCACGAGAATATCCGCTGGCTGTCCTGCTACCCGAAGTGAGGTATCGCGTGCTCACTCGCATCGACCACGTCGGCATCGCCTGTCACGACCTCGACGAGAAGGTCGAGTTCTACGAGACGACGTTCGGGCTGACCGTCGCCCACCGCGAGACCAACGAGGAGCAGGGGGTGCACGAGGCGATGCTGCTCGTCGCGCCCGGCTCGTACGTCCAGCTGCTGATGCCGACTCGACCGGACTCGCCCGTAGGGAAGTTCCTCGCGCGCAACGGCGAGGGGGTCCACCACATCGGGTACGGCGTGGACGACGTCGAGGCCGCGCTGGCCGACATCGGACTCCTCGGCGTCCCGCTCGTCGACCAGCGGCCCCGGCACGGGTCGATGGGCGCGTCCATCGCGTTCCTGCACCCCAAGGGCGTGGGCGGCGTGCTGACCGAGCTGGTGCAGTCGCTGCCCAGCTCCCACTGATGCTCCGCGACCCCGACGAGGGGCCGTCGGTCCCCGTCGAGGGGATGGGCCGACGGGTCCAGGTCGAGTACGCGCGCGTGGCCCGTCGCGGCCAGATCCGCGAAGTCGTCTTCGGCGCCCAGGACGGGCTGCTGTCGACGCTGGCGCTGGTCACCGGCGTACGCGGCGCCGACGCGGTGCGCGAGACGATCCTGGTCGCCGGCCTCGCCGGCGCGCTGGCCGGCACCGTCTCGATGGCGCTCGGCGCCTACATCGCGGCCAAGAGCCAGCGCGAGGTCTTCGACTACGAGCTCGCGGAGGAGCGGGCTCAGCTGCGCCTGCGGCCCAACGTCGAGCAGATCGAGCTGGCCGAGATCTTCATGAACGAGGGGCTCAGCCGGGATGCGGCGACAGTCGCGGCCCGGGCGATCTCGGAGAACGAGGAGGCGATGCTGAAGACGATGGCGGAGAAGGAGCTCGGCATCCGCTTCGAGGCGACCGGGTCGCCGATCGAGGACGCCGGGATCATGGGCACCGCGTTCGCGATCGGCTCCGCGCTGCCGATCCTGCCGTACGTCGTGCTGTCCCCTTCGTACGCGCTCGTCGTGTCCGTCCTCGTCACGTTGGCCGCGCTGTTCTCCCTCGGGGTCGTAAAGGCTCGGCTGGCGGCCGGCTCGTGGTGGCGGAGCGGCGCGGAGATCGCGGGCCTCGCCGGCGGCGCCGCCCTGCTGGCCTACGTCGTCGGCCAGGGCATCCCGACGCTGCTCGGCATCACCCCGCCGGCCGGCCCCTGACGCCGCCTCAGACCACCTCGCCGAGCTCGACCAGCCGGGACAGCCCGGCGGGACCGTGCTCGGCGAGCCGCCCCGCGGCGGCCTGCACCTCCGGGAGCTCGCGCTGCCACGGCGCGATGCGCGCCGGGTTGAGGGCGCAGGCGTTCGCCCACTCGGCGATGTCCGGCTCGGCGCCGTAGGTCCGCGCCGCGATGGCCCCGAGAGCCTGCATCCGCGCCCACATCGCCGGCGTATCCGGCAGCGTGTTGGGCGGGCAGAGCCGATTGCGCTCGCGGTCGTCGTCCCGGGTCGCCTCGACGTAGCCGGCGAGGGCCGCGTTGAGGCACGGGAAGCCGGCCCGGATCGTCTGCAGGCGAATCCGGTCGGGTCCCCACAGCGGGACCATCGCGGGGTACTGCAGGCCGGAGGCGGCGCAGTGCACGACGAGCGAGCCGGGCGCGAGCGCCGCCGTGCCGCCGTCGAGGGTGATCTCTCGTCGAGTGACCTGCCGGATGCGGCCGAGCCGGACGACGTTGTCGACGGTCCGCAGCAGGTCGAGCTCCCACGTCGCGAGTGTCGGCGTCTTCGCCATCGTCGGCCGGAAGCGCTGGTCGACGCGCAGCATGACGCCGGCTGCTTCGAGCCGGAGGAACAGGTCGTCGAGCGAGTCCGCGGAGGCCGCCGCGGTCATCGTGTCGGCCGCGAGGCCGAGCGCGACGGCGGGGTCGGGCTGGACGAGGGCGCGATTGAGCATCCACGGGTCCCGCGGGCGCACCCACCCGATGCGATCCGGGGGCACGCCGTTCGTCAGGAGCCAGACGATCGCGTCGGTGGCGGTCTTGCCCGAGCCGACGACCACGACGTCCGTCGGCAGGTCCGCGAGCCCGGCCAGCTCGTTCACGGCGACGACGCGGGCGTCGTCCGCGACGCCGAACGGCGGCGCCGACGTCGCGGGGATCGTGGGCGACAGGTAGGCGGCGTCGACGACCCGACGACGCACGTCGACCCGCACCGTCTCGCCCGACGCGCGGGACGTGACGAGGTGCGAGTCACCGTCCGGCAGGTAGTCGCTTCCGCCCAGGAACGTCACCCGTCCGCTGTCGACGAGTCGCTGGAGGACGGCGTCGTAGTACGCCAGAATCTCCGGCTGGGTCGCCCGCTCCTGCAGCCCCGCCTCCGGGCCGGACGTCTGCACGGCACCGCTGCCGAGGACCGTGGACGCGACGCCGTAGAACACCGACGCCTGGTGCAGCCGGACGAACGGGTAGGCGTCGTGCCAGTGCCCGCCGGCCGCGTCGCGGCGGTCGACGATGGTGACGTGCGCGTCGGCGTGGTCGACCAGCGCGTCGGTGAACGCCATGCCCATCGCGCCCGCGCCGATGACGAGGTAGTCGGTGTTCATGGTGCGAGTCACGGGACCGCCCCCTCGAGCGCTCGACAGGACCGGCGGGACACCGGGCGACCGGCGCGTCAGTCGGTGACCGGCTCCGCGGGCGGGCCGAGGTACTTCATGCAGGTGCAGGCGTCGTCGTACTTCGCCGGACGGAACAGCGCCGCGCCGTCCCGACGCGCATTCGTCAGCCGTGTGCCGTAGACGACCGGCGAGGCGTAGCTGGTCCCGAGCGACATGGCGCTCCTCAGCGCCGCGTCGCGGGTCAGCGGTCCGGTCCCGCCGAGGATCCGCTCGACGAACCACATGCTGTCGCATACGCCGGAGGCAGACGCGTAGGAGTTCTGGTCGCTCGGCGTGATGCCCTTCTCGGCCAGGATCGCGAAGCACCGCTCCCGCGCCGGGTTCGGCCGCATGCCGTCGTCCTGCGTCGGCATGTAGTCGAGGTAGTCGACGGCGAGCATGCCGTGCTGCTGGTCCGTCGGGTACGCCGAGAACGCGGGTGCGTTGTCGCCGTTGAACCCGTAGCGGGGGTAGTACTGCTGTGACTTCGCGTTGTTGAGGAACAGGATCGTGAGGCCGGCGCCGCCGAAGACTCCCGCGGGCCCGTCCTGGATCAGCACGTGGTCGATGCCCGCCGACGAGAAGCTCAGCACCGCGTTGCTCACCGCCGCGCTGGCGTCGGCGATCGCGCCGGCCGTCTGCGGCACCGTGACGTAGCGGATGTCAGTCGCGGTGACGCCGACCGCCTTCAGCGCCGGGATGTGGCCATGCTCGACGCCGTACCTGTAGTTGGCGTCGTCCCAGGAGATGATCCCGACCTTCCCGGTCGGCCACTCCGCATCGGGCTTGCCCCAGCCGATGTCGTAGAGCCCGCGCACCGTCGCGGCTCCGAGCCGCTCGGGACGGATCCCGGACGGGTCGACCAGGTGCGGGTTGCTCCGGTAGACCGGGCCGGTCGCGCCGGCGCCCGACGTCACCAGCGCGCCGGCCTTCCTCGCGCACTCGAGGATCGTCGGGCCGCGCATGAAGATGGCGAAGACCTTGTTGTCCTGCGTCCAGTGCTCGCAGGCGGCCTGGCTCTGCGACTCGATCGGCTCGTTGGAGGTCGCGGAGTAGGCGAAGTAGATCGGCACGACCTTGCGCCCGCGGATGCCGCCGCGCTTGTTGATCTCCTCGGCGACCGCGGCGTACATCCCGCGCTGGTCCGCCGCCTCGCCGCCGCCGAGCGCCTGGTTGGTCGAGCCGACGTCGGGGAAGTAGGGCGCCCCGACGAAGACCTCGGTCGCCGTGATGCCGGGCGCGGTCGCGGCGGAGGACGTGGGCGTGCCCCCACCGGTGCCCGTGCCGCTGCTCCCGGATCCGGATCCGGCTGCCGGGCCGAACGAGCTCGAGCCACCGCCCGACACGGTGCTGCCGCTGCCAGACGTCCCGACGGAACCCACCGCGCTGGGTACGCCGACGGGGCCGGAGAGCCCCGGCTCGGAGGTCGGGCCGGCGACGACCGGGACGCCGAGCGCCTCTCCCGTTGCGTCCTGCGGTGACGCCACCCGCGAGGCGGGACGCGTCGATCCACACGCGGCGAGCAGGAGGACGAGTGCCGCGACGGACGCGCCCCGTGTGCGGCAGCGGGTGGAGGTCATCGACGTGCTCCCGGAGTCCGGCGAACCTTGGTGCGCGATGACGGAAGCTGATGGGCGAGGCCGGCGACGAGCACCTCGGTCAGCGTCGCCGCGAAGTCGACGTCGCCGGCGATCCGGCTCACCTCGTGCAGCTGGGGGAAGCGCTGCCAGTCCAGGCTCGTCACGTCGGTCTCGGGCCGCTCGCCGCTGCCGAGGCCGGCCAGCTCGAGGCAGCAGCCGAGCACCGCGAACACGACGCTCTTCACCGCGGCGTAGGCCTGCACCGCGTCGAGGCCCTCGGCACGGAACGCGGCCAGCGCGCACTCGAAGGCCTCTGTCGCGCGCGGGCTCTGCACCGGGCGGTGCAGCAGCACGGCGAACGATCCGGGCCGCTCGACGGCGACCCGCGCCATCCCGCCGACGAACCCGCGGACCCACTCCTCCCAGCCGACGTCGCCGACCGGCACCTGCGCCTCGACGATCAGCTCCTCGACCATCCCGTCGAGCAGCGCGTCCTTGGTCGGCAGGTGGTTGTAGAGCGACGTGACGTGCACGCCGAGCTCGGTGGCGATGCGCCGCAGGCTGGCCGCCTCGAGGCCGTCGCGATCCGCGACGTCGAGCGCGCACTCGAGGATGCGCCGCCGGCTCAGCGGCTCGGCCGCGACGCTCCTGGTTGCCATCTGGCCACCGTAGCTACGCCGTAGGGCAAATGGAATGCGCAGCAGCGGGCGCCCGGTGGTCTCGCCGCGTCGGCGCACACCGGCTGGTCGCAGCGGACAGAGCCTGACCACGTGCCGAACGGGCGCGCGAAACCACTACCGGACCTGCTCGACCACCGGCAGGGTGACGACCGTCTTCTCGAGCAGCCACGCGCCCGGCGTGCGGCTGCCGTGGCCGGCGTACATCTCCGACACCGGCGACAGCGTGAGGAACAGCGACTGCCCAGCCGGCACCGTGATGCTGACGGACGGCAGCGTCCACGACCGCTCGGTCTGCGCGATCGGCAGCAGCTCGCGCTGCGGCTGCATCACGCCCTGGACGGTCCTGGCGTCGGCGACGCTGGTGCCGACCGACAGCGCGGTGAAGACGCGGTTGTCGACGCCGGCCGAGGTCATGTTGGCCTCGACCTGAGGGGCACCGGCGATGCTGATCGGGCCGTCGGCCACCTTGAACGAGACCGGCAGGCCGAGACCCGCCGGCGACGCGATCGTCCCGAGGTCGTACGTCGTGTCGGCCGCGACCGAGTCCACCGTGAGGCAGCCGGTGCCGTCAGCGGTCGCGAGGTGGTACTTGCCGGCGCCCTTCAGCGTGTTGCGCAGGTGCCTGAGGTGCACCTTCATGAAGCTGCGTGAGAGATCGCCGAAGTCCTTGGCGCCGAGCTTCGCCGAGCAGGTGTCGCCGGACGGTGCCTGCGCCAACGGGAACGTCGCGGGCAGCACGTGGCCGCCGTTGTAGCCGGTGAAGATGCTCTTCGCCCGGGCCCGAGGGGTGAGCGCGCGGTCGAAGATCTTGATGCCCTGCTCGAGCGGGAAGAGCGTGTCGGTGATCCCCTGGCGGAACAGCACCGGGATGTCGAGCCTGCGGCCCTTCGCGACGTGCCAGGCCGGGCCGTTGTTCTCGAAGTAGTGCTCGAGGTCGAAGCCTGGCACCGTGCCGTCGGGCCACTGCCCGGTGACCGACGCGTAGGCGAGTCCCTCGTGCACGGTCGTGGTGTGCGCGTCGGACGGCATGCCCGCGGCGTAGAGCGCCGCGCTCCACGTCGTCTTCGGCACGAAGCTCGGCGCGAGGCTCTCGGACAGGCTCCACCAGGTGATCTCCGGCGCGAGCGCGTCGAAGCGGGTCTTGCCCTTCGTCATCAGCTCGGTGAACGCGCCGACCATCTGGTAGCCGCCGCCGTAGGACCCGCCGATGGCGCCGAGCACCGGGTCGCCCTTGCGCTGCAGCGCGACCCAGTCGAGGCCGGCGATCAGGTCGACCAGCTTCATCACGTCCTGGCCCTCGAAGTCCGGGTCCTCGACGTGCGCCTGGCCGCCGCTCTCGCCGAAGCCTCGCTGGTCGAACGAGACGACGCCGAAGCCCGCGTCGAGCCACTCGGCGAACGACGCCGCCGTCGTGGTGCGCGATCCGGCCCAGCCGTGGCTGTGCAGGATCACCGGCACCTTGTGTCGCTTCGACGCGTTGCCCGGCTTGTGGATCGAGTAGCAGATCTGCACCGGAGCGCCGCCGGTCGTCTCCGGCACGGACGCGAAGCAGCCGTCGACGGTGGTCGGCGCAGGGGCGACAGCCGACGAGGGCGCTGCGAGCGCGCCGGTGGCGAGCGCGAGAGCGGCGGCGAGTGCGAGGCGAGTGCTCTTCATGCGCTGCGGTCCTCCGGGGCACCTGGGTGACGAGCGTCACACCTGTAGTTCAACGGGTGAGCGCCGGATCCCTCCCGATTCGAGGCGTCGCCGTACCGATGAGTAACATCGGCGCACCGTCGGCACGAGCACGTGGAGGCCCGCACCGTGAAGGAGATCCTCGAGGCGATCCTGGCCGGCGACACGCCCGCGGCGGACTACGCCGCGATGGCCGTGCCGGAGAGCTACCGCGGCGTCGTCGTCCGCAAGGACGAGCAGGAGATGTTCCAGGGCCTGTCCACCCGGGAGAAGGACCCGCGCAAGGCGCTGCACATCGACGAGGTCGCCACCCCGGAGCTCGGCCCGGGCGAGGCGATCGTCGCCGTGATGGCCAGCGCGGTGAACTACAACACCGTGTGGACGTCGATCTTCGAGCCGGTGTCGACCTTCAAGTTCCTCGAGAAGTACGGGCGCCTGTCGTCGCTCACCAAGCGGCACGACCTGCCGTATCACGTGGTCGGGTCCGACCTCGCCGGTGTCGTGCTGCGCGTCGGTCCCGGCGTCAACGCGTGGAAGCCCGGCGACGAGGTCGTCGCGCACTGCCTGTCGGTCGAGCTGGAGAGCCCCGACGGCCACGACGACACGATGCTCGACCCCGAGCAGCGCATCTGGGGGTTCGAGACCAACTTCGGCGGGCTGGCCGAGCTGGCGCTGGTGAAGTCCAACCAGCTGATGCCGAAGCCGGCGCACCTGACCTGGGAAGAGGCGGCCTGCCCGGGCCTCGTCAACTCCACGGCGTACCGGCAGCTGGTGTCGAAGAACGGCGCCGACATGAAGCAGGGCGACGTCGTGCTGATCTGGGGCGCCAGCGGCGGACTCGGCTCGTACGCCGTGCAGTTCGCGCTCAACGGCGGCGCGATCCCCGTCTGCGTCGTGTCGTCGCCGGAGAAGGCCGAGCTCTGCCGCGCGATGGGCGCCGAGCACGTCATCGACCGCAGCGCCGAGGGCTACGCGTTCTGGAAGGACGAGCACAACCAGGACCCCAAGGAGTGGCAGCGGTTCGGCGCGAAGATCCGGTCGCTGACCGGCGGCGAGGACCCCGACATCGTCTTCGAGCACCCTGGTCGCGAGACGTTCGGCGCGAGTGTCTACGTCGCGCGCAAGGGCGGGCTGATCGTCACCTGCGCGTCGACCAGCGGCTACCTGCACCAGTACGACAACCGCTACCTCTGGATGAACCTGAAGACCATCAAGAGCTCGCACTTCGCCAACTACCGCGAGGCGTGGGAGGCCAACCGGCTGATCGCGAAGGGCGCGATCCACCCGACGCTGTCGAAGGCCTACCCGATGGAGCAGGTGGGGCAGGCGGCGTACGACGTGCACGCCAACCTGCACCAGGGGAAGGTCGGCGTCCTCTGCCTCGCGCCGGAGGAGGGCCTCGGCGTGCGCGACCCGGAGATGCGCGCGAAGCACGAGACGGCTATCAACCGCTTCCGCAACGCCTAGCCGGTCGAGCTCACCGCAGGTGTGAGCGCCCCACACCCCACCACCGCACGGCTGTGCTCACACCTACGAGTGCGCGAGCTCGTCGAAAGATTCGCGGATGCTCACCCAAGAAGTCGGCGTGAACTCGGATGGCCATCCAAACGACCGTGGCGGTGTCACACATGCAGGCTAGCTGGACACCTGCTTGGTGCTTGCCCTTCCCCGGACGTGGCCTAGCGCTTGGCGGAGTCCTCGAGGACGGGCGCGCTCGGCTGGGAGCCGACGAAGGTCGGCGGGGTGCGGTCGAGCCTGCGGACCTGGCGCGCGGTGAAGCCGTCGGCGAGGGCCGGGAGGTGCTTGGCCAGGAACAGCGCCACGGTGGTCTGCGCGCTCGTCGCGATCGCCCGGGGTCGCGTGCGCAGCGCCTGCCGATAGGCCTCGACGACGTCGCTCATGTCGTCGGCCGGCACCACTCCTTCAAGTGACACTCCCTGCGCCTTCGACTCGTCGTGGATCGGCGTGCGCACGTAGCCGGGGTTGACGACGGTGACGTCGACCTCCGGGTACTCGATCCGCAGCGAGTCGGCGTACGCCGACACCGCGCGCTTGCTGGCGGCGTACGCCGATGCCCACGGCACGGTGGCGATCGCCAGTCCGGACGCAGTCACGACGACGTGTCCGCCGGAGTCGCGCAGCGCGGGCATCGCCGCGGCGGTGACCTCCCAGGTGCCCCAGAAGTTCACGTCGACGATCCGCCTGGCCGACGCGTCCGGCGCACCGCCGGCGTCGTGCGCGCGGCCGATGCCGGCCAGGTGGATCAGCACGTCGACGCCGCCGAGGCGGTCGACCGCAGCGGAGACGGCCCGGCGTACCGACTCGGTGTCGCACACGTCGACGTCGCCGTCGCTGCCGGCGAGATCGAGGCCGTAGACGTCCGCACCGTCGGCGCGGAGAGAGTCGACGACGGACCTGCCGATGCCGCCGGCAGCGCCGGTGACGACGACCCGGCGGCCCTTCAGCGCGAGCGCGCGACGACGGGACACGCCGCGGTAGGCGAGCACGAGCGTCGTGATCCAGACGACCGCGATCGTGCCGATCGCGGTGTAGGCGAGGATCGCCGGCAGCGCGTCGCCCTCGTGCGCCTCGCGCATGAGCAGCTTGGTGTCGCGCTCGAACGGCACGGTGCGGGTCGGCACGACCGGGATCTCGGCCGCCCCGATCTCGGCGTCCAGCGGCATGTAGACCGGGCCCCCCGCGAGCGTCGAGCCCTGCGCAAGACGGACGATCGTCTTCCACGAGCCGCCGACGGGGATCGCGTCGCGGGTCGCCCAGGTGTCGGCGTCGACGCGGTGCAGCGTCGCCGACGCCGAGTGGCCGCCCTGCCAGGCGAAGACCTCGAACCAGTCGGGGTCGTCGATGACCGACGCATCGGCCAGCGTGACCTCGACCAGCACCCGATCGTCGCCGCGCGGCGTCGTCGCGATCGTGATGTCGGTGCCGGTCGAGTGCCGCGGGTTGGGGATCGCGAGGCCGGCCACCAGGACCAGGCCCGCGCCGGCCAGTACGACGACGGGGACGCCGCCGGCCCGCCCGGACAGGATCCGACCGGCTGCGGTGCCGAGCAGCGCCGCTCCGACCGCCACAGCGACGGCGAGCAGGATCTCCGGGAAGAGCCCAGCACCCCACGGGGTTCGGCCCCACACGTGCGTCCAGCCCCACGCCCCGGCCAGCCCGACCGTGCCGACGGCGATGCCCGCGGCGATGCCCTGAGCCGTCACCGAGCGACGCGCCGTCGCGAGTGCCGCGATCTCGATCGCGACCGCGGCAGCGAGGTAGAGCGGGAAGCGCGGCGTCGTGTGGTGCAGCGGACCGCCGACGACGAACGCGATTAGCGCGCGCTGCACGATGAAGCCGACCGCCGCGATCAGCGCGCCGCCCGGGCCGAGCAGGTGCCGCGCCAGGGTGAGCCCCGCGCCGGCGGCGAGCGCGATCAGGACCGGGTGGTAGAGCTGCTGCCACTGCGCGACGCCGAGGTCGAACTCGAGCTGGAAGGCCGACAGGCCGAGCGTGATCGCCGCGACGAAGCGCGGGAAGGCGTAACGACGGAACGACGCGCTGCCGCCGCCGCCTTCATGGATGAGCAGCGCCAGCCCGAGCGGCGCCAGCGACGCGCCGCCGATCATCACCAGGTGGGTCGGCCCCCACATGCTGACGTCGATGCCGTAGGCGCGGTGCCAGAACTCGTCGAGCGGGAAGCCGGAGACAGCGCCGAGGCCGAAGGCCGCCAGCGGTACGGCGGCCCACGGCGCGCGATAGCTGCGCCACTTCAGCGCGACGTCGGCCTGGTCGAGAGTCGCGACGATGACGATGCTCGCCGCGCAGACGCAGATGCCGAGGAGTCCGACCAGGATCGCGGTGTGCGCCGGCGTGAAGATGACGTCGTCGCGGCCGAGGTCGACGTGCCAGGTGACGTCCCACACGAAGCCGAGCACCGCGATGATCAGCGCGCCGTAGCCGGTGATGACGCCGACGCCGGCGTACCGCGGCAGACCGGTACGACGAACGAGCCACGGCCCGCCGACGATCAGCAGGGTGAGCGGGACGAGCAGGTAGAGCCAGTCGGTCCCGTAGGACGCCATGTCGGCGATCACCGGGTCACCGGTCCGACGCTGCCGAGGGTCAGCTCACCGTGCTCGTACGTCGGTCTGATCCGCGGCGCGAGCCGGTGCCGGGTCAGCTCCGAGCTCGGCACGACGTGCGGGAAGTGCGCATGGCCGGGGATCGGGTCGGCCAGCAGCTTCTCGACGACCATCGAGTTGTACTGCCAGCTGGCGAACTCCGGGGTGTTGAAGTTGAGCAGCACCTCGTAGTCCCACTCGCTGGCCCACGCGGCGACACCCGGGAGCTTCGACAGCTGGGGGGCGTAGCACTCGACGGCGACGCCGTTCTCGCTGCTCGTGACGATGCCGCGGGACGGTGTGTTCACGACGATGGTCCAGTTGCCCAGGGTGTGGCCCGGCGTGCGCAGCAGCGCGATGCCGGGGGCGACCAGCACGCTTCCTTCCACGATCAGCAGGCGCGAGGTGTCGATGTCGGCGTACGCCGCGCTCTGGTGGAAGCGGGCCTGGAACGGGTGCACGTCGCGGACGTGCTCGAGCTCGACGCGCGGCACGATCAGCCGCGCGTTGGGGAAGGTCGAGGGCACGGGGCCGTCGGGGAAGCCGAGGTCGGCCGCCGGGCCGTTGGTGCCGACGAGCCGGCGGATGTCCTGCGTGTGCAGGTGGTCGAAGACGAGGTAGTCGACGTCCTCGGGCGTGATGCCGAGCTCGGCCAGCCGCTCGACAACCGTGCCGTGCTCGGTGAAGAGCAGGTTGACCGCGCGCTCGTCGGGCAGCGGCAGCTTGTGCAGCGCGTGCTGCAGGAACGGCGTGTGCTTCCCGAGGTCGTAGTCGGTCGGCTCGGCGACGAGAGTCCGGGTGCGCCCGTCCTCGCGCCACTGCACGACCATCATCCGGTTGGTCATCCAGACGTAGGGCAGCCGCGACTTGCTCGCCTCCCACAGCGCGAAACGCGTCGGGTAGGGCAGCGTCACCAGCGACCGGCTGGCGAAGCCGTCGACCACCCCGGTCGCGCGGAACCACTCGCGGAACTCAGGGACGTCGGCGCGCAGCCGGCGCAGCGACGCGGCCGGCGTCTCGTCGAGGGTGGGCACCGGCAGGTGCTCGAGCGGGGTGAGCGTCGAGGTCGTCGTCATGGAGGTGAGTATGTGACAGAGTTTGATGTAACATCAAGTCGTGGCGAGAAATGTGACAGGGGTCACCGGCGCGACCCTCACGATCGACGAGCTGGCCGCGCGCGTCGGGATGACGGTGCGCAACGTGCGTGCGCACCAGTCCCGCGGACTCCTTCCTCCCCCGGAGGTGCGGGGTCGAACCGGCTACTACGACGACTCGCACGTGGCCCGGCTCGAGCTGATCACGGACATGCAGGCGGAGGGCTTCAACCTGCGGGCCATCGAGCACGCGCTCGAGCAGGTGCCGCCCGGCGCCGACCGCGAGGTGCTGGCGTTTCGCCGCCGGCTGCTCGAGCCGTGGTCGGACGAGCAGCCGGAGATCCTCGACCGCGACGCGATCGCCGAGCTCTTCGGCACGTACGACGAGAAGCTGGTCGACCGTGCGGTGAAGCTCGGCACCCTGCTGCCACTCGCCGAGGGCCGGTTCGAGGCGCCGTCGCCCGCGCTGCTGCGGGCCGGCGCCGAGGTCGTCGCGCTGGGCGTGCCGATCACTGCAGCGCTCGACCTGCAGCACGTCATGCGTCGGCACGCTGATGCCGTCGCCAAGTCGTTCGTCGACCTCTTCCTCGAGCACGTGTGGCGTCCGTTCGTGGCCGCCGGTCGCCCGGAGGACCAGTGGCCGGCGGTCGTCGCGGCGCTCGAGCGGATGCAGCCGCTCGCGGGTCAGGCGCTGCTCGCGACGCTGCGGATGGCGATGGAGAAGCGGTCCGCGCAAGCGCTGGAGCACGAGCTGCACCTCTAATCGATTGCGCGACGACGTACCGTCTCGCCATGGAGCTGACGACCTACACCGACATCGACGAGTACGCCGCGCGTGTGCTCTCCCGTCTCGCCGCGGACGAGCCCCGCTACAACCTCGCGCTCGCCGTCATCTCCTCGCTGCGCACCGGCCGGATCGTGCCCGACCGCGAGCCCTTCCTCGCGTCGATCAGCGACAGCGCGGACCACATCGCCGTGCTGCACACTCCCCCGCACGGGCTGCTGCTGACCGGGCTGCCCCGCGGGGCGGAGGCGCTCGTCGTCTCCGCGGTTCTCGACGGCGGCTACCGGCCGCCACTCGTCGTCGGCCCTCCGGAGGCGGTCGAGCCGGTTGCCGCCGAGTGGTGCGCGCGCACCGGCGAGGTCGAGAGCAGCCGTCGGGCACAGGGCATCTACGCCGTCCGAACGCTCGTCCCGCCGAGGCCGGTCGAGGGGGAGGCACGAGTCGCGGACACGGCTGACGCGGACGTCGCCTTCGACTGGTTCTGCCGGTTCAGCGACGAGCTGGACCTGCTGCCGCGCACCGCTCGCAGGGTGGTCGAGGCCCGGATCACGGCCGGCGACCTCACGATGTGGGTCGTCGACGGCACGGCGGTGTCGATGGCCGGAATCGGCGGCCGCACTCCGAGCGGCGCGCGGATCGGGCCGGTCTACACACCGCCGGCGCACCGCGGGCACGGGTATGCGGCTGCGGTGACGGCCGCGGCGACACAGCGCTGCTTCGACGACGGCGCACAGCAGTGCTTCCTCTACACCGACCTGGCCAACCCGACGTCCAACGCGATCTACCAGCGCCTCGGCTACCAGCGGGTCGCCGACTCCCTCGAGGTCGTGCTCGCGCCGCGGACCGCCTGAGGTCGCGGCCCCACACGAGGCACTAAGTTGGGCGCCTCGACCCGAGCCGAGGGAGCGACGTACCGGTGGCGACGCGCAAGAAGCAGATCGAGGACGCCGAGGACGAGGTCTCCCTCGCCGCCGACACGGCCAGCTCGGCCGCGGTCGCGGCTGAGGACGCCGCGCCGGACAAGCCCAAGCAGCGCGCGGCGAGCAAGCGCGCGAGCACCGCCGCGAAGTCGGCTCGGGCATCCGCGCGAAAGGTCGACACCGTCGGCGCCGAGGACGAGGCCCGCCGCGCCACCGCGGCGGCGACCAAGGCGCAGGCCGAGGTCGACGAGGACGACCCGCTGCTCGACACGGCGATCCGGCAGATCGAGGCCGGCGCGACCGAGGAGAAGCCGTACGGCGAGCCCGGGCGACCGATCGCGCCGCGGTCGCCGTTCCGGATCGCCTTCTCCGCGGCGATCGGGGTCGCCGTGGCCTACGGGCTGCTCAACGCCCTGATCGCGGTGCGCGCGATCCTCGTGCTGATCCTCGTGGCGGCCTTCCTCGCGATCGGGTTCAACCCGGTCGTCGAGTGGTTCCAGAACCGCGGCCTGCGTCGGGGCCGCGCGGTCGCCGCTGTCTTCGGCGCGATCCTGCTCGTGTTCCTCGGGTTCGGCGCCGCCATCGTGCCGCCGATCGCCGACCAGGGCACCGAGCTGTTCAACCAGCTGCCCGAGTACGCCACCCGCCTGCGCGACAACAAGCAGTTCCGCGAGCTCGACGAGAAGTACGACATCGTCACCAAGCTGCAGGACAAGGTCGACGAGGCGCCGGAGAAGGGCATCGGCCTGGTAGGCGGCGCGTTCGGCCTGGTGAAGGGCATCTTCAACGCGGTCTTCAGCACCGTCACGGTGCTGATCCTCACGCTGTACTTCCTGAGCTCGTACCCCAACATCAAGAGATCGGCGTACCGGCTGATCCCGCGCTCGCGACGACCACGGGTCGGGCTGCTCGCCGATGAGGTGCTGACCCGGGTCGGCGGCTATGTGCTGGGCAACATCGCGACCTCGATCGTCGCTGGCGTCGTCGCGTTCATCTTCCTGCTGATCGTCGGCGTGCCGTACCCGGTCGCGCTGGCCATGCTGGTCGCGCTGCTCGACCTCATCCCGCTGATCGGTGCCAGCCTGGCCGCGCTGGTCTGCGTCGCGGTCGCCTTCTTCGTCTCCGTGCCGGTCGGCCTCGTGACGGCCGCGTTCTTCCTGGTCTACCAGCAGGTCGAGAACTACGTGCTCATCCCGAAGGTGATGAAGCGCACGGTCGACGTCTCCCCCATCGCGACAGTCATCGCCGTGCTCATCGGCGGCACGCTGCTCGGCGTGATCGGCGCGCTGCTCGCCATCCCGGTCGCAGCCGCGATCCAGCTTGTTGGCAACGAGGTCGTACTGCCCCGCCAGGACAGCATGTGACCGCGACGATGCCGGCGGTGCGGCTGCATGCGGTCGGCACGCGACCCACCCTCGACGAGGTCGCTGTGCCGGCGCCGGGCTCCGGCGAGGTGCGCGTCGCGATCCGCGCCTGCGGCATCTGCGGGTCGGACGTCCACCTCGTGCACGGCGTCACGCCGACCGGCCCGCTGCCGCTGATCCTCGGCCACGAGCCCTCCGGCGTCGTCGACCTGGTCGGCGAGAACGTCGAGGGCTGGGCGAGCGGCGATCGGGTGTGCATCGCCGCCGGCTACGGCTGCGGTGACTGCCCGGCCTGCGACGTGGGCCGGGAGAGCATCTGCCCGCGGCTGGAGATCCCCGGCATCACGCGCGACGGATCGCAGGCGGCGTACGTCGTCGTACCCGCGCGCAGTCTGATCGCGCTGCCGGACCGGGTCGACTTCGCGACCGGCGCGATCCTCATGGACGCGGTGTCGACGCCGTACCACGCGATCCGGCGATCCGGCGTGCGGGCCGGCGAGACCGCAGTCGTCTTCGGCCTCGGTGGTCTCGGGCTGCACGCGATCGCGATCCTCAAGCAGGTCGTCGGCGCGCACGTCATCGGCGTCGACCGCTACCCGGGCGCGTTGACGCGCGCACCGCTGTTCGGCGCCGACGAAGTCGTCGACGCGTCCAACGGCAAGCCGGCCAGCGCCGTCCGCCTGCTCACCGGCGGCGGGGCCGATCACACCTTCGAGTTCGTCGGGTCGGCGGCGGTCGCCGATCAGGCGGTGAAGGCGCTGCGGCCGGGCGGCACCTGCACGGTCGTCGGCGTGACGCCGGAGCCGCTCAACCTGCTGCCGCAGGCGCTGCTGGTCGACAAGGAGCTGCGCGTTCAGGGCTCATTTGGCTGCCCGAAGGACGAGCTGGTGGAGCTGGTGGGTCTGGTCGCCGACGGCGTGCTCGACCTGACCGGGACGATCACGCACCGCTTCCCGCTGGAGAACTTCGACATCGCCCTGCACGTCTTGGAGACCAAGGAAGGCGACCCGATCAGAGTGGTCGTCGAACAAGACGGCGACTGATGGCCGTGGCCCGCGCCACCGACGACAGCTGAGATCGAATCAAGGGAGCGACGAGCACCAAGAAGCGAGGTCGAAGGCGGACCCTCGTGCTCAGCTGGATCAAGTCGAACCGGCTCTTGGTGCGGGTGGCTCCTCTACTCGTCGCTTCCACCGGTCAGTTGCCGTCGTGCGAGACGACCAACCGTGTTCGGCCGCGCAATTTGCACCAAGAGGCGCTCGAGTTCAGCAGCGCTCGTGCTCAGGATGATCAACGTGCGGCGGCTCTTGGTGCTGGATGCGCCACCTAGTCGGCGGGGAGACCCGCCAGGAAGTCGCTGACCGCGGCGTTGAACTCGGTGGGGGCTTCCATCGCGCTGAGATGACCGGCCTCGGGGATGGTCACCAGCTTCGCGCCCGGCACAGTCTTCGCGATCAGCTCGGCGTCGGCCGGCGGGGACAGCGTGTCCTCCTCGCCGACGACGACAAGCGTCGGCACGGTCACCGCGGCGAGGGTCTCGGTGGAGTCGGGCCGCGCGGCCATCGCGCGCTGGGCCCACGCGACGGCGTACGGCGGGGACTTCTCGATCAGCGCCTTGACCCGGCCGAGGACCAGCGCGCGCCGCTCCCGCGACGTCTCCCCGAGCAGCGCGGGGAGCATCGCCTCGACGAGCTGCGCGGAAGAACCTGCGGCGATGACGTCGTCGGCGATGCGCAGCCGGTTGGCCGCGCCCTCCGCCGAGTCGGCACCGAGCTTGGTGTCGGCGAGGATCAGCGCGCTCACCCGCTGCGCATGCCGCCGGAGGAACGCCATGGCGACGTAGCCGCCCATCGACAGGCCGCCGAGGACGACCCGGTCGAGCTTGCGCGCGTCGAGCATCGCGGCGATGTCATCAGCGACCTCGTCGAGCGACGGCTCGTCGTGGCCGAGCTGGGTGCCGCCGAAGCCGCGCTGGTCGGGCGTGATGACGCGGTACGACGTGCCGAGCGCCTCGCGCTGCGGCATCCACATGGAGGCGTTCAGCGGGAACGCGTGCAGCAGCACGACCGGCGTCCCGGCGCCTGTCTCGATGACGTATGGCTCGATGCGCACAGCGGCACCATAGTCCCGCGCTGAGTCGCGCGTACATGCGGGCGCGCCGTGCTAGCCGGCCGTCAGTCCCCCGTCGACGGCGAGCGCCTGGCCGGTGACGTACGACGCGGCGTCGCTCGCGAGGAACAGCGCCGGTCCGACCATCTCGTCGGCGTCGGCCCAGCGCTGCATCGGCACCCGCTCGACGAACGCCTTCGCGGTCGTATCGTCAGTGCGGATCGACGCGTTGAGGTCGGTCGCGGTCCAGCCGGGGCAGAGCGCGTTGACGCGGACGTTGGCGTGCGCCCACTCCATCGCGAGTGACCGGGTGAGGCTCACGACTGCCGCCTTCGACGCGCCGTACGGCGTGAGCAGCGGCGTGCCACCGAGTCCGGCGATCGACGCGACGTTGATGACCGAGCCGCTGCGCCGCTCGAGCAGATGCGGCCCGATCGCCTGGCAGACGTGGACGACCGACGACGCGTTGAGGGCCATCACCTTCTCCCAGCCGCTGAAGCGCAGGTCGCTGAAGGGCACCGTGAAGGACGTGCCGCCGGCGTTGTTGACGACGACGTCGACGTGACCGAGGCCCTCCAGTGCGCCGACCACCATCGCGTCCACCGCAGCGCGGTCCGTGACATCGGCCGGTACGACGACCGCGCGGCGGCCCAGCTTCTCGATCTCCGCGACGGTGTCGGCCAGCGCCTCCGCGGTGCGCGCGTTGACCGCGACGTCGGCACCCGCCGCCGCGAAGCCGATCGCGATGGCGCGGCCGATGCCGCGGCTCGCTCCGGTCACCAGCGCCGTCTTGCCGGCGAGGTCGATCGTCATGGCTGTTCCTCTCGTGCGGAGTCGTCCCAGGTGGTCGGCAGCGGGAGGCGATCGGGCGCGACGACGCGGACGACCTCGTCGAGCACCTCCTCGGCGAACCCGACGAATAGGTGCTTCGAGTCCGGCACATCGACGACCCGCGCCTGCGGCACGACGGCGAAGCGCTCGCGCGCCTCCGGCGGCTGCAGGTAGTCGTCATGCTCCGGGACGATCGCGACGAGTGGCTTGCCGGTGTCGACCCACTGCCGCAGATGAGAGGGGTCCGAGCGCTTCAGCGGTGGTGCGAGCAGGATCGCGCCGACGACGGTCGGGTCGAGCGCGCCGTACATCAGCGCCAGCTCGGAGCCGAACGACCAGCCGACCAGCCACGGCGCCGGCAGCCCCTCGGCCTCGACGAGGTCGAGCGCCGCGGCGACGTCGAGCTGCTCAGCACCGCCGGCGTCGTACTCGCCCTCGCTCCCGGCGGTGCCGCGGGTGTTGAACCGCAGGACGGCGATGCCGGCGAGCGCGGGCAGCCGCCAGGCCATCTTGCGCAGGACGTGGCTGTCCATGCTCCCGCCATGGGTCGGCAGGGGGTGCAGGCAGACGATCGTCGCAGTCGCGACTTCCCCAACGGGCACGGCCAGCTCGCCGACCAGTGCGAGACCGTCGGCCGTGTGCAGCGTGACGGGGCGACGCGTGGCGGGCAGGACGGTGTTGCTGCGGATGTCGACCATGGGCGGGTCAGTGCCGCGGCGCGTTGCGCGAGCGGACGACACCGGGACGGCGTACGTCGCGGCGATCCCAGCAGGCCGAGTGCCAGTGCCGGCGGTCATCGAGGTTCGCCGTGGGCCACGCGACGACGTGCGGGGTCGCCTGGCGGATCTCGTGGTCGCATCCCGGGCAGCGATAGGCCTTGGTCGACGCGGCCCCGGTGACCCGGCGGGCGACGTACTCGATGCCGCCCGGGCCGTCGACGAACTCGTCGTTCACGCGATGACCTAGTGCCCGGGCGGGTCGGCGATCGAGCCCTCGACGACCTTGCCGCCGTCGTCGTGACGCGGACCCGACCTGCCGGCCATCCCGAGGGTGAGCGCCGCGAGCAGACGACGCGGCCGGAAGCCGGCCGAGGCGATCTGCAGCAGCACCTCGAGACCGCGGTCGGTGCCGTGCCAGTGCTCGCGCAGGACGTTCTCACCCGCGCCGAGCAGCAGTCGACGGATCGCCCAGGCCACGATCGCGATGTCGTCGAGCTGGCCGATGCCCGGGATGAAGTCGGGGATCACGTCGAACGGCATGACCAGGTAGCCGGCCGCCATGCCGACCTCGATCTTCACCCGCCGCGGGACGCGCTCGTCGCGCGCGACGTCGCGGAAGAGCCGCGCCACGTCGGGCACGAAGGCGACCGCCTCCTTGGCCAGGGCGCGGAACGTGTCCTTGTCGACGGCCATCGACGTCACTTCGCCGAGTAGTCGCGGAAGCCACGGCCGGTCTTGCGACCGAGGTAGCCGGCGGTGACCAGGTGCTCGAGCAGCGGCGCCGGCGCGAACCCGGGCTCGCGGAACTCGAGGTAGAGCGTCTGCTCGATGGCCAGGGCGACGTCGAGCCCGACGACGTCGAGCAGGTCGAACGGACCCATCGGGTGGCCGCAGCCGAGCTTCATCGCGAAGTCGATGTCGTCGGCCGTGGCGTAGTGCTCCTCGAGCATCTTCACCGCGTCGTTGAGGTACGGGAAGAGCAGCGCGTTGACGATGAAGCCGGCGCGGTCGCCGCACACCACCGGGTGCTTCCCGGCGGCGACCGACACCGCCTTGACGGTGGCCACGACGTCGTCGGACGTGCGCACCGTCGGCACGATCTCGACCAGCTTCATCAGCGTCGCCGGGTTGAACCAGTGCATCCCGACGACGTCGCCGGGGCGGCTGGTCGCGGCGGCGCACTCGATGACCGGCAGGCTGCTCGTCGTCGTCGCGAGGATCGCGCCGGGCTTCACGACCTCGTCGAGCGCGGAGAAGAGCGCCCGCTTCACGGCCAGGTCCTCGACGACCGCCTCGATGACCAGGTCGCAGTCGGCGAGGTCGTCGAGCTCGACCGTGCCGGTGACCCGGGCGAGAGTCGGCGTCGCGCGCCTCGGCGTCGAGCTTGCCGCGCTGCACCGCCTTCTCGAGGCTCCTCTCCAGCGCTTGCCCGCACGGCGGCGACCTTGTCCTCGCCGCGGGCGCGGAAGACCACGTCGTACCCGGCCTTGGCGCAGACCTCGACGATGCCCGTGGCCATCGTGCCGGTGCCGACGACGCCGATGCGCCGCACGCTGCGCACGTCCTCCGGACCGTCGGCCGTGCCGGCGGGCGCGTCGACGACCTCCGGCGAGTCGGCCGAGGCGTAGGTGTAGAAGCCGCGACCCGACTTGCGGCCGAGAAAGCCCGCGGTGACCAGCTGCTTGAGGATCGGCGCCGGCGCGTGCAGGTGGTCGCGGCTCTGGTGGTACATCGTGTCGAGGATCTCGTACGCCGAGTCGAGGCCGATCAGGTCGAGCAGCGCGAGCGGTCCCATCGGGTGCCCGCAGCCGAACCGCATGGCGGCGTCGATGTCCTCGCGCGTGGCGTAGCGCGACTCGAGCATCCGCACCGCGTTGTTGAGGTAGCCGAACAGCAGCGCGTTGGCGATGAAGCCGGCCCGGTCCCCGGCGGTGACGTCGGTCTTGCCCGACCCGGGCGACCAGTCCCTCGATGTCGTCGACGACCGCCTGGTCGGTGACGACCGTGCGGATGATCTCGACCAGGCCCATCACCGGCGCCGGGTTGAACCAGTGCATGCCGAGCACCCGGCTCGGCCGTTGCGTCGCGACGGCGATCTCGGTGACCGACAGCGCGGAGGTGTTCGTCGCGAGCACCGCGTCGGCGGGGCAGATCCGGTCCAGCTTGGCGAACAGCTCGGTCTTGAGCTCGAGCCGCTCGGGGATCGCCTCGATGACCAGGTCGACGTCGGACAGCCGCTCGAGATCGGTCGTCATCGTCGATCCGGTCGAGCACGGCCTGCTGGTCCTCGGCGGAGAGCTTGCCGCGCTTCACCGCACGGTCGGTCGAGTGCTTCACGTGGGTGCGCCCGCGCTCGAGCGCGGCGTCGTCGATCTCCACGCCCACCACGTCGATGCCCGGACCGCGCGAGCACCTCGGCGATCCCGGCACCCATCGTGCCGAGACCGACCACACCGACCCTGCGGAACTCCCGTGCCACGGACACTCCCGACGCTCGCGACGACTCGTGCTGTGCCGCGGAGTCTCTCATCCTCCGCACCGCTGCTGTGCCGGTCCCGCGCGTAGGCGCGGATCGGCCAATCGCGTACGGTGGAGCCCGCGCCACGGGGAGGCGCTCCACCGACGCCGTGGGGGGGTCGATGATCGAAGACGCGCTCGCACTGCGCATCTCCGAGCTCAGCGGACTCCTGCTGAGCGAGGAGAGCGTCGAGACCACGCTCCAGCGGATCGCCGACCTCGCCGTCGAGGTCGTCGACGGCTGCGATGCGTGCAGCGTCACGATGGCGGACGGCGCGGGCTTCATCACCGCCGTCTCGACCGACCCGCTCGCCGAGGCGGTCGACAAGGACCAGTACCGCGTCGACGACGGGCCGTGCCTCGACGCCATCCGCCAGGTCCGCATCAACCGGGTCGACGAGGTCGCGGCCGAGCAGCGCTGGCCGGACTTCTGCCGGCTGGCCGAGGAGCACGGCATCTGCAGCTTCCTCGCGGCACCGCTGGAGGTGCGCGGTGACGCGATCGGCGCGCTCAACCTCTACTCCCGGCTGGCCCGCGGCTTCAACCGGCTCGACGAGGAGCTGGTCCGGCTCTTCACCGGACAGGCCGCGGTCGCACTCGCGAACGCGCAGGTCTACCGCAGCGCGCACGCGCTCACCGAGCAGCTGCAGCAGGCGCTGATCTCGCGCGCGGTCATCGACCAGGCCAAGGGCGTGCTCATGGCGCAGCACCGGTGCGGTCCGGACGAGGCGTTCGCACTGCTGACCGGCATGTCCCAGCAGGCCAACGTGAAGCTCCGCGAGGTCGCGGAGCGCGTCGTCGCGTCGACGATCTGATAGAAACGTCGGGCATCGGTTGAGCAGACAGCCGTCCGGGAGTTCCTTTCCGACGGTCGCTTCGCGCGCCTCGGCAACACAGGAGGTGGAGCGCGATGGCTGCGCCGGTTGACCCCGACTTCTCGCTGACCGTCGCCGAGTCCGACGGCCGGGTCGTCCTCGCGGTGAGCGGCGAGCTCGACGTCGCCACCACTCCGGTGATGCAGGCAGCTTTCGAGGAGCTCGCCGTGCGCGGGCTGCCGATCGTCGTGGACCTGTCGGAGGTCCCATTCATGGACTCCACCGGGCTGGCGGCCCTGCTGTCGATGCGAAGGCACAGCTACGCCGGCGCCAGCCTGGTTCTCCGGCGGCCGAGCACCGCGGTGATCCGAATCTTCGACCTCACCCGAACGGTCGGCATCTTCGCGCTCGAGGACTAAGGCTCCAGCCCGTTCGCCGAGCGGATGACCTCGACGATCTCCGTCATGATCGCGTTCATCGAGTAGTCCTTCGGCGTGAACACCCGCGCCACTCCCTGCTCGCCGAGCCATCGGGCGTCGCTGTCCGGGATGATCCCGCCGACGACGACCGGCACATCGCCCAGTCCAGCGTCACGCAGGCCGGAGAGCACGTCGGGGATCAGCTGCAGGTGGCTGCCGGAGAGGATCGACAGGCCGACGCAGTGCACGTCCTCCTCCACCGCCGCGGCGACGATCTGCGCGGGAGTGAGCCGGATCCCTTGGTAGACGACCTCGAACCCGACGTCACGAGCCCGCACGGCGATCTGCTCGGCGCCGTTGGAGTGGCCGTCGAGACCCGGCTTGCCGACCAGCAGCTTGAGCCGCCGGCCGAGAGCGTCGCCGGTCGCGCGGACGAGATCGCGCACACCGGCGATCTGCTCACCGCCGTCGGCGACCCGCGTCGCCGCGCCGACGCCGGTCGGCGCGCGGTACTCGCCGAACACCTCGCGCAGCGCTCCCGACCACTCGCCGGTGGTGACACCGGCCCGCGCGCAGGCGATCGAGGCGCCCATCAGGTTGGCGTCGGTCTTCGCGGCGTCGCGCAGGGCCGTCAGCGCCGCATCGACGGCCTCGGCGTCGCGGCCCGCTCGCCAGGCGTGCAGCTCGTCGATCGCGCGCTGCTCGACCGCCGGGTCCACGGTCATGATCGCCGCGTCGAGGTCGGCGAGCAGCGGGTTGGGCTCGGTCGTCGTGAACCGGTTGACGCCGACGACGACGCGCTCGCCGGACTCGACTCGCGCCCGGTGCTCGGCATGCGAGCGCACCAGCTCGCCCTTCATGTAGCCGGTCTCGACGGCCGGCACCGCGCCGCCCATTGCCTGCACGCGGTCGATCTCCTCGCGGGCGCCCGCGACGAGCTCGGCCACCTTGCTCTCCACGACGACGCTGCCGGTGAAGAGGTCGTCGTACTCGAGCAGGTCGGTCTCGTAGGCGAGCACCTGCTGCAGCCGCAGGGACCACTGCTGGTCCCATGGGCGGGGCAGGCCGAGCGCCTCGTTCCACGCGGGCAGCTGGACGGCGCGCGCCCGCGCGTCCTTGGACAGGGTGACGGCGAGCATCTCCAGCACGATCCGCTGCACGTTGTTCTCGGGCTGCGCCTCGGTAAGGCCCAGGGAGTTGACCTGCACGCCGTAGCGGAAGCGCCGCTGCTTGTCGTCGGTGACGCCGTACCGCTCGCGCGTGAGCTCGTCCCACAGCTCGACGAACGCGCGCATCTTGCACATCTCCTCGACGAAGCGCACGCCGGCGTTGACGAAGAAGCTGATTCGCGCGACGACCTCGCCGAAGCGGTCCGGCGGCACCTGGCCGGAGGCCTGCACTGCGTCGAGCACGGCGATCGCGGTGCACATCGCGTAGGCGATCTCCTGCACGGGCGTCGCGCCGGCCTCCTGCAGGTGGTAGCTGCAGATGTTGATCGGGTTCCACTTGGGGATCGCCGTCACCGTGTAGGCGACCATGTCGGTGATCAGCCGGAGCGACGGCGCGGGCGGGAAGACATAGGTCCCGCGGGACAGGTACTCCTTAATGATGTCGTTCTGGGTCGTGCCGGAGAGGTCGGTGAGCGACGCGCCCTGCTCCTCCGCCACGACCTGGTACATCGCGAGCAGCCACATCGCGGTCGCGTTGATGGTCATCGACGTGTTCATCCCGCCGAGCGGGATGCCGTCGAAGAGCTTGCGCATGTCGCCGACGTGCGCGACCGGGACTCCGACCTTGCCGACCTCGCCGCGGGCCAGCTCGTGGTCGGCGTCGTAGCCGGTCTGCGTGGGCAGGTCGAACGCGACTGACAGCCCGGTCTGGCCCTTGTCGAGGTTGCGCCGGTAGAGCGCGTTGGACTCAGCCGCCGAGGAGTGCCCGGCGTAGGTGCGCATCACCCACGGCTTGTCCGCCACGGCAGCGAGTCTATGTGGCGGGAACGGCGACGACGGCGCGCACCCCGGGGACGCGGGCGCGCAGCACCTGCTCCACGCCGACCTGCAGGGTGTGCTGCTGCATCGTGCAGTCGGCGCACTTGCCGGACATCCGCACCCGCACCTCGTCGCCGATCACGCCGACCAGCTCGATGTCGCCGTGCAGGTGCGGCCGCACCTCGTCGAGCGCCCGCTCGATCGCCGCCCGATCAAGAGCGGTCATCAGGCGAGGGAGAGGAGGCGGTTCAGCTGGGTGAGCAACCCGACGTGCTGGATGCCACCGATCCGCACCTGGCCGGTCAGCACCTTCATGGTGAAGGCGCGGCCGGCCGGGTCGAGCACCGACGGCATGCCGGCGAGGAGCGGGATGGTGGACAGCTCGAGCAGCACATCGGAGGGCATCGTCAGTCGCAGCGTGCTGCCGGGGATCGGCCCGGACTCGACCCGGCAGGTGCCGCTGGAGAAGCGCAGCCCGACCTCGACCTCGGCGTCCGGCACGACGATCGTGACGGTGCCCTTCATCTGGTCCAGCAGCCGCGCCTTCGCGGGGTGACTGACCGCGCTCGTGATGAGGCCGGCGAGCATCGAGTCGAGGCCGGCCGCGTCGGGGTCGGCCAGGACGACCTGCGCCACTGCTGCTACGCCTCGTCGATGAACTGGGTGTCGACCTCGGCGGTGAGGTCGGTGAGGACGTTGGACGCCTTCACGTAGCGGACGATCGTCGGCAGATCGCCCTTGACCTTCAGCTTGCCCTGCATCATCGCCTTGACCGGCTCGATCTCCTTCTTCATCACGGCCTTCCACCGGCTGTACGGCGCCGTGATGGTGAACTTCGCGCCGACCGCCTTGGGGTCGTCCGGGCCGTCGAGCACAGCCGCGCCGCGGCACTTGCCGTGCCAGAGGTCGAGCCACGCGTAGACGTCGTCGGGGACGCCCTTGTCCGGCTCCTTCTCGTACACGAAGACGAGGTCGCCCTCCCAGGTGGCCGCGGCGTCGGCGTACTCCGCCGAGTTGTTGACGACGGTGACGAACTCGTCCAGCCACTCGGGGCTAGGGAACACGGGCATGCGGGCTTCCCCTTCAGGAGTCGTACGTGTACCAGCCGCGGCCGGACTTGCGGCCGAGGTCGCCGGCGGCGACCATCCGCGCGAGCACCTCGGGCGGGAAGAACTTCTCGTCCTGCGTCTCGGTGTAGATGTTGCGGGTGGCGTTGACCATGATGTCGACGCCGGTCATGTCCATGGTCTCGAGCGGGCCCATCGCGTGACCGAAGCCGAGCTTGCAGGCGAGGTCGACGTCCTCCGCGCTCGCCACCCCGCTCTCGACCAGCTTCGCCGCCTCGACCGAGATCGCCGCGATCAGGCGCGTGGTCACGAAGCCGGCGACGTCGCGGTTGACGACGATGCAGGTCTTGCCGACCTCCTCGGCGAACGACCGGGCGCGGGCCAGCGTGTCGTCGCTCGTCTTCAGCCCACGGACCAGCTCGCAGAGTCGCATCATCGGCACCGGCGAGAAGAAGTGGGTCCCGACGACGGACTCGGGCCGCTTCGTCGCGGCCGCGATCTGGGTGATCGGCAGCGCGCTGGTGTTGGTCGCCAGCAGGGCGTCGCCCTTGCAGAGCCCGTCGAGGGTCGCGAACAGCTCGCGCTTCACGTCGAGGCTCTCGAAGACCGCCTCGACCACGATGTCGGCGTCGGCGACAGCGTCGAGGTCGGTGGTGGGCGAGATGCGCGCGAGCGCTGCGTCGCGGTCGTCAGCGCTGAGCCGGCCCTTCGTGACGAACTTCTCGTACGACGACCGGATGCCGCCGAGCCCGCGCTCCAGCGAGGCGTCGGTGACGTCGCGCAGCACGACGTCGTACCCGGCCTGGGCGGCGACCTGCGCGATCCCGGAACCCATCAACCCGGCCCCGATGACGGCCAGCTTCTTGCCCACGGCGGAACGCTCCTCGGGTTGCGACGGACTCCGGCCCAGCGTAGTCGAGCGTCTAGAAGTCGAACGGGTCGGCGACGGTGACGCGGGTGACGTCGGCGCCGAGGCCGTGCAGCTGGTCGGCGAACCCGGCGTAGCCCCGGTCGATGTGGAAGATGTCCGCCACCTCCGTCACGCCCTCGGCGACGATCCCGGCGAGGACCAGCCCGGCCCCCGCACGCACGTCGGTGGCGCGCACCGGCGCGCCGGAGAGCTGCTCGCGGCCGCGCACCACGGCGTGGTGGCCGTCGGTGCGGACGTCTGCGCCGAGCCGGATCAGCTCGTCGACGAACATGAAGCGCGCCTCGAAGATGTTCTCGGTGATCATGGCGGCGCCGTCGGAGACCGCCGCGAGCGCCATCGCCATCGGCTGCAGGTCGGTCGGGAACCCGGGGTAGGGCAGCGTCACGACGTCGACCGACTTCGGTCGACGGTCCATCGTGACCCGCAGCGAGTCGCGGGTGGCCTCGACCGTCGCGCCGGCCTCGGTGAGCTTGTAGAGCACCAGCTCGAGGTGCTCCGACCGCGCGTTGCGGATCGTGACGTCGCCCTGAGTCATCGCCGCCGCCATGGCGAACGTGCCGACGACGATGCGGTCGGAGACCGTCTCGTGCTGCGTCGGGTGCAGCGACTCGACGCCCTCGACCTCGAGCGTCGACGTGCCGGCGCCACCGATCCGCGCGCCCATCTGCGTGAGCATCTGGCAGAGGTCGACGATCTCGGGCTCACGCGCCGCGTTGTCGATCACCGTCGTGCCCTTGGCCAGCACGCCGGCCATCAGCAGGTTCTCGGTCGCGCCGACGCTGGGGAAGTCGAGGAAGACCTGCGCTCCGGACAGGCTCGGCGCGTGGGCGATCAGGTAGCCGTGCGCGCTCTCGACGACCGCGCCCATCTTCGTGAGCCCGGCGATGTGCATGTCGAGCGCGCGCGAGCCGATGTTGTCGCCACCGGGGAGCGCGACTCTGGCCTCACCGCAGCGCGCGAGCAGCGGGCCGAGCAGGTTGATGGCCGCGCGCATCCGGCGTACCAGCGTGTAGTCGATCTCGGAGCTGAGGGTGGCCGGTACGTCGATGCGGACGCTGTCACCGGAGTGGTCGACCGTCGCGCCGAGGCGGGTGAGGACGACGCCCATGTCGTCGACGTCGAGGATGTGCGGCACCGCGGTGATCGTGGTCGTGCCCTCGGCCAGCAGACTCGCGGCCATCAGCTTGAGCACGCTGTTCTTCGCGCCCGTGACGGTGACCTCGCCGGCGAGACGCGCCCCGCCGTCGACCCGGATCAGCTCCATCAGGGCATGGTGTGGTCAGTGCCGCGAGGATGCAAATGCAACCTCCGGTCGCGAGGCGGCGTCTAGGTCGATGACGGTTCCGACGAGAGGACGCAGGTGACCGACCAGGAGCGCGAGGAGTTCCGCGAGTTCGTCGCGGCGCGCTCTGCCGCCCTCCTGCGCACGGCGTACCTGATGACCGGCAGTCGACAGGATGCCGAGGACCTGCTGCAGACGTCGCTGGCGAAGACCTACCTCGCCTGGGGACGCGTGCGGGCCGCCGAGCAGCCCGAGGCATACGTCCGGCGGCTGATGGTCAACACCCGGACGTCGTTGTGGCGCCGCCGCCCGGTCGCGGAGCAGCCGACGGGCGCGGTGCCGGAGGCTGCGGCAGCTGACCGGTACGCCGACGTCGACCTGCACGACGCGCTGTGGCGGGCGCTGTCGACCCTCGGCCGGCGCCAGCGCGCGGTGCTGGTGCTGCGCTACTACGAGCAGCTGTCCGAGGCCGAGATCGCCGACGCGCTCGGCATCTCCGTCGGCACCGTCAAGAGCCAGGCGTCGCGCGCGCTCGCCTCATTGCGCTTGCACGCCGGGCTGCTCGACGACCCGCGCGCCGCCCTCCCCACCCCGACCACCTCCGGAGCGACGTCATGAGCCCCCTCGACCGCGAGCTCGAGCGAGCCCTGTCGGCCCGTGCCGCTGACCTGGTGCCACCGCCCGACCTGCTGAGCGGGGTCGAGCGAGAGGCGCGCGGCCTCCGCCGCCGTCGTGGCGTGCTGACCGGCGCGGCAGCGCTGTCCGTCCTCGCGATCGCCGTCGCCGTTCCCCTCGCAATCCGCGATAGCTCCCCCAGCGCTCGAAGTGGATTCGTCGCGACGCAAGAGCCGTCGCCTTCTGCATCACCCTCGGCCTTGACGCCGCCACCCACCGAGCCGACGCTCGGCTGGGCCAAGCGCGGGCCGTTGTCGAGCCCCGACGAACTGCGGCTACCCGACCGGATCCAGGACACCCTCAACAGGGAGCCCGACCTGCCGCCCTCCCACGCCTGGAGCCTGCTGTGGGCAGCACCCTTGCCGGATGGCCGGGTTGCCGCCGCGATCGAGCACTGGTCAAGTCCGGCCTACACGACCTTCTACGTAGAGGAGGCGGACGGGTCCGGGGGACGGCTCCTGCATCGTCGAGAGATCACCAACCTCCGCACGTGGCAGGTCTCGGCGTATGTCGACGGTGTCGAGAACTACGTCGTGGTGGTCGGGGCGCCGACCACGGGGCAGATCGAGTTCGCGGCCGACGGCCGCACGTACGCCGGCGTCAAGACCGCCCACGGCGTCGCCATCGTCGACGTGACCAAGGGCGGCGACCGGACGGCGTACCGGATCCGGCTCCACGACAGCGACGGCGCCGTCGTCTACGAGGGCCCCATCGACCTCCTCTCCGAGGACTAACCCCTTCCGAGCGCGACTTCACCCACTCAGACGTCGTGATCCGGGCCGAATTCGGCCCGGATCCGACGTCGGAGTGGGTGAAGTCGGAGTTCTTGGGTCGGCGCTAGGGTGGACGGCATGAGCGTGCACCTGACCAAGATCTACACGAAGACCGGCGACGACGGGACGACGGCCCTCGGCGACATGAGCCGGGTGCGCAAGACCGACCCGCGCCTCGGCGCGTTCGCCGACGTCGACGAGGCCAACTCCGCGATCGGCGTCGCGCTCGCGCTCGGCGATCTTCCGGCCGACATCCGCGAGACGCTCGCGCAGATCCAGAACGACCTGTTCGACGTCGGCGCCGACCTGTGCACCCCGGTGGTGCCCAACCCGGAGTGGGCGGCGCTGCGGGTCACCGATGCCTACGTCACGCGGCTCGAGCAGGCCTGCGACACCTACAACGAGCGGCTCAAGCCGCTGGACAGCTTCATCCTCCCCGGCGGGTCGGCCGGCGCCGCACTGCTGCACGTCGCGCGGACCGTCGTACGTCGGGCGGAGGTGCGCACCTGGGCGCTGGTCGAGGCGCACCCCGAGCACACCAACCTGACGCCGGCGACCTACCTCAACCGGCTCTCGGACCTGCTGTTCATCCTGGCCCGCGTCGCCAACGACGAGGGCCGCGCCGACGTCCTCTGGAAGCCGGGCGCAGGGGCTTAGCCCTAGACCGGTACGGCGACGCCCTTGGCCTTGAGCCGGGTCGCCGCGCGGTCGAGGGCCGCACGCGCCTCCGCGTCGTCGTCACCGGTGATCGAGTGCTGCGCGCGGTCGTACGCCGCCTGCGCGCGGTCGAGGTCGATGTCGGACGCGAGCTCGGCGATGTCGGCGAGCACCGAGACGCCGGTCGCGGCGACCGACAGGAAGCCGCCGTGGATCGCGGCCACGACCTCGGTGCCGCCGGTCTGGATGACGCGCAGCAGGCCGCTCGCCAGCTCGCCGAGCACCGGCGCGTGACCCGGCAGGATGCCGATCTCGCCCTCGGTGGTGCGGGCGACGACCATCTCGGCCTCACCCGACCAGAGACGTCGTTCCGCGGACACGAGCTCCACCTGCATGGTCGCCATGAGGTGAAGGATACCGGCGATCCGGCGTACGACGAAAAGCGCGGTACGCCGTGGGCCGCAGCGCCTACTGTCACCGACATGCTGCGCCCCGACGACCGAGAGATCGGTCCGCACGAGCTGCTCGGAGACGACGGCGACGTGCTCGCCCGGCTCGACATCGCCGACCGGCAGGACTGGCTGCAGGCCGACGTCGCGTGGCTCGACCCGGCCGTCGAGCCCGACGTCGTCGCACGTCGGCTCGGTGCGCTGCTCGGTGGGCTGCGGGTCGCCACGACCGACGACGCGCTCGCCGACGGGCTCGTCCGCGCCGGTGGGACGGTCGCGCGCAAGGGCACGCAGATGGAGTACGACGCGGTCGCCTCGCTCCCGCCCGGCGAGTGGCTGGACCGGTCGGCGATAGACGGCGTCGAGCTGGTCGACTACCGGCCGGTCGACCTCGAGATCGCGGCCGGCTGGCTCGCGGCGTACGGCCCGGAGCACCCCGACCACGACCCCACCCGCCTCAGCCCGGAGGCCGCGCGCGAGGACCTGCGGCAGACGCAGGAGGGGACGGAGGTGCTGTTCGAGCCGTCCGCGAGCGCGCTCGCGGTCGAAGCCCGCAGCGGTGCGGTGCTCGGCGGGATCATGATCACGACGATGCGGCCCAACCCGCTCTGGACCGGGCCGTGGGTGCCCGACGTCTTCGTGACACCGGCGGCGCAGCGGCGCGGCATCGGCGAGCGCCTGGTCCGGTACGCCGTCGCTGCGGTCGCGCAAGCGGGCCACCACGGCCTCGCGCTCAGCGTCACCGACGGCAACCCGGCTCGGCGCGTCTACGAGCGGGTGGGCTTCCGCCCGACCTGGACCTTCACCAGCGTCGCGATGCCAGCGACCTAGCCGCCGAGCATCCCCGAGCGCAGCGCGTCGAGGTCGTCGTCGGTCAGACCGTGCGGCCGCAGCATCGCCTCGACCGAGCCGTATCGCTCGTCGACCATCTCGAGCAATCGGATCATGCGCTCCGGTGTGAGCTCGAAGTCGGTGATGTAGCGCGAAGAGACGGCGTAGTCGTCACCGATGATCCTGCGATCGACGCCGAGCAGGTCGAGCACGATCCCAGCCACGATGCCGGTCCGATCCCGGCCCGAGTGGCAGTGCATCACCGCGGGCGTGCGCGTCGGATCGCCGAGCGCCCGGATGACCTGCACCACCTCGCCCGGCCCAGCCTCGAGGAACTCCAGGTAGCGCAGCGCGCGGTCCTCGGGAAACGTCCAGCTGGTCTCGTGCACCCACTCCGGCCGCACCTCGGTGAACAGCGGCCGGTGCAGCACCGTGACGTGGTCGCGGTAGTGACCCGGCCGCGGACCGTGCTCGTCCTGCTCCTCGGTCATGCGCAGGTCGATAACCGTGCGCACGCCGACCTCGTCGTGCAGCCGGTCGAGGTCGGCCGGCGTCAGGCGGTGCAGGCTGTCGCTGCGGTAGAGCACACCGCGGCGTACGACGGCGCCGTCGGCGGCGGGCAGCCCGCCGAGGTCGCGGAAGTTGACCGCGCCCTCGAGCTCGACCCGCCGTCCGGTGTCAGGCAAGCGCGACTAGCCCTGGAGGGTCTTGGCCTTCGCGACGGCCTCTTCGATGCCGCCGACCAGGAAGAACGCCTGCTCGGGCAGGTGGTCGTAGTCGCCCTCGGTCAGGCCCTTGAACGACGCGACCGTCTCCTCGAGCGGGACGTACTTGCCCGGGATGCCGGTGAACTGCTCGGCGACGAAGAACGGCTGCGAGAGGAAGCGCTGGATCTTGCGCGCGCGCTGCACGACGACCTTGTCCTCCTCGGGCAGCTCGTCCATGCCGAGGATGGCGATGATGTCCTGCAGGTCCTTGTAGCGCTGCAGGATGCCCTGCACCTTGCGCGCGACGTCGTAGTGCTCCTGGCCGATGATGCGCGGGTCGAGGATGCGCGACGTCGAGTCGAGCGGGTCGACGGCCGGGTAGATGCCGAGCTCGGCGATCTGCCGCGAGAGCACCGTCGTCGCGTCGAGGTGGGCGAACGTCGTGGCCGGCGCCGGGTCGGTCAGGTCGTCGGCGGGGACGTAGATGGCCTGCAGCGAGGTGATCGAGCGGCCACGCGTCGAGGTGATGCGCTCCTGCAGCACGCCCATCTCGTCGGCCAGCGTCGGCTGGTAGCCGACGGCAGACGGCATGCGGCCGAGCAGGGTCGACACCTCGGAGCCGGCCTGGGTGAAGCGGAACACGTTGTCGACGAAGAGCAGCACGTCCTGGCGGTCGACGTCGCGGAAGTACTCCGCCATCGTCAGCGCGGTCAGTGCGACGCGCAGGCGGACGCCCGGCGGCTCGTCCATCTGACCGAAGACCAGCGCGGTCTTCTCGAGGACGCCGGACTCCTTCATCTCCAGCCAGAGGTCGTTGCCCTCGCGGGTGCGCTCGCCGACACCGGCGAACACCGACGACCCACCGTGCTGCTGCGCGACCCGGTAGATCATCTCCTGGATGACGACGGTCTTGCCGACGCCGGCACCGCCGAACATGCCGATCTTGCCGCCCTTGACGTAGGGCTCGAGCAGGTCGATGACCTTGATGCCGGTCTCGAAGATCTCGGCCTTCGGCTCGAGGTCCTCGAAGCGCGGCGCGGAGCGGTGGATCGGCCAGTGGTCGCTGGCGTCGATCGAGTCCTTGGGAGCGTCGAGCGGCTCGCCGAGGACGTTGTAGACGTGACCGAGCACGCCGGCGCCGACCGGCACGGTGATCGGCGCGCCGGTGTTGGTGACCTCGGCGCCGCGGCGTACGCCGTCGGTCGGCGACAGGGCGATGGCGCGGACGACGCCGGACCCGATGTGCTGCGCGACCTCGAGGGCGATGGAGCGCGTCTCCCCCTCGATGGTGCGGATCAGGTCGAGGCGGAAGTTGATCTCCGGCAGTGCGCCGACGGGGAACTCCACGTCGACGACCGGGCCGATGACCTGCACGACGCGGCCGACGGGCAGGCTGCCGGCGCCGGACGCGGCGGGCGGGGTGAGGGTCTCGGTCATGTCGTATCCCTTATTCGTCGTTCGAGGCCAGCGCTTCGGCGCCGCCCACGATCTCGGAGATCTCGGTGGTGATCTCGGCCTGCCGCGCGCGGTTGGCGTCGCGGGTGAGGATCTTGACCAGCTCGTCGGCGTTGTCGGTCGCGGCCTTCATGGCCCGACGACGCGCCGCGTGCTCCGACGCGGCCGCGTCGAGCAGCGACGCGAAGACGCGGCTCTCGACATAGCGCGGGAGCAGGGAGGCGAGGATCGACTCGGCGTCCGGCTCGAACTCGATGTCCGCGGACAGCGTGCCCTCGGGCTTGTCGCCCTGCTCCGGCGGCACGACCGGCAGCAGCTGCACGACCTTCGGCCGCTGGGTGATGACCGACTTGTACTCGGTGTAGGCGATGACGACCCGGTCGACCTTGCCGGAGAGGTAGTCGGCGACGAGCGTCTCGCCGATCTCCTTCGCCACGGTGTACGGCGGGGTGTCGCTGTGCCCGGTCCAGAGCCCGGCCGGCTCGACCTTGCGGTAGCGGAAGTAGGACAGCGCCTTGCGGCCGTAGGTGTAGAGCTCGATCTGCTTCCCGGCGGCCGCCGCCTCGCGACGCTCGATCTCGACCAGCTTGATGACGTTGGTCGAGTAGGCGCCGGCCAATCCGCGGTCAGCGGTCACCGCGAGCACGCCGACGGTCGACTCGGTGTCACGCGCGGTCAACAGCTCGGCACCGCCGCCGCCGGCCGCCATGAGGTCCGCGACGATCCGCGAGATCTCCTCGGCGTAAGGGCGCGCAGCCTCGCTGCGCGCCTGCGCCTTGACGATGCGCGACGCCGCGATCAGCTCCATCGCACGCGTGATCTTCTGCGTGGACTTCACCGACTTGATGCGTCGGCGTACCTCGCGAAGCTTGCCGGCCACGTGTCAGACCCCTACGCCGAGGTGTTCTCGGGCGCCTGGCGGGCCCGCATCTCGCCCTCGCCGGCAGCCTTCTCGGCCGCCCGCTCGGCGGCACTGGCCGCGAAGACGTCATCACCGGAAGTCGTGTCCGTGAACTGGGCGAGCACGGCGTCCGCGGCCGCCTTCAGCCGCGAGTCGACCTCGTCGAGCGGCGCGTTGTTGTCGAGCGCGTCGAGCAGCGCCGCGTCGCGGGTGGAGATGTGCTCGACGAGGGTCTTCTCGAAGCGCTTCACGTCGGACGACCGGGATGCCGTCGAGGTAGCCCTTCGACGCGGCCCAGATGATCGAGACCTGCTCGGCGAGGCTGACCGGCTCGTACTGCGGCTGCTTGAGAACCTCGACCAGGCGAATGCCTCGGTCGAGCTGCTGCCTGCGACGCCTTGTCGAGGTCGGAGCCGAAGGCGGCGAACGCCTCGAGCTCGCGGAACTGCGCGAGGTCGAGACGCAGCGTGCCGGCGACCTTCTTCATGGCCTTGGTCTGCGCGTTTCCGCCGACTCGGGAGACCGAGATGCCGACGTTGATGGCCGGCCGGACGCCCTGGTAGAAGAGGTCGGTCTCGAGGAAGATCTGGCCGTCGGTGATCGAGATGACGTTGGTCGGGATGTACGCCGACACGTCGCCGCCGCGGGTCTCGATCAGCGGCAGCGCGGTGAGCGAACCGCCGCCGAGCTCCTCGGACAGGCGCGCGGCGCGCTCGAGCAGCCGCGAGTGCAGGTAGAAGACGTCACCGGGGTAGGCCTCGCGGCCCGGCGGGCGGCGCAGCAGCAGCGACAGCGTGCGGTAGGCGACGGCCTGCTTGGACAGGTCGTCGTACACGATCAGGCCGGCCTTGCCGTCGTACATCCACTGCGCGCCGATAGCCGCACCGGAGTAGGGCGCGAGGTACTGGAACGGCGCCGGCGAGGAGGCCGGGGCGCTGACGACGACGGTGTACTCCATCGCGCCGGCCTCGGTCAGCGCGTTGACGACCTCTGCGACCGTGGACGCCTTCTGGCCGATGGCGACGTAGATGCAGCGGACTTCCTTGTCGGTCCCCCAGAAGCGCCGCTGGTTGATGATCGCGTCGAGGGCGATGGCGGTCTTGCCGGTCTGCCGGTCGCCGATGATCAGCTGGCGCTGGCCGCGGCCGACCGGGGTGATGGCGTCGATGGCCTTCACGCCGGTGAGCAGCGGCTGGGTGACCGGCTGGCGCTCGACGACGGAGGCGGCCTGCACCTCGAGCCGGCGGGTCTCGGTCGTCGCGATCGGGCCCTTGCCGTCGAGCGGGTTGCCGAGCGGGTCGATGACCCGGCCGAGCATCGCGTCGCCGACGGGGATCGACAGGATGCGGCCGGTCAGCGTGACCGCCGCGCCCTCCTCGATCGACGCCGAGTCGCCGAGCACGACAGCGCCGACCTCGTCCTCCTCGAGGTTCAGCGCGAGGGCCTGGATGACGCCGGCCGACCCGGTCTGGATCTCGAGGATCTCGTTGGCCATGCACTGCGGCAGGCCGCTGATGCGGGCGATGCCGTCACCGGCCTCGAGGACGCGGCCGACCTCCTCGCGCTGCAGCGACGGGGAGAACTCGCTCGCCACCTTGCGCAGCGCGGCGGAGATCTCCTCGGGGCGGATCGAGAGCTCGGTCACGGTGAAGTCTCCGTACGTCGGTAGGTGAGTTCGGGTGGTGCTTATCCGGCGAGCAGGCTCGCGCGGAGCTGGTCGAGCCGGCGCTTGACCGACCCGTCGATGACCTCGTCGCCGATGGTGGTGACGACGCCGCCGAGGACGCTCGGGTCGACGATGACCTTCACGTCGACCGGACGGCCCTTGGCGGTCGAGAGCACCTGGGCGAGCCGGGTGCGCTGGTCCTCGGTGATCGGCGCGGCGACGCGGACCTCGGCCACGGCGGCCGAACCCTGCTCGCTGGAGATCGCGGTGAACCGCTCCACGATCCGGCCGAGCTCACGAGCCCGGCCGGCCTCGACCAACATGGTCACCAGGCGGACGGTGACCGGGTGCGCCTTGCTCTCGAGCAGCTCGGCGACGATGCGGGTCTTCGCCTCGGCGATCGACCCGGGGTCGGTCAGCGCCGACCGCAGGTCCGAGCTCGCGTCGACCGTCCGGGCGAACCGGAACAGCTCGTCGCCGGCCCGCTCCGCGACGTCGTCGGCGCGGGCGATCTCGAACAGCGCCCGGGCGTAGCCCTCGATCTGCTTGTCGCTCATAGTGATCGCCTTAGTTCTGTGCAGACGTGGTCGACAGCTCGTCGATGTAGGAGTCGACCAGCGACCGCTGGGCGTCCCCGTCGAGCGACTTGCCGACGATCCGGCCGGCCACCTGGATGGACAGCTCGGCGAGGGTCTGTCGCAGCGTCGACAGCGCACGGTCGCGCTCGGCCTGGATGTCGCCCTGGGCGCGCTGCACGATCGTCTGGGCCTCGGCCTCGGCGCGCGAACGCGACTCGGTGACGATGCCCTCCGCCGTACGACGGCCCTCGTCGATGATCCGGTTGGCCTCGGACTGCGCGTCGGCGAGCTTGGCGCGGTACTCGGCGAGGATCGTGTCGGCCTCGGCCTTGACCTGGTCGGCGGCGGTGATCTGCCCGGTGACGGCGGCCTCGCGGGCGGCCAGCACCTTGTTCAGCTTGGGCAGCGCGACCTTCACGATGATCAGGAACAGGATCGTGAAGAAGACCGCCGCCCAGACCAGCTCCTCGAGGACCGGCACGACCGGCGAGAAGAGCTTGCCGTGCTCACCGCCCTCTTCCACGACTTCTTCCGCGGCGAGAAGAACGTTCAGCATTGGTGTCGCCTCTCAGACGTCAGGGAGCGAACTAGCCGGCGACGATGAAGGACAGCGCGAGACCGAAGATGGCCAGCGCCTCGACGAGCGCGATGCCGATGAACATCGTGGTGCGCAGCTGACCGGCCGCCTCGGGCTGGCGGGCGATGGCCTGCACGGTCTGGCCGACCAGGTAGCCGATGCCGATGCCGGGGCCGATGGCCGCGAGGCCGTAGACCAGGCCGCGGGCGATGGCGGTGAAGCCGGCCTCGTTGGTGACGGCCGTCTCGGTGGCCTGGGCGAGGACGCTGATGTCCATGTCGCTCTCTTTCGTCTGCTGGAGCGCCGGCTCGTCTTGAGGCGGCGCGGTAGTGACCGGGTCGGGGCCTAGCGGGTGGGTCCTAGTGCTGCGGGTGCACCGCACCGCCGATGTAGAGCGCGGTGAGGGTCGTGAAGATGAAGGCCTGCAGGAAGCCGACGAAGATCTCGAACGCCGTGAGCGTCACGCCGATCGCGATGACGAACGGCAGCGCCAGCACCTTCGGCGACGCCACCGCGACGGAGGCGGCCAGCACGGTGAGCAGCGTGAGGATCAGGTGGCCGGCGAGCATGTTGAACGTGAGTCGCAGTGTGAGCGTGATCGGGCGGATGACGATGTTGGAGAGGAACTCGATCGGCGTCAGCAGGATGTAGAGCACGATCGGGACGCCCGGCGGGAACAGGATGTCCTTGAAGTACGTCCCGATGCCGTTGAGGCGCATGCCCTCGATATTGAAGACCAGCCAGGCGAGCAGCGAGAGGAACAGCGGTACGGCGATCTTCGACGTCGCCGGGAAGGCGATGAACGGGAAGACCTCCATAAAGTTGAAGCAGAAGATCAGCAGGAAGGTCGTCGCGAGGTAGGGCACGTAGCGCGCGCCGTCGTGGCCGATGACCTCCTCGGCGATGTTCTTGCGCACGAAGGAGAAGACGGTCTCGGCGATGACCTGGCGCTTGCCCGGCACGACCGCCGGGGAGCCCATCAGCCCGGACAGGATCACCAGCGACAGCAGGAACGCGACCGCCATCGACAGCACGGTCCAGTTGAGGCCGAAGGCGTTGTCCTTGAAGGGCTGGAAGTCGAACAGGTTGTTGAGGGAGGGCACGCCCTCCGCCAGCACCGTCACGTGGTCTGCCTCTCATCCAGCGGTCCGACGAACGTCGTACCGCGTGCCACCAGCCAGCTCTGCGCGGCGACCACGCAGCCTTCAGCAACCATCACCGTCACGGCAACCGGGCGAACCGGCAGACCGAGCGGCCCGACCCCGATGACCAGTGCCGCGGCCAGCAGGAGCAAGCGGATCGGCAGGGCGGCGAGCACGAGCCCGACGCCGATCTGCCGGCGAGTGAGACCACCTCGCCAGGAGACGAACGCGGAGAGCGCGCCGTTGAGCCCTACCGCGCCGATGGCCCAGAGGGCCCCCAGCGCGCCGGGTCGTCCGGCCCCGACCCACCCGGCCAGCGTCGCGGGAACCGCCCCGATGAGGGCGATCCCGATCGCGACGCGAACCAGCCTGCGGTCGAGGTCGAGGTCGATCCGGTCAGCTGAGCGCATGGTCGGCCTCGGAGTCCGCCTTGTCCCTCTCGCGGGTCCGCTCGGCTGCATGCGCCCGCTTGACGAGGACGTAGAAGCCGAGGGCGTTGCCGCCCAGGAGCCCGAGGACGAACAGGAAGTGCCCGGTGCCGAGCCATCGATCGGCGAACCAGCCGAGCGCGCCGTAGACAACCGTCGCTGCCACGAGCTCGATGACGGCGTTCCACGCCATCCCGAGGTCCTGCCAGTCCGTCTGCCGCGGCGACCCAGCCATGTCAGCACGGGAACCTAGCAGCCGGGCTTCGGCAGGGTCAAAACGCTGAAAAACGCGTTTCCGCAGGTCAGAGGGGGTGTGCGAGGTTCTGGGCGAAAACTTTGTGAAATTTTTCACGAGGATCTGGGGCTGGTGGCTCCCCCGCCATTCTGTGTCCGGATCTGCGCGCTTCCACGCGGGCGACCCGGACACGGTTCGCGTGGCCTACGGTGCGCGGATGAGGTTGCCACGCGTTGCCGGTCTGGTCGTCGCCGTAGCGGTCGTCGCCGGGTGCACCTCGGGCGGCTCGACCGACGCGGCGAAGCCTGCGACACCGAGCCGGACCGGGCTGCCGGCTCCGTCCGCCTCGACGAGCGAACCGGTGCCGTCGCCGTCGTCGTCGTCGGGCGCCGTGCGCAGGACGGCGTACGGCGCGGCGAAGGCGAGCGACCTCCCGCGCCCGTCGATCCGTGACGTCGACTGGGTCCACACCACCCGCGAGGCCGGCGAGGGACAGCAGGTCACGTTCTCGTCGCAGGCCGCGCGGTACGGCGTCGGCCGCCGGCCGGGCGCCGTCTTCCCGACGACCGCGGTGTTCGACTTCGGCTCGGTCTGGACCCCGGCCACCGACGGGGTCGGCAGGGTCAGCCCCACGACCCTCCAGCTGACCGGCTACATCGCGACCGGCCCCGTCATCGCGCTGGCCAGCTCCGGCTACACCTCGATGTACGCCGTCGTCGAGACGACCGGGCGGGGTCTCGGCGTGGTCCGATGGACACCGGAGCCGCCGGGCGCCGGGACACTGGAGTCGGTCGTCCTCGACGACACGTCTGACGCCGCGGACGGCGTCTGCATCCGGCGGTGTGCGGTCGCCTTCAGCGAGCTGCTCTGGATCACGCGGTCCTACCGCGACCGGCCGAGCGAGCTGGTCGAGGTCAGCGTGGTGAACGGGACGTCGCGGGTCGTCGCGACGTTCGGCGCGCCCGACACGGAGCTGGTCGTCGACAGCCCGCGCAACGAGTCGCTGCGCGACCTGTGGGTCGGCGGCTCCGACGGCGTCCTGCGCCACTTCCATGGGGACGGGCGCGTGACGACGCTCGACCTGGGCGGGCCGATCGTCGACGTCGACGCGTCCGCACAGATCGACGACGGCAGCATCTGGCTCGCGGTGCACCGACCGAACGGTGAGCCCCGCCCGGTACGGGTCGACGCGAGAACGGACAAGGTCACAAAGGACGTGACGACGGTCGCCGCCGACCAGGTCTCGGTCGTCCGGAGCGGCACGTCGGCGTCGGTGTGGGCCACGTCGGTGCGCGCCGCGGGCGGCAGCGTCGTCACCCGGCTCGACGTCCGGACCGGCGCGGTGTGGACGACGGCGAAGGCCGAGACCGACGTACGCGGAGTGGTGGCCGGACCGGACGGCTTGGTCTTCGCGACGGCGCCGGCGACGCAGGAGCTGCTCCGCGTCAGCACCGGCTTCAACGACTGAGCGCTCGACCACGTCGACGAAACGCGACCGGGTCGCAGGCCCCGCACGGAAACCGACCGAAATGCGACCCGGTCGCATTTCGTCGGGGCGGAGTGGCTACGAGGCGCGGTGGTTGGAGAGCAGCCGCGGCAGGCTCATCGAGAGGACGGCGATCAGGGCCAGCACGACGACGACGCCGAGGACCAGCGCGGGACGGGCGAAAGAGACGGCGACTCCCCCGAAGGCGATCAGGGCGGACCAGAAGTACATGATCAGCACCGCGCGGGTGTGCGAGTGGCCGATACTCGAGCAGCCGGTGGTGCAGGTGCTCCTTGTCCGGCGCGAAGACCGGCCGGCCCGCGCGCATCCGGCGCACGATCGCGAGCACCAGGTCGATGAACGGCACGGCCAGGACGATCGCCGGCACGATCAGCGGGACGAAGAACGCCGCCTGCTGGGTGTTGCCGAGCTGGTCGAACGCCAGCGACCCGATGCCGGACGTCGACGCCGCCGCGAGCATCAGCCCGATCAGCATCGAGCCGGCGTCGCCCATGAAGATCCGGGCCGGGTTGAAGTTGTGCGGGAGGAACCCCACGCACACCCCGACCAGCACCGCGCTGATCAGGGTCGCGGGCCGAGCCACGATGTTCCGCTGCTCGACCGAGAGCTGGTAGCTGAACACGAAGAAGGCGCCGGCGGCGATGGCGACCACGCCGGCGGCGAGGCCGTCGAGACCGTCGATGAAGTTGATCGCGTTGACCATCACCAGGCTGAGCGCGACCGTCGCGAGGACGGCCAGCTCCTTGGTCAGGATGAAGGTGCCCTCGCTGCCCGGGATGGGCAGGTACAGCAGCTGGAGCCCGAGGAGCACCATGACGCCGGCAGCCAGCGCCTGGCCGGCGAGCTTGGTGAACGCGTCGAGTCCCCACCGGTCGTCGACCGCGCCGAGCAGGCAGATGAGACCGCCGGCAACGAGCAGCGCGGTGTCCTCGGACGACCCTTCGAACGTCTTGCCCAGCGTCGGCAGTCGCTTCGCCACGAGGAAGGCCGCCACCACCCCGCCGTACATCGCCACGCCGCCGAGCCGCGGCGTGGGGATGGCGTGCACGTCGCGGTCGCGCGGCTCGGCCATCGCCCCGGTGCGGATCGCCACCCGTCGCGCGATCGGCGTCAGCAGATACGTGACCGCCGCGGCGACGAGGAAGACGAGCGAGTACTCGCGCACGGGTGTGGTGGTGTTACGCGCGCGGGTACGCCGGGTGTCGCGCGACCAGCGCGTCGACGGCGGCGCGCACCTCCGCCGCGACAGCCGCCGAGCCGTCGCGCACCGCGCGGCCGATGAGCGACGCGATCTCCTTCATCTCGCCCTCGGCCATGCCCTGCGTCGTCACCGACGGCGAGCCGACGCGGATGCCCGACGCCACGCTTGGCGGCTGCGGGTCGTAGGGGATCGCGTTCTTGTTCAGGACGATTCCCGCTGCGTCGCAGCGGTTCTCGGCATCCGCGCCGGTCACGCCGATCGGCTGCAGGTCGAGCAGCGCGAGGTGGGTGTCGGTGCCACCGGAGACCGGCCGCATGCCCTCGGCTGCGAGCCCCTCGGTGAGGGCCTGCGCGTTGGTGATGACCTGCTTCGCGTAGGCCTGGTACGCCGGCGTCGACGCCTCCTTGAGCGCCACCGCCTTCGCCGCGACCGCGTGCATCAGCGGGCCGCCCTGCATCATCGGGAAGACCGCCTTGTCCAGCTTGGCGGCGTGCTCGGCCTTGCAGACCAGCATGCCGCCGCGCGGCCCGCGCAGGACCTTGTGCGTCGTGAAGGTGACGACGTCGGCGTAAGGGACCGGCGACGGGATCGCCTTGCCGGCGACGAGGCCGATGAAGTGCGCGGCGTCGACCATCAGGATCGCGCCGACCTCGTCGGCGATCTCGCGGAACGCGGCGAAGTCGATCAGGCGCGGGATCGCGGAGCCGCCGCAGATGATCATCTTCGGCTCGGTGCTCACGGGCCAGGTCGCGCGCCTGGTCGTAGTCGATGTCCTCGGTCGTCCTGGCTGACGCCGTAGTGCACGGCGTTGAACCACTTGCCGGAGAAGCTGACCTTGGTGCCGTGCGTCAGGTGCCCGCCGTGCGGCAGGGACATCGCGAGCACCGTGTCACCGGGCGCGCAGAAGGCGCCGTACGCCGCGAGGTTGGCGCTCGCCCCGGAGTGCGGCTGCAGGTTGGCGTGCTCGGCGCCGAACAGCTCCTTCGCCCGCTCGATGCCGATCTACTCGGCCTTGTCGACCTCGGCGCAGCCGCCGTAGTAGCGCTTGCCCGGGTAGCCCTCGGCGTACTTGTTGGACAGCGTCGAGCCGAGGGCGGCGAGGACGGCGGGCGAGGTGAAGTTCTCGCTGGCGATCAGCTGCAGCCCGCTGCGCAGCCGGTCGAGCTCGCTGAGGATGACGCCGGCGATCTCCGGGTCGGTCTCCTCGAGAGCGGCGAAGTCAGGACCCCAGAAGGGGGTGCGCTCCGTGCCCATGGTCGCTCGCTCCGTGGCGGTCATGAGGTGCCCTCGCTCTCCGTGGCCGTGATCTTGTCGACCCGGCGCGTGTGCCGGCCCCCGCCGAAGTCCGTGCGCAGGAACGTGGCCAACGCGGACTCGGCGACGCCCTCTCCGACGACGCGCGCGCCCAGGCACAGCACGTTGGCGTCGTTGTGCTCACGACTGTAGTAGGCCGTGAACACGTCGTGGACCACCGCCGCACGCACCCCGTGGACCTTGTTCGCCGTCATGGAGACGCCGATCCCGGTCCCGCAGACGATGAGGCCGAGGTCGGCCTCCCCCGCCGCGACCGCGCGGGCGACCGCCACGGCGAAGTCGGGGTAGTCGACGCTGTCGTCGGAGGACGTGCCGACGTCGGTGACGTCGTATCCCGCGCGGCGGGCCTTGTCGGCCAGCGCGTCCTTGAGGCGCCAGCCGGCGTGGTCGGCGCCGGCGACGAGCCGGGTGCGGCCCGGGGCCGCGAGCGGGAACTCGAGCGGCTGGTCGATCACGGCGTCGCCTCTTCTCTCGGAGCCGGACGGTACGTCGGGTCGCAGATCACCGCGAGCGGCTCGCGCAGCGCCTCGTTGATCTCCGTCGAGCAGGCCTCGAACTCGGCCTCGCCCCGACCGTAGGGGTCGGCGATGTCGTCGTCGGACGGCGGGACCCACACCATGCCGCGCTGTCGCGCCGCGGCCGACACCAGGGCCTGGGCCCGCGCGACGGCGTCGCCGACGGGCAGCTCGTCGACGTCGACGAGCGAGACGAGACGCGCGAACTCACGCAGCGTGAAGGTCCGCGACGCCGCGCGCGGCACGAGCGTCACTGCGGCCGAGCGGTGCTCGCGGGTCGCGGTGAGGACGAGGTCCGCCTCGGCCACCATCTCCTCGACCAGCCGGCGCGCGCGGAAGTCGTCGTACGGCACGCCGAGCGCGGCCAGCCGCGCGGCGGCGGGCGGGTTGACCTCCCAGCCCTCGAGACCCTGGGTCCCGGCCGAGTGCACCCGGAACCGCGCGGACTCGGCCGGCGAGCAGCTCGGCGCGCAGGTGCGCGGCCGCGATCAGCTCGGCCATCGGCGACCGGCAGATGTTGCCGGTGCAGACGGTCAGCAGGTCGAACCGGTCACCGGGCAAGGGTCACTCCCAGCACGTCCTCGATGTCCGCCACGTCGACCGCACCCTCGCGCAGCAGCCGCGGCAGGTCGCCGGTCAGGTCGACGATCGTCGACGGCCGCTGGTCGAGCGACACGCCGCTCTCCAGGTAGACCGCGACGCCGTCGCCGAGGTCGGCAGATGCCTCAGCGGCCGACTTCGCCGGCGGCACGCCATTGCGGTTGGCGCTCGACACCGCGAGCGGACCGGTCTCCGCGAGCAGCTCGAGCGCGACCGGGTGCAGCGGCATCCGCACCGCGACGGTCCCGCGCGTCTCGCCGAGGTCCCACGTCAGCCCGGTCCCTGCCGTGAGGACGAGGGTCAGCCCACCGGGCCAGAACGCGGCGATCAGGTCGCTCGCGGTCGAGGGCAGGTCGTCGACCAGGCCGTTGACCGTGCGCCACGTGCCGATGAGGACCGGCACCGGCGTCTCGCGACCGCGGCCCTTGGCGCCAGCAGCCGGCGTACGGCGTCGGGGGAGAACGCGTCGGCCGCGAGGCCGTAGACGGTGTCGGTCGGCAGGACGACCAGCTCGCCCCGGCGGATCGCGTTGGCAGCGGCGGCGACACCGGCAGCTCGATCCTGCTCGTCGCCGCAGTCGAACAGCTCGCTCACTTACTTCTCCCCGCGGTACGCCGCCACGAAGCGCGGCCGATCGGTCAGGTCGCGATAGTCGGCGATGTCGGACCACTCCCCCGACTCCTCGAGCACTGCCGGCGCGGACTCGCCCTGCCGGTCCGAGTGCTCGACGACGAGCAGCCCGCCCGGTCGCAGCAGGCGCGCGGCGCGGGCGACCACCTGCCGGATCACGTCGAGCCCGTCCGGTCCGGCGACCAGCGCGAGCTCCGGGTCGTGGTCGCGAACCTCGGGGTCGACGTCGTCCATCTCGTGCTCGGCGACGTACGGCGGGTTGGCGATGACGCAGTCGACCGCGCCGTCGAGCTCGGGTACGGCGTCGCACACGTCGCCGTGGTGAAGCGTGATCGGCGGGTCGCCGGCGCGCGGTGCGCGCCTCGGCGTTGCGGCGGGCCCAGTCGAGCGCGTTGGGGTCGATCTCGACCGCGTGCACCAACGCGCCGGGGAGCTCGTGCGCGACGGACAGGGCGATCGCAGCGCTGCCGGCGCAGAGGTCGACGACGACCGGCATGGGCAGCTTGCGCGCCTTCATCGTGTCGATCGCACAGCCGGTGACCACCTCGGTCTCCGGGCGCGGGATGAACACACCTGGACCGACCGCGAGGTCGATGTAGCGGAAGCCGACCGCGCCGGTGAGGTGCTGCAGAGGAACTCGCTCGGCGCGCTTCGTGACGAGGTCGACGAACGCCGAGTGCTGCTCGGGGTCGAGCTCGACGAAGCGGACCAGGTCCGCCTTCTTCACCGCCAGCACATGGGCGGCGAGCTGCTCGGCGTCCCAGCGCGGCGACTCGACGCCGGCGTCGTCGAGCCGCTCGGTGGCCCAGCGCAGCGCGTTGGCCACGCTGGTCGCCACCCGGGTGCTCTCACTCATCGCTGCCCGCCATCCGCGCGGCGTTGTCCGCGTCGACCAGCGACTGGATGACCGGGTCGAGGTCGCCGTCGAGCACCTGGTCGAGGTTGTAGGCCTTGTAGCCGGTGCGGTGGTCGGAGAGCCGGTTCTCCGGGAAGTTGTAGGTGCGCACCCGCTCGCTGCGGTCGACGGTGCGGACCTGGCTCTGCCGCTCCGCGCTCGCCGCTGCGGCCTGCTCCTCGAGCGCCAGCGCGAGCAGCCGGGCGCGCAGGATGCGCAGCGCCGACTCCTTGTTCTGCAGCTGGCTCTTCTCGTTCTGGCACGACACGACGGTGCCGGTCGGGACGTGGGTGATGCGCACGGCGGAGTCGGTGGTGTTGACGCTCTGCCCACCAGGACCGCTCGAGCGGTAGACGTCGATCCGCAGGTCGTTCGGGTCGATCGTGACGTCGACGTCCTCGGCCTCCGGCATCACGAGGACGCCGGCGGCGCTGGTGTGGATGCGACCCTGGCTCTCGGTCGCCGGCACGCGCTGGACGCGGTGCACGCCGCCCTCGTACTTCAGCCGCCGCCACGCCCCGGTGCCCTTGGCCTTCACCGCGACGCTGACGTCCTTGTAGCCGCCGAGGTCGCTCTCGTTGGCGTCGAGCACCTCGGTCTTCCAGCCCTGGCGCTCGGCGTACCGCAGGTACATCCGCAGCAGGTCGGAGGCGAACAGCGCCGACTCCTCGCCGCCCTCGCCGGCCTTGACCTCGAGGATGACGTCCTTGTCGTCGTTGGGGTCGGCCGGGACGAGCAGCACGCGCAGCCGGTCGTGCAGCTCCTCGCGCTTGATCTCGCCCGACGTGACCTCGTCACGGAACGACGGGTCCTCGGCCGCGAGCTCGCGGGCCGCCTCGATGTCGGCGACGACGGCCTGGTACTCCTTGAACGCCTCGACGACCGGCGTCAGCTCCGAGTAGCGCTTGGTGACGGTGCGAGCGCGCGCCTGGTCGGAGTGCAGGTCCGGGTCGGACATCTGCGTCTCGAGCAGCGCGTGCTCCGCCGCGATCTCGCCGAGCTTGTCGAACATGGGTGCCAACTTTTCAAACGGGCGCCCGGCGAGAGATCAGCAGGCGCGGAGCGGAGTGGGCGGGGCGGCTGTTGCGAGCCGCCCAGCTAACCCTGCTGCGCGCCGGAGGTGCGCTTGCCGAAGCGCTTCTCGAACTTCTCGACCCGGCCGCCGACGTCCATGATCTTCTGCTTGCCGGTGTAGAAGGGGTGGCACTTCGAGCAGACGTCGGCGTGGATGTCCGCGATCGTGCTGCGCGTGGTGAACGTCTCGCCGCACGAGCAGTGCACGGTGGTCTCGACGTAGTCGGGGTGGATGCCGGTCTTCATGTCGTCCTCTGTCTTCGGGCGGCGCCGGGTCGCCCCACCGGAGTGGAGGGGCGTGAACCGGTCCGCGGTGAGCCCATTGTGCCAGACTCCCCGCGTCCGAGCGACCGCACGAGCGGCGACCGAGCGAGGGGTGGGCGAGCGTGCAGATCCTCTACACGGCGGAGGCGACGGCGTACGGCGGCCGCAAGGGGCGAGTGACCAGCGACGACGACCGGCTCGACCTCGAGCTGAGCGCGCCGAAGGAGATGGGCGGCGACGGCGGCGACGGCACCAACCCGGAGCAGATGTTCGCCGGCGGGTACGCCGCCTGCTTCCACTCGGCGATGCGCCTGGTCGCCCGGAAGATGCAGCTGGACGTCACCGACTCGCACGTCACGGCGCGGGTCGGCATCGGCCAGGCCGACGGCCGGGTCGGCTACGGGCTCGCGGTCGAGCTGGTCGTGTCGGTGCCGACGCTGGACAAGGAGACGGCCGAGACGCTGGTCGCGACGTCGCACCAGGTCTGCCCCTACAGCAACGCCACCCGCGGCAACATCGACGTCCAGCTCACCATCGCCTGAGGTCCAGCCGCAACCTGGAATCTGGGTCAGGCGTTGTCGGGGCCGGCGGTGGTCTTCTGGATCTGCATGAGGAACTCGGTGTTGCCCTTCGTCGACTTCATCTTGTCGATGAGCAGCTCGAGGGCCTGACCGGTCTCCAGCGCGTGCAGGACGCGGCGGAGCTTCCAGGTGATCTGCAGCTCCTCCGGTGACATGAGCAGCTCTTCCTTGCGGGTGCCCGAGGCGTCGACGTCGACGGCCGGGAAGATCCGCTTGTCCGCGAGCTTGCGGTCGAGCTTGAGCTCCATGTTCCCGGTGCCCTTGAACTCCTCGAAGATGACCTCGTCCATGCGCGAGCCGGTCTCGACCAGCGCCGTGGCGAGGATCGTCAGCGAGCCGCCGTTCTCGATGTTGCGCGCGGCGCCGAAGAAGCGCTTCGGCGGGTAGAGCGCGGTCGAGTCGACACCACCGGAGAGGATGCGCCCGCTCGCCGGGGCGGCGAGGTTGTAGGCGCGGCCGAGCCGGGTGATCGAGTCGAGCAGCACGACGACGTCGTGGCCGAGCTCGACCAGGCGCTTGGCCCGCTCGATCGACAGCTCGGCGATGGTGGTGTGGTCCTCGGCCGGGCGGTCGAAGGTCGAGGCGATGACCTCGCCCTTCACCGAGCGCTGCATGTCCGTGACCTCCTCCGGACGCTCGTCGACGAGGACGACCATCAGGTGGGTCTCGGGGTTGTTGGTGGTGATCGCGTTGGCGATCGCCTGCAGCACCATCGTCTTGCCGGCCTTCGGCGGCGAGACGATCAGGCCGCGCTGGCCTTTGCCGATCGGCGCGACGAGGTCGATGATCCGCGTCGTCAGGATCTGCGGGTCGGTCTCGAGACGCAGTCGGTCCTGCGGGTAGAGCGGCGTCATGTCCTTGAACTCGGGACGAAGCTTGGCCTTCTCCGGGTCCGCGCCGTTGACCGTGTCGAGGCGGATCAGCGCGTTGAACTTGTCCTTGCGCTCGCCCTCCGCCTGCTGGCGAACGGCGCCGGTCACGACGTCGCCCTTGCGCAGGCCGTAGCGGCGCACCTGCGACAGCGCGACGTACACGTCGTTGGGACTCGGCAGGTAGCCGGTGGTCCGGACGAAGCCGTAGTTGTCGAGGATGTCGAGGATGCCCGCGATCGGGATCAGGACGTCGTCCTCGCGGATCGTGGTGTCGGGCTCGCCGAAGCCGGCCATCCCGCCGCCGCGACCGCCCTGGCGGTTGCGGCCGCGCTCCCGGAATCGACCCCGTCGCGCGCCGCCTCGGCCGAACTCGTCGTCGCGGTTCTGGCCGGGCTGCCCGCCGCCCTGCCGCTGGCCGCCGCCTTGACCCTGCTGACGGTCGCCCTGCTGACGGTCACCCTGCTGACGGTCACCGCCCTGGGCCTGCTGACGGTCGCCCTGCTGACGGTCACCGCCCTGACCCTGCTGACGGTCACCCTGCTGGCGCTCGCCGCCCTGACCCTGCGGCCGGTCGCCGGTCGCGCCGTCGCCGCCGCCCTGACGGTCGCCGCGGTTGCGCTCGCGGTAGCGGGCCTCGCGCCGCTCGGCGTAGTTGCCCCCGCCGCGCGCCTCGCCGTTGCTGGCAGCGCTGCCGTTGGTGGAAGGCGCGCTGTCGTCGCCGACGCTGATCGTCGGGCGGTCGGACCGCGGCGTCTCGGACCGCGGCTCGGTCGAGGTGCCGGCGGAGGCCGACGCGCTCTCGGCCGGCGCCTTGGCGGCGGATGCGGCGCGGGACGAGCCGCCGCGGGAGCCGGCGCCGCCGCTCTGGATGGCGGCCAGCAGCTCGCTCTTGCGCAGCTTGGAGGCGCCGGTGATGCCCATTCCGGACGCCACCTGCTGCAGCTGCGCGAGCTTCATGCCGGTGAGCTCTGTGGTGTCGCTCAACGTGATCCTCTCGGGTGCGGGCCCGCCGTGTGTCGGCGGTGCCCGGCTTCGGCGTACGGCGGCGATGCCGTGAAGACGCCGATGATCTGGGGTTCCTCCTGCTCACCCGCTCACAGCGTCTGGGTGCTACGGGGTGCGCGCGGTGCGCACGCCAGCGAGGCGACCCGAACAGCGGGAGCGGGAGGGGCCGTGGGCCCACCGGAGGTTCTGGCGTTCCGGTGCACGGCGCCGGGAGGAACGGGGACCGTCTGCATGGAGCAGGCGGTACAGGCGAAGCGTAACGATGCGCAGCCCGGAGGGCAACAACGACGCGCCTGACCCGAACAACGCCGGCGAACCGGGAGAGATTCCCGGTCAGCCGACCGGGCCGGCCTGCGCGCCCTCGTTGTCGATGTCGAGCCGGTACGCCGTCCACCCGCGGGGCGCCCCGGAGACCGCGGCGTCGAGCACCCGCTCGTCGGTCGACAGCGCGATGACGCTGGGGCCTGCGCCGCTCACCGCGGCAGCGATGCCCTGGGCGCGGAGCTTGGCCAGGATCGCGGTCGTGCGTGGCATGGCCTCGGCCCGATAGGGCTGGTGCAGCACGTCGTCAGTCGCGTCCAGGAGGAGCTCCGGCGTGCGGCTCATCGCCTCTACGAGCAGCGCGGCCCGGCCCGCAGTCCACGCCGCGTCGGCGTGCGGCACCGTGTCGGGCAGCATCCGACGCGCCTTCGCGGTCGACGTCTTCGTCGCGGGCACCAGGACCGCGGCGCGGAGCTCGCGGTGCAGGTCGACGCGGGTCGCGCGTACGTCGTCTCCGCTGCGCCAGGCGAGGGTCAGGCCGCCGAGCAGGCAGGCCGCCACGTTGTCCGGGTGCCCTTCGAGCTCGGTCGCGATGCGCAGCGCGTCGTCGTCGGGCAGCCCGCCGAGGACGAGGCTGCGCGCCGCCGTGACTCCCGCGACGATCGCGGCCGCCGACGAACCGAGACCGCGGCCGTGCGGGATCCGGTTGGCGCAGACGACCTCGAGCCCGCGCGGCTGACCGCCGAGCGCGTCGAAGGTCGCGCGCAGAGCGCGGACGACGAGGTGCTTCTTGTCGCGCGGCACGTCGTCCGCGCCTTCACCCGCGACGTCGACGTGCAGCCCGCTGTCGGCGATGCGCACGATGACGTCGTCGTAGAGGCCGAGAGCGAGGCCGACCGCGTCGAAGCCGGGCCCGAGATTGGCCGACGTCGCGGGGACGCGGACGCGCACCGGCGCGGCGCGAAAGCTCGGACCGGCCATCGCTCAGGCTCCTTCCGGGCGGTTCTCGAGACTCTCCGCCGGGCCGGCGGGATGCGTGTGGTCCGCGGCGTCGGGCACCGCGAGCCGTCCGGATCGTCGCACCCCGCGGACGAATACCCACCACACCACGGCGTACGACAGCACGACGCAGCCGAGTCCTGCGGAGATGGTGCGCACCGCGACCGACTCGCTGAGGACGCCCGCGACGATCTGGCTCACCGAGACCGCGAGCGTCGCGAGCATGTAGTCCGCACTGAACACGCGTCCTCGAACGTGGTCCGGCACGGTCGACTGCAGGCCGTACGTCGAGAGCACCCAGTTGGCGCCGCCGCCGAAGTGCGCGAGGGCGACCGCGATCAGGCCGAGGGCGAAGAACGGCGCCGCCGCGAAGCCGATGTAGGACACGCCGAAGAGCCCGATGCTGGTCGCGAGCACCGGCCAGAGCAGCGCTGGGTCGCGGGTCACATAGCGCCGCATGAAGAACGGGCCGACCAGCGCGCCGAGTCCGCGCGCGCTGTAGAGCAGGCCGGTGCCGACGTCGCCGACGGAGAAGACGTGGGTCGCGTAGAGAGGGAACAACGCGAGCGTGCCGTTGCCCAGCGCGACGCCGAGCTTGCAGGCCAGCAGCGCGCGCACCCGCGGCTCGCCACGCGCGTACTCATAGGTCTCGCGAACATCGGCACGCACCGAGATCTTCGTCACCGTCTGCCGCGCCTCGCTGAACGGCCGCGTGGTGCGCATGACGAGCAGGCCGGAGACGAGGAACGACACCGCGTCGAGCGCGAAGCACCACCGTGCGCCGACCAGCAGCGCGAGCACGCCACCCGCCGCCGCGCCGACCGCGAGCATCGTGCCCCAGACAGCGCCGCCGAGGACGGTCGCCCGCGCGAGGTCGGCCGGCGGCACGATGTTGGGCAGCGCCGCACTGGACGCGGGAGTGAAGAACGCCTTCGCGACGGCGACACCGCCGATCGCCACCAGCGCGACCCACGCGGTCGACTCCGACCGGACGAGCAGGAGCAGCAGGACGAGCGCTGCGCTCGCGAAGTCGGCGATCACCATGGTGCGGCGACGGTCGAACCGGTCGGCGACGGTGCCGGCGTACGGCGCGAGAAGCGCGAAGACCGCGGTGTCGACGGCGAGGACCAGCCCGCCCCACAGGCCGCCGTCGGTCAGCCGGCCGAGCAGCGTGAGCAGCGGGATCAGCGCGAACCAATCGCCGCCGAGGCTGATGATCTGGGAGATGTAGACGCGGCGGAAGTCGTGCTCCTCGCGCAGAAGCTGGAGGTAGCCGCGCGCGACGCTCTCCTCGGTCACACCAACCCGAGCGCCGCCGCCGCCGCGGGCGCGTCGACGGGAACCGTCGTCGGCGCCGGCGCCCCGGAGATCGCCCACTCGGGGTCCTTGAGGCCGTGGCCCGTGACGGTGCACACAACGCGCAGTCCCCGGGCGAGGGAGCCGTCGGCGCTGCGCCTGCAGCAGCCCAGCGACGCTGGCCGCCGACGCCGGCTCGACGAAGACGGCCTCGCGGCGCGCGAGCAGCCGGTAGGCGTCGAGGATCTGCCGGTCGGTCACCGACTCGATCGCTCCGCGCGACTCGTCACGCGCGTGGATCGCCTCGTTCCACGACGCCGGGTTGCCGATCCGGATCGCGGTCGCGATGGTCATCGGCGTCGCGACCGGCTTGCCGGACACGAGCGGCGCGGCACCCGCCGCCTGGAACCCGCGCATCACCGGCAGCGCCGGGATCACGCCGTCGGCGTGGTACTCCCGGTAGCCCTTCCAGTACGCCGTGATGTTGCCCGCGTTGCCGACCGGCAGGCAGTGCACATCCGGAGCTTCACCGAGGACGTCGCAGATCTCGAAGGCCGCCGACTTCTGGCCCTCGATCCGGTACGGGTTGACCGAGTTGACCAGGGTGACCGGGTAGTTCTTCGACAGGTCGCGCGCGAGGTCGAGGCAGTCGTCGAAGTTGCCGTCGACCTGCAGAAGCTGCGCGCCGTGCACCAGCGCCTGTGCCAGCTTGCCGAGAGCGATCTTGCCGCTCGGCACGAGCACGGCGCAGACGATGCCGGCGCGGGCGGCGTACGCCGCCGCCGACGCCGACGTGTTGCCGGTGGACGCGCAGATGACCGCGCGACTGCCCTCCTCGACCGCCTTGGTGATCGCGACGGTCATGCCGCGGTCCTTGAACGAGCCGGTCGGGTTGGACCCTTCGACCTTGAGCCAGACGTCACAGCCGGTGCGCTCGCTCAGCACCGGCGCGGGGACCAGCGGTGTGCCGCCCTCGCGCAGCGTGATGACCGTCGTCGTCTGGTCGATCGGCATCCGCGCGCGGTACTCCTCGAGCACGCCCCGCCAGGACGCCTGCGGAGTCGCTGGTGTCGATGTCATGACGCCTCGCCGCCCTCGACCCGCATGACGCTGGTGACGGCGCGCACGACGTCGAGCCCGCGCAGCCAGCCGACGGTGCGGGCCAGAGCCTCGTCCGGCGCCTCGTGCGTGACGAGGACCAGCGTCGCGTCGTCGCCGTGGCCCTCCTGGCGGACCGTCTGGATCGACACGTCCTGCGCCGCGAACGCGCCCGCGACCTCGGCGAGGACGCCGGGCATGTCCGCGACGTCGAGGCTGACGTGGTAGCGGGTGCGGGTCAGTCCCATCGGCAGCAGCGAGAGGTCGGCGTACGCCGACTCCCCCGCACCGCGCGACCCGGAGAGCCGATTCCGACCGACCGCGACGATGTCGCCGAGCACCGCGCTCGCCGTCGGCGCGCCGCCTGCGCCGCGGCCGTAGAACATCAGCTGGCCGACCGCCGCGCCCTCGACGAAGACCGCGTTGAACGCCTCGCGCACGTTCGCGAGCGGGTGCGACGTCGGGATCATCGCCGGGTGGACGCGGACGCTGACACCGTCGTCGGTGCGCTCGCAGATCGCCAGCAGCTTGACGACGCGGTTCATCGCGCGGGCGCTGGCGATGTCGGCCGACGTCACCTCGGTGATGCCCTCGCGGTAGACGTCGCCGACGGCCACCCGCGTGTGGAACGCGATGCTGGCCAGGATCGCCGCCTTCGCCGCGGCGTCGAACCCCTCGATGTCGGCGCTCGGGTCGGCCTCGGCGTACCCGAGCGCGGTCGCCTCGTCGAGCGCCTCCGCGAAGGACGCGCCGGTCTCCTCCATCCGGCTGAGGATGAAGTTGGTCGTGCCGTTGACGATGCCGAGGACGCGGTGCAGCCGGTCGCCGGCGAGCGACTCCTTGAGCGGGCGCAGCAGCGGGATGCCGCCGGCGACGCTGGCCTCGTAGTAGAGGTCGGCGTTGTTGCGCGCCGCGGCGTCGTAGAGCGACGCGCCGTCGCTGGCCAGCAGCGCCTTGTTGGCGGTGACGACCGACTTGCCGGCCTCGAGCGCGGCGAGCAGCAGCGTGCGGGCCGGCTCGATGCCGCCGATCACCTCGACGACGATGTCGACGTCCTCGCGCTCGACGAGCGACTTGGCGTCGGCGGTGAACAGGGTCGGGTCGACCGGGAGGTCGCGGCGCTTGCCCGGGACGCGCACCGCGATGCCGACGATCTCCGGCCGCGCGCCGATGCGGGCCGCGAGGTCGTCGCTGTGCTCATGGATGAGCTTCACGACCTCGGAGCCGACGACGCCGCAGCCGAGCAGCGCGATGCGCAGCGGGTACTCCGACCAGGCGCTCATGCCGCGCCCCTCATCCGACATCGAGGGCGAGCAGGTCGGCCTCGGTCTCGCGGCGGACCATCACGCGGGCGACGCCGTCCTTCACGGCGACGACCGGCGGACGGGGCACATGGTTGTAGTTGCTGGCCATCGACCGGTGGTAGGCGCCGGACGCGGGCACCGCGACGAGGTCACCCGGCGCGAGGTCACCGGGCAGCGGCACGTCGTGCACGACGATGTCGCCGCTCTCGCAGTGCTTGCCGCAGAGGGTGACGTTGCGCGGCGCGGCGTCGGACGACCGGGACGCGAGCACGGCGGTGTAGCGGGCGTCGTACAGCGCGGTGCGGATGTTGTCGCTCATGCCGCCGTCGACGCTGACGTAGGTGCGCAGGCCGGGCAGGTCCTTCACCGTGCCGACCTCGTAGACGGTGACCGTCGACGGGCCGACGATCGCGCGGCCCGGCTCGAGGACGAGGTGGGGCACGTCGAGGCCGACCGCCGAGCACTCCCGCTCGAGGATCGCGCGCAGTCCGGTCGCGTGGTCCGCGGGGCTCATCGGGTCGTCGGCCGCGGTGTAGGCGATGCCGTGACCACCGCCGAGGTCTAGCTCGGCCAGCACCACGCCGAGCTCGTCGCGCACCGCCGCGAGCAGCTCGACCATCCGGTGCGCGGCGAGCGAGAAGCCGTGGGTGTCGAAGATGTGCGAGCCGATGTGGCAGTGGATGCCGACCAGCTCGAGCGAGGTCTGCGCGTGCGCGCGACGGCACGCCTCGGCGGCGGCGCCGGCGGCGAGCGAGAAGCCGAACTTCTGGTCCTCCTGCCCGGTCTGCACGTACTCGTGGGTGTGCGCCTCGACGCCCGGCGTCACGCGGACGTAGACCCGCTGCCGTACGCCGGCATCGCGAGAGACAGCAGCAAGCCTGTCGATCTCCTCGAAGGAGTCGAGGACCACGGTGCGGACGCCGGCATCCACCGCGCGAGTGAGCTCCTCGACCGACTTGTTGTTGCCGTGGAACCAGATGCGGTCGGTCGGGAACCCGGCCGCCAACGCGACTGCGAGCTCTCCCCCGGTGCAGACGTCGAGCCCCAGACCCTCTGCCTCGACGACGCGGAGGACACCTTGGCGAGGAACGCCTTGCCGGCGTAGGCGACGACCGCGCCCGCGGGCCACCCCTCGAAGGCGCTGCGCCACGCGACGCAGCGCGCGCGCAGGTCGTCCTCGTCGAGGACCAGCAGCGGCGTGCCGTGCTCCGAGACCAGGTCGCGCACGTCGAGGCCGCCGATCTGCAGCGCTCCGGCGGCGTTGCGCGCAGCGGTGACGGGCCACACCGACTCGACCAGGTCGACGCCGGCGACTGAGCCCGTCACATCCGCTCCGGGGCACTCACCCCGAGGAGACGGAGCCCGTTGGCGAGCACCGTTCGCGTCGCTTCGCAGACCCACAGCCGCGCGACCGTCAACGCCTGGTCGGCCTCGGACGGCTCGGCGTCCGCGCCGGGCAGCACCCGGCAGGCGTCGTAGAAGCGGTGGTAGACCCCGGCCAGCTCCTCGAGGTAACGCGCGATCCGGTGCGGCGCGTCGAGCTCGGTGGCGGAGTGCACCCGGCGGGGGAACTCGCCGAGAGCGCGCAGCAGGTCGCCCTCGCGCTCATGGTTGAGCAGCGCCGGGTCGTACGTCGTACCGCGCTCGATGCCGAGCTCGGCGGCGTTGCGGAGCAGCGACGAGATGCGCGCGTGCGCGTACTGCACGTAGAAGACCGGGTTGTCCGGGTCCTGCCGGGTGATCTGGTCGATGTCGAGCGTCATGTCGCTGTCCATGCTCGACCGCACCAGCGAGTAGCGCGCCGCGTCGTTGCCGACCGCGCCGACCAGGTCGTCGAAGGCGACGAAGGTCCCCGCGCGCTTGCTCATCTTCACCGGCTCGCCCTGCTTGGTCAGGTTGACCATCTGGCCGATGAGCAGGTGGAAGTCGCGGTTGGGGTCGTCGCCGAAGCAGGCGACCATCGCCTTCATCCGGCCGGTGTAGCCATGGTGGTCGGCACCGACCTGGATGACGACCATCTCGGCGCCGCGGCGCTTCTTGTCGAGGTAGTAGGCCGCGTCGGCGGCGAAGTACGTCGGCGTGCCGTCGGAGCGGATGAGCGGCCGGTCCTTGTCGTCGCCGAAGTCGGTGGTGCGCAGCCAGGTCGCTCCGGCGTCGTCGTACACATGCCCCTGCGCGCGCAGCCGCTCGATGGCAGCGGTGATCTCGCCGGAGTCGTGCAGCGTCCTCTCGGAGAACCACACGTCGAACTCGACGCCGAAGCTCGCCAGCGTCGCCTGGACCTCCCCCAGCAGCCGGCGCAGGCCCTCTGTCTTGAAGACCTCGAGTGCCTCGTCCTCCGGCCGGTCGAGCAGGTCCGGCTGGTCGGCGACGATCGCGACCGCTGTCTCGGTGACGTAGTCGCCGTGATAGCCGTCCGCCGGGAACTCGACGTCGGCGTCACCTCGCTGCTGACGGGCCCGCGCGAGCAGCGACGCCGCGAGCTTGTCGGTCTGCGCGCCGGCGTCGTTGATGTAGAACTCGCGCACCACGGTGTGGCCGGTTGCCTCGAGCAGCCGCGCGAGCGCGTCGCCGACTGCGGCCCAGCGCGCGTGGCCGACGTGCATCGGGCCGGTCGGGTTGGCGCTGACGAACTCCAGGTTGACGGTCCGGCCGGCACCTTCGGTGCTCGTGCCGTACGCCGCACCGGCCGCCACGATCGCGCCAGCGACCGCGCCCTGAGCGGCGTCGGCGAGGCGGAAGTTGAGGAAGCCGGGGCCGGCGACCTCGACCGACCGGATGCCCGGGTCGTCGAGGTGGTCGGCGAGCAGCTGCGCGACGTCGCGCGGCGGCCGGCCGGCTGCCTTGGCCAGCTGGAGCGCGACGTTGGTGGCGTAGTCGCCGTGCTCGCGCTGCTTCGGCCGCTCGATCACGACGTGGTCAGGGACCTCGACGTCGAGCGCGCCGGCGCCGACGACGCGGCGTACGGCGTCGCGCACGCTCTCCGCGAGCTCGTCCGGCGTCATGCGGCGAGGCTACCGTGCGCGTGAGCGCGCTCGTTACGCGGTTTCGCCGGCCAGGCGGCGTACCAGGGTGATCAGCTCGTCCGGGTCGAACGGCTTGGTGAGGTAGGCGTCGACGCCGAGGCCGTGGCCCCTGCGGAGGTCGGCCTCCTGCGCCCGGGCGCTGAGCAGGACCACCTTGATGTGCGCGGTGTCGGGGTTGTCATGCAGTCGCGCGGCGGTCTCCCAGCCGTCCATCCGGGGCATCATGATGTCGAGAGTGATGACGGCGGGGTCGACCTCGCCGACCTTCTCCAACGCGTCCATGCCGTCCTCGGCGGTGAACACCTCGAAGCCCTCGAGCTCGAGGTTGACGCACACCAGCTGACGGATGACGGCGTCGTCATCGACGACGAGCACGCGGGTCGGCACCCACAGAGGCTATCCCGGGCGCTGGGGTATCGTGCCCCTGCCCTGGCCCCCGTAGCTCAGGGGATAGAGCGCTACCCTCCGGAGGTAGAAGCGCAGGTTCGAATCCTGCCGGGGGCACCACCACATCACGAGCCGGGAGACCCGGATGGCGAAGCTGCGCATCCACAGCCTCTGCGTGTCCTTGGACGGGTACGCCGCCGGCCCGGACCAGAGCGCCGACGCGCCGCTCGGTGTCGGCGGCGAGGGTCTGCACGGGTGGGTCATCGCCACGAGGTCGTGGCGTGCATCCCACGGAGAGCTTGGCGGCGAAGCGGGCGTCGACGACGACCTCAGCGCGCGCGGCGAGGACAACATCGGCGCGACGATCATGGGTCGGAACATGTTCGGGCCGGTCCGCGGACCGTGGGACGACACCTGGACCGGCTGGTGGGGCGACGACCCGCCGTTCCACCACCCCGTCTTCGTCCTGACCCATCACGAGCGCGCGCCGCTGGAGATGGAGGGCGGTACGACGTTCCACTTCGTCACGTCTGGCATAGAGGCTGCGCTCGATCGAGCCGTTGCCGCCGCGGACGGCCGTGACGTCCGGCTCGGCGGCGGCGCGTCGACCGTGCGGCAGTACCTCCGCGCAGGACTCGTCGACGAGATGCACATCGCGGTCACGCCGGTGCTGCTCGGCGGCGGCGAGCGCCTGTTCGAGGACCTCGACGAGGTCGTCGGCGCCTTCACGTCGGTGGAGCACATCGCCTCGGCGTCGGTGGCCCACTTCCTCCTCCGCAAGTAGGGCTGCTCCCGCGTCGCACGCACGACATCGAAGTCGGGCTGGAAGCCTTGCGCGCCAACGATTCCGGCGACAGGATTTGTCACACCTGGTCTCTATCGTCGAGGGATGACGGAGACCTTTGAGACATTGTCTGACGAGCAGGTTGCGGATGAGATCGCGACCTGGGCCGGCCGCGTGGCGGCGGGTGAGGCGCGGCTGTTGGCGCTGATCGCGGAGTACGACCGGCGGGAGGGGTGGGCCACTCACGGGTGCCTGTCGTTGACCCAGTGGCTGACCTGGCGCCTCGGCTGGGCGCCGCGCGCAGCGCAGGAGCGCGCCCGCACCGCCCGAGCGCTCGTGCAGCTGCCGCTGGTCACCGCAGCGATGTGCCGTGGTGAGCTGTCGTACTCGCAGGTGCGGGCGATCACCCGGGTCGCGGTGCCGGGTGACGAGCAGCGGTGGATCGACCTGGCCCGGGTGATGACCGGCCAGCAGCTGGAGCGGACGGTCCTCGGGGTGCGCCGGGCGCGGAAGCCGGCCGAGGACGAGACCGACCCGGGGCATGCGCGGTGGAAGATGCGCTCATCCGTGCGCTACGACGACGACGGCACGATGGTGCTGACGGTGAAGCTGCCGGCCGAGCAGGGCGCGGTCCTGCTCGCCGCGCTCGACGCCGCGCGGGAGGAGATCGACCGGGAACGCGACGCCGAGCGTTCCGCGGAACGCAGTTCTCCACAGCGCCGGCCGCTCGGTGAGGAGGACTCCGACCCGACGGTGCGGGCGAGCATCGCCGAAGGGATGGTCCGGGTAGCGCAGACCTCGCTCGCGACCACCATCAAGAGCAAGCCGGACGCCGCCCGGCGCGCCCGGCAGCGGCTCACCGCGCAGGTCGACCCGATCTCCGGCTGGGCCCGCACCGCCGACGGCGAGATCCTCCCGCCGGACGCCGCACCGTCACTCGACGAGCTCAAAACGCACCTGCGGCCGATCGTCGCGGCCGACCTGACGAGGTTCGACCTCGGCCGCACCAGCCGCACCCTGAGCGACCCGCTACGCGAGCTCCTCGGCCGGCTCGACGGGGAACGCTGCCGCTTCCCCGGCTGCACCCGCACCCACCGGCTGCACGGCCACCACGTCGAGTACTGGTCCCGCGGCGGACCGACCGACCTCGCAAATCTCGTGCTCGTCTGCAGCCGCCATCACACGCTGATCCACCAGCTCGACTTCCAGCTCACCCTGCGCGTGGATCGCACCCTGACTGTGAAGACTGCCGACGGCGTCCCCGTCCTGCACCACCCCGCGCTCGCCGTTCAGCCCGCGGAAGCACTCGACCCCGCCGGGATCATCACCGCCACCACCCTGCCGCCGATGACCACCCACGACCGGCTCGACCTGCACTACGTCGTCGCCGTCCTTATGCAGCAGGCGGCGTAGGAAGCGGTCAGGGGCCAGCGGCCAAGGGAGAGGCGAGGCGCCGGGCGGCCCACTCCCCGATCATGCCCCGGTCGCGACCTGAACGCGTTCGGGTGATGATGCCCAGATGCCTCGTCTGCGCTCTCGCCGGAACGTCCTCCCCACCATGCTCGCCCTGAGCGTTCTGCTCACGCTGCCGTTCGCAGCGGGCAGCCGCCACGACGCGACCGCGGCCGCGCCGGTGACGCTGGCCGACCCGAACAGCCCGCTCACCGCGCGCTTCGCCAACTACTACGCGCCGGAGGAGAGCGGCCTCGGCCACGACGCGGGCGAGCCGTCGATCGGGGTCAACTGGAAGACCGACAAGGTCATGTACCAGGCCGTGCTGGAGACCATCCAGCTCACGTTCAACGACACCCGCCGGCCGCCGACGGCGGAGTGGAAGGACGTCACCAACCCGATCGAGGGCGTGACGACGCTCGACCCGTACCTGTTCACCGACAACGTCACCGGCCGTACCTTCGTGTCACAGCTCGCGCCGCCGTGCAGCGTGACGTCGTACACCGACTCCGACGGCGAGCCGCCAGTCGCGGGAGCTCCGACGGCGAGCGCGTGGGTCACGTCGCAGGGCTGCGGCATCGGCTCCAACTTCGATCACCAGATGCTCGTCGCCGGTCCGGCGGCGACGCCGATCGGGTCGCCGGTCTACGGGCCGGGCCGCCTCGTCTACTACTGCTCGCAGGTCGTCGCCTACGCCGCCTGCTCGGTCAGCCGCGACGGCGGGCAGACCTTCATCCAGAGCCGGCCGGCGTACACGCTCTTCAACGCGGCGAGCGGTCCGACGCCGGGCGTGCAGGGCTGCACGGGCCTGCACGGGCACATCCGGATCGGGCCCGACGGCACGGCGTACCTGCCGAACTTCGAGTGCTCCGACGAGACTGGCACGGAGCTGCACTCGGCTGTCGTCGTCACTCAAGATGATGGCCTCACCTGGACCATTCGCCAGATCAAGGACTCCGAGGCGCCCAACTTCGACTCCGACCCCGCGGTCGCCGTCGATGCGGCGAACAAGGTGTACGTCGCCTACGAGAGCGACAGCAGCAACATGATGGTCGTGACGTCGGACGACCACGGCGCCACGTTCACGCCGTCGGTCGACGTCGGCCTGCCGTACAAGCTCAAGAACGCGACCTTCCCGAAGGTCACCGCCGGCAGCGCCGGCCGCGCGGCGATCGCCTTCGTCGGCACGCCGACCGAGGCACCGCTCAATGCCGAGGACGTGCCGGAGAACCAGCTGGTCGAGTTCGACCCCGACCAGGGTGACCCGAAGGGCGGGTGGCACCTCTATGTCGCGATGACCTTCGACGGCGGCGCGAGCTGGACCACGCAGGACGTCACGCCGAACGACCCGGTGCAGCGCGGCTGCATCTGGTGGGGCTCGGCCGAGGGCGGCGAGTCCTGCCCGGGCAGCAAGCGCAACCTGCTCGACTTCACCGGGGTCGACGTGGACAAGTACGGCCGGGTGGTCGTCGGGTACGCCGACGGCTGCATCGGCGAGTGCGTGAAGAACGCCAACGGCCCGAACAACGAGGCCGGCGACCTCTCCGTCGACGACGAGGCCGTGATCGCGCGTCAGTTCTGCGGGCGTGGGCTGTTCGAGGAGTACGACGACGCGCCGGACGGCCCGATGGCGACCTGCGCCAACGGCGAGGTCATCGACCCGACCGACCCGCTCAGCGCGCCGCCGCCGACGGGAGGCGCGTCACCCGCGCCACGGCCGAGCGGCACGTCGAGCGCGGCACCGCGGATCCCGCCCGCCCAGCCGAAGCCGGAGAGCAGGCCGCTGCCCGCAACCGGCGGCGGCATGGCGCTGCCCGCTATCGGGGCAGCGGCACTCGCACTCGGCGCTGTCGCGCGACGAAGGCGACGGTCAGCAGCAGCGCAGCGATAGGCAGCAGCCCGGTGACCGGGATCTCTGGCACGACCGGCTCCGGTCCGGTCAGGACGGGCAGCGGGTCGGTGGGCGTGCCGGCGATGACGAAGCGCTGCGCATTGCTCTCGCCGTAGCTGTCGACGATCCCGCCGACCTCGACGTACGCCGCGTCACCGGGCGCGAGCGCCGTCGGCGCGACCCAGCGGCCGCCCGTCTGCGTCGCGACGACGACGTCGCGACCCCCGCCGACCCGCTCGACCCGCACCGTCGTGGTGCGCACGGTTGCGGTGTCGGCCCACGGTCGGAACGTGCACTTGTGGCAGTACTGCTGGTGCCGCGACGCGTCACTCAGGCCGTAGGTGTAGAGCCTGCGCTCGTTGCGGATGTGCACGAACGGGCTCGTGTAGGTGTCCGGGTAGTCGATCGGCCCGACCGTGTAGGTGCGCGAGGTTCCGAAGGTGTGGGTGGACGTCGGGCCGACCGTGAACGACACCGCGCCGCCGGGCTCGACCCGCACGTCCTCCGCGGTGACGCCGCCCCACGGGGAGACAGTGAATGCCGCACTCTCGAGGTGGTAGCCCTCCTCCGCCGCCGGCGCGCCGACCCGGCGTCGACCGTCGACGACGAAGCGGTACTGCCCCGCCGGCGTCTGCCCCGGCCGGTCGCCGAGGTTGGCGAGATCGGAGGTGAACGCCTCGAAGGTCGCGGTCCACTTCCACTCGAACGCGCCGGCCCGCCACGTCGGCAGCTCGTCGAGGGCAGGGAACGCGACCATGATCGGGACCTCGCCGCGGCTGTCGGCGTACGACGTCCACGCGCCGCCGACGAGGCGCTCGACCCGCACGTCGGGCACGTCGGTCCAGGTCGAGCCGCCGACCCACTGCACGTTGGCTGCAGCGAAGCGGGTGATGTTCGCCGGCTGCGCGACGATCTCCGGAGCGCCGCCGTCTACCGGCAGCGACGCCTGGTACGCCGCGACGTACGCGCGAGCGGTCGAGCCGAGCGCGGCGGCGAACGCCTCGGCGCGGTTGGCCTCGGAGTTGGCGTAGGCGATGTCCTGCGGCATCAGCGGGACTGGCGTCCCGCCGTTGAGTGAAGCGGCCATCCGCGCGAGCCGGGTGGCGAAGAAGTCGCTCGCGTGCGGGCCGGCGGCCTCGAGCGCCTTGCGGTAGTGATCGCCCTGGCGGTACTCGCGGTAGCTGGGCGTGTAGCCCCAGTAGTCGTTGGCCATGCCGACGGTGAGCACCAGGCCGTAGCCGTTGGCGGTGTGCTCCTCGTGGGTGTAGTTGCCCTTGATCTGCGCCGGGTCGACCGGCTCTGACTCGCCGTTGAGAGAGGCAGGGTCGAGCTCCCAGCCGGCCGCGTCGTTGTGGATCTGCGCGCGCATCCGCCGGTACTTCAGGTCGGTGATCGGCGCGAGGTACTGGGACTGGTTCTTCGGGTTCTTGCACTTCCACGTCGTGTCGTTCTGCTGCGTGCAGAAGCCGGGGAGGTCGGACCAGTCGAACCCGACGAACAGGTTGTTCGGCGTGCGGTCCAGCCGCGACACGAGGTTGAGCGACTGGTCGCTGAACTGCTCGCAGGCGCAGAACGTGACGCCGATGTCGCCGATGCGGAAGGCCTGCATCCGGATCGTCGCGGACTCCTGCAGCGCCAGCAGCGCCGGCGGCGCGTAGCTGTCCGGAATCGGCACGCCGGCCGCGCGGAGCTGGTCGTGGATCGCGCCGAGGTTCGTGGCCGCGGAGATCGGGTCGGTGATCGGCCGGGCCGCCTCGGCGAACATGAACTCGCAGTCGGGGAGGCCGGCGATCGGCACGCCCGGCTCGAGGTCGTAGGTGCGCTCCATGTTGCAGTTGGATACGCCGGGATACGGCCGGGTGGCCGGCGGCGCGAACCGCTCGGTGACGAAGTCGACGTCGGCGGCGCCGGTCATCGGGGCGTACTGGCCGGGCGTCTCGGGATCGCCGGATGTGACCGCCGACCGCGCGCTCTTCACCGTGTCGGCGACGTATCGCGCGGCTCGCTCCATGCCGGTGAACGAGCTCTCCTGGAACTCCCGCCGATCCTCGGCGGCGTGCGCCCGCAGGTCCTTGTGGGGTCCGCTCGCGCCGGTCTCGTTCTGCGACATGACCGTGACACCGCCGACCTCGCGGTCGACCATCTTCGCGATCGTGTGCATGACCTCGCCGGTGACCAGGTTGTCGCCGTAGCTGAACTCCGGGTGCATGCCGAAGACCACCCAGGTCGCCACCGGCGCGCCCGTGCTCGCCGAGTCGAACCGGACCACGGAGAGCGTCTGGGTGGTGAAGTCCCACGGCTGACCGGCCGGCGTGCCGTCGGTCGCGACCTGCGGGCCGTAGGAGTGGCTCGTCACGTCGTTGGAGCGCACCGTGGCGCCTCCGACGCGGACCGGCGTGAGCCGCTCGGCCGCCGTCACGATCGCCTCGGCCATCTTGGTGGCCATGTACTCGAAGAACCGGATGTCGTAGACGTCCTGGAAGACCCAGACGCCGGCCGACGGCGTCGAGTAGTACGGCGAGCCGTGGCTGTGCGACGCCGTCATCGCGATCGCGTCGGCGGTGAGGCCGGTGGCGGGGCCGTCGGCGAGACCGAGGGTGACGTCGCGGTCGTGCTCCGCGACCAGCTGGGCGACCCGGCGGGCGAGCAGGTCCTGCGGCAGGTAGAGATCGTGCGAGATCACGGCCACGCGCTTGCCGTTGGCGCCTTCGACGACGAGGGCGCGAGTGGTGATCCGCGACTGCAGGCCGACCGAGGACACCCGCTTGGTCGAGTGGGTGTAGGGGTCGACCGCGTCCGGGCCTACCGGTGCGCCGTCGTCGGCGTACTGGCCCTGCGACGCGCCGACGTGCCAGCTGGCGTCGACCACTGCCGCGCCGGCGCGCACCTGGCCGGCAGCGGCGAGGACCGGCGGCGCTGCCTGCGCAGTGACGACCGGGACGCCGGCGAGCACCGCGAGCGCGGCGGCCGTGACGGAGACGAGCAGACGGACGCGGAATCCCCCAGATGGCATCCGGGCGGGTTCGGCGCCGGAGACCGTCGGACCTGCTGAAACGGACACAACCCGGCGCCACCTGCCACGCTGCGAGCATGAGCGGCCGACTCGGCAGAGCGAGCGCGCGGGCAACCGCCGTCGTGCTCCTGGCCGCCGTGGTCTCGTGCCGGGGAGCAGGCGCCGCCCCGCGTCAGTCGCTGGTGGCGGTCTCGCCGACCGGCAAGCGGATCTTCACGACCGACGTCGGGGGCGGAGTGCCGACCAACCCGTCGGGGTCGGCCGCGATCGCGGTCGTCACCGGCCCGAGCCGGTACGTTGGGATCGACCCGGTCACCGGCCGGCAGAGGTGGACACACGCCGGCAATGGCAGCAGCCCCGCCGTCGTGGCCGGGCAGGTCGCCTACGTCGGCGGCGGGCGAGAGCCGGTCCTGGCGCTCGACGCGACGTCCGGCACGATCCGCTGGTCGACGTCGGCGATCGACAGCGTCTCGGCCGCGGACGACGACATCGCGGTCGGGGTGAGCAAGCCGCCTGACGTGTCGGCCCCCGTCCTGCTGCCGCCCGGGCTGCCGACCGGCCCGGATCTCGATGAGCTCGTGGCGGTCGCGGTGTCCGACGGGCGCACGCGGTGGTCGACGCCGCTGCCACGTGGCTCGTACCCCGGCGCGCGCATCGTCGGCGACGTCGTCGTGTCCAGCGACGTCGACGGCGTGGTGCGGGGACTCGGGCGGATCGACGGCGTCGAGAAGTGGCGGGTGCAGCTGGGCAGCGGGCCGTCGCGGTCGGTGGTCGCGTCGTCCACGGCGGTCGTGTTCGTTCTCGGAGCCGAGCTGGTGGCGCTCGACGGCGTGTCCGGACGGACCGCGTGGCGGGCGAGCGGGGCCGGTGCCTTCGACTCGATCGTCGCGACCGGCGGCGTCGTCGTCACGGCAGGCGGTGCGGGCACGACGGCGTACGACGCCGCGACCGGCGTACGGCGCTGGCACGTCGACGCCCCGACTCGCGACGTCCATGCCGTGCTGGAGCCGCCGACGGTGGTGACACTCGACGAGCGAAGGTCGACGCTGACCTCGCTCGACCTGTTCTCCGGCGACCCGCTCTGGACGCTGCAGCTCGCGGCGGACGATCCCGACGTCGCCATCGGGCCGACCGGCGCCACCGTGTCAGGCCCGCTGGTGTTCGCCGTCGGCTACGACCTGCCGGCGTATTGGGACTGAGACGCCGCCCGGCTAGCCTTCGGCGCGTGACAGCCGGGTACTCGGGGACTCCCCTGGCGCAGAAGCTCGGCATCAAAGCCGGGCACGTCCTGCGGCTCGTCGGCGCGCCGACGGGTTTCCCAGCGCTGCTGGAGCCGCTCCCGGACGGCGTGCGCGTCATCGCGCGATCCGGACCGAAGACTGACGTCGTGGTCTGCTTCGTGACCGAGTACGCCGACCTTCGACGCCGCTTCGACTCGCTCGCAGCGGCGGTCTTCCCGGCCGGCGGACTGTGGTTCGCCTGGCCGAAGAAGGCGTCGAAGGTGCAGACCGACGTCACCGAGGACGTCATCCGCGACCACGCGGTGGCGGCCGGGCTGGTCGACAACAAGGTCTGCGCGATCGACGAGACGTGGTCCGCGCTGCGGATCGTGCACCGACGGGAGAATCGATGACCGAGCAGCGCACCATCCTGCCGAGCCGCGCGGACGTGGTGGTGGTCGGCGCCGGGCACAACGGCCTGGTCGCGGCGACGCTGCTTGCGCGCTCCGGCCTGTCCGTGCTGGTGCTCGAGGCGGCCGATGTCGTCGGCGGCGCCTGCCGCACCGAGCGCCCGTTCGCCAAGGCACCCGACCTGCGCGCCTCCACCGGCGCCTACCTGCTCGGCCTCATGCCACCCGAGCTGCTTCGCACCCTCGACGTCGAGCTGCCGCTGCTGCGTCGCGACCCGCACTACTTCCTGCCGACGTTCGGTCCGCGGCACCTGCTCTTCGGCTCGGACCGCGACGCGTTGCGCCGGCAGTTCGAGGGTTTCTTCTCCGCCGCCGACTGGGCCGCCGACGACGCCCTGCAGGAGGAGCTCGACGCACTGCGATCCGACCTCGCGCCGGCCTGGCTGGCCGAGCCGCTGACGGTCGAGGACACCGCCGAGCGCTACGTGCGGCCGGAGCTGCGGGAGGCGTTCGTCGACCTCTGTCGCGGCTCGGTGGCCGACTACCTCGCTCGGTTCGGGTTCACCAGCGACCTGCTCGTCGCGATGTACGCCGTCACCGACGGCCTGTCCGGTCTCTGCGCCGGGCCTGACGATCCGGGCACCGGCCACAACTTCCTGGTGCACAACATGTGCCGGCTGCCTGGATCGGACGGCACCTGGATGATCGTGCGCGGCGGGATGGGCACCGTGACGTCGACCTTCGCCGAGCTGGCGACGCGGGCCGGCGCGGTCATCGCCACCGGCGCACCGGTCGCGTCGATCGAGGTGAGCGGCGGTACGACGACCGGCGTGCACCTGGTCGACGGGCGATCGGTCGAGACCCCGGTGGTGCTGGGCGCGTGCGACCCCTTTCGCCTGCGCGACCTCGCCGGCGGCTCGCTCGGCGCCACCGTCGACCCACTGCTCGACCGCGCGCGCCGGCCGGGCGCGACGCTGAAGGTCAACCTCGCGCTCAGTGCCTGCCGACGTTCACCTGCCTCCCGGAGGACAAGGGGCAGCACAGCGCGACCATCCACCTGCTGCCGCAGGTCGAGGACGTGCTCGGCGCGGTGCGCGAGATGTGGGCGCAGGTACAGGCCGGCCGGCTGCCGGACTTCCCGACGATCGAGTGGTACGTCCACACCACCCTCGACCCGTCACTGCGAGACGAAGAGGGTCGGCACACCTCGGCGCTGTTCGTGCAGTGCGTCCCGTACCAACCCGCCGGATCGTCGTGGGACGCCGAGCTCCCGGCGTACGTCGAGCACCTGCTGTCGATCTGCGACCGCTTCGCGCCGGGCGCGAGCGAGCTGGTCGTCGACACGTTCGCCCTGCCGCCGCCGGAGATCGAGCGGCACTTCGGCATCACCGGCGGGCACATCCACCACGTCGACAACACCGTCGCGTTCGCCGACCGGATGCCGTACGCCGCGGGCGTCGACGGGCTCTACGCCGGCAGTGCCGGCTGCCACCCGGCCGGCTCGGTCATCGGCGCCGCAGGCCACAACGCGGCGCGACGGATCCTCGCCGACCTGGGGAAGGGCTAACGCCCCGCGAGCTCTTTGTCGAACTTCCTCAGCAGACCGCGGCCGAAGGTCTGCCGGACGATGAGCGCGCGGTCGGCCCGCTCGTTGCGGGTGCACTCGACGTCGAGGCAGCCGTCGGCGACGGCGGCGAGCACGCGGCCGCGACCGTCGAGGACGACGTCGTTGAAGTCGAGCAGGTTGCGGGTGTTGCCGGTGCAGAGCACGCCCGAGGTGCAGATGGCGCCGACCTGGATCGGGCTGTTCGGCGTCGCGTTGACGGTCTGCCAGGTGCGGCCGCCGTCGTAGGTGAAGGACACGTAGAGCCGCCACACGCCCTCGAACTTCGCGTCCTGGTCGTTGCCCGGGCTCGGCGTGCCGAGGAAGGCCACCGCCGCGCGGTCGCCGTCGCCGGCGACGGTCGTGACGAACTTGGTGTTGGCGATCCTGAACTCGCGGCCGAGCTGGTAGGGCTGGGTCCACGTCTTGCCCTTGTCCCGGCTCACCGAGGCCATCGGCGGCCCGCCGCCGTCGGTGCGCGCGGCGTCGCGATTGCCCCAGGCGAAGTGCGTCGTGCCGTCGGCGCCGACGCCGACCGACGGGTGACCGGCGTTGCCCGCGACGCTGCCGGGCACGTAGCGCAGCGCCCACGTCAGCCCGTTGTCCTCGCTCACGGCGACCGCTTGGCCCGGCCGGTTCAGCGGGTTGGTCGGCTGCTGGGCGATCGAGGTCAGCCCCTGGTCGCAGTCGATCGGCGGCAGGTAGACCGTGCCGTCGGGCGCCGACTTGAGGTGACCGAACAGGCCGCTGCAGTTGTTGGCCGGGTCGCTCGTGTAGACCGCAACGCCCGGCAGGTAGGTCTGCCCGCCGTCCAGGCTGGTCGAGCACTTCGCCGACACGATGTCCTGCGCGCAGTAGTAGACGGCGTGCGGATAGCTGCCGACCGGACGGAGCGCGCCGCCCTTGACGAACGGGCCGGTCCCGACGGTCTGGTGGTCGACGAACGAGCCGGCGCCGCAGCCGAGCGGCACCTCCGTCCACGTCGCGCCGTCGTCGTCGCTGAAGGCGCTCAGGCTGCACGCGCCGGTGAGGTTGCTGACGATGTGCCGGCCGGTCACGGCGTCGGTCTCGATGATCGGGTCGAGGGTCGTGGTGTTGGCGAGGTCGGCCGAGACATCGGTCCACGTCGACGTACCCCGGCCCGACTTGTCGAAGTCGGTGACGCGCAGCGTGTGGGTGTAGGCCTGGAACATGACCGCGCCGGTCTCGGGGTTGTACCCGAGCGTCGGCTCGCCCGCGTTGCCGCCCATGGTCGGCGGCGGCTCGTAGCTGGTGAACGCCGGCGCGGTCGAACGAGGTGCGGCGAGCACCGGCTGGAGCATCACGAGGGCGGGGACCGCGAGGACGACGAGCACGAGTCTGCGCATGGGCCTGCTCTTCGACGCACCCCCGAGGGAACCTTCCCGCGATGCGGGCAGCCGCTACCGTGCGCGCCATGGACTTCGCGATCCCCGATGAGCTCACCGCGCTGCGCGCGTCATTCGCCGCGTTCCTCGACCGCGAGGTCAGGCCGCTCGAGGAGTCCGTGCGCGAGGCGTACTGGACACCGGGACGCGAGGGCGAGCTGCGCGAGGCCGCCGCCGCGGTGAAGGCGCGCGCCTGCGCCGAGGGCTTCTACGCCGCGCACCTGCCGGAGAGCGTCGGCGGCTGGGGGCTCTCGACGCTCGGGATGAGCCTGCTGGTCGAGGACGCCGCCCGATCCGGGATGCGGATGGCGACGTACGCCGTCGGTCCGCCCAACCCCGAGGCGCCCACGCCACTGCTGATGGAGCTGCCCGAGCACCTGTGGCCGACGTACCTGCTGCCGCTGGTCCGCGGCGAGAAGACCATGTGCTTCGCGCTGACCGAGCCGGAGGCGGGGTCGGACGCGCAGGCCATCCGGACCACGGCGGTGCGGGACGGCGACGACTGGGTCATCAACGGGATGAAGCACTACATCACCAACGGCGACCGCGCCGACTTCGCGGTGGTCTTCGCGGTCACCGACAAGGAGAAGCGCGCGGCCGGCGGCATCACCGCCCTGGTCGTGCCGAAGGAGCAGTTCACCGTCGGCAAGAAGCAGCTGACGATCTCCGACGCGCACCCATCGGAGCTGCGCTTCGACGACGCCCGGGTGCCGGCCGACCACGTCATCGGCGAGGTCGGGCTCGGCTTCTTCGCGGCGATGCGCTTCCTCAACGCCGGCCGCGCGTTCATCGGCGCGCAGTGCCTCGGCCTCGCCGAGTGGTGCCTCGACCAGGCGATCGCGCACACGACGGTGCGCACTGCGTTCGGCAAGCCGCTGTCGAAGTTCCAGGGCGTGTCGTTCCCGCTCGCCGACTGCAAGACCGAGATCGAGGCGATGCGCTGGCTGACCTACCACCTGGCATGGAGCTGCGATCAGGGCGAGATGCCGATGCTCGACGCCTCGATCGTGAAGCTCTACAACACCGAGCGCGCGTACGCCGTCGCCGACCGCTGCCTGCAGGTCTTCGGCGGCCAGGGGCTGATGAAGGACGGGCCGATCGAGCAGGTGCTGCGCCACCTGCGAATGCTCCGGGTGGTCGAAGGCGCGAGCGAGGTGCAGAAGGTCGTCATCGCGAAGGCGATCGGCCTGTGAGCTCGCCGCAGGGACCGCCCACGCCGGAGCAGATGAAGGCCGGCATCGCCGACCTGTTCGACCGGGTGTCCGACGTGTACGACAACGTCGACGTCGACTACTTCTCGACCTTCGGGCGTCGGCTGGTGGAGCTGACCCGGATCACTCCGGGCGAGCGGGTGCTCGACGTCGGCTGCGGCGCCGGCGCGGCCACGCTGGCCGCCGCAGAGGCCGTCGGCGCATCGGGCCGGGTCACCGCGATCGACCTGGCGCCGGGGATGGTCGCCCGGACCGAAGCGGCGCTCGCCGAACGTCAGGTCGACTGGGTCGACGTCTACCTCGGCGACGCCCAGGCGCCGGAGGTCCCCGGGCCCTACGACGCGATCGTCTGCAGCCTCGTGCTGTTCTTCCTGCCGGACCAGGCGGCGGCGCTCTCGGCGTACCACGGGCTGCTCGCCGACGGCGGGCGGCTGGGGGTCACCACGTTCCCGGACCAGCCGGAGTCCGGCTGGAACGACGTCCTGCGGGTGCTCGACCGCTACGTCCCGGCCGGGGCGCCGAAGCCGGACAAGGGACCGCTGACCTCCGCCGAGTCGTTCGAGACGGTGCTGCGGGAGGTCGGGTTCGCCGACGTCGTGTCGACAACGGAGGCGCACGAGACGGCGTTCCGCGATGTCGACCACTGGTGGTCGTGGGCCTGGTCCCACGGGCAGCGGTTCGCTCTCGAGCGCATCCCAGCGGATCAGGCCGATGACGTGCGCGCCGAGCTGGCCGCCCTGGTCGCATCGATGGCCGCGCCGGACGGCCGGATCCCGCTGCGACAGCTCATCACCTACACCGTCGCCTCACGATGACCGCGTTTCTCGCCCTTCACCCGCTCGGCGTAGCCTGACCCCTGCTCTTCACCCGCTTTTCACCTCTCTTCGCCGCAGGGGGCGTCGCACCGTGGCTTCGCAGTCCGACCGCATGGCCGAGTTCGGGACCAACGTCTGGCTGGTGGACGAGATCTACCAGCAGTACCTCGCCGACCCGAAGTCGGTCGACCAGGTCTGGGTCGACTTCTTCTCGGACTACAGCCCATCCGACGCCACGGGGGATCGCTCCGCTCCCCCCGCGGCGTCGCCGAAGAGCGAAACCCCAAGCACACCGCCGAAGACCTCAGAAGCGCAGCCCGCAGCCACGAAGACGGCTGCGGCGCCGACCGCGCCCGGCACTCCGCTCAAGGGCGCCGCCGCGCGGACGGTCGCGAACATGGAGGCCAGCCTCGGGGTGCCGACGGCGACCTCGGTGCGCGCGGTGCCCGCGAAGCTGCTCGAGGACAACCGGACGGTCATCAACCGCCATCTCGCACGCGGCCGCGGCGGCAAGGTCAGCTTCACCCACCTGATCGGCTTCGCGCTGGTGCAGGCGCTCGTCGAGATGCCGGAGATGAACCGCGGCTACGCCGAGGTCGACGGCAAGCCGACGCTCCTGACGCCCGAGCACGTCAACCTCGGCCTGGCGATCGACCTGCAGAAGGAGGACGGCAGCCGCACCCTGCTCGTCCCCTCGATCAAGGCCGCCGAGGGGATGGACTTCACCGGCTTCTGGGCCGCGTACGAGGACGTCGTACGCCGGGCTCGGTCCAACAAGCTCACCGCCGACGACTTCGCCGGCACGACGATCAGCCTCACCAACCCGGGCACGATCGGGACGGTGCACTCGGTGCCGCGGCTGATGCAGGGCCAGGGCGCGATCATCGGCGTCGGCGCGATGGAGTACCCCGCGGAGTACGCCGGTGCATCGCCGGCGACGCTCGCGCGACTCGCGGTCAGCAAGACCATCACGCTGACCAGCACCTACGACCACCGGATCATCCAGGGCGCGCAGTCCGGCGACTTCCTGCGCCGCGTGCACCAGCTGCTGCTCGGCGAGGAGGGCTTCTACGAGAAGATCTTCTACAGCCTGCGCATCCCCTACGAGCCGGTTCGCTGGGTGCGCGACATCAGCGACGGCGGCGAGGACGAGGTCGCCAAGCCGGCCCGCGTCCTCGAGCTGATCCACGCCTACCGCGTCCGCGGCCACCTGATGGCCGACACCGACCCGCTGAACTACCGCAGCCGCAGCCACCCCGACCTCGACATCGTCAACCACGGCCTGACGCTGTGGGACCTCGACCGGGAGTTCCCGACCGGCGGCTTCGCCGGCGCGCCTGTCATGAAGCTGCGCGACATCCTCGGTGTGCTGCGCGAGTCCTACTGCCGCTCGGTCGGCGTCGAGTACATGCACATCCAGGACCCCGACCAGCGCCGGTGGATCCAGGACCGGGTCGAGAAGGCGCATGACAAGCCCGGGCGCGACGAGCAGCTGCACATCCTCGAGCGGCTCAACGCGGCGGAGGCCTTCGAGACCTTCCTGCACACCAAGTACGTCGGCCACAAGCGCTTCTCGCTCGAAGGCGGGGAGAGCGTCATCCCGCTGCTCGACGCGGTGCTCGCGTCGGCCGCCGGCGCCGAGCTCGACGAGGTCGCGATCGGCATGCCGCACCGCGGGCGGCTCAACGTGCTCGCCAACATCGTCGGCAAGAGCTACGGCACGATCTTCCGCGAGTTCGACGGCGACATCGACCCGGGCTCGGCGCACGGCTCCGGCGACGTGAAGTACCACCTCGGGGCCGAGGGCACCTACGAGACGCCGGTCGGCAACACGGTGGCGGTCTCGCTCGCGTCCAACCCGAGCCACCTCGAGGCGGTCAACCCGGTGCTCGAGGGCATCGTGCGGGCCAAGCAGGACAAGATCGACAAGGGCAACGACGGCTTCACGGTGCTGCCGGTGCTGCTGCACGGCGACGCCGCCTTCGCCGGTCAGGGCGTGGTCGCGGAGACGCTGAACCTGAGCCAGCTGCCGGGCTACCGCACCGGCGGCACGCTGCACGTCGTCGTCAACAACCAGCTCGGGTTCACGACGTCGCCGGCGTCCGCGCGCTCGAGCGTCTACTGCACCGACGCGGCGCGCATGGTGCAGGCGCCGATCTTCCACGTGAACGGTGACGACCCCGAGGCGTGCGTCCGAGTCGCGCGGCTGGCGTTCGAGTTCCGCCAGGAGTTCCGCAAGGACGTCGTCATCGACATGGTCTGCTACCGCCGCCGCGGGCACAGCGAGGTCGACGAGCCGTCGTTCACGCAGCCGCTGCTCTACGACACCATCGAGGCGCACCGCTCGACCCGCAAGCGCTACACCGAGGCGCTGATCGGACGCGGCGACATCACGGTCGCCGAGGCCGAGGAGGCGCTGCGCAACTACCAGTCGCACCTCGAGAGCGTCTTCGTCGAAACGCGCGACGCGGGCAAGCCGACACCCATGACCGTCGGCGCACCCAACGTCGAGACCGGAGAGGTCGACACCACCGTCTCCGACGAGGTGCTCAAGCGGATCATCGCCGCGCAGCTCGACTTCCCCGAGGGCTTCACCGTGCACCCGCGGCTGCTGCCGCAGCTGCAGCGCCGCGCGACGATGCTCGAGGAGGGCACGATCGACTGGGCCCTCGGCGAGACGTTCGCCTTCGGCTCGCTGCTGCTCGAGGGCACGCCGGTGCGGCTCGCGGGGCAGGACTGCCGCCGCGGAACCTTCGGCCAGCGGCACGCCGTCGTGACCGACCGCAACACCGGCGCGGAGTACCAACCGCTCGCCCACCTCTCGGGCGAGCAGGCCCGCTTCAACGTCTACGACTCGCTGCTCAGCGAGTTCGCGGCGCTCGGCTTCGAGTACGGGTACGCCGTCGCGCGGCCCGAGGCGCTGGTCTGCTGGGAGGCGCAGTTCGGCGACTTCGTCAACGGCGCGCAGTCGATCATCGACGAGTTCATCTCGGCCGGTGAGGCGAAGTGGGGCCAGCGCTCCGGCGTCGTGCTGCTGCTGCCGCACGGCTTCGAGGGCCAGGGTCCGGACCACTCCAGCGGCCGGATCGAGCGCTTCCTCACGCTGTGCGCCGAGGACAACATGACCGTCGCCGTACCGTCGACGCCGGGCAGCTACTTCCACCTGCTCCGCCGTCAGGTGCGCGGCAACGTCCGCCGCCCGCTCGTCGTCTTCACGCCGAAGTCGATGCTGCGGCTCAAGGCTGCGGCGTCGTCGTCATCCGAGCTGACGCAGCACGGCTTCCGACCCGTGATCGGCGACGAGCACGCCACGACCGGCGTACGCCGGGTCGTCATCACCGCCGGCAAGGTGCACTACGACCTCGCCTCCGCCCGGGAGAAGCTCGGCGTCACCGACGTCGCGCTGCTGCGGCTCGAGCAGATCTACCCGCTGCCGGCCGACGAGCTGCGCGCGGCACTCGCGACGTACGCCGGCGCGGCCGACGTCGTGTGGGCGCAGGAGGAGCCGGCCAACCAGGGCGCGTGGCCGTTCGTGGCGCTGCACCTGCCGGAGCTGCTCTCGGACGGCCAGCACCTGCGGCGGATCTCGCGCAAGGAGGCGGCGTCCCCGGCGTCCGGCAGCGCGAAGGTGCACGAGTTCGAGCAGCAGGCGCTGCTCGAGGCCGTCTTCGCCGAGTGAGCTGAGCCCGTGTACTTCACCGACCAGGGCATCGAGGAGCTCGACGAGCGACGCGGCGAGGAGCAGGTCTCGCTCGCCTGGCTGTCGCTGCGGCTGCGCGAGTACGTCGACCTGCACCCCGAGTCCGAGTCGACCGTCGACCGCCTCGCGACCTGGCTCGCGCGCCTCGACGACGACGACTGAGCTGCGGCTCGCCCCGCCAGGTGGCGCCACGAGCACCAAGAGCGTTCGCCTGGCGAGCATGGTCGTGCTGAGCGCGCGGAAAGATTGCCGGCTCTTGGTGCTCGTTGCGCCACCTCGCCCCGCGTAGGGTCGGCCTGACACCAGGCGGGAGGACCCAGCATGCGGAAGTTTTCGTTCCGACCGACGCTGACGATCAAGGGCCGCACGTTCAAGGGCCTGCGCGGGTGGGCCGGCAAGCCGCTCCACCCGCCGCTCACCGACATCCCGGTCGCGGCGTACGTCTTCGCCGCCGTCTTCGACGTGCTCAGCCGTCTGATGGTCGGGCGCGACGGCAGCCACGAGTTCGAGCTCTACCACGCGGCGAAGTTCGTCCTGATCGGGGGCGCGGTCGTCTCGCTGCTCGCGACGCTCACCGGGTGGGCCGACTGGCACCGGTCCAGCAAGCCGGGCACCCAGGCCCGCCGGACGATCAACGCCCACGCGTCGTTGATGATCGCGACGAGCGTGGTGGTCCTCATCAACATCGCTCTGCGGACGACGAGGTACGACGACTTCGCCAACACGCCGTGGCGCATCGCGGCGCTGAGCGTGCTCGGCGCGCTGCTGGTCTCCGTGGGTGCCACCTACGGCGGCTCACTGGTGTTCGACTACGGCTTCAACGTCGAGACCAGCGGCGACCACCCGGTCTGGCACGAGAGCGAGACCGACGTCTTCCCGGGTGACAAGCACTAGGTCCGGTTCGCAAGAACCCGGCAAGCCCTGACAACCTTTCCCTGCTCCCAGCCGGTGTAGGCGGGAGAAGGGGGCAGTTGATGACATCGGCTGAGCACGAGGAGTTCCGCGCCTTCGTCGAGGGGCGGTCGCCGGCGTACCTGCGCACGGCGTACCTGCTCACCGGCGACTGGGGTCACGCAGAGGACCTGCTGCAGACCTCGCTGGCCAAGGTCTACCGGGCGTGGGGACGCGTGCACGACCGCGACAACCTCGACTCGTACGTCCGGCGGGTGATGGTCAACACGTACTCCAGCTGGTGGCAGCGCTCGTGGCGCGGTGAGCACCCGACCGCCACGCTGCCCGACCGGCCCACCGACGACTCGTACGCCGCGGTCGACCAGCGCGACCGGCTGCGCCGCGCGTTGAAGACGCTGCCCACCAAGCAGCGGGCCGCGGTGGTGCTGCGGCACTACGACGACCAGTCCGAGGCCGAGGTGGCGCGCATCCTGTCGTGCTCCGTCGGCACCGTGAAGAGCCAGACCGCTCGCGGGCTCGCGAAGCTGCGTGAGCTGCTCGAGGACGACGCCGAGGCGCCCCGCGCCCTGGCCGCCGCAACCAATGGAGGACCGGCATGAGCCGCATCGACGACGACACGGTCGTGGACCTGCTGAAGAGCTCGGTCGGCGAGCCGCCGTACCCGCCCGACCGCTACGAGCGGATCGTCGCCACCGCGCGCAAGCAGCACCGGCGGTCGTCGCAGACGCTCGGCTCGCTCTGCGTTGGCCTCGCCGTCCTCGGCTCCGTCGTCGCCATCGACCGCCAGGGCAGCCCCACGCTCGGCGACCCGGTCACCGTCCTCGTCGCCGCCGCCGGCAAGGCCGAGGACATCGGCACCGCGCACATGGCCGGGGCGATGACGTTCGACACCGTGGGGATCACGTCCACCAGCACGTTCACCGGCGCCATCGACTTCCGCACCGGCCGCGGCAGCATGACGATGAACCTGAGCCTGCCCGGCGCCCCGGCGACCGAGTCGACGATCGTCTACGACGGCCAGAACGCGTACACGCCGCTGCCCGACGGTCTCGACGCCGCGCGCGCAGCCGGCAAGCGGTGGATCCGCACCGACTTCTCCAAGCTGATGGCCGGCTCGCCGGTGAGCGCCGATCCGCGCAGCATGCTCGACTCCCTCAAGTCCGTGTCGAGCGATGTCCGCGCCGTAGGCCGCGATCGGGTGCGGGGCGTTCGCGCCACGCACTACGCGTACACGCTCGACACAAGCAAGGCTCCCGGAGGCGTCGGCGGACCGCTGGGCATGGCCGACGTGGTGTCGGGAGCGTGGATCGACGACGACGGCCTGGTACGCCGGCTCCGCATGGACATCGACATGTCCAAGGCGATGGCCGCGATGGGGCTGCCGGCCGAGGCCGCCCAGAAGGCGACCATGACGATGAGCATGGAGTTCTTCGACTACGGCGAGCCGGTCGACGTCACCATCCCGCCGGCGAGCGAGGTCATCGACGCCGACGACCCGCTGATCGAACAGGAGGGGGCTGGCTGCATCCAGGCCAAGCTCCAGCAGCTGACGGCGGACCTCGCGGCGAAGATGAAGGCCGGTGAGAAGCCAGACATGACCGCCCTCATGGAGAAGGCCGCCGCGGACTGCGCCGCTACTACGTGAACAAGTTGATCGCTCGGCTCAATGCGCTCGACGAGCGGGTGCTTCCGAAGCCGCGCATGCCCAAGAGCCGCTGGGTGTTCCTCGCCAACGCGGTGTTGATCGTCGTCCTCGGCGTCATCGTCATAACCACGGACTCCGCGTCGATCCGCGTGAACATGCTGATGTTCATGACGCTTCTCGCGTACCGAACCGGAGCCGACTACGAGCAGTACCGCACCTGGCGCGAGTCCGGTGTCGAAGCACCGCCGCCGGCTCGGCGACCCGACCGAGCTTTCGCCGCGGTGTGGATCGTCATCGTGCTCGGCGTGCTGGTCGGGCAAATCATCTACAACCACCGTCAGGTGACTGGCATCGACCCGGACGCCGCACGCGCGGCGGTCGACACGCTCGTCGAGCGGTCGATGGAGAACGGGAGCGCTCGGGTATGCGCGCTGGCCGTCAGCGAGTCGGCGTGCACCCAGCTGCTCGCCCAGGTTCACGAGCACTCCGGTCCGAGGCCCAACGTCTCGCTCAACTACGTGCACTCGACACCGGAGCTGGCGTTGGCGTCGTTCGTGCTCTCGGTGGCCGGCTCGCCGGGCTGCTCCGTCACCGTCATCACGCACGACGGCGAAGTGCGGGTCGTCAATCCGGTGTACTGGGCCAGTGGGGGCTGCTAGATGTAGCCGGTGGCGACGAGGGCGGTGCCGATCCGCTTGGCCGAGCCCGGCGGTCGGCACCTTCATGCCCCAGGCGTACGCGAACACTCCGTGCCCGCCGGCCGCCCGCACCGACTCCTCGAACTGCCTGCCCTGCGTCACCGGGTCGGCGTAGTGGACGATCGTGATCTCGTTGGTGCCGAGCCGACAGCTGACCGCCTGCTCGTAGCCCATCAGCTCGACGTTCTGCGGGCTGCTGCAGGGAAGCCTCTCCAGCGCCATCGCCGCGACCACTTCCTCGACCGACCCGTGCCCGACGTCGCGCGGCGGTGAGGTGCGCTTCGCCGGAGCGCCGGCACAACCCGACAGGGCGAGCGCGACTACCGCAGCGCCGGCGAGCACGTGACGCGTGGACATGACCCAACTATGCCTGACTAGGGTCGGGACATCGTGGACGACTTGGTGGCGCGGCTCGGCGACCTGATCCAGGACCGCGCGCGCCACGACGACCGGCTGACCGTCGCGATCGACGGGCCGGACGCGGCCGGCAAGACGACGCTCGCCGACGCACTCGCCCACCACCTGCGCGGCCACGTCGTCCGCACGTCGCTCGACTCCTTCCAGCACCCGATCGAGATCCGCTACCGCCGCGGTGAGCTGTCGCCGGAGGGCTGCTACCGCGACACGTTCGACTACGAGCGCTTCCGACGTCAGGTGCTAGATCCGTTCGCCGGGACCGGCGACCGAGCGGTCCTGCTCGCGGACGGAGTGTTCCTGCTGCGGCCGGAACTCCGCGACGAGTGGGCTACGAGCGTCTTCCTCGACGTCAGCCCGGCCGAGACGCTGCGCCGCGCGCGAACGCGAGACGCGGACCGGCTCGGCGACCAGCTCGAGGCGCGGTACGCCGAGCGCTACCTGCCGGCCCAGCAGCTCTACCGGGCGGAAACCGACCCGCTCGCGGTCGCCGACGTCGTACTCGGCTACGACGTCCCGGCGAACCCCGAGGTGCGCCGGTGGCCGGTTAGCTCAGCGGACTGAACGCTCGCCTTCGAACTTTGTCCGGATCCGGGACAAGTTCGTGCTCAGCCCTGCCCCCAGTTCGCGTCAGATGCAGGCCAGGACGCCTTCGACCAGCTCGACCGCGCGGCGGGGTCCGAGCCCCTCGCCCGAGGCCGCGACGCGCCTCGCTGCGACGCCGTACGACGGCGCTGCAAGCACCTGCCGCACAGCGGCGAGCAGCGTCGCGGCCGAGAGCTGCCGCGGCTCGACCATCACGCCGGCGCCGAGCGCGGCGACCCGCACGGCGTTGTCCCGCTGGTCGCCGGGGCCCGGTACGACGACGAGCGGGCGCCCAGCCGCGAGCGACTTCGACAGCAGCCCGTGCCCGCCCGGCAGCACCACCGCGTCGACAGCGTGCACCAACGCCGAGTGCCGGCCCGGGCCGATGCTGACGCCCGGCGACCGCACCGGCTCACTGCGCAGTCGGGTGCCGACCACGCGGATGCCGGCGTCGGGCAGGACGTCGGCCGCGAGGTCGAGCAGTCCGCGCGATGCAACCCCCGACGCCGAGGTGTCCGCGACCAGCACCACCGGACCGTCACCGGAAGGCAGCGGCAGGTCGCCGTCCTCCGGCTCCCACACCAGCGGTCCCACCACGTGCGTGGACGCCGGCCAGTCACGTCGCGGCAGCTCGAGCAGCGGCAGCGTCGCGACGAGACGCAGCACTGGCGGGCAGTCGTCGGAGAGTCCGAGGGCGCGCCGCGCAGCGATGCGCTGTGCGTCGCCGATGCGCACCGACTTCGCCGACGACCGGCGCATCATCGCGTCGCGCAGCCGAGCGACCGGACCGCGTCCCGGCAGCAGCCCGCACCCCGGCGGCGGCAGGTGACGCGATGGGATCTGCAGAGTCGTCGCGACCAGCTCGACCCGCGGCACGCCGAGCAGGTCGGCCGCGAACCACCCAGGCACGGTGATCGCGTCGGCGATCACCATCTCCGGGTCGAAGCCGCGCAGCCGCTCGGCGAGCGCCGGCGCCATCTGCTCGCCGCGCCCCCAGAAGCGGAAGCCCCAGTCCTCGTCGCGCGCGTCGTACTGCAGCTCCGGCAGCGCGACGAACTCAGGGCCGCACCGGCGTACGTCGGCCGCCCACCGCTCGCCCGACGACACGACGACGGTGTGCCCGGCCGAGTGCAGCGCGACCGCGAGCGCGATCGCGGGGAACGCGTGACCTGGGTCGGGACCCGCGACGACCGCGATGCGCGCCCGGCCCACGGTCAAGCGGTCACCGGCGCGCGGCGGCGATCCGGTAGACGTTGCCTCCGCTGTCGGCCATCAGCAGCTCGCCGCTCTGGTCCTCGCCGAAGCTCAGCACGTTGGTGCCGTGATCGAGCAGCAGCGCGTTGCTCCAGACCCCGCTGTTCTTGGCCAGACCCCAGATCTCACCGGTGCAGTAGTCGCCGTACACGTAGACGCCGGCCATGACCGACGCGTAACGCGCGCCGCGGTAGACGTAGCCGCCGATGACCGCGCAGCGACCGCTCGACCCGGTGTTGTACTGCCACACCGGGTTGGTGAAGCTCTTGCCGGCGCAGTAGGAGCCGCCGTACTGCGAGGTCGTGTCGTTGGTGCCCTCGCGGCAGTCCCAGCCGAAGTTGAGACCGCCCTGGCCGCGCGGCGTGTAGTTGATCTCCTCGCGCGCGCCCTGCCCGACGTCGCCGATCGCGATGTTGTCGTAGGTCCGGTCGAAGGAGAACTTCCACGGGTTGCGCAGGCCGTAGTGCCAGATCTCCTGGCGCACGTCGGTGCGTCCGACGAACGGGTTGGTCGACGGGATCGAGTAGTACTTCGTCGACGAGCGGCGGTTGACGTCGACGCGCAGGATCTTGCCGTTGGCCGAGCGCAGGTTCTGCGCGTTGCCGTTGGGGTCGCCGCCGCCTCCGCCGTCGCCGGTCGAGACGTAGAGGAAGCCGTCCTTCGCGAACGCGATCTGCCCGCCGTTGTGGTTGCTCGCCTCGCGGTGCGGGATCTCCATGAAGCCGATCTCGGTCGCCGGGTTGGCCGCGTTGCGCGCGGGGTTGGCGCCGAACCGCGACACCCGCAGGTCGCCCTCCGCATCGGTGTAGGCGAGGAAGAAGTAGCCGTTGGTGCGGAAGCCCGGGTGGAACGCGATGCCGAGGAGCCCGCGCTCGCCGCCGCTCGTCACGCGGTTGGTGATGTCCATGTACGGCGTCGCCGCGAGCCCGCCGGACGTGACGAGCCGGACCCGGCCGGACTGCTCCGCCACGAAGACCCGGCCGGTGCCGTCCGGCGACGTCGCGATCGCGACCGGGCTCTGCAGGCCGGTGGCGACGCGGGTCAGCCCGATCCGCACGGTCCGCGGGTCCGTCGCCTCGGCGCACGAGGCGGTCAGCGTGGTGACGACCGCGAGCGCGCCGACCCCGAGTGACGCGGCGACGCGCGATGCACGTGGACCCATGGCGACCTCCATCAACCGGTGGCAACCAACCTACGTCGGCCGGTCAGCCCTCGCTCGTCAGCACCAGCTTGCCGAAGAGGTCTCCCCGCTCCAGCTGGGCGAACGCCTCCGCCGCCGCGGACAGCGGGCGGACCGAGTCGATGACCGGTCGCGCGCCGGTGGCGTCGAGGAAGCGGATCAGGTCCTCGAGCTCGCGGCGCGTCCCCATCGTCGAGCCGACCACCCGCAGCTGCCGGAAGAAGACCCGGGCAAGGTCCGCCGACGGCGCCGGTCCGCTCGTCGCGCCGGACACCACGACGACGCCGTCCGGCTCCAGCGACTTGAGCGAGTGGCTCCACGTAGCCTGGCCGACGGTCTCCATCACGGCGTCGACCCGCGACGGCAGCCGCTCGCCGCTGAGAACACCCGCGTGCGCGCCCAGCTCGATCGCGCGGGCGAGCTTGTCCTCGTCGCGACTCGTCACGTAGACGACGGCGCCGGCGGCTCGCGCGAGGACGACGCAGGCGGTCGCCACGCCGCCGCCCGCGCCCTGCACCAGCACCCGGTGCCCCGGCCGGACACCGCCGCGGACGAAGAGCATCCGGTACGCCGTGAGCCACGCGGTCGGCAGGCAGGCCGCCTCGGCCGCCGACAGCGACGCCGGCTTGTCGACCAGGTTGCGCCGAGGTACGGCGACCAGCTCGCCGAACGTGCCGTCGTACCGCTCCGACAGGATCGACAGGTCCTCGCCGAAGCCCTCGCCACCGGTCCCGCCGTCCGCGCCGATCACCGCATGCAGGATCACCTCGCGCCCGTCGTCGGCGATGCCGACGCCGTCGCAGCCGAGGACCCGCGGCAGGTGGTCGGCCGGCAGCCCGACGCCCTTCAGCGACCACAGGTCGTGGTGGTTGAGCGTCGCGGCGCGCAGCCGCACGACGGTCCAGCCGTCCGGCGGGACGGGGTCGGGGTGCTCGCCCACGCTGAGCCCCGACAGCGGGTCGTCGAAGGACTGCGAGACGGCGACGGCGGCGAGCATGAGGTCAACCTATCCGGCACCCGACACGAGCTCCCCGCCTGTTCGCCTAGAATCGACCGCGCTGTGCAGGGCGCGCGGTGCTGGACCGGAGGGGGACCGGTGAGCGAGCAGTCATCCGTCGGCGACCCCCGGCTCGTCGAGCTGCCGACCGGGGACGTGACGTTCCTGCTCAGCGACATCGAGGGCAGCACCGCGCTGTTCCAGCGCCTCGGCGAGCCGGCGTACCGCGCGGTGCTCGCCGACCACCACCGGCTGATCCGAGCAGCGCTCGTCCAGCACCGCGGCGCGGAGTTCGGCACCGAGGGCGACGCTTTCCTCGTCGCGTTCAGCTCGCCGCGCGACGCCGCGGCAGCCGCGCTGGCGGCGCAGTCCGCGCTCGGCGGGCACGACTGGCCGCCCGGGGTCGCGCTGCGCGTGCGGATGGGCCTGCACCGCGGGCCGGCCGAGCTCGGCGACGGGCGCGACTACGTCTCGCTCGCGCTGCACCAGGCCGCCCGCGTGGCGGCCACTCCCCACGGAGGCCAGGTCGTCGCGTCGGAGCCCGTGGCGTCGGCGCTCGTCAGCAGCGGCGTGGCCACGCGGTCGCTGGGGTCCTACTGGCTGAAGGACTTCGCCGAGCCGATCCCGCTCTTCGCCGTCGGGGTCGAGGAGGAGTCGGAGGACTCCCGGCCGTTGCGCGCGCCACGCGCCGACCTGTCCAACGTGCCCGCGTCGAGGGGCCCGCTGTTCGGACGCAAGGAGGACCTCGCCGACCTCGCTGACGAACTGTCCCACCCCGGCCTCGTGACCCTCGCCGGCCCCGGCGGAGTCGGGAAGACGCGGCTCGCCGTCGAGGTCGCGGCCCGTTGCGCACGCGCCGGCCAGGAGACCTGGGTGGTCGAGCTGGCCGCGCTGTCGCCGGAGGAGGCCGAGTCCGGCGGCGTCGTCGCGTCCGTGGCCCGCGCTCTCGGCAGCTCCGCGACTGCTGTCGACGCGCTGATCCGCCACGTCGGCGGCGCCGAGATGGTCCTCGTCCTGGACAACGCCGAGCATGTGCTCGGCCCCGCCGCGACCACGGTCGACGCGCTCGTCCGCGGCTGCCCGCAGCTGCGCGTGCTCGTGACGAGCCGCGAGCCGCTCGGCATCGACGACGAGGTGGTCGTGCGTCTCGCGCCGCTCGCCGTACCGGACCAGGAGATGACTCTGGTCGCGGCGGCGGCGACGCCCGCGATGCGGCTCTTCGTCGCCCGGGCGCGCGCGACGGATCGCGGGTTCTCGCTCACGACCGACAACTGGCAGGAGACCGCTGAGCTGTGCCGCGCCCTCGACGGCGTGCCCCTGGCGGTGGAGCTCGCGGCAGCGCGGGCCGGATCGCTCGGCCCCGCAGTGCTGCTGCGCCGCCTGCTCGCGGTGGGCGACATCCCCGGCGCCCCGCCCCGCGGCAAGGACGCCCGGCACAGCGCACTGCACGCGGTCCTCGACTGGAGCCTGTCGCTGTGCACGCCGACCGAGGTCGCCGTGCTCCGGCGACTCGGGGTGTTCGCCGGGCCGGTCGACGCCGACGCCGTGACCGAGGTCGCGGGCGGCGACGGCCTGACGCCGTACGAGGTGATCGACGCGCTCAGCGGGCTGGTCGACAAGAGCCTCGTCGTCGTCCGCGAGGGCAGCGAGCCGAGGTACGACCTGCTCGTCACCGTCCGCGCCGCGGCCGCCAAGCGCCTGCAGGACGCCGGTGAGCTTCCCGAGGCTCAGCTGCGCCACGCCCGGTGGGTCGCCGGCTACGTGCGCGCGGGCGTGCCGGTCGGGCACCAGCCGCCGCTCGAGCGGCTGCAGGCCGTGTTCTCCGAGCTGCTGGTCGCCCTCGAGCGCGGGGCAGAGGGCTCACTGCCGACGGACCTGTTCCTCGACCTGCTCACGCTCGACCGGCTCGCGCTCATCGTGCGAGTTCCCCAGCTCGGCATCCGGTACGGCGGTCAGGTCGCGGCCTCCGACCTCGACGTGACGTCGCGCGCCCGCGGTCAGCTCCTCCTCGCTTCAGCCCTCGACTACGTCGGATCCCCCGCCGCCGACGCCGCCCGCTTCGCCGTGGATCTGGCCCGAGAGTCCGGAGAGGTCGACCTCGTGGTCCACGCGCTGTGCGTCATGCACGGCACGGTCGAGGGCGACACCGTCGGCGACAACCCGGAAGGCGGGCTCGCGCTCTACGAGCTCTCGACCCTGCTGCCGCAGGTCACGGATCCGCACCTGCGCGGCGTCGCGTGCAACCAGCTGGGCATGGGCGCCCTGGCCCGAGCCGACCTGGTGTCAGCCCGGAGGTGGTACGAGCAGGCCCTCGACGAGTGGACCGGCGCTGCCCGCGGCTACAACCTCGGCGTCGTGCACTTCAACATCGCCGAGATCGATGAGCGGGAGGGCCGCATCGACGCTGCGACGCTGGGCTACCAGGCTGCCGTCGGGATCTTCCGAGAGGTCGGCGCCACCGCGGTCTGCGCCTTCGCCGCGACGCACCTCAGCGGGCTGCTGCTGACCACCGGCCGGTACGCCGAGGCGGCCGAGTCCGCAGCTGACGCCGTCCTCGCCGCACGGCGGGCTCGCTCGGAGAAGGCGCTGCTCGCAGCGCTCAACGCGCTCGCCGCGGCGTACGACGCTGCCGGCGACCCGCAGCGCGCGGAGAGCGCACGCGCCGAGGTCGCGCAGCTCGCCGCCTGAGCCCTACCGGCGCGCGACGCCGCCCCGCCGCGCCGCGTCGGCGACGGCAGCCGCGACGGCCGGTGCGACCGAGCGGTCGAACGGGCTGGGCACGATGCAGCCGGCTGTCGGCTCGGGCACCGCCGCCGCGATCGCCTCGGACGCGGCGAGCTTCATCTCGTCGGTGATGTCGCTCGCCCGCACGTCCAGCGCGCCACGGAAGACCCCGGGGAACGCCAGCACGTTGTTGATCTGGTTGGCGAAGTCACTGCGCCCGGTCGCGACGACCGCGGCGTGCTGCAGCGCTGTCTCCGGCGGCACCTCCGGCGTCGGGTTGGCCAGCGCGAAGACGATCGCGTGTGGCGCCATCCCGACCAGGTCGGCGCCGGTGAGCGTGTTGGGTCCGGAGACGCCGATGAAGACGTCGGCGCCCTGCAGGACCGAGCCGACCGACCCGGTCCGCTGCTCAGGGTTGGAGTGCGAGGCCAGCCACGCCTTCGACGACGTCAGCCCGGCCCGGTCCGCGTGCAGCACGCCGCCGCGGTCGGCCACGGCGATGTCGACGACACCGGCCCGCTGCAGCATCGCGGTCACCGCGACGCCGGCCGCTCCGGCGCCCGACACGACGACGCGCAGGGAGGCCAGGTCCTTGCCGACGACGCGGCACGCGTTGCGCAGCGCGGCGAGCACGACGATCGCCGTGCCGTGCTGGTCGTCGTGGAACACCGGGATGTCCAGCGTCGCCCGCAGCCGCCGCTCGATCTCGAAGCAGCGCGGCGCGGAGATGTCCTCGAGGTTGATGCCGCCGAAGCCCGGAGCGAGCCGCGTCACCGTCTCCACGATCTCGTCGACGTCGGTCGTCGCCAGGCAGATCGGCACGGCGTTGACGCCGCCGAACTCCTTGAAGAGCAGCGCCTTGCCCTCCATCACCGGCAGCGACGCCTCCGGCCCGATGTCGCCGAGGCCGAGCACGGCCGTGCCGTCGGTGACGACGGCCACGGTCGAGCCCTTGGCGGTGTAGTCCCAGACCAGGTCCGGCGCCTGCTCGATCGCCGTGCACACCCGGGCCACGCCGGGGGTGTACGCGAGGGAGAGGTCCGCGCGGTCGCGGAGGGGGACGGTGACGCCCGTCTCGATCTTGCCGCCGAGGTGCAGGGCGAAGACGGGGTCGTCGTACGGGCGGGGTTCGGCCGTCATGGCAGCGCGCTCCGGAAAGGACGTCTCGGTGCGGCGGTGGCCGTCGGCATGGGCGCGGGGGTCTCCCGGGTGATCACGATTCTGGCACAGCGGGCGAATCGGGCCGCTTCGCGCCTTTGGCAAACGGTCCTCGTACGGCACGATGACGCCAGCATCGGGGCACCCTGCCCTGTGGTGATGGGGAGGAAACACGTGAGCATGGCCACCCGAGGTCGCACCGCCCGTGCACTGGCGACGGGCACGATCCTCGCGCTCAGCCTGACGCTGAGCGCCTGCGGCGACGACGACGACCCGTCCGTCACTCCGGGCGACGGTGCGACCTCTGCCGCCGCGACGACCGGATCCGACCTGGCCGCCAAGGTGCCGGACGCCATCAAGGCCGACGGCAAGATCGTGGTCGGCACCGACTCGACCTACGCGCCGAGCGAGTTCCTCGCGAAGGACGGCAAGACCATCCAGGGCTTCGACGTCGACGTGTTCAACGCGGTCGCCGCCAAGCTCGGGCTCAAGGCGGAGTTCGTGACCGCTTCCTTCGACGCGATCATCCCGGGCGTGCAGTCCGGCAAGTACGAGATCGGCGTCTCGTCGTTCACGGTCAACGACGAGCGCAAGAAGGTCGCGAACATGGTGAGCTACTTCAACGCCGGCACCCAGTGGGCGACCGCGGCCGGCAACCCGGCCAAGGTCGACGCCGAGGACGCCTGCGGCAAGAAGGTCGCCGTGCAGAAGGGCACCGTGCAGGTCGACGACCTCGCGGCGCGGTCCAAGAAGTGCACCGACGCGGGCAAGAAGGCCATCACGGTCGAGCAGTTCGCCAGCCAGGCTGACGCCACCGCCGCCGTCGTGACCGGCAAGGACGACGCCGTCCTCGCCGACTCCCCCGTCATGGCGTACGCCGTTGAGCAGACCAGCGGCAAGCTCGAGCTGCTCGGCGACATCTACGACTCCGCGCCGTACGGCTACGTCGTCAAGCAGGCCGACGCGGCGTTCGCCGACGTCCTGGTCGAGGCGCTCAAGGCCACCATCGCGGACGGCAGCTACAAGGCGGCGCTGGAGAAGTGGGGCGTCGAGGACGGCGGCATCACCGACCCGGCCGTCAACCCGTAAGCACTGCGCACACGTGACCGAAGCACGATCGGCACGACCGGGACGGCCTGACTCACTCAAGGCCGTCCCGGTGCGGCACCCGGGGCGATGGGTGGGCGTCGGCGTCATCGCCGTGCTCGCCTCCATGTTCGTCCACCTGCTCGTCACCAACGAGGCGTTCCAGTGGCGCTTCATGCTCGACAACGCCTTCTCCGAGCCGATCCGCGAGGGCGCGCGCACGACGATCTACCTGACCGTCCTGTCGATGGTGATCGGCGTCGGGCTCGGCGTCGTGCTGGCCGTGATGCGCCTCTCGCCGAACAAGGTGCTGTCGTGGACCGCGTGGGTCTACGTCTGGATCTTCCGGGCGGTCCCCCGCCTCGTCCTGCTGGTGCTCGCCGGCAACCTCGGCATCATCTTCGCGAACGGCCAGATCGAGTTCGGCCTGCCGTTCGACCGCCAGCTGCTCGACCTGTTCGGCGCGCAGGGCGATGCGCGGATCTTCGGCTTCGACAGCCGAGAAGTGCTCGCCGGATTCAGTGCTGCCGTCCTCGCGCTCGCCCTGTCGGAGGCGGCGTACATGGCCGAGATCGTCCGGGCCGGGATCCTCTCGGTCGACAGCGGGCAGAGCGAAGCGGCGATGGCGCTGGGCATGAGCCGGCCGCTCGCGCTGCGCAGGATCGTGCTGCCGCAGGCGATGCGGGTCGTCCTGCCCCCCACGGGCAACGAGACGATCGCGATGCTGAAGGACACCTCCCTCGTGATCGCCGTGCCGGTCACCAACGAGCTCTTCTTCCAGCTCCAGGCCGTCGGCTCGCGCACGTTCCAGGTGTTCCCGATGCTGGTGGCTGCCTGCCTCTGGTACATCGCGCTCACCAGCCTGCTGCTGGTGCCGCAGCACTTCCTGGAGAAGCGCTTCTCCCGTGGCACGCCCGGGCAGTCACAGCGCGCGCCTGAGGTGCAGGTGCCGATCGGCGGGATGGGCGGCCGATGAGCCAGGACGTCGTGCCCACGCCGATGGTCGAGGCCGAGGACGTGCACAAGTCGTTCGGCCACGTCGAGGTGCTCAAGGGCATCGACCTGGTGGTCGAGCGCGGCCAGGTGATGGTCATCGTCGGCCCGTCGGGGTCGGGCAAGAGCACGTTCCTGCGCTGCATCAACCACCTGGAGAAGATCGACCGGGGCTGGCTCGCGGTCGACGGCGAGCTGGTCGGCTACCGCGAGCACGGCGGCAAGCTCTACGAGCTCCGGGAGAAGGAGGTAGCGCGCAAGCGGGCCGAGATCGGCATGGTCTTCCAGCGGTTCAACCTCTTCCCGCACCTGACCGCGCTCGGCAACGTCGTCGAGGCCCCGATCCGGGTGAAGGGCCTCAACCGCGCGGCGGCGGAGACTCGCGGCAAGGAGCTGCTCGATCGGGTCGGGCTGGCGGAGAAGATGTCGGCGTACCCAAGCCAGCTCTCCGGCGGCCAGCAGCAGCGCGTCGCCATCGCCCGCGCGCTGGCGATGGACCCCAAGCTGATGCTCTTCGACGAGCCGACCAGCGCGCTCGACCCCGAGCTCGTCGGCGAGGTGCTCGACGTCATGAAGGACCTGGCCCGCGACGGCATGACGATGGTGGTCGTCACCCACGAGATGGGTTTCGCCCGCGAGGTCGGCAACGAGCTGGTCTTCATGGACGACGGCGTCGTCGTCGAGCGCGGCGCGCCGATCGAGGTCTTCACCAACCCGCAGCACGCGCGGACGAAGTCGTTCTTCTCCAAGATCCTCTGAGAGACTGACCGGCATGGACGTCGTCGAGCTCGAGATCCCCGGCTCGTGGGTCTTCACCCCGCGACAGCACCCCGACGACCGGGGAGTCTTCCTCGAGTGGTTCAAGGCCGACGTGTTCGCGAAAGCGGTCGGCCACCCGCTGCACATCGCGCAGGCCAACCACTCGATCTCGCGCCGGGGTGTCCTGCGCGGGGTGCACTACGCCCAGCACACGCCGAGCCAGGCGAAGTACGTCTACTGCACCCGCGGCGCGTTCCTCGACGTCATCATCGACATCCGGGTCGGCTCGCCGACGTACGGTCAGCACACGTCGGTCGTCATCGACGAGGTCGACCGCCGCGGCGTCTACCTCAGCGAAGGACTCGGCCACGCGATCGTGTCGCTCGCGGACGACTCCGCGGTGACCTACCTCGTGTCCACGCCGTTCACGCCCGGCAACGAGCACGCGGTCAACCCGCTCGACCCGGCCCTCGGGATCGACTGGGGCACCACCAGCCCGCTGCTCTCACCGAAGGACGAGGCCGCGCCGACGCTCGCCGAGGCGGCCGAGCGAGGCCTGCTCCCGTCGTACGACGAGCTCGCGGCGCACATCCGGTCGCTGCGCCAGGTCTGAGCTAGACGCCGAAGCAGACCTCGAACATCACGTAGAAGACCGCGGCGAGCACGAAGCCGGCGATGATCGTGTTCTTGTGGGTGTCGAGGTACTTCGTGTGCCCGCCGGGGCCAGGGCCGGCCAGCTTGCCGAGGCCGTTGAGCTCGGCCAGCACGATGATGATCAGGACGACGACCCAGTACGTCAGCCGCTTGCTTCCCTCGGGCGCGATCTCGAAGCCGCCGCGGGTCGCGAAGTGGCTGGTCGCCGCCATGAAGAACAGCATCGGGATCGAGAAGAGGGTGTTGGTGCGGGACGCCAGAAGACCACGCCGTCCGGCGGCCGCCGCGTTGGGATCGGCTTCCCGCCCGGCCGCCACGCCCTCCGCACTGGCGATGACGACCTTCTGGTTGCGCCAGATGACACCCCAGACGTTGCCGAACATCACCAGCGCGAGCAGGATCCCGGTCGCGATGCTGATGCCTGGCGTCGTCTTCCAGTAGTCCATGTTGTCGAACAGCACGTCCTGGAAGCCGAGGATGGTCAGGCCGGTCAGCACGGTGAGCAGCGCGCCGAAGCGGAACCACCACAGCGCCCGCGGGACCAGCTTGCGAATCGCGTCGGTGCGCGCCGCTGCCTCGAAGTCAGCGAAGGCGGGCACCTGGACGACGTTGAAGTAGTAGAGCAGCCCGATCCAGGTCACCCCGCTGAGGTAGTGCCCCCAACGGGCGAGGAACTCTCCGCCTTCGCGGGTGAAGATCTCCACGACAACCTCCGACGTATGGGCTGATAACAGGCGCGACCGTAGCACCGCGCCGGTGCCGGTCGCGGGAGGCCGCCCACTACCCTGCGCCCATGATCCGAACCGCCCGACCGGCGGACGTCGAGGCGATCGTCGAGCTGGTGCGCGACCTCGCCGAGTACGAGCGCGCGCTGCCCGAGGTGGAGCTCACCGCGGAGGGCCTTCGGCGGGACCTCTTCGGCGAGCGGCCGCGGGTCTTCGCCCACGTCGCCGAGGCAGACGGCGTGGTCGCCGGAGTGGCCATCTGGTTCTTCAGCTACTCCACGTGGCGCGGCCGGCACGGCATCTACCTCGAGGACCTCTACGTCCGCCCGGAGCACCGCGGGGCAGGCCTCGGCAAGGCCCTGCTCGCCGCGCTGGCCGCCGAGGCGGTCGCTCACGACTGCGCCCGGGTCGAGTGGTCGGTGCTCGACTGGAACACGCCGGCGATCGACTTCTACCGAGCCATCGGCGCCGTGCCGATGGACGAGTGGACGGTCTACCGGCTCACCGGCGACGCGCTGACGTCACTGGCGGCCGGCGGATGACCCACGTCACCGTCGTCGGCAGCATCAACGTCGACGTGGTCGTGCGCACTGCCGCCCTGCCCGCTCCCGGCGAGACCGTCCTCGGGTCGACGGTGCAGCGCCTCCCCGGCGGCAAGGGCGCCAACCAGGCGGTCGCCCTCGCCCGCCTCGGCGTACCGGTCTCCCTCGTCGGCGCAGTCGGCGACGACGCCGAGGGCCGGCTGTCGCTGGGCGCTCTCGACGGCGTCGACGTCACGCGGGTCGACCAGGTCGACGCCCCGACCGGGCTCGCGCTGATCACCGTCGACGACACGGGAGAGAACACGATCGTCGTCGTGCCGGGCGCCAACGCCCACGTCGTGCCGCCGGCGAGCGCCGACGCGCTCGTCGTCCAGCTCGAGCTGCCGCTGCCGACCGTCGCCGCGGCGATCTCCGCCGCGACCGGGCTCGTCGTCCTGAACGCCGCGCCCGCGATGCCGCTGCCCGCCGGACTGCTGCGCGGCGTCGACGTCCTCGTCGTCAACGAGCACGAAGCGCTCACGGTCGCCGGTACGACGACCGTCGACGCGGCGATCGACCTGCTCCTGGGTCAGGTGCGCCGCGCCGTCGTCGTCACTCTCGGCGCCGCGGGCTGCCTCGCCGCGGACGCGGCCGGACGGCACGAGATGCCGAGCCCGGCGGTCGACGCGGTCGACGCGGTCGACGCCGTCGGCGCCGGGGACGCGTTCGTCGGCGCGCTCACCTGGGCGCTCCTCGACGGCCGCTCACTGCCCGACGCCGCACGCATCGCCTGCGTCGCCGGCTCGATAGCCGTCACCCGCCCCGGCGCCCGCTCGTCGCCCACGTCGGCCGAGCTCCGATCCGCCCTCCCCTGATCCCCCTCCCAACCAACCGATGATCTTGTGGTCTATCCACAGGCAAAACGGCTGCGCCGCTGTGGATTGACCACAAGATCATCAGTTTCAGGTGGGTGTGGGGGGCGCGGGCGGCTCGTCGGTGCCGGGATCGGCGACGTCGGGCACGCTCACCGATGCGGTACGCCGCTTCACCCACAGGGGGGTGACCGCGAGCACCGGGATGTAGAGCGGGTAGCCGAGGCCGAGCTTCGCCGCCGCCAGCCAGCCGGTCTCGTCCGCGGCGTACAGCAGGCCCTGCACCACCAGGCGCAGCCCGAACATCGCCGCCCACAGCGCCGTGACCTCGAGGTACGCGCGCCGCACCTCGGGCTGCTCGTGCCACTCCGCCGGCTTATCGCTGAACTGCCGCAGGAAGAACCCGATCACCGGCTTGCGCACGAGCAGTGAGCCGAAGGCCAGCAGGAAGTAGGCCCCGTTCATCGCGATGCCGGGGATGAAGAAGCCACGCGCGCTGCCGGTCGCCTTGGCGATCAGGACCGCGATCAGCACGCCGAAGAATCCCGAGATCGTGTGCCGGACGACCTCGCGCCGGACGACGCGCACGAGGAGCAGCACCACGCCGACCGCGACGGCGCTCCACACCGCGGTGTCGAGATCGGCGAGTGCGTTGACCGCGACGAAGGCGAGGGTCGGCAGGCCACTGTCGATGAGGCCGCGCGGGCCGCCGATCGCCTCGGCGAGGGTCGGCATCGGCCGCTCGACGGTCGCCGCCGGGGCGTCAGGGTCCAGCGTCGCGTCGGCGAGGTGCGGGTCGGTCATACGGCGCAGGCTATGCCAGCGTCAGCGCGCGCCGGTGTCGGACTCGTCACCGGTGTGCGCGCGGCGCGCGGCGGCGGCCAGGCCGGCCGCGGCGACGACCAGCGCGGCAGCGACGACGTCCGACCGCGGCTCCCTGCCGGTGGCCGGCAGCGGCGACGGCGGGGGGCGGACGGCACCGCCTCGGCCGCGCGACCACCCCGGTCGAGCCGCAGCTCGAACGGCGCGGGCACGATCAGCTCGGCGTTGCGCGCCTCGACCGCGCCGCGCCGCGAGTCGTCCCGCGACTGCCAGTCGTTGGCGCCCAGCTCCCGGGCGAGCGAGGCGAGCGCCCGTGGCGTGTCGATGCGCCCGCCGTAGGAGAGCGGCGCATCGCCGTCGACGACCGTCGTGAAGACCGACAGCGTGCCGTCGAGGTTGTCCACGATCTCGACCACCCGGGACTGGCTCGGGAAGTCGATGTGCGCCGCGGTGTTGACCTCCCAGAAGCCACCGCCGCCGGTCGCCCGCGGCCGCGGGATGATCTTGTTGGTGTGCGTGTGGCCGTTGACCCACAGCACGACGTTGGGGTGCTCGAGCAGCAGCGCGACCACCTCGGGGCCGAGCGCGCGCCGCTCGGTCTCCCCCAGCCCGGGGATCTCGTTCGTCATCGAGTCCGGCGGGTGATGGCTGAAGACCACGATCAGCCGGTCTCGCGACCCGCCCTTCGCCTTGCTGTTGGCGACCAGCTCGCCCTGCAGCCAGCTGAACTGCGCGCGGTCGAGCGAGCCGCTGTTGTTGGCCAGCGGGTCGCACGTGTCGAGCACGACGCAGCGGATCGGGCCGTGGTCGAAGGCGTAGTACGCCGTGTCGTCGGCGACGTTCTGCTGCGACCAGCCGTGGCCGACCGGCGTACCCGTGGTGATGAAGTGCTCGGCCATGATCTCGGCGCGGCTGAGCAGCCGCCGGTCCGGGTCCGCGGTGACCGGCCTCGCCGGCCCGCCGAACGCCGCCCCCAGCGCGCCCGGGTCGCCGTTGGCGATGCCCTGCTGGATGTCGCCGGCCGACACGCCGGCCGGCAGCCCGACGAACTTCAGCCGGCCCGTCGCGATCGTGTTGAAGACCGGGTTGGGCGCGACGTTGCCCTGCACCAGCGGGTCGTGGTTGCCGAACGCGGAGTACCACGGCAGCCCGATGCCGGTCGCCCGGAACGGCCGGCGCGCCGCGTCGAGCAGCCCCGGCACGGTCGGGAAGCCGTACAGACGCCGCGGGTTGTCGTCGCCGGCCACCGGCAGCGCGCCGCCGGGCGTGCCCTCGGGGTGCCAGTAGTGCACGTCGTACGTCGTGGTGTCGGCGTCCTGCACGCCCTCCCACAGCGTGAGGTCGCCGCTGTCCGGGACCACGAGACCGCCGTCGAGCAGCGCCATGAACTGACGCAGCTCGTTGTACTGCGCGTTGTCGATGTTGTCGCCGGTGCAGACGGCGAACTCCGGAGCGCGGCCGCTCACCGGGCCCCGGCGGATCGCGCGCAGGCCGCGCACCGCCGCGTCGCCGAGCTGGGTGGTGAGCATCTCCTGCGGCCGGTACGCCGACTCGAAGATCAGCTGGGTCGTCGGCGCGTCGTTGTAGCGGTCGGTGAACTCCACCCGGGCGGGCGACTGGGCGTCGACGACGTGCGTGTCGGTGATGTGCGAGAACACGACGACCGGGACGCGCTGCGCAGCGCGCCGCGCCGACGGGACCCCGCCGAGCTCCTTGCGCACGAGGTGCGGCTCACCGGCGCCGTACCGCAGCAGCCGGTAGCCCCCGGCGTTGGCCGTGGCGTCGTTGCGCAGGATCGTCCGCTCGAGCGTGGTGCCCGCAACGCGCAGAGGGGTGGCCGCCGCAGCGCGCCTGGACGGGAAGAACACCGGACCGCCCAGCGCGGCGGCGCCCAGGACGGCACCGCCCTGGAGCACGTCGCGTCGGCTGGGTCTCATGCGCTCACCGTGCCTGTCGCAGGCCCGCGACGCAATCACCCGTGTTTGCGGCGCCGGACTTCGAGGAAAGCAGGACCCGTCACCGCAGGGACAGGTGGTGATGACCCCGCAGGTAGGCTGCGACCATCACGCAGCGCGAGCGAGCAGACAGGTGGAACCGCATGCCGGAGCACGAGTCGACCGACGACCACGTCGTCCTGCGGCTGCCCGCGAGCGGTGCCTACCTCTCCGTCCTGCGCACCGCGACCGCCGGCCTCGCCTCGCGGCTCGACTTCACCATCGACGACATCGAGGACCTCAAGATCGCGATCGACGAGGCCTGCGCGATGCTGCTCCCCCGCGCGGTCGAGGGCGGCGACCTCACCTGCCGGTTCGTCCTTCACGAGGACGTGCTGGAGATCTTCGTCGGCCTCGAGACCGCGGACCCGACGCTGCCCTCGCGCGACACCTTCGCCTGGACCGTCCTCTCCGCGCTGGCCGGTGAGGTCGACGCGACGCTCGAGGACGGCCGGATCACGATCCGGCTGACCAAGCACCGCGAGACCCTCCCCGAGGCGGCCGGCGTATGACCACGCCACCCAAGGACGACGCCGTTCCTGAGGCCACGCCGCTGGACGGCGCGACCGCGGTCGACGGCGCGACCGATCCGGCCGAGGACGAGATCAACGACCCGGAGGCGCTGGCGGCGATCGACGCGCTGCAGGCCGACGACACGCTGGCCACGCGCTCGGAGCGGACGGCGAGCGAGCGGGCGCGTGCCCGGGAGCTGTTCGCCCTGCTGGCCGCCGGCGCCGGCCCCGAGGTCCGCGACGAGCTGGTGCGCATGCACCTGCCGCTGGTCGAGTACCTCGCCCGGCGCTTCCGCAACCGCGGCGAGCCGCTCGAGGACCTGGTCCAGGTCGCGACCATCGGGCTGATCAAGAGCGTCGACCGCTTCGACCTCGAGCGCGGCGTGGAGTTCAGCACCTACGCGACGCCGACGATCGTCGGCGAGATCAAGCGGCACTTCCGCGACAAGGGCTGGGCGATCCGGGTCCCTCGCCGCCTGCAGGAGCTCAAGCTCACCCTCACCAAGGCCACCGCGGAGCTGTCCCAGACGCTCGGCCGGTCGCCGACGGTGGCCGAGCTCGCGCACCACATCGGGCTCACCGAAGAGGAGATCCTCGAAGGGCTCGAGTCGGCTAACGCCTACTCGGCGATCTCCCTCGACGCGCCCGACACCGGCGACGACGACTCGCCGTCGGTGTCGGACTCCCTCGGCCAGCTCGACGACGCGCTCGAGGGCGTGGAGTACCGCGAGTCGCTCAAGCCGCTGCTCGAGAAGCTGCCCGCCCGCGAGAAGAAGATCCTGATGCTGCGCTTCTTCGGCAACATGACGCAGTCGCAGATCGCCGGAGAGCTGGGGATCTCCCAGATGCACGTCTCCCGGCTGCTGGCCCGCACCCTCGCCCAGCTGCGCGAGGGCCTCCTCTCCGACTAGAGCAAACGGAACGCGCTGCAGCGGGCGCCCGGCGGTCCAGCCGCGTCGGCGCCGTTGCGCCGGTCACAGCGGGCAAAGCCTGACCACGTGCCTAGAGAGGCTCGCGCCCTTGTACCCTCTGGGGCATGCGCGCGCTCCTGATCGTCAACCCCAAGGCGACCGCCACCACCGCGCGCACGCGCGACGTGCTCGCCCGGGCGCTGGCCAGCGACCTCAAGCTCGACGTGGTCGAGACCGAGCGTCGTGGCCACGCCGCGGACCTCGCCCGGCAGGCGGTCGCGGACGACCTCGACGTGGTCGTGACGCTCGGCGGCGACGGCACGGTCAACGAAGCGGTGAACGGCCTCGCCGGATCCCGCCTGTCTCTGGCCGTCGTGCCCGGCGGCTCGACGAACGTCTTCGCCCGCGCGCTCGGCCTCTCGTCGTCCCCGGTCGAGGCGACCGGCGAGATCCTCGACGCGCTGCGGGCCGACCGGCGCCGGGTCATCAACCTCGGCCTTGCCGACGACCGCTACTTCACCTTCTGCGCCGGGCTCGGCATCGACGCCGAGGTGGTGCACGAGGTGGAGCGCCGGCGCCGGGCCGGCAAGCGAGCGACGCCCGGCCTGTACGTGCGCAGCGCGGTGCAGCACTTCTTCACCGGCTGCGACCGCAAGGAGCCCGCGCTCACCCTCGAGCTGCCCGACGGCGACGACGTACCCGGCCTGTTCAACCTGGTGGTGGCCAACGGCCGGCCGTGGACCTACCTCGGTGGGCGGCCGGTGGACCCGTGCCCCGAGGGGGACTTCGACGCCGGGCTGGACGTGCTCGGCCTGACCAAGCTGTCCACCGTGGCCACGCTGCGCGTCGTCCGGCAGATGCTGGTCGAGCGGGCGGCGATCAAGGGCCGGAGACTGGTCGCCCGGCACGACCTCGACACCTTCACCGTCACCTCCACCCGCCCGATCGCCCTGCAGCTGGATGGCGACTACGTCGGTGAGCGGTCCCGCGTGGAGTTCCGCTCCGCCGAGGCCGCCCTCAGCGTCGTGGTGTGACCTCACACTCCGCACAAAACCGACGATCTTCGCGAAAAAGTGCTTGCAAAGTGCTTGCTACACGGGCCCACCGCGCGTAAAGTAGACGGCGTCGGACCTCTAGACCCGGCCCTCGCGGGCCTATACGGTGGACCGGCACTCCAGCACAGATCCGCCGGTACGTCGTACCGGAGCATGTGGTCGAGATCTGCTCGTGAATGTTTTCACAAAGTCCGGCCGGGCCCCCGCCGGTCTCCCCGAACCGAGGAGTTGTCTCAGATGGACTGGCGCCACCGCGCGCTCTGCCGCGACGAAGACCCGGAGCTGTTCTTCCCGATCGGGACGACGGGTCCGGCCGCGCAGCAGGTCGAGGATGCCAAGCTCGTCTGCAAGCGGTGCGATGTCCGCGCCGAGTGCCTCCAGTGGGCCCTCGAGACCGGTCAGGACGCCGGCGTCTGGGGCGGTCTGAGCGAGGACGAGCGTCGCGCGCTCAAGCGCCGCGGCGCCCGCGCGCGTTCCCGCATCGCGTAACCCGCTCCCGGCTCCACCCCCGAACCACGACGGCCCCACCGGCGCTCCCGCGCGGGTGGGGCCGCCGCCGTTCCCCGACGTGAGAGGCTGGGCCCATGGATGAGTCCTACGTCCGGCCGGTCGTGCGGGCGCGCGAGCCCGGCCCGAGCTGGCTGCCCACCCTGCGCTTCCGGCTGGTGGTCGTCGTCCTGATCGCGCTGCTCGCCTTCGCCTCGATCGAGGTGTGGGCGCGCTACTTCGACCCCAACCGGGCCCAGGACCCCGGCGTCGGCGGCGGCACGAACGAGGTCGTCACTCCCCCGGGCTGAGCCTCCGGCGTACCCGCCCTCACCCGCCTCAGCGCCACCTCCATGATCATGAGCGGATACGAGCGCTAGAAGGTGGCGCAGTCGCTCATGATCACGGAAAGCAGCGACCGTGACACCACTCCGGGCGCTGTCGGCCGGGTCAGCCGCCGTCGCCGCAGAGCTCCTCGAAGGCGTTGAGCAGCTTGCCGTTGCGGGTGATCAGGGTGAGCGAGAAGTGCTGGCCGGCGCGCTTGCGCAGCGCGGGCAGCGCGGCCCGGCCCTCCCCGCTGAACTCGCCGATCCCGACGCTGGTGTCCGGGTCGATGCGGTAGCGCCGCAACCGGTGGCTGACGTTGCGCAGGTAGTGCTCGCCCTCACCGGGCAGGGTGACCCCGTCGACCTTCGCGGCGGCGGCCGCGGCGTCGCCGAGCAGGATCTCCGCGCGGTCGAAGTAGATCCAGTCCCCCTCCACCTTGGTCAGGTAGCCGAACTGGACGGCCTCGCTCACGTCGTCGTCGGGCGGCGCGACGCTGCCGTAGGCGACGTCGGCGGCGGCGCCGTCCTTCACGGTCACCCAGAGGGTCCGCGCGACCGTGACGCGGCTGCGGCCCTGGCGCTCGGCTTCCAGCGGCACGGCCAGCGGCAGGCCGACCGGGTCCCCGCACTCCTTCGCCTGCTCCTTCGCGCAGATGCGCGCGGGCTGACCCTCGGCGATGACGAGCACCCCGGCGATGCGGACCGGACGAGAAGCGCCCGCGGCGGCCGCCGTCAGCGGTACGTCGACCGGGTAGTCGGGCGTGAGCAGCGCACGGCGGGCGCAGGGCGGCGACGTGGTCGCCGGGCCGGCCTCGGTGACCTGGTCGCCGCGCGCGCCGATCACGACCGTGCCGGACACGACGTCGGCGGCGTACCGGACGAGGCCGCCCCCGCCGAACGTCGAGCGGCCGTGGTCGTCGTACCGGCGCCCGGGCGTCGTCGCCTCGAACAGCTGGATGGCGTGGCACCAGCCGACCTCGTCGCCGACCCGATCAGGGCCGACCGTAGCGATGGCGCCGAAGGCCTCGGCGGTGCCGTCAGCGCGCCCCACGACGTACACCGGCCAGCCGTCGGACGCCGTCGCACGGGCGACGTCGCCGACCGTGGGCAGCGCGACGGTCACGGCGTCGGCGGGGATCGGGCTCGCCGACGGCGAGGCCACGGCTGACGACGGAGAGGTCGACGTGGATGGGCGCGCGGCCGTCGGCGCGTCGGAGGCGCAGCCGGCCAGCAGCACGACCGCGGCGCACAGGAGCGAGAGGCGTCTCATCGGGCGAGTGTGGATCTTCTAGAGCGGTACGTCGAGGACCACCGACGTGCCGGCGCCGTCCGGGCGGGTGGTCATCGAGATCGAGCCGCCGAGCTCGCTGACGACGAGCGTGCGGACGATCTGCAGGCCGAGCCGGGTCGACCGCTCGATCGCGAACCCTTCGGGCAGCCCGCCGCCGTCGTCGACCACCTCGACGTGCAGTCCTGTCGCAGTCCGCTCGAGCCGCACCACCAGCTCGCCGCCGCGCAGCGCGAACGCATGCTCGACGGCGTTCTGCAGCAGCTCGACGAGGACCAGGGCCAGCGGCGTGGCGACGGTGCCGGGCACCGGACCGCTCGACCCGTCGCGGCGTACCTGCAGCGGCGCGTCGGTCACCGCGCTGTCGGCGATCATCGCGATGACCTTGTCCGCGATGGCGTCGAAGGGCACCGACTCGTCGAGGGCCTCGGACAGCGTCTCGTGCACCAGGGCGATCGAGCTGACCCGGCGTACCGACTCCTCCAGCGCGCTGCGCGCCTCGGGCACCGTGAGCCGGCGCGACTGAAGCCGCAGCAGTGCGGCGACCGTCTGCAGGTTGTTCTTCACCCGATGGTGGATCTCGCGGATCGTCGCGTCCTTGCTCAGCAGCTGCCGTTCGCGCCGGCGCAGCTCGGTGACGTCGCGAACCAGAACCAGCGCGCCGACGACAGCACCCTCGACGACGAGCGGGATGCCGCGGCGCAGCACGACCGCGCCGGAGCACTCGACCTCGCTCTCCGACGGACGCCTCGTCCGCAGCACGCCGATCACGGCGCGCTCGTCGAGGCCGTGGTCGCCGAGGTGCTCGCCGACGATGTTGGCGTTGATGCCCAGGCGCCGGTACGCCGACATCGCGTTGGGGCTGGCGTAGACGACCTGGCCGTCGGCGTCGAGCCGGAGCACGCCGTCGCCGACGCGTGGTGAGACCGCGAGCTCGCGCTCCACCCCGACGAACGGGAAGCTGCCGTCGGCGATCATCTGCGCGAGGTCGCCCGCGGTCTGCAGGTAGGTGATCTCGAGCTGGCTCGGCGCGCGCGCCGACAGCAGGTTGGTGTCGCGGCTGATGACCGCGATCGTGCGCTCGCCCGAGCGGACGGGGATGGCCTCCATCCGCACCGGCACGCCGGTCTCCCACTCGGGATCGCCCTCCCGGGCGATGCGCCCCTCGCGCCAGGCGATGTCGACGAGGAAGCGCTCGGCGGCGGAGACCGTCGCGCCGACCATGTCGTCCTGGTAGAGCGTCTGCCCCGTCGTCGGCCGCATCTGCGCGACGACGCGGAACTCGTCGGCGTCGTCGACCTTCACCAGCAGCAGCAGGTCGGCGAAGGAGAGATCGGCCAGGATCTGCCAGTCGGCGACCAGCGCGTGCAGGTGGCGGATCTCCTCATCGGTGAGATCGGCGGTCGTGCGCTGCACGAGCGTGGACAGGGTCGACACGCTGCGCATGCTACGGCGGTCACCGGCGTACGCCGGTCTGGTTGGATCGGCGGATGACCACGAGCGCACCCGAGGCCTCATCGCCCGACATCCTGACCGTGGCCCGGCAGCAGGTGCTCACCGAGGGCCGTGGCCTCGACGCCGCGCAGGCGCTCGAGTGCCTGCGCCTCGGCGACGACCGGCTCGACGAGCTGCTTGCGCTCGCGCACGAGGTGCGAATGAAGTGGTGCGGGCCGGACGTCGAGGTCGAGGGCATCGTCTCCATCAAGACCGGCGGGTGCCCGGAGGACTGCCACTTCTGCTCGCAGTCGGGCACGTTCGAGTCGCCGGTGCGCGCGACGACGATCGACATCCCGTCGCTGGTGCTCGCCGCCAAGGAGACCGCGGCGACCGGCGCGACCGAGTTCTGCATCGTCGCCGCGGTACGCGGCCCCGACGAGCGGCTGATGGCACAGGTGCTCGAGGGCATCGACGCGATCAACGCCGCGGTCGACATCAACATCGCCGTGTCGCTCGGCATCCTCGACGACGCTCAGGTCGCGACGCTCAAGGCGGCCGGCGTACACCGGGTCAACCACAACCTCGAGACGGCGCGCTCCCACTTCCCGAACGTCGCGACGACGCACACCTGGGAGGAGCGCTGGGCGACCTGCTTGCGCGTCCGCGATGCCGGGATGCAGCTGTGCTGCGGCGGGATCGTCGGCATGGGCGAGACGGTCGAGCAGCGCGCGGAGTTCGCCGGGCAGCTGGCCGAGCTGGCGCCGCACGAGGTGCCGCTGAACTTCCTCAACCCGCGACCCGGCACGCCCTTCGCCGACCTGCCGGTGGTCGACGGCCGCGAGGCGCTGCGGACGATCGCGACCTTCCGGCTGGCGCTGCCGCGGACGATCCTGCGCTACGCCGGCGGCCGCGAGATCACCCTCGGCGACCTCACCGAGCGCGGCATGCTCGGCGGCATCAACGCGGTGATCGTCGGCAACTACCTGACCACCCTCGGGCAGTCACCGGAGCAGGACCTGGCGATGCTCGACCGGCTGCAGATGCCGGTGAAGGCCCTCGGCGCGACCCTGTAGGGGCTAGCCCGAACAGCTGCGCAGCAGGGCGAAGAGGATCAAGGACGCGACGACGGACACCAGGATCGAGCCGCCGCAGCCGAGCCGGTTGGAGAAGACGAAGAACATGCCGCTGTCACTGCCCGACGGCGCTGCCGTCAATCCTCGGGCGTCCGCGTGACGTCGGTCACGGTCCGCGTCGCCCGGCCGGATGAGTACGCCGCGATCGGGGAGATGACGGTCGAGGTCTACCGCGACCTGCACGGTGGCCAGCTCGACGAGTACGAGCTGGTCCTCCGCGACGTCGAGAAGCGGGCGCGGGACGCCGAGGTCTACGTCGCCGTCGACGAGGCGGGCACCGTCGTCGGCTCGGTCGCGTTTGCCACTCACGGCAGCGAGTACGCCGAGATGAGCGGGCCGGGCGAGGCTGTCTTCCGGATGCTCGCCGTGTCGCCGTCAGCCCGGGGCAAGGGCGTGGGTCGCGACCTCGTCCAGCTCTGCGTCGCCCGGGCGCGCGAGCTGGGCCTGGACCGGCTTCGGCTGTCGACCCGTCCCTTCATGCACGACGCGCACCGGCTCTACGAGCGGATGGGCTTCGTCCGGACGCCGAAGAGTGACTGGGCGCCACGGCCGGGGATCGACCTCATCACCTACGCGATGGAGCTGCGAGGCGCGGAGTTCTGCGACCGTTGCGGGGCGCACGCCGGGGGAGATCACTCCGACTGCACCGCGGCGCGCGCGCTCGAGCCGCCGCGCTACTGCGCCGACTGCGGCCGGCGGATGACCGTGCAGGTCACCCCAACGGGCTGGACCGCGACCTGCGTCGAGCACGGCGTACGCCAGGGCTGACCCGACCGGCCCTGTGCTTGACCGGCCGACTCGACCCCCTGGTGAGGCCCAGGGGGTCTGACTCGCCGGTTGACCGGGCAGTTTTGAGGAGGGGCGGGGGTCAGGCGACAAGGCCGAGGCGGCGGAGCTCGACGGTGAGGTCGTGCGGGCTGGTCGAGGCGGCCATCGCCTCCTCCAGCGTCACCACGCCGTCGCGGATCAGCGCGACCAGGTGCTGGTCGAAGCTCTGCATGCCGTAGTAGCCACCCTCAGCCACCAGGGCTGGGATGCTCGAGGTCTTGTCGGGGTCGGCGATCGCCTCGGCGATGCGGCCGGTGTTGACCGCGACCTCCATCGCGACGCAGCGGCCCTCGCCGTCGGCGCGCGGCACCAGCCGCTGGCAGAGGATGCCGCGCAGCGAGCCGGCCAGCGCGAGCCGGACCTGCTTCTGCTCGTGCGGCGGGAAGAAGTCGATGACGCGGTTGATGGTCTCGGCGGCGTCGGTGGTGTGCAGCGTCGACATGACGAAGTGGCCGGTCTCGGCGGCAGACAGGGCGGCCTTGACCGTCTCCATGTCGCGCATCTCGCCGACCAGGATGACGTCGGGGTCCTGCCGCATGGCGGCGCGCAGCGCGACGCCGAAGTCCTCGGTGTCGACGCGGACCTCGCGCTGGTTGATCATCGCCAGCTTGTCGAAGTGCAGGACCTCGATCGGGTCCTCGATGGTGACCACGTGCACCTCGCGGTGCTCGTTGATGTGGTCGATCATCCCGGCCAGCGTCGTCGTCTTGCCCGACCCGGTCGGGCCGGTGACCAGGACCAGGCCGCGCGGCTCCAGGGCGAGCGAGGCGAGGACCGGCGGCAGTCCGAGGTCCGACAGCGGGATGGCGCCGACGCTGACCCGGCGGAAGACCAGGCCGGCGGAGCCGCGCGAGCGGAAGGCGTTGACCCGGAATCGCCCGACGCCGGGCAGGGAGTAGGCGAAGTCGGCCTCGTTGGTGCGCCGGAAGCTGTCGACGAGGTCGGAGCGCAGGACCTCCTGGACCATCGCCTCGGTGTCCGCGCCGGTCAGGTTGCGGGTCTGCAGCTTGCGGAGCCGGCCGTCGATGCGCACGCGCGGCGGCGAGCCGACCTTGCAGTGCAGGTCGGAGCCACCGGACTCGACGAGAGCCTTGAGGAAAGGCTCGATGGTGTTGGTCACGATTGCTCCCGATAGCCGGCACAACGCCTACAGGGTGTTCTCGGCGGCGAAAGGAGCCGCCTTGACTACTCCCCTCGGCCTATTGCTCTTACTCGATGACAGCCCTACTCGATCACCGCGATGACGTCGCCTTCCTGCACGACGTCGCCCTCCGCCACCTTGAGCTCGGCGACGGTGCCGCCCAGCTCGGTGATGACCGGGATCTCCATCTTCATCGACTCGAGGATCACCAGCGTGTCCCCCTCGGCGACCTGGTCACCCTGCGCAACGACGATCTTCCAGACGTTGGCGACCATCTCCGCGACGACTTCCTCGGCCACGTGCGCTCCTTCTCTGCAGGTCGTGCGGGCATCCTGTCACGGGACTGCCTGGGCACTTGGTCAGGCGCTTCACCCGGAGCGCGGCCGGTGGGCGCCGGCGTTAGGTGAGCGCCGGGAGCCCGCTCATGCGCGTTCCGAATGCTCTGCGGCTATCGCCCGGTCCAGGTGGGCGGGCGCTTCTGCAGGAACGCGGTCACGCCTTCGGCGGCATCTTGGGTGGTGGCCAGCAGGGACAGCTGGGCCTGCATGGCGTCGAGCGCGACCGGCAGGCTGGCGTCGAGGACGCCGCGGAAGGCGGCCTTGCCGAGGCGTACGGCGACCGGCGGCTTGGCCGCGACGGCCGCGACCAGCGCCTCCACCTCGGTGTCGAGGTCGGCCACGGGCACGACGCGGGACACCAGGCCCATCGCGAGCGCCTCGGCGGCGGGCACCCGGCGGGCCGAGAGCATCATCTCCATCGCCTGCTTCGGCGACGCGTGCCGCCCGAGGAGCGCGGACACCATGAACGGCCACAGCCCGATGTCGACCTCGGGCAGCCCGAACGCCGCGTTGTCCGCCGCGACGACCAGGTCGCAGCCGAGCGCGAGCCCCACGCCACCGGCCAGGCAGAGTCCCTGCACGCGCGCGACGACCGGCACCGGGCAGTCGGCGAAGGCGAGGATCACCTCGCGCAGCAGGCCGCGGCCCTCGTGCACCTCGAGACCCGTCGCGTCGGGCGCCATCTGCACCAGGTCGGCGCCCGCGCAGAAGACCTTCTCGCCCGCGCTGGTCAGCAGCACGACCCGTGCGTCGCCGAGGTCGGCCAGTGCGGCGAGCATGCCGCGCAGCACGTCCCCGCTGAGCGCGTTGCGCTTCTCCGCGCGGTCGATGTGCAGCCGCAGGACTGCTCCGTCACGGACGACCTGCAGATCGCTCACTTCGTCACCGCGCGCATGCGGTCGACGAGACCCGTGTCGTAGTCGCCGCCTGTGAACTCGGCGTTGTCGAGCAGCTCGACGAAGAACGGCAGGTTGTTCTTCGGGCCCTCGATCGCGAAGCCGCCGACCGCCTCGCGGGCCTTGGCCAGCGCGGCGTCCCGGGTCGCGGCGTGGACGCAGAGCTTGGCCATCAGCGGGTCGTAGTGCGTCGAGACGGTGTCGCCCTCGGCGTACCCGGAGTCGACCCGTATGCCGTCCCCGCTCGGCTCCTGCCACACCGTGATCAGGCCAGGGCCGGGCAGGAAGCGCTTGGGGTCCTCGGCGTAGACGCGCATCTCGATCGCGTGTCCGGTGACGGTGATGGCGTCCGGGTCGAAGCCCGGCGGGAGGCCCGCGGCGACGCGCAGCTGCTCGGCGACGATGTCGATGCCGGTGACCAGCTCGGTGATCGGGTGCTCGACCTGCAGGCGAGTGTTCATCTCGAGGAAGACGAAGTCGCCGTCGGCGACGAGGCACTCGACGGTGCCCGCGTTGCGATACCCCACTGCCTCGCCGGCGCGTACGGCGGCGGCCAGCATCCGCGCGCGCAGGGCGTCGTCGACGCCGGGCGACGGCGTCTCCTCGAGCACCTTCTGGTGCCGGCGCTGCACCGAGCAGTCGCGCTCGCCGAGCGCGACGACGCGCCCGTCGGACAGGCCGAGGATCTGCACCTCGACGTGCCGCGCCTTGGGCAGGTAGCGCTCGAGCAGGATCGCCGGGTTGCCGAAGAACCGCTCGGCTCTGGTCCGGGCGGTCTCGAACGCGCCGCGCAGCGCGTCCTCGTCCTCCGCGACCGCCATGCCGATGCCGCCGCCGCCCGCGCTGGCCTTGACCATCAACGGGTAGCCGATGCCCTTGGCGGCGGCGACCGCCTCCTCGACGTCGGACAGCGGCTCCGGCGTACCGGCGGCGACGGGTACGCCGGCTGCCGACATCAGGTTGCGGGCGTTGATCTTGTCGCCCATCGCGGTGATGCACTCCGGCGACGGGCCGATCCAGACCAGGCCGGCGTCCATGACCGCCTGCGCGAAGCCGGCGTTCTCGGACAGGAAGCCGTAGCCCGGGTGGATCGCCTGCGCGCCGCTCTGCTTGGCCGCCTCGACGACCTTGACCGCGTCGAGGTAGGACTCGGCCGGCGGCGCGGCGCCGAGCAGGATCGCCTCGTCGGCGTCGCGCACGTGCTGCGCCTTCGCGTCGGCCTCGGAGTACACCGCCACGGCCTTCACGCCGAGCTGCTGGGCGCTGCGGATGACCCGCCGCGCGATCTCCCCGCGGTTGGCCACGAGAATCGTCTCGAACACGTCGCACCTTCCTGCGCCGTCCGGCATACCGTGGTCGACACGACGCCCGCCCAGCCTATCGACGGCGACCCGGGCAGTGATTCGAAGGCGGAGGGCACCTCTGTGGCGGTCGTCGTCGTGACGCTGCTGGTCGCGCTCGCGATCGGCGCCGCGCGCGGCGGCTCGCTGCACCGGCTCTCGTCGCTGTCGCTGCCCGGCTGGCCGCTGGTGGTCGCGGCGGTGCTGGTCCAGGGGACCGGGGCGATCCTGACGGCGCGCGACGTCGGTGGCTCCCGGCTCTACCCGATCGCGCTGCTGCTCTCGGCGGTCCTCGTGGTGGTCTTCGTGCTGCTGAACCGGCGGGTCGCCGGGATGCCGCTCGTCGCGCTCGGCTTCGCGCTGAACGCCGCCGTCGTCACGGCGAACGGCGCGATGCCGGTGTCGACGTCGGCCGCCGCGCGCGCCGGGATCGACGTCAACGCCGTCGTACGCGGGACGGGGCGGCACGAGTACGCCGGCCACTCCACCCGGCTGCGCCGGCTCGGCGACATCGTGCCGGCGCCGATGCCGTGGGAGCGCGCGTCGAGCGTGCTGTCGATCGGCGACGTGGTGCTCTCAGCGGGGCTCGGGGTGCTGGTCGCGAGCGCGATGTCGCCGCCACCGGGACGGCGGCGGGCTCAGAGGAGGTCGTGAGCCAGGACGTAGAGCGTGGCGGTGAGGGACAGGCCGTCGGGCATCTCGCCGCTCTTGACGATCCGACGCACCTCGTCGACCGGCACCCACTCGATCCGCTCCGACTCCCCCGGGTCTGTGGGCTCGCCGACGTACGTCGCACCGTCGGCGAGGTAGAGGTGGAAGTTCTGGTCGGTGATGCCGTTCTGCGGGTTGTAGGTGACCAGGTGGGTCATCGGGCCGGGCGACCAGCCGGTCTCCTCGAGCACCTCGCGGCGTACCGCCTGCTCCGGCGTCTCGCCGTGCTCGATCCGGCCGGCCGGGATCTCCCAGCCCCAGGTGTCGGTGATGAAGCGGTGCCGCCAGAGCAGGAGCAGGCCCTTGGCCGGATCGCGGACCACCGCGCCGGCCGCCTTCTGCGGCATCCGGACGACGTGGTGCTCGAAGCGGCTGCCGCCGGGGACCTCGACGTCGGCCATCACCAGCCGGACCCAGTCGCTGGCGTAGATCTCGCGCTCCCCGTGCACCGTCCATCGCATCCGGCGACGGTAGCGGGTGGCCCCACGTGTGGGAGGATGCGGGGCAGACGAACGCAGACGGAGGTGCCGCCATGGCCCGCAAGGCTCGCAAGCGCAAGGCCCGCAAGAAGTCGAAGGCGAACCACGGTCGTCGGCCCAACGCCTAGACCGCTCGCCCCGCTTCTCACGACGGCGCGCTCACCCTGCTGGGGTGGCGCGCCGTTGTCGTGCCCGGGCCGGCCCAACCGGTTCTGTGTCCGGTCTCGCGCACGGCGCCACCGCGCAGGCGTACACAGAACGGACCGGGGCGAGGAGGGTCTACCGGGTCTTGCGGATGGACTCGACGGTGGCGGTGATGCCGTCCGGGAGGCTGGTGAACGGCTCCCAGCCGACGGCGCGGGCGGCGCTGCAGTCGAGTGCGATCGCCCGCAGGTCGCCGGTGCGCGCGGGAGCGAACTCGGGGTCGTCGCTCGCCCCGGTCACCTTCGCCACCAGCGTGTGCAGCTGACGGTCCGAGGTCTGGATCCCAGTGCCGATGTTGAGGCGTCGGCCGCTCGCCGTACCGGGCTCGCAGGCCAGCACGAACGCCTGCACGACGTCGTCGACGAAGACGTAGTCGCGCGTGTTGCCGCCGTCGCCGAAGACCTTGGTCGGCTGCTTGCGCAGCATCGCCCCCGCGAAGATCGCGACCACGCCGGCCTCGCCGTGCGGGTCCTGCCGGGGGCCGTAGACGTTGGCCAGCGCGAGGCTGGTGTAGTCGAGGCCGTACATGCTCTGCCAGGCGTTGAGGTAGAGCTCGCCCGCCGCCTTGCCCGCGGCGTACGGCGACCCCGGCGCGGGCTTGGTGCGCTCGCTGACCGGTAGCTTGTCCGGTGTCCCGTAGATGGAGCCGCCGCTGCTGGTGAAGACCATCTTGCGTACGCCGTTCGTGCGCGCCGACTCGAGCAGGTTGATCGTGCCGAGGACGTTGAGCCGCGCGTCCTCCAGCGGGTCGGCGACGCTCTTGCGCACGTCGATCTGCGCGGCCAGGTGGCAGATCACCTCGGGCTTCGCCTTCTTCACGATGCCGGGGAGCGCGGGGTCGGTGATGTCGGCCTTCACGAAGGTGAACTCCGACTCGCCGGTCGTGTTGGCGGCCCGCGCCTCAGCCAGGTTCTCCAGCTTGCCGGTCGCGAGGTTGTCCAGGCCGGTGACCTGGTGGCCCTCCGCGAGCAGGCGGTCGACGAGGGTCGAGCCGATGAACCCGGCAGCGCCGGTGACAAGAATCCGCATACGCCGACCCTAGCCCGACGCTCACTCCGCGAACTGTGCGACTGGCTGAGCACGCGGACCGTCGCAGGAGCCGCACAGTTCCGGCGGCAGATCGAGTCGGGTCAGTCGGTGCGGAACTCGACCGAGGTGATCTCGAGGCGGACCTCGCGCAGGCGGGTCAGGACGCGGGACTTCAGCTCGTTGGGCGCGGACTCGCAGCCGCACTTGCGGGCGAGGAGGCGCTTGAAGTCCTCCTCGAGGCCGTACTCGCGCAGGCACGGCGCGCAGTCCTCGAGGTGCGCCCGCACCTCGGCGCAGTCGCCGTCCTCCATCTCGCCGTCGAGGTAGAGGTAGACGGCCTCGATGACCTTCGCGCAGTCGTCGTGCGGAGTCCCGCAGCTCATGTCTGCGCTCCCTCAGCGGTCGGTCGGACGATGCCGCGCTCGAGGGCGTAGTCGTAGAGCGCCTTCTGGAGCAACTTCCGTCCCCGGTGCAGTCGCGACATCACGGTGCCGATCGGCGTACCCATGATCTCCGCGATCTCCTTGTAGGAGAAGCCCTCGACGTCGGCGAAGTAGACGGCCATCCGGAAGTCGTCGGGCAGCGCGGCGAGCGCGTCCTTGACGTCGCTGTCCGGCAGGTGGTCGAGCGCCTGCGTCTCGGCGCTGACGCAGGCCGACGGAGGTGTGCTCCGCGGCCCGGGCGAGCGACCAGTCCTCGATCGCGTCGACGCCGTGCTGCAGCGGCTCGCGCTGCTTCTTGCGGTAGATGTTGATGTAGGTGTTGGTGAGGATCCGGTAGAGCCACGCCTTGAGGTTGGTGCCCTCCTCGAACTGGTGGAAGGCGGCGAACGCCTTGACGAACGTCTCCTGCACCAGGTCCTCGGCGTCGGCCGGATTGCGGGTCATCCGCAGCGCCGCCGAGTAGAGCTGGTCGAGGAAGGGCAGCGCCGTGCGCTCGAATCGCTCGCTGCGCTGCTCGAGGGTCTCCTCGACGTGAATCACCTCCTGGCGGTGCCCGGAGGTTACGACATCGAACCGCACGACGTCGCGGTCGCGGCAGAGCGTGAGCATGCTGGCGTAACGCCGCTGGTACGACGTCTCATTCCACGAGCCCGGCCTAGGATCGGCGGCATGGGCGACTACCACCCGGCGACGGAGGAGTACCTCGAGACGATCTTCGAGCTCGAGGAGGCCGGCATCCCGCCGATGCGCGCCCGCATCGTCGAGCGGCTCGGCGTCTCCGCGCCGAGCGTGTCGGAGACGGTCGGCCGGCTGGAGCGCGAGGGCTACCTCGTCCTCGGCGCGGACCGGCAGATGCGCCTCACGACGACCGGCCGCGCCTACGCGACGTCGATCGTGCGCCGTCACCGCCTCGCCGAGCGACTGCTCGTCGACGTCCTGAAAGTGCCGTGGCACCAGGTGCACGAGGAGGCCTGCCGGCTCGAGCACGCGATCAGCGAGAACCTCGAGCAGCACCTCGTCGCGCTGCTCGGCGACCCGGGCAGCTGCCCGCACGGCAACCCGATCCCCGGCTCGGCCAACGAGGTCCCGATGGAGCCGGCCGTCTCGCTGTCCGAGGTCGGGTACGACGAAGCGGTGCGCGTCAGCCGCATCGACGAGGCGCTGGAGTCCGACACCGCGGGCCTGCGGCTGCTGGAGGAGCACGGGCTCACGCCCGGCGCCCGGCTGCGGGTCGACTCGCGTGCCGACGGCTCGGTCCGGCTGACGACGGCAGGTCACGTGATCGAGCTGCCGGACGCGGTCGCGTCGTACGTCTACGTCGCGGCGGTCTGAGCCTCGACGAACCGCACGACGACCTCGGCCACCTCGGCCAGGTTCTGCGCGGTCGTGCGGTCGTCGGCACGGCGCGCGACGAACGAGTGGTCACCGCTCGCGACCGCGTGCACCTCGACCGGCAGCCGCAGCTGCTTCGCCGCAGCCCTCACCTGCGCCGGCGTGCCGAAGCTGTCGCGCTCCCCCTGGCACACGAGGACGGGGCAGCCCGCTGCCAGCTCCGCGGCGCGAGTCACCTCCGGCCGTCCCGGCGGGACCAGCGGGAACCCGAGCGCGACGACGCCGACCGCGCCGACCGACGTCGCGATCCGGCACGCGACCCGCGCGCCGCTGCTCTTGCCGCCGAGCACCAGTGGAAGGCCGGCATACGTCGACCGCAGGTGCCCGACGACGTCGTACGCCGCCTCGTCGAGGTGCGCGGCCGGCGCCGGTGCTCGTCGACCTGCGACGCGGTAGGGCTGGTCGAATCGCACCGCGACGCACCCCGCGGCCGCGAGCGCTTCAGCGACGACGACCAGGGACGGCGCGGTGCTGTCCCCGCCCGCCCCGTGCCCGAGCAGCACGAGTCCGCGAGGACGCGCGACGGAGGAGATGTGGAGCAGCGCCGTGCCGCGTCGGGTGTCGACTCGGCGCGAGGTGTCGGTCAGCGGCGCTGGCGGAGCCACACATCGCGCATGGTGCGGCGCTCCTCGGGCGTCGTCGCACCCCAGACGCCGTCGCACTCGCCGGACTCCAGCGCGGCGGCGAGGCAGGGGCCGGCGACCGCGCAGTCGCGGCAGATGTCGATGGCCGGACCGGGGTCCTCGGCGGCGTTGGGGAAGAACACCTCGGGGTCGTGCCGGAGGCACTCGCCGCGGCTGCGCCAGTCGGGCTCGGGCACGCGCTGGCCCTGAGCCGCCCTGAAGCGCGGGTCGCGCCGGATCACGCGGGTGATGTCGGGGGCCAGCTGCTGTCGGCTCATCGCGCGTGCTCCATCGTCGTCTGGCACTCGACGCAGCGCGCCGCCTCGGGGCGGGCGTCGAGTCGCTCGTCGGACAGCGGGTTCCCGCAGTCCGTGCATGTCCCGTAGCTGCCGGTCTCGAGCCGGGCCAGCGCGCTCTCGACCTGGGCGCGCTGCTGCTCGACGACCGAGAGCAGCGCCGCCTCACGCTCCTGCTCGGTCAGCTCCGACGCGATCTCCGCCGGGTGCTGGTCGAGGTGGCTGAGCTCGCCCGACTCACCGGCCTCGGTCGGGTCGAGGGTCTCGGCCGACGTCTCGAGGTCGCGGAGCAGCCCTTCCAGGCGTTGCCGGGCTACTGCGGGATCCACGAGGCGGGGCTCCTGTTCGTCGCGCGTCCGGTCGGTCCGGCGGGAGATGCGAGGTCCGTGTCTACCCGCCGGTAACCGAGGGCACAAGACCCCGTCGCGACCCTGCCCACGATCCCGATCCTCAAACCCAGCCATATCCTCACCAGCTGTGACCCCTGTCCGCGCGGCCACCGTCGCCGCCCTCGCCGTCGTCGCGGCGCTGGGCGTGACCGGCGGCCGGGTCGCCGACGCGACCGCGCAGAGTGACGACGGCGGGGTCCTCGTGCTGCCGGCTCCGGTGGGCACCATCCCGCTGATCGCGCCGGACATCGTCACGCCGGAGCGACGGCGTACGACGTTCGTGCCGGGCCCGGTCAGCGACGACGAGCGCATCGCGATCCAGCTCGGCACCGACGGCGCGCCGACGACGCTGGTCGTGCGACAGCGACTCGCGCTCACCGGCACCGGCGACTTCGCGGTGCGCGAGCGCGGGCCGGCGCTGCGGGTCACCGCGCTCGAGGGGACGGTCGCGCCGATCATCCAGCGCGGCACCGTCGTGTGGCAGGGCTTCGTGCCCGGCGAGCGGCTGCTCGCGGCCGACCTCGAGCTCGACCCCGGCCGCGAGGCGCTGCTGCTCCCGCTGCGGGTCGAGATCAGCTGGACATCCACGAGTGGCGGCGCGCCGATCGGCGCGGGCGGCCGGATCCCGAGCGCCGGCCGTCTCGAGGTCCGGCTCGTGAACCAGACCGCGCGGGTGCAGCAGGTGCCGACCGCCCTCACCGACGCGGCTGCGATCGCGCCGGCCCTCGACGCGCTCCGCAGTCACGCCGTGACGCCGTCGCTCATGCCGCCGCCCGCCGCGGGGCGAGGTCTGCCGACCACCGTCCCGGCCACCGACCTCGGCGTCCGCGAGCTCACGGTCGCTGCGCCGCTGCGCATCTCCGGGTCGGTGCGGGTGAGCGGGGTGAGCGGGGTGACAGTGAGCGGACCAGGTACGACGCCGACCGCGGCCCGCGACGGCGCGGACGTCGCCGGCGTGCTCGCCGGAGAGACCTCGGTGTCGCTCGACGTACCGCGTGCTGGTGACCTCGTCGTCGACCTGGTCGCCGTGCCGTCGCTCGACCCGCGCCGACTCGCGCCGCCGGGCGGCGCTCCGACGTGGTCGGCATGGGCGCGCACGTCGCCCGACGACGTCGCGCGTCGCGCGGCCGTCGACACCCTCGTCGAGGCGGCCGCCTCGTCGGCGCGCGCCGACGAGGTCGCGCCGTACCTCGGCCATCCCGGCCCCGGGCCGACGACGACGGAGTTCCGCTACTCACTCGCGCCGGCCGCGAAGGCGCGCGTCGCTCGCGCGCCGCTGTCGCCGCGCCCGGTGCCGATCGCCGCCACGACCCTGCTGCTCGCGGGTGCGGTCTTCGCCACCACCCGCCTCTGGCGCCGGCTCTAGAAGAGGGTCTCTTCCGCCGCGATCGGGGTCACCAGCTCGGCGCCGTTGTTGCGCACGTTGCTGACCAGCGTCGACACCGGGAACGCCTCGAGCACCTCGGGTGCGGCCGGCACGAGCAGTGCGCGCAGCGCGTCGACGTCGTCGTACGACGGGTCGAGCCAGCGCTCCCACTCCGCCGGGTCGAGGATCACCGGCATGCGGTCGTGGATCTCGCGCACCGCCGGGCTCGCGTCGGTGGTGACGACGCTGCACGACCACAGGAGGGGCGCGTCCTGCGAAGCCGCGGGGTCGCGCCAGATCTCGTAGAGCCCGGCGAAGGCGGCCGGCACGTCGTCGCGGCGGCGGATGAAGAACGGCTGCTTGCGCCCGTCGGCGAGCTTCATCCACTCGTAGTAGCCGTCGGCCGGCAGCAGGCACCGCCGCGCGACGAGCGCCTTCCGGAACGCCGGCTTCTCCGCCACGCTCTCCGCGCGGGCGTTGATGAGCCGCGCGCCCATCGACAAGTCCTTCGCCCACGACGGCACGAGTCCCCAGCGCAGCGACCGCAGCTGTCGTCGTACGTCGCCGGTCGGCGTCCCGTTGTCGTCCTTCATCCGGCGCTCGAGCACCGCGTGCACCGGGTCGGTCGGCGCGACGTTGTAGCTGGGCGCCAGCGCCTCCGTGCGCACCTCGTCGTCGCCGATCCCGAACACCGCGGCGAGGTCGGCGGTGCTCAGCGACGCGGAGTAGCGGCCGCACATCTCGTCGTCCTACTGCGGCACGGGCGGCAGATGCGCGGAGAGCAGGTCGTCCGCGACCGGGTAGAACCGCATGCCGGCGAACCGGCCGAAGTACATGTCGTCCTGCGAGACGCCCTCGTGGTTCTGCGGTCCGAAGCTGCGCTCGTCGCCGTTGGCGCCGGTGATGAACACCGAGTTGAGGGCGTCGATCAGCGGCCGGCCCAGCGCGTCGGAGTGCTCGAGTGCCTTCTTCAGCAGGTGCAGCGAGTCGTAGGAGTACATCGACCAGTCCGGCGGCTGCACGACCGGCCGGCCCCCGGCGGTCACCCCGATCGCCTCGGCACCGTGCTTCTTCTCGTACGCCGCGCGGTAGGCGTTCCACGGCTTCGGCCCCACCTCCGCGGTGATCCGGAAGGACACGAAGGTGAGCCCGTCGACCCACTCGGGGTGCTCGGCCAGCTGCTGCCGGACCAGCGGGTCCTCACCGGTCGGTCCGGTGTAGATCGGGACCGGCCACCGCGCGGACCGCGCGGCCTTCACCACCGCGGTCACGACCGGCGCACCCGCCCACACCGCCAGCGTGTTGGCGCCGGCGCGGCGGGCCGCGAGGACCTGCGCGGCCACGTCGGACGCGCCACCCGGGATCTCGATCGTCGCGACCACCGGCGTCTTGTTGCGCAGGAAGCCGGCCGCAAGGTCACGCTGGCCGTCCTTGCCGTACGACGTGTCGTCGTGCAGCACCGCGACCTTCTTCGCCTTGTCCGCGAGGTAGTCGGACAGGCGCTGCGTCATCGGTCGGTTCGCCGGTGCCATCCGGTAGAGCGTCGGCCGCTTGTCCTCGTCGATCAGCGACGACCCGCCGTCGAACGTGATGACCGTCGGGAGCTCGGCCGGACCGGTGATCTGCGCGACGGCCAGCGCGCCGACCCCATCGCTGATCAGCATCGCCGCACCGTCGCGCACGGCGTCGCGCGCATGCGCCTGCGCGGTCTGCGCCGATCCGGCGTGGTCGCGGACGACCAGCTCGAGCTGACGCTTGTCCTCGCCGACCGCGATGCCGCCGGCCGCGTTGATCTCGTCGGCCGCGAGCTGCGCTCCGCGCTCCAGCGCCTCGCCGATCCACGGCGAGCGGGTCAGCGGCGCGCTGATGACGACGCGAACCGTCTCGGCGTCACCGCTCCCTGCCCCGCCGTCGCACGCGCCGACACCGAGGCAGAGCAGGGCGAGCGCGACGAGCGCGCGGCTGGTCCGGGTCACGTCGGCGACCCTGCCACACCGAGGTAGGCGTCATGCACCGCCGGCAGCCGACGTACCTCCTCCGGTACGCCGGACGCCACGACCCGGCCGCCGGCGATCACCGTCATCCGGTCGGCCACGCCGGCGACGAAGCGCATGTTGTGCTCGACGAGCAGCACGCCGACGCCGCGGCGGGCGAGGGAGGCGACGACGGTCGTCAGCCGGGCGAGCTCCGGCGGCGACATCCCGGCGGCCGGCTCGTCGAGCAGGAGGACGCGCGGCTGCGTCGCGGCCGCGCGCATCACCTGCAGCAGCCGCTGCTCACCGTGGCTCAGCGACTCCGGCCGGTCATCGCGCCGCGCTCCGAGGCCGGCGAGGTCGAGCCCTGCCGCGTGCCGACGCGCCGAGTCGGCTGCCGCCGCCTGCCATGACGGCGTGTGCAGCGCCGCACGCCACGCCACGCCGGCCCGCTCCGTGCAGCGCGCGCCGGCCCGGAGGTGGTCGACCACCGTGATGCCGGGGAACAGCGCCGTCGTCTGAAACGTCCGCACCACTCCGGCGAGGACGCGCTCCCGCTGGCCGAGCTCGGTGACGTCGAGCCCGTCGACCACGACCTGTCCGTCCTGCAGCGGCAGTGCGCCGGCGAGCAGCCGCAGCGCCGTCGTCTTGCCGGAGCCGTTGGGCCCGACCAGGGCGTGCACCTCACCGGCGCGGATCCGCAGGTCGACGCCGTCGAGCACCCGCAGACCGCCGTACGCGTGCCGCAGCCCACGCACCTCCAGCACCGGGACACCACTCGTCGAGACGGCGACGGCGGGGATGTCCCGTTCGTTCGCGGCGGGCAGATCCCCGCGCGACGGCGTGCTCCGCCGGCGCGCCGCGACGCGCGGACCGACCACCACGGCGAGGACGAGCAGTGCGGCGGTGAGCACGCCGCGGCTGCGCTCGACGTCGGCACCCGCGGCGTCGGAGAGCGCGTCAGCGAGATGCGGCAGCGCGACCAGCACCGCGACCCCGAGCACCGGCCCGTAGACCGACGCGGTGCCGCCGAGCAGGACCGCGACGAGCAGCTCGACGGACAGCAGCGGCGAGACATCCGCCGGCGCGACCAGCCCGAGCAGCACGACGGTGCCGGCACCGGACAGCGCGCCGAGCGCCGCCGAGGTCGCGAGGGTGCTGCGGCGCAGGGCAGCGCCGGGCATCCCCAGCGACTCGGCCGCCGCCGGGCCTGCGCGCAGCGCAGCCAGGTCGAGCCCCACCGGACCTCGGGAGATCGATCGCGTCGCGAGCAGCGCCGCGACGCAGAGCAGCCCGGCGACGACGACGTGGACGGTCGGCGTGAGCGTCAGCTCGACGCCGAGGAAGCGCGAGACCAGCGTCGCCGGCGCCGGCCGGACCAGACCCTGGCTCCCGCCGAAGGTGCCGGGGAAGGCGGTCAGCACCGCGAAGGCCAGCCACGCGAGTCCCCACGTCGCGAGTGCGAGATACGCACCACGCAGTCGTGACGACCCGTAAGCGACGGTCCAGCCGACCACGCCGGCGAGCGCGACCGCAGCCGCGACGGCGATGCCCAGCGGCAGGTCGCCGCGGTCGGCGAGGAGCACGGTGCCGTAGGCGCCGATCGCGACGAACGCGCCCTGGCCGAGGATCGGCTGACCGCCGAAGCCGACCGCGAGGTTGAGGCCGAGCGCAGCGAGCAGCAGCCACAGCGCCTCGGCGACGTCGAGCGCGCTCACTCCGCCGCCGTCGCCGCGCCGCTGCGCAGCCCTTCCGGTCGGAGCGCGAGCACGCCGACGAGCAGCCCGAGCGCGAGCACGTCGGCGTACGCCGGACCGAGCGAGTCGCTCGCGACCGCCAGCGACTCGACGACGCCGAGGACGACTCCGGCGAGCGCGGCACCGCGCAGCGAGCCCAGGCGCCCGACCAGCGCGGCGGCGGCACCCTTCAGTCCGAGGATCACACCTGCTCCGACGCTGACCCGGCCGCCCGGCGCGGACAGCAGGCCGGCGAGGCCCGCCAGCAGCCCGGACAGCGCGAACGCGAGCAGCACGACCCGCTCCGCGGGGATGCCCATGAGCGTCGCCGTCTCGGCGTCGTCGCCGACCGCGCGGATCGCGGTCCCGATCCGGGTGCGCGCGACGAGCAGGTCGAGCGCCATCGCGCAGACCATCGCGATGACGACCACGCCGACGACCCGGGCAGGGACCGTGAGGTCGCCGGGCAGTCCGATGACACCGTCGTGCCCGACGAGCCGGTCGAGGCGCAGCGGGTCGGCGACGGCGTACGCCTCGCGGGTGAAGACGAGACCCAGCACCTCGCGCAGCAGCAGGCCGACGGCCAG
>CAVXXT010000008.1:0-823905 GCA_963765815.1 uncultured Actinomycetota bacterium | reverse complement strand
AGGACCTTCAGGTCACCCTCGGCGAGGGGCCGTGCATCGACTCGATGCACTCCGGCGCGCCGGTGCTCGTCGGCGACCTCACCGAGCCCGACGACATCGCCGTGGAGCGCTGGCCGGAGTTCATGCGCGGCGCGGCCCTCGCCGGCGTGTGCGCGGTGTTCGCGTTCCCGCTGCGCATCGGGGCGATGACCGTCGGCGCCATGGACCTCTACCGGGACAAACCGGGCGATCTCGCTGTGGGGCAGCTCTCCGCGGCGCTGATGGCCGCTGACGCGGCGGCGCTCGCCCATGCTGCTCAACCTCAACACCGCCTCACTCGCCTCCCCCGGCTACGACCCGTCGAGGTCCACGTTCCAGGTGCAGGTGCACCAGGCGACCGGCATGGTGCAGGTACAGCTAGGTGTAACGACAGAGGAGGCATTTCTCGCACTTCGTGCACGTTCCTTCGCAAACGGCCAGACAATGGCCGAGCTCGCGTCGGACGTGGTCGAGCGGCGAGTGCGCTTCTCGACGGAGGACAGATGACCGACATGAACCGCTCGACCCGCACTCGCGAGGAGAGCCTCGCGGACACCTTCGTGCTGCTCGCTGACACCCTCGTCGACGACTACGACGTGGTCGACCTGCTCGACCGGCTGGTGATCGCCGCGGTCGAGCTGCTCGGCGCCACCGAGGCCGGGATCCTGCTCGACGACCAGCGCGGCCACCTCACGGTGATCGCCACGTCGAGTGAGCAGACCCGGCTGCTCGAGGTGTTTCAGCTGCAGTCCAACGAGGGACCGTGCCTGGACTGCATCCGCAGTCAGACGCCGGTGGTCAGCGACCTGATGAGCGAGCGCGACCGCTGGCCGGCTTCTCGGAGAAGGCGATCGCGGCCGGGTTCCGGTTGGTCACGGCGGTGCGATGCGCCTTCGCGACCAGACCATCGGCGGGCTGAACATGTTCCAGGACAGCGCCGAGCCCATGTCACCCGCACTGCAGCGGCTGGCTCAGGCCCTGGCCGACGTCGCGACGATCGGGATCCTGCAGCGACGGTCGATCCACCGCAGCGTCGTCGCCGCCGAGCAGCTGCAGCACGCCCTGAACAGCCGCGTCGTCATCGAGCAGGCGAAGGGCGTCCTCGCCGAGCGCCACAGCGTCGACATGAACGCGGCGTTCGAGGCATTGCGCACCCACGCCCGCAACCACAACCTCAAGCTCACCTCACTGGCCGAGGCGCTCGTGCGCGGGGACTCGACGCGATGACGGTCGTCCCGCCGACCGACTGATTCTGAGGCGATCCGCGGGGCGCCCCTTTCCGTGACACACTCGGAGTCCTAGCGCGCCAGGTCGTCCAGATCTCGCTCCCTCGCCGCTTCCTTCCTCGCGTGAGAGTGGCGAGCCCTGTGGACGAGCCGACCGTAGCTGACATACGGGCGCTGATCGACGCACATCCGGGCTCAGGTTCGGTCCTGCCGATGACCACGGTGCCCTGCGTCTACTGCCGCGAGCCCATCCCGGCGGAGGCATTCACGTTCCGCTCGGCCGCGAAGCGGCTGATGACGGGCGGTTGCCAGTCGTGCGCTCGCCAGACGACGTTGAGCGCGCTGAGCTGGCGACGCTGGACCGGCCGGGAGCTGCCGATCCAGCCGCTCGCCGTCTCTGGGCTCTCGATCTCCGGCCGCTACGTCCCCGCCGGCCCGCGGGGCGAGCCGGTCGCCGGTGACTTCTTCGACGTCGTGGAGCTGACCCCACGACGCACCCTGATCGCCGTCGGCGACGTCTCCGGACACGGTGACGGCGCGATATCCCGGATGACTCAGCTGCGCGCCGGGACGCGCGCGGTGGCGACCGACCTCGACTCGCCGGTGGAGATGCTGCACCACCTCGACCTGCTGCAAGGTGCCGGCAACCCCGAGGACATCGCCACGCTGTGGCTGGCGATCTACGACCAGGAGACCGGCGTGCTGCGCTACACCAGTGCCGGTCACCTGCCGCCGGTGGTCGCCGGTTTCGCCGACCGGACGATCTTGCTGCGTGAGGCAGGTGCGCCACCGCTCGGCACCGGCGTCGTCCGCGAGCACGCACCGGTCGACGAGATCTACCTGCCGGTCGGCGCCTTCCTCGTCGCCTACAGCGACGGGCTGGTCGAGCGGGTCGACCGTGATCTCGACAGCCAGATCGAGCAGCTCCGCGAGCTGGTGGACCGCACCTGCCGCCCACCGGGCGGCGACGCGACGACGAGCCACGTCTGGTCGACGTGATCTTCAGCGAGCTGGTGCCGGACCCGACCGCCGTACGGGACGACGTGTGCCTGCTCGTGCTGCACCGCAGCCGTCAGGCGTAGGTCGACTCCTCCGCCGTGCGGGCGGCGGGTACGTCGGATGCCGCACCGCGACCCTTGGCGCGCAGGAGCGCGAGCTCGGCCTCGCGGAGGAAGTCCTCTCCGCCGCGCCGTGAGTCGGACGTGACGACGATGCCGACGCTCGTGCTGCAGAGGTGAGTCACCCCGTTGGCCTCGTAGGGGACGCAGCCGGCCTGCTTGATGCGGGCGCCGAGGGCGACTGCCTCCCACGATGACGTCATGTCCTCGACGACGACGGCGAACTCGTCGTCGCCGACCCGGGCCAAGGTGTCCTGCGGCCGGACGATGCCGTGCAGTCCCGCTGCGGCCCGCCGGAGCACCGAGTCGCCGGCGACGTTCCCGGCTGTCTCGTTGATGCGATGCAGCTGGTCGATGTCGAGCAGGACGACGGCGACCAGCCCGTCGCGACGACCCAGCCGGCGCAGCGCCAGCTCGAGCCGGTCCAGGAACACCGCGCGACTCGCCACGCCCGTGAGCGGGTCGGTGGTCGCCAGCCGGTCTCGCTTGGCCTCCGCCTCCTTGCGCTCGCCGATGTCGCGGTACGCCGTGACGACGACGCGGTTCGCGCCGACCGAGGCGAACTGCGACAGCGCTTCGGTCCAGCACCACGCGCCGTCGGCACGGACGAGCCGGGCGGTGACTCCCGCCGATCCCCCGTGCTCGCGCTCGAGGGCGAGATGGCGGGTCTGCATGAGCTCGACGTCGTGCGGGTGGACGAACTCGGACTCGCGGTGGCCCACCATGTCGGCCGGCTCATGGCCGAGCAGCGCGGCGCTCGCCGGCGAGACGAACCGCAGCACGCCGTCGGCGGTCGTCACGGTGTGCAGGTCAGGCGAGCTCGTGGCGATCAGCTCGTCCCACGGCGTCCGCGCCCGGTGGCCAGCCAGCTCCTCGGCCATCACTGCTCCCTGATGTGCGGTCGACTACCACGAAGGTAGGACTGCCATGGTGCCTTTGCCGGCCTTTGCTCCGACACCACCCGAATGGGTGGAACCGGGCCTCCGAACGGCCCGTCTGAGAGGCTGATGGACGTGACCGAGCAGGCCGCGAGCACCGAGCGCGAGACGCGATACGCCGCGCTGTTCGCCCAGGTCTATGCGCCGGTGACCCGATATGTCCGGCGACGGGCGGATCCGTCGTACGTCGACGACGTGGTCGCCGACACGCTGCTGGTCGCGTGGCGCCGGTCGACGAGATCCCGGCCGGCCTGGAGCTGCCCTGGTGCTACTCGGTGGCCCGGCGCGTGCTCGCCAACGAGTGGCGGTCCGAGGCACGTCGTCTGGGGCTGGTCGCGCGCCTCGAGGCGGAAGCAGCCGTCACCGCGCACAGCGTACCGGACGATCATCCGGCGCTGGCCGGCGCTCTCGCTGCGCTGCCACCCGACGACCGCGCGGTCCTCGAGCTCTGGGCGTGGGAGCAGCTCGAGCCTCGGGAGATCGCCGTCGTCCTCGGCGTCAGTGCCAACGCCGCCGCGATCCGGCTGCACCGCGCGAAGAAGAGACTGAAGAAGTCGATGACGGACGGAAAGGTTCGCGCCGCCGCCGGACACAGCACAGGTGGACACGAGAGGGAGACCCGGTGAGAGACGACGACCTGCGCAGGCAGCTGGCTCGCGTCGACCCCGCGCCCACTCCCGTGACCGCCGACGACGCGGGCACCGAGCACGCGCGGAGACTGCTGGAGGCGATCATGACCACCCCCCTCGACACCGCCCATGAGCCGCTCGCGCCGCCCGCGCGCCCGCGTCGCTGGCTGATGCCGGCCGCGATCGCCGGCGCCGTCGGCGTGCTCGCCGTCGGCGCCGGACTCGCGATGAACGACAGCGACACCGACTCGCCGAAGAAGCAGGTCGTGCAGGCCGCACCGATGAAGCTCACCGCGCCCGGCGCGCCGGCCGGCGGAGGCGGGCCGGTGATGAGCTCCTGCATCATGTTCGACGTCGCGATCCTCAAGGACATGCCGCTCGCGTTCGGCGGTGTGGTCACCTCCGTCGCGCCGGGCAAGGTCGTCCTCGACGTCGACCACTGGTTCAAGCCGGCCGACAACGACGTCACGACGGTGGAGCTGGCTACCGCCGACGGCAACACGGTCGCGCTCGACGGCGTCGAGTTCATCCAGGGCAAGCGCTACCTGGTGACTGCCACCGACGGCAACGTCAACACCTGCGGCTACACCGGCGAGGCGACCGCCGAGCTCGAGTCGTCGTTCACCAAGGCCTTCGGCAGCTGATCGCTCGCCTGGCCCGGGGCGCCGATTGCGAACTGCGACGTGCCGAGCACGCGCACCGTCGAAAGCGACACACAGTTCGTGGCAAGGTGGCGGACGTGGAGTGGCCGCACTGGGCCGGCTGCGCGACGCGGTCCGGCAGGAGCTGGTACGACGGCAGCTGCGTGAGGTCCTCGGCGACGACACCAGCGCGCGGGTGCTCGACGTCGGGTGCGGCCAGGGCACCCAGGTGTTGCACCTGGCCCGCGCCGGCTACGAGGCCGTCGGCCTGGACCCTGGCGAGGAGCTGCTCGCCGCCCTCGACGCCAGCCTCGCGGGCGAGAGCGACGACGTACGCCGGCGTGTGACGACGGTCCTCGGCGCGGGCGAGCGAGCGGCTGAGCTCGTCGACGGGCGCTTCGACGTCATCCTGTGCCACGGCGTGCTGATGTACCTCGACGACCCGACGGCTCTGCTGACCGCGATCAGCGCTGTGGCGACCCCCGGCGCGCGGCTGTCACTGCTGGTGCGCAACGGCCACGCGCTCGCGATGCGCGACGGGCTGCTCGGCCGGTGGGACGAGGCGCTAGCGCAATTCGACGCGACGACGTACACCAACCGGCTCGGCCTGGATGCGCGAGCGCACACGCTCGAGGAACTGGACGCGCTGCTCTCCCCGCTCGGCTGGCAGCGCGATCGTTGGTACGGCGTTCGCGTCGTGACCGACCACCTCGACGAGCCCGCACCGTCGGCCGACGAGCTCGAGCGCACCCTGCCGAACTGTGCGACCGGCTGAGCACGCGCACCGTCGTACGCGCCGCGCAGTTCGTGGCAGGGTGGCGGGCGTGGAGGTCGCTGCCCTGCGCGAGCCGGTCGCCCGGCTGATCACGGAGACCGCAGACGCGCTGATCCGGCCGCGGTTCCGGCAGCTGCGGGAGAGCGACGTCGAGGAGAAGTCACCGGGCGAGCTCGTCACGGTGGCCGACCGCGAGGCCGAGGCGCGGCTCACGGAAGGGCTCTGCGCCCTGACGCCCGACGTGCCAGTTGTCGGCGAGGAAGCCGCTGCGGCCGACCCGTCGGTGGTGCAGCGTCTGGCAACGGATCGGTGCTGGCTGGTCGACCCGCTCGACGGCACCGCCAACTTCGTCGACGGCTCCCCCGACTACGCCGTCATGGTGTGCCTCATCGAGAGAGGTGCACCGGTCGGCGCATGGGTCTGGCAGCCGGAGCACAGTCAGCTCTGGACCGCGGCCCGCGGCGCCGGCACGTCGTGCAACGGGCGCCCGGTGACAACCGCGAGCAGCCGATCAGGTCCGGATCACCGTCTCGCGGTGCTCAGCCGCTTCCTCGACGCGCCGACGCGGGCGACCGTCGACCGCCATCGGCACCGGTTCGTTTCCGTCGAAGAGGGACCGCGGTGCGCGGGCGTCACCTACCCGGCGTTGATCGAGAAGCGCTTCGACGCGGTGCTGTTCTGGCGCACCCTGCCCTGGGATCACGCGCCGGGAGTTCTGCTGCTCACCGAGTCAGGTGGGGCGGCCCGACGGCTCGACGGCTCGCCGTACGTCGTCGGGGACGAGCGCGCCGGCCTGCTCTGCGTCACCGACGACTCGTCGTGGTCGGATATGCGCGCGGCACTGCTCGACGACGACCCTCAGCCGAGCGCGATCGCCTGACGCACCAGGTCAGGCAGCTCGGCCGGATAGAAGGTCTCGACCGACGCCACGAGCTCGTCGAGGGTGAACCACGCGAGGCGTACGACGCTGCGCAGCTCGTGACTCTCGAACGCCAGCGGCGTGGCGGTGAAGGCAGACGTGCGCAGCAGGAAGAAGTCGTTGGTCTGCTGGTAGAGCCGGCCCTCGAAAGGGAACTCGTCGAAGTCCTCGCACACCGGCTCGCCGAGGTCCGCCGCGGTGACGGCCAGCCCGGTCTCCTCGTACAGCTCGCGGACGGCGGCGACCACGGAAGTCTCTCCCGGCTCGAGCCCGCCGCCCGGCGTGTACCAGTACTGGACGTCGGGAGTCTCCGGGTCGAAACCCAACAACAGCAGCACTCGCCCCACAGGGTCGACGACGACGACGCGCGCCCCGCGCCGTACGACGACCTCCCGCTCCCTCACCCGTCGGACCCTACTTGGCTGCCCAGAACCGCTGCGCGCCAGCGCTTTCAGCCCGCGAAATTGTCACACCTGGTCTCTATCGTCGAGGGATGACGGAGACCTTCGATGCACTGTCTGACGAGCAGGTTGCGGATGAGATCGCGACCTGGGCCGGCCGCGTGGCGGCGGGTGAGGCGCGGCTGATGGCGCTGATCGCGGAGTACGACCGGCGCAACGGGTGGGCGACCTTGGGGTTCCTGTCGTTGGCGCACTGGCTGAGCTGTCGGCTCGGCTGGGCGCCGCGGGCGGCGCAGGAGCGGGCGCGCACGGCACGTGCGCTGTCGACGCTTCCCGACATCAGCGCGGCGATGTGCCGCGGCGAGCTGTCCTACTCCCAGGTCCGGGCGATGACCCGGGTCGCCACACCTGAGGACGAGCAGACCTGGATCGACCTGGCCCGGGTGATGACCGGCGCGCAACTGGAGCGGACGGTCCGCGGCGTGCGCCGGGCCCGGAAGCCGGCTGAGGACAAGACCGACCCCGGCTACGCCGGATGGAAGATGCGCTCGACGGTGCGCTACGACGACGACGGCACGATGAGCGTCACGGTGAAGCTGCCGGCCGAGCAGGGCGCGATCCTGCTCGCCGCGATCGACGCGGCACGGGAGGAGATCGACCGGGAGCGCAGTGCTGCCCAGGACGAGGACGCGGACGCGGACGCGGACGCGGAACGTTCCGCGGAACGCGACGGCGCGCAGGACGACGGCGCGGAGCGTTCCGCGGAACGCAGTTCTCCACAGGAGCGCCGCCCGCTCGGCGACCAGGACAGCGACCCGACGGTGCGGGCGAGCATCGCCGAAGGGATGGTGCGGATCGCGCAGACCGCGCTCGCCACCACCATCAAGGGCAAGCCGGACGCCGCCCGGCGCGCCCGGCAGCGGCTCACCGCCCAGGTCGACCCGATCTCCGGCTGGGCCCGCTCCGCCGACGGCGAGATCCTCCCGCCGAACGCCGCGCCCACCCTCGACGAGCTCAAGACGCACGTACGCCCGTTGATCGCCGCCGACCTCACCAAGTTCGACCTCGGCCGCAGCAGCCGGACCCTGAGCGACCCGCTGCGCGCGCTGCTCGGCCAGCTCGACGGCGAACGCTGCCGCTTCCCCGGCTGCACCCGCACTCACCGCCTGCACGGCCATCACGTCGAGTACTGGTCCGCCGGCGGACCCACCGACCTCGCCAACTTGGTGCTCGTCTGCAGCCGGCACCACACCCTGATCCACCAGCTCGACTTCCAGCTCACCCTGCACCCCGACCGCACGCTGACCGTCAAGACCGCCGACGGCGTGCCGGTCATCCAGCACACCGCCCCGCCAGCCCAGTCCGCCGCGGCCCTCGACCCGGCCGGCATCATCACCGCCACCACCCTCCCGCCGATGGTCACCGGCGACCGGCTCGACCTGCACTACGTCGTCGCCGTCCTCATGCAGCACGCCGCGTAGCGACTCGCCTGCCGAGCGCGGCGCAATCGGGTTGCGGCGACCGACGTCTGACGGCCACGCTGCGGCGATGACGGAGCGCGGGGACGACCTGCTCACGTACTACCGCGGCCAGGACGAGGGGCAGCGGCTGCTGCGCACACCGCACGGCCGGCTCGAGCTGCTCCGCACCAGAGAGCTGCTGACGCGCTACCTCCCGGTCGCGCCCGCGCGCATCCTCGATGTGGGTGGTGCCACCGGCGTGTACGCCGCCTGGCTGGCCGAGCGCGGCTTCGACGTGCACCTCCTCTCGACGTCGTGCCGGAGCACGTCGACACCGCGCGGCAGCACGGCGGGTTCACCGCGGCCGTCGGCGACGCGCGGGCGCTGGCCGAACCCGATGACTCGGCCGATGCGGTGCTGCTCCTCGGTCCGCTCTACCACCTGATGGGGAGGGACGAGCGGACGACAGCCATCGCTCAGGCGGCGCGGGTCTGCCGCCCCGGCGGCCCGGTCATCGCGGCCGCGATCGGCCGCTACACCGCGCTGCTCGACTGGTGCGCGACCGGCGAGCTGAGCGAGGCGACCCTCGCGAAGCTGCGACCGGTGCTCGCGACCGGCGAGCACGACCCGACGCTCGGCTTCACGACGGCCTACTTCCACACCGCGGACGAGCTGGCCGACGAGATGCGGTCAGCCGGCCCGCGCGACGTCGAGGTGCTCGGCGTCGAAGGCCCCGCGTGGATGGCTCTCGACGCCGCGGGAATGGACAAGTTCGACGACTACGTCGGCTCCGCGCTGCGCCTCGCCCGCACCGTCGAGACCGACCCGGCGCTGATCGCGACCAGCGCGCATCTCCTCGCCGTCGGCCGCGCCTGACCGACGGTCAGGTGGTGCGGAAGCGGGAGATCGACGTACGCAGGTCGGTGGCGAGCGAGTTGAGCTCGGAGGCCGCGGCGGCCGCCTGCTTGGAGCCGACGGCGTACTGCCGGGACACGTCCGACACCTGGTTCATCGCCGCGACGACCTGATCCGACGCGGAGCGCTGCTGCTGGGTCGCGATGGAGATCTCCTTCGCCGCCGTCGTCGTCTCGTCCACCATCCCGGAGATCCGCTCCAGTGCCTCGACGACCCCACGGGCGAGCGTGGTGCCGTTCTTGACCTCCTTGGCGCCCTCTTCCGAGGCGATGATCGTGGAGTTCGTCTCCGACTGGATCTCCCCGATGATCCCCTGGATGTCCTTCGTCGCCGTCATCGAGCGCTCCGCCAGCTTGCGCACCTCGCTCGCGACCACGGCGAAGCCACGGCCGTGCTCACCGGCCCGCGCCGCCTCGATCGCGGCGTTCAGCGCCAGCAGGTTGGTCTGGTCCGCCAGGTCGTCGATCACATCGAGGATCCGGCCGATCTCGTGGCTCTTCTCCCCCAGCGACAGCGCCCGCGACGCGATCTGCTCCACCCGGTAGGAGATCTTGTCCATCGAGTCCACGCTCGCGCCGACCGCCTCGCGGCCCTGCTCGGCGTAACGCAGCGTCTCGGCGGCGTAGCGCGCGACCGCCTCAGCCGTGTCCGCGATCTGCGCCGCCGTCGCCGCCAGCTCCTCGATCGTCGAGGACGTCTCGGTCACGGCGCTGGACTGCTCCGTCGCCGACACCGCGTGCTCCTCCGCCGTCGCCAGCAGCTCACCGGCGCTCGCGGTGATGTGCTCGCCACCCGAGCGGATCTGCGACACCAGCTCGCGCAGGTTGGTCATCGTGTCGCGGAAGGCCAGCGCCAGCGGCGCGAGCTCGTTGTCGTCGTCACGCAGCTCGACCGAGACCGAGAGGTCCCCGTCGGCGGCCCGGCCGAGCGCGTGGGACAGCTCGCCCACTCGCGTGACCATGAAGGTGCGGTCCTCCCGCGCCTCGCCGCGCATCGTGTAGAGCGAGCTCGTGAGCGTGCCCAGGTAGGCCCCCAGCGCCGGGAGCAGCACGACGGCGACGAGGAGGGTGGCGGCGTGCTCGCGATCCAGGGTGTCCGAGAGCACGGCGACGAACACGACGGTCACGGACGAGGCGACCCCCCAGAAGATCGCCTCGTTGCGAGTGGTGTTGAGCGCGGCGAAGATCACCGTCGGCAGCAGCACCAGCCAGACCGGGCCGGACATGCCGCCCGCGACCGCCGTGAGCCCGCCGGCGACGACCAGGTTGGTGATGTAGAGCAGCGTCTTGATGGGGCGCAGGTACGTCACGAGTCCCGGCATCGCGCGCAGGATCCCGGGCAGGCCGCTGACGACGAACATGTTGACGACGCCCGCGATACCCCAGATCACGATGTCCCGCTGGTCACCCAGCCCCTGCTCGTGGTTGACGACGTACGCCGCCAGCACGGACAGCGCAACCCCGCCCCAGCCGAACAGGTTGGCGGCAAGGAGCATGCGCTTGCGGTGGTCCACTGATCCCCCACGCGTCGTATCGGTCATCGTCACCCCCACACTGTCCTCTCCCAGCATGGCCGATGGTCTTGCGCAGATGTCACGACACGCACAGAAAAAAGCCCCCCGGAGCGTGAGCTCCGGAGGGCCGACGGATCCTGGCGAGGATCCGGAAGTCGCGTCGAGGTCAGGCGACGAGCACGGGGGCGAACACCGGGACGTCCCGGGCGCCCGCCGCGACGGCGGTGTAGAAGCCCTCAAGCCGGGTGTGCATCTCGTGGTTGAGCGCCTCGGCCAGCGCCTCGGCCAGCCCGGCGTCGGTCGACTGCACCGGTCCCGCCAGGGTCTCGAGCTCGAACATCGAATTTCCTTCCATACGCTTTGCTGGGGTGTACAGAAGGTATCGACGCCGACCATGGCGCTGACAGCGCCTGACAGCCGAACTTCGCGACAGCAGTCGCGAAGAGAATCTCAGCGCTTGGTCATCGACGGACTAGTCCGAACGGACCAGTAGTGACCAGGGGATCGTCCGGCTGGTGTCCGACCTGCCGGGAAAGCTGCCTATCCGAGCAGCTCGAACCAGACGGTCTTCCCACCGTCGGGCGAGGGGATGACACCCCAGCCGTCGGCGGTCTCGTCGACGATCGCGAGTCCGCGCCCGCCGCCGGCCCATGCGGCGCGCACCCGCGGGAGCGCCGGAGACGAGTCGAAGACCTCGACCCGCAGGCGCTCGCCGTCGGCGAGCTCGGCCCGCAGGACCACGTCCGGCCAGCCGTGCAGGATCGCGTTGGACACCAGCTCGGTGGTGAGCAGCAGGGCGTCCTGCACCCGCTCGGACTGGGCCCACTCGGCGACGACGGAGCGGACGTGACCGCGGGCGACCCCCGCGCTGAGCGGCTCGTGGGCGAGGTGCATCCCGCCGGAGAGCGGGTGGGGTGCGGCCACGATGTGCGCGAGCGCTCGCACCGAGCTGCTGCGCATCGGACCTCCCGTGGACAGGGCGCCCCACGCGGCCTGTGTCACCTGACTAACGTGTGGCCGCGCAGTTCGTCGCGCGGAACACAGATCGACGCTTTCCGTTAAGACACTATGGGCACCATGCTCTGCAAACCCGCTCGAACCCGCGAGGAGCCCCGTGCACGCCGATGACCGCGACCCGTCCTCACCGAGGACAGTGCTGGTCGTCGACGACGTGCCCGCGATGCGCCACGACGTCCGCGGGCTCGTCGACGCCGCAGACGGCTGGGAGGTCGTGGGTGAGGCCCGCGACGGCCAGGAGGCGGTCGAGATGGCTCGCGCGCTGCACCCGCAGGTGATCGTGCTCGATCAGGGCATGCCGCGCCTTCAGGGGCTCGACGCGCTCCCCCAGCTCCGGTCCAGCTGCCCCGACGCGCTGATCGTCATGTGGTCCAGCGACGACTTGGAGCGCCAGGCGCTCGCCGGGGGCGCCGACGGGTTCGTGAACAAGTCTCGGCCGCTGGGTGAGCTCTTCACCGCGATGAACGGCGCCGGCTGACCCTCGGCCCGACTGCCCTACTGCGCGTCGCTCACCGAGCTCATGTTGAAGTCCGGGATCCGCATCGGCGGCATGACCGTGGCGACCTGCCCCTCGCCGAACTCCCTCGGCAGCGTGGCAACCGGCGTACCCACTTCTGCCGCCCGGCGCAGCAGGTCGACCGGACTCTCGTTGAACCGGTAGTTGGTCGTCGCGCCGACGACCTCTCCGCCTTCGATGACGAACACGCCGTCGCGGGTGAGGCCGGTGAGCAGCAGCGTCTGCGGGTCGACCTCGCGGATGTACCAGAGGCAGGTCAGCAGCAGCCCGCGCTCGGTCGACGCGACCATCTCGTCGACGGTGCCGGTGCTGCCGTCCGCGCCCAGCGCGAGGTTGGCGATCATCGGCGCAGGCTCGAGGCCGGTGGTGGCGGCCTCGGCGCGCGACGTGACGAGCGACGTGAGTGTGCCCTCGCGAACCCAGTCGGTACGCCGGACCGGCAGGCCGTTGTCGAAGACCGACACCGTGCGCGCAGACGCGGGCGCGATGACGAACGGCGCGCTCTCCCAGCCCGGCATCGCCGGGTCGCTGTGCAGAGTGAGGGGTAAGGGCGACAAGGCCTCGCCGACACGTGTGCCGCCGCCCGACCTGCTGAAGACCGTGCGCCCCTCGTGTGCGTCGAGGCCGCCGGCCGACCACGTGAGGTAGAGCAGCAGGTCGCCCACCGCGGTCGGCGGCAGCACCGTCTCGTAACGACCGGGCGGCAGGTCGACGCGTCGCTTCGCCCACTCCAGGCGCCGTCGTACGTCGTCCGCCAGCGCCGCCACGTTGGCGTCCGCGCCGGCGCGGATCGGCTGGCCGGCCCAGGCCGACCGCGAGCCGTCGTCGGACCGCCCGGTCAGCTCGACGACGCCGCCGGGCTGGACGTGCCGGCGACGCAGCCCGGTCGACGACGCGAGGTAGGTCGTCTCGACCATGTGCTCGGCGAAGCCGTAGAGCCGGTGTCCCGCGCCGCGCGCCTCGTCGAACGCCGCGCGCAGCCCGCCGGCCACGCCGGCGTGCGCCGCGATCGCGGTCTCGGCCGGCGGATCGGACCACGCGGTGTCGGCGTCGCCCTCGACCAGCGGCTGCGCGTCGGGCGCCGGGCCGCTCTCCCGCGCGGACAGCTCCGCCGCGCGCACCAGGTCCTCGACGTCCTCGGCGCCGACCGCCATCCGCGTCACCGAGCCGGCGGACGTGCCGTCGACCGCGATGACGGTGACGGCCGACGTCGACATCACGCCGTTGGTCGTCAACGTGTTGACGGCCCACCGCAGGTTGGCCGTGCTGGTCGTGCGCACCAGCACGACGCAGCCGTCGGTGCGCGACGCGGCGAGCGCCCGCTCGGCGAGCTCCTGCGGGGTCATCGGCCGCTCTCCTCACGGGTGTTGAGGATGCGGACGCCGCGGAACAGCGCGCTCGGGCAGCCGTGGCTGACCGGCGCGACCTGCCCGGGCTGGCCCTTGCCGCAGTTGAAGGCGCCGGCGAGGAGGTACGTCGACGGACCGCCGACCGCTTCGAGGCTGCCCCAGAACGACGGGCCGGAGCCTTGATACGCGACGTCGCGCAGCTGGCCGGCCAGCTTGCCGTTGCGGATCTCGTAGAAGCGCTGCGCGGTGAACTGGAAGTTGAAGCGCTGCATGTCGATCGACCAGCTCTTGTCGCCGACCGCGTAGATGCCGCGCTCGACGCCGGCGATCAGGCCGTCGGTGTCCGGGCCGTGGGGGTCGGCTTCCAGTGACACGTTGGGCATGCGCTGGATCGGCATGTGCGCCGGTGAGTCCGCGAAGCCGCAGCCGTTGGAACGGCCGAAGCCCTTCAGGGCCGCCGTACGCCGGTCGAGCTGGTAGCCCACGTGCATGCCGTCGCGGACGATGTCCCACTGCTGCGCGGCGACGCCCTCGTCGTCCCAGCCGACCGTCGACAGCCCGTGCTCGGCGGTGCGATCGCCGGTGACGTTCATCGCGGCCGAGCCGAAGCGCCGGTCGGCGAAGCCCTCGAAGGTCGCCCAGGACGTGCCGGCGTAGTTGGCCTCGTAGCCGAGCGCGCGGTCGAGCTCGGTCGCGTGCCCGACCGACTCGTGGATGGTCAGCCACAGGTTGCTCGGGTGGATGACCAGGTCGTAGGTGCCGGCCGTGACGCTGGGCGCCTTCGACCGCTCCTCGAGCAGCGACGGCAGCTCGTCGAGCTCGGCGTCCCAGTCCCAGCCGGACCCGGTGAGGTACTCGAATCCGCGGCCCGCGGGCGGTGCGAGCGAGGTCATCGTCTCGAACCCGCCGGTCGCCGCGTCGACCCACACCGCAGTGACGGTCGGCTGCACCCGGACCCGCTGCTGGGTCGTCGTGGTGCCGGCCAGGTCGGCGTAGAACTTGTTCTCCCGCACTGCTCCCAGCTCGGCGTCGACGTGGCTGACGGCGTCGCTGGCGAGCAGCCGGCGGCTCCAGCCGGCGAGCAGCTCGACCTGCTCGCCCTCCGGCACCGAGAACGGGTCGCCGTCATACGCCGACACCCAGGTGACGTCGCCGTACGCCGGCTCCGGCGCGAGCTCGATCCGCTCCGTGCAGGCCTGCGACGTGACCCGCGCGACGTCGACCGCGGTGTCGACGGCGCGCGCGACCGCGTCCGGTGTGAGGTCGCTCGCCGCGGCGAACCCCCAGGTGCCGTCGGCGATGACGCGCACGCCGAAGCCGACCTGGTCATTGCGTTCGGCCGACTCGAGCTTCGCGTCGCGCAGCGTCAGCCGCTGCGACGCGATCCGCTCCACCCGGATGTCGGCGTGGTCGAGGCGCAGGTCGCGCGCGCGACTGAGCGCCGCGTCGGCGAGCTCGCGCAGCGGCAGGGCGAGGAACGTCGGGTCGATGTCGTTGGCCACAACCAGCAGTCTTGCAAACCCACGGCGAGCGCGTCGGGTCAGCGGCGGGTGGTGACGACCTGGGTGCCGGTCGCGCCGGGGCGGTTGACGTTGTCGCCCTCGATCACGGTGTAGACCGCGAGGCGCTGACCGCAGGCGTAGGGCTTGCGGAGCAGGAACCGGCCGTCGGCCTGCACCGAGCCGGTGCCCAGGCTCACCGTGCGGCCGGCGGCGTCGACCGCACGGATGAACACCGTGCGGCCCGGCTTCGGCTCGAACACCGAGCCGGCGACCTGGACGATGCAGCCGGCCAGCGGCGCGACCGACTCCTTCACGGCGGTGCTCACCGCGATGAACCGGGTGCCGGAGACGGCACTGCCGACGCGCGCCTGCAGGTTCACGTTGCGCAGCGGCCGGATCACCTTCGACCACTGGCCGCTCGCGTCGGCGAGCACCGTCGGGGTGTTGACCCGGGTGATCGTGCCGTTGGGCGCGGTCACGCCCCACAGCTCGACCTCCGCGCCGGGCGCCGCGGTGCCGGACACGGTGATGAGCACGCCGGCGGTCGCGGTGGTCTGCGCGACCAGGGTCGGCGCCTGCGGCGGCGCGGTCGGGCTCGGAGACGACGTCGAGGTCGGCGTGACCGTCGGCGACGGCGACGGACCGCCGGGAGACAGCCCGATGGCCGGCGCGAGCAGCTCCATGATCGGCGCGCCGAGGCCGGTGACCCGGTCGTAGCCGTCGGTCGCGGCGTACTGGTTGTTCTGCCCGGTCGTGATGTCGCGGAACGCCTGCTGGTTGACGTACATCGCGGCGTGGATGTCTCCCGGACCGCTGGTCCGCTGCGCGTCGGACGCGGCGTCGGCGAGCAGGCCGGCGAAGAGCGGCGCGGCGAGCGACGTGCCGCCGCCGGTGAACCACCCGCCCTCGGAGCCGACGTACACCGCGAGCCCGGTCTCGGCGTCGCCGAGCAGCGCGAGGTCAGGGACGAGGCGGGTGGTGCCGGCGATCGGGATCCCCGCCTGGTACGCCGGCCGCGTGTAGCGGATGCTCGCGCCGCCGCCGGAGCCGTCGCCCTGGTACGCCGGGAAGTCGCCGCCGTCGACACCCCACGCGCGCTCGTTCGCGACGTCGGGCGTGAAGTCACCGGGGGCGATCGGGGGCAGGGTCGTGCCGCCGACTGCCACGACCTCGGGCAGGGACGCCGGGAAGTCGACCGCGAGTCGCGAGTCGGGCGCGCTGGCGACCGAGCAGTCGTAGGCGCCGGCGTCGCCGGACGCCGCGGTGAGCGTCGCGCCGGCCGCGATCAGCCGGCGGATCGCGGTGGCGACGTCGGCGGCCGCGCCGGACGAGACGAGCTGCTCGCAGCCGCCCCAGGACGTCGACGCGACCGTGAGCAGGCCGGCCTCGGCATCCTGCGCCATCCGCGTGTACGCCGCGACGGTGCCCGCGAACGTGTTGCTGGTGAAGTAGACCCGCTGCCGCGCAGCCGGGGCGACCGACAGGATCGACTCGACGTCCATCGCGACCTCGAAGGCTCCGCCGGAGCTGTCGTGCTGCGCCGGGTCGGTGCTGTTGATCGACACCTCGGCGATCTGCCCCGGCGAGAGCGCGATGCCGGCCTCGCCGGCGTAGGTGGTGACGTCAGAGGCGTCCCAGCCGGAGAACTGGATGCTGCCGACCGTCGTGCCGGCGCCGAGGCGGGACGACGTCGGAACCCGGTACGCCGCGCGCATGTGCCGGCCCTCGTAGCCACCCGGGATCGCGCGCGGGCGGACGACCGGGCGGTCGTCGAGACCGTGCGCGGCCCTGAAGTGCGCTGCGAGGGCAGACGGCACGACGATCGGCGACGCCGCGACGCGCCACGCCCGCCCATTCGCCGTCACGTCGTGCAGTCGAGCGCCGAACGCGGTGGCGAGCGAGGTCAGGTCGCCGGCCACCGTGACGTAACCCGCCGCGTCGTCGACCACGCGCAGGCGATGAGCCGTCGCGAACCGGCGTACCGCGTCGCCGGCCGCCGCTCGTTCTGCGACGGCCAGCCGGGTCGAGCGCAGGAGCGCACGGCGCGTTGCCGCGTCGCCGTCGGAGCGCACTGGCGCCGCGGCCGACGCGGCGAGCTGAGCGCGAGCCGACTGCGCAGCAGCGCCGGTCGCGTCGCGGACGAGCAGCGTGACGCTCGACTCCCCGGTCGCCGGCGGCGGCGGCGCGTCACCCACGAGCTCGCGGACCACGGCCGGACCGGCCGGCCGGTCCGCCGCTGCCGGGTCCGGTCGGACCACGGCGACCAGCGCTGCGAGCAGCGCGAGGACGACGACGAGCAGGACGCGCCGGTGGGCACGGAGGACGGTCTGGGCCGGCATCGGACGAGGGTAACCCGAGGCGCTGGGAAGCGCCGCCGGTTCGCGCGGCTCTAGCGACGCAGTGACGGGATGCCGAGCTCGGCGTCGAAGAGGCGCAGGACGTTGCCGCCGAGGACCTTGCGGACGTCTTCCTCCGACATGCCGCGCCCGACCAGCTCGGCCGTCAGCAGCGGCAGCCCGGCCGGGCCCTCCAGCCCGGGGATGCAGGTCATGACGTCCATGTCGTCGATGACGAGCGGCCGGTCGCAGAGCGGGATCTTCTCGTCGAAGACCTCGAAGACGAAGTCCGGGCCGATGCCGACGTGGTCGATGCCCGCGACCGACGCGACGTGCTGGACGTGGTCAGCCAGGTGCTCGATCGTGGAGTCCGCCTTCGCGAGGAAGCCGGCGAAGAAGTTCACGCACACCACTCCCCCGGTCGCTGCGACACCCCTGAGCTGATCGTCGGTGAGGTTGCGGTGGTGGTCGTGCAGCGACCGCGCCGAGGAGTGCGTCGCCATCACCGGCCGGCGGGCGATGTCGAGGACGTGCGCCACTCCGCCGACGCCCAGGTGCGAGATGTCGAGGATGATCCCGAGCTCCTCGACCAGACGTAGCGCCTCGACGCCCGACCTGGTGAGCCGGCTGCCCGCGGCGTCCTCGCCGGAGCCGTCGGCCAGTGCGCTGCGCCCCCAGTGCGCGAACGACACGACCCGCACGCCGAGCCGGTGCACGGTCTGCAGGAGCTCGACGTCGTCGTCCACCTGCGGGCAGCCCTCGAGGGCGAGCACGAGGGCGATGCGACCCGACGCGACGACGTCGCGGATCTCGGCGCCGGTCGTGGCCAGCGCGACATCGGCCTCGTTGGCCTCGGCGATCCGGTGCGCGGCCTCGATCATCCGCAGCGTCTCGCGCAGTGCACCCTCGGGCCGGAACTCGTCGTCGATGAACACCGGCAGGACCTGCACGTCGACGCCGCCCTCGCGCAGCTGCGGCAGCCAGCGCTCGCGGAAGTAGGTCGGCCACACCTCCCGCGGGCGGCGGGCGACCAGCATGAGCAGGTCGTTGTGCGTGTCGACGACCACTGCGTCGTGGTGCAGGCCGAGTGTCATGGGGCGCAAGGCTAGCCTTGCGGCGTCGTTCGGGACACCTTGGCCAGGAGGTCGCGTGGGGTACGCCGTACGTCCGGCGCGGACCTCCGACGTGCCCGCGGTGCGCGCGCTGGTCGACGCGTACGCCCGTGACGCCCGGCTGCTCGACAAGCCGACGGTGACGCTCTACGAGGACGTCCAGGAGTTCCTCGTCGCCGAGGGCGACGCCGGGGTCGTCGGCTGCGGGGCGCTGCACGTGCTCTGGCGCGACCTGGCCGAGGTGCGCACGCTCGCCGTGCGGCCGGAGGTGCGCGGCCACCGCGTTGGGAGCGCGCTGCTGGCCGCCCTGCTCGACCGAGCGCGCGCCGTCGGGGTCGAGCGGGTCTTCTGCCTCACCTTCGAGACGGAGTTCTTCCAGCGGCACGGGTTCGTCGTGATCGACGGCATCCCGGTCGACCCGGGCGTCTACGCCGAGCTGGTGCAGTCCTACGACGAGGGCGTCGCGGAGTTCCTCGACCTGGAGCGCGTGAAGCCCAACACTCTCGGCAACACCCGGATGCTGCTCACCCTCTGACCGGACGCTAGGAGCCCGACATGGCGAAGGACGAGAAGGTCCTCGAGCAGTACCGCCGCGAGTTCACGGCGGACGGGTACACCGCGGTGCGCGAGCTCTACAAGGCGCACTCCAAGGCCGAGGACGCGCGCGACGTCCCGGGCCTGCTCGCGACGCTGACGCCCGACTGCGTCTACGAGCTGGTGCAGACGGGTCACCGCTGGGAGAACCACGACGGCGCCGCGCGCTTCTACGCCGAGCTGCTCGGCGGCTTCCCCGATGTCGTCTTCGACCTGCAGAACATCGTCATCGGGCCGCAGGGCGTCTACGAGGAGGCCGAGGTGACCGGCACCTGGAAGCAGGACTGGCTCGGCCAGCCGGCGACCGGCGAGGCCATGCACTGGCGGGTGTCGATCCTCTTCCCCTACGACCCGGTCGCCGGCCTGTTCACCGGCGAGCGGGTGTACGTCGACGACATCGGCAAGTTCGTCCGCTCGTGACCTCGCGGTCGACCGTCGTACGACGCGCTGCCCTCGCGCTGGCCGCGCTGGCGGCGGCCGTCGTACCGCTGCCGGCGATGACCGCGTCGGGTCAGGCGGCCGGCGCGCGACGCGTCCCTGCGGCGGAGCTCACGCCGCTCCCGCCGGCGCCGCCGGTGTCGGCCGAGGTCACCGCGCTGCGCGAGGAGCTGCTCGGCGACCACTGGAATGACCCGGCGTACGTGACGCTGCACTGGGTCGGCGTCAGCTCGTTCGTCATCACCATCGGCGGGCACCTGCTGCTCTTCGACGCGTGGGAGATCATCGGCGCGGTCGACGACTACCTGCCGATCGGCCGCGAGGAGCTGGCCGGGCTCGACCCGGAGGCGGTGCTGGTCGGCCACGGCCACTTCGACCACGCCGGCGACCTCGGCTACGTCGCCGGGCTGTCGAAGGCGCTGGTCGTCGGCAGCGAGGAGATCTGCACGGTCGCCGAGGAAGGCGCGGTGCGCGAAGGCGTCGGCACCGACTTCACCTGCGCGATCACCGGCACCATGACGACGCCGGCCCCCGGCGTCGCGCAGGCGGTGAAGGTCTTCGCCGACCTGCCGGCCGTCACCGTGCTGCAGCACATCCACTCCAACACCAGCCCGCCCGGCAACGGCAACGCGGTCGACCCGTTCGTGCCGGTCATGGACCCGCAGCCCTACGTCGACCACTTCCAGGACAACCCGGAGGAGCTGGCGCGCTTCCTCGCGCAGCAGCAGGAGAGCAACCAGGGCGGCACCTGGCTCTACCACTTCCGGATCGGCGAGTTCACCCTGCTGGTCGGCGACTCCGCCGGGCCGATCTTCTCGACGCCCGCGGTGCAGCAGGCCCTCGACGCTTTCCCCGGCTGCGTCGACGTGATGGCCAACGCGATCCTCGGCTTCGACCAGCCGGTCTCCGGGCTGCAGGACCCTCGGCTCTACGTCGAGCACGCGCACCCCAAGGTGTTCGTGCCGACGCACGGCGACGCATGGGCACCGGCGATCTCGGCCGGGCAGGAGCAGTACCGCGACGAGCTGGCCGAGCAGCTGGCCGCGCTGCCGAACCCGCCGGAGGTCGACCACCTGGTCGACCCGCAGGACTACCTGGTCGAGAGGGCCTACCGGGTCGCCGACCCGCGCTGGGTGCCGCCGATGCCGGGGTCGCGCTGCGCGAGCGACGGCCCGGCCGCGACGGCCCAGCCGCGGCCGCCCGCACCTCCGGCCGCGGCACCGCACCCGTTGCCCAGCACGGGTGGGCGCGCGCCGTACCTGGCTCTCGGGGTGCTGCTGGCTGTCGTGGGCGCCGCGGTCCGCCGGCGCGTGCGAGTCAGCTGAGGCGGACGCGGGGGTCGACGACGGCGTACAGCACGTCGACGAGCAAGTTGGCCGTGACGACGAAGAACGCCGCGAAGACCGTCACGCCGATGATGACCGGCAGGTCGATCGTCGTGATGGACGAGATCGCCAGCTTGCCGAGGCCGTTGATGCTGAACACCGACTCGGTGATGACGGCGCCGCCGAGCAGCGACCCGAGGTCGAGGCCGAAGATGGTGACGATCGGCGTGAGCGCGGCGCGCAGTCCGTGCCGGCGGATGACGGTCGACTCGGGCAGGCCCTTCGCCCGAGCGGTGCGCACGTAGTCCTCGTTCATCGTCTCGAGCATGCTCGCGCGGGTGAGCCGGGCGTAGAGCGCGGAGTAGTAGAACGCGAGCACCAGCCACGGCAGCAGCAGCCCCTCCGCCCACTTCAGCGGGTTGTCGGTGAAGTCGTGGTACGCCGGCTGCGGCAGCAGCCGCAGCTTGTAGACGACGACCAGCAGCACGACGTAGCCGGTGAAGATGGTCGGCAGCGACACGCCCGCGAGCGCGAAGGTCATCGACCCCCGATCCAGGGCGGTGCCTCGGCGCAGGGCCGACGCGATGCCGATGCCGACGCCCATCAGCAGCCAGAGCACCGACGCGCCGGCGGCGATGGACAGGGTGACCGGCACCCGGTCGATGAGCGTCTCCCACACCGGCTGCTCGTTCTTGAACGAGTAGCCGAAGCACGGCGCCGGGCAGTCGTTGCCGCCGATGTCGCGGCCGACGAAGACACCCTTCACGAAGGCGCCGTACTGGACGTAGACCGGCTTGTCCAAGCCGAGCTTGGTCCGGATGATCTCGATCTCCTCGGTCGAGGAGTTCTTGCCAGCGGACAGCGCGGCCGGATCGGCCGGCAGCACGTAGAACACGCCGAACGTGACCATGCTGATGATGAACAGCAGCACGACGACCCACATCGAGCGGCGTGCGACGTATCGACCCATGAGGTCACGGTCGACCGCCCGGTTCGTGAGCGCTACCAGATGCGTGCGTTACCTCCGCGTGACCGGGGCGGGACACGCTCACGGCATGGCGAGCACCGGCACGTCGGCGGGCGACGGCGCCACGGTCCTGTTCCGGTCCGGAGGGCTCGAGGTCGGCGTGCTCGACTGCCGCGCCGACAGCGCGCTGTGGCGCGAGCCGACGCAGGTGAGCCGCGGGTACGTCGTCGTCTACCCGACCGCCCCCGTCCTCATCACCCGGCCACGCGGCTCGTTCCTCGCCGACCGCACCCGGGTCGTGCTGCACAACGACGGCGACACCTACCAGCGCCGGCTCGCCGCCGAGGAGGCCGACGACTGCCTCTACCTGCGGCTCGACCGCGCCGAGGTGCTGTCCGCGCTGGACTCGGCAGGACTGCGCTCGTCCGTCCGCCCGGGCCGCGAGCTGCGCGCGCCGTACGGCCCGACCGATCACGCGACCTACGTCCGGCAGCGAGTGCTCCGCGACGAGCTCGTCGGCGGGTCGACCGGCGACCCGGCGACGACGGCCGGCACCGTCCGAGACCTGCTCCGCCGGACCCTCCGGGCGGCGCTCGCGCCGACCGCGCCGTGCGCGCCGCTGTCCCGGCTGGCTGCGGCGGAGGACGTCCGGCTCGCGGTCGCCGCTCCGCTGGACGCGCGGATGACGATCGCCGAGGTGGCCGAGCGGGTGGGCTACTCCCCCTTCCACCTGGCCCGGCTGTTCCGCACCGTCACCGGCACGACGATCCAGGAGCACCGGCGGCGGCTGCGGCTGCGGGCCGCGCTGGACCGGCTGGTCGGCGGCGAACGGGACCTCTCCGCACTGGCCGGCGACCTCGGCTTCGCGACGCACAGCCACTTCAGCGAGCGCTTCCGGGCCGAGTTCGGGATGACGCCCGGGGACTTCCGGCGTACCCGGCACCTGCCTACCGCCGAGTGGTGACCCGGCACCGCGACGCTATGTGAGAAGTTGGGCTCCCACGCCGACCTGGGAGCCGCGAGTGCCACGAACGCAGCACGTGCTGGCGATGGTCCTCGCCGGCGGCGAGGGCAAGCGCCTGTCGCCGCTGACGGCTGACCGGGCCAAGCCTGCGGTCCCGTTCGGCGGCAACTACCGGCTGGTCGACTTCGTGCTGTCCAACCTCGTCAACGGCGGGCTTCGGCAGATCGTGGTGCTGACGCAGTACAAGAGCCACAGCCTCGACCGGCACATCGCGCAGACGTGGCGGCTGTCGCCGGTCCTCGGCAACTACGTCGCGCCGGTGCCCGCGCAGATGCGGCACGGGCCGCACTGGTTCTCCGGATCGGCCGACGCGATCTTCCAGAACCTCAACCTCATCTACGACGAGCGGCCCGAGCACATCTGCGTGTTCGGCGCGGACCACATCTACCGCATGGACCCGCGGCAGATGCTCGAGCAGCACGTCGACACCGGCGCCGCCGTGACTGTTGCCGGGATCCGGGTGCCGATCGAGCAGGCCAGCGGATTCGGCATCATCGAGACCGACGGCGGCACCGGCATCACCGGCTTCCGCGAGAAGCCGACCGACGCGGTCGGGCTCCCCGATGCGCCGCATCAGGTCTACGCGTCGATGGGCAACTACATCTTCCGCACGGAGAGCCTGATCCAGGCGGTGACCGCCGACGCGGCCACCGACGAGAGCAGCAACGACCTGGGCGGCAACATCATCCCGATGATGGTCGAGGGCGGGGCCGCGCAGGTCTACGACTTCGCCACCAACGAGATCCCCGGCTCTACGGAGCGCGACCACGCCTACTGGCGCGACGTCGGGACGCTCGACGCCTACTACGACGCGCACATGGACCTGATCTCGGTGCACCCCGTGTTCAACCTCTACAACGACCTCTGGCCGATCTACTCGTGGCAGGGCACCGTCGCGCCGGCCAAGTTCGTCTTCGACGAGGACGGGCGACGCGGCACCGCGTTGAGCTCGATCGTCAGCCCGGGCGTGATCGTGTCCGGCGGCACCGTGCGCCGCTCGGTGCTCGGGCCGCGCGCCGCAGTCGGAGCCGGCGCGCTGGTCGAGGGCTCGGTGCTGATGGACGGCGTGCGCGTCGGCGACGGAGCCGTCGTACGCAACGCGATCCTCGACAAGTTCGTCGAGGTGCCGGCCGGCGCCAAGGTCGGCGTCGACGCGGCGCTCGACCGCCAGCACTACACCGTCTCGGACAACGGGATCGTCGTGATCGGCAAGCACCAGAGCGTCGTGGTGACATGAAGGCTGTCACATGAGGGTCGGGCTCGTCACCCGGGAGTACCCGCCCGAGGTGTACGGCGGTGCCGGCGTGCACGTCGAGTACCTCGCGCGCGAGCTGTCCCGCCTCGTCGACGTCGAGGTGCACTGCTTCGGCAAGGCGCGCCGCGACCCGCTCGTCGCGCACGCCTACGAGCCGTGGGACGACATCGCCGGCGACTCGCCGCATGTCGCCGCGCTGCGCACGCTGTCGGTCGACATCTCGATGGCCGCGCGGCTCGGCGGCGTCGACGTCGTGCACAGCCACACCTGGTACGCCAACCTCGCCGGCCACCTGGCCGCGCTGACCTACGGCGTACCGCACGTCGTGACGACGCACAGCCTGGAGCCGCTGCGGCCGTGGAAGGCCGAGCAGCTCGGCGGCGGATACGAGGTGTCGAAGTGGTGCGAGCGGACCGCGCTGGAGGCGGCCGACGCCGTGATCGCGGTGTCGGCGGGGATGCGGGACGACGTGCTCACCTGCTACCCGACGGTGTCGCCGGACCGGATCCGCGTGGTGCACAACGGCGTGGACACCGAGGAGTACGCGCCGGACCGGCGTACCGACATCGTCACGACCTTGGGGCTCGACCCGGACCGACCGATCGTGCTCTTCGTCGGGCGGATCGCCCGGCAGAAGGGGATCGTGCACCTGCTCGACGCGGCCGAGCTGTTCACGCCCGAGGTGCAGCTGGTGCTGTGCGCCGGGTCCCCCGACACTCCCGAGATCGGCGCCGAGGTGAGTGCGCACATCGACGGGCTGATCGAGCGCGGGCACTCGGTGACCTGGGTGCGGGAGATGCTGCCGCGGCCCGACCTGGTGCAGCTGATGAGCAACGCGGCGACGTTCGTCTGCCCGTCGATCTACGAGCCGTTCGGGCTGGTCAACGTCGAGGCGATGGCCTGCGGTGCGCCCGTGGTCGCCTCGGCGGTCGGCGGGATCCCGGAGATCGTCGTCGACGGCGAGACCGGGTATCTGATCGACCTCGTCCCGTCTGGTGACTCCTACGGCACTCCCGCCGATCCGGCCGGCTTCGCCGCCGCGATCGCGGCGCGGGTCAACGCGATCGTGGCGGACCCGGCGGCGGCGCGTCGCATGGGCGACGCGGGGCGGCAGCGAGTGCTCGACGAGTTCGCCTGGCCGGCCATCGCCGCGCAGACCGCCGAGGTCTACCGCTCCGTCCTCTGACGGAGGTCGGCCGCCGGACCGCTCAGCTGCGGATGGCTGCTTCCTCTCGCGCGGGGTCCAGGTCGACCACGTTGTGACTGCCGTAGCCATCGGAGTCGTCGACGCCGCGCTGCATCCACGCCCAGGTGTTGGCGATCGTCTCGGCCAGGGGACGCGGAGTGAGGCCCGCGGCATGCGCCTTCGACGCGTCGACGTGCCAGATGTTTGGCGCCTCGTCCAGCGGGATCCACAGCGGCAGCTCGCTCCAGGGCTCGATGCCGGCGGCGACGACCTGCTCGTCCGGCGTCCACACCGGTGTCGCGTCGGAGCCGGTCGCCGTACGGCACAGCTCGAAGAAGTCGCCGTACGTCGTCTGGCCGGGCATCGACGTGACGACGTACGAGCCGGTCATGGCTCGTTCGGTCGCGGACACCGTGAAGCTAGCGACGTCGCGCACGTCGATCAGGGACATCACCCGGTCAGCTGCGCCAGGGACGAGCACCTCCCCGCCACGCGCGATGCGGCGCAGCCAGAACGGCAGCCGGCCGATGTTCTCGTGCGGCCCGACGATGAGGCCGGGACGCACGTGCACCGCACGCTCCGGGAACACCTCGTCCACCGCGCGCTCGCAACCTGCCTTGTACGCGCCGTAATCGCCGTCGCCGGAGGCGTCCGAGGCGCACTCGTGCACCGGCGAGTCGTCACCCGTCGGCTCGGTCGGCCAGTCGCGGAACACCGCCGCCGAGGAGACGAACGTGTAGTGGTCGACAACGTCGGCGAGCGCGTCGGCCATCCGACCGACGACGGCCGGCACGAAACCGCAGGTGTCGATAACGGCGTCCCAGCGCCGCCCCCGGAGCTCGGAGAGGTCGCCCTCACGGTCGCCGACGATCCGCTCCACGTCGGGGAACAGCGAAGCGCCGTGCTGCCCGCGGCTGAAGATCGTGACTGTGTGACCGCGGGACAGCAGCTCCGCCACGATCGCTCGTCCGACGAAGACCGTGCCGCCGACCACCAGGATCTCCATGACCGGAGTCTCGTCGACGGCTTCCTCGAAGTCAGCGCTGTTCGCTCAGGGCACAGCAGTGCTAGTGACCGGCCCACTCCTCGGCGTGGCCGCGGACGATCTGCGCGTTGACCGGGTCGAAGCTCGGGCCGTGCACCGCGGTGTCCGGGAACATCACCGAGCAGACGCCGCCCTGCGACTCGGACAGCTCCTCGACGGCGGTTGGCCCGCACGCGGTGTAGTGGTGGTGCGCGCCCATCAGGTGGCCGAGTTCGTGCGCCATGGCCCGACCGCGCATCTCCGCTTGCATCTTGATGCTCGTGCCCTTGAGGTACCGCTGCCGCGGCGGGACCTCGCTCACGGAATAGCCCCAGCCGTCGAAGCGGATCCCGCCGATGCACTCGGCATGGCCGGCGACGCCGAAGTTGGGGCCGCCGCCAAGCTCGTCCTCGTACAGGTCGCGGGTCGTGAGCAGGTGCACGAGGTCGAAGCCCGCCGGCTCGCTGCGGCCCGTGGCCCGCCGCTGCGCCTCGTGCGCGTCGGCGACCCGCAGCGACTCCCGGTCGCCCTCGACGTTCTTCCCGTCGGAGCGCAGGTCGAGGCGGCGTACGACGAAGGTCGCGTCGATCCCTGCTGTGCCGAGCACCCGGGTGGCCTCATCGACGGCGCCGATCACGGCATCGCGGGGCACGTGGTCGGTCTGCAGCAGGACCCGCAGCGCCACGGGTGCCGAGCCCGGCACCGCCGTGGAGATCGCCGCCGGCGTCTCCTCCAGGCACCCGCTCGGCTCGGGTTCCTCCCCGGACGCCGGACCGGCGAGCGGCGACGCGGCGATGACGGCGGCGATCGAGCCCGCTGCGATCCAGCTCCTCATCAGCACCCCTCCCTACCAGCACGACTCCTGGGAGGGGCGTTGCGTTCGGCCGTTCTGAGCGGATGTCGCGCCGGTCAGGCCGGGGTGGCGGCGAGGGCCCAGCCGCGGTCGCGGATGTTGCGGAACAGCCGGCGACCGACGGCCGCACGGATCCGGCTCAGGTGCACGTCGACGCGCCGGCCGCTGTCCTCGTCGCCCCAGCAGACCTCGTGCAGCTGTGCGCGGGTCCAGAGCCGGCCCGGCGTCGCGAGGAACAGCGCGAGCAGCTCGACCTGGATCGGGCTGAGCTCGACCGGGTGCTCGTCGACGAGGACGAGGTAGCGATCGACGTCGACCACGAGGCCGTCGTGGCGCTGCACCGACGGCACGACGATGCCGGCCCGTGCGGCGCGGTCGACGAATGCGGAGCTCGCCCGCGACGCCGGCTGGTTCTGCGCCATGCGCTTCATCGCCCTCTCTGGTGACGGGGCATGTGGGGAAAGCGGCGGGCCGACGGGGGTCACCCGTCGACCCGCCCGAGGTGCTAGGAGTCGATCGGCTTCGGCCGACCGCCGTACGCCGGTGCCGTGATCGCCAGCTCGGCCTCGAGCAGCGCCATCTCCGCCGGCTGGAACTCCGGATAGGCCAGGACGCCCATCTCCGGCAGGTCGAGGCCGGCCAGCTCGTCGGCCTCCGCCGAGCGGATGCCGCCCTTCGTCAGAGCGTTCTGGATCGTGAAGAAGGCGAACGCGAACGCGGTGAAACCGACGGCGATGACGAGCGCGCCGATGGCCTGGGCCCCGAGCTGTCCGGCGTCGCCGTAGAACAGGCCGGTGACGCCCTTGGTCTCGACGAGCTTGCCCGCCGCGTCGAAGCCCTTGCCGTTCCAGCCCTGGCCGTAGGCGCCGTCAGCGAAGAGTCCGACGCACAGCACGCCGAAGATGCCGTTGACCCCGTGCACCGCGATCGCGCCGACCGGGTCGTCGATCTTCAGCTTGCGCTCGATGATCCAGAACGCCTCGATCACCAGCGCGCCCGCGATCGTGCCGATGATCGCCGCGTGCCACGGCTGGATGAACGCGCACGGCGCGGTCACGGCCACGAGGCCGGCCAGCATGCCGTTGACCATCATCCCGGGGTCCGGCTTCCCGGTGCGACCCCAGACCCAGAACATCGCGGCGATCGAGCCGAACGCTCCGGCGATGGCGGTGTTCGCCGCGACCGTCGCGAACCGGTGGTCGGTCGCGGCGAAGGTCGACGCGGCGTTGAAGCCGAACCAGCCGAACAGCAGGATGAACGTGCCGAGCATGGCCATCGGGATGTGGTGGCCCGCGATCGTGCGCACCTCTCCGTCGGGGCCGTACTTGCCGAGGCGCGGCCCGAGGACGAGCGCTCCGGCGAGCGCGGCAGCGCCGCCCATCGCGTGCACCACGCCCGAGCCGGCGAAGTCGACGTAGCCGTGGCCGAGGCTCGCGGTGTCCCACAGCTTCGCCAGCCAGCCGCCGCCCCACGTCCAGGCGCCGAACAGCGGGTAGTAGACGGCTCCGCAGAAGAGGCCCCAGCCGACGAACGACTTGAACTTCCAGCGCTCGGCCATCGCCCCGGTGGGAATCGTCGCGACGGTGTCCATGAAGGCGACCATGTAGAGGAAGAAGGCGAGGACGCTGACGTCGTTCGCCTTGCCGGAGAGGAACCAGCCACCTCCCCAGAGGAACACGTGGTTGCCGGCGCCGATCAGCGCCTGACCCACCGGCTCGTCCATCCCGAAGTAGCCCGGGTAGCTGAAGCCGCCGAACATGAAGGAGAAGCCGACGGCCGTGAAGGCGACGAAGCCGAGCCCGAAGATGGCGAAGTTCGTCGACACGACATGAGCAGCGTGCTTGGCCCGGCAGAAGCCCGTCTCGACGAGCGCGAAGCCGGCCTGCATGAAGATGACCAGCACCGCTCCGATGACGATCCACAGCAGGTTGAGGCCGATCTCGCCGTGGGTCAGAGCGCCGTCCGGAGTGGCCGGGACACCACCCCCGTCGACCGGCGAGGCCCACGCGCCCGCCGTGGTCGCGAGGACGAGTCCTCCGGTGATCGCCGCGGTGAGCGCGGCCTTTGCGGGTCGTCGCACGGTGCCTCCTAGGGTCTGCGGACTTCGCGTCGCAGACGCTAGGAGGCAGCGGTTTCCGCTCGATGACCACCGTGTTTCCGGGATGTTCCAAGTGTGTGCAGTCCCCCGCCGAGCCGGCGACGGCGTACGACGGCGCCCTTCCGCAAAGCGGTCTCGACGGCCTCGCGCAGCTGCGGGTCGAGCTTGCGGCTGGTGCGATCGGTCAGCGAGAACCGGTCGACGGCGTCGCCCTCCGCGGTCGTGACCTCGGCGGCGTGCACCTGTGCGCCGGCGCCCGCGAGCGCGACCGCGAACGAGTGCAGCAGCCCCGGTCGGTCGGCCGCCGTGATCGTGCACAGCGTGTACCACGGCGAGCCTTCGTCGTCCCAGACGACCTCGGCGTCACGGACGGCAGGCGAGGTGAGCGGCTGGTCGAATGCGGCCGCTACCGCCGCCTCGATCACCGAGGGGTCGGGCACGCTGCGGCCGCGCACCCGGAACGACTCGACCGCGGCGCCGTCGGGCCAGGTCGCGACCGTCGCGTCGAGAACGTCGGCGTCGACGCGCGCGAGCGCCTGGGTCACCGACGCGAGCAGGCCCTCACGGTCGCGGCCGGCGACGTCCACGCGCCACTCGTGCGGCGTGGACAGCGGCGCGGTGTAGACCCGGACGCGCCCGCGCGGCGGCAACGGGCGCAGCAGCTTGGCATGTCGCGCGACGTCCGGCGCCGACTCGCAGAGCAGGTATCCGCGCGGCGCCGCATCGATGCGCTCGATGACCTGCTGGTCGCGGCCGGCCAGCCGGATCGCCTCCGCGCGGCGCCGCTCGACCAGGTTGCGCGTGTCGCGGTCGGCGACCCCGGGCTGTGCGAGCGCCGCGAGGACGAGTCCGTGCAGCTCGTCCAGCAGGCTGCGCTCCCAGACCTCGAGGTCGCCGTAGGCGATGGTGAGCAGGTACAGCATCCGGGCCCGCGCCGCGCTGTGCAGATGTGCCGCGAGAGTGAGGACGTGCTCCTCGCGCAGCGCGTCGAGCCTGGCCGCGGCCGCTCGGAGTAGCCCCGCGTCCGCGACGAGCCCGGCGATGTCCTGCTCAGCCTGCGCCGACATGTCGAGCCGGGCGACCAGCCGTCTGGCGACCACGACCGGTCGGTCGTCGCCCGCGCAGTCGAGCACGAGTGCCGCGAGCAGGAGCCGCTCGGGGTGCGGAAGGGGCGCGGCGGCACGCCGACCCAGCTCGTCGCGATGCATCGTCCGGCGTACCGCGTCGACCAAGGACCAGGTGAAGGCGCTCGCCGGGTTGAGGTCGTGCGGGTCGGCGCGCCGGCGGTGCAGCGCCTCCGCCAGCTCGGGCAGCGCTCGCCCAAGCACTCCGGTCACCTCGAGGAACCGCCACGAGCGCACGTCGCCCTCGCGGAGCAGGGCGAACAGGGCGCGCGTCGCGTCGCCGTCCCAGGTCGGCGCGACCTGGCTGGTCGCTTCGAGCCAGGCGACCAACCGCTCGCCGGGACGCAGGTCGTCGCGGCAGCGGCGCGCGGCCTCCAGCGCCACGACGAGCCGCGACGTCGCCGGCGGAGTCGCGGCGAGCTCGACGTGACCGTCGTCGACCGCCAACCAGCCGTGCGCCGGCATCGGCTCGGCGATCGGGACGGCCGTCGGCGCAGGTCGGAGCCGGAGCAGCCGCCAGCGCAGGAGCGGCGGCGTCATCACGGTGGAGAGCAGCACGACGAGCAGGAGTGCGGCGTACGGGTCCGGCCCGAGGATGCCGTCACGCAGGCCGATGCCCGCGAAGATCAACCCGACCTCGCCACGGGGGATCATCCCGAGCCCGATGAGCAGCCGGTCGGCGCCGACGCGACCCGCAGCGAGCCCGGCGACAACCTTGCCCGCGACGCCCACGACGAGCAGCGCGCCGGCCAGCGCGAGCACCGCGGGTCGGCCGAACGCGCCGATCCGCGCGTCGATGCCGATCTGCAGGAAGAAGACCGGGATGAACAGGTGCCCGACCGGCGTGAGCTCGCGCCGGATCTGCTCCGCCGCGTGGCTGCGCGACAGCGACAGTCCGGCCGCGAACGCGCCGACGATCGGGGCGAGCCGGGCGAGCGTCGCCAGCTCGGCGAGCCCGAGGGCGTAGGCGAGGGCAAGCGCCACGAGCGTGCCGCTTGAGCGGGCGTGGGCCTGCACGCGGTCGAACAGCCAGGGCCCCAGTCGGATGCCGAGCCAGCCGGACACCACGAGGAATCCGGTCGCCAGCGCGATGACCCCGGCCACGCCCAGCGGAGACACGTCACCGCCGTCGGCAATCCGGACGACGACGGTGAGGATGACCAGGCCGATGACGTCATCGGCCACTGCCGCGCCGAGGACGGTGCGCGCCTCGCTCGACGAGAGCGCCCGAAGGTCGCCGAAGACCCGCGCGGTGATGCCCACGCTGGTCGCCGTCAGCGCGGCGCCGAGGAAGAGCGGCTGCCGCCCGTCGAGGCCGAGGCCGAGAGCGACGGCGTATCCAGCGACGAACGGCACGACGACGCCCACGACCGCGACCGACAGCGCAGACCGGCCCACCGCGGTGAGATCGGCCAGGTCCATGTGCAGCCCCACGTCGAGCAGCAGCAGGATGACGCCGAGCTCGGCGAGCACGCGCAGCGTCTGGTCGTCCCCGACGAGGCCGAGCAGCGACGGTCCGATCAGCAGGCCGGCGACGATCTCGCCGACCACAGCGGGAACCCCCACCCGCTCGGACGCCTCGGCGGCGAGCTTGGCGAAGACGAGCACGATGAGGACGTTGAGCAGCACCTCCCCGACGTCCGGCATCAGCCGTCCGCCCCCGCCCGCGTGAGCATCCAGCCGCGGCTGCGCACGGTGACGAGCTCGGCGCCAACATGCCGGCGGAGCCCGACCAGGACGGCGTCGACCCGTCGGGCGGACAACGCGTCGAGGCCGGCCCGCCGGGCCAGCTCGGCCCGGCCGAGGACCCGGCCGCGGTCGGCCTCGAGCGCCTCGAGCACTGCGCGCTCTCGTGGGGTCAAGGGCTCGAGCGGCATGTCCGCACGGTAGGGAGCCGTCGTTTCGGTGCGGATTCCGCGGTGTTACGCGCGTGTGACATCGCGCCACACCGCTACCGGGCGCGCGCCGCCACCGTCTCCTTGAGCCGGGCCATGGCCTTGCGGGCGTTCGGCCGCTTGACCGGCAGGTAGACGAGGGTGAAGAGCAGCCGTTGCGACGGCGTGAGGTCGCCGTGGATCTCCCGCTCGACGTGCGCCCCGCCCTCGGCGGGCGAGACGGTGAACCGGTGCTGGTAGCAGCCGGTCGCATCCACGGCGGTGAACGCGAACGCGCGCGGGGCGTCGTACTCGGTCACCACCAGGTCAGCCGTGAACGACTTGCCCTTCGACGTCGCGGTCGAGACGTAGCGCTTCCCCACGCCGATCGGGGCGTCGTCGACAGCGGTCACCTCGATCGGATCCGCGGCCCAGGCGGCGTGGCCCGGCAGGTCGGCGACCGCTTCGAACGCCGCCTGCGGCTCGACGGGCACATCCGTGACAACCCGGTACGTCGGCATGCGCACCCCCTTCTCGACGCCGCACGCTACCGCCACCCCGTCTCGCAATCGACATGCCCCGGCCGCGCGGACGTGGGAGGTTTGCGCCCATGGGTCATCTCGAGGTCAGCCACCTCGGCTACGTGCTGCCCGACGGGCGCCCCCTCCTCGAGGACACCTCGTTCCGGGTCGGCGAGGGGCAGCACGTCGCGCTGGTCGGCGCCAACGGCGCGGGCAAGACCACCCTCCTGCGCCTGCTCAGCGGGGACCTCACCCCCGCCGCGGGCACGATCACGGTCGGCGGCCACCTCGGCGTGATGCGGCAGTTCATCGGGTCGATCCGCGACGAGTCGACGGTGCGCGACCTGCTGCTGGGCCTGGCGCCGATCGCCGTGCGCGAGGCGGCGGCCGCCCTCGACGCGGCCGAGCTGGCGATGATGGAGGCCGACGACGAGAAGACCCAGATGCGCTACGCGAGCGCGCTCGCGGCCTGGGGAGACGCCGGCGGCTACGACATCGAGGTGCTCTGGGACACCTGCACCACGTCGGCGCTCGGCTGGACGCTGGCCGAGTGCGAGCACCGCACGGTGCGCACGCTGTCCGGCGGCGAGCAGAAGAAGCTCGCGCTGCAGGCACTGCTGCGCGGCGACGCGGACGTGCTGCTGCTCGACGAGCCGGACAACTACCTCGACGTGCCGAGCAAGCGCTGGCTCGAGCAGGCGATCCGCGACTGCCCCAAGACGATCCTCTTCGTCACGCACGACCGCGAGGTGCTGGCCAACACCGCCAACCGGATGGTCACGGTCGAGGCGCGTACGGCGTGGGTGCACGGCGGCGGCTTCGCGACGTACCACGACGCGCGCAAGGCGCGGCTGGAGCGGCTCGACGAGCTCCACCGGCGCTGGGACGAGGAGCACCAGCGGCTGATCGACCTGGTCAACACGCTGAAGGTGCAGGCCTCGATCTCGCCCGACATGGCCAGCCGCTACAAGGCCATGCAGACCCGGCTGCGCAAGTACGAGGAGGCCGGCCCGCCGGCCGAGCGGCCGAAGGAGCAGAAGGTCACGATGCGCCTCGGCGGCGGCCGCACCGGCGTACGCGCGATCACGCTGACCGACCTGGAGCTGACCGGGCTCACGAAGCCGACCACCACCGAGATCTTCTACGGCGAGCGCGTCGGCGTCCTCGGTCCCAACGGCACCGGAAAGAGCCACCTGCTGCGCCTGCTCGCCGGCGAGGAGATCAAGCACTCCGGCGAGTGGAAGCTCGGGGCGCGCGTCGTACCGGGCTACTTCGCGCAGACGCACGACAGCTCGGCGCTGCAGGAGCGGACGCTGGTCGACCTGCTCTGGGCCGAGGGCATGGACCGCGGCAAGGCGGTCGGGACGCTGCGCCGCTACGAGCTCGACGGCGCGGCGGACCAGCGGTTCGGCCAGCTCTCGGGCGGCCAGCAGGCGCGGTTCCAGATCCTGCTGCTCGAGGTGCACGGCGTGACGCTGCTGCTGCTCGACGAGCCCACCGACAACCTCGACCTCGCGTCCGCCGAGGCGCTCGAGGACGGGCTCGCGCAGTTCGACGGCACCGTCGTCGCCGTCACCCACGACCGCTGGTTCATGCGGTCCTTCGACCGGTTCCTCGTCGTCAGCGACGACGGCACCGTCCGCGAGTCCATCGACCCCGTGTGGGACTTCTAGTACGCCGACTTCACCCACCTGCACGTCTGAATTGCCGCCGATTTCGGCGATTTCCCGACGTGGGGGTGGGTGAAGTCGGCTACTTGGTGTCAAGGACGGCGAGGTCCTCGACGCCGGTGACGGCGGCCGCCGCGCCGGCGGCGCCGTACTTGCGCTGCTGCCGGCCCTCGAGCCAGCGGGCGAAGCGCGACAAGCAGACGTTGACGGTGACGAACACCGCGGCGATGAGGACGTAGATCTGCAGCAGCGACTCGCTGAACTCGACGGTGGCGAACTTGCCGCGGCGAAGCATCTCCTCGTAGCCGATGACGAAGCCGAGCGAGGTGTCCTTGAAGAGGGTGACGAGCTGGCTGACGATCGACGGCAGCATCCGACGGACCGCCTGCGGGACGACGACCAGCCGCATCGTCTGCCCGTAGGAGAGCCCGACGGAGTACGCCGCCTCGCTCTGCCCGCGGTCGAGCGACAGGATTCCCGCGCGGAGGATCTCGGCCAGCACCGAGCCCTGGTAGAGCGTGAGGCCGACGATCAGGTAGACGAAGACCGGCAGCTCGTAGCCGTAGCGAGGCAGCACGATCGCCGCGCCGAGGATGAGCAGCAGCTGGGGCAGCGCGCGGAAGAACTCGACGACCGCGCCCGCGACGTACCGAGGGATCGGGTTGCGGGAGAGGCGCAGCAGCGCCATCACCGCGCCGAAGAGCAGCGCCAGCGCCATGGCGACGAGGGCGGCCTTCACGTTGGCCCACAGTCCCTTGCCGAGGAACTCGAGCAGATCGGGGTTGGTGAGGTTCTTCCATCGGCGACCTTCGAGCTGTCCCTTGGCGTCGAGACGTCGCAGAGCGACCAGCAGCACGATCGCGATCCCGGCGTAGCCGACGACCGACGCGATGCGGACCCGGCGCCGCCCGCGCGGGCCGAGCTCGTCGTAGAGGACCGTCGTCATCGCTTGAACGCCACCCGACGCTCGATAACGCCGGTCAGCAGGCCAGCCGGCACCGTGATGACGAGGTAGGCAAGCGCAGTGCCCGCGAGGAGGACCGCGGTCTCCGCCTCCTTCTCGGTCAGCTGGTCGAAGGTCGACGTCAGCTCGATGACGGCGAATGCCGAAGCGATGGCGCTGTTCTTCGCGAGCGCGATGAAGAGGCTGCCGAGCGGCTGCACGACGGTGCGCAGCGCCTGTGGCACGACGACCAGCCGCAGCGTCTGCCCGAACGTGAGTCCGATCGACCGCGCGGCCTCGGCCTGGCCGGCCGCGACCGTGTTGATGCCCGACCTCAGCGCCTCGCTGACGAAGGCGCCGGTGTAGATGGACAGCACCATCACGGCGAAGGCGAAGAACGAGATGCTGATCCCGACCTTCGGCAGCCCGAAGACCGCGAGCGCGAAGAACACGGTCAGCGGGATGTTGCGGAACGTCTCGACGTAGATGAGCCCGGCCGCCCGCAGAGGGGCGACCGGGCTCACCCGGAACGTCGCGATGACACAGCCGAGGACCATCGCGATCGCGAACGACACCACGCTGAGCTTCAGCGTCGTGAGCAACCCGTCGCCGAAGGCGTCGAGGTTGTCGAGTACGGCGTCCACGCGCGAGTGATCCGCAGGCTGCTTCTGGTGTGACTAGTAGCGGTTGACCGGCGGAGGCGTGGGCATCTCGGCCTGCACCTTGCCGAGCGTGGCGTCGTACGCCTTCTTGTAGCGGCCGTCGGAGTAAATCTTCTCGAGCAGGTCGTTGATGAACGTGCGGAAGGCGGCGTCCTCCTTCTTCACGCCGATGCCGTACGGCTCGTCGCTGAACGGCTTGTTGACCAGCTTGAACTCGTCCGGGCTCTTGTCGATCAGGCCGAGCAGGATGACGTTGTCGGTCGTGGTGGCCTCGACCTGGCCGTTGCGCATCGCCTCGACGCACTCGGTGTAGGTGCCGAAGAGGGTGAGCTGGGCCGTGGGCACCTGCTCCTTCACCCGGGTCGCCGGCGTGGAGCCGGTGACCGAGCAGACCTTCTTGCCGGCGAGCGACTCCTTGCCGGTGATCGTGGTGTTGTCCTTCTTCACCATGATGTCCTGGCCCGCGGTGTAGTACGGACCCGCGAAGGCGACCTTCTCCTTGCGCTTGTCGTTGATCGTGTACGTCGCGACGACGACGTCGACGGTGCCGTTGACGATGTAGTCCTCCCGGTTCTTCGAGATCGACTCGACGAACTCGATGCCGCTCTCCGGGATGCCCAGCTCGGACGCGATGATCTTGCCGATCTCGACGTCGAAGCCCTCGACCTTGCCGGACACGCCCTTCAGGCCGAACAGCGGCTGGTCGAACTTGGTGCCGATCTTGATCGTGCCGGCCTTCTGCAGCCGCTCCATCGTCGAGCCGGCGGCGAACTCGGTCTTCTTGGGCTCGTTGCTGGTGCCGTCCTTGTCGTCGTCGCCGCAGCCGCTCACGGCGAGCGCGAGCGACGCGACGAGCGCGACGGTGCTGAGCATCCTGCGACTGCGCATTGCGATGTCCCTTCTCGGTGCTGAATCGGGTCGAACGGTCAGTGGGCGAGGATCTTGGAGAGGAAGTCCTTGGCCCGGTCGGTCTCGGGCGCGGTGAAGAACTGCTCGGGCGGCGCGGCCTCGACGATGCGGCCGTGGTCCATGAAGACGACCCGCTGCGCGACCGAGCGGGCGAAGCCCATCTCGTGCGTCACGACCACCATGGTCATGCCGTCGGCCGCGAGCTCGGTCATGACGTCGAGCACCTCCTTGATGAACTCAGGGTCGAGCGCGGAGGTCGGCTCGTCGAAGAGGATCAGCTTGGGGTCCATGGCCAGCGATCGCGCGATAGCAACGCGCTGCTGCTGGCCACCGGAGAGCTCCGCGGGATAGCGGCCGGCCTTGTCGCCGATGCCGACGCGGTCGAGCAGCTCGCGGGCGCGCTCCTCGGCCTCCTTGCGCGCGACCTTGCGTGCCCGGATCGGCCCGAGTGTGACGTTGTCGAGCACCGACATGTGCGCGAAGAGGTTGAACGACTGGAAGACCATGCCCACGTCGGCGCGCAGCCGCGCGAGCTCGCGACCCTCCTCCGGCAACGGCACGCCGTCGATGGAGATGAATCCGCTGTCGATCGACTCGAGCCGGTTGATGCAGCGGCACAGCGTCGACTTGCCCGAGCCGGACGGCCCGAGGACGACGACCACCTCGCCGCGGTCGACCACCAGGTCGACGTCGACGAGCACGTGGAGGTCGCCGAAGGTCTTGTTGACCTTCTCCATGAGCACGAGCGGCTGGCCGGCCACCTGCACGCGGTCCCCCGGTCAGTAGGCCGCCACGTCGGCGACTCCCCTGCGGCGGACCCTATCGGGCGACGCGCACCGCTCGCACGGATGCCGCGACCGTGATCAAAGCGAGTCCGGCGAGCGCCGCGCCGACGCCGCCGCCAGTGCTCGGCAGCTGGGCCGGTGCCGGAGCGGGTGCTGCGGGAGCGGGCGGGGCGGGCCGCGGCCGTACGGGAGCGGGCTGCGCCGGGCCGCTCGCCGGGCAGACGTCGACCGGCGTGCCCTCGGTGGCTGCGCGATCGGTGTTGCGGGCGTCGAGCAGCAGCGGGATGACCGGCTCGGCGGCCTGGGCCATCGACACCCGTACGCCGCCCGCCCGCGGCGTCGTCACGATGCGCTGCAGCTCGAACACCTCCGCCAGCTCGGCGGCCTGGGCCGACGTGAGGTCGTAGGCGCACGGCGCCGGCGCCTCCTCGTTCGCCGGCGCGTTGCCGAGCAGCGTCGTGTCCTCGTCCTGGCCCTGGAAGTAGACCGGCGCGGACTGGTTGCGGCCCTCGGCGATCTTGCGCTCGACCGAGCCGCGCTGAGCGGTCACGAGCCGGGTCGCGTTCACGCCGAACCAGTCGAGCGTGCAGCCGATGGTCGCGACCTGGCTGGCCACCCGTCGCTTCTGGTTCTCGGCCGTCATGACCTCGCCGGGGCCGTTGAGCAGGTTCTGGGTGACCCCGCTCTCCACCAGGATGCCGACGGTGTGCCGAAGGCCCATCAGGTTGCGCGCGATGCCCTCGTCGCCGTCGCCGGCGGTCTGCTGGACGTCCTGGTCGGCCACGGCGTCGATGCCGTACTCGTCGGAGCTGAAGCCCTTCTCGGCGAGGCACGGGTTGAGGTGGTCGACCGCGAACTCGACGCCGAGGTCGTGGATCTCGGCGTCGACGTTGAGGTTGCGCGGCCACATGTAGAGGACTTCGTCGTCGTACAGCAGCGGCGTACCCGGGCCGTACTCGTGGTGGTCGACGGACATCTCCGGCTCGTAGTCGCGGACGACGGCGGCGATCGCGCGCGCCTCCGGCGAGACCAGGTTGAGGTGGTCGCGGTTGATGTCGACCCCGGCGAGGTTCTCGCGCACGTTGTTCTGCCGGCCGTCCGGGTTCACCGTCGGGACGAACAGGATCGTCGTCTCGGTCATCTGCTCGATCAGCCCGGGCTCGGTCGTGAAGGCGAGGTCGCGCAGGTAGGACAGGCAGGCGTCGCGGCCGGCCGCCTCATTGCCGTGCTGGGTGCAGATGTGCATCTCGACCGGCTCGTTGCGCGCCGCTGCGGCGGACCTGGGGCGTGGGTAGCCGAGCCGCACGAGGTGCAGTGGCTTGCCGTCCTCGGTGTGGCCGATCACCTCGAGGTCGACGCGCTCGCTGCCCTTGTCGACGGCGTCGAGGAACGCCAGCTCCTCCTCGTGCGTCGTCCACGCGGTCCCGCCGTTGGCCTCGAAGCCGGTCTGCGGCGGCTCGGCCGCGGAGCCGCTGGGCAGCGGCACGACGACGAGCAGGGCGAGTCCGGCGAGCGTCGACAGCAGTCGGCGTCCGGGTCGGGCCACGAGGTGCCTCCATCAGGTGCGGCCGGGCCGTCGAGCGGCCGCGGTACGTCGCACCCTTCGCGCCCGGGGGGACCGGGTCCTGCCGCACGGTCCGCAGTGCGCGCTGGGGGACTCGAACCCCCACACCCGAAGGCACCGGCACCTAAAGCCGGGGCGTCTGCCAGTTCCGCCAAGCGCGCGAGCGATCCCGATGCTATTCGGTGCTCTCGACGATCACGCGACGTCCGAGCGAGGAGCTCAGGGCGACGAGGTGGACATGGCGGCGATCGCACCGCCCAGCACGACGACACCCACGAGGCCGATGACGGTCCCGGCGATCGCGAGTCCCTTGCCGCCCAGCGCTCCGCCGCTCCGCTCGATCCGCCGCAGCGCCATGACGCCGAGCACGACCGCCGCGATCGAGCCGAGCCCGAAGAGCCAGGCGAGCGCGCAGACCAGCGACGCGAGCGCGAGCCGGCTCGTCCCCGCCGGAGCAGGCGCGGGGTAGCCGCCGTACGCCGGCGCCGGGGCCGGCCACGAGGTCTGCGCTGGAGCCGGCCAGGACGCGTCGGGCGCCGGGACCTGCTCGGGCTGGGCGGCTGGCGGAGCCCAGCTCGCGGCGACCGGCTCCGGCTCGAGTGCGGGCTCAGGCTCCGGCTGCACCTGCGGGTTGGCAGCCGCCTCGGGCACGTCGGCGGCCGGCACCCACTCCGCGCCGGTCCACCACCAGTAGCCGTCCGGGCTCAGCTGTGGCGGCGCGCTCTCCCCGGACTCCCCCGCTTCGCTCATGGCGGATGTCTAGCCGCAACCGGGTGGGCGCGTCCACCACGTCAGGCGTCGAGGACCAGAACGAACAGCCCGGCGATCCGCTGCTGCGAGTCGAACGCGACCCGCACCTTCATCAGGCCGTACTTGAACTGCGCGACGACATCTACGACGCGGTGACCCGTCGGCGCGACCGTGACGAGGTGGCCACGCGCCGACTCGAACGAGCCGTACGTCGACTGAACTTGCTGCCAGACCACTTCGAGCTGCTCGGCTGACAGAGCCTTCAGCATCGTCGGGTCGAAGTCGCGACGGACCTGCGCGAACGACCCCCTTTGGAGTTGCCCCACGACTTCGCGTGCCTTCAGGACGACCGGCTCCCACGTCTTGGCACCGACGCCAGGCTCGAGGAGCAGCAAGCCCGACACGCGGAGGTCGTCACTGAAGACGACGTAGAACTCCGCACCGGGTCGGGAGAGACGGCGAACAATCACCCGCGCTACGCGGCGATTGCCCGTCCTGAACTCCCGCGCCGCGCTGACCACGACGGCCGGCTCGTCGCCGAAAGCTGTGCGACCTACCGTTCGAAGCCGGTCCTCAGTCAGGACCTGCCGCGCCGGGTCCGTCATGTCCGCGCGAATCGCGGCGTAGTCGCCGGCGACGAGGAGCTCGGCGTACCGCTCGGCCCGGCCGACCAGGTCGGGCCGCTCCGGCAGGGTCGCGCCGTCCTGCGTGACAGACACAGAGCTCTCGTCGCCCCCGCCCGGGAGATATGCCGCCGCGGTGACGCCCGCCAGCAGGATGAGCGACGTGAGTCCGGCGAGCACTGCCGACTGACGCCGGCGGATCCGGGCGGCGCGCTGCGGCACGCCGCGACCCACGTCGCCGAGCGCGTCGGCGCCGAGGTCGTCGAGCCGGTCGTGCAGGCCTTCGCGCAGCACGCGCTCGAGGTCGGTCATGGCTGGCTCCACTTCTGCGCGGCGGACGGCGTCGCGGGCGACGAGGCGCCCAGGCCGGGGACGAGCCGCAGCCGGGCCAGCGCCCGCGCGGTCTGGCTGCGCACGGTCGCAGTGCTGCAGCCGAGGAGGGTCGCGATCTCCGCGTCGTCGCGGTCCTCGAAGTAGCGGAGGACGACGACCGCGCGCTGCTTGCGGCCGAGCACGGCGAGCGCCGACCAGAGCTCGTCGCGACGGTCGACGTCGGCGTACACGTCGGTGCCGACGGTGTCGGGGAGCGATCCGGTCGGCGCCTCGGCGACGCGACGGCGGCGCCACATGCTCACGTTGGTCGTGACCAGCACCCGGCGCGTATAGGCCTCGGCCGCGCCGGCGTCGGCGATCCGGCCCCAGCGCAGGTAGACCTTGGCGAGCGCCTCCTGCAGCAGGTCCTCGGCGAGGCCGCGGTCGCCGGTGAGCCCGACGGCGAGCCGGAGCAGCCGGGCGCCCGATGCCGCGACGAAGGCGGCGAACTCGGCCGGCTCGGCGCCGGACGCAGGCGTCCTGGTCATCGCCGTCCTCTCGCGCGTCAACGTGGTCATATCCGACAAGACGCCGCGGCGACGCCGATCCGCTGCACGCCGCGCGAAGAATCCCGCGGATCAGGGTGCGAGCAGCTCCGCCACGAGGGGCGCGATCGCGCGGAAGGCCTTGCCGCGGTGGCTCAGCGCGTCCTTCTCCTCGGACGACAGCTCGGCGCTGGTCCGGGTCTCGCCGTCCGGGACGAAGATCGGGTCGTAGCCGAACCCGTTGGTCGCCGCGCGGCGCACGGACGAGGTGTCCCTCGCATCGCCGCCTCCGCGACCCGCTCCCGCCCGTCGGGTACGGCGAGGGCTGCAGCGCAGGCGAAGTGCGCGCCCAGCTCGCTGTCCGGCACCTCGGCGACCTGGGCGAGGACGAGTCGCAGGTTGGCCAGGTCGTCGGAGTTGCCCTGCTCAGCCGGGCCGGCCGCCCAGCGCGCGCTGCGTACGCCGGGATCTCCGCCGAGCGCGTCGACGCACAGGCCGCTGTCGTCGGCGAGCGCGGCCAGCCCGGTGTGCGCGGCGATGGCGTGCGCCTTGAGCAGCGCGTTGGCGGCGAAGGTGTCTCCGGTCTCCTCGACTTCCGGCGCGTCGGGGAACTCCTCGAGCCCGACCAGCTCGACGTCGAGCCCCGCGAGCGCCGGCTCGGCGGCCAGGATGCGGCGTACCTCGACGACCTTGCCCGCGTTGCGGGTGGCCAGCACGACCCGGACCGGCACGGTCAGCCGCGGAAGGTCTCGTCGTGCGGCGTGGCCGCGCGCAGCGGCGCGTCGAGCGCGTGGGACTGCAGCCGGTCGAGCTCGGCGCAGCCGGACGTCGCGAGGTCGAGCAGCCGGTCGAGCAGCGGCCGGTCGAACGTCGCGCGCTCGGCCGTGCCCTGCACCTCGACGATGCCGCCGGCGCCGGTCATGACGACGTTCATGTCGACGTCGGCCGCGACGTCCTCGGTGTAGCAGAGGTCGAGCACCGGCTCGCCCTTGACGATGCCGACGCTCACCGCCTGCACCGAGCCGGTGATCGCCGTCCCGGTGAGCCGGCTTGCGCGCGCCGAGGTAGGAGACGGCGTCGTGCAGCGCGACGTACGCCCCGGTGATCGCCGCTGTGCGGGTGCCGCCGTCGGCCTGCAGCACGTCGCAGTCGATCTGGATGGTGTTCTCGCCGAGCGCCTTCAGGTCGATGCAGGCGCGCAGCGAGCGGCCGATCAGGCGGGAGATCTCGTGGGTGCGCCCGCCGATGCGGCCCTTCACCGACTCGCGATCGCTGCGGGTGTGCGTCGCGCGCGGCAGCATCGCGTACTCGCTCGGTGACCCAGCCCAGACCGCTGCCCTTGCGCCAGCGGGGCACGCCCTCGCTCACGCTCGCGGCGCAGAGCACCCGGGTGCCGCCGAACTCGACCAGCACCGAGCCCTCGGCGTGGGAGAGCCAGCCGCGCGTCAGCGTGACCGGGCGCAGCGCATCCGCCGCACGTCCGTCAGGTCGGGCCACAGGTCCTCGAGCTCCTCATGTAGTCACACGTCGACGCTCAGCCGAACACCTCGACCGTCGCGTCGTGATTCCTGGCCCGGCCCAGCCGCCGGTCACAGGTGAGCAGCGGGCTGTCGAGAACCTCGGCGAGAGCGATGTATACCGCGTCGTACGTCGAGAGGTTCGACCCGAGCTCGATCGCGCGGCCGAGCAGCGGCAGGTGCGGGTAGTAGGTGAGTCGCAATCCGGCAAGATCGTCAACGAGCTCCATTGCCTGGTCAACGTGTCGAGTGCCGACGATGCGACGTACGGCGTTGGCGAACTCGACGTCGAGAAGGTACGGCGCGGCGCGCTGGCCACCAGCGCTCACCCGATCGGCAAGCTGGGCCGCGACTGGTCCCCCCGTGACGAGAAGAGCGACGACAGCAGACGCGTCGAGGACGATCACCGGCCGGAGCGACCCTCTCGGATGATCTCCACTACCTCCGCCGGTGTCGCCAGCGACCGACGCGCGCGCGCCCGGCGGAGCACCTCAGCCAGCGGCGGTGCCTCCGCGAGCGCCTCGAGCTCGACGAGGACGAAATCTGACAACGAGACGCCGGCTTCCGCGGCCCGCGCCTTCAGTCGCCGGTGAACGTCGTCCGGCACGTTGCGCACCTGGAGCATCTTCGGCATAGAGCGAGTCTGACATGCGCTCCGCCAACTTGCATGTGATGTGCATGCAAGCCGCAGCAGCTACGCCGGAACGGGGCAGATGTACGCCGAGCGGCGGCCGGCGGCCCCCTCGAAGCGCACCCGCGGACCCGCCTTGGCGCGCGGGGCCGGCGCGCCGGTGCCCGGCACGCGGACGACCTTCGACGACGGCTTGCCGGAGAACTTGAGGATGTCGATGCCGCGCTGGTAGTCGACGGCGTACACGACCGAGTCGTTGACCCAGTACGCCGCGGACGTCGAGCCGCCGGCCGCGAAGAACCAGCCGATCTCGGTGATCTTCCCGTCCTTCTTCGCGATGTCGAAGAAGCGCGTGCCGTGCTCGTACCAGCCCATCGCGAGCATCCCGCCGTCGCGCCACTTCGGGTGCGTGGTGAACCAGTGCGCGCAGAACTGGTCGTACGGCGAGTTGCCGTCGGTCGGCAGGCCGGTGCCGAGCCGGAAGTCGTCGGTCAGCCGGAACTTCCCGGTCTTCTGCCAGCCGCGCGTGTCGAACGTCATCAGCCCGCCCGCCTCGGGCGTGCAGTTGCCGCCGGTCTCGCTGCCGGCGATCAGCCAGCGGTCCTTGCCCCCGCGCGGCCAGATGTTGCCGTGCATGTAGCGGTCGTCCGGCAGCGAGCCCGTGGCGATCACCGTCGGCGTGCGCGGGTTCTTGCGCGCGTCGAGGTAGAGCACCGGCGAGCTGGAGGTCACGACCAGGCCCGGCGCGACCTCGGTGACGTCGTGGCCGCCGTTGGGCGCCTTGGTCCCCTTCGCCCAGTCGCCGACGATGCTCGGGCCCTCGGGGTCGGTCAGGTCGACGATCAGGCCGGAGTTGCCGTAGGCGTACGAGCAGTCGAGGACGCAGCTGATCGTGTGGTCGTCGGCACCGGAGAGCTGGAAGGTGATCTTCGGGTTCTTCCGGTCGCGCACGTCGATGACGTTCAGCGTGCCGTAGCCGCCGATGAGGAGGACCTTGCCGTTGGTGTCGACGTCCTCCTCCGTGTAATACGGCATCTGCGGCACCGGGAGGAACGACAGCAGGCTCGGCTGCTCCGGCTTGCTGATGTCGTAGATCGTCAGGCCGCGGTCCTCAGTGATGTAGAGCGTCTTGCCGACGATCCGGGCACCGGCGCTGTCGGTGTTGACCGGGATGTTGCCCAGCCAGCTGACGTTGTCGGTGGCGACGTAGCCGGGACCGGGCGCGGGGGGCGCGGCGGGCGACGCCCCGCTCACCGGGGACGCGACCGCCGTCGTGACGAGGGCGAGAGCGAGCAGGAGCCTTCTCATCTGATCCCGTTCCGTCGGCGGAGGTCGCAGACCTCCTTCGCCGCCGCGGGGAGCGGCACCTGCCGGCGGGAGGAAGCGGCAGCAGGGCGGAGAATGTCTAGAAGTATCCGATTCTCACGCTCCCGGGATGTCCTCACATGCGCCTGTCCCCCCGCCGACGCGTCGCCCTCGCCGCGCTCGTCGTACCCGCCTCCCTCGCTGCAGCCGTCTCGGCCCAGCCGCCGACCGCACCTGCGGCCGTAGCGGCCGTAGCGGCCGCCGCGTCGGCCGGCGTCCTGCGCCAGCCCGCGATGCCGACCGACGGCGAGCTCGGGCTCAGCGCCGCCGACGACGTCATGCCGCTCGACGCCCAGCGGGGCATCACGCCCGCCGGCGCCTACCCGCGCGGCATCGCCCAGGCCAACGCCGTACGCCGGATGACGGCTCAGGCCGCGCCCGACGTCGCCGCAGCCGACTGGCGCCTCGAGGGCCCGAGCAACATCGGCGGCCGCGTCCTCGACGTCGCGGTCGACCCGGTGCTCAAGGACACGGTCTACGCGCTGCCGGCCAGCGGCGGCGTGTGGGTCAGCAAGGACGCCGGCAAGCGCTTCGAGCCGATCTGGCCGACCGAGAGCATCCAGACGATGGGCGCCATGGCGATGTCGTCGACCGGCGTGCTGTACGTCGGCACCGGCGAGGCCGGCCCCGGCGGCGGCTCGATCACCTTCGGCGGCAACGGCGTCTACCGGTCGAAGGACCGCGGCAAGACGTGGGACACCTCGGCCTGCCGACGAGCAACCGGATCGGCCGGATCGCGATCGACCCCAAGGCGCCCAACGCGCGTCTTCGTCGCCGCCGTCGGCCACCTCTACTCCGAGGGCGGCGAGCGCGGCCTCTACAAGTCGGAGAACGGCGGCGACACCTGGGAGCTGGTGCTCGAGGGCGACAACGCTCGTACTGGAGCGGTCGATGTCGCCATCGACCCCGACGACTCGCAGAACATGTATCGCGACGACGTGGGAGAACTACCGCGAGCCCGACCGCCGCTACTACACCGGCGTCGGCACCGGCATCTACCGCTCGACCGACGGCGGTGCCACCTGGGCGCGCTCCGGCGGCCCGCTGTTCACGCCCAACCAGGCCGATGGCCGCATCGGCGTCGCCTACGCGCCGTCGCTGCCCGGCCGCGTCTACGCCTACATGTCGACCGAGGTCGGCGCGTTCGCCGGCTTCTACACGAGCGACGACGGCGGGGCGACCTTCACTCGGCGTCGGCGCGGGCGTCGACCTGGTGCAGGGCAGCTTCGTCTACGGCTGGTGGTTCGGCCGCCTGTACGTCGACCCGGACGACGCGCTGCACGTCTTCGTCGACCGGCGTGAACATGTCGGAGACCCACGACGGCGGCGTCCAGCTGGGGCAGCGCGCCGGCGGGGCACTCCGACCACCACGCGCTGGCCTACGACCCCGAAGGTGCCGGGCCGCGTCTACGTCGGCAACGACGGCGGCGTCTACCGCTCCGAGGACAACGGCGCGAACTTCGACTTCGGCGAGTACATGCCGTGGAGCCAGCTCTACTCGGTCGACGTCGACGAGCAGGACGCCACTCACCTGGTCGCCGGCCTGCAGGACAACGGCGTCAACAAGTCCTTCGTCGACCTCGACGCCGCCCGGCGACCCCCACGCGTGGGTGCCGCTACGGCGGCGGCGACGGCGAGGCGACGCTGATCAACCCGCAGGACGGCAGCATCCTCTACGGCTGCTCGCAGTACGGCGCCTGCTCGGTCTACTTCGACGGCGGCGACAGCGGTCAGGCATTCAACGGCCCCAACGTCTGCGCCGTCGTCTGCGCCAACCGCAGCAACTGGTTCACGCCGGTCGAGCTCGACCCGTCCAACCCGGCGATCGTCTACACGGGCGGCACGCAGCTCTACAAGTCCGACGACAACGGCCGCAACTTCGACCTGATGACCGGCTCGCCGGTCGACTTCTCCAACGGCGCCGGCGCCGAGCCCAACCCGCTGTTCCGCAACTACGGCACGATCAGCGCTCTCGACGCGACCGACACGGACACGGGCCTGATCTTCGTCGGCACCGACGACGGCAACATCTGGCGGTCGACCGACGCCGGTGCGTCGTTCACCAAGCTGGCCAGCGACCTGTTCGTCCCGCGTGGCTACGTCACACGACTGACCATCGACCTGCTCGACCCGAAGAAGGTCTACGCGACGTTCTCCGGCTACCGAGTCGGCCGACGCCAAGCCGCACGTCTTCGCGCCGTACCGACCAGGGCGACACCTGGGTCGACATCTCCGGCAACCTGCCGGACGCGCCGGTCAACGACGTCATCGTCGTCGGCAGCGACCTGCTGGTCGGCACCGACGTCGGCGTGTTCCTCACCCGCGACGCCGGCAAGACCTGGCTGCGATCGGCACCGACCTGCCCCAGGTCCCGGTGACGGACATCCGCTACCAGAAGAAGAGCAACCGGCGTCTTCGCCGCGACGTTCGGCCGCAGCGCGTGGTCGACGGCGTACCCGGGTGCGACGCTCGCGCCGGCGAAGCCGGTGCCGACCAAGCCGCGGCCGTCAACGGCTCCTGCGCCGCAGCCCGGCCCGAAGCCGGCCCCGCTGCCCGCGACGGGTGCTGCCGTACGCCGTCGGTGTCATCGCCCTCGCGCTCAGCGTCGGCGCCGGTGTCGCCGCGCGCCGTCGCCGGGCGGGCTCGGCCTAAACGGCGTAGGTCTGGCCGGCGACGGCCAGGCCGAGCGGACCGGCGTACGTCGCCCCGGCCTGCTCGAGCGCGTCGGCGTCGTCCTGGTAGCTGATCGTGTGGATCAGCAGCAGCCGGCCGGCGTCGGCGCGGGTCGCGTGCTCGCCGGTCTCCGTGGCGCGCAGGTGCACGTTGGGCGGGTAGCTCGGCCCGTCGAGCCAGGTGGCCTCGCAGAGGAAGAGGTCCGTCTCCCGGGCGAGGTCGACGACCGACTCGCTGACTCCCGTGTCGGCGGAGTAGGTCATCGAGCGACCGCCGGCGTGACCCGGATCGCGTGCGTCTCGATCGGGTGGTTGGTCGGTGCGAGGTCGAGCTGGAACGGCCCGAGCTCGAACCGGCCGGGGTCGACGGTGCGGAAGTCGTAGACCTCCTCGAGCCCGTCGCGCGGGTTGACGTCGAAGATCCGGCAGAGCCGCTTCTGCGTGCCCTCGGGGCCGTAGACCGGCAGGCGTCGGGGCTTCTCCGGGTGGAAGCGGCGTGCATAGGAGTACGCCGCGAGGTCGACGCAGTGATCGGCGTGCAGGTGGCTCAGCACCACGGCGTCGACGCCGAGCAGGCTGCCGACCCGCTGCAGCGCGCCGATCGAGCCGTTGCCGACGTCGATCATCAGCGAGTAGCCCTCATGCCGGACGAGGTAGCCGGAGCAGGCCGAGTCGGCGCTCGGGAACGTGCCCGAGCAGCCCAGGACGGTGAGCTCCATCAGCCGGTCCGCTCTGCCGTCAGCGCGGTGCCCTCGAGCGTGGCCACCTCGACGTCGGCGATCTCGGGCCCGAGGAATCGGCGACCCAGGTCGGTGAAGGGCAGCGGGTCGCCGGTCGCGAGGAACCGGTGCGGCGGCTCGGACAGCGCCGGGTCGCGGAACGCGTCATGCGTCGCGAGCGCCTTGTAGACGTCCTTGGCCGTCTCCTCGGCGCTGGAGACGAGCGTCACCTGATCGCCCATGACCCAGGAGATGACGCCGGTCAGCATCGGGTAGTGCGTGCAGCCGAGGACGAGGGTGTCGACCCCGGCGGTGATCAGCGGCTCGAGGTAGCCCTCCGCGAGGCGCACCAGCTCGGGGCTGTAGGTCTCGCCGCGCTCGACGTAGGTGACGAACTCCGGGCACGCGGCGGTGGTCAGCGTCACGCCCGGGGCGGCGGCGAAGGCGTCGTCGTAGGCCTGGCTGGCGATCGTCGCAGTGGTGCCGATGACGCCGATGCGGCCGTTTCGGGTCGCCGCGACCGCTCGGCGTACCGCGGGCAGGACGACCTCGACCACGGGAACGTCGTACCGCTCGCGCGCGTCACGCAGACAGGCCGCGCTGGCCGAGTTGCAGGCGATGACGAGCAGCTTCACGCCCTCGTCGACGAGGTGGTCCATGACCGCGAGCGCATGCCGGCGGACGTCGGCGAGGGGCAGCGGGCCGTACGGCGAGTGCGCGGTGTCGCCGACGTAGACGATCGGCTCGTGCGGCAGCTGGTCGAGGACCGCGCGCGCCACCGTCAGGCCGCCGACGCCTGAGTCGAAGATCCCGATGGGCTCGTTCCGCACAGGGCTCAGTATGGGGCCGCCGTGTCTCCGAGGCGTTGCCGTCCAGGTTGGAGTAACCGCGCGCTCTCTAAGCCGCGCCATTACTCCAACCCGCAACAACGAGCGCCCGACGAGCTTCCAGCGCCTGTCGGACGCGACGCACGACGACGTCGGGGTGGTCGCGGATGGCACGAGCGCTGAACCGGAGGACGAGCCAGCCGTCGAGGACGAGGTCGTTCTGGCGTTCCAGGTCGTCCTCCCAATCCTCGGCGAAGACGTGGTACGCCTTGCCGTCGATCTCGATCGCGATCCGAAGGTCCGGGAAGCAAACGTCCAGCCAGAGCCGCCGGCCGTCGATGACGAGCCCGAAGTTCTGAGTCGGGCGCGGTAGTCGCGCCTTTCGCATCAACGCGATGAAGCGCGCTTCGAGCGCGGACCGCGCGCCACCTGCGTCGTCGATGGCCAGCAGCAGCCGGTGACGTCCCTTGACGACCCCGAGGCCGAGCGCCGTGCCTCTCAACCTCATCGCCGTCGTCAGCCCCTGCTGGATCGCCTCCGTGACGACAGCCGTGACTTCCGCTGGACGTCGAATCGCCATCGCCAGCACCGCGCGCTCGATCCGTACGACGCGGAGATGCTTGCGGACGACCCATGATCGATCGGTGAGGGTGCGGCTCTGCCGGATCACCACTCCAGCCAGCCGCCGTCCTTTCGACCCGTGAGGCAGCACGACGCGGATGGTCTCGGCTGTCGCGGAACGTCGGAACCCGAGCAGACGCGCAGCCGTGTCCGCGTCGAGAACCGCGTCCTCGCCGAGCGCGGCGAGCGCAGCGGCGCACTTCGACAGGAACGACAGCGGGCCCGTGTAGGCGCACCACACTCCGCGGTGGACCTGCTGCCAACGGCGCGCGGCCACCTGCGCGCGAGCGAAATGACGAGACACGCCCATCGCAGCGAGGGCAGGCGCGCTGACGATCTGGTGGTTGTCCCGGAGCCACTTGTCGAGCGCGGCAGCGGCGCGATCGGAGATGCGTTGCTGTCGTGGCATCTCACCACTGTCGCGGCGCCGGGCACTCGCCGGGCCGGGCTCTGGCCGATCTGTGAACATCGGGTTGGAGTAACGGCGCGCTCTCTTAGCCGCGCAGTTACTCCAACCTTGCGGTCAGGCCCAGAGGTGGCCTTCCAGGGCGGCTTCGGCTTCGTCGAGGGTGCCGGTGTAGGCGCCGGTCGAGAGGTACTTCCAGCCGCCGTCGGCGACGATGAAGGCGATGTCGGCGCGTACGCCGGCCTTGACGCACTTGGCCGCCTCGCCGAGAGCGGCGTGCAGGATCGCGCCGGAGGAGATGCCGGCGAAGATGCCCTCCTCCTCGACCAGCTGCCGGGTACGACGCAACGCGTCGTGGCTGTCGACCGAGAAGCGGGTGTCGAGCACCGAGGCGTCGTACAGCTCGGGCACGAAGCCCTCGTCGATGTTGCGCAGGCCGTAGACGAGGTCGCCGTACCGCGGCTCGGCGGCGACGATGCGGATGCCCGGCACCTTCTCCTTGAGGAACCGACCGGTGCCCATCAGCGTCCCGGTCGTGCCGAGGCCGGCGACGAAGTGGGTGATGGTCGGCAGGTCCGCGAGGATCTCCGGCCCGGTCGTCTCGTAGTGCGCCTGCGCGTTGGCCGGGTTGCCGTACTGGTAGAGGAAGACGTACGACGGGTTGGCCGCCGCCAGCTCCTTCGCATGGGCGACAGCGGCGTTGGAGCCGCCGGCTGCGGGCGTCGTGATGATGGATGCGCCGTACATCTCGAGCAGCTGCCGCCGCTCGACCGACGTGTTCTCCGGCATGACGCAGATCAGCGAGTAGCCGCGCAGCTTGGCCACCATCGCGAGCGAGATGCCGGTGTTGCCCGACGTCGGCTCGAGGATGGTGCAGCCCGGCGTCAGCCGGCCGTCGGCCTCGGCGGCCTGGATCATGAAGAACGCGGCGCGGTCCTTGATCGACCCGGTGGGGTTGTCCTGCTCGAGCTTGGCCCAGAGACGTACGTCGGCCGACGGCGACAGCCGCGGCAGCCCGACCAGCGGGGTGCGGCCGACCGAGTCGAGCAGGGAGTCGTAGCGCGCCATCGTCGTGAGCCGGAGCTCAGCCCCCGGCCACGGCCGGGAGGATCGTCACGACGTCGCCGTCGGACAGCGGGGTCGCGATCGCGCCGAGGAAGCGGACGTCTTCATCGTTGACGTAGACGTTGACGAAGCGGTGCAGCTCGCCGTCCTCGGTGACCAGCCCGCCGCGCAGGCCGGGGTGACGCTCGTCGAGGTCGCTGAAGAGGTCGGCGAGGGTGTCGCCCTTGCCTTCCACCTGCTTCTCGCCGTCGGTGTGCTTGCGCAGGATCGTCGGGATGCGCACCTGCACGGCCATGAGCGGACTTCTCCTTGTGACGGTTCCAGGGTCATCGGGTACCAAGTGCCCCAACAGCCTACGGATTCCCGGCTCAGACGATCTCGACCGGCTCCTCGGTGACGACCCCGTCGACGATGCGGAAGGACCTGAGCTCCTCGGTGTCCGGCTCCCGGGTCGACACCAGCACGTAGTGCGCGTCCGGGTAGCCGGCGATCGAGACGTCGGTCCGGCTCGGGTAGGCCTCGGTCGCCGTGTGCGAGTGGTAGATGACGACCAGGTCCTCGCCGTCGTCCTCCATCCGGTTGAACGCGCGCAGCAGCTCCAGCGGGTCCATCTCGTAGAACGTGGGCGAGCGGGCGATGTTCGCCATCCGCACCACCCGGGTGGGCTCCCCGCCGACACCCGCGACCAGGCCACAGGCCTCGTCGGGGTGGTCCTCGCGGGCGTGCGCGACGATCTCGTCCCGCAGCGCGCGGCCGATCCGCAGCATGCGCTCGACACTACCTGTCGCCCGTTACGCTCCCCCGATGCTGCTCACGGCCCTGCGACGCGGAGCCTTCGCCGTACGCCGAGCCGGCTGGCCGGCGTACCTGGTCGCGCTGCTCTGCGCGCTGCCCGACCTGGTGCCGTCGTTCGAGTCGGCCGCGCCGGTCGAGGTCGCGCTCTTCCCGGTCGTGGGCCTGATCCGCACCGTGGTGTTCCTGGCGCTGATCCGCGTGCTCGGCGCGCACCGCGCGGAGCCGGTGCCGCCGCCGCCGGCCGTCGACGCCAGCGGCATCCGCACGGTGGCGGTGTCTGTGGCGCCGACCGTCGGGGAGGACGACCGCCGCCTGCGGGTCGCGTTGCGCAGTGCCCTGCAGATGAGCCGGCCGGCGCTGCGCCTCTTCGGGCTCTCCCTGCTCGGCACGACCGCCGCGATCGTCATCTGGGTCGTCATCATCAGCGGCAGCGGGCTCGAGCTCGACGACATCGGCTCGCGCGACCCGGTCGGCGTCGTGCCGATCGCGCTGCTCAGCGCGCTGCTGCTCAGCTTCGTCGCCGTCGCCGATCAGCGTGTCGGGCTCGAAGGTGATCCGCGCGTCCTGCTCGCGGCCGCGCACTCGGTGCGGATCGCGTCCGTGTCCTTCGCGGCGATCTACGCCCTGGTGCTGCTCGCAAGCACGCCGGGCGTCGCCGGGGCGCTCCTGCCGCAGGGCGTCGACGGGCTGCCGTGGCAGCTCACCCGGATCGTCCTTGGCGCGGCGCTCCAGCTGGTCGTGCTGGGGGCGCTCAACGAGATCTACATCGCCGGGCCGCGCGCCGACGTGCTCGTCGACACCGGGCGGCCGGTCTGACCGTGCTGCCTAGCGCAGCCCGGCGCTGACGGCGGCGACCAGCGTCTCCTGCACCCAGCCGAGCCAGGAGTAGATCTCGAGCAGGTGCTCCTCGACCTCGTCGCGCGCGCCGGTCCCGATCTCGTCGTACGTCTCCTCGGTCACGTCCAGGCGGATGCCGAGGGTGATCCGCAGGTCGTTCAGCCCGGTCAGCCACTGCTCGGCCGCGTCGTCGTCGAGGACCAGCCGGCCACGGCCGTCGCGCGTGGCCAGCCCGTCGCAGATCGTCGCCAGCGCGGCCCGCTTCGCCGTCGCGAGGTCGTCCTGGACGAGGGACCGCAGCTCGGCCGCGGCCTCTGGGTCGTCGCGGTAGCCGTCGGGGAACAGCCGGGCCAGCACCGGGTCGCCCCCGGTCGGGTCCTCGACGAGCAGCTCCAGCACCTGCCCGACGAGCGAGTCGAGCAGCTCGGCCTCGTGGTCGGCGAAGCGCGCCTCCACCCCCTGCGGCGTACGCCGGAACGCCCGCGACACGGCGCGCCTCAGTCCTGCTGCAATGTGGCCCACAGGCCGGCCGCGTGCAGTCGAGCGACGTCGAGCTCCATCTGCTCCCGCGCCCCGGAGGAGACCACGGCGCGCCCCTTGTGGTGCACGTCGAGCATCAGCGAGGTCGCCCGCTCCTTGGAGTAGCCGAACAGCTTCTGGAAGACGTAGGTCACGTAGGACATCAGGTTGATCGGGTCGTTCCACACGATCGTCACCCACGGCGTGTCCGGCCTGACGTCATCGCTCTGCTCGGGCAGGTCGACCCGCTGCGGCGTGATGGTGGGCGTGCTCATTGCTGCCATCGTCCCACGCAGGTCCTGCCAGATCATGGGCGTCCGGGGCGCCGCGGAATATGCGGTGGCGCCCGTACGTAGGTTCTAGGCATGGGTACGCCGAGCACCTCCCGCGTGTGGACCGCGCTCGCGACGGTCTACGTCGTGTGGGGCTCGACGTACCTCGCGATCCGCTACGCGATCGGCGCGGACACCGGAGACGTCGGGCTGCCGCCGCTGCTGATGGGCGCCATGCGCTTCATCCTGGCCGGCGCGCTGATGCTGGCCTTCGCGATGCGCCGGCCGCACCGCGACGGCCGGCCGGACCCGATCGGCTGGCGGCAGTGGCGCTCGGCCGCGATCGTCGGCACCGCGCTGCTGCTCGGCGGCAACGGCTTCGTCGTGCTCTCGGAGGAGCGGATCAGCTCCGGCGTCGCCGCGGTGCTGGTCACCACGATGCCGCTGTGGCTGGCACTGCTCGCCTTCCTGCTCGGCGGCGAGCGGCTCAACCGGCTCAGCGTCGTCGGGCTCGCGCTCGGCTTCCTCGGCGTGGTGATCCTGGCCGACCCGCGCGGCGAGTCGGTCGACCGGGTCGGCGCCGCGATGTGCCTGTTCGCCGCGTTCAGCTGGGCCAGTGGGTCCTTCTACTCGCGCCAGGCGCCGATGCCTCGCCGGCCCCTGGTCATGACCGGGATGGAGATGCTCTGCGGCGGCGTCGCGATGCTGATCGCCAGCGTCGTCTCCGGCGACGCGGCCGAGCTGCGGCTGTCCGAGGTCGACACGCGCGCCTGGGTCGGCTTCGTCTACCTGCTCGTCTTCGGCTCGCTGGTCGCGTTCACGGCGTACGTGTGGCTGCTGGCCAACGTGCGGCTGTCGCTGGTCGGCACCTACGCCTTCGTGAATCCGGTGGTCGCGGTGGCGCTCGGCGCGCTGCCGCCGCTGCGCGAGCCGATCGGCACGCCCGTGGTCGTCGGCAGCGCGGTCATCATCGCCGGGGTCGCGCTGATCGTGACCACCCGGCGTGCGCCGATGCCCCCGGAGCCGCTCGACGCCGAGCTTGCGCGCGAGGCGGACGTGACCCGAGTAGCGTGAGCCCCGGTCAACGTCGAGACGGGAGTGCCGCCATGGGCAAGTCGAAGGACAAGGGCGGTCGCGAGACCAAGAAGCCCAAGAAGCCCGCTAAGTAGAGCAAGCGGAAGGCGCACGAAAAGTCCTCCGCACCGGCCGCGTCGGCGCTCACCGGCCGCGCTGTTGAGTGAACCACCTGACCAAGGTCACATTGCGTTTCGGACGACGGTCCATGCAGCAGCTACGAGCAGGACGGCGTACGTCGTCGCTCTGCCGCCGGGGATCGCCCGGCGGGGGCGGCCGGCGAGCGCGTCGCGGCACCACACCACCCACAGCACCGCGACCACCGGCGTGAGCAGGAGCAGCAGCGCATTGGCCCGCGCGGCCGCGCGCAGGTCGCCGTACAGCAGTCCGCGGGTCATCCGCAGACCGCCGCAGAGCGGGCAGCTCAGCCCGGTGAGCGCCTTGGTCGGGCAGGTGGGCATCAGCGCACCGGGGTCATTGGGGTCGTTGACCGCGAGGTAGGCGCAGCCGGCCAGCGCGACGCCGAGCGCGACGAACGGCGCCCGTCGGTCGACCGCGGGAGCGGATCTCACCGGCACGACCGACATCATCCGCGGATCACGTCGTAGGCGATGCGGATCATCAGCCCGCCGACGACGGTGAGGAACACGACGCGGACGAAGCGGCTGCCGCGGGTGATCGCGGTGTGCGCGCCGAGCCAGCCGCCGGCGACGTTGCACGCACCCATCGTCAGGCCGAGCCGCACCATCGGCGCACCCTGGGAGAAGAACACGATGAGCGCGCCGACGTTGGTGCCGAGGTTGACCATGCGCGCCTTGGCCGAGGCCTGCAGGAACGAGTAGCCGAGCAGCCCGACCAGCGCGAAGGTGAGGAAGCTGCCGGTGCCCGGCCCGAAGATCCCGTCGTAGAAGCCGATCGCGAGCGCGGCGAGCGCGGCCGCCGTGTAGTGCCGGCGGCCGCTGAACCGCAGCTTCTGCGCGGCTCCCAGGTCGGGCCGGCGAACCGTGTAGACCGCGACCAGCACCAGCAGCACGAGGACGAGCGGGCGGAACGCCGACGACGGGATCAGCGACGCGCAGGCCGCTCCCCCGGCCGCGCCGGCCATCGCCGCGCCCACCATGGGCAGCGCCGTCCGCAGGTCCGGCCGCACCCGCTTGTAATACGTCGCGGTCGCCACCGACGTGCCGCACACGCTGGACAGCTTGTTGGTCGCGAGCACGTGCGCCGGCGCCGCGCCGGGCAGCGCGATCAGCAGCGCGGGCAGCTGGATCAGCCCGCCGCCGCCGGAGACCGCGTCGACCCAGCCCGCGAGCGCAGCCGCGCCGCAGAGCGCGAGAGTCGTGAGGAAGTCAGGCACGGCGTACGCCGGTCGTGGGTCGGCTCACCAGCTGCCGCCGCCGCCCCCGCCACCACCGCCGCCGGAAGATCCGCCGCTGAAGCCGCTGCTCCCCGACGACGACGGCGTCGACGCGACCGTGCCCGAGGTCGCGGTGGAGAAGGCCGAGATCGAGTCGGAGAAGTGCGTCGCGTCGAAGCCGTTCGGACCGCCGTACCAGTAGACCTGGTCACCCGCCTGCGCGCCCAGTCCTTCAAAAGCACGGGCCCAGCGCTTCGTCTCGCCGAGGACAACGGCGTACGGCAGGTAACGGGCGAAGATGCCGGCGCCCTCCTCGAACTGCAGCTGGTGCTTCTCCGCGGTGTGCAGGTACTCGCGGAAGCCGAGCGCCTTCGCCAGCGCGGCGCTGCCTCGCGCAGTGCGGCGCGGCATACGCCGGTGGAGCGCGAGCAGCACCAGCCCGGCGAGGACGAAGGGCAGCCCGACCAGCGCGAGGTGCGTGTACTTCGCCAGCAGCACGGTGAGCCCGATCCCCGCGGCGGTCGCGACTGCGCCGATCGCGAACCAGCGGCCGCGCTCCTTGTCGGGGTGCCGGGTGAACCACTTGCGCGCCATGACGTCGTCGTACAGCTGCTTCTGGATCTTCGCCAGCGACGTGTAGAACTTGTTGGTCAGGTCCGACACGTCGACGTGGTTGCGACCGCCGAAGAGCGCCTCGAGCAGCGTGTCCTCCCACTGGTACGTCGTGTCGCCCTCCGGCGGGTCCATCCGGGTGAGCCGCCAGTCCTGCCGCGAGAAGAACCACTTGCGCGGCAGCTCGTCGATGCGGAGGTATCGGCGTACGGCGAGGTCGACGATGGTCGCGGTGACGTCGAGCGGGTCGGCGCGCTCGTCGACGAGCACGCCGATCAGCGCGGGCCGCATCCCCTCTGCCGGCTGGTACTCCACCGGCCCCGCAGCCTCGGTGAACAGCGGGCGTGGCTCCTCCGTGCCTTCGACGCCGACCGGCGGCAGCAGCCCCGGCACCTCACCGACGAAGCGGCGGTCGCGTCCGGTGCGCCAGGACAGCCGCACGACCGCCGCGACGAGGAGGGCGAGCAGCGCCGCGGTCAGCCCGACCGACGTGCGGGTCGCCGCGAACGCGCGCTCGAACGCGAACCGCTCCTTGAGGACCGGCCCGGGCTCGGCCACGGCGTTCGCCGGGAGGGCGACGACGACGGTCACACCGGCGTACGCCGGGAGCACGGTCTGCGCGAAGGTCGCGCCCTTCGCGTCCTTCCGCGCGGCGTCGCACGGCAGGCTGCTGTCCTCGGGGCCGGCGAAGCAGGCGATCTTGCCGATGACGCCCGGGCCGGTGACGGTCACCGACACGTCGCGGACGGCCACTCCCCACTCCAGACCGACCGCGTTCCAGTAGAGCTCGTCGTGGTCGGCGAAGCGGTTGATCGCACCGCGCACGTCGTAGCTGATGACGTAGCGGTGTCGCCCGCTGATGGTCTTGTCGGCGTCGCCGATCTTGATGACCTTGTTGGCGCCGGACGTCGACACGTCGGTGTCGGTCGGCGTACCGCGGCTACCGCTGACCTGGACGTTGTCGATCGGGTAGACCCGGTCGTACTTGTCGTCGTAGTGGAAGCGGATCGGGATGGTGCGGAAGATGCCGTGCCGGTAGTTGGTGCCGAACTCGTAGTCGATCGTCTCGACGACGTGCATCATGCCGGAGGGCTGCACCTGCATGACGACGCGGTAGGACTCGATCTGCTCGATCGCGAACCCCTGCGCGTACGCCGGGGCAGCCCCCGGCAGCGCAAGAAGTGCCGTCAGTGCAGCACCCGCCATGACCCGTGCCGTCGTCGTCATCACCCCTCCGGCGCGGATCATCTCCTGCCGGCGCCGGGGGCGCAGCGATGCTCGACCGAGAACACTGCGCTAGGGCGAGGTGCACTCCCCAGCGAGGTACTTCGCCCAGCACTCCCGGCAGAACACCGCTGCGCCCGGCTCGGCGGCCTGCTCGACGAAGCCCGAGGTCGGCCACTGCGGGCAGGACGTGCAGAAGTGCCACGTCGGGTCGCCCTCGCGCAGCCGGCGGTACGACGCGCGGGCGGCCTCACCTCGCTCGGTCATCGGACCTCCGGCGGCGACCGGTCGAGGCGGCCGGCCGCTCCGTCGCGGCCGGTGCCTCCGTGCCCACCTCCGCCGCCGTCATGACCGACTCCCAGCGCCGCAGCGCGGAGCTGATCACCCCGACGTCGTCGAGTGCGCGGCGGTAGAACTCGCCGGCTGCTGCGGGGTCCCCTGCCGCCACGCAGACGTCGGCGATCTCCCGCCACGCGCTCGCCGCCTGCCGCCCGGCCGCCGCGGCCTCCAGCTCGGCGACCGCGCGGAGCATCTCCTCGTGCGCCGCGGCCGACTCGCCGAGCGCGTTGAGCGTCTGGGCCAGCGCGGTGCGCGCGCGGGCCGACTCCAGCTTCGACTCGTCCCCGAGCCGCTCCAGTGAGCTGACCGCCCACCGCCGGGCCGACTCGGCGTCGCCGAGCTGCAGCTCCGCGCGGGCCAGCTCGGTCTCGGCGTACGCGACGTCGGTATCCGACCCGACGGTGCGCAGCGACGTGTGCGCCTGTCGCAGCAGCGTGCGGGCCCGGGTCGCGTCGGGCGGGTCGGAGTCGAGCAGGATCCACGCGCTCAGCGTCCGCAGGAGCGCGAGGCTGCGCGCGTCGTCCTCCTCCGCGAACAGCGCCAGCGCGCGCTCGGCGAGCAGGGACGCGTCGACCTTGAGGCCGCGCTCCGCCGCGACGATCGCGGCGTTCCACAGCGCCGACCCACGGTCGCGCCGCGGCGAGTCCTGGTCGAGGCCGCCGAGCACCCGGTCGAGCAGGAAGGTCGCGCGCGCCAGGTCGCCGCGCTCGCGGTAGGCGCCGGCGAGGGTGACCCCGAGCCGGGGCACCGCGCCGGCGACCAGGCCGAGACGGCGTACGACGGCGGTCGCGCGCTCCGCGACGTCGACCGAGCGGGCCAGGTCGCCGGCCTCGCGGTAGCAGCGGGACAGGTCGATGACGACGTCGAGCCAGGGCCAGCGGGCCGGGTCGTCCTCCCCGCGTTCCCGGAGCTCCTCGAGCCGGCGGATCGCCTCAGCCAGGTCGCCGACCCGCTCGGCGATCCGGCCGAGCCCGCGCTCGGCGCGCCACACCGCCTCGGCGTCGTCGGGGGTCACCCGGCCGAGCACCGCCTCGAAGCCCTCCCGGGCGGTGTCGTCGTCACCGCTGGCGAGCGCCAGCTCGGCGAAGCGCAGGTCGAGCAGCAGGTCGGATCGCGTGCTCGCGTGCTCCCCCTCGAGCAGCACCCCGGGCGCGACCCCGAGCTGCTCGGCGAGGTGCGCGACGACCCGGTCGTTCGGCGTACGCCGGCCGCTTTCCAGCAGCGAGACGTAGCTCACCGACATCGCCTCGCCGGCGAGCTCGGCCTGCGACATCCCCCGACTCACCCGAAGTGCCTTCACGCGACGCCCGAACTCCGCGTCGCCGTCCAGAACGGTCACCGCTGGTCCCCTCTGGTCGAACGCTGGATTGACAAAGCGTAGTCACAATATTTGACTCATGTTGTCAAACATCACGCCCACGGAGGAAAGAGCTCATGCGCCTCGCCGCTCGGATCGCCCTGCTCGTCACCTCGATCGCCGTCTCGCTCACCTGCCTCGGGGCACCGGCGATGGCCGACCCGGTCGAGGTTCCCCCGCTGCCCGGCGGGTTCGGCCCGCCGGTCTGCTGCTGATCGGCATCCCCGCAGTGCCGGCCGACCCGCGGACCCCGCTCGAGAGCGCGTCGGGCGGGGTCTGCCGTCGCTGCGGGACGTCGGAGCACATCCACCTGCGCCGCTGGGTCGGCGACGAGTGGATCGCGCTGGCGCTCTGCCCGGCCTGCGACGCCGAGCACCCCTTGGTTCAGGCGGTGCTCGACGCCGCGACAGACCTCCTCGCCGAGTAGCGTCGAGTAGTGGCTGCACGCGCGCCCCGGTCGTACCGCACGCCGTCGAAGACCTCCAAGATCGTCGGCGCGGTGGCAGTGGCATTCCTCTTCGCGTTCAACCTGAGCCGGCACAAGTACGGAGCTGTCGCCGCACTGCTGCCTCTTGCAGCGCTGCAGGTGTACTGGTCGACCCGACCTGACACCTACTGGGAATGGCTCATGAGGTTCCCCGGAAGCAACGACTCAGGGCGTCCGCAACCGTGCTCGCCGCGGAGGTCGGTCGGGCGTAGCGTTCCCCCGTGGACGAGCGGCTGACCGGCGTACGACGGGTGGTGTACGACACGCTCGCCGCGGAGGGGCGCGCGCCGTCGGTGCGCGAGATCGCGCGGCGGTGCGGACTCACTCCGGAAGACGCGCAGCTGGCGCTCGGGGAGCTCGCGGCGCGACATGCGGTGGTGCTGACCCCGGACGGCGACGCGGTGCGGATGGCGCACCCATTCTCTGCCGCGCCGATGGGCTTCGTCGTGACGCCGACCGACGGGACCGACGAGCGGATGTGGTGGGGCGGCTGCGCGTGGGACTCGTTCGGCATCAGCGCCGCCGTGGGCGTTGACGTGCGGGTCGAGACGACGTGCCCGGGCTGTAGCGCTCGACTCGACTACACGGCGGGGCCGGCTCGACCGCCGGACGCGGCGCTGGTCGTGCACTTCCTCGTGCCGGCGCGCGACTGGTGGTCCGACGTCGTGCACACCTGCTCGCAGATACGCGCGTTCTGCGAGCCGGCGCACGTCGCTGACTGGTGCGCGCGAACGACTCAGTCACGCGGTGAGGTCGTCGCCCTCGCGGACGTATGGCGACTCGCGCAGCCGTGGTACGGCGACCGGCTTGCCGAGGTGTACACACCGCGGCCGGCGGAGCGCTCGCAGCAGCTGCTCGCCGACGCCGGCCTGACCGACGACTTCTGGCAGCTGCCGGGCTGAAGTCAGCTACGTCCGATCGACGTCGCGGCGTGCGCAACGCGGATGACGAGCACGAGCAGCTGGTTGTCCTGGATCTCGTAGACGATGCGATAGTCGCCGGTGCGGATTCGCCACTCCCCCACGCCGCCGACCAGCTGCCGGGCAGCTGGCGGTCGCGGTTCCTGAGACAGCAGCTCGACGGCGGCCTGGATCCGGCGCCGCACCTGCGGATCGAGCTTGCGCAGCTGACGAGCCGCCGCAGGAGCCATGGTGATCCGATAGGTCACGTCAGGCCAAGGTCGACCTTGACCGCCTCCCAAGGGATCGGCGCGTCGCCGGTGGCCAGCATCTCCGCTCGGGCGTCGGCGGCGGCGCGGATGTCGGCCATGTCCTCGGCTAGCTCGAGGATCCGGTCGAGGTCGTCGGCATCGATGACCGCGGCGACCCGACGACCGCGACGGGCCAGATAGACCGGCTCGTGCTCGGCGCGAGCCCGATCGATGATCGCCGCGAGCTGCTGCCGCGCCTCGGAGACCGTCACGGGTGCGTCCATGTACAAAGTGTACATCTGACAGTACCAATGTACAACGCGTCGACGACCGCGTCAGCCGACCGGGTCGTTGCGGAGCGGGCGGCCCTCGGCCGCGCGGCGCTCGTTGTCCCGCAGCCGCGGCTCGAAGTGCGCGAAGAAGACCTTGCCGACCAGGTCACGGCGACTGCGTACACCGGTCTTGTCGAAGATGCGCTTGAGGTGGTCCTGAACCGTGTGCGCGGAGATGAAGAGCGCCGCCGCGACCTCGGTGGTCGAGCAGCCCTGCAGCACCAGCTGGGCGACCTCCTGCTCGCGCTCGGTGATGCCGTAGGCCGACATCAGCAGCGGGGCGATCCGCGCCGGGCCGGCCGGCTCGACGATCACGGCAACGCGTCCGGCCGCCGGTGACCCCAGAGGTACTCCGTGCAGCACGACCCACTCCCCTGACTGCGTCAGAACGCGGGCCATCGCGACCTCGCTCGACTCGCCGTCCGCCGTCCGCAGGGCGCGGCTCGCGACGGCGACGACCGAGGGTGGCAGTCGAGGTGCGCTCTCGCCGCCGGGGAGGTCGGCCAGCCGCTGCTCCAGCCCCGGCGTCATCGACTCGACCTCCCAGCCGCCGGTGAGGACGAGCAGCCCCGGCGCGTCCGACGTCCCCGCGTCCGCGTTCTCGCTCGCCTCTCCGAGCAGCAGCGCGCGACGGGCGCCCTCGGCGAGGTGGGTGGAGACAGCGCGCACGAACCCGAGCTCGGTCGAGTCGAACAGCGGGCGGTCCACCTCGCGGTACAGCCCGAGCGCACCCCACGACTCCCCGTTGGCGGCCTTCAGCGCGCAGATCAGCTCCTGGTCGCCGCCGTACTTGATGTTCTCCTGCCACCGCGGGCTGCTGGTCGGGTCTCCCGCGGTGGCGTCGTGCAGCGTCGAGATGCCGTCGTGGGATCGAGCGATCTCGTTGAGCTTGTTGACGTCGTCCTCGTAGTACTCGGCCGTGAGCCACTCGCTCGGCATCGCCTCGACGTGCTCGTTGAAGTGGCTCGTCATGAGCAGCGAGGCGGGGTCGAGGGTGTACCAGCACGGCGCCGACCAGTAGGGGACGGCGGTAGCGATCACCTCGGACGCCTCGCGCCACAGCTCGACCAGGCCGAGGCCCTGCGTCACCAGGTGGGCGACCTTGTCCTGCGCACGAGGCATCGCGTCGGACTTCACGCATCGAGCGTACGTCGCCCCGAAGGCCGGGAGGACCCCAGGTTCCTGGGATGTCCGCCGGCACCGGCGCTGCCTACCGTCGGGCCTACCCACTTCAGGAGGACCGATGAGCAACGCACCGCGACTGCTGCGCGACGGCGAGGGCGACGTGCTGGGCAACCCGGCGGCCTGCACCGATCGCTTCATGGTCGAGGGCCACGACTCCGGCGGGCGCTTCGCGCTCGTGGAGCACACGATCGCTCCTGGTGCCCTCGCCGCACCGATGCACATGCACAGCAACGAGGACGAGTACACCTACGTCCTGGCCGGCACGTTCGCGGCGATGCTCGGGGACCATGAGGTGCAGGCCGAGCCCGGCGACCTGGTCTTCAAGCCGCGTGGCCAGTGGCACACGTTCTGGAACCCGGGCGATCAACCGACGCGAGTACTCGAGATCATCTCCCCGGCAGGACTCGAGCAGTTCTTCCGGCTCGTGGACGCGCCCGAGGCGGAGCAGGACATGGTGGCCATCGGCGAGATGGCCGCGCGTATCGGCTGCGACGTCGACGAGGCGGCGACCGCTGCCCTGGTGGAGCGCCTCGGCGTGCGCCTCTGAGCGCGTCGTGCCACGAGGTGCGCGGACGCCAGAGGAGCTCGAGTCGCTCATCGAGGACGCCTGTGTCGTCGGCGACCACAGCGCGCTGGGCGACCTGCTCGACGACGCGGCGGTGGTCCGGACCGGCGACGGCACCGTCGGCCGCGGGCGGCATGCGGCGTACCGGCTTCGCGCACGAGCCGCCGCGGACGACGCCTGCTACTGCGCCGACCCGCGGGTCGTGCTCCAGTCTGCGGACCTGGCGCTGGTCGTCAGCCCGGATTCGATCAACGTCGTACGGCGGGGCAGCGACCACTGCTGGCGGCTGGTGATCAGCCTGCTCGACCGGTGATCAGCCCAGCGCCGAGACGCGCTCGACGAGGGACAGGATGCGGGTCTCGGTGACGAGCCCGTCCACGACGCGGTACGACGCGAGCCACTCGAGGTCCTGCCGCCGCGACGTGCCGTCGGCGTTGACCAGAGTGCCTCCGGCGTACGCCCGCACCGCGACGACGTCGTCGACCTCGACGGTCTGCTGCACGTCGATCCGCCAGTCGGGTCGCTCAGTGACCTGTCGCTCGTAGAACGCGCGCAGCGACGCACGGTCAGCCGGCCAGCCGAAGCCCTCACCGACGTAGTCGACCGCGACCAGCTCGTCGACGGACGCGCTGTCGCGGTTGTTCACGACCCGCTCGAAGTAGGCCCGCATGAAGTGACCGAGCTCGACGTCGTCTCTCATGCACCCGACGCTACGCGCGCCGCACCAATGCAGGTGTGGTTTGCGGGGTGAAGGATCCGCAAACACCACCGCAAACGGCGGGAGCCGCCACGCTGCAACCGCCGTTCGGCCCAATGGCGAGGATTCGGATGCGCCCGAAGTCCGCTCCAACCGGACGTTTGCCCGCGAACCTCCAAAACCGACATCTCATCTCCGGCCATTCGCGGCGAGCAGCCGCAGCGAGGAGCGAGACGTGCGGGTCACAAAGACCAACCTCCTCCGAAGCGCCCGCCGCGCCGCCGTGTCGACCCAGGTCAAGCTGGTTGCCGTCGTGCTCGCCGTCGCCACTTCGGGGCATGGCACCCCGGCCCAGCCGGCACCGGCTCGCACGGAGTCCGGGGTGGCCGAGTCCGTCCTTCCAGGTGGCGCAGCAGCGCCTGGCTCCTCGCTGATCCAGCCTGGACTAATCCCGCTCGAAGCTCAGCGACCCGACCTGATCCCCCCGCTGTCAGTCGAGGACCTCGCGATGCCGTCGGTCGACGACGCCGACCTCGGGATCCGCCGCCGTCTTCCGGACGCGCTGCTCGACAAAATTGGGCTACCAGAGGTGGCTCGTGAGCGCATCGACCTCGCCACGGCCGCTGTCGGCAGCGAGCTGCCGGGCCTGCGAGAGGCGAATTCTCGGACCTTCGAGCTCGTCAACGGCGGTCAGCGCACCGAGTCCGCTTCCGGTGCGCTGACCTACCGGGCCGCCGACGGGTCGATGCAGCCGATCGTCACGACCCCCGAGCCCGACCTGGACTACGAGCGCCGAGTCGGGATCCCGCAGGGCGAGTCGCAGCCCGTGCGCGGGCTCAAGGCGCTGCAGGGCTCGCTCCAGGTCCGGTTCGAGACGCTCGGCGCGGGTGGCATCCGCATCGCCGGCGCGGGCGGCGAGCTCCTCCTGGACCCGCAGCCCGGGCGGCTGATCCGGCCGGTCCTCAGCGCGCCGAAGGACGGGCCGGCCTCCGTGGTCTACCCCGACACGTGGCCCGGCGTCGACCTCGCCTTCGTCTACCGCGGAACCGGTCTCGCGTCGTACCTGATCATCAAGAGCCCCGGCTCAGCGCCAGCCTTCCGCTTCGCGGTGAGCGGCACCAAGGTCACCCTCGGCAAGGACGGGGTGCCGGTGCTCGAAGCCTTCCGGGACGTCCTCCAGCTTCGGGAGCTCGGCGCCTCGTTGCACGAGGTCGGCCCCGTCGCGCAGCGGCCGACGTACTCGGTCGACGAGGCGGGCACCGGGTTCAGCGTCAACCTCGACGACGCCTGGCTACGCAGCGTCCCGGCGGCGCAGTACCCGATCACGATCGACCCGGCCATCCAGGACGTGACCGCGATCCCGGGCGGCAACACCGGCGAGTTCGTCGCGCACAAGAGCGATGGCTACGTCTGCAACTCGAGCAACTGCAACATCAACATCGGCGGGCTGAACGACGGAGGCCGGCTGAAGACCTGGCGCACCGTCATGCGCCTGCCCTACGAGCACGTCTTCGGCCGGCAGCTGCTCGGAGCCGAGCTCTACATGCACATGGGCGGTTCGGCCTACGGCGGCTACGGCTGGTCGGGGTTCTCCGAACCGCGGACCATCTGGGTCACCTGGGCCAACTGCCAGGGCTTCTGGTGCACCACGGGGGGCGCGCCGCACGTCGCCGGCAGCATCGGCGCCGAGGGGGTGATCGACGTCCGGCCGGTCCTCCAGTGGCTGATGGAGAGAAACATCCACGGTGGCCACCTCATCGCCTGGGGCGAGGAGCACGCCTCGTCGTACAAGCAGATGCAGCCGGAGTGGACCCGGCTCTACACCTCGACGAACCTCCTCCCCAGCCGCCCGACGCCGCTCAAGCCGAAGACCGACCCCCTCGCGGAGGCCGTCACCGTCACGACGACGCCCCAGCTCGCCGTGAGCGCGTCCACCGACGGAAACGGCGACCCGCTCGTCTACCAGGCATCCCTCGTGTCCGGTCCTAACGTCGTGTGGGCCAGCGGATTCACCCCAGCACACAACTGGATCGTGCCCGACGGCGTTCTCCAGGACGACACGACGTACATCTGGAACGTCGCCGTGCGCGACGGCTTCAGCGAGCAGTCGTTCCAGGGCGGCGTGCTGCGGGTCGACCTGCGGACGGGGCGCGACAAGACGCAGACGTACGACGAGGTCGGACCGGTGGCCGTGAGCCTGAACACCGGCAACCTTACGACCGCGATCGGCACGCACTCGATCCGGGCATTGGCCGGCAGCATCGGACTCGACCTCACCTACAACTCGCCGCGAATGAGCCGACACGGCCTTCTCGCCGAGTACTGGAACAACACGGCCTCCCTCGGCGAGCCAACCCTGCGGCGGACCGAGCCGAACATCGACTACGACTGGGGGCTCGGCTCCCCGGCGCACAACGTCATCTCAGAGAGCTTCGCCAGCCGTTGGACCGGCTACTTCGTCGCGCCAACTGGAGGGACGTACACCTTCGGCGTCGCCAACGACGACAACGTGAGCGTGACGGTCGGCGGCACCACGGTCATCGATGTCGGCTGCTGCTCGGGTGGCACCTGGTCGACGACGCCGGTCACGCTCGTGGCCGGGGAGGTCCGCACGCTGGAGGTCCGGCACGTCGACGGCGGCGGACCCGCCGCCGCACAGCTGCTGGTCCGGTCCGACGCCGTGGTCGCGGGCACCCAGGGCCTCAGCACCGGCATCCCCGTCCCCAGCACGTGGCTTCGCACGCCGGCGATGCCGACGGACCGCTCCTCGGGTCTCGTCGCCCGCTACTACTCGTTCGAAGGGGACACCCCGCCCAACCTCGACACGCTGTCCTCGAAGTTCCTGCAGCGGACCGAGCGCACCGTCGAGTTCCGCTGGGGACCGCAGGCCGCATCGCCGGGCGCTCCGGTGGACCGCTGGGCGGTCCGGCTCGAGGGGCACCTCACGGCGCCGGTGAGCGGCGACTACCAGTACTGCCTGTACGCCGACGACGGCGTCCGGCTCGACATCAACGGCACCCGGCTGATCGACCGATGGGGGCCGGGCGGACTCGAGAGCTGCGGCGCCCCGATCGCGATGCGCGTGGGCGCGCCGGTCCCGATCAAGATCGACTACTTCGACCTCACGGCGGGTGCGGAGCTGCGGTTGTACATGCGGAGCAGCCCGGTCGGACCCGGTCCGGTCGACACCCGCAACCTCATCCCGTCAGCCCAAGCCGTTCCCCCGGGATGGACGGTCTCCGCTGACGTGGACGGAGACCTCGGGTACGAGCGCCTCGCCGTACGTCAGAACGGCGACGTCGTGCTGTACGACGGCGACGCCTCCGAGCACACCTACACGGTCCTGAACGGCGGCTACCGCCCGCCGACCGGCGAGCACGCCGTTCTCATCCGCAACGCCGATGGGACGTTCACGCTGACCGATGCCGACGGGCGCGTCTACCGCTTCCTGGTCGACGGAACACTCGCCGAGACGACCACTCCGCTCGACGACCGCAAGCCCGCCGCCCTCCGCTACTCCTACGGCACCGACAACGGGATCGCCAAGCTGCGGCAGATCACCGACGGCGTCACCGCCTCCCGCTGGGGGCAGCTCGTCTACCAGGGCGACAGCCGGTGCCCGGCGGTGCCGTCCGGCTTCGACGCTCCGCCGACCGCGATGCTCTGCGCGTTCGTCACGAGTGACGGCAACCGGACGAACTTCTTCTACCTGCGGGGGCAGATCGCCCGAGTCGTGACTCCCGGCAACGCCGTCCACGACCTCGGCTACGACGCCAACGGGACGCTCGCGAGCATCCGAGACGTCGCGGCCAACGACGTCGTGGCGGCCGGGCTCCGCACCGCCGACTCCAGCGTGTACACCAAGCTCGGGTACGACGTCTTCGGCCGGGCCGCGCGCGTCCAGCCGCCGGCGGCGCTGGCCGGCGCAGCGCAGCCCGCGCACACCTTCGGGTACGGACCGGGCGCGAGCCGACGGCGCATCGACGGCGTCGCGGCTCCCAAGGGCTACCTGCAGTGGGTCGAGTACGACGACAGCTTCCGGACCACCCGCGTGTGCAACAACCTCGGGCTCTGCGCGTACACCACGTGGGACCCGGTGAAGGACCTCGTCCGCGCCACGGTCGACGAGCTCGGGCTGCGGACGACGACGGCGTACAACGAGCTCGACCTGCCGACCGACGTCTACGGACCGGCGCCAGCGGTGTGGTTCGCGGGGCAGGTGCCGAAGCCCGAGTTCGCCGCCCGCGTGCCACACACACGGACGACCTACGACGATGGCATCCGCGGCCTCGCAGCGGCGTACTCGAGCTACTGGCTGCCGCCGAGCAGCACGAGTGGCGGAGTGCTCTTCGGAGCGCCCCGTCTGCACGCGACCGGAACGCCGTCTCGGCCGGACGGAGCGCTGCAGCACACCTGGGGCGCTTCTCCGCCGATCGCGACCGATACGGGGATGACGGGGTGGGGCGCGAGCTACACCGGGCTGGTCAACCTCAGCGCCCTCGACACCTACCAGGTCAAGTGCGTCTCGGACGACGGCTGCAAGGTGTGGATCGACGACCAGCTCGTCGTGAACGAATGGACCAACGGCCCCTACCGGGAGCACGCCGCCGGCTCGTTCGCGAACACCGACGCGGCGGCCAACGACCGGGTCATGGGGTGGCACCGGATCAGGGTCGACTACTTCGATGCCGGTGGCGGCGACGCGCGGATCGAGCTGCAGATCGCGCGGAACGGCCAGCCGCTGACCGCCGACATCGGCCCGCTGCTGCGCCCGGGGTACGGCCTACCGACCAGCGTCACGGACTTCGACGCGCAGATCGGGAACACGGTCACGCAGACGAAGTACTCGGATCCAGCTCTCGGGGTCGTCTCGCACAGCACGCTCGACCCGACCGGACTCGCCCTCGTCACGAAGTCGATCTTTGAGGCCCCCGGCGTCGGGTTCCTCCGCCAGACGGCGAAGATCCTCCCCGGCGGGAACGCGTACAACTACCTGCACTGGGGCGGCACGGAGAACGCCGACAACCCTTGCACGACAACGGCGGAAGTGATTCCACAGGCTGGCCTCGCCAAGGGCCGTCTAGAACCAGACCCTGACGGCCCCGGACCACTCACCATCCGCAGGACTCACACGGTGTACGACGCTGCCGGACAGGTGATCGCCTCCCGGATCAACGACGACCCGTGGACGTGCACCGTCTACGACGCCCGCGGCCGGGTGGCGAGCACCACGATCCCCGCAGCCGGGGGTCGCACCGGTCGGGCGATCGCCAACGACTACGCACTCGGAGGCAACCCGCTCGTCACCTCCACCACGGACGGCTCGGGTTCGGTCCAGGTCACGAGCGACCTGGTCGGGCGCCCGGTGAGTTACCGCGACGTCTGGGGCAACGTCACCACGACGTCGTACGACGTCCGGGGCCTCGTGTCGCAGCGGTCGGGTCCGATGGGCACGGAGACCTTCACGTACAACGACTACGGCCAGCTCGTCGCGCAGGCTCTCAACGGCGAGGTGCTGGCTCGGCCGCTCTACGACGCCGTCGGCCGACTCCGCGCCGTCGACGTGCCGAAGATCCCCAACACCTCGCTGAGCGCGATCACCTACGACGACCTGGGGCGCCCCACCGGCCGGACGCTGGCGCTGCCCACGCAGAGCAACGGCCTCCCCTCGACGATCGTCGAGACGTCCACGCGCTCTCAGAGCGGCCTGGTGCTCGGGCTGAGCTACAACGGCGTGAGCCTGTCGGGCACGGCTCCGACGTACGGCTACGACCGAGCTGGCCGGGTGCAGTCGGCGATCATCGCGGGGAACACGATCGCGTACGAGTTCGCGGCGGCAGACCCCAACTGCAGCGGTCGCGCAGGCCACAACGGCAGTGCCGGGCGCAACGGCAACCGCATGCGACAGACGGTCAACGGCGTCGCGATCTGGTACTGCTACAACGCCGCCGACCAGCTGATCGCCAGCTCCGCGTCGGTGACACCTTCGCTTTCATACGACCCGCACGGCAACGCCACGGCAGTCGGAGGCACCGCCTTCACCTACGACAACGGCGACCGGAACGTCCAGGTGGCCCAGACCGGTCGGACGATCACGTACAAGCGGGATGCGCAAGGGCGCGTCATCGAGCACGCGGACTCGTCGAGCACGACGGTCACCACGCGCTATGGCTTCACCGGTGCCGCCGACAGCCCGGACTTCGCGAGCGACGCTGCCGGAGTGGTCACCGAGATCTACCTGGACCTACCGGGCGGACTCGAGATCGCCATCCGGCCACGGGCAGCCGCCTCTGACGTCCGACGCACCACCCTCCTGGTCGCGAACCTCCACGGCGACGTGACGCTCTCGGTCGGCGCGAACGGCCAGTCCCTCCAGAAGGTCGAGCTCTACGACCCGTTCGGAGCGCCACTCGCCCCCTCCGCCGCGTTCATCAACGCCAACAGCGCTATTGCACAGATCTTCGACCCGAACACCGCGCCGATCGACAGCAGGGCTGGGAGTGCCGACGCCGGCTGGGTCGGCAGCCACGATCGCTTCACCGAGACTGCGCTGGCGCTGCGTCCCATCCAGATGGGCGCCCGCGTCTACGTCGCCGCGATCGGTCGCTTCCTCCAGATCGACCCCGTCGACGGCGGCGTCGAGAACGCCTACGTCTACCCCCTCGACCCCATCAACGAGTTCGATATCGACGGCGCGAAGGGCTGGAGCAGCGTTTCGCGCTTCGCCAAGGATCACTGGCGTGGGGCAGCGCAGTTCGGGATCGCCGTGGCGGGCGTCGTCGCGGTTGGCGCTGCTTGTGGCGCGACCGTGGGGATCGGCTGCGTCGTGGCCGCGGCCGCCATTGGCGGTGTCGGCGGCGCCGGACACTACACCGCCGGGAATGCGGGCACGCCGCGCTTCACCTGGGGAGGTGTCGCGAAAGAGGCCACGATCGGCGCGGTCCTGGGTGGATTCGGCGGAAGCGGGCGCGGCGGCGTCTACGTCGGGAAGGTGACCGGCGGCCCCGCCGCTGGCAAGCTCTACGTAGGGCAGGCGAAGAGCTTCGTCGCTCGCGCCACGCAACACGCTCGGAATGACTTCATCGCTCCGCGGTCGTACCGGTTCAGGATCCCCCTGCCGGCCTCCAAGCGTGCGAGGGACTGCGTCGAGTCGGCCGTCTACCACATGCTGGGCGGGAAGGGCCGGCTCGCGAACAAGATCCGCCCGCCGCGTTGCTTCCGATAACGGCCCTGACGGAACGGGTACGAAGTGAAGAAGTTCCTCGCAAGTCTGCTGCGTCCGAAGAACCCATACCCGGCGGACTGGCAGTCGCTTCGGATCGTTCTCACGCCCCGTCCGGGCGATCACGAGATGCCGGAGCCTCTCGACGGCCGACAAGTTGAGAACGCGATCGAGGCTGCCCTGCCGCCACCGTCCGTGCTGGACGGGAACGAGTATTTGGGGGAAGAGGTCGTGTTCTACATCGCCACGCCGGATGCGGAGGTAGCGCTCGACGCGGTACGGCCCGTTCTCAGAACGGTGCTCTGCCCCGCAGGACACGTCGACGCAATCGTCGACTGGGGTGGCTCGGAGCACACCGAGTCTCGGCGCGAGCGGATCTGCTAGTCCCCGCGACGAAAGCAGCCGTACTCGGATGAGTACGGCGGCTCTCGTATTCCGATCGTGGAGGTGGCGGGAATCGAACCCGCGTCCTTCGGTACCGCAACAGGTCTTCTCCGGGCGCAGCTCGCTGTGGTTTTCTCGGCCCCACCGATCACGCGAGCGAGTCGGTGCCGGGCTCAGTCACTGTTCGATGTCCCTCACTCCCCCGTGACCGGGGAGGTCGGTGAGCCTCCTAGCGACGCCAGCATCCCGGCCGGAGGCACTCCGGGGCTGACGGCTGCTAACGCGAGTTAGGCAGCGAGCGCGTAGTTATCGGCGCTTGTTTCTTGTGCGACATTTCGTGGTTAACGAGATCATCGTCGCCTTCCTCGGCCCGCTTCTCCTGCCCCGACATCCGAAGTCGAGACCATTCACCCCCTTCAAGGGAATCCGTACGTCGTACAGCGTACCCACGGTTCAACGCGGGCACCTATCGAGTTCTTCCGACGCTCGAGACCACCGACGAGATGCGACCAGGTCGCAGCCCCCGCACGGAAACGAACGAAATGCGATCGGGTCGCGATTCGTTCGGGGACGTACGACGGAGTGGGTCAGCGGCCCTTGGAGCGGCGGGTGAGCTCGCGGGCGGTCTCCCGGACCGCCTGCTTCGACGCGAGGTCGGCGCGCTTGTCGTAGGACTTCTTGCCCTTGGCCAGCGCGATCTCGACCTTGGCCCGGCCGTCCTTGAAGTACAGCTGGAGCGGCACGATCGTGTAGCCGCCCTCCTTGGTCTTGCCGATCAGCTTCTCGATCTCCTCGCGGTGCAGCAGCAGCTTGCGGACCCGGCGCGGCTCATGATTCGTCCAGGTGCCCTGCGTGTACTCCGGGATGTGCGCGCCGCGCAGGAACATCTCGCCGTCCTTGACCTCGGCGTAGGCGTCGACGAGCGACGCGCGGCCGGCCCGCAGCGACTTCACCTCGGTGCCGGTGAGCACCAGCCCGGCCTCGTAGACGTCGATGATCGAGTAGTCGTGCCGGGCCTTCTTGTTCTGCGCGACCAGCTTGCGGCCGGTCTCCTTGGGGCTCATGGGCGGCTGATCAGCCCCGCGCCGGGGGTCCGGCGTCGGCGACGATGCCGACCAGGACGTCGATCGCGCGCTGCAGGGCGACCTCGCCGGTGGCGGTCGACGCGACGTCGACGTCGGGCGTGACACCCACGCCCTCGAGCGCGCGGCCGGACGGCGTGAGGTACGGCGCGACGGTGATCTCCAGCGCTGAGCCGTCGGCGAGCTGGAAGGGCTGCTGCACCGAGCCCTTGCCGAAGCTGTGCGCGCCGACGATCAGCGCGCGGTTGCGGTCCTGCAGCGCGGCCGCGACGACCTCGGCGGAGCTCGCGGTGCCGCCGTCGACCAGCACGACGAGAGAGGTCTGCGTGTCGCCGCGCGCAGTCGCGTTGAACACGGTCGGCGACTGGCCGCGCAGCCGATAGCTCACGACCGTCCCGCCCTGCAGGAACGCCGACGCCACCTCGACGCCCTCGACCAGCAGCCCGCCGGGATTGCCGCGCAGGTCGAGCACGATGCCGCGCACCTTCTCCGACCGCAGCTTCTTCGCGGCGACGCGCACCTGCTCGCCGGTGCCCTTGGAGAACGCCGCGACCCGGATCCGCCCGACCGACGGCGCGGGGTGGTCCACCAGGACGTCTCGCGCGGCAACGTCCGAGCGGCGCAGCCGCACGGTGCGCAGCACACCCGCCCGGCGTACGCCGAGGACGACCGCCGTACCCGACTTCCCGCGCAGCGCCTCGACCACCGTCGACACCGGAGCGCCGACGACGGTGCGTCCAGCGACAGAGACGACCTCGTCGCCGACGACGAGTCCGGCCTGCGCGGCCGGTGACGCGGGGAGCACGCTGACGACCTCGATCGCCTTGCGCTCGGACGCGAGCCACAGCCCGACGCCGGTGTAGCGACCCTCGAGCAGCTGGTCGAAGCGGGTGACGTCGTCGGACGGCGAGGTAGGCGGCGTAGTCGTCGTCGAGCGCGCGCAGCATGCCCTCGATCGCGGCCCGCTTGAGAGCCGCGTCGCTCACGTCGGACGCGGCGCTGTCGCGGATCCGCGCCATCGCCTCGTCGAGCACGCCGACCCGGTCACTCGGGCGGGGCGAGCTCTCGCCGAGCCGCGCGGCCAGGAAGCCGAAAGAAAGGTCGCGACGATGGTCAGGCAGGCCGCGGTGACGCGCAGCCCGCGCCTCCGCCACACCGACCCGGTCATCCGCCCAGTTTATCGGCCCGGTCCACCCCGAACTGCGCGGCGCCGGTAGCGGTCGCCGTGCTCAGCCAGTCGCGCAGTTCGGAAGCGGGGGGGGCTAGTAGTACTTCATGGGGTCGACGGTGTCGCCGTTGATGCGCGTCTCGAAGTGCAGGTGCGGCCCGGTCGAGTTGCCGGTGCTGCCGACGTACCCGACGACGTCGCCGCGCGAGACCTTCTGGCCGTTGCTCACCTTGATCCGGCTCTGGTGGGCGTACGCCGTCGAGAAGCCGTTGCCGTGGTCGATGACGACGAGGTTGCCGTAGCCGCTGGACGGGCCGGCGTGGATGACCTTGCCCGAGGTGGCCGCGCGGATCGTCGCGCCGTTGCCGGCGCCGATGTCGACGCCGGCGTGGAAGCGCCGGCTGCCGTAGATCGGATGGGTGCGCCAGCCGTAGCGCGACGTCACCTCCCCGTTGGCCGGCCAGATCAGCCCGCCCTTGCCGACGCGCCCGGAGCCGCGCGACGCCGACCGGCGGATCTGCTCCGCAAGACGACGCGACTCGGCCTGCAGCTGGCGATAGCGCGCCTCGTCGGCCGCCTTCTCGCGCGCCGCGACCTTCAGCGCGTCGGCGCGCTCGGCGACCTGCGCGGCAACGGCCCGCCGCGCGAGCACCGCCTCGCGGGTGAGCGCCTCGATCCGCTCCAGCGCCGCGGCCGCGGCCTGCTGGCTCTTGGTCAGCTGCCCGCGCCGCTGGTCGACCTGCGCGGTGCGCGCGGCCAGCTCGGCGCGACGGTCAGCGATCTCGTTCAGCGCCGTGCGCTGCCGGTGCACGGAGTGCTGGATGTAGGTCGCACGGGAGAAGAAGTCCTCCGGCGTCGTCGAGCTCATCATCAGCCCGAGGTAGGCGCTCGGGCCCTGCATGTACGTCGCCCGCACCATCGCGTCGATGGTCTTCCGGCGGTCGGCGACCCGCGCCGACGCCGCGTCGGTGGCCCGCTCGCCCGATGCAACAGCCGCTTCTGCGCGACGCAGCTCGGTGGTCAGCCCGCTGAACCGCGCCTCCGCTGCAGCCAGCTCACCCTTGGCCCGCTCCTGCCGCTCGATCGCCGCCGGCAGCTGCACCGAGATCCGGGCGAGCGCCTCGCCGGCGCGGGCCAGCGCCGCGCTCGACTCGGCCAGCTCATGCCGCTGCGCGGCGATGCTCTTGTCGACGTTGCGCTTGCGCTGCTCGTCGCTGCTCTGCGCGCCGGCGGGAGCGGCCAGCGGGAGCAGAGCAACCGCCATCACCGCGGCGAGCGCGGCGAGTCCGCGGGTGCGGGTCATCGGCCCCCCTCAGCGGTCGAGTCACACGGGTCACACCAGCACCAAGAGTACAGAACGGGCAGCCGATCGCGTCGCAGGCACGAGGGCGGCTCCTAGACCCGCAAGTACTTCCGCAGGGTGATGAACGACGCCAGCGCCGAGAGCCCGACGCCGACGAGCAGGAGCAGCGGGATGTCGGACATCAGCGCGTCCCACCCGATGTACGGCGTGAAGGTGATGTCCTTGCTCAGCGCGTCGATCAGGAAGACCTTCAGCATCGCCAGCAGCCCGATCGCGAGCCCGGAGCCGATCAGCCCGGCCAGCGCGCCCTCCAGGAGGAACGGCAGCTGGATGTAGAGGTTGGACGCCCCGACCAGCCGCATGATCCCGGTCTCGCGCCGCCGGCTGAACGCCGCGACCCGGATGGTGTTGGAGATGAGGAACGCCGCCGCGATCAGCTGCAGCACCGCGCCGACGATGGCCGCGATCTGGATCTTGCGGATCGCGCGGAAGAAGTCGCCGAGCAGCTCGCGCTGGTTGAGCACCTTCTCCACGCCGGCCCGCTCGGCGAACGCGCTCGCGACGACGTCGAACTTCTCCGGGTCCTTGAGCTTCACCCGGAAGGACTCGGGCAGCGAGTCCTCCGTCGTGTTCTCGATCAGGTCGGGCGAGTCGGCGAACTGCTCCTTGAACCGCTTGTAGGCGTCGGCCTTGCTCTCGTACTCGACCCGCTCGACCTCGGGCAGCGCCTGCAGGTCGTCCTGGATGGACTCGCGCTGGGGCTCAGTCACGTCCTGGGCGAGGAAGATCGATACCTCGATCCGGTCGTACCAGTGGCCCTTCATCAGCTCGACCTGGCGGCGCAGCAGCAGCCCGGTGCCGGCCAGCGACAGCGAGATGGCGACCGTCACGATGACGGCGACCGTCATCGTGAGGTTGCGGCGGAGCCCGATGAGGATCTCGGACAGGACGAACTGCGCACGCACTGGTCGCGCCCCTTACTTCGAGTAGCCGTAGACGCCGCGGGCCTGGTCGCGCACGACGAGGCCACCGTCGAGCTCGACGACGCGGCGGCGCATCGAGTCGACGATCGCGGCGTCGTGGGTCGCCATGAGCACCGTCGTACCGGTGCGGTTGATGCGGTCGAGCAGCTTCATGATGCCGACGCTGGTCGCCGGGTCGAGGTTTCCGGTCGGCTCGTCGGCGATGACGATCATCGGCTTGTTGACGAAGGCGCGGGCGATCGCGACGCGCTGCTGCTCACCGCCGGAGAGCTCGTCGGGCAGCCGGGCCGCCTTGCCCTCGAGGCCGACCAGGTCGAGCACCTCCGGCACGACCTTCTCGATCTGGTGCCGGTGCTTGCCGATCACCTCGAGCGCGAAGGCGACGTTCTCGAACACCGTCTTGTTGGGCAGCAGCCGGAAGTCCTGGAAGACGCAGCCGATCGTGCGGCGCAGCGCGGGGACCTTCCAGTGGGACAGCCGGGAGAGGTCCTTGCCGGCGACGTGCACCGAGCCCGACGTGGGCGACTCCTCCTTGAGGAGCAGCCGCAGGAACGTCGACTTGCCCGACCCGGAGGACCCGACGAGGAAGACGAACTCGCCCTTGTCCACATCGACGGTGACGCCCGACAGCGCGGGCTTCGCCGTGTTCGGGTAGAACTTCGTGACGTTGTCGAGCCGGATCACGGCAGAGACGTCCTCGGGTTAGGCAATGGGCTCCTCCACCCTAACGCCGGGTTGTTCGCCGATCGCCGAGGCGCGCTCACGGCCGGCGTGCGACCATGGATCAGGTCCACCGACCCCCGAGGAGCCGCCAGTGTGCTGCGAGGAGCTGGTCTGCGCTGCCTGCGGCGGCCGTGTCTCTGAGGCGCGCTGCACGACCTGCGCGGTCTCCCGCGAGACGGTGCACGCCGGGCGTGCGCCGATGCGGCCCGAGATCCTCGGCCTGCTCGCGCTCCTCGTCGTGCTCCTCGCGCTGCTCGCCGGCTGAGCGGTCCGGCGTGGATCTGTCCGGGCTCGCGGGCCTGCAGGTCGATCGGATCGTCGAGCTGGCCCGCAAGCACCTGGAGATGGATGTCGCGTACGTCGCGGCGTTCGAGGGCGGCCAGCAGGTCCTCAAGGTCGTCGAAGGGGACACCGCCATCTTCGGCATGTCGGTCGGCACGGCGACCCCGCTGGAGGACACCTACTGCTCTCGGATGGTCGCGGGCGACCTCCCCAACGTCATTCCCGACGTCGCCTCGAACGACCGTGTCCGCGCACTGCCCTGGACGCAGCAGTTCGGCATCGGCAGCTACATCGGCGTCCCGCTGACCATGCCCGACGGGTCGGTGTACGGCTCGCTGTGCTGCATCAGCTGCGACGCGCAGCCCGAGCTGACCCGGCGCGACGTCCGCTTCCTGGAGCTGCTCGCCGGCCTGCTGGTTGACGAGCTGGCGGCGCAGCGAGCGCGGGACCGGAGCCGGGAGCGGATCCAGGGCCTGGTCGACGGCGGGGTCGTCGACATCGCGCTGCAGCCGATCGTCAGCCTCGACAACGGCCGCTGCATCGGCATGGAGGCGCTCTCGCGGTTCCCGGCCGGCTTCGGCACGCCGGACGTCGTCTTCGCCGCGGCGCACGAGGTCGGCCTCGGCATGGAGCTCGAGCAGATGGCGGTGACCTGCGCCTTCTCGCTGCTGCCGACGCTGCGCGACCCCATCTACCTCGGCCTCAACCTGGCGCCGGCCGTCGCGATGAACCTCGTCAACGCGGTGCCTGACCTCGACGACATCCCGTGGCACCGGCTGGTTCTCGAGATCACCGAGCACGCGGCGGTGGCCGACTACGCCGAGCTGCGCAACGCGTTGAAACCACTGCGGGACAAGGGAATGCGGGTCGCCGTCGATGACGCGGGCGCCGGCTACGCGTCGATGCAGCACGTCGTCGAGATGCGCCCGGACATCATCAAGGTCGACCGCACGCTGGTCGACGGTCTGCACCACGACCCGGCGCGACGCAGCGTCGTATCAGGCTTCGTGCTGCTCGCCTTCGAGCTCGGCGCGACCGTGCTGGCCGAGGGCGTCGAGACCGCCGACGACCTCAATGCGGCGCGACGCCTCGGGGTGCGCAGCGCGCAGGGCTACGTGATCGCGCGGCCCAGCATCGAGGCGGCGGACCACCGCCGCTGGGGCGCGGCCCACGACCTGCTCGCGTCGGTCGCCCCCCGCGGCCACTGAGTCAGCCGGCGGACAGCACTAGGCGGGCTGGGCGGTCTTCATCCAGCGGACGGCGGCCTCGATGAACTGGTCGATCTCGCCGTCGAGGACCGCGCCGGTGTTGCCGGTCTCGACCTCGGTGCGCACGTCCTTGACCAGCTGGTAGGGGTGCAGCACGTAGTTGCGGATCTGCGATCCGAAGTTGACGTCCTGCCGACCACCGCGAAGCTCGTTCATCTTCGCCTCGTCCTCCTGGCGCCGCCGCTCGAGCAGCTTGGCCTGGAGCACGAGCATCGCGGAGGCCTTGTTCTGCAGCTGGCTGCGCTCGTTCTGGCAGGTGACGACGATGTTGGTCGGGATGTGCGTGAGCCGCACGGCGGAGTCGGTGGTGTTGACGCCCTGCCCGCCCGGGCCACTGGACCGGAAGATGTCGACGCGGATGTCCTTCTCGTCGATCTCGACCTGGTCGCTCGCCTCCACGACCGGAGTGATGTCGACGCCGGCGAAGCTGGTCTGCCGCCTGCTCTGGTTGTCGAACGGGCTGATCCGCACCAGCCGGTGCACGCCGTGCTCGCCGTGCAGAGTCCCGTACGCGTACGGCGCCTTGACGACGAAGGTCGCCGACTTGATGCCGGCCTCCTCGGCGTACGACGTGTCGAGCACCTCGGTCGGGTAGCCGTGCCGCTCGGCCCAGCGCAGGTACATGCGCAGGACCATCTCGGCCCAGTCGGCGGCGTCGACTCCCCCGGCGCCGGCCGAGATCTGCACGACGGCGTGCCGCTCGTCGAACTCGCCGGACATCAGCGTGCGGATCTCGAGCGAGTCGATCGAGTCGGAGAGCGCGGGCAGCTCGGCGGCGACCTCGGCGAGCGTGTCGGCGTCGTCCTCGGCCTGGCCCATCTCCAGCAGCACGGTCAGGTCGTCGAGCTTCTGGCGCAGGCTCTCCACCCGGGTGACGTCGCCCTCGATGCCGGACATCTTCGACATCAGCCGCTGCGCGTTGTCCTGGTCGTCCCACAGGTCGGGTGCGCCGGCCTGCTCGCGCAGCTCGGCCAGCTCGGCGCGGAGCTTGTCCAGGTCGAGGAACTCCTCGACCGAGCGCATCGTCGCGTCGAGCCGCTTGAGCTCCTCGGCGGGGTCGACGGTCACGGCGGCGCTTCTCCTACGTGCTGGGGGTGGGGTCCCCCGAGCCTACCGGCCCTGCCCCTCAGCAAGATCCTGGCTTTCGCTGCCGTCTGGCCCGCACCCTGAACGCCAGGATCTTGCTGGCGGCGCCAGGGTCAGGAGGCGTAGGCCAGGGCGTGGCCGCGGATGATCACGGCGTTGATCGAGTCGAACTCGTGTGACTGCGCCCACATCGGAGCGCCGTGCGCACCACTGGCCATGACCGTGCAGTGACTGAGCTCCGGCCCCCCGGTCACGTCGGACGGGGTCACGCCTTGGACGCAGTTGCCGAAGTGGTGGTGCCCGCCGAGGGTGTGGCCGATCTCGTGCGCATGGAGGAGGGCGCTCGCGTGCGCGACGGTGCGGACCGGGACCGGCGCGAACATCTGCGGGAACTCCCAGGTCGCCTGCGCCGCCGAGAAGCCGCGCTCGGGGTAGCGGACGCCGCCGACGCAGTCGGACGTGCCGCCGCCGTACTTGTGCACCGAGAGCACGTGCACGACCTCGACGCCGGATGGTCGTTCGCCGCCGTAGAGAGCGCGGGCCTGCTCTATCAGGGCGGCGACGCCCACTTCGTAGGTGTCGTCGGGCAGCGCCTTGAACTTCACGGTGCGGTAGGCGACGCGCATCCGGATGCCCAGCGCGGCGTAGATCTGCGTCACCTCGGTCATGTACTCGACGGCCAGCGCGCGGGGGATCTCGTCGAGCAGGATCTGCACGTCGACGTCCGCGACCGTGGTGGTCGGATCGGCGGCGAAGGCCTGCATCGCCTTGGTGTCCGGCACCGGCTGCAGGCAGTCGAGGTACGACGGCTTTGCATGACTCGTAGCGATCGGCGTACCGGGAAGCAGTCCCACCACGACGACCGCCGCCAGGGCCAGTGCACCTCTCATCGCGTCGTCGACTCCGTTCCAGCGGGTGTGTTCGCGATCAAGAGCCCGAAGGCGATGGGCCGGTTCGCCTCGCACCGGCGAGGTCGGACGGCTTCTATGGAGCGGTGCACCCTTCCCGCGCCGTCGCCGTCGCCGCGGCCGGTGTCCTCGGCTGCTTTCTGGCCGCGTGTAGTGGTCCCGCCGCGAGGCCGCGTCCGGTGCCGGCCGCGTCGTCGCGGAGTGCGGCGCCGGTTGTCGTGCTCGTGCACGGGCTCGGCGGAGACCCCTCGGACATGACGGCGCTCTCCGCTCGGCTGCGAGCGGCGGGACGGCAGACGCTGGTCGTCGCGCTGCCGCTGCGCGGCGTCGTGCCGATCGCCGAGTCGGCCGCCGCGCTGGAGACGGCACTGACGCCGGTGGCCGGCCGGGTCGACCTGGTGGGCTACTCGCTCGGCGGCGTCGTCGTACGGGCGTGGATCGAGCAGTACGGCGGAGCCTCGCGGGTCGACCACGTCGTCACGATCGCCTCGCCGCACCACGGCGCGACGCTGGCCGGACTCGTCGACGCGTCGCGGTGCATCGGCGCCTGCCTCGAGCTGCGGCCGGGCTCACCGTTCCTGCTGGAGCTCAACGACGGCGACGAGACACCGGACGGACCTACCTGGGTGACGCTGCGCACCTCGCTCGACCGCACCGTCGAGCCGGTCGACTCGGCATCGCTCGACGGCGCGCTCAACATCCTGCTGCAGGACGTGTGCCCGGACTCGACCGTGGGCCACGGCAGCATCGGCCGCGACCCGCTCCCGGTCGGCCTCGTCGTACGCGCGCTCGACGACCGTCTCCCGACGGCGCCGCCGCCGCCGGAGTGCGCCGGGGTGCGTGCCGAGGGCGCCGGCTAGCTGATCAGCCGATGGTGATGTCGAAGATGAGGATCAGGCCGACCGCGATCAGGTAGAAGGCGACCAGGTAGTTGAGCAGCTTCGGCCGGATCAGGATCAGCACGCCGACGACGAGCGCGAGCACGCCGGGCAGGGTGAGATTGACCTCGAGCTCGCCGGTCTTGGTCTGGGCGAGGAGTGCGGCGGCGCTGGTCATGGGTGACCTCTCGGCGTGGTGGATGTTCCCCTAGCCATGCCCCGTCCGGGGCGATGTGAAGCGGCGCCGACCCGGGTTTGCTACCGGAGCGGCGCCTGCGCGCGGGCCCTGGCCCGGACGGTCCACGAGCGCACTCCGAGGACGCGGGCGAAGCGGAGGTCGACAACTCGCTCGGCCGCCACGACGACGGCGTCGTCGAGGACTCGCGGCACCGCGAACCGGACGTCGGGGTTGCGCCGCGCGATGTCCGCGACCACGGCCTCCACGCCGGCGACGCGCAGCGGGAGCCGGGCGCCGAGCCCCTCGCGGTACGCCGTGTCCGCGTCGACCTGCTGCGCTGCCGCCACCGCCGCGCCGTCCACGGTCGACACCAGCTCGCGCCGGGCGAGGTAGACCGCGGAGACGCTGGTGGTCAGCACAACCATGAGCGTGGCGATCGCGGTGAAGCCGATCACCAGGATCGTCAGCGTCCCGTCGTCGCCTCGGGTTCGCCGAGTCATCGCGCGCGATAGGTGTCGAAGGTGGCGAAGTGCTCTCCGGTCACCGGGATCGAGCCGAGGCGCAGTCGACCGAAGAGATCTCCGAAGACGGGCAGCCGTACGACGTGGCGCACCCGCACCTGCACGCCGCGCGTCGGCGGCAGCCCCGGCGCAGTCCCGGACAGGACGGCGGGAGGGTCGATCTGGAGTGTCCCGCCGTCGATCCGGTGGTCCGCCAGCGTGAGCTCGACCGAGCGCTCCGCGCGAACGCGCCCGCTCGCATCGCTGTCGGCGGTGACGTAAGCGCGGCCGGCCTCGCGCGCCGCGGCGCTCACCGCGAACGCCGCTCGCTGCAGCGAGAACACCAGCAGCATCACGTAGACGAGCGGGATGAGAAGAAGCACGGACAAGTAGGTGAACTCGACCAGCGCCGTGCCGTCGTCGCCCGTCTTGATCCGCGTCATCGGCCCTCCTGCACGGCACGGCCGGTCGCCGTCACCGACACGGAACCGAACGGCAGGAAGACCAACGGAAGGTCGACGTCCACGGTGAGCCGAACCACGTCCGGCGCATCGCCGTCCGGCCCGCAGCGCACCGGTCGTCGTACGCCGGCGAGCACCGCAGGTGAGAGCGAGTCGCCGACCAGCTGCTCGAACCGCGCGACGCCGTCCCGGCAGCTCGCGTCCGCGTGCGCCGCGGCGCGCGCCGCCTCACTCGCGCTGGCGACGACGACGTTGCGCATGTGCAGCAGCAGTCCGAGCTGCAGCACGCCGAGGAACAGGAACACCACGAGCGTGCCGACCAGCACGAACTCGACCGGAGCCGAGCCGTCGTCCCGCCTCGCGGTCGTGGTCAGGTGGCGCCGGACTGGCACGACGCAGCCGAGTCGCGTACGCCGATTGTGCACAGCGCGTCCTCGAGGATGCCGGTGAGGGCACCTTCGGCGAACGTCCAGAGCGCCGCGACGATGACCGCGGTCATCAGCGTGATGAGCACCCACCCTGGGACGTCGCCCCGGTCGTTGCCACCGTGGCTGAGCCGGCGGCGCAGTGCATCGAGCATGTCGAACCCCCTCGTCACGAGCCGATGAGACGGAAGCCGTAGAAACCCGGGAACAGCGCGAAGACGATCGTCACGGGGAGCACGAAGAACACGACCGGGACGAGCATCCCGATCTCCCGCTTGCCGCCCGACTCCAGCAGCCGGCGCTTCCCCGCTTCGCGTACGTCGACCGCCTGCGCACGCAGCACCTCGGCCAGCGGCGTACCGCGCTCGACGGCGACGGCGACCCCGTCGACGAAACGCGCGAGTGGGGTAAGCGACGTTCGCGCTGCGACACCTTCGAGGGCCTGGACGAGAGAGGCGCCGGTGCGCGCCTCGGCGAGCGCGTGCCGCAGCTCTCGGGCGAGCTCGCCGGCGCTGATCCGGCAGACCCGCTCCAGCGCGCCGATCGCACCTTCACCGGCGGTGACTGCGAGAGCGAGCAGCTCGGCGATGGTCGGGAACTCGGCGAGCATCCGCTCCTCGCGCTTGCGGACCTCGCTCGTCAGGTGATGGTCGCGCGCCAGCACGCCGAACAACGCCGTGCCGAGGCAGAGCAGCACCAGTGCAAGCGCTGGAGGCCCACTTCGCGTGGCGATGCTCAACGTCACGACGGCCAGCCCGCAGAGCAGCCCGATCGCGCCCCAGACGACCTGCTCCGCGCGGAACTCCTCGAGCGTCATGCCGCGTCCGGCCTGCACGAGGCGCCGGCGGATCGACGCCGCGCCGCCGAGCCAGCGGTCGAGGTGGTGGATGAGATCGCCGAGCACCGGCGCGAGGATCCGCTCGAGTGTCGGGAAGGGGGTCAACGTGTCGGAGCCGGCCAAGAGCCGGGACGGCCTCGGCGCGTCACGGAGGTACGGCGCGAGCCGGTCGTCGAACGTGAGACGGCGCATCGGCGGCGAGTAGACGACGACCAGCCAGACGCCGAGTCCAGCGAGCAGGCCGATGGTGACGCCGGCCGTCGTACCGCTCATCGCAGCACTCGACTCTCGGTCGGCAGCAGCGCGATCCGCAGCATCACCCGGTATGCGAGCAGCGACACCGCGCCGCCGCCGATCAGGACGACGGCACCGGCGGTCGACCGGTAGGCCTCGACGGCTGCCGGTCGCGTGGAGAGCAGGAGCAGCAGCGCCCACGGCGACGCGAGCGCCATTCGAGCGGCGTTGACCGTCCATCCCTGGCGGGTCTCGAGCTCCGCGCGAGTGCGCGCCTCCTCCCGCAGGAACGCCGACAGCGTGCGGAGCAGTCGGCCCAGGTCGTTGCCGCCGACCTCACGTGCCATCCGCAGCGACTCGACGACGCGGTCGCCGACGGGGTCGGCGAGCGTCGCCTTGAGCCGGTCGAGGCAGTCACCGAAGCGTCCGGTGGCGCGGTAGTCGGCGGCGAACGCGGTGAACGCCGGACGCAGCGTCTCCGGACCACGAGTGCCCAGGGCGCCCAACGCCTCCGGCAGCGAAAGGCCGGCGCGGATCGCCGACGTGAGGTTGTCGACCGCCTCCGGCCACACCTCGCGCAGCTCGACCGTGCGCTTGCGTCGCCGCCCGCGCACCGCGGCGGTCGGGGCGGCAGCCGCGATCGCGGCGAACACCACGGCGATGACGGGCACGCGCGAGACGCCGAGCATGACGACGAGCACGACGATCGACAGCCCGGCCGACGCGCCCACGAGCTGGCCCGGCGTCACGCCCTCGATGCCGGCCTGCAGCAGCAGGTCCTGCGTGCGGGCGTGCCAGGTCAGCCGGTCGGCGCTGTCGGCGGCTATGGGGCGCGGCGTACGCGACCGGATGACGAGGAACCAGCCGAGGCCGAACATCAGGCCGATCGCGACGCCCACGGCTCAGCCCCGGGTAGGCGCGAGCAGGCGCGCGAGGTCGTGCCCGGTCCGCGCGAACCTGTCCGGGTGGGGTGGGTAGCCGTCAGCGCGCACCAGGTGGTCGTCGCGTGTGGCGAAGATCTGCGCGGTCTCGACGACGTCGCCCTCGACCCGACCGGGTACGGCGACGACCTCGCGCACGCGACGGCGGCCCTGTCCGTCGGTCTCGCAGTGCACGACGAGGTCGATGCACGACGCGACCGTCGGGACGACGAAGGCGTGGCTCACGTTCTCCCCCGCGAGCAGGGGCAGCGTGCACATCTTCACGACGGCCTCGCGCGCGGAGTTGGCGTGGATCGAGCACATGCCAGGAAGCCCGCTGTTCAGGGCCACGAGGAGGTCGAGGCATTCCTCCTGTCGCACTTCGCCGACGATGATGCGGTCCGGGCGCATCCGCAGCGCCTCCTTGACCAGCCGGCGGAGCCGCACCTCGCCGGTGCCCTCGAGGTTGGCCTGCCGGGTCTGCATCGAGACCACGTCCGGCAGCGGGATCCGCAGCTCGAAGACCTCTTCGCACGTGATGACCCGCTCGCGCGCCGGGATGGCCGCCGCGAGGCAGTTCAGCAGCGTTGTCTTGCCGGCCTGCGTGCCGCCCGCCACGATCACGTTGAGCCCGCTGGCGACACTCGCCTCGAGGAAGCGCGCGGCCTGCGGGGTGAGCGTGCCGAACGCGACCAGCTCGTCGAGCGACCGCGCCGCGACGACGAACTTGCGGATGTTGACGGACCAGTGCTGGCGGGTGATGTCCGGGATGACGATGTGCAGCCGGCTGCCGTCGGGCAGCATCGCGTCGACGAAAGGCGTGCTGAGGTCAACGCGTCGCCCGGAGCTCTTGAGCATCCGCTCGCAGAGGTCCTGCACCTGTCCGCTGGTCAGGACGGTGGTCGTCAGCTCGCTGCAGCCGCGACGCGCGACGAAGACGCGGCCCGGTTCGTTGATCCAGATCTCCTCGACCGTCGGGTCGTCGAGCCAGCGCTGCAACGGCCCGAAGCCGGCGACCGAGTCATAGACATCGCGGGCGGCGCGGGTGGGGTCGGAGACCGGCGGCATCGCCGAGGTGAGCGTCCGCTCGTCGTAGTCGGCCATGACGTCGTCGACGATCTTGCGGATCGCGACGGTGTCGGTCTGGGGGTCGAGTCCGCGACGGCGTACCAGCTCGCGGACCTCGCGCTCGATGACCCCCGTCGCGTCCATAGGCGGCGAAGCTATTCCTGCAAATCGGACCTGTCAGTACGCCGATCGGAGCCTGTGGACGACGTGCGGAATCCGGCGAATGGCCCTCAAGAATCGCTAGTGCGACAGGTGTGACGAGTGTGACGCGACCGCGCCCCGCGGCGACGCTCACTCCACGATCATGAGCACCTACGCAGCCCTCTGGCGCCTGCAGTCGCTCATGATCTTGGCGTGAGGATCAGGGGGCGGCTGGCCGGTAGGTGCAGATCTGGACACCGGTGCTGCTGGGCGTCGCCGACACGAGCTCGAGGCCGCGCGCGACGCCGTCGTCGGGGAAGAGCCGCTTGCCGCCGCCGAGGACGATCGGCTCGACCATCAGCCGGTACTCGTCGACCAGGTCGTTGCTGATCAGCGTGTGCGCGAGCGTCGGGCTGCCCATCACCTGGATGTCACCGCCGTCGCGCTCCTTCAGCGTCCGCACCGCGTCGACGACGTCGCCGGCCGGGATCAGCGTGGTGTTGCTCCAGTGCAGGTCCGAGTCGGTCAGGGTGCCCGAGACGACGTACTTGGGGATCTCGTTCATCCGGTCGGCGAAGGGGTCGCCGGCCCGCTCCGGCCACGCGCCGGCCATGGCCTGCCAGGTACGCCGGCCGAACAGCAGCGCCTCGGTCCTCTCCATCACCTCGCCGAGCACCGGGCCCATGGCGTCGACGTCGAAGTACTTCATCGACCAGCCGCCGTGGGCGAAGCCGCCGTCGGTGTCCTCGTTCTTGCCGCCGGGCGCCTGCACGACGCCGTCCAGGCTGATGAAGTCGCTGAGCACGATCCGCATGGCATCGCTCCGGGTCTGGAAGGTGGCCGTCACCCTCTCAGACGCGCCCCACGGCCAGAACTCATCGCTACGGCGTGCGCCAGACGGAGACGTGGCTCTCGCTCTCGGACGTGAACTCGCTGCGGTCCCAGTCGGCGTGACGATGCTCGAGCTCGAGGCCGGCCAGCTGAGCCATCAGGTCGCACTCGGCCGGCCAGATGTAGCGGAAGTTGCTCGCGCCGTAGCGCACGCTGCCGTCGGCGTTGCGCCAGTAGTGATGCGACGTGCCCTGCTGCGTCACCAGGTCGTAGGTGTCGAAGCCGACGTGGCCGTCGCTCACGTCGAACGGGACGGCGACCTGCCCGGGCGGGAAGCGGCGCAGCGGCGGCACCCACAGCTCGATGACGAACCGGCCGCCGGGCGCCAGATGCGCGGCAGCGTTGCGGAAGCAGGCGACCTGCTCGGACTGGGTGCGGAGGTTGGCGATGCTGTTCCACACCAGGTAGACCAGCGCGAACTCCCCCGGCACGCGGGTGGTCGCCATGTCACCGACCACGACCGGGATCGCCGTCTCGTCAGCCTTGCGTCGCAGCTGGGCGACCATCGGCGCCGACAGCTCGATGCCGCTGACCGCGATGCCGCGCTCGCGCAGCGGCACGGCGACGCGCCCGGTGCCGATCGCGAGCTCCAGCGCGGGTCCGCCCTCGGCCAGCTGCGCGAGGAAGTCGACCGTGGGGCCGAGCACCTCGGGCGCGAACTTCTCCGACGACGTCTCGTCGTATCGCTGTGCCGTTGCCCCGTCCCACAGGTCACTGCTCGTCATCGCTGCTGCACGGCGAGCTGGGGGTACGGCGCGCTGGAGTCGAGGAAGGACGTCGCGAGCCGGCCGTCGGGCAGGAACGCGACCGTGGCGAAGTCGAAGCGCACGTCCTTGTCGACACCGGCCAGCGAGGAGACGTCGCCGCGGCCGACCAGGTAGGTCTCGCGCAGCGTCGGCGTCGCGGCGACGTCGAGGACGATCACCATGTCCTGGTGGGTCTCGCCGTTGCCGACATGGGCGGCGACCGCGGCCCGGCGCAGACCGCCGTGCACCTTGACGTCGACCACGGTGAAGTCGTCGAAGGCACCGCCGGTCGGCGCGTGCAGATACGTCTCCGACCACGACTGGCCGCCGTCGCTCGAGGTTCGGTAGAGCAGCTCGCCGTCGACGACTTCGGTGTCGTGCAGCCAGCCACGCGAGTCGACGACGGTGTGCGGCTTGAGCCGGTCCACATCGCCGGCGAAGCAGTGCCACCGGGCGTCCTCGGCGAGCACCGTGACCGGGCACAGGGCGCTGAACGATCCGTCGGGGTCGAGCAATCCGCTGCCGGCAAGTGTCGTCAGGCCGGCGTCATGGTGCGGCTGGATGTAGTCGAGGTCGGCGTCGCCCGGGTCGGCGAGATCCCGCGAGTCGTCCGCGCCGGCGAGTGCCTCGACCTGCTCGGCGCTCGGCGTCGTGTAGGTGAGCCCGTCGTAGCTGATGTAGACGACGTCGAGGAAGGACGAGTGGTAGTTGCTCATGACGACCGTGGCGTACGGCGCGGTCCCGCCGGCATAGCTGAACGGGCCCTTCACCACCGCGATCCACGGCCGGTCGAAGAACGGCTGGTGCAGCACGGTCTCGGCGTAGCGCCACTCGCCGGTCTCGCCGTCGTACTTGAAGCCCTGGAGGTGGTCGCCGGAGTAGGCGTCCCAGCCGATGCCGACGATGTCGCCGCCGGGCGCCGCGACGATCGCGCCCTCGCCGTTCAGGAGCGGCACCGTCGTCTGGACCTCGGTCCAAGTCGCGCCGCGGTCGTCGGAGAACACCGGGTACGTGCCGCCGAACCCGGCGAGCCGCCCACCGGCGGTCGAGGTGACGTAGACCTCGCAGCAGTTGCTGCCGGCGGTGCCCACACGCCAGGTCGCGGTGCGGATCTGCCGGCCGGCCGGGTCGAGGACGGGGAACTCGGCCACCGAGCCGTGGTCGTCGTAGGACACCAGGCGCGCGGCGAAGTCGGTCGGCCCGGCGGTCGCGACGTCGCCGGGCTGGCGCCAGAGAGCCGTGGCCAGCGCCACGACCCCCAACGCGACGACGCGCCGACGGCGCCACTCCCCCATGCTGGATCTGTTCGCCGTCGGCGCCGCCATGCCTTCCTGGGTGTCCTCGGACGGCTACGAGCCTGCGCTCACCCGGGTCGCGAGGCGGCCGCCGAGGTGCACGCCGTTGACCTGACCGTCGTCGCCGCGGGCGAAGTAGCCCTTCATGCCCTTGGCGTCGCCCTCGTCGACGACGTAGCGGTCGCCCTCGCCCTCCAGCAGGCCGAGGATGATCGGCGGCTGCTCGGGCACCTCCTCGCCGGCCTCGGTGAGGGCGGCGAGCATCTCCGGCTTGATCTCGATCTTGGCCGAGAGCCGACCGTCGTACGCCGTCACGTCGATCAGCGCGCTGATGCTCTCGTAGCGGCCGGTGTACGCCGCGAGCTCGGTGTCGGACAGCCGCAGCGTCTCGGGCTCGACGTTCTGCAGGCCGAGGAAGTGCTCCATCGCCCACTTCACCAGCTTGTGGTTGAGCTGCGAGCCGTTGGGCCCGCAGTTGCTCATGCAGATCGCGCCGAAGCCGCGCTCGGGCACCATCGTGAAGTCCGAGTACTGGCCGTTGGTGGTGCCGCCGTGTCCGACCGTCTTGACGCCGCCCACCTCGGCGAGCAGCCAGGAGATGCCGACCTCGTCGCCGAGCGCGCTGCCGCGCATGTCGGCCGTGCCCTGCTGCATCCGCTTCACGCTCTCCTCGCTGAGGACGCGTGTGCCGTCGGCGGCGGTGCCGTCGCCGAGGTGGAACTTCGCCCAGGCGATCTGGTCGCGCGCGTTGGCGCTCATGCCGCCGGCCGGAGCGGCCGACCGGGGCATGGCCCATGGCCGGGCGATCGTGATCGCGCCGTCCTCGCCCTTCTTGTGGCCGACGGCGAAGCGCCGGCTGATGATGTCGCCCGGGAAGAACCACGTGTCGTTGAGGCCGAGCGGCTGCAGCAGCAGGTCGCCGATCGCCTGCTCGAACGTCGTGCCGGTGACGTGCTCGATCAGCCGGCCGGCGAGCGAGAGCGACGCGTTGTTGTAGGAGACGGTCGCGCCGAGCGGCGAGATCTGCTCGATGTCGGCCATCAGGTCGAGGTACCTCGCCAGCGCGTCGTCGCCGTTGCCGGTGTCCTTGATCAGGTCGCCCTGCCAGCCTGCGGTGTGGTTGAGCAGCTGGAGGACGGTGACCTTCTCGGCGACCGACTCGTCCTTGAGCTTCAGCTCGGGGACGTAGTCGCGCACGGGCGCGTCGAGGTCGACCTTGCCCTGCTCGGCGAGGCGCATGATCGCGGTCGCGGTGTAGGTCTTGCCGGTCGAGCCGAACTGGAACAGCGTCGTCTCGTCGACGGGCAGCGGGTTCTCGACGCTGGTCACGCCGGCGTACGCGTAGTGCTCCTCGCCGTCGACGACGACACCGGCGGCGACGCCGGGGACCTCGAGCTCGGCCACCAGCTCGTCGAGCGTGTCCTGCAGTTCCGATCGGCTCATGCGCGACGCCTCCCAGCGGCTGTGCTTCGGCGAGACCTACAATGTAGGTCTACACCGTAGGTACGCCGTCCTGACGCCGTCAAGAGGAAAGATTTCTCCGGACATTCCGGACGGAACCCCACAGCCGCACCGCGCTGGTCCGTTCGGGCTCTACAGCCGGTTCGGCCCTACGCCGACAAGGGAACGACCCCCCTGACCCGGTACGTCGAGAGGCCACTCGTGAGTCTGCGCTCCACGCTCACTCACTCGAAGTGGCTCCGCGTGGTCGCTGTCCTGGTAGCCGTGGCGATCCCCGCGATCACCCTGCCCGGCATGCCGCACGTGTCGCCGTGGCCCGCGGTCTTCGGGCTGCTGCCGTGGATCGTCGGCAAGTACCTGCTCTGCCCGCTGCGCTGGCACGCGCTGTCCGAGGCCGGCCAGACGCGCCGCTGGCACCTGCGCGCCTACGCCGAGTCCGAGCTGATGGGCCTGCTCACCCCGGGTCACGTCGGCGCTGACATCTGGCGTGTACGCCGCCTGCGTCGTACCGGCATGGCCACTCCGTCCGCGGCGGCCGAGGTCGGCATCGACCGGCTGGTCGGCGCGATCGGCCTGTCGGTCTTCGTCGCGATCGCCGGCGCGACGATGCCCACCCGGATGCTGATCACCGCGCTCGGCATCGCGGTGCTGGTCGTCGCCGCGGCTCTCGTCGTACGCCGGGTGCGACCCGACCTGGTGCCGAAGCGACAGCTGCCGCACCCGAAGCACGTGGCGCACGGCGTGGTCCTGTCGGCGGCGTACCAGCTCACCATCGGCTTCATGCTCTACGGCACCGTCGCGGCCACCGGTCACACGGTCTCCCCGATCGCGCTGCTCGGCGCGTTCGGCGCGTGCCAGGTCGCCGGCGCGGTGCCGGGGCCGAACGGCGCCTCCCCCCGCGACGGCGCGCTCGTCATGGCGTTGGTCACCCTCGGCGTGCCGTGGCGGGCCGCGATGGGCGCGGTCGCGCTGATGGCGTCCATGGCCTGGGTGCCGGCGCTCACGCTCGGCGGCGGCAGCCTGCTGCTCGCGCGCCGGGCTCTGCGAAACCACGCAAATGGTGTGCCGGCCGTCGCGTAGATCGTGGCGTTAGCGGGCTCAATGTCCGGGATTTCCTGACCATTCGGCCGGTCGCCGGAAGCAGTCGGCAACCGCGATGGTGGTCAGGACTGCCGGAGGACCAATGGCCACGATCGCGCTCATCGGGACACCGCATCCCCGTGGGCGCTGGCTCGCCACTCAGGGTGCCGTCGTCGCCGGCGGGATCACGACGTACTTCGGGGTCCGCGGCGTCACCGAGAGCTCGCCGCACATCGCGCGGCTGCACGCCGAGGACGTCGTCGCGCTCGAGCGCCGGCTCGGCCTGGACCACGAGGCTGCGGCGCAGAGCCTCGTCGTCGGCTCGCACGCGCTGAGCACCGTCGCGAACTGGGTCTACATCTGGGGCCACTGGCCGGTCATCATCGCGACCCTGGTGTGGCTCGCGGTACGACACCGCGAGGCGTACATGCGGCTGCGCAACGCGATGATCGCCTCTGGGCTCATCGGCATCGTCGTCTTCGTGACCTACCCGGTCGCGCCCCCACGGCTGGCCGGGCTCGGCCTGGTCGACACCGTGACCGAGCAGTCGGCCGCCTACCGCGTGCTGCAGCCGCCGGCCTTCGTCAACCAGTACGCCGCGATGCCGAGCCTGCACGTCGGGTGGGACCTGCTCGTCGGGCTGACCGTCGCCTCGGTGCTCGGCGGGACCTGGCTGCGCTGGGCCGCGCGCATCATGCCGATGGCCATGGTGCTGGCCGTCGTCGTGACGGCCAACCACTACCTGCTCGACGTCGTCGCCGGCGCGTTCGTCGCGCTCGTCGGCCTGCGCGTCGCGGTCGCGCTGGAGCGCCGGCGAACCGGGCTTGGCCGCCGGGTCGTCGTACCGGCTAGCGTCTTCGCCGTGCCGCATCAGCGATCGTCATCCTCCGACCTCGGCCGCGTGCCCGCGGCGCGGTGACCCGCCCGCTCGCCATCGCGCATCGCGCCGGCAATTCCCTCGCCGGCCTCCACGCGGCTGTCGCGCTCGGTGCGGACGTCATCGAGTGCGACATCCACCACCACCGCGGCGCGCTCGAGGTGCGCCACCTCAAGACCGCGGGGCCGCTGCCCTTCCTCTGGGACAAGTGGGAGCTGGTGCCGGCGTCCGCGCCGCGGCTCGGGCTGCGTGAGCTGCTCGCTGCGGCGGACCACGGGACCCTGTTCATGCTCGATCTCAAGGGGCGGTCCCCCCGCGTGGCGTCGGAGGTCGCGGCACTGCTGCACGAGCTGGCGCCGTCGCGGCCGGTCATCGTGTGCGGTCGCTTTTGGCCGGCGGTGGAGTCCTTCGCCTCGGTGCCGTGGGTGCGGCGGGTGCTCTCGGCGCGCAACCGCGCGGAGCTGGCGCTGCTGCGGCGCGCGGTGACCACGGCGTCGGCGTACGGCGTGTCGATCCACCGCTCTCTGCTCGACGCTCCGCTCGTGGCCGAGCTGCACGACTCGGTGTCGGTGGTCATGACCTGGCCGATCAACGACGTCGCCGCGCTGGACGAGGTGGTCGGCAAGGGAGTGACCGGCGTGATCAGCGACGAGCTCGACATCCTCCGCGAGCTGCTCTCGCGCTGAGGGCCCGTCGTACCGCGATCGACGAGCGACTACCAGCGCTCTATCGCCTCGCGACGCTCATGATCGTGGAACGGCAATCGACGAGCGAGTACGTCGCCTAAGAGACCCGCCAGTCACTCATGATCTTCGCGTGATCGCCTAGAGATAGCTGCGGAGGTCCCAGAGCTCGGGGAAGTAGCGGACGGCGAGGCGGCTGCGCAGGTACGGCGCGCCGCTGGACCCGCCGGTGCCGCTCTTGGTCCCGATCTGCCGCTCGACCATGTCGACGTGCCGGGAGCGCCACTGCGAGGCGAGCGCGTCGTGGTTGAGCAGCGCCTCGGCGAGGTCCCACAGCTCGCCGTACGCCGCCCTGTCCCGGGCGACGAGCAGCAGCGAGGCGCGGCGGTCCTCCTCCGAGCCGACAGCCAGACCGCGGGCAGCGAGCAGGCCGACGAAGGCGTCCCACAGCGACGGCTCGTCGAGGCGACGCTGCATGCGCGCTCGCTCGTCGTCCGAGGCCTGGGCGAGCCGGGCGACGTACGCCGGGTCGCGCGCGCCGGAGAGGAACTCCAGCTCGCGGAACTGCACCGACTGGAACCCGCTCGCCGGCGCGAGCAGTGAGCGGAACGCGAGGAAGTCCTGCGGCGTCATCGTCTCGAGCACCGCGACCTGCTCGATGAGGATCCGCTCGATGACGTGCACGCGGTTCAGCGCGTGGCGCGGCAGGTAGGCCTCGCCGGCCAGCATCGCGTCCCGCGCCGCGGTGAGCTCGTGCAGCAGCTGCTTGAACCACAGCTCGTACACCTGGTGCACGGTGATGAACAGCAGCTCGTCGTGGGCGGGCGGGTCGCTGAGCGTCACCTGCTGCGCGAGCAGCTCCGGCACGCGCAGGTACGACGCGTACGACAGCTTTCCGCCGGACTCGCCGAACTGCGCCGAGGGCTCCTGCGTCATGCCGGTGACCCTAACGTTCAGCCCGTCGGTACGATCGCCGCGTGGAGAGAGATCGAGCCGCCGGCCTAGGCCGCGTCGCCGCGCTCACGCTTGCAGGTGCCCACATCGCAGCGTTCGCCGCGACCAGCCTGGTCGTCACGCTGTCGTCCGGCGACCTGGACTTCGGGGACGTCCTACTCGGCACCCTGTGGTTCCCCGCACTCGCGTTGTTCAGCGCCGGGTGCTTCCTCCGCGCGCGTCGGCGACTGTCAGATCAGCGAGTCTGCCGCGGGGACACCTAGCGCTGGGTCGCCACCAAGATCCTGGAACTCGGCACGCTTTCGAACAGGCTGCGAACGTCAGGATCTTGATCGGTGGCCGGGGGATCGTGGCCGCCGTACGGCGACCTAGCGGCCGATGCCTTCGGGCTGCTGCGGGATGAGCGACTCGAGCGGCTGGAGCAGGAGCGCCTTCGTCTCGTCATCGATGACGTCGCCCATCATCACGCCGACCACCGCGCCGAGGCAGAGCGCGAGCACGGCGCCGTCGGCCTCGCTGCCGCGGTGGTCGCACTCGTAGCAGCGGCGGTAGAACGCCTCCTGCCCGCTGCGGCTGACCAGGGTCCAGAGCCGGCGGCGCTCGGTGAGCAGCGCGGCGTCCCACGCGCGGTCGAGCGCCTCGCCGTGCCGGTCGAGGTCGACCTGGGTGCCGGTCGAGAGCACCTCGGACCATCGACGGTCGGCCTCCGGGTCGTGCGAGCGGCAGGCCATCGAGGCCATCAACGCGAGCAGGTCGAGGACGCTCGCGTGCTGCGGCCCGAAGTCCGGAGTGAGCACCTCTCCCGCCGAGAAGAGTGTGCGCCACGGCGCGATCAGCGCGTCGTACATCGCGTTCTCGATCACCGGCTTCGCGTACGCCGCCGCGATGGCGTCGCGCACTGCCTTGAGGGCGAGCGCGGCGACCGGCGCCGGGACCTTGAGGTAGTCCGCCTCGCCGTGCAGGTCGTCGGCGTAGAGGTAGGCGAGGGAGTCGAAGGCGCCGAGGACGTCGAGCACCAGCGGGCTGTCCGGCTCGAGCGCCCGAGCCCGGGCGGCCGCGGTGAGCGGGTTGTCGTGCCAGCCGAGCGCGAGGCTGGACAGCTGGTCGTCGCTGAGCTGAACCATGCGGGCGAGCACGCCGACGATCTCCTCGGCGTTCGGGTGCTCGGCGAGCGACGCGACGCGCGCAGCGGGCATGTTGGGTCCCTCCCCCACCAGGTGGCTGACGCCTATGGCACTACGTCTTCGACCCGTGCGTGAGGGGAATGGCGATGTCGGTTCGGTGACGGATCAGTGACCTAACCGCCAGCGACACCGCCCAACGGCCTAGATGCACTACCCCATGTGCGGATAGCGGTAGTCCGTGGGCGGCACCATCGTCTCCTTGATGGTGCGCGGAGAGCACCAGCGGAGCAGGTTGAGGTGGCTGCCCGCCTTGTCGTTGGTGCCGCTCGCGCGGGCGCCGCCGAACGGCTGCTGGCCGACGACCGCGCCGGTCGGCTTGTCGTTGACGTAGAAGTTGCCGGCGCTGTTGCGCAGGGTCTGCATCGCGTCGGCGACCGCCTGGCGGTCCTGCGCGAAGACGGCGCCGGTCAGCGCGTACGGTGCCGCATCCGCGGCCTGCGCGACGACGCTGTCGTAGTCGGCGTCGTCGTAGACGAAGACGCCGAGGATCGGGCCGAAGTACTCGGTGGTGAAGATCTCGTGCGTCGGGTCGCTGCCGCGCAGGATGGTCGGGCGGACGAAGAAGCCCTCGCTGTCGTCGTACGTTCCGCCGGCCAGCACCTCAAGGCCGCTGTCGTCCTTGGCCCGGTCGATGACACCGCGCAGCCGGCTGAACGCGCGCTCGTCGATGACCGCGCCCATGAAGTTGGAGAAGTCCGTGACGTCACCCTGCTTCAGCGCGTTGGTCTCGCTGATCAGGTCGTCGCCCATCCGGTCCCAGATCGAGCGCGGGATGTAGGCGCGCGACGCTGCGCTGCACTTCTGCCCCTGGTACTCGAACGCGCCGCGGATCAGCCCGGTCCGCAGCGCGGCGATGTCGGCGCTCGGGTGCGCGATGACGAAGTCCTTGCCGCCGGTCTCGCCGACGAGACGCGGGTAGGTGCGGTACGACGCGATCCGCTGGCCGACGGTCTTCCAGAGGTGCTGGAAGGTGCCGGTCGAGCCGGTGAAGTGGATGCCGGCCAGGTCTCGGTCGGCGAGAGCGACGTCGCTGACAGCGAGGCCGTCGCCGGTGACCATGTTGATGACGCCCGGCGGCATCCCGGCCTCTTCCAGCAGCCGCATGGTGAGGTGCGCGGCGAGCTGCTGGGTCGGGCTCGGCTTCCAGACGACGGTGTTGCCCATCAGCGCCGGCGCGGTCGGGATGTTGGCCGCGATGGCGGTGAAGTTGAACGGCGTGATCGCGTAGACGAAGCCCTCGAGCGGGCGGTAGTCGAGGCGGTTCCAGATGCCCGGGGACGACTCCGGCTGCTCGGCCAGGATGCTGCGGCCGTAGGCGACGTTGTAGCGCCAGAAGTCGATGAGCTCGCAGGCGGCGTCGATCTCGGCCTGCACGGCGGTCTTGCTCTGACCGAGCATCGTCGCGGCGTTGAGCGTCGCGCGCCACGGGCCGGCCAGCAGGTCGGCGGCCTTGAGCAGGATCGCGGCGCGGTCGTCGTACGACATCGCGGCCCAGGCCGGCGCGGCCTTCTTCGCCGCCTCGATCGCGCGCTGCGCCTCGGTGGTCGTCGCGTTGGGTGTGGTGCCGAGGACGTGGTGGCGGTTGTGCGGCTGGACGACGTCGATCCGCTCGCCGGTGCCCGCGACCTGCTGGCCGTCGATGGTCATCGTGAGGTCGTGCTTGTCGGCGGCGAGCTCGGCCAGCGTGGCCTCGAGCTGGGCGCGCTCGGGGCTCCCGGGGGCGTAGCCGAGGACCGGCTCGTTGCGGGGCAGCGGCACCCGGGTCACGGCGTCCATGCGAGCACCTTCTCTGTCGTCATCAGCGGTGCCCCCATCGTCCCACGGGTCGTCCTGTGGACGACGGCAGCAAGATCACCAGTTGGAGGTGGGCGGCGACCGCAAGCGATGATCTTGCTGCGGTCATCCACAGGGAGCCGTCAGCCGAGGAGGTAGGGGAGCTCCTGGGTGGCGAACCACATCAGCTCCCAGCCCTCGGCGTCGTCGAGGTCGACCTGCGGGTCGTCGATGTGGATCGACGCGACCTTCCTCAGCGGTACGTCGGCCGTGACGGTCACCGACGAGCGCGACTCGCCAGTCGGCGTGATGGCCTCGTCCGGCGCCTCGGCCACGACGACGACCCGGCGCGGCTCGCCGCCGGACGACGCGACCAGCCGCAGCGACTGCGCGGCAGCGTCGGTGAGCGCGGCGTACTCGAGCTCCTCGGCGTCGGCCTCGGCGTACGACTCGCGCAGCGCCGGCGTGACCGCGCAGGCAGACAACGGCGCGGGGCCGAGCGACGACGTGGCGTGCAGCGCGCGGAGACCGTCGACGGTCGTGCCGACGTAGACCCTCATCCCGCCGCGGCGAGCCCGGCACGCTGGCGACGGAGCTCGGTGACCGAGGTGCGCAGCGACGTCTCGAGGACCGCCTCGCGCCGGCTCGGGTCCATCAGGTTGGCGCCGATGGTCTCGAGGTCCTCGCGGCCGGGGCCGAGCATCACGACGTTGGTGCCGGCGGCGCGCACCTTCTCGGCCTCGCGCAGCAGCCGACGGGTGACCATGCGCCGCAGGTAGCGCTCGACCTTCGCCGTTGCCGACGTCGGAGCGTCGAGGTCGGTGCTGGTCATCGGCGACACGACGACGACCTCGTCGAGCCCGAGCGACGCGACCAGGTCGAGCGACGTCGGCGAGCAGACGCCGCCGTCGACGTACCGGCGGCCGCCGATGTCGACCGGGGCGTACCAGCCGGGGATCGCGCACGACGCCATGACCGCCTCGACCAGGTCGGCCGCCGGCGCGCCCTCGCGGCCGAACGGCACCCGCTTGCCGGTCTCGTGGTCCATCGCGACGATCCACGTCTTGGGGTGGGTCGCCCAGGTGCCGCGCGGCGCGATCGCCTCGACCAGCTCGCCGAGCGGCGCGAGCGAGCCGCGGCCCTCCAGCAGCACCGAGCTCATCGCGGTCAGCGGCGTGAAGCGGCGCGGGTGCATCGCGCTGCGCACGAGCAGCTGCGGCGAGCCGAGCTTGAGCCTGGGCCGCGGCGGCAGCGCCTTGGACGTGTCGTAGTCGTAGGTGATCAGCGGGTCGCCCGGCGCGATGATGCCGCGCTGGTGGTTGAGCAGCGTCTCGGTCGTCACCCCGCTGCCGAGGAAGGCCGCGAGCACCGAGCCCGCGGACGTGCCGACGATGACCTCGGCAGTCGTGGCATCCCAGCCCAGCTCGGACTCGACCGCGCTCAGCGCGCCGATGGACCAGGCCGCGCCGAGGACGCCCCCGGCGCCGAGCACGAGGCCGCGGCGGGGCGCGGACTTCTTCGTCGTACGACTCAACGGACCGTCTCCACCAGCTCGGCGAGTGACTCCTCGATGCACTGGGCCAGCACATCGACATCGGGCATCGCGTCGCGGTCGGCGTTGAGCCCGTAGAAGACCCCGCCGTTGTACGACGTCAGCCCGATCACCACTGCTTGCCCCTTGGCGAGCGGGACAACCGGGAACACCTCCAGCATCTGCGCGCCGTTGGCGTACAGCGGCATCTGCGGACCCGGCACGTTGGTGACGACCAGGTTGAACATCCGTCGCGTGAACCCGCCGGCCAGTCGCGCGCCGAGCGCGTGCAGCGTCGGCGGCGCGAAGCCGGACAGCGCGACGAGCGCGTCGGCGCCGACCGCCTGGTCGCTCTCCTTGTGACCGGTCATCGCGTAGCTCACCTGGTGCAGCCGTACGATCGGGTTGGGCTCGCTCACCGGCAGCTCGACGAAGTACGACGAGACGCGGTTGCCGCCGGCGCCCTTCTGGTCCTCGCTGCGGACGCTGACCGGGACCATCGCGCGGATCGTCAGGCCGTTGACGCTCTCGCCGCGCGTCTGCAGCCAGTTGCGCAGCGCGCCGGTCACGGTGGCGAGCACGACGTCGTTGATCGTGCCGCCGTGCGCCTTGCGGATCCGCTTGTAGTCGTCGAGGTCGGTGCGCGCGAGGCCGAAGCGGCGACCGGCGCCGATCTCGACGTTGAGCGGCGTCGCGCTCGCCGCCTTCGCGGTCGTGCGCGCGGTCGCCGCGATGCCGCCGACCAGTCCGGCGACCTTGGTGACGGCCCGGCGACCGTCCGCGATCTGCGTGCGCGCGGCGTCGATCACCTGGGTGGGCCGGCGCAGCCAGTCGGTGACGACGCCGGTGAGCAGGTCGATGCTCGACGGCTCGGGGCTCGGGGCCCAGTGGTCGGGCGGGCTGTCCCGCGGCGTCCGCGACGGGTCGAGGATCAGCGTGCTGATGTCGACCGCGCTGACGCCGTCGACCATCGCGTGGTGGGTCTTGGTGATGATGGCGATGCGGTTGTCCTCGAGCCCTTCGAGGACGTACATCTCCCACAGCGGCTTCGCCCGGTCGAGCGGCCGCGACTGGATGCGCGCGACGAACTCCAGCAGCTGCTCCTGCGTGCCCGGCTTCGGCAGCGCGGAGAGCCGCACGTGGTAGCTCAGGTCGAAGTCGGCCGCGTCGACCCACACCGGGTTGCCGAGGTTGCCCGGCACCCAGCGGATCTTCTGCCGGTAGCGCGGCACCAGCGGCAGCCGCGCCTCGACCAGGTCGGAGAACGCGTCGAAGTCGAAGCCGTCCTTCGGCGCGTCGAAGATCGCCACCCCGCCGACGTGCATGTGCGTGGTCGGCGTCTCGAGGTAGAAGAACGAGACGTCGAGGGGGCTGAGCCGATCGGCCATGCCAGACCTCCAAGCGAACGTTGCACCATCGTTGCACGGGGCGTCCGGCGTACGCCGCAGGCGGTCAGCTGCCGTACGGCTCGGTGAAGGGGAGGGCGAGCAGCGCCTCGAGCTCGACCAATGTCGTCGCGGTCTCGGTGTGGTGGACGCCGCACATGCCGACCTCGGCCGCGGCGCGGATGTTGGCCGCGATGTCGTCGACGAACACGCACTCGGCCGGCGCTACGCCGAGCTCGCGGCACATCAGCTCGTAGATGCCGTGGTCGGGCTTGCGCAGGCCCACCTCGCCGCTGATGACGACCGCGTCGAAGAGCGTGTCGAAGTGCGCGAAGCCGTACTGCTCGCGGTTGCCCCAGGAGTTGCTCAGCAGCGCGGTCTTGAGCCCGGCGTCGCGCGCCCGGCGTACGGCGTCGAGCATCTGCCGGTCGGGATGCGCGCCGGCGAACATGCGGGACACGAGTCCCTGCGCCTCGACGGTCCCGCCGCTGCGCGTGCGCAGCTTGGCGGCAAGCTCGGCCTCGAACTCGTCGAGGGTGACGCTGCCCGTCTCGATCAGGTGCAGCGGGCTCGGCCGGCCGTCGTCGTACGCCGAGAGCACGACGTGCTGGATGTGGTCGCGGTCGATGTCCTCGGCCTCGCTGAACTGCGCGAACGATGCGCCGAGCGACGTGGTGAGGACGCCGCCGTAGTCGACGACCAGCGCGCTGAAGACCTGCGTTCCGTCAGACACCGGCAACCCTCCGTGCGCGACTGAGCAGTGCCGGCACGCCGCGGTCCAGCAGCGCGAAGAACGGGTCGTCGGTGGTGCCGGCGAGGTGTCGTGAGTAGGAGCCCTCGAGCAGGATCGCCAGCTTCCAGATCGCCAGCGCGGTGTAGTAGGTGAGGTCGGCGACGTCGCGGCCGGAGCGCTCGGCGTACCGGCCGATCATCTCGGCGCGGGTCGGGAAGCCGCCGGCGGAGGTGACGTTGCCGGCCACCTCCTCGAACTCGTTGCGCTCCCCCGGCTCCAGCCAGAACGACATGAGGTAGCCGAGGTCGGCCAGCGGGTCGCCGACGGTCGCCATCTCCCAGTCGAGGATCGCGGTGAGCCGCGGCCCGTCCGGCGTCGGCGCCATCGCGACGTTGTCGAGCTTGTAGTCGCCGTGCACGACCGCGGGTGCGCCGGACGCCGGCAGGTTGGCGACCAGCCACTCGGTGAGCGCGTCGTAGTCCGGCAGCTCCCGGGTCTTCGCGCCCTCACGCTGGCCCTGCCACCGCTTGAGCTGACGGGCGAGGTAGCCGTCCGGCTTGCCGATCCCGGACTCGACGAACGGCTCGACGGGCGCGGCGTGCAGCGCGACCAGCGCGTCGATCAGCTCGAAGCCGGACTGCCTTCTGGCCGACACGTTCGCCTCGCCGGCCAGCCACTCCGGCAGCTCCTCGCGAACGACCGTCCCGGGCACCTTGTCCATCAGGTAGAACGGCGCGCCGATCACGCTGTCATCGGTGCACGCGATCGTGACGGTCGGAACCGGTACGCCGGCGCCGCTGCGCGCCAGCAGGTCCATCACGCGGTACTCGCGGATCACGTCGTGCGCGGTCGGCAGCAGCGGACCGCGTGGCGGGCGGCGCAGGATCCACTCGCGCACTCCCCCGTCGGCCTGCGCGCGGCTCACGACGAAGGTCAGGTTGGAGTGCCCGGCGGCCAGTCGCTCGACGGCGAGCGGACCGTGGCCGACGAGGGCGTCCCCGGCGTACGACGTCAGCGCCGCGGGGTCGGCGAGGGCCGAGACGCTGTCGGCAGAACCGGATTCGGACACGTGCGGCATCCTGTCACCCGACGCCCCCGGATCGAAGGACGGCCCATGGAGTTCAGCCACAGCGCCCGCTCGGTCGAGCTGCAGGAGAAGCTGCGCGCGTTCATGGACGCCCACGTCTACCCGGCCGAGGCTGTGTATGCGGCCCAACGTGCGGCTGCGACCGACATCCACGTGCTGCCGCAGATCGTCGAGCGACCTGAAGGTGAAGGCGCGCGAGCAGGGGCTGTGGAACCTGTTCCTGCCGGCCGAGTCGGGGCTGACCAACCTCGACTACGCGCCGCTCGCCGAGATCACCGGCCGGTCGATCGCGATCGCACCGGAGGCGATCAACTGCGCGGCGCCGGACACCGGCAACATGGAAGTGCTGCACATGTTCGGCACGCCGGAGCAGAAGGAGCGCTGGCTCCAGCCGCTGCTCGACGGCGAGATCAGGTCGTGCTTCGCGATGACCGAGCCGGACGTCGCGTCGAGCGACGCCACCAACATCTCCTCCTCCATCGCGAGGGATGGCGACGAGTACGTCATCAACGGCCGGAAGTGGTGGACCACCGGCGCCGCCGACCCGCGCTGCAAGATCGCGATCTTCATGGGCAAGACCGACCCGGACGGGCCGCGGCACACCGCAGCAGTCGATGATCCTGGTGCCGATGGACGCCCCCGGCGTGCAGATCGTCCGGTCGCTGCCGGTCTTCGGCTACGAGGACCAGCAGGGCCACTGCGAGATGACCTTCACCGACGTGCGGGTGCCGGCGACCAACCTGATCGGGCAGGAGGGCGGCGGCTTCGCGATCGCCCAGGCGCGACTCGGCCCGGGGCGCATCCACCACTGCATGCGATCCATCGGGATGGCCGAGCGGGCGCTCGAGCTGATGTGCGCCCGCGTGCAGAAGCGGGTGGCCTTCGGCCGGCCGCTCGCCGACCAGGGCGTCATCCGCGAGTGGATCGCGCTGTCGCGGATCGAGATCGAGCAGGCCCGCCTGCTGGTGCTCAAGACCGCGTGGCTGATCGACACCGTCGGCGCGCGTGGCGCGGCGATCGAGATCGCAGCCATCAAGGTCGCCGTACCGCGGATGACGCTGGCGGTCCTCGACCGGGCGATCCAGGCGCACGGCGGTGGCGGGGTCAGCAACGACTTCCCGATGGCCCAGATGTGGGCGATGGCCGCGGACCCTGCGCCTCGCCGACGGCCCCGACGAGGTGCACCTGCGCTCCATCGCCCGCGCCGAGCTGTCCCGCTGGCCCGTCTGACTGACGTGTTGCCGTGATCTTGTGCTCAATCCACAGGAACGGCGCCTGTGGATTGAGCACAAGATCGCGGCTTAGGGGCTTGGGGGTCAGCGGCGGGTGAGGAGTCTCCGGCGCGAGGAGGTCGGACGCCCGATGAGCTGCTTGGCCATGGTCGCGACCGCCTGACGCGCGGGTGAGCCCGGAGCCGCCTCGGTCAGCGTGCGTCCGGTCGACAGCGCGACGTCGAGCGCCTTGCGGTCCTCGGGGATGAAGGCGACCGGCGTGACACCGGCGTACCGGGTCAGCGCGGTCGTCAGGTCGTCCTGCGGGCGACCCGGGGTGACGCCCGTGCGCACCCGGTTGATGACGACGTGCGCGACGGTGTCCGGCAGCACGTCAGCCAGCTCGGACAGCCCGCGAACGAGCCGCTGGACCGACACCGCATCGGCCGCACCGACGGCGAGCACGACCTCGGCGTCGTCGATCGCGGTCAGCGTGATGCCGTTGCGCCGCGCACCCGCGAGGTCGTAGGCGAGCTCCTCGTCCTGCTCGAGGCAGAACCCGCAGTCGACGACGGTGACCGGGGTGAGGTGACGCAGCAGCGACAGCACCGTCGAGAACGCGTCGGGCACCAGCTCAGGCCAGCGGTCCGCGCGGACGATCCCGGTCAGCACCCGCAGATGAGGCGACACCGCGCGCGCGAGACCGGCGAGAGCCCGCAGGTCGAGCGCGCCGTGGTTGGCCTGGCGCACGGCGGCGGCGATCCCGGGTGACTCGTCGAGCAGGCCGAGCGACTGCGCGATCGTCCCGCCGTAGACGTCGGCGTCGACCAGCGTCGTGTCGATGCCGAGTGCGGCGATCTCCGCAGCCAGGGTGACCGCGACGGTCGTGCGGCCCGGCGCGCCGGTCGGACCCCAGACCGCCACGACCCGGCCGGTGCCGCGCGCGGCGGGGAAGACGTCATCGTCGAGCGGCTCGTCGAAGGACACGCGCGCGTCGTACGGCTCTGCGACCCCGTTGGTCGACAGCGGATGCGCCACGGCGTCGACGACCGCCGCGACGATCGTGACCGGGTCGGTGTCGCCGGGCAGCACGTGATGGACGCCGAGGTGCTGCAGCCGCACCGCGCCGTCCTCGTCAGTCGGCGGCACCAGGCCGACCACGGCAACCCGCGACGCCGCGAGCCGAGCGAGCGCGTCGGCGTCGAGCCGGCGCAGGTCGCCCGAGACGATCGCGGCGCGCGCGGTGCCGGTCGAGGCGACGGCGAGCAGGTCGGCGAGGTCGACACACCGGCGTACGACGGTGATGCCGAGGTCGCTGCGGTCCAGCGCCTGCACAAGACCGCTCTCCCAGCGGTCGCCGCCGCCGGCCGTGATGACCGGGATCTTCACCGGGTCGGGCTCGGCGCCGGCGTGCGCGCGGGGCCGCCGGAGACGGAGACGTCGCCGATGTCACCGGGTCGTCCGGGCGCGCCCTGCACCAGCAGCAGGTCGATCTCCGCGGTCTGGATCGCCGACGCGAGCTGCAGGGCGATCTGCGGCGACACCTGCAGGATGACCGCGTAGCCGTCGCCGGCGCCGAAGCCCGCATCGGTGTCGAGCACCTCGTCGATCAGCGCAGCCTTGATGATCGGTCGCGTCTCCGAGCCCTGCGCGCCGAGGCGGTACGTCGCGACGACGTCGACCCGGTCGCCGCGGCGCAGCCGGCCGCCGAGCGCGTGACTCTGCGACACCGGCACGGTGACCAGCCGGGTTGGCGGCACGGTCGTGGCCTCGACCAGGGCGGCGGCGGGCAGCAGCTCGCCCGCGCCGACGTCGCGGGCCAGCACGAGCCCCTGGGGGTGCGCGCCGCGCGCAGCGTCGACGTACCGCGCGCGGTCGTCCCCGAAGAGCCGAACGCGGGTGGAGACGACGTCGTCGGCGGTGAGCACCGCGCCGGCCGCCAGCGCGCGGCTGGCCTTCCAGACCTGGATCGACGTGTCCGCGGCGCGCACGACGTTGGCGCCGACGACGACGGACACCAGGATCAGCAGCACGCCGAGGACGAGGCGGGTGTCGAGCCAGCGCGGCTGACGGACACGGGGTGCGGACGGCGACGGCAGATCGACCACGGCGTGTTCCCCCCGACGCGAGGACGAGACTCGGCACAGGACGGTACCGGCGCCACGCGCGAAGATCGATCGCCCGTCCGGTTGTCCACAGATGCGCCGATCGGACGTCAGCAAGGGATGCCAGACTTGCCAGGTCCGGCCGACCTGAGAGCGAGAGATGCCCCGCTTCCTGACGCTGACCGACGTCGCCGAGGTGCTCAACATCTCGATGTCGCAGACCTACGCGATCGTGCACAGCGGCAAGCTGAAGGCGATCCGGGTCGGCGGGCGCGGGCAGTGGCGCGTCGAGGACGTCGAGCTCGAGGCCTACATCGCCAGCGCGTACGAGGAGACGAAGACCTACCTCGAGTCCGAGCTGCGACCCGCGCCGGTCGACGACGAGGTTCAGGCCGAGCGGACGTAGCCGAGGGCGCCGAACGGGACGGCCCGCACCGCGCGCACGGCGCGGGCCCGCCGCGGCTCCCCCGCAGGATGCTCGGCCAGCTCGACGAAGTCGGCGCCGACCCGGTCCAGGGTGCCGTGCGCCGTCCGCCCGTCGACCAGCGTCAGCGTCACGGCGACCCGCCGACGGGACAGCTCTCGCAGCGCATGGCGCAGTCCCAGTCGCGACGCGACGGCGCCGACCGTCGTGCCGTCGACCGCCCACGGACCGAGCCCGGACACGGACAGCACCGCGTCGAGCGGGATGAGTACGTCGCGGCCGTCGTCGAGGAGCAGCCAGTCCGGGCCCACGTCCTGCACCGTCCCGCGCAGCGCCGCGGCGACTCCTCTGACCTCGACCGTCAGCGCCGCGCCCTCGGCGGCGCGGAGCCGGTCGACGAGCGCCAGCCGGGCCGACTCACCGCGCGCCCGGTCGCGGACCTCGCCGCCGAGCTCGGCGGCGGCCACGCCGTCGTACTGCGCGTCGAGGTCGGCGAACAGCGCGGCCCAGCGGCGGGCGTCGGCGGGCTCCACGGCGAGCGAATCTGCGCGTCGCCGACCCCTCCCGTCAATGTCCACACGGAGGGTTGACGGGCAGTAATCGAGAGTAATAAGAAGCAAACTGCATCAAACGAGAGGTACGTCGATGCTCCCGCGACTCGAGATCGCCCCCGCCGCGCCGTCGGCGCGGCCCCCTGCGGAGGCGAGCCGGGTCGCGGTGACCGGGCTGGTGGTGGTCGCCGCTGCCGCTGCCCTGCGCGCGCTCGGTCCGTCCCGCGGCGATCTCGCGGCCATGGCCGACCCCGCCTCGTGGGCCTCGTCCGCCGGCGTCGACGGCGCCCTCGCCCAGGCCGCCGGGCTCGGCGCGTGGGCCTGCCTGCTGTGGCTCACGGTCGGCCTCGGGCTCGTCGTCGCCGCCCGAGCGCCCGGCATCGCCGGCCGGGTCGCCGACCGGGTCGCCGCCGCGCTGCTGCCCGCCGCGATCCGGCGGGTCCTCGAGGCGGCGCTGGGCGTCGCCCTGGTCGCCGGCTCGGTCGGCGGGCCCGCGGTCGCGGCGGCGGCGCAGTCGCCGAGCCGGTCCGCGGTGCCGGTCCCGACCGCCGCCGGAGTGGGACCGCTCGAGCGACCCGTCGCGGCGGTGCCGAGCGCAGCCACGACGGGCAGCGCGCCGGGCAGCGCGACCACACCCGCGGCCACCCCCGTGCCGTACCCCACGCCGACTCCGTCACCGAGCCCGACGACGATCGTCGTACCGCCGCTCGAGACGCCGGTGGACCTGACGGCCGCGCCAACTGCCCCGGCACCGGTCGTCGTCGTCGCGCCGGGCGACTGCTTGTGGGACATCGCCGCCGACTACCTCGGCGACTCCCCCACCGACGCCGACGTCGATCGCTCGTGGCGTCGCTGGTACGCCGCCAACCGCGACGTCGTCGGCGCCGAACCCGACCTGATCCACCCGGGCCAGCGGCTGGTGCCGCCGCCGGACGCCGGCACCCCGACCGCCCGGGACGCAGGAGGACCCTCATGACCGCGACGCCGCACGCTGACGTGATCCGGCTGCACGTGACGCGCCGGCCGTCGATCGACACCGAGGGTCCCTACATCGACGACGACCCGTGGCTGCGGCCGACGATCGACGGCTCGCTCGCGCTGGCGCTGCCGGCGTCGTACGCGCCGCCCCTGCACCTCGTCCCCGTCATCGCGACGCCGTCGCCCGCGCAGGCACGGCTGTGGGAGGACGCCGACGACCCGGTGACCGAGACGCCGGCAGCGGAGCCGAGCCCGGACGACAGCGTGACGTTCGACCCGGTCCGCACCCCGCGGCCGAGCCTGCCGCCGCCGATGCCACATGCGGCCACGATGGTCCGCGCGATCCTCGAGGTGCTGGCCGGCGATCGCTCGATCCGCCAGCTGGCCCGCTGCTCCACCCCCGAGGTGTACGACGAGCTCGAGGTGCTGGTCAGCCCGAGGACCGCACGGCCCTGGGCCGGCAGCCTGCGCCGGCTGCTGCTGTGCGAGCCGGTGCCCGGCGTGGCCGAGGTGACCGCGATCGTCGCCCAGGGCGCGCGCACCGTCGCGATGGCGCTGCGCCTGGAGGGCATGGACGGCCGCTGGCAGCTGACCGCTCTCCAGCTCGGCTGAGCCCCGCCACCCCTCGCGAACTGTGCGACGCGCTGAGCACGGCTACCCTCGGCAGCGCCGCACAGTTCGTGGACTAGGCGCGGCCGAAGTCGTCGTCGAGGCGGACGATGTCGTCCTCGCCGAAGTAGTCGCCGTGCTGCACCTCGACGAAGACCAGGTCCACGTCGCCGGTGTTGGTGACCCGGTGCGGCGTGGTGACCGGAATGTCGACCGCGACGCCCCGGCGTACCGGGACCTCCTCGCCGTCGAGGGTGACGTGACCCTCACCGCGTACGACGAACCAGTGCTCGGACCGGCGGGCGTGCGTCTGGTAGCTGATCCGCTTGCCCGGCTTCACGGTGATGGTCTTCACCTTGAAGTCGGTGTCATCGCCGAGGACCTCATAGGTTCCCCACGGGCGCACGCTCTCGTCATCGGTCACGCGGCGATGATGCCGCATCGGAACGCCGCGTACCGTCTCCGCCATGCCCGCCCCGGTGCCGACCGACGTCGTCGTCCTCGGCGGCGGCGTGGCCGGGCTGGCCGCGGCGCGCCGGGTCGCGGCAACCGGGCGCACCGTCGTCCTGCTCGAGCGCGAGGAGACGTTGGGTGGGACGTCGGCGAGCTTCGAGTTGGCCGGCGTGCGGGTCGACCACGGCAGCCAGCGGCTGCACCACGACATCGCGCCCGACCTGCTCGACGAGGTTCGCGGGCTGCTCGGCGACGACCTGCAGGAGCGCCGGCGCAGCGGCCGGCTGCGGCTGCATGACACGTGGTTCGACCTGCCGGTCAGCACCCGCGACATCGCCCGTGCCGCGCCGCGCGCGGTGCGGGTGCGGATGGCCCGCGAGGCGGCAGCCGCGCGGTTCCGGCGGCGGCGGCGAAGCTCGCACGGCGCCGCGCTGACCTCGGCCGTCGGCGACGCGCTGTACGACGCGCTGCACGGCCCGGTCGCTCGCAAGCGCTGGGGAGTCGACGGCACCGCGATCGACGTCGACCAGGCGCACCGGCTGATCGGGGCCGGACCCGCTCCGAGCCGGTGGGGCGTGACCGGTCGTGCGGACGACGACGCGGAGACCTACTTCTACCCGCGGAGGGGATTCGGCCAGCTCGCCGAGGCGCTCGGCGCGGCCGCCGTCGCCGAGGGCGCGACCGTGCTGACCGGCGCCGAGGTGGTCGCGATCGAGGCACGCGAGGGCATCCGACCGGTCGTCATGACATCCGACGGCACGACGTACGTCGCGGGCCGGGTGTTCTCGACCCTGCCGCTCACCGCGCTGCCGGCGCTGATCCGGCCGACGCCGTCACCGCGGCTGATCTCCGACGCGGCCAAGCGCCGCTACCGCGCGCTGGTCCTGGTGTACCTCGTGCATCACGGAGGGCGGTGGACCGACCACGACGCGCACTACCTGCCGTCGCTGGACACACCGGTCAGCCGGCTGAGCGAGCCGGCCAACTACCGCGACTCCGACGACGACCCGGCCGACCGGTCCGTCGTCTGCGCGGAGATCCCGTGCGACGTCGGCGACGAGTGCTGGACCGCGACGGACGGCGAGCTGGCCGGGGTCGTCGTGGACACCGTGGTGCGCCACGGATTGCCGGCACTGTCCGTCGACGGTGCCGTCGTACGCCGGATCCCCCGGGCCTACCCGGTGCCGCTGCGCGGCTACGCGCTGGGCTTCAACCGGCTCGAGGTGTGGGCCGCGACGGTGCCGCGCGTGACGTCGTTCAGCCGGCTGGGGCTGGTCGCGCACGACACGCACGAAGCACTCGCGATGGCCCGCGACGCCGCGGCCGCCCTGACCGACAAGGGCTGGGACGACGCGAAGTGGGCCGCGTCGCGAGGCCGTCCCTAGCCCGGCTGGCCGGGGGCGCCGTGGCAGCGCTTGTACTTGCGACCGCTGCCGCACGGGCAGGGCTGGTTGCGCGCAGGGCCACTGCCGCGGATCTCGCCGGTCGACCCGGCCTCGCCCGCCGAGACCCGGCTGGTCGGACCACCCGGGCCGTCGCTGCGGACCACGCCGCCGGCACCGGCCGCGCCGTCGATCGTCGGCGCGGAGTAGGTGAGGTTCTGCGGGCGCTGCGGCGCGCCGAAGCCCTTGGGCAGCACCGACGGGGCGGACGTGGACGCCGGTGAGTCGGACGCGGCGGGTGCCGCGACCTGGTCCTGCGGGGTGGGCAGCGGCGGCGTCGGCTCCGGAGCGGGCGACGGGGACGTCGGACTCGGCTCGGAGGTGAAGGGATCGGGCGCCGCCGGGACGGGTTCCGGGGTGAACGGGTCCGGGGTGGCCGGCGCCGGGTCGGGCGTGAACGGCTCCGGCGTCAGCGGCTCGGGCACCTCTGGGACTACCGGCGGTGCGACGTCGTCCGCGACGACCGGGGCGGGCGCCGGGGTCGGCACGGCGTCCTGCACCGGGGCCGGCGGCGCGTCGACGACCGGCGCGGCCATGTCAGCGGCGATCGCGTTGAGGTCGAGGTCGGACGTCGGCGGCGGCGCCTCGTCGACCTTCACCTCGACATTGAAGAGGAAGCCGACCGACTCCTCCTTGATCCCGTCCATCATCCCGGTGAACAGGTCGAAGCCCTCGCGCTGGTACTCGACCAGCGGGTCGCGCTGACCCATCGCGCGCAGGCCGATGCCCTCCTGCAGGTAGTCCATCTCGTAGAGGTGCTCGCGCCACTTGCGGTCGAGCACCGAGAGGATCACGCGCCGCTCGAGCTCCCGCGTGACCTCCGCGCCGAGAGACTCCTCGCGGCCGTCGTACGCCTCGAGCGCGTCTTCGGTCAGTCGGTTCTTCAGGTAGTCGCGGTCCAGGCCGTTGCGGCCGTCGCACTCCTCCTCGAGCTGCTCGATGTCGAGGCCGACCGGGTAGAGGGTGCGCAGCGCGGTCCAGAGCTGGTCGAGGTCCCAGTCCTCGGCGTACTGCTCCTCGGTCGCGCCGCCGACGTAGCCGGCGACGACGTCCTCGATCATGCCGCGCGCCTGGGCGTGCAGGTCGGCGCCCTCGAGGACCTTGCGGCGCTCCTCGTAGATCACCATGCGCTGGCGGTTGAGGACCTCGTCGTACTTGAGGACGTTCTTGCGGATCTCGAAGTTCTGGCTCTCCACCTGCGACTGCGCGTTGCGGATCGCGCGGGTCACGATGCCCGCCTCGATCGGCACGTCGTCGGGGATGTTGAGCCGGTCCATGATGCCCTCGACCGCGGCGGCGTTGAACAGCCGCATCAGGTCGTCCTGCAGGGACAGGTAGAAGCGGCTCTCACCCGGGTCGCCCTGACGGCCGGAGCGGCCGCGCAGCTGGTTGTCGATGCGCCGCGACTCGTGCCGCTCGGTGCCGAGGACGTAGAGACCGCCGAGTCCGACGACCTCCTCGTGCTCGGCGACGACCGCCTGCTCAGCCTTGGTCAGCGCGTCCGGCCACGCGGCTTCGTAGTCGTCGGGAGTGTCGACCGGTGACAGGCCGCGCTCGCGCAGCTCGCGGGCGGCCATGAACTCGGGGTTGCCGCCGAGCATGATGTCGGTGCCTCGACCGGCCATGTTGGTCGCGACGGTGACCTGGCTCTTGCGCCCGGCCTGCGCGACGATCTCGGCTTCCTTCTCGTGGTACTTCGCGTTGAGGACCTCGTGCGGCACGCCGCGGCGCAGCAGCATCCCGGACAGCCGCTCGCTCTTCTCGACGGAGACGGTGCCGACGAGGACCGGCTGGCCCTTCTCGTAGCGCTCGGCGATGTCCTCGACGCAGGCGGCGAACTTCGCCTCTTCGCTCTTGTAGACGACGTCGCGCTGGTCGAGGCGGATCATCGGCTTGTTGGTCGGGATCTGCAGGACGCCGAGCGAGTAGATCTTGTCGAACTCGGCCTCCTCCGTCTTCGCCGTGCCGGTCATCCCGGAGAGCTTGCCGTAGAGGCGGAAGTAGTTCTGCAGCGTGATCGTGGCGAGAGTCTGGTTCTCGTCCTTGATCTTCACGCCTTCCTTCGCCTCGATGGCCTGGTGCATGCCCTCGGAGTAGCGGCGGCCGTGCAGGACGCGACCGGTGAACTCGTCGACGATCAGCACCTCGCCGTTGTTGACGATGTAGTCGACGTCCTTGGCGTAGAGCTCCTTGGCCTTCAGCGCGTTGTTGAGGTAGCCGACCAGCGGCGTGTTGATCGACTCGTAGAGGTTGTCGATGCCGAGGTAGTCCTCGACCTTCGCGACGCCGGTCTCGCCGATCGCGATGGTGCGCTTGCCCTCCTCGACGTCGTAGTCGGCGTCGCGGTGCAGTCGCTGCACGACCCGCGCGAACTCGGCGTACCACTTGGTCGCCTGGTCAGCCGGGCCGCTGATGATCAGCGGCGTGCGCGCCTCGTCGATGAGGATCGAGTCGACCTCGTCGACGATCGCGTAGTGGTAGCCGCGGTGGACGCACTCCTCGATCGACCACGCCATGTTGTCGCGCAGGTAGTCGAAGCCGAACTCGTTGTTGGTGCCGTAGGTGATGTCGCACGCGTACGCCGGGCGCCGCTCGTCGGGGCGCATCTGGGCGAGGATCACGCCGACGCTCAGGCCGAGGAAGTGGTGCACGCGGCCCATCTGCTCGGCGTCGCGGCGGGCCAGGTAGTCGTTGACCGTGACGACGTGGACGCCCTTGCCCTCGAGGGCGTTGAGGTACGCCGGCAGGGTCGAGACCAGGGTCTTGCCCTCACCGGTCTTCATCTCGGCGATGTTGCCCAGGTGCAGCGCGGCCCCGCCCATCAGCTGGACGTCGAAGTGCCGCTTGTGCAGGGTGCGCTTGCTCGCCTCGCGGACCGCGGCGAAGGCCTCGGGGAGGAGCTGGTCGAGGGTCTCGCCGTCGGCCAGCCGGGCCTTGAACTTGTCCGTCTCGCCGCGCAGCTCGGCGTCGGTCATCGCGACGTAGTCGTCCTCGATGACGTTGACCTGGTCGGCGATGGAGTGCAGGCGCTTGAGCGCCCGGCCCTCGCCGGCACGCAGGACCTTGTCGAGAATGGACACGGTGAGATCTCTCCTGGGCAGTCAGCACGGCGCAGCGCGCGCACGTGTGAGCACATCGTAGGTGAGCGGGCTCGAGGCGCGCCTTGACCGGCCAATTCGACCCCGCGAGGGCGTCCAAGGGGTCTGACTCGCCGGTTGACCGGGCAAATTGGAGGGGTTAGGTGATCTCGAGGAGCTTCTCGCGTACGGCGTACACGACCGCCTCCATCCGGGAGTGGAGCTGGAGCTTCTCCAGGATGTTGCGGATGTGGTTCTTGACGGTGTTCTCGCTGATGAACAGCTGCTTGGCGATGTCGCGGTTGTTCATCCCCTTGGCGACGAGGCGCAGGACCTCCATCTCGCGGTCGGTGAGCCGCGGGGTGGGCACCTGCTGGCGCTCGTCCGTCTTCTTGATCATCGTCGCGAACTCGGTGAGCAGCTTCGACGCCATCGACGGCGAGATCAGCGACTGGCCCTCGTGGACGGCGCGGATGGCTGCGGCGACCTCCTCGATGGAGATCTCCTTGAGCAGGTAGCCCGATGGCGCCGGCCTTGATGGCGTCGTAGAGGTCGGCCTCCTCGTCGCTGATGGTCAGCATGATGATCTTGGCCGACGGGACGGCGTCCTTGATGGCGGTGCAGGCGTCGATGCCGCCGCGCTTGGGCATCCGGACGTCCATCAGCACGATGTCGGGCATCGTGTCGGCGGACTTCTCGACCGCCTCGGCACCGTCGCCGGCCTCGCCGACGACGTCGATGTCGTCCTCCTGCTCGAGGACCATCTGCAGCCCGCGACGGAACAGCGCGTGGTCGTCGACGACCAGGACCCGGATGGGGTCGGCACTGCTGGTGGGGCGGCCGACCTCCTCGCCGCTGTCGCTGTCCACCGTCACTGACGCTCCCTTGTCTGTCGTGCCTGCCGGTCGCGCCGGTTACCCGTCCGCCGTGCTGACGCCGAGCCTGATGACGCCGTAGTCGTACCCGTGCCGCTTGTAGACGACGCTGGCCGTGCCGGTGTCGGCGTCCGGGTAGAGGAAGAAGTCGTGGCCGACCAGCTCCATCTGGAAGAGCGCGTCCTCCAGGGTCATCGGACCCGCCTCGACCTTCTTCTCCCGTACCACCACCCCGACGGCTTCGTCGTCGACCTCAGCAGCGTCGTCAGGCGCCGGATCCGTGGACCGAACGCCGTTCGCCGCCATCGTCGAGTGTAGCGATTCGGGCGATCGCGTCCCGTGATGCACCCGTCGCTTGTCCGCCGCACGCCGCAGCCGGGCCTCGAGCTTGTCCACGACGAGGTCGAGCGCGGCCAGCTGGTCGGCGGCGCTGGCCTCGGCGCGGACGATCGGGCCCTTGCTGATGCAGGTCACCTCAACCCGCTCGCGCATCCCGGCCAGTCGCGGGTTCTGCTCCTCGGTCACCTCGACCTCGAGGCGGATGATCCGGTGGTCGAGCCGCTCCACCTTCAGCAGCTTGTCGGTGACGTGCTCCTTGAAGCTCTTGCTGACGTCGGTGTTGCGACCCTTGACCACGATGTCCATAAGCGCTCCTCGCCGGTCGCGCGCTGGGCGCGCGAGCCGTCACCGTTCCGCACGATGTCGGCGAGGACGTCCGCCCGGCCGACCTGGTCTTTGACCCCACATCCGCCTGCTGAGGCGCTCGCGACGCAGGGCGTCACTACTGGCCTACTCCCGGTACGGCGGCCATAGGGACCACCGGCGGGGCAGGGCTTACTTCTAAGCCGCACCATGATCGGACGACGAAGAGTCGCCTTACGTGGGCCGTTTCGCCTGCGGCTGGCATCGGCTTGCCTCCCCTGACGGATCGGCGCAACCACGGACCCGGACGGACGTCCGGGACGCAACGCTATCCCGTTGCGCCGGGACGTGTGAGGCGTTTCACCCGGCCCGCGACCACCGCTGCGCCGAGCGGCTCGATCCCGCTCGCGCGCAGCGCTCGGGACGCCTCCGCGAGGGTGGCGCCCGTGGTCATCAGGTCGTCGACCACGACGACCGGCAGCGCCCGCAACCGCTCCAGCGACTGCCGCCGTACGCCGACGGCCCCGGCCAGGTTGGCGGCGCGGGCGCCGGCGCCGAGGCCGGCCTGGTCCACCGTCCGACGCACCCGCTCGAGCCCGGCGATCGCGGCCGTGCCGGGCGGGAGGTGAGCCACGGCCGCCCTCGCCAGGGCGAGTGCGTGGTCGTAGCCGCGCCGGCGCACCGCGGCCGGCGACGACGGCACCGGCACCAGCAGGACCGGCCGCCCGCCCGCGACGGGTGCCGCAGCGCGCGCGAGCGCGGCGCCGAGCACGACGCCGACGTCGCGGCGGCCGCGGTCCTTGTGCGCGATGAGCAGCTGGCGCACCGCGCCGTCGTGGTCGGCGACGGCCGACACCCTCGGCAGGCCGGTGGGCGTCGGCGTCGGCCGGCGCCAACGCGGCCGTGGGTCGAGCACCGAGCCGGCGCACCGCGCGCAGACGCCGGCGCCACGGGCGCCGCAGCCGGCGCACTCGCGGGGGCAGAGCAGGTCCAGCAGCGCGTCGAGCACTCATCGAGGGTCGCCGGGCGCGCGGGGATCCGGTGCAGGCAGCCGCGGATCTGTGGAGTCAGCCGGCGTACGACGCGGCGGTGCCCGCGCCGATCGCGCGCCATCCGGACGCGCGCCGCCACAGCCGCCCGTCGATCTCGGCGACGACGTCGGCGGCCGGACCGCCGGAGACCCGCTGCACCAGCCGGGCCGGCAGCCCGTCGGCCGGGACCTCGACCGGGTCGAACCCGTCGACGTCGACCCGCGCGATGCCGTTCTCGTCGGCGACGAGCAGCCGGCTCGCGGTCTCCCACACCACGCTGGCGACGTCGCGCGACCCCGGGCGCAGCGGCTGCAGCGACGTCAACGCGGTCGCCGCACCGAGCCGCTCCACGCGGCCGATCCAGGCCTGGCGGAGCGCGCCACGGCGTACCAGGACCGCGGCCCGCGCGCCCTCGGGCGACAGCCGCACGGCCTCGATCGTGGTGCCGGCCGGCAGCTCGACGGAGACCGGGCGGGCCACTCCGGAACCCTGCGTTGCGGGGACGGCGACCAGGACGCGCCGCGAGGGCCGACCGGGAGCGTCCTGCAGCGCCCAGACCCGGTCGCCGTCGGAGTCCCAGCTCGGCGAGAGGATGCGCGCGCCGTAGAGCAGCGTCGGCAACGTGCCGCTCAGCGCGCCGACGAGCAGCGACTCCGTTCCGTCGGCGTTGCGGCGCACCGCGGCGAGCAGCGCGGCGGAACGGCTCACCGCGATGTCACGGAGCTGCCCGGGTTCGCGGCGTACCTCACTGGTCTGGTCGTCCTCGAGCGTCTGCAGCCGACCGTCGCGGAGGAAGTAGAGACGGGTGCTGTCACTGCTCGGGTCCGGGTTGTAACCCGCCCAGTCGCTGCGCGACTGCACCTGGCCGGTGCGGCCGTCGGGCAGCACCATCGGCCGCCCGTTGACGCGAAGGCGCACATTGCTCACGCCCAGACCCGGCTCGGTCAGGGTCCACACGATCTGCGCGACGAGCGCCGACCGCGCGTCGGACTCGACCGCCTGCGCCTCCGCCGAGAGCGTGACGGTGGCGGTGCCGTCGAGCACCGGCACAGCGCCGATCACGTGCGTGTCGTCCGGCACCGCGGTGTGCACCGCCGGCGCGAGCCACGGCGACGGGCCGTTGACGACCGACTGCGCCGCCGACGTCACCGCCGAGGTGCTGCCGCGGGGCAGGAAGACGACGTCGGGCACCAGCCGCTTGCGCTCGGGTCCGGGGAAGTAGCGGACCGTACGCCGGTACGCGCCGGCCAATCCGCTCTCCGACAGCAGCAGCCCCGGCGGCACGTCGACGAGTCGCCACTCGCCGTCGACGAGGCGAAGCGCGAACCGCAGGACGATCTGCGCCGGAGCCACCGGCCGGAACTCGCCGGTCCGGCTGACGATCGCGGTCGGCGTGACGGTCAGCGTCGCGCTCTGCCGCCCGGCGTCGACCGGCACGATCGTGAAGGTGCGCTCGCCGGTGAACACGGTGACCTTGGCCCGCGCGTCCCATGCGGCGCCGGGCGCGAGGTACTGCCGGGCGACGTGCTGGTTGGGCTCGAGGTCGGCGTGCGCGTCGAAGAACCCGCGGACGACCTGCTCGGGGCTGGCCTGCGGCGGCGGCGGCGGGAAGCGGCGGAAGACCGGGGGTCCGTTGCGCGGGCCGCGGTCGAGCTCGGCGCGGTCCTCCGGAGCGCCGACGTCGCGGACGGTGCGCACCTCGCCGTCGCGCGGGAATCCGTCGCAGGCGGCGAGCGGCAGCACGAGGGCGACCACGAGGGCGGCGTACCGGCGGTGGCGCCGGAGACTCCTAGGCACTGGGCACCGACGTGGGCTGGAGCGGCAGCGGCGATCGCACCAGCTCGGTGCTGACCCGGCGCGGCAGCGTGAGGCGGAAGGCGGAGCCCTGACCCGGCTCGCCCCACGCCTGCAGCCAGCCGCCGTGCAGCCGCGCGTCCTCGATGGCGATCGACAGGCCGAGACCGGTGCCGCCGGTGTGCCGCGCGCGGGACGGGTCGCCGCGCCAGAACCGGCTGAACACGCGACTCGCGTCGCCCGGGCGCAACCCGACACCGTGGTCGCGTACGACGACCGCGACCGCGTCGGCGTCGCCGGCGACGGTGATCTCGATCGGCAGGCTCTCGCCGTGCTCGATCGCGTTGGCGACCAGGTTGCGGACGATGCGCTCGACCCGGCGTCCGTCGCACTCGGCGATGACCGACTCTCCCGGCGGCACCCGGACGACGACGTCGCTGCCGCTGCGCGCGGCCAGCGGCGCGAGGGCTCGGACCACGCGCTGGGTCAGCGCGGCCAGGTCGATCGCCTCGGCGTCGAGGACCACCGCGCCGGCGTCGAGCTTGCTGATCTCGAGCAGGTCGCCGAGCAGCGCCTCGAAGCGGTCCAGCTCGTTCTGCAGCAGCTCGGCGGAGCGGGCGACCTCGGGCGGGAAGTCGCTGCGGGCGGCGTGGATCAGATCGGCGGCCATCCGCACCGTCGTGAGCGGGGTGCGCAGCTCGTGGGAGACGTCGGAGACGAAGCGGTGCTGAAGCCGCGAGAGGTCCTGCAGCTGGCCGATCTTCTGCTGCAGGCTCGCGGCCATCTCGTTGAAGGCCTCGCCGAGCCGGGAGATCTCGTCCTCGCCGTGCACCGCCATGCGCGTCTCGAGCCGGCCGGCGGCGAACCGCTCCGCGGTGCGCGCGGCGACCTTGACCGGGGTGACCACCTGCCGAGCGACGAGGCCGGCGACAGCCGCGACGAGCAGCGCCAGGCCGACGCCGCCGCCGAGCATCGTCCGGCGTACCAGCGACAGCGTCGCCGCCTCAGTGCCCAGAGGGAAGACGTAGTACAGCTCGTAGCGGCCACTCACCAGGTTGCCGCTCAGCGGCGCGCCCACGACGAGCGCCGGCTGCCGGGTGCCCTTCCGGAGCACCTCGGTGTAGCTGTAGGCCAGCTCACCTCGGCCCGCGACCGCCCGCCGCAGCCCGGCCGGCACCTCGTCGATGCTGCGGCTCGAGTCCTCGACCGCGGAGATGAACGCACGCGCGTCGGTCGAGGACAGCACCAGCACGTCGAACGTGCCGACCTCACCGCCCTGACTGGCCAGGCTGTTGGTGAGCTCGGCGATCTCCTCGTCGACCGAGTCGGCGCCACTCGTCGACGGGAGGTCGAGCAGGGTGGCCTGCGCGAGGCGCAGTCCGCCCTCGACCTCGGCCAGCGCCGAGCGCCGTTGCGTCGCGAGGATTCCCTGAGTCACGCGGCCGAGCAGGAACAGGCCGAGGAGCGTGACGACGGTGAGCGAGATGAGCAGGGTCGAGGCCACGACGCGCAGCCGCAGCGAGCGACGCCACCGGCCGACGAGCCCGCTCGAGACGCGGCGCACCGGGGTCAGGGGGGACCGGCCTTGTAGCCCACGCCGCGGACCGTCAGGACGACTTCGGGCTGCTCCGGGTCGCGCTCGACCTTCGCCCGCAGCCGCTGGACATGGACGTTGACGAGGCGGGTGTCGGCCGCGTGGCGGTAGCCCCACACCTGCTCGAGCAGGACCTCGCGGGTGAACACCTGCCGCGGCTTGCGGGCGAGCGCGACCAGCAGGTCGAACTCGAGCGGCGTCAGCGAGATCTGCTGACCGCCGCGCATCACGCGATGACCGGCCACGTCGATCTCGACGTCGCCGATGTGCAGCGTCTCCGGGACGACCTCCTCGTTGCGACGCAGCCGCGCGCGCACCCGGGCGATCAGCTCCTTGGGCTTGAACGGCTTGACGACGTAGTCGTCGGCGCCCGACTCGAGGCCGAGCACCACGTCGATCGTGTCGGTCCGCGCGGTCAGCATCACGATCGGCACGCCGGACTCGGCGCGGATCGCGCGGCAGACCTCCAGACCGTCCTTGCCCGGCAGCATGATGTCGAGGAGCACGACGTCGGGCTTGGTCTGGCGGAACGCGGCCATCGCCCGCTCGCCGTCGGCCACGAACGACGGCTCGAACCCCTCGCTGCGCAGGACGATGCCGAGCATCTCCGCCAGCGCGGGGTCGTCGTCGACGACCAGCACCCGTCCCCTCACGCAGACCACCTCTCGTCGTCGCCATTCTGCGCGCCCTCGCGGCCTCGTGCGGGTGCGGCACGCGTCGTACCGCAAGCGTGACACGATCTTCACCGGCCGAGCCGACCGCGACGGGAGAATGGCGCAGCATGCCCGACGATTCCGACTGGACCGCTCCGGGCGACCAGCCCGCCGACCCTGCTCCGCCGGAGTCCTGGCCGCGCGCGGCCACCCCGGCTCCCCCGCCGGCCTGGGGCCAGCCCCCGGCGCAGCCGCAATGGGGACAGCCGCAGCCGCAGTGGGGACAGCCGCAGCCCCCGGGATGGGGACAGCCGTCCCCTCCGCAGTGGGGTCAGCCGGCCGGACAGGCGGGGTACGGCGGCTGGACCGGCATGCCACCGGCCGCGCATCCCGGCGTCATCCCGCTGCGCCCGCTCGGCGTAGGCGAGCTGCTCGACGGCGCGATCACCACGATCCGCCGCTACCCCCGGGCGACGCTCGGCCTGTCCGCTGCGGTCGTCACCGTCACCCAGGTGCTGCAGTTCCTCGCGACCAAGAACTTCAGCGACAGCCTCTCCGACGGCAGCTTCGACGGCACCGGCATCTTCGGCGTGCTCCTCGGCGTGCTGTTCGGCATGGTGACCGGCGTGCTGCTCTCAGGCGCGCTCACCGTCGTCATGGGTCAGGCGGTCCTCGGCCGGCCCATCTCCCTCGACGAGGCGTGGCGCGCGGTGCGCGCGCGCTTCTGGGCGCTGATCGGCGCATCGCTGCTCGTGTCGGTGCTGACGGTCATCGGCTTCGTCCTCTGCATCGCCCCCGGTGTCTACGCCGCGGTCGCACTGTCGCTGGCCACACCGGCGCTGATGCTCGAGCGCCAGCCGGTCAGCGCTGCGCTGCGGCGGTCCCGCGACCTGGTGAAAGGCCAGTTCTGGCGGTGCTGCGGCGTGCTCATCCTGGCGGCGATCATCAGCTCGTTCGTCAGCGGCGCGCTGTCACTCCCGTTCATCCTCGCGGGTGGCGGGTTCGGCAGCGTCTTCACCGGCACGGCCGACACCACCGGCGACGTCTCATCCGCGCAGCTCGCGCTGTCGACCATCGGCGGCATCATCGCGGGCACCATCACTGCGCCGTTCTCAGCCGGTGTGAGCGCGCTGCTGTACGTCGACCGGCGGATGCGCGCTGAGGGGCTCGACGTCACGCTGGCCGCGGCCGCCGCGACACAGGCGCTGCCGCCGGCCGCGCCGCCGATGGCGTGATCGCACCGTCGTACGCGGTGCTCGGGCAGGTCGCCGAGCAGCTGACCCGTGACGGCGCTCGCGACGACGCCCGGCGGGAGCTGCTCAAGCGGGAGTACCACGTCGGGGAGCCGTCGCTGCTCGACCGGGTGACGGGCTGGATCATCGAGAAGGTCGCCGAGCTCGTGGTCGAGGCGATCAACGTCGTCCCCGGCGGCGGCGTCGGCCTGCTGATCCTCATCGCGATCGTCGTCGCGCTGATCGTCGCGCTGCGGCTCGGCGTGCATCCCGGCCGCCTGCGCGACGCGGTGACCGACCGGCGTCGCGGGGCGCGCTCGATGACCGCCGACGACTACCGGGCGGAGGCCGATCGGCTGGCGGCGTCGGGCCAGTGGAAGGACGCGGTGCGCGCGCGGTTCCGCGCGATCGTCCGCGAGCTGGAGCAGCGCGGCGTGCTCGACGTGCGCCCGGGTCGGACCGCCGGGGAGATCGCGCGCGAGGCCGCTGCCGCCGTACCGGCGATCTCCGCGCCGACTCGCTCCGCCGCGCTGGTCTTCGACGCGATCTGGTACGGCGACCGCCCGGCCACGGCGGGCGACCACGACGCGCTCAGGTCGGCCGATGACGCCGTGCGCGGCGCGCGGCTCGCGGTCCTGGCCCGCTCATGACGACCGAGCTGCTCGACCCGGCGATCACGGGCGACGCGGAGGACGGCGGCCGGTCGGCACGCGCGATGACCACGCCGGCCGCGCTGTGGTCCGCCGCGCGGCTGCCCGTCGTCGTCGGGCTGATCATCGCCGTCGTCGGCACGACCATCGCCCTGCTCGCCGGAGGCGTCCGCGGCGGCCTGCTCGACCCGGAGGCCGCGCGGCCTCCGGGCAGCAAGGCGCTGGCCGCGCTGCTGCGCGACCGAGGTGTCGACGTCGTCCGGGTGCCTGAGCCGACGGCGGAGTCCGGGACGACGTTGTTCGTGCCGCGCGCCGAGCTGCTCGACGCCGACGTCGACCTCTCCCTCCTCCTGCCCTCCGCCGACCGCGACGTCGTCCTGGTCTCCCCGGGGGCGGAGCTTCTCGAGGCGTTGCGCGGCGAGGCGCCCGGGCTGGACATCAGGGTCGCCGGCGGCGCGGAGGTGACGTCTCGCCCGGCCGGCTGCGCCGTCCACGCGGCGGCCGTCGCCGGACGCGCGCGGACCGGCGGCGAGCTCTACGCCATCGGCGGGCCGGACTCGTGCTACCGCGTCGACGGCCTCGGCAGTGTCGTCGTCGTACATCACGGGGGCGGCGAGCTGCGGGTCGTCGGCGCGCCCGACGCGTTCACCAACGCCGAGCTCGGCGACGAGGGCAACGCCGCCCTCGCCATCGGCCTCCTCGAGGGGCAGCCGCGGATCGAGTGGGTCTACCCCCGCGAGGACGAGCGGGCGGCGCTCGGCACCCCGCCGCGGTCGCTCGTCGACCTGCTCCCCGACCGGGTCGCGCTCGCCGCGGTGCAGCTCGTCGTGGCCGCGGTCTGGTTCGGTGTGTGGCGCGCCCGGCGACTCGGCCCCGTCGTCGCGGAGACGCTGCCGGTCGTGGTGCGCGCTGCGGAGACGGTCGAGGGCCGCGCGCGTCTCTACCGGACCGCTCAGGCCAGGCAGACCGCGGCCGCCGCGCTGCAGGCCGCCCGGCGGCGACGGATCGCCCGCGCGATCGGCCTCGGCGTGGCACCGGTCCGCGACGAGCTGCTCGCGGCGGTGGCCACTCGCACCGGTCGCGACGCCGCAGCCGTCGACGACCTCTTGTACGGTCGGAGCCCCGCTGACGACGCCGCGCTCGTGCGGCTCGCCCGCGACCTGGACACCCTGGACAGCGAGGTGCGAACCCTGTGACCGACAGCAGCGCGGCCCGCCCCGCGCGCACGCGCGCGGTCGCCGCCACCACATCGACGCGCACGACGGTTCGTCGTACCCGAGCGGCGCGCAGCGAGGGCCCGCGCGAAGCGCTCATGGCACTGCGCACCGAGGTCGCCAAGGCGGTCGTCGGCCAGGACGGCGCGGTCACCGGCCTCGTCGTCGCGCTGCTCTGCCGCGGCCACGTCCTGCTCGAGGGTGTGCCGGGAGTCGCGAAGACGCTGCTGGTCCGCGCGACCGCCGCCGCGCTCGACCTCGACACCAAGCGCGTGCAGTTCACGCCCGACCTGATGCCGGGCGACGTCACCGGGTCGCTCGTGTACGACGCGCGGACGGCGGCCTTCTCGTTCCGCGAGGGCCCGGTCTTCACCAACCTGCTGCTCGCCGACGAGATCAACCGCACGCCGCCGAAGACGCAGGCATCACTGCTCGAGGCGATGGAGGAGCGGCAGGTCTCCGTCGACGGGACACCGCGCGCGCTGCCCGAGCCGTTCATCGTCGCGGCGACGCAGAACCCGGTCGAGTACGAAGGCACCTATCCGCTGCCGGAGGCGCAGCTGGACCGGTTCCTGCTCAAGCTGACCATGCCAGTGCCGGCCCGGGCCGACGAGGTGACCGTGCTCGAACGCCACCACGCGGGCTTCGACCCGAGCGACCTCGCCGCAGCGGGCGTGACCGCCGTCGCGGGCGCCGCCGACCTGGAGGCCGGACGCGCCGCGGCCGCAGCCATCACCGTCTCGCCCGAGGTGATGGGCTACATCGTCGACATCGCGCGGGCGACGCGGACGTCGCCGTCGCTGTCGCTCGGCGTCTCGCCGCGCGGCGCGACCGCGCTGCTGCGCACCGCCAAGGCGTGGGCCTGGCTGTCCGGGCGCGACTTCGCGACGCCGGACGACGTGAAGGCACTGGCCCGCCCGACGCTGCGCCACCGGGTCGCCGTGCGGCCCGAGGCCGAGCTCGAGGGCGTCACCGCGGACGGCGTGCTCGACACCGTGCTCGCGTCGGTGCCGGTCCCCCGGTAGCTCTCGCACCTCGTGGCGCTCACCGGTCGGACGGGCCTGGTCGCGACGCTGCTCGCGGCGCTCGTGCTCGCGCTGCCCGGGCGTACGGCGACCGTCGTACTGCTCAATGTCGCTCTCGGCCTGCTGGTCGCCGTCGACATCGCGCTCGCCGGTCGCGTCCGGGACCTGCGCATCTCGCGGAGCGGTCCGACGTCGGTCCGGCTCGGCGAGCCGGTCGAGCTGACGATGTCGATCGTCAACACCGGGAGCCGACGGGTACGGGCCGTCGTACGCGACGCCTGGCCGCCGTCGGCCGGGCTGTCCTCGAGGCTTCAGCACGTGGTGCTGCCGGCTGGTGAGCGCCGTGGCGTCGTCTGGACACTGCTGCCTACCCGGCGCGGCGACCGGCGACCCGTGCGGGTCACGGTGCGGTCGGTGGGGCCGCTCGGGCTCGGCGCACGGCAGGGCCGGCACGAGGTGCCGTGGGCGCTGCGCGTCCTGCCGCCGTTCGCCAGCCGGCGGTTCCTGCCCGAGCGGCTCGAACGGCTGCGCCAGCTCGACGGCGCGGTGCTGGTGCGCGGCCGTGGCCAGGGCACCGAGTTCGACTCGCTGCGCGACTACGTCGACGGCGACGACGTCCGGTCGATCGACTGGCGGGCCACCGCGCGCCGCGAGACCGTCGTCGTGCGGACCTGGCGGCCCGAGCGCGACCGTCGGGTGATCCTCGTGCTCGACACCGGGCGCACCTCGGCCGGGCGCGTCGGCGACACCCCGCGGCTCGACCACGCGCTGGACGCTGCGCTGCTGCTCGGCGCGCTCGCGTCGCGGGCCGGGGATCAGGTCGACCTGATCGCGCACGACCGGGTGCTGCGCGCGTCGGTGTCCGGCGGCTCACGGGCCGAGGTGCTGCCGACGCTGGTCAACGCGATGGCGCCGCTCGAGGCGTCCCTCGTGGAAGCAGATCACCGGGCGATGGTCGGCGCGATCCTCCGTCGCGCCCGCCGACGGGCGCTGATCGTCATCTTCACCGACCTCAACAGCGCGGTGATCGAGGAGGGCCTGCTGCCGGCTCTGCGTGCGCTCACCGCACGGCACACCGTCATCGTCGCGGCGGTCACCGACCCGCAGGTGGTGCAGATGGCGGCCGGCCGCCGCGGGGCGGCCGAGGTGTACGAAGCCGCCGCCGCCGAGCGCGCCATCGGCGAGCGCCAGCGCCTCACCGCCCTCCTGCGCCGGCGAGGGGTCGACGTCGTCGACGCGCCGCCGGACACGTTCCCGCCCGCGGTCGCCGACGCGTACCTCGCCCTGAAAGCCGCCGGCCGCCTCTGACCCCACCGCCAGCCGGGAGCGTTTCAGTGACGGAAAGGCGGCCCGGACCGGGTTTCAGTGACCGAAACGCTCCCTGGTTCGGGAGGTGCTGGCGACCGGTCAGGCAGAGTCGGTCAGGGCTGGGGCGGGGCGCTGGCGGCGGGGGCCGGGCTGGCCGGGGCGGACTGCGCGGGCGTCGGGTTGGGACTCGGCGGCGGCGCCGGCGTGGGCGAGGGCGACGCGGTGCACTTCTTCTTCCGGCAGCCGTTGCCCGGCTCCTGGCTCTGCCGCGGACGGGGCGACGGCAGCGCGGTGTCGGGGATCGGGTCGGTGGTGTTCGCCGGGACCGGGCTGGCGGACGAACGTGGGAGACGCGACGGGCCGAGCGTCTTCGTCAGCGACGGCGGCGGAGAGAGGTCGAACGACTCGAAGGGCAGCGACTCGTGCGCGGCCGCCATCACCCGCCGCCAGATCGACGCGGGGAAGGTTCCGCCGTACACGATCTTCACGCCGTGCACGTTGCGCAGCGGGCGCTTGATGGGGTCGGTCGGATGGCCGACCCACGCCGCTGCCGCGAGCTGTGGCGTGTAGCCGACGAACCACGCGGCGCTGGGGCCGTTGGTCGTGCCCGTCTTGCCGGCGGCCGGCCGGCCGAAGTCCGCGCCGGTGCCGGTGCCGCGGTCGACCACGCCGCGCAGCACCGTCGTCACGGTGTCCGCGACGTCGGCGGCGATCGCCCGCTCGCACTTCGGCTTCATCGTGCCGACCGTCGAGCCGTCCGCCGACTCGACCGACGTGATCGCCAGCGGCTCACAGGCGATGCCGTGCGCGGCGAACGTCGCGTAGGCGCTGGCCATGTCGAGCGGGCTGACCTCGCTCGCGCCGAGGGTGAACGACGGGACGACCTTCAGCGGGAACCGGCGTACGCCGGCCGCCTCAGCGATCTCCGCCGGACGGTCGAAGCCGGTCTTCTCCTGCAGCTGCAGGTAGAACGTGTTGACCGAGTGGACCGTCGCCTCGGTGAGTGTGAAGGTGCCCGCCTCGCTGTCACCGGCGTTGCCGATCTCGTAGGGCTTCACGACTCCGTTGACGACGTTCTTGTAGACCGCCGATTCGTAGCGCGCGGGAGCGTAGAGCGTCGAGCTGAGCGAGTAGCCCTGCTCGATCGCGGCGGCCAGGACGAAGACCTTGAACGTCGACCCGGCCTGGAAGCCGCTGGTGCCGCCGATGGGCAGGTTGACCTTCTGCGTCGCCTTCTCGTGGCTGAGCGACGCCATCGCCTTGATCGCGCCGGTGCCCGGCTCGACGACGACGATCGCCGACGCCGGGTCGTCGGCGTCGCCCAGCGTCTCGCGCAGCGTGGTCAGCGCGGTGCGCTGCAGCGTGGCGTCGAGCGACGTCCGCACGGTCAGCCCGCCCTGGAAGAGCGAGCGCTCGCGGTCGCCGCGGGTCTTGCCGAAGACCTCGCGGATCGCCGGGTCGCTGCCCTCGAGGACCATGGTGCGCACCAGGTCGAGGAACGGCCCGGCGAGCGGGCTGTCCTCGATGCCGGAGACCTTGGACGGGTGCAGGCCGAGCGGCTGGCGCTGGGCCCACTCGGCGTCGACGGCGGGGAGCACGCCGGTGCGCGCCATGCTGCTGAGCACCGTGTCGCGGCGGTCGCGCGCGGCCTCCGGGTTGACGAGCGGGTCGTAGCGCTCCGGCGCCTGCACGAGGCCCGCGAGCAGCGCCGCCTCGGGGACCGAGATCTTCTCGACCGGCTTGCTGAAGTAGCGCTGCGCCGCGGTGCCGACGCCGTACACGCCTTGCCCGAAGTAGGCGATGTTGAGGTAGCGCTCGAGGATCTGGTCCTTCGTGTAGCGCTCCTCGAGGGCGATGGCGTAGCGCGCCTCGCGCACCTTGCGCGCCACGGACCGCTCGGTCGCGCGCTTGCGCTCCTCCGGAGTCTTCGCGGCTGACAGCAGCACGTTCTTCACGTACTGCTGGGTGATCGTCGAGCCGCCCTCCTCGACGCCGCCGGCGCGCTGGTTGCGGACCAGCGCGCGGGTCAGCCCCTTGAGGTCGACGCCGCTGTGCTGGCGGAAGCGGTTGTCCTCGATCGCGACGATCGCGTTGCGCAGGTGCTCCGGCATCCGCTCGAGCGGGACCATCACCCGGTCCTCGTTGAAGTAGACGGCCGCGAGCAGCGAGCCGTCAGCGGCGAGGATCCGCGACCGCTGCGGGAGCGGCAGCTCGGTCAGCTCGCGCGGCAGGTCGCTGAACGACTTCGCGCCCGAGCCGACGGCCACGCCGACCGATCCGACGATGGGAAAGGCAGCGCCGGCGAGCAGCAGCCCGAGCAGGGTGCTGACGCCGACCACGAGCGCGAGGCGCCGGGCGAGCAGCCGCCCCGGGTGGTTCATGGTGTGAATCGTCCCTCACAACCCGCCCCGGAAACCACAACCGGACATCCGGGCACGCCGTCAGCGACGCGGGAGGCCCCGCTCCGCGTCCTCGAGGAAGGTCCGGTAGACGGTGATGATCGTCGGGTCGAGCCGCAGGTCGTTGTGGTACGTCGCCGGGAACTCCCGGTTGTCGGCGCCGACCAGACGTGGCGACTGGGCGTACGTCGGTCCGGCGTACGCCGGGTCGCCGACGCCGCTGCCGTCGTACACCGTCATCCACTTCGCCGGGCCGTAGGTCTCGTCCTTGCCGTCGGGCCCGTTGAGCTCGGCCAGCCACGGCGTGCCGGCCGCGATCTCCTCGCAGGAGACCACCTGCCCCTCGGAGCCGGGCGGGCAGAACGTCGTGCCCTCCGTCGGGCCGGCGATCCCGACGAAGGCGACCAGGTCCCGGCGCAGCGCCGGGTGCACCTTGAGCGTCTTGCGGGCCAGCGTCACGCCGAGCGAGTGCGTGACGAGTGAGAAGCGGCGCGAGCCGGTGTAGGCCTGCACCGCGCGGATGAAGGCGTAGAGGTCCGGGACGTTGACGTCGTTCTCGGTGATCCGGGTCTGGCCGTCCCAGCCCATCTCGGTGTGCTCGGCGTCCCGCTCCGGGTTCTGCCGGGTGAGCGCGGTCCCGTTCGAGCCACCCAGGCCGTTGTACGACAGCGCCCACAGCTCCTGGTCGGTCCAGCCGGCGGCCTTGAAGTCATCGCGCACCGGGTACCAGTCGGCGTGGTCGACGTTGTTGCCGTGGACGAAGATGACCGGCACGTGGTGACGTGGCGCGCGGCGCCGGACCCCGCCGAAGCCGCCGACGTCGAACTTCCACTCGTCGTCCGTGACCGGCCGGAAGTCGGCCGCGAAGCGCACCTTCGCCGGTCCCTGCGGTCGCATCCGCTCCGGGTCGCGGTACGACGGCGCCGCGTCCGCGCCGACCGGTCCGAGCAGCGCGGTGATGGCGAGCGCCGCGACGAGGATGCGCCTCATGCCGGCAGGCACTGGTAGAGCGCACCGTGCAGCAGCATCGGCATCGCCGGGAACACCGTGTAGTGGTTGCGCGTGTACGCCGCGCCGACCCGCACCGCCGGGTCGGCGAAGCCCATCTGCCCGCCGACGCCGCCGTGGCCGAACGCCGTCGGGTTGGGACCCATCGTCGGCGGCCGCGGGATCAGCGGCTGGTTGAGGTTGTAGCCGAGCCCGCGCGCGACCGGGAAGCCCAGGGTCGTGTCGGGGCGAGACTCGTGCCTGGTCGTGAAGAGCTCGCGGGACTCCGGCGACGCGAGACGCACCCCGTCGAGCTCGCCCGGCTCAGCGACCGCAGCGAAGATCTTCGCGACCGATCGCGCCGTGCCGACCAGGTTGGAGCTGCCGAGCTCTGCGACCCGGCCGGGCGCGGCGTTGAACAGCTCGGGCAGCCGGTCGAGCGCGCCGACCCCGTCACGGGCCAGGCAGGACACACCGGCCGGTGTGGTGTCGTCCCGGCAGGCGCCGAGGAACCAGTTCATGTAGGCCGTGATCTCCTCAGGGATCCCGTCGGGCCACATGAACGGCAGGATCGTCGCGATCCGGTCGTGCTCGTCTGCGGGCGTGCCGAGGCGTACGTCCGGCACACCCAGCGGGAGGACGACTTCCTCGCGGAGGAACTGACCCAGCGTCCGGCCTTCGGCCCGGCGCACGATCTCGGAGAGCAGGTAGCCGTAGGACGTCGTGTGGTACCCGGCAGAGGTGCCGGGCTCCCACATCGGCGCGGCCGCAGCGAGGGCAGCCGCGATCTCCTCGGTGCGGTCCTGGCCGTCGCCGCTGTCGAGGTCGACCAGCGCCGTGACGTCGGGCGAGCCCATCACCCCGCTGGTGTGGGTCAGCACGTGCGCGACGGTGATGTCGCCCTTGCCCTCGGCCGCGAACTCGGGCCAGTACTTCGAGACCGGGGCGAAGACGTCCACGACGCCGCGGTCGTGCAGCATCTGCAGGCACAGGGCCACGACCGCCTTGGTCGTCGACATCCACAGGTTGGTCGTCGACTCCTCCCACGGCCGCGCCGCGGCGCCGCCCACCTCCGGGGCGGCGTCGCCGGCCCAGAGGTCGACGACCTTCTCGCCGCGGTGGAAGGCGGCGTACGCCGCTCCGCCGTCCCCGAGGTCGGCGAGGTGTGCGGCGAACGTCTCTCGCACCGGCTCGAAGCCGGGCGCGACATCTCCGTGGACGTCGGGTCGATCGGTCATGGCAGCTCCAGGTGGGACAGCTGGTCGCGGATCCGCTTCTTGTCGAACTTCCCGACGCTGGTCTTGGGCACCTCGTCGACGACGACGACCTCGTCCGGCAGCCACCACTTGGCGACCCGCCCGGTCAGGAACTCCCGCAGCTCCTCCAGCGTGGGCGCCTGCCCGTTGACCGGTACGACGACCGCGACCGGCCGCTCGTCCCAGCGGATGCTCTTCACCCCGACGACGGCCGCCTCGCCGACGAGCGGGTGGGCCATGATCGCGGCCTCGAGCTCCAGCGAGGAGATCCACTCGCCGCCGCTCTTCACCAGGTCCTTGCTCCGGTCGACGATGCGGAAGTAGCCGTCGGACTCCATCACGGCCATGTCACCCGTGCGCAGCCAGTCCTCGCGGAACTTCTCGCCGAGCGCCGGGTCGTCGTAGTAGCCGGTCGCCACCCATGGCCCGCGGCACTCGAGCTCGCCGACGGTGGTTCCATCCCATGGCAGGACGGTGCCGTCCTCGGCGGTGATGCGCGCCTCGAGCCCGGCGAAGATCGTGCCGGTGCGCAGCCGCACCTCGCGCCGCGCGTCGTCGTCGAGGTCACGATGCCGACGACGAGGACGCGACGTGCAGGCCAGTGGTGTGGTCTCGGTCATGCCCCAGATCTGCAGGATGGTGATGCCCGCCCGGTCGTAGGCCTCCATCAGCGGGCGTGGCGTCGCGGCGCCGCCGACGCCGAGAGTCCGCAGCGACGAGAAGTCGAAGGAGCCGGCCTCGACCAACGGCAGCAGCTGGGTCCAGATCGTCGGCACGCCGGCCGCCCAGGTGACACGCTCCCGCTCGATCAGCTCGGCGAGGTGCGCGGGCGACGTGTCCGCGCCGGCGAAGACCAGCTCCGCGCCGGTGAACGGCGCGGCATACGGCAGCCCCCAGCCGCATGCGTGGAACAGCGGCACGACCGGCAGGATCCGCTCGTGCTGCGACAGCGCGAGGTGGTCGACCATGCAGGCCGCCATGGCGTGCAGGTACGTCGCCCGGTGGGTGTAGACGACGCCCTTCGGCATCCCGGTCGTGCCCGACGTGTAGCAGATGCCGCACGGGTCGTCCTCGTGCACCGGGGTCAGCTCGTCGGCCGGCTGAGCCGCATCGGCGAGCGCGGTCAGCTCGCTCATCGTCATCGTGCGGCGCAGCATCGGCAGGTCGGTGAGGCCGTCCACCTGCGAGACCAGGTCGTCGTCGGCGACGAGCACGGTGTCGCCGGCGTGCGCGACGACGTAGCGGATCTGGTCCTCGTAGAGCCGGATGTTGACCATGTGCAGCACCGCACCGGCGAGCGGGACCGCGTAGTAGAGCAGCAGGTGGTCGGCGCTGTTGTTGGCGAAGGTCGCGACCCGATCACCCGGCTGCACGCCGAGATCACGCAGCACCGTCACCGTGCGCAGGATCCGGTCGGCGAGCTCGCCGTACGTCGTCCGCCCGCGTGCGTCGACGACCTCGCCGTCGGCGTGCACGGTGCGCATCCGGTCGAAGATCGCGTGAACCGTCAGCGGCTGACCACCCATCAGCCCGTGCAGGGTGCTGCCGCGATCGCTCATCGGCTGCCCCCGCGCAGGCCGAGCCCGAGCACCAGCAGCACCGCGTCCTGCGGCACTCGCGGGTCGAGACCGCTCAGCTCGCGAACCCGACCCAGCCGGTAGGCGACGGTGTTGGCGTGGATGACCTCGCGCCGCGCGGTCTCCGGGATCGACCCGCAGGAGAGGTAGGTGCGCAGGGTCGAGACGACTCCGCCGCTCGGGTCGCGTGCGGTGATGCGGTCATGAACACGTCGGCGCAGCGCTGCGGCGACCCGCTCGTTGCCGAGCAGCAGCTGCTGCACCAGCAGGTCGTCCGGCCCGAACGTGCCGGACGTGACGCCCTCGGCCAGTGCGGTCTCGAGCAGTGTCTCGACGTGTGTGACCTCGGCCAGCAGGGCGGTCCCGGGCAACGCCGCGCGGCCGTACGCCGCGACCACGTCACGCGCCACCGCGCGTACCCCGGCCAGCTCGGCGTCGCTGTCCGGGACGAGGAGAAGGACGCGCTCGCCGCGGTGACCGCCGAGCGTCCCGGTCGGCGCCGCGTCGAGCAGCGCGTCGATGTGCACGGCGACGTCGGCGCCGCCGACGAGCACGGGCACGTACGCCGACGCCAGCACCGTCGAGAAGCGCAGCGACACCGACGCGACCTCCGCCGGGCCGTCGGCGGTGAGCAGGGCCTCGACCAGCTCACGTCGCCGGGCGTCGAGGTGGCGCAGCCGGTCGGCCGACGCGGCCATGTAGGCGCGGGCGACCGCGGTCGACGCCTGGTCGATGTAGCCGATCCAGCCGGCGGCGAGCTCGCCCAGGAGCAGCTCCTCGCCCGGGGCGATCGCCGCTACGACGGCGTTCCACGCGACCCGGCCGGCGATCCGGTAGGCGTGCAGCATCGACTCGAGCGGCACGCCCATCTCGAGGCGCCGACGGCCGGAGTCCTCGAAGCCGCGCATGGCGTCGGCGTCGAGCTCGCGGCCCGCGACCACCGTGTCGAAGAACGTCGACACGACCCGGCGGGTGACCGGCAGCACGTCCTCCGACATCGCGGCCGCCGACATCGCGCCGTACTCGGAGATCTCGCTCTGCAGGGCGTCGCCGATGGTGGCGACCAGGTCGTCGATGTCGCGCAGGACCCTCGCGGCCACCGCCGCCGGACCCGTCGACGGGGGTGCGGAGCGCAGCCGTCGGACGGCGCCCTCACTCATCGGAAGCCGTCTTGCTCGCCGCCGACGTGCGCGCCGGCTTCTTCGCCGTCTTCTTCACGGTGGGCTTCTTCGCGGTGGGCTTCTTGACGGCGGGCTTCGCCGCGGCAGGTCGTCGGGTCGCCACCGCACCGGCGGCGCCCTTGGTGAGCAGCCGACCGACGCCGAGGTACTGCGCGAGCGTCGCCGAGTCGACGTCGGCCGCCGGGCCGGAGTGCACGATGCGGCCGGTCTGCAGGATGTTGACGGTGTCGGCGAGCTGCAGGCCGAAGGCGACGTTCTGCTCGACGAGGACCATCGTCATCCCGGTGGCCGCCACCGCGCGCAGGGTCTCGAGGAGCTCCTGCACGACGAGCGGCGCGAGGCCGGCCGAGGGCTCGTCGATGCAGAGCAACTTCGGCTCCGACATCAGCGCGCGGGCCACCGCGAGCGATGCCTGCTGGCCGCCGCTCATCGTGCCGGCCAGCTGGGTGCGCCGCTCCGCGAGGATCGGGAACCGGTCGTAGACCCCGTCCAGCACACCGGCGTAGCGGCTGCGATTGCGCCGGCGCAGCGTGTAGGCGCCGAGCCGGAGGTTCTGCTCGACGGAGAGCGCCTTGAAGACCTGGCGGCCCTGGGGGACGTGGCCGATGCCGAGCTCGACGCGCTCCTCGGCGGAGGCCCGGGTGATGTCCTGCCCGGCGAGGATCACCTGGCCGGACCACGCCGGCACGATCCCGGCGAGCACCTTCATCGACACGCTCTTGCCCGCGCCGTTGAGGCCGAAGATGCCGACGATCTCGCCCTGCCGCACGGCGTACGCCAGACCGTGCAGGACCGTCGTGGCGCCGAAGCCGGTCGTGACGTGGTCGACCTGGAGCAGCTCGCGAGACGTCCGGACCGAGGGGGCCGGCGGACGCGGCCGTGGCCGGCTTCTCGGCAGCGCGGTCGTCATGCCATCACCGGCTCGGGTGCCTCGGCGCCGAAGTAGGCGGCGACGACCTGGGGCATCGACGCGACCTCGGCTGCCGGGCCGGACGCGATGACCTGGCCGGCGGAGAGGACGTAGAGGTCGTCGCACACGTCGAGGACGAGCGGGATGTTGTGCTCGATCAGCAGCACGGTGCGGCCGAGCTGGTCGCGGATGTCGCGGAGTCGGACCGCGAGGTTCTCCGCGGCGCCCGGCGACATGCCGGCCGACGGCTCGTCGAGCATGACCAGCTCAGGGGCCGTGACCAGGACGCAGCCGATCTCGACGATGCGCTGCTGGCCGTGGGACAGGACGCGCACCGGCGCGTCGGCGTACCGCTCGAACCCGAGTGCGGCGATCGCCTCGCGAGCCCGCTGCCGCAGCTCGCGCTCGACCCCTCCGGTCCGGCCGAGGTGCACCAGCGCCTCGGGCGTGGAGTAGTGGGCGACGCTGTGCTGCGCGAGCAGCAGGTTCTCCGTGACCGAGAGGTCCTTCGCCAGCCCGATCAGCTGGAAGGTGCGGCCGAGCCCGATCGCCGCGCGCGCGTGCGCGGGCAGCGAGGACACGTCGCGCCCGAGCAGCCGGACGCTGCCGCCCTGCGGCCGGATGTGCCCCGAGACGACGTTGAACAACGTCGTCTTGCCCGCCCCGTTGGGTCCGATCAGGCCGACGATCCGGCCGCGCGGCACGTCGAGGGATGCGCCGTCGACCGCCTGCAGTCCGCCGAAGCGGACCGAGACATCGCGCACCTCGAGCAGCGACTGGCCGGCCGCCTCCGCCGTACGCGCGGGGAGACCGGTCGGTCGCGGCAGGTCGGGCAGGGTGGGCAGCTGCGGCTCGTCGCCGGTGTCGGTCTCGGCCCGCCGGCGGCGGATCTCCTTGCGCTCCTCGTTCTCCTTCATCGCCTGGGCGATGCCGCCCGGGTTGATCGCGACCGTCAGCATCAGCATCGCGGCGCCGATGACCGGCGCCCAGCCGATCCGCTCGATGCCGAGCACAGCCTGAAGCAGCCGCGGCAGCAGGGCGTAGCCGAACGCCGACACGACGACACCGGTCCGGCTGCCGAGCCCGCCGACGACGACGATGACGACGAGCAGCAGCGAGTAGGCGTACCCGAAGGTCTCGCTGTTGACGAAGGTGTAGAGGTGGCCGTACATCGCGCCGGCCAGCCCGGCGAGGCCGCCGCTGACCACGAACGCGAGGAGCTTGTGCCGGGCGACGTTGACGCCGAACGACGCCGCGACCGCCTCGTCGGAGCGCACGGCGTGGAACGCGCGGCCGAGCTTGGTGCGCGTCACGTTGCTGTCGACGAAGCACGCGAGGGCGAGCAGCACCAGCACGATCGCGAGGTAGTCGGCGTTGCGCGAGAAGAGGAACGTGCCGGCCAGCGGGCGCGGCAGCTCCAGGCCGGCTGTTCCGCCGGTGAAAGCCTTGGCCCGGAAGAGCGATCGCTCCATCGCGTAGGAGAAGCCGATGGTCGCGATCGCCAGGTAGAGCCCGCGCAGACGCAGTGCCGGCACGCCGACGACCAGCGCGACCAGCGCCCCCATCACGACCGCGACCGGCAGCGCGAAGGCGAACGGGAGGCCGGCTTTGGTCGCGTTGGTGAGCAGGCCGCTGGTGAACGCGCCGACGCCGAGCAGCGCGAAGTGACCGAGCGAGATCTGCCCGGCGTAGCCCATGACCAGGTTGAGCGAGAGCGCCGCGACCGCGTAGCAGGCGCCGATGCCGAGGGTCAGCGACCCCGGCTCGCCGAGGCCGGGAACATGAGCTCGGGAGAGCAGCGGCGGAAGCGCGCCGAGCAGGACGACGATCACCAGCCGGCGCGCGGCGAGCGGCACCCGGTCGGCGGCGCCGCCGAAGGCCAGGGCGCTCACGCTGCCGCCTTCGAGCCGAGCAGTCCTTGGGGTCGTACCACCAGCACCACGACGATGGTGACGAAGACCGCGAGGATCTCGATGCCGGGCAGCGCGCTGTTGTTGAAGAGCTTGAGCGCTCCGGACTCGATCAGCCCGACCGCGATCCCGCCGACGAACGCGCCGGGCAGGCTGACCAGGCCGCCGATCAGCGCCGCAGCCAGCGCCTTGACGAACATCTCGCTGGCGAAGCCCGGCGTGAACACGCCGACCGTCGGCGCGATGAGCAGCGCGGCGATCGCCGACAGCGCGGCGCCGAGGCCCCAGGTGAACGCCGAGACCCGCCAGAGCCGGACCCCGACCAGGCGCACGGCCACCGGGTCGTCGGCCGAGGCGAGGACGCCGAGGCCGAAGTCGGTGCGCCGCAGCAGGGCGGTGAGTGCGGCGGCGACCACGACGACGACGACCAGGGAGAGCACCTGGGTGCGGCTCACGATGACCCCGGCCACGTCGAAGCCGGCGCCCTTGATCGGGATGGCCGGCAGCCGGGGCGACCCGCTGAACAGCTGCAGCTCCAGCTGGATGAGGAAAAGCAGCAGGCCGACCGTGCCCACGGCCACGGCGAGCCGAGTGCCCTCGATCATCCGCCGGACGACGAGCCACTCGAAGGTCAGGCCGATGGCGACCGCCACGGCGATCGCGCCGAGCGCGCCGACCCAGAACGGCAGGGAGTGCTTCACCGAGAGCCAGAACGCGAGGTAGAGGCCGACGGTGCCGATCTCGCCCTGCGCGAAGTTGAGCACCCGCGAGCCGCGGTAGACGAGCACGATGCCGAGCGCGAGCAGCCCGTAGATGCCGCCGTTGATGAGCCCGAGGACCAGGACGCGCGCCATCCCGGGCGCTTAGAGGTGCTCGCGGCAGGTGGCCATCGGCCGCCAGTTCCGCTTGCCGGACGGCGAGTCGTACGTCTCCAACACGTTGAACTGGTAGCTGCCGCGGTGCGGGTCGCGGCTGAAGTCGATGCTGCAGCCGCTGCGCCGTCGCCTTGTAGCCGTTGTGCATGAGGCTGACGAACTTGTTGCGGGTGCAGTCCTTGCCGCAGGCGATGTAGCATCTCGTGCAGCGCCTTCTGCCGACCCAGTTGAGGAACAGCAGGTCGCCGCCGACGCCGTCGATGTCGGCGTTCGGCCGGTACTTCGCGTACTGCTGCTCGAACAGCTTGATGTCAGCGGCGTACGGCGCGAACGGCCCGCTGTAGTCGCCCTTGCTGTAGGCCGGCCACGCGGCGATCCCGAGCATGTCGGCCCGGATGCCTGCGTCCTTCAGCGTCTGCGTCGTCAGGTTGAACGGGAAGAGCAGCCACTGCGGTCGGTACTGCTGCTGGTCGGCGGTGGTGATGACCTCCGTCGACACCAGGGCGTTCTCCCAGAGCCACACGACCTCGGCGCCGGCGTCCTTGATGGTCAGCACCCGCTGGAGGTGGTTGTGGTCGTTCTGCGACTTCGCCTCGGCCACGATGTTCAGCCCGTGCGCCTTCGCGTAGGCGACTTGAACGCGTCGTACCCCGGATCCCAGTTGACGCTGTCCCGGTGGATGATGCCGATCTTCTTGCCCTTGTACTTCTGCAGCGCGAGCTCACCGAAGGCCTCGCCGAGCTTCTCCACCGTGGGCAGCGCGGTGAACGAGTACTTCTTGCCCTCGCTGCCCTTCACGGTGGCGGCGTGGTGGAGGTACAGCATCTTGTGGTCCTCGGCCCAGTTGCGGACCGCGGGGATCTGGTCGAAGCCGATGCCGCCGATCAGCATGAACGGGTTCTTGGCCTCGCAGTTGGTCGCGGCCGTGATCGCGTCGGTCGGCGTGTAGTTGTCGTTCTCGTAGGTCACGTCGACCTTGCGACCGAAGATGCCGCCGGCGTCGTTGACCGCGGACCAGTAGACGTTGAAGTCGTCCTTGGTGGTGTTGAACGCCGCGCCGTAGGTGAGCGCCGCGTGCGCGCACATCGTGATCGAGTTGGACGTGATGCCCTTGGTGTTGTCCGCTCCGGTCCACAGGACGACGTCCTTGCCGGTCTTGGTCGTCTGCCCGCCGCCCGACGTGCCGCCGGGCGGACGCCCGGTCGAGGCGCTGGCCCCGGCCGGGCCGGGCTTCGTGCCCGGCTTGACGGTCGCGCCGGGCTTGGCCGCGGCGGACGCGCTCGCCGCGGCAGAGGCCGCAGCGCCGGGCGAGGCGCTCGCCGACGGGTCGGTCACCAGGTCCGACGTGCTCTCGGACCCGCCCGACGTGTCCGGCTCGGCCTGCGGGACCTTGGCGCCGGAGCACGCGGACAGCAGCATCGCCCCCGCCATCGCGGCGATCGTCAGGCGGCGGGTGAACGTCGGTCGCATGCAGGCCTCACAGGGCGTCGGGGGCGTGCCTGTGAGTTTCTACATCCGCCGACCGCGCGCCTACCCCGGCATCCCGGCAATTTCCCGTCGGTTTCCTGTGAGTTTCACAGAATGGTCGGGGAATGTCCCAACGGGCAGGCGTCAGGTCGCCGGGGCCTGGTCGCCGGCCAGCCCGTGGAGCAGGTCGCCGGTCGCGCCGGCAGCGACCGCCCGCCGGCCGAGGACCAGCACCCAGGCCAGGAAGGCGGACTCGACCACGACGCCGATCGCCACGCGGGCCCAGGTGGGCAGCCCGGACGGCGTGACGAAGCCCTCGATCGACCCGGCCACGGCGAACACCAGCACCAGCCCGATGATGACCGCGGCCGAGGCGCGGCCCTCCTCCGCGAGGGCGTCGACGCGGCGGCGCGGGCCCGGATCGACGATGCGCCAGCCCAGCCGCATGCCCGCAGCCCCAGCCACGAAGATCGCGGTGAGCTCGAGCAGGCCGTGCGGGGTGATCAGGCCGAAGAAGATCCCCACCCGGCCGTGGGCGGCCATCACGCCACCGGCGACACCGACGTTCACGGCGTTGACCAGCAGGATCCGCACCGCAGGAAGGCAGAGCAGGATGCCGACCGTGAACGCCTGAGCGGCCACGACGACGTTGTTCACGAACACCTTGCCGGCGAACGCCGCCGCCGGGTTGGCGGAGTAGTAGTCGGCGAAGTCGTGCTCCACCAGCTGACGGATCTCGTCGGGCGTGCCGATGTTGGCCTGAACGGTCGGGCTGTGTGCCACCCAGACGCCGACGCCGAAGGCCACCGCGAGGCAGCCGACCGATGTCGCGAGCACCCACCACCGCATCCGGTAGACCGCTGCGGGGAACGTCGTCGTGAGGAACTCCGCGGCGTCGGACCAGCCGGCCCGGCGCGCCCCGGTGACAGCACTGCGTGAGCGGGCGACCAGGGTGGACAGCCGGGCGACCAGCTGCGGGTCGGGCGACGACGACCGGACCACGGACAGGTGCGTCGCCGTACGCTGGTAGAGGTCGACCAGCTCGTCGAGCTCTCCGCCGCTCAGGCGGCGGGGCCGCCGGGCCCGCGAGACCAGGTGCTCCAGCCGCCTCCACGCCGGGCTGTGCGCCGCGACGAAGGCATCGATGTCCACGCCGCGATCGTACGGCGCACGCTGAGGGGACGATTTCGTGAGCCAGCTCGTCACGGGCGAGGCGGTCGAGCTGGAGCTGCGCGTCGCGCGCCTCGCGTCGCGCGTGCCGGCGGCGATGATCGACCTGGCGATCCAGCTCGGGATCCTGCTCCTCTTCCTGTTCGTGGTCGGCGGGGTCGGCGTCTCCCTCGACGGGGCCGTGGCGATCACCATGCTGCTGCTCGTCATTCTCGCCGACGTGCTCGGCTACCCCGTGCTGTTCGAGACGCTGTGGCGCGGCCGGACGCCCGGCAAGGCGGCGATGGGGCTGCGGGTCGTCCGCGACGACGGCGGCCCGATCAGCTTCCGGCACGCGCTGATCCGCGGTCTCGTCGGCGTCTTCGCCGATCGCTTCCCGACCCCGCTCACGTTCGTCGGCGTCATCACGTGCCTGGCCAGCGAGAAGGGCAAGCGGCTCGGCGACGTCGCCGCCGGCACCATCGTGCTGCAGGAGCGGATCCCGGCGCGGACGCCGTCGACGATCCCGATGCCGCCGCAGCTCGCGGCGTGGGCCGCGACCCTCGACCTCAGCGCGCTGCCCGGCGATCTCGCGCTCGCGGTGCGCGAGTTCCTCGGGCGAGCCGCCGGTCTCACGCCCTCCGCCCGGGAGCAGCTCGGCCAGCAGCTGGCCGGCACGGTGTCGCGGGTCGTCACGCCACCGCCGCCGCCGGGCACGCCGGGCTGGGCCTACCTCTCCGCGGTCCTCGCCGAGCGGCGCCGCCGGGAGGAGATCCGCATGCGGGAGCAGTCGCGCGCCCGCGACGCCGCCGCAGGGTGGGGCGGACCGCCGGCGGCCGGGACCGCGTCGCCGTGGGGCTCGGACGGGCCGGTCGGCGCGCCGTCGCCGTGGGCCGCGTCGGCGCCGGCGTACGGCAGCGCGCCGGTCGTCGGCCCGCCGCCGGCCGACCCCGGCCCGCCCGCGCCGGTGCCGGCCTCCGCTCCCCCGCCCGGCCCGTTCACGCCCCCCGCCTGAGTCCGCCTCCGGTGACCCCGCCGACCACGCGCGTCTACCTCGAGCAGGGCCGGACCTGGGTCGTCGCCTGCGCGGTCGACTGGCCCGGGTGGTGCCGGCGCGGCAAGGGCGACGACGCGGCGATCGACGCGCTGCAGGACTACGCCGACCGCTACGCGCGCGCCGTCGGGGCCGGGTTCCGTCCCGGTGAACTCGAGGTCGTCGGCCGGGTGCCCGGCACCGCGACGACCGACTTCGGCGCGCCGGACGCACGCGGTCCCTGGGACGACGACCCGGTGAGCGCGGCCGAGGGAGACCGGCTGGCCGGACTGCTCGAGGCCTGCTGGTCATGCTTCGACGGCGTGCTCGCGAGAGCACCCGAGGCGCTGCGCAAAGGTCCACGCGGGGGTGGCCGCGACCGGGACGCGGTGGCCGACCACGTCCGCGAGGCCGAGCGCAGCTACGGCCGCGCGATCGGCGCCCGCGTCCCGCCGCGCACGCCGTGGGGCGAGCAGCGCACCGCGATCAGCGCCGCGATCCGGTCAGGTGCGCCGGACGCGCGCTGGCCGCTGCGCTACGCCGTACGACGGATCGCCTGGCACGTCCTCGACCACGCCTGGGAGATCGAGGACCGCAGCGACCCCGCCTAGTACGACGACGCAGCGCCCGCTCGCCGACTCAGCCGGCGCGGGCGGCCGCCGCGAAGGCGACCGCGGCCAGGCTGACGACGGTGCCGGCCATGGTGAAGATCATGGTCCGGGTCTGCGTCGTGATCGCCGACACGAGCTCGCCGCGGAAGGCCGCGAGCATCCGCTGCTCTGTCATCTCGAACCGCAGGTCGATCCGGCGCTCGAGCTCGTCGAGGTCGTGCTTGGTGGCGACGTCGGCCCACCCGACGGGTGGCAGGTGCTCCAGCAAGGTCGTCGCCGCCTCCGTGCCTAGCACCCGCTCGAGCTGGGTGTAGAGCTCGTGCCGGGCTCGTTCGTCCACCGCCATGGTCACCCCGATCACCCAGCGCCGCAACCGATCCGCGTGACGCTAGCCATGGACGACCGGTCAGCAGGGTTCGGCAGAGCGGTCTGGGGACTACGTGGGGGGGTGGTGGGGGTGGGCCTGGACTCGAGTGCGACCAGCTCGAGGCCGGGAGCGTCGAGGACGACGTCACCGGTGAGGTGCACCACCTTGCGCTCGGCGGTGGCGAGGTCGGCGACCTCGTAGGTCTCCGCGACGAGCGGCTCGTGGTCCTCGCGATCGTGGGTCGTGACGTCGACCAGCGCCCAGCCCTCGTCGACCGGCAGCGGCGCGCACGCCGGCTCGGTGACGCGGACCAGCTTCGCCGTACGCCGACCGTCGGTGTTGAGGCCGAGCAACCGCGCGGTCGCGACGAGGAAGGCCGGCGACTCGCCGGTGAACGCCACCGCGGTCGCGCTGTGCTCCTGCACACCGTCCGGCATGACGCCGGTGCCGGCGTCGGGCATCCGGGTCCAGATCACCTCGCGACCGGCGAGTCCGCCGCGGACGATCCAGCCGCCGCAGGCGACCTGCACCCGCAGCTGGCGCCAGCGGTCGTCGACGGTGAGGTCGATGCGCGACAGCGGCCGGCCCTCGGGGTCGTGCACCTGGCTGACCCAGCGCCACCCGGACGGGCCGGGCGCGCACGAGAACACCTCGACCCCGACGACAGTGCCGTCGGGGTCGAGGTGGTGGTACGTGCCCTTGGGCAAGCTAGGAGCCGTGCTCCCAGGAGCTGAGGTACTCCTCCTGGGCCGCGGTGAGCGTGTCGATGTCGACGTTCATGGAGGCGAGCTTCACGCGCGCGACCTCCTTGTCGATGTGCTCGGGCACGTCGTGCACACCCGGCGTCAGATCCTTGTGGTTCGCGACGAGCCACTCGGCGGTGAGCGCCTGGTCGGCGAAGGACATGTCCATGACCGCGGCCGGGTGGCCCTCGGCGGCACCGAGGTTGACGAGCCGGCCCTCGGCGAGGAGCAGCAGGCGACGGCCGTCGGCCATGACGTACTCGTCGGTCTGGTGCCGGATCTTGTCGCGACGCTCGACCGCGAGGCCCTCGAGCGCCTTGATGTCGATCTCGATGTCGAAGTGGCCGGAGTTGGCGAAGATCGCGCCGTCCTTCATGACCTCGAAGTGCTCCTTGCGCAGCACGTCGCGGTTGCCGGTCACGGTGATGAAGACGTCGCCGATGCGCGCGGCGTCGATCATCGGCATGACGCTGTAGCCCTGCATCTTCGCGTCGAGCGCCTTGGTGGGGTCGATCTCGGTGACGACGACGTTGGCGCCCATGCCCTTCGAGCGCTCCGCGACGCCCTTGCCGCAGTAGCCGTAGCCGGCGACGACGACCGTCTTGCCGGCGAGCAGCGTGTTGGTCGCGCGGAAGACGGCGTCGAGGGTCGACTGGCCGGTGCCGTAGCGGTTGTCGAACATGTGCTTGGTGTCGGTGTCGTTGACCGCGATCATCGGGAAGGTCAGCGCGCCGTCGGCCGCCATCTGCTTGAGCCGGATGACGCCGGTGGTGGTCTCCTCGCACCCCGCGAGGACGGTCGGCAGCAGCTCCTTGCGCGTGGTGTGCAGCACGTTGACCAGGTCGCAGCCGTCGTCGAAGACGTAGTGCGGCTCGCAGTCGAGCGCGGCGTTGATGTGCGCGTAGTAGCCGTCGCGGTCGACCGCGTTGCGGGCGTAGACGGCGATGCCGTACTCGTGGACGAGCGCAGCCGCGGTGTCGTCCTGCGTCGACAGCGGGTTGGACGCGCACAGGTGCAGCTCGGCGCCGCCGGCCTGCAGGGCGCGCATCAGGTTGGCCGTCTCGGTGGTGACGTGCATGCACGCGGCGATGCGGGTGCCCTCGAAGGGCCGCTCCTTGGCGAAGCGCTCCGCGATCTGGCGGACGACGGGCATGGCCCGCTCCGCCCACTCGATGCGCAGCTTGCCCGCGGCGGCGAGCGAGGCGTCGGCGATGTCGTGCTTCGGCAGGTCGGTCACGCGGGCGCTCCCAGGTATCGGCGGGTGTCGGCGACGACTCTCCCGTGGCGTCGGCGTGCCGTCAAGAAATCCTGACACGGATGTGTCAAGATTGGGTCATGTCGCTGGGGCACCGCCTGCAGATGGACGCCGTACGCCGCCGGGTTGGCGTCGCGGGACCGGGCACGCGGCTGCCGATCGGGCCGGCTGCGCAGCGGCTGTCGACCACGCCGCGGATGCTGCGCTACCGGGAGGCGCTCGGCCTGCTGCCGGGCCGGCGCCAGGGCGGCGGGCACCGGGTCTACGGCGAGCGGGAGCTGCTGGCAGCAGCGTGCGCGGCCGAGCTCGAGGAGCGCTACGGGGTGTCGCCACGCGCGCTCGCCTTCGCGCTGCAGGTGCTCGCCGACCCGGACGCCGAGGCCGACGTGCGCCTCCTCGGCGCGCTGTCGCACCGGATCGCGCCGACGCCGATCGCCGCGCTCGACTTCGAGGCCCAGAAGGGCCGCCGCCTCCTGCACATGGAGGAGAGCCCGGCCGTCTGAGCTGACGTCGTTCTGTGTCCGTTCCGACGCACACGCCCGCCGCCACGACGGACACAGAACCGCCTTGCCCCCGCTGCCCCCGCTGGTCTACCTGGTTCTGTGTCCGGTCCCGGGCTCGGCAGCGCCGCCCGGACGGACACAGAATCGTCGGGACGGCGCTACGCAATCGGGCTAGGGTCCTGCGCTCGTGGCTTCCGACGTGCGCGCCGACCTCGATGCGGAGCGCACGCACCTCGCCGACAGCCGGGCGGCGCTCGCCGCGATGCGAGTCCGGGCCGCGCAGATCGGCGACGTCGCGGTCGACGCGTTCGCGTCGGAGGCACTGGGCAAGGCACGCGCCGAGCGGCTGCGCGCGCTGGTCGACGACCCGACGACGCCGCTGTTCTTCGGCCGGCTCGACCAGGTCGCCGGTGACGAGGTCTTCCACATCGGCCGGCGGCATGTCATCGACACCCGCGGCGAGCCGATGGTCGTCGACTGGCGCGCGCCGATCTCGCTGCCCTTCTACCGGGCCACGGCAGCTGAACCCATGGACGTGGCGCTGCGCCGCCGCTTCGGCTTCTCCGCCGGCGCGATCACGTCCTTCGAGGACGAGCACCTGGTCGCCGGTGACGCGCTCGGGCTGTCGAGCAAGCTGCTCGCCGAGGAGATCGAGCGGCCGCGCGTCGGGCCGATGCGCGACATCGTCGCCACGATCCAGCCCGACCAGGACGAGCTGGTCCGCGCCGATCTGTCCGAGACGCTGTGCATCCAGGGCGCGCCGGGCACCGGCAAGACAGCCGTCGGGCTGCACCGCGCGGCGTACCTGCTCTACACGTTCCGCGAGCGGCTGCGCCGGGGCGGCGTGCTGGTCGTCGGGCCGAACCGCGCGTTCCTGTCCTACATCGGCGACGTGCTCCCCGCGCTCGGCGAGGTGGACGTCACTCAGACGACGGTGGACGAGCTGCCGGTGGGCGTCGTCGTGCGCGGTCGCGACTCGGTGGAAGCCGCCACCTTGAAAGGTGATGCGCGGCTGGCGAAGGTGCTGCGCAAGGCGCTGTACGCCGGGATCCGGCGGCCGACCGTCTCCTTGACGGTCACTGTCGACGGCCGCCGGCGGCATGTGGACGCCGTCGTCGTACGCGGGCTCGTCCGCGACCTGCTGCACGCCGACGTGCGCTACGCGACGGCGCGCGACCGGCTGCGGACGCACATCGCCGAGGTGGTGCGCCGCGAGCTGGAGGAGGCGGGGGGCGCACCCACCGACGCGGAGCTGCGGCGGATCGCGGGGTCGCCGGAGGTGCGCGCGTACGTCGACGAGCACTGGCCGCCGGCCGACGCGCTCGGCTTCCTGTCGCGGCTGTACTCGGAGCCGTCGCTGCTCGCGGCGTCGAGCGACGGGGTGCTGACCGACGACGAGCGCGCGCTGCTGCGCTGGGACAAGCCGCCGCGCAGTGCGAGGTCGGCGCCGTGGACCGCGGCCGACGCGTTCCTCGTCGACGAGGTCGCCGACCTGCTGGAGCGGCCGCGCGGATTCGGCCACGTGATCCTCGACGAGGCGCAGGACCTCTCCCCCATGCAGTGCCGCGCTGTCGGGCGGCGGTGCGTCACGGGGTCGGCCACGTTGCTGGGCGACATCGCGCAGGGCACCACGCCGTGGTCGACGTCGAGCTGGGCGGAGTCGCTCGCGCACCTCGGCAAGCCCGAGGGCCGCGTGACCGCGCTGACCCGCGGCTATCGCGTCCCGCAGGAGATCCTCGACTTCGCCAACCGGCTGGTGCCGCACATCGCGTCGTCGGTCGAGCCGGCGACCTCGGTACGCCGAGGCGCAGGGTCGTTGCGGGCGCACGCCGTCGCCGACGTCCTCGCGTCGGTCGCGGAGGTGGTGCGGCTACTGCTCGCGGACGAGGGGTCGGTCGGCGTGATCGCGGCGGACGCGTCGGTGCCGGCGCTGCGTGATGCCTTCGCCGCGGCCGGCGTACCGGCGGTCGTTCTCGGCGCGGACAGCGACGTGCTGGACGCGCGGGTCGAGCTGGTGCCGGCCACACTGGCGAAGGGCCTGGAGTTCGACCACGTCGTCGTCATCGAGCCCGCCGACATCGTCGCGGCGGAGACGCGCGGGCTGCGCCGGCTGTACGTCGCACTCACCCGCGCCGTCTCGTCACTGACGGTCGTCCACGCGACGCCGCTGCCGCCGGAGCTGACATGACCGCACTCCTGCCCGATGGTCGCTCGCTGAGCGGGCGGCACGTCGTACTCGAGCTGCTCACCGAGGGCGACCTCGACGAGCTGTACCCGATCCTGAGCGACGCGCGGGTCTACGAGTCGGGCTACGTGATGCACCGTCGGCCGTCGTCGGTGGCGGACAGCCGGGCGCTCGCGCGCGAGCGGTTCATGTCGATGCAGGGCGTCATGGAGGGCAACGGGATCGGGCGGCTCGCGTACGCCGTACGGCTCGCGGTTTCGTCTGACCTCGGTGCTGCCGGGACGTTGGTCGGGACGACGTCGCTGCTCGACGCGCACCCGATAAACGAGAGCATCCACATCGGCTCGACGATGTACGCACCCGACCTGTGGGGCACCGTCGTCAACCCCGAGTGCAAGCTGCTGCTGATGCGGCACGCGTTCGACGACCTCGGCTACGGCCGGGTGAAGATCCAGACCGACCTCCTCAACACCCGCTCGCAAGCGGCGATCGCCAAGCTCGGCGCCGTACGCGAGGGTGTGCTGCGGCGCGAGATGAAGCGCGAGGACGGCACCTTCCGCGACACCGTCGTCTTCAGCGTGGTGAAGGACGACTGGCCGGCGGTGAGGGATCGACTCCAACTGCGGGCTGGTTGGTAGGCAAACGCGCTACGAACGCTGGACGCGTTCCTCAGCCTCACGCACCGCCGTGATCACCTCGTGCGCGAGGTAGAAGAGCTGCGACGCAGGATGCCCCCCTCCGCCGAGCTCGTCTTCGCGGGCGACGAGCACTCGGCGTCCTCGAACGTCATGGCGCGCATCGCGACGAACCCCGGTCGCGGCAACGCGTTCCCGCCGTCCGGGTCGAATGGATCCATGTTCTGCGCTACGCCAGCCAGGAGCGCGTCGGCAGCGGCACGCACCTGCGGATGCTGCCCGGCTCTCATGATCTTGGTGCGGGGCGGGCGAGCGGGGTCGACGAGCGAGTACGTCGCCTAAGGGCGCCGCCAGTCGCTCATGATCTTGGAAATCTGGCCGGCGTGCCGGAGCGCTAGAAGCTGGTGGGGCTGTTGGCGGCCGGCGGGCGGGGGCGGGTCTGGAAGCGGAGGCTCCAGTCCTCGTGGGTCCGGCCGTCGATCTCCAGCCGCCACTCGAAGCGCTCGCCCGGCGGCAGCGGCACCGCGTTGACGTTGACGGCGAGCGGGAACGGGATCGGCGTGCCCGCCGCCTGACCCGCGGGCCGGCCGACCTCGAACTGCGTCGCCAGCTGGATCGTCTGGACACCTTCGGGCCCGGGCAGCTCCACCGGCCGGCCGTCGGCGCCGAGCAGCGACAGCGACAGCTCGTGCGTCGTGTTGGCCTGGTCCCACGGCACCTCGACGATGATGCCGAGGCCCATCGTCACCGGGTCGGGGCCGGTGTAGGTCCAGCCGCCGCCGATGACGTCGAGCTTGCCTTCGGCGACGCGGGCGAAGTCGCCGAGTATCAACGTGGTGCGCATCTGTGAGCTGCCTCTCAGGGTCGGTAGACGTCGGGCTCGAGGTAGATGACCCGAGCGGCGGGTACGGCGGCGCGGATCCGGACCTCGGCGTCGTTGATGGAGGCGGCGACGGCGGTCGCCGAGTCAGCGGTGACCTCGACCTTCGCGGCGACCATCAGCTCGTCGGGTCCGAGGTAGAGCGTCTTGATGTGGATGAGCCGGCGTACGTCGGCGCCGTCCTCGATCGCCGCCCGCACGCGGGCCAGGTCGCCCGGTGAGGCTCCTTCGCCGATCAGCAGGCTGCGCATCTCCACCGCGAGCACGACGGCGATGACGCCGAGCAGCACGCCGATCGACATCGTGCCGAGCGCATCCCACGTCGGGTCGTCGGTCACCACCGTGAGCGACACCCCGACCAGAGCGAGGACGAGGCCGAGGAGAGCACCGGCGTCCTCGAGCAGCACGACCGGCAGCTCGGGCGACTTCGAGTGCCGGATGAACGCCACCCACCCCTCGTCACCGCGCACGTGGTTGGACTCGACGATCGCGGTGCGGAAGGAGTACGCCTCCAGCGCGATCGCGACGACGAGGATCTCGATCGCGATGAACGCCGACTCGATGTGGTGCGGGTGGCGGAGCTTCTCGACACCTTCATAGAGCGCGAAGAGGGAGCCGAGCGCGAAGAGGACGAGAGCGACGACGAACGCCCAGAAGTAGCGCGCCCGGCCGTAGCCGAACGGGTGCTCGTCGTCCGCCGCCCGCGCGGCCTGCCGGCCGCCGAGCAGGAGCAGTCCCTGGTTGCCGGAGTCCGCACACGAGTGCACTGCCTCGGCGAGCATCGAGCTCGACCTGGTCAACCCGAAGCCGACGAACTTCGCGACCGCGATGCCCAGGTTGGCGAGCAGCGCCGCGACGATCGCCTTCTTGCCACCGCCTGCGCTCACTCGCGGATCCGTGCCTTGAGCTCGACGATCGGCTGGACCGGCGTCGGGTCCACCCCGGCGAGGAAGGCGGCGTACACCGATGTGAAGTCGACCAGCGCGACGAGCGACGCGAGGCGCGACAGCGGGTCGTCGCCCTCGGCGCGCAGCTCGTGCACCGGGATGCCGCGCTCGTCGGCGAGCCGGCGCGACGCGTCAGCGCGACGGGCGACCTGCGGGTGCTCTGCGCTGTCTCTCAGCAGGACCAGGGCGAGTCGATCGGCCGCGTCGGCGTCGTCGAAGGCGACCACCTGGTTGTGGTTGGCCTCAGGCAGCACACCGTGCACGGATGCGCGCTTCGCGTTCTCTGCCAGCTGGCCCGAGCCGCGGTACGCCGCCACGCCGGCCAGCGCCGACGCGCCCCAGATGACGGGCAGCCGGCCGATCAGCCCGAGAGCCAGCTCCTTGGCCGGGTTGAGGAACGACTCCTTGGCCGGCTTGCAGCGCTCTGTCCACTCGTCGAGCACGTCGGCGGCGGCCGACATCTCGGCGGCGCCGACGCGCGTCAGCCCGATCCGCTCGCCGATGACGAGCAGCGGGGCGGACAGCGCCCAGATGCTCGCGCGCGGCTGCCGACCGGTCGCGACCGGGAAGAGCACGCCACGACCGGAGAGGACCAGCTCCGCGACCGGCGACGACGCGGCGGCCACCCCGACCAGCGGCGTACCGCGGCGCACCGCCTCCTCGACCGCGCTGAGCGTCTCCTCGGTGCCGCCCGAGCAGGACACGCCGATGACCAGGTCGGCGGCGCCGACCCAGCCGGGCAGCCCGTAGCCGCGGTGCACGTGCACGGGGATAGGCGCAGTCTGTCCGGCGACGGCGGCGAGCACGTCGCCGGCGATCGCCGAGCCGCCCATGCCGGTGACGACGACGGACCGGGGTCGCAGGCCGTCGAGCAGCGCGGTGGTGTCGACCTCGGCCGCGGTGAACGCCGCCTCGCGCAGCTGCGCGGGCGCGCCGGCGACGTCGCGCAGCATCCCCGAGGGGTCGGCGGCCTCGAGCGCAGCCGTGTCGTCGAGGAGCCCAGGGCCGGCGAGGGAATCAGCGAGGTCCGGCAGGATCACGCCGGCTTCTCGGCCTCGTCGATCAGCAGCACCGGGATGCCGTCGCGGACCGGGTAGCGCAGGCCGCAGGCCTCGCCCGTGCAGTTCAGCGTGGACGCGGCCTCATCGACGGACAGCGGCGAGTGGCAGGCCGGGCAGGCCAGGATCTCGAGCAGCGAGGGGTCGAGGTCCACGGGGTCTCCCTGTCATTGGGCGATCAGTGATCGAGGCGAAGCGGCGGGTCGGGTGCGGGTCAAACCTACCCGCGCACGAGGGCGAGCACCTCGTCACGCACCGTCGCCATGGTCGCCTCGTCGGTCGCCTCGGCGTTGAGGCGCAGCAGCGGCTCGGTGTTGGACGGCCGCAGGTTGAACCACCAGTCCTTCGCGCTCACCGTGAGCCCGTCCAGCTCGTCGACCTCGACGCCTTCACGATCGGCGTACGCCGCCTTGACCGCGGCGGCGCGCGACGCGGCGTCGTCGACGGTGCTGTTGATCTCCCCCGACGCGACGTAGCGGTCGTAGGGAGCGAGAAGGCTCGACAGCGTGCCCTCCTGCCGGCCCAGGGCGGCGAGGACGTGCAGCGCGGCCAGCATCCCGGAGTCGGCCCGCCAGAAGTCGCGGAAGTAGAAGTGACCGGAGTGCTCGCCGCCGAAGACGGCGCCGGTCTCGGCCATCACCGCCTTGATGAACGAGTGGCCGACCCGGGTGCGCACCGGCGTGCCGCCGTTCTCCCGGACCACCTCCGGCACCGTCCGCGAGCAGATCAGGTTGTGGATGATCGTGCCGCCCGGCTCGCGCTGCAGCTCCCGCTGCGCCACCAGCGCGGTGATGGTCGACGGCGAGACGATGCCGCCCTTCTCGTCGACGACGAAGCAGCGGTCGGCGTCGCCGTCGAACGCCAGCCCGAGGTCGGCGCCCTCGGCCAGCACCGCCTTCTGCAGGTCGACCAGGTTGGCCGGCTCGATCGGGTTGGCCTCGTGGTTGGGGAACGTGCCGTCGAGCTCGAAGAAGAGCGGCACGACCTTCAGCGGCAGGTCGGCGAGCACCGCCGGCACGGTGTAGCCGCCCATGCCGTTGCCGGCGTCGACCACCACGGTCAGCTGCCGGCTGCTCGAGATGTCGACGAGGGAGTGCAGGTACTCGGCGTACGCCGCCAGCAGGTTCTGCTCGGTGACGGTCCCCTTCGTCGGGCCGTCGGCGGGCAGCCCGGCGTTGACGCGGTCGCGGATCTGGCCGAGGCCGGTGTCCTGGCCGACCGGCGCGGCGCCGGCGAGGCAGAGCTTGATGCCGTTGTACTGCGCCGGGTTGTGGCTCGCGGTGAACATCGCGCCGGGGAGGCCGAGGTGGCCGGAGGCGAAGTAGAGCATGTCGGTCGAGGCCAGCCCGATGAGCACCGCGTCGACGCCCTGCGCGGTGACGCCGTCGGCGAACGCCGCTGCGAGGCCGGGGCTGGACGGGCGCATGTCGTGACCGATGACGACCGTCGGGCTGTCCGCCAGCTCCGCGAAGGCGGCGCCGAAGGCCCGCGCGAGCGTCTCGTCGAGCTGGTCCGGGACGACGCCGCGGATGTCGTACGCCTTGACGATGCTGCTGACGTCTCGGTTCTTGGCCATTGCCCGATGCTATTCGGTGCGCGGAGCGGGGTTACTTGCGGCGGGAGGCGAGCTCCAGGACGCGGTCGAGCGGCAGCTCCTCGCCGCCGGAGCGGTAGCTCTTCGCCTCGCAGGTGTGGCAGGAGGTGAACTCGACCACCGAGCCGTCCGCCATCGTGATGGAGATCTGGGTCACGGCCTTGCTCTCGCACGACTGGCACTGTCCGGACATCGCGAGCCCTTCTGTCCCTGTGGGGCCGAACGGCCTAACCGAACGGAGCATACGGCGTAACGGTTAGCCCGGGCTCCGCAGCATCCGGAGGTGCCCGCGGCGGAACGAGTCCTGCAGCTGCTCGGCGCCGGCCCGGGCCGCGTCTCGCACGGCGTCGGCCAGCGCCTCCAGGTCGTCGGCGCTCGGCCCGGTCGGGGCGCTGGTGAGCACCGTGTTGCGCACGACCTCCCAGCCCCGCGGCGCGGTGAGCTTGGCGGCGTGCAGGCCGCAGAGGTCGTAGTCGTGCGGCTCGTGGCTGGGGGTCAGCGGGCCCACGACGACCCGCGAGTCGGCGTACACGTAGGTCAGGGTCGCGCCGGCCGGCTCGGTGCAGTAGCTCCGGGAGCAGCGACGGGGAGGGCTCACCACTCGCACGGTAGCGGGCACTCGGGGCCGCAGCCATCACCGTCGGTGACGTGTCGTGCGGGCGTGTCGCGCGCCTCTACGCTGACGGCATGGACCCGGTGAGCGAGCGCGCGGTACGCCGGCGCCGGCGCGACCGCCGGGGCCGTGGCCTGCGCGGTCGGCTGGTCCCGCCGCACGTGCCGCTGTCGCAGACGAAGGCGGAGCGCTTCGACGAGCTGGTGCTCGACGCGGTGGAGCACCTCGAGGAGCACTGGGCCGACGAGCTGGCCAAGCTCGAGTTCGCTGTCGAGGACGTGCCGCCGCCGGACAGCGTGTCCGACGACGTCATCCCGCTGTCGCGGATGCTGCCCGGCGTCGCCGACGCGAAAGGCGTGAAGCAGCCGCCGCGACTCGTCGTCTACCGCCGGCCGATCGAGGCGCGCGCGATCGACCAGGCCGACCTCGCCGACCTCGTGCTCGACGTGGTGGTCGCCGAGCTGGCCCGCCACTTGGGCATCGACCCGGACACCGTCGACCCGCCGGATTAACCCTCTTCGTCCTTGCGGCGGAGGTCGACGAGGCTGGCGGCGGTGTCGGCGACGACGGCCGGCACCGGTACGCCGTCCGCCGCGGTCGCCTGCAGCGCCATGACGGTGAACAGCGGCCCGCGCAGACCGCGCTCGACGAGGGCACGCGCGGCGTACACCGGTGCCGAGCCCTCGACCGGCGTGACGAGGAACGGGCGCTTGTCCGACGGCGGGTCGGCGACGAACCGGCGGTCGGCGAGGCCGAGGGTGACCAGGCGTCCCTCCGGGACGTTGACCAGCACCGGCGGTGGCAGCGTCTGGGCGAGCCCGGCCTGCGGCAGCAGCTGCACCAGCAGCTTCGCCGGGCCGTCGGGAGCGCTCAGCACGAGGTTGGTGTCGACATCTCGAGTGACGCGGGAATCGGTGACGACCGCCGGGCCGGTCAGCGGCCGGGTGGTGCCGATCCAGGCGAGCTCGCGGATCGGGTTGAACCGCGCGCGGTTCTCGACGTAGGCGCCGGCCAGGACCGGCGCACCCTGGGCGGAGACCCGCAGCGACGCGGGCCGGCCCTCCAGCACCTCCTTCATGTCGACGATCGCGATCGTCCCGGCGCGGACGGTGATCTCGCGCAGCGGCACCGGCACGAACTGCTCGTCGGCCATCGTCAGCTGCACGTCGACCAGCGCGTCGTCCTCGCCCGGCACGGCGATGTACAGCAGCCGCGCGCCGTTGCCGCCAGGCAGCCCGGCCAGGTCGACGACCGACGACGGCAGTCCCGCGCGCGGGACCCAGTCGACGCCGTACGGCGTGTCGACGACCGAGCGACTGTCCCGCAGCGCTGGCGCGACGCGGCCGACCCGGACGTGGACGCGGGTGGCGAGCGCGCGCTGATCGGGCTCGAGGTCGGAGAGCTTGACGACGGTGCGCTGCCGCCCGGGTACGACGATGCCGCGCAGGCCGGGGGCGGTCGACGGCCCGCTCTCGGTGAGGACCTCGAGGTCGACCAGCGCCTCGTCGTCGTAGGGGTTGACGAGGAGGAACTCCGACTCGACGCCGGGCTTGGTGCCGCCGCCGACGAACCACGTGTCCTGCACGGTCGACTCGCAGCGCGTGCCCGCCAGTCCGCGGTTTCGCCCGTCGACGCCGCGCGAGACCTGCTCGGCCTCCAGCCCGCCGGCCCGCTCCCCCACCGCGGTCGCGGCGACGGCGACGGCCTGGTCGATCGGCGTGCCGAAGCCGGAGACCTCGCCCCCGCGGCGGAGCACAACCGGACCCTGACCGCTGCCCTTGACGAGCGGCGCGGCCTGCACGGTGACGTCGCCGGCCAGCGCGGTGCCGACGGTGAGGGTCGTGATGACGTCGCTGCCGGTCTTGAGCAGCTCGGGGCAGACCGCGAGGCTGCCGACGACCGCGGCTCGCTCGACCCGAGGCGCAGCACGCGGCAGCGCGGCGGGCGGCTGGGTCGCGTCGGCGACGCCGAGGCCGGCGGCGACGAGCACGACGACCGCGACGAGCGGCAGCGGCGGTCGGGCCATGTCAGAGCCTCCGCACGTTGGACGGCGCGCCGGCGACAGCGACCGGCTCGCCTTCGTCGGGCAGGTCGTCGGGGAGCGCGGCATCGGCCGGCGGCGTGCCGTCGTCGTCGTCGCGCCGGCGGATCGACGGCGCGGCCAGCACGAGGGCGAGCAGGAGGAGGACGCCCTGCACGGTCAGCGCCCGCTTCCTCGCCGCCGTGTCGCGCCAGACCTCGATCCGCCCGGCGCCGGCCGGCACCTCGAACGCCTGCGCCCACCCGTATGCCGTCGTCCTGCGCAGCGTGCGGCCGTCGAGGGTGGCGACCCACCCGCTGTCGGCGCTCTCGGCGAGGACGAGCAGCCGACCGTCAGGGCCGGGCTGCAGCTGCGCCCGGGCCGACTCGCGACGACTGGGCAGCGGAGCGGGCGGCGTCTGCCGCAGCTGGTCCCGGCTGCCGACCCGCCCGGACGTCGCGGTGCGCGCGAGCGCGGGCTGCAGGACGGTGAGCCGACCGGACGGGGTCAGCGACTGCCACAGCTGGACGGGCGCGACGAAGGACACCCGCGCCAGGCCGGCCTGCACGTCCAGGCCTGACTCGATGACCGGTGGCACCGGGTTGGCGACGGCGACGTAGCGGACGTTGAAGGCGGCCAGCGCCTCCGCGGCGTTGGTGCCGCGCGGCGACGTGAGGTCCGCGACGATGTCGTCGAGGATCCGGCGTACGTCCCCGGGCATCGGCAGGCCGGAGTCGGCGAGGGTCAGACCGCTCGCGGCGGTGAGCGCGTAGCGCACCCGGCCGTCGTCGGCGACGTCGAGCCAGAGCACGCGCATCCCGGGGGTGCGGTCGCCCTCGGCGAGCACCACCGACGGCAGGGCCACCGCCTGCTGCCGACGGAGCGGTTCGTCCGCGCCGCGGCGCGCCCACGACGCGGCAGCGGCCACCGGCGTCACGACGGCGGCGACGGCGACCGCGCCGGCCAGCAGCTGCCGCCAGCCGAAGTCGTAGCGGCCGATGCGCTCCAGCGCGCCGTCCGCGGCGATCAGCGCCGCCAGGACGAGCCCGCAGCCGGCGACCGCGAGAGCGGGGCCGGGGAACGTCCGAGGCAGTGACCCGGCACCGCGGGCGACCACCAGGGCCAGTGCGGTGCCGCCGACGACCAGCCCCCACGCGGCGAGCGCCGCGCGCTGCCTGCGTTCGCGCACCAGAGCCGACGCCGCTGCCAGCACCAGGCCGGCGGTGACCCAGATCGCCGGCACCGCCGGGCCGCCCGCTCGGCCGAGCAGCAGCTCGAGCCCGGTGGGCACCGGCCCGGTCGCCTCGCCGGACACCGCCGGGACCCCGGCCACGAGCAGGGTCGGCGACTGCACGAGCTGCCAGGTCCACGGGACGAGCACGGCGAGCGCGGTGGCCTGCGCGAGCACGACCGCGATCGACCGGCGGACCGAGGGGGCCCGACCGGCCGGCGTGGCGGCAAGCAGGCCGGCGAGCGTGCCGACCGTGAGCGCGACTGCGCTGATCAACCACAGCTGCGGCGCGAAGGACGTGGCGACCGCCAGGCCGAGGCCGTAGCCGAACGGCAGCCGCCACCCGGTCACCGCGGGATCCGTCGCCAGCAGCCGGTGTCCTGCGGCGACGAGGAGCGGCACGGCGATCACCGCGACGACGGTGTCGAGCCGGCCCCGGGCGACGGCGCCGGTGACGACGGGCAGCAGGGCGTACGTCGCCGCCGCCCACACCCGCAGGGGACGGCTGTCGGTGACCCGGCGGCTCGCGGCGTACGCGCTGGCGCCGGCGAGCGGCACGGCGCCGAGGACGAGGAGCGACACGACAAGCGGTGCGCGACCGCGCAGCAGCGTGCCGATCGCGCCGATGACGGCGATCGCCGGGGACACCGCCGCATCGGTGCCGGCGCCGACGGGGTGCCAGGAGCCGACGTACGCCGCCCACATGTCTCGGGCGCGGGACGGCACCGGCAGCAGGTCACCGCCGAGCAGCCGACCGTCGCCGAAGAGCGCGCGATCGGCGACGAGGGTGAGCAGCGCCAGCAGCACGACGAGCGCGATCCCGGGGTGCGCCCGGACGAAGCGCACACCCCTCCCCTCGGTCACTCCTGCTGTCGGATCGGCGTCCGGATCGTCCGGGTCCAGGGTCGAGCCCGGCTCACCGCCGCCCCCGGTGATCCAGTCGGCGAACGCGTCGAGGTAGCCGCGCAGCCGCGCGGTGCGGCCGACGAAGAGCGGTCGGACCGCGGCGGGCGGCGCCTTGCGGGTCGCGCGGCGGGCGCGGCGCATCCGCACCAGGTCGCCGACGTGACCGATGGTCCAGCCGACCGCGGCCACCTCGTCGCGCGCCGCGGACAGCTGCCGGGTGAGCAGGAACGCCACCGTGCGCAGCAGCGCGCCGAGCAGCAGTCGCGGGAAGGCGCCGACCAGCGAGCGGGCGGGCAGGTTGGCGAGCAGGACGAGCAGGGAGTGCCGGCGGTCGACTCCGGTGATCCGGCCGTGCGTCGCCGACATCGGTCGCTTGCCGGTCCACACCGCGCGGGCGTGCCGCACCCGCGCCTCGGGCACGACGACGACCCGATACCCCGCGGCGTTCACCCGCCAGCCGAGGTCGATGTCGTCGCGCAGCATGGGCAGTGAGGGGTCCAGCCCCCCGACGGTGTCCCAGACGTCCCGGCGCACCAGCATCCCTGCCGTCCCCACGGCGAGGACGTCGCGGCGGCTGTCGTGCTGTCCCTGGTCGTACTCGCGCCGCTCCAGCCCGGTCTCGCGCCGGCCGGCCCGGTCCATCGTCAGCCCGACCTCGACCAGCAGTCGCGGGTCGTCCCAGTCGCGCGCCTTGGGGCCGAGGACGCCGGCCGACGGCGTGTCGGACGCGGCGTGGACGAGCTCGGCCAGCGCCTCCGGCTCCGGGGCGCAGTCGTCGTGGATCAGCCAGAGCCAGTGCACCGGCTCGGGCAGCGGGAGGTCGTCGCCGGTACGCCGCCGGGGCGACGGCCGCTCCGGCACGGAGGCGCCGAGCACGTCGAGGTGCTCGAGTCCGGCGGCGACCGCGGCGCCGAAGCCGCAGTCGCGCGCGACGCGCACGATCCGATCGGGACCGAGCGCGGCGTCGAGCAGGGCGGGCGAGTCGTCCTCGCTGCCGACGTCGACGGCGACGAGGCGCTGGACGGGCCGGGTCTGGGCGGCGAGCGCTGAGAGCACCTCCGGCAGCCACCGCGCGCCGTCATGGACGACGAGCACCGCCGAGATGCGGTGGTGCTGGTGCTGCAGGCGGGCGGGACGCGGAGGCATCGACCGATCTACGTCGTCGAGGTCAGGTGCGGTGCGGCAAGCCTACGACGCAATCCCACAAGCTGCCGCGGGGTGGCATGAGACGCGCGAGGCACTTGGTCAGGCGTTGTCCGCTGTGACCGACAGCAGTGCGCCGGCGCGGATCGACCACCGGGAGCCCGCTTGTGCGCCTTCCGTTTTACGACGCTTTACGCTTGAGGCGGCGGCGCTCCCGCTCGGACAGACCGCCCCAGATCCCGAACCGCTCGTCGTTGGACAGCGCGTAGGCGAGGCACTCCGCCTTCACCTCGCAGCCGACGCAGATGCGCTTGGCCTCCCGGGTGGAGCCGCCCTTCTCCGGGAAGAAGGCCTCCGGATCGGTCTGCGCGCACAGCGCGTTTTCCTGCCAGGTCATCTCCTCGGGCAGATCGCTCTCGAGTGACTGCAGGCTCATGCCGGCCCCTCCGCACCATCGTGGACCCGTCCACCCCTAGGTCCCGAAGCCGTGCCGCCGGTCGGCGGGCACGCGAGTTCGACGGCAGGGCGGAGGAGGAAGGGTGACGCCCCACGGCCGAATGACATGGGTGTGATTAGACCGTCACCGCGCGTGGCGCGTCAAGGTCGGGAGCGGCGCCCGCCGAACGGACGGCGGCGTGCGGAGGCCGCGGCGGTGAAGGCGTCGACGGCTGCGGCACCCGATACGCCGGTCGGGTCGTCGAAGCCGCCGGCGTCGTCGCCGGTCGCGGCGTCGATCGCCGAGGACGGCGAAGCGACCGCCGGCATGGCGTCGACCGACGCCCGGGCCCGCCGCGGCGGTGGGGGCGGCGCGGACGCGATCGGTGCGAGCGGCTCGGTGGCGCCTGGGGCAGGCTCGTCCGGGGCGGCCGCCGGGGCGGTGCTGCGGGTCGCCGTCGCCCGGCCCTTCGCCGCCGGCTTCGCGGCGGACTTCGCCGGCGCCTTCGCGACCTTGGTCGCCGTCTTCGTCGTCGCCTTGGCCGGGGGTGCCGTGGCCTTGGCCGGCTTCGCGGCGGCGGCCTTGGTCGGGCGGGCCGGCGTACCGGACGCCTTCGCGGCGGGCTTCGCCGGCTTGGCCGCCTTCGCGGGCGCCGGTGCGGCGGCCGGTGCCGCGGGCGGTGCGGGCGGGCGCATCAGGCCGGTCGCGGCCGGCGCCTCGCGAGCGGGTCGCGGCCGGCTCGCCGGGGCACTGACCACGAGCGGCACCGGCGGCGCCTCGGTCTCGGACCGCGACTTGCGGTAGCGGTCGGCGTCGCGCGCGTCACGCGAGCGCTCGAGCGCTTCGCCGACGCGGGCCGACAGGTGCTTGCGGCTCTTGGCGTCGAGGCCCTTGGCGAACTCGTCGAGGACGTCGCGCAGCAGGCGGTCGCGCTCCTCCTCGAGGACCAGGTCGCGCTGACCGAGGTAGGCGAGCAGCGCGTGGCCGGTGGACTCGAGACGCTGCGTGCCCTCGTCGAGCTCCTGGCGCGAGTCGATCACCGTGGCGGCGGTCACCCGCATCTGCTCGCGCAGGCCGGAGATCTCCAGCTCCATGCGCTCGCGGAACGTGGACACCTCCGCGGCCGCGGCGGCGTGCGCCTCTTTGACGACCTGCTTGGCGACCTCGGCGAGGCCGGCGCCGAGCTTGTTCACGGCCATCGTGTTGTCGGTCGCGGTCTTCGCGATCGCGGCCACCTTGCTGGCCAGACCGTCGATCGCGGTGTTGGTCACGGCGACGCCGAGGCGCATCTCGTCCAGCGCCGTGCCCTGTGCGCCCAGCTTCGCGGTCACCTGGGCCTGGCCCGCGGTCACCGTCTCCATCGCGGTGTCGAGGTAGCCGGACACCTCGTCGAGGTGGTCGTGGTGGGCGTCTCGCGCCTCCGCGAGGGCGGAGCCGACCGACCCGCCGAGCGCGGTGAGGCTCGCCTCGACCGACCCGGCGAAGGCGTCGATCGCCTCGCGGACGGAGCCGGTGAGCCCGCTGACAGCCGCCTCGACCGGCGGTACGACGGCCGACTGCACGTCCTGGATCGGCGTCGCGGACTCGGCGACCCGCTCGGCGATGTAGTTGCGCAGGCCGGCGTCGCGCTCGCTGCCCGCGGTGCGCAGGCCGTTCATCTGCTCGGCGATCAGCGCGCGCAGCTCGGTGTCCCGTGCGGCGACCGCGCGGCTGACCTTCTCGACGTCCTTGGTCAGCATCGCCAGCCGCTCCGCGGTGGTGCTCGCGCCGTCCCGGGCGAACGCCTCAAGCCGCTCGGCGACGCCGTCGAGGCTGTCCTCGAGGGCGGCGAGCCGGGCCTCGAGCGGCGACCTGACGTCGCCGTCCAGCCGGCCGGCCAGGGCGCTGAGCTCCGAGCGGACGGCGTACACCTCGCTGGCGAGGGAGAGCTCGGCCTCGACCTCGTTGGCGGCACGGGCCGCCAGCTCCTCGATGCGCGCGAACAGTGGCGTCGTCTCGACCTCGGACACGGCGGCCCATCCTCAGGTGTTCGTCGGATTGCCCCCCACCCGGAGAGCGTGGCGCCGAGTATAGGAAGCCAGGAGCGTCCGGACGAGGAACCTCGGCGCCGCCGCTCAGGCGACGGCCACCGGCCGGGCCACCTCGCCGTACGTCGTCGTCCGCTGACGGACCGGCCGGCCGACCCCCGCGGCGATCTCGGTGAGCTCGGCGACGGTCTTGGCCGACCCGTGCTCGGAGCCGGCCATCCGGCTGATCGTCTCCTCCATCAGCGTGCCGCCGAGGTCGTCGACCCCGCCGCGGAGGAGCCGTCGTACGCCGTCGACGCCGAGCTTCACCCAGCTGGCCTGGATGTGGTCGATCCGGCCGTGGAGCAGCAGCCGGGCGAGGGCGTGCACGGCCCGGTTGTCGCGCTCGGTCGGGCCGGGCCGCGCGATGCCGGCCAGGTAGATCGGCGCGTTGTGGTGCACGAACGGCAGCGGCACGAACTCGGTGAAGCCGCCGGTGTCGTCCTGGATGCGGGCCAGCAGCCGCAGGTGCGCGAGCCAGTGACCGGGGTGGTCGACGTGGCCGTACATCATCGTGCTGCTGGAGCGGATGCCGAGGCGGTGCGCGGTGCTGACGACCTCGACCCAGGTGGCCGCCGGCAGCTTGCCCTTGGTGAGGATCCACCGCACGTCGTCGTCGAGGATCTCCGCAGCGGTCCCCGGGATCGTGTCGAGACCGGACTCGCGGGCCTTCACCAGCCAGTCCTCGATCGACAGCCCGGTGCGGCTGGCGCCGTTGACGACCTCCATCGGGCTGAACGCGTGCACGTGCATGTCCGGCGCGCGCCGCTTCACCTCGGCCGCGATGTCCAAGTAGGCGGTGCCGGGCAGGTCGGGGTGGATCCCGCCCTGCATGCAGACCTCGGTCGCGCCGAGCGCAGCGGCCTCGGCCGCGCGGTCGCCGACCTGCTGCAGGGACAGCGTGTAGGCGTCGGCGTCGCTGCGGCGCTGGGCGAAGGCACAGAACCGGCAGCCGGTGTAGCAGACGTTGGTGAAGTTGATGTTGCGGTTGACGACGTAGGTGACGTCGTCGCCGACGGTGTCGCGGCGTACGTCGTCGGCGAGCGCGCAGAGCGCCTCCAGTCGCCGCCCCGTCGGCGGTGAGCAGGGCGAGCGCGTCGCCGTCGTCGATGCCGGCCGGGTCGTCCGCCGCGCGGCGCAAGGCAGCCGCGACGTCGCCGTCGAGCCGCTCCGGCGCAGTGCCGACGTGCAGCGACGCCCAGTCGCCGTACACCGTGTCGAAGTCGCTGCGCCGGTCGTCCGTGCGGCCGTCGGTGTCGACGGTGCGGTGCAGGTCGGTGCGGCCGCTGCTCGCCCACCCGCCGTCGGGCTCCTGCCACAGCCGGCCGAGCGGTACGGCGTCGGTGCCCGCGCGGCCGTCGTCGCCGGCGAGCGCGCGGACGTGCCCGAGCACGCGCGGGTCGATCCACGGGTCGGGCTCGGCGACGTAGCGCGGGTAGACGGTGAGCCGCTCGCGCAGCTCGAATCCGGCTGCGGCGGTCGCGGCGGCGAGCGCGTCGATCGCCGGCCAGGGGCGCTCCGGGTTCACGTGGTCGGGCGTCACGGGTGACACGCCGCCCCAGTCGTCGATGCCGGCGCGCAGCATCAGGCCGAGCTCGTCGCCGACCAGGTTGGGCGGCGCCTGCAGGTGCATCGACGGGCCGAGGACGAGCCGCGCGACCGCGATCGTCGCGGCGAGGTCCTGCATCGTGGGCTCGGCGGCGCCGCGCATGGCGGTGTCGTCCTTGGCCCGGAAGTTCTGGACGATCACCTCCTGGATCCCGGCGTACTGCTTGGCGATGCGGCGGATCGCGAAGAGCGCGTCGACCCGCTCGGCCGGCGTCTCGCCGATGCCGATGAGGATCCCGGTGGTGAACGGCACGGCCAGCCGACCGGCGTCCTCGAGGACGCGCAGCCGCACCGCCGGCTCCTTGTCCGGGCTGCCGTAGTGCGCGCCGCCAGGGTCCGACCACAGCCGCGTCGCGGTCGTCTCGAGCATCATCCCCATGCTCGGCGCGACCGGCTTGAGCCTGGTCAGCTCCTGCCACGACAGCACGCCCGGGTTGAGGTGCGGCAGCAGCCCGGTCTCCTCGAGGACGCGGATCGCCATGGCGCGCAGGTAGTCGAGCGTCGAGTCGTACCCGTGCGCTCCAGCCACTCCGCGGCCTGCGGCCAGCGCTCCTCGGGCCGGTCGCCGAGGGTGAACAGCGCCTCCTTGCAGCCGTGGCGCTGGCCCTGCGCGCGCGATGTCGAGGACCTCGTCCGGGCGTCAGGTACGGCGCCGGCAGGTGGTTGGGCGTGGTCGCGAACGTGCAGTAGTGGCAGCGGTCGCGGCACAGCCGGGTCAGCGGGATGAACACCTTGCGGCTGTAGGTGACGACGCGTGCCGTGGCCCTCGTCCGCTGACTCGGCCGGCCGCAGGCGCAGAGGTCGTCGAGGTCGTCACCTCGCGCGTGCAGCAGGACCTCTGCCTCGGTCTCGTCGAGGACGGCGCCGTCACGGGCGCGGCGCAGCGCCCGTCGCATCGCCTCCGGGCTCGGCTGGTCCACGCACTCGACCCTATGCCCCGACACCGCCGCGAACTGTGGACACCCCTGAGCACGGATCTGTCACAGATCCGGACACGGTTCGAGGCGGGCGCCCAGGCCGGTAGCGTGCGGTCGCGTGATCGTCGTGCTGGCCGGCGGCATCGGAGCTGCGCGGTTCCTGCGCGGGCTGCTGCGCGTCGCCGGCGACCACCAGATCGTCGTCATCGGCAACACCGGCGACGACATCACGCTGCACGGGCTGCGGGTCTGCCCCGACCTCGACACGGTGATGTACACCCTCGGCGGCGGGATCAGCGAGCGCAGGGCTGGGGCCGCGACGACGAGCGGTTCGCCGTCGCCGAGGAGCTGGCGGCGTACGGCGTGGGTCCGGACCTGGTTCACCCTCGGCGACCGCGACATCGCGACCCACCTCGTCCGCACCCAGCTGCTCGACGCCGGCGCCTCGCTGTGCGACGTCACCGCGGCGCTGTGCGAGCGCTGGAAGCCGGGCGTGCGGCTGCTCCCGATGAGCGACGACCGGGTCGAGACGCACGTCGTCGTCGACGACGACCGGGGGCGGCGAGCCGTGCACTTCCAGGAGTACTGGGTGCGGATGCGGCGCGAGCGTCCCGGCGGAGGCCGTGGTCTACGTCGGCGTCGACGGGGCGACGCCGGCGCCCGGCGTGCTCGAGGCGATCGCGACAGCCGACATCGTGCTGCTGCCGCCGTCCAACCCGGTCGTGTCGCATCGGCACGATCCTCGCCGTGCCCGGCATCGCCGACGCGATCCGCGCGACCACTGCTCCGGTCGTCGGCGTCTCGCCGATCATCGGCGGCGCGCCGGTGCGCGGCATGGCCGACCGGATGCTCGAGTCCCTCGGCGTCGAGGTCGACGCCGGTGCGGTGGCCCGGCACTACGGCCCGCGCACGAGCGGCGGGGTGCTCGACGGCTGGCTGGTCGACACGGTCGACGCGGCCGTCGTACCTGATGTCGAAGCCGCCGGCATCCGCGCGCCGCGCAGTGCCGCTGCTGATGACCGACCTCGACGCGACCGCGGCGATCGCGACAGCCGCGCTCGACCTCGCAGCGGCGTGCCGGTGACGATCGAGGTCCGGCCGGTAACCGGCATCGCCGCGAGGTCGTCCCGGGCGACGACCTCGCGGCGCTCATCGCGGCGACCGGTGTCGAGCTGCGGGACGGCGATGTCGTCGTCGTCACGTCGAAAGTCGTCAGCAAGGCCGAGGGCCGGCTGTGGCCCGCGACCGGCGGGGCGACGCAGCGGGAGAAGGCGAGGCTCGCCGCGATCGACAGCGAGACGGTGCGGGTGGTGGCCGAGCGCGGACCCACTCGCATCGTCGAGACGCGCCATGGCTTCGTCCTCGCCAGCGCCGGGGTCGACGCCTCGAACGTCGCGACCGACGTCGATCGCGTTGCTGCCCGAGGACCCCGACGCGTCGGCGCGGCGGATCCGCGACGGGTTGCGCGAGCGACTGGGCGTCGACGTCGCGGTCGTCGTGTCCGACACCTTCGGGCGGCCGTGGCGCAACGGCCTGACCGACGTGGCGATCGGCGTCGCCGGCATCGCGGCGATCCGCGACTTCCGCGGTCAGACCGACTCCTACGGCAACGACCTGCAGATGACCGAGCTCGCGGTGGTCGACGAGATCGCGTCGGCCGCCGAGCTGGTGATGGGCAAGCTCGACGGCGTGCCGGTCGCGGTCGTCCGCGGGGTCGCGTACGACGACGACCCCGACGACCGCGGCGTGCGCCCGCTGATCCGCCCCGCGGACCAGGACATGTTCCGGCTCGGCACCGACGAGGCACTGCGGCAGGGGGCTGGAGATCCGGCGGCGCTGGTCGAGTCACGCCGGTCGGTGCGCGACTTCAAGCCCGACCGGGTCGACCCGGCGCGGCTGCAGCGCGCGCTGGCCGCGGCAGTCACCGCACCCGCGCCGCACCACACGACGCCGTGGCGCTTCGTCCTCGTCGACACCGACGAGGCGCGGTCGGCCCTGCTGTCGGCGATGCGGCAGGCGTGGAGCGACGACCTCGCCGACGACGGCGTCGACGCCCGCGGTGGTGCTGCGGCGCATCGCGCGCTCGGACGCGCTGCTCGGCGCGGCGCCGTACCTCGTCGTGCCGTGCCTCGTCATGGACGGCGCGCACGCCTACCCCGACGAGCGGCGACGGCGGGCGGAGCGGGAGATGTTCCTCGTCTCCGATGGGCGCGGCGGTCGAGAACCTCCTGGTCGCGCTGACGGCCGAGGGGCTCGGCAGCTGCTGGGTCAGCTCGACGCTGTTCTGCCCCGACCCGGTACGCCGGGCGCTCGGGCTGCCGGAGACCTGGGACCCGATGGGCGCGATCGTCATCGGCACGCCGGCGACCAAGCCCACGCCGCGCCCGCCGCGGGACGCGCGCCGCTTCGTCGTCGAGCGCTGAGGTGCACCGCCGTCCCCACCCGTTCTGTGTCCAGATGTGAACGGGGCCGCGCCGCGCCCGCGGACACAGAACGGTAGTGGCGGGGCGGACACAGAACGGCAGGGACCGCTCAGAACGACCGGCGGTTGTCGATGGACATCCGGGGGCCGTAGCGGGGCGGGCGAAGACCGCTGAGCTCGAGCAGCCGGATCGCGCGGTAGCGGTGCGGCCGGTAGGGCTCGAGCAGCTCGAGCATCCCGTCGTCGTCGACGCGGTGCCCGGTGAGCACCCAGCCGATGAAGTGGGCGAGATGGAAGTCGCCGACCGACACGGCGTCGGCGTCGCCGAGGGCACGCTGCGCGGTCTCGGCGTAGGTCCACGCGCCCACGCCCGGGATCGCGCGGAGCCGCTGCTGCGCGTCGGCCGGCGTCATGCCTACCGCTTCCTCCAGCCGGCCCGCGCGAGCCGCCGCGGTCACCAGCGTCCGCGACCGGGTGTGGTCGACGCCGGCCAGGTGCCACTCCCACGACGGGATCCGGGCCACCGTCGCCGCACCCGGCGGCACCAGCATCCGGCGCGGACCTGGCGCGACCGACCCGAACCGCGAGGTGAGCTCGGCGTAGGACTGCCGGGCCTCCATGCCGGTGACCTTCTGCTCCAGGATCGCCGGCATGAGCGAGTCGAAGACCAGCCCGCTGCGCGGGATGCGCATCGCCGGCCGGCGCAGGTGCTGGTCGCGGACGATCCCGTGGGTCGGCGCCCAGCCGTCGAGAGTGTCCCGCGCGCCCATCAGGTCGGGCGCTCCGGCCAGGGCCCACTCGGCACCAGCTCCCCAGGCAGTCGCGTCGACCTCGCCACCCGAGCGGGGCTGCAGATGCAGCGTCGCCGGACCATCCGGCGTGTGGAACGCGCGCCAGACCGCCGACCCGTCGAAGCCCGTCGACCGGTCGCGAGCGCCGCGGCGCATCCCCCCGAGGGTTGTGCGCAGGTCGACCGGATGCGCCGGGCGGATGACGGCGCGCAGCGGGCTCGCGCTGCTCGTGGGGGTCCCCGACGTCACCGGCACGCCGTCACGGTACGACGCCGCCCCGACATAGACTCCGCGGAGCCCGCAGCCGATCGACAGGGACCCCCGTGGCCAAGAAGTCCGACAGCACCGACCGCCGTCGCCGCATCGACGACATCAAGAGCCAGCAGAAGAAGGCCGAGCGGCGTACGACGATGGTCTTCGTCGCGATCGCGGTGCTGGTCGCGGGCGGGCTCATCGCGTCGGCGGTGATCTTCGGCGGCGGCACCGGCAAGCTCGACATCGCCACGATCGGCGTGAAGAAGGAAGCGGCGGCCTGCGGCGAGGTCGAGGTCGCCTCCGCGGCGATCACCGGCCAGCACGTTGGCCCGGGCGCGACCACCGCGGCGGCTCGCAGCCAGACGTCGGTCTCCTACTCGACGACGCCGCCGACGGGCGGCGACCACTTCCTCGAGACCGCTCCGCCCAACAAGAACTTCTACGACCGCGACGACGACGTCCGCCCCGAGAACCTCGTGCACAACCTCGAGCACGGCTACGTCGTGGTCTGGTACGACAAGCAGGCGACCGACGCGGAGATCAACGACCTGCGCAAGATCAGCAAGAACATCAGCAACGTCAACGACCGCTTCGGCAAGAAGTTCATCGTCGCGCCGTACACGCGCGGCGACTTCGACGGCGACAACAACGTCGGCATGACGGCGTGGGCGGCGTCGCAGCTCTGCGGCAAGGTGTCCGGTGAGGCCATCGAGGCGTTCGCCAAGGACTTCCGCACGCCGGGCGGGGCGAAGTCGAAGGCGCCGGAGCCCAACGCCGGCTGACCGGAGGCTAGGACCGGTCGGAGGAGAAGCGCACGGCGCCGTCAGCGATGACGGCGCCGGGCCACACCCGCGCGCCGCTGAGCAGCTCGTTGCCGGCGCCGATGACCGCGCCGTCGCCGACGACGACGCCGTCGAGCACGGACGACGCGCCGACCCGGGCGCCGACGCCCACGACCGACCGGCGCACCACCGCGCCGGCGCCGATGCGCGCGCCGTCGAAGACCACCGAGCCGTCGACCGTGGCGCCGCTCTCGACGACCGCGCGCGCCCCGATCGTCGTACCGCCGGACACCGTCGCGTCAGCGGCGACGTCCGCGTCGGCGAGCAGCAGCCGCTCCCCTGTCGGCCCGGGCACCGCCGACGACGCGACGCGGCCGAGGACCAGGTCGCAGCTGCCCGTGACGAAAGCCGCGGGGGTGCCGAGGTCGAGCCAGTACGACGTGTCGACGACGCCGTGCACGGTGCGCGCCGCTCGCCAGCAGCTCCGGGAACGTCTCGCGCTCGACCGAGACCGGACGACTGGCCGGGATGCGGTCGAGGACCTCGGGCGTCATGACGTAGCAGCCGGCGTTGATCTGGTTGGTCGACCGGCGCGTCCATCTTCTCGAGGAAGTCGCTGACCCGGCCGGATGCGTCGGTCGGCACGCAGCCGAACGCGCGCGGGTCCTCGACCTCGGTCAGGTAGAGCGTCACGTCGGCGTGCGCCGCGCGATGCGACGCGACCAGCGCGGCGATGTCGAGACCCGACAGCACGTCGCCGTTGAACACCAGGAAGTCCCCGCCGGAGAGGTGGTCGGCGACGTAGCGGATCGCGCCGCCGGTCCCCATCGGGGTCTCCTCGGTGACGTAGGTCAGCCGCATGCCGAGACCCGCGCCGTCGCCGAAGTAGCCGGTGAAGACCTCGGGCTTGTACGCCGTCGAGAGGATCACGTGGTCGACGCCCGCCTCGCGAGCCTGCGCGAGCTGGTGCGCGATGAACGGCACGCCGGCCGTCGGCAGCATCGGCTTCGGCGTGTTGATCGTGAGCGGGCGCAGCCGGGTGCCCTGGCCGCCGACGAGCATCACCGCGTCCATGTCAGGACACCTCTCTGTCGGCAGCTTCTCTGTCGATCGCGTCGAGCACCTCGGCCGACCGGGTCGGCGGGGCACCTTCGCGCACCGGGCGCAGGACCAGCGAGAGCAGGTAGCGCGCGGCCAGCCCGGCGCCGAGGACGAGCCGCACCGGGAGCCACCGCGCGCCGGCGTACTCGGTGCGGATGTAGCGGTAGGCGCTGCGATGGTGCGCCTTGAGCATCGGTCGCTTGGCCAGCTTGGTCGCCTGACCGCCGACGTGGGTGACGACGGATGACGGGACGAACACGCTGTCCCACCCCGCGTGCGCGAGCCGGCGGCAGAGGTCGAGGTCCTCGAAGTACATGAAGTACGCCGGGTCGAAGCCGCCGACCTCGTCGAACGCGCTGCGGCGCAGCAGCAGGCACGAGCCGGAGAGCCAGCCCGCGGTCGCCTCGACCGGCTCGCGCCGCTCGCGGCGGTAGGACTGGGTCCACGGGTTGGTCGGCCACCACCAGCCGAGCAGGGCGTGGCCGATGCCGCGCGACAGCGACGGGAAGGACCGCGCCGACGGGTAGAGGTCGCCGTCCGGCGTCAGGATCGCCGGGCCGAGCGCCGCCGCCTTCGGCCACCGCGCGGCCGCGTCGAGCAGGACGTCGAGCGCGCCGGCGTGGAACACGATGTCGGGGTTGGCGACCACCACCAGCTCGGCGTCGTTAGCCGGCGCGGTGCGCGCGCCGGCGTTGGCAGCACCGCCGTACCCGAGGTTGGCGCCGGTCCGCACGACGGTCACGCCGGGTCGTGACTCCGCTCGCTCGACCGCGCCGTCCGTCGACCCGTTGTCGGCGACGACCACGGGGACCGGCTGCACGGCTGCGGTGGCGAGCGAGTCCAGGAAGCGGTCGAGGTGGTCGCCGGGCTGCCAGGTGACAACGACTACGGCGAGAGGTGCGGCAGTCACTCCGAGACTGCGCGCGCGTAGCACGCGAGGTGCGCCTCGGCGCTGGCCGCCCAGGTGAACTCCTGCGCGCGGGCGACGCCGGCCGCGCTCAACGTCGCGCGCCGTGGCTGGTCGTCGACGAGCGCGCGCAGGCTCGCCGCGATCGACGCGGTGTCTCGCTCGGTGTAGGCGACCGCGTCGCCGCCGACCTCGGGCAGCGAGAGCCGCTCGCGTGGTCAGCACCGCGGCGCCGCAGGCCATCGCCTCGAGCACCGGCAGGCCGAAGCCCTCGCCGTGGCTCGGGTAGGCGACCACGCTCGCCTCGGCGAGGAAGCCGGGCAGGTCGCCGAGCGGCAGGTAGCCGGGACGCAGCAGGCGCAGCGTCGACGGCACGTCGCGCGACCGCGGCGTCGACGTCGTCGTCCCAGCCCGCGCCGCCCACCAGCACCAGCGCCGGCGGCTCGGCGTCGGCCTGGAACGCCGACACCCAGCCGCGGATCAGGTTGGGCACGTTCTTGCGCGGCTCGATGGTGCCGAGGAATCCGACGTACGCCGCGCCGTCGCCGAGACCGAGTCGCGCCCGCACCCGCTTCGCCTCGGCCGGCGTCGGCGGCCGGAACACGCTGGTGTCGACCCCGTGGTAGGCGACGTCGAGCTTGGTCGCGTCCGCGTCGACGATCCGGACCAGCTCGTCGCGGGTCGCCTTGGACGGCACGAGGCAGCGCGCCGCGCGGCGGATCGCCGTACGCGTTGCCGAGCGGAAGAACGTGCCCTTCACCGCCGTGTGCATGTCCGGCTCGGTGAAGAACGTCGCGTCGTGCAGCGTCACGACGACCGGTCGTCCGGCGCGCAGCGGCAGCGTGTAGTGCGGGGAGTGCACGACGTCGGCCTGCACCTGCTGGGCGACCATCGGCAGGCCGGTCTGCTCCCAGGCGAGACGGGCCGGGCGGTGGCTGATCGCGGCGGGCCCGGCGACGATGCGCGCCGACGGTGCGACCCGGCCGTAGCGCTCGGCGTCGGAGCGCTGGCAGGCGACGGCAAGGTCGGCGTCAGCGGCATCGAGAGCGGCGATGAGGCCATCGACGTAACGTCCGACACCACCACGGTCGGCGGGGACCGCAGTCGCGTCGACGAGCACGCGCGGCGCCACTTCTCGCCAGCTCCTTCGCCCTCGCCTGCCCGGACACCCTGAGTGACCAACCCTACGCCGGTACGCACCCGCATCTGTGGACGCTGCGCATTCACATCACACCCCTCTCGCTCCCCCTCAGTCGCGATCTTGCTGCGGCCGCCCCCAGGCGCCTTTCCTGGGGGCGGCAGCGGGACGATCACGACCGCCGACGTCGAGCAAGAAATCTGTCCCCAGATGTTGCGCCCCAGCGTTTTCTGTCGGTGGACCGGGCTACATTAGAGGTCGAACATACGTTCGAGTCACGCAGTCCGGGAGGTGTCGATGGGAGCGCTCGCCGCGGTCGTCGACACCTACGCCGCCGCCGACCCGACCGAGCTCGACGACTCGTCGCTCGGCGAGCAGATCCTCGAGATCGACACCGCCATGCGACGGCTCAGTGCTGCCCGAGCAGATCGACTGCGGGTCTTCGACGCGCGCGACGCCTCGGTCGCCGACGGCCTCGGCACCGCGTCGGCCTGGCTCGCCGCGAAGACCGGCAACACCGGCCTCGGTGCGGCCCGCGCGGAGGTCGCGCTCGGCCGCGACCTCGTCAAGGTGCCGCTGTTCGCCGTCGCGCTGTCGGCCGGCGAGATCACCGCGGCGCACCTGAAGATCTTCGCCACCGCCGCCGGCAAGGTCAGCTCCGAGCTCGCCGCCGACGGCGAGCCCACGCTGCTCGAGCACGCCCGCCAGTTCGAGCCCCGCGTCTTCGCACGACTGGTCCGCTACTGGCTCGCCCAGGTCAGCACGCCGGACTTCGAACGCGACGAGGAGCGCAAGGTCGCCGGCCGCTCGTTCTCCCTCGCCGAGACGCTCGACGACATCTGGCACGGCCAGCTCACCCTCGACCCCGAAGGCGGCGCCCGACTGCACGCCATCCTGCAGGCCCGCGCCCAGAAGGCCGGACCCGACGACGAGCGCACCCGCGACCAGCGATGGGCCGACGCTCTCGTCTCACTCGCCGACGAGATCCTCGGCTTCGGCGACCTGCCCACCACCGCCGGTCACCGACCCGAGATCGTCGTCCACGCCACCGAGGACAACCTCACCGGCGACGGCGACGACGTCGCGCCGGCCACCCTCGACGACGGCACCCCGCTCACCCAGGGCACGTTCGACCGGATCGCCTGCGACGCCCGCTGGCGCCGGCTGCTCCTCGACGCGCTCGACGTCCCGCTCTCCTACGGCCGCTCCCGCCGTGACTGGCCGCCATCCCTGCGCAAGTTCATCGCCCTGCGCGACGGCGGCTGTCGCTGGGGCGACTGCCCGATGCCCGCCCGCGCCTGCGAGGTCCACCACTGCCAGTACTGGGAGAACGGCGGCGAGACCTGCGCCGGCAACGGACTGCTCCTGTGCCGATGGCATCACCACTGCATCCACAACCGCGGACACTCGATCAAGCTGCTCCCCGACGGCACCGCCGAGACCACCCTCCCCGACGGCCGAGTCCTGGTCAGCCGACCGAGAGGCCCGACGCCTCGGCTCCAACGACGGGCCGCGGCACAGCCCTGACCAGCCTCGTCCATCGCAAGCGAATCCCCACCGGAGGGCGCTGATCAAGATCATGAGCGCCCTACCGCCCCTCTAGCGCTTGGCGATGCTCATGATCATGGTGAGTCGGACGTCGAGCGAGACACAGGGTCGCCGAACCTCGTAGTGCTGTGTGCCTGAACTTCCGGCAGAGGCGTCAGCTCAGCGCGTCGGCGTAGGCCGCGATCGTTGCCGAGCCGGCGCGGGTCCAGCTGAAGTCGGCTGCTCTGCGACGACCGGCGGCGGACAGCTCCGCTCGCAGGGCGGGGTCACTCGCGACGTGTGACAGGGCGGCGGCGAGAGCCGGTGCGTCGCCGACGGGGGTGTGGAGCGCGGCGCCCGCCGTGAGCTCGACCAATGCTGCGGCGTCTGATGCGACCACAGGTACGCCGAGGGCCATCGCCTCCAGCGTGGGCAGGCCGAAGCCCTCGGCGCGGGCCGGCGCGACGAGCGCGACTGCGCCGCCGAGGACCGCCGCCAGGTTGGCGTCGCCGAGCGAGCCGAGAGCAATCACCCGACCCGGCGCGAGACCGAGCCGATGAGCCTCGGCGGCGAGATCGACGCCGCCCCACCCGGGTGAGCCCGCGACGGCGAGCGGGAGGTCGGGCGCGTCCGGGTGGGCGAGAGCGGCGAGCGCGACGTCGAGGCCCTTGCGCGGCTCCAGGGTCGCGACGCTCACCAGCCAGCCGCTCTCCGGCAGCCCGAGCCGTCGTACCCGATCGGCCGCGTCGGCGGGCACGGCGAGGTCGGCACTCACGCCGAGCGGGATCACTCGCAGCCTGTCCCCCAGGTGCAGGACGGGCTCGAGCTCGGCGGCTGACGCCTCGCTCACCGTGATGACGACGTCGGCGTCGCGCACCGCCCGTGCCGCCATCCGCCGGTGGAAGGCGACACCACGCGGCGTGAGCGTCCCCGGGTGCGTCCACGGGATCGCGTCGTGGATGGTGACGACGAGCCCGCGGCCGCGCTTCGGCGGGACGAGCAGCGTCGGCGCGTGCACGACGTCGAGGGGTCCGCGCGGTGCCGGCCCGAGCCCGCGCTCCCACGCCGCAGCCAGCGCGCGGCGACCGAGCCGCAGTCGGTAGGGACCGGCGACGCCGGGGATCTCGGCGGGCAGCACGTCGCGGTGCCAGGCGCACGCGGACACCGGACGCGGTGAGCCGGCGGCGATCAGCTCGGCGGCCACGGCGCGGGCGATCTCGCGGGTGTAGCGGGCGGTGCCGCCGGGCGACGGCGAGAGCAGCTGCTCGACGACCAGCCCGACCCTCACCGGCCGACCGTCATCGAACGGTGTAGGAGACGGTCGCCGTGATCCCGAGCCAGCGCCAGCCCTCCCACAGCGCGCCGAACGACTCGGTGTAGCGCGCGGGCGCGCGGTTGTTGCCGGCCAGCCGGAAGACGAACCGCGCAGTCTCGCCCGGACGCACCTCGGTGGCCCCGGCGCGGGTGAGGTTCGACGTGATCGGCGTCGGACGCGACGACGAGAGCCATGACGCGTCGCGCGACCCGGACGTCGTGCCGGACGGGACACCGAGTCGAGTGGACCCGCCCACCGGCCAGTCGAAGTTGCCGGTGTTCTTGATGTCGACGTACGCCGTCCCGCTGCCGGCGGCGGGGACGACGAGCGCGGAGGAGACGACCCGGATGACCTGTCCGGTGAATACCGACCTGCGGACGACGGCGTTCGTCGTCAGCACCGGCCCGTAGCGCGTCTCCCCGTTGGCCAGCTGGAACGTCTCGACGTGCGTCGCCGGCGACTGCTTCGCACCGGAGAGCGTGACGAGCCACTCGCCGACCTCGCCTGGGTGCACCGCGGAGACACCGGGGCGGGTGACGTTGCGTCCCAGCACAGCGGGACGGTCGGCGGCCGGCCAGCTCGGCGCGCGAAGGGGGCTGGTGCGACCGGCCGGCGACGTGACGAGCGCCTCGCCCCCCACCGGCCACGCCTCGCCGCCGATGTTGCGCATCTGCACCGCGATCGTCGCCGTCGACCCGGGGTGGTTGCCGAGCGCGACCTCGCGCGGCATCGGAGTGGCCGCCTCGGTCAGCCGCGGCACCGCGGGGTCGACGCGGACGACGTACACGATCACCGGGCTGCCGCCGATCCAGCGCACGCCCTCCCAGAGCGGCTCGAACACCTCGCGGGTGGTGTAGCCAGCGGGCAAGTCGTTGCCGTGCACGGTGAACGAGAAGAGGCCGACCTGGCCCGGCTCGACCGTGCGCGCGTTGTCGACGCCTTCGGCGCCGGAGAGCACGGCGGCCCGGGACGGGTGCGTCCACTCGGCACCGGCCGACGGGCTGGTCCGCCCGCGCGGGCCGGATGCGCCGAGCTTCACCGGGCCGCCGACCGGCCAGGCCACGTTGCCGGTGTTCTTCACCTTCACGGTGAGGGCGACCGCGCCGCCGCGCGGGACGATGACGGTGCCGTTGGGCGACACCGCGGGCGGGGCGTCACCGGCGGCCGGCGTACCGCCGATCGCGGTGCGCAGCGCGGTGAGCACCGGGTCGGCCACGACGACGGTGAAGAGGACGTTCGGCCCGAAGAGCGCGCCGGACCCGATGCGCAGCCGGTACGCCGGCTGCACCGTCCCGACCGCTGAGGTCGAGGCGTCGAACGCGAGGGTGAACTCCGCCCGCTCCCCCGGCGCGACGATCGGCGCGCCCGGGTTGGTGACGTTGCGGGCGAAGACACCCGGCCGGGTCGAGCCACCCACGAGCGGGTCGGCGCCACCCGGGGGCAGGGCCAGCGCGAGGTGCAGGTCGGCGACCGGCCAGTCGAGGCCGCCGCGGTTCTCCATGACGACGGTGACGGTCTTCGTCGCGACGCCCGGCGGCCGGATCAGCGTCGGCACCGCGTCCTGGCTGATGATGCCCGCGTCGTACGTCGTCGACCGGAACCGCCACCACGACCCGCGGATGCCGGTGTCCGAGCCGCCGGCCCAGGGGTTGGCGCTGTAGATGCCGCCGCCGGTCGACTCGACCGTCGTCGCGGCGCCGGAGCTGCTGGTGCCCTCGAGGACGACCCGCTTCACCCGGCCGCCCCACTCGCCGTTGCCGTCGCGGCTGGTGACGCGGATCCGGGCCAGCCGGCCGACCGACGGGTACTTCGCCTCGATCTCGGCGGCGGTGACCGTCGCGGTCCAGTAGTGGTGCGGCGACGCGAGCGCGTCCCAGGGATCTGCCTTGGCGGACAGGTACGGGAACACCGCGTGCGCGGTGCTGAACCCGCCGTTAGAGGACGAGAACTCGGCGAAGATCGGCTCGCCGTCGACGGCGCGGACCTGCCCGCGCGTCGCGTCGATCGCCGCGTTGGTGCTGGCCGCCTCGAGCTCGGTGACGGTGCCGTTGGCGGCGACCAGCCGCATCCCGCCGTACACCTGGCACTGCGTCGTCGAGCAGATGTCGGCCTGCGCGGTCGAGGCGACGTGCGCGCGCTTGTACGCCGAGTAGGACCGCGCGGCCACCGACTGCGCCTTGAGCGCCTCGGCGTGGAACGACGCGGGCGACTCGCGCGGCACGACGCCGCGTAGGTAGTCCTCGAGGCTCAGCGCGTTGACGGTCTGCAGCGCGGTCGACGATGTGCGGACGCCACGGACCGTGCCGCGGTAGTCGCGCGCGGTGCCGTCGTTGAAGTGCACGCGGATCGGGCTGACGCCCTCGAACTGCAACGGCCCGGCCCACGCGGTCTTGGTGTCGGTCGCGGTCCAGCGGGTCCAGGAGCCCGCAGTCTGGTGATCGAGGTGCAGGCCTGCCGCGTCGACCGTGATGCGCCACCGGGTCGGCGTGCTGGGCAGCGGGTAGACGGCGCCCGTCGCCAGGTCGCGGGCGGCGAGGCCCGCGACGCTGCGCACCTGGACGTCGGCCTCGTCGTCGTACTCGAGCAGCGCGCGGATCGGCGCGTCCGGGACCGTCACCATCGTCGTGCCCGGGTAGTAGGTCTCGACGATGTCGGTGTAGAGCACGCCGCTGCGGGCGGCGCCCTGCGCGCCCCACTGGTTGAGCCCGCGGCCGTGCCCCCAGCCGTGGCCCTCGAGCTTGAACACCCCGTCAGCCGGCCGTACGGCGACCTCGTTGACCGTGACCTCGGCGTGCGCGGCGGGTGCGCCGGCGATGACGGCGGCCGTCGTCGGCACGGCCAGCGCCAGCGCGACGAGGACGGACACGGCACGACGCATGAGTGAGCAGCTCCCGGGTGTCAGGGGTAAGGGCACCGCAGACTGGGTCGACGGGTGGTCGTCCCATCTTGACTTGCCCCGTGGACAGTTCCAACGACATCCGGGCGGTTCGGGCGAGCGAGCATGATGCGGTCATGACCTGGATCGCGCCTGCCGTCGACCGCCCGGAAGCTGTGCCGGCTCCGGAGCAGCCAGCCGAGCGGGAGGCGCTGGACGGGTTCCTCGACTTCCACCGCGCGACTCTGCTGCACAAGTGCGCCGGCCTCGACGCGGCCGCGCTGCGGGTCCGCGCGGTGCCCTCGTCGACGCTCACGCTGCACGGGCTGGTGCGGCACATGACGCGGGTGGAGCGGTGGTGGTTCCGCCTGTGCTTCGACGGTCAGGACCTGGACCCGCTGTTCCGGTCCTTCGATGCAGCCTTCGACGACGTCGACGGGGCCGATCCCGAGTCCGACTTCGCGGCGTACCTCGCGGAGTGCCAGGCATCCCGCGACACGGTGGCGGGCCGAGGTCTCGACGAGCCGAGTGCGGTCGCGGCGGGCGAGACCACCCCGAACCTGCGGTAGATCTACGTGCACATGATCGAGGAGTACGCCCGGCACAACGGCCACGCCGACCTGCTCCGCGAGCTCATCGACGGCGCGACCGGCGAGTAGGCCGGGTCAGCGAAGCGTGTCCAGCAGTCGGGCCGGAGTGACCTCAACCGGGTACGGCGAGGTGAGAGCGATGCTCTCATCGCCGATGGCCGCCGCAACCTCCACGTAGCTGCCGTCGCGAAGCGCGAACACGCGGATGGACGGCGCGTCCGGGTCGACGACCCAGTACGACGGGATGCCGGCCCGGGCGTACGCCAGCATCTTCGCGCCGAGGTCGATCGACGCGGTGCTCGGCGAGCGCACCTCGACGGCGAGCAGCAGCGGCGCGCGGATGTCCTGCGCAGTGAAGTCCACGCGTCGCGCCACGAGGACGTCCGGCTGCAGCACCGTCCCGGCGAACGGCTTCACGTCGAACGGCGCCATGAGCGCGAGGACTTCGCGCGGCGCCGCGTCGCGCAGCAGGCGCCAGAGCTCGCCGACGCACACCTGGTGGGACGTCCCGGGAGCCGGGGTCACGATGAGCGTCCCGTCGAGGAGCTCGTAGCGATGCCCGTCATCCGGCATCAGCGCCAGGTCGTCCTCGGTCAGCGGCCGGCCCCACGGCAAGGTGGTCACGACGTCCATGGTGCCTCCCGATAGCCACCGTGTCATCGTGGGCAGCGTTGGCTCCCGTCGGTCGGGACGTGACGAGTTCTGTGGATCACTCCTCGGCTGCGGCGCTCGCGGCGTGGAGGCGCTCGGCCTTCAGCGCGGCCATCGTGCCGCGGCTGCCGACGGCGGCGACCGCGGCCCAGACGACGTCGGTGAGCGTGAGCACCAGCCGGCACATCAGGGCGAGCAGCGTCGCCGCGCCCGTCGGGAGGATCGAGCCCAGCAGTACGACGAGCGCCGCCTCACGCGCACCGGCGCCGGCCGGCGCGATGAACACCAGGAAGCCGGCGGCCCAGCCGAGGGCGTAGGAGCCGAGGCAGATCGCGTAGAGGCGAAAGCCGGACTCGTCGGCGCCGAGATCGCGCGCGATCACCCACACCTGAACGCCGATCAGCATCCAGCAGCACCCGGCCCAGCCCACGCCGCGCAGCACGCCCAGCACGGTCAGGGGCCGGTCGAGCGGCTGCCGGCGGATCAGCCGCAGCCCGAAGTTCATGACCGGGGTGAGGATCCGCGGATGGAGACCCACGACAGCGAAGGGCAGCACCGCGAGCGCACCGACGTACCGCCCGCCGTCGCCGATGAACGGCAGGGTGACCGCGACGACGACCAGGGCAGCCGTCAGCCCGAGCGCCACCGCCACCACGCCGGTCGCCGCGGTTCGCGACCGCGGCACTTTGTGGTCACGGCCGAGCTCCATCTGCACCACGAGCGGCCACACCGTGCCGGGGACGTACTTGCCGAGCTGTCCGAGGAAGAAGATCCGCAGGGCGACTCGCACCGGCAGCGGCGAGCCGAGGTCGGCGAGCACGGCGCGCCAGGACAGCATCGAGCAGAAGATCGCGAGCAGCGCCGGCAGCAGCGACAGCACGACCGTCCACGGCGACAGCGCGTGTGCGGCGTCGGTGATGTCGTCCCACTGGTTGGCGACGGCGAGGCCGAGGAACACGAGGAAGACGAGCACTGCCACGAGTCGCACCGTGCGGCGCGCCCGCGGCGACGAGAGCCGGCCCATGCGCCTAGGGCCGGACGAGGGTCGGGAGGACCGCGGGCGGCGGCCCGAGCGGCCCGCGCGATGACTTGCTGCCGACCCAGATGTACGTCGGCACCACGGGCCGCGCCGCGCGCAGTATCGGCGCCGGCACCTTGGTGAGCGGCCCCTTCACCATGTCGGTCGCGTGGAAGGCGACCGGGTCGGCCAGGACGGCGAACGTGTAGTCCCACACGTGCAGGCCGGTCGCGAGACGGCGCAGCCCGGAGCGGCCGCGGAACCGCTCGTAGTAGGAGTCGGCCCGGCCGAACGCCTTCACGTAGGCATCCGCAGCCCGGCCATGCGGCAGCCAGGACAGGAACGGCAGCCGGTAGTGCGGCTCCATGACCCCGAGCCGGTTGCCGAGGCCGAGGTAGACGACGCCGTCGGGTCGCAGCACCCGGCGTATCTCGGCCATCACCGCGTCCGGGTCGACGACGTGCTCGTAGATGTGGTTGAAGACGACGACGTCGACGGTCTCGTCGGCCCAGGGAAGCCGCTCGCCGTCGGCGCAGAGGAAGCAGATGTCGCTGCCGAATCGCTGGTGCGCCTTCGCGAGACCCGGTACGTCGATGTCGACGCCGAAGGTCCGTCCGCCGCGTCGCCGCATCTCGTCGGAGATGAAGCCGACCGAGCAGCCGACGTCGGCGACCACGAGGCCGTCGAGGTCGTCGCGGCCGAGGAAGTGACCGAGGACGCTGGCGATCTTCGCCGCCTTCGTGCGCCGCTTCGGCTCGTCGAGCATCTTCTCCTGGAAGTCGGAGTAGGCCAGCTGCTGCTGGCGCTCGAGGTTGCTGCGGCTCACGGCGTATGCGCGCGCGTCAGTCGCTGCGCGACTTGACGATGAGGTCGCCGATCAGTGCGAGAGCCGCGATCTGGAACCCGACCATCATGGTGAGGATCGTCGAGCCGGTGACCCGGAAGTCGCGCACGAAGACGTCGACCACCAGCAGCTTCAGCGTCGCCAGCCCCATGATCCACAGCGCGAGCGGCATGAGGATCTTCAGCGGGTTGAAGTACATCACCATCCGGAGCACCTGGAGGATGTACTTGTAGGCGTCGCGGAACGGGTGGAACTTGCTCTTGCCGGCGCGCTTCGCGTAGTCGATCGGGATGTACTCGACGACGTGCTGGTTGGACAGGAAGGCGACCGTCAGCGTCGTCACGCAGGAGAACCCGGCGGGCAGCAGCCGAAGGTAGGGCAGCGACGTCTCGCGGCGGAAGGCGCGCAGACCGGAGTTGAGGTCGGGGATCTTCGTGCTGGTGAGGAACGAGCAGATCTGGCGGATCGCCCACTTCGCCGGCACCCGGAAGACCTTGTAGGTGCCCTCCTCGGTCTTGCGCGCGCCGACGACCTGCTCGAGCGCGGGGTTCTCCTCGAGCATCCGGACGAACTCCGGGATCCGCTCGTTCGGGTAGGTCATGTCGGCGTCGGTCCACACGACGATCTCGCCGCGCCCCTGCTGCGTGCCGATACGACGTGCCGTGCCGGAGCCGCCGTTGCGCGGCAGCGGCAGGTAGCGGATCGACGGGAACTCCTTGGCGGCCTGCGCGAGGACCTCTCTAGTTCCATCAGTTGAACCGTCGTCGAGGATGAACAGCTCGTAGCTGTACTCGCTCGCGTCCATCGCGGCGGTGATCCGCTCGATCTCGGTCATCACGTGCTCGCGCTCGTTGTAGCAGGGCAGCACGATCGTGACCTTGAGCTGCTGCGGCTCGGCGTCGGCGAGGCCCACCGCCGCTCCGGGGGCGACGCGCGGACGGGCCGGGGTGCGCCGTACGGCGCGCGTGGTGGTGGGGGGCACGAGCGGGGAGTCTACCGTTCGCGGCGTGACCGACTGGCGCGCCCGGTGTCTCGACACGGTCGACGAGCAGGCCCCCGACATGGTCGAGCTGCTCCGCTCCCTGGTCCGGGAGCCGAGCCTGACCGGCACCGACGTCGAGCATGAGGTGATCGGCCGGCTGGCGGCCCGGCTGGGCGGGCTCGGCGTGGACGTCGACCACTGGGAGATCCCGCTCGAGGAGACGATGGGAGCGGACGGCTTCCCCGGCATCGAGGCAGCGCGCTCGGAGGCGTGGGGCGCGGTCGGCCGCCTCGCCGGGGTCGACGACGGTCCGACGCTGATGCTCAACGCGCACGTCGACGTCGTACCTCCCGGCGACCCGGCGACGTGGACCAGGACGGACCCGTTCTCGGGGGAGATCGCGGCCGGCCGGCTGCACGGCCGCGGCGCCTGCGACATGAAAGGCGGTCTCGTCGCCGCGCTGTGGGCGGTCACCGCGATCCGGCAGGCGGGCGCCCCGCTGCGCGGCGACCTCCTGCTCGCCTGCGTCGAGAGCGAGGAGGACGGCGGCCTCGGCGCGTTCGCGACCCTGCGCCGCGGCTGGCGGGCCGACGCCTGCGTCATCCCGGAGCCGACGTCACTGGACCTGGTGCCGGCGAACGCCGGCGCCCTCACCTTCCGGCTGCGCGTCCACGGTCAGGCGACCCACGCGTCCCGTCGTACGGAGGGCGTCAGCGCGATCGACAACCTCGTGCCAGTGCTGGCCGCGCTGCGCGACCTCGAGACGCGACGCAACGTCGACGTCGACCCGCTGATGCGGCGCTGGCCGATCGCCTACCCGATCTCGGTCGGCATGGTCTCCGGCGGCGTGTGGCCGTCGTCGGTGCCCGACCTCGTGGTCGCGGACGGCCGGTACGGCGTGGCTCTCGACGAGCCGCTCGAAGCCGCCCGCCGCGAGCTCGAGGAGGCAGTCGCCGGGGCCTGCGCGGCCGACCCGTGGCTGCGCGACCACCCGGTCGACGTGCAGTGGTGGGGCGGGCAGTTCGGCCCGGGGCGGCTGCCCGCGGCCAGCGACCTGCTCGACCGGATGCGCGCGGCGCATTCCGCGGTCGCGACCGGTCGGGCGCAGGAGGTGTGGGCCGCGCCCTATGGCAGCGACCTCCGGCTGCTCGTCGGCGCCGGCATCCCGACGCTGCACTACGGACCCGGCGACGCGATGCACGCGCACGCGCCGGACGAGTCGGTGCCGCTGGACGAGGTGCAGACGTGCGCGCGGGCCCTGACGGTGCTCGCGCTGGACGTGTGCGGGCTCGCCGACTGAGCGGCTACCCGCGCGCGGCGTTCTCGAACGCCTCGACGTACGCCGCCCAGAGCCCCTCGCCGCCGACAGCGCCCGACTCGCGGGCCCCGGACCGCAGCGCCTCGAGGACGCCGGGCTCGTAGAGGCGGCGGATCGCCGCGGCGAGCGCGACCGGGTCCTCCGGCGGGACCAGCAGCCCGTCGACGCCGTCGCGCACCTGCTCCGGGATCGACCCGACCGTGGTGCCGACCACAGGGATGCCGTGCGAGTGCGCGATGTAGGCGTGCGCCGACGCGGTCGAGGACCGGTAGGGCAGCGCGAGGGCATCGGCGGCGGCGAACAGCGCCGGCACCTCGGTCGCCGCGACGTACCCGCTGCGGATCTCGACCCGGTCCACCAGGCCGAGCTCGGAGATCAGCGCGCGGGTCTGCGCCTCGTCCTCCCAGAACTCGCCGGCGACGGTCAGCGAGATGTCAGGGACGAGGGCGAGGGCGCGCAGCAAGACGTCGAGCCCCTTGTACCTGCGCACCATCCCGAAGAACAAGAGACGTGAAGTGGATGCGACTGGAACGAACGATGGAGCTATCGCGTCGGAGTTCTCCGCCTTCGGCGAAAACTCCGACGCGGTGAGAGCAAGGGGCGGGAGCGGGGTGACGACGATCGTGGCCGCTCGGACCAAGCCCTGCGCCTTCTTCCGCTCCTCTTCTGAGTGGACGAGGAGGGCGTCGGCGCGTCTCAGGACTGCTCTGGTCAGCGGCAGGTCGGCCTTGCCGCGCTCGTGCGGGAGCACGTTGTGGCAGAGCGCGACCACCCGGGCGCGGCGGCGCAACGAGGCGAGCATCGCGAGGTAGGCCGGGGCCTGGACCGGCGTGACCACGACGACCACGGCGACGTCGTACGCCGCCATCCGCCGGCCGGCCCGCAGCCAGCCGTCGGGCCGGCGCCACGACAGCGGGTACGTCGTCCGCGGGTGGACCGGCAGCTCCGGGGCGTCGTCCGGGACGCGCTGCTGGCCAGGGTAGAGCCGCTGCGGGTACTGCTCGGACCACGACCACAGGTCGACCTCGTGCCCGGCCGCGGAGAGCCGGTGCGCCAGCTCGGTGGTGTGCTGGGCGATCCCGCCCTTGTAGGGGTGGGTCGGCCCCACGACGACGACGCGCATGCCCGCCACCGTAGCGGCGTACCGGCAGGGGCCGGCCCGCCAATAGACTCGGCCGCGCATGGACGTCATCACGCTGCCGACGAGCGACGCGCCACGGGTGTCCGTGATCGTGCTCTCGATGCACTCCCCCTGGCTGCTCGCCGAATGTCTCGCCTCCGTCGCCGCGCACGGCGGGAGCCGGGTGCCCTACGAGGTGATCGTCGTCTGCAACGGCGCGACGCCGGACCTGGTGCTCTTCGCCCAGCGCAAGCTGGTCGGCGCGCGGGTCGTGGTCTCCGAGGTCAACCTCGGCTTCGGCGGCGGCAACACCTACGCCGCGAAGCTGGCCCGCGGTGAGTTCCTCCTGCTGCTCAACGACGACGTCGTGGTCGAGCCGGGCTGGCTGGACGCCCTCGTCGCGGCGGCCGACGAGCATCCGGAGTCGGCGGCGATCGGCTCTCGCATCCTCTTCCCCGGCGGCGAGCTGCAGGAGGCCGGGTCGATCCTCTGGGCCGACGGCTCGACGATGCCGATCGGCCGCGCGCTGCCCGCGGACTCGCAGGCCTTCCTCTACCGTCGGCACGTCGACTACGTGTCGGCCTGCTCGCTGCTGGTGCGCAAGGCCGCCTTCGACGCGGCCGGCGGGTTCGACCGGCGCTACTACCCGGCGTACTACGAGGACGTCGACCTCTGCCTCGCGCTGCGCGGGCTCGGCCATCGGGTGCTCTACGAGCCCGCGTCGCAGATCCGCCACCACGAGTCGCAGTCGACCGAGAACCGCTTCAAGGAGTTCCTCTTCAAGCGCAACGGCGCCGCGTTCCGCGAGAAGTGGGCCGACGTCATCGCCGGACAGGAGCCAGCCGACCCGACGAACGACGCGGCCGTCGCGCGCGCGCTGCACCGCGGGCGAGGCAACCCGCCGTCGCTGCTGATCGTCGACGACATGCTGCCGGACCCCGGTCTCGGCGCGGGCTTCGGCCGCATGCACGACCTCATCGCCGAGCTGGGCTTCGACTCGTTCGCGGTGCGCTTCCACCCGACCAACCACCGCAACGCCGACCCAGCGGCGCTCGGCCGCTTCGGCGTGGAGCTGGTGCCGGGCGAGGTCGACGACGTCATCGCGCATCTGGCGGATCCCGGCGTGCACTACGACGTGATCGTGATCTCGCGGCCGCACAACTGGGAGTACTTCGCCGACGCGATCCGCCAGCACCAGCCGCAGGCTGCACTGGTCTACGACGCGGAGGCGCTCTTCCACCGCCGGCTCGAGCGGCAGGCGGTCCTGGCGTCCGGACGCTCGGCGTCGAAGATGCGGTCGGAGGCCGAGCGCTACCGGCGGCTCGAGGAGCGGATCACCGCGCAGTCCGACCACGTCGTCAGCGTGTCCGCGGAGGAGGCACAGTGGTTCGCGTCGGTGCCGGGCCACGCCCCGGTCTCGGTCGTCGAACCGCTCACACCCGGCATCTCACCGACGCCGTCGGGTCCGGGACGTCGGCACGACCTGGTCTACGTGGCCGGCTGGCTCGCGCGCGACGACGACTCCCCCAACGCCGACGGCCTGCGCTGGTTCGTCACCGAGGTGCTGCCGCACCTCGTCGTCGCGCTGCCGTGGGTCACGCTGCGCGTCACCGGCGCCAACCCGCCGCCGAGCGTGCGGCGGCTGGCCGGGCCCAACGTCGAGTTCGTCGGCTACGTGCAGGACCTGGCCGAGCTCTACGACGCCGCGCGCGTGGTGATCTCGCCGATCCGCTTCGGCGCCGGCGTGAAGATCAAGACGGTCGAGGCGCTGCAGTACGCCGTCCCCACCGTCACCACGTCGCACGGTGCCGAGGGCGTGGTGGTGGGAGACTCCACCCCGCTGGCGATCGCCGACGACGTACCCGGATTCGTCGCGCACCTCCACCGCCTGCTCACCGACGACGCGGCGTGGCGGGCGCAGCGCGCCGAGATCGAGCGACTCCTGCAGACCTGGGCCGACACCGGCCGCACCGCGATGTGGCCCGACGTGCTGGCCGCCGTACTGAAGGAGGGCCGCCGTGAGCTCGTCCCGCTACGCGCGTGAGGTCGACCTCGCCGACCTGAACAGCTCGCACACCCAGGCGGTCCTGCTGACGCCGGAGGGCAGCAGCGTGCTGGACATCGGCGTCGCCGACGGCAGCGTGGCCCGGGCTCTCGTGGCGCGCGGCTGCCCGGTGTGGGGGGTCGAGATCGACGCCGACGCGGCAGCGGAGGCGAAGGGCATCTGCGAGCAGGTCGTGGTCGGCGACGTCGAGTCGCTCGACCTGGACGGCGCGTTCGACAGCCGGCGGTTCGACGTGGTCTTGCTGCTCGACGTGCTGGAGCACCTCGTGGACCCAGCGGCGACGCTGCGCCGCGCGGCCGCGACGCTCAAGGCAGGTGGGCACGTCGTCGTCTCGTTGCCCAACGTCACGCACGCCGCAGTCCGGCTCGACCTCCTGCGCGGCAGCTTCACCTACACCGACGCCGGTCTGCTCGACCGCACCCACCTCCGCTTCTTCGACGCCGCCGGTGTCGCGCAGCTGTTCGCCGACGCGGGTCTCGACGTGGTCGAGAGCCTGCGCGTCACGGCACCGGTCGACGCGACGGAGATCGACCTCGACCTCGCGACGTTCGCGCCCGAGGTGCTGGCCGAGGCGCTGTCCGGCCCGGAGGCGCAGACCTACCAGTTCGTCGTGACCGCGGTGCCCGCCGGCGGCGACCGTCCGGCCGCCGCGACCGGCACGCTGCTCGCACTGCTGCAGCACCAGGTACGCGAGCTATCCGCACGGCTGTCGGAGGCGGCGACGTACAGCAGGTCGCTGGAAGCGAATGACACAGAGAAGTCGGCCTACATCACCGAGCTCGGCGAGCGGGTGACGGCGCTCGAGGCGACGCTGCGCGAGCGGATGGCGCAGATCGCGCTCCTGCACGAGCAGCACGAGGCGCTCGCCGCGTCGGTCGAGGTGAAGGACGCCTACATCGCCGACCTGCGCGGTGACCCGCGGCGCAAGGCGCAGATCGAGTCGCACGCCGGCTACGCCGTCGCCGACCGCGCGTACCAGGCCCTCCAGCGCCGGCCGCTGCTGCTGCGCAGCGCGCGCTGGGTCGCGCGCCGCGCGGCCAATCGCCCGGCCGGCGAGTGAGCGACTCCGCTGTGACGGACGTCGCGCGCCGCGTCACCGGTCGGCTGCGCGCATCGTTCCCGCTGCTGGCCGCGGTCGTCATCGGCGCCGTCGTGCTGGTGAACTTCCTGCCGGTCCTCTTCGGCCGGGTGCCGCTCGCGATCGACATCGTGCTGCAGTCGCCTCTCTACGACTCGGTGCGCGCCGCACACCCGGTCAACATGAACCATGCCGATCTGGGAGATCTCGTAGCGGGCTTCTACCCGCTGCACGACTTCGCCGCAGAGTCGGTCCGAGGCGGCGACTTCCCGCTGTGGAACCACCACCTGCTGCTAGGCCAGCCCAACTTCGCGATCTATCAGCCGGCCGTTCTCTACCCGCCGCACCTCCTCTACTTCGTCCTGCCGACTCCGGTCGCGTGGGGCCTGCTCTACATGCTGCGGATGTTCCTGTCCGGCTGGTTCACCGCGCTGCTGGTCCGCGCGCTGGGCGGGTCGCGCACCGGCTCGCTGGTGGCCGGCCTGAGCTTCGCCTTCTGCGGCTTCATGCTCACGTGGTCGGGCTGGCCGCACGTCGACGTCGCGGTGTGGCTGCCGCTGCTGCTCCTGGCGATCCAGCGGCTGCGGGAGAACGCCACTCCCGTGTGGGCCGGCGTCGCGGCGATCGCGACCGCCTGCCTGCTGCTCGCGGGACATCCGCAGACCGCCGTCTACGTGCTGTCGATGGCCGCGGTCTTCGCCCTGCACCGGTTGCTGCTCGGCTCGGGCCGCGCGGTCGTCGACGTCGTACCGGAGGACCCCGACGCCGTCGCCGACGAGGTCCCGGCGGACGCGCCACGCGGTCGCTACGTCGCGTGGCTGGCCATCGCCGGCGTCGTCGGCGTCATGGTCGCGATGGTGCAGCTGCTGCCGACCAAGGAGTGGATCGGGCTGACCACCCGGTCCGGTCAGGACCGCGGCGGGCACCTCACGCCGTCACAGGTCCTCGGCCTCCTCTCGCGCGACGCGCGCAACACCCCGAACGGCGCCGGCATCCTCATCCCCGAGGCCGCGATGTACGTCGGCATGGTCGCGTTCCTCGGCGCAGGCCTGTCCGTCCTGTCCCGGAGACGACGGGATGTCGCGCTCTTCGGCGTGATCGGCGCGGCCGCCGCGCTGGTCGCCTACGGCATCCCGCCGCTCTACGGGATCTCCCGCAAGCTCCCGGTCTTCGGCACGCTGCCCAACTGGCGGGCCATCCTGCTCACCCAGTTCGCGCTGGCCGTGCTGGCCGGCCTCGGCATCACCGCGCTGCAGCGCCGACTCGCCGACCGCAGCCGCGACGGGATGTGGTGGGCGCCGCTCGCCGCGCTGGTGCTGGCCGGCGGCTTCGCGGCCGGCGCCCTCTACTCGCGGGTGCCGAAGATGCCCGAGCGGGTCAGCTGGTTCCGCGGGCCGACCTCGTCGGTGCTGGTCCTCGCTGTCGCCGCGGTGCTGCTGTCGCCGTACGTCGTGCGCCGGTTCCGTGGCCGCGCGATCCTGTCGGTCGCGCTGGTCGGCTTCGTCGCGGTCGACCTGATGACCTACGGCTACGGCCACGCGCCGTTCATCGCGCGGCGCAGCGTCTACCCGAAGGCCCCACTGCTGGAAGCGCTGCGGGCGCGGGATCCCGGACTGTGGCGGATCGCCGCCGTGGACAGCGCGTACGCCAAGAACCTCGAGCAGGTCTACGACCTCGACACCCCGACCGGCACCGGCTACCAGATCAAGGCCGTCGACCCGATCCTCGACGGCTTCGGCAGCGCCCTGTCCGGCTACCTGTTCCGCGGCGCCGACCTGGCGAAGAACGCCGCCGATCCGCGACTGGACCTGATCAACCTCAAGTACCTCGTCTCGTCGGACTACAACGACGGCACCCCGTCGCTGCTGTCACGACCGGACCAGTTCAAGCTGGTCCTGAGCGAGGGCCACGTCCAGGTCTTCGAGAACCTCAACGCTCTGCCGCGCGCGTTCGTCGTCGGACCCGGGAGCACGTTCCACGAGCGGACCGAGCGCGACGGGATCGACGCCTACGACCTCGTCCGCCGCCCGGACTTCGACCCGCGTCGGACCGTGATCATCTCGGCCGACAAGTCTCAAGGCATGAGCGAAGGCGAGCCGGTGCGATTCACGCCGGCGTCCGACGTGCGCTACGACGTGAACGACATCGAGGTGACCCTCGGCACCGGCAGCGACGGCACTCTCGTCATCAGCGACGCCTGGTTCCCGGGCTGGGAAGTCTCGGTCGACGGCAAGCCGCGCGAGCTGCTGCGCGTCGACGGCGCGTTCAAGGGCGTCGAGGTGAGGCCGGGCGACAAGGCCGTGCGGTTCTCCTACCAGCCGCGCAGCTTCGCCGTCGGCCGCGCGGTGTCGATCGCCGGGCTGGTGTGGCTCGCCGTGCTCCTCGGCCTCGGGGCCGTTCGCCGCCGCCGATGAAGAGCGGCGCTCCCGACGTCACCGTCGTCATCGTCACGTACAACGGCGCAGCACTGCTGCCGTCCTGCCTCGACGCTGTCTCCGCGCAGAAGTCACGCCGTCGGTGGGAGACCTGGGTCGTCGACAACGCCTCGCGCGACGGCACTGCCGCGCTGCTGGCCGACCGCTACCGCGAGCTGCGGGTGATCTCGAGCGACCGCAACCGCGGCTTCGCCGGCGGCAACAACCTCGCACTGCGCGAGGTGCGCACGCCGTACGTCGTGCTGCTCAACAACGACGCGGTCGTGCAGCCCGGCTGGCTCGACGCCCTGGTCGACGTCCTCGCGGCTCCCGGGAACGAGCGAGTCGCCGCGGTGACGGGCAAGGTGCTGCTGGCCGACGGCGCCACGATCAACAGCGCCGGCGGTCTCGTCGACGCCCGCGGCTACGGCGCGGACCGCGGCTACCTCGAGCCGGACACCGGCCAGTACGACCGGCCCGCTGAGGTCTTCACGGCAAGCGGCACGGCACTCGCGCTGCGCACCTCAGCCCTCGACGACGTCGGGCACTTCGACGACGACTTCTTCCTCTACTACGAGGACGTCGACCTCTGCTGGCGGCTGCGCAGTCGCGGCTGGTCGATCCGCTACGAGCCGCGTGCCGTCGTCCACCACGCGCACTCGGCGACGACCGGGGCGGGCTCGGAGCTGTTCCAGTTCCACGACCTGCGCAACCGGCTGATCTGCCTGGGCAAGAACGCCTCGACGAGACGCTGGCTCAGCGAGGTCGGCCGCTACCCGCTCACGTCGGCGTCACTGGTCCGGCAGGCGATGCGCGAGCACCGGTACGCCGACGTCGTACGGATCCTGCGCCGTCGCGGCACGGCGATGGCGTCACACCTGCGCCTGCTCCCGGCCACGATCCAGAAGCGCCGCGCCATCGCCGCACGGGCAACCGTTTCCCGCCGCGACCTCGAGAAGTGGCTCGTCCCCTCGATCTCCGGTCCCCGACCCGGGAGCGTTTCCGTCACTGGAACCGAGTCCAGACCGGGTTTCGGTGACTGAAACGCTCCCCGCTTCGTCGGGCTAGGGCTGCTCGGACGTCTCGGGCTGGTGCTCGGGCTCGGCGAGCGGGAGGCGGACGACGAACCGGGCTCCTACCGGGGTGTCGTCGAGCATCACGTCCCCGCCCGCCAGCTGAGCGACCCGGCGCACCAGCGCCAGGCCCAGCCCGGACGACTGAGGGTTGATGACGGTCGCCGTCGGGCCGTTGACGAAGGGCTCGAACACCTCGTCGCGGATCGTCGCGTCCACCCCGGCGCCCGAATCCTCGACCGTGAACACAGCCTGGCTGCCGGACGAGTCGGCGGAGAGCCGCAGGCGCAGCCGCCCGTCCCGACTGCGGCCGTAGTGGTCGGCATTCGCGATGAGGTTGCCGAGGATGGAGTGCACGTCGACGACCGACGCGGCGAGGTCCGGCCACTCCTCTTCCGGCGGGTCGACGACGACCTCGGCGTTGGCCAGGTCCGCGGTCGCCAACGACTGCGCGACGACGGCACCGGAGTTGCAGTAGGGCGCCACTCCCGACATCCCCGACCGTGCCTGAAGCAGCACGTTATCGATCATCACGGTCGTGCGTCCGGCCAGGGAGACCAGCCGTTCGAGGATCTCCTGACGGGTCGACTCGTCCAGGTCGTGGTTGCGGCGGCGCAGGATGTCGGCGTACCCGCGGATCGCGGCGACCGGGTTCTTCAGGTCGTGGGCGGTTCGCGCGGAGAACTCGTCGAGCGCCCGGGTGACGTCGACGAGCGCCGTCACCACACGGCGCTGCTCGATCAACCGCACGACCTGGCGGCTCAGCGCCTCGAGTGCGTCCTTCTGCAGCTGGGTCAGCCGCTTGGGCTCGTGTCCGATCACGCAGAGCGTGCCGAGCGCGAAGCCGTCCGGCGTCACCAGCGGTGACCCGGTGTAGGACACGATGCCGGGGTCGCCGAGGACGAGCGCGTTGTCGGCGAACCTCGGGTCGAGTCGAGCGTCCTCGACCTCCAGCAGCTTGCCGTCGGTGAGCGTGTGCGCACAGAACGACTCGCGACGGGAGGTCTCCTGCACGTCCAGGCCGATCCGGGACTTGAACCACTGTCGGCTCTCGTCGACCAGGCTGATCAGGGCGATCGGCGCCTCGCAGATCGTCGCGGCCAGCATCGCGAGGTCGTCGTACGCCGCCTCGGCCGCGGAGTCGAGCACCTCGTAGCGGCGCAGGGCAGCGAGCCGGGCGTCCTCGTCCGGCGGCATCGGGGCGTCGAGGGGTGCCACGGCGTCAGTGTGCCGCAGCCGTGAGGTCACGTGCGGCGGATCAACCGGGTGACCCTGGTGCCGATCCGCCGCGCGAGCAGCCCTGGCCCGCCCTGGCGCAGGTACGCCGCCGCCAGCGCGACGTCGCCCCGCATCGACGTCGAGTTCGCCGGCACCGGGATCCGGTCGGGTGCGAGCCCGGCCGCGAGCTGCCGGTCGACCAGGTCCGGGGCGCGGTGCGGATCGCGACAGAACGCGACCAGCGGGGCGAGGACGTCGGCCCACCGGTACCGCTCGGCTGCGGCGCGGGCCGCGGCGCCCAGCCGGGCGAGCTCGGCGCGGTCGCGCACCAGGTCGGTGAGCGTCTGGACCAGCGCCTCGACGTCGCCGGGCGGAACCGTGACGCCCGCGCCGGACGCGACAACGACGTCAGCGAGCGAGTCCCCGGCGGTCGTGACGACCGGCAGCCCGGCCCACAGGTAGTCGAGGATCCGGGTGCGGAAGGAGAACGCCGTCTCGACGTGGTCGAGGTGCGTGCTCACACCGATGTCCGCGTCGAGCAGGTAGTCGGCGCGGCTCTCGTAGGGCACCCAGCCGGTGTTGAAGAAGACGACCCGGTCGGTGAGTCCGAGCCGGTCGGACAGCGCGACCGCGTCCGCAGCCATCCGCATCCGTGGGACGTCCGGGTTGGGGTGCGACATCCCGAGGAAGTAGAGGCGCGTCCGAGGCTCAGCGCGATGCACTTCGGCGACGGCGCGGATCAGCGTCAGCGGGTCGAACCAGTTGTAGACGCCGCCGCCCCAGAGCAGCACCACGTCGTCGACGCCGATGCCGGGTACGACGCCCTTGAGCGCGCGGCTCGTCGACGCCGGCGGCTGCTCCTCGACGCCGAACGGCGCGACGTCGATGAGCGCCCGCAGGGTGGGATCCGCGTCGTACGTCGCGGTGTTCACCCGACCGAGGCCGGCCAGCTGGCCGAGCCAGAAGTCACGCTGCTTCTCACTGGCGCAGAGCAGGAAGTCGGCGCGCAGCAGCGCGCGGTTGAGGATCGCGGTGGTCGCCGAGACGATGTGCCTGCGCGACTCCTCGCCGCCGTCGCGCGCTTGCTCGAGCTGCTCGAGGTGGACCGGGTCGTAGACGTCGGCGACCACGACCTTCTCGGTGGCGGAGAGCGCAGGGCTCTCGTGCAGCACGTTGCCCTGGAAGACGACGACATCGCACCAGCGCTCGAGCTCGACCAGGTCGGCCTCGGTAACGGATCGGACGACGAAGCGGTCGTCGCGTGCGTCGCAAGCGGCGGTGGTCACGAGCTCGACGTCGTGCTCGGCCGAGAGCGCCACCGCGATCTGCCAGGCCCGAATGGCCGGGCCGGCCATCCGCGGGGCGATGACGTCCTTCGTCGCGACGAGGATCCGGCGCCGACGCGGGTCCGTCACGGAGAACCGCCGCGCAGCCGCCGAGACGTGTCGGTGAGCCGTCGTACCGGAGCGGTCAGCTTCCAGCTCGACGACTCCTCGTAGGAGCGGATGACCTCCGCCATCTGCCGCTGCGTGTCAGCGAGGAGCGCCGTCACTCTCGACAGCTCGGCCTCGGCGGCATCTCGCGCGGCGGAGATGCGCTCGTGCTCGGCGGCGTACTCGAGCTGCTCGGCCTTGTACCAGCGCAGCGCGCTGAAGGTGCCCGACGGCAGCAGCAGCTCGCGCGCGTCGATCCGCGCAGCGAGCTCACGCTCGGTCTCTCGCCACGCCTCCTCGCCGGTCTCGATCAGCGAGCTGCCCTGGTCCTGCCAACGCCGGTAGACGCCGGTGACCTCGGGCGTCGACGTGACGCCGCACAGCAGCGCGGCCTCGACCAGCAGGTCCCAGTCCTCGAAGACCGGGAGGGTCTCGTCGTACCGCAGACCCAGGGAGTCGAAGACCTCGCGCGGGAAGGCGACGCCGAGGTTGGGCGTGAGGTTGGACACGAGGTGCCCGAGGATGTCGAACCGATCGGGGTACGGCGTCCGCGTGGTCGAGACCGCCGTGTGCCCCGGCGCGACGTCCGGCGTCTCCACCACGTCCTGCTCGGCGATCACCGCGCGGAGCACGGTGCCAGGCGCACCGTCGGCCAGCCGTCGGAACTCCTCGACCCAGTGGGCGAGCACGAGGTCGTCGTCGTCGACCGCGACGACGTAGCGGCCGCGCGACTCGTCGACCCCGACGTTCAGCGGACGGCTGCGCCCGCCGCCCGACACGTCGATCCGCCGCACCCGGGTGGCCAGACGCTCGGGGAGCTCGGCCAGCACGGCGTTCAGCGCCGGCTCGCGCTCGGCGGGCACGTCATGGCAGAGCACCAGCACCTCGACGTCGTCGCAGGTCTGCGCCGCGAGGCACAGGAGCAGCTCGCGCAACGTCTCCGGCCGCCGGCCCTGCGTGCGCGTGAGGACCGACAGGAACGGCCGGTCGACCTCGGCCGGCACGGTCGGCGCGATCTGCGCGGCAGCGCGGTCCCGCAGCCGGGTCTGCAGGCGGTGCAGGGGGCCGTCGGGCGCGAAGGCGCTCCGCGCCAGCAGGTCGTCGCTCACGCCGCACACCCTCTCAGAAGGCCGCAACGCGGCGAACTGTGGGCACCCCTGAGCACAAAGGTGTCACAGATCCGGACACGGTTAGGGAGAAGGTCAGTCAGTCGGGAGTCAGAAGCGGTGAGCGGCGAAGTCGCCGGCGACGAACTCGGCCACGCGGTGGTCGCTGTCGAGCAGCGGCGGCAGCGGGGAGTGCGCGAGCAGCGCCCGCACGGACTCGGCACCGCGGCGCTGCGCCGTCGTGCCGGCCTCGAGCGTCGCGAAGTGGCGCTCGGCCACATCGGGGCGGGAGTACTTCACGGCGAGCAGCAGTGCCGCGCGGGCGCCGTGCTCCTCCTCCACCTCGCTCGGCGCGACCGCGCCTGCCGCGCTGAGCCGCTTGTCGTGGAAGACCCGGGCACCCGGCACGTGCACCACTCGACGGCCCGCGAGCCGCGCCCGCCAGGAGAAGTCGACGTCGTTGCCGTGCATGGGGAACCAGTCGGCGTCGAGCGGCCCGATGTCCTCCCATGCGTCGCGACGGATCGCGCACGCGGCCATCGACGCCCACGGGGCGTCGCCGGTCGCCGGGTCGAACGGCTTCGGGTGCTCGAACGGCAGCTGCCGGGCATCCGCGACCGCGACCCGGTCGTCGCCCGCGACGGCCTGCACGAGCAGCCCGATCGCGTCCGGCAGCACCAGCAGGTCCGGGTTGAGCAGGACCGCGACGTCCTCCTCGAGGTCGGCGAGCAGCCGGTTCACTCCTCCGCTGTGCCAGAGGTTCTCGCCGAACTCGTGCCACACGCTGCCGGCCGGCAGGGCAGCCGGGCGGACCGGCCTCTCCGGCGTGCAGTCGCCGAGGTGGACGGACACATCGCCGACGATGCCGGCGTCGCGCGCCCGACGTACGCCGACCTCGACCGACTCGAGCAGCCGGGACAACCCGGCCTCGTCGGGCCGGAAGAGCACCACGGCGATGCGGACCGACGACGGCGGCCGGCTCACGTGTCCGGGGCCGCCGTCCACTCGCCGTGCAGGATCACGACGCCTTCGGCCTCACGCGGCCGGCCAGGCTCGACGTCGAACCGGAACGCCTTGTTGCGGTGGTCCCACGTCTGCAGGTTGTCCCACGAGTGGACCGCCGCGGTGACGTCGTAGGTGCCGGGCAGCAGCGGCAGCCGATCGGTGGTGAAGTCGACGTGCCCGGTGCCCTTGATCGACGGCAGCTTGATCGACTCGCGCGAGTTGATGCCGCTCACGTGCACCCCGTCGAGCCGATGCAGCCCGAGCCCGAACACCGCCTTCGACACCTTCTCGTCGGCGCGGTAGTGCAGCCGCCAGGTCGCCGGGTCACCCATCCGCACCTGCCGGGTACGACGGCCGCGCTTGTCGAGCATCTCGACGCGCTCGATCTGCACCTCGCCGCTGCCCCACCGGGTGCCGGCGTCCTCGCCCGTCTTCTCGTCCACGACGTCGACCCGCTCCGGGTGGGTGACCTCGATGTACTCGTCGATCAGCTTGGCCGGCGCGCCGAGGTCCTTGACGACGCCGTGCTCGAGCCAGGCGGCAGAGTCGCACATCGTCCGCACGACACCCAGCGCGTGGCTCACCACGACGATCGTGCGGCCCTGGTCCTTGAGCTCGGCGAACTTCTCGTTGCAGCGCCGCTGGAACGTCTCGTCGCCGACCGCGAGCACCTCGTCGACGAGCAGCACGTCGGGGTCGACGTTGATGGCGACGGAGAAGCCGAGCCGGACGTACATGCCGGAGGAGTAGTTCTTCACCGGCGAGTCGATGAAGTGGTCGAGCCCGGCGAAGCCGACGATGTCGTCGAAGCGCGCGTCGACCTGCTTCTTGGACAGGCCGAGGATCGACGCGTTGAGGTAGACGTTCTCCCGACCGGACAGCTCGGGGTGGAAGCCGGCGCCGAGCTCGAGCAGCGCCGACACCTTGCCGGCCACCGTGATGCGACCACGGTCGGGCCGCAGGATCCGCGCCATGCACTTGAGCAGCGTCGACTTGCCTGACCCGTTCTCGCCGATCAGCGCGAACGTCGACCCGGTCGGGATCTCCAGGTCGACGTCGCGCAGCGCCCAGAACTCCTCGTACTTCGCGCGGCCGCCGCGCATCATCGCGGCCTTCAGGGACTGGTTGCGCTCGGCGTACAAGCGGAAGCGCTTGTGCACCCCCTCCACGCGGACCGCGACGTCAGTCACTAGAGCTCCTCCGCCAGCCGCGGCTCGAACTTCCGGAAGACCCGCCAGCCGACCAGCAGCGCTCCGACGGACACGACGGTGATCCACGCCAGGTCCGTCGCGGCCGGCAGTCGGAGGTCGTACAGCAGCGCGCGGTAGCTGTTGATGAAGCCGACCATCGGGTTGGCCTTGTAGAGCGTCATCACCGAGACGCCCAGGAGGTCGCGGCCCGCCGCCTTGTCCTCGACCAGCTTCAGCGGGTAGATCACCGGCGACGCGTAGAACCACAGCTGCAGGAAGATCGTGAGGAAGTGCTGGATGTCGCGGAAGTAGACGTTGAGCACGGAGAGGGTGAGCCCCACCCCGACGACGAACGCCGTCTGCAACAGCATGAGCAGCACGACGACCGGGAGATACGGCAGCACGTTGTTCCCGGCGAAGAGCAGCCAGACCGAGAGCACGCTCAGCTCGATGACGAGGGTCACCAGGAACGACAGGACCGACGAGCCGACGAGAACCTCGCGCGGGAAGTAGACCTTCTTCACCAGGTTGGCGTTGCTGGTGAGCGACGCGATCGACCCGGTCATCCCGTTGGACAGGAAGGTCCATGGCAGCAGCGCGCACAGCAGGTGCAGCGGGAAGAACTTCAGGCCGCTCGGGTCGCCCTTGGGCGCGTCGGCGCCGAGGATGACGCTGAACACGATCGTGAACATGCCGGCCAGCGCGAGCGGGTTGATGAGCGACCACGCCCACCCCAGCGTCGAGCGCTTGTACTTGCCGCGCAGCTCACGTGAGACGAGGTTGGCCAGCAGCTCCCGTGACGCGGAGAGCTCGGTCAGAGTGGTCACAGGGGCGCGCTCTCCGGGGTCGAGGTGGCCCGTAGTCTACGGGCCATGAAGGTCGGGCTCGACGCCACGCCGCTGCTCGGGCAGCGCACCGGGATCGGGCGGTACGTCGCCGGCCTGCTGTCCGGCCTGCGTTTGCTCGACGCTCCCCCCGAGGTCGTCCTCACGGCGTTCACCTGGCGCGGCGCCGAGCCGCTTCGCGACGAGCCCGGCGCGACGGTCGCCGCGCGACGCGCTCCCGCACGGCTGCTGCAGCGGTCGTGGCAGCGGCTCGGGTCGCCGCCGGTCGAGTGGCTCTGCGGTCCGGTGGACGTGTTCCACGCGACCAACTTCGTGCTGCCGCCGTCCCGTCGGGCGGCCGGCGTCGTCACGATCGCCGACCTGTCATTCGTCCGGCACGCCGACACCGTGTCGGAGACGACGCTGCGCTACCGGTCGCTGGTGCCGCAGTCGCTGCGCCGCGCCTCTGTCGTCTGCGCGATCACCGGAGCGCTCGCCGACGAGATCGCCGACCACTACTCGCTCGATCGAGACCGGATCGTCGTGACGACGCTCGGCGTCGGCGACGAGTGGTTCGACGCCGAGCCGCCGGACATCGCGACTCGGGTCGAGCTCGGGCTGCCCGAGCAGTACGTCGTCTTCGTCGGCACGCAGGAGCCGCGGAAGAACCTGCCGGTGCTGCTCGACGCCTATGCCGCCCTGCTCGCGGACGACCCGTCGTTCCCGCCGCTCGTCCTGGTCGGCCCCGCCGGCTGGGGGCCGGCGCTCGACGCGTCCGGCCTGCCGGCCGGCGCGGTCGTCGTACCCGGGTTCCTCGACGACGGCGCGCTCCGCCAGGTCGTCGCCGGCGCCGCCGCCCTGGTGCACCCGGCGCGCTACGAAGGGTTCGGCCTGACCCCGCTGGAGGCACTCGCCTGCGGCACGCCCGTGGTGGTCAGCGACCTGCCGCCTCTGCGCGAGGTGCTCGGCACCTGGGCGACGTACGTCCGGGTTGGCGACGTCGACGCGCTCGGCGCCGCTCTCGCGCACGTGGTGCGCAGCGGCCGCGGCGGGTTCGGCGCCGAGAACGGCCGGCGCGCACAGGCGCGCGAGCACACGTGGTCACGCTGCGCCGAGCAGACGATGTCGGCCTACCGACGCGCTCTCGAGATGGGCCGGAGATGACTGCACCACGCGACATCGCGATCCGCGACGACGTCATCCGCCTCGGCCAGTTCCTCAAGCTGGCCGACCTGGCCGGCACCGGCACCGACGCGAAGGCGCTGCTGGAGTCCGGCGGTGTGTCCGTCAACGGCGAGCCCGAGACCCGGCGCGGCCGCCAGCTGGTCGCGGGCGACGTGGTCGAGACCTGGTCCGGCGCGGCCCGCGTGGTCCGTGGGCCTGAGGAGGTGCCGTCCGCACCCACGCCGAACACTGGGAACCAGCACTAGCCGGATCCCAGGGAGGCTGCTGTGCGCCGGTTGCTGATCGCGCTCGTCGTCGGAGGCCTGGCGATCGCCGGGCCGTCCCCCGCGCACGCCGTCGAAGGCTGCGTCACCTCGAACCCCGGCCCGGGTGCGGATCCCGTCGGAGTCGTGAAGTGCACCTACACCGCGGCCGTCCTGGGCTCGCTCGGCGCCAGCGGCACGTGGAAGGTCACCGTCGTGACGCCGGCGCCGAAACCCAAGCCCGGTCAGAAGAAGGGCAAGCCGACGACCCGCACGTACGAGGGCGCGTCGCCGGTGCCGGTGCAGATGCTCGACGTCATCAAGCCCGGCGAGACGGTGACCGTCGAGTCACTCGCGCCGGGCACGATCTGCGCCGTCGGCAACCCCGCGCCGTAGCCGTCGGCCCTAAGGCCGGTTGCGGAACACGTGGTCCATCAGCGCCTGGACGTCCCGGTCGAGCACGTCGAAGCGCCGGTCGACCGCGGCGAACCGCGCATCTACCGCGTCGAACCGCGCGTCTACCGCGTCGAACCGCGCGTCGAGGAAGGCGCGCATCGACTGCTGAGACGCCACGATGAGCGTCACCACGGTCGCGGCGAAGACTCCGAGGATCCCCAGCAGCGTCCAGCCTTGCGCAAGCACCATGCGTCGAGCATCCGACTGTCGACGCGGCAGCGCAAGGTCCACGTCCAACCCCGTGGACTACGTGGGGCGCAGTTGGTCGCCGGCGGTCTCGAAGGCTGACCGCAGGGCGTCGCGCCAGTGCGGGAGCGGGTCGAAGCCGGCCGTCCGCCACGCGCGGTCGGACAGCACCGAGTACGCCGGCCGTGGCGCAGGTCGCGGGAAGTCGGCGCTGCTGCACGGCTGCACCCGCTCCGGGTCGGCGCCGAGCTCCTCGAAGACCGCACGGGCGAACGCGTGCCACGTCGTGTCGCCGCTGTTGGTGACGTGATAGGTCCCGAACCGGCCGCTGCCCGCGAGTGCGACCAGAGCCCGGGCGAGGTCACGCGACCACGTCGGTGAGCCGCGCTGGTCGTCGACGACCGTGAGCGTGTCCCGGTCGCGCTCGAGCCGCGCCATCGTCTTGACGAAGTTGCCGCCGACAGCGCCGTACACCCACGCGGTGCGCACGACGTACGCGTCCTGGGTCGACGACCACACGGCGAGCTCGCCGGCCAGCTTGCTGCGGCCGTACGCCGACCGCGGGCCGGTCATCGCGTCCACGTCGTACGGCGTCTGCGCATCGCCGGCGAACACGTAGTCGGTCGAGACGTGCACCAGCGGGATGTCCGCGCTCGCGCAGGCGGAGGCGATGTGCCGCGGGCCGATCTCGTTCACGCGGTAGGCGCCGGCCTCGTCCGTCTCGGCGCCGTCGACGTCGGTCCAGGCCGCCGCGTTGAAGACGGCACGCTCCTCGCCGGCGAGGTCGGTGGCCCAGGCGTCGATGACCTCACGCACCGCGAGGCCGTCGGTGATGTCCAGGTCTGCGCGCGTCAGGCCGGTCGCGGCGTCGCCCAGCTCGGCCAGCAGGTCGCTGCCGAGCTGTCCACCGGCTCCGATCACGAGGGCGCGCACCTGGCCGATGATGCCAGCCGCCCCGCGGATGCCGGGAAACGATGCATCGGAGGCCCGGCGGCGCCGATGATGTCCCGGTGAGCGACGACCGCCCGACCACGACGCTCGAGTCAGCGGTCGCCGGCGACGAGCTGGCGTTCGCCCGCCTCTACCGCGAGCTGCAGCCGCCTCTCCTGCGCTACCTCCGGGTCGTCGTCCGGGACGAGGCGGAAGACGTCGCGGGTGAGGTCTGGCTCGAGGTCGCCCGCGACATCAGGTCCTTCCGCGGTGACCCCGCCGGGTTCCGAGCGTGGGTGTTCACGATCGGCCGGCAACGAGCGATCGACCTGCAGCGCCGCAACGCCCGGCGCCCGGCCGTGCCGGTGGCGGACGTCCCCGACTCCGCGACCCCGGACGTCGCGTGGGACGGCGCGATGGAGTCGCTCAGCACCGCTGCGGCGGTCGCGCTGATCGGGCGGCTCCCGCGCGACCAGGCCGAGGCGGTGATGCTCCGGATCGTCGCCGGTCTCGACGTCGCCGAGGTGGCGCGGATCCTCGCTAAGCGCCCCGGGGCCATCCGGGTGAACACGATGCGCGGTCTGCGGGCACTCGCCGTGCTCATCCGGGACGAATCACCCGTCTCACCACCGACGGTGTCCGAGGTGTAACGCAGGGCCACCGCTGCACGCTCTTACCGGTATGCGCCTTCCCTGGAACCGCCCTGACGGCCTGCCCGACATCGACCCGGCCGTCGACCGGCTGCTCGCCGCCGCCCGTGCACCGGGTGAGCCCGACGAGCTCAGCCGCGAGTGGGCCACCCTTGCGGCGTTCCGCGCGTCCGCCGACCTTGCCCCGTCTTCCCGGAGGAACCCTGTGAGCTCCCGACGTATCACCGCCCGCCTCGCGACCGTCGCCTTCGCCGGCACCCTCGGCCTCGGCGGAGTGGCCGCGGCGTACGCCGGCGCGCTGCCTGCCACACCGCAGCAGGTCGCCCACGACGTGCTCGGCGGGATCGGCGTACCGGACCACGCCAACGGCAAGGCCAAGGCGAACGCGGACGCTCGCGCTGCCCGTAAGGCCGCCAAGGCGTCGAAGTCGCCCAAGCCGGAGAGCTCGGAGTCGGCCGAGGCCGACGAGAGCAAGGGGCCGGACGTCAACGGCCCGGCCAAGGCCGGCCTGTGCAACGCCTGGGCGGCGAGCGGCAAGCCGAAGAACGAGAAGTCGACCGCGTTCGCCAACCTGGTCGAGGCAGCCGGCGGCGTCGACGGCGTCGAGGCGTTCTGCGCCGACGTCGCGAAGCCGAGCACGTCGCCCAAGCCGAGCAAGTCCCCGAAGCCGTCGCACACGGCCAAGCCGAGCAAGTCGCCGAACGAGCACGCCTCGGGCCGGCCGAGCGACGCGGGCAAGCCGAGCGACGCCGGTCGCCCGAGCCGGTCCCCGGAGCCCGACGAGACCGAGGACAGCGACTGATCGAGCGGCCTCGCGCCACTTCCCCCGCACGCAGCTCACCCGCCCAGGCCCGCCGCCTCGGGCGGGTGAGCTCTTTCCGGGGTCGGGAGTCCTGATCTCGGCGAGGTCCTCCTCCCCGTCGTACGCCGAACTTGGGGCACCTCTGAGCACGAACTTGTCCCAGATCCGGACCACGTTCGGCCGGTGGGCTCGCCGTCAGGCGGGGAGGGCGGCCTTGGCCTTGAGCGGCTCCCACCACGCGCGGTTGTCGCGGTACCACTGCACCGTCTCCGCGAGGCCGTCGGCGAACGTCGTACCGGGCTCGTAGCCGAGGGCGCGGAGCTTGGAGTCGTCGATGGCGTAGCGGCGGTCGTGACCCTTGCGGTCCTCGACGTAGGTGACGGCGTCCTCCCAGGTGCGCCCGCACGCGTCGAGAAGCAGCTCGGTCAGCTCGCGGTTGGACAGCTCCACACCGCCGCCGATGTTGTAGTAGTCACCGGCCGCACCGCGCTCGAGGACGAGGTGGATGCCGCGGCAGTGGTCGTCGACGTGCAGCCAGTCGCGGACGTTGAGGCCGTCGCCGTAGAGCGGCACCTTCTTGCCGTCGATCAGGTTGGTGACGAACAGCGGGATGACCTTCTCCGGGAACTGGTAGGGCCCGTAGTTGTTGGAGCAGCGGGTCACCGAGATGTTGAGCCCGTGGGTCACGTGGTAGGCCCGCGCCAGCAGGTCGCTGCCGGCCTTGGCCGCGGAGTACGGCGAGTTGGGCATCAGCACGTCGGTCTCGCGGAAGCTGCCGATGTCGATCGAGCCGTAGACCTCGTCGGTGGACACGTGCACGACGCGAGGCGTGCCGGCGCGCAGGCAGGCGTCGAAGAGCGTCTGCGCGCCGAGGACGTTGGTGACGACGAAGTCGGCGGCGCCGCTGATCGACCGGTCGACGTGCGTCTCGGCGGCGAAGTTCAGCACCGCGTCGTGACCGGGGACCACCTCGTCGAGCAGGTCGGTGTCGACGATGTCGCCCTGCACGAAGCGGTAGCCCGGGTGGTCGGCGACCGCGGCGAGGTTCTCCAGGTTGCCGGCGTACGTCAGCTTGTCGAGGACGGTGACCTCGTCGGCCAGGCCCTCCCCCAGCACCATCCGCACATAGTGCGAGCCGATGAACCCGGCTCCGCCGGTGACGAGCAGCTTCATTCCTCGAGGTCCTCACGTCGGCCCGGTGTCGGCGACCATCCTCCCAGACGCTCGTCTGGAGGCGAACACGCCGAAGGCCCGCCGTTTCCAGCGGGCCTTCGGGACGAGCTGAGCGCTACTTGCCCACCGTCACGCAGGACGGGGTGCCCTCGACGTAGGACTTGGCGCCGATGGCCTCGTCGGACTGCAGGACGATGCGGATGGCCGAGCGGTTGGTCAGGCCCCGGATCCCGGTGATCTTGCCGCCCGTCTTCAGCTTCGCCTGCGGTTCGAGCTGGGACAGGTTGAACGTAACCCGCACCTCGTTCTTGTCCGTGTCGATGACGCCCGTCGCGGCAGGGTCGGCCACCGCGCTGCGGATCCCGGTCGGGTCGAGGTAGCCGAGGGAGTAGGTGTCGCCGGTCGGGTCGGCCTTGGTCTGGGTGAAGAACGTGATCCCGTCCACGTCGAAGTAGACGTACCAGACGAAGCCGAGCGGCGAGGCGCTGCTGGACTTCGCGAGCTTGTCGATGCGCAGCACCGTCGTCATCTGCTTGCCGTTGGTCGCGATGTCGGCGCTGAGGATGTCGGCGGCCGGCTCGTTGGGCACGGATCCGTCCCCGAGGACGTAGAACTGCGTCGCGTCGCCCTTGGCGTCAACCACGAGGTTGCACGCGGGTGCTGCCTTCTTGGGCGCCGCTTGCGCGGCGACGCCGGTGGCGGCGAGTAGGCCGCAGACGGTGGCGGTGAGTACGACGCGAGCGCGCATGGGGGTTCTCCTTGGAACAGCTGCTGGGTACCAGTCACTTCGTCATCGCGTCACCCGGCTCCTGCGCGCCCAACGAGAGCGACGTGACCCCGGACACGCCGAAAGCCCGCCGTCCAGGCGGGCCTTCGGTCCGATCCGCGAGCTACTTGCCGACGACCACGCACGAGGGCGCGCCGGCGACGTAGTTCTTGCCGCCGTCAGCCGTGTCAGCGGTCAGGGTCGCACCCCGACTGTTGCCGGCGGCCGAGACCCCGACGTACCGCTGAGTGAGGGCGTTGAGCCCGGTCAACTTGCTGCCCTTCTTGATCGGCGACTGAGCGTCGAAGAGCGACAGCGGAGCCGTGATCCGGATCTCGTTCTTGTCGACGTCGATGATGCCCGTGGCGGCGCCGAGTGACATCCGGGTCGTGTCCGTGTAGCCGGCGCTGTAGGACTCCCCCGTCGGAGTGAGCAGTGCGGTGACGTAGAGCTCGGGACCACTGCCGGTGAAGTACACGTACCAGGTCTGGCCGAGCGGCGAGGTGCTGTCACTCGTGGAGAGCTTGTCCACGCGGAGCACGGCGGTGAGGTTCTTGGCATCGGTCGCGATGTCCGCGCTGAGGATGTCGAGCGACGGGCTGTTCGGGCCGACGTCGACACCGACGGCGATGTCAGTGGCGTCGCCCTTCACATCGGTCATCAGGTTGCACGACGGCGCCGCGGCAATCGACGGCGACGCAAAGCAGGCCATCGTCAGGCCCGCGGCGAGAAGAGCGATACGACCGCGCATGGACGGCCTCCTTCTGGAAACGGCTGGGTGAACCTGACTTCTGCGCTCCGCTGGCTCGTCCTGCCGGGTGGTGCCCCGCAGCTTTGCCGGGTGCTCTCCGGAACCGGACAATTCGCCCGCTGAGCCGTCGGCAGCAGGAGGAAATCCCGACGGCACGGCGAAGCCAGCACAAAACCCGATCTCGAAGGAGCTCCTTGTGGCTGCCCGACGCACTCTGCACGGCCTGACCGCCGCCCTCGCGGTGGGCGGGGTCCTGTTCTCCTCCGGCGCCTTCGCTGCCGACCCCGTCACCTTCTACCTGCGCCAGGAAGGCTGCGGCGCGACCGCCGAGGCCGGTCGCCTGGACACCAAGAAGGGGGTGGATGGCGCCACCGGCTGCGGCGTCATCGGCGGCCTGCCGATCTCCGAAATCGCGCACCAGGCCGAAGGCCCGGCGTTCGACGTCTACGACACCGGTTCAGCCGGCATCCCGCACGCGCTCGGCTCCGGCAAGATCACCGGCCAGATCGCGGTCGGCTCATGGGTCGGCAGTGGCTCGGGCGGCGTCGGCACGGTCACGGTCGACGTCGCGCTCGTGGGAACCACGGCCGGCGGTGCTGCGGTCGACTTCGGCGCCGTCACCGCCAACGCGCCTGCCGCGCCTGGTCAGGACATCGTCAAGGTGCCGTTCGAGCTCGCGATCCCCGGCGCGGCCTCCGGATTCGACATGAAGAAGTTCAGCCTCAGCGTCCAGATCCGTGGAGCCAACCTCGGCATGAGCGCCAAGCAGCTCGACGGCGACTCGTTCATCGTGGTGCCGAAGAAGTAGAGCCTACCCAGCACGAAGAAGGGCCCCGCCGGATGACGGCGGGGCCTTTCTTCTGTTGTGCCGTCTACGGGATCGCGACGCGGCTGTGGTCGCCGAGCATGAGGCGCAGGGCCCGCGGCAGGGTGGTCGAGCGGGACAGCTCGACCTCCTTGCCAATCAGCGAGTCCTCGATCCGGGCGATGTTCGCGATCCGCGTCGACTCCAGCACGATCGAGTGCTCGATCTCCGTGTTCTGGATCGTGCACGAGTGGTAGACGGCGGTGAACGGCCCGATGTAGGTCTCGGTGATCGTCGTACCGCGGCCGATGATCGCCGGGCCGCGCACGGTCGAGCGGACGATCGTCGCGCCCTCCTCGATGACGACCCGGCCGACGATCCGCGACTCCACATCGACCGTGCCGCGGATCGACGGCTCGAGCGACTCCAGCACCTTGCGGTTGCACTCGAGCATGTCCTCGAGCCGGCCGGTGTCCTTCCAGTAGCCGGTGACGAGGTGCGGCCGGACGTCCTTGCCGTTGTCGACCAGCCACTGGATCGCATCGGTGATCTCGAGCTCGCCGCGCGCCGACGGCGCGATCGCGCGTACGGCGTCGTGGATCGCCGTACGGAACATGTAGACGCCGACGAGGGCGAGGTCGCTCTTCGGGTCGGCCGGCTTCTCGACCAGCGACGTGACCTTGCCGTCCGCCCCCAGCTCGGCTACGCCGAACTGCGACGGGTTCTCGACCTTGGTGAGCAGGATCTGCGCGTCGGCGTCGCTCTCGCGGAACTCCGCGACCAGCTCGGTGATGCCGCCGATGATGAAGTTGTCGCCGAGGTACATGACGAACGAGTCGTCGCCAAGGAAGTCCTTGGCGATCAGCACGCAGTGCGCGAGCCCGCTCGGGGCGTCCTGGCGGATGTAGGTGACGGCGATGCCCAGCGCGGAGCCGTCGCCGACGGCGGCCTCGATCTCCGGGGCGGTGTCGCCGACGATGATCCCGACCTCGGTCACCCCCGCGTCGCGGATCGCCTCCAGGCCGTAGAAGAGGATCGGCTTGTTGGCGACCGGCACGAGCTGCTTGGCCGACGTGTGGGTGATGGGGCGCAGGCGTGTGCCCGACCCCCCGGCGAGCACCAGAGCTTTCATGCGGCGCACGCTAACAGCGCGCTCACCGGCCCCGCCATGCCGGAACCTCACATCTCGGGCAGGTACCCTGGGGTACGCCGACTCCCGGCCATCCGACGCTGCTCGAAGAAGAGAACTCGCGCGTGACGAGCTCCAACCCGCACGGCCTCGTCCTCCCCCCGGAGCTCAACCCCCGTGGGGCGATCGGGCGTCCCCACCGGGGCCGCCGGGTGGCCCGGATCATGTCCTGGGTCGCCGTCGTGATGTCGGTGCTGGTGCTCATGACCAGCACCGCGGGCTTCGTCTTCGTGCGCTACTTCGACGGCCGGATCAACCGGCTCGAGGACGTCTTCGGCACGGACAAGGACCGCCCGTCCGCGGGCTCGGGTCACGCGGAGAACTTCCTCCTGGTCGGCTCGGACACCCGCGAGGGAGCCTCTCGTGCTGAGCTCGAGAAGGCGTCGACGACGTTCGAGCCCGGGCGTCGCTCCGACACGGTGATCCTCATCCACCTCTCGGCGAAGCAGGACAAGGCACTGCTGCTCTCGTTCCCGCGCGACGCGTTCGTGGCGATCCCCGGCACGTCGGGCAGCGGCATGGGCAAGCTCAACTCGGCGTTCTCCCGCGGCGGCCCCGCGTTGACGATCAAGACGATCGAGACCCTCACCCAGGTGCGGGTCGACCACTACCTCGAGGTCAACTTCACCGGCTTCTTCAAGATGGTCGACGCGCTCGACGGCGTCGACGTATGCCTGCCGAAGGCGCAGAAGGAGCCGCTGTCCGGGATCGACCTGCCCGCCGGCACCAGCCACGTCAAGGGCGCACAGGCGCTGGCCTTCGTCCGGCAGCGGCACGGCCTCCCCCGCGGCGACATAGACCGGATCGAGCGGCAGCAGCAGTTCCTCGGCGCCATGCTGCGCCGCGCGACCAGCAAGGGCATCCTGCTCCGCCCCGACCGGCTGCTCGGCTTCCTCAAGACCGTCACCAGCTCGATCCAGGTGGACGAGGACCTGAGCTTCAACGACATGAAGGACCTCGCCTTCCGGCTCAAGGACCTGGACCCGCAGAAGGTGCAGTTCATGACGGTCCCCATCGACCGGCTGGCCAAGCGCGGCGGGCAGTCCGTCGTGCTGCTCGACGAGCCGGCGATGACCGACCTCTTCACCAAGATCCGCGACGACGAGTTCTTCCCCGACGAGGACGCGCCGGCCCCGGCCAAGCCGACCACGGGTCCGGCTCTCACGATCGCTCCGTCGAAGATCCGGGTCGACGTCCTCAACGGCACCGGCACCAGGGGCTTCGCGCGCAAGGGCGCCGAGGCGCTCGCCGGTGTCGGCTTCGACATCGGCGACATCACCAACGCCAAGCAGTCGACGTACTCCGTGACCGAGGTGCACTACGGGCCGGACCGCTTCGAGGCCGCGCGCACCGTGTCTGCGGCGATACCCGGGTCGCGGCTAGTCCCCGACGACACCCTCGGCCGGACCGTCGTCGTCGTGCTCGGCTCGGACTTCGAGGGCGTCCAGCCGGTGAAGGTCTCCGGGGCGCCGGCTACCGCCGCGCCGGGAGCCAAGCCGACGGTGGCCCCGCGCACGGCGGCCGACGACCCCTGCGCCCCCTGACGTGACCGAGGCCGACGCGGCACCCGTCGCGTCGGGCTCCGGACGGCGCACGCCACGCCGTCGTGTCGCCCGCTGGCTGTCCTGGACCGCGGTCATCACCTCTGCGTCGGTGCTGCTTCTCACCCTCGGCCTGGCCGGCTACTTCGCCTGGCTCGAGCACCGCATCGACCGCGTGAAGCTGCCGCAGGGCCCGGCTCCGGGTCAGCCGTCGCGGCCTGATCCGGCGCCCGGCCGGGCGCTCAACGTGCTGCTGCTGGGCAGCGACACCCGCGAGGGGCTGTCGGCCGAGGAGCTCGCGCGATTCGCGACCGAGGACGACGGCGGCGGACGGCGCTCCGACACGCTGATCCTGCTGCACCTGTCGGCCGACCGGTCGAAGTCGGTGCTGGTCAGCTTTCCCCGCGACAGCATCGTCGACATCCCCGGCCACGGCACCGCGAAGATCAACTCGGCCTTCGGCAAGGGCAGGGACCGGGACGCCGGGGCCCTGGTGGCGCGCGCGACGATCGAGGACCTCACCGGGATCCGGATCGACCACTACGTCGAGGTGGACTTCGGCGGCTTCCTCGACGTGGTCGACGCGCTGCACGGAGTCGACGTGTGCCTGCCCAAGCCGGCGAAGGATCCGAAGGCCGGGCTCGACCTGCCGGCCGGCCGCCACACCCTGAAAGGCACCCAGGCGCTCGCCTTCGTCCGCACCCGGTCCATCGACAGCCGCGTCGACTTCGGCCGGATCGACCGGCAGCAGCAGTTCCTCGCGTCGATGCTGCGCAAGGCGCTGAGCGCCGGCATCCTGCTCAACCCGCTGCGGCTCGACGAGGTGCTGCGCGAGGTCACCGACGCGGTGCGGCTCGACGAAGGACTCGGCCTCGGCACGATGCGCGACCTCGCCGAGAACCTGAAAGGTCTCGACCCGGCCCGCGTCACGTTCATCACCGCGCCGGTCGAGTCGCCCGACGGCGTCCGCAACGGACGACGCGGCGTCATCCTCGACGACGCGGCCGGCGCACAGCTCTGGCAGGCGATCCGCACCGACGGTCCGATCCCCGGCGCAGCCGACCCCGACGTCCCCGGCCCGCCGCTCACCGTCCAGCCGGCCGCCATCAGGCTGCGCGTCCTCAACGGCACAGGCACCCGCGGACTCGCGCGGACCGCGTCGGATGCGCTGCGCGACAAGGGCTTCGTGGTGTCGTCGGTCGGCGACGCCGACGCGTCGTCGTACGACACGACCGTCGTCCGGTACGGCGTCGACCGCGAGGACTCGGCGCGCACCGTGTCAGCCGCCATCCCCGGCTCGAAGATCCAGGTCGACGCGACGCTCGGCCGGACGCTGGAGGTCGTGGTCGGCTCGTCGTACTCCGGCGTGATCCCGGTGGCGGTCAGCGGGACTCCGCCACGGACCGGCATCGCACCAGGCACTTTCGAGACACACAACGCGGCCGAGGACCCCTGCGCATGAGCCTGCCCGAGCACATCCAGCACGCCTTCTCGATCGACGCGTCCCGCCCGCTGATCACGTGGTACGACGACGCGTCCGGCGAGCGGGTCGAGCTCTCCGTCGCCACGACGGCCAACTGGGTCGCGAAGACGGCGAACCTGCTGCGGGACACCCTCGACGTCCAGCCCGGCGACCGGGTCGCCGTGGCCTTGCCTCGGCACTGGCAGACGCCAGTGGTGCAGCTCGCGGTCTGGCTCGCCGGGGCGACCGTCGTACCGCTCTCCCCCTCGGGACCGCTGCCCTCGGACGTCGTCGCCGCGTTCGTCACCGAGCCGGCGCTCGACGCCGGTCTCGACGTACCGCGCGGCGTCGAGACGGTGGCGCTGTCGCTGCGGCCGATGGGCGGGCGGCTGGCCCAGCCACGGCCCGGCGTACTGGACTTCGCCGAGGAGGTCCCGGGCCACGGCGACCACTTCACGCCGGTGCCCGGCTCCGACGAGCCGTCACTCGTCGAACGGGCGGCGGGGCTCGGGCTCACCGCGGGCGATCGCGCCTACGTCCGGCTGGAGCCGTGGACGCCGGACGGCCTGGTGGCGGGCGGTCTCGCCCCGCTGCTCGCGGGCGCGGGGGTCCTGCTGTGCAGCAGCGACGACGTACCCGAGTCGCGGCTCACCGCCGAGCGGGTGACTCGCACCCTCGGCTAGGTCGGATGAGCCCGCCCGAACTATGGAGTGCCCCAAGCACGGACTTGTCACAGATCCGGACATGGTTCGGCGGATCAGCGGTCGCGCTCCTTCTTCACGAAGAGCGCGGTGCCGGCGGTGACGCAGACGACGAAGAGGACCGCGAGCACTATCGCGTTGAAAGCGAGACCGTCGACGACGACGTCGTCGCGATCCGGCGAGCCGATGTAGAAGACCGAGCGCGTGAGGTCGACGGCATAACGCAGGGGTGCGAGCCGCGAGAGCACGTCGAGGTACGTCGGCAGCGCGCGGATCGGGTTGAACACCCCGGCCAGCAGGAACTGCGGCAGGAAGACGAAGTTGAAGATCTGCTCGGCGAACCGGCGGTTGCGGGCCGGCGCGAGCAGCAGCAGACCGAAGGCGCCGCCGACCAGGCACATCACGACCGTGACCAGCGCGAGCCCGGGCAGGGCGCGCAGCGGGATGTCCGCGCCGATGATGACGCCGAAGACGACGACGCCGGCCGCCTGGACGATCGCGACGAGCGACTCACCGAGGATCTTTCCGCTGACGATCGCGTAGCGAGAGACCGGCGCGACGAACAGCTCCTGGCTGAAGTCGTTGTCCCGGTCGTCGAGCAGGGACACCAGCCCGGTCGCCGCCGACTGGAAGACGGTCTGCGCGTAGACACCGGTGAACACAAAGGTGACGTAGTCGAAGTCGTCGACCCCGGTCAGTCCTTGAAAGCTGCGCCCGAGGATCACGACCATCAGGAACGGCAGCACGAACGAGCCAACCAGTCGAGGCTTGTCCGAGAGCAGCTTCGTCACGTCGCGCTGGGCAATGGTGAGGATCGCGGCGAGGTTGCTCGGCCGTCGCATCGACGTGTCCGGTGGGAGCGTCACGGTGTCAGGCACCGACCGCCTCCTCGTCGTGCCCGGCGCTCGCGATGATGTCGAGGTAGGCGTCCTCGAGCGTCGGCGCGTGTGTCCGGACCAAGGTCAGCGGCGTCTTGATCCGCGCGAGCAGCGGCGCCACCTCCGTATCTGCCGCGACGAGATGGAACGGCCCGTCACCCGTCGACGCGATCCGCTTTCGCCTCAGCTCCGTGGACAGCGCGGCCCGGTCCTCGGCGTCGATGACCAGCTGCTGCTGGCCCACCAGCCGCCGGGTCAGCTCCAGCGGACTGCCCGACGCCTGCACCTGCCCGCCGGCGATGACGCAGACCCGGTCGGCGTCCTCGGCCTCTTCGAGGTAGTGCGTCGTGAGGAAGACCGTCGTACCGCTCTCCTCCTGCACCGTGCGCAGGTAGGTCCACAGGTCTCGCCGGCTCAGCGGGTCGAGCCCCGCGGCGGGCTCGTCGAGGAAGAGCACCTCGGGCCGGTGCAGCAGGCTGCGCAGGATCTCGAGCTTGCGCTTCATGCCGCCGGACAGCGTGCGCACCGGCTTGAAGACCTCGTCGCCGAGACCGAGCAGCTGGGCCAGCTCGGCGACCTTGTCCCGGTACGACGAGGGCATCGCGCGGTACGACGTCCGGTACGGCGCGACGCCGTAGAGGATCGCGTGAAGGCGCACGTTCTGCTCGCCGGTGAGGTTCAGGTCGAGGCTGGGCTGCTGGAAGATGATGCCGACCCGCTCGCGCACCGCAGCCGCCTCGGTGACGACGTCGTGACCCACGACGCGCACCGTCCCCGACGTCGGCAGCAGCGTGGTTGTGAGGATGGAGATCGTCGTCGTCTTGCCCGCGCCGTTGGGCCCGAGCAGCGCGAAGAACTCGCCGCGGTGCACCTCGAAGCCGACACCGTCGACCGCGCGCGCCGTGGACTTCTTGTACTGCTTGACCAGGTCGGCGACCTCGATGACGACGGGCGCGGTCATGTCGACCGGACGAAGTCGGCGATCACGCGGCCGAGCTCGGTGCCCTTGTCCTCCTGCAGGAAGTGCCCCGCGCCGGTGATCGTCGTGTGCTGCTGGCCGGCCGCCCCCGGCACCAGCCCTTGCATCATCACGTCGGCCCCGCGGGTGATCGGGTCCCCGTCGGAGAACGCGGTCAGGAACGGCTTGTCCCAGCGCGCCAGCACCTCCCACGCCGCGCGGTTCGCCGCTGCGGCCGGGTCATCGGGCGACGTCGGCACCAGGTCAGGGAACGCCTTCGCGCCGGCCTGGTACGCCGCATCCGGGAACGGCGCCTCGTACGCCGCCCGGGTCTCGTCCGTCATCGGCACCGCGCAGCCGGATGCGACCAGGAAGCCGATCGGCAGCTCCGGAGTGCGCGCGACGTAGTCGTGGAAGCGCCACCACAGGTCCGGGATCGGCTGGTCGCCGGTGGGCAGCCCGGTGTTGGCGGCCACCACCCGGGCGAAGCGGTCGGGGTGCTCGGCGACGAGGCGCAGCCCGATCAGCCCGCCCCAGTCCTGGCCGACGACGGTCGCGTCGCGCAGGTCCAGCGCGTCGAAGAGCAGGGAGCGGGTCCACTCGACGTGCCGCGCGTAGGTGTAGTCGGCGACCTCGGCGGGCTTGTCCGAGCGGCCGAAGCCGACCAGGTCGGGCACGACCGCGCGCAGCCCGGCGTCGACGAGCGGCGGGAGCACGTGGCGGTAGAGGTAGCCCCACGACGGCTCGCCGTGCAGCAGCACCACAACGGGGCCGTCGGCCGGCCCGGCGTCGACGTACGCCATCCGGAGTGACCTGGCCCCGTCGCCGGCCGGCACCTCGGCGTACCGCGGCTCGTGGTCGTAGCCGGGCAGGCCGGCGAACCGCTCGTCCGGCGTCCGCAGCGTCTCCATGAGAGCGGAGCATGCCAGGGCCGGGTCTGGCGTTAGGGTTCCGGCCATGGACAAGGTGGTGCGTGACCCGGCGGCCGCGGTCGCCGACATCCCTGCGGGCGCGTCGCTCGCCGTGGGCGGCTTCGGCCTCTGCGGCATCCCGAGCGCGCTGATCAAGGCGCTGCTCGACACCGGCGTCGACGACCTCTCGGTCGTCTCCAACAACTGCGGCGTCGACGACTGGGGGCTTGGCCTGCTGCTCTTCGCCAAGCGGCTGCGGCGGATGACGTCGAGCTACGTCGGGGAGAACAAGGAGTTCGAGCGGCAGTTCCTCTCCGGCGAGCTCGAGGTGGAGCTCACCCCGCAGGGGACGCTCGCGGAGCGGCTGCGCGCCGGCGGCGCGGGGATCCCCGGCTTCTACACGCCGGCCGGCGTCGGCACGCAGGTCGCCGACGGCGGACTGCCATGGCGGTACGACGGCAGCGGCGGCGTCGCGCTGGCCAGCCCGAAGAAGGAGACCCGCTCCTTCGCCGGCCGCGACTACGTCCTCGAAGAGTCGATCACCACCGACTTCGCGCTGGTCCGCGCCTGGAAGGGCGACTCGCAGGGCAACCTCGTCTACCGGATGTCGGCGCGAAACTTCAACCCGCTCTGCGCCGCCGCCGGCCGGATCACGATCGCCGAGGTCGAGGAGCTGGTCGAGCCGGGCGAGCTGGACCCCAACGACGTCCACACTCCGGGCATCTTCGTGCAGCGGGTGGTCCCGGTGTCGTTGACCGAGGACGAGAAGCGGATCGAGCGGCGTACCGTCCGCTAACGTCGGCGCCGCAAGATTCGCGACCCGGTCGCACACCGTGCAGGGAAATGCACGTTTTGCGACCCGGTCGCGTTTCGTTCAGCAAGGGACTGACCCGGCGCGATTAGACGAGGGACGCCAGCGCGCTCAGGCCCATCGCGACCTCGGGCGGGCCGTCCAGCACCGAGGCCAGGTCACCGCGGCCGGACATCGCGTCGAGCACCGTGTTCACCTCACCAGTGGCGCGCGTGGTGGGCGTCGCGCTGTCGTCGAGCGGCTGCACCGAGACGACCGGTCCGTCGACGACCACGTGCAGGCTCGGCCCGCCGGTCAGCTCGAGGCCGAGGTCCACGGGCGCGCCGACCACCGCGAGGATCCGAGCCACCAGCAGCACTTGGTACGACGCGATCGCGCGCACCTCGTTCGGCCCGACGACCGGCGCCGAGCGCGCAGGCAGCGGCTCGACGATGTCGCGCTCGTGCACCGCGGAGTCGAACAACCCGTGCAGCAGCGAGCGGTGCCACGGTTGCCGGCCCGCGGGAGTCGAGACGAGCAGGCCGTCGTCGCCGACCGCCGCGAGCTCGTCGACCGCGGCGAGCAGCCGCTCGGTCGAATGCGCGAACGCGTCGAGCGTGACGCCGATCTCCTCAGCCCCGGCCTCCTTGAGAAGTGCGTCCGGGGTGCCCTTCGGGTCGAACGTCGAGAAGAAGGAGAAGCGCTCCCCCGCTCTCGCCGCCGCCATGCTGTCGGCCTGCACCCCACCGATGTGGGTCAGGTGGCGCACAAGGTCCTGCACGGTCCACGCAGCGCATCGGCTCTGCGCGACCCACTCGTCCGCGGTCAGGTCCCGCACCGTCTCAAGCAGTCGGCCGCGCTGAGAGTGCGCGGCGGCGACGGCGTCCTCCGGCGTGACGGCGAACCGGACGTCCTGGTGCTTGAGCGGCACGCCGGCGTACGGCGTCGCGCCTGCGGTGCTGGCGGTGTCGGTCATGGCGCGACCGTACCTGCTCCGCGCGCGCTCGCTAAGGTCGCACCCGACGGCATCACAAGGAGGACTCGCTATGGCACTGACCCGGGAGGAGCTCGCGGCTCGCGTCGCGGCCGAGCTCGAGGACGGCCAGTACGTCAACCTCGGGATCGGCATGCCGACGCTGGTGCCCAACTACCTGCCCGAGGGCATCCACGTGGTGCTGCAGAGCGAGAACGGCATCCTCGGCGTCGGGCCCTACCCGGCTCCGGGGACGGAGGACCCGGACCTGATCAACGCCGGCAAGGAGACCGTGACGGTCCAGCCGGGTGCGAGCTTCTTCGACTCGGCCATGTCGTTCTCGATGATCCGCGGCGGGCACGTCGACGTCGCCGTGCTGGGTGCGATGCAGGTGTCGGTGAAGGGCGACCTGGCCAACTGGATGATCCCCGGCAAGATGGTGAAGGGGATGGGCGGCGCGATGGACCTGGTGCACGGCGCCAAGAAGGTCATCGTGATGATGGAGCACGCCGCCAAGGACGGCTCGCCCAAGATCGTGACCGAGTGCTCGCTGCCCTACACCGGCCGCGCGGTCGTGCACCGGATCATCACGGACCTCGCCGTGATCGACGTTGCCGACGAGGGGCTCGTGTTGCGCGAGCTCGCGCCGGGCGTGACCCTCGACGAGGTGCAGAAGCTCACCGAGCCGACGCTCGTCGTACCGGCCGGCGTCGGCTGACCCAGCGGACTACTTCGGGAACGTAAACGTGTAGGTCACCGTCGCCGTCGACCCGCCTACGACGTTGCAGGCGACGATGGAGATGGTCTCGGGCTTGTGCAGCTCGGCGTACGCCGTGTCGCCGGGGTCGGCGATCACTGGCGAGCCGTTGTTGATCGCGGTGGCCGCGCCGATCGACTTCCCCTTGGAGTTGAACAGCCCGAGGTTCCAGTCGCCGAGGAATCCGACGATGTCTACCTTCAGCGAGCCCGGACCAGGTGCCGTGAACTTCTCGACGTGAAAGCTCGACGGAACGAGCATGCTGCAACCCTCGGGGGTGACCACGACGATGTTGCTCGGGTCGGGCGCAACCGCTGTCGCCGTGTAGGTCTTGGTGATCGGCTTCCTCGGGCCGGCCAGGGCCGCGTCGCCCGCAACGCCGATCGAGGCGACGACCATCGCGACCACCGCGAGCCGCGTCGCGCCGGTCGTCACGGTCTACTTGGCGAAGGTGAACGTGTACTTCACGGTGGCCGTCGGGCCGCCGACCCAGTTGCACGCGATGATCGAGTAGGTCTCCGCCTTCTTGACCTTCACGGCGGTCGAGTCAGGGTCGGGCGCGACGGGCGTGCTCGTGTCGGTCGCCGTCGCCGCCGCGACGTCGCGGCCCTTCGAGTCCTGGATCAGCAGATCCCAGTCACCGACGAAGCCGTCGATCTCGACCTTGAGAGCGCCCGGGCCGGGCGCCGCGAACTTCTCGATGTGAAAGCTCTGCGGCACCACCATGTTGCAGACCTGGTGCGTCGCGGCCGCGGCATTGGTCGGATCCGGGGTCGGCGCCGTTGCGGTGTAGGTCTTGGTGATCGGGTCCTTCGGGCCGGCCAGGGCGACGTCGCCCGCGGCGCCGACCGTTGCGGCGAGGCCGACCGCCGCGATCAGGGCGAGCTTCACTTGGCGAAGGTGAACTTGTACTTGACCGTGCCGGTCGGACCGCCGGCCCAGTTGCAGGCGATCAGGTTGATCGTGCCGGCCTTCTTGAACTTGTAGGTGATCGTCTCGTCCTCGCCCTGGACAGCCGTCAGACCGGAGTTGCCGACCTCACGGCCCTTCTCGTCGGTCATCAGGAAGTCCCAGTCCCCGACGTAGCCGCTCAGGACCGCCTTGATCGTGCCGGGCTCGGGCGCGCTGAACTCCTCGACGTGGAAGCTCTGCGGGACGTTCTGCGCGCACACCGAGTACTGGCTCTGCATCGCGTAGTTGCTGGGGTCCGGGAGCGGCGCGGTCGCCGTGTAGGTCTTCTCGATCGGCTTCTTGTGGTTGGCCTCGGCGCCGGTGCCGAGCGCACAGAGGGCTGAGGTCGCAGCGAGCGCGATGACGGCGGCGCGGTTCATGACGTTCCTCCTGCTGGGATGGTCTTTCCCCAGGGGTTCGCCGTACGCCGTCAGTCCTCCTGCCCGCCTCTGGCCTCGACGATCGCCTTGCGGCGGGCCAGCCGGGCCTCCCGGCGGATCTCCGCCTCCCGGAAGCGCCGGCGCTCGGTGTCGTCTGTGCACTCCACGGACGGAACCGCCCGCGGCTTGCCGTGCCCGTCGAGGCCGACGTACGCGAGGTAGGCGCTGCTGGTGTGCACCCGGTCGCCGATCTCGTCCCAGCGCTCGGCCTCGACGCGTACGCCGATCTCCATCGACGTGCGGCCGGCCCAGTTGATGCCCGCGTGCGCGTAGACCAGGTCGCCGATGTGGACCGGGACGAGGAAGACCATCTCGTCCATCGAGACGGTGACCGCCCGGCCGCCGGAGTGCCGGCTCGCGACGATGCCCGCCGCGTCGTCGACCAGCTTCATGATCACGCCGCCGTGGATGTTGCCGTGCAGGTTCGCGTCCCCCGCAGTCATCAGCCGCGTGATCGTGATCCGCGACTGCGCCGGCGTCCGTCCTGTCGTCACTCGCTCGCCTCTCGGTCGCTCAGCAGCTCGATCTGGCATCGGATGCCCGGCGCCCCCGCGAGCCGAGCATCACCGGTCAGGAGCACCGCGTCGAGCGCCTCGGCCAACGCGACGTACGCCGCGTCGTACGTCGTGAGGTTGTCGCGCAGCTCCCAGCATCGGGGCAGAAGCCGGCGATGGGACACCCGATGCAGCGGCAGCTGTTCGAGGTCTTCGACCGCGAGACTCGCGCGACGCACCGTCAGCTGACCCGCGAGGACCTGCCGCCGAAGCACCGAGACGACCTCGAGGTCGATCAGCTCGGGCGCGGCGAGGTCCTCGCCTGCGAGGCGCCCGCGGACGCCGTCACCGGAGTCGCCGTCATCCGCAAGGCCGGGAGCCAGGACACTCGCGTCAACGACGAGCACGGTCCTCCCTGACGGTGCGCGCCGCGACCGCGATCGAAACCCGTCCGCCCCTCCGCGAACCGGCTCGCGCCAGGACCTCGTCGACCGTCGGGGCAGCGGCGTCAGCGATCAGGCGCGACCGCAGGTACTCCTGCAAGGACTGGTGTGCCGCGGCAGCTCGTCGTCGCAGCACGGCATGGGTGTCGTCGGGGACGTCCTTGATCTGCACGCTGGGCATGGCGCCATTCTGGCGCCACTCGGGATGATCCGCAAGCCCTACTTGAGCAGGTTGCGGGCCATGACGACGCGCTGGATCTGGTTGGTGCCCTCGTAGATCTGGGTGATCTTCGCGTCGCGCATCATCCGCTCGACCGGGTAGTCGGTGACGTAGCCGTAGCCGCCGAGCAGCTGCACGGCGTCGGTCGTCACCTGCATCGCGGTGTCGCTGGCGAAGCACTTCGCAGCGGCGCTGATGAAGGTGAGGTCAGGTTCCATCCGCTCGGCCTTGGCGGCAGCGACGTAGATGAGCTGGCGCGCGGCCTCGGTCTTCATCGCCATGTCAGCGAGCATGAACTGCACCGCCTGGAACTGCGCGATCGGCTTGCCGAACTGCTCGCGCTCCTTGGTGTAGCCGAGCGCATAGTCGAAGGCGCCCTGCGCGATGCCGAGCGCCTGCGCGCCGATGGTGAGCCGGGTGTGGTCGAGGGTGCGCAGCGCGGTCTTGAAGCCGGTGCCCTCCTCGCCGATCATCCGGTCGGCCGGGATCCGGCAGCTGTCGAAGTAGAGCTCGCCGGTCGGGCTGCCCTTGATGCCCATCTTCTTCTCGAGCTTGCCGACCGAGAAGCCGGGGTCGTCGGCGTGCACGACGAACGCCGAGATCCCGTTGGCCTTCTTCTCCGGGTCGGTGACGGCCATGACCGTGTACCACTTCGAGACGCCGGCACCGGTGATCCAGCGCTTGCTGCCGTCGAGCACGTAGGAGTCGCCGTCACGCACGGCGCGGGTCTTCATGGAGGCGGCGTCGGAGCCGGCCTCGGGCTCGGACAGCGCGTAGGAGAACATCCCCTCGCCGCGGGCGAGCATGGGGAGGTAGCGCTGCTTGAGGTCCTCCGACCCGCTGAGCAGCAGCCCCTGCGTGCCGAGCTTGTTGACGGCCGGGATCAGCGACGACGACGCGCAGACCCGGGCGATCTCCTCGATGACGATCGCGCTGGAGATCGCGTCGGCCCCGGCGCCGGCGTACGCCTCGGGGATGTGCACGGCGTGCAGGTCGTTGCGCTTGATCTCCTCGTAGACGTCCCAGGGGAACTCGGCCGTCTCGTCGATCTCGGCGGCGCGGGGGGCGATCTTCGCCTCCGCCATCGTCCGGACGGACTTGCGCAGGAGGTCGTGCTCCTCGCCCAGCTGGTACGTCGTGAAGTCGGGGTTCATGGCGTTGAGGATAGTGCCCGCCTCGCCGCGTATCCTCGGGCGCTATGACCCGACTCACCGTGCTCGGCACCGGTTACCTCGGCGCGACCCACGCCGCCTGCATGGCCAGCCTCGGCTACGAGGTCCTCGGCATGGACGTCGACGAGGCGAAGGTGGCGAAGCTCAACGCCGGCGAGCTGCCGTTCTACGAGCCCGGGCTCGAGCCGATCCTGCGCAAGGCGATCGACGCCGGCACGCTGCGGTTCACCACGTCGTACGAGGAGGTCGGCGCCTTCGGCGACGTGCACTTCCTCTGCGTCGGCACGCCGCAGCAGAAGGGCAGCAACGCCGCCGACCTGCAGTACGTCGACGCCGTGGTCGACGGGATCGCGCCGCACCTGCTGCCCGGCGCGATCGTCGCCGGGAAGTCGACCGTGCCGGTCGGCACCGCCGAGCGGCTGGCGGCACGGCTGACCGAGGCGTCACCCGCCGGCAACGACGTCGAGCTGTGCTGGAACCCGGAGTTCCTCCGCGAGGGGTTCGCGGTCGAGGACACCCTGCGCCCCGACCGGCTGGTCTTCGGCGTGGTTCCCGGGGGTCGCGCGGAGAAGGTGCTGCGCGAGGTGTTCGCCCCCGTCATCACGGCGGCCGAGTGCCCGGTCGTCGTGATGGACCTGGCCAGCGCGCAGCTGGTGAAGGTCGCCGCCAACGCGTTCCTGGCCACCAAGATCTCGTTCATCAACGCGATGGCCGAGGTGTGCGAGGCCACCGGCGCCGACGTGAAGAAGCTGTCCGAGGCGCTGAGCCACGACACCCGGATCGGCGGGCGCTTCCTGCACGCCGGCCTCGGCTTCGGCGGCGGCTGTCTGCCCAAGGACATCCGGGCCTTCATGGCCCGCGCCGAGGAGCTCGGCGTCGAGCAGGCGCTGTCGTTCCTGTCCGAGGTCGACGCGATCAACCTGCGCCGCCGCGCGCGCATGGTGGAGATCTCCCGCGAGCAGGCGGGCGGGTCCTTCGACGGCGTACGCGTGGCTGTCTTCGGCGCGGCCTTCAAGCCCAACTCCGACGACGTGCGCGACTCCCCCGCTCTCGACGTCGCCCGGGCGATCCACGAGGAAGGCGCGACCGTCACGGTCTACGACCCGGCCGCGAACGAGACCGCGCGGGCCCGCTTCCCCGACCTGCAGTACGCCGCCTCGGCGGCGGAGGCCGCGCGCGACGCGAAGGTCGTGCTGCACCTCACCGAGTGGGCCGAGTTCAAGGACATGGACCCGACGGTCCTCGACGGCGTCGTCGCGGAGAAGCACATCGTCGACGGGCGCAACGCGCTCGACCCGCAGCGCTGGCGCGCCGCCGGCTGGACCTACCGCGCCCTCGGCCGCCCCTAGACATCCCACGGCCGTAACTCGTCAAGCGGCGGTCTGGTCCTGCTGAGGTTGGTGGCGGGGCCAGGCCGTCGCTTCGTCGTAGGTGGTGCCGTGACGTAGGCAGCCGTGGAGGATGCCGACGAGTTGGTTGCTCAACGCTCGGAGTGCCTGATGATGCGTTGCGCCGCCGGCGCGTCGCTCGTCGTAGTAGCCGCGGGCGCCGGGTGAGACGGACAGCGCAGCGAAGGCCTGCAGGTGCAGCGCGTCGCGGAGCCTCTTGTTCGTCGCGACGCGGGCCAGGACGACGTGGCTCTTGCCGGACGTCTTGGTGATTGGCGCGGTGCCGGCGTAGTTCTTGCGTGCCTTCGGTGTCGCGTAGCGGTGGGGGTCGTCTCCGAACTCGGCGAGCACCCGGGCGCCGAGGACAGTGCCGAGTCCCGGCTGGGACCGCACGATCTCAGCGGCCGGGTGCCGGCCAAAAGACGCCTCCAGCTCCGTCTCCACCGTCGCGATCTGAGCCAGCGTCGTGGCCAGGGTTGCGGCGAGGGCGCGGACGGTGACCCCGAATGCCTCGGCGACCAGCGGCGGCTGCTCGAGCTGCGGGCTGCGCAGCGCGGTCTGGATCTGCTCGGCCCGCGCCTCGATGTTGCGCTGCCGGCCACCACGGCGCAGCGCCGAGGCGATCTTCGACCGCGACAGTCTGCGGCCGGCGGCCGGTGTCGGCGCGATCTCCAGCACTGCCAGCGCGTCGCCGTGGGCAAGCTCGTCGAACGCCGCAAGAGCGCCCGGGTAGAACTCGCGCAGCGTCGAGCGCAGCTGGTTCGCCTGCCGGCCGCGCATCCAGCCGAGCATCTGATGCGCCCGGGCCAGCACCTTGATCGCCTCGGCCAGCTCGCTGTCCCCGGCGACCGGCCGGTGGTTGGCCCGGTCGGTGCGGACCAGATCGGCGAGGACCTTCGCATCCCCCGGGTCGCTCTTCGCCCCCGAGGTGGTGTGGCGCTCCCGGTAACGGGACACCGACAGCGGATTCACCGCGTAGAGCTGGTAGCCGGCCGCGATCAGCGCCTGCACCCACGGCCCGCGATCGGTCTCGATCCCCACCACCACCATGCCGGGGCCATCCGCGTCCCCGGCGTGCTGGCCGATCAGCTCGTGCAGCGTCGCGATCCCCGCGATCCCCTCCGGCAGCTTGCGGCGCACCAGCCGCCGCCCCTGCTCGTCCTGGATCTCGATGTCGTGATGGTCCTCAGCCCAGTCGTCCCCGACGAACAGCACCCGCAGCCCCTCTCACTCGGCCGATAACGTCGAGCCAGCGGGAAGGACTGCGTCGCGCTAATGGATCAGTGCTCGTCGGTCTCACAACCCCGCCGGCACGCCATCCCACCAGTCGTCTCGCCCTCCCGGCAGCCGGTAGGCGGCACGCTCTAGGAGTAGACCTCAGAACGGGTCTGCGGACCTGAGTGCTCGACCTACCGACGGCTCGGACACCAAGATCCCAGAGAACCTCGATGCAAAGCCATTAGCCCTCCTCAACTCGTGATCTTGCTACGTGCCACGCAGCAAGATCACGAGTTCTTGTGGGGGGAGGTCAGTCGACGATGAGGACGGGGGTGCCGGGCTCGACGTAGGGGCGGAGCTGGGTGATCTCCTCGGAGAACATCCGGACGCAGCCGTTGCTCGTCGGCCCACCGACGGACCCGCGAGCCTGAGTGCCGTGGATGCCGATCTGCCCGGTGCCGCCGTCACCGAAGCTGGTGTAGACCTCTGAGAACGCGTTGACGCTGAACAGCCACGGCCCGTACTTGCTGTCCGGGCGCCACGCCTCGACGAAGTCGACGAAGAAGTCGCCCCGCGGCGTGGGGGTGTTGCTCTTGCCGACCGCTGCCGGGAAGCGCATGACCGGCTGCCCGCGGTCGAAGAGCCAGATCAGCTTCGAGCAGCGCTGAACCAGCAGCCGGTACGGCGTGAGCGTGGTCGTCACGTCGGCCTTGCGGATCCACGTCGTCACGCCGTTGGGGCGGGCGGCGTACTGCACGCGGTACCAGTCCGGCCGGGTGTTCACGACGCGCAGGTGCAGCAGCTGCCCCTCGTGCGTCGGGTTCTTCAGCGTGCGGCGGAACGCGCTCTCGTCGGGCTGGTCGAACGTCGGCAGACCGGAGCGGTTGGGCGTCGCGACGATGGTCTGGTACGTCGGCATCTGCGGCGCCTCGGGGCAGGCGGCCGAGGCGGAGCGCACGCCGGCGGTGACGCCGGGGAGCGCGGACACGGCCAGGGCAAGGACCAGAGCGGGACGCCAGAGCGACGGGCGGCGAAGCAAGTCACGCATGAGTCGAAGGTCTCCTCGAGCTGGGCCGGGCGAAGGCGATCAGGTCAGTCGACGATCCGGACGGGGGTGCCGGCGTCGATGAGCGACGCAAGTCGGGTGATGTCCTCGTTGTGCATGCGGATGCAGCCGTTGCTGGTCGGCTTGCCGACCGACGTCGCGGCTTGGGTCCCATGTATCCCTATCTGCCCAACCCCGCCCTTGCCGAACTTGTCGTAGACCTCGGAGAAGCCGCTGACCGACACCAGCCACGGTCCGTAGACGCTGGTCGGCCGCCACGCCTCGGCGAAGTCGACGTAGAAGTCGCCGAGCGGCGTGGGGGTCTTCTCCTTGCCGATCGCGACCGGCGCGCTGAAGACCGGAGCGCCGAGCTTGTAGAGCGTCAGCTGGCGCGAGCAGCGCTGGACGAGGATCCGGTACGGCGTACGCGACGACGTCATCCCGTCGTTCAGCACCCACCCGCTCACCGAGTTGGGCCGCTCGGGCATCTGCACGCGGTACCACCGGCCCGCCTTCTCCAGCACCCGCAGGTGCAGCGGCTGGTGGTCGCGGGTCGGGTTCTGCAGGGTCTTCAGCGGCAGGCCGCTCGGCGTCTTGTGCACCGTGACGGTCGCGGTCTGCGGGTGCACGACGAGGGTGTCGGAGGACGGGAGCGTCGGCGCGGCGGGGCAGGCGGCGGGCGCCTCGGTGGGGATCGACGCCGGCTCGACGGTGACCGGGGACGGGCTCGGCGACGCGCTCGGGCCGGCCACGACGGCCGGCGCAGCGGCGGCCGCCTCGGGCGAGCGCACGAACGCGGTGGATACCGAGGTGCTGAGGATCGCGACGATCAGGAACGCGAGCGCGATCACCTCAGGGCGCGTCGTCGGGTCTCGCCGGCTGCTCGGGGCGTGCATGACTCTCCGTAATTCCGCTTCTGGATCAGCCAACCTTCGACGCCGCGGGACGCCCCTCCTGCCCGCGGGCCTGGGAGAAGGCACTAGCCTCGCGGCTCATGGACGACGACGACGCCGTACGACGAATCCTCACCGAATATCGGGTCTGGGCGGTCGTGGGCGCTTCGCCCGATCCGTCCCGGGCCAGCTACCGGGTGCTCCAGTTCCTTCGCCGGGCCGGCTACCGGGTCATCCCGGTCAACCCGCTCTGTGACGAGGTGGCCGGGCTGCCGACGTACCCGTCGCTGGCCGAGATCCCGGTCACCGAGGGCGTCGAGGTCGTCGACGTCTTCCGGCGCTCGGAGCACGTGTCCGGCGTGGTCGACGAGGCGATCGCGATCGGGGCGAAGGCGGTCTGGTGCCAGCTCGGCGTCATCGACTACGCCGCGCAGAAGCGGGCGGTCGCGGCCGGCGTCGACATGGTCATGGACGTCTGCCCCGCGATCGAGCACCCCCGCCTCATCGCGTAGTGCAAAGCGAGGGTGCTCGGCGCGAGCTCTACGCGTCGCGGCGGTGGACGATCGCGGCGGCCGCGCCGAGGGCGACGAGTACGCCGATGGCCAGCTGCGCGAAGAACGACCATTCGCGACCCGGTCGCATCTCGTTCGGTTCTCGTGCGGGGGTGGCGACCCGGTCGCATTTCGTTCGGCGGGGCTCGAGGAGAGCTAGCCGACGCCGAGCTCACGGGCGATGAGAATGCGCTGCACCTCGGAGGTGCCTTCGCCGATCTCGAGGATCTTGCAGTCGCGGTAGAAGCGGGCGACCGGGTACTCGTTCATGAAGCCGTACCCGCCGTGCACCTGCACCGCCTCGCGCGCGTTGGTGACGGCGATCTCGCTCGAGTAGAGCTTGGCGATCGCCGCCTCCTTCTTGAACGGCTCGCCGCGCAGCATCTTCTCGGCGGCGGCGTAGTAGGCCAGCCGCGCGGTATGCGCGCGCATGTCCATGTCGGCGATCTTGAACGCGATCGCCTGGTACTGCCCGATCGGCTTGCCGAACGCCTCGCGCTCCTTGGAGTACTTCACGCTCTCGTCGACGCAACCCTGCGCGAGTCCCACCGCGAGCGCGCTGATCGCGATGCGTCCCTCGTCGAGGATCTGCAGGAAGTTGGCGTAGCCGCGGCCGCGCTGGCCGAGCAGGTTGGCCTCAGGCACGCGGCAGTCGGTGAAGACGATCTCCCGGGTGTCGGACGCGTGCCAGCCGACCTTCGAGTACTTCTTCGACGCGCTGAACCCGGGGTGCGGGACCGGGACCAGGACGGAGCTGATCTCCTTGTGCCCGCCGGCCACCTCGCCCGTGACTGCCGTCGCCGTGACGAGCCGGGTGATGTCGGTGCCGGAGTTGGTGATGAAGGACTTGGTGCCGTTGAGCACCCACTCCCCACCATCGAGCTTGGCCGTCGTACGCGTCGCTCCGGCGTCGGAGCCACCGCCCGGCTCGGTAAGCCCGAAGGCGCCGAGCGCCTCACCGCTGGTCAGCTGCGGCAGCCACTCGCGCTTCTGCTCCTCGGTCCCGAACCGGTAGACCGGCATCGCGCCCAGGGAGACGCCGGCCTCGAGCGTGATGGCCACCGATGAGTCGACCCGGGCCAGCTCCTCGAGCGCGAGGCAGAGCGCGAAGTAGTCGCCGCCCATGCCGCCGTACTCCTCGGGGAAGGGCAGCCCGAACAGGCCCATCTGGCCCATCGCCTTGACGATGTCGTAGGGGAACTCGGCGGTCTCGTCCATCTCCTCCGCGCGCGGCGCCACGACCGTGCGGGCGAAGTGCTCGACGGTCTTGCGCAGGGCCTCCTGCTCGTCGGTCAGGCGGTTGTCGACCACAGCAGAGCACCTCGGATCGCAGTACGACGGACGTGGGGGCGGGCCAGTCTCCCACGCCGGCACCGGTAGGATTCAACGTTGTGCGCGCCCTCTATCGACGCTTCGAGGTGCTCGTCCACGAGATCGCGAAGTTCGGCCTCGTGGGCGCCTTCAACGCCGTCCTCGACATCGCCCTCTTCAACGTCCTGCACTTCGGCTGGGACGTCGGCCCGCTGACCGCGAAGACGATCGCGACGGCGGTCGCCGCGACCAGCAGCTACTTCATGAACCGGCACTGGTCGTTCGCGCACCGGGCGCGCACCAGCTTCCGCCGCGAGTACGTCCTCTTCTTCGTCCTCAACGCGGTCGGCCTCGCGATCGCGCTGGTCGTCCTGGGCTTCACCCGCTACGTGCTCGGGCTGACCAGCCCGCTCGCGCTCAACATCGCCGCCAACGGCGTGGGCATCGCGCTCGGCACGCTGTGGCGGTTCTACGCGTACAAGAAGTGGGTGTTCCTGGAGATCGCCGCCGACGACCCCACCCCGGTCGAGGCGGCCGTCACCACCATCGCCTGAGCCGTCAGACCGGGGTGACGCCGTGGCGGCGTCGCGAGAACGACCGGTCCTTGCCGGCGTACGCCGCGAACCGGCGGACCAGCTCCGCGCGCAGGTCCTCGGGCTCGACGACGGCGTCGACCACCAGCTCGGCGGCGAGGTGCATGACGTCGATGTCGGTGTTGTACTCGGCCCGCTTCTCGGCGACGAACGCCTCGCGCTCCGACTCCGGCAGCGCAGCGATCTTGTTGGCGTAGACCGCGTTGACCGCGGCCTCGGCGCCCATCACCGCGATCATCGCGGTCGGCAGCGCGATGCAGCAGTCCGGCTCGAAGCCCGGGCCGGCCATCGCGTAGAGGCCCGCGCCGTACGCCTTGCGCACGATCACCGAGATCTTCGGCACGGTCGCCTCGGACACCGCCGTGATCATCTTCGCGCCGTGCCGGATGATGCCCTCGCGCTCGACCGACGTGCCGATCATGAAGCCGGGCACGTCGGCGAGGAAGAGCAGCGGCACGTTGAACGCGTCGCAGAGCTGCATGAACTTCGCTGCCTTGTCGGCCGAGTCGACGAAGAGCACGCCGCCCTTCTGCATCGGGTTGTTGGCGACGATGCCGATCGTCCGCCCGTCGAGCCGCGCGAAGCAGGTGACCAGCTCGCGCGCCCACAGCGCGTGGATCTCGTAGACGCTGCCCTCGTCGACGAGGCCGGCGATGTAGCGGCGCATGTCGAACGCCTGCCGGTCGCTCGGCGGCACCAGCGCGCGCAGGTCGATGCCGGCCTTCGGCTCGCGCGCCTCGACGACCGGCGGGTCCTGCGTCCAGTTCGACGGCAGGAACGACAGGTGGCGCTTCACCACGTCGATCGCCTCTGGCTCGGTCTTCGCGAGGTGCGTCCCGCAGCCGGAGACGGTGCAGTGCATCTTCGCGCCGCCCATCTCCTCGAGCGTCGTGATCTCGCCGACCACCATCTCGGCCATCCGCGGAGAGCCGAGGTACATCGAGGCGTTGCCCTCGACCATCACCACGATGTCGCAGAACGCCGGGATGTAGGCGCCGCCCGCGGCGCTCGGTCCGAAGAGAGCGCAGACCTGCGGCACCGAGCCCGACATCCGCACCTGGGTGTGGAAGATCTTGCCCGCACCGCGACGGCCGGGGAACAGCTCGACCTGGTCGGTGATCCGCGCTCCGGCCGAGTCCACCAGGTAGACCATCGGCACGCCGGTCCGGTACGCCGTCTCCAGGATCCGGATGATCTTCTCGACGGTGCGCGCACCCCAGGACCCGGCCTTCACCGTCGAGTCGTTGGCCATGACGCAGACCGGCCGGCCGTCGACGAGGCCGGTGCCGGTGACGACGCCGTCGGCCGGCAGGTCGCCGGCGAGCGCGTTGGCGTAGAGGCCGTCCTCGACGAACGACCCCTCGTCGAGCAGCAGCGCGACCCGCTCGCGGGCGAAGAGCTTGCCCGCCTCGGCGTTCTTCTCGTGGTACTTCGCGGCACCGCCTCGCTCGACCGTGGCCCGCATCTCGGGCAGCGGCGGGTGGGCAGGGGTCTCGGCGGTCACAGCGGTCCTTGTCGATCGAGGTCGGGTGGCGGCCATTGTGGCAAGAAAGCGCGGCACGCCCGTCGTACCGGTGCGGCATGCTCTCGTCGGTGAGCATCCAGGAGGCGTGGCGGCGCCGCGTCGGCGGCCTGCCACGGGAGTACTACGTGGTGCTCGTCGGCAGCTTCGTCCACCGGCTCGGGACGTTCGTCCAGCCGTTCCTCGTCCTCTACCTCGTCCGCGAGCGCGGCATGAGCGAGTCCTCGGCGGGCCTGCTGCTCGCCCTCACCGGCCTGGCCGGGCTGCCCAGCCAGATCGTGGGCGGGGTGCTGGCCGACCGGATCGGGCGGCGCGAGACGATGCTGCTCGGCACCGTCGGGTTCGCGCTCTCGATCAGCGTGCTCGGGCTCGCCCGGACGACGCCGCTGATCGTCGTCGGTGTGCTGCTCGTCGGCGCCACCGCCGACCTCTACCGGCCCGCGTCGTCGGCCCTGGTCGCCGACGTCGTCCCGCCGGCGGATCGGGTGCGCGCGTTCGGCCTGCACTTCTGGGCCATCAACCTCGGCTTCGCCGCCGCGACGTCGACGGCCGGGCTGCTGGCCGAGCGCGGCTACGGGCTGCTGTTCGGGCTGGACGCGCTGACCACCGTCGTCTTCGGCCTGGTCGTGTTCACCCTGATCGGCGAGACTCGACCGGCCCGCGACGAGCGGTCGCCGATCGGGTCCTTCCTGGACCCGTTCCGCGACCGGCTCATGCTGGGCGTCATCGGCAGCTGGCTGCTCTACTCGTGCGTCTACTTCCAGGTGTTCATCACCCTGCCGCTCACGATGGCCGCCGACGGTCTCGACCTCAAGGTCTTCGGCCTGATCGCTGGACTCAACGGACTCGTGATCGTCGTCGTGCAGCCCGCCGTCATCGGCTGGCTCGGCCGGCTCCCCAGGGTCGAGACCGGGGCGGCGTCGATCGCGGTCGTCGGCATCGGCTTCTGGCTGCACGGCTTCGCCGACACCGGCTGGCAGCACGCCCTGTGCGTCGTCGTGTGGACCCTCGGCGAGATCGGCGCGAGCTCCATCGGCGTCGTCCTGGTCGCCGACATCTCCCCCGGCCACCTGCGCGGCCGCTACTCCGGGGCGTTCGGCTTCACCTTCGGCGCGGCCGCAGTCATCGCGCCGCTGGTGGGCACGACGACGTACCAGCACCTCGGCAGCGCAGCGGTGTGGAACGGCTGCCTCGTCGTCGGCCTCGCGGGGGCGGCCGCCCAGCTCGCGCTGCGGCCGGCCGTCGCACGACGTACGACACACTCGACACCATGACCGTCCCCCCGACCCGGGCCGAGATCGAGCAGGCGGCGCGACTCGTCGACGGGCACGTCCGGCGTACGCCGGTCCTCGAGGTCGAGGCGGCGCTGTCGCCGGGAGGTGCGTCACTCGTCCTCAAGCTGGAGCTGCTGCAGGTGAGCGGCACGTTCAAGGCGCGCGGCGCCTACGCGACCATGCTGTCGTTGCACGTGCCGCATGTCGGCATCGTCGCGGCGTCCGGCGGCAACTTCGGGGTCGCCGTCGCCTACGCCGCCCACGACCTGGGCCACATCGCCACCGTCTTCGTCCCCGAGTCGGCCCCGCGCGCGAAGGCCGACCGGCTGCGCGCGCTCGGCGCGGAGGTCGTGACCGTCGGCGAGCGGTACGCCGACGCGCTCGCGGCGAGCATCGACCACGCGCAGGCCACCGGCGCGCTGTTCGCGCACGCCTACGACCAAGCGCTGGTCGTCGCCGGCGCCGGCACGGCGGCCGTCGAGATCGCCGAGCAGGTGCCCGACGTCGACACGGTGCTGGTGGCGGTCGGCGGCGGCGGCCTCGTCGGCGGCGTCGCGTCGTGGTTCCGCGGCGACGTCCGCGTCGTCGCCGTGGAGACCACCGGTACGCCGACCCTGCACTCGGCCCTCGCCGCCGGGAGACCGGTCGACGTCGAGGTCGGCGGAGTGGCGGCGAGCGCGCTCGGCGCGACCCGGCTGGGGGCGATCGGCTGGGCTGCGGCGAGCCGGTGGGTCGATCGGTGCCTGCTGGTGAGCGACGACGACGTCGTCGCGGCTCAGCGCTGGCTGTGGGACAACCTGCGCATCGCGTCCGAGCCGGGTGGCGCCACGGCGCTGGCCGCGCTCCTCAGCGGCGCCTACGTGCCCGCGAGCGGCGAGCGCGTCGTCACGCTGGTCTGCGGCGCCAACGTCGACCCCGCGACGCTCGCCGCGCCGGGTTAGCTACATAAACGGCACGTCGAGGGTGGTGACGCGCCATGCGACGAGCGACCCGACGAGGACGGCGACCCCTGCCACCGCCGACGCAGCCTGACCCCCGGTCGCCCAGGTGAGGAGCGGCTCCCGCCTGGCCCGACGTCGCGGCGAGGTCTTCGCCGTCGACCCCGACCGGGCCGCCAGGTTGGCGCGCACGTGCAGGCCGACCACCGTCGCCGCGACCGCCAGGTAGGACAGGAACTGCATGATCGCGATGATGTAGAGGCCGAGAGTCGCCGCGGGAGCAGGTGCGAGGACCAGCGCCACCGCCGGCACCGCCGACAGCACCAGCGGCGGGGCGACCATAGACAGCCCGAGCGGGCTGGCGGTCCGCTTGCCCTTCGGGGTGACCTTGAACTCGGTGGTCGGCTTGCGCAGTCCCTCGAGCATCCCGATGAGGAACCCGAAGGTCGCCCACGGCCAACGGACCATCTGGAACAGGAAAACGTCGACGGAGAAGATCTTCGCGTCGACCGGGCGCAGCACCCGGCTGCGCCGCAGAAGCGTCTGGATGGCGACCAGAAGCAGCGAGCAGGGCAGCAGCCGCAGGTAGAAGCCGGCGAGACTCGCGTTGCCCCAGGTGTGCCCGGTCAGGACGCCGATCGTCGGCAGCGACGTCGCGACCAGGCAGACCATGCCCTGCAGGAAGTAGAACAGCAGCGCGAAGCGCATCCGCAGCTGCGCCTTGAGCGGCACCTTGCTGATCCGGCCGCGGGTCCAGCGGGTCAGGATCGTGCCGAGGCTCTTCGACCACTGCAGCTCCTGGGTCAGCATGTCGCCGACGGTCTCCGGTCCGTCGCCGTGGGCGATGGCGTCGATGGCGAAGACGCCGTCCCACCCGCCGGACTGCATCCACAGCGTGGTGGAGAAGTCCTCGGCCAGGTCCGGGCCGAGCCCGCCGACGTCCTCGAGCGCCTTCGTGCGCACCGCGTAGTGGGAGCCGATGCACAGCGGGGCGTAACCGCCGTTGGACCCGGCCTGGACCGGTCCGTGCAGCGACGCCTCGCGGTAGAGGCGACCGCGAACGGTCCAGCCCTTCTCCGCGTTGGCATCGCAGATGCTCGGCGCGGCGACATAGCCGATCCGCGGATCGGCGAACGGCCGCACGATGTGCTGCAGGTAGTCGCGCGCGGGCACGTGGTCGGCGTCGAGCTGCGCGACGACGTCGTACCGCCGGTATCCGACCGTGTCGTAGAAGTAGGCGAGGTTGCCTTCCTTGCACTTCGTCCGACGCGGCCACGACGGCTGGTGGTACTCCGCGATCCCCTTGCGGGTCGACACCTGGACGCCGTGGCCCTTGCACCACTTCAGCGAGCGGCCGCTGGGGCGCTCGTCGGCGATCCAGACGTCGTAGTCGTACGGGAAGTCCTGGTCGAGCATCGCGCGCAGGGTCCGCTCGACGACCTCCCACGGCTCGGAGGGGGCCTTGGTGACCACCATCGCGACCCGCAGCTCCGGGATCGGCAGCACCGGATTGGGCTTGGCCATCCGGCAGCAGAAGAACAGCGAGTACGCCGCGAGCAGGAACACCCAGGCGAGCCCCGCAGTCGCGATGACCCGCTCCGGGCTCCACGCTCCGCGCGCCGGGCTGAACCACCAGGCCCAGAACGACAGCCCGAGCGCGAACCACAGGACGGTGAGCAGTCGCAGGACCGCCTCGCGGCGGGCCGGCAGCAGCGGGACGAGGTAGCGCGGGATGTCCGGTACGACGTTCGCCGCGAGCGGATCGCGGCGCGGCGCGGCCTTTGACACCGGCCGGGCGGCGAACTCCTCCTCAGGAGTGACCGAACGCGGGAACGTCAGCATCGGACAGCTAGCCGGCGAGGTCGTCTGCGGTGTGCCGGCGAGCGAGGCCGACCGCGAGGACTCCGGCGACGAGCAACGTCAGCGCGATCATGACCATCAGCTGCAGGTGGCTGGTGCCGGTGAACGGGAGGGACTGCGCGAGGTCCGAGCTGAGCACCCGCTCGCCGAGCGACTGAGTCGCGGGGAGCGCCGGCCCGACGAGCTTGACGCCCAGCACCTCAGCGGGCGCGTCGGCATTCGTGACACCCGTGCCGATGACGGTGCCCAGAACAGTCGTGCCGCAGATGGCGCCGGTGCTGGTGCACATAGCTCCGCCCTTCGAGTAAACATCGGATTGTGTTCACGCCCCGTAGTGGGGCGGACGCAGCGCGGTATGCCCGCGACTCTCAGTGACAAACCGATTGCATACGGTCGAAGGCCGCAAATCACCAGTGGGACAGGCGATTCTGGCGGTTACGCAGAGCAGGAATTACGCAGCGTCACGCAGTTTCGGACATCGCGCGCAGCCATCTCACCGTCTGTGACAATCCGCCATCAAGCGACCACTGTGGCGTCCAGGCCAGGTCGGCGGCGGCCGCTCGGCAGTCGAGGGTGATGGCCTGCAGCTCGGCCACCCGGGGCTCGGCCCAGCGCGGCTCGTCGGCGGCGCCGACCGCGGCGGCGATCATCGTGTGCAGCGCACGGACCGTCGTCGCGACGCCGGTGCCGATGTTGTAGCGGCGCGGCGCCCCGCGCTCGGCCGCACGGACCAGCGCCTCGACCACGTCGGACACGTGGACGTAGTCGCGGCTTGACGTGCCGTCGCCGAAGATCGTGGTCGGGCGCCCCTCCAGCATCGCGGTGCCGAAGATCGCGACCACCCCGGCCTCGCCGTGCGGGTCCTGCCGCGGGCCGTAGACGTTGCCCAGCGCGAGCGTCGTGTAGTCGAGCCCGGCGAGCAGCCGGAACGTGTCGAGGTAGACCTCCGCGCAGAGCTTGCTCGCGCCGTACGGCGAATGCGGGTGCGTCGGGAACGACTCGTCGATCGGCGTGTCGTCGGGCGGTCCGTAGATGCAGCCGCCGGACGAAGTGAACACCACCTTGGCGACCCCGGCACCAGCACAGGCGTGCAGCAGGTTGACCGTCCCGAGCACGTTGACCCGGTTGTCGTAGACCGGGTCCTGCACGCTCCGCCGCACGTCCATCTGCGCCGCCAGGTGGAAGACCAGCTCCGGGCGCACCTCGGCGAGCAGCCCCTCCAGCCCGGGCTCGGTGATGTCCCGCTCGACGAACCTGAGCCGCTCGCCGCCGGCGGCCTTCGCCTCGTCGAGGTTCACGATGCCCCGGCCGCTCACCAAGTTGTCGACCACGGTCACCGACCAGCCGTCCGCCAGCAGTCGATCAGTCAGGTGCGAGCCGATGAAACCAGCGCCGCCGGTGACGAGCGCGCGCCGCTCGGGACTGTCCGCCACCGGCTACGCCAGCACTTCGGGGTGGGTCTTGAACCAGTCGACCGTGCGACCGAGCCCCTCCTCGAGGCCGACCTTCGGCTCCCACCCGAGCAGGGTGCGGGCCAGCGTGATGTCGGGCTGGCGCACCGTCGGGTCGTCCTGCGGCCGCTCGATGAACTGGATCTCGCTGCCGCTGCCCACCAGGTCGCGGATCTGGGTGGCCAGGTCGAGCATCGACAGCTCGTGCGGGTTGCCGACGTTCACCGGGCCGGGCAGGTCGCTGCGCAGCAGCCGCAGGATGCCGTCCACGAGGTCGCTGACGTAGCAGACCGACCGCGACTGGCTGCCGTCGCCCGCGACCGTGATCGGGTCGCCGCGCAGCGCCTGGCGGATGAACGTCGGGATCGCGCGGCCGTCCTTCGGCCGCATCCGCTCGCCGTAGGTGTTGAAGATCCGGATGATCGCCGTGTCGACGCCGTGCGTGCGCCGGTAGGCCATGGTCAGCGCCTCGGCGTACCGCTTCGCCTCGTCGTAGACGCCGCGCGGGCCGACCGGGTTGACGTGCCCCCAGTAGGTCTCCGGCTGCGGGTGGACCTGCGGGTCACCGTAGGTCTCCGACGTGCTGGCCAGCAGCAGGCGGGCGCCCTTCTCCTTCGCCAGGCCGAGCACGTGCAGGGTGCCGATGGCGCCGACCTTGAGCGTGTGGATGGGCAGCTGCAGGTAGTCGATCGGGCTGGCCGGGCTGGCGAAGTGCAGGATCTGGTCGACCGGCCCGCTCACGTGCACGTAGTCGGTGATGTCGGCCTTGATGAGCCGGAAGCGGTCGTTGGAGAGCAGGTGCGCCACGTTGTACGGCGTGCCGGTCAGGAAGTTGTCGAGCGCCAGCACCTCGTTGCCCTCGGCGAGGAGTCGCTCGCACAGGTGCGACCCCAGGAAGCCGGCGCCGCCGGTCACCACCACTCGTGTCATGGCGCGGGAGTCTAATGATCTGGCGAGAAGGTTCCGTTTGGTGACGGTCTGCTGACTTCGTCCGATTTGGTCACATCGGGCCATGTTGCCCGCCGGCAGAGCCGCCGAGAGTTCGAGGGTCCCTCCCACCCGGACCCTGGAGTCCCGCGTGCCGCGCAGCCTGGCAACTGCCGCCGTCGTCGCCGGCGCGATCGTGGCGACCGTGCTCCCCGCGACATCGGCGCACGCCGCTGGTGCCCGGACCATCTACGTCAGCCTCACCGGCGACGACGCGGCGGACGGCCTCTCCCCGACGTCGGCCTGGCGCTCGCTCGACGCGGTGAGCGCGGCGGTGCTCGGGCCGGGCGACACCGTGCTGCTCGAGGGCGGCTCGCGCTTCGCGGGGTCGATCTACCTCGACTCCGCCGACGGCGGTGCCGCCGAGGCGCCCGTGGTCATCGGGTCGTACGGCGACGGTCGCGCGACCGTCGTGCCGGCCGGCACGGCAGGTGTGCTGGCCTACAACACCGGCGGCGTGCTCGTCCGCGACCTCGTCGTCGCCGGAGCGACCGCCGCTGAGCGGTCGAAGGACGGGATCAGCTTCTACAACGACCTGCCCGGCAACGTCCGGCTGGCCGGCGTCACCATCAGCGGCGTGGACGTCAGCGGGTTCAAGGCCGGCATCGCGATCGGGGGCGGCCGCGGGGCGAGCGGCTTCCGTGCCGTCACCGTGACCGCGTCGAGGCTGCACCACAACGTCGAGGCCGGCCTCATCACCTACGGACCGGCTTTCGTGGCGACGCGTCCGACGTACGCGCACGAGTCGGTGATCGTCAGCGGCGTCACCGCGCACACCAACCTCGGCGACCCGGCCAACCGGGTGCGCAACACCGGCAGCGGGATCGTGCTCGGCAGCGTGTACGGCGGCCGCGTCGTGTCGTCGACGGCGTACGGCAACGGCGCTCTGTGCGCGGCCCCCGAGGGCCCCGCAGGGATCTGGGCGTATGACGCCACGCGGGTCGTCATCGAGAAGAGCACCTCCTACCGCAACCGCACGGCGAAGGTGGACGGCGACGGGTTCGACCTGGACCAGAACGTCAGCCACTCGGTGCTGCAGTGGAACCGCAGCTGGGACAACGACGGGGCCGGCTACCTCGTCTACACCGCGCAGGCGAACGGCGCGAACACCGGCAACGTCGTGCGCAGCAACACCAGCACGAACGACGCGCGCCGCTCGAGCTGGTACGGCGCGCTGGCCGTCGCCGGCCGGGTCAGCGGCCTGCAGGTCTACTCGAACACGTTCTCCGTCACGGCCACCGGGCCGTACCGCCCGCCGGTCGTCCGGATCGGCGCGGGTGTGACCGGCATGCGCATGTGGTCGAACCGACTCACGTCGCTGTGGCGCGGTCCGCTGGTCGTGGGGCGCTCCGGCTAGAGACCCGCGGGGCGGGTGCGCGTCCGCGGTCCGGCCCGAAGCACCTGCGACGGCAGCGTTCGCCCGACCAGCTGCTCGGCGGTGCGCGCGGCCTCGATCATCGCGTCGAGGTCGATCCCGGTCGCCACGCCCATGTCCTCGACCATGTGCACCAGGTCCTCGGTGCAGACGTTGCCGGTGGCGCCCGGCGCATAGGGGCAGCCGCCGAGACCGCCGATCGACGCGTCGAAGTCGTCGACGCCGAGCTGCAGCGCGGCCAGCACGTTGGCCAGCCCGGTGCCCCGCGTGTTGTGGAAGTGCAGGTTGAGCGGGATGTCGGCGTACGCCGATCGCAGCTCACCGACCAGGCGGGTGACGCGGCTCGGCGTCGCCATCCCGGTGGTGTCGCCGAAGGAGACGCTGTCCGCGCCGTCGCGAATCGCTCGACCGGTCACCTCGACGACGCGCGACTCCGGCACCTCGCCCTCGTAGGGGCAGCCGAACGCGGTCGAGACGATGACCTGCACCGTCGCGCCGGCGTCGTGGGCCCGCGAGATGACCTCGCTGATCGCGTCGAGCGACTCCGCGGTGGAGCGGTTGACGTTCTTGCGGTTGTGCGTGTCGCTGGCGGAGACGACGACCTCGACCTCGCCGAAGCCGCTGGCCAGCGCCCGCTCGGCGCCCTTGAGGTTGGGGACCAGCGCGCTGTAGCGCACACCGTCGACCCGCTCGATCCGCGCCCACACGTCGTCGGCGTCGGCCATCTGCGGGATGGCCGACGGGTGCACGAAGGACACCGCCTCGATCCGGCCGACGCCGGTGTGCGACAGCGCGTCGATCAGCGCGACCTTGGCCGCCGTGGGCACGGGTGCCTCGTTCTGCAGCCCGTCGCGCGGTCCGACTTCGCGCAGGCTGATCCGCTGCGGCAGGTCGCTCATGGCCGATCGTCCATGGCTCGGAAGATTACTCGGGCGGCCCGTCGCCCCTCCGGCGCACGTCGTCGACCTCCATCAGCCGGTAGACCTCGCGCTGGACGTCCTCGGGGTGCGGGATGTCGGCGAGGGTCACCTGCCCGCGCTCGCCGGCGCTCTCGACGATCAGCGAGCCGGCGCCGAGCAGCCGCTCGAAGAAGCTGTGCTCAAAAGTGACGTCGTTGATGCGGTAGAGCGGCACGTCGCGGCCGCTGCGCCCCAGGACGCCCGACCGCATGATGACGCGGCGGGTCGTGACGACGAAGTGGGTGGTCAGCCACTTGGCGAACGGCGCGACGACGAAGATCGCGAACGCGATCGCTGCCGCCGCGACGACGACCCACTGCACCGGGTTCTCGGCCGAGCCGTCGAGCTCCTTGCCCGCCAGCCCGACGAGGAAGGCGCCGAGTCCGACGATGACCGGGGCCAGCAGCGCTGCTCCGGCCACCACCTTCCAGTGCGGCCGCAGGTCGAACACGACCTCTTCGTCCTCGTTCAGCAGCCGTCGCGGGTAAGCCACGTCGTACCCCTCTCGGACTCGCGTAGCGCGAATGCGGTCGCGATCGTGTCACGGTGGGCTCGTCAGAAGCAGGAGCACCCCCGCGGGTGCAACCTCAGCGCCTCTCGCGCGTCTGATGCCGTAGGACCGCAACGATGGAGGACACCATGCGCAGCACTCCAGCGCCGTACGCCGCCGTGCTGCTCGGACTCGCGCTGCTCGCGACCGGGTGCGACAGCGGTGCGCCGGACGACGGCGGCGTGGTCGCCGACGGCTCCGCGTCGCCGAGCGCGACGGAGAGCCCGGCCGGCGAGCCTGGAGCGACCCCGACGGCGGTCGCGGTGTCCGCCGCGCCGGGGAGCATGACCGCGGCGGTCTACTACCTGGTCGACACCCGGGTCGGGCCACGACTGCAGCGGGAGTTCCGCCAGGTGCCCCGGTCGACCACACCGGTGCACGCGGCCGTCGACGCCATGCTCCACCTCGCGCCGCTGGACCGCGACTACTCGTCGCTGTGGCCGAACGCGACGCGGATCCTCGGCATCGACGTCAAGGGCGACCTCGCCACGGTCGACCTGAGCGGCGAGGCCGCGAAGGGCACCGCCGGGGCGGCGTTCGAGGGGGCATCGCTGCAGCAGCTCGTCCACACGGTCACCGCGGCATCCCCGACCACCAAGCGCGTCCAGCTGCTCATCGACGGCAAGACCGTCGAGACGCTGTGGGGACACGCGACCGCGAACGAGCCGATGGCGCGGGCGAGCCACGTCGACACACTCGCGCCGATCTCGATCTCGACGCCGAACGAGGGCACCAGGGTCGGCGGGACGTTCACGGTCTCCGGCACGGCGACCGTCTTCGAGGCCAACGTCTCGTGGAAGGTGACCCGCGGGTGCCCGGCCGACGTGACCTGCGTGGGCGAGAAGCCGGTCTACCGCAGCGGCTTCGTCACCGCGAGCGCGGGCGCACCGGCGCGCGGCACCTGGTCGTTCGAGGTCACCGTGCCCGAGGAGGTCTTCGAGACGGCGGGCTACGTCGAGATCACCGCGTTCGAGTCCTCCGCCGAGGACGGCCGCGAGATCTACTCCGACACGAAGGTCGTCTCGGTCACCCGGTAGGCCGCACGTGGACGACGTCGCCGGCGGAGACGCTGGTGACCGCGCCGTCGGCAGCACGGACGAGCAGCCGCCCGTCGTCGTCGATGCCGGTCGCGGTGCCCACGATCACGGCGCCGCCGGGCAGCGCGACGCGCACCTCGCGACCGACGGTGTCGCAGAGCGCACGGAAGTCGGCGACGACGGAGCCGCCGCCGCCCGCGTCCTGCCACGCGAGGTAGCGCGGGCCGAGCTCGCGCAGGATCGCGAGCAGCAGGGGCATCCGGTCGGCGGACTCCCCCGGGCCGACCTCGAGCGACACCGACGTCGCCTCGGGACCGGGCAGCTCGTCCGCGGTCGTCGACACGTTGAGCCCGATCCCGATGACCACCGCCGCACCGGCGACCTCGGCGAGGATGCCGCCGATCTTGCGGCCGTCGACCAGCAGGTCGTTGGGCCACTTCAGGTCCACCGCGACTCCGGTGCGCTCGCGCACCGCTCGCGCGACCGCCACGCCGACCAGCAGCGGCAGCAGCGGCCACTTCTCGGCCGGCGCGGTCGGGCGAAGCAGCACCGAGAAGGTCAGACCCGCGCGCGGCGGCGACACCCACTCGCGGCCGAGCCGTCCCCGCCCTCCGGTCTGCTGCTCCGCGACGACGACGAGCCCTTCGGCCTCACCACCGCGGCCAGCGGTGGACGCGACGTCGTTGGTCGACGACACCTCGGCGAGGACGTGCACCTCCCGCCACGGCGCGACCCGGGTCGCCGCAGAGCGCAGCGCGCGCGCCGAGAGCGGCGGTCGCTCGAGGTCGGCGTACGACGGCTCTCCGGTCATCCCGGCGCTCTTCACATCCACTAGCGTACGGACCATGTCGCAGGCACCCGCTGACCCCGCCGGCTCCGACCCGCACACGACCGCGGGCAAGCTGGCCACCCTGCTCGCACACCGGGACGAGGCGCTGCACGCCGGGTCGGCGCGCGCGGTCGAGGGCCAGCACGCCAAGGGCAAGATGACCGCGCGGGAGCGCATCGACGCGTTCCTCGACCCCGGGTCGTTCGTCGAGACCGACGCGCTCGCGCGGCACCGCTCGCACGACTTCGGGATGGCGGAGAAGCGGCCGTACGGCGACGGCGTCATCACCGGCTACGGCACGGTCGACGGCCGCAAGGTGTGCGTCTTCAGCCAGGACTTCACCGTCTTCGGCGGCAGCCTCGGCGAGGTCTTCGGCGAGAAGGTCGTCAAGATCATGGATCTCGCGCTGCAGCACCGGCTGCCCGGTGATCGGGCTGAACGACTCCGGCGGCGCGCGCATCCAGGAGGGCGTCGTCTCGCTCGGCCTCTACGGCGAGATCTTCTACCGCAACGTCATGGCGTCGGGCGTCGTACCGCAGCTCTCGCTGATCATGGGCCCGTGCGCGGGCGGCGCGGTCTACTCCCCCGCCATCACCGACTTCACGCTGATGGTGGACAAGACCTCGCACATGTTCATCACCGGTCCCGACGTCATCAAGACGGTCACCGGCGAGGACGTGGAGATGGAGGAGCTCGGCGGAGCGCACACGCACAACAGCAAGTCCGGCGTCGCGCACTTCGTCGCGGCCGACGAGAAGGACTGCCTCGAGCTCGCCCGCCTGCTGCTCGGCTACCTGCCGTCCAACAACCTCGAGGACGCGCCCGCTTACGCCGCGGCGGCGGATGTCGACGAGCCGGATCTCGAGCTCGACACCCTGATCCCCGACTCGTCCAACCAGCCCTACGACATGCACACGGTGATCGAGCACGTCCTCGACGACGGCGAGTTCCTCGAGGTGCACGCACTGTTCGCGCAGAACATCCTGTGCGGCTTCGGCCGGGTCGACGGCCGGTCGGTCGGCGTCGTCGCCAATCAGCCGATGCACTTCGCCGGCTGCCTCGACATCGACGCGTCGGAGAAGGCCGCGCGCTTCGTCAGGACGTGCGATGCCTTCAACGTCCCAGTGCTGACCTTCGTCGACGTGCCCGGCTTCCTGCCCGGCACCGGCCAGGAGTGGCAGGGCATCATCCGGCGCGGCGCCAAGCTCATCTACGCGTACGCCGAGGCGACCGTGCCGAAGGTGACCGTCATCACGCGCAAGGCCTACGGCGGGGCCTACGACGTCATGGGGTCGAAGCACCTGCGCAGTGACGTGTCGTTCGCGTGGCCGACCGCCGAGATCGCGGTGATGGGCGCGCAGGGCGCGGTGAACATCCTCTACCGCAAGGAGCTCGCCGCCTCGGCGGACGCCGACGCGGAGCGGGCCGAGCTGGTCGCCGACTACGGCGACCACTTCGCCAACCCCTACATCGCGGCCGAGCGCGGCTACGTCGACGCCGTCATCGCGCCGTCGGAGACCCGCGGCCAGGTCATCCGCGCGCTGCGCCAGCTGCGCGACAAGCGGGAGACGCTGCCGCCGAAGAAGCACGGCAACATCCCGCTGTGAGCGAGGAGACGACACCCGCGCTGCGGGTCGTGCGCGGTGACCCGACCGACGCCGAGCTGGCGGCCGTCACGGCGATCCTGCTCGCCCGGGGTGCGACGGCCGAGGTCCCGCCGGCTTCGTCGATGAGCGGGTGGGCGGGGCGCGCGGACGGCGTACGGCGCCCGCTGCCGAAGCCGGGACCGGGCGCCTGGCGCGCCTCCGGTCGCTAGCTGACGGTCAGGGTCCCGACCATGCCGGCGGCCCGGTGGCCCTGGACGCTGCAGTAGTACGTGTAGGTCCCGGCCACGAGCCGCACCGCGTGCACGAGGTCCTTCTCCGGCTCACCCGCGGGGTCGCCCAGATGAGCGCCACCGGCACGCCGGGACCGGCGAGGGACAGGTTGTGGTTGCCCTCGGTGGTGAAGCTGATGTTGACGTCGCCGGCGGGGAGCGTCGTCGGGCCGGTCACCTCGAACTCGGTCTCGACCGGCGCGAAGAACTCGACCGTCGGCGCGCCGTCCACCGCCTGCTCGAGAGTGATGGCGTCCGCCTCGTGCGTCGGCTGCTTCGCCAGCGCGCGGCCGAGCGAGTCGGCCGCCGGGTCGCTGTCCGGGGCGCAGCCGGCGACGAGCGCGGGCAGCAGCAACGCGACGGCGAGGTGAGCGGCGCGACGCACGGGAGAGCTCCTCAGGTGGGTCGGGGACTGCCGCGCAGCGTATCGGACGACCCGCTCTAGACTTCGCTGCGCCGTCGGCGTACGCCGGCGCCGTGGACCCGGAGGACGACATGCGCAAGGTGCTCATCGCCAACCGCGGTGAGATCGCCGTCCGCGTCGCGCGGGCCTGCCGTGACCACGGGCTGGCCAGCGTGGCGGTGTACGCCGAGCCCGACCTGGACGCGCTGCACGTGAAGGTCGCGGACGAGGCCTTCGCGCTCGGCGGGACGACGCCGGGCGACTCCTACCTGCGCATCGACAAGGTGCTGGCCGCCGTCGCCGCTTCTGGCGCCGACGCGGTGCACCCCGGCTACGGCTTCCTGTCCGAGAACGCCGACTTCGCCCAGGCGGTCATCGACGCCGGCATCACCTGGATCGGCCCGCCGCCCGAGGCGATCGCGGCCCTCGGCGACAAGACGACCGCCCGGCACATCGCGCTGAAGATCGGCGCGCCGATGGCGCCGGGCACGCCCGACCCGGTGACGGGTGTCGAGGAGGTCGTGGCCTTCGCGAAGGAGTACGGCGTACCGGTCGCCATCAAGGCCGCGTTCGGCGGCGGCGGACGAGGCCTGAAGATCGCGCGGACGCTCGAGGAGATCCCGGAGCTCTACGACTCCGCCGTACGCGAGGCGGTCGCCGCCTTCGGCCGCGGCGAGTGCTTCGTCGAGCGCTACCTCGACAAGCCGCGGCACGTCGAGACCCAGGTGCTCGCCGACACGCACGGCAACGTCGTCGTCGTCGGGACGCGCGACTGCTCGCTGCAGCGGCGCTACCAGAAGGTGGTCGAGGAGGCGCCGGCGCCGTTCCTCACCGCCGAGCAGACCAAGCAGCTCTACCGCGCCAGTCGCGACATCGTCCGCGAGGCCGGCTACGTCGGCGCCGGCACCTGCGAGTTCCTCGTCGGGCAGGACGGGCTGATCAGCTTCCTCGAGGTCAACACCCGGCTGCAGGTCGAGCACCCGGTGACCGAGGAGACGACCGGCATCGACCTGGTGCGCGAGCAGTTCCGCATCGCGTACGGGGAGAAGCTCTCCTTCACCGACCCGGTCGCGCGCGGGCACGCCTTCGAGTTCCGGATCAACGGCGAGGACCCGGGGCGCGGCTTCCTGCCCGCGCCGGGGACGGTGACGTCCTTCATCGCGCCGTCCGGCCCTGGCGTGCGGCTCGACTCCGGGGTCGAGACCGGCTCGGTCATCGGCGGCGCGTTCGACTCCCTGCTGGCCAAGCTGATCGTCACGGGCGCGACCCGGGCGGAGGCGCTGCAGCGCGCGGCGCGAGCGCTCGACGAGATGGCGGTCGACGGGATGGCGACGCTGCTGCCGTTCCACCGGGCCGTCGTACGCGACCCCGCGTTCACCGCCGAGCCGTTCTCCGTGCACAACCGGTGGATCGAGACCGAGTTCACCAACGAACTCCCGGCGTACGCCGGGGGCTCGGGTGTCGACTCGGACGAGCCCGCACCGCGCGAGCGGGTGGTCGTCGAGGTCGGCGGCCGGCGGCTCGAGGTGGTCCTGCCGGCCGGGCTCGGCGCGTCGTCGGGCGCTGCCTCCTCGGCGGCGGCCAAGCCGCGCGGCCGGTCGTCCGCCCGCGCCGGTGCCCAGGCCGGCGGCGACACGCTGACCTCGCCGATGCAGGGCACGATCGTGAAGGTCGCCGTCGACGACGGTGCGACGGTCGCGGCCGGCGACCTGGTCGTCGTCCTCGAGGCGATGAAGATGGAGCAGCCGATCACCGCCCACAAGGCCGGCGTGGTCTCGGGCCTCGCCGCCGCCGTCGGCGAGGTCGTGACCAGCGGCGCCGCGATCTGCACCATCACCACCCCCGCCTAACCCCCCCTCCCGAATCCGGGGAGCGTTTCAGTCACTGCAATCCGGTCCGGACCGCGTTTCCGTCACTGAATCGCTCCCAGGTTCGGCGGGGGCGCTCGTCCACAGATCCCCTGAGCGGAGGTCGCCAGGTACGTCGACGCGGCGATGCTCGACCGATGGAATCCTTCGAGCGCCTCGCCGCGCGCTGGCGCCAGGTCCTCACGACCGCCGACCTCCTGCACGCCGGCTTCGATGACGCCGACATCCGCCGGCTCGTGCGGCAGGGCCGGTTGATCCGGCTCTCTCGCGGCGTCTACGCAGCGCCGCCCCTCGACGAGCCCACCGAGGTCGCGCTGGCGCGCGGGGTGGCTCGACTGCACCCGCGCGGAGCCGTCAGCTGCGAGTACGCGCTCGCGCTGCACGGCTGCCGCATCCCCTACCCGGACCGCGTGCACGTCCTGCGTCCCGACGCGCAGCGATCGATCGACGGCTACGACGTCCGGCTGCACCGCACGAGCGCCCCGGTGGAGATCGCTGTCGTCGACGGCATCCCGCTCGTGCATCCCGCGACTGCGCTCATCGGCGCATGGGTCGACCTCAGCACCCTCGACGACCGGCGAGCCGTCGTCTGCGCGGCACTCGTCGACGGACCGACTACCGCGGCGGCAGTCCGGGTCAGACGCTCGACGATGCGCAGGATCCCCGACGTGCGGGAGCTGGACCGGGCGTGCGACCTGGTGGAAGCGGGCTGCGAGTCCCCTCCGGAGATGGACTACTACCTCGCCGTCGAGATCGGTCATCGGCTCCCGCCCGCCGAACGTCAGGTTGGATCACGCTGCCGGACGGTCGGCGCCGCCGCGTCGACGCGGCGTACCGGCAGGCACGCGTCCTCGTCGAGGTCGACGGCGCGCAGCACCGGCTGGACGAGTCGATCCGGCAGGCCGACCTGGTCAACGACGCGGCGCTGCGGGCGCTCGGCTACGTCGTCCTGCGGTTCACCTGGCAGGACATCCGGCAGCGGCCCGCGTGGGTGGCGGCGCAGGTGCGCCGCGCGCTCGCCCTGGCCGCTTGACCCGTCCCCCATCCCGGGAGCGTTTCAGTGACTGGAGTGCGGTCCGGACCGGATTGCAGTGACTGAAACGCTCCCCGGATCGGGGGGAGGTGAGTCAGGACTGGTGGAGCTGGCGGGCGGCCTCGGTGATGGAGCCGGACAGGCTCGGGTAGATCGCGAACGAGTGGGCGACCTGGTCGACGGTCAGGCCGTTCTGGACCGCGAGCGACAGAGGCAGGATCAGCTCCGACGCGCGCGGCGCGACGACGACACCGCCGAGCACCTTCCCGCTCTCCGGCCGGCAGAAGACCTTCACGAAGCCGTCGGAGATGCCCTGCATCTTCGCGCGCGCGTTGGTGGCCAGTGGCAGCTTGCGGACCAAGCCGTAGACACGACCGGAGGTGATGTCGTCCTCCGATACGCCGACCGTGGCGATCTCCGGGTCGGTGAAGACGGTCGCCGCGACCGACTCCAGCCGGATCGGCGCGACCGCCTCGCCGAGCGCGTGCCACATCGCGATCCGGCCCTGCATCGCCGCCACCGAGGCCAGCATCAGCACACCGGTGCAGTCGCCGGCGGCGTACACGCCCTGCGCCGTCGTCCGCGACACCTTGTCGACGGTGATGTAGCCGCGGTCGTCGAGCGCGATGCCCACGTCCTCGAGCCCCAGTCCTGACGTCGACGGCACCGAGCCGACGGTCATCAGCGCATGCGACCCCTCCACGGATGACCCGTCGTCGAGCTTGACGACGATCCCGTCGGCGGTCCGCTCCACCGACGACGCCCGGGCGCCCTTGAGCACCGTCATGCCTCGACGCTGGAAGACCTCCTCCAGCAGCAGTGCAGCGTCCGGGTCCTCGCCGGGCAGCACCCGGTCGCGCGACGACACGAGCGTCACCGCCGAGCCGAGCGCCTGGAACGCGCCGGCGAACTCCGCTCCCGTCACACCCGAGCCCACCACCACGAGCCGCGACGGCAGCGACGGCAGGTCGTAGACCTGGCGCCAGTTGAGGATCCGCTCGCCGTCCGGCTCGGCTCCCGGCACGACGCGCGGGTGCGCCCCGGTCGCGACCAGGACCACGTCGGCGTCGAGCAGGTCCTCCTCGTCCGGGCCGGCGTGCATCCGGCGTACGGCGATCCGGTGCGGCGTGACGAACCGCGCGCTGCCCTGTACGACGGTGATGCCCTCGCGAGCGAATCGCGCGGCGATGTCCAAGCTCTGCGCCAGCGCGAGCGCCTTGACGCGGGCGAAGACGGTGGGGATGTCGACGGCCACGGCGTCCGGCGTCGCCTCCCCCGTCTCGGACGACCGCTCCGGCAGGTCCCCGGCCGCGTCGCGGAACCGCACCCCCAGCGCGCCCGCCCCCGCCATGGCCGTCATGGCCTCCGAGGTCGCGATCAGGGTCTTCGACGGCACGCAGTCGGTGAGGACGCAGGCGCCGCCCAGCCCGTCCCGGTCGACCAGCGTCACGTCGGCGCCGAGCTGCCGCGCGACGAGCGCCGCTTCGTAGCCGGCCGGCCCACCGCCCACGATGACGACCCGCACCACGGTGCCCGGCTCCTTCCTGCACTGCGCCGCCACCCCTAGTCTTGGGCGCATGCCGCTCTATGCAGCCTACGGGTCCAACATGGACACGGCGCAGATGAAGTTCCGCTGCCCGCACAGTCCAGCCGTGGACACGGGCTGGATCGAGGGCTGGCGACTCACCTTCGGCGGCGAGGACCTCGGCTGGGAGGGCGCGCTCGCGACAGTGGTCGAGGACCCGCTGCACTCCGTCTTCGTGATGCTGTACGACGTCGCGCCCGAGGACGAGCACCGCCTCGACGAGTGGGACGGCGCCGACATGGGCGTCTACTCGAAGATCCGGCTGCGGGTGCAGACCCTCGACGGCGAGGTGCTGGCCTGGACCTACGTCCTCAACGACTACGAGGGCGGCCTGCCCTCAGCGCGCTACCTCGGCAAGATGTCCGACGCCGCCGAGAAGGCCGGCGCCCCCGACGACTACGTCAGCGAGCTGCGCCGCCGTCCGTGCTGCTAGCCGTACGCCGGCCGGCCCGACCGCGCCACACCCCCGGCACCCGACCGATTGGAGTGACCTGTGAGCCATGGAGTGTCGGTCGCGGACACCGTCCTCGGCGGCCTGCAGGAGGCCGTCGCGGCCAAGGACCTCAACGCCGTGATGGAGCTCCTCGACGAGGACGTCGTCCTGTTCGGCGGGGCGGCCGAGAACCTCGATCGGACGCAGACCAGGTCCTACCTCGAGCGGGTGCTCGCGCAACCCGGAACCCTGCGGTGGGAGTGGCGCCAGGTGGTACCGCTGTGGGAGGGGTCGGACGTCGTCGCGTTCGCGGTCGTCGGCACGGTGGGGTTCGACGACGACCTCGGGCAGCCGGTCGACGGTCGTGATGACTTCCGGTTGACCTGCGTCGCGGTGCGCCAGGACGACGCCTGGCGCCTGCGGCACTTCCACGGCTCGGGGCGCGTCACCGGGTGAACCCCGCGGCCGCCCTGCGGCGGCGGACGGATTCGGCGGACGCGGTCAGAAGCTGTCGTGGGGGCGGTAGGTGCCCCAGACGTCGCGCAGCGCGTGGCAGACCTCGCCGACCGTGGCCCGCGCCCGCAGCGCCTCCTTCAGCGGGTAGAGCACGTTGGCGGTGCCTGACGCGGCCGCCCGGATGTCGTCGAGCAGCTTCGCCACGAGCTCGCCGTCGCGCTCGGCGCGGAGCACCCGCAGCCGCTCCCGCTGCTCGGCCTCGATCGCCGGGTTGACCCGCAGGGGCTCGTAGACCTCCTCGGACTCCGCCGCCCACTTGTTCACGCCGACGACGACCCGCGAGCCGGAGTCGATGCCCAGCGAGACGGCGTACGCCGACTGCTCGATCTCGCTCTTCTGGAAGCCCTGCTCGATCGCGGCGACCGCACCGCCCATCTCCTCGACTGTGTTCATGAGAAATCTGGCAGATCTCTCGATCTCATCGGTGAGCGACTCCACGGCGTAGGACCCGGCGAACGGGTCGACCGTCGCGGTGACGTCGGTCTCGTAGGCGATGACCTGCTGGGTGCGCAGCGCCAGGGTCGCGGCCTTCACCGTCGGCAGGGCGATCGCCTCGTCGTAGGAGTTGGTGTGCAGGCTCTGCGTCCCGCCGAGCACCGCGCCGAGGGCCTGGAGCGCGACCCGGATGAGGTTGACCTCGGGCTGCTGCGCGGTGAGCTGTACGCCGGCCGTCTGCGTGTGGAAGCGCAGCATGTGCGACTTGGGGTTCTTCGCCCCGAACTCGTCGCGCATCACCGGCGCCCAGATCCGTCGGGCGGCGCGGAACTTCGCGACCTCCTCGATCAGCGTCGTCCGCGCGACGAAGAAGAACGCCAGCCGCGGCGCGAAGTCGTCGACGTCCTGCCCGCTGCGGATCGCCGCGCGGACGTACTCGATCCCGTCCGCGAGGGTGAACGCGATCTCCTGCACCGGCGTCGCCCCGGCCTCGGCCATGTGGTAGCCGGAGATGGAGATGGTGTTCCAGCGCGGGATCTCCGTCCGGCAGTAGCTGAAGATGTCGGTGATCAGCCGCAGCGACTCGGCCGGCGGGTAGATGTAGGTCCCGCGGGCGATGTACTCCTTCAGCACGTCGTTCTGGATGGTGCCGTTCAGGGCAGCAGCACTGACGCCCTGCTCCTCCGCGACCAGCTGGTAGAGCAGCAGCAGCACCGCGGCCGGGGCGTTGATCGTCATGGACGTCGAGACCTGGTCGAGCGGGATGCGGTCGAAGAGCAGCCGCATGTCGTCGATCGAGTCGATCGCCACGCCGACCTTGCCGACCTCGCCGGACGCGACGACGTCGTCGGAGTCGAAGCCCATCTGGGTCGGCAGGTCGAAGGCGACCGACAGCCCGGTCGTCCCGGCCGAGAGCAGCTGGTGGTAGCGCGCGTTGGACTCCACGGCGGTGCCGAAGCCGGCGTACTGGCGCATGGTCCACGGCTTGCCGGTGTACATCGTCGGGTAGACGCCGCGGGTGTACGGGAACTCGCCCGGCTCACCCAGCCGGGATCCGGGGTCCCAGCCGTCGAGGTCCCCCGCGCGGTAGACGGGCTGCACCGGGAAGCCCGACTCCGACTCTCGCGCGTCGCTCATGCCGCCGATCGTAGACGGGGGTAATAGGCTCGGCCCTCGATCAAGCACCGCGAAGATCACGCGCAGCCGGAGGGACCCCGTGGCGACCGTCGCCCTCACCGCCTACCGCTCGACGATCGGCCGCAAGGCGGTCATGGCGCTGACCGGGCTGGCGCTGTTCGGCTTCGTCGTCGTGCACATGATCGGCAACCTGAAGATCTTCACCGGCGAGGAGCACTTCAACTCCTACGCCGAGGGCCTGCGCGACTTCGGCAAGCCGTTCTTCGCGCACGAGCAGTTCCTCTGGGTGATGCGGGCCGGGCTGCTCGCCGCGGTCCTCGGCCACATCGCGTCAGCCGTGTCGCTGACCAGGACCAGCCGGGCGGCCCGACCGGTCAGCTACGTCGTGCACAAGCCGACGACGTCGTCGTACGCCTCGCGGACGATGCGCTGGGGCGGCGTGATCATCCTGCTGTTCGTGATCTACCACCTGCTGCACCTGACGACCGGCGACGTGCACCCCGACTACGTCCACGGCGACGTCTACCACAACGTGATCAGCGGCTTCGAGGTCTGGTACGTCGCCCTCTTCTACGTCCTCGCCAACCTCGCGCTGGGCATGCACCTCTTCCACGGCCTCTGGAGCATGTTCCAGACACTGGGCCGCGGCAGCGGCCGGTTCAGCCGGCAGGTGCGCGCCTTCTCCGTGCTCGCGGCGGTGCTGATCACCGTCGGCAACATCTCGATCCCGATCGCCGTGCTCGCCGGCGTGCTCGACTAGCCACCGAAGAACACTGAGGAGCCGTACGCCGATGCCGATCGACCCTGCGCCCGAAGTCGAGCCGCCGGCCGCCCCGGACGGCCTCGGCGACGAAGTCGGCTCCCAGCCGGCCGAGACCGTCACCGAAGCGGGACAGGGCGCGGCCTCCGACCCGGGGGTCGCCGACCCCAGCCGGACGACGCTTCACGACGGCGCGGCGCGTGACCCGAAACTCGACGCGAAGATCCCGGACGGGCCGATCGAGACCGCGTGGTCGCGGCACAAGTTCAACCTCAAGCTGGTCAACCCGGCGAACAAGCGCAAGTACACGATCATCGTGGTCGGCTCCGGCCTGGCCGGCGGTGCGGCCGCCGCGTCGCTCGCCGAGCTGGGCTACAAGGTGAAGAACTTCTGCTACCAGGACAGCCCGCGCCGCGCGCACAGCATCGCCGCACAGGGCGGCATCAACGCCGCGAAGAACTACCGCAACGACGGCGACAGCATCTACCGGCTCTTCTACGACACGGTGAAGGGCGGCGACTTCCGCGCCCGCGAGGCCAACGTCTACCGCCTCGCCGAGCTCAGCGTGAACATCATCGACCAGTGCGTCGCGCAGGGCGTGCCCTTCGCGCGCGAGTACGGCGGCCTGCTCGACACCCGCTCGTTCGGCGGCGCCCAGGTGTCCCGCACCTTCTACGCCCGCGGCCAGACGGGTCAGCAGCTGCTGCTCGGCGCCTACCAGGCGCTGGAGCGGCAGATCCAGCTCGGCGGCGTGGAGATGAACACCCGCACGGAGATGCTCGACCTGATCACGCTCGACGGCCGCGCGCACGGGATCGTCACGCGCGACATGGTGACCGGCGCCGTCGAGTCGCACACCGCCGACGCCGTCGTGCTCGCCACCGGCGGATACGGCAACGTGTTCTACCTGTCCACCAACGCGATGGGCTGCAACGCCACCGCGATCTGGCGGGCGCACAAGCGAGGCGCCTACTTCGCCAACCCGTGCTTCACCCAGATCCACCCGACCTGCATCCCGGTGAGCGGCGAGCACCAGTCCAAGCTCACCCTGATGAGCGAGTCGCTGCGCAACGACGGCCGGGTGTGGGCGCCGGTCAAGAAGGGCGACAACCGCGACCCGCGGCAGATCCCCGAGGCCGAGCGCGACTACTACCTCGAGCGCCGCTACCCGAGCTTCGGCAACCTGGTGCCGCGCGACGTCGCATCCCGCGCGGCCAAGGCGGTGTGCGACGAGGGACGCGGCGTGGGGCCCGGCGGTCTCGGCGTCTACCTCGACTTCGCCGACTCCATCAGCCGCCTCGGCCTCGGCGTCATCAAGGAGCGCTACGGCAACCTGTTCGACATGTACGAGCGCATCACCGGCGAGGACCCGTACCAGGTCCCGATGCGCATCTACCCGGCCGTGCACTACACGATGGGCGGGCTGTGGGTCGACTACAACCTGCAGAGCACCATCCCCGGCCTGTTCGTCGTCGGTGAGGCCAACTTCTCCGACCACGGCGCCAACCGGCTCGGCGCGAGCGCGCTGATGCAGGGCTTGGCCGACGGCTACTTCGTCCTCCCGGCGACCATCGGCGACTACCTCACCGGTACGACGCCGGTGCGCCGCGACCTGTCCGACGAGGCGTGCGGCAAGGTCGAGCGGGAGGTGCAGGCGCGGACGGAGCAGCTGCTGTCCATCAAGGGCAGCCGCACGGTCGACTCCTTCCACCGCGAGCTGGGCCGGATCATGTGGGACAACTGCGGCATGGGCCGCACCGAGGCCGGCCTGACCGAGGCGCTGGAGAAGATCCCGCGGCTGCGCGAGCAGTTCTGGAACGACGTCTACGTCCCGGGCGACGCGGCGACGCTCAACCAGTCGCTGGAGAACGCCGGCCGGGTCGCCGACTTCATGGAGCTCGGCGAGCTCATGTGCCGCGATGCGCTGCACCGCAACGAGTCCTGCGGCGGTCACTTCCGCGAGGAGAGCCAGACGCCGGACGGCGAGGCCCAGCGCGACGACGAGCGCTTCTCGTACGTCGCGGCCTGGGAGCACACCGGCGGGGTGCCGGCACTGCACAAGGAGCAGCTCGAGTTCGACTACGTCCACCCGTCCCAGCGCAGCTATGCCTGACCGGCCGACCACACCGCGAGAGACGAGCTCATGAACCTGACCTTGCACGTGTGGCGCCAGCCCCGGGCGGACGCCAAGGGCGCGATGGTGACCTACCAGGCGACCGACGTGAGCCCGGACATGTCGTTCCTCGAGATGCTCGACGTGCTGAACGAGCAGCTGTCGCTGCGTGGCGAGGACCCGATCGCGTTCGACCACGACTGCCGCGAGGGCATCTGCGGCATGTGCGGCTTCATGATCAACGGCGTCGCGCACGGCCCGGAGCGGGCCACGACCGTCTGCCAGCTGCACATGCGCAAGTTCACCGACGGCGACGAGCTCTACCTCGAGCCGTGGCGCTCGCGGGCGTTCCCCGTCGTACGCGATCTCGTCGTGGATCGCGGCGCGTTCGACCGCGTCGTGGCCGCCGGTGGCTACGTCTCCGTGTCCTCGGGCAGCGCGCCGGAGGCGAACTCGATCGCCGTCCCCAAGGACGACGCCGACTCCTCGATGGACGCGGCCGCCTGCATCGGCTGCGGCGCCTGCGTGGCCGCGTGCCCGAACGCGTCGGCGATGCTCTTCACCGGCGCGAAGGTGTCGCACCTCGCGCTGCTCCCCCAGGGCCAGGCCGAGCGTTACGACCGGGCGCTGAACATGGTCGCTCAGATGGACGACGAGGGCTTCGGCAGCTGCACCAACATCGGCGAGTGCACGTCGGTGTGCCCCAAGGAGATCTCGCTCGACGTCATCGCGCTGCTCAACCGGGACCTGCTGACGGCCGGGGTCAAGGCAGGCAAACGCGCCAAGGCCTGACATGCCCGGGCAATAGCCCTCCCGGGTGGGTGGAAACCACCCCGATGAGCCATCGGCAGGCCGTGGGGGCGCGACCTACCGTCGGTCAGGTCGGCACCACACCCTCCGTGGTGCCCCCTTGGACCTCGGGAGACCCGCGGATGAGCACACGACCGGTGCGCTGGTCCACGGTGTTCTCCCGCGCCGTCGCGGCGACGGACGTGGAGTCCGGCACCGCCCGTGACGCGTTCAGCCTCGCCCGGCTCGAGATCCTCTTCTCCCTCCTGCGCGCGGCCGGAGCCGTGATCGCCGTGGTGGGGCTGGCCACCCAGCGGCCGGTCGACGCGGCGGGCGAGCGCGTCTCCATCACCGCTCCGAGCGCGATGAACCTGCTCGCGCTACTCGTCGCCCTCGGCGTCGCCCTCTACGCGAGAGCGGCGACCAGTCCGGATCTGCTGCGCCGGCTCGGCGTCGCCGTCATCGCGTTCGACGTGCTCTTCTTCGCGGCGTACTCGGCGATGTTCCACGACGTGCGCGGCGCCGGGTCGTTCGCCGGGTTGCTCGCGATCATCGAGGGCCCGGTCCGCCTCCGCGTTCGGCCGGCTCTGGCCTGCTGCGCAGGCGTGGCGGCGGTCGCGATGCTCTGGCCGCAGGCCGACTCCGCGGGGTTCCGGCAGAGCCCGATCGCGGTCCTCGTACTCGCCACTGGCGTCGGCGGCTGCGCGATCGTCGTGACCCGCTTCGCCCGGCGTACGACGGCGACGCTGCGCCGCGCCCAGGAGCAGTTCTCCGCGGCGTTCCAGCACGCGTCGATCGGCATGGCCGTCGTCGACGCCGAAGGCGTCCTGGTCCAGGTCAACCACGCGCTCGCCGAGATGCTCGACCGGCCCGAGGAGGAGCTGATCGACGCGCCGGCCGAGTCGCTGGTCGACCACGAGAGCAGGACGGAGACGCTGGCGGCCCTCGGCGAGGCGCACTCCGGGCACGGGATGCGGATCCACGCGCGGCTCGCCCGCAGCGGCGAGATGCGCTGGGGGCTGCTCACCTTCTCCAAGCTGGCGACGGTGCCCGGTGTCGGGGACCAGCTGGTGCTCCACGTCGAGGACGTCACCGACCGCCGCCGCTTCGAGGAGCGGCTGGCGCACCAGGCCGGCCACGACTCCTTGACGGGCCTGCCGAATCGCGCCCAGCTGGTCGAGCGGATCGGTCACGAGCTCGGGTCGACGCCGACCCGCATCGCGGTGCTGTACATCGACCTGGACCGCTTCAAGCACGTCAACGACACGTGCGGTCACAGCTCCGGCGACCAGATGCTCGTCGATGTCGCCGAGCGGCTCGGCGAGGTCGTGCGGCCCGGTGACGTCGTCGCGCGCCTCGGCGGCGACGAGTTCGTCGTGCTCTGCCACGACGTCGCGGGGCTGGGCGAGATCAACCCGATCGCGGAGCGGGTGCTCACGGCGCTCAGCGTGCCCTTCATCGTCGACGGCGAGATCTTCTACGTCGGCGCGAGCATCGGGATCGCGCTCCCCGCAGTCGGCGACACGCCGGAGACGCTGCTGCGCGACGCCGACACCGCGATGTACCTGGCCAAGGACGCAGGCGGCGGGCGGCACCAGGTCTTCGTGCCGTCGATGCGCGCCGCAGCCCTGCGCCGACACGATCTCGAGGCAGCACTGCGTGCCGCGCTCGAGCTGGGCGAGCTCGAGCTGCACTACCAGCCGACGGTCGACCTGCGCACGCGCGAGGTCTGCTCGATGGAGGCGCTGCTGCGGTGGCACCACCCGCTCCGCGGCGACATCTCGCCGAGCGAGTTCATCCCGGTCGCCGAGGAGACCGACCTCATCATCGACCTCGGCACCTGGGTGCTTCGCGAAGCGATGCGCACGGCCGTCGAGTGGGCTGACGTCTACCCGCCGGGACGGGTGCCCACGATGTGCGTGAACGTCTCCCGACGCCAGCTCGCCCAGGTCGGGTTCACCCGGCTGGTCGGCGACCTGCTGGCAGAGACCGGCGCTGCCGCTGACGCGATCTGCCTCGAGGTCACCGAGACCGCGCTCAGCGGTGAGGTCGACCCGATCGTCGACGCACTGGACTCGCTGCGGCGCCTCGGCGTGCGGCTGGCGATCGACGACTTCGGCACCGGACACGCGTCGCTGACCTACCTGTCCCGGTTCCCCGTCGACGTGCTGAAGATCGACCGGTCTTTCGTGACCGGACTCGGCATCGACGCGGGGAGCGCCGCGATCGTCGGCAGCGTCACCGCGATGGGTCACGCGTTCGGGCTGAACGTCGTGGCGGAAGGCGTGGAGAACGAGCTCCAGCTGCGCTGCCTGCTCGACCTCGGCTGCGACGTCGGCCAGGGCTACCTCTTCTCCCGCGCGCTGGCGCGGACCCAGGCGACGGCCTTCGGGCTGCTCGACCTCGTGTGGCCGGAGGTGCCGGCGCAGCGCACGTCCGGCCAGGTCGGCGCGGCCGCGCCGAACGCGCTCGCTCGGCCGGCCCGCCGGGTCCCGGCCGACCCGGCGATGCGCTACCGCCTGCTCCTCGACCTCGCGCGGGACGTCACCGGCTGCCGCGACCTGCCGACGGTGATGGGGCGCACCTTCACGTCCCTGCGGCAGATCACCCACTTCACCGGCGGCTCGATCCAGCTGATCGACGCCAACAGCGAGATCGGCATCGCCGCAGCAGACCCGCCGGCGACCGCCGAGGCGATGGCGGCCCGGATCCCCGTCGGCCAGGGCGTGTCCGGCACGATCGCGCTGACCGGCGAGCCCCGCTACATCGCCGACATCACTGCTGACCCGAAGGTCACCACCGCGCGGCGCACGAAGAGCTCGTCAGCGGGTGTGCGGAGCTACTTCGGCGTGCCGTTGATCAGCGACGGGCGCGTGATCGGGGTGCTGCAGATCGACTCGGTGGATCCGGACGCGTGGGAGGAGGAGGACCGCCTGCTGGTCCTCGCCTTCGCGCCGATCGTCGCCGCGGCGGTCGACAACGCCCTGCACTTCACCTCCCACGGGGAGCCGGCCGCTCACGCCGGCTGAGGAGGGCGCCCTGTACCCTTTCTTCCCGTGACCGAAACCCGCGCGGCCCGGCGCGTCTGCGCTGCGCTCGTGCTGGCCTGCGCGCTGCTGCCCGGTATGACGGCCCTGGCGTCGCCCGCGGCCCCCCGCGTCGACACCCCGAGCGTCGTCGGCGGTCCGCTGCTCGCGCGCCGCGGCAGCGTCGTGCTCCCCGCGGCCGGCGTACCGGCTCTCCCGTCAGGCATCTCCGCCGCCTCATGGGTCGTCGCGGACCTCGGCACCGGAGACGTCCTCGCCGCGCGCAACGCGCACGGCCGGTTCCTCCCGGCCAGCACGCTCAAGACGCTCACCGCAGTCGCGCTGATCCCCGAGCTCGAGCGCGGCGCGATGCACGTCGCCCGGTTCGACGACGTCAACGTCGAGGGCAGCAAGGTCGGCCTGGTGCCGAAGGAGTCCTACCGCGTCGACACGCTCTTCACGGCGATGCTGGTCGTCTCCGGCAACGACGCCGCGAACAGCCTCGCGACCGCTGCGGGCGGGCACGCGCGGACGCTCGCGCTGATGAACGCGACCGCTCGCCGGCTGCAGGCGCTCGACACCGTCGCGGTGAACGCCAACGGCCTGGACGACCCGGCCCAGCTGACGTCGGCGTACGACCTCGCGCTCATCACCCGCGAGGGCATGCGGATGCCGAGCTACCGGACCTACGTCGGCACCCTGCGCTCGCGCATGACCGCCCCCGGCGGCAAGAGCTTCGAGATCTACAACCACAACAAGCTGCTGACCCGGTACGCCGGCACGACCGGCGGCAAGACCGGCTACACCGTCGGTGCCCGACGCACCTTCGTCGTCACGGCGAAGCGCGCGGGCCACGAGATCCTCGTGTCGATGCTGCGCTCCGAGACGATGCTGCCCGACGCGACGAAGCTGCTCGACTGGGGCTTCGCGGCCACCGGCCGGGTGCAGCCGGTCGGTCACCTGGTCGAGCCGATCGCCGACGTGACGGGCGCTGTGCGCGTCGTCGGGCCGGCCCGGGCCGACCGCTCCTCGCGCGGGGCGACGCGACGGTCGGGCGTGGTCGAGCCGCGCACGCCGGTCTCCACCGCCGGCTTCGCCGTGCCGGTCAAGGTCGCGCTGCCGGTCGGCGCGGTGGTCCTGCTCGGCACGGCCGTCACCCTGCGCCGCCGGCAGATCCGCCGCCGCCGCTACGGCGGCACCTCCGGGCTCTCGCTGAAGCTGCCGGTTCGCTAGGCCCCGGACGACCGTCATCGACGGCCTCCCCAGGCCGGGATCCGACCTTCCGCGCGCCCCATTCACCGGTGTAGCGTTTTCCCCGGCCGCCCGCGTCCGTGCGGTGGCCTGGGCCCGTCCCTCGGGCCTGTCGCACACGCACTAGGGGTACGCAGTGACACAGGGCACCGTGAAGTGGTTCAACGCCGAGAAGGGCTTCGGCTTCATCGCCGTGGACGGCGGCCAGGACGTCTTCGTCCACTACTCGGCGATCGTCGCGGACGGCTACCGCAGCCTCGACGAGGGTCAGCGGGTCGAGTTCGAGGTGACGCAGGGTCAGAAGGGCCCGCAGGCGGACCAGGTGCGCCCGGTCTAACGCACCCCCACGAACACGCGAGAGGCCCGGTCGGGACACCCGACCGGGCCTCTCCGCATCTCTGTGGCTAAGGGATCGACATGCCTGACACCGCGCGGCTGATGACCAGGCGCTGGATCTCCGAGGTGCCCTCGAAGATCGTGTAGATCGCGGCGTCGCGGTGCCAGCGCGAGACCGGGAAGTCCCGGGTGTAGCCGTTGCCGCCGAGGATCTGGATCGCCTGCTGGGTGACCCAGACCGCCGTCTCGCCGGCGAACAGCTTCGACATCGAGCCCTCGCCGGCGGTGAAGGGGATGCCGTTGCGCCCCATCCACGCCGCGCGCCAGACCAGCAGCCGGGCGGCGTCGATGCGCATCCGCATGTCGGCGATGGTGAACGCGATCGACTGGTTGGTGATGATCGGCCGGCCGAACTGCTCGCGGGTCTTGGCGTAGTCGAGGGAGTACTCGTACGCCGCCCGCGCCACGCCGACGGCCTGGGCGCCGACCGACGGGCGCGAGGTCTCGAAGGTGAGCATCGCCGCCTGGCCGCGCGACGACTTGCCCTCGCGCGCCCTCGCCAGCCGCGCGTCGAGCTTGTCCTTGCCGCCGAGCAGACAGCGACCTGGCACGCGCACGCCGTCGAGCACGACCTCCGCGGTGTGGCTGGCCCGGATGCCGTGCTTCTTGAACTTCTGCCCCTGCGACAGGCCCTTGGTGCCCGGCGGTACGACGAAGCTCGCCTGCCCCCGCGACTTCAGCTCGGGGTCGACCGAGGCGACGACGACGTGCACGTCGGCGATGCCGCCGTTGGTGGCCCAGGTCTTGGTGCCGTCGAGGACCCACTCGTCGGTCTTCTCGTCGTAGACGGCGCGGGTGCGCAGCGAGCTGACGTCGGATCCGGCGTCGGGCTCGGACACGCACAACGCGGCGACCTTGACGTCGTCAGGTGTGCCGAACATCTGCGGCGCCCACTCCCCGAGCTGCTCGGGAGTGCCGTTGGCGAGCAGGGACACCGCGGCGAGGGTGGTGCCGACGATCGAGAGGCCGATGCCGGCGTCACCCCAGAACAGCTCCTCCATGAGCACCGGGACCTGCAGGCCGGTGGGGTCGAACCACGCCTGGCCGAAGAACTCGAGCGAGTAGAGCCCGATCTTCGCGGCCTCGGCGATGATCGGCCAGGGCGTCTCCTCGCGCTCGTCCCACTCCTCGGCGGCCGGCCGGACGACGTCGGCCGCGAAGTCGTGCACCCACTTCTGGATCTGCAGCTGGTCCTCGTTGAGCGCCAGCGTGAAGCCGGGAGCGGTCTGCGCCGCTGCCGCGCTGGCCAGGTCCGCCACTGACTCCGCTGTGGCCGTGTCCGCTTCCTGCACGCGCGCACTCCTTCTCGACGTGACGGGTCGATCCGTCCCAGCAGGTGGCTAGGGAGCGAGGTAGCCGATGCCGTCGGCGAGCCCCCGTGGGGTGAATCCGAGCCGCTCGGTGACGGCCCGGGTGTCGACGTCGCCGTCGGCGTTGACGAAGTCGACCGCCCGCGGCGACAGCAGGCGGCCCGGCATCCGGTAGAGCGCGAGCGCGCCGAGCTTCACCAGCGGCGTCGGCGTGGGGAGGACGAGCCGGCGCTTGCCCATGACCGTCAGCAGGGTGTGCACGATCTGGCGCATCGAGAGCAGCTGCGGCCCGCCGACCTCGAAGACCTGGTTGTCCGCGGCGGGAGACGACAGCGACCGGGCGACGACCAGCGCGACGTCGTCGACGTGCACCGGGCGCACGCGGTTCGTGCCCGGCCCGGGGATCGGGACGAACGGCAGGGTGCGGGCGAACAGCGCGAACTTGTTGAGGCTGCGGTCGCGCGGTCCGTAGACCCACGACGGCCGCACGACGGTCCAGGTCAGACCGCTGTCGCGTACGGCGGCCTCGGCCCGGTCCTTCGCGACGAACCACTCCTCGGCCCGGCCTTGACCCACCCCTGCGCCGGAGAGGTAGACGAGCCGGGAGACGCCGGCCTTCTTCGCGGCGGTGACGAGGTTCTCGGTGCCGACGCGGTCGAACGCGTCGTACGTCAGGCCCTTGCGCTTGACCTCGACCGGGTGACCGGGGAACTGCACGGCGCAGACAACCGTGTCGACCCCGGCCATCGCGTCGGCGAGGCTGTCCGGCTCGCGGACGTCGCCCTTGACGAGCGTCACACCCCGGTCGTGCGGGAACGGGTTGCCGGATCCCCGGCTCAGGACGCGGACCTGGTGTCCTTCGTGCCGGAGCGCAGACACGATCGCCCGGCCGATGAACCCCGTGCCACCTGCGACGAGCACCGTCATGACTGCTCCTGAGCTCCGCGACGCGTCCGCGTCGCCACGGATTGTGTCAGGACGAGCGGACCGCGCCCCACGCGGACCGCAGCCCCTTCATCACGACGAACGCGGTCGTGGTGGCCAGCGCTCCGATGGTCGCCCCCGCAGCGACCTGCGCCCGCCCGGCCGCCGACGGCGAGAGGCGCGACTCGGCTGCCGCGGCGACGCCGGCGGCGGTGCGCCGCGGCTCGGGCGCGGTCGTCGCCGGGGAGTCCCGAGGGTCGGCGGTCGCCGGGCCGTCGGGGGACGCGGTGCCGCCCGACGCCGCGGCGGCCGCCGGGGACGCCGTCGCCGAGGGCAGGACGTCGTCGCTGCCCGGGGCGGTCACCGTCCATGCCGCCGAGAACAGGATGAACCGGCAGATCAGGTTGAGTCCGACGAGGATCCCGATCACGGCGCCGACCGGGCCGTAGAGCTCGGAGTTGCTCGACACCGCACGGCCGACGTAGAAGGTCGCGACGAACTTCAGCACGCCGAAGCCGACCGCCGCGAACAGCGCACCGCGGGCGACCCGGCGGAACGGCCAGTCGACCTTCGGCAGCCGGCGGAACATGTACAGGAACATCAGCAGGTCGGCGCCGAGCGCGAGCGCCAGCGTGAACGCCCCCGCGACCAGCTTCGCCGGCAGGCTCGAGCCGATCCCGATCGACCCGAGCAATGTCCCGAGGAGGGTCGCCGCGACGGTCGTCACGGCGATGGACCCGAGCAGGGTCGCCCCGAGGCCGAGCAGGGTGACGACGGAGTGCAGCTTGCCGGTGACGAAGTTGCCCTGCGACGGGTTCTGGTGCCACATCAGGCGCAGTGAGTCGCGCAGCGCGGTGATCCCTCCCAAGCCGGCGAGGAGCACGCCGACCAGCGCGACGACGCCGGTCTTGCCGGCGTTCTCGCGGATGGCGTCGAGGTTCTCGGCGAAGGTGTCCGCGAGCCCCGGCACGGCGCTGACCAGCGAGGTGAACAGCCGGTCCTGCAGCTCCTCGCGGCCGTTGAGGGCGAAGCCCAGCACCGAGACGCCGAGCAGCACCAGCGGGAAGAGCGAGAGGAAGGCGTAGAACGTGAGGCTCGCCGCCAGCCGGTCGCCGGCGTCGCCCTTGTAGCGCTTGCCGGCCCGGACCAGGTGGTCGAGCCAGGGCTGGTGGCCGCGCGCCGTCTCGAGGCGTGCCTTCACGACGGCGATCGGGTTGGTCATGCCGGCTCCCTACCCGCCTCGGTGACGGCTACCACTCCTCGGGTGCGGGCGCGGGGTGGCCGACCGGTGGGCCGGGCAGCTCGCGGCCGAAGGGGAAGTCGAGGCGCGGCCGCCACGTGCGGTCCGGTCCGTGCTCGAAGAGGCTGAAGCCCCACACCGGGAACCGCGCGTCGAAGTCCTTCAGCGCCTGGAAGCCCTCCTCGAGCAGCTCGTCGGCGACGTCCTGCGCGATGGTGACGTGCGGGTGGTAGTTGAACCGAACCTCGCGGTCGAGCGGGCCGCTGCGCACCCGCCGCTCGAGCCGCTCGCAGTCGGAGATGCCGGCGGCGACCTGCACGAAGGTGACCGGCGACACCGGCCGGAAGGTGCCGGTGCCGCGCAGGTGCATCTCGAAGCTGCGCTCGTCCTGCGCGATCGACCGCAGGTGCTCCTCGACGCCGGTCAGCTCGTCCTCGGTCAGCATCGTCGGCGGCAGCAGGGTCACGTGCGGCGGGATCCGGTCAGCGGTCGGGTCGCCGAGCCGCTTGCGCCAGTCCTGCAGGATCTGCGCGTAGGGCTGCGGGATCTCGATGGCGACGCCGATGTTGCGACGGGGCACGTCACGCGTCCGGTCGCGGCAGGAACCCGATGCGCTCGCGTACGACGGCCATCGTGTCGCGCGCCACGGCACCGGCGCGGGCGGCGCCTTCGGCGATCACCGCGTCGAGGCCGGCCCGGTCCGTCATGATCTCGTCGTACCGCTCGCGGATCGGCGTGACGTGCTCGACGACGACCTCCGCCACGTCGGCCTTGAAGTCGCCGTAGCCCTTGCCGGCGTAGTCCGCCTCGATCTTGGTCACGCTGCGGCCGGTGAGCGCCGACGCGATCGTCAGCAGGTTGGTGATCCCCGGCTTGTCGTCCGCGGCCCGCACCTCGCGTCCGGTGTCGGTGACCGCGCTGCGGATCTTCTTGCGGACCGAGGCCGGGTCCTCCAGCAGCCAGATCACCCCGGCCGGCGACGACGCGCTCTTGCTCATCTTCGACGTCGGGTCCTGCAGGTCGAGGATCTTCGCGGTCGCCTTGAGGATGTGCGGCTCCGGCACGGTGAACGTCTGGCCGAAGCGGGTGTTGAACCGCTGGGCGAGGTCGCGGGTGAGCTCGAGGTGCTGCCGCTGGTCCTCACCGACCGGGACCTTGTCCGCGTGGTAGATGAGCACGTCGGCAGCCTGCAGGATCGGGTAGTTGAACAGGCCCACGGTCGTCGCCTCGGCGCCGCCCTTCGCCGACTTGTCCTTGAACTGCGTCATCCGGCTCGCCTCGCCGAACCCGGTGATGCAGCCGAGGACCCAGGCCAGCTCGGCGTGCTCCGGGATGTGGCTCTGCACGAAGACGGTGCACCGCTTCGCGTCCAGACCCGCGGCGAGCAGCTGCGCGACCGAGGCGAGAGTCCGCGCCCGCAGCGCGTCGGGCTCATGGCCCATGGTGATCGAGTGCAGGTCGGGGATGAAGTAGAACGCGTCGAACTCGTCCTGCATGCCGACCCAGTTGCGGACCGCGCCGATGTAGTTGCCCAGGTGGAACGAGTCGGAGGTCGGCTGGATGCCCGACAGCACGCGCGGTTTCATGGCGTCAGTCAACCAACCCGCGCGGGCCCGGCCAACTTCAGCACCGACGACCTCAGCCCGACCCCGACGCGCTGCCGTCCCCGCCGGCCGGCAGTCGAGTCACCCGGACCCGTGAGACGCGGCGGCCGTCCAGCGCGCTGACCTTCAGCCGCAGCCCGTCGTGCTCGACGGCGTCGCCCAGGGACGGGACGTGCCCGAGCCGGTTCATCACGAAGCCGGCGACGGTCTCGTAGGGCCCGTCCGGCAGCGTGTCGCCGATCTGCTCGGCGAACTCGTCGAGGTTGAGCAGGCCGTCGACCTCCCGGTCGCCGCCGCGGAGCGTGCGGGCGGTCTGCTCGTCGTCGTCGTACTCGTCGCGGATGTCGCCGATGACCTCCTCGATCAGGTCCTCGAGGGTGACGATCCCCGCGGTGCCGCCGTACTCGTCGACGACGACGGCGAGGTGATGACCCTCGCGACGCATCTCCGACATGGCCGGGAGGACGCGCTTCGTCGACGGCAGCATCTTCACCTCGCGCACGACGTCGACGACCTTGACCGTACGACGGGTGCTGGCGCCGACCAGGTCGCGCACATGGACGAAGCCGATGACGTCGTCACTTGAGTCGCGGATGACCGGGTAGCGCGAGTGCGCGGCGCTCTTCGTCTCGCGCAAGGCCCTCGCGACGGTCATCGAACCCTCGAGGAACGCGACCTCGGTGCGCGGGATCATCACCTCGCGGAGCTGCCGCTCCCCCGCGGCGAAGACCTCGTCGATCAGCTTGCGCTCGTCCTTGGTCAGCGACTCGTGCGCCGCGACCAGGCCGCGCAGCTCCTCCTCGCTGATCCCCTCGCGGCTCGCCCCGGGGTCGCCGCCGAAGAGCCGGACCAGCACGTCAGTGCTCCTCGACAGCAGCCAGATCATCGGCCGGCTCGCGTTGGCGACCCGGTCGACGAGGGGAGCGAGCGCGAGTGCCGTCGACTCCGGGTGCTGCAGCGCCAGACGCTTCGGCACCAGCTCGCCGACGGTGATCGCGAAGTAGCTGATGATCAGCGTGATGATGATCAGCGAGACGACGTCGGCGAGCCCGACGGAGAGGCCGGCGTCCTCGAGGACCGGCACGAGGTGGCTGGACAGCCGCGCCTCGCCGAAGGCTGCCGAGAGGAATCCGGCGGCGGTCACGACGAGCTGCACCGTGGCGAGGAACCGGTTGGGCGTCGAGCTGAGCGAGGCGACCCGGCGGCCGCGGCGACCCTGGGTGCCGATGGCCTTGAGCTGGCTCTCCCGCAGCGAGACGAGCGCGATCTCGCTCGCGACGAACAGCGCACCGAAGAGGATCAGCGCGACGATGATCCCCGAGCTGACCAGGATGTCGGTCATCCGCGGGGCTTGGTACTAGGGGGCACGTCCACCGTCAGCTAGGCCATCTTCTTCTGCAGGTTCTCGTCGATGCTGGCGAGGAAGTCCTGCGTGGTCTGGTACGGCTGATCCGGGCCGATGAGGATCGCCAGGTCCTTCGTCATCTTCCCGCTCTCGACGGTCTCGACGCAGACCTGCTCGAGCGCGTGCGCGAACGCGGTGACGTCGGGCGTGCCGTCCATCTTGCCGCGGTAGGACAGGCCCTGGGTCCAGGCGAAGATCGACGCGATCGGGTTGGTCGACGTCGGCTTGCCCTGCTGGTGCTGGCGGAAGTGCCGGGTGACCGTGCCGTGCGCCGCCTCGGCCTCGACGGTCTTGCCGTCCGGCGTCATCAGCACGCTGGTCATCAGGCCGAGCGAGCCGAAGCCCTGCGCGACGGTGTCGGACTGCACGTCGCCGTCGTAGTTCTTGCAGGCCCAGACGTAGCCGCCCTCCCACTTCAGCGCGGCGGCGACCATGTCGTCGATCAGCCGGTGCTCGTAGGTGAGGCCGGCCGCCTCGAACTCGGCCTTGAACTCGCTCTCGAACACCTCGGCGAAGAGGTCCTTGAAGCGGCCGTCGTACGCCTTGAGGATCGTGTTCTTGGTGGAGAGGTAGACCGGCATGCTGCGGTCGAGGCCGTAGCGCATCGAGGCGCGAGCGAAGTCGCGGATCGAGTCGTCGAGGTTGTACATCGCCATCGCGATGCCGCCGCCGGGGAAGTCGAAGACGTTGAGCTCCATCGGCGCGCCGCCGTCCTTCGGCGTGAAGGTCAGCGTGAGCGAGCCCTCGCCCGGGATGACGACGTCGGTCGCGCGGTACTGGTCGCCGAACGCGTGACGGCCGATGACGATCGGCTTGGTCCAGCCGGGCACCAGGCGCGGGATGTTCGAGATGACGATCGGCTCGCGGAAGATGACGCCGCCGAGGATGTTGCGGATCGTCCCGTTGGGCGACTTCCACATCTTCTTCAGGCCGAACTCGGTGACCCGCGCCTCGTCCGGCGTGATGGTCGCGCACTTCACGCCGACGCCGTGCTGCTTGATCGCGTTGGCGGCGTCGATGGTGATCTGGTCGTCGGTCGCGTCGCGGCTCTCGATGCCGAGGTCGTAGTAGAGCAGGTCGACGTCGAGGTAGGGGACGATCAGCTGCTCCTTGATGAAGGACCAGATGATGCGGGTCATCTCGTCGCCGTCGAGCTCGACGACCGGGTTCGCGACCTTGATCTTCGCCATGGGGAGTGGGCTCCTAGAAGTTGTGCTGCGGACTAGATGAGGCCGAGCTCGCGGACGGCGTCGCGCTCCTCGACCAGCTCGGCCACCGACGCGTCGATGCGGCCGCGCGAGAAGTCGTCGATCTCGAGACCCTGGACGAACTCCCACGCACCGCCGCGGCTGGTGCACGGGAAGCTGCTGATGAGGCCGTCGGGCACGCCGTACGAGCCGTCGGACGGCAGCGCGACGGACACCCAGTCACCCTCGGGCGTGCCGTTGACCCAGCTGAAGACGTGGTCGATCGCCGCGTTGGCCGCGCTCGCCGCGGACGACTGGCCGCGCGCCTCGATGATCGCCGCGCCGCGCTTGGCGACGGTCGGGATGAAGTCGTTCTCGATCCAGGCCTGGTCGCCGATGACGTCCGCGGCGCGCTTGCCGGCGATCTCGGCGTGGAACACGTCCGGGTACTGGGTCGCTGAGTGGTTGCCCCAGATGGTCATTCTGCGGATCTCGCTGACCGGCGTACCCGACTTCTTGGCCAGCTGAGAGAGCGCGCGGTTGTGGTCGAGGCGGGTCATCGCGGTGAAGCGCTCGCGGGGGACGTCCGGGGCGTGCGACTGGGCGATGAAGGCGTTGGTGTTGGCCGGGTTGCCGACGACCAGGATGCGCACGTCGTCAGCCGCGCCCGCGTTGATCGCCTCGCCCTGCGGCTTGAAGATCCCGCCGTTGGCGGCGAGCAGGTCGCCGCGCTCCATGCCGGCCGTGCGCGGACGCGCGCCGACGAGCAGCGCGACGTTGACCCCGTCGAACGCCTTCGTCGCGTCGTCGGTGATGTCAATGCCCGCGAGCAAGGGAAAAGCGCAGTCGTCGAGCTCCATCGCGGTGCCCTCGGCAGCCTTGAGCGCGGGCGCGATCTCCAGCAGGCGCAGCTGCACGGGGACGTCCGGGCCGAGCAGGTGGCCTGAGGCGATGCGGAACAGCAGGGCGTAGCCGATCTGGCCGGCGGCGCCGGTGACGGTGACAGTGACGGGGGCGCTCATGGGCAGGTGACCTCTCGGGGTTGGACTGGCGGCGAGCCTAGTGCGGTATCGCGTCAGCGCGGTGGGGGGACGATCACGGCCAGCAGCAGCATCGCGCTGCCGAAGGCACCGAGGACCACGACGTCGACGAACTTCCCGCGAACGGCGAGCAGCCCGGCGCGACGGGTCGGCAGCGCGAGGCGCAGAACTGCGGCGAGCAGCATCGCGCCGGCGACGACCAGCAGCCCGCGTCGCCAGAAGCCCTGGGTCACCGCCAGCAGGCCGGCGGCGGCCACGGTGAACACGACGACGACCGGCACCTCGTTGACGAGCCGGCTCGGCTGCGTCATGACGGGAGCCCGGGCCGAGCCGGCGGCGGGTCCTCGCCGCGGAGCACCGTCATCGCCAGCTCGGCATGCGCCGCGCGGACCAGCACGTGGTCGGTGCTGAAGCCGGCCATCGCGGCCAGCGGGATGCGCACCGCGGCGAGCCGCCCGGCGACGTCGGCGAGGAAGCCGACCAGCTCCCACGGCAGCGGCCCGGGGAACGTGATCCGGCGCCAGCCGGGCTCGGACTCGACCACCACATCGGCGTACGGCGGGAGCTGGTCCTCGGCGCAGACCAGCGTCGTCTCGGCGCCGTCGTCGATGACCACCGAGAAGCCGTCGATCGACGACTCGGGCCGCCACCCCGCGGCGAAGCGCGCGACGACGAGCTGGGCGGGGTCGAGGATCGGGCTGAGGTCGGACGACGCGGAGTCGGGCACGGCGGCGTTAACCGCGGTCCTCGATGGGGACCCACTTCTGGTCGCGCTCGCCGATGTACTCGCTGTCGGGGCGGATGAGCCGGTTGTCGGCGTGCTGCTCGATGACGTGGGCGGTCCAGCCGGCCATCCGCGAGATCGCGAAGACCGGCGTGAAGAGGTCGGTCGGGATGCCGAGCGAGTGGTAGACGCTGGCGGCGAAGAAGTCGACGTTGGGGTAGAGCCCCTTCACCTCGAGGACGATCTGCTCCATCGCCATCGACATCTCGTACCACGTGGTGTTGCCGGCCAGCTCGCCCATCGTCTTGGACAGCTTGCGGAGGTGAGTCGCGCGCGGGTCCTCGGTCTTGTAGACCCGGTGGCCGAAGCCCATCAGCTTCTTGCCGGCGGCCAGCTCGCGTCGGACGAACTCGTCGACGGCCTCGAGCGAGCCGATCTCGACGAGCGACTTCATGACCGCCTCGTTGGCCCCGCCGTGCAGCGGGCCCTTCAGCGTGCCGATGCCGGCGACGACCGCCGAGTGCATGTCGGACAGCGTCGCGGCGCAGACCCGGCAGGCGAACGTCGACGCGTTCATCGTGTGGTCGGCGTGCAGGACGAGGCACTCGTCGAACGCCGCGGCTGCCTCGGGCGCGGGCTTCCGGCCGGTGATCTGGAGCAGGAAGTTGCCGGCGATGCTCAGGCTCGGGTCGGCCTCGGGCATCGGCGTACCGGACCGCGCGTGGTGGAAGCGGGCGACCAGCATCGGCATCCGGGCGACCAGGCGGACCGCCTTGCGCTGGTTGGCGTCGGCGTCGTTGCTGTCCTTGTCCGGGTCGTCGAGGCTCAGGACCGACAGCAGCGTGCGCAGCGCCTCCATCGGGGAGGCGTTGGTGCCGATCGTCCGGGCGAGGTCGTCCACCGCGGCCGGCAGCGACCGCGCGGCGGCCAGCTCGGCCTCGAGGCCGGCCAGCTGGTCGGCGGTGGGGAGGGTGCCGCGGAGGAGGAGGTGGATGCACTCCTCGAACGTGATCCGCCCGGCCAGGTCGTGGATGTCGTAGCCGCGGTAGAAGAGCCGTCCGGCCCGCCCGTCGATGTCCGACAGCGCGGTCGACGCCGCGACGACGTCCGCCAGGCCCTTGGCCGGCTTGTCCATGGGTACGTGACCTCCCGAGTCGCGGCGAAGTCTATTGCGGTGGGCGGTTCACCGGAAAAGTCGGTTCGTCCTGGAGGTCGGTGGGTACCGGAAAGGGAGAGAGTGCTGACTGCAGCGCCAGGATCAGCACGTTGACGCGTGATCGGAGGCAGGGCCGTGGCCGTACCGTTCCTCAGGCTCGAAGACAGCGGTGACGTCCTCGAGCTGCAGGCTGAGGTCACGACCGTGGGCCGCGGCGACGGCGTCGACGTGTCCATCGACGACCCGACCGTCTCCCGCCTGCACGCCGAGCTGGTCCGCCGCGGGCCGTTCCTCTACGTCGAGGACCTGGGCCTGTCGTCCAACGGCACCCGGGTCAACGGCCGCCCGGTGGGCCGCCGTACCTTGCACAGCGGGGACGTCATCTCCTTCGGCACGGCCCGCTGCCGCGTGGGCGGCCTCGAGGGTGGCGCCGAGGGCACGGTCGCGCCGGACACGATGGAGCTGCGCCGGATCTCCGCACCGGACCTCACCCGCCGCGAGATCGAGGTGCTGACCGCGCTGTGCCGGCCCGCGCTGCGCCAGGACGCCTTCGTCGCGCCCGCGTCGGCCCGGGAGATCGCCGACGAGCTGGTCGTCACCGAGGCCGCGGTGAAGCAGCACCTCCTGCGGCTCTACCAGAAGTTCCGGATCCCGGAGGGCACCAACCGCCGGGCCAAGCTGGCCAACGAGGTCATCGCCGCGGGCGTCGTCCGCCCGCTGCCGGACACCCCCGCCGACACCAACGCCCCGGCGACACCCGCGGGCGCTCCCCCGGTGGCCGCGCCCGCACCACCGGCCCCCCGCTCCGCCGGCCAGGCTGCCAGCACTCCCCCGGCCGTCCGCCGCATCGGCTAGGACGGCCGCGCATCCAGCACCAAGAGCCGCCGAGTTGATCCTGCGCTGAGCACGAGCAGTCCGCTGTCGTCGTGCTTCTTGGTGCTGAATGCGCGCGACTTCCAGCCTGACCACGCGGAATCGCCGAGTTCAGATCGACTCGCCTCGCCTCCGCGGATCGACCCCAGGAACCGGTCGGCGGTCCGGTCACGCGCTTCTCAGCGTGAACGGAGCGCCCACCGGTTCTGCCGCGCTTCTCTAGACCGGCGCCGAGACTCCAGCATTCCGCTCCGCTGCCTCGACGCAGTTCTTCAGCAGCATCGCCACCGTCGTCGGGCCGACGCCGCCGACCCGCGGTGTGATCGCGCCGGCGACCTCCTCGCAGCGCTCGTCGACGTCCGGGAGCAGCTTTCGGCCCTCGTAGCGCACTCCCCCGCCGACCACGACCGCGCCCGGCGTGATGTGCTCGGGCTGCAGGATCCCCGGTACGCCGGCCGCCGCGATGACGATCTCGGCGCGGCGCGTGTAGTCGGCCCAGTTCGGGACGCCGGTGTGCACGACGGTCACCGCGGCGTTGGCGGTCGGGCGCTTCTGGGTGAGCAGGAGCGCGAGCGGGCGGCCGAGCGTCGTACCGCGGCCGAGGATGCACACCTCGCGGCCGGCGACCGGGATCTCGTAGTGCGCGAGCAGCGCCTCGATGCCGGCGGGGGTGCACGGCACCGGGCCGGGCATGCCGAGCGCGAGCCGGCCCATGTTGACCGGGTGCAGCCCGTCGACATCCTTGTCCGGGTCCATCTCGAGCAGCGCCGCGTCGAAGTCGATCTGCGGCGGGGTCGGGTGCTGGACGAGCAGCGCGTCGACGCTCTTGTGGTCGTTCATGTCGCGGATCGCGGCGATGACGTCGGACTGCGTCGCGTCCGGGCCGAGGTGGATATGCGGTGACGTGAAGCCCAGGTCGGTCGCGCGCTCCTGCTTCACCCGGATGTAGCCGGCGCTGGCCGAGTCGTCGCCGACGAGGATCGTGCCCAGGCCGGGCCGGTGTCCGGCGGCGACGAGAGCGTCGATCCGTAGCTTGAGGGACTCGATCACCGCGTCCGCGACAGGACCACCAGGCATCATCCGAGCGCTCATGGCGGCGAGTCTGCCACGGTGCCCCGCGGGCCCGGCTATCTAACGAGTGCCGCCGAGGTAGCGGTGCAGGGTGTCGACGTAGGCGCCGGAGCCGCTCGCGCTGCGCCACTCCGATGCCGACTCGATCGCGGTGCCTTCGCCCCACTCGTTGAACGTCGTGACCAGCTGCCACTGCGCGCGCGACGCGATCATCTGCTGCACCGCGGTGCCGAACGCCGCGACATCACGGCCGAGCCGCGGCGCGCTCTCCCACGCGGAGTAGAAGCCAGGCGAGATCGAGAAGGCGTACGGCTTCACGTCGGCGACCCGGCCCGCCGGGGCGTACTGGTGCCAGGAGTTTGGCTGCGCCGGGCAGGACAAGAAGCCGGTGAAGCGCTTCAGCACGACGTACATGCCGAGGGTGGAGTTGGCGTCGCGCCAGCGCTGCGTCATCGCGCAGCCGTCGCTCGCGTCGGTCCACACGAAGACGACCGGCTTGCCGCCCACTCGCAGGTAGCTGCGGTCCGCGCCGTACTTGGTCTTGATCGTGTTGAGGTCGGCGCGGATCTTCGCGACCGTCGGCTGCGTACCGTCGGTCGCCCCCTCGGGCTGGTACTGGATCGACCAGCGGAACGCCGTCCCGTCGGCGGCGCGCAGCAGCTTGGGGAAGCGCTGGTCCTCGAGGTAGTTCATGCCCCAGTGGGAGATCGCCGCGTTCATCCCGGCATAGCGCATCACCTTCACCTGGTAGGCCAGGAACGCCGGGTCCTCGACGTTGTACGGGTTCGACGTCGGGTGGAACCGGCTCTTCGGCGTGCTCGTGTACCAGGGGTAGTAGAACGCCGCGCGGATCGGGAACGCCGGCTGCACGTCGCCGGCGGACGGCGGCGGGGGGGTCGGCTCCGGCGTGGGCTGCGGCGGCGGGTTGTTGATGCGCGGCTCCGAGCCGTCGAGGTGGAACTCGCCGAACACGTCGACGATCACCCGAGTCCGGTCGCCGCCGTTGACGATCACGAAGCCGCCGGATCCGTCCACCCCGACGGTCACCAGGTTCGGCACGACCTGGAGCGCACGGAACTGGATCGTCGGCAGGTAGTTCGAGTCCGGCTTGAAGACCCCGAGGTAGCCGGGCGTGCGCGAGTCGGCGGCGGTGATGTTCGCCACCACCGCGTGCGCGCCGAATGCCGGGGCGACGCTGCGGCTCGAGCCGTTGAGCATCGGCGTGCCAGCGGTGTCCATCCAACGGGTGGGTGCGAGCGGGTAGAAGCGGGCGCCGGTGTCCGCGTAGAAGCCGACGACGTCGAGAGCCACCTCGGCGGTGCCGGAGTTGTTGAACACCGACACGCGACCGCCGAGGCCGAGTCGCACCACCGTCTGGTTCGCGATGGCCTGCCCGGCGACGAAGTTGAGCGTGGAGACCGGGGAGCTGCCGCCCGCCGGGTAGACCGTGACGAAGCTCGAGCTGGTCGGCCGCAGAACGGTGACGTTGAGCGCCACCGCAGTCGCGGACAGCGGTACGCCGCCGGCCCCGGCGACCTGCACGTCGCGCGTCGTCCCGCCCTCGATCGGCGAGCCGTCCCACCCGGAGCCGAGGATCCGGGTCGCCTCCGTCGCGGTGAACCGGCTGCCCGCCGCGCCGTCGGTCTTCGCGTAGTAGCCCGTGACGTCGACGACGACGTGGACCTTGCCGGAGTTGGCGTAGAGGCTGATCGCGCCGCCGTCGCTGACGCCGACCGTGACGAGGTTGGCGACCGTCTGCGCCGGGACGAAGTTGAGGTTCGAGGTGAACGGGCGCTGCCCGCCGGCTGGGTAGACCGTCAGGAAGCCGGATGCGGTAGGCGACGTGACGGTGACGTTGGCGACGACGGCGAGCACGCCGTCGACCGGCAGCCCACCTGCTCCGGCGACGACGAGGTCCCGGCTCTGTCCCCCGACCAGTGCGCCGGCATCGGCCGTCCGGCTGTCGTAGACGCGCGCCGGAGTGACCGGCGTGAACAGGCCGTAGCTGCCGGTCTGCGGTGCCGCGTGCGCGGCGACACCGGTCGCGCCGATCCCCGCGCAGAGACCCGCCAGCAGGGCGAGCGCCCCGGCGGCAGCACGCAGCCGAGACGTGCGCACGGTTCGGCCACCGCCGCGGATGCCAGACATGGGTCCCCCGGAGTTGCAGCACGGGCGGCTGGGCGCCGGCCCGACCTCACTGTAAGTGAGCCGCGAGAGCGGTGAGGGCTATTCGACGACTGCGCCGTACGCCGATGCGACCAGGGTCGCCTGGCTCGCGTCGATCCGGACGTCGGTGAGGTCGAGGGCACGCAGGTCGACGCCGGTGAGATCCGCACCGCGCAGATCGGCGCCGCGCAGCACGGTGTGGTGCGTGCGCGCATGGGACAGGTCGCAGCCGCGCAGGTCGGAGTCAGAGAGGTCGGCCTCGGTGAAGTCGGCCTCCGCCAGCTTCACGCCGGCGAGCGAGATGCCGGTCAGCTTCTGCCCGCGGAATACGGCATAGGACCAGTCGCCGCCCGTGACAGTCAGCGGCCGCAGCTCGCAGTCGACGAACGTCGAACCGGTCAGCTTGCAGCCGTCGAGGGTCGCGTCGAAGAACGACGTACGCCGGAACATGCAGCGCAGGAACGCCGTCGCGTGGTGCTCCGACACGTTGAGCTTGGCGCCGGAGAAGTCGCACTCCTCGAAGACGCAGCCATGCGTCACGAGCTCGGAGAGATCGGCCTCGACCAGGTCGCACCGGGTGAACGTGACACCGCGCAGCTCGGCGCCGGACAGGTCGGCGTGCGAGAGGTCCGCGTCCTCCTGGTCGTCCACAGATCGCATTCTGACCGATCGCGACCAGTGGAATTCCTGTACATGATCGCGGCATGGACTTGTACCATTCAATGATGGATGTCTCGGTGAGCGCCCTGCGTTCCGAACTCGCATCGTGGATCGCTCGTGTCACGGAGGGCGAGGAGGTCGTGATCACCGACCGAGGTGTGCCGGTCGCTCGCCTGGTGCCGGTCGGGAGCGGGCCGCTCATCGAGGAGCTGACTCGCAAGGGTGTGATCGGCCCCGCGCCGGTCGCCGAGCGTCCTCGACTCACCGGGCGCCCGAGGTTCAAGGCCTCCGGATCGGTCAGCGACCTGGTCCGGGAGCAACGGGACCGGGACACCCACTAGGTGGCGGTCGTCTACTTCGACAGCAGCGCGCTGGTCAAGCTCCTCATCGACGAGGACGCCAGTGAGCTCGCTGCGGCCATCTGGAACCACTGCGACGTCGCCATGACGAGCCCACTCGCATTCGCAGAGGTGCGCGCCGCGCTCGGCGCCGCGCGCCGCGCCGGTCGGCTGACGGCAAGGGTCCACCAGGGCGCGACCAGGCTGTGGGCGGAGCTCTGGGCGTCGGTGCGACCCGTTCACCTCACCGAGGAGGTCGCGCAGATCGCCGGCGATCTCGCGGAGATCCGGGCGTTGAGCGGTGCGGGTGCCGTGCACCTCAGCAGCGTGCTCGCGCTCGGGCGCGACCACGTCGCCCTCGCTGCGTGGGACCAGAGACTCCGAGCCGCGGCGGCGGCGGAAGGCGTGCTGGTCCTGCCGGCGTAGCGATCCGTCAGTGGAAGAAGTGGCGGGTGCCGGTGAAGAAGAGCGCGACGCCCGCCTTCTGCGCCACCTCGATGACCTCGGCATCGCGCTTCGAGCCACCGGGCTCGACGACCGCGCGTACGCCGGCCTCGACCAGCACCTCGAGCCCGTCGGCGAACGGGAAGAACGCGTCGCTCGCCGCGACGGCCGACTTCGCGCGGTCGCCGGCTCGCGCCACCGCGAGCCGCGCCGCGTCGACCCGGTTGACCTGACCCATGCCGACGCCGACCGTCGCGCCGTCGGCCGCGAGCAGGATCGCGTTGGACTTCACCGCCCGGCTCGCGCGCCAGGCGAAGACCAGGTCGGCCATCGTCTCGGCGTCGACGTCGACGTTGGTCTGGTTGGTCCAGGTCGCCGCGTCGTCGCCGGGGGCGGACAGCGCGTCGGTGTGCTGCATCAGCAGGCCGCCGCTGATCCCGCGGATCTCGACGCCGGCCCCACCGCCGCCCGCAGTGCGCAGCACGCGGATCGACGGCTTGCCGGCGAGGATCTCGACCGCGCCGTCGTCGTACGCCGGCGCGACGATCACCTCGGTGAAGATCTCGGCGACCTGCTTCGCCAGCTCCACGGAGACCGGCCGGTTCACCGCGATCACGCCGCCGAACGCCGACACCGGGTCACACGCGTGCGCCTTGCGGTGCGCCTCCGCGACGTCGGCACCCGTCGCGATGCCGCACGGGTTGGCGTGCTTGATGATGGCGACGCAGGGGGCGGCGAAGTCGTACGCCGCACGCAGCGCCGCGTCGGTGTCGACGTAGTTGTTGTAGGACATCGCCTTGCCGTGCAGCTGCTCCGCGGTGGCGAGGCTGTCTCGCGGGTGCGCGCTGACGTAGAGCGCGGCGCCCTGATGCGGGTTCTCGCCGTAGCGCAGGATGTCGGCGCGGCTCCACACCGCGCCGAGGAACTGCGGGAACGTCTCCCCATCGGCCGGCGCGTAGCTGCTGGAGAACCACGACGCGACGTCGACGTCGTACGACGCGGTGTGCGCGAACGCCTCCCCCGCCAGCCGCTTGCGCTGCTCCATCGTCGTGCCGCCGGCACGCAGTGACGCCAGCACCTCGTCGTACACCGACGGCGACGTGACGATCGCGACGTTGGCGTGGTTCTTTGCCGCAGCGCGGACCATCGTCGGCCCGCCGATGTCGATCTGCTCGATGCACTCGTCGGTGCTCGCGCCGCCGAAGACCGTGGCCGCGAAGGGGTAGAGGTTCGAGACGACCAGCTGGAACGCCGCGACGTCGAGCTCGGCCAGCTGGCGCACGTGGTCGTCGAGCCGGACGTCGGCGAGGATCCCGGCGTGCACGCGCGGGTGCAGCGTCTTCACCCGTCCGTCGAGGCACTCGGGGAAGCCGGTGAGGTCGGACACGGCCGTCACCGGCATGCCGGCGTCGGCGATCTGCGACGCGGTCGACCCGGTCGACACGATCTCCACGCCGAGGTCGACGAGGCCGCGTGCGAAGTCGACCAGCCCGGTCTTGTCGTAGACGCTCACCAGCGCCCGGCGTACCTGGACGCGACCCTCGGACTCGACGCTCACAGCAGCACCTTTCTTCCTTCGACGCGGACGCTGCCGCGGGCGAGTCGGCCGACGGTGTCGACGAGCAGGTCGCGCTCGACGTCCTTGATGCGCGCGTGCAGCGTCTGCTCGTCGTCGTCGTCGCGCACCTCGACGACGCGCTGCGCGATGACCGGCCCGGTGTCGGTGCCGGCGTCGACGAAGTGCACGGTGACGCCGGTGACCTTGACGCCGTAGTCGAGCGTGTCGCGCAGCGGCGTCGCGCCGGGGAATGACGGCAGCAGCGCCGGGTGCGTGTTGACGATCCGCATCGGGAACCGGTCGAGCACTGCCGGGCCGAGGATCTTCATGAAGCCCGCGGAGACGACGAGGTCGGGCTCGTGCGCGGCGATCGACTCGCCGAGTCGCGCGTCGAAGTCGGCGCGGTCGGCGAAGTCCGGCAGCTTGACGATGAAGAAGGGCACGCCGGCCGCTTCGGCGCGCGCGAGTCCTTTGGCCGAGTCGCGGTCGGCACCGACGGCGACCACGCTCGCGCCGTACGACGGATCACGCGAGGCGTCGAGCAGGGCCTGCAGATTGGTGCCCTCGCCCGAGACGAGCACGACGATCCGGGCGGACAACCGAACCTCCCCGCACCCGAGATGTCCGACGTGTCTGTTCTTGACCCCGCCGATGGCCGGCCCAACGATAGCGGCACCGAACGCCGAGGGCAGGAGCCCGATGTGAGCACGATGGACCCGCAGGACCCCAACGCCGGCGGGTTCCCGCCGCCGCCGGGGCAGACCGGCTACGGCACGCCGCCGCCCGGCTACACGATGCCGCCGCCCGGGTACGGCGCACCCGCGCCGGCCGGCATGCCCCCACTCGCCGAGTGGCCGGCCCGCGTCGGCGCCGCGTTCATCGACGCGCTGATCAGCGGGTTCTTCCAGACCGTGCTGCGTCCGATCAACCAGGGGCTGGCCGGTCTGGTCGGCCTCGGCATCTTCCTCTACTTCCAGTACCGCCAGGGCACGACGGGGCAGACGCCGGGCAAGCAGGTCCTCAAGATCCGGCTGCTGCGCGAGCAGGACGGTCAGGTGGTAGGCTTCGGCACCGCGGTGATCCGCGCGATTCTGCACATCGTCGACGCGCTGCCCTGCCTGCTCGGCTTCCTCTGGCCGCTGTGGGACGCGAAGAAGCAGACGTTCGCGGACAAGATCATGAAGACGGTCGTCATCAAGGGCTGATCGCTCAGCGGGCGGGGCGGCGGGCGGCCAGGTAGGCGGTCGCCGCCCCGACCAGCCCGACCCACTCCACCGCCGCGAGCGCGGTGACCCACGGCGACGGCCCGGCGTGCGCGAGCCGCCCGGTGCCGAGCCCACCGCCGGCGAGGACGCAGGCGACCAGCACCACCACGCCGACGACGAGACCGCTGACCAGCGCGTACGCCGAGAGCATCGCCGGCGTCCGACCCGGCAGCCGCCGGACCAGAGCGAGTCCGGCGAGCACGCCGGCGGCGAGCGGTCCGGCGAGCAGCAGCAGCGAGATCCGCGGCGCGCTCCCCTGCCCGGGCAGCGCGGCCAGCATCGGCAACGACGGCAGCGGGCCGAGCCGTACGCCGGTCGGTGCTACCGAGGTGCCGGCGCCGATCGCGAACCCGGTGCCCAGCGCGTACGCCGCCCCCCACACCACCGCCACCGGCGCCAGCAGCACGCTGATCACGACGAGCATCACGCCCGACGCGACGCCGACGCTCAGCGAGTCGGCGAGGCGGTCGGCCCGGTCGGCGTGCGCGACCAGCGACAGCGCCGTGCCGACGGCCCCGGTGACGACGAGAGCGAGCAGCGCCACAGCAGCCGACGCAGCGACCGCACGCGCCAGCTGCGGGACACCGAGCAGCACGCGCCTGATGCCGACCTCCCGCGCGGCCCCGATCACGCCGGACACCGAGCCGAGCATGAGGGCGGCGAAGAGCGTCGCGACCGGAGCGGGACGCGCGCCGGCGAGGGCGGCCGGGCCGGTCAGCAGCGCCGCGAGCAGCGCGTAGGGCACACCGATCCCCGCACCGGTCAGCAGCGCGCCGGCGACCGTGCGTGGCGCGTGCCGTCGTACCGCCGTGGCGCCGGCCCGGGCGAGCAGGATCCCGAGGACGACGGTGAGCCCGAGCGGTGCGACCGACAGGACGCCGCCGGGCAGCGACACCGGCGCTCCGTGCGCGAGCAGCCAGGCCAGCGCGCCGGCCTTCGCGGCCGGCAGCGCGTCGACCGAGGACCGGCTGTCGCTCGCCCACGCGAGCAGCACGACCGTCTCGGCGGCGAGAAGACCCAGAGCGGCCGCGGTGCACGCTGCGGTGACCGTCGCCGGCACGAGCCCGACCGCCGCCGGCGGCTCAGGAGCCGTCCGCGATCGCCGTACCGGAGCAGCGGTGGTGGTCACCGACCAACTGTTCCACGACTTGCCGCACCAACCCCGGAGGGCAAGAGGCGAGTCGGCACCTACAGCGAGCGCATGATCTCTGCCATGAGGCGGGCGGTCTCCGAGGGGGTCTTGCCGACGCGGACGCCGACCTTCTCCAGCGCTTCCTTCTTCGCCTCTGCCGTGCCGCTGGAGCCGGAGACGATTGCGCCGGCGTGGCCCATCGTCTTGCCCTCGGGCGCGGTGAACCCGGCGATGTAGCCGACGACCGGCTTGGTGACGTTCTCCGCGATGTACGCCGCCGCGCGCTCCTCGGCGTCGCCGCCGATCTCGCCGATCATGACGATCGCGTCGGTGTCCGGGTCGTCCTGGAACGCCTGCAGGCAGTCGATGTGCGTCGTGCCGACGACCGGGTCGCCGCCGATGCCGACCGCGGTGGAGAAGCCGAACTCCCGCAGCTCGTACATGAGCTGGTAGGTGAGCGTGCCGCTCTTCGACACCAGGCCGATGCGCCCGGGCGGGGTGATGTTCGACGGGATGATGCCGGCGTTGGACTTGCCCGGGCTGATGATGCCGGGGCAGTTCGGGCCGATCAGCCGGACCGCGCCGCCCAGGCCCTCGATGTGTGCCCAGGCGCCGGTCGAGTCGTGCACCGGCACGCCCTCGGTGATCGCGACGATCAGCGCCACACCCGCGTCGGCCGCCTCGATCAGCGCGGCCTTGGTGAACTTCGGCGGGACGAAGACGACGGACACGTCGGCACCGGTCGCGTCGACGGCGTCGGCGACCGAGCCGAAGACCGGGATGGCGTCGACGTCCTGGCCGGCCTTGCCCGGGGTGACCCCGGCGACGACCTGCGCGCCCGACGCGACCATGCGCCGGGTGTGCTTGGTGCCCTCGGAGCCGGTGATCCCCTGGACCAGGATCCGGCTGCTCTCGGTGAGGAAGATCGCCATTGCGTCAGGCTCCCTGGTGCGCGAGCTCGGCGGCGAGCTGCGCCGCGCCGTCCATGGTGTCCACCGGGCGCAGGCCCGGCAGGTTGGCGTCGGCGAGGATCCGCCGGCCCTCTTCCGCGTTGTTGCCGTCGAGGCGTACGACGACCGGCTTGCTCACGTCGCCGAGCATGCCGAACGCCTGGACGATGCCGTTGGCGACCGCGTCGCACTGGGTGATGCCGCCAAAGATGTTGACGAACACGCTCTTCACCGACGGGTCGCCGAGCACGATCTGCAAGCCGTTGGCCATCACCTCGGCCGACGCGCCACCGCCGATGTCGAGGAAGTTGGCCGGTCGCACGCCGCCGTGCTCCTCACCGGCGTACGCGACGACGTCGAGGGTGCTCATCACGAGACCCGCGCCGTTGCCGATGATGCCGACCTCGCCCTCGAGCTTCACGTAGTTGAGGTCCAGCGCCTTCGCCTTCGCCTCGAGCGGGTCGTCGGCGCGGTGGTCGACGAACGCCTCGTGGCCGGGGTGCCGGAACGCCGCGTTGTCGTCCAGCGTCACCTTGCCGTCCAGCGCCAGGACGCGGCCGTCGGGGGTCTTCACCAGCGGGTTGACCTCGACCAGCGTCGCGTCCTCGGCGACGAAGAGCTCCCAGAGCTTCACGACCAGCGCGGCCGCCTCGTCGAGCACCTCGGGCGGCAGCTTGGCAGCGGTGACGATCTCTCGCGCCTTCGCCAGGTCGCAGCCGGTGAGCGCGCTCACCGGGATCTTGGCCAGCGCCTCGGGGTTCTCGACCGCGACGACCTCGATCTCGACGCCGCCCTCGCGCGAGCACATCGCGAGGAACGTCCGGTTGGACCGGTCGAGCAGGAAGGAGACGTAGTACTCCTCGGCGATGTCGCTCGCCTCGGCCACCAGCACCTTGTGCACGGTGTGGCCCTTGATGTCCATGCCGAGGATCGCCTCGGCCTTCGCCTCGGCGTCGGCCGGGTCCTCGGCCAGCTTCACGCCGCCGGCCTTGCCGCGGCCGCCGGTCTTCACCTGCGCCTTGACGACGACCTGCGCGCCGATGGACTCGGTGATCGCGCGGGCCTCCGCGGCGGTGGTAGCGACGGAGCCCGGCGTCGTCGGCACCCCGTGGGTGACGAAGAGCTCCTTGGCCTGGTACTCGTAGAGGTCCACGGGCGTCCTAGCGTGAGGTCGGCAGCACACGGCCGCAGGGCGCACGGAGCGTAGCCCGCACCGCGAGCGGCACGCGAAAGCGGCGTACCCGCGCCCGTCGGCGGTAAGGCCGACGTAGCCCTCACGCGTGGTCACAACGAGCCATCTTGGGCCGAATCCGGTGACTTGTGCGCCAATCGGCCTAGCGTCGACTACTCCGGGTGACCGCTGGGGTCCCCGGTGGAGGAGGACCCCTCGTGCTCTCTGCTCTCCATCGCCGTCCCGTCAGCCTGACCCTCGCCGTCGCGGCCGCTGCCGCGCTGGTCACCGCACTCGCCCCGGGCGGCAGCCCCGAGTCGATGCTGCCCTTCGCGCCCACCCTGCAGTCGCAGGGGCAGGCCGGCGACGAGTCGGCCGAGCTGCTGATCGGGCGCAACCAGTTCGACCAGGCTCGCATCGCACCCGGTGTCGTCGTCGCGCCCGGCGCCTACACCGCGGCCTGGACCGCCGCCCAGGCACTGCCGACAGCCCCCGGGACGTGGTCGGAGACGACCAACCGCGCCTACGACTCGGACAGCGCGGACTACCGCGGGTGGCACTCCAACTCCAGCGGCGGCTCCGGCGTCGTGTCCGGCCGGGTCGTCGCCCTCGCGGTGCACAACGGCGTCGTGTACGCCGGCGGCGCTGCTGGCGGCGTCTTCCGCTCCACCGACCAGGGCAGCACCTGGACGTCGATCACCGACGCCGCGCCGCAGATCTCGCTGTCGATCGGCGACCTCCAGGTCAACCCTGCGGACGGGTCCGTCTGGCTGTCGACGGGTGAGGGCAACACCGGCGCGACCTCCTACGTCGGCAACGGCGTGTGGCGCTACGACACCGCGGCCGGCACCTGGTCCCACGTGGGGCAGGCCGAGCTCGACTCGCACACGTCGCTGAAGGTCGCCTTCGACGGCGTCGGCGGCGTGTACGTCGCCACGTCACGCGGCCTCTACAAGCACGCGACCGCGGTGGGCTCGCTGAGCACGTCGTGGGTCGCGTCGCTCGTGCCGACCACCCAGGCGACGCCGTACGACAACATCGTCAACGACGTCATCGTGCAGCCGGGCACGCAGGGTCGCGTCGTCCTCGCCAACGCCGCGTGGCGTGGCGGTGGCACGCCGTACAACGGCTTCTACATCTCCCGTGACGCCGGCGCGCACTGGACGAAGGTCAACCCGGCCGGCGCCATCAACGCCAACGAGATCGGCAACTCCTCGTTCGCCTACTCGAGCGACGGCTCGAAGCTGTACGCCGTCGTCGAGTCCACTCGCCTCTACACCCAGATGGGCACCCGCGCGGCCAACACCCTGCTGGCCGGGGTCTACGCCTCCAGCAACGGCGTGGCCGGCCCGTGGGCCCGCATCGCCGACTCGGTGAAGCTCGCCAACAGCGGCTCGGCGCTCAAGCAGTCCGTCTCGGGCAAGGGCTACGGCCCCGGCGTGCAGGCTTGGTACAACCAGTTCATCGGCGTCGACCCGGCCAACCCGAACCACGTCTACCTCGGCCTGGAGGAGGTCTACGAGACCACCGACGGCGGCGTGACGTGGAAGACCGTCGGCCCGTACTGGAACTTCTACTTCTCCTGCTGGAACGTCACGGCGACCAACCCGCCGGGCGGCTGCCCGATGACGACGCACTCCGACCAGCACGCGGTCGCCTTCGACGCGGGCTCGCGCACCGTCTTCGTCGGCAACGACGGCGGCGTCTACAGCCGTCGCCTCGACAACGCGACGTCGTGGCGCAACCTCAACGCCAACCTCCGCACGCTGCAGTACTACTCCGTCGGCGTCGGCGACGTCACCGGTGGGGTGGCCGTGTGGGGCGGGCTGCAGGACAACGGCCAGTCACTGCTGCTCCCCGGCAGCGGGCCGATGGTCTCCCCCTTCGGCGGCGACGGCACCGACACGATCGTCAACCCCGCGAACGGCTGCGAGATCGTCGAGGCGTACGTCTACCTGTCGATGGTGCGGAGCCGGAACTGCGGTGCCGCCAAGGGCTCGATGACGTCGGCGGGGCGCGACGACGACATGGTCGAGATCGACCCGCCGTCGACGGCCGGCGCCCGCTTCGTCGGGCCGTTCGAGGCCGACGAGAACGACCCGGAGAGCTGGGTCACCGGCGGCCGCTACGTCTACGGCAACGCGAGCAAGGGCTGGGACATGGTCTCCGCGGACTGGGTGCTGCTCGGTGACCAGGGGACCAACCCCTCCACCGGCGCCTCCCGCTCCTCGACCGCGTTCGCCAGCCAGACGACCGGCGGCGTGCAGACCGTGTACGCCGGCTGGTGCGGCGACTGCAACAGCGGCACGAGCTTCGCCCGCGGCATCGGGACCAACCGCCAGCCCGACGGCACCGTCGGTGCCTGGCGCCAGCTGCCGACGACCGGCCTGCCCAACCGCTACGTCAGCGCGGTCACCGTCGACGCGACGAACGCCGCCCACGTGTACGCCGTGTTCAACGGCTACTCACGTCGGTGGAACGAGGGACCCGGCGCCCTGCAGGGTCACGTGTTCGAGTCGACCGACGGCGGCACCACCTGGGTCTCCCTCGACGGCGCCGGCACAGCGGTGACGACGGACGACCTGCCCGACGTGCCCGCCAACGACCTGGTGCTGGTGCCCGGTGGGCGGCTCGTCGTCGCGACCGACCTCGGCGCCTTCTCGAAGGCGCCGGGCGAGGGCTGGAAGCGGTTCGGCCAGCACGCCTCCGCGACGGCGGCCGGCCTGCCGAACACCGTGGTCATGGATCTCGACGTCCACGGCGGCCGCGTCTACGCCGCCACCCACGGCCGCGGCATCTGGTCGGCGGGTCTCTAGCGCCGCGGGCGGCGGGTCATCCGGGGCGGCAGCGGTCCGCGGAGGATCGCGTCCTGGATGGTTGACGGGTCGAGGGAGGCGTCGACGCGCGCACCGAGGTCGGCGCCCTCGTCTCCCTCGAGGTATCGCTCGAGGTCGCGGTCGTAGCGCAGGAACGGGACCGACAGGCTCGCCTTCGACACCGTCACGGTCGAGCCGGTCAGACCAGGGTCGAACCAAGTGTCGTCCGACGCGCTGATGAACGTGCCGAGGTGGTGACCGGCGGGGATGCGGTAGTCCTGCGGGTAGAGGTCGAACGAGAGCCGCCCGCCACTCGACACCTTCGCCGCGCCGCGGGTGATGAGTGAGGCCGGGCCCTCGGGGTCGACGTCGTAGACCAGCGCGACCAGGTTCGCCCCGGCCCCTGACGTCGCGAGCTGCACGTCGAGCCGCGGCACGCCGGCCAGGTGCACGTCGTACGGCAGGGCCTGGGTGAAGGTCCAGATGCCCTCGCCGAGCGGCGCATCGGCGTCAGGTGCGTCGGCGGCGTTGCCTGCGGTGTCGAGGTAGGACCCGGTGTTGAGCGGCAGCGCCACCTGGCGGGCGTCCGCCGGTGGCCACTGCCGCTCGGCGCGCCACCGGCCGTCGCCCTGCTGTACCTCGACCGGGCTGTCGACGACGTGCGGGCGGATCCCCTTGAGGTAGCGGTCGAACCAGCGCAGGTACTGGTCGAGCCCGTCCCTGCCGATGCCCGTGGAGTCGGCGCCGCGATGCACCCACTGGCCGAAGCGCCCGCGGTGCGGTCCCTTGAGCGTCGACCAGACGTCCATGAAGTTGTCCGGCTTGGTGTTGGCGTCGAGGAAGCCGTGTGTCCAGAGCACGGGCACCGTGCTGCCGGCCGCGCGCGGCACCAGGTCGCGCTCCATCCAGTACGCCGACGATCGGTCGCCCATCGCGGCCTGCGTGACGTTGTCGACGTAGCACCGCGCATTGCCCACCGTGCCCGTGAGCGCGTTCACGTGCTGCTCCGGCGGGGCGAACAGGCTGGGTGGGGTGAGGTCGCCGGCGGCGTAGCTGCCCGTCGTGGCGTGCCAGGCCTCGGCGTAGTGCACGCCGTTCATGTAGAGGCCGCGGTAGAAGTCGATGAGCGGTGACGCGACGATCGCGGCGGCCAGTCCCTTCGGCTTCGTGGCGAGCGCCATCACCTGCGTCCACGCGTCGTACGACACGCCCCACATGCCGACTCTGCCTGTTGACCATGGCTGCGATGCGGCCCACTCGACCGCGGCCTTGGCGTCGGCCTGCTCGCCGACCCCGCCCATGTCGCCGCACCCGCCGCTGCCGCCGACCCCGCGCAGGCTGACCTGCACCCAGGCATAGCCGCGGTCGAACACCTCGGCGTTGTCGAGGAACTGCGGGTAGTTCAGCGCCGGCCCCTGCTCGGCGCTGCCGGTCGACGTGTAGGGGCTGACCAGCAGGATCACCGGGACCCGCCCCCGACGGTTCTCCGGCAGGTAGACGTCGGCGTGCAGGCTCGTGCCGTCGGCCGACGGGAAGTACGCCTCGGAGTACTCCGCCCCGACAGGCACGGGAGCGGCGTCGGCAGGAGCGACGAGGACCGCGGCGAGGGCGGCGAGAGCAGCCCAGCCGGCGGTACGGCGGATCCGGGAGCGAACGATGATCATGCGCGGGGTTTCGACCCCGCGCGGCGGCGTCCCTGCCGATCAGGCGGGGGCGGACTCGCCGACGTTGGCGCGGACCCAGTCGATGATCTCGGTCGTCGTGGCGCCCGGCGTGAAGATCTTGGCCACCCCGATCGCCGAGAGCTCGGGGATGTCAGCGGCCGGGATGATGCCGCCGCCGAAGACGACGATGTCGCCCGCCCCGCGCTCCTTGAGCAGCGTGATCAGCTTGGGGAACAGCGCCATGTGCGCGCCCGACAGCACCGACAGGCCGACGCAGTCGGCGTCCTCCTGGATCGCGGTGTCGGCGATCTGCTCGGGCGTCTGGTGCAGCCCGGTGTAGATGACCTCCATGCCCGCGTCGCGCAGCGCGCGGGCGACGACCTTGGCGCCGCGGTCGTGCCCGTCGAGCCCGGGCTTGGCGACGACGACCCTGATCCGTCCGCCGGAGGTCATCGGTCACCTTTCGCCATCTGCTGCCGCGTGCGTGGTCTGCGATGCTACCGGGGTGGACGACTGGCGCGACGCGCTCCTGCAGCGCTTCTCGTTCCCGCGCTACGAGCGGGCCGGCCGCAACCCGATCGGCTGGCCCGGCTACACGCCGGCGCAGGTGGTGCAGTACGCCATCGGCGAGATCGGCGGGGTGAAGGTCGTCGCCTGCGTGTGGGACTTCACGACGTACGGCGGCAGCTTCGGCGAGCTCGACGCGACGGCGTTCGCGGCGGCGTGCGAGCTGGCCGCGGAGTACGACGAGCCGCTCGTGTCCTTCGTCCGGACCGGCGGGACCCGGCTGCAGGAGGGCAACGCGGCGCTGGTCGGCATCGCCCGCGCCCAGCTGGCGCTTCGTCGCCTCGCGGCGGCCGGCGTACCGCACCTCGCGGTGGCCGACCACCCGACGACCGGCGGCGTCTTCATCGGCGTCGTCAGCCGGGCCGACGTACGCATCGGCGTGAGCGGCGCGACGGTCGGCTTCGCCGGACCGCGGGTGGTCGAGGCCGTGACCGGCGAGTCGCTGCCCGACGGCAGCCACACCGCGACGTCGGCGCTGGGCGCCGGGTTGCTCGACGAGGTCGCTGACGGGGATGCCGTCGGTGAGGTTCTCGGCCGGTGGCTGCGGCTGCTCCGTCCCGGTACGCCGGGGCCTGCGGCCGAGCCGGTGCCCGGCGAGCTCCCCGGCGTGAGCGGGTTCGACCAGGTGCATCGCGCCCGGTCGTCGACCGGACCGACCGGCGTGGACCTGCTCGACCTGCTGCTCGACGACCCGTCTCCGCTGCGCTGTCCCGGCGGCGACGAGACCGTCGCGGCGCGCGTCGGCTCGCTGGCGGGCGCGGGGACCGTCGTGGCGGTGGCGGTCGCCGCGCGCCGGGGCGGCCGACCGACCCCGGCCGGCTACCGGGTCCTCCAGCGCGCGGCCCGGCTCGCCGACCGCCTCGACCTGCCGTTCGTCACCGTCGTCGACACGCCCGGCGCCGAGCCCGGCCCGGCCGCGGAGGCGGCCGGTGCGGCGAGCGCGATCGCCGACACCTTCGACGCGGTGCTCGCCGTGCGCTCGCCCACGGTCGCCGCGCTGGTCGGCGAGGGCGGGTCGGGCGGCGCGCTCGCCGCGACGGTCTGCGACGCGGTGCTGGTGACCGACGGGGGCTACCTCACCGCGCTCGCTCCGGAGGGCGCGGCCGCGGCGCTGCGGGTCGACCTCGCCGAGGCGGCGGACCGGCTCCGCCTGACGCCCGCCGACCTGATCGAGCTCGGCCTCGCCGACCGCCCGGCGCCGGCCGACACCGCCGGGCTCGCCTCCGCGGTCGCGCACGAAGTGGGTCGGCTCCGGGCGCTGGACCGCGCCGAGCGGCTGCAGGCCCGGGAGCGCCGTTGGTCGGCACCGCTGCCCGGCCAGCTGCGGTGACCGAGCCGACCGGCGGGCCCGAGAAGCGAGGCAAGCACCGGCGTACGGCGCGGCAGCCGATCGTGCCGGTCGGCGGCGGCGTGCCCGTCGACGCGGAGACGGGCGAGAGGTACGGCTACCTGCCGCGACGCGCGGCTCAGCGCAAGATCCTGATCCGGTCCCAGCTCGGCCTGCCGTGGCTGCTCGCCGCGCTCGCCTTCGCCGGCACGATCCTCGTCGCCGGGTCGGCGTACCTGCTCATGCGCCCCGGCACGCCCGGGCCGCCGTACGTCGATCACGGCCCGCTCTCGCGGTACGCCGACGGCGCGGTCACCTCGCTCCCCGACGGCTCCGGCTGGCTGGACCGGCGCGGCGGGCTGTCGGCGGTCGCCGGACCGGTCTCCTACTGCCCCGCCGACGGCGGCTGGGTCGACGCCGCCGGCACCCGCTACGACGCGCAGGGCCGCCGCGCCGGCAGCGGCACCGGCAGCGGGCTGGCCCGGCTGCCCATCCGCGCGGCGGGCGGGCGCCTCTACGTCGACCCCACCCGGCCCCAGCGCCCGACCGCTCCGGCGCCCGCGATGACGCCCTGCGCCCTCCCGCAGGCGCCGGGCGAGCCCCCGCCGCCGGACGGACTATGAGCGACCTCACGTCCGGCTCGTGCGTCGGCAGGTAGGTTGCGGGTACTTCCCCTCGTGCCATCTGGTGACGGGAGCGGTGTGAGGAACGCAGCGATTCGGGTCGGCGCCTCCGTGCAACGCGGTGCGCGGACCGTCCTGAGCCCCTCGGGGCTGCGCGGAACCGGGGTCGAAGTGGTGTGGGCGGCGGCGCACGCCGCGCTCTACCCCATGGGCGCCCTGCGAGAGCGGGCGCGGACGCACGCCGATCGCTACTCGCTCCGCGGCCTGCCGCCCGTGCAGCGCGGACTGCTCCTCGGCGACGTCGAGGCGGCGGGCACCCCGATCGTGCTGATCCACGGGTGGGTCGACAACCGCTCGGTCTTCACGCTGCTTCGCCGGGCGCTGCACCGCCGCGGGTTCGGCCGGGTCGTGACGATGAACTACAACGTCTTCACGAACGACGTACCTCGTGCGGCGGCCCGGCTCGACGCGCTGGTCGAGCAGCTCTGCGAGGAGACCGGCTACGAGCAGGTGCACGTGGTCGGCCACTCGATGGGCGGGCTGGTCGCGCGCTACTACGTGCAGCGGCGCGGCGGCGACGCCCGGGTGCACACGCTGGCCACCCTGGGCACGCCGCACCACGGCACGCGCGCTGCGCACCTGATGCTCGGCCGGGCGGTGAAGGACCTGCGGGTCGGGTCGGCGATCATCCGGGAGCTGGCCGAGCCGGCGCCGGAGTGCCGCACCCGCTTCGTCGCGTTCTGGAGCGACCTCGACGAGCTCGTCGTACCGAAGCGCTCCGCGCAGATCGACCACCCCGACCTCAGCGCCCGCAACGTGTTCGTGCGCGGCACCGGCCACCTGTCGCTGCCGATCGACCGCCGGGTCGTCCACGAGCTGGCCACGACGCTGGCCCAGCTCGAGTCGGACGGGTCGACGATCACCCGCGGCGTCACGCCGATCACGGCGACCGCGCCGACCGCGCGGGTGCCGCGCCGCCGCCGGGACCCGGCCGCCTCCGAAGGCGCCGGCTGACCGACGGACCGTCCCCTGCCGACCGCCGCCACCGGCATTCCATGATCATGAGCGTCGACGCGCGCTCCAGAGGTCCCAGGGCGCTCATGATCATGGAATCGGCCGTCACCGGGATGGCCCGAGGGTCGTTGAGCGTCACGACCCCAGATCGAGAGTCAGGTTTGCCGGCCTTGCGCCGAAACATGACCGTAGGTTACGTTTAGATCACGGCGCAGGGTCCCGACGTCTCGGGCTCCGCCGCTGAAACGGCCGCCCGGGCTCGCAGCCCGCGACGGCCGTCGCCATGTTCCCGACGGAAGGCCCCTCCCGCGTGTCGTCGCTCTTCTCCGCCCGACGCCCGCCCGCCGCACGTCTTCGCACCGCCTACCGGCGCTACCGCGCCACCCCTCGCCACGGCCTGGCCGGCCCGGTCCTGCTCGCGCTGGCCATCGCCGGCGTGGGCCACCAGGTCGCCGCCTCAGCCGACGCCGATGCCGTGCCGACGCTGTCCGGCGCCCGCAGCGTGGCGATGCTGCGCAACGACCCGATGACCGCGCTGCTCGGCGAGCCCCTCGCCCCTGCGACCTCCCTGCGCGCCCGCGCGCTCTACTTCCGCGGCACTGCGCTGACCGCGCCCGAGCGGGCCTCCCGCACCGCGGTCCGAACCCCGGTCGCGAAGCCGAAGCCCAAGCCGAAGGCCCGGGCGCCGCGCTGGTTCCGCCCGTCCGGCGGTCCGCTGACCTCGCCGTACGGCATGCGCTGGGGCCGGATGCACCGTGGGCTGGACTTCGGCGCCGGCTACGGCTCGCCGATCCGCGCGGCGTTCGACGGCGTCATCATCGCGGCCGGCTACGAGAACGGCTACGGCAAGCAGATCCGCATCCGCCACGCGGGCGGTGTCGTCACGTCGTACTCGCACATGTCGTCGTTCGTGCGCACGGGCGGCCGGGTGCAGGCCGGCGACGTCATCGGCAAGGTCGGCTCGACCGGCAGCTCCACCGGCCCGCATCTGCACTTCGAGGTGCTGGTTGGCGGCGCCAACGTCAACCCCCGCCCGTTCCTCAAGGCCCACGGCATCCGCGTCTAACACATAGCTCGAGTCGGAATGACGGCACGGCACGTGGTCAGGCTTTGTCCGCTGTGGCCAGCCGCACGGCGCCGACGCAGCTTGCGCGCCGGGCGCCCGCTGCTGCGCGTTCCGTTTGCTCTACGCGCCGACGGCGTGGAAGCCGCCGTCGACGTGCAGGATCTCCCCGGTCGTCCGCGGGAACCAGTCGCTGAGCAGCGCGACGCAGGCCTGCGCGGCCGGCTCGGTGTCCTCGACGTCCCAGCCCAGCGGCGCCCGTGACGCCCAGAGGTCCTCGAACTGGTCGAAGCCGGCGATGCTCTTGGCGGCGATCGTCCGCAGCGGCCCGGCCGCCACGAGGTTGACCCGCACCCCCTTCGGCCCGAGGTCGCGGGCGAGGTAGCGCGCCGTCGCCTCGAGCGCCGCCTTCGAGACGCCCATCCAGTCGTACGACGGCCACGCCTGGGTCGCGTCGAAGTCGAGCCCGACGATCGAGCCACCGCCGGACATGAGCGGCAGCATCGCGCCGGCCAGCGCCTTGAGCGAGTACGCCGAGATCTCCAGCGCGATGGACACGTCCGGCCACTCCGGCGCCATGAAGTCGCCGGACAGGCACGCTGCCGGGGCGAATGCGACGGCGTGCAGCGCGCCGTCGACCCGGCCCCAGCGCGACGCGAGCTCGGCCGTCAGCGCGGCGAAGTGGTCCGGCTGCGTCACGTCGAGCTCGAGCACGTCCGGCGTACCGGGCAGGCGCGCGGCGATCCGCTTCGTGATGCTCATCGCGCGGCCGTGTGACGTGAGCACGACTTCGGCGCCCTGCTCGAGGGCGAGCCGCGCGACGGCGTACGCGATCGAGCGATCGGTCAGCACGCCGGTGACGACCAGCTTCTTGCCGGCCAGCAGTCCCGCAGAGGTCTCAGCCACGGGCGCAACCTACTCGCCACGACGGGCCGGCTCTGGCGCTTGACCGGCCAGTTAGACCCCCCAACGACCTTCGCGGGGTCTGACTCGCCGGTTGACCGGGCAAATTTCGGGGGGCTAGAGCTTCTCGACGGGGGCGTAGCGCAGCAGGAGGCGCTTGGTGCCGACCTCGCCGCCGAAGTTGACCGTCGCCTCCGCCGAGTCGCCCATGCCGGCGGTCGCGACGACCACGCCGAGCCCGAACGAGTCGTGGGTGACCCGATCGCCCGGCGCGACCGCGATGATCGGGCGCAGGCCGGCGGCGGGCTTGGCGCCCGGGCGGCCGCCGCCGCTGGACAGCGTGCGCGCCATCGTCGCCATCGCGGGCTCCGCGCGGCCGGTCCACTCGGCGAGCTCGGCCGGGATCTCGTCGAGGAACCGCGACGGCGGGTTGTACGACGTCTGCCCCCACATGAAGCGGATCTGCGCACGCGACAGGTAGAGCCGCTCCCGGGCCCGAGTGATGCCGACGTAGGCGAGGCGCCGCTCCTCCTCCAGCTCGGCGCTGTCGCCGAGCGCGCGGATGTGCGGGAAGACGCCGTCCTCGAGCCCGGTGAGGAACACCACCGGGAACTCGAGGCCCTTCGCGTTGTGCAGTGTCATCAGCGTGACGACGCCGGTCGCGCCGTTGGCGAGAACATCGACGTCGGCGACCAGCGACACCTGCTCGAGGAACGACGCGAGGTCGTCGTCGGGCAGCCGCTCCTCGAACTCGCGCGCGACGCCGAGCAGCTCCTTGCAGTTCTCGACGCGGCCCTGACCTTCGATCGAGTCGTCGGCCTCGAGCTCGGCGAGGTAGCCGGTGCGCTCCAGACTTTCTCGAGCACAGCGCTCGGCGCGGCGCCGGCCGCGGCCTCCTCGCGCAGCTCGCGAAGCAGCCGGGCGAACTCCAGGCAGGCGCGGGTCGCCTGGGGCGTCAGGCCGTTGGCGTCGCCCGCCCGGTCCAGCGCTTCGGGGAAGGTGATCCGCTCTCGCGCGGCGAGCTGCTCGAGGCACTCCTCCGCACGGTCGCCGATCTTTCGCCGCGGCACGTTGAGGATGCGGCGCAGTGACACGGTGTCGGCAGGGTTGGCGATGACCCGCAAGTAGGCGAGCGAGTCGCGCACCTCCTTGCGCTCGTAGAAGCGCACGCCTCCGACGACGCGGTAGGGCAGGCCGACCCGGACGAAGACCTCCTCGAAGACCCGGCTCTGCGCGTTGGTCCGGTAGAAGACCGCGATGTCGCCGGCGTCGACGCCGTGGTCGTCAGCGAGGCGGTCGACCTCCTGGGCGACGAAGGCCGCCTCGTCGTGCTCGTTCTCGGCGACATAGCCGACGATCTTCTCCCCCGCCCCCGCGTCGCTCCAGAGGTTCTTGGGCTTGCGTCCGGGGTTGCGCGCGATGACGGCGTTGGCGGCCGACAGGATCGTCTGCGTCGAGCGGTAGTTCTGCTCGAGCAGCACCACCGTGGCGTCGGGGAAGTCCTCTTCGAACTGCAGGATGTTGCGGATGTTGGCGCCGCGGAACGCGTAGATCGACTGGTCGGCGTCTCCGACGACGCACAGCTCGCCAGGAGGAACGACGTTGTCCGGCAGCGATACGCCGTCGACCGCTCCGACGACCTCGCGCACGAGCGCGTACTGCGCGTGGTTGGTGTCCTGGTACTCATCGACCAGGACGTGCCGGAACCGGCGGCGGTAGTGCTCGGCGACGTCGGGGAACAGCCGCAGCACGTCGACAGCGGTGGAGATCAGGTCGTCGAAGTCCATCGCGTTGGCTTCGCGCAGCCGCCGTTGGTAGAGCGTGTAGACCTCGGCGAGCGTCTGCTCCTGCACGTCGGCCGCGCGGTCGGTGAAGGTCTGGAAGTCGACCAGCTCGTTCTTGAGATTGCTCACCTTCGCCGACATCGACCGCGGCGGGAAGCGCTTCGGGTCGAGGTCGAGGTCGCGGACGCACAGCGTCATCAACCGCTGCGCGTCGCCCTGGTCGTAGATCGTGAAGCTGCTCTTGAAGCCGAGGCGCGGCGCCTCGGCGCGGAGGATCCGCACGCACGCGGAGTGGAAGGTCGACACCCACATCGCCTTGGCGCGCGGGCCGACCAGCGCGGCGACGCGCTCCTTCATCTCGCCGGCGGCCTTGTTGGTGAACGTGATCGCCAGGATCTCCCCCGGCTGCACGCGGCGCTCGGCCATCAGGTAGGCGATCCGCTGGGTCAGCACCCGGGTCTTCCCGGAACCAGCGCCGGCGACGATCAGGAGCGGCCCACCGGTGTGGACGACCGCCGCGCGCTGCTGCGGGTTGAGCCCGTCGAGCACCTGCTCCGACCGCTCGGAACGGGTGATCAGCCCGGCGAACGCCGGGTCGTCGTCGTCGAAGAGGGTGGTCATGACCGGCTCCAGTCTAGGTGCCGGTCTGACAACGCCTGACGTCTCGAGTCATCTCAGAACGATGCGGGCAGGGGTCGACCGGCCACGGGTGACGGAGACGGAAGTCGACCCTTCGGCCGCGTCTCGGCGTGCCGTGATCACGTAGCGACCTGGGTCAAGAGATGGGGCCGCGCGGCCCCATCTCGTCGGTGACGAACGCCCCCAGGCGAGCATGACCACCGCGCAGCGGGCCCATCGAGCCGCCACGCGGTTCTGGCCTACTTCTTCTTCGCGGGGGTGAACGTGTAGGTGACGGTCGCGTCCGGCTGGCCGAGCCAGTTGCACACGACGAGGGTGTACTTCGCACCCGCCTTGATCTTCTTGAAGGCGAGCTTCTCCTTGTTCGCCGTCGCGGGGGTGCCGGCGTCGGTCGTCTCCAACGCGGCGGCCTTGGCCCCCTTGTCGTCGAACAGCAGCAGATCCCAGTCGCCGAAGTAGTCGACCTGAGCGGAGAGGCTGCCGGCCGTCGCGAACGTCAACGCCCGAGTGTTCTTGGTGAGCGTCTCCTGCCCGTTCCAGCAGCCGTCGAGCGGCGGGGTCGCGTTCGTCACCGGGAACGGGACCGGGGCCGTCACCGAGTAGGTCTCCTTCTCCTCCTTCGGCGCGGCGGAGGCGGGCAGGCTGCCGGCGAGGACGGCGCCGGCGGCGGCGAGGAGGGCGACGTGACGGACGTTCACAGCGGAGCTCCCAGGATCGACAACACGGTACGGCGGGGTCGCGTGCTGGATTCGACGCTGCGCGACCCCGAACCTGCCGGCCCGGTCAGACGTGACAAACCCTCCGTTATGACCATGGCCGTCCGTATTCGCCGGGCCGAAGATCGACTCCAGGGGACATTCGGAGAGGACTGCGTGCCATGCCGCGAGCGCTCATCGTCGACGACGAGGAGGACATCCGCTTTCTCATCCGCCTCACGATCGAGCTCGCCAACGAGGGTCTCGTCGTCGCGGGGGAAGCCGCGAGCGGCGAGGCCGCGATCGCGAGCTGGCACGCGGACCGCCCCGAGGTGATCGTGCTGGACAACCGGATGCCCGGGATGTCCGGCCTGGAGGTGGCTGCCGAGATCCTCGCCGAAGACCCCACGCAGTCGATCATCCTGTACTCGGCCTACCTGGACGAGGAGACCGTCGCCGCGGCGGAGCGCCTCGGGATCCGCTCGTGCCTGCCGAAGGGCGACTACACCCGCCTCCCGGAGCAGCTGTGGCGCCACACGTCGGGCACATGAGGATCACGCCCGCCGCGTGGGCGGCCGCCGCGGTGCTCCTCCTCGCGGGCGCCGGCTCTGCCGCGGCCATCGAGAGCAACGCCGAGCGCGACGCGGCGCGCGCTGCCCGTGCGCAGGCCAAGACCTCGATCGTCGTCTTCGACGGCGCCCTCGGCTCGCTGACCCGGACCATCGGCATCGTCGAGGTGCTCACCGAGCGGCAGGCGCCGGCGTCACGGGTCGAGGACCTGCTGAGCGGCTCGGGCATCGTCGCGATCGCCCGGGTGCGCCCGGGGGACACCGAGGCGAGCGTGATCACCGGACGGATCCCGCGCGGCGCGACCCCAGCGCTCATCGTGTCCGGTACGACGCTCGCGCGGCAGTCCGCGATGGACACTGGCGAGTCGCACACCGTCGTGCCGGCCCGGGGCACCGTCGCCGTGGTCGTCCCGGCGTACACGACGGGTGCGAAGACGGGCACGACCGACGAGCGACGGGCGGCGCTGCGGCACTGGGTCATCGCGACCATGGACGCCCCGGCTTTCCTGACCCGGATCGGCCTCACCGGCGACAGTGCGCAGCTCGCCGTCGACGGCGTCGTCGCCGGCGGTTCGGCCGTGAGCTCCGCGGACGGCGTCGAGGTCGCGGTCGCCCGACCGGTCGCCAACTCGACCTGGCACCTGCGGGTCCGTCCTCCGATGCCCTCCGGGTTCGCGACGACGACCAAGGCCATGGCGGCGGCCACTCTGCTGGCTGCGCTCACGGCACTCGCGGTCGGGTGGCGCGACCGCACCGCCCTCGACCGGCTCCGCGCGTCGCACGACGCCCTGCTGCGGGAGACCCGGATCGTCGCGGAGCTCGGCCCGATCCTGCAGACCAGTCTCGACCTCGGCGAAGTGCTGCCGGCCGTTGCCGTCCGGCTCTGCGACGAGTTCGGGCTGGTGTCCGTCGCGCTCGAGCTGACCGGCGACGAGGGCAACCTGGTCGAGGTCTTCTCGATGGGCACCCGCCCGGCCGACCGCCTCGTGCCGGGAGCGGTGCCCGCATCGGAGCTGGTGTGCCCGCTGGTCCGGGCAGGGCGGACCATCGGTCGGCTGCGAGCGATCCCCGGCACCCCGCTGACCGAGTCCGACATCACGGCGATCCGCGCCGGTGCCGAGCTGGTCGCCGTCGCGACCTCCAACGTGGAGCTCTACGAGCGGGAGCAGGCGAACGTACGCCGGCTCACTGAGCTCGACCGGCTCAAGGACGCCTTCCTGGGCACGATCTCCCACGAGCTGCGGACCCCGATCACGGCGATCCGCGGATTCGTGCAGCTGCTCTGCGAGCGGTGGGGCGACTTCGGCGACGAAGACCGGCTGGAGTTCCTCCGCCGCATCCAGCGCAACAGCGTCAGCCTCGGCCTGCTGGTCGACGACCTGCTCGACTTCGCCCGACTCGAGCGGCAGTCGATCGTCGTCACGCCGATCGGCGTGCGACTCGACCTCGCCGCGGGCTCCCTCGTCCGACAGCTCACCCCGCTGCTCGGTCAGCACCACCTGGTCACCCACATCGACACGGAGGTCGAGGCGGTCGCCGACGTCAGCGCCCTGGACCGGGTCCTCGCCAACCTGCTCACCAACGCGGCCAAGTTCTCGCCACCGGCGAGCACCATCGAAGTCGCGACCCGCGTCGCCGACGGCTGGGCGGAGCTCTCCGTCAGCGACCAGGGCCCCGGGATCCCCGTCGAGGACCGCCAGCGCGTCTTCACCCGCTTCTACCGCGGGGACGGGGCGGTCGCGCGAGCGACGCGCGGTGCCGGCATCGGGCTGTCCGTCGTCCGTGAGCTGGTCGTGCAGATGGGCGGCGAGATCGCGGTCGAGGCCAACGAGCCGCAGGGCACCCGCATGGTCGTCCGGCTGCCGCTGTCCACCGGCGTCACACCCGAGGTCGTCATCCCCGATCAGATCAGCGCACTCCCGCCGTCACTGCCCGCTCGGAGGAATTCATGAACCGCACTCGACGCGATCGCGCGATCGTCGCGCTCGCCGTCACCCTCGTCCTCGGCACCTCCGGGCTTGTGGTCGCCACCGTCATGCAGGCCAAGCGCGACGGGACGCGAGCGCTCGAGGAGCTGCAGGTCGCGCAGGTGCACCAGCTGACCAGCAGCATGGACGCGCGGATCGAGAGCGTGTTCACCTCGCTGAGTGGCTTCGTCAACGGTCCGACTCCGTGGGCCATGACACTGCGGGACCCGGCGGACGCCAAGCGGCTCCAGCAGCTCCAGGACCTCAACCCCAAGGCGAAGACCGGATACCTGCTGGTCGACAAGGCCGGCGTCATCACCAACGGCACGCTGCTCCGCGACCCGTCGTCCGTCGGCCGCACGGTCGAGCTGGCCGGCCTCGACAAGGTCCTCGCCGGGGAGCCGGCACTCACGCCGGTCGGAAAGAGCCTCACCACCGCCCTCCCGTCGATCGGGGTCGCTTTCCCGACCAAGTCGGCGACCGGAGCGGTGACCGGCGTCTTCCTCATCGAGAGCGAGGTGTCCGCCGAGTCGCCGTTCAGCGCCGAGGTCGCCGGACTCAGGCGCGGCCGCACCGGTGAGTTCTCCTTCGTCGACACCCACGGCGTCGTCGTCGCGACCAGCAACCCGACCCTGCTGGCCAAGAAGCTCGAGGAGCCCGTGCTGGAACGCGGCGCAACCGGCTTCCAGCGCAATGGCGACCAGGTCGTCGTGGCAGAGGCCGTGCCCTCGGCCGGGTGGCGCACTGTCTTCCGCCAGGATGCCGCCGAGTTCGACGGCGCGCTCACCGGCCCGCTCGACTCCGCGCTGCTGCTGGTCCTCATCACCGGGGCGATCGCGGCGGTCGTCAGCTCGGTGCTCCTCGGCCAGCGGCTTCGCCGGGCGCGGGCCGAGCAGCACCGGCTGGAGGAGGTCAGCGCGGTGCGCGAGGAGTTCATCAGCATCGTGTCGCACGAGCTGCGCACCCCGGTCGCGGGCCTGCTCGGCTTCCTGCAGACCACCCTCGACCACTGGTCGTCGATGTCCGACGACGAGCGACAGCGGGCGATCGGCCGCTCGCTGTCGAGCGCGCGCCGGCTGCACTCGCTGACGCGCGACGTCCTCGACTCGTCGACGATCGAGGCGGGCGAGCTGATCTACAACTTCGGCGTCCTCGACCTGCGGACCGAGGTCTCGTCGGCGGTGCTGGCCGTCAACGACATGCTGCCTGACCGCCGGGTGACCCTCGAGGTCCCCGACGAGGCGGTGTGGGTGCGAGCCGACCCCGAGCGGATCCAGCAGGTGCTGACCAACCTGCTCGACAACGCGGTGAAGAGCGGACCGGTCATGACGCCGATCGAGGTCGTCGTGGAGGACCGCGCGGACGGCGCCCGGGTCGAGGTCCGGGACCACGGCCCCGGCCTGTCGCCGACGGAGCTCGGCCGGGTCTTCGACAAGTTCGTCCGCGGTCGCACGTCGTCGGTGAGCGGCACCGGCCTCGGGCTCTACATCAGCCGGCAGATCATCGACGCGCACGGCGGCTGCATCCGGGCCGAGACCCGCGGCGACGGCGCGACGTTCAGCTTCGAACTGCCGCGCGTCGAGCTCGCGGCAGCGCCGAGGTCATGAGCCTCGGGGTCATGAGCGCCGACACCCTCCCGGAGCTGGGGAGGTCGACCCGCGGCGGGCCATGTCGTCGCATCGTGGTGGTCGACAACGACCCGGACGCACTCGAGCTCGCGGTGACCGACCTCACCCTCGAAGGGCACGACGTCGTCGGCCGCGGCATCGACGGGGAGAGCGGCATCCGGCTGTGCCGTGAGCTCCGACCCGACGTCCTCGTCGTCGACCTGCGGATGCCGCCCGGTCCCGACGGGCTGAAGGTGGTGGCCGCGCTTCGCGACCTGGAGGGGTTGCGCTTCATCCTCTACACCAACTACCAGAGTGCGCGGCTGCGGCGCGACACCGCCGCTGTCGGGGCCACCTTCCTCCCGAAGGGTGAGCTGTCGGCGCTGCGTGCGGCGGTGATGGGCGACCGACGTCGCTGACAGGCGAGCCGCTCGGCAGGTCGCGTCCTAGGCTGGGCCGGTCATGAGCCACGCGCCGCCGGAGGACCTGCCTGCCCGGATCGAGGCGCTCTGCCTGCGCGACGCCGAGCTGCTGCGCTCTCGACTCCGCTCATCCGGACCGACGGAACGTCTGCTCGCTCAGCTCGCGCATGCCGAGCGACGGGTCGCCGCGCGGCGCGCCGTCGTCCCCGACGTGTCCTATCCCGACGACCTCCCGGTCAGCGCACGACGCGACGACCTGCTCGAGGCGATCGAGGGCTCGCAGGTCGTCGTCGTCGCGGGCGAGACCGGGAGCGGGAAGACCACGCAGCTGCCGAAGATATGCCTCGAGCTGGGCCGCGGCGTGCTCGGCACCATCGGGCACACCCAGCCGCGACGGATCGCCGCCCGCGCGGTGGCCGAGCGGCTGAGCGAGGAGCTCGGGGTGGAGCTCGGTACGACGGTCGGCTACCAGGTGCGGTTCACCGACCGGTCGAGCGATCGCACGCTGATCAAGGTCATGACCGACGGCGTGCTGCTCGCCGAGATCCAGCGCGACCGTCTGCTGCTCCGCTACGACACCGTCATCGTCGACGAGGCCCACGAGCGGAGCCTCAACATCGACTTCCTGCTCGGCTACCTCCGCCGGCTGCTGCCACGACGGCCCGACCTCAAGGTCGTCATCACGTCCGCGACGATCGACCCGCAGCGGTTCGCCGACCACTTCGGCGGCGCGCCGGTCGTCGAGGTGACCGGCCGCACCTACCCGGTCGACGTCCGGTACCGCCCGCCGGCGGATGACGTCGACCAGGTGCAGTCGATCGTCGACGCGATCCACGAGCTGTCCGGGGCGGGGCCGGGCGACGTCCTGGTCTTCCTCTCCGGCGAGCGCGAGATCCGCGACACCGCTGACGCCCTGCGCCGGCTCGAGCTGCCGCATACCGAGGTCCTGCCGCTCTACGGGCGGCTCAGCGCGGAGGAGCAGCACCGGGTGTTCCGCCCGCACGACGGCCGCCGGCTGGTGCTCGCGACGAACGTCGCCGAGACGTCGCTGACCGTGCCGGGGATCCGCTACGTCGTCGACCCGGGGACCGCGCGCATCTCCCGGTACAGCGCGCGAACCAAGGTGCAGCGGCTGCCGATCGAGCGGGTCAGCCAAGCCAGTGCGGACCAGCGCAAGGGGCGGTGCGGTCGGGTCGCGGAGGGGATCTGCATCCGGCTGTACGACGAGGAGGACTTCGCCTCGCGGCCGGCGTACACCGACCCGGAGATCCTGCGCACCAACCTGGCCAGCGTGATCCTGCAGATGGTGGCCCTCGACCTCGGCGACATCGCGGCGTTCCCGTTCGTCGACCCGCCCGACCGCCGTGGCATCCGCGACGGCGTCGACCTGCTGCGCGAGGTCAACGCGCTGCAGCCGGCTGACGACGACGGGCACCGGCTCACGCCGATCGGACGGCAGCTGGCCCGGCTGCCGGTCGACCCGCGGCTCGGGCGGATGGTGGTCGAGGCCGCCGGCAACGGCTGCCTCGAGGACGTGCTCGTCGTCGTCGCCGCGATGTCGATCCAGGACCCGCGCGAGCGCCCCACCGACAAGGCGCAGGCGGCGGAGGAGATGCACCGCCGCTTCCGCGACGAGACGAGCGACTTCTCGTCGTACCTGCTGCTGTGGCGCTACCTCACCGAGCAGCAGCGCGCGCTGTCCTCGAGCGCCTTCCGTCGGATGTGCCGGGCGGAGTTCCTGCACTACCTGCGCGTGCGCGAGTGGCAGGACCTGGTCGGCGCGCTGCGGTCGGCCGCGGCGTCGCTGGGCCTGCGCGGCGGCCGTCTGCCGGGCACCGATGAGCTCGTGCACCGGTCAGTGCTCGCCGGGCTGCTGTCACACATCGGCCTGAAGGACGGCGACACCCGCGACTACCTCGGCGCACGCGGCGCGAAGTTCGCGCTCTCGTCGGGATCGTCGCTGGCGAAGAAGCCGCCGCGCTGGGTGATGGCCGGTGAGCTGGTCGAGACCAACCGGATGTGGGCGCGCACGGCGGCGCGGATCGACCCGACCTGGGTCGAGCCGCTCGCCGAGCACCTCGTCGTGCGCGTCATCAGCGAGCCGCACTGGGACGCGGGCCGCGGCGCGGTGATGGCCTTCGAGAAGGTCACCCTCTACGGCGTCCCGATCGTGGCGCGACGACGGGTCGGATACGCCGGTGTCGACCCGGTCGCGGCCCGGGAGATCTTCATCCGGCACGCGCTGGTCGAGCGCGACTGGGACAGCCATCACTCGTTCCTGCGCGCGAACGAGAACGCGTTCGAAGACGCGGCGTCGCTCGAGGACCGACTGCGGCGGCGCGATCTCGTCATCGACGACGACACGCTGCTCAGGTTCTACGACGGTCGCGTGCCGGCCGACGTCGTCTCGGGGCGGCACTTCGACGTGTGGTGGAAGCAGACCCGGGTGACGCAGCCGGATCTGCTGACCTTGACGCCCGCAGACCTCCTGGCGGGTCGTGGCGACGTCGACCTCGCGGGCTTCCCGGACACGTGGCTGGTCGACGGGACAGCGCTGCCCCTCAGCTACGTCTTCGACCCCGGCGCCGACGACGACGGCGTCACCGTGCACGTGCCGCTGGTCCTGCTCCCCCGCCTCCGCGCGTCGACGTTCTCCTGGCACGTGCCCGGGCACCGGCACGACCTGGTGACCGCGCTGATCCGTGGCCTGCCGAAGGCGACCCGCGTGCAGTTCGTGCCGGCGCCGGACCACGCGCGCGCTGCACTCGCCGAGATGGCGCCGTATGACGGCGACCTGACAGCCGCCCTCGCCCGCGCGCTGGAGCGCGCCGGCGGCACGTCGCTGCCGGCGGACGTGTGGCCGCTCGACGTGCTGCCGGACTACCTGCGGGTTCGCATCTCGGTCGAGGACGGCAGCCGGGTGGTCGGTGCCGGGCGAGACCTGGCAGCCCTGCAGCGCACGCTCGCTCCGGTCGCGCGTCGCGCGGTGGCATCTGCGACCGACGTCGAGCGAAGCGGCCTGACGACGTGGCCCGGCGGCGCTCTGCCGCGCGACGTGGACGCGGGCGCGGTGACGGCGTACCCCGCGCTGGTCGACGAGGGTGACAGCGTCGCGGTGCGCGTGATGGCGACGCGCGCCGACCAGGAGCACCAGATGCGGCGGGGCACCCGTCGCCTGCTGCTGCTGACCATGGGGTCGCCGCTGCGCTCGGTGGTCGGCCGTCTGCCGTCGGCCGTGAAGCTCGGGCTCGCGGCGTACCCGCACGGCGCGGTCCCTGCGCTGCTCGCCGACTGCCTCGACGCGTCGGTGGACGCGCTGATGCGCGCCAACGGCGGGCCGGCGTGGGACGAGAGCTCGTTCGCGCGGCTGCGCGACGCGGTGCGCGGTGATCTCGACGCGACGCTGCTGGAGACGGTCACCGAGGTGAGCCGGCTGCTCGCCGCGGCGCGAGACGTCGAGGCGTCGCTGGTCGCGCTGACGCTGCCGGCGGCGCGTGACGCGACAGACGACATCCGCGCGCAGCTGGCCGAGCTGATCCGGCCCGGCTTCGTCACCGCCTGCGGATCGGGCCGGCTCCGCGATCTGCAGCGCTACGTCGCCGCGATGGCCAAGCGCGTCGAGAAGCTCGGCCCCGACCTCGCGCGGGATCGCACGCGGATGGAGCAGGTGCGCCGGCTGACCGAGGAGTGGCGCGTAGCCGGCGAGCCGGCCGACATCCGCTGGCTCATCGAGGAGCTGCGCGTGAGCTTGTTCGCGCAGTCGCTGGGGACCGCGGTGCCGGTGTCGGAACGGCGGATCAGGGACGCACTCGCGCGCTGACCGAGCACCCGGCAGGCTCCCGACCGGATGTTGCTCAGCCTCGGGTCTGGCCCTCCTCGTGGTGGCGATCCACGAGCTGGGTCGCCGCGGCCATCGCGAGCTCGCGCACCCGGTCGACCGCGTCCACGTCGGCGTCCTCGTAGGGCAGCTCGACGACGTCGTACAGCACGTCGACCCGGCCGTCGGCCAGTGCGATCAGCCGCTCGGCCGTGAGCCGGCCCACCGCGAGCTCGGCGAGCGCCTGGACCCGCAGCGCGGACGGGCAGGGTCCCGACTGGTTACGATCCACGCGCTCGGCCTCCTGTGCTTACTTGCCGCCCGGCAAGTACCCGGAAACCGTAGCGCACGGTCGCACCACAAGGGGGGCCGGATGGCCGATCACGACACCGCGCCGAGCACCCGCGACGAGATCCTGGCTACGGCGCTGCAGCTGTTCACGGTGCAGGGCTACGACGCGACCTCGCTGCGCCAGATCGCCGAGCGGCTCGGGTTCACCAAGGCCGCCCTCTACTACCACTTCCCGGCCAAGGAGAACCTGGTCATCGAGCTGGCCCGGCCGTGGCTCGAGCCATCTCGACGCTGGTGACGCAGAGCCAGGGCGACGACCTCGGCGTGCCGGGCACCGACGAGTACCGCGCCCGCCTCCTCTCGCAGTACGTCGACATCATGGTCGAGCACCATGCGGTCCTGCGCTTCCTCTCGCAGGACATCGCGGCGCTGATGCACCCCGACGTCGGCAAGCGGGCGCGGACCCTGGTGCTCGCGCTGCACGACGCGCTCGCCGGCCCCGACGCCGTCGACGCCGACCGCGTGCGAGTCGCGTGCGCCTTCGGCGCGGTGCACGCCCTGGCCACGCTGGACGAGTCGACGCTGATCGCGTCGCGGCCCATCGTCATCGACGTCGGGCTCGTCGCGCTCGGGATCACCCGGCGCGACTAGCGATCAGGTGAGCCGGCGGTGGGCCGCCCACCGGGTGAGCTCGTGCCGGTTGGACAGCTGCAGCTTGCGGAGCACCGAGGACACATGCGTCTCGACCGTGCGGGCCGAGATGAACAGGTCCTTCGCCGCCTCCTTGTAGGTGTAGCCGCGCGCGATCAGCCGCAGCACCTCGCGCTCGCGCGCAGACAGCAGGTCGAGCTCTTCGTCCTCGACCGGCGCGTCGGTCGCCGCGAACGCGTCGAGGACGAAGCCGGCCAGCCGCGGCGAGAACACCACGTCGCCGTCGGCGACCCGGCGCACCGCGTCGGCCAGCTCGGGGCCGGAGATGGACTTCGTGACGTAACCGCGCGCCCCGGTGCGGATGACGTCGATCACGTCCTCGGCCGCGTCGGACACCGACAGTGCGAGGAATCGCGTCGCGGTCGCGCTCACGGCATCGATGACCGCGCGGCCACCGCCATCCGGCATGTGCACGTCGAGGAGCACGACGTCCGGCGACGTCGCGGCGATGACCGCGACCGCCTCGCCGACCGACTCGGCCTCGCCGACGACGTCGACGCCGACGCCGAGCTCGGTGCGCACCCCGCTGCGGAAGAGGCGATGGTCGTCGACGAGGACGACCCGCACCGGTACGACGTCAGCCACTCCTCATCACCAGCCTCACCTCGGTGCCCTCCCCCGGCCCGCTGCGGATGTCGGCGGTGCCGCCGCGTCGCGACATCCGGCCGACGATCGACTCGGCCACGCCGTACCGGCCGGCCGGCACGCGGGACGGGTCGAAGCCGCACCCCCGGTCACGAACGTAGACGCTCACCTCGTCGGCCCCGGCCTCGGCGTACACCGACACCGCCTCCGCTCCCGAGTGCAGCGCAGCGTTGACCATCGACTCGCGCGCAGCGGCGACGAGGGCGGCCAGCGACTCGGACATCGGCCGGTCGCCGACGGCGACGACCTCCACCGCGACGCCGTGTGTCGCGTCGACGTCGGCGGCCACCTTCTCCAGCTCGGCGCCGAACGTGGCCTCACCGGTCGGCGGCCGGTAGAGCCAGGTGCGCAGGTCGCGCTCCTGGGCGCGCGCCAGCCGGGTCACTTCTCGCGGATCGCCCGCGGCCTTGCGGATCAGCGCGAGCGTCTGCAGGACGGAGTCGTGGACATGCGTGGCGACCTCGGCGCGCTCCTGCGAGCGGATCCGCTGGTGCCGCTCGGCCTGCAGGTCGCCGGCCATCCGGAACCACCACGGCAGCGAGAGCAGCGCGAGGCCGACGACTACGACGACGGTCGACAGCAGCCCCTCCCGCGCCGCGGTCAGCTGGCCCCGCGTCGCGAGGAAGCCGGCCAGCCCGACGACGAGGAGGGCCGCGCCGGCCGCAGTGCGGGTCATCCCACCGCGGCCGCCCTGCGCAGTCGCGCGCCACCGGGCGCGCTGCGCGTCGTCCGCCTGACGCCACACCAGGGCGGCGCCGACGACCGTCGCGGCCACCGGCAGCAGGCTCTCCCCGGCCCTGCGCAGGCCGAGCAGCTCGAGCAGCCAGAACGCCCCGCCGAACAGCGCGGCGAGCGCGACGATGCGCCCTGCCTGCGTCCACCGGCCTTCCGGGCGGTGGGCCGCGGTGTCCTCGTCCGCGCTCGGCAGGACCACCCACAGGACGGCGTACAGCAGGACGCCGAAACCACCCGTGGCTGCCAGTACGACGAAGGCGCCGCGGACGACGAGCGTGGTGAGCCCGAGGTGCGCCGCGACGCCGCTCGCCACGCCGGCCACCAGCGTGCCGTCCGCGCTGCGCACGAGTCGGCGGTGCGGCACTGGGGTGTCGGGCGACAACGTCACACCGCAGGATCACACGCGCCGACCCGCCACCGCACCGGGATCGTCCCGCGCGCTACCCGGACCGAGAACCAGGGTCGACTCAGGGTCGATCCCGGATGTCCGCGCCCGTCCGGCCGAGGATCGTCGCCGTCATGACAGAGACCGTGCCTCCGGGCACCACCGCAGGCTCCACCTCCCGCCGGCTGGTCCGCCGCGAGGACGACCGGGTCGTCGGCGGCGTGGCCGCCGCCCTCGGCACCTACACCGACGTCGACCCGGTGCTCTACCGCGTGATGTTCGCCGTGCTGTTGGTGTTCGGCGGCATCGGCATCTGCCTCTACATCGTGGGCTGGCTGCTCATCCCCCGTGCCGACGAGCCCGACTCCGCCGGCGAGCGGATGATGCGCCGGGCGCGGGCCTACCAGGGCTGGCGCCGCTGGATCGTCCTGGCCGTCGCCGCGATCGCGCTCCTCGCGCTCCTCGACGGCGACACCAGCGGGCTGCCCGCCCTCATCATCATCGGCGCGGTCGCCTACCTCGTGCACCGCGAGCGCGGTGGGCACGGTCCCGCGTGGTGGCAGGCCGGTCCGCGCCCGTCAGCACCGCCGGTCACGGCACCCCCCGTGCCGCCTGCTCCGGCCGCCACGGTCGGGCTTGACGCGCCGGTCACCGACACCGTCGACACCCTCGACTCCGCAACGTCCGAAGCATCGCCGACGTACGCCGCGTTCGCGCCCCCCGTGCCCCGACGCCGTCGGCGGCGCTCGCGCCTCGGACTCAGCACCATCAGCGTCGCCGCGCTCACCGCGGGCTGGCTGATTGCGCTTCGCCTCGGTGGCGCCTCCGGCATCACGACGGTGCGGATCCTGGCCGCCGAGACAGCGATCATCGGCGGCGGGCTGCTCGTCGGCGCGTGGTACGGCCGGGCGCGGTGGCTGATCCTGCCGGCCGGCCTGCTGACCCTGGCGCTCGTCCCCGCCGCAGTGGTGCAGGTGCCGTTGCAGGGCGGGACGGGCCATCGGACGTGGCGACCCACCGCCGCCGGCGCGCCGTACCGGCTGGGCATCGGCGATGCAACGCTCGACCTGGCCGACTTGTCGCCGGCGAGTGAGGGGGTCATCGAAGCCTCGGTGGGCATCGGCAGCCTCGTCGTCGACGTGCCCGACGACGTCCACCTGCGCATCCACGCGCAGTCCGACATCGGCCAGGTCGTCGTCTTCGGCGATGTCGTCGAAGGCGGGCCGCGAGCGTCACAGAACGTCGAGATCGGGTCGACCGGCCCGGTCATCCAGCTGATCGTCGAGGTCGGCATCGGAGAGGTGGAGGTCCGGCATGCGTAAGCACCGCACCGATGTGATCTCGCTCATCGCGGGCGGCGGCTTCGTCTCGATCGGCGCGGTCGCCCTCGCCACCGACCTGGCCGACCCGGACGGCGCCTACTCGCTGGTGACCCAGTCGGAGTGGCTCGCCCCCGCGCTGCTCGTGCTGATCGGCCTGCTCGGGCTGGCCGCAGCGGTACGACGACCCAGCGAGGAAGAGCCAGCCCGGTTGGTCGAAACTTTGTTCGAATAAGTATCCACAATCGCTGTTGCCCAGCAGTTTCTGTCGGTGCTGTCGGGTACGTTCAATGCATGCCGGATCTGCTGGAGCGCCTGGAGTCTGCGGTCGACTCTGCCGTGCGCTCGGCCGTCGCGGACCTGCCCGACCAGGCGCTGCACGAGGAAGCACTCGCGATCGGCCGGCAGATCCGCCGCCTCGAAGCCGCCCGCGCCGAGCGGGTCCGGCAGATCGAGCTGCGCGCCTCGCACGTCGACGAAGCCGCCGGCACGGTCAGCTCCTGGCTGCAGGCCCGCTCCAACCTCGGCAAGCACGCCGCCGAGGAGATCCGCGCCCTGGGCCGCGACGGCGAGCGGCTGCCGGTGATGGCCGCCGCCCTCGCCGACGGCGACGTCACCCCCGCCCACGTGCAGGTCCTCGCCTCGGCCACCCGGCGCCTCGACCCGGAGCGCGTCGCCGCCGACGAGAAGATGCTGACCGACCTGGCCCGGGAGTTCGACCCCAAGACGTTCCGGATGCTGGTGCAGCGCTGGGTCGCCGTCGCGTTCCCCGACCGGCACGAACGCGACACCGAGAAGCAGTACGAGTCACGGTGGGTCCGGTTGGCCGAAACCATCGGCGGCATGGTCAGCATCAACGGGATGCTCGACCCGGACACCGCCCGGCCGCTGCTCCTCGCGATGGACGCCCTCGCGAAGAAAGCCGGGGCGTCCGACGACCGCACCCAAGGCCAGCGCAACGCCGACGCGATCGCCGACCTCGCCCGCATCGCCATCAACGCCGACCAGCTGCCGGTCACCGGCGGCAGCCGGCCCACCGTCAACGTCACCGTCCGCGAAGAGACCCTGCGCGGCTTCCCCTGCCCCACCCACAACCCCGCGGTCTACGACGACGGCACCCCGCTGCCGATCAGCCGCATGCACCAGACCTGCTGCGACGCCCGCTACGCCCGCGTCGTCCTCGGCCCCAACGGCGAGCTGCTCGACCTCGGCCGCACCACCCGCGACGTCAGCCCCGCCCAACGCCGAGCGCTGCACCACCTCGACGGCGGCTGCCGCGCCGGCAACTGCACCAAACCCGCCCACGCCACCGACGCCCACCACATCCGCTACTGGCGCTTCGGCGGCCGCACCGACCTAGCGAACCTCGTCCTCCTTTGCGACTTCCACCACTACCTCATCCACACCCTCGGCTGGACCCTCGACATGGACCCCGGCCGCAACGTCACCATCACCAGCCCCGACGGCCTCCGCACCTACACCAGCAAACCCCGAGGCCCCACCCAGCTCGCCCTGTAGTGCCATCACCGCGATCTCGGTCATTTCCCCGCATGACGATCTTGATCATGGGAGTGTCGCCCCGACGTGCACGTCGGACGACAGGGATTGGGGTACCCGATGCGACGCACTGCCCGACTCACCGCGATGCTCCTGCTCGCGACACTTCCGCTCTCGGCCTGCGGGTCCGACGACGACGAGCCCTCGGCCGCGCCGAGCGGGTCGACGTCGCCCACCGCTGCCCCGGCGGCGCCGGAGATGGCCATCACCGGTGTCGACTACGGCTTCCAGGTCAGCGGGTCGATGGCCGCCGGGCTGACCAAGATCTCCTTCACCAACGCCGGCAAGGAGATGCACATGACCGGGCTCGGCAAGCTCCAGGCCGGCAAGAAGCTCGCCGATGTACAGGCTGCGCTGAAGAGCGGCGAGGAGGCGGCCTTCGAGACCGTCTTCGACGAGAAGGAGGGCGACAGCAACGCCCCCCAGGTGCTCAGCCCGGGCTACTCGGCGTCGACGTACATGACGCTGAGCGCAGGCACGTACACGCTGATCTGCTTCGTCCCGGCAGCCGACGGGAAGGCGCACTACGAGAAGGGGATGCTCAGCGAGTTCACGGTCGCGGCCGCCACGTCGACCACCGCAGCGGTAGCCCCCAAAGCCAGCGCCGAGCTCGTCTTCGCCAACGGCAAGCTGACCGGGCCGGCGAGCCTGCCGGCCGGCAAGACCGTCTTCCGGGTCACCACGGACGCCAATCACGAGCTGATCGGCCTGATCCCGCTCAACGGCGCGACGCCGGAGCAGGCGCTCGCTTATATCGAGGCCAAGTTCGAGAGCGACAAGCCCCCGACGGGCCCGGACCTGGGCGCCATCGGTCTGCAGATCCACGACTTCGACGCGGGTGAGGAGATCGTCTTCGAGCTCGACCTCAAGCCCGGCACGCTGATGCTGGGCTGCGAGCTCGAGGGTGAGAAGGAAGGCGACCCGAAGCACGCCGAGCGCCTCGTCGTCACCGTCACCTAGCAGAGCAGTCGGGTCGCCGTCGCGCCGTCTGGCGGCGACCCGGCTACTCCCGTCGTACGGCACGCCCCGGTCTGCCGCCATCGCCTGAGCCGCGCCGTCCTGACCGGGTGTACGAGAAGTCATACACTGCCTGGCATGAACCCCGTCGGCGAGCTCTTGAAGGTGGCGGGACTGACCGTCTCCGCCCTGTCCCGTCGAGCGGGGGTGTCCCGCGCCTCCGTCAGCGAGTACGTCCACGGTCACCGGCAGCCGCGCGTGGGCCAGCTCGAGCGCCTGGCGACGGCGGCCGGCCGGCGTACCGCGATCACCTTCCCCCGAGCCTGGGACGGCCGCCGGGCAGAGCTCGAGGACGTCCTCGCCCTGGCCGACGCGCTGCCGCTGCGGCAGCAGGCTCCGAGCACCCGCACCTGGGCGGAGATCACCGGCCGATGAACGAGCCGGGACTGCTCGACAAGGTCCTCACGGTCCACGCCCACCTCGACGCCGGTCAGGTGCCGCACGCCTTCGGGGGCGCACTGGCTCTGGCGCTGCACATCCAGCAGCCCCGCGGCACCGTCGACATCGACGTCAACATCAGCCTCCCGACGTCACGCGCGTCCGAGGTGCTGGCCACCCTTCCCCCGACGTCTCCTGGGACGAGACGTCCGTGGCGACCGTGGAGCGGGACGGACAGGTGCGGCTGTGGTGGGGCCGCACTCCCCTCGACCTGTTCTTCCCACAGCACCTGCTGCACACGGTCGTCGCTGGACGCACCGAGGCGATGCCCCTGGGCGAGGGGGTGGTGCCGGTCCTGAGCGCGACCGACCTGACGATCTTCAAGGCACTGTTCAACCGCACCAAGGACTGGGCTGATATCGAGGAGATGGTCGCCTTCGGGTCCCCGGACCTGGCTGAGGCGCTCGCCTGGCTCGAGGAGATCGTCGGTCCCGCGGATCCTCGCGTGGCACGCCTGCGCGCGGTGAAACCGCCCGATGCCGACCCGACGTGGGCCTCGGTCACCTGATCAGTGCGGACCTCGGGTCGTCCGGCGAACGCAGCGAGCGCTATACGCGCGCATGGCCCGCAACCACGATGTCCCGGGGTGACGTGACGGGAGGTGGATTGAGGGTTCTGACGCGGTTTCGCCCCTCCGACTTGGCTGTGTACATGGCCTTGTCCGCGGCGTACACGAGCACTTCTGGGATGGCGTCGGGCGAGCTGCTGATGCCCACGCTGACCGTGACGGTGATGGCGTCCCCGCCGCTGCCGAGGGAGATCGGGCTGGAGGCAACGGCATCGCGCAGGCGTTCGGCGATGACGCCGGCAACGGTCGCCTCAGTGTCCGGGAGGACGATGAGGAACTCCTCGCCGCCCCACCGGCCGAGGATGTCACCGTGGCGCAGCCCTGCTTGGAGTCTCGAGGCGACAGTGATCAGAGCGTCATCGCCGGCAAGGTGGCCGAACGTGTCGTTGATGCGCTTGAAGTGATCGACGTCGACCATGAGCACTGACAGCGGCGTACCGCCTGCCTGACGGGATCGCGCGTGCGCCTCGGCCAGCCGCTCGCCGGTGGAGCGCCGGGTGTGCGTGCCCGTCAGTCCGTCCTGGCGCGAGACGCGATCCAGCTCGGCGAACGCTTCGTGCAGTCGCGCGCTCCCCGCGGCGCGACGACGCATCAGCAGCCAGACCCACCCGGTGCTCGCGATCAACATGGCCAGGACCAACCAGGGAACGAGCCGCGAGGGCCCGTTCACCGGCGCGAGGAGGTCTCGCATGGAGACGGCACCGACGACAGCCCAGGTCGTCCCTGCCACCGGAGCCGAGCTGAAGAACTCGTCACCGTAGTGGCCACCCCCATGTGAGCCGTATGCCCGGTCCAACGCGGGCTCGGCTGCGTGGAGGGTGTCGACCACCGCCCCTGAAACCGAAGAGGCGACGACGCGGTGCCTGTCGTCGACGAGGAAGAAGCGCGACGTGCGCAAGGACACCATCGCGCGGAGATATTGATGGAGGGGGGTGTCGCTCACCGCGTACGCCCCGCTGAGAACCCGCCGGCCGGACGGGGTGCTGAACGGGACGGCGAAACCGACGACAGGCTCGCCGGTCGCCGCGGCCGGCACCACCGGGGAGATGGCGCGGCTGCCGGCGAGCGCCGCAGTGAGATGGGCGTACTTCGCCCCGATCTGCGTCCCGATCAGCGCCGGCTTCGCCGGATGCACCTCGAGCACGTTGCCGCGAGAGTCGAGCAGTACGGCCGCCGAGAACCCGAAGCTGCTCACCACGATGCCGAAACGATCCGTGCCAAGGGTGAGGTTCGCCTCGCTGGCGCGTTGTTCGGAGTCCATGAGCTGCTCGGCATATGTGCTGACGGCTGCCGCGGCCAGCGACACCCGCGTGGCGTATCGGTCTTCCAGCGCGACCTCAGCGCGCTGCTGACTGGTGAGCAGGCCGGCAGCCAACGCGGCTGACGACAGCGCGATAGCGACCAGGCCGCCGATCGACTGCAGGGCGTGGCGACGCGCAGCGATGCTCCGATTCCGGTCCGTCTGTCGGTGCTCCGTGCCTGCGCGGCGGCGCATCGCACCTCGCCGTCGCAACGACGTCGACAGAGAACTGGACCCCGTCATCGCCACCTGCCAGCGCTCTCGTTGGCGGTTTCACCCAGCACGCTCACCCCGATCGCCCCTCTCGGAGCGAGCGCACCCGGCTTGAGGGACATGCCGTCACCGCATCCGGAACGCGCGCGGCGGTGTGGCCAGCTCGGCACGCGGGCAGCTGTCGAGCGTCAGCCCGCCGTATCCGAACGCTTCGTCGCACAGCGCTGACACGGTCCAGCCTTGAGCGGCGCCGAGGCTCGTGATCGTGACCCTGAACACGGTCACCTCGTAGCGGCTCGGAGAGCCGTAGATCACCTGGAGGGTGCCCATCAGGTTTGCATGGCAAGGCAGGGCCGAGCCGGCCGGCCACTCGTCGTCGTATCGGCGCCAGCTCGTTGGCTCCGCGATCCAGCGGCCGCCGGCTCGCGCGTCGCGAAGAAGCAGCGCGGACAGCACCGCGCGGGCGGCGTTCTCCGGCAGGACCGCCGCAGGGCGGATCACCTCGCTGATCGCGGAGTCGTCGTAGGCGTTGCTGGCGAGAAGCTCCAGCGCAGAGTCGCGCTCGCCCGCGGGGACGTAGGACCGAGCCGGCAGGCGCTGGGCAGGAATGTTCATGTGGTGCTCCTCGGTTCGCGGACCATGTCGGCCCACGGACGTGTCGGAGCGGGGACTTCGAGGTACAGAGTCGTCCCGGGTGGGCGTCACTGAAGGCGATTCGACCCAAACCGTCCGAAGATCCCATGTCGGCTCGCGCAGGTACGTCGTACTTCGTAGCCATCGTCGACATGGCCCGTTCTGGCGCCTCACACCACATTGGGCGCTATGCACCTACTCGACGACGAGCACCTTCAGAACCTGCAACGAGTGAGGCTCGGCTTACTCCCACTCGATGGTGCCGGGGGGCTTGCTGGTGATGTCGAGCGTGACACGGTTGATCTCGCGCACCTCGTTGGTGATCCGGGTCGAGATCTTCGCCAGTACGTCGTAGGGGACGCGGGTCCAGTCGGCGGTCATCGCGTCCTCGCTGGAGACCGGGCGCAGCACGACCGGGTGACCGTAGGTGCGCTCGTCGCCCTGCACGCCGACCGACCGCACGTCGGCGAGCAGCACGACCGGGCACTGCCAGATGTCGCGGTCGAGGCCGGCGAGCGAGAGCTCCTCGCGCGCGATCGCGTCGGCCTCGCGCAGCACGTCGAGCCGCTCGCGGGTGACCTCGCCGACGATGCGGATGCCCAGACCAGGGCCGGGGAACGGCTGGCGCCAGACGATCTCCGGCGGCAGGCCGAGCTCCTCGCCGACCCGGCGCACCTCGTCCTTGAACAGCTTGCGCAGTGGCTCGACCAGCGCGAACTGCAGGTCGTCGGGCAGCCCGCCGACGTTGTGGTGGCTCTTGATGTTGGCCGTGCCGGTGCCGCCGCCGGACTCGACGACGTCCGGGTAGAGCGTGCCCTGCACGAGGAACTCGACGGTGTCGCCGTGGGCGCCTGCGTCGGCGACCACCTCGCGCGCAGCCTCCTCGAAGACCCGGATGAACTCCCGCCCGATCGCCTTGCGCTTCGCCTCGGGATCGCTCACCCCGGCGAGCGCGGACAGGAAGCGGTCAGCGGCGTCGACGACCTTGAGCCGTACGCCGGTCGCGGCGACGTAGTCGCGCTCGACCTGCTCGGCCTCGCCCTTGCGCAGCAGTCCGTGGTCGACGAAGACGCAGGTGAGCTGGTCGCCGACCGCGCGGTGGACGAGCGCCGCGGCGACCGCGGAGTCGACGCCGCCGGACAGGCCGCAGATGACCCGCTTGCCGCCGACCTGCGCGCGGATCGCGTCGACCGCCTCGTCGACGATGTTGAGCATCGTCCAGGTCGGCTGGCAGCCGGCTCCGTCGTAGAGGAAGCGCTCGAGCACCTGCTGGCCGTGCTCGGTGTGCATGACCTCGGGGTGGAACTGCACGCCGTACAGCGAGCGGTCGACGTCCTCGAACGCCGCGACCGGCGCACCCTCGCTCTGCGCGGTGACGACGAAGCCGGCCGGCGCGCCCGCGACGCAGTCGCCGTGCGACATCCAGACCGGCTGGCTGTCGGGGAGCCCGCGGAAGAGCGTTCCCTCGGTCGTCACGGACATCGGGGTCCGGCCGAACTCGCCGCCGATGCCGGTGCGCTCGACGACGCCGCCGAGCGCGAGCGCCATCGCCTGGAAGCCGTAGCAGATGCCGAAAGTCGGGATCCCCGAGGTGAACAGAGCCGCGTCGACAGCGGGTGCGCCCTCGGCGTACACCGAGGACGGGCCGCCGGACAGGATGATCGCCTTCGGCCGCTTCGCGAGCATCTCCGCGACCGGCATGGTGTGCGGCACGATCTCGCTGTAGACCCGCGCCTCGCGCACGCGGCGGGCGATCAGCTGCGCGTACTGCGCGCCGAAGTCGACGACGAGGACGGTGTCGAAGCCGTCACCGGGGATGCTCACGCAGGCCGCCATTCACTAGAGCGGTCAGGTCGGGCGAGGAAGAACGGCCAGTCTACCGGCCGTGGTGCGCGCCGGAGCGCTCCCGAGCGCGACCGGATTGCCCGAGGTTGCCCCGGTCACGTCTGGTCACAACGGGGGATCTTGAGACGGATGCCCCTCTCGGTGGTGGTCGCCGCGTCACACTGCGTGATCAGGAGAGGTGAACCTCGTGACAGCCAGCACTCCGCCGTCCCCACACGCCCGGTGGATGGGTGTGGGGCAGTCCGGGCTGCCCTCTGCCGTCGACGCGGGCCGGTCGGCCGCCGAGACCGCACTGCAGGGCCGTGACGCGGCGCTCGTCGTCGTCTTCTGCTCCGACGCGTACGACCTGCCGGTCCTGCTGGAGTCGATCAACGCAGCGTCCGGGCGCGCTCCGCTCATCGGCTGCTCGACCGCCGGCGAGATCGCGACGAGCGGGCCGAGCGACGCGGGCGTCGTCGTCGTCGCGCTCGGCGGTGCCGGCTTCCACGCCACGACGTCGGTCGCGACCGGAGTGAGCTCGCGGCTGCGCGAAGCCGGGGCCGAGGTGGCGGAGTGCCTGAAGGAACAGCCTGGCCTGGACCACCGCGTCCTGCTGCTGCTCACCGACGGGCTCGCCGGCGACCAGCAGGAGATCGTCCGGGGCGCGTACGGAGTGCTCGGCGCCGGAGTCCCGCTCGTCGGCGGGTGCGCGGGTGACGACCTGCGGATGAAGACCACGCATCAGCTGCACGGGAGCGAGGTGCACCGCGACGCAGTCGTCGCCGCCGCGCTCAGCTCGGACTCGCCCCTCGGCATCGGCGTGCGTCACGGCTGGCGCACGGTCGGCGAGCCGATGCTCGTGACGCGCAGTGCGAGCAATCGGGTGCACATGCTCGACGAACGACCCGCACTCGACGTGTACCTGGAGCGACTCTCGCCGCCGCCGGAGGCGCACCACGACGCGGAGGCGTTCACCCGGTTCGCGCTGACCCACCCCCTGGGCCTACGCCGACGCAGTGGCGAGCCCCAGGTCCGCTTCGTCGCCGACGCAAACTTCGACGACCGCTCGATCGGCTGCATCGCGGAGGTGCCGCAGGGCGGCGTCACGTGGCTGATGGAGGGGGACGAGGGGTCGGTGCTCGCCGCGACCGACGCCGCCTGCCACGACGCGCTGGACGCGCTCGGCGGGGTTCCGCCGCTCGGTCTGCTGGCCTTCGACTGCATCGCGCGGCGCGGCGTCCTCGGCGAAGAGGGCATCCGGGCCGAGATCGGCCGCATCGCGGCGACCGCGAACGCACCGGTCGCGGGCTTCTACACGTACGGCGAGATCGCGCGGACCGGGGGAATCAGCGGGTTCCACAACCAGACGCTGGTCGTTCTGGCGGTGAGCTGACGATGCAGGTCGGCGGGGACTGGGCCACCCATCAGCTCGCCGAGTTCGTCGCCGCCGTCTCGTCGTCGGAGGACCAGCAGTCGGCACTTCGCAGCGCCGTCGAACGGGCAGCGGAGGCCCTCGACGGCGAGTTCGGAGCGGTCGTCGACGGCGAGACGGTGCTGTGTGCCATCGGATTCCCGCGGCACGCCGTGCCGGAGGAGCTGCTCCACGACGTGGCCCGGTCGGGGCGGACCACCACGGTCGACGTGCCCACGATGGGTCCGTGCCTGTTCCTCGTCGTGCGCCTCGCCGAGGACGGCGACCGACGGCTGCTGCTGGGCCGGCTGTCGCTCGAGCCGTTCGAGCCGGTCGAGATCAACGTGGTCCGTGCTATGGGCCGGGTGCTGCACCAGTCGCTGCGGTTGATCCAGCTGCTCGAGGAGGAGCGCGCGCTGCGGTCGGAGACCGAGCGGCAGAGTCTCGAGCGTCAGCGGCTCGTCACCTCGCTCACCGAGCGGCAGTCACTGCTCGAGCGGCTGGCCCGGATCCAGCGCTCGATATCGCACCGCGCTCCGCTGCAGGAGGTCCTGGACGGGATCACCGCCGGCGCCGGCGAGCTGCTCGGCGAGGAGCTGGTCGGCCTGCGCCTGGTCGACCCGGACGACCCGGCGTACTTCTACCTCGCCTCGCTCTGGGGTGGTGACGACCAGCTGCGGCACGACCTCCAGCGCGGTGCGGTCGGGCAGGGCGCGGGCGGACGGGCCATCGCGGAGGACCGGCTCGTCATCTTCGAGGACTACCAGCACGAGGGATCGGCGATCCCCGCGCTGCGCGCGCATGACCTGGTCGCCGCGATGGCCGCGCCGGTCCACCATGACGGCAAGCCGTGCGGCAGTCTCGTGGTCGCGAGCTACCAGCCCGGCCGCAGGTACAGCCCCCAGGAGCAGGAGGCGCTGCTCGCGTTCGCCGAGCACGCCAGCCTGGCGCTGACCGACGCGCGGACCGTCGAGGCGCTGCGCGAGGCGCACCGCACGAAGGACCGGTTCCTCGCGATGGTGTCCCACGAGCTCAAGACGCCGCTCACCGTGATCATGGGGACGATCCGGACCTTGCAGAACCACCCGGAGGCGATCCCCCCCGACGTCCGGGACCAGATGCTGCAGGCGGCCTTCTCTCGTGGCCGCGACCTCGAGCGGCTCATCGACCGGCTGCTGCGCGGGGCGCGGGCCGAGCTCGCCGGCGCCCGACAGCGGGCGGAGCTGCGTCAGGTCGTCGCGGCCGCGCTCTGCGGGTTCGAGGTGACCGGCCGGGTGGTCGTCGACGAGCTGCCGGACATCGAGGTCGACGTGGACACGATCGCGCTGCAGGACGTCATCGGCAACCTCGTGGAGAACGCGATCGCCCACTCCCCGGCCGGCACGACGATCGACGTACGCGCGAGCGTCGTCGGCCACGAACTGCTGCTCTGCGTCACCAACGTGGGCACGCTCCCCGCCGACCTGGATCTGGCGACGCTGTTCCTGCCGTTCCAGCGCGGCAGCGCGGCCACCTCCTGGGCGTTGGGCTCGGGCTCTACATCGCAGCCCGACTGGCAGAGGCCATACACGGGCGGATCGACGTCCGGTCCGACAGCGGTTCCGTCGAGTTCACCCTCAGCGTTCCGGTGAACCACGTCGCCGACCAGCTCCCGGAGCCGCGCGGCATCCCGGGTGCACGTCGCCGCGTTGCCGACCTCCTCGAGGAGGAGGAGCAGGAGACCGAAGCAGGGCTGCGGCTCTAGGCTGCGCAGATGTCGGTAGGTGCGATGGCGGACGACGCCGGGGGGCAGACGCGCGCGTTCGTCGGCGCGTGGACCTGGCTCGCCGAGTCGTTGCCCGGCGGCGTGTACGCCGAGCACGACGGCGTCGTGGTCGCCGCGAGCGGGCTGCCGTTCGCGCCGCTGAACCCGGCGTTCGTCGTACGCGACCCGGACGACCCGGTCGCCGCCCTGCGATGGTCAGCCGCGACCCGGCTCGAGCGGGGCGCGCCGAGCACCGGGGTGGACCTGCCCGACGGCCGCCTGCCGGCGGTCGAGTCCGCGCTCGGCGCGCTCGGCTACGTCCAACATGTGCAGCGGCCGGGGATGTCCGTGGCGGTGGCGGACATCGCGCAGCCGCCCGCGCCGGCGGACCTGCGCATCAGGACCATCGAGTCCGCGGCGGACTGGGCCGGCTACGTCGACGTCCAGGTCGGCGCGTTCGGGATGGCCCGGGAGATCGCGTCTGAGTTCCCGCCGTACTCGGTCGTGGGCACCGACCCGCGGATGGCGATGCTGGTCGGCGCAGTCGACGGGCAGGTCGTCTGCGCCGCCGCCGTCTTCGTCACCGGCGTCGACGCCGGGATCTTCGCGGTCGGCACGCTCGCGGAATGGCGCGGCCGCGGCTTCGGCGCGGCGATCACCGCGGCAGCGGTACGCACGGGCGCTGCGGCCGGTGGGAAGGTCGCGCACCTGCAGTCGACCGAGGACGGCTACCCGGTCTATCGCCGGCTCGGCTTCCGGACCGGAGTGCCCTGGGTGGTCTGGGTCGACCCGGCCACCGAGCCGTCCGCCTAGCGGGAGCTCGCCCCCATGCCGACGCCCTGCGAGTGCTGCAGCGACTTGCCCTCGGTCATCAGCGCAGGCGCGACCATGACCTCGACCCGCTGGAACTCCTTGAGGTTGGAGTAGCCGGTCGTCGCCATCGACGTGCGCAGCCCGCCGAGCAGGTTCATCGTCCCGTCGTTGACCGGCGCCGGTCCGACGAGGATCTCCTTCAGCGTGCCGAGCGTCGAGGTCTGCACCCTGGTGCCGCGCGGGAGGTCGGGGTGGAACGTCGCCATCCCCCAGTGGTAGCCGCGACCCGGCGCCTCGACCGCGCGCGCGAGCGGCGAGCCGACCATCACCGCGTCGGCGCCGCAGGCGATCGCCTTGGCGATGTCGCCACCGGTGCGCATGCCGCCGTCGGCGATGACGTGCACATAGCGGCCGCCGGACTCGTCGAGGTAGTCGCGTCGCGCGCCCGCCGCGTCGGCGATCGCCGTCGCCATCGGCACTCCGACGCCGAGCACGCCGCGCGTCGTGCACGCGTGCCCCGGACCGACACCGACGAGCAGACCCGCTGCACCCGTGCGCATCAGGTGCAGCGCCGCCTGGTACGTCGCACAGCCGCCGACGATGACCGGCACGTCCAGCTCGGCGATGAACTTCTTCAGGTTCAGCGGCTCGCTGCGGCTGGACACGTGCTCGGCCGACACCACCGTCCCCTGGATCACGAAGATGTCGACCCCGGACTCGATCACCGTCTTGTGGAACTGCACGGTGCGCTGCGGCGTGAGCGACGCGGCGGTCACCACGCCCGCAGCCTTGATCTCCGCGATCCGCTGGCCGATCAGGTGCTCCTTGATCGGCTCGGCGTAGAGCTCCTGCATCCGCTTCGTCGCCGTCTCGTCGTCGAGCTGCGCGATCTCCGCGAAGATCTCCGTCGGGTCGTCGTACCGGGTCCACAGGCCCTCGAGATTGAGGACGCCGAGCCCGCCGAGCTTGCCGATCTCGATCGCTGTCGCGGGCGAGACGACCCCGTCCATGGCGCTGGCGAGCAGCGGCAGCTCGAAGCGATAGGCGTCGATCTCCCACGTGATCGAGACGTCCTCGGGGTCGCGGGTACGCCGCGACGGCACGATCGCGATGTCGTCGAAGCCGTAGGCCCGCCGACCGCTCTTGCCGATCCCGATCTCTACCTCTGCCACGTGTGCCCCTCTGCCGGCGGAAGCGCGACCTGCGGTCAGCGCTGGTAGTAGTTCGGTGCCTCGGCGATCAGCTGCACGTCATGGGGGTGGCTCTCGCGCAGCCCGGCCGAGCTGATCCGGACCAGCTTGGACTTCTCCTGCAGCTCGCCGATCGTGGCTGCGCCGCAGTAGCCCATCGCCGCGCGCAGGCCGCCGACCAGCTGATGCGCGACCGCGGAGAGCTGGCCGCGGTAGGGCACCTGCCCCTCGATGCCCTCGGGCACGAGCTTGTCGTCGGAGAGCACGTCGTCCTGGAAGTAGCGGTCCTTGGAGTAGGAGCGGTTGGCGCCCCGGCTCTGCATCGCGCCGAGCGAGCCCATGCCCCGGTAGGACTTGAACTGCTTGCCGTGCACGAAGATCAGCTCGCCTGGCGTCTCCTCGACGCCGGCGAGAAGGCTGCCGAGCATGACCGTGTCGGCCCCGGCCGCGATCGCCTTGGCGATGTCGCCGCTGTACTGCACCCCGCCGTCGCCGATGACCGGCACCCCCGCCGCCCGCGCCGCGAGCGCCGCCTCGTAGATCGCCGTGACCTGCGGAACCCCCACTCCCGCAACGATTCTGGTGGTACAGATCGAACCCGGTCCAACTCCGGACTTCACGCCGTCGGCGCCGGCGTCGATCAGCGCCTGGGCGCCGGCGCGGGTCGCGATGTTGCCGCCGATGACGTCGATGGACGTCGTGGACTTGAGCCGGGCGACTATGTCGAGCACGGCCTTGGAGTGGCCGTGCGCGGTGTCGACGACGACGAAGTCGACCCCGGCGTCCACGAGCAGCTGCGCGCGCTTGAACGCGTCGTCGCCGACGCCGACGGCGGCACCGACGACGAGGCGGCCGTCGGCATCCTTGGTCGCGAGCGGGTACTGGTCGCGCTTGACGAAGTCCTTGACCGTGATCAGGCCGGTGAGCCGGCCGTCGCGATCGACGATCGGCAGCTTCTCGACCTTGTTGGTCTGGAGCAGGTGCAGCGCCTCCTCGCCGGAGACGCCCTCCCGCGCGGTGATCAGCGGCATCGGCGTCATCACGTCGGCGACCCGGCGGGTCATGTCGCTCTCGAAGCGGGTGTCGCGGTTGGTGACGATCCCGACGAGGACACCGCTCGTGTCGACGACGGGCAGGCCGGAGATCCGGTAGCGACCGCAGAGCCGGTCGACATCGGCGAGGGTGTCCTCCGGCGAGCAGGTCACCGGGTGACTGACCATGCCGGCCTCGGACCGCTTCACCAGGTCGACCTGCGAGGCCTGGTCCTCCATCGACAGGTTGCGGTGCAGGACCCCGGCGCCGCCCTGTCGAGCCATCGCGATCGCCATCCGCGCCTCGGTCACGGTGTCCATGGCGGAGGACAGCAGCGGGACTCGCAGCGTGATGTTGCGGGAGAGCCGGGTCGAGGTGTCGACCTCGCTCGGCACGACGTCCGACGCGTCAGGCAGCAGCAGCACGTCGTCGAAGGTGAGGCCGACCATCGCGAACTTCTCGGGGACGCCGGCGGCGTCGTCCGTGGGCTCCATGAGACCTTCCGTCCCTGCGGGGTGAAGGCGGCTCAGTTTACCCGATGGATCTGCGTCCCCTGCGCGCCCGGAACGGGGCGAGCGGCGTGTCCGATGCGGGTAGCGTGTGAGCCGTGAACGACGACCAGCCCATCGACCCGTTCGCCGGAGACCCGGCGGACCCGGCCGCCGCGCTCGACGACGACGAGGTTGCCGAGCCGCTGTCGCCGGAGGAGCGCGAGGACGTCCTCACCGACCTGTCCGACCTCGAGGTCTATCGCGCGCTGCTCGAGCCACGCGGCGTACGCGGCCTGGTCGTCGACTGCGACGACTGCCACGAGGCGCACTACTTCGGCTGGGACCTGCTGCGCAGCAACCTGCGGCACCTCCTCGACGAGGGGCAGACCCGGGTGCACGAGCCGGCGTTCTCACCCGACCCGAGCGACTACGTGAGCTGGGACTACGCCCGCGGCTTCTCCGACGGCGCCCTCGACGCCGCGGAGTCCTCCCCCGAGTAGTCGAACTGTGCGACCGGCTGAGCACGCGCACCGCTACCCGCGCCGCGCAGTTCGCGCAGGGCGCTAAGAGACGAGGCCCTGGCGGAAGCCGTTGGCGACGGCCTGGGCGCGGTCGCTCACGTCCATCTTGCGGAACAGCCGCCGCGCGTGGGTCTTGATGGTGTCCTCGGAGAGGAACAGCTCCTTGCCGATCTCGGAGTTGCTCTTGCCCTGGCTCATGCCGCGCAGCACCTGCAGCTCGCGCTCGGTGAGCGGGATGTGCGTCTCGGAGGTGCGCTGGATCCGCTCCGCGTAGGCGCGCCGCATCGACGGCTCGACCAGGTCGCGGCCGTCGAGCGCGTGCGCCACGGCGGCACACAGCTCCTCGCGGGAGACGTCCTTGACCAGGTAGCCGCGCGCGCCGGCGGTGATCGCCGACGCGACGTGATCGCGGTCGTCGGCGGCCGTCAGCATGATGACGGTCGCCTCGGGGTGCTCGCGGAGCAGGCGCCGGGTCGTCTCCAGCCCGCCGAGGCCGGGCATCTGGACGTCCATGAGGATCAGGTCGGGCTTGTCGGAGAGGTAGCGCGCGAGGACCTCCTCGCCGCTGGCCGCGGTGAGGACAGTGTCGACCCCCGGCACGTCGGCGACGAACGCGCCGAGACCCTCCCGCACGATCCGGTGGTCGTCGCAGACCAGCACGGTCGTCATGAGCGCACCATCTCCACCGCGACGTCGTACGTCGCTGCTCGCCGCGCCCATTCGCTGACCTCGCCGTCAGCCTCCATGCTGTCGTCGTACCCGCTCACCCGGACGACGAAGCCGATTGCGCCGGGGGCAACCGCGACCGCGAGAGGCGCGCCGGAGGACGAGGCGAGGCAGACGGCCTGGACGACGCGGTAGACGGCTGCCGCCTGCGGGGCGGACAGCTCGTCGCCATCGAGCACGTCGACGCGCAAGAGGCACCGGCCGTCGTCGGCGAGCCGCTGCGCGAGCGCGTCGAGCGCGCGGTCGATGCCGGCGTCGAGGGTGCGCGGGCGCAGGTGCCACACCAGCCGTCGGGTCTCCGCCAGGCAGTCGGCGAGCGCCTCGTCGGCCGTGGGCAGCCCGGGTGCCGCAGCAGCCGCGCGCGGCTGCTGCTCCCGGGCGACGGCGTGGCGTACGACGACGAGGGACTGCAGCAGCCCCGCGTGCAGCTGGTCGGCGAGCCGGCCGCGCTCCGCCTCGGCAGCGAGGACAGGGTCAGCCATCGCCGCGCCGATGAGCGCGCCGTCGCACGCGACGACGGGTCGAGCCGGGGCCGGGGTCACGAGAAGTGCATCGGCGCGCCACCCCGGTCACCTCAAGCCCATTCGGCAGAAATGGCCCTTCTGGACCATAGAGGCCCGGACCACCCGCCCAGTGTGCAACCGCACGAGGCACGCGGTCAGGCGTTTCACCCGGAGCGCGGCCCGGGTGCGCCGACGTCAGGCGACCGCCGGGAGCCTGGTCGTGCGCCTTCCGCTCCGCTCTACCCCTCGAGGAGGGCGGCGATGTCCGGTCGCCCGAGCCAGTCGGCCCGCAGGTCGTCGGGCAGGTCGCCGGCGATGGTGAGCACGACCGAGCGGGCGGCGCCCAGCGACGCGGCGCTCTCGACGTCGTCCACGCCCATGAGCACGGCACCCAGGACGGCTCGCGCCGACCAGACGAGCGGCAGCGCGCCCAGGCCCTCGGCCAGGGTCGAGGCGCGGCGCAGCGAGGTCGCGCCGTCGTCGATCCCGGACGTCACCTGCGCGACGCCCTGGAAGAGCAGGCTCTTCGCCACGTGTCGTGGCGCCCGGGCGCGCTCAGCCCGTTCGACAGCGGCTTCCGCAGCGCCGATCGCAGTCTCCGGGTCCTCCTCGAGCAGAGCCACCTCGGCCCGCACCCAGTCGAACCGGGTCCGCTGGCGCCACCACTCCGTCGGCCGCTCGGGCAGCAGCACGGCGGCGGCGTCCATCTCGCGGTGCGCGGCCTCGGTCTCGCCGAGGCCGACCGCGTCGGCGGCCAGGCCGAGCCGGCAGGCGAACGCCGCCTCCCCGCCCTCGGACAGCGCCAGCCCGCGCTGGTCGGCGTCACGTGCCTCGCTGTGCCGGCCGAGCTGGCGGCGTACCGAGGCCAGGCTCGCGCCGGCCAGGCTGCCGAACAGCTTGGCCTCCTTGGTCGCGCCCGTGTCCTCGCCGGCCTCGAGCAGGGGGGTCAGCCGGGTGATGGCCGAGCCGTAGCGGCCGGACGCGCCGAGCGCGAGCCCGAGCAGCCAGCTCGCGGCGCTGGTCTCGGCGGACAGCGACGCGGCCTCCGCCGCGGCGCGCGCCTTCTCCAGCGCGTCGACAGCCTTGGCCGGCGGGCCGTGGAACGCCGCGCGCTCCCCCGCCGCCAGCAGCTGTCCGAGCTCCTCGGCCACGCGTCCTCCTTCACCCCTTGTTCGCGTGCACGGAGGATAGCGGTACGCCGGTCACCCGAGCCCGGCGGCCAGCTGCACGAGGTGCACCGCCTCGCCGAGGTCGTGCGCGTAGGTCGCCGGCGGCGGGATCGCGGACGGGTCCCACCCCGGCCCGCCGAGCAGCACCGACGTCGGCGGGCGCATGGCCGGCAGGTCGCGCAGGAAGCCTGCGCGGGCGGTCGCCGGCTCGTGCGACCAGGCGAACAGGGCCGACGCCCCGGTACGCCGTACCGAGGACACGATCGCGGCGTCCGGCACCGCCGCGCCGAGCAGCCGGGCGGCGACACCGCGCTCGGCCAGCGCGGCGGCCAGCGCATGGAGCGGCAGGCTGTGCGTCTCGCCGGCCACGCAGCACAGGAGCACCGGCCGGGCGGTCGGCGGCGGCCGGTGCGCGTCGCGGGTGACCCGCAAGGCCGCGGCGACCGCCTCGGCGACCAGGTGCTCGACCTCGACCCCCTCGCCCGTCGCCGCCCAGCGCTCCCCGACGGCACGGAGGACGGGCGCCACGAGGTGGTCCCACGTGTCGATCACACCGCTGGCGCGCAGCGACTCGGCGACCATGTCCTCCACCGCGGCGCAGTCCAGGCTCATCGCGGCGCGGGACAGGCCGCGCACCGCGCCGGCCGCACGTGGCAGCGCCAGGATCCGCCCGCCGGGGCCGCCGCCGCGACCGGCCCGCTCGTCGTCGATGACCAGCAGCCGTCCGGTCGAGGTCGGCAGGCCGCGGGGCACGGCGGCCGCCGGAGCGGCGTCACCGTCGGCGGGCGGCTCGAGCGCGAGCCGGGCCGCATCGGCGGGTGAGACGCCGGAGTGGATGAGCCGGCGCATCTGCTCCAGCCGGGCCAGGTCCTCCGGCGTGTAGCGGCGCCGCTCGCCCGCCGCTCGCCCCGTGGAGCCGAGGCCGTAGCGCCGATCCCAGGTGCGCAGGGTCGACGGCGCGACCCCGAGCCGCCGCGCGACGGCCGCGACCGTCAGCGCCGGGACGGGCGACGCCGGGCCGGGCACGGACATGTCCCCATCATGGGAGCCCGATCCGGGGCACACAACCGGGAGCCCGCGCGTTGCACAGCCTGTGAACACCGCACTTGAGGCACTTGTGAACAACATCTACTGTGGGCGGCGGATCGGCCCTGCACCCGCCGTTCAGGAAGGACCGCCGTGAGCACGACCGACGCCCAGCGCCTCCCCGGCCCCACCTCGGACCTGTGGGAGTGGCAGCTGCACGGCCGCTGCCGCGGCCTGGACAGCGAGCTGTTCTTCCACCCCGACGGCGACCGCGGCCCGAGCCGCGCCGAGCGTGAGCGCGACGCCCAGGCCGTCTGCGCCGACTGCCCGGTGATCGCCCAGTGCGCTCGTCAGGCGCTGGCGACGCGTGAGCCGTACGGCGTGTGGGGCGGGCTGACCGAGACCGACCGCGAGGAGATCCTGGCCGGCCGTCGTACGCCACCCGCCTACGTCCCCCTGGCCGCCACCGCCTGACCGTTCGGGCGCCGGCCGCGCTCCGAACGAGATGCGACCCGGTCGCAGCCCCCGCACGAGAACGGACCGAAATGCGACCCGGTCGCGTTTCGATCAGGCGGAACGGGCCGCCACCGCCTGACCTGGGGCGGAACCTCCCGAAACCGCTGCCCGTTCTGCTCTGTACTGCGTCCGGACACGTGCCGATGACGATCAAGCAGCCCACCGCGACAGGGGACCTCCGCCATGCGCACAGCCCGGCTCTCGCCGCCTGCGCGCTCCCGCTTGCGGGTCGCGGGGCTGACCGCGCTGGTCGCCCTGTCCGCCGCGTGCACCGACACCACGTCCCCCACGACCACACCGGCCGCCGCGGAGGAGACCGCGGTCGCCGCGCCCGACGTCTCCGACGCGAAGGCGCCCCGGCTCGCACCGCTGGCCGGGCGGGCCCGCGCTGACGTCGTCGTCTCCAGCGACCGGGCGCTCTCGGCCGCCGAGCTGGCCGCGCTGCGCACGCTCAGCCCGGGCGGCTTCGCCACCATCCGGGTCGGTGACGTGACGTTCGCCGGCCACGCGCAGCGGACCATCGGGGTCAACCCGGCGACGTTCCGCGCGTTCGCCCCGAAGGGGACGGCGGAGGCGACCGGTGTGTGGCAGGCGGTCGCCCGCGGCGACGTCGTCGTCGCGCACGCCGAGGCGAAGTCGGCGCATCTGCCGCTCGGCAAGCCGGTGCTGCTCGAGGGGGCGAAGGCCACGCAGCGCGCGCGCCTCGGCGCGCTGGCGACGACCGGGCTGCCCGGCGTGGTCGCCGTCGTCCGCGACTCCCTCGCCGCGTCGCTGGGGCTGCCCGCCCAGAACGGCGCAGTGCTCGGCGCCGGGGCCGGCGACCCGGTGAAGCTCGCGGCGAGCGTCCGCAAGGTCGTCGGCAAGCACGCGAAGGTCGACCTGCTCACCCAGCCCGCGCCGCCGACGGCGTTCCTCACCGGCAGCCGCGCGGCGCGGGAGTTCGGCGCGTTCAGCTACCGCTACCACGAGGACGGCACCATCGAGCCGGACGCGAAGTGGGTGGCGAAGAACATCCGCTACGCCCGGCTGCCGCTGATCGGCTACGTGCAGTGCCACCGCCTGACGATCCCGCAGCTGCGACGCGCGCTCGCCGAGATCGAGGCGAACGGACTCGGCCACCTGATCACGTCGTACTCCGGCTGCTACGTCCCGCGCTTCGTCGAGAGCAACCCGGAGCGCCCGGTGTCGCTGCACACCTGGGGCATCGCGGTCGACATCAACGCCTCGACCAACCGCATGGGCAGCCGTGGTGACATGGACCCGCGCATCGTCGCCATCTTCGAGAAGTGGGGCTTCCGCTGGGGCGGCCGCTGGCGCGTCCCCGACCCCATGCACTTCGAGCTGGCAGCCCTTCTAGACGTCTGAGCCTTCTGTACCGGCCTAACCCACTTGGTCAGCGGGCGACGTCACGACGCTCTCGTACGCCGGTCACCTACGCGGGGACCGGACGGCGGTCCATCCGCCACTCTTTCCAGGCGGATGGAGCGCCCTCCGGTCGCCGCCTCAGCGCGACCAAGCCGAGCGCCCCAGACATACGGAAGGCCCGACCCCTCAATGGGGTCGGGCCTTCCGACGTACTAGAGGTGATTAGTGCGAGTGCCCGTGCCCGCCGTGCGAGTGCCCATGCCCCCCACCGGCCGGGGCGTCGTCCTTGGGCTCCGGCCGCTCCGCCACGATCGTCTCCGTGGTGAGCAGCAGGGCCGCGATCGACGCGGCGTTCTGCACCGCCGAGCGGGTGACCTTGACCGGGTCGACGACGCCGGCCGCCATCAGGTCGACGTACTCGCCGGTCGCGGCGTTGAGGCCGTGACCCGCGGGCAGCTCGCGCACCTTGGACACGACGACGTAGCCCTCGTGGCCGGCGTTCTGCGCGATCCAGCGCAGCGGCTCGTCGAGGGATCGGCGCACGATCTGCACGCCGGTCGCCGCGTCGCCGGTGAGCGACAGGTTGCCATCAAGCGCAGCAGAAGCGACGACGAGAGCGGTGCCGCCGCCGGCGACGATGCCCTCCTCGATGGCCGCACGAGTCGCCGAGATGGCGTCCTCGAGCCGGTGCTTCTTCTCCTTGAGCTCGACCTCGGTGGCCGCGCCGACCTTGATGACGCCGACGCCGCCGGCCAGCTTGGCCAGCCGCTCCTGCAGCTTCTCGCGGTCCCAGTCGGAGTCGGTCTTGTCGATCTCGCCCTTGATCTGCGCGATGCGGCCGGCGATGTCCTCGGCGGACCCGGCGCCCTCGATGATCGTGGTGGTGTCCTTGGTGATGGTCACCTTGCGGGCCTTGCCGAGCATCTCCAGCCCGATCGAGTCGAGCTTGAGGCCGACCTCGGCGCTGACGACCTGGGCACCGGTGAGGATGGCCATGTCCTGCATCATCGCCTTGCGCCGGTCACCGAAGCCGGGCGCCTTGACCGCAGCTGCGTTGATGGTGCCGCGGATCTTGTTCACGACCAGCGTGGAGAGCGCCTCGCCCTCGACGTCCTCGGCGATGATCAGCAGCGGCTTGCCGCCCTGCAGCGCCTTCTCGAGCAGCGGCAGCAGGTCGTGGATCGCGGAGATCTTCTGGTTGGCGATCAGCACGTAGGGCTCGTCGAGGACCGTCTCCATGCGCTCGGAGTCGGTGACGAAGTACGGCGAGATGTAGCCCTTGTCGAACTGCAGGCCCTCGGTGAACTCCAGCTCGAGGCCCATGGTGTTGGACTCCTCGACGGTGATCACGCCGTCCTTGCCGACCTTGTCCATCGCCTCGGCGATCAGCTCGCCGATCTTGCTGTCCTGCGCCGAGATCGACGCGACCTGCGCGATGTCGCTCTGGGTCTCGATCGGCCGGGCCGCCTTGAGCAGCGCCTCGGACACGGCGACGACCGCCGCCTCGATGCCCTTCTTCAGCGCCATCGGGTCGGCGCCGGCGGCGACGTTGCGCAGCCCCTCGCGGACCATGGCCTGGGCGAGCACGGTCGCGGTCGTCGTGCCGTCACCCGCGACGTCGTTGGTCTTGGTCGCGACCTCCTTGCACAGCTGCGCGCCCATGTTCTCGTACGGGTCCTCGAGCTCGATCTCGCGAGCGATCGTCACGCCGTCGTTCGTGATCGTCGGCGCGCCCCACTTCTTGTCGATCACGACGTTGCGGCCGCGCGGGCCGAGCGTGACCTTGACCGCGTCGGCGAGGCGGTTGACGCCCCGCTCGAGCGAGCCGCGCGCGTCCGAGTTGAACTCCAGCATCTTCGACATTGCAGATCCTCTTCTCAGCACGCCGCCCCGGGCCGTCGTACGACGGGCTCCGGGGCGGCGAAGGTGTGGACGGTTCTTACTTCTCGATGACCGCGAGCACGTCCCGGGCGGACAGCACGAGGTACTCCTCGCCGCTGTACTTGACCTCGGTGCCGCCGTACTTGCTGTAGATGACGGTGTCGCCGACGGAGACGTCCATGGGGACGCGCTTGCCGTCCTCGAAGCGGCCGGGGCCGACCGCGATGACGGTGCCCTCCTGCGGCTTCTCCTTGGCGGTGTCCGGGATGACGATGCCGGACGCAGTGGTCATCTCGGCCTCGTTGGCCTGGACGACGATGCGGTCCTCGAGCGGCTTGATGGCTACCTTGGTGGCGGTCGACATGGTCGGCCTCACCCTCCTCATGGCTGTTGGTGTCGTTCGGTCTCGCGCTGCGGAGGGGGCCTGCCGTCGCGGGGGTCAGGCGTCTCGTCGCACGTTGGCACTCTCAGGGTCCGAGTGCCAACGTGAGGTTAGGCCGCGGTGACCTCGCGAGTCAACACGGCGGATTGACTCACCACGGATGCGCGCGTGGGTGGGTTCGTTGACTCATCTAGGGATGCGCGCGTGGGGCGCGCCTGGCGAGCGGGTCCTCGGGTGGCCGGTAGGCCTCGAGGATGGAACTAACGATGAGCCAGCGCAAGGCTGTCACGAAGGTGACCGCGACCCGGTATGCGCAGGCGAGCCGGGCCGGCAAGGGTGTGATCCTCGACGAGCTGTGCGCGACGACCGGGTGGCATCGCAGCCACGCCCGTAAAGCGCTCGCGGGCGCCCTGCGGCCGCAGGTGGTGGTGCCGCGGCGTCCGCGGACCCCGATCTACGGAGTCGAGGTGGTTGTCGCGCTGCAGTTCTGCTGGGCGGTGCTCGGCGCACCGACCGGCAAGCGCCTGGCCCCGGTGCTCGCCGACCTGGTGGCGCGTCTGCGCCGGTTCGGCGAGCTCGTGATCAGCGACGACGTCGCCGTGGCGCTTGTCGCGATGAGCCCGGCGACGATGGACCGCCGGCTGGCTGCGGCGCGCGCGGCGATGGCCCTGCGCGGCCGCAGTCACACCAAGCCGGGCTCGTTGCTCAAGAGCCAGATCCCGATCCGGACCTGGGCGCAGTGGGACGACGCGGTGCCCGGCTTCGTCGAGATCGACCTGGTCGGCCACGAAGGAGGCAACGCCCTCGGTGAGCACGCCTACACGCTGACGGTGACCGACATCGCCACCGGGTGGACCGAGAACCGCTCGGTGCCCAACAAGGCGCAGAAGTGGGTCGTCGAGGCGCTCGCCGAGATCGCCGCGGTCATGCCGTTCCCGATCCTGGGCATCGACAGCGACAACGGCAGCGAGTTCATCAACTGGCACCTGCTGTCCTGGTGCCAGGAACGGAAGATCACCTTCACCCGCTCCCGGTCGGGCAACTCCAACGACGGCGCACACGTCGAGCAGAAGAACTGGGCAGTGGTCCGCACCGTGGTCGGCTACCACCGCTACGACACGCCCGCGGAACTGCTGCTGCTCAACAAGATCTGGGTGCTCCAGTCGCTGATCACGAACTACTTCCTCGCCCAGCAGAAGCTCATCTTGAAGGTCCGCGACGGAGCGAAGGTCACGAAGAAGTACGACACCGCGACCACGCCACACCAGCGGGCCGACCGCCACGACGGCGTCGCCGATGAGGACAAGACGATCCTGAGAGACACCTTCGCCGGGCTCAACCCAGCAGCGATCCAGCGCCAGATCCAGGCCCTCACCGCCGAGCTGCTCACCCTGACCACGAGCAAGGCCGCGGCCAGGAACAAGCCCTCCATCAAGGCCATCGCTCCGCGCGCATCCACTCATGAGTCAACGACCGGAGCTACGCGCGCATCTTGACGTGAGTCACCAGGCACGGACGGACGCGCTCAGCTTAGGGCGAGCGCCAGGGACGGGTCGGCGGACACGTCGAGGGGGGTGTGCACGCCGCGGGCGAGCAGCTCCGCGCCGAGCGTGGCGACCATCGCGCCGTTGTCCGTGCACAGGCCGCGGCGCGGGATCCGGACGTGCACGCCGGCCCGCTCGGCCCGCTCGGTCGCCACCGCGCGCAGCCGGCTGTTGGCGGCCACCCCGCCGCCGATGACCAGGACGTCGGCGTCGTGCCGCGCGCACGCGGTGAGCGCCTTCGCGACAAGGACGTCGACGACCGCCTCCTGGAAGCTGGCGGCGACGGCCGCGACGGGGACCGGCTCGCCGGCCCGCTCCTTCCGTTCCACCCACCTCGCCACCGCGGTCTTCAGGCCGGAGAAGGAGAAGTCGAGCGAGCCGTCGTCGGCCTTGCCGCGGGGAAACGCGATCGCGTCCGGGTCACCCTCCGTCGCCGCGCGGTCGATGTGCGGACCGCCCGGGAACGGCAGCCCGAGGACGCGGGCGACCTTGTCGAACGCCTCCCCCGCCGCGTCGTCGACGGTCGCGCCCAGCCCGGTCATCCCCTCGTCGGCGTCGACCAGCAGCAAGGAGCTGTGCCCGCCGGAGACCAGCAGCGCGACGCAGCGCTGCGGAAGAGGCCCGTGCTCGAGGGTGTCGACCGAGACGTGCGCGGCGAGGTGGTTGACCCCGATCAGCGGTACGCCGAGAGCGAGGGCGTAGGACTTCGCTGCGGCGACGCCGACGAGAAGCGCGCCGGCCAGGCCGGGTCCGACGGTGACGGCGACGGCGTCGACGTCCTTGAGCGTCGCGCCCGCGTCGGCGAGCGCGCGGTCGACGGTCGGCACCATCGCGTCGAGGTGCGCCCGGCTGGCCACTTCCGGCACGACGCCGCCGAACCGCGCGTGCTCGTCGACCGAGCTCGCGATGACGTCCGCGAGCAGCGTCGTGCCGCGGACCAACCCGACGCCGGTCTCGTCGCAGGACGTCTCGATGCCGAGGACCAGCGGCTGGTCGCTCACGTCGCGGCTGCCTTCTGCTTCTCGCCCGTGCGCTCGACCCGGTCGGTCATCATCACCAGCGCGTCGGCGCCGGAGGGCTGGTAGTAGCCGCGGCGCACGCCGACCGGCGCGAAGCCGAACCGGCGGTAGAGCTCCTGCGCGCCCACGTTGTCGGTGCGCACCTCCAGCCCGATCTTCCTCGCGCCGCGAGCGGCTGCTACGTCGACGAGTGCGGTCATCAGCTGCGCGCCGATGCCCTTGCGCTGGTGAGTCGTGACGACGCCGAGCGTCTGCACGTAGCCCTCGTCGTCGGTGACCGCGAGGCCGGCGTACCCGACGATCGCGTCACCGTCCACCGCGACCAGGTAGTGCCGCGACTCGCGCTGGGCCAGCTCGGACCAGAACAGCTCCGGCGACCACGCGTCGTCGGTGAACAGCTCGTGCTCGAGCTCCAGGCAGGCGTCGATGTCCCACCATCGCAGCCGCCGCAGGATCACGGTGGATGTGGAGGCGCGAGACGTCGGCATGACGGTTGGAGCCTACGTGTCAAGACCGGTAAGCATCGCGCCGGTGGTCGACGGCGAGCACGCGGATGGTGCGACCCTCCTCGTCGATCCGGTAGCGGATGCGGTACTCGCCCCGCCGCGCTCGTCGCTGACCATCGAACGGCGGTTTCAGCCGAATGCCCACCTGCTGTGGAGAGGTAACCAATGCGCCGGTCATGAACTCCCACGCCGCGACCGCGACCGACTCGGGAAGGTCGTCGGTGAGCGCTCGGCGCGCACCCGGGGCAAGGACGAGCCGGTACGGCCCGTCGGTCACGACGCCGGGCGAGCAGCCCGGCGCGCGCGCATCAGCACGTCCATCTCGGCCTGGGTCACGAAGTCGCCCGCGTCGATGTCAGCTTCGGCTTGGCGGACCTGACGCACGGCCTCGGGATCACTCAACAGCTCGATCGTCGCTTCGAGCGATTCGAGATCCTCGGCTGCCATCAGTACGACGTAGGAGCGCCCGTTCTTGGTGATCTGCACTCGCTGGTGCGTGCGATCGACCGCGTCGGCGATCTCGGACAACCGGGCCTTCACCTCTGAGAGTGGCAACGTGTCCATGGACCAGGATTCTAGTCTGCGCGACGACGAGGTGGAAGAGCCAGCGCCGGCTTGCGGGCGGTCGGCTCGACCGCGTCCGGACGGCGCAGGTAGAGCGGCGCGGTCGTCTCGGTGATGCGTCCCGCGGCGGCGAGCCGGGCGAGGTCCGCTGCGGACACCTCGACGTCGGGGTCGACCTCGAACGCCGCGAACATCTCCGCGTAGAGGCGTGCGCCCGGGCCGACGACGCGACCCGAGAAGCCGTCGGCGCCGAGGCGCACTTCGAGGTCGGCCGGACGGTCGACGGACGGGCCCTCGACCCTCGTGCCGTCGACGTCGTACCGCGCCCAGTAGACCTCTTTGCGCCGGGCGTCGGTCGCGACCACGACCTCCCCGCCGTTCACCTGCGCAGCGAGGGAGTCGAGCGACACGACGCCGACGACCGGTACGCCGAGCGCGTGGCCGAGCGAGCGGGCGGTCATCAGCCCGACCCGAAGCCCGGTGAAAGGCCCCGGCCCGACGCCGACGACCACCTGGGTGAGGTCCTTGACGATCACCCCCGCATCGCGCACCAGCGCCTCGATCGCCGGGGCCAGCACCTCACCCTGACGGGCCGGCGCGTCGTGCTCGGCATGAGCGACGACGTCGGTGCCGTCGTGCAGCGCGACCGACGTGACGGGGACGACGTGTCCAGAGCGAGCGTGAGCATGGTGGCTCCACCCTACGGCGCCGGAGGCCACCCACTGATGCGAGCGTGCAGGTGGTCGTCGTACCGGCGGCCGTCGCCGTAGACCGACGCCGACCGCATGGTTCCTTCCAGCTCGAACCCCGCTCGTGAGGCGACGGTGCAGGACCCGACGTTGTCGACCGCGTGCTGGAGCCACACCCGCGCCAGCCCACGTGATCCCAAGGCCCACTCGGCGACCGCGTCCAGCCCCGTCGTCGCGACACCGCGGCCGCGCTCGCTCGGGACGACCCGGTAGCCGACGGAGGCGGTGAGGTGCTCGTCGTCGATCGCGAAGAGCGACACGTTGCCGAGCAGTTGGTCGTCCGACGGATCCACGATCGAGAACGTCGCGTGCCCTCCGACAGACCAGTCGGCACCCCGCTCGCACCACTCGCGCGCCGACGCGATGTCGATGACGCGCGGCGCCGGGTTCCACAGAGCGGTGTCCGGATCGGTGAGCATCGCGAGCGCCCGCGCAGCCTCCTCGACGCGCGGTCGGCGGAGCAGCCAGGCGCCCGCGGTGAGAACGACGCCGTCGTACGACGTCAGGGCCGGCCGAACTGCTCGACCAGCTCGCGCTTGAGCACCTTGCCGGAGGGGCCGAGCGGGAACGCGTCGACGAAGTGCACGATGCGCGGGTACTTGTACTTCGCCAGGTGCTCCTGCGACCACGCGATGATCTCGGTCGCGAGCGCCTCGTCGTCGGCCGAGGCGTCGGACGCCTTGATGATGCAGGCGCAGACCTCCTCGCCGTAGGTGTCGTCCTTCACGGCGATGACCGCGACCTGGCCGATGGCCGGGTGGCGCAGGAGCACCTCCTCGACCTCGCGCGGGTACACGTTGAACCCGCCGCGCAGGACCATGTCCTTCTTGCGGTCGACGATCGTGATGAAGCCGTCGGCGTCCTTGGTGCCGAGGTCGCCGGAGCGGAACCAGCCGTCGACGATCGCCTCCTTGGTCGCGTCCGGCTTGTTCAGGTAGCCCGCGAAGATGTTGTGGCCGCGGATGACGACCTCGCCGAGCTCGCCGGTCGGCAGCAGCTCGATCCGGTCGTCGAGCTCGGCCTTCGCGATCTCGACGTCGACGCCCCAGATCGGCTTGCCGACGGTGCCCGGCTTGCGACCGAACGCCGCCTGGTTGAACGTCGCGACCGGCGAGGTCTCGGTCAGGCCGTAGCCCTCCATGATGTCGCCGCCGAAGATCTCCTTGAACGACTCGAGCACCGTCAGCGGCAGCGCGGCACCGCCGGACAGAGCGACCTTGCAGCTGGGGTCGCCGCTCGTCGCTGCGCGCCGCTTCGAGCAGGCCGATGTACATCGTCGGCACGCCCATGAAGATCGTGCACTCCTCCTTGACCAGCAGGTCGAGCGCGCCGGCGCCGTCGAAGCGCGGCATCAGCACGACCGTCGCGCCGACCCGGAAGGCGGTGTTCATGCAGCAGGTCTGGCCGAAGGTGTGGAACAGCGGCAGGCAGCCGAGGATCGTGTCGTCAGCGGTGACCGTGAACGTGTCGATCACCGACACGTCGACGTTCATCAGCACGTTGAGGTGCGTCAGCATCGCGCCCTTGGGCTTGCCGGTCGTGCCCGAGGTGTAGAGCACGACTGCGATGTCCTCGGGCTCGCGCATCACGTAGGTGTCGATCGGCGCCGCGGCCTGCGCGAGCGCGTCGATCCGCTCGATCGATGCGTCCCCGCCGTCCATGACGCCGAGCAGCGGTACGCCGGCCAGCTCCGCGCCCTTCGCCCCCTCGCCCAGCAGCGGCGCGGCGCAGATCAGCGCCTTGGCGCCCGAGTCGGTGAGGACGTAGGCGATCTCCTCCGACGTCAGCAGTGCGTGCACCGGCACTGCCACCGCGCCCAGTGCGAGCGTGCCGAAGTAGGCGAACGGGAAGTGCGGCGTGTTGGGCAGCAGCAGCGCGACCCGATCTCCCGGTCCGACACCCTGCTCGCGCAGCACCGCGGCGTACTGGCGCGCGACGTGCCAGACCTGCTGGTAGCTCAGCCGCATGTCGCCGATGACCACCGCGGTCTTGTCGGCGTGCCGGCTCGCGGACTCCGCGAGGACACTCGCGAGGCTCATACCCACGTCGGGGACCTCCAGCTAGGACGAGCAGGGATGCCGAGCATGTCAGGCGATCCGACGCACGTCACGACCCGATCAGCCGGCGGTCCCGCCCGCGATCTCCCCGACGTCGGCGGCGGTCCACCGCGCGCCGACCCCGTCGATCGCGACCCGGCGTACGTCGTCGTCATGCCGAGCTATCGAGATAAGGAGGTGCGCGTCGGACAGCCGTTCGACCAGCCCGGCGCCCCACTCGACAACGGTGACCGATGCCTCAAGAGCGGTGTCGAGGTCGAGGTCGTCGACCTCGGCGAGCGAGGCGAGCCGGTAGGCGTCGACATGCACCAGAGGCAGCCGCCCGCCGCGGTGCACCCGGGCGATGACGAACGTCGGCGACGTCACCGCCCCGTCGACGCCGAGCCCGGCGCCGATCCCCTGCGCGACCACGGTCTTGCCGGCGCCGAGCGGGCCGGAGAGCACCACCAGGTCACCGGGCCGGCAGCGCGCCGCGATCCGCGCGCCGAGGTCGTGCATCTCACCGGGCGTCGCGACGCGAACGGTCTGCGCTGTGGTCACGCGCCGCGCTGGCCGGTACGCCGGCCGCCGCGCGCCGCACGGCGGAGGAACGCGCGCAGGTGCAGGTTGACCAGCGGCGCGCGCTCGAACATCACCATGTGACCCGCGCCGGCGAACGGGATCAGCTCCGCGCCGGGCGTGCGCTCGGCGATCTCCCGCGCGTGCGACAGCGGGGTGAGCCGGTCCTGTGCGCCGGCGAGGACCAGCACCGGCACCGAGCCCATGTGGCGCAGCGCCTCGAACTTGTCGTGCACCGGGAAGGTGCCGCTGAACGACGAGATCACCTCGATCGGCGTCGCCGCGATCATCCGCTCGACGAACTCCACCTGCGCCGGGCTGGCGTTGGGGCCGAAGCCGGTGAACCGGTTGAGCAGGAACGACACGTCGCTGCCCATCCGCCGGCCGCGCTCGACCAGGGCGGCCCGCCGGGTCGCGATCGACTGCAGCCGCGGCAGCAGCTGGTTGGTGAGCAGCGCGGTCGCTCTCGTCGACAGCGCCGCGCCGATGTCGAGCAGCCGGCCGGCCGACGTGCCGATCAGGACCACGCCGACGACTCTCGGCCCGAACAGCTCGGGTCGCTGGTCGGCCAGCGCCATGATCGTCATGCCGCCCATCGAGTGACCGACCAGCACAACAGGTCCGCTCGGCGCGACGGCGTCGATCACCGCCGCGAGGTCGGTGCCGAGCTGGTCGATGGTGTGCCGCTTCGGGTCGCCCTTGGTGCTGCGGCCGTGCGCGCGGTGGTCGTAGAAGACCAAGCGCGCGACGTCGCCGAGGTCCTTGCGCTGGTAGTGCCAGCTGGCGAGCGACAGCGCCCAGCCGTGGCAGAAGACGACGGTGACCGGGCCGGCGCCGGTCTCCTCGACGTGCAGGTCGACGCCGTCGGGCAGGTGCACGACGCGAGACCTCGCCCGGCAGCCGGCCGAACGCCTCGCTCGCCTCCGGATCGGGGCGCAGACGGGTGCGGCCGACGACCAGCTTCTCCAGCGCGACGCCGGCGGCGACGCCGGCCGCCACCGAGCCGACGACTCCGCCGACGACCAGCCCGCGCCGCGACGGGCTCATGCGCCCTCGCCGGTGTAGACGCGGGGCACGCGCGGGCCGATCCGGGTCACGACCTCGTAGCCGATCGTGCCGAGCGCCTGCGCCCACTCGTCGGCGGTCGGCTCGCCGTCATCTCCGGGGCCGAACACCACCGCCTCGTCGCCCGCCGCCACCATGTCCTCCCCGACCTCCACGACGACCTGGTCCATGCTCACCGCGCCGACGATCACGCGGCGCCGTCCCCCGACCATGATCTCGCCCACGCCGCTCGCCGCGCGCGGGATGCCGTCGGCGTACCCGAGCGGGACCAGCGCGAGCGTCGTCTCGCCGGAGGTCACGTGGCGGTGCCCGTAGCCGACGCCGGTGCCGGCGGGCACCTGCTTGGTCAGCGCGACGCGCGCGCGCAGCCGCATCGCCGGCCGCAGCCCGAGCGACGCGCTGGTGCCGACCGCAGGCCCGGGCGAGAGCCCGTAGACCGAGATGCCGGGCCGGACCAGGTCGAAGTGCGTCTCCGGCAGCGCGAGCGTGGCGCCGGAGCTGGCCAGGTGCCGCACCTGCGGCCGCAGCCCGGCGCTGCTCGGCGATGCCGAGAGCCTCGCGGTACGCCGACAGCTGCCCGACGACGCTCGGATGCGCCGGCTGGTCGGCGCAGGCCAGGTGGCTCCAGACGCCGACGACGCTGATCGTGCCGTCGGACTCGGCGCGCGCGGCGGCCGCGCACAGCTCCGGCCACTCCGCGCCGGTGGCGCCGCCCCGGGACAGGCCAGTGTCGGCCTTGAGGTGAACCCGGGCGGGCGCTCCGGCCGCCATGCCCGCGTGCGCTGCGGCGGTGAGCGCAGCCGCGCTTCCGACCCCTACGTCAGCGCCCAGCTCGACCGCCTTGACGATGGCGGTCGGCGGCGGCTCGACCAGGACCAGCAACGGCACGTCGATGCCGGCAGCGCGCAGGTGCGCGGCCTCCTCGACGTAGGCCACCGCGAGCCAGGTTGCGCCCGCGCCGAGCGCCGCCCGCGCCGAGGGCACCGCGCCGTGGCCGTAGCCGTCGGCCTTGACGACCGCCATGACCGCGGCTGCGCCGGCCCGCGCGCGCAGCACGCCGACCGACTCGCGGATCGCGTCGAGGTCGACGTCAGCCTGCGCGCGCGCCGTCAGCGGCGCGCGATCGGTCGACGAGGTCACCCGCTGAGGCTACCCACCGGCGCCACGCACCCGGCGTACCGCCGCGGGCCACCACGCGATGACGTCGGACGCGAGGGACGGCGCGCCGTCGGACGCGAGCCGCCCGGCCAGGCCGTGCAGCCACGCGCCGCACGACGCGGCGTCCAACGGCGAGAGCGCGGCCGCGAGGTAGGCGCCGATCGCGCCCGACAGCACGTCTCCGGACCCGGCGACGGCCAGCCACGGCGTGCCGGTCGGATTGACGCGAGCCGTGCCGTCCGGCGACGCGACGACGGTGCGCATCCCCTTGAGCAGCACGGTGACGTCGAGATCGGCCGCGGCGCGGCGCGCCGCGCCGAGCGGGTCGGCGGCGGCGGCGCGCGCCGCGACCCCGGTGAGTCGCTCGAACTCGCCCGTGTGCGGCGTCAGCACGGTCGGCGCCGAGCGGGTGCGCACGTCGTCCGGCGCAGTCGCGATCAGGGTGACCGCGTCGGCGTCGAGCAGCACCGGCCGGTCGGTCGCGAGCACCGCGCGCAGCACGTCGCGCGCCGCGTCGTCGGTGCCCATGCCGGGGCCGGCCACCCACGCGTCGACCTTGCGGTCCTTCGCTATGGCGCCGGGGTCGAGAGGTACGCCGACCACCTCGGGCCACTGCGCGCGCACCGCGGCGATCGTGTCGGGCGGCGCATGCAGCCGGACGATGCCCGCCCCCGCGTGCAGAGCGCCGCCGGCGGCGAGCACCGCGGCGCCGACGTACGCCTCACCACCGCCGACGAGTCCGACTCCGCCGCGGCTGTACTTCGTCGAGGTCGGCCCGGGCGTCGGGAGCAGTGCCGCCACGTCGTCGGCGTCGAGCAGAGATGCCGCCGTCGGCACACCGTCGTCGAGGCCGATCGGCGCGACCTCGACCACGCCGGCGAGCTCGGCACCCGCGCCGGTCACGAGCCCTGCTTTCAACGTCCCGAAGGTCACGGTGACGTCGGCGCGCGCCGCCCACGCCGCCGCGACGCCGGTGTCTGCGACCACGCCACTCGGCAGGTCGACCGCCACCACGAGGTCGCACGAGTCGCGCAGCAGCGCGGCCGCCCGCGCGAACGGCTCCTCACTCGCGGCGTCGCGCTGCTGGTATCCGATGCCGGTGAGCCCGTCGACGCCGACGTCGTACGCCGTCCCCTCGGGCGGCACGGCAGTGCCGCGTGCGCCGGCCGCGGCGAGCGCGCGCACCGCCGCATCGGAGTGCCCGTCCCCCGTCCGCTCCGTCACGCGCCACGCCGTCACCGAGGCGCCGCGCCGCGCCAGGTGGACGCCCGCCCACAGCGCGTCCGCGCCGTTGTGTCCCGGGCCTGCCGCAACCAGCACGCGCAGCCCGTAGGCGCTGCCCGCCGCCGCGATGACCCGGTGCGCGACGGCCCACGAAGCGCGGCCGATCAGCGTCGCCTCGTCGACTCCGCCGTCGGCCTCGGCCGCGCGGACCTCGGCAACCGTGCGCACCCACCTCACGACTCGGCCACCACCATCGCGACCGCGAGCCCGCCGTCATGGCTCAGCGACAGGTGCCACCGCCGTACGCCGAGCTCATCGGCACGCGCCGCCCCCGCGCCACGGACCACGATCGTCGGCGCCCCGCCGTCGGAGACCACCTCGACGTCGTGCCACCCCATGCCGGGGACGCTGCCGCCCAGCGCCTTCACCACGGCCTCCTTGGCCGCGAACCGCGCGGCCAGCCGGGCCGGGGCCGCACCGCCACTGCCCGCGTAGTCGCGCTCCGCAGCCGTGAACAGGCGGTCGCCGGCCCTCGGCGTACGGCGAAGCATCGTCGCCATCCGCTCGACGGCGCAGACGTCGACGCCGATGCCCACGACCGTCACGGCGCTACTCGACGGTGACGGACTTGGCCAGGTTGCGCGGCTGGTCGACGTCGAGACCGCGAGCGCGGGCGACCTCGGCCGCAAGGACCTGCATCGGCACGATGGTCAGCAGCGGTGACAGCAGCGACTTGGTGTCCGGCACGCGGATGACGTGATCGGCGTACGGCGTCACCGACTCGTCCCCGTCGGTCGCGATGACGATGGTCAGAGCGCCGCGAGCGCGGACCTCCTGCACGTTGTTGACCAGCTTCGCCGACAGCGCATGCCGAGCCGCGAGCACCACGACCGGAGTGCCGTCCTCGACCAGCGCGATCGGGCCGTGCTTGATCTCACCGGCCGGGTAGCCCTCGGCGGAGACGTAGGCCAGCTCCTTGAGCTTCAGCGCGCCCTCGAGAGCCATCGGGTAGCCGACGTGCCGGCCGATGAAGAGCACCCGCTCCGCTCCGGCGATCTGCTGCGCGAGCTCGCGCACCTGTCCCATCCGGGACAGCACCTCGGTGACCAGGTCTGGGATCACCTGCAGATCGCGCAGGTGCGCGCGCACCTCGTCCGGGTCGCGCGTCCCGCGCAGCTGCGCGAGGTAGAGGCCGACGAGGTACATCGCGGTGATCTGCGTCATCACCGCCTTGGTCGACGCGACCGCGACCTCGGGCCCACCTCGCGTGTAGAGGGCTGCGTCGCTCTCCCGCGAGATCGTCGAGCCGATCGTGTTGGTGACCGCGAGCACCCACGCCTTCTGGCTGCGTGCGTGCCGGACCGCCTCGAGCGTGTCGGCGGTCTCGCCGCTCTGGCTGACCGCGATGACGAGGGTGTTGCGGCCGACGACCGGGTCCCGGTAGCGGAACTCCGAGGCCATCTCCACCTGCACCGGCAGCCGGGTCCACCGCTCGATCGCGTATTTGCCGACCAGGCTCGAGTGGTACGCCGACCCGCACGCGACGATGAAGACCTGCTCGATGCCGCGGACGTCCTCGTCGCTCATCGCCAGCTCGTCGAGGTGCAGCAGCCCGTCGGCGCGCAGCCGGCCACCGAGGGTGTCGCGCAGCGCACCCGGCTGCTCCTCGATCTCCTTGAGCATGAAGAACTCGTAGCCGCCCTTCTCGGCGGCGGCGGTGTCCCAGTCGACGTGGAACGTCTCGCCCTCGACGACGGTGCCGTCGAGATCGGTGACCGTGACCCCGGAGCGGCGCAGCTCGACCACCTGGTCCTGGTCGATCACCCGCGCGGTCCGCGTGTGCCCGATGAAGGCGGTCACGTCGCTGCCGAGAAAGCTCTCGCCGTCGCCGATGCCGGCGATGAGCGGCAGGTTGCGCCGCGCGCCGACGACCAGGTCGGGCTGGTCGGCGTGCGTCACGACCAGGACGAACGAGCCCTCGAGCTCCTTGCACACGCTGCGGACGGCCGCCGGCAGGTCGCCGTCGTACCGCTCCTCGATCAGGTGGGCGACCACCTCGGTGTCGGTGTCGCTGCGGCGCTCGTGACCGCGCTGCTGCAGCCCGTCGAGCAGCTGCTCGAAGTTCTCGATGGTGCCGTTGTGGACCACGGCGACGCGGCCCGCGCAGTCGACATGCGGGTGCGCGTTGGCGTCCGTCGGCGGGCCGTGCGTCGCCCACCGGGTGTGGCCGATGCCGAGCGTGCCGGGCAGCGCGACGCCGTCGAGCGACTTCTCGAGGTTGGCGAGCTTGCCGGCGCGCCGCTGCACGCCGAGGGTGCCGGCCGCGGTGTCGAGGACGGCCACGCCCGCGGAGTCGTAGCCGCGGTACTCGAGCCGTCGGAGGCCCTCGAGGACCACCTCGAGCGCGTCCTGCTCACCGACGTATCCCACGATGCCGCACACAGGCGCCCTTGCCTCCCTGGTCAGGAGGCAAGGGTACCCGTGCGGCGTACGACGTCGGTCAGGCGATGCTTCGGCGGCGGAGCACCGCCGCGCATCCGGCGAGCAGGGCCGCGACCACGGCGACCAGCGGTGCGCCGCCGGTGGCCGGGAGCGCCTTGCCGCCGCGAACTGCGGGGTTGCCCGGTGCGGGCACCGAGCGACCGCTGACGAGCGGCCCAGCGGTGGACGGCCGCGCCGTCGACCCTTCAGCCGAGGTGATCTGCGCCTCACCGGGCAGCCTGGCACCCGGCAAGGCATCGGCGTCGGTGACCACCGTGACCGCGACCTGTGTGGACGCGCCCGGGCCGACGGTGCCGACCGGCCAGGTGATCTTCTGCCCCTGGTGCGTGCAGCTGTGCGTGCAGGCGACGAACGTGACCGTGTCGATCAGCGTGTCGTTGACCACGACCTGGGTGCAGGGCTCGCTGCCGACGTTGAAGACGTTCACGTAGTAGGTGAACGTCTCGCCCGGCGTCACCTCGAGGTTGCTGGCGAACATCGTCGAGCGCCGCAGGTCGCACGCCCCCGTGCCGACCGCGTCGACGGTCGGGCCGTCGAAGGCCACGGTCTTGGTGATCGGCGTGCCGTCGTAGGTGCCGGCGATCACCGCTGAGTTGCGGTACGCCGTGCCGACCGAAGCGCTGCTCGGCACCTTGAAGGTCAGCTCGACCGTCTTGATCTGGTTGGGCTTGATGGTGCCGAGGTTGAACGTGTAGACGTTGCCGTTCCTCGACGCCGGTGCCGGGACCGCTCGGACCAGCTCGAGCGCAGGCGTGCCCGTCACCGTGTCCGTGACGGTCACGTCGGTGATGTCGGCGTTGCCGCGGTTGGGGACCGTGATCGTGTAGTCGAAGGTGTGGCCGGCGTTGACGGTCAGCACCGAGCTGTCCTTGCGCGCCTCGCGCAGCGGGTCCGGCGACGCGGCCGGGCCGCCGGGCGGCGCGGCGGGACCGCCGCACACGACGCCGCCGACGGGGGCGGTCGCACGCGCGACGACGTCACCGACCGTCAGCGTCGCGAGGGTGAGCGTGCCGGTGACGTCGAGCACCCTGAGGCTCAGCAGGTTGCCGAAGCCGAGGGCCGACGTGCCGTTGGCCGCGACCTCCTCGGCCACGTTGCCGGCAGTGAGCTCGATGACCGGCGCGCCGGGGATGTTGAGCGGGCGGATCGTGTCGCCGGAGACCAGCACGGTGCCGTTGACCTTGAGCACGGGCTGGGTGATCTCGGTCGTCGCACCGCCGGGCAGGCCGGTCGCGGTCGCGACGACCTTGGGCGCGGCGATGACCTCGACGAGGATCGCTCCGCCGGCGATGTTCACCGACGTGACCTCGGTGAGGCTGGTGGACTGCACGGCGTACGTCGCGCCGTTCTTCACCAGCGAGAGCGACGTCGCCGAAACGGCGGCACCGGTCGGGTCGGCGGTGTTGTTCAGGGAGACCAGGTCGCCGCCGGTCGGCGCGGCGGGCAGGACTACCGCGTCGGCGACGGTGCTCTTCGACGACGCCATCGGGCCGGTCAGGAAGCACTGGCCGTCACCGGCCCACCGGGCCGAGGCGTCGGCGGAGGTGACGGTCGCCGTCAGCAGCGGCGCACCCGGCACGGTGAGCAGCTCCTCGTGCGCGGGGTCCGGGTTGTCCTCCGGCGCGCTCTGGGTCGCCTCGACGACGAGTGAGGTCGGACCGGTGCCGAGCAGGTTCACCGAGGCATTGGTCGCGGTCGCGGTCGAGCGCGGGTCGCCGGCGCTGTCCACCGCCGAGCTCACCGGCGCGACGAAGGCGTCGGCGATGTTGATGGTGGGCGTGTTGACCGCGTTGACGTGCACGAGGTCCGCCTGCGCCGAGGCCGTGTAGTCCGTCGCCGCGGCGGCCGCTGAGGGGCCGCCGAGCACGGCGAAGGCGGTGGCCGCCGTCGCGATGGTGGTGGCGCCGAGCAGGGCAAGGCGCTGGGAAACTCGGTACACGCTGCTCTCCAATGTCGTGACGGGCTGTCCTACCGGTTTGTCCGCTCTCCCCGTCGTTCTGTCCGGGTATCTCCCTGGAGTAAACGCCGATGTGTCCTTTTCGTCCGGGTCACCCGCCGTGCACGCCCGGTCACGCTCAGTGACTAGTCCGGGTGCCACACGGAAATAGTCCTTCCTAGCCATGGGCGGGCACGGGCAGACGAGCCACAGTCGTCCTATGCCTGAGATGACCGAGAAAGCGACGTTCGCCCCCACCGCGGCGACCGCGCCGATCCCCGCCCAGCGGGTGCCGGACCAGCGGACCGTGCTCGTGGTCGACGACGACAAGTCCGTGCGCGAGCTGATCGCGGTCATCCTCGAGTGCGAGGGCTACCTCGTCATCACGGCAGAGAGCGGCGCCGACGCGCTGCGGATGGCTGCAGAGCTGCACCCCGACCTGATCACGCTCGACGTGATGATGCCGGACATGGACGGCTGGGAGGTCGGCCGCCAGCTGGCCGCTGACGAGCGCACCGCCGACATCCAGCGCCTCGTCGTGTCGGCCAAGCCGCTCGCCGAGCTGGAGGCGTCGCCGTCGCGTGAGTTCGCGCACGCCGTGCTCACCAAGCCGTTCGACTTCGCGTCGTTCGTCGGCGCGATCGACGGTCTCCTCGGCCACCCGGCCGCGTAGAGAACTACCGCCCGAGCGAGGCCCGCACCACGTCAGCGATGCTCGCCGCCGTCGACTCGGCGCGGTCCGCCGTGGTCGCCTCGACCATCACCCGGACCAGCTGCTCTGTGCCGGACGCGCGGACCAGCACGCGACCCTCGCTGCCCAGATCGGCCGCAGCGTCGGCCACGGCGGCCGCGACGTCGTCGGCGGCGTCCAGCCGCGTGCGATCCACGACCGGGACGTTGAGGAGCACCTGGGGCAGTCGCGTCATCACGTCGGCCAGCTCACGCAGCGTCGAGCCGGTCTCGGCCATCCGGGACAGCAGGTGCAGGGCGGTGAGCGGGCCGTCGCCGGTCGGGCTCAGGTCACCGAAGACGACGTGGCCGGACTGCTCTCCGCCCAGCGTGAACCCGCCGGCGCGCATCGCCTCGAGGACATAGCGGTCGCCGACCGCGGTCTCGACGCAGGCGATGCCGCGCTCGGTCATCGCCATCCGGAAGCCGAGGTTGGTCATGACCGTGGTGACCACCGTGCCGTGCGCCAGCGTGCCGCGGTCGCTGCGCGCGACAGCGCAGATCGCGAGGATCTGGTCGCCGTCGACCTCCGCGCCGTCCGCGTCGACGGCAAGACAGCGGTCGGCGTCGCCGTCGTGAGCGATGCCCGCGTCCGCCCGGTGCTCGCGCACCGCCCTCGCCAGTCCGCCGAGGTGGGTGGAGCCGACGCCGTCGTTGATGTTCCACCCGTCGGGCTCGGCGTTGATGACGACCACGTCGGCACCGGCCGCGCGCAGGGCGGCCGGAGCGACGTCGTACGCCGCCCCGTGGGCGCAGTCGACGACCACTCGCAGCCCGTCGAGCCGGTGGGGCACCGAGGCGACGATGCGGTCGACGTACCTGGACCGGGCGTCGACGTCGCGCACCCGACCGACCGCGGCGCCGGTGGGCCGCTCCCACGGCTGATCGAGCGCGGCGGAGATCTCGTCCTCCACCGCGTCGGCCAGCTTGCCGCCGGCGGCGTCGAAGATCTTCACGCCGTTGTCGGGCATCGGGTTGTGGCTCGCCGAGAGCATCACGCCGAGCTGCGCCCCGAGCTCGGGCGTCAGCACCGCTACGGCCGGAGTCGGCAGCACCCCGAGACGCAGCACGTCGGCGCCCGCCGACGCGAGACCGGCGACCACCGCCGCCTCGAGCAGCTCACCGCTGGCGCGCGGATCGCGCCCGACCACCACGAGCGGCCGCGACGTCGAGCCGGCCAGGACGCGGACCGCCGCCTGTGCCAGCGCGAGCGCGAGCTCGGGCGTGAGGTCGGCGTTGGCCAGGCCGCGCACCCCGTCGGTGCCGAACAGCCGACCGGGAGGCCGGCTCGGCATCGTCGGTTAGCGCTTCGAGTACTGAGGAGCCTTGCGCGCCTTCTTCAGGCCGTACTTCTTGCGCTCCTTGACCCGCGCGTCGCGGGTCAGGAAGCCGGCCTTCTTCAGCGCGGGGCGGTCGTCGGCCTCGATCACGATCAGCGCGCGGGCGATGCCGAGGCGCAGCGCGCCGGCCTGGCCGGACGTGCCGCCGCCGTGCAGCGTCGCGATGACGTCGTAGCTGCCGGACTTCTCGAGGGTCTTGAACGGGTCGGCGACGAGCTGCTGGTGGACCTTGTTCGGGAAGTAGTCCTCGAGGGTGCGGTTGTTCAGCTTCCACGTGCCGGTGCCGGGCACCAGGCGGACGCGGACAACGGCCTCCTTGCGACGGCCGGTGGCGCGGACCAGACCTGCGGGCTCGGGCATGTGGTGCCTTCCTTGATGACGCGTACGACGACGTGGCGGGTGGGTTGCTGCGCCCTGGTTACTGGGCGACCTGGGTCAGCTCGTAGGGGACCGGCTGCTGAGCGGCGTGCGGGTGCTCGGGGCCGTCGTACACCTTGAGCTTGGACAGCATCTGCCGGCCCAGCGTGTTGTGCGGGAGCATCCCCTTGATCGCCTTCTCGACCGCGAACTTGGGCCGGGTGGCGAGCAGCTCGGTGTAGCTGGTGGAGCGCATGCCGCCCGGGAAGCCGGAGTGGCGGTAGTAGTTCTTCTGCGCGGCCTTGTTGCCGGTCAGCACGACCTTCGCGGCGTTGACGATGATGACGAAGTCACCGGTGTCGACGTGCGGCGCGTAGATCGGCTTGTGCTTGCCTCGGAGCAGCTTGGCCGTCTGGCTGGCCAGCCGGCCGAGCACGATGTCCGAGGCGTCGATGACGTACCACTGACGCTGCACGTCGGCGGCCTTCGGTGAGTACGTACGCACGGTGCTGCCCTGTCTGTCGTGTCAATCGGCGCCCCGCGCGCCGGTAGGCGCCGCGGGAGGTGAGCGCAGGGCAAAACCACTGCGCGCAACAGCCCAGCAGCATACCGACCCGGTGACCGCAGGGTCAAAATGGGCCGGATGGCGCAGTGCTCCCAGGGGTGGGGCCTGCCACGATGGGCAGCAATCCCTCACGCCCCCCATCGAGAGTGCCCTCATGCGACGTGTCATCTGCGCGGCCGGGGCTCTCGCCTCGGTCGCCCTGCTCGGCGCCGGCATGCCGGCCACCGCCCAGTCCGTCCCGCTGGTCATGAGCGAGAACGTGACCTTCGTCGCGAACTTCCCGGACACGCTGTCCATCTCCGGCGTCTTCTCCCGGTCCGCGCCGTACTACTACACGTCGAGCATCGACAGCATCAACGTCTACGACATCAGCAACCCCCGGCTGCCGCTGCTGACCGGCACGCTGCCCAACCTGGTGTTCGAGAACGAGGCGATCTCCTACGGCGAGCGGACGATCGACGGCGTCGTCAACCGGTTCGTCCTGGTCGGCGCCGACCTGTTCAACGCGACGCCGACACAGCCGGCGGACCGGCCCCCGAACTTCGGCGGCGGCGAGGTCTACATCGTCGACGTGACCAATCCGATGCTGCCGCGGATCCGCTCCGCGGTGACCGCGCCGACGTCGACGCACACCGTCGCCTGCGCCGACGCCGACTGCAACTACGCCTACACCGCAGGCACGGCGGGCTTCTTCACCGTCCTCGACTTCCGCAGCCTCGACCTGCCGGTCGTGCTCAAGGAGAAGGTCGAGGTCCCGTCGGCGAAGGGTCCGTTCGACGCCGGCCACCACTGGCGCTTCGAGGGGACCGGCATCGGCTGGCATACCGGCGGCGGCGGCGCGACCGCGTTCGACGTGCGCAACCCGGCCAACCCGGTGCCCATGGCGAGCACCGACCCGCTCGGCGTCACCGACTTCAGCGACGCCGAGCCCTGGAACAACTTCATCCTGCACAACTCCAACCAGCCGAACTCGTCGTACTTCCGGCCCAACGCGGAGCCGGACGTGCGCAACGGCAACGTCCTGCTCATCACCGAGGAGGACTACGCCAACGACGGCGACGAGATCGAGTGCGACCTGGCCGGCTCGTTCGAGACCTGGTACGTGCCGACGCTCGACGCGGCGGCGTACCGCAAGGCCAACCCGACGCTCGACCCGGGCCGCGGCACGATCTCACCGCTCGGCCGGATCAACCCGGTCGAGGTCGGCTCCGGCATCGACTCGCCCGTCGGCGGCTTCTGCTCAGCCCACTGGTTCGACTACCACCAGAGCGGGATCATCGCCCAGGGCTACTACCAGCAGGGCATGCGACTCATCGACGTGCGTCAGCCCCGTGAGCTGGTGCAGTACGGCTACTTCACGACCGGCGCCAGCGAGGTGTGGGACGCCTACTTCGTGCCCGAGTACGGCGCCGACGGCCGGGCGACCGGCAAGCGCACCAACCTCGTCTACACCGCCGACCTGGTGCGCGGTCTCGACATCGTCGAAGTCGCGCTGCCGCCGGACCTGACGCCCAACCCGGTCAACGGGCGGGGCGGTGGGTCGCCTGCCCCAGCACCGCGACCGCAGCCGGCACCCACGCGCCCAGCACCCCTGCCTCGGCCGACCGGACCGCTGCCGTCGACCGGCGCGGACGTCACCTTGCTCGGAGCTGCCGCGGTGGCGTTGGCCGGGGCCGTCGCGCTGCGCCGGACGCACCGGAGCTCTCGCTCGTCCTGACCGCAGAGCCGGGTCAGCCCTCCCGCCGCTGCCGGGTAGCTCTCGTCCGGGCGGCGAGTCTCGACGGGGCGGGGTAGCGCACCTCGACCAGCGTCAGGCCGTGCGCCGGTGCAACCGGCCCGGCCGACGACGGTCCGGCCGAGCGCAGCGCCGCCAGCCGCCCACTCCGGGTCGCGCCGGCCGTCGCCGACGAGCAGCAGGGCGCCGACGATCGAGCGCACCATCTGGTGGCAGAACGCGTCGGCCTCGACGGTCGCGACGAGCACGCCGTCGGGCTCGCGCACCCAGCTGAGCCGGCGCAGCATGCGGGTCGTCGTGGCGCCCTCGCGCTGGCGGCAGAACGCGGCGAAGTCGTGCAGGCCCGACCAGCGGCTCCGACGCCGGCGCGCAGGCGCGTCAGCGAGAGCGGCCGTGGGTGCGCGAGCGTGTCGTGCCGACGTAGCGGCAGCACGCCGTACGGCGCGTCGCTCACCCGGTACTGGTAGCGCCGGGAGAGCGCCGAGAAGCGCGCGTCGAAGCGCGTCGGGCACCGCCGTGACCGCCAGCACGCGCACGGAGGTGTCCAGCACGCCGTTGATCCGGCGCAGCAGAACCGCCGCTGAGATCCGGACCTCGCGCACGTCGAGTGGCAGACCTGCCCGGTGGCGTGCACCCCGCGTCGGTCCGGCCACGCGACAGTGATCCGCACGTCCTCGCCCAGGACGCGCGACAGGGCGCCGGCCAGGGCGCCCTGCACGGTGGTCCTGTTCGGTTGGGCGGCCCAGCCGGAGTACGGCCCGCCGTCGTACGCGACGTCCAGCCGCAGCCGAGTGTCACTCGGCCGGCTGGCTCGGCCTCGTCCCGTCGGCCTGCGAGGTCTCGGTCGCGGCCTCGGCCTGGTGACCAGCGCCGGACGCTGTGTCCCCGTCGTCGGCGGAGGTCGCCGGCTCCGCCGACTCGACCGCCTCGGATGCCTCGGCCGTGACGTCGAGTGCCTCGGCAGCCGCCTCCTGGACGTCGTCACCGGCATCCGGAGTCCGCTGCCTCCACGACCTCGTCGGTGGCGATCGGCTCGCCCTCGACCAGGTCCACGGTCTCGGCGTCTGTGTCGACGACGGTCTCGTCGACGGTCAGAGCCGCCGCCGTACCGGCGCCTGGCCGTCTCGCCCTTGCCGCGGCGCCGCGCGAAGCGGGTGCCGCGCGCGCGCTCGGCCTCGCCGACGGCCGTCTGCGCGACGGTCTGGCCCTCGACCAGCTCGATGACCGCCATGGGCGCGTTGTCGCCCTTGCGCGGGCCGAGCTTCGTGATGCGCGTGTAGCCACCGGCCCGCTCGCGCGTAGCGCGGGCCGATCTCGGCGAAGAGCGTGTGCACGACCGACTTGTCGCGGACGACGGTCAGCACCTGGCGGCGCGCGTGGATGTCGCCGCGCTTGGCGAAGGTGATCAGCTTCTCCGCGAGCGGCCGCAGCGCCTTGGCCCTGGCCAGCGTCGTCGTGATCCGCCCGTGCTCGAACAGCGCCGTGGCCAGGTTGGCCAGGATCAGCCGCTGGTGCTGCGGGCTGCCACCGAGACGGGGCCCCTTGGTGGGGGTGGGCATCGTGCGTCTCCTAAGTGTGCTGCTCGTGCCGGTCGAGCCTGGCTGGCGACTCGCGTCGTCGAGCTGTCGAACTCGTCGGCGCCGTAGGTGTCGACGACGTTGCTCGGGTCGAACCCGGGCGGGCGAGTCCTTGAGTGCCAGGCCCATGCTGTGCAGCTTGGCCTTGACCTCGTCGATCGACTTCGCGCCGAAGTTGCGGATGTCGAGCAGGTCGGCCTCGCTGCGCGTGATGAGCTCGCCCACGCTGTGGATGCCCTCGCGCTTGAGGCAGTTGTACGAGCGGACGGTCAGGTCCATCTCCTCGATCGGCAGCGCGAGGTCCGCGGCGAGCGCGCCCTCGGCCGGCGACGGGCCGATGTCGATGCCCTCGGCCTCGGCGTTGAGGTCCTGCGCCAGGCCGAACAGGCCGACCAGCGTCTTGCCGGCCGACGCCATGGCGTCGCGCGGGAAGATCGACTGCTTGGTCTCGACGTCGACGATGAGCTTGTCCCAGTTGGTCATCTGCTCGACGCGGGTGGCCTCGACCTTGTAGGTCACCTTCAGCACCGGCGAGTAGATCGAGTCGACCGGGATGCGGCCGATCTCCTGGCCGGCCTGCTTGTTCTGGACGGCGGAGACGTAGCCACGGCCGCGCTCGACGGTCATCTCGATCTCGAGCTTGCCCTTCTTGTTGATCGTGGCGAGGTGCAGGTCTCGGGGTTGTGCACCTCGACGCCGGCCGGCGCGCGCGATGTCGGCGCCGGTGACGTCCCCGGGGCCCTGTCTTGCGCAGGTACATCACGACCGGCTCGTCGCTCTCGCTGAGCTCACGACGAGGCTCCTTGAGGTTCAGGATGAGGTCGGTGACGTCCTCCTTCACCCCGGCCACCGTCGAGAACTCGTGCAGCACGCCGTCGATGCGGATCGACGTGATCGCCGCACCCGGGATCGACGACAGCAGCGTGCGGCGGAGCGAGTTGCCGAGGGTGTAGCCGAATCCCGGCTCGAGCGGCTCGATGACGAACCGCGAGCGGTAGTCGCTGACCGGCTCTTCGGTGAGGGTCGGGCGCTGAGCGATGAGCAAGGCTGCTCCTTCTGCGGTCGAGAGCCCCCGCTATTTGAGGCTCTGACTAGGTGTCCCAGCCGCTGCAGGCGGTCCGGGCAAGCTGGTCTTCAGTTGTTCGCCGCGGCGGGATTTCGAGCGAAGCGAGAAATCCCGACGCGGGTCTACTTCGAGTACAGCTCGACGATCAGCTGCTCCTGCACGGGGGTGTCGATCACCTGTCGCGCCGGCAGGTCGTGCACCAGGACGCGCATCTGCGAGGCTGATGACCTCGAGCCACGCGGGCACCGGACGGCTGCCGAGCCTCGGCCTTCGCGACGACGAACGGCGTCAGTCCCGCGCGACTTCTCGCGGACCTCGACGATGTCGTTCGCGCTCACCCGGTACGCGGGATGTCGACCTTCTTGCCGTTGACCAGGATGTGGCCGTGGCGGATCACCTGACGCGCCATGTCACGCGACTTGGCGAAGCCGGCGCGGTAGACGACGTTGTCGAGGCGCGACTCGAGGATGCGCAGCAGGTTCTCGCCGGTCTTGCCCTGCTTGGCGTTGGCCTCCTCGTAGTAGCCGCGGAACTGCTTCTCGAGGATGCCGTAGATGCGCGCGCACTTCTGCTTCTCGCGCTTCTGGAGCAGGTACTCGCTCTCCTTGGTGCGCCCACGACCGTGCTCGCCCGGCGGGTACGGCCGGATCTCGATCGGGCACTTGGGCGACTCGCACTTCGCTGCCCTTGAGGAACAGCTTCATCTTCTCGCGGCGACAGCGCTTGCAGTCGGGACCGGTGTATCGAGCCATCTCTATAAGTCTCCTTCTCTCAGACCCGTCGGCGCTTGGGCGGGCGGCAGCCGTTGTGCGGCATGGGGGTGACGTCCTGATCTCGCCCGACCTCCAGGCCGGTCGGCCTGCAGCGAGCGGATCGCGGTCTCACGGCCGGAGCCGGGACCCTTGACGAAGACGTCGACCTTGCGGACGCCGTGCTCCTGCGCCTTGCGAGCGGCGCTCTCCGCGGCCATCTGCGCGGCGAACGGCGTCGACTTGCGCGACCCCTTGAAGCCGACGTGGCCGGCGGACTGCCCACGCGATGACGTTGCCCATCGGGTCGGTGATGCTGACGATCGTGTTGTTGAAGGTGCTCTTGATGTGCGCGTGGCCGTGGGCGATGTTCTTCTTCTCCTTGCGGCGGACCTTCTTCGCGCCGCCGGAGGCGGTCCTGGTCTTCGGGGGCATGCTCGGGGTCTCCTGAGGAAAGTTGGGGTGGGATGGCGAAGAGCCGTCTTACTTCTTGCCGGCCTTCTTCTTGCCGGCGACGGTCTTCTTCGGTCCCTTGCGGGTGCGGGCGTTGGTGTGCGTCCGCTGCCCGTGGACAGGGAGACCACGGCGGTGCCGGATGCCCTGGTAGCAGCCGATCTCGACCTTGCGCTTGATGTCCTGCGCGACCTCGCGGCGGAGGTCGCCCTCGATCTTGTACTTGGCGTCGATCCAGTCGCGCAGCTTGATGACGTCCTCGTCGGTGAGGTCCTTCACCCGGGTGTCCGGGTTGATGCCCGTCTCCTGCAAGGACTGCTGCGCACGCGTGCGCCCGATGCCGAAGATGTAGGTGAGGCCGATCTCGACCCGCTTCTCGCGCGGGAGGTCGACGCCTGCCAGTCGTGCCATGTGAGGTGGTGCCCTTCAACTACCCGAAGGTCTCCAGCCACCCCGTCCCACGTCGTGGGCTCCGGCCTTCGCACCGGAGGTGCCCGCCGTACGGCGGTGGGGGGCCCTTGCCTTTCGCCGAGCCGCGAATCGCGAAGCGATTCGGGGATCGGAACTACCCCTGGCGCTGCTTGTGGCGCAGGTTGTCGCAGATGACCATGACGCGACCGTGCCGGCGGATCACCTTGCACTTGTCGCAGATCTTCTTGACGCTCGGCTTGACCTTCACGTGTGGTTCTTCCTACTTGTAGCGGTAGACGATGCGCCCGCGGGTCAGGTCGTAGGGGCTCAGCTCGACGACGACCCGGTCGCCCGGCAGGATCCGGATGTAGTGCATCCGCATCTTGCCGCTGATGTGAGCCAGCACCTTGTGGCCGTTCTCGAGCTCGACGCGGAACATCGCGTTGGGCAGTGGTTCGACGACCGAGCCCTCGATCTCGATCGCCCCGTCCTTCTTGGGCATGGCCTCCGCAATCCGTGGAACATCGACATTCGACACAGCGCAAGTGATGAAGGCACGCGACAGCAGCCAGCCCGCGGACCGAAAGGAGAGTCTACGTCCTCCAGGCGGTTCTCCACAACCCGGCGGATTGACTCACCACGGATGCGCGCGTGGGTGGGTTCGTTGACTCATCTAGGGATGCGCGCGTGGGGCGCGCCTGGCGAGCGGGTCCTCGGGTGGCCGGTAGGCCTCGAGGATGGAACTAACGATGAGCCAGCGCAAGGCTGTCACGAAGGTGACCGCGACCCGGTATGCGCAGGCGAGCCGGGCCGGCAAGGGTGTGATCCTCGACGAGCTGTGCGCGACGACCGGGTGGCATCGCAGCCACGCCCGTAAAGCGCTCGCGGGCGCCCTGCGGCCGCAGGTGGTGGTGCCGCGGCGTCCGCGGACCCCGATCTACGGAGTCGAGGTGGTTGTCGCGCTGCAGTTCTGCTGGGCGGTGCTCGGCGCACCGACCGGCAAGCGCCTGGCCCCGGTGCTCGCCAACCTGGTGGCGCGTCTGCGCCGGTTCGGCGAGCTCGTGATCAGCGACGACGTCGCCGTGGCGCTTGTCGCGATGAGCCCGGCGACGATGGACCGCCGGCTGGCTGCGGCGCGCGCGGCGATGGCCCTGCGCGGCCGCAGTCACACCAAGCCGGGCTCGTTGCTCAAGAGCCAGATCCCGATCCGGACCTGGGCGCAGTGGGACGACGCGGTGCCCGGCTTCGTCGAGATCGACCTGGTCGGCCACGAAGGAGGCAACGCCCTCGGTGAGCACGCCTACACGCTGACGGTGACCGACATCGCCACCGGGTGGACCGAGAACCGCTCGGTGCCCAACAAGGCGCAGAAGTGGGTCGTCGAGGCGCTCGCCGAGATCGCCGCGGTCATGCCGTTCCCGATCCTGGGCATCGACAGCGACAACGGCAGCGAGTTCATCAACTGGCACCTGCTGTCCTGGTGCCAGGAACGGAAGATCACCTTCACCCGCTCCCGGTCGGGCAACTCCAACGACGGCGCACACGTCGAGCAGAAGAACTGGGCAGTGGTCCGCACCGTGGTCGGCTACCACCGCTACGACACGCCCGCGGAACTGCTGCTGCTCAACAAGATCTGGGTGCTCCAGTCGCTGATCACGAACTACTTCCTCGCCCAGCAGAAGCTCATCTTGAAGGTCCGCGACGGAGCGAAGGTCACGAAGAAGTACGACACCGCGACCACGCCACACCAGCGGGCCGACCGCCACGACGGCGTCGCCGATGAGGACAAGACGATCCTGAGAGACACCTTCGCCGGGCTCAACCCAGCAGCGATCCAGCGCCAGATCCAGGCCCTCACCGCCGAGCTGCTCACCCTGACCACGAGCAAGGCCGCGGCCAGGAACAAGCCCTCCATCAAGGCCATCGCTCCGCGCGCATCCACTCATGAGTCAACGACCGGAGCTACGCGCGCATCTTGACGTGAGTCACCAGGCCCGGGCTCAGTCGGGACCAACCTTCGGCCTGGAGCTACGCCGAGGCGGCGGACCGCAGTGGGGCGAGCTTCGCCGCTCCGCCGTCCTCCTCGGTGAGGACCCAGGGGCCCTCCTCGGTGAGCGTGAACGTGTTCTCGAAGTGGGCGGACGGCAGGCCGTCCTGAGTCACCACGGTCCAGTCGTCGTCCAGGGTCCGGGTCAGCCGGGTGCCCAGGTTGACCATCGGCTCGATGGCCAGGACCAGGCCCTTCTCCAGCCGGGGACCGCGGCCCGGGCGGCCGAAGTTGGGCACCTGCGGGTCCTCGTGCAGGGCGTGGCCGATGCCGTGCCCGACGTACTCCTCGACGATGCCGTAGCCGTGCGGGCGCACGTGCGCCTCGACCGCGGCGCTGATGTCGGAGAGCCGACCGCCGAGCCGGGCGGCGGCGATGCCCCGCCACAGCGACTCCTCGCACACGGCGAGGAGGTCGAGCACCTGCTGGGGCACGTCGCCGACCGCGACGGTCACCGCCGCGTCGCCGTGCAGACCCCCGACGATCGCGCCGCAGTCGATCGAGACGATGTCGCCGTCCCGGATCACCCGCTTCACGCTGGGGATGCCGTGCACGATCTCGTCGTTGATCGAGGTGCACAGCGTGGCGGGGAACCCGTGGTAGCCCTTGAACGACGGGGTCGCCCCGGCGTCCCGGATGAACTTCTCGGCCACGTCATCCAGGTCGAGGGTGGTCATCCCGATCTCGACCGTTGCCTTCAAAAGCTCGAGACAGCGGCCGACGATCAGCCCGGCCTCGCGCATCAGCGCGATCTCGGCGTCCGTCTTGAGCGTGATCATGGCTACTCCGTGAAGCGGCGCAGGGCCTCGACGGCCCGGTCGGTGACGTCGTCCACCGGACCGGTCGCGTCGATGCCGACGAGGATCCCACGGCCGGCGTAGAAGGCGATGAGGGGTTCGGTCTGCTCAGCGTAGACCTCGAGCCGGTGGCGGATCGTGGTCTCGCGGTCGTCGTCGCGCTGGTAGAGCTCGCCGTCGCAGATGTCGCAGACCGTCTCCACCGCGGGCGGGTCGAAGTCGAGGTGCCACACGTGGTTGCAGGACCTGCAGGTACGCCGTCCCGACAGCCGCCGGACCACTTCGTCGGTGTCGACGACCAGCTCGAGCACGACGTCGAGCTTGCGGCTGAGCCCGCCGAGGATCTCGTCGAGCCGGTCGGCCTGCGCGACGTTGCGCGGGAAGCCGTCCAGCAGGAAGCCCCTCTCGGCATCCGGCTGCGCGATGCGGTCGCGGACCATGCCGACCGTCACCTCATCGGGCACCAGGTCGCCGGCATCCATGTACTTCTTCGCGGCGATGCCGAGCTCGGTGCCCTCGGAGACGTTCGCGCGGAAGATGTCGCCCGTCGAGATCTTCGGGATCCCGTAGTGACCGGCGATGTACTGGGCCTGGGTCCCCTTCCCCGCTCCCGGGGGCCCGACCAGCACGAGCCTCACCTGCTCGTGCTCACTAGCGGAGGAAGCCCTCGTAGTTGCGCAGCATCAGCTGGCTCTCGATCTGCTTCACCGTCTCGAGGCCGACGCCGACCATGATCAGCACCGCGGTCCCGCCGAAGGGGAACCGCACGCCGTTGGTCAGGCCGAGGGCGAGGAAGGGCAGGACGCTGATCGTGGCCAGGAAGAGCGCGCCGGGCAGCGTGATCCGGTTGAGGATGTAGTCGAGGTACTCGGCCGTGGGGCGGCCGGGGCGGATGCCGGGGATGAAGCCGCCGTACTTCTTCATGTTGTCCGCGACGTCGGTCGGGTTGAACGTGATCGCCGTGTAGAAGTAGGCGAAGAACACGATCAGCGAGAAGAAGAAGGCCAGGTAGAACGGGTTGGTCTGGTCGTTGACGTAGTCCCGCACGAAGTTCGTGAAGGTCTCGTTGGACGTCCAGATCTGGCTGAGCAGCTGCGGCAGGTAGAGCAGCGACGACGCGAAGATGACCGGCACGACACCGGCCTGGTTGACCTTCAGCGGGATGTACGTCGACGTGCCGCCGTAGGCCCGACGGCCGATCATCCGCTTCGCGTACTGCACGGGGATGCGGCGCTGCGCCTGCTCGATGAAGATGACGGCGACCACGATCGCCAGGCCGAGCAGCAGCACCAGGGTGAAGACGGCGCCGCCGGCGGCGCGCAGGATGTTGCCGCCCTCGGCCGGCAGCTGCGCCGCGATCGACGTGAAGATGAGGATCGACATTCCGTTGCCGATGCCGCGGTCGGTGATCAGCTCGCCGAGCCACATGATCACGGCCGTGCCGGCGGTGAAGGTGATGACGATCGTCAGCACGCGCACCAGCGAGTCGTCGGGGATGATCTCGACCGACGTGCCCTGGAAGAGGTTGCCGGACCGGGCCAGCGCGACGATGCCGGTGGACTGCAGCACCGCGAGGGAGACGGTCAGGTAGCGGGTGTACTGCGTGATCTTCTGGTTGCCCGCCTCGCCCTCGTCCTTGAGGGTCTCCAGGCGCGGGATGACCACGATTAACAGCTGCATGATGATGCTGCTGGTGATGTACGGCGTGATGCCGAGCGCGAACACCGACAGCTGCAGGAGCGCGCCGCCGCTGAAGAGGTTGATGAGGCTGTAGACCTCGCTGTTGCTGACCCGCTCGAGCTCGGAGCGGATGGCGGCGTAGTCGACACCGGGCGCCGGGACCGCCGCCCCGAGGCGGTAGATCGCGATGATGAACCCGGTGAAGAGCAGCTTCCGGCGCAGGTCGGGCGTGCGGAACGCGCGCCCGAAAGCGCTGAGCAGCCCGGGCCGGTCGGGTCCAGCCACGCGTCCTCCTCCATCAACGACGGGCACCGGTGGCCGGTGCCCGGGGAACAGTGTGCCCCACGGTCACGGACCCGCCATCACCTGGCGACGGGAACGCGGCCCTGGGGCACGGTCCGCTCGCGCGAGGCGAGCGGGTGTCACAGCTACAGCTCGGTGGCGGACCCGCCTGCGGCCGCGATCTTCTCGCGGGCCGACGCCGAGAACTTGTGGGCGCTGATGCGCAGCGCGACCGCGAGGTCGCCGTCGCCGAGGACCTTCACCAGCTGGTCGGCCCGGACGGCGCCCTTGTCGACCATCGCCGCGACGTCTACGTCACCGCCCTGCGGGAACAGCTCGGCGAGCCGCTCGACGTTGACCACCTGGTACTCGGTGCGGAACCGGTTCTTGAAGCCCTTGAGCTTGGGCAGCCGCATGTGCATCGGCATCTGCCCGCCCTCGAACGCCGCGGGGACCTGGTAGCGCGCCTTGGTGCCCTTGGTGCCGCGGCCCGCGGTCTTGCCCCGCTTGCCGCCCTCGCCGCGGCCGACGCGCACCTTCGGCTTGTGCGCGCCCGGTGCCGGGCGGAGGTGGTGCACCTTCATATGACTCGTCTCCCGAATAGATGTGCTGAACGCGTGAGCTACTGAGTGACTTCTTCGACGGACACCAGGTGCATGACGGTCTTGATCATGCCGCGGATCTCCGGGCGGTCTTCCTTCACGACGACGTCATGGATGCGCTTGAGGCCGAGGGAGCGCAGCGTCTCGCGCTGGTTTCCCTTCGTCCCGATCCGCGACTTCGTCTGCGTGACCTTCAGCCGGGTGCCCATCAGATCCCCACTCCGGCCCGCGCCCGCAGCATCGCGGCCGGGGCGACGTCCTCGATCGGCAGGCCACGGCGCGCGGCGATCTCCTCGGGGCGCATGAGGCCCTTCAGCGCGGCGACGGTGGCGTGCACGATGTTGATCGCGTTGGACGAGCCGAGGCTCTTGCTCAGCACGTCGTGGATGCCGGCGCACTCGAGCACGGCGCGCACCGGACCACCGGCGATGACGCCGGTACCCGGGCTGGCCGGCTTGAGCAGCACGACGCCGGCGGCCGCCTCGCCCTGGATCGGGTGCGGGATGGTCGCGCCGATGCGCGGCACCTTGAAGAAGTGCTTCTTGGCCTCCTCGACGCCCTTGGCGATCGCGGCCGGCACCTCCTTGGCCTTGCCGTAGCCGACGCCGACCGTGCCGTCGCCGTCACCGACGACGACGAGCGCGGTGAAGGAGAACCGCCGGCCGCCCTTGACGACCTTGGCGACCCGGTTGATGGCGACGACGCGCTCGACGTACGCCGACTTCTCGGGCGCGCCGCCCTGGCCGCCGCGGTCGCGCCGGTCGCGCTTCTCGCCGGTGCCGCCGGCGGCGCCACCGGCACCGCGACGCTGGGGACCTGGCATCAGACGTTCCTCATCTCAGTGGCGGCTTTCAGGAGAAGCACAGTCATTAGAAGGTCAGTCCGTTCTCGCGGGCGCCGTCGGCGAGCGCCGCGACCCGGCCGTGGTAGCGGTTGCCACCCCGGTCGAAGACCACGGACTCGACGCCGGCCGCCTTCGCGCGCTCGGCGACCAGTGCGCCGACCTTGCGGGCGCGGGCGGTCTTGTCGCCCTCGCCGCCGCGCACGTCGGTGTCGAGCGTCGACGCGGACGCGAGGGTGTGGCCGACCAGGTCGTCGACGACCTGGGCGTAGATGTGCCGCGCGGAGCGGGTCACCACAAGGCGCGGCCGAGCCGCCGACCCCGCGACCTTCTTGCGGACGCGGAAGTGCCGGCGGGCCTTGCCCAAGCGGCGAGCGGAAGAGGCGTTCATCGTCACTTACCTGTCTTTCCGACCTTGCGGCGCACGACTTCACCCTGGTAACGCACGCCCTTGCCCTTGTACGGGTCGGGCTTGCGCAGCTTGCGGATCACGGCCGACACCTGGCCGACCTGCTGCTTGTCGATGCCCCGCACGACGAACCGCGTCGGCGACTGCACCTCGAAGCTGATGCCCTCGGGCGGCTCGACCGTGACCGGGTGGCTGAACCCCAGCGCGAACTCGAGCGACGAGCCCTTGGCGGCGACGCGGTAGCCGACGCCGACGATCTCGAGGGTCTTCTCGTAGCCGGTCGTGACGCCGGTGACCATGTTGGCCACGAGCGTGCGCGACAGGCCGTGCAGCGAGCGAGAGGTCCGCTCGTCGTCGGGGCGGACGACGGCGAGCACGCCGTCCTCACCCCGCTCGATAGTGATGGGGGCGGCGAGAGTGTGCGAGAGGGTGCCCTTCGGGCCCTTCACGACGACCTCGCTGCCGTTGACAGTGACGTCCACCCCGCTCGGGACGGGGATGGGCATGCGACCGATGCGCGACATGGTGTTCCTCCCCTACCAGACGTAGGCGAGGACTTCGCCGCCCACGCCGCGCTTGTTGGCCTGCTTGTCCGTCAGCAGGCCCGAGGACGTCGAGATGATCGCCACGCCGAGGCCGCCGAGCACGCGGGGCAGCCCGCCGCGCTTGGCGTAGACCCGCAGGCCGGGCTTGGAGATGCGGCGTACGCCGGCGATCGTCCGCTCCCGGTTGGGGCCGTACTTCAGCTCGATCACGAGGTCCTTGCCCTTCTCGACCTCGGCGACGCTCCAGCCGGCGATGTAGCCCTCCTGCTGGAGGATCTCGGCGATGTGCGTCTTGATCTTGCTGTAGGGCATCGCCACCTTGTCGTGGTAGGCGTGGTTCGCATTCCGGACGCGGGTGAGCATGTCCGCGATCGGGTCGGTCATCGTCATGGGTGGTGCCTCTCTTGCGGCGGTATCTCTTGCGAGACCTACCGCGTCGTGAGCGTGGAAGGAGTGCGGACTACCAGCTGGACTTGGTCACGCCGGGCAGCTCGCCCCGGTGCGCCATCTGCCGGAAGCAGATGCGGCACAGGCCGAACGCCCGGTAGACAGCGCGCGGACGCCCGCACCGGTTGCAGCGCGTGTAGCCGCGGACCTTGAACTTCGGCTTGGCCGCAGCCTTGTTGACGAGGGCCTTCTTCGCCATGTCTTAAGACTCCTTGAAGGGGAAGCCGAGCTGACGAAGCAGCACGCGCCCCTCCTCGTCGTTGGCGGCCGTGGTGACGACCGTGATGTCCATGCCACGCGGGCGGTCGATCTTGTCGTAGTCGATCTCGTGGAAGATCGACTGCTCCGTGACGCCGAACGTGTAGTTGCCCTTGCCGTCGAACTGCTTGTCCGACAGGCCGCGGAAGTCGCGGATGCGCGGCAGCGAGACGCTGACGAGCCGGTCCAGGAACTCCCACATGCGGTCGCCGCGCAGGGTCACCTTCGCGCCGATCGCCATGCCCTCGCGCAGCTTGAACTGCGCGATCGACTTGGTCGCCTTGCGGATCGACGGCTTCTGGCCGGTGATCGCGGTGAGGTCGCGCAGCGCCCCGTCGATCAGCTTGGAGTCCTTGGCCGCGTCGCCGACACCCATGTTGACGACGACCTTGGTGACGGTCGGCACCTGCATGACGTTGGCGAAGCCGAACTGCTCGCGCAGCGCGGGGACGATCTCCTCGCGGTAACGGGCCTTGAGTCGCGGCGGCGTCTTCGCCGCGCGCTCGTCGGTGGTGGTCACGTCGATCCCTCTCAGACTTCCGCGCCGCAGCGGCGGCACACGCGCTTGCTCCGACCGGCCTCGTCACGGGTGCTGCCGAGGCGCGACGGCTTGTCGCAGCTCGGGCAGACGACCATGACGTTGCTCACGTGGACCGGCGCCTCCTGGGTCACGATGCCGCCCTGCTGGGAGCCGCGTGCCGTCGACGTGATCTTCGTGTGCTTCTTGATCCGGTTGGCACCCTCGACGAGGACCTTGTCGGCCGTCGGGATCGCCTGGATGACGCGACCCTCGAGCCCACGGTCCTTGCCCGAGATGACCCGGACCTTGTCGCCCTTGCGGACCTTCATGCCGGGCATGTCAGAGCACCTCCGGTGCCAGCGAGATGATCTTCATGAACTTCTTCTCGCGCAGCTCGCGACCCACCGGGCCGAAGATGCGGGTGCCACGCGGGTCGCCGCCGTCCTTGATCAGGACCGCCGCGTTCTCGTCGAACTTGATGTACGACCCGTCCGGGCGCCGCTTCTCCTTCACCGTGCGGACGATGACCGCCTTGACGACGTCACCGCGCTTCACGCCGGCGCCGGGCAGGGCGTCCTTGACGGTGCCGACGATGATGTCGCCGATCCGCGCGTAGCGACGGCCAGAGCCGCCGAGCACCCGGATGCAGAGGATCTCCTTCGCACCGGTGTTGTCGGCCACGCGCAGCCGGGACTCCTGCTGAATCACTTGGCCTTCTCCAGGATCTCGATGACGCGCCAGCGCTTCGTCGCCGACAGCGGACGCGTCTCCATCAGACGTACGCGGTCGCCCACGCCGGCCGAGTTGTCCTCGTCGTGCGCCTTGAGCCGGCTGGTGCGGCGCATGGTCTTGCCGTACAGCGGGTGCTGCACGCGGTCCTCGACAGCGACGACGACGGTCTTGTCCATCTTGTCGCTGACGACCAGCCCCTCCCGCAGCTTGCGGAAGTTGCGGTCCAGACCGTCAGTCGTGGTGTCGCTCACTGCATCTCCCATCACGCGCCGCCCGCCATCGTGGCGAGCTCGCGCTCCCGCATCACCGTGTAGATCCGGGCGATGTCCCGGCGCACGGTCTGCAGTCGTCGGTTGTTGTCGAGCTGGCCGGTCGCCACCTGGAAGCGGAGGTTGAACAGCTCCTCCTTGGACTCCTTCAGGCGACCCAGCAGCTCGTCGTCGTCCAGCGTGCGCAGATCCTCGGCGCTGGCCATCACTCACCCACCTCGCGCTTCACGAACCGGCACTTCATCGGCAGCTTGTGCATCGCGCGCCGCATCGCCTCGGAGGCGATGGCCTCCGGCACGCCGGACAGCTCGAACATCACTCGTCCCGGCTTGATGTTGGCGATCCACCACTCCGGCGAGCCCTTGCCCGAGCCCATGCGGGTCTCGGCCGGCTTCTTGGTCAGCGGACGGTCCGGGTAGATGTTGATCCAGACCTTGCCGCCGCGCTTGATGTGCCGGGTCATGGCGATACGCGCCGACTCGATCTGCCGGTTGGTGACGTAGGCCGACTCGAGCGCCTGGATGCCGTACTCGCCGAACGTCACGCGAGTGCCGCCCTTGGCCGCGCCGTGACGGTCCGGGTGGTGCTGCTTGCGGTGCTTGACCCTGCGGGGGATCAGCATTACTCGGCACCCCCTTCAGGCGTGTCCGTCGTCGGCTCGGCCGTGGTGGCGGCCGTCTCGACCGCAGCCGTCTCGACCGCAGCCGTCTCGACAGCCTCGACCTCGTTGACCGCGTCGGCCGGGACGTCGTTCAGGTCAGCCTCGGTGGGCAGCTCGCCCGGCTGGGCCGGGAGCGCCTGCCGCGGCGAGTCGCTCCGCGGCTTGCGGACCGGCCGGCGCTGGGCCTGCGCGGCGCGCATCGTGGCCTCGGCCGCGTCACGCTCCGCCCGGCTCTGCACGACGTCGCCCTTGTAGATCCAGACCTTCACGCCGATGCGGCCGAAGGTCGTGCGCGCCTCGTAGAGGCCGTAGTCGATGTTGGCGCGCAGCGTGTGCAGGGGCACGCGGCCCTCACGGTAGAACTCGCTGCGGCTCATCTCGGCACCGCCCAGGCGACCCGAGCACTGCACCCGGATGCCCTTGGCGCCGGACTTCATCGCGCTCTGCATCGCCTTGCGCATGGCACGCCGGAACGACACGCGGCTGGAGAGCTGCTCGGCGACACCCTGGGCGACCAGCTGCGCGTCGATCTCGGGGTTCTTCACCTCGAGGATGTTCAGCTGGACCTGCTTGCCGGTGAGCTTCTCGAGGTCGCCGCGGATGCGGTCGGCCTCGGCGCCGCGGCGGCCGATGACGATGCCCGGGCGAGCCGTGTGGATGTCCACGCGGACCCGCTCACGGGTGCGCTCGATGTCGACGCGGCTGATCCCGGCCCGCTCCATGCCCTTGGACATGAGTCGGCGGATCGCCACGTCTTCCTTGACGTAGTCGGCGTAGAGCTTGTCGGCGTACCAGCGCGACTTCCACTCGGTGGTGATACCGAGCCGGAACCCGTGCGGGTTGACTTTCTGACCCACTAGCGGGCCCCTCTCTTGCTGGTGGCCGCGGTGCGACCGGCACCCGTGCCGGGACGGCTCTCGACGACGACCGTGATGTGGCTCGTGCGCTTGCGGATTCGGTAGGCCCGGCCCTGGGCGCGCGGGCGGAACCGCTTGAGGGTCGGACCCTCGTCGACGTACGCCTCGCTCACCCACAGGGTGTCGGGGTCGAGCCGCTCGTTGTGCTCGGCGTTGGCCACGGCGCTGGCGAGCACCTTGGCCACCGTCTCGCTGGCCGCCTGCGGCGCGAAGGTGAGCACGTTGCGGGCCTGGCCCGCGGGCAGACCGCGGATCAGGTCGACGACGCGTCGCGCCTTCATCGGCGTGATGCGGACGTAGCGGGCCTGGGCGCGAGCGCCCGGCGCGGTCGGCTCAGCCACGACGTGCCCTCCGCTCGTCCTTGACGTGCCCGCGGAACGTGCGGGTCGGGGAGAACTCGCCGAGCTTGTGCCCGACCATGCCCTCGGTGACGAAGACCGGGACGTGCTTGCGACCGTCGTGCACCGCGATCGTGTGCCCGAGCATGTCGGGGATGATCGTGGAACGACGCGACCAGGTCTTGATCACGTTCTTGGAGCCCTTTGCGTTCTGCTCGTCCACCTTCTTGAGCAGGTGGTCGTCGACGAAGGGGCCCTTCTTCAGGCTGCGCGGCATCGCGAACTACTCCCCTAGCGCTTCTTGTTCGTACGGCGGCGACGCACGATCAGCGCGTCGCTTGGCTTGTGCTTGCGGGTGCGACCCTCGGGCTTGCCCCACGGCGTCGTCGGGTGACGACCACCGGAGGTCTTGCCCTCGCCACCGCCGTGCGGGTGGTCGACCGGGTTCATGGCGACACCGCGGACGGTCGGGCGCTTGCCCTTCCACCGCATGCGGCCGGCCTTGCCCCAGTTGATGTTCGACTGCTCGGCGTTGCCCACCTCGCCGACCGTCGCGCGGCAGCGCAGGTCGACGTTGCGGATCTCCCCGGACGGCATGCGCAGCTGCGCGTACGGCCCGTCCTTCGCGACCAGCTGGACGCTCGCGCCGGCGGACCGGGCGATCTTCGAGCCGCCGCCGGGACGGAGCTCCACGTTGTGGATCACCGTGCCGACCGGGATGTTGCGAAGCGGCAGCGCGTTGCCGGGCTTGATGTCCGACGACGGGCCGCTGACAACGGTGTCGCCCTGCGCCAGGCGGTTGGGCGCCACGATGTAGCGCTTCTCGCCGTCGGCGTAGTGCAGCAGCGCGATGCGCGCCGTGCGGTTCGGGTCGTACTCGATGTGCGCGACCTTGGCCGGCACGCCGTCCTTGTCACGTCGGAAGTCGATGACCCGGTACGCGCGCTTGTGACCGCCGCCCTGGTGCCGCGTCGTGACGCGACCGTAGGAGTTGCGGCCACCCTTGTTGTGCAGCGGGCGGACGAGCGACTTCTCCGGCTCGGAGCGGGTGACCTCGACGAAGTCGGCCACGCTCGAGCCACGACGCCCAGGCGTCGTCGGCTTGTACTTGCGAATACCCATCGTCAGGCTCCCGGTCCGCCGAAGATCTCGATGCGATCGCCCTCGGCCAGGCTGACGATCGGCCCGCTTGGTGTCGCTGCGGGTGCCGTAGCCGAACTTGGTGCGCTTGCGCTTGCCCTTGCGATTGATCGTGTTCACGTCGGTGACCTTGACGCCGAAGATCTTCTCGATCGCGATCTTGATCTCGGTCTTGTTGGCGTCGGGCGCGACGAGGAACGTGTACTTGTTCCCGTCGAGCAGGCCGTAGCTCTTCTCCGAGATGACCGGGCGCAGGATGACGTCCCGCGGGTCGGGGATCACTGGCCGGCCTCCTCGGTGGTCGTCGGCGCGTCGGCGGCCGACTCGGTGCTGACGAGCTCGCTCGAGCGTGCGGTCGCCTTGGCCGAGCGCCCCTTCGGGGCACCGGCGAGATACGCCGCGAGCGACACCTCGGTGAAGATGACGTCGTCGCTGACGAGCACGTCGTAGGTGTTGAGCTGGCCCGGCGCGAGCAGGTGCACGCTCGGCACGTTGCGCAGGCTCTTCCACAGCGCGTCCTCGCGACCAGCCACGACGAGCACGTTCTTGCCCACGCCCAGCGCCTTGAGCGCGGCGACCGCGGTCTTGGTCGACGGCGTCTCGCCAGCGGCGCCGAAGCTCACCACGTGGACGTGGTTGCCGCGGGCCCGGTCGGAGAGCGCACCGCGGAGGGCGGCCTGCTTCATCTTCTTGGGCGTGCGCTGCGAGTAGTCACGCGGCACGGGGCCGTGCACGACGCCGCCGCCGGCGAACTGGGGTGCGCGGATCGAGCCCTGACGGGCGCGACCGGTGCCCTTCTGCCGGTAGGGCTTCTTGCCGCCGCCGCGAACCTCGCCGCGCGTCTTCGTCTTGTGCGTGCCCTGGCGCGCGGCCGCGAGCTGCGCGACGACGACCTGGTGCATCAGCGGCACGTTGGCGGTCACGTCGAACACCGCGTCGGGAAGCTCGACGCTGCCCGTGTCGGCGCCGGTGTGGTCCTTGACGCTGAGGGTCTTCGTGGTCATGCCTTCACCACCCTGGAGGCCTTGGTCTTGACGGCGCTGCGGACGGTGATCAGGCCGCCCACCGGGCCCGGAACCGCGCCCTTGATCAGCAGCAGGCCGCGCTCGGTGTCCACCGAGTGGACCGTGAGGCCCAGCACGGTGACGCGCTCGTGACCCATGCGGCCGGCCATGCGGGTGCCCTTGAAGACGCGCGCGGGCGTGGCGCAGGCGCCGATGGAGCCCGGCGACCGGTGCTTGCGCTGCACGCCGTGGCCGGCGCCCAGGCCGTGGAAGTTGTGCCGCTTCATGACGCCGGCGTAGCCCTTGCCGCGGCTCGTGCCGACGACGTCGACCTTGGTGCCGGCCTCGAACACCTCGACCGTCACCTCCTGGCCGACCTCGTAGGTCGAGGCGTCAGCGGTGCGCAGCTCCTGCACGTGGCGCCGCGCGGGCACGCCGGACTTGCGGAAGTGACCCTGCGTCGGCTTGTTGACCTTGCGCGGGTCGATCGCGCCGTACGCCAGCTGGACGGCCGAGTAGCCGTCGACGGCGGGCGTGCGCACCTGGGTGACCACGCACGGCCCGGCCTTCACCACGGTCACCGGTACCACCCGGTTGTCCGCGCCGAAGACCTGGGTCATGCCGACCTTCTCGCCCAGGATCCCCTTGATCTGCGATGCCATGACGTCAGGAGTCCCTTACAGCTTGATCTCGATGTCGACGCCCGCCGGCAGGTCGAGTCGCATGAGCGAGTCCACCGTCTTGGGCGTCGGGTCGAGGATGTCGATGAGCCGCTTGTGCGTGCGCATCTCGAAGTGCTCGCGAGAGTCCTTGTACTTGTGCGGCGAGCGGATGACGCAGTAGATGTTCTTCTCGGTCGGCAGCGGCACCGGACCAGCGACCTGCGCACCGGTGCGCGTCACCGTCTCGACGATCTTGCGCGCCGAGCTGTCGATGATCTCGTGGTCGTAGGCCTTGAGCCGGATCCGGATCTTCTGTCCCGCCATGTGGCGTGTCCCTGTCTCTTTCTTGCTGCCGACTGAGTTTCGCGGTACGGCGGCGGTCGCTTCGCTCCGCCGCCGTACCGCGCGTGCTGAGTGCTGGTGCTGGTGCTACTTCAGGATCTTCGTCACACGGCCGGCGCCGACGGTGCGGCCGCCCTCGCGGATGGCGAAGCGCAGGCCCTCCTCCATGGCGATCGGCTGGATCAGCGTGACCGTCATCTCGGTGTTGTCACCGGGCATGACCATCTCGGTGCCCTCGGGGAGCTGGACGACGCCCGTGACGTCCGTGGTGCGGAAGTAGAACTGCGGGCGGTAGTTGTTGAAGAACGGCGTGTGGCGGCCGCCCTCGTCCTTGCCGAGGATGTAGACGTTCGCCTCGAACTCGGTGTGCGGGGTGATCGAGCTCGGCTTGCAGCAGACCTGCCCGCGCTCGACCTCCTCGCGCTTGATGCCGCGCAGGAGCAGGCCGACGTTGTCGCCCGCCATGCCCGAGTCGAGCAGCTTGCGGAACATCTCGACGCCGGTGACCGTGGTGCTCTGCGTCTTCTCGTGGATGCCGACGATCTCGATCGTCTCGTTGACGTTGACGATGCCGCGCTCGATGCGACCGGTGACGACGGTGCCACGACCGGTGATCGTGAACACGTCCTCGATCGGCATGAGGAACGGCTTGTCGACGTCGCGGGCCGGCTCAGGGATGGACGCGTCGACCGCGGCCATCAGCTCCATGATCGACTCGCCCCACTTGGCGTCACCCTCGAGCGCCTTGAGCGCCGAGACGCGCACGACCGGCAGGTCGTCGCCCGGGAAGTCGTAGGACGAGAGCAGCTCGCGCACCTCGAGCTCGACCAGCTCGAGGATCTCCTCGTCGTCGACGACGTCGGCCTTGTTCAGCGCCACGACGATGTAGGGGACGCCGACCTGGCGAGCCAGGAGGACGTGCTCCTTCGTCTGCGGCATGGGGCCGTCGGCGGCGGAGACCACGAGGATCGCGCCGTCCATCTGCGCCGCGCCGGTGATCATGTTCTTGATGTAGTCGGCGTGACCGGGGCAGTCGACGTGGGCGTAGTGACGGTTGTCCGTCTGGTACTCCACGTGCGCGATGGAGATCGTGATGCCGCGGGCCTTCTCCTCCGGCGCCTTGTCGATCTGGTCGAACGGCGTGAAGGGGTTGAGGTCCGGGTGCGCGTCGTGCAGGACCTTGGTGATGGCCGCAGTCAGTGTCGTCTTGCCGTGGTCGATGTGACCGATGGTGCCGATGTTGACGTGCGGCTTGGTCCGCTCGAACTTCGCCTTCGCCACGCTGTCCTCCTTGGACGGTGCTTCTTGCCGTTACGACGGATCGCTGGGACGGGGGTGCGCCCGAGGTGCCGGGCGATGGGGCTTACTCGCCGGAGCGCTTGGCGATGATCTCCTTGGCCACGTTGGCCGGGACTTCGGCGTATGAGTCGAACTGCATGGAGTAGCTCGCGCGGCCCTGGGTCTTCGACCGCAGGTCGCCGACGTAGCCGAACATCTCCGAGAGCGGGACGAGCGCCTTGACGACGCGGTTGCCGCCGCGCTCCTCCATCGCCTGGATCATCCCGCGACGGCTGTTGAGGTCGCCGATGACGTCGCCCATGTTCTCCTCGGGCGTCGTCACCTCCACCGCCATCATCGGCTCCATCAGGACCGGGTCCGCCTGGCGGGCGGCCTGCTTGAAGACCATCGAGCCGGCGATCTTGAAGGCCAGCTCGGAGGAGTCGACCTCGTGGTAGGCGCCGTCCTGCAGCGTCACCTTGACGTCGACCAGCGGGTAGCCGGCGAGGATGCCGAACTCCATCGCCTCCTGGCAGCCAGCGTCGACCGCGGGGATGTACTCGCGCGGGATGCGACCGCCGGTGACCTTGTTGACGAACTCGTAGCCGCCGCCGTCGCCGCCGGAGGGCTCGAGGTCGATCTGCACCTTGGCGAACTGGCCGGAGCCGCCGGTCTGCTTCTTGTGCGTGTAGTCGATCTTCTCGACCTTGCGCCGGATGGTCTCGCGGTAGGCCACCTGCGGCTTGCCGACGTTGGCCTCGACCTTGAACTCGCGCTTCATCCGGTCGACCAGGATGTCGAGGTGGAGCTCGCCCATCCCGGAGATGATGACCTGGCCGGTCTCCTCGTCGGTGCGGACCTGGAAGGTCGGGTCCTCCTCCGCGAGACGCTGGATGGCGGTGCCGAGCTTCTCCTGGTCGGCCTTGGTCTTCGGCTCGATGGCGACCGAGATGACCGGCGCCGGGAAGCTCATCGACTCGAGCACGATCGGGTTGGCCGCGTCGCAGAGCGTGTCGCCCGTGGTGGTGTTCTTCAGGCCGATGACCGCGCAGATGTCGCCGGCGCCGACCTCGTCGATGTCCTCGCGGTGGTTGGCGTGCATCTGCAGGAGCCGGCCGATCTTCTCCTTGCGCTCCTTGGTGGAGTTCTCCACCTGGGCGCCGCTCTTCAGCGTGCCGGAGTAGACCCGGATGTAGGTGAGCTTGCCGACGTGCGGGTCGCTCATGATCTTGAACGCGAGCGCGGAGAACGGCTCGCTCTCGGCCGGCTTGCGGGTGAGGACGGTCTCCTCGTCGCGGACCTTGTGGCCCTCGATCGCGCCGACGTCGAGCGGGCTGGGCAGGAAGTCGACGACCGCGTCGAGCATGGGCTGAACGCCCTTGTTCTTGAACGCGGTGCCGCACAGGACGGGCGTGAGCTTGCTGGCGAGCGTGGCCCGGCGGATGCCGGCCTTGAGCTGCTCCACCGACGGCTCCTGGCCCTCGAGGTAGAGCTCCATCAGCTCGTCGTCGTTCTCGGCGATCGTCTCGAGCAGCTTCGCGCGCCACTCGGCGACGGCCTCGGCGTGGTCGCCCGGGATGGAGACGACGTCGAACGTGTCGCCCTTGCCGTCGGCCGGCCAGAGCAGGCCGCGCATCTCGACCAGGTCGATGACGCCCTTGAAGTCGCCCTCGACGCCCCAGGGGAGCTGCAGCACGAGCGGGATCGCGTTGAGCCGCGTGATGATCATCTCGACGCAGCGGTGGAACTCCGCCCCGACGCGGTCCATCTTGTTGACGAAGCACATGCGGGGCACGCCGTACTTGTCGGCCTGACGCCATACGGTCTCGGACTGCGGCTCGACGCCGGCGACGGCGTCGAAGACGGCGACCGCGCCGTCGAGGACGCGCAGCGAGCGCTCGACCTCGACGGTGAAGTCGACGTGACCGGGGGTGTCGATGATGTTGATGGTGTGGTCGTTCCACATGCACGTCGTGGCGGCCGACGTGATGGTGATGCCGCGCTCCTGCTCCTGCGCCATCCAGTCCATGGTGGCAGCGCCCTCGTGGACCTCGCCGATCTTGTAGGTGCGACCGGTGTAGTAGAGGACGCGCTCCGTCGTCGTGGTCTTGCCCGCGTCGATGTGCGCCATGATCCCGATGTTCCGGGTACGGCTCAGGTCCTTCTGCGCAGCCATGATGAGGTTCTCGTCGCTTCCGTCAGTTACCAGCGGTAGTGCGCGAAGGCCTTGTTGGACTCCGCCATCTTGTGGGTGTCTTCGCGCTTCTTCACGGCCGCGCCGAGGCCGTTGGAGGCGTCGAGCAGCTCGTTCATCAGGCGCTCGGTCATGGTCTTCTCGCGGCGAGCGCGGGAGTACTGGATCAGCCAGCGCAGGGCGAGCGTGGTGGCCCGGCCGGGCTTGACCTCGATCGGCACCTGGTACGTCGCACCGCCGACGCGGCGGCTCTTGACCTCGAGGGTCGGCTTGACGTTGTCGAGGGCGCGCTTGAGCGTGATGACCGGATCGGTGCCGGTCTTCTCGCGGCAGCCCTCGAGGGCGCCGTACACGATGCGCTCGGCGGTCGACTTCTTGCCGGCGAGGAGCACCTTGTTGACGAGCGAGGTGACGATCGGCGAGCCGTAGACCGGGTCGTTGATGACCGGGTGCTTCGGCGCGGGTCCCTTGCGAGGCACTAGCTCTTCTCCTTCTTCGCGCCGTATCGGCTGCGCGCCTGCTTGCGGTTGCGGACGCCCTGGGTGTCGAGCGAGCCGCGGATGATCTTGTAGCGGACGCCGGGGAGGTCCTTCACCCGGCCGCCGCGGACCAGCACGATCGAGTGCTCCTGCAGGTTGTGGCCGACGCCCGGGATGTAGGCCGTGACCTCGATGCCCGTGGTCAGTCGCACGCGGGCGACCTTCCGCAGGGCCGAGTTGGGCTTCTTCGGGGTCGTCGTGTAGACGCGCGTGCACACGCCGCGACGCTGCGGGCAGGCCTTCAGCGCCGGCGTCTTGGTCTTCTCGATCTTGTCCGTCCGGCCCTTGCGGACCAGCTGCTGGATCGTGGGCACGCGGTCGTCCTTCTCGTCGTGGTGCGTCGTGGGGTGGTGCGTCGTGAGGCCGTGCGTCCGTGCTCCGCGGCCGACCCACGCGGTCGGGTGTGTCGCATCCTCGACCCCGCCCGAGTCGTTCGGGAGGGAGGGATGCGCCACCGTGACCGTGAGAGCCGTGGTCCGGGCGCTCGGAAGTGCCCAGGTCACCCCAGGCACAAGGGGGAACCTTACCGGGTTGCGCCGGACGGGTCAAAGCGCGGATACCACGGCCGTACCAGGGAGCCGGCGCGACGCGCCCGAGCGAGCGGTCTCCCCCCTCCCCGGGCCGCGGGTGGCACAGTCCGGCGGGTGAGCCCACCGACCCCCGAGAGCTATCCGCGCCCCTCACGGGAGGAATTGCAGGCGGCGTACGGCCAGCCTGTCCCCGACCTGGTGGCGCCCGGCCTGCGGCTGCTGCTCTGCGGCATCAACCCGAGCCTGTGGTCAGCGGCGGCCGGCTGCCACTTCGGCAACCCGGCCAACCGGCTCTGGCCCACCCTGCACCTCGCCGGGCTGACACCCAGACGCCTGCACCCGAGCGAGGGCGCGGAGCTGCTCTCCCTCGGCATCGGCGTCACCAACGTCGTGAACTTCGCCACCGCGAGAGCGGACGAGCTCACCGCCGAGCAGGTCCGCGCCGGCCGGGCGCGGATCGAGGAGACGGTGGCGACGTGGCGACCCCGAGTGGTCGCTTTCCTCGGCCTGGGCGCCTACCGCACCGCGTTCGGCACCGCGAAGGCGACGGTCGGCCGCCAGCCGGAGCGGATCGGCGAGACCGTCGTGTGGCTGCTGCCCAACCCGAGCGGGCTCAACGCCCACTACCAGCTCGCCGACCTGGCCCGGGTGTACGGCGAGGTCCGCGAGTTCCTGGACGGACACACCTGAGACGCCGAGAGGGCCGCCTCCCGAAGGAGACGGCCCTCTCGGTCGTGGCTGACTAAGAGCGGTAGCTGTCGCGGCCGTAGTCGAAGTCGTCCAGCGGAACCGCCGGACCGGTGCCGGTGCCGAACTGGTAGTCGGCGTCGGTCTCCCACGCGCCGGCGTAGACCTGCGCGCGCGCCTCCTCGGTGGGCTCGACCCGGATGTTGCGGTAGCGGCCGATGCCGGTGCCCGCCGGGATGAGCTTGCCGATGATGACGTTCTCCTTCAGGCCGAGCAGCTTGTCGCTCTTGGCGGAGATCGCCGCGTCGGTGAGGACGCGGGTGGTCTCCTGGAACGACGCGGCCGAGAGCCACGACTCCGTCGCGAGCGACGCCTTCGTGATGCCCATCAGGACCGGGCGGCCGGACGCCGGCTCGCCGCCGTCGGCGACGATGCGGCGGTTCTCCGCCTCGAAGATGGTCCGCTCGACCAGGCCGCCGGGGAGGAACTCGGTCGCGCCGGCCTCGAGCACGCTGACCCGCTTGAGCATCTGCCGCACGATGATCTCGATGTGCTTGTCGTGGATCGACACACCCTGTGAGCGGTAGACCTCCTGGACCTCCGCGACGAGGTGCTGCTGCACCGCGCGCGGGCCGAGGATCTTCAGGACGTCGTGCGGGTCCTTGGCTCCCTCGGTGAGCTGGTCGCCGACCTCGACGTGGTCGCCGTCGGCGATCCGCAGCCGCTGCCGGCGGCTGATCTTCTCGTAGACGATCTCCTCGCTGCCGTCGTCCGGCGTGAGGATGATCTTGCGCAGCTTCTCCTCGTCGTCGATGCGCACGCGGCCGCTGGCCTCGGCGATCGGCGCCTTGCCCTTGGGGACGCGGGCCTCGAAGAGCTCGACCACGCGCGGCAGGCCGTGGGTGATGTCCTCGCCCGCGACGCCGCCGGTGTGGAACGTGCGCATCGTCAGCTGCGTGCCGGGCTCGCCGATCGACTGGGCCGCGATGATGCCGACCGCCTCGCCGACGTCGACGAGCTTGCCGGCCGCGAGCGAGCGGCCGTAGCACATCGAGCAGGTGCCCACCTTGGAGTCGCAGGTCAGCACGCTGCGCAGCTTGACTTCGTTCACCCCGGCCTCGATGAGCGCCGTGATGACCGGGTCGCCGAGGTCGGTGCCCGCGGTGACGAGCACCTTCTTGTTCACGACGACGTCCTCGGCGAGCGTGCGCGCGTAGACGCTGGTCTCGACGTGGACGTCACGGACGAGCTGGCCCTCGCGGTTGGCTGCCGCGATCGGCATGAGGAAGCCGCGGTCGGTGCCGCAGTCCTCCTCGCGGATGATGACGTCCTGGCTGACGTCGACCAGACGGCGGGTCAGGTAGCCCGAGTCGGCCGTGCGCAGCGCGGTGTCGGCCAGGCCCTTGCGAGCGCCGTGGGTGGAGATGAAGTACTCGAGGACGGTCAGGCCCTCGCGGAAGTTCGCCTTGATCGGGCGCGGGATGATCTCGCCCTTCGGGTTGGCCACCAGGCCGCGCATGCCGGCGATCTGACGGACCTGCATCATGTTCCCGCGGGCACCGGAGTTGACCATCATGAAGACCGGGTTCATCTTCGGGAAGTTGGCCTCCATGGCCCGAGCGACCTCGGCGGTGGCCTTGGTCCAGATCTCGATCAGCTCCTGACGACGCTCGTCATCGGTGATGACGCCGCGCTGGAACTGCTTCTCGACCTTGTCGGCTTCCTTCTCGTGCTTGTCGAGGATCGCGCCCTTCTCCGACGGCGTGACGACGTCGTCGATCGCGATCGTGACGCCGGCCCGGGTGGCCCAGTGGAAGCCGGCCGCCTTGAGGTTGTCCAGCGTCGCGGCGACCTGCACCTTGGGGTAGCGCTCGGCGAGGTCGTTGACGATCGCCGAGAGCTGCCGCTTGGAGATCTCCGCGTCGACGAACGGGTAGTCGGCCGGCAGCGCCTCGTTGAACAGGCACCGGCCGAGCGTCGTGCTGAGCCGGATCGCGTCACCCTCGACGTAGCCCTCGGGCGCGACCCAGTCGGTTGGCGGCACGACGTCCTTCACCCGGATGGTGATCTGCGCCTGCAGGTGCAGCTCGCGGTTGTCCAGCGCCATGACCGCCTCGGGCACGGACGAGAACGTCCGGCCCTCCCCCGCCGCGCCGTCGAGGCTCGCGGTGAGGAAGTAGAGGCCGAGCACCATGTCCTGCGTCGGCGACGTGATTGGGCGACCCGAGGCCGGCGACAGGATGTTGTTGCTGGACAGCATGAGGATGCGCGCCTCGGCCTGCGCCTCCGCGGACAGCGGCAGGTGCACGGCCATCTGGTCGCCGTCGAAGTCGGCGTTGAACGCCGTGCAGACCAGCGGGTGGATCTGGATGGCCTTGCCCTCGACCAGCTGCGGCTCGAAGGCCTGGATGCCGAGACGGTGCAGCGTCGGCGCCCGGTTGAGCAGCACCGGGTGCTCCGTGATGACCTCCTCGAGCACGTCCCAGACGACGGGACGCGCGCGCTCGACCATGCGCTTGGCGCTCTTGATGTTCTGCGCGTGGTTGAGGTCGACGAGGCGCTTCATGACGAACGGCTTGAACAGCTCGAGCGCCATCTGCTTCGGCAGGCCGCACTGGTGCAGCTTGAGCTGCGGGCCGACGACGATGACCGAGCGGCCGGAGTAGTCGACGCGCTTGCCGAGGAGGTTCTGGCGGAACCGGCCCTGCTTGCCCTTGAGCATGTCGGACAGCGACTTCAGCGGGCGGTTGCCCGGACCGGTCACCGGCCGGCCGCGGCGGCCGTTGTCGAACAGCGCGTCGACGGCCTCCTGCAGCATCCGCTTCTCGTTGTTGACGATGATCTCGGGCGCACCGAGGTCGAGCAGCCGCTTGAGGCGGTTGTTGCGGTTGATCACGCGGCGGTAGAGGTCGTTGAGGTCCGACGTCGCGAACCGGCCGCCGTCGAGCTGCACCATCGGGCGCAGGTCCGGCGGGATGACCGGAACGCAGTCGAGGACCATGCCCATCGGCGAGTTGCGGGTGTTGAGGAACGCCGACACGACCTTGAGCCGCTTGAGCGCACGAGCCTTCTTCTGGCCCTTGCCGGAGCGGATCGTCTCGCGCAGCGACTCGGCCTCGGCCTCGAGGTCGAAGCTCTCCAGCAGCCGCTGCAGCGCCTCGGCGCCCATGCCGCCGGTGAAGTACTCGCTGAAGCGGTCGCGCAGCTCGCGGTAGAGGATCTCGTCCGCGACGAGCTGCTTGACCTCGAGCTTGCGGAACGTGTCGAGCACCTCGTCGAGCCGCTCGATCTCGCGCTCGGCGCGCGCGCGGACCTGCTTGATCTCGCGCTCGGAGCCGTCACGGACCTTGCGCTTGACGTCGCCCTTGGCACCCTCGGCCTCGAGCTCGGCGAGGTCGCCCTCGAGCTTCTTGAGGCGCGCCTCGACGTCGGAGTTCATCTTGTCGTCGATGCGCTTGCGCTCGATCGGCGATCTTCGCCTCGATGCTGGGCAGGTCGCGGTGGCGCGCGTCGCCGTCGACGCTGGTGATCAGGTACGCCGCGAAGTAGATGATCTTCTCGAGGTCCTTGGGCGCCAGGTCGAGCAGGTAGCCCAGCCGCGACGGCACGCCCTTGAAGTACCAGATGTGCGTGACGGGCGCGGCCAGCTCGATGTGGCCCATCCGCTCACGACGCACCTTGGCGCGGGTCACCTCGACGCCACAGCGCTCGCAGATGATGCCCTTGAAGCGGACCCGCTTGTACTTCCCGCAGTAGCACTCCCAGTCGCGGGTCGGGCCGAAGATCTTCTCGCAGAAGAGCCCGTCCTTCTCCGGCTTGAGCGTGCGGTAGTTGATCGTCTCGGGCTTCTTGACCTCCCCGTGCGACCAGGTGCGGATGTCGTCCGCGGTCGCGAGGCCGATGCGAAGCTCGTCGAAGAAGTTCACGTCCAGCAAGGTCGCTGTCCCGTCTACTGAAGTTCAGTGGCTATGGCAGTTGGCTGTGCGAGGTGGCGCGTCAGACTTCTTCAACGGAGGAGGGCTCGCGGCGGCTGAGGTCGATGCCCAGCTCCTCCGCCGCACGGAAGACGTCCTCGTCGGTGTCGCGCATCTCGATCTGCATCCCGTCGCTGGAGAGCACCTCGACGTTGAGGCAGAGCGACTGCATCTCCTTGATGAGCACCTTGAACGACTCAGGGATGCCCGGCTCGGGGATGTTCTCGCCCTTGACGATCGCCTCGTAGACCTTCACGCGGCCGAGGACGTCGTCGCTCTTGATGGTGAGCAGCTCCTGCAGGGCGTACGACGCGCCGTAGGCCTGCATCGCCCAGACCTCCATCTCGCCGAACCGCTGGCCGCCGAACTGGGCCTTACCGCCCAGGGGCTGCTGCGTGATCATCGAGTAGGGGCCGGTCGAGCGGGCGTGGATCTTGTCGTCGACCAGGTGGAGCAGCTTCAGGATGTAGATGTAGCCGACCGAGATCGGCTCCGGGAACGGGTCGCCCGTGCGGCCGTCGAGCAGCCGCGCCTTGCCGGACTTGCCGATCAGCTGGTCCCCGTCGCGGTTGGTCAGGGTCGAGCTGAGCAGCCCGGTGATCTCCTCCTCGCGGGCGCCGTCGAAGACCGGCGTCGCGACGTTGGTGCCGGGGTCCCCGACGAACGCCTCCTTGGGCAGGCGGCCGGCCCAGTCGGGCTTGCCGTCGACCTTCCAGCCGGTCTTGGCGACCCAGCCGAGGTGCGTCTCGAGGACCTGGCCGACGTTCATGCGGCCGGGCACGCCGAGCGGGTTGAGCACGATGTCGACCGGGGTGCCGTCCTCGAGGAACGGCATGTCCTCGGCCGGGAGGATCTTGGCGATGACGCCCTTGTTGCCGTGCCGGCCGGCCAGCTTGTCGCCGTCCTGGATCTTTCGCTTCTGGGCGACGTAGACGCGGACGAGCTCGTTGACGCCGGGCGGCAGCTCGTCGCCGTCCTCGCGGGTGAAGACGCGGACGCCGATGACCTTGCCGGACTCGCCGTGCGGCACCTTCAGCGACGTGTCGCGCACCTCGCGGGCCTTCTCGCCGAAGATGGCGCGCAGCAGGCGCTCCTCGGGCGTGAGCTCGGTCTCGCCCTTGGGCGTGACCTTGCCGACGAGGACGTCACCGGGGGTGACCTCCGCGCCGATCCGGATGATGCCCCGCTCGTCGAGGTCGGCGAGGACCTCCTCGCTGACGTTGGGGATGTCGCGGGTGATCTCCTCGGCGCCGAGCTTGGTGTCGCGGGCGTCGACCTCGTGCTCCTCGATGTGGATCGAGGTGAGCACGTCCTCCTGGACGAGGCGCTGCGACAGGATGATCGCGTCCTCGTAGTTGTGGCCCTCCCACGGCATGAACGCCACGAGCAGGTTCTTGCCGAGCGCCATCTCGCCGTCGTCGGTGCAGGGGCCGTCGGCGATGACCTGCCCGGACTCGATGCGGTCGCCCTCGGCCACGATCGGCTTCTGGTTGATGCACGTGCCCTGGTTGCTGCGGCGGAACTTGTGCAGCCGGTAGGTCTGCCGCACGCCGTCGTCGGCCATGACCGTGATCAGGTCGGCGCTGAGCTCCTCGACGACACCGGCCTTGTCGGCGACGACCACGTCGCCGGCGTCCTTGGCCGCGCGGGCCTCCATGCCGGTGCCGACCAGCGGCGCCTCGCTGCGCAGCAGCGGGACGGACTGGCGCTGCATGTTGGAGCCCATCAGCGCGCGGTTGGCGTCGTCGTGCTCGAGGAACGGGATCATCGCGGTCGCGACGGAGCAGATCTGCCGCGGGGAGACGTCCATGTAGTCGACGTCGTCCGGCGGGATGTAGTCGACCTCGCCGCCCTTGCGGCGTACCAGCACCTTGTCCTCGGCGAAGTTGCCCTTGGGGTCCAGGGGCGCGTTGGCCTGGGCGATGACGTGCCGGTCCTCCTCGTCCGCGGTGAGGTAGTCGACCTGGTCGGTGACCCGGCCCTTGACCACCTTGCGGTACGGCGTCTCGACGAAGCCATAAGGATTGACACGAGCAAACGTGCTGAGCGAGCCGATCAGGCCGATGTTGGGGCCTTCAGGGGTCTCGATCGGGCACATGCGGCCGTAGTGCGACGGGTGCACGTCGCGCACCTCGAAGCCGGCCCGCTCACGGGACAGACCGCCGGGGCCGAGCGCCGACAGGCGGCGCTTGTGGGTCAGGCCGGCCAGCGGGTTGGTCTGGTCCATGAACTGCGAGAGCTGGCTGGTGCCGAAGAACTCCTTGATGGAGGCGACGACCGGCCGGATGTTGATCAGGGTCTGCGGCGTGATCGCCTCGACGTCCTGGGTGGTCATCCGCTCGCGGACGACGCGCTCCATGCGCGCGAGGCCGAGGCGAATCTGGTTCTGGATCAGCTCGCCCACCGTGCGCAGGCGGCGGTTGCCGAAGTGGTCGATGTCGTCGGTCTCGTAGCCCGCCTCGCCGGCGTGCAGCCGCACGATGTAGTCGATCGTCGAGACGATGTCGTCCTCGGTCAGCGTCCCCTGCATCGGGTCGGCCTCGAGGCCCAGCTTCTTGTTGACCTTGTAGCGGCCGACCCGGGCGAGGTCGTAGCGCTTGGGGTTGAAGAAGAGGTTGTCGAGCAGCGTCTGCGCCGACTCGCGCGTCGGCGGCTCGCCCGGGCGCAGCTTGCGGTAGATGTCGAGCAGCGCCTCTTCGGTGCTGGCCGTGTGGTCCTTCTCCAGCGTCACGCGCATGGAGTCGTAGTCGCCGAAGCGCTCGAGGATCTTGGCGTCGTCCCAGCCGAGCGCCTTGAGCAGCACGGTGACGCTCTGCCGGCGCTTGCGGTCGATGCGGACGCCGACGGTGTCGCGCTTGTCGACCTCGAACTCAAGCCACGCGCCGCGCGACGGGATCACCTTGCAGCTGTAGACGTCCTTGTCCGACGTCTTGTCGATCGCCCGGTCGAAGTAGACGCCCGGCGAGCGGACCAGCTGGGACACCACGACGCGCTCGGTGCCGTTGATCACGAACGTGCCCTTGGGGGTCATGAGCGGGAAGTCGCCCATGAACACCGTCTGGCTCTTGATCTCGCCCGTGGAGTTGTTGGTGAACTCGGCCGTCACGAACATCGGGGCCGAGTAGGTCATGTCCTTGTCCTTGCACTCCTCCACGGAGTACTTGGGCGGCTCGAAGCGCGGGTCGCGGAACTCCAGCGACATCGAGTCGGAGAAGTCCTTGATCGGGGAGATCTCCTTGAGGATCTCCTCGAGGCCGCTCTCCGCCCGGCTGCTCCGGTCGTCCGCCGCGAGGCGGGCCTTCCAGGCGTCGTTGCCGACCAGCCAGTCGAAGGACTCGGTCTGCAGGGCGAGGAGGTTGGGCACCTCCAGGGGCTCACGGATCTTGGCGAACGAGATGCGCTGGGTGCTCTTCGAGCGGGGCAAGGAACGTCCTTCCGGGGCACACACTCATGCACACGGGCGCGCACGAGCGGCCCCCGGTCGGCTACCGCCATATGAAGCGACCGGAGGTTTGGGCAGGGCAAAGGGGCAGTCTAGCCGCTGGCTAGACCGCTGTCGATTCCACGTGCTCGACGGTATTCACGAACCCGATCAGGAAACCGCGCGCGGATACCCCCGTCAAGCACCCAGCCGGGTACGGCGAGGCGCGTCCCAGGGCGACTACAGAGCGTCGACCTCGGAGACCCGCCACTGCCCGTCGACCAGGCTCAGCGTCATGCGGACCCGGTTCTGGTCGATCTGCGGGGCGGCGAGGCGGGTGTTGCGGCTGACCTGGTTGACGAAGACCAGGACCACGACCCGGTCCCGGGACGCCGACCGGACGCCCGCGTCGACCAGGCTCGCCTCGACCACCGCCTGGTAGCGGGTCGCCGTCGGCCGCACGGTCTTCTCGGTCGTCGTCGCGTACTCCTCGGCGAAGCGGCCGGTGACGTGCTTCCTGGCCCGGGCGAAGTCCGCGTCGAGGCGCCGGTAGTCGTAGGAGAGCAGCTCGACCGCCGCGATCCGAGCGGCGGCCAGGGCATCGGTGCGCGCGGCAGCGACCAGTCGACGGTCGCGCAGCTGGACCGCGGCCCAGCCGGTCACCCCGAGCAGGACCACCGCGGCCGCGACCAGAGCAGCCAGCAGGGCCGTCGTACGGCGGGATCGGGTCATGCCGCGGGCGCCAGGTCGGACACCAGCCAGTGGCCGCGCACCAGCGTCATCGTCAGCCGCAGGCGGACGTGCCGCACGGCGCCCGGCGCGGGCAGGCTCGAGTTGGTCACGGTGCTGTCGGCGATCACCAGCACGACCGCGCGGTCCCGGGACAGGTCCGTGACCGCGGCATCGAGCACCTCGCCCGTCGACACGACCTTCGTCGTGCGCACACGGTCGGTGAACTCCTTCGACGTGGCCTGCGTGGTGAACTCCCGCCGGAAGTCGCCGGTCGCACCGTCGGCCACCCTGGCCAGGTCTCGGTCGAGCGTGCGGTAGTCGATCGTCGTGAAGTTCACTGCGGCCTGGCGTGCCGCCGTGACCGCCGCGGTGCGCCGGTCGGACTCGGCGTCGTGACGGCGCACGGCGCGGACGAGGACGGCGGAGGTGACCCCGAGCGCGATCACGACGAGCGCGAGCGCGGTGAGCAGCGCGGTGCCCCGGCGGTCGCGGGGCGCGGTCGGGCGGGGGTCCGCCTCGTTGGGCTCGTCCCCGGCCGGCGCGCCGTCGACCTCGACCGCTTCGGGGACGGCCTCCGGTGGTGCGACCGGCTCGAGGACGATCGGCGCCACGACGGTCGTCTCAGGGAAGGTCAGCTCGACGACCGGGGGCAGCGCCGGCGGCTCCGCGGCGGTTCGGGCCTCGTGCGGAGCCCACACGGTGCCGGCCAGCACGTCGCGCACGACGTCCTCGGGCTCGGGCACGGGCGTCCTCGTGGCTCGGGTGGGCGGGCGGGTCAGCCGAACAGCGACGCGAGCAGGAGGGACTTCCACGACTCACGGCCCAGCGAGCGCTCCTGGCCGCCGGAGGAGCCGAGCAGCACCTGCTCCCCGCTCGGTGCGGTCAGCAGACCGCTGAACGGATCATAGGTGCCGACCTTCGTCTGCGGACCGCCCGGCGGGTCCGCGCCGCGCCGGCCGTTGGGCGTTGGGGCGTTGCGGGAGCCGCGGACGTCGTTCGGGCTGTCGCTGGGCTCGCGGCAGTCGGTGTCGAGGTTCGGCCGGCGCGGCGCGGTGTCGAACGCCGTACGACGCGGCGTGGACTCGTACCCGACGGTGCACGGCCCGCCCTCGCCGAAGGCCAGGCCGAAGTGCGCGGTGGCGTCGCCGGGCGCGACGACGTCGCCTGAGGTCACCGCGAGCGGGTAGTTGATGAAGATCTCGCGCAGAGCGGGGATCCGCGCGGCCTGGATCTCGCCGACGGTGACCAGGTTGCCGAGCAGGACGCCGAGGCCCGGCCGCACCGTGCGGAGGAGGGTGTCGAGCTCGCGGGCGGCGAGGATCCCCTGGTCGAGCGTCGCGCGCAGGTCGGGATCACTCGCCCTCAGCTGGGCGCTCAGCGCGGCGAGGCCGGCGCTGAACCGGCGCAGCTCGTCACTGGACTGCTGCTGGGTCGCGAGCACCGTCCTGCCGTCGTCGATCAGCCGCACCGTCTGCGGCAGCGCCGAGGTCACCGCCTCGGTGAGCGCGTTGCCCTCGTCGATCAGCCGGGCGAGATCGGGCCCGAGCCCGGTGAACGCCTGGCCGAGCTCGTCGACGACGACGGCCAGCTCGGCGGTGTCGACCGACCGCGCGAAGCGGTCGAGGTTCAGCAGCACCTCGTCGACGCGCAGCGGGATCTGCGTGTCCGCCAGCGGGATCTCGTCACCCGCGGAGAGGTACGGCGGACCGGAGCGGGTCGGCTGGAGGTCGACGTACTGCTCGCCGACCGCCGACCGGTTCTCGACGACCGCGCGGACCGCCGTGGGCACCTTCACGCCTCGTTCGAGCAGCAGCTCGACGGACACGCCGTCCGGTCGCAGCTCGAGGTCGCCGACCCGCCCGACGGGCACGCCGCGGTAGGTGACCTCCGCGTTGCTGAAGATCCCGCCGGACTCCCTGAACCGGGCGCTCACCGAGGTGTCCGGGCGGTACCACTTGTCGAGGCCGACGAAGTTCAGCCCGGTGTAGACGATCCCGAGCGCCGACACGAGGACGAACACGAGCAGCTGGATCTTGACCCCGCGGCGGATCATCGCAACCCCGCCATCAGCAGGTCGAGGATGTCGCCGATCGGCCCAGCGTACGGCGCCGCGCCGGCAGCGGGCGCATCGAACGGTCCGGCGCCGGGAGCCGTCGTGGGCGTCGTGCTCGGCGACGACGTGATGTTGTTGAGCGCCCTCGTGAAGTCCAGGTCGGCGGTGATCTTCAGGCCGGCGTAGTCGCCTCGGATCCCCTTCTCGACCGTGGGCGGATAGGGGTAGGTGAGGATGATCGGCAGAGCGCCCGGGAGGTAGTCGCCGGCGGCTTCGAGCTTCTCCAGGATCGGTCTGAGTGCCGCGAGGTCCGCCTCGGTGTCCGCGCGGCTCGCCCGGATGACCTTCGTGCCGACGACACCGAGCCGGGCCAGCCCCTGCAGCATCTCGGTCAGGTGCTGACGCTGGTCGGCGAGCACGGTGAGGCCGGGGCCGATCTCGTCGAGCGCGGTGGCGATGGTCTGCTTCTGCCGGGCCAGCGTCGCCGTCAGGGCGTCGAGCGCGTCGATGGCGCGCACCACGTCGGCCTTGCTGCGGTCGAGCCCGGCGACGAAGGTGTCGAGCTGGCGCAGGAAGTCGCGCACCTTGTCCTCGCGACCGGCGAGAGCAGCGCCGAGCTCGACCGAGATGGTATGCAGCTGCTCGACCCCGCCGCCGTTGAGCAGCCCGGACAGCGCCCCGAGCAGCTCCTCGACCTCCGGGTTGCGGTCGGTGCGGGAGACCGGGATGACGGCGCCGTCGGCGAGCGTCCCGGCGCCGGCGCCGGACTCGGGGATCTCGAGAGAGACGAACTTCTCGCCGAGCAGCGAGGTCTGGCGCAGCTCCGCCACGGTGTCGCCCGGCAGCTCGACGTCGTCCTCGAGCCGGCAGACGACCACCGCGTGGTAGCCGTCGAGGGTGATCTTCTCCACGCTGCCGACCGTCACGTCGTTGACCTTGACCGCGGACTGCTGGACCAGGTCGAGCACGTCGTCGAAGACGACGGTGACGCGGTAGACGTCGTCGCTGGTCGCTGCGCCACCCGGCAGGGTGACGTCCGACAGGCCGTGGAACTCGCACGACGCGAGTGACGCCACGAGCGTCACCACCAGACCCAGCCGCGTCGAGCGGCGCAGGCCGGTCATCGACGGTCCTTGGGCAGCAGGATGCCGCCGAGGGTCAGGTCGCGGACGGGCGTCACTGACACCGGGCCCGCGCCGGCCGACGCCGGTCGGATGGGGGTCGACCCGGACGGCGCGAGCGGGCAGTCCTCGCCGAGCGCCTCCAGCAGCTCGCAGACGAAGAGCGCCGGGTTCTCGGACTGCTGGAAGTCGTTGCGCGCGTCCAGCGTCCCGGACTTCGCGTTGAACGTGTTGACCAGGTTCTGCAGTGCGAGCGGAGCCACGTCGAGGAACTCGGTGAGCGAGTCCTTCTGCCGGACCAGGATGCCGGTCACGTCGGCGAGGCCGTCGACCCCCTCGACGAGCGCGCCGCGGTTGTCGCGGACGAACGTCTGCACCTGAGCGAGCGCGACGGCGAGGTTGCGCAGCGCAGCGCCCAGCTCGTCCCGCTCGTCGGCGAGCTGCTCGGACACCGTGGCGAGGCTGCTGTTGAAGTCGCGCACCGTCGCGTCGCTCTCCGCCAGTGTCGCCGTGAAGTCGCCGAGCTGGGTGAGCACCGCGACCAGGTCCTCACGACCGCCGCTCAGCGTGCCGACAGCGAGGGAGAGGTCCTGCAGCGCGTCGTGCAGTGCGGTGCCGTTGCCACCGAGGTTCTTCGCGCCCGTGCTGACCAGCCGGCCCAGAGCACCGGCGCGGTTGGCGCCGTCCGGGCCGAGGGCGACGGTGAGGTCGTTCAGGCTGGCGAGCACCGCGTCGAGCTCGACCGGCGTACCGGTCCGCTCGACCGGGATGTCGGCGCCATCGGCCATGACCGGGCCCGAGGCGTAGACGGGGGTCAGCTGCACGTAGCGGTCGCTGACCAGCGAAGGCGGCACGACGAGGGCGCGGGCGTCGGCGGGGATCCGCCGGGAAGCCGGCACCTCCATCTCGACCCGGACCGTCGTCCCCTCCGGGACGACCTCGGTGATCGTGCCTACCTCGACTCCCAGCACCCGGACGGTGGAGCCCGGGTAGAGGCCGACCGCCCGGGTGAAGTGCGCCGTCATCGTGATGGTCGCCTCGCCACGACGACTGAGCACGACCGCTCCAGCCACCGCGAAGAGCGCGACGAGAGCGACGACGACGGCAGTGACGCGCTTCATCGCGACCCTGCCTTCGGCGCGGGCGTCGGCGGGAGCTCGACCGCCGGCGGGAGCGGCACGAGGCTGCTGATGAACACGTCGAACCAACGGCCGTTGCCGATCGTGTTGGTGAGGTCGCGGACGAACGGGCCGAGCAGCCGGATCGACTCCTCGACGCTCGCTTTGTTGCGCTGGAGCACGTCGACGACGCGGTTGAGGTTGTCCAGCGCCGGCTTGAGCGCCGTGCGGTTCTCCTGCACCAGCGCCGTGAGCTGGCGCGACAGCGCGGAGGTGTTCACCAGCAGCTGGTGGATCACGTCGCGACGCTGCTCGACGGCGCGCAGCAGCAGATCCCCGTCCGCCATGAGCTTGACCAGCTCGTCGTCGCGGTCGGCCAGCACCGTGGTGACGCCCGCCGCGTGGTCGAGGAGCTGACGCAGCTCGGCGTCGCGGGAGGAGACGGTCCGGGAGAGCCGCGAGAGCCCGCGCAGCGCAGCCTGCACGTCGTCCGGCGAGTCCTTGAACGTCTCGGTCAACGTGTCGAACGCCTTCGCCAGCTGATCGGTGTCGATCTCGTCGATGGTGCGCGAGAGACCCCCGAACGCGTCCTCGAGGGTGAACGGGCTCGTGGTCCGCTCGACCGGGATCTCCACCTCGCGGTCCAGCTCCCCCGACCCGGCCGGCTCGACCGCGACGTACTTCTGGCCGAGCACTGTCTTGATCTTGATCGCGGCGCGCGTCTGCTCGCCGAGCCGGGTCGACGGCCGCATCCGCATGACGACGCGCACGTGGGTGCCGACGAGGGAGATCTCCTCGACCTCGCCGACCTTGATGCCGGCGATCCGCACCTCGTCGCCCACCTTCAGCCCGGCGGCCTCGACGAAGGCGGCGCGGTAGGTCTCGCCGCTGCCGATGAACGGCAGGCGGTCGGCGTTGAACGCGCCGAACATCAGCAGCGCCATCAGCAGCAGGCCGAACCCGCCGATCGGCACCGGGTTGCGCTCGCGGAACGGCGTCATGACTGACACCTGGGCGCGGTGCTCACGAAGTTCGGCGACCGGACGACGGGTCCGCCGGGGGTCGGGATCGTGATCGTGCCGGTGAACTCGCAGAGGTAGAAGTTCTGCCACGACCCGTAGTTGGCCGTGGCGATCAGCGCGCTGAGACGGCCGGGCAGCTCCTGGGTGAGCCGCTCCAGCTTGCCACCCGACGCGAGCTTGTCCGCGACCGGCGCGAGCGCCGCGATGTTGGCGCGCACCGACGGGCGGATCCCGGAGATCAGGTCGGCGGTGGACTCGGCCAGCGAGTCGATGCTCGCCAGCGAGCCGAGGATGGCCTCTCGGTCGCCGGACAGCCCGGACACGAAGCGCTGCAGCTCGGCGAGCAGGCTGCTGAGCCGGTCGTCACGGGCGTCGACGGTGGCGAGGACGGTGTTGAGGTTGGTGACGACACGACCGACGGCTGCGTCGCGATCGGCGATGGTGTTGGTGAGCGACGCGGTGTGGGACAGCAGGCTGTCGATCGTGCCGCCCTCGCCCTGGAGGGTGCGGATGATCTCGAACGCCAGCGTGTTGACGTCCTTCGGCGTCAGCGCCGTGAAGAGCGGCTTGAAGCCGTTGAACAGGACGGTGAGGTCGAGCGCCTCGTCGGTGCGCTCGAGCGGGATCACCGCGCCGGGCTCGAGCGCTCCGCCCGCGCCCGGGCCCTCGGTCAGGCTGACGTACCGCTGGCCGACCAGGTTGCGGTAGCGGACACGTGCACGCGTCGTCGTGCGCATCGGCACGCCGTCGTCGATCGCCATCGTGACCCGCGCGGCGCCGTCCTCGTCGACCTCCAGCCGCTTGACCGAGCCGACCCGCACGCCCGCGATCCGCACGTCGTCGCCCTTGAGCAGCCCCGTCACGTCGTTGAACCGCGCGTGGTAGGTCTCCCCGCTGCTCAGCGACAGGTTGCCCATCGTCGCGGCGAGCACCGCGGTCAGGGCGATCGTGACGACCGCGAAGACCGTGAGCTTCGCGAGGGAGCGGCTGGTAGTCCTCCTCATGCCAGCCCCACCTGCAGCCCGCGCATCATCGGACCGAGCAGCAGCGTGGTGATGTCCGGTACGCCGGCTCGGGAGACGCCGAGCAGGGGCGCAGCGACCGCGGCCACGCGAGCCTTCTCCTCCGGCGAGCCGACCGCGCCGGTGACGCCATCGAGGAGCGAGCCCGCGGCGATCGTCTGCCCGCTGCCCGCGCCCGGTCCCTTGTCCACCTCACCCGGCTGCGGCAGCCCATAGCACCGCGGCCCGGGATCGGCGCCGTACTTCGGGTCGTCGACACCCGGCCGGTAGCCGCCGCGCTGATCGATCACCTCGAGCGTGATGTGCAGGTAGGGACCCTGCGGCCCGCCGAACGTCTCGCTTGCGAGCGGCACCATCTCGGTCAGCCCGCGGAGCAGACAGGGGAACCCCGGCGAGTAGCGGGCGGCCGTCGTCAGTGTCGGGCGGGCGACGTCAGCGAGCCGGATCATCCGGTCGCCCTGCTCGGTGAGCAGGTCGGTGGCGGTGCTGGCGAAGCCGGTCGTGCCGGCGAGGAATGCGGCGAGCGCGTCGGCCTTCTGGCTGAACGTGCGCGCGGTCACCGACGAGTTGGCGAGGAACCGGAGCAGGTCCGGTGCGCTCGCGTCATAGGACCGGGCGACGTCGGCCAGCCGGGCCAGATCCTCGGTCAGCGTGGGCAGGCTCGGGTTGAGGCCGCGGAAGTACTCCCCCGCCCGGACCAGGTTGTCGCCGAGTGCGTCGCCCCTGCCCTCGAGCGCGGTGGCGACGGCGCTCAGCGACGTGTTCAGCTTCGCCGGCTCCACCGCCTGCAGGAGCGGCAGCAGGTCCTTGAAGACTCGCTCCGTCTCGATCGCGGTCTGCGACCGGTCCTCGGTGATCACGTCGCCTTGGGCGATGTGCTCCGACGACGGTGCGCTCGGGAGGATCAGGTCGACGAACTTCTCCCCGAACAGCGTCTTGGGCAGGATCCGCGCCTCGACGTTCGCCGGGATCAGCCCGACCGTGTCCGGGTCGAGTGCGATCTCGATCCGCGCGCCCGCCCCGTCGCTGGTGGTGCTGCGGATCTCGCCGACGATCAGCCCGCGGAGCTTCACGTCGCCGGGCGCGGCGAGCTGGTTGCCGATGCGCCCGGTCCGCAGGCTCACCGTGACGACGTCGACGAACTTCTTCTGGTAGACCGCCACCGCCAGTCCCAGCAGGAGAGCCAGCACGCCGAGGAAGGCCACGCCGAGCAGGCGGAGCCGCGCCGTGCGCCCGAACACCGACATCTCCCGCTACCCCGCGATCCGGACGGTCGTCGTCGCGCCCCAGATGGCCAGGCTCAGGAAGAAGTCCACGACGTTGACGGCGACGATCGCCGCCCGCACGGCGCGACCGACCGCGATGCCGACTCCGGCCGGGCCGCCCGAGGCGTGGTAGCCGTAGTAGCAGTGGATGAGCACGATCACGACCGAGAACACCAGGACCTTGCCGAACGACCAGAGGATGTCGACCGGCGGCAGGAACAGGTGGAAGTAGTGGTCGTAGGTCCCGGTGGACTGACCGAAGTACTGCGTGACGATCAGCCGAGTGGCGAGGTACGACGACAGCAGGCCGACGACGTACAGCGGGATCACCGCGATGAACCCGGCGATGATCCGGGTCGTCACGAGGAACGGGATCGACGGGATGCCCATCACCTCGAGGGCGTCGACCTCCTCGCTGATGCGCATCGCACCGAGCTGCGCCGTGAAGCCGCAGCCGACCGTCGCCGACAGGGCGAGCGCGGCGACGAGGGGGCTGATCTCCCGGGTGTTGAAGTACGCCGAGATGAAGCCGGTGAACGCTGACGACCCGAGCTGGTTGAGCGCCGAGTAGCCCTCGAGCCCGACCTGTGTGCCGGTGAAGAACGTCATGAAGGTGATGACGCCGATCGTGCCGCCGATCATCACCAGCGCGCCCGACCCGAGGCTGACCTCGGCGAGCAGGCGCAGGACCTCCTTCTTGTAGCGCCGGACCGTCTTCGGCAGCCAGCCGAGCGAGCGCCCGTAGAACGACATCTGGAGTCCGAGCGACTCGAGGCCGTCGAGCGGGACCCGCAGCGCGCGCCCGGCCGCGCGGACGGGCCGCGCTATAGGTGCGTCGAGGATCGACATCGCTGCCCCCTCAGACCTTCTGGGGGACGAGCTGGAAGTAGAGCGCCGTCAGCACGAAGTTGGCGAAGAACAGCAGCATGAACGTGATGACGACCGACTGGTTGACCGCGTCGCCGACACCCTTGGGGCCGCCCTTGGCGTTGAGCCCCTTGTACGACGCCACCAACGCGGCCAGCACGCCGAACACGATCGCCTTGACCTCGCCGGCGTACAGGTCGGGCAGCTGGGCCAGCGCCGAGAACGACGCGAGGTAGGCACCGGGGGTGCCGCCCTGGAGCACCACGTTGAAGAAGTAGCCGCCGCACACGCCGACCACCGACACCAGGCCGTTCAGCAGCATGGCGACGAGCGCGGCCGCGAGCACCCGGGGCACGACGAGCCGCTGGAGCGGCGAGATGCCGAGCACCTCCATGGCGTCGATCTCGTCGCGGATCTTCCGAGCGCCGAGGTCCGCGCAGATGGCGGATCCCCCGGCACCGGCGATCAGCAGGGCTGTGACGATCGGCGACGCCTCTCGGACCACCGCGAGCACCGAGGCGGACCCGGTGAACGACTGCGCGCCCAGCTGCCGGGTGAGGTTGCCCAGCTGGAGCGCGATGACCGCGCCGAACGGGATGGAGACGAGCGCGGTCGGCAGGATGGTGACGCTGGCGATGAACCACGACTGGTTGATGAACTCGGCGAGCTGGAACGGTCGACGGAAGAACCCGCGCAGGACGTCGAGGGAGAACGCGAAGAAGCTGCCGGTCTCCCGCAGCGCGCCGGTAGCGACAGTCACTTCGGCTCCTTGCGCGGACGTGACGCCGCCTTGCGAGGAGCCGCCTTCTTCTTCGGCGCGGGCGTCTCAGCGGCGGCCTTCTTCGCAGGTCGCTGACGCGACTTCGCGGCGGACGTCGACGCCGGGGTCTCGGCGAGCGCGGCGGCGCTCGGCCGGACCCGGACGCTCGAGCCGTCGGCCGACGCCCCCTTGGGACCCGGAGCGCCGAGCGGCTTGTCGCCGCCCCGGGCGGCGAGGGAGGCGAGCTCGCGCTGGACGACGGCGGCGTCCTTCTCCTCGGCCATCCCGATCGGGCCCTCCATGCGCCCGTTGAGGAACTGGCGGACCACCGGCTCGTCGCTGTCGAGCAGCTCCTGCCGGGGCCCGAACATGACGAGCCGGCGGCGGAACAGCAGTCCGATGTTGTCCGGCACGGTGCGGGCGGTGCCGATGTCGTGGGTGACGATGAGGAACGTCGCGCCGATCTGGTGGTTGAGATCCACGATCAGCTGGTTGAGGTAGGCGACACGCACCGGGTCGAGGCCGGAGTCGGGCTCGTCGAACAGGATGATCTCGGGGTCCAGCACGAGCGCCCGCGCCAGGCCGGCCCGCTTGCGCATGCCACCGGAGATCTCGCCCGGGAGCTTCGCCTCCGCGCCGAGAAGGCCGACCATCTCCATCTTCTCCATGACGATGGAGCGGATCTCCGTCTCCTTCTTCTTCGTGTGCTCACGAAGCGGGAAGGCGATGTTGTCGTAGAGCGACATCGACCCGAACAGCGCACCGTCCTGGAAGAGCACGCCGAAGAGCTTGCGCACCTCGTAGAGCTCCCGCTCGTGGATGTGCGGGATGTCGTGGCCGTCGACGTAGATGTGACCGCGGTTGGGCTTGAGCAGGCCGACCAGGTGCTTGAGGAAGACCGACTTGCCGGTGCCCGAAGGGCCGAGCATCACCGAGATCTCGCCGGCCGGGATCGTGAGCGTGACGTCCTCGAAGATCGTCTGCCGGCCGAAGCTCTTGGTGAGGCCCTCGACCCTGATCTCGACGCCCACTCGTGCGCTCCTCGCGGTACGTCGGGACGGGGCTCACACCGCCGCGAGGGGGTGTGACGCAGGTAACACTAGGTCCGACTTGCCCCTGTGTGCCACAAGTGGGGCCGCGACAACACGAGAGGCGGTCACCCCGTTGGGGGTGACCGCCTCTCGACGTCGGGCATCGTGCGTTAGGCAATTGGCCAGGGGTTTCACCCCCAGCGCGGCCGGTGGGCGCCGACGTCAGGTGACCGCCGGGAGCCCGCGACTGCGCAGTTCCGTTTGCTCTACTTGACGGTGACGGTCGCGCCGGCGCTCTCGAGCGCCGCCTTCGCCTTGTCCGCGGTCTCCTTGTTGGCCTTCTCGAGCACGGGCTTGGGCGCGCCGTCGACGAGGTCCTTGGCCTCCTTGAGGCCGAGGTTCGTGAGCGTGCGCACCTCCTTGATGACCTGGATCTTCTTGTCGCCGGCAGCCTCGAGGATGACGTCGAACTCGTCCTGCTCGGCCGACTCCTCCGCGGCAGCGCCGCCGCCGCCGGCGGCCGGTGCCGCGGCAACCGCGACGGGAGCGGCGGCGGTGACGCCGAAGGTGTCCTCGAACTGCTTCACGAACTCAGAGAGCTCGATCAGCGTCATCTCCTTGAACGCGTCGAGCAGCTCGTCGGTGCTGAGCTTCGCCATGGTGGCGGTCCTTTCGGTGGGTGCGGGCGTGGCCCGGCTGGAAGGGGATCTCGGGCCGGTCAGCCCTGGTCTGTGCTCTCGGTGCTCTCGGTGCTCTCGGTGCTCTCGGTGCTCTCGGTGCTCTCGGTCGTGACGTCGTCAGCGGCCGCGGACTCGGCAGCAGCCGGCTCCTCGGCGACCGCCTCCGGCGCGGCGTCGTCAGACGCAGCCACCTCGGTCACGGCTTCCTCGGTCACGGCTTCCTCGGTCACGGCCTCGTCGGCAGCAGCCGGCTCCACCGCGGCCGGCGCGGCGGCGGCGGGGCCACCCTCGCGCTCGACCTTGTCGCGCAGCGCCGCCGCGAGCCGGACCGCCTGCGACAGCGGTGCGGCGAACAGCGACACGGCCTGCGACAGCGACGCCTGCATCGCCCCGGCGAGCTTGGCGAGGAGCACCTCGCGGCTCTCCAGGTTGGCCAGCTTGGACACCTCGGCGGTCGAGAGCAGCTTGCCCTCGAACACGCCGCCCTTGATGACGAGCAGCGGCCGCGTCTTCGCGAAGTCGCGCACCGCCTTGGCCGTCTCGACGGCGTCGCCGGTCACGAACGCGATCGCGGTCGGGCCGGAGAGCAGCGTGTCGAGACCCTCGATCCCCGCCTCCTTGGCGGCGATCTTGGTGAGCGTGTTCTTGACGACGGCGTAGCGGGCGTTGGCGCCCAGCGAGCGCCGAAGCTCGGTCAGCTCGGCCACGGTGAGCCCGCGGTACTCGGTGAGCACCGCACCACCGGTGGCCTGGAAGGCCTCGGTGATCTCGGCGACCGACGACGCCTTGTCGGGCCTCGCCATGTGCCTCCTGTCTTGGTCCTGGTTCGGCGCCGGGTTCCGGCCCGCAAGACGCAAGAACGCCCCGGCGCAGGAGCGCGGGGCGTCGCACGACGGCATGGCCGTCGGGAGATCACTTGCCGTGCGCCTGCGCGGGCCGCCCGAGCGAGTCGGGGCTTTCGGCTGCCCTGGTGGGCAGCGACCGGCGGTCTGTGGCTGGGGACGAGGGTAGGTGGCGGGACGGCGCCCGGTCAAACGCGCGCCGTCCCCGCCTCCCCGGGCTGGTGCTCAGTCGCGGACGGTGATGCCCATCGAGCGGGCGGTCCCGCGGACGATCTGCTCGGCCGCGTCGAGGTCGTTGGCGTTGAGGTCGGGCAGCTTGGTCTGCGCGATCTCCCGCACCTGCTCCTTGGTCACCGTGGCGACCTTGGTCTTGTGCGGCTCGCCGCTGCCCTTCTCGACACCGGCCGCCTTCTTCAGCAGGACCGCCGCGGGCGGGGTCTTGGTGATGAAGGTGAACGAGCGGTCCTCGAAGACCGAGATCTCGACCGGGATGACGAGGCCGCGCTGGCCCTCGGTCTGCGCGTTGTACTGCTTGCAGAACTCCATGATGTTCACGCCGTGCTGGCCCAGCGCGGGGCCGACGGGCGGGGCCGGGGTGGCCGCGCCGGCGTTGATCTGCAGCTTGATGATGGCTGCGAGCTTCTTCTTCGGAGGCATGAGTCAGTCCTTGGGTAGGGCGGGGCGTGAGTACGCCGGGGACGGGAGCGGCGTACCGCTAGGCCTGCGCCTGCGCGGGGTCCTCCATGAGGTTGCGCAGCTTGCTGGTGTCGACGGGGATGCCGGGACCCATCGTGGTGGTCAGGGTGATCTTCTTCAGGTAGCGGCCCTTGGCGGACGAGGGCTTCGCGCGGCTGACCTCGTCGAGCGCGGCGGTGTAGTTGCCGATCAGCGACGCCTCGTCGAACGACGCCTTGCCGATGACGAGGTGCAGGTTGCCCTGCTTGTCCACGCGGAAGTTGACCTTGCCGCCCTTGATGTCCGAGACGGCCTTGCCCACGTCCATCGTCACGGTGCCGGTCTTCGGGTTGGGCATGAGGCCGCGCGGGCCGAGGACGCGGGCGACCTTGCCGACCTTGCCCATCAGGTCCGGCGTCGCGACCGCCGCGTCGAAGTCGACGAAGCCGCCCGCCACGCGCTCGATCAGGTCGTCGGAGCCGACGATGTCGGCGCCGGCCGCCTCGGCCTCGGCGGCCTTGGCGCCGGTGGCGAAGACGGCCACCCGCACCACCTTGCCGGTGCCGTGCGGCAGGCTGACCGTGCCGCGGACCATCTGGTCGGCCTTGCGGGGGTCGACGCCGAGGCGGATGGCGACCTCTACGGTGGCGTCGAACTTGGTCGTCGACGTCTGCTTGATCAGCTTGACGGCCTCGAGCGGGGTGTAGATGCGGTCGGGCTCGATGAGCTCGGCGGCCTTGCGGTAGCTCTTGCTGCGCTGCACGACGGTGTCTCCTGTCGTCCGTGGTGCGAACGGGTCCGCCACCCTGGCGGCCCTCCCACGTGTGGTGCTGTGCTGCTGAACTGGGTGGTGCGGTGGAGCGGTCCTAGAGCTTGGCGACCTGGCTGAACGACAGCTCGACCGGGGTCTCCCGACCGAAGATCGACACCAGGACCTTGAGCTTCTGCGAGTCGTGGTTGATCTCGTTGATGGTCGCCGGCAGCGTGGCGAAGGGGCCGTCCATGACGGTGATCGACTCGCCGACCTCGAACTCGAGCTTGACGGTGGCCTTCGGCTTGACCGGCGGCGGCGCGAGAGTCGCGATGACCTCGGCCTTCGACAGCGGCGACGGGCGTGAGGTCTGGCCGACGAAGCCGGTCACGCCGGGCGTGTTGCGCACCGCCGACCACGACTCGTCGGTGAGGTCCATGCGCACGAACAGGTAGCCCGGGAGCTTCTTGCGCGTGACGATCTGCCGCTTGCCGTTCTTGACCTCGGTGACCTCCTCGGTGGGCACCTCGATCTGGAAGATGTAGTCCTCCATGTTGAGGGAGGAGATGCGCGTCTCGAGGTTGGCCTTCACCTTGTTCTCGTAGCCGGCGTAGGAGTGGATGACGTACCAGTCGCCCGGCGCGTTCTCCAGCGCCTCCGCCATCTCGTTGACGACCGGCTCGTCGTCCTCCAGCGCCGCGAGGCCCTCGGCGAGCACGTCGCCGCCGTCGGCGGGCTCCCCGGCGTCGGACGCCTCGTCGCCGGTCAGGAGCAGTGCGTCGGTCGGCACGTCGTCGGAGTCGTCCGCGGCGGGTTCCTGTGCCGCCGCGTCGGCCAGGAGACCGGTGTCGTCGTCATCAGCCTCCTCGGCGGGTGACCCGGCGGTGAGGTCGATCGCGGGGGTCTCGTCCGGCGCCTCCGCCAGGCCGTCGGGCAGGTCGCCCGCCTCGGCGCGGCGCAGCAGCTCGTCGAACGCGTCGCCGGCAGGCGCCGAGCCGGGGGCCTCGTCAGCCACCGGCGCGTCCTGCGGGTCGCGCTCGTCGAAGGTCAGGGAGTTGTCGGACACGGGATGCGATTCCTTAGTGGTTGGCCGTCGGGGCGGGGTGCGGGTGCGGCCCTAGCCGAACAGCGCGCCGACGAACTTCACGAAGCCGAAGTCGAACAGGGCGACCAGGGCGACCATGAAGGTGACGAACACCAGCACGACGGTGGTGTAGCCGATCAGCTCGCGCCGGGTCGGCCAGATGACCTTGCGGAGCTCGGCGACGACCTCGCGGTAGAGCAGCGCGGTGCGCGCGAACGGGCCGCGGCGCTTGCCGCGACGGCCCGCGCCCTTGCCGCCCGCGGCGGGGGCCGGGACCGGCGACTCGGCCGTGGTGGTGCTGCTCACGTGGGTCGTACCTCTTCGCAGTCGAGAAACGGGTGACACGGGACGCGGTGACGCGAACACAGTGCAGGGCAGGAGGGACTCGAACCCCCAACCGCCGGTTTTGGAGACCGGAGCTCTGCCAGTTGAGCCACTGCCCTCCGAGCGCGGCCCGACCCGGCCGCGGGCACGCCGTGGCAGGGACACGATCGCGCCCAGAATGAGCAGTGTACGTCGGACGCCCGGACCGGCCAACCCGCGGCCGGCCGCGTGGCGGGCCGCCCCCCGTCCGTGATGCAGTACCCCGATGGGACTCATGCCGGTCACCGACGCCGCCTTCATGCTCACCGAGTCGCGCGAGCAGCCCATGCACGTGGGGAGCCTGCAGATCTTCGAGCTGCCGGCCGGCGCCGGGCCCGAGCACGTCGCCGAGCTCTACCGCGAGTCGGTCGAGGTCGAGGAGGTCGCGCCGCTGTTCCGCAAGCGCGCGCACCGCTCGCCTCTCACCCTCGGGCAGTGGACCTGGGTGGAGGAGCGCGACGTCGACCTCGAGCACCACGTGCGGCACTCGGCGCTGGCCGGCCCCGGCCGGATCCGCGAGCTGCTCGCCCTGACCTCACGACTGCACGGCACGCTCCTGGACCGGCACCGGCCGCTCTGGGAGACGCACCTGATCGAGGGCGTGTCCGACAACCGGGTCGCGATCTACAGCAAGATGCACCACGCGCTGCTGGACGGGGTGTCCGGGATGCGGCTGCTCCAGCGGAGTCTCTCGACCGACCCCGACGACCTGACCACCCCGATGCCGTGGGGCAACATCCGGCCCAAGCGCGAGCGAGCGGACCGCGACGGGGGCGGCCTGACTGCGCTGCCGATGGCCGGGCTTCGGCTCGCGGGCGACCTCGTCGGCGTGCTCCCGACGATGGCGCGGATGGCCGAGCAGGGGCTGCGGCACCAGGCGACGGCGCTGCCGGGGCAGGCGCCGAAGAGCATGTTCAACCTCGGCATCACCGGAAGTCGGCGCTTCGCCGCGCAGTCGTGGTCGCTGGAGCGGATCCGCGGTGTCGCCAAGCGCGCGGACGCGACGATCAACGACGTCATGCTCGCGATGTGCTCGGGCGCCCTGCGCACCTACCTGATCGAGCAGGACGCGCTGCCGGACGCGTCGCTGGTGGCGATGACCCCGGTGTCCCTGCGCAGCGACGACGTACCGGACGACGGCGAGGCCGGCAACGCGGTCGGCACGATCCTGTGCCACCTCGGCACCGACCGGGAGTCGCCGACCGAGCGGCTCGAGGCGGTCAAGGCGTCGATGCGCGCCGGCAAGGCCGCCTTCGCCGGCCTGAACCAGACGCAGGCGACGGCGCTGAGCGCCGTGATCATGGCGCCGCTCGGGCTGAACTCCCTGCTCGGGCTGCACCGGGTGAGCCCGCCGCCGTTCAACCTGGTGATCTCGAACGTGCCCGGGCCGCGCGACCCGCTCTACTGGCGCGGCGCGAGGCTGCAGGGCCTCTACCCGCTGTCCATCCCGCTGCACGGGCAGGCGATGAACATCACGGTCGTGCAGCTACACCGGCGAGCTGCAGTTCGGGATCGTCGGCTGCCGCCGCACCGTGCCGCACCTGCAGCGACTGCTGACGCACCTCGAAGCGGAGCTGAGCGGTCTGGAGGCCGCGCTCGATGGGTGAGCCGGACCTGGCCTCCGCGACCGGCCTGCTCGAGCAGGCGGTACGCCGACGCGTGCGCGACGAGCTCGGGCCCGCGCTCGTCGGCATCCGGGCCCGCGTCGTGCTCGACGGCGGCGCCGACGCCTGCACGGTCGACCTCGACCGCGGCTCCGTGTCAGTGCACGCAGGAGCGCTCGGCGATCCGACGACGCGCATCCGCGGCGACGCCGCGACGCTGCTCGCCGTGGTCAGCGGGGAGACCTCGGGCATCGAGGCGTTCCTGCAGCGGCGCATCGCCGTCGACGGCAACCTCGCGCTGTCGCTGCAGCTCGACGGCCTGTTCGACCCCGCGGCGCAGCGCCCGGCCCGGTTCCCGCGCGGAGGGATGACCCGGGCCCGCGGGGTGCGCACGGCGTACCTCGAGGCGGGTGAGCCGGGCGGGCTGCCGGTCGTCGGCCTGCACGGGCTCGGCGCGACGAACGCGTCCCTTCTGCCGACCGTGTGGGACCTCGCGGCCGACCACCACGTGGTCGCCCCCGACCTGCCGGGGCACGGTGCGAGTGCCGCGCCACTCGCGCGGTACGACGCGCGGTTCTTCGCCGAGTGGCTCACCGCGTTCCTCGACGACCGGGAGATCGACCGGGCGGTCCTGCTCGGCAACAGCCTCGGTGGGCGCGTCGCTCTGGAGGTCGCCCTCGCGGCACCCGAGCGGGTCGCGGGGCTCGTGCTGCTCTCGCCCGCGGTCGCGTTCCGGCGGCTGCGCCAGTTCGTGCCGCTCGTGCGGCTGCTCCGCCCGGAAGCCGCCGCGCTGCCGCTGCCGATGACGCAGGGGATAGCGCAGCGCGCGGTGCGCGGGATGTTCTCCCGCCCGGACCGGCTGACCCCGCAGTCCTACGACGCCGCCGCCGGCGAGTTCGTGCGCGTCTACCGCAGCCGCCGCCACCGCGTGGCGTTCTTCAGCGCCCTGCGGTCGATCTACCTCGACGACGCATTCGGCACCGAGGGCTTCTGGACCAGGCTGCCCGCCCTGTCGGCGCCGGCGCTGTTCGTGTGGGGCGACCGCGACCGGCTGGTGCCGGCCGGCTTCGCGCGGCACGTCGTCGACGCCGTGCCCGGTGCCCAGTCGGTCGTGCTCCCCGACTGCGGGCACGTGCCGCAGTTCGAGCAGCCGACCGAGACGCACCGGCTGGTGCGCGAGTTCCTCGCGACCCTCCCGGCCTGACCTCCAGCCGAAGGGGGGCGGCTAGCGGGACTCGCCCACGGCGACCGGCGTACGCCGGGAGCGCAGCGCCCGCCAGGCCAGCACGCCCAGACCGGCCGCGGCGACGGCGCCGACCCCGGCCGACGCTGCGGCGACACCGGGACGCGCGCCGCTGACGACGCCGCGGCCGTAGACGGCGACCCGCTCGCGGGCGCCGGGCTCTGCGGCAGCGGCGAGCAGCGAAGGCAGCAGCGTGTCGGGCGGGGCCGCCGGCACGAGCGCGAGCTCGGCGAGAGTCCGGCGTACGGCGCGGTGGCCCGCCGCGACCTCGGCGCACTCCGGGCAGTCGGCGAGATGAGCGCGCACCTCGGTCGCCCGCCGGGTCGACAGCTCATGGCCGTCGAGCCCGGGCAGGTCCGGGCGGACGGCCGCGCAGGTCACACGGTCGGCGGAGGTGCTGTGGGTGCTCATGCGGTGCCCTTCCTCGCCCGACGGGGAAGCCGGGTCACAGTGTCGTCGGACAGGGAGGCGCGCAGGCGCTCGCGGGCGCGGAACAGCCGGACCTTGACGGCGGTCTCGGACAGGCCGGTGAGCGCGGCGACCTCGGCGGTGGACATCCCCTCGACGTCGCGCAGCATCACGATCGTTCGCGACGACTCGGGCAGCGCCGCCACCGCAGCCTGGGCGCGGCTGAGCAGCTCGGCCCGCTCGGCCCGCTCCTCCGGCCCGGGCGCCGCGTCGGCCACGGTGTCGTAGGAGTCGTCGCCGGGCGCGCCGACCGCGTGGATGCCGAGCATCGGCCGCCGGGAGCGCTTGCGCATGGACGTGAGCGCGACGTTGACCGTGATGCGGTGCAGCCACGTGCCGAAGCTCGACTCACCGCGGAACCCGGCGACCGAGCGGAGCACCCGCACGTAGACCTCCTGCGTGACGTCAGCGGCCTCCTCGCGGTCACGGACCAGCCGCAGCGCGAGGGAGTAGACGTCGGCGTACGACGCCCTGATGAGGGCATCGAGGGCGCCGGGCTCGCCACGCTGGCACGCCCGGACGACCTCAGGGTCGACGTCCATCATCTGATTGGACTCCCTCGGGGCTTTCGGGTTACCTCACCGGTGAGGACCGCTGTCGCGGAGCCTCTCGCAGGTCGACCCCAGTCGGAAGGGCAACACATGGCTTCCCGGATCTCCGCGCGCGTCGGCGCGATCGCCGAGTCGGCCACGCTCGCCGTGGACGCGAAGGCCAAGGCGCTCAAGGCGGCCGGCCGGGACATCATCGGGTTCGGCGCCGGCGAGCCGGACTTCCCCACGCCGGCCGCGATCGTCGAGGCGGCGGTCGAGGCGTGCCGCAGCCCGCGCTTCCACAAGTACACGCCGACCCCGGGCCTGCCCGAGCTGCGTGAGGCGATCGCGTACAAGACCAAGCGCGACAGCGGCTACGACGTCGCGGCCGGCCAGGTCCTCGTCACGAACGGCGGGAAGCAGGCGGTCTACCAGGCGTTCGCGACGATCGTCGACCCGGGCGACGAGGTGCTGCTGCCCGCGCCGTACTGGACGACCTATCCGGAGGCGATCGCGCTCGCCGGCGGCGTGCCGGTGGCGATCGAGACCGACACCTCGAGCGCGTTCTGCGTCAGCGTCGAGCAGCTCGAGGCCGCGCGCACCCCGCGGACGAAGGCGCTGCTGTTCTGCTCCCCGTCGAACCCGACCGGGTCCGTCTACCCGCCCGAGCAGGTCGAGGCGATCGGGCTGTGGGCGGCCGAGCACGGCATCTGGATCATCACCGACGAGATCTACGAGCACCTCACCTATGGGGAAGCCCGGCATGTGTCGATGCCGGTCGTCGTGCCGGCGATCGCCGACCGCTGCATCGTGGTCAACGGCGTCGCGAAGACCTACGCGATGACCGGGTGGCGGGTGGGCTGGCTGCTCGGCCCGCCGGACGTCATCGCCGGTGCGAGCAACCTGCAGTCGCATGCGACCAGCAACGTCTGCAACGTGGCGCAGGCTGCTGCGCTCGCCGCCGTCTCCGGCGACCTGTCCGCGGTCGCGGAGATGCGCGCGGCGTTCGACCGCCGGCGGCTGACCATGCACCGGATGCTCAACGAGATCCCCGGCGTCGTCTGCGAGGAGCCGACCGGCGCGTTCTACGCGTTCCCGTCGCTGCACGGCGTGCTCGGCCGGCCGCTGCGCGGGCGTACGCCGGCGACGACCGCCGAGCTGGCCGAGATCGTGCTCGACGAGGTGGGCGTCGCGGTCGTGCCTGGCGAGGCGTTCGGCGCGCCCGGCTACGCCCGGCTGTCCTACGCGCTCGGCGACGAGGACCTCGAGACCGGCGTGATCCGGCTCGGCGCGCTCCTGCGGGAGATCGCCTAGGGCTCCTAGCGCAGCCGGACGGTCGCCCGCGCTCCGCTCAGCACACCGGTGCCGTCGCACTCGGCGGTCAGCACCACGACGACGAGACCGCCGTCGAGCTTCTCCTCGACGCGGCCGGAGATGACGACCGACGCGCCCAACTCGTCGTCCGCGACGACGACCGGGCGTGAGAACCGCACCTGGTAGTCGACGAGCGCGCCCGGGTCGCCGGTCCAGTCGGTCACGACCCTGGCCGCGACCGCCATCGTGTACATGCCGTGCGCGATGACGTTGGGCAGGCCGACCATCGTCGCGATGCGCTCGTTCCAGTGGATGATGTTGAAGTCGCCGGAGGCGCCGGCGTACTGGATCAGGTTCCAGCGCTGCACCGTCATCGTCTGCGACGGCAGCTCGGCGCCGACCTCGACGTCGGCGTAGGCGAGCGGCGTGCTCATGTGCCCTCCCCCTCGTGCTGCGGAGCGGTGCCGCGGATGACGACGACGCTCGTGACCGTCGCGACCTGCTCGCCCTCCACGGTCGTGATCTCGTTGGCGACGGTCAGCAGCTCGTTGCGGCCGGCCACGCGGATGTCGGTGATGGTCGAGGTGCTGACCAGCCGGTCGCCGGCGTGCACCGGACGGTGATGGGTGAACCGCTGCTCGCCGTGGACCAGCTTGCTGTAGTCGACACCGAGGTCGGGGTCGGTGATCGCGCCGTTGGGCCGGCGGAAGCCCATCACCGTCAGGAAGGTGGGTGGGGCGATGACGTCGCGGTAGCCGAGCGCCTTGGCCGCCTCGGCGTCGCGGTACGCCGGGTGGTGGTCGCCGATCGCGTCGGCGAACTCGCGGATCTTCTCGCGGCCCACCTCGTAGGGTTCCGACGGCGGGAAGGAGCGGCCGACGAAGGCCGGGTTGAGCGGCATCAGCCCATCCCGCCGAACTGGCCGCCCGTCACGGGGATCGTGACGCCGGAGACGAAGTCGGCGTCCGGCGAGACGAGGAACGCGTGCACGTTGGCGATGTCCTCGGGCTGGCCGGCGCGGCCGACCGAGATCAGGGCGACCGCCATGTTGCGCAGGGCCTCCGGCACGCCGAGGTCGCTGTCGCCGGTCTTCGCCGCGGTGAGGCGCGTCTCGACGAATCCGGGCGCGACCGCGTTGACGTTGATGCGGAACGGGCCGAGCTCGCGGGCGAGCGTCTTCGTCGTCGAGATGATCGCGCCCTTCGCCGCCGTGTAGTTGTACTGACCGGGGTTGCCGGTGAGCGCGGCGACCGACGACGTGAAGGTGATCTTGCGGTGGTAGGCGACCGCACCCTTCTCCTTCAGCTCGGCCTTCGCCACCTCGCGCAGGTAGGGCATCGCGGCGAGCGTCGTGTGGAACGCGGTCCGCAGGTTGACGTCGATGACCAGGTCGAACATCTCGTCGTCCATGTTGTGGAACGTCTTGTCCCGGGTGATGCCGGCGTTGTTGACCACGATGTCCAGCTTGCCGAAGGTCTTGACGGTCGCCTCGACCATCTCCTTCGCGGCGGCGAGGTCGACGGTGTTGGCGAGGCTGACGCTCGCCTCGCCGCCGGCCGCCTTCACCAGATCCGCGGTCTCGTGCGCGGGCTCGCTGTCGACGTCGTTGACGACGACCTTCGCGCCGTCAGCGGCCAGCCGCAGCGCCGTCGCCCGGCCAATTCCCCGGCCGGCGCCGGTCACGATCGCCACGCGGTCCTCGAGACGCCCCACGAGCACTCCCTCTCACTTGCACCGAATGCGGTTCCGCGACGCTAGTGAGCGGTTCGCGCCGGAGCAAACCGGCCCCGGACGCACGAAGGCCGGCCCCGCGAGGGACCGGCCTGATGCGACAGCGGAGCTGCTAGCGCGTCTCGCGGTGCGCCTGGTGGGCGCGGCAGCGCGGGCAGAACTTCGACAGCTCCATGCGGTCCGGGTCGTTGCGCCGGTTCTTCTTGGTGATGTAGTTGCGCTCCTTGCACTCCGTGCAGGCCAGAGTGATCTTCGGGCGTACGTCGTTCTTGGCCACGGCGGAGCGTCCTCACAGGCATCGGGGGTCGGGAGAGCAACCCTAGAAGGGTAGCCGACGGGCCGCACCGCTGTCGAAGCCGGTCGGCGTACGCCGGGGTCGTGCGCGTAGCGGTGGCCGGACTTGAACCGGCGACACAGCGATTATGAGCCGCTTGCTCTACCAGGCTGAGCTACACCGCCGAGCCGGCCACGTTCGGCCGGAGAGAGCCCCCTTACGGAATCGAACCGTAGACCTTCTCCTTACCATGGAGACGCTCTGCCGACTGAGCTAAGGGGGCGGCACCGCTCGGTGAGGGTAGACGACAACTAGCGGCCGTGCCAAAAGCGTTCTGGAGTCACACGACCCGGCGGATGCGGCGGGGGCCGGTGTCACCTTCGCTGCCGCTGCCGGTGGGCGGGGGACGCTCGCCCAGCCACCGGGTGAGGGCCGCGGCCGCGACCGGACGGCTGAGGAAGTAGCCCTGCGCCACCGCGCATCCGAGCCCGGCCAGCCGGTCCCAGGTCGCCTCGTCCTCGACGCCCTCGGCAACGACCCGCAGCCCGAGGCTCGCCCCGAGGTCGACGATCGTCTCGACGATGACCGAGTCGTTGCGGTCGCGCAGCATGCCCTGCACGAAGGACTTGTCGATCTTGATCTCGTCCACCGGCAGCCGGCTGAGGTAGGACAGCGACGAGTAGCCGGTGCCGAAGTCGTCGACGGAGACGCCGACGCCCATCCCGGCCAGCCGCTGCAGCACGCCGATCGTGCGGGCCGGATCGGCCATGACGCTGCTCTCGGTGATCTCCAGCACCAGCATCCCGGCCGGGACCCCGGTCCGGTCGAGCAGACGCGCGATGTCGTCCGGCAGGTCGGGGTCGAGCAGGTTGCGGACCGAGATGTTGACCGCGACGGTCAGGTCGAGCCCGGCGTGCTGCCACGCGGCGCACTGCTGGAGCGCGGAGCGGAGGACCCACTGGGTGAGGCCGCGGATCAGCCCGGTGTGCTCGGCGAGCGGCACGAACTCGTCCGGCGAGAGCAGGCCGTGCTGCGGGTGCTGCCAGCGCAGCAGAGCCTCGACGCCGATGACCTCGCCGGTGCGCAGCACCGCCTTCGGCTGGAAGTGCAGCATGAGCTCGTCGCTCTCGATGGCCCGCCGCAGCTCCCCGATCAGCGCGAGCCGGCGCGGGCTGTACTGGTCGCGCTCGCTGGCGTAGACCTCGATCGACCGCGTCCCGGCCTTGGCGGCGTACATCGCGACGTCGGCCCGCTGCAGCAGCGCCTCTGGATCCACGCCGTGCTGCGGGTAGATCGCGACGCCGACGCTGCCGGAGACGTCGAGGTTGAGGTCGTCGATGACGAACGGCCGCTCGAGAGCGCCCTGGACGAGGCTCGCGGTCTGCACCGCATCGAGGTCGTCGAGCACGAACGGCGCGAGGAGCGCGAACTCGTCGCCGCCGAGTCGGGCGATGGTCACCCGCGCACCGAGCGTCGAGGTGAGCCGTAGGCCGATCTCCTGGAGGAGGACGTCGCCGTTGTGGTGGCCCAGGGTGTCGTTGACCTCCTTGAACCGGTCCAGATCCATGATCATCACGGCCAGCTGCTGCTCGCGGCCCTTGGCGACGGCGATCGCGTCGGCCACGCGCCGCCTGAAGTAGGTGCGGTTGCCCAATCCCGTCAGCGTGTCCTGCATCGCCTCCTGGCGCAGCCGGGTGATCAGCCGCTCGTTCTCGAGGGCGACGCTCGCGTGGGTCGCGAGCGCCTCGAAGAAGCGCTTGTCCTCGCGACCGAAGGTGCGCAGGTCGGTGCGCCGGCTGGTCACCGCGATCGTCCCGGCGATGCTGCCGTCGCGCAGCAGCGGGGCGATCAAGAGCTCGCGGGCCTCGTATCGCGTCAGCAGCGCCCGGGCCGCGGGGTCACGGGTGCCGTGCGGCACCAGCCGCGACTCCCCGCTCGCACACACGTCCGGCCACGGCCACTCCTCGGCCTCCGCGGCATCGACGTAGTAGCTGCTGATCGAGCCGTCGTCGTCGAGCCAGACCCGCAGGAAGCTGCCGTCGCCGGACTCGTCGCGAAGCGCGACCTCCGCCCCGGCGGCTCGGAGCAGGTCGCGCGTGTGCAGCAGCAGCGCCTGCGTCGCGTCGCTCGCGTCGCGGATGTCCTCCACGGCGCGGCTGAACGTGTAGAGCCGCTCCAGGTTGGCGTGCCGCTCCCCCAGCCCCCCGTAGCCGCGATAGGCGAGCAGGATGACCGCGGCGATCAGGGCGAGCAGCCACGCAGCCCGCTCGTCGGCCTGCAGCGTCACGACCGACACCAGCGCGATCGTGCCCTCGAACGTCGCGATCGTCAGCGTCACGCCGACGGCCGCCAGCCAGTTGACCCACCAGGGCTGCTCGTCGTCGTCGAAACGGGTGGTGACCGCCACCAGGCCGGCGAGCAGCTCGGCGGCGCACGCGGCCGCGACCCCGGCGACCCACGCGCGGGGACCGGTCGCTACGCCGCCCCCGACGGCGCGGAACATGACGACGGCCACGCCCGCCGACAGCGCCGCCTGAGACAGCTCGAGCGCCAGGCTGGACAGCGGCCGCCGACGCAGGACCGCCGGCACCAGCGCACCCAGCACGCGCGCGGGGACGACCAGGACCGGGTCGGCGACGAAGAGCCCGAGGACGAGGAAGACCTCGGACAGCGAGATGGTCCGCGCCTCGCGGCGCACCTCGATGTGCACGGCGGCGGCGTCGGTCGCCGCGAACAGCAGCGCGAGCACCCACCAGGGCACCGAGACCGGGGACGGCAGCGGTTCGAGCCCCACCACGCCGGCGCCGTAGACGCCGAGCGCGGTCAGCCCGAGGACTGCGCTGATGTCGAGAACTGCTCGACGCTCACCGACCGGCACACACCAGTCCTACACGACAGTCCCTACCCGGTCCAGCCTTCCGTCGGCGCCGTAACCGCCGCACGGCAGGCCCCGGGGATGCCGGAGTCCTGCCGTGCGGAGGTGGTGGGAGGTGCAGGGTTCGAACCTGCGTAGGCTGAGCCGGCAGATTTACAGTCTGCTCCCTTTGGCCACTCGGGCAACCTCCCGGACACTCGCCGGGTGACCGACGAACGGGGAGCAGGATAACGGATCGCTAGCGGAGGAGCTCACCAGGTATGGCAGACCCGTCCTTCGACATCGTGAGCAAGGTCGACCGCCAGGAGGTCGACAACGCGCTGAACCAGGCGGCGAAGGAGATCGGCACGCGGTACGACTTCAAGGACACCGGATCAGCCATCGAGTGGGCCGGGGAGAAGGTCGAGATCAAGAGCAACGCCGACGAGCGGGCCAAGGCGGTGCTAGAGGTCTTCAAGGAGAAGCTGATCAAGCGGGATGTGTCGCTCAAGTGCCTCCAGCACGGCGACCCGCAGCCGGCCGGCGGGAGCACGGTCAAGCTGACCGTCGAGATCAACCAGGGCATCGCCGATGACAAGGCCAAGGCGATCGCCAAGAAGATCAAGGCCGAGGGGCCCAAGGGCATCCAGGCCTCGATCCAGGGCGACCAGCTGCGCGTCACCGGCAAGAAGAAGGACGACCTGCAGGCCGTGATCTCGCTGCTCAAGGCAAGCGACTTCGGGATCCCGCTGCAGTTCACCAACTACCGGTAGAGCATAAGGAACGCGCATGAGCGGGCTCCCGGCGGTCGCCTGACGTCGGCGCACACCGGCCGCGCTCGGGGTGAACCACCTGACCACGTGCCCGGCGGGCTACGGGAGGTGCGTGCCGGACATCGCTTCGAGGGCGGCGATGCGCTCCTCCATCGGCGGGTGGGTGGAGAACATCCTCGCCATGCCACCACCGCGGAACGGGTTGGCGATCATCAGGTGGCTGGTCGCGATCAGCGACTGCTCCTGAGGCAGGGGCATCGCCTGCGTGCCGGCGTGCAGCTTGCGCAGCGCGCTGGCCAGGGCGAGGGGGTCCCCGGTCACTCGGGCGCCCGTCGCGTCGGCGGCGAACTCGCGCCGGCGGGAGATCGCCATCTGGACCATGCCGGCCGCCATCGGCCCGAGGATCATCAGCAGGATCGCGCCGAAGGCGCCGCCGCCCTCGTCGTCGTCGGACCGGCCGCCGAACATCGCGCCGAAGAAGGCCATCCGCGACAGGAACATGATCACCGTGGCCAGCGCGCCGGCGACCGAGCTGATCAGGATGTCCCGGTTGTACACATGTGCCAGCTCGTGGCCGAGCACTCCACGCAGCTCGCGGGCGTCGAGCAACGACAGGATCCCCTGGGTGCAGCAGACGGCCGCGTTGCGTGGGTTGCGGCCGGTCGCGAAGGCGTTCGGCTGCATGGTGGGCGAGACGTAGAGCCGCGGCATCGGCATCCGCTGCGACTGGGCCAGCTCGGCGACGATCGCGTAGAGCTCCGGCGCCTCGGCCTCGCTCACGGGGACGGCACGCATCGAGCGCAGCGCGATCTTGTCGCTGAAGAAGTAGCCGATCCCGTTGACCACGAACGCGATGACGAGCGCGGTCTGCAGACCGCCGCGACCGCCGATCAGCTCGCCGGCGACCAGGATCAGCGCGGACATCAGCCCGAGCAGCATCGCCGTCTTGAGGCCGTTGTTGTGGTGGTTCTCCATCGGGGTGGGCCCTCCTCGGACCCGGCGGGCCGTGCGGGGCGACCCGACTGGTCAACGCGGCACGCGGTGCTGCCGTTCCCGAGGTCGGGCTCAGGGGGCGGCGAGCACCGACAGCGGGGTGAAGTGCAGCACGATGTCGGGGTAGAAGCCGATCGCGATCGCGGCGAGTGCGGTGATCGCGATCGCGGCCAGGATCGGCGCAGGGACGCTGACCGGCTCGAGCGGGGACTCCCCCACCGGCTCGCCCGCACCGGCGAAGAGGCTGAACGCGACGCGGAGGTAGTAGTACATGGCGAAGACCGTGTTGACCGCCATGACGACGCCCAGCCAGACGATGTCGCCGTCGATCGTCGCGCGGAACACCTGGATCTTGGCGAAGAGACCAGCCAGGCCGGGCGGTGCACCGGCCAGGCAGAAGAGGAAGAACGCGAACGTCACCGCCAGCAGCGGCGAGCTGCGGACCAGCCCGCGGTAGTCGGCGATCATGTTCCGCGGCGTACGGCGGGCCACCGCGGTCACGCAGGCGAACACGCCGAGGTTCATCACGGCGTAGATCGCGATGTAGGAGAGCGTCGCGGCGAACGCCGTGCGCATCGCCGCCGGCCCGGCCGAGGCGGCGACGCCGAGCGGCACCAGGATGTAGCCGGCCTGCCCGATCGACGAGTAGGCGAGCAGACGCACCATGTGCCGCTGCTGGATGGCGACCAGGTTGCCGAGCGTCATCGTGATCGCGGCGAGAATCGCGAGCAGCGGCGCCCACACGTCGCTGTAGGCCGGGAAGCCGACGTAGCAGACGGTCAGCAGCCCGGTGAAGCCGGCCGCCTTCGAGGCGACCGAGAGGAACGCGGCGACCGGCACCGGCGCACCCTGGTAGGTGTCCGGGGCCCAGAAGTGGAACGGCGCGGCGGAGACCTTGAAGGCGAAGCCGACGATGACCAGGCCGACCGCGGCGGCGCCGGCCGGGGTGCGCCCGACGTCGCCGAAGCGCTCGCCGATCGTGACGAGCTGAAGAGAGCCGGTGAGCCCGTAGACGAGGCTCATGCCGAAGAGCATCACGGCGGTGGCGAGGACGCCGATCAGGAAGAACTTGATCGCCGACTCCGCCGAGCGGCTGTCCGTCTTGCGGAATCCGGCGATGACGAAGGCGGGCACCGAGACCAGCTCGAGGGAGATGAACAGCATGATCAGGTCACGGCTCGAGGCGATCAGCAGCATGCCGAAGAACGAGCACAGCAGCAGGAAGTAGTACTCGCCCTGGTAGTAGCGACCCTCCTCGAAGTAGTTGAGGGAGAGCAGCAGCACGACAAGCGCCGCGCCGAGGAAGATCACCTTGAACAGCACGGCGTAGTTGTCGACCACGAACGAGCAGCTGCCGTCGTCCAGGCAGAAGGTCCCGCGCACCCGCCCGTCGGTCATCGTGATCACCGCAGCGAGCGACCCGAGCACGCCGACGAACGAGATCGGCATCGCCAGCCAGCGCCGCTCGGGAGCCAGGAAGAGGTCGACTATCAGCACCACCATGGCCGTGCCGAGCAGCACGAGCTCCGGAGCGATCGCGTGGTAGTCGATGGTCTGCAGCATCGGGCTACCCGACGCCGATCGAGGTCATCAGGTGCTGCACCGCGCCGTCGGTGATGCCGAAGATGAACTTCGGGTACACGCCGAGCGCGAGGATCAGCACCAGCAGCGGCGTCCACGCCGCGAGCTCGATGCCCATCACGTCGCTGAACCGCTCGGTGCGCCAGCGATCCGGGACGACGCCGAGGTTGACCCGCTGGAGCAGCCAGAGGAAGTAGCCCGCGGTCAGCACGGTGCCGATGGCGCCGAACACCATGACCGTGCGGAAGAGCGCGACGTTGAGGCCCGCGGCCGGCTCGAACGCGGCGAGCAGCGAGAACACCTCTCCCCAGAAGCCGGCGAGCCCGGGCAGGCCCAGCGAGGCGATGGCGGTGAACGTCAGCAGCGAGGCGAGGTAGGGCATCTTCACCAGCATGCCGCCGCCGATCTCGGCGATGTCACCGGTGTGGTAGCGGTCCTTCACCGAGCCGACGATGAAGAACAGCATGCCCGTCACGACCCCGTGGCTGATGTTGCCGAACAGCGCCGCGTTGATGCCGGTGGGGGTCATCGTCGCGATGCCGAGCATCACGAAGCCCATGTGCCCGACGGAGGAGAAGGCGATCATCCGCTTCATCTCCTTCTGGGCCAGGCAGCAGAGCGATCCGTAGACGATCGCGATCGCGGCCAGCACCGCGATCCACGGCGCGTAGTCGTGTGCCGCCTCGGGCAGGATCGGCAGCGCGATCCGCACGAAGCCATAGGTCCCGAACTTCAGCAGGATGCCGGCCAGCAGGACCGACCCGATGGTCGGCGCCTCGGTGTGCGCGTCCGGCAGCCAGGTGTGCAGCGGCCACATCGGCACCTTGACCGCGAAGCCCAGGAACAGCCCGGCGAAGCAGATCAGGCCGAAGTCACCCGCGAAGGCGCCAGCCCCGCCCATGCGCGCCAGCTCGACCATGTCGAACGTCTCCTGGCCGGCCGGCGCCTTGAAGTAGAGGGCGAGGAACGACAGCAGCAGGAACGCCGAGCCGAACAGCGTGAACAGGAAGAACTTGATGCTGGCGTAGGCGCGGTTGGGACCGCCCCAGATCGCGATCATGAAGAACATCGGGACGAGGACGACCTCGAAGAACACGAAGAACAGCAGCAGGTCGAGCGACACGAAGGCGCCGATCATGCCGACCTCGAGCAGCATCATCAGGCTGAGCAGCGCCCGAGGCTTGCCGGGGTTCGGGATGGTCTTCAGCGAGTAGATCGCGCACAGGAACGTGAGCAGCGCGCTCAGGACGACCAGCGGCAGCGAGATCCCGTCGATGCCGAGGTGAAAGCGCGAGTTGATCGCGTCGATCCACTGGTAGTCGACTTCGTACTGGTAGTCGCTGCTCTTCGACGCGAAGTCGTAGTCGTAGCCCACGAGGATGCCGAGGGTGACCAGGAACGTCGCGAGCGAGAAGGCGACGGCAAGGCCCTTCGCGGCACGCTCCTGCGCCGCAGGGGTGACCGCGATGACGATCGCGCCAAGCAGCGGCACGAGCACCGACAGCGTCAGCGCCCAGTCGTGCCAGAACTCATCCATCTCGGCGGTCCCTCTCGAGTCTTGACGCGGCCATACGGGGGCATGTGCTGATGGCACTCATGGCGGTCACAGGGCGGCCACCGCGACGGCCAGCGCGACGACGCCGACGAACATGCCGGTCGCGTAGGCCTGGACGTTGCCGTTCTGGGCGAGAGCGAGCACCCGGCCGACCAGCGCGGAGAGCCGGCCGGACCCGTTGACCGTCCCGTCGATGAGCGTCTGGTCGACGGCGTACGCCGCTCGCCCGGCGACGACGGCGCCCTTGCCGGCGAAGTTCGGCGGGGCGTCGAACACGTTCTGGTTGAGCCAGTTGGCCGCGTTGGCGATCGAGCCGCGCATCGGCCGGACGATGCCGTTGAGGTAGAGGTCGTCGAGGAAGAACCGTCGCTCGAGCGTCGTGGTGAGGAAGCCCATGTTCAGCGTCGGGTCCTTCGCCGGCAGGCCCTTGCCGTAGATCGCGTAGCCGACGAAGACCCCGATGACCGCGAGAGCGATCGAGGTGCCCGCGACGACCGGCAGCAGCTCCGGGGCGTGGTAGCCCTGGCCGGCGAACGCGACCACGCGCTGGATGTTGTGGCCATCGGGCCAGAACCCGCTCCCCCACAGGCCGCCGAGCGCCGCGGGCACGGCCAGCACCATCAGCGGCACCGTCATCGCGGCCGGCGACTCGTGCGGGTGGCCCTTGCCGCGGTACTCCCCCAGCCAGGTCAGGCAGTACATGCGGGTGACGTAGAACGCCGTGAGGACCGCAGTCAGGAGGGCCGAGGCGAGCACCAGCTTCCCCACGAGGGGCGAGGTCGCGAGCTGCTCGTGGGACTCACCGAACCCGGCCGCGTGGTAGGCGTCGAGGATGACCTCGTCCTTGCTCCAGAAGCCGGCGAGCGGCGGCAGGCCGGCGAGCGCGACGCACCCGATCAGGTAGGTCGCGTGCGTGCGCGGCATGAACTTCCTCAGGCCGCCCATCTCGCTCATGTTGTTGCTGTGCACCGCGTGGATCACCGACCCGGCGCCGAGGAACAGCAGGCCCTTGAACGCGGCGTGGGTGAACAGGTGGAAGAAGCCCGCGGTGTAGCCGCCGACCGACAGGCCTGCCGTCATGTAGGCGAGCTGGCTGACCGTGGAGTAGGCCAGCACCTTCTTGATGTCGTCCTGCACGAGAGCGATCAGGGCGGCCATCGTCATGGTGATCGCGGCGAGGACCCCGATGAGGTTGAGGGCGGCGCCGGAGAGCTCGAAGACCGGGTAGAGCCGGGCAACCATGTAGATGCCGGAGGCGACCATCGTCGCGGCGTGGATGAGCGCCGAGACCGGAGTGGGGCCGGCCATCGCGTCAGGCAGCCAGGTGTGCAGCGGGAACTGGGCGCTCTTGCCGACGGCCCCGAAGAAGATCAGGACCGTGCCGCCGACCAGGAAGCCGCGGGCCATCTCACCGGACTCGGCGTGCTCGATGATCGTCGTGAACTCGAAGCTGTGCGCCCCCCAGAACAGGGCGAAGATGCCGAGCATGAAGCCGACGTCGCCGACGCGGGTGGTGAGGAACGCCTTGATCGCGGCGTTGGAGTTGGGGGTCTCCTCCCAGAAGTGCCCGATCAGGAAGTAGGAGCAGACACCCATGATCTCCCAGCCCACCAGCATGAGCAGGAGGTTGTCCGCGATCGTGACGATCAGCATGCCGGTGGTGAACAGGCTGAGCATCGCGAAGAAGAACGTGTAGCGGCTGTCGCCGTCCATGTACGACGTCGAGTAGACCTGCACCAGCAGCGAGACCAGGCAGACGATCACGAACATCAGCGCGGCCAGGCCGTCGACCTTCATCCCGAGCGTCAGGTTCCCGTCCCCGAAGGGGGTCAGGACGAGCTTCTTCTCCTCGACCATCCCGGGATGCGAGTAGGCCTGGGCGAAGACGCCGAGGGCGACGACCAGCGACCCGGCGATGGCCACGATGCCGACGCCGGCACCCTTGGTGGGGATCCGCTTCCCGAAGAAGAGGATCACGACGAACGCGACGAGCGGGAACACCGGGATCAGCCAGGCGTAGTCCTGGAAGCCGGTGCCGGCGAGCCGCACGGGGTGGGAGACGTCCTCGCCGGCAGCGAGCAGGACGCTCATGGTGGAGGCGATCACCGGACGCGGGCCTCCGCCGGGAGGGCGGCGCGGGCCGCTGCGGAGCGCTCGGGCGACGCGCTGTCGCCGAGCTCGTTGAGGGTGTCGATGTCGACCGACTCGCTGGTGCGGTAGATCAGCAGCACGATCGCCAGGCCGACGCCGACCTCGGCGGCGGCGACAGCGACCACGAACAGCGCGAAGATCTGACCGCCGAGCAGCGAGTCCTGGAGCCACGCGTTGAAGGCGACCAGGTTGATGTTGACGGCGTTCAGCATGATCTCGATCGACATCAGGACGAGGACAGCGTTACGGCGGGCGAGCACGCCGTAGACGCCGATCGCGAACAGCAGCGCGGCGAGCACCGTCGGGTAGACCAGATGCACGTCAGCGACCTCCCTCGTCGCGCCGCGACAGCACGATGGACCCGATCAGCGCAGCGAGCAGCAGCACCGACACGACTTCGAACGGCAGCACGTAGTGCCGGAAGATCGCGGTGCCGGTCGCCTCCGCGCCGCCGACCTCGAACGACTCGAGGTCGATGTAGGCGTGCCGGAAGGCGTCGACGACGAGGGTCACGAGGGTCGCGCCGAGAGCAGTGGCGACGACACCCGCGGCGATGCGGTTCTCGCTGTCGAGTCCCGCCGTGCCGCCGATCGGGGCCTTGGTCAGCATGATGCCGAACAGCAGCAGCACGACGATCGAGCCGATGTAGATGAGCACCTGCACCCAGGCGAGGAACTCGGCCGTGAGCATCAGGTAGCCACCGGCGACGGACGCGAGTGTCACGACGAGCCACAGCGCTGCGTGCACGACGTTCTTGGTCGTGACGACGAGAACCGCGCTGCCGACGGCGACCAGGCCCATCAGCACGAAGATGACTTCCTGCGCGGTCACGTCGGCGTAGCCGGGCGCCGCCTGGGCGAGGGTCGTCACAGCAGCCCCTTCCGGGCCTTCTTCACCCAGGCCGACTTCGCCTTGGCCCGGGCCACGCGGTCGGGCAGGCCGGCCGCGATCGCCTCGTCGTACGTCGCCTGGTCCACCTGCACCTCGCCAATATCGTGCTCCGGCTCCGCCGCCACGGCGGGCGGTGCCGCCGCGGCGGAGCCGTCGGGAGCAGCAGGGCCGTCGGTCGCAGCGGCTTCGGGGGCGGGCGCGGGCGCTGCCGCCGGGAGGGCGGCCGGTGCCGGTGCCGCGGCGAGCGCCGGTGCTCCGGCGAAGCCGACTGCTTCGACGAAGGTCGGCTCGGCCTTGGCGGCGGCGGCGACCTCGGCCGGCTCCTCCCCGTCGGGGTCGAGCGCGGGCGGCGCGGGAACGGTGTACATCCACTCGCGCAGGCGGTCCATCTCGTGGGTCAGCTCGCGGATGTCGTACTCGGAGTACTCGAACTCCGGGGACCAGAACAGCGCGTCGAACGGGCAGACCTCGATGCAGATGCCGCAGTACATGCACAGCGCGAAGTCGATCGCGAAGCGATCGAGCAGGTTGCGCGTGCGCGCCCGCGCGCCGGGCTCCTTCGGCGGCACCGTCTCCTTGTGCGAGTCGATGTAGATGCACCAGTCGGGACACTCGCGGCTGCACAGCATGCAGACCGTGCAGTTCTCCTCCATCAGCGCGATGACCCCGCGGGTGCGCGGCGCCAGCTCGGGCAGGACGTCGGGGTACTGCTTGGTGACCGACCGCTTCAGCATCGTGCCGAACGTGACGGTGAGGCCCTTCAGCAGGCCGGTGCCTCCTGGCATGGCTACTTCACCACCGTGACGAAGCCGGTCACCAGGACCTGGACGAGGGAGAGGGGGATGAGAGCCTTCCAGCAGAACTTCTGCAGCTGGTCCTCGCGCAGCCGCGGGTAGGTGACCCGCAGCCAGATGACGACGAAGGCGATCGCGAGCACCTTGACCAGCGTGTAGGCGATGCCGAGGGGGTAGACGTCGCCGATCTGCACGGAGTCCCAGAACGGGCCGCGCCAGCCGCCGAGGAAGATCGCCGTGATCAGGCCGCCGGCGACCACGATGCCGGCGTACTCGGTGAGCAGGAACAGCGCGAATCGCAGCCCGGTGTACTCGGTCATGTGGCCGAAGATGATCTCGGAGTCGGCCACCGGCATGTCGAACGGCGGGCGGTTCAGCTCGGCGAGCGACGCGGTGAAGAAGATGAACAGCGCGACCGCCTGGACCGGCAGCCACCACCACTCCCAGGCCTCGACGATGCCGGTGAGCGACATGGTCCCCGCGAGCATCACCGCCGACGCGGCACAGAGCACCAGCGGCAGCTCGTAGGCGATCAGCTGCGCCGCACCGCGGATGCCGCCGAGCAGAGAGAACTTGTTGGCGCTCGACCACGCGGCCATGAGCATGCCGAGGACGCTGATCGAGCTGATCGCGAGCGCGTAGAAGAGGCCGATGTCGAGATCCTGGGAGACCAGGTCCGGCCCCACCGGGATCACGATGAGCACGAACATCGGCGGCAGCAGCGACACCGCCGGCGCCAGCTTGAACACCCACGGGTCGGCGTTGGTCGGGACGACGTCTTCCTTCTGCAGGAACTTCACGCCGTCCGCGACGAGCTGCGCCCAGCCGTGGAAGCCGCCGGCGTACATGGGCCCGAGGCGCGACTGCATGTGCGCCATCGCCTTGTGCTCCATCTGACCGACGATCAGCGGGACCGTGAGGAAGACCAGGAGCACGCAGACGATGCGCAGGGTGAGCTCGAACGCATAGGAGTCGAGGACGTCGCCGATCACTCGTGGCCCCCCTCGCCCGGCTCCTTCGCCCCGGGCCACGGCTTGACCTCGCGGCTCATGAGCAGGAACTCCTTGCGCAGCGGGTGCCCCTCGAACTCGTCGGGGAGCAGCAGCTTGACGAGATTGGGGTGACCGTCGAACACGACGCCGAACATCTCCCAGGTCTCTCGCTCGTGCCAGTTGGCGCCGCGGAACACGCCGGTCATCGTCGGCAGGCTCGGGGCGTCGTTGGGCACGACGGTGCGCAGCTGGATGTGGTGCTTGTGGATCGGCGAGTAGAGGTGGGTCACCACGCCGTAGCCGGCCTCACCCTCGTCGACACCGGTGAGGAAGTCGAAGAAGGTCAGGTCGAGCCCGCGGGTGGTCTTGGCGAACCGCGCCGCGTCGGCGTAGCGCGCGGCGTTGACGGTCACCGTGGCGACGTCGTAGGCGACCTCGGTGTCGACGACGTCGTCCCCGAGCTCGGCGATGAATCGGCCGATGAGCTCTTCCGGAGTCATCCGGCCTCGACCGTCAGCGGCTCGGCCGAGTAGCGCTGCTTGAGCGACTCGTTCTGGATCTTGGTCTGCAGCTTGAGGATGCCCTGGAGCAGCGCCTCCGGCCGCGGCGGGCAGCCCGGGACGTAGACGTCGACCGGGATGATCTGGTCGACGCCCTTGGCCACGGAGTAGGAGTCCCAGTAGGGACCGCCGCAGTTGGCGCACGAGCCGAACGAGATGACGTACTTCGGCTCGGGCATCTGCTCGTAGAGCCGCTTGACGGCCGGCGCCATCTTGTCCGTCAGGGTCCCGCTGACCACCATCAGGTCGGCCTGCCGGGGGCCGTGCGCGAAGGGGATCACCCCCATGCGGATGAAGTCGTGCTCGGCCATCGACGTCGCGATGAACTCGATCGCGCAGCAGGCGAGCCCGAAGTTGAACACCCACAGCGAGTACTTGCGCCCCCAGTTGAGGACGAAGCGGATCGGCTGCGGGACCTCGACCTGGTCGCTCAGACCCATTCGAGAACCTTCTTCTTCCAGGCGTAGAGGATCCCGACGGCCAGCAGCAGGATGAAGATCACCATCTCGACCAGCACGGCCATGCCGTCGCCCGCCGCGTCGAAGGTCCGCAGGACCGTCGCGAACGGGAACAGGAAGACCGACTCCACGTCGAAGATGACGAAGAGGAAAGCGAACACGTAGTAGCGGATCTGCGTCTGCGACCAGCCGACGCCGACCGGGTCGATCCCGCACTCGTAAGTGAGGTACTTCTCCCGGCGCGGACGCGTCGGGCGCACGAGCCGGGCCGCCGTGAAGGCGACCACCACAAACGCCAGGCCGGCCAGGATGACCGATCCGACCGTGGTGTAGTCGGCGAAGTAGTCGTTGCTCATCGCTCCCCTACAGGGGTGTCTCAGCGGGTGCGTCGAGGCATCCTAACGGGGGTGACGCGGCAACCGGGAATCGGCCGGACCGACGTCCGTCGTGGCGTGTCGGAGCGGTCAGCCGGTCCGGGCGACGACGAAGTCCGCGAGCGCCTCGAGGGCGGTGCGCGGGGGTCCTTCCGGCAGTCCCGCGACCATCTCCTTGGCCTCGGCGGCGTACCCGAGGAGGGTCGCCCGCGCCTCCGCCATCGCCGGGTGCGCCCGCAGCAGCGTCAGCGCCTCGGCATGCTCGGCGTCTCCGGTCAGGTCCCCGGCGAGGAGGTCGGCGAGGCGTCCCTGCGGGTCGCTTCGCAGCGCGTAGAGCATCGGCAGGGTCTGGATGCCCTCGCGCAGGTCGGTGCCGGGCGTCTTGCCGGACTGGTCGGACTCGCTGGTGACGTCGAGCAGGTCGTCGCTGAGCTGGAAAGCGACGCCGATCGTCGCGCCGTAGCGGCTCAGGACGTCGACCGTCGCGGGGTCACCCCCGGACAGCAGGGCGCCGAGCCGACCGGAGGTCGCGATCAGGGATCCGGTCTTCTCGGCGACGACCTGCAGGTAGTGCTCGACCGGGTCGGCTCCGTCGGCGACGCCGACCGTCTCGCGGATCTGCCCCTCGCAGAGCACGGCGATCGTCTGGGCGAGGATCCGGGTGGCCTCGGTGCCGAGGTCGGCGGTGATCTCCGACGCGCGGGCGAACAGGAAGTCGCCGGTGAGGATCGCGACCGTGTTGTCCCACCGGCTGTTGGCCGACACCGCGCCGCGGCGCAGCACTGCCTCGTCCATGACGTCGTCGTGGTAGAGCGTCGAGAGGTGGGTGAGCTCGATCGCCACGGCCGCGGGCACGACCGCGGCGCTCGACGGGTCGGCGAAGTGGCTCGCGAGCAGGACCACCAGCGGACGGAACCGCTTGCCCCCCGCGTCGACGAGGTGCCGCGACGTCTCGGTGACGAACGGGTAGTCGCTCTTCACCGACTCGCGCAGCATCACCTCGACCGAGTCGAGCCCGGCGCGCACGGCCGCTTCCAGCTCGGGGTCGTGGAACACGATGCCGTGCACCGGGGTCGGGCTCATCGCCGTACGCCGCTCATCGCCGGACCGCCGCTCATCGGATGAACAGCGACGCTTCGCCGACCAGCTGGAGCACCTGACCGGGCAGCACGCCGAGCAGGACGGTGACCGCGAGCGACAGGCCCAGAGCAGCGGCGGCGAGCCCACTCGGCACCACTACCTCGGGACCGTCGGCCGCCGGCTCCTGGAAGAACATCAGCACGACCACCCGGGCGTAGAAGAACGCCGCGATCGCGCTCGTCACCACACCGACGACGACGAGCGGAGTTGCCCGGCCGTCGACCGCGGCCTCGAAGACGGTGAGCTTGGCGACGAAGCCGCTGGTCAGCGGGATGCCGGCGAGCGCGAACAGGAATGTGGCGAACGATGCGGCGACGAGGGGCGAGCGCTTGCCCAGGCCCTGCCACTGCGACAGGTGGGTCGCCTCGCCGTGCTCGTCGCGGACCAGCATGACGATGCCGAAGGCGCCGACGACCGTGAACCCGTAGGCGAGCAGGTAGAACATGACGCCGCGCAGCCCGTCGACGTTGGCGGCGGCCACGCCGGTGAGGATGAACCCGGCATGCGCGACGGAGGAGTAGGCGAGCATCCGCTTCACGTCCTGCTGGGTGACCGCGACCACCGCCCCGACGACCATGGTGAGGATCGCGGTTCCCCAGATCGCCGGACGCCAGTCCCACTGGAGCGGGCCGAAGGCGACGTACATCACCCGCAGGAGCGCGCCGAAGGCGGCGACCTTGGTGCCGGAGGCCATCAGCGCGGTCACCGGGGTCGGCGCACCCTGATAGACGTCCGGGGTCCACGAGTGGAACGGCACCGCGCCCACCTTGAACAGCAGCCCCACGGACAGCAGCGCGACTCCGGAGTACAGGAACGCCTGGTTGCCGTCGACCCGGCCGGCTGCCGTCGCGATGTCGGCGAGGTCGACCGACCCGGCAAAGCCGTAGATCAGCGCGAGGCCGTAGAGGAAGAAAGCGGAGGAGAACGCTCCGAGCAGGAAGTACTTGACCGCGCTCTCCTGGCTGAGCACCCGCTTGCGCCGGGCCAGCCCGGAGAGCAGGTAGAGCGGCAGCGACAGCACTTCGAGCGCGACGAACATCACCAGCAGGTTGCTCGCGGCGGTCATCAGCATCATGCCGGTCACTGCGAACATGGCGAGCGGCACAGCCTCGGTGGGCAGATCACGCCCGGGCCCGGCATCGGGGTCGCTGTCCGCGCCCCGCTCCCCGAGCAGGAGGATCGACGCCGCCGCGAGCACCACGATCGTGCCCTGCAGGAACAGCGACGGCCCGTCGAGCGCGATCGCGCCCTCGGCCACGATCTCGCCCGAACCGCGCACCGTCGACCACAGCCGGGCGATGAGGACGAGTGCGCCGAGCAGGCCAGCGAGCGCCACGGGGATCTGCAGCGCTCGGCGCCGGGTCGCCGGGGCGAACGCCTCGATCAGGACGCCGAGCAGGGCGACCCCTGCGACGACGAGGACCGGGCCGAGCGAGTGGTAGGAGATCGAGGGGGCCGGGATGTCCTCCCGGACCTGCGCCAGCAGCACGCCGGGCAGTGCCGCGCCGGTCACTTCTCGCCCCCGATCTCGAACTCGGCCTCGGCGCCGGTGCCGACGGTCGACGGCGGGTCAGTGCGGCCGACCCGGTCCAGGACGCTCTCCACCGACGGGTTGATCACGTCGAGCACCGGCTTCGGGTAGACGCCGAGGCCGACGATCAGCGCGATCATCGGCGCGATCACGACCTTCTCGCGGAGCGAGAGGTCGACGAGCTTCTCGTTCGCCTCGACCGTCACGGGCCCCTGCATCGTGCGCTGGTAGGCGATGAGCACGTACAGCGCGGCGAGGACGATGCCGAGCGTCGCGAGCACGCCGAGGGTCCGGTTGCGGCTGAAGGTGCCGGCCAGGACGAGGAACTCGCTGACGAAACCGTTGAGGCCGGGGAGGGCCAGGCTGGACAGCCCCGCGACGAGGAACGCGCCGGCCAGCACCGGCATGACCTTGGCGATACCGCCGAACTCGGAGATGAGGCGAGTGTGCCGTCGGTCGTAGAGGAAGCCGATGAGCAGGAACAGCAGACCGGTCGAGATGCCGTGGTTGACCATGTAGAGGACGCCGCCGGAGGCGCTCTGCGTCGTGAAGGCGAAGGTGCCCAGCACGATGAAGCCGAGGTGGGCGATGGACGTGTAGGCGACCAGCCGCTTGATGTCCTTCTGGACCATCGCGACCAGTGCGCCGTACAGGATTCCCACGACGCCGAGGACCATCATCAGCGGGGCGAAGTAGCGCGACGCCTCGGGGAACAGCGGCAGGCTGTAGCGCAGGAAGCCGAACGTGCCCATCTTCAGGAGCACGCCGGCCAGCAGCACCGACCCTCCGGTCGGCGCCTCCGTGTGGGCGTCCGGCAGCCAGGTGTGGAACGGGAACAGCGGCACCTTCACCGCGAACGCGACGAAGAAGCCGAGGAACATCACCCGGCCGAGTCCCTGGGAGATCTCCAAGTCGAGCAGCCGCTCGTAGTCGAACGTCCCGGCGCCGAACTGCTCGCGGGAGAGGAAGTAGAGGCCCAGGATCGCGACGAACATGAGCAGGCCGGCGAAGAGCGTGTAGAGGAAGAACTTCACCGCGGCGTAGACCCGGCGCTCACCGCCGAACGAGCCGATCAGGAAGTACATCGGGACGAGCATCGCCTCGAAGAAGACGTAGAAGAGGATCAGGTCCAGTGCGGCGAACACGCCGACCATCGCCGTCTCGAGCGCGAGGATCAGCCCGACGTAGCTGCGCACCCGGACCGCCTGGGGCCAGGACGCGAGCAGGACGATCGGCACGAGGAACGTGCTCAAGGCGATGAGCACGAGGCTGATGCCGTCGACGCCGACCTTGTAGCTGATGCCGAGCGGCGCGATCCAGCGGTGCTGCTCGACCAGCTGGAACCCGGCCTCGCCGACCTCGAAGTCGCCGATCATGGCAACGGTGAGCGCCAACGCGAGCAGCGAGAAGCCGAGGCCCACGCGCTTGGCCAGCTCGTCCTGGTCGCGCGGCACGGCGGCAACGGCGAGCACGCCGAGGAGCGGCGCGACGCCGATGAGCGTCAGCCAGGGGATCTGGTCGGGCAGCACGTCAGATCCTCACGAGCAGCAGGGTGGCGACGAGGACGGCGGCTCCGCCGAGCATGCCGAGGGCGTAGGAGCGGACGAACCCGGTCTGCACACGGCGCAGCCGACCAGATGCGCCGCCGACGGCGGCCGCCAGTCCGTTGACCGCGCCGTCGATCCCCCGGCCGTCGACGAACACGAGGGCGCGGGCGAGGTACTGCCCTGGACGCATCAGGACCGACTCGTAGACCGAGTCGAAGTAGAGCTTCTTCCGCAGCCAGGTCACGGGCGCGGGCACGTCGTCCGGAGCCGTCGCCGGCACCGGGCGCTGGAGGAAGCGGCTGCGCGCGACGAGCACACCGGCGGCGACCACCGCAATGGTGATGATGGTGAGCCCCCAGGCCGGGATGGCGGCGGTGTGCTCGCCGTGCTCGGGCTCGCCGAAGACCGGCTCGAGGAACTCGAACAGCCGGCCGTCCTTGGTGAGGTTCAGGGCCGCGCCGCTCACTGCGGCGAGCCCGGCGAGCACCACCAGGGGGACCGTCATCGACGAGGGGGACTCGTGCGGGTGCACGTCCTTGCTGACCCGTGACGCGCCGAAGAACGTCATGAACACCAGCCGTGACATGTAGAACGCCGTCACGCCGGCGCCGAGCAGTGCGAGCGCCCACAGCGCGTAGTGCTCGCTCTCGAACGCCGCCTCGAGGATCTGGTCCTTCGAGAAGAAGCCGGCGAACGGCGGAACGCCGATGATGGCCAGCCAGCCCACGACGAAGGTCCACGCGGTGATCGGCATGGCGGCGCGCAGCCCACCCATCCGCCGCATGTCGGTCTCGTCGTGCACGCCGTGCATGACCGAGCCGGCCCCCATGAACATCAGGGCCTTGAAGAACCCGTGCGTGAGCAGGTGGAAGATGCCCAGCGCGTACGCCGCCGGGCCGAGACCCACCGCGAGGAACATGTAGCCGATCTGGCTGATCGTCGAGTAGGCGAGCACCTTCTTGATGTCGTCCTGCACGCAGGCGATCGCGCCGCCGACCAGGACGGTGATGACCCCCACCCACGACACGACGTCGAGGGCGACCGGCGACGCCTCGAACAGCGGATGCGCGCGAGCGACCAGGTAGACCCCGGCCGTCACCATCGTCGCGGCGTGGATCAGCGCGCTGGCCGGCGTCGGGCCCTCCATCGCGTCCGGCAGCCAGACGTGCAGCGGGACCTGAGCGCTCTTGCTGCACGCGCCGAGGAGCATCAGCAGGCAGATGGCCGTGACAGTGCCGGTCGAGACCGCGTCCGCCCGCGGGAAGACGTCGGCGAAGGCGACGGCGCCGAAGGTCGAGAACAGCAGCATCACGGCGAGGCCGAACCCGACGTCGCCGACCCGGTTGGTGATGAACGCCTTCTTCGCGGCGGTGGCCGCTGCCGGCTTGAAGGACCAGAAGCAGATGAGCAGGTACGACGAGAGCCCGACCATCTCCCAGCCGACGTACATCACCAGGAAGCCGCTGGCGAGGACGAGCAGGAGCATGGAGGCGAGGAAGAGGTTCAAGTAGGCGAAGAAGCGCCGTCGGTGCGGGTCGTGCCCCATGTAGCCGATCGAGTAGACGTGCACCAGCAGGCCGACCCCGGTCACGAGCAGCAGGAACACGCCGGACAGCGGGTCGAGGAACAGGTCGACGTCGACGTGGAACCGGCCGACGCCGATGTAGGAGTAGACGTGCCGAAGAACGGCCCGCTCCTCGGTCGGCAGCGACGTGAGCCGCAGGAAGCTGGCGACGGCGAGGACGAACGTGCCCGCAGCGACGGCGGTGCCGACCAGGTGCCCCCACGGGTCGGCGCGACGGCCGACCAACAGCAGCAGGGCGGCGCCGGCGAGCGGCAGCGCGATCAGCAGCCACAGCAGGTCGTGCACGCCGGCCGCGGTGGTCGGCTCGAGGAGGGCGAGAGCAGGCACGGGGGCTACCACTTCAGCAGGCTCGCGTCGTCGACCGAGGTCGAGTGCCTGGTCCGGAAGATGGTCACGATGATGGCCAGTCCGACGACGACCTCGGCGGCCGCGACGACCATGACGAAGAACGCCATGACCTGGCCGTCGAGCGTGCCGTTGATCCGGGAGAACGTGACCAGGGTGAGGTTGACGGCGTTGAGCATCAGCTCGACGCACATGAAGACGACGATCGCGTTGCGCCGGATGAGGACGCCGAGAGTCCCGATGGTGAACAGGGCTGCACTCAGCACGAGGTAGTAGCCCGGGTTCACAGCGTGCTCCCGTCCGTCGCGGTCGAGCCGAGGCCGATGTCGGTGGGGCCGCCGGGTGCGGGCGCGAGAGTCGGGGCCTCGTCGGTGTCGGCGGTGCCGGCGTAGACACCCGGGCCGGGGAGCGGCGTCGGGTGGGTGCCGCGGAACCGGGCGATCGACTGCTCCCGCTGGGTCGGCCGGCGTGCGGTCTCCTTGTGGGCGAGCACCATCGCGCCGACCGCGGCGACGATCAGCAAGGCGCTGGTCAGCTCGAACGCCACGACGTAGTCGGTGAAGAGCCGCTGCGCGATCCCGTAGACGTTGCCGTTGGCGTTGGCATCGGCGAGCCCGACGTCGGGCTGGTCGCAGGATGGTGCGGCCGAAGCCGCCGATCAGCACACCCGCGAAGCCGAGCGAGACGAGCAGCGCAGCCAGCCGATGACCGCGGATCGTCTCGACGAGAGAGTCCTCGCGGTCGACGCCGACGAGCATCAGCACGAAGAGGAACAGCACCATGATCGCGCCGGTGTAGACGATCACCTGCACCGCCGCGAGGAACGGCGCGTCGAGAGCGGCGTAGAACACGGCGAGGCAGAAGAAGTCGACGACGAGCCACAGTGCCGCGTGCACGGCGTTGCGGCTGAGAACCATCAACACTGCGCTGCCCAGCGCGATGGGCGCGAGGACCCAGAACAGGATCTGCTCGGCGGTCCCGCCGTTCCCGGACGTCGTCTGCGCGATCTGCGCCAGCACCGGGCTCACGTGTCTTCCTGCCGGTCGTTCTGCGTGGCGAGCATGGCCGCGAGGTCGATGTCGAGCGCGGCGGGGTCGGCGTCGCGCGGGTCGAGGAGAGTCCCGCGGTAGTAGTCCTTCGGGTCGGGCAGCCGCATGGCGTGCGGCGGAGCCTCCATGCCGTCGCCAAGTGGGGCGAGCAGCCGCTCCTTCGTGAAGATCAGCTCGTCACGGCTGTCGTCGGCGAGCTCGTACTCGTTGGTCATCGTCAGCGCTCGCGTCGGGCACGCCTCGATGCACAACCCGCAGAGGATGCAGCGCAGGTAGTTGATCTGGTAGACGGCGCCGTAGCGCTCGCCGGGCGAGTAGCGCTCCGCCTCGGTGTTGTCCGCGCCCTCGACGTAGATCGCGTCGGCCGGGCAGGCCCATGCGCAGAGCTCGCACCCGACGCACTTCTCGAGCCCGTCAGGGTGCCGGTTGAGCACGTGCCGGCCGTGGAAGCGCGGCTGCGGTCGGGCGGCGTGTCCTCCGGGTACTGGACCGTGTTCACCTTCTTGAACATCGTCGCGAAGGTCAGGCCGAAGCCCTTCACTGAATCAAGCACCGGTGACCTCCTCGTCGGGCCGGCCGGCCGGCCAGAAGAGGAGGGCGACGACGACGAGCGCCACCGCGATCAGCCCGACCCGGAACAGGTTGGAGTCGCCGCCGGTGCTGTTGGCGCTCTCGCGCACGACGGTGCGGGCGGTCGCCACGATCATCAGCCAGCCGAGGCTGAACGGGACGAGGACCTTCCAGCCGAGCTGCATGAACTGGTCGTAGCGCAGGCGAGGCAGCGTCCCGCGCAGCCAGATGAAGCCGAAGATGAACAGCATCACCTTGAGCAGGAACCAGACGACCGGGAAGACGCCCGTGTCGAGACCCGAGATCCCGGGGATGGGCGGCGGCCGCCAGCCGCCGAGGAACAGCGTCGTCGCGAGCGCCGACACGGTGACCATGTTGATGTACTCCGCGAGGAAGAACAGCGCGAACTTCAGGCTCGAGTACTCGGTGTGGAATCCCGCGACCAGCTCGCTCTCGGCCTCGGGCAGGTCGAACGGCGCGCGGTTCGTCTCCCCCACCGCCGCGATGGCGTAGACGAAGAACGACGGGAAGAGCGTGACGACGTACCACTGGTCGTGCTGCTGCGCGACGATCTCTGACGTCGACAGCGAACCGGCGTAGAGGAAGACGCCGACGAGGCTGAGCCCCATCGCGACTTCGTAGCTGATGATCTGCGCGGCCGACCGCAGCGCGCCTAGCAGCGGGTACGCCGACCCGCTGGACCAGCCGGCGAGCACGATGCCGTAGACCCCGAGCGAGCTCATCGCCAGGATGAACAGGACGCCCACCGGCAGGTCGGTGAGCTGCAGAGCGACCTCACGTCCGCGGATCGTCACCGTCGGCCCGAAGGGGATGACGGCGAACGCGAGGAACGCCGGGATCACGGACAGGATCGGCGCGAGCACGTAGACCCACCGGTCGGCTGCCGCAGGGCGGATGTCTTCCTTCAGCGCGAGCTTGATGCCGTCGGCGAGACCCTGGAGCACCCCGCCGGGGCCGACGCGGTTGGGGCCGATGCGCTGCTGCATCCGCGCGACGATGCGCCGCTCGGCCCAGATGGTGAGCAGGACCGTCACGACGAGGAACGCGAAGATCAGCACCGCCTTGACGATGCTGATCCAGAGCGGATCGTTGCCGAGCGACGTCGGCAGCCGGCCGGGGGTCTGGGCGAGGATGCTCACGACGACACCTCGTCGGTGCCGGCGGGGACGACCGTCACCCGCGCGCCGGTGCCGGCGGCGAGATCACGGCGCACCGCGCAGCCGGCCGAGTTGGTCGGCAGCCACACGACGCCGTCGGGCATCTCCGCGATGTCGACCGGCACGGTGACCGAGCCGCGGTCACCGGTGACGATCGCGCGGGCGCCGCGCTCGAGGCCGAGCTCCTTCGCGGTCGACGCGGAGAGCAGCGCCGTCGTACGCCGGGCGGTGCCGGCGAGGAACGGCTCGCCGTCCTGCATCCGACCGCGGTCGAGCAGCAGCGGCCAGGTCGCGAGGAGCAGCCCCTCGCCGTCGGCCGGCGCACCACCGTCGGAAGCGCTGTCGCCCGCCGAGCTCACCGTCGGGCGGCTGCCGCCCCACGGTCCGAGCCGGTCGAGCTCCGCGCGTGCAGACTCCGGGTCGCGGATGCCGAGGTCCAGCCCCATCTCGCGGGCGAGCAGGTCGAGCACCCGGTGGTCAGGCATCCCCTGGCCGGTCGGGCGCAGCGTCACGGCGAACTCGCGGCGGCGGCCCTCCCAGTCGACGAAGCTGCCGGACTTCTCGGCCATCGGCAGGACCGGCAGCACGACGTGGGCGCGTTCGGTGACCGCGCTGGAGCGCAGGTCCAGCGCCACCAGGAACCGCGCCGCGTCGAGCGCGGCGATCGCGGCAGCCGGGTCGGGCAGGTCGTCCGGGTCGACGCCGGCGACGAGCAGCGCGTCGAGGCGCCCTTCGGCCGCGGCGGCGAGGGCATCGGTGGTCGACATGCCGGCGCCATCCGGGATGGCGCCCCACACGGACTCGATGTCGGCGCGCGCGCCGGCGTCGGCGATCGGCCGGCCGCCGGGCAGCAGGGTCGGGAAGGCGCCCGCGTCGAGTGCGCCGCGGTCACCCGCTCGGCGAGGGACCCAGCCCACTCGAGCGCCGGTGGCGTCGGCGACGGCACGCACGGCTGCGAGAGCTCCCGGCGCCGCGGCCAGCCGCTCACCCACGAGGATGACGGCGCCCGGAGCGCGCAACGCGGACGCCATCGCACCGGCCTCGCCGCTCTCGCCGTCGAGCACGACGCGGAGAGCCTTCGCCTCGCCGCCGGGCGCGACGAGCACCGGTGTCGCCCAGAGCTTGCGAAGGCTCGGCGTGGCGACCGGCGTGAGCGAGAACACCTTGAGCGACCCGCGTCGCGCGGCCTTCCGCAGCCGGAGGAAGACGATCGGCGACTCCTCCTCGGGCTCCAGCCCGGCGAGCAGCACTGTCGGCGCGGCGTCGAGGTCGTCGTACGACACCGTGACGCCGGACCCGGCGACTCCGGCGAGGAAGTCGTCCTCCTCAGCCGTTCCGGCCCGGGTGCGGAAGTCGACGTTGTTGGTCCGCAGGGCGACCCGGGCGAACTTGGCGTAGGCGTAGGCGTCCTCGGCGGTGAGACGCCCGCCGGTGAGGACGGCGGAGGCGCGCGCGGCCTTGAGGCCGCCGGCGGCGCGCTCCAGCGCTTCGGCCCACGACGCCTCCCGCAGGGTCGCGCCGTCGCGCACCAAGGGGGTGGTCAGCCGATCGGGCTCGGTCGCGTAGGTGAACGCCCAGCGGCCCTTGTCGCAGTTCCACTCGTCGTTGACCTCGGGGTCGACGCCGGCGAGTCGCCGCAGCACCGTGTTGCGGCGCGCGTCGACCCGCATCGCGCAGCCGGACGCGCAGTGCTCGCACGCCGTCGCTGACGAGACGAGGTCGAAGGGGCGGGCTCGGAACCGGTACGCCGCGCCGGTGAGAGCGCCGACCGGGCAGATCTGCACGGTGTTGCCGGAGAAGTAGGACTCGAACGGCTCGTCGGCGTAGATCGCGACCTGCTCCAGCGCGCCGCGCTCGAACAGCTCGATGAACGGGTCACCGGCGATCTGCTGGGAGAACCGGGTGCAGCGGGCGCACAGCACGCAGCGCTCGCGGTCGAGCAGCACCTGGGAGGAGATGGCGAGCGGCTTCGGGTAGGTGCGCTTCGCGTCGACGTACCGCGACTCGCCCGGGCCGTTGGTCAGCGTCTGGTTCTGCAGGGGGCACTCGCCGCCCTTGTCGCAGATCGGGCAGTCCAGCGGGTGGTTGATCAGCAGCAGCTCGAGGGTGCCCTCCTGCCCCTTCCGGGCGACCTCGGAGGTCATCTGGGTCCGCACGACCATGCCCTCGGTGCACGTCGTGGTGCAGGCGGTGAGCGGCTTGCGCTGGCCCTCCACCTCGACGAGGCACTGCCGGCACGCGCCGACCGGGTCGAGCAGCGGGTGGTCGCAGAACCGTGGGACGTGCACGCCGACCTGCTCGGCGGCGCGGATGACGAGCGTGCCGGCGGGCACCGTGATCTCGACGCCGTCGATCGTGACGGTGACGTCGCTCATGCCGTGACCGCCGCAGTGCGCATCGGGCAGGAGCCGGTGGTGTAGTGCGCGACGTACTCGTCGCGGAAGAACTTGATCGAGCTGACGATCGGGCTGGTTGCGCCGTCGCCGAGCGCGCAGAAGGACCGGCCGAAGATGTTGTCGCAGGTGTCGAGCAGCGTCTGGATGTCGCTCTCGGTCCCCTGACCCTCCTCGAGCCGGTGCAGGATCTGCGTCATCCAGTAGGTGCCCTCGCGGCACGGCGTGCACTTGCCGCACGACTCGTGCGCGTAGAACTCGGTGAGCCGCAGCGCGGTCTTGACGATGCAGGTCGTGTCGTCCATGACCATGACGGCGGCCGTCCCGAGCAGCGACCCGGCGGCCATGACGCCCTCGAAGTCGAGCGAGGTGTCGAGGTGCTCGCCGGTGAGCATCGGGGTCGACGACCCTCCGGGGGTCCACGCCTTCAGCGACCGGCCGTCGCGGATGCCGCCGGCGATGTCCATGATCAGCTCGCGCGCGGTCGTGCCGAGCGGCACTTCGTACTGACCGGGGCGCACGACGTGACCCGACACCGAGAAGATCTTCGGACCGGGCGACTTCTCGGTGCCCATCGACTTCCACCAGTCGGCGCCCTTGCGGACGATGAACGGCACGCTCGCGATGGTCTCGACGTTGTTGACGACGGTGGGGCAGCCATACAGGCCGTGCGTCGCCGGGAACGGCGGGCGCAGGCGCGGCTGGCCGCGGTAGCCCTCGAGCGAGTCGAGCAGCGCCGTCTCCTCGCCGCAGATGTAGGCGCCGGCACCGCGGTGCAGCGTCAGCTCGCAGTCGAAGCCGGACCCCATGACGTCCTTGCCGAGGTAGCCCTTGGCGTAGGCCTCGGCGATCGCCTTCTCCAGCCGGCGTCCGGCGTGGACGAGCTCGCCGCGCAGGTAGATGAAGGCGTGGTTGCAGCGGATGGCGTACGACGCGATGACGATGCCCTCGATGAGCGAGTGCGGGTCGGTCATCATCAGCGGGGCGTCCTTGCACGTGCCCGGCTCGCCCTCGTCGGCGTTGACCACGACGTAGTGCGGCTTGTCGTCGCCCTGCGGGATGAAGCCCCACTTCATGCCGGTCGGGAAGCCGGCGCCGCCGCGCCCGCGCAGGCCGGAGTCCTTGACCAGCTGGATGACCGCGTCGGGCTCCATCGCCAGGGCGGCGCGCAGCCCGGCGTAGCCGTCGAGTCGCTCGTAGGTCTCGATCGTCCACGGCTCGGACTCGTTCCAGCGCGCGGTGAGCACCGGGGTGAGCGGCATCAGGCGTCGCCCCTGTCGGTGGCGCCGTCGCCGAAGCCGGCGAGCTGGAGCGACGCCTGCCGGAAGTCGCCGACCGAGTCACCCCGGGTGGGTGTGGGCCGTTCGCCCCGCGCGAGCGCGTCGACGATCGCGACCGCCGCGTCCGGGTCGGTGTTGTCGAAGAACTCGTAGTTGACCGTGAGGCAGGGCGCGAAGTCGCACGCGGCCAGGCACTCGGCGTGCTCGAGCGTGAACTTGCCGTCCGGCGTCGTCTGGTCGTGCCCGACGCCGAGCCGCTCCGACAGTCGCGCGTAGACCTCCTCGCCGCCGAGCAGCTGGCAGGAGAGGTTGGTGCAGACCGAGACCAGGTGCTCACCGACCGGACGTCGCTTGTACATCGTGTAGAAGGTCGCGACGCCGCCGACCTCGGCCTTGGTGAGGCCGAGCATCTCGGCGCAGAGCGCGACGCCCTCGGGGGTGACACAGCCCTCTTCGGCCTGCACGAGGTGCAGCATCGGCAGCAGGGCGGACCGCGACTTCGGGTAGCGCGCGATGATCGCGCGGGCCTTCTCGCGCGTGGAGTCGGTGAGAGCCACTACCTGTCCACCCCACCCATGACTGGGTCGACGCTGGCGACCGCGGCGATGACATCGGCGATCAGGCCGCCCTCGACCATGGCCGGCACCGCCTGCAGGTTCACGAAGGATGGGTCGCGCACGTGCACCCGGTGCGGGCGGTTCGTGCCGTCGGACACGACGTGGTAGCCGAGCTCACCGCGCGGCGACTCGATCGGGACGTACACCTGACCGGCCGGCACCCGGAAGCCCTCGGTCACCAGCTTGAAGTGGTGGATAAGCGCCTCCATCGAGTCGGCCATGATCCGCCGCACGTGGTCGAGGGAGTTGCCGAGGCCGTCGGGCCCCAGTGCGAGCTGGGCCGGCCACGCGATCTTCTTGTCGGCGACCATGATCGGACCCGGACGGAGCCGGTCGAGCGCCTGCGCCACGATCTTCAGCGACTCGCGCATCTCCTGCATGCGCAGCTCGTAGCGCGAGTAGACGTCGCAGTCCGTCGAGGTCGGCACGTCGAAGTCGTAGGTCTCGTAGCCGCAGTAGGGCTCCGTCTTGCGCAGGTCGTAGTCGTAGCCGGCTGACCGCAGCAACGGGCCGGTGACGCCGAGCGCGACGCAGCCGGTCAGGTCGAGGTAGCCGATGCCCTTCGTGCGGCGCAGCCAGATCGGGTTGCCGGAGAGCAGATCCTCGTACTCGTCGAGCCGCTTGGGCATGAGCGCGAGGAAGTCGCGGATCTTCTCCTCGGCACCGGCCGGCAGGTCGACCGCCACCCCGCCGGGCCGAACATAGGCGTGGTTCATCCGCAGGCCGGTGATCATCTCGAGGATGTCGAGGATGATCTCCCGCTCGCGCCAGCCGTAGAGCATGATCGACAGCGCCCCGAGCTCGAGGCCGGTCGTCGCAAGCCACACCAAGTGCGACGCGATGCGCTGCAGCTCCATCAGCAGGACGCGGATCGTGGTCGCTCGCTCCGGCACCTCGATGCCGAGCAGCTTCTCGACCGAGAGGCAGTACGCCGTCTCGTTGAACAGCGGCGACAGGTAGTCCATCCGCGTCACGAGCGTGGTGCCCTGCACCCAGTTGCGGTACTCGATCGTCTTCTCGATGCCGGTGTGCAGGTATCCGATGACCAGCCGGCAGGTGATGACCGTCTCGCCCTCGAGCTCGAGCACCAGCCGCAGCACCCCGTGGGTGGAGGGGTGCTGCGGCCCCATGTTCAGGACGATCCGCTCGTCACCGATCGGCGAGGCGAACGCCTCGTCCCAGTCCTGACCCTGGACGGTGACGACCCGGCCCTCGCCGTCGGCCGGCGCGTAGAGGTCGGTCATGCCCACGCCCGGCGATCCTCGAGGGGCGGGATCTGCGCGCCGTGGTACTCGACCGGCACGCCGCCGAGCGGGTAGTCCTTGCGCTGCGGGTGCCCGTCCCAGTCGTCGGGCATCTGGATCCGGGTGAGCGACGGGTGACCGTCGAACACGATCCCGAAGAAGTCCCAGGTCTCGCGCTCGTGCCAGTCGGCGGTGGGCCAGACGTCCATGACGCTGGGGACGTGCGGGTCCTCGACGGTCACTGCGACCTCGAGCCGCAGCCGGCGGCGGTAGGACAGCGACGTCACGTGGTAGACCGCGTGCAGCCGGCGCTCGTCCGTGCCGAGGTAGTCGACCCCGGACACGCTGGAGAGCAGCTCGCACCGCAGCTCGTCGCGAAGCACTCGCGCGACGGCGATCAGTGCGTCGCGGTCGACGTGCAACGTCAGCTCGTCGCGGTCGACGACCACCCGCTCGAGGCCGGCCCCTGCGGCGGCCGTCACCTGGTCGACCGCTCCGCGGGCCCACGCGTCGAGCGACTCGATCGCGCCGACGACGGGGACCGGGCGCGGGGAGGAGGTGTGACGTGGCATCCCCGAGGTCTCGCTCGGCGTCATACCGCGGTCCCGACGCCGGTGTCGCGGTGCGCGCCGAGCGGCTCGAGGCCGATCTTGGCGTGCAGCTTGAGGATCGCGTCGAGCAGCATCTCCGGCCGCGGCGGGCAGCCGGGGAGGTACATGTCCACGGGTACGACGTGGTCGACGCCCTGGACGATCGCGTAGTTGTTGAACATGCCGCCGCTGCTGGCGCAGACGCCCATCGCGATGACCCACTTGGGCTCGGGCATCTGGTCATAGATCTGGCGCAGCACCGGCGCCATCTTCTGCGAGACCCGGCCCGCGACGATCATCAGGTCGGCCTGGCGCGGCGAGGCGCGGAAGACCTCCATGCCGAACCGCGCCATGTCGTAGCGGCCGGCGCCGGTGGCCATCATCTCGATGGCGCAGCAGGCCAGGCCGAACGTCGCCGGCCACAGGGACGACTGGCGCGACCAGTTGACGAACTTCTCGACCGACGTCAGGAGCACGCCGCTCGGCAGCTTCTCCTCTAGTCCCACTCGAGACCTCCCCGCCGCCAGACGTAGGCGTAGGCGACGAACACCGTGCCGATGAACAGCACCATCTCGACCAGCCCGAAGACACCCAGCTGCTCGAAGGCCACGGCCCACGGGTAGAGGAAGATGATCTCGATGTCGAAGACGATGAAGAGCATCGCGGTCAGGTAGAACTTCACCGGGAACCGGATGCCGTCGGGGCGCGGCTCGGGCTCGATGCCCGACTCGTACGCCGCAGACTTCGCCCGGTTGTACCGACGCGGCCCGACCAGCGCACCGGCGACCACGGAGAACACGGCGAAGCCGGCCGCGAGCACGAAGAGGACGAGGATCGGCAGGTAGGGGCGGAGCACCGGGTTCCTCCTCTCTGTGCAGTGGCGCGGGGACCGACGGGGACAGGGCGCAGGGCTGGGACAGCCTATTGGCGGGCGTTGCCCGCGACCAAAGCGATCACGCGGCCGGCGCGATGCGGCTCATCGCGTTGATGACCTTGTCCATGGCGTCGCCGCCCCGCGGGTCGGTGAGGTTAGCGAGCAGCTTCAGCGTGAACTTCATCAGCAGCGGCCTCGGCAGGCCGTACTTGGTCGCGATCTTCATCACGTGCGGGTTGCCGATGGCGTGCACGAAGACCCGGCCGAGCGTGTAGTAGCCGCCGTATCGCGCCTTGAGCTCGGCCGGGTACCTCGCCAGCGCGAGGTCGGTGCCGCGGGTGCCGACGGAGCCACGGGAGAGCGCCTGCACGGCCACCTCGGCGGCCAGCTCGCCGGTCTCCATGGCATAGGCGATGCCCTCGCCGTTGAACGGGTTGATCACCCCGCCGGCGTCGCCGACCAGCATCATCCCGCGGGTGTAGTGGGGAGTGCGGTTGAAGCCCATCGGCAGGGCGCCGCCCTTGACCGCGCCGATCGCGTTGTCCTCGGTGAAGCCCCACTCGCCGGGCATCCCAGACAGCCACGACTCCAGCAGCTTCTTGTAGTTGGTGGCGCGGAACGACTCCGACGTGTTGAGAAGTCCGAGTCCGACGTTGGACGTGCCGTCGCCGACCGGGAAGATCCAGCCGTAGCCGGGCAGCAGCGTGTCGCCCTGCCACAGCTCGAGCCACGACTCGAGGTAGGTGTCGTTGGTGCGCGGCGAGGTGTAGTAGCGGCGTACGGCGACCCCCATCGGCCGGTCCTCACGCTTGGCCAGACCCATCGAGATCGCCAGCCGTGACGACCCGCCGTCCGCGGCGATGACCAGCCGGGCGCGGTAGGTCTCCTCCTCGCCGGTGTGCCGCTCGCGGCTCGGCCGGCCGGCCACCTCTTCCGGAACGCGGCGCGCGGTGACCCCGACGATCCGTCCGGCGTCGTCGAGGACCGGCCCGGTCACCTCGGTCAGCTCCTGCAGCCGCGCACCGGCCTTCTGCGCGGTGCGGGCGAGGATCTCGTCGAAGTCGACCCGGGTGCGCACCAGCCCGTAGTCCGGGTAGGTCGCGAGCTGCGGCCAGGGCAGCTCGAGCCGCACGCCGCCGCCGATGATCCGCAACCCCTCGTTGCGCAGCCAGCCCGGCGCGGACGTGTCGATGCCCATCCCGATCAGGCTCTTCACGGCCCGCGGCGTCAGCCCGTCGCCGCACACCTTCTCGCGGGGGAACGCCGACTTCTCCAGCACCAGCACATCGAGGCCGGCCTGGGCGAGGTGGTACGCCGCCGCCGACCCGCCCGGCCCGGCGCCGACCACGATGACGTCGGCCTGGTGCGCGGCCTGCACGGTCATGACGGCCATCTCCTCGTGCGCCCGCGGTGCTTGTGAAATGTTTCACGAGCGTCGCGCAGCAGTGTAGGACGACGGCCGGAGCCTGTCACAGCGGGCCCGGCCCCGACTCCCCCTCGGCCGAGCTGCCTCCACGCCTCGCCCGGTGGACCGCGACGACGCCGCCGGTCAGGTCCCGCCAGGCGACGCCGGCCCAGCCGGCCGCCGTGACCCGGTCGGCCAGCGCCCGCTGGTCCGGCCACGCGCGGATCGACTCGGCCAGGTAGACGTAGGCGTCCGGGTTGCTCGACACCCGGGTGGCCACCGCCGGCAGCGCGCGCATGAGGTAGTTGAGGTACGTCGTCCGCCATGGTCGCCAGGTCGGGTGGCTGAACTCGCAGACCACGAGGCGGCCGCCGGGCCTGGTCACGCGCAGCATCTCCCGGAGCCCGGCGTCAGGGTCGACCAGGTTGCGGAGGCCGAACGAGATGGACACGGCGTCGAACGCGGAGTCCGGGAACGGCAGGTGCAGCGCGTCACCGGCGACGAACGACACACCCGGCCGAGCCGAGCCGCGACGCGCGCCGGCCCGCAGCATGCCGAGGCTGAAGTCGCAGGCGACGACCTGCCCGCCATCTCTCGCGATCGCCAGCGACGACGTGCCGGTGCCCGCGGCCAGGTCGAGCCCGCGCTCCCCCGGGGCGAGGCGCACCGTCCGGGCCACGGCGGTGCGCCAGCCGCGGTCCATGCCGAGCGACAGCACCGCGTTGGTGCGGTCGTACCGCGGCGCGACGTCGTCGAACATCGCGGCGACGTCGGTCGGCGTCTTGTCCAGCTGCGCCCGTCGACCGGTCATGCCCGTCGCCCGTTCACGACAGCCTCGAGCGGCGCACGACGGTGCACGATGCGCCCCGCGACGACCGTGAGGACGCAGCGGCCGGCGCCCAACGTGACGAGGGCGTCGTACGGCGACGCGCCAGACACGTCGGGGCCCGTCACGTCGAAGACCGCGAGGTCGGCCCGGACGTCAGGAGCGAGGACCCCGCTCTGGCCGGTCAGTCCCATGGCCGCAGCGCCGCCGGTCGTGACCGCCTCGAACAGCCGCTCTGCGAGATCGGGGTGGTCGTACCCCTGGCCGAGGGCGAGCGCGTGCAGGGCCGCGGCCTCGGCGAGCAGGTCGAGCGACGGCGACGACGCGAGCGAGTCCGTGCCGACGGCGATCGGCGATCCCTCGGCGAGCAGCGCGGCGACGGGAGGCGCTCCGGCGGCGAGCACCTGATTCGAGCGGGCGCACAGCGCCACGGCCGTGCCGCGGTCGCGGAGCCGTGCCCGGTCGGCGGCGTCGAGGTGGACGCCGTGGGCGACGTGCACGTCGGCGCCCAGCCCGCCGAGCGCGTCGAGGTGCTCGGCCGGCGACACTCCGGCGCCGGCGCCGAGCAGGTCGTGCGCCAGCCCGAGGCGCTGCAGCGCCTCGCCGATCGCGCCGCCCCCGGACCTGACGTACTCCGCCTCCTCCGCGCTCTCCGCGAGGTGGGTGTGCAGCCGCCACCCGCGTTCCCGGGCCAGCGCCGCGGTGGCGGTGACCACCGGGCCGGAGATGCTGTAGAGGGCATGCGGGGATAGCCCGAGCGCCCGCCCGCTCGGCGCCGCCGCCACCCGCGAGAGCACCCGGTCGCGCTCGGCCGGCCAGCCCGCCTCGTCGCAGCCGACGACCTCGAGGTAGGAGACGCCGGCGAGCGACGCGCGTGCGGCCGCCTGGGTGCCCGGGCCGACGGTCACCACGTCGCCGACGCACGTGGTGCCGGTCCGGAGCAGCTCGGCGACGCTGCCACGAGCCGACGCGAGCCAGTCCGCGTCCGTCATCCCACGCCGGCGGCCGGCCATCTGCTGGATCCACTGCGCGAAGGCCAGACCCGACGTGGCGAGGTCGGCGAACGGCGGGCCGTACTCGAGGTGGGCATGCGCGTTGACCAGACCCGGGGTCATGACGCCAGGCCACTCGCGGGCGCGTGCGTGCGGGAACTCGGCGGTCAGGGCGGCGCGGGGACCGACGGCGGCGATGCGGTCGCCCTCGACGACCACCCCGCCGTCGTGCACCGGCGGACCGGTCATCGGCAGGACGACCGTCGCCAGGTGCATGGTCGTCGCGCCGACCGGCGCGTCGCTCACGCCGACGCGGTGACGAGCGGCAGGTGCGATCGCACGGACGCGACCGGGTCGTCCGCGGGGTCGCGGTGGACCACCAGGTGCCGGTACAGGGTGTCGCGCTGCGCGGGCACGCGCCCGGCCGCGCGGATCAGCTCGATGATCTCCTGCCGGTTGGAGCGGTGCTTCGCGCCGGCGGCCGAGACGACGTTCTCCTCGAGCATGATCGAGCCGAGGTCGTCGGCGCCGAAGTGGAGCGTCAGCTGCCCGACGTCCTTGCCGACGGTCAGCCACGATCCCTGGACGTGCGCGACGTTGTCGAAGAACAGCCGCGACACCGCGATCATCCGCAGGTACTCGATCGAGGTCGCCTGCGTGTGGCCCTTCAGGTGGTTGTTCTCCGGCTGGTAGGTCCACGGGATGAACGCGCGGAAGCCGCCTGTCCGGTCCTGGACGTCGCGGATCATCCGCAGGTGCTCGATCCGCTCGGCGTTGGTCTCGCCGGTGCCCATCATGAATGTCGCGGTCGACTCGACGCCGAGGCGGTGCGCGGTCTCCATGACGGCGAGCCACTCCTCGCCGGACTCCTTGAGCGGCGCGATCGCCGTGCGCGGCCGCGCGACCAGGATCTCCGCGCCGGCGCCCGCGAACGAGTCGAGGCCCGCGGCGTGCAGCCGGGTGATCGCGTCCTCGACGGAGATGCCGGACACCCGGGTGATGTGCATGACCTCGCTGGCCCCGAGCGAGTGCAGGGCGAGCGACGGGTACTCCGCGCGGACCGTCGAGAACAGCTCCTCGTAGTACTCGATGCCGAAATCGGGGTGGTGACCGCCCTGGAACATGATCTGCGTCGCGCCGAGCTCGACCGCCTCGGCGCAGCGACGGCGGATCTCGTCGAGGTCCCGCACCCAGCCCTCGCTGTGTCCCGGGGCTCGATAGAACGCACAGAACTTGCACGCGGTGACGCAGACGTTGGTGTAGTTGATGTTGCGGTCGATCAGGTAGGTCGCGATCCCGTCGGGGAACCGGCGCCGGCGTACGGCGTCCGCGGCGCGGCCGAGGGCGTGCAGCGGTGCGTCGACGTAGAGCGCCAGGGCCTCCTCGGGGGAGATCCGCTCGCCCGAGGCGGCGCGGTCGAGCAGGTCCTGCACGGCGCTCACGGTGGTCCTTCCGACGTACGGCGGTCGACCCACAGTATCCGCGACCCGGCGAGCCCCTCCGCGCGGCGGCGTCAGGCGACGGGCAGGACCAGCGAGATGCTGCCGGTGGTGAAGTCGGCGACGTAGAGCCCCGTGCCCGGCGGCCCGAAGGCCAGGTCCAACGGCGCGGGAGCGGGCGTCAGCACCGCCGGGGCGCCGGCCCGGCCGTCGACCACGGGTACGCCGACGACCGCGTGGCCGGTGACGCCGCTGAACGACCCGAACTCCGCGATCACCGCCTCACCGGACCATCCGCCGCCGGTCGGCGCGAAGGCGAGCCCGTCGGCCGACACGTGCAGCCCCAGCAGCGCCTCGGGCCCACGGTGCCGGGGATTGCACTTCGCCGCGACGTTGGGGTTCTGGCCGAGCTGCGGGCCATTGGCACCGGCGGCGTACACGCATCCGGGGAAGCCGAAGTCGACGGTGCCGGCGCGGACGTCGAAGCTGTGCAGGAGGTCCTCGCCGTAGGGGTCGAGGGTGTCCGGTCCGTTGGACGTGGCCCACAGGTGCGTGGTGCCCGGCCGGAAGGCGATGTCGTAGACGTTGCGCAGCCCGCGGGCCTCGACGGTGATCGCCTTCGTCGACGACGCCGCATCCACTCCACGGGTCCGCAGCGGCACCGAGAGGATCGTCCCGCTGAGCGGCTGCTCGGGCGGACCGCCGGCCGCTCCGTCGTCGGTGGAGTTGCCGTTGGTGAAGTAGAGCCGGTCGCCGAGGACCGCGAGGCCGTTGGTGTTGTGCCGCCCGTTCGGGAGGTTGTCGACGACGACCTGCCCGACCGCAGACACGTCACCGCCGCCAGGGGGCAGGGCCCACACCCGACCCACGGTCGCCGCGCCCTCGCCTGCGTGCGAGTCGGCGACGTACGCCGTGCCGTCCGGCCCGAACGCGATGCCCAGCGGGCTGCTCAGGCCGGTCGCGTACGGCGTCGCCGGGCCGAGCGCGCCGCCGGGCAGCACCGGGACGGACGACACCGTGCCGGCACCGTAGCCAGTGACGTACAGAGAGGTGCCGTAGGTCGTGATGCTCGTCGGCGTCGGCACCACCGCGGCGGTGGGGACCATCGCGAAGACCGCGCTGCCCGGCGGGCGCACCGCGAGCGTGCCCAGCATCGTCGGGTGCACCGAGCAGTAGAACGGATAGGAGCCTGGCTTGAGCGTGGCGACGCCGCGCACCGCAGTCTGACCGCCGGCGGTGACCGTGTCGCTGCCGAAGAGCAGTGCGCCCTTCTTGGTCGTCTGCCGCGACACGATGTTGTGCGGTGCCACGTCGAGGTTGAGGAACGTGACGGTGTCGCCCCGCGCGATGGACACCTGGCCGGGCAGGTAGGTGAACGCGATCGCGGTCACCGTCGTGTCGGCCGCGGCGGCCTCGTGGACGAGCGGCGGGGCGAGTGCGGCGAGCACCGCGACGCCGAGTGCGAGCCGTGCGGATCTCATGGCACGTCCTTCCTGCTCAGGGCCGGCACGACGACGGCCGATCGTGACGACGACACGGTCATGACCGGAGAGCCCGGGAGCAGGGTCTGGGTTCGTGATCGCCGCGGGTCACACCTGCGCGAACGCCGGGACGACGTCCGGCGGGAGGTCGCCTCGGGCCGCGGCCCGCCGGGCGAACTCGGCCAGCCCGGCCAGCTGCGCCGGGCCGAGGGAGAAGTCCAGCGCCCGGAAGTACGCCGCCAGCTCGGCCGCGGTGAACGGCTCCCACTGGCTGGCCCGCGCCGCGATCTCGTCGACCTTCTGCAGCGAGGAGTCGAGCGAGGCGCGGAACGCCTCGTGCACGCCCTTCACCTGACCGGGGTGCGCCTCGGCGAAGCCCCGGCGGACCGCCCAGACCGCGAACACCATCGGCAGCCCGGTCCAGTCGCGCCACTCCGCGCCGAGGTCGGTGCAGTGCAGCCCGAGGCCGGCCGACTCGCGGCGGGCGCGCAGCGCGACGTCGCCGATGAGGACGGCCGCGTCAGCCTCGAGCAGCATCGCGGCCAGGTCGGGTGGGCAGTCGAAGTACGACGGCCGGACGTCGTACCGGTCCTCGAGGACCATCTGCGCGAGAAGGACCGACGTGCGCGACGTCGCGCCGAGCGCGACCCGCCGGCCGTCGAGCTCGCCGAGCGGCACCTTCGACACCAGGCAGACCGACTGCACCGGGCCGTCCGAGCCCACCGCGAGGTCGGGGAGGACGAGCAGCTCGTCGGCGTGCCGCAAGTACTCCGCGGCGCTGATCGGCCCGATGTCGAGGTCACCCGAGAGCAGCCGGTCGTTGAGCCGGTCCGGCGTGTCCTTGCGCAGGTCCACGTCCAGCAGCGCACCGCTCGCGACGAGGCCGTAGTAGAGCGGCAGGCAGTTGAGGAACTGGATGTGCCCCACGCGCGGGCGCCGCAGCTGGGGTTCTGGCGCGGGGGAAGGCACAGGCAAGAGGCTAACCCGCGGGAATGCCCGGCCCCGTGACACTGTTGTGGCGGGTACCCCCCTGGGGTATACAGCAGTGGACGGCGAGAGGAGCAGCCATGGCTGGCTACACCGACACGAAGGACGAGCACCTCGCGCGGCTGCGCCGCGTCGAAGGTCAGGTGCGCGGCATCGCACGCATGGTCGAGAGCGACACCTACTGCATCGACATCCTCACCCAGGTGTCCGCGGCGACGAGGGCGCTGCAGTCAGTCGCGCTGCGCCTGCTCGACGACCACATGAGCCACTGCCTCGTCGACGCCGCGCGGGCCGGCGGGACGGAGCAGGAGCTCAAGCTCAAGGAGGCCGCCGACGCGATCGCGCGGCTGGTCCGGAGCTGACCATGACCTCAACCAGCGAGCTGACTGCCGACACCGTGCTCGCGGTGACCGGGATGACCTGCGCCTCGTGCGCCGCACGGATCGAGAAGGTGCTCAACCGCCTGGACGGGGTCGAGGCGACGGTCAACTACGCGACCGAGAAGGCGCGCGTCGCCCACCCCGCGACGATGTCTGCCGACGACCTCGTCGCGGCCGTCGCGCGAGCCGGGTACGGCGCGACTGCGGTCGTGCCCTCCACGGCCGGCACTCCCGCCGTGGCGACGGGAGAGGCCATCGGCCCGGACGCGGCCGGTGCGCTGCGCGAGCGCCTCGTCGTCTCCACGCTGCTCTCCGTCCCGGTCCTCGCGATGTCGATGGTGCCCGCCCTGCAGTTCGACCGCTGGCAGTGGCTCGCCCTCACTCTCGCGTCACCAGTGGTGGTGTGGGGGGCTCTGCCGTTCCACCGAGCCGCGTGGACCAATGCGAGGCACGGGGCGACCACGATGGACACGCTGGTGTCGGTCGGCACGCTCTCGGCCTACCTCTGGTCGCTCTACGCGCTGTTCGTGGGCGACGCCGGCATGACGGGGATGCGCATGAGCCTGCGGCTGACGGCGTCGCGCGGCTCGGGCCACGACGAGATCTACCTCGAGGTCGCCGCCGTCGTCACCGTGTTCCTGCTCGGCGGCCGCTACTTCGAGGCGCGCGCGAAGCGCCGGTCCGGCGCGGCGGTGCGCGCGCTGCTCGAGCTCGGCGCCAAGGACGTCGCGGTGCGTCGCGGCCGGGCCGAGGTGCGCATCCCGATCGAGCAGCTGGCCGTCGACGACGAGTTCGTCGTCCGGCCGGGTGAGCGGATCGCGACCGACGGCATCGTGGTCGAAGGCGGCGGAGCGGTCGACACCAGCCTGCTCACCGGGGAGAGCATCCCCGTCGACGTCGTCGTCGGCGACGAGGTGACCGGTGCTACGACCAGCAGCAGCGGCCGGCTGGTCGTCCGCGCGACCCGCATCGGCGCAGACACCCGGCTGGCCCAGATCGGCCGGCTCGTCGAGGCGGCGCAGAGCGGCAAGGCCGAGGTCCAGCGACTGGCCGACCGGGTCAGCGCCGTCTTCGTGCCCGTCGTCATCGCGCTCGCCGCGGCAACCCTGGTGGCGTGGCTGGTCACCGGCCACGGCGCGGAGGCAGCCTTCACCGCGGCGGTGGCGGTGCTGATCGTCGCCTGCCCGTGCGCTCTGGGACTGGCGACGCCGACCGCACTGCTCGTCGGAACCGGCCGCGGCGCACGGCTCGGCATCCTCATCAAGGGACCGGAGATCCTCGAGAGCACGCGCCGGGTCGACACCGTCGTCCTCGACAAGACCGGCACGGTGACCACCGGTGTGATGACGCTGCATGCCGTCGTCGTCTCCCCCGGTACGACGGAGGCCGAAGCGCTACGCGTCGTCGGTGCGCTCGAGAGCGGCTCGGCTCACCCGATCGGCAGCGCGATCACGCGTGCCGCCCACGACGCGCTCGGTGAGCTGCCCGACGTCACCGACTTCGTCAGCCACGCCGGGCTGGGCGTTCAAGGCATCGTCGACGGACATGCCGCTGTCGTCGGGCGATCCTCGCTCGTCGCCGACTGGGGGCTGCTGATCCCGGCCGACATCGCTGCCGCGAAGGATGCCGCCGAGTCCGCGGGCCGGACTGCGGTGGTGGCCGCCTGGGACGGAGCGGTCCGCGCGTTGCTCGTCGTCGGCGACGCCATCAGGCCGACCAGCGCCGACGCGGTCGCCGACCTGCGCCGGATCGGGCTCGTCCCCGTCCTGCTGACCGGAGACAACGCCGCGGCCGCCCGTGCGGTCGCCGATGCGGTCGGCATCCCGGAGGTAGTCGCGGATGTGCTGCCGGAGGACAAGGTCGACCACGTCCGACGACTGCAGGCTGACGGCCGGGTGGTCGCGATGGTCGGCGACGGCGTCAACGACGCCGCGGCGCTGGCCCAGTCCGACCTCGGCATCGCGATGGGAGCCGGGTCCGACGTCGCGATCGAGGCGAGCGACATCACCCTCGTCCGGTCCGACCTGCGCGCCGTGCCCGATGCGATCCGGCTGTCCCGCAGGACGCTGCAGACCATCAAGGGCAACCTGTTCTGGGCCTTCGCCTACAACGTCGCTGCGCTGCCGCTGGCCGCACTCGGCCTGCTGAACCCGCTGCTCGCCGGCGCGGCGATGGCGCTGTCGAGCGTCTTCGTCGTCACGAACAGCCTGCGTCTGCGCAGGTTCCGGGCGACCTCGGCGTAGCTACTCGTCGACGCGGCCGTCGATCCGCTCGCGCAGCAGGTCCGCGTGGCCGTTGTGCCGCGCGTACTCCTCGATCATGTGCACGTAGACCCAGCGCACGCTCATCGTGGTTCCGCGACGAGGGTGAATGAACGTGTCGTCGAGCGAGCGGCCCGCGACCGCGTCGCGAGCTGACTGGCACTCCGCGACGAAACGCGCGTGATCGGTCTCTGCCGTGGCCGGGTCGATGTCGTCGAAGTCGGCGTCCCCGGCGGGATCGAGGCAGTAGATCCACGGGACGTCCTCGCCGGCGATGTTCTTGCGGAACCAGCCGCGCTCCACCTCGGCCATGTGCCGCAGCAGGCCCAGCAACGACAGCGACGACGGCTCGACACTGCGCATGGCGAGCTGCTCGCCGGTGAGCCCGGCGCACTTGTGCAGCAGCGTCGTGCGGTGGAAGTCGAGCCAGGACTCGAGCATCTCCCGTTCGCCGGCGACGTGGGTCGTCGTCGGCTCGACCGGCTCAGGCACGGTCCAGGTCACGACGAGATCTCCTGCGGCACAGCGCGCCTCTCGGCGAGCGGCACGGGGCCGTCGTACTCGCGGATGACGTTGTAGCGGGTGTCCCGCTCGACCGGGCGGAAGCCGGCGTCGCGGATCAGCTCGAGCAGGCCCTCGCGCGACATCTTGTCCGGCGTGCCGAAGCCGTCGGCGTCGTGGGTGATCTTGTACTCGACCACCGATCCGTCGAGGTCGTCGGCGCCGAACGACAGCGACAGCTGCGCGGTCGACAGTCCGTGCATGACCCAGAAGTTCTTGACGTGGTCGATGTTGTCGAAGAGGAGGCGCGACACCGCGAAGGTCTTCAGCACCTCAGCCCCCGTCGCCATCCGAGTCGTCGCGCCGAGCGGGTTGTTGTCGTTGTGGAAGCGCAGCGGGATGAAGACGACGAAGCCGCCGGTCTCGTCCTGCAGCTCACGCAGCCGGAGCACGTGGTCGACCCGATGGCGGGGCTCCTCGATGTGGCCGTAGAGCATCGTGCACGGGGTGCGCAGGCCCAGCCGATGAGCGATGCGGTGGATCCTCGACCAGTCCTCCCAGTGGGTGTCGTGGTCGACGATCTGCGACCGCACCTCCCAGTCGAAGATCTCCGCGCCGCCGCCGGTGAGCGAGGTCAGACCGGCGTCGATCAGCTCGTCGAGGATCTGCTCCGCCGACAGGCCGGACAGCCGCTCGAAGAAGTGGATCTCGGTGGCGGTGAACGCCTTGAGCGCGACACCGGGCAGCGCGTCACGGAGCTCACGCAGGACCCGCGGGTAGTACTTCCACGGCAAGGTCGGGTGCAGGCCGTTGACGATGTGCAGCTCGGTGAGGCCCTCCGCCTGCATCGCGGTCGCGAGCCGCACCGCCTCCTCGACCCGCATCGTGTACGCGTCGGCGTCGCCGGGCTTGCGCTGGAAGGAGCAGTAGGCGCATGAGGCCGTGCACACATTGGTGAGGTTGAGGTGCCGATTGACGTTGAACATCACCCGGTCGCCGTTGCGCTCGGTGCGGACGTGGTGCGCGAGCCCGCCCAGCCAGGCCAGGTCGTCGCAGTCGTAGAGCGCGACGCCGTCGTCGTAGCTGAGCCGCTCGCCGGCCAGGACCTTGCGCTCGATCGCAGACTGCTCGCCGGTGTCCATGCGTCGACCTTATGTCGGCACCCCGGACGCGCCGAAGCCGGCGTACCCGAGTGGGTACGCCGGCTCCGGGGTGCGCTCTCTGGCTAGCCGATCGACTCTGCGGTGCGCCGACGGGCGGCGACCGCCAGTCCGGTCACGACGAGGGCGGCGACGGCGAGGCCGACCGGGGCGCCCGTGCTGGGCAGGGTCGGGCCGCCGTTGGTGCCGGGCGAGCCGGGGGTGATCGGCGCGCCGGTCGTGGAGGCCGGACGGAACCGAGCGGACTCGCCAAGCTGGCCGACCACCATCGCGATCGGGGCGGTGCTGATCGAGGCGGCGGACTGGGTGATGCCGGGCAGCGCGGGCAGGGTGGGCAGGGCCACCAGGGTCGGGATCGTCAGCGCGCCGATCTTGACGGTGAGCGCGTTGACCGCGGCGAACGCGGTGCCGAAGGCTCCGTCGGTGCCCACGCCGGTCTGCTTGGTGAGGAACTCCACCGACGGCGTCGGGACGGTCAGTCCGGGCACCGCGGAGTTCAGCGCCGAGAAGACCGGGCTGAGGACGCCACGAACCTGCGAGTTGATCTGGTTCACCGCTGCGCTGGCCGAGCCGATGACGTCGACCGTCGAGCCGAGGCCGGCCATCGCCAGCACGTCGGCGCCGAGAACCGAGACGCCGGAGATGGTGCCGGTGACGTCGGCCGTGCGGTTGGTCGCCTTCGGGCCCACCTGGGCGAGCGACGAGACGTTGATCGACACGATCGACACGAGCGGCACATCCAGGATGCTGGCGGCGAGCGCGAGCACCGTGTCGAGCGCCGAGTTGAGCGCGGCGAGCGCCGCGTTCAGCGCGGCCTGCGCGGTGTCCACGGCGGCGTTGGCCGCGGCGAGTGCCGCGTTGGCGTTGGCCAGGGTGGCTGCTGCCGCGTTGGCCTGGGACTGGGCCGCCGACAGCGCGGCGAGTAGCGGACGCGATGTCGGCCGGGATCGGGATCGGCAGCGCGTTCGCCGCGTTCAGCTGGGCCTGCGCCGCGGCGACCGCGGCGTCGGCCTGGCTCATGGCCGTGGTGGCCGAGGCGACGGCCGCTTGCGCCGGAGCGACCTGGGACTGGGCCGCGGTGACCTGCGCCTGGGCGGAGTCGACGGCCGACTGCGCGGACTGCGCGCCCGTCATCGCGGTCTCGATCGCCGGAGCGAGCGTGCCGGGGAGGGAGCGGAGCAGGTCCTGCACGACCGGCAGCGGAAGCGCGCTGAGGTCGAGCCCGAGACCGCTGATGATGTCGGCGAGGCTGGGCATCCCGATGTTCTTCGCGGACACCGCCTTCGACGCGTCGGATCCGACGCCGGTGACCGCGGAGCCGACCTGGACGCCGCTGGTGCCGAGGAGGTCGGTCCCGAGCAGGCGCACCGAGCCGAGCGTCCCGGTGAGACCAGCCGTCGGCGCGCCGTTGGTGACGGAGGCGACCAGCTGCGCTGCCGGCGACGACGCCGACAGGAGCGTCGACGGGAGGCCGGCGGCGGAGGTGCTCTGCGCGGGCACCGACTTCGGCGACGACGACGGGGTGACGGACTGCGTGCCGCTCTTCACGCCGTCGACGACGACGGGCGTGAACTCGACGATCGCGTCGAGCGCGTCCTTCGTTCCGGCGGTGCTGGTGAGGCTGCCCAGCGTGACGCTCTTGCCGAACGCGTCGACCTGGATCAGCTTGGCGGTGGACTGGGCGACGCCGGCGGCCTTGACCGGGGCGGTGGCGGCGTTGGCTGCCGTCGCGGTGGGAATCACGACGCCGAGCACTGCTGCTGCGGCGACAAGTCGAGGAATCGAACGCATTGAGCGCTCCCGTGTGGTGAATGGGCCGGTGTCCGGCGGTCTGTGTCAGCGTCGACGCATTGCCCGACTTTTCCCATGGCCCGATGAGGGGGTTTAGCCCCTGGTCGGTGACTACGTCCCGGTGGCCGGTTGCCCCGGTTGCGCACTAGTCATCACGGGTTGGGTCCTCACGGGTCGGGCCAGCACTCGACGGCATGCGGATGCGTCCCTCCCACCGGGTGGAGAGCACGACGGTGGTCCGCGTCCGCGCGACGCCGGGGATCCGGCGGAGGACGGCGAGGGTGTGCTCGAGCGCGTCGACGTCCGGCACCCGGACCTTGACGACGAACGCCTCGTCGCCCGCGACGAACCAGCAGTCCTCGATCTCCGGCACCCCCTCGAGGCGGCGCGCGAGGTCGTCCTGCTCGACCCCGTCGGCCTGGTGCACGCCGACCAGAGCGCTGACGCCGAAGCCGAGCGCGGCCGGCGCGACGGCGGCGTGGTAGCCGGTCAGCACGCCGGCCTGCTCGAGCCGGGCGACCCGGTCGCGCACGGCCGGCGCGCTCAACCCGGCGAGGGCGGCGAGCTCGGCGTACGTCGCTCGCGCGTCGGACCGCAGGGCCGCGACCAGCACGTGGTCGACCTCGTCGAGCGGCCGGGGCGGGCGGTTCCGGGTCATCAGCCCTCCGATGGTCCAGCAGGGGAAATGGTTTCGACATCGTTACTGTTAGTGAGGTATAGTAGCGATCTGTAAGGCAGACAAGGGAGGTGAGCATCATGATCGTCAGCATCGAGCTGGTCCACGCGAGGCAGCAGGAGGTCCGCGCCGACGTCGCCCGCGCCGGCCACGCCCGCCCGCACGCCGTCCGCGACGCCGTCCGCCGCATCCGCGACCGCGCCGCCCACTAGATCCGCGCGCCGCGGATGTCCGGTTGCGACCCTCGTGCGCCCGGAGCGCGGTTTTGCGCGGGCCGTCACCTTCCGCGCGGTGGGTCGTTGCCCTCGACAACGACCTCCGAGCGGCCCCCCGCCGCCCGGTCCAGACAGGAGACGGCCATGGAGCACCGCGACCGGCTGATGACCCCCGGCGAGGTTGCGACCCTCTTCCGGGTCGACCCGAAGACCGTCACGCGCTGGGCCGTCGCCGGCCGCATCGGCAGCGTGCGCACGCCCGGCGGTCACCGCCGCTTCCGCGAGTCCGAGGTCCGCGCCCTGCTCCACGGCGACACCTCACGCGCGACCGCGCCGGCCCCCGCTCGCCTGGTCAGCCGCACCGCCTAGCCCGGGCCGGGCTCGCGCCCGGCGCCCAGCTCCCCGGTCCACCGGCGGTAGAGCGAGTGCGGCACGCCGAGGGCGTCGAGCACCCGACCCGCCACGAAGTCCACCAGCTCCTCGATCCGCGTCGGACCGGAGTAGAAGGCCGGAGACGCCGGCAGGACCACCGCCCCCACGTCGTGCAGCGCGAGCAGCTGCACGAGATGCGTCCGCGCCAGCGGCGTCTCCCGCGGCACCACGACGAGCGGTCGCCCCTCCTTCAGAGTCACGTCCGCCGCGCGCTGCAGCAGGTCCTTGCTCAGCCCGAGCGCGATGCCCGCGACCGCCGCGGTGCTCGCCGGCACGACCGCCATCCCCCGGGTGACGTACGAGCCGCTGGCCGGTCCGGCCGCCAGGTCACCCGGGGTCCAGTGGCGCACCGCCCCTTCGATGTCGCGGTCGACGTCGCGGCCGAGCCAGACCGCGAGGTCGTCGCGCCAGTGCGCGTCCCGCCAGCCGATCCCGGTCTCATCGAGCAGGGTCAGCCGCGCGGCGCGCGAGACGACGAGGTCGACCTGGTGCCCGGCGTCCAGCAGCCCGGAGATGACGGACCGCGCGTAGGGCGTGCCACTCGCGCCGCTGACCCCGACGACCCACGGGACCCGGTCGTCGCTCACCGGAGCACCGGCCCGAGGTCGAGGAGGGCGAAGCCGAGCAGGCCGATCCCGACGAAGCCGTTGACGGTGAAGAACGCGCGGTTGACGCGCGAGAGGTCGTCCGGCCGGACGATGCTGTGCTCGTACGCCAGGGCCAGCGCGGTCACGACCACCCCCGCCGCCCAGCCCCGGCCCAGGTCGGCGGCGACGCCGTACGCCGCGAGCAGCGCGACAGTCCCGACGTGCGTGACGGCGGACGCGCGCAGCGCATTGGCGACCCCGAAGCGGGCGGGCACCGACTGCACTCCCTCGCGACGGTCGGAGTCGGCGTCCTGACAGGCGTAGATGAGGTCGAACGCGCCGATCCAGGAGCCGACCGCCAGGCCGAGCAGCACCGCGGTCCACGACCACCGGCCGGTCACCGCGATCCACGCGCCGACCGGCGCGATGCCCTGCGCGACGCCGAGCACGGCGTGGCAGAGCCAGGTCACGCGCTTCGTGTAGGGATAGCCGACCAGCGGGACGATCGCGATCGGCGCGAGCGCACCACAGAGCGGCGACAGCGCGAAGGCGGCGGCGAGGAAGACCACCAGGGACACGACGGCGCCGATGACGGCAACGCGCACCGACAGCGCTCCGGTGACCAGCTCGCGACTCGCGGTGCGTGGGTTGCGCGCGTCGATCCCCCGGTCGATCACGCGGTTCGCGGCCATCGCGAGCGTCCGCGCGGCCACCATCGCGACGGTCACCAGCAGGAGGTCGCCGGCCAGCACCCGTCCGTGCTCGTCGCGCATCGCGGTCAGCGTCGCGATGTAGGCGAAGGGCAGGGCGAAGACCGAGTGCTCGATCGCGACCAGGCGCAGGAAGCGCCTCACAGCCCGAGCTCGCGCCACCGCGCGTCCACCCGCGCCACGACGTCGGGGTCCTGCACGAGCATCGTCGGCCAGCCGCCCGCGCGGTCGTAGCCCTCGGTCGGCAGCTTGCGGGTCGCGTCGACCCCGGCCTTGCCGCCCCAGAACTGCTGGTACGCCGCGTGGTCGAGGTGGTCCACCGGCCCGCTGGTGAGCAGCAGGTCGTGCGCGTAGTCGACGTTGCCGAACGCGCGCCACGCGACCTCGCGGTAGTCGTGCACGTCGCAGTCGGCGTCGACGACGACGATCAGCTTGGACAGCGACAGGAGTCCGGTGCCCCAGATCGCGTTCATCACCTTGTGCGCCTGCTTGGGGTAGCGCTTGTCGATCGAGACGATCACGCAGTTGTGGAACACGCCCTCGACGGGGAGGTCGTAGTCGACGATCTCCGGCAGCGTCATCGTGATGAGCGGCAGGAAGATCCGCTCCGTCGCCTTGCCGATCGGCCCGTCCTCCTGCGGCGGCCGGCCGACGACGATGGTCTGGAAGATCGGGTCGCGCTGCATCGTCACGCAGTCGACGGTGAGCGCCGGGAACGGCTCGACCGGCGTGTAGAAGCCGGTGTGGTCGCCGAACGGCCCTTCGGGACGGCGTACCCCCGGCTCGAGCCAGCCCTCGAGGACGATCTGCGCGTTGGCCGGCACCTGCAGCGGGACGGTCTTGCAGTCGACCAGCTCGACCCGCTTGCCGCGGAGGAACCCGGCGAAGAGGTACTCGTCGATCCCCGGCAGCGGCGCGCTCGCGGCGTAGGTGACGACTGGGTCGCAGCCGAACGCGATCGCGACCGGAAGCCGCTCCCCCCGGCGCTCGGCCACCGCATGGTGCGCCGTCGAGTCCTTGTGGATCTGCCAGTGCATGCCGACGGTGTTGCGGTCGTGCCGCTGCAGCCGGTACATCCCGAGGTTGCGGACGCCGGTCTCCGGGTGCTTGGTGTGCGTCAGCCCGAGGTTCAGGAACGCGCCGCCGTCCTCGGGCCAGGCGTGCAGCGCGGGGAACTCGAACAGGTCGACGTCGGCGCCGGTCTTCACGACCTCCTGGCACGGCGCGGTGCGACACCATCTTGGGCGGCACGCCGCGCAGCGACGCGAGCTTGCCGATCGCCTCGCGGACGCCGCCGAAGCCGTGCGGCATCTCCGGCTTGAGCAGCGTCGCCGATCCGGTCGCCGATCTCGTCGAGGGAGTCGACGCCCAGCGCCATGGCCATCCGCCGCTCGGTGCCGAACAGGTTGATCGCCAGCGGCATGCTCGCGCCCTGCGGCTGGTCGAACACCAGCGCGGGCCCGCCGTCGCGAACCACCCGCGTCACGATCTCGGTGACCTCGAGGTGCGGGTCCACCGGAGCGGACACGTGGCGCAGCTCGCCCTCGCGCTCGAGACGGCGCAGGAAGTCGCGCAGGTCGGCGTACGCCATGGCGGTCAGTATCCCGGGCGGCGAGCGGCGCCGCGCTCGGTCAGTGCCCGGACCCGGTCGACGTCTCTGCGGGCACCTCGACGCCGGCGCCTTCGCGGAAGGTGTGCGGCGACTCGAGCGAGGGACCCTCGCGGTAGGAGAAGGCGTAGAACACCGCGGCGGCGAGCAGCAGCACCGCGACCAGCGCGAACCACGCGGGCGTGCGGCCGTCCCCGACGTCGTCGCCGAAGTCGGACACCGGGTCGATGAAGACCGGTCGGCCGCTCACTCCGCGACCTGCGCATCGGCCGCGGCCTCGTCACCGCAGCGGAGCCCGACGAGGTACTGCGCGAGTCGGCCGAGGTCCTTCTTCGACAGGTGCTGGTACGACGGCATGCCGCTGTCCGCGTGCGCCTCGTCGGGGTGTCGGAGGTAGGCGACCATGGCCTCGACCAGCTCCTCCCTGTCGGTGCCGTCGCCGGCGCCGGGGACCCGGTCACCCACGCAGCGCAGGTCGGGTCCGTAGCGGACCTCTCCCATGCTCCCGGGGCGGTCGGTCAGCGTGTCGCCCGGACGGGTCGGCCGATCGGCGAGACCGGCGTCGGTGTAGGTGTCACGCACCTGCTGGCTGTGGCAGTAGACGCAGCCCTGGTTGACGTAGACGTCGCGCCCCCACGCCTCACCGTTGGTGTAGGCCCGGGTCGACGAGGTCTTCGTCGTCGTCACCTCGTCCGCGGCCGGCAGCGCCACGGTCGTCGCGAAGCCGGCGCCGAGCAGCACGGCCGAGCCGAGCAGCACCGGCATGAGGGTGAGCCTTCTCATCACGCCTTCCCCGAAGTCCCGGTGTCGTCCGCGTCGATCGGCTCACCGAACGCCGACGTCGACAGGACCTGCTGGAAGACGATGGTCGCGGCGATCGCGACCAGCACCTCACCTACGACGCGCGCCCACAAGAGCGGCCGGATGCTGTCGGCGACCGTTCGCCACCCGGACCCGAGGAAGGCGTCGCCGCCCTCGCGCACGCTGTAGGTCCACAGCGCGCCCTCGATCAGGCCCGCGGCCAGCAGCGAGAGCGCGACGGTCAGGATCCCCGCGCCGAGCCACCAGGCCGCGCGCCCGGCGATCGCCGGGTTGGCCTGCCGCCGTCCGGCCAGAGCGGGGAGGACGTGGAAGAGGCCGGCCACGATGCCCGCGCCCGCGACGCCGAGGACAATCAGCTCGGCAGCGCCGTCGGCCGCGACGGTCAGGTGCAGCACGTCGCCGGCGTTGCGGCCCGCGGTCAGGGCGCCGAGCGACGTGGCCCCGGCGAGCAGGCTCGCGCACAGCAGGCCGAAGCGCAGCTCGGCCGGGTGGGCGAGGCTGCTGCGGCGGGTGTAGGTCTTGACCAGGTTCACGCAGACGGCCAGCGCCGGGACGGCGAGGGCGATCGTCGCGGTGATGCCGATCGTCTCGAGCCACTCCTGCGCCGGGCCGGACACCAGCCGGGCCGGTCCGGCGAATGGCGCGAGAGCGATCCAGCCCCAGAACCCGACGGCGGCGAGCCGACGGCTGTAGAGCGCGGACCGGCAGGCCTGCGGCACGACGTACGTCGCGATGCCGATGCCCAGCGAGACCAGCCAGAGCAGCAGCAGGCCGTTGGTGGCGAACACCCGGACGGTCTCGTCGTTGACGCCGGCGACCCGCGGGACGGTCCCGATCAGGAGGAGCAGCGGCCCCGCGACGAGGGCGGAGCTGACGTGCCAGAGCGCGGGATGCAGCTCGTCGGCGTCGCGGGTCGCGAGCGTGCGGAAGTAGGCAGCGGCGGCCAGCAGCAGGCCGACGGCGAGCGGCACGGAGAACGGCCGCGGCAGCTCGAGGCCCGGTCGCCCGGTCGTGTGGCCGAGCAGGATCGCGATCGACCCGCCGGCGACGGACAGCGTCGTCAGCGCGCCGCCGGCCCGTGCCACGAGGTCGAGCCGCGGCGGCGTCCGGCCGAGCCGGCGGGCGAGGTCGAGCGCGACCCCGGTGCCGATCATCCCGAGCCCGCCGTAGGTGACCAGAGTCGTCGCGACGGGTCGCAGCCGTCCGAACGACGTGGCGGAGCCGAGCGTCGCGAAGCCGGGCGACACCTGCTGGATGGCGGTCAGGACGAGCAGCAGTGCGCCGAGGAGCAGGAACGTCGCTCCCACGGTGACCCAGGTGAGCGCCGCACCCGACGGGGTGGACCAGCTGCGCGCGTCGGCGGAGCTGTCCGCCTCATGAGCAGCCGTGGCGGACGACGACGTGGCCAGCGCCACTCCCACCTCCGCACTCGACCCGATCCGACGGCGCCGATCGTATAGATCCGACCCGGGACCGCGCGAAATCGGCGCGCCCTCGGCCAGGCGGTCGCGCGCGTCAGACGCCGGCGTACGAGTGCAGCCCCGAGATCCAGAGGTTGACGCCGAAGTAGCAGAACATCAGCGCGACGAAGGCGACCACGCCGACGACGGCGGCCCGGCGGCCCTGCCAGCGCGGCAGCGGCCGGGCGTGCAGGTAGCCGGCGTACAGGACCCAGGTGATGAACGCCCAGGTCTCCTTCGGGTCCCAGCCCCAGTAGCGGCCCCACGCCGCCTCGGCCCATATCGCGCCGGCGATGACCGCGAAGGTCCAGATGGGGAACGCGAACGCCGTCACGCGGTAGGCAATCGCGTCGAGGGAAGCCGCCGACGGCAGGCGGAAGCGGGCGACCGGTGCGCCGGCGGTGCCCTCCGGCGTCGGGCTCGCACGTCGTTCGCGGACGTCCTGCACCAGGTAGAGGACGGTGGTCGCGAAGGCCACCATGAAGGTCCCGCTCGCGGTCGCCGCCGCAGCGACGTGGATCTTCAGCCAGTAGGAGTTCAGCGCCGGCACCAGAGGGGCAGCCGGGGCGTAGAGGACGGTGGTGCCGAGCCCGAGGTAGATGACGACCGGGAGCATCACGGCCGCTCCGAGGTAGCGCACCGGCTGGCGTGACATCAGGACGAGGAACCCGGTCACCGCCGCGAGGCAGACCACCGAGGAGAACTCGTACATGTTGCCCCAGGGCACCCGCCCGACCGCGAGTCCGCGGAGGATCACTGACAGCAGGTGGACAGCCCAGCCGAGGACGGTGACGGCCACCGCGGCCCGGCCGAGCCGCACCGGCCAGCCGGTCCCGGTCGTGCGCGTGCCGCCCAGGCCGGCGAAGCGCTCGGGCAGCACGTCGGTCGAGCCGCCCGCGATCGGGGGCAGGCCCGCGTCGCGGGAGCCGAACGCGAGCTCGGCGGCGTAGCCGACCATCGCGACCGTGTAGGACACGACGGCGGCGACGAGCAGCGTGTCGCTCGGGCCGGCGAGTCCGGGCTGGCTCACGGCGTTCCCTTCGGATCCGGCGGCGCCGGGAGCGCTGCGGTCAGGTCGGCGACGAGCGAGTCGAACTCCGCCGAGAAGGCCGGCGCGTCACGTCGCGGCAGCCCGCCGACCGCCAGCACGGTACCTCCGCCGACGGCCCGCGCGCGCACCCAGAACCGGCGACGGCGAACCCGCAGGCTGGTCACCAGCCCGGTCAGCGCCAGCACGGCCGCGAGGAGGACGACGCGCTGTCCAGGGTCACGAGCCACCTGGATGTTCGCCCACTCCCGGAATCCGACGAACGTCATGGTCGCGCCGCCCGCGAGCGGTCCGCTCGTCTCCCCCGGCAGGAGGAAGCCGCCGCCGGTGCGGACCAGCCCGCTGGTGTCGAGCTCGTAGACGTTCTGCGGGACACCCGCGTCGAGCCCGAGGTCGCCCGCGAAGGCCTCGTAGGACAGCGCCGGCGCCTGCGCGTCCGGGAAGCGCGAGTAGAGCCGCCCGTCCCTGGCGACGTCCACGGTCGGGAGGAACGCGGCGCGTACGCCGATCTGCGGCAGCCCGGCGCCGACGTCGGGCACCTTGATGACGCCGGTCGACAGGAAGCTGCCGTCCCGCGGCAGGAACGGCGAGACCTCGTCGTAGATGACTGCCCCTCTGACGTCTCTCACCACGATGTGCGGGGCGTAGCCGTGGGCGAGCAGGTAGACGCGCGAGCCCGCGACCGAGAGCGGGTGGTTGACGCGCAGCCGGGCCCTCCGGGTCGGCTCGCCCAGACCGTCGGCGTATCGCACCGACGCCTCGAACTCGGTCGGCTGGCCGTTGTCGAGGTAGTCCGCGTCGAAGTCGTCCAGGGTGAGGGTGAACGCGGGCAGGTCCTCGGGACCGGTGAGCCGGCCGGGCACGAGCTCGTCGTAGGCGACCGCCGTGTTGGTGAAGCCGGTGCCCTCCACGACGATCGCGCGGCCCTCGTAGCCGAGCAGCGAGCCGACCGCGACGCCGCCGATGATCGCGAGCACACACAGGTGGAACACCAGGTTGCCGGTCTCGCGGACGTAGCCCTTCTCCGCGGCGACCGAGGTGCTCCCGTCGGCGTGCTCGCGGCGCTCGACGCGCCAGCGCCGGCCGCGAAGTCGCGCGGCGACCGCCTTGAGCGCATCCTCCGGTGCGGCCGTCGTGACCAGCTCGGCCGAGCGCGGCAGCCGGCCGAGGTCCCGCGGGGGCGCCGGCGGGCGACCGCGCAGCGCCTTCGCGTGCACCCGGATGCGCGGCGTCAGGCAGCCGACCAACGAGACGCAGATGAGGACGTAGAGGCCGACGAACCACGGGGCGGCGAAGGTGTCGAACAGCCCGAGAGCGCCGTACACGCGGCCGGCGACCCGGTGCGCGTCGCGGTAGCGCTCGACCGCGAACGGGTCGAGCGGCTCCTGCGGCAGCAGCGACCCTGGCACCGCACCCAGCGCGAGGAGGAACAGCAGCACGAGCGCCGTGCGCATCGAGGTCAGGCTGCGCCAGCTCTGCCGGAGGCTGACCCACGCCGAGGTGCGAGCGCTCATACCGCAGTGGCGAAGCCGCCGTACCAGGTCTGCAGCTCGGTGACGATGTGGCTGTAGGCCCCGGTGACCTGGAGGACGCCGATGACGACGAGGAACGCGCCGCCGACCCGCATGACCGTGCGGTAGTTGCGCTTGACGACCGCGAACGCCGACATCGACCGTCGGAAGGCGAGGCCGGTCACGACGAAGGGCACGCCGAGCCCGAGGCAGTAGACGAATGAGAGCAGGGCACCGCGCACGGCGCCGTCGGAGCTCAGGGCCAGAGTGAGAACCGCGCCCAGCGTCGGCCCGATGCACGGCGCCCAGCCGAGGCCGAACACCACGCCGAGCAGCGGCGCGCCGGCGATGCCGGCCGACGGCAGACGGTGGATGCGCACGTCGCGCTCGAGGAACGACAGCTTGGTGAACACGCCGGCGAAGACGAGGCCGAGGAGGATCGTCACCACACCGAAGACCCGGATCAGCGTCTCTTCGTACTCGTGCAGCGCGCGCCCGGCTGCGCCGAACAGCGTGCCGTAGCTGACGAACACGACGGAGAACCCCAGGACGAAGAGGCTGCTGCCGAGGAGCACTCGCCCCTTGGTCGCCACCCGGTCGTCGGCGTCGCCGTCGCCCGACGGGTCGAGACCGGCCGCCTCGAGGTCTGCCGCGGACAGGCCGGTGATGTAGGAGAGGTAGCCGGGCACCAGCGGCAGGACGCACGGCGACAGGAACGACACGAGCCCGGCGATCGCCGCCACCGGCATCGCCAGCAGCAACGGGCCGTCGAGCACCGTCTCCTTGAACGTCTGGCCCACGCCGGCCAGGACCTCCATGCTCACGAGATACGGCTCATGCGATGCGCCGGACCAGGCCGACCAGCTCGTCGTACGACGTCGCCCCCAGCACCCGCGCGGCCACCCGGCCGTCACGGTCGATGACGACCGTCGTCGGGATCGCGCTGGGCGGCAGGTCCTCGAATCGCGCGACCAACCGCGCGCTCGGGTCGAAAAGGCTCGGGTAGGTGACGTCGTACCTGCGGTTGTGCGCGAGGGCATTGCCCTTGGTCCGATCGCGCACGTTGATGCCGACGAACCTGACGCCCTCGCCGGCCAGGTCGGTCGCCGCCCGCTGCAGCTCCGGCTGCTCCTTCTTGCACGGGGCGCACCACGACCCCCACACGTTCAGGACGACGACGGAGCCGCGCAGCGACGCGACGTCGAGGGAGTCGCCGTCGAGGGTGGTCCCGCGCAAGGTCGGCGCCGGGCGCCGGTCCTCCGCCGCGACGAGCGTCGCGGTGCCGTCGCCGACCCGGAAACCGCTGCCGCCCACCGGCGAGTCGACCTCGCGACGCGACCCCTCGCAGCCGGCCGACGTGGCGACGAGGAAGGCCACCGCGACAGCCGTCCGGCGGACCAGTCGACGGTCGGCGACCCGCATCCCGAGAGGTCCTTCTTCGCCACGGATCGGCGTCGTCGAGTGGCGCGTCCGACGTGCGACGCGCGGGGCTGGTTGGATTCGCGGGGTAATCCCCACACCCGTAGTATCGCAGCGAGCAGGAGCCCCTGCCCGCGACGTACAGCACGCACGGCATGCCGTGCCGCATCGACGAGGAGCGGTGTCATGCAGGGACAGGCCCCGCCCCGTCTCACTGACTCCGTTTGGCTACGGGTGACCGTCGCCTCACTGCTGATGACGATCGCGTTCCTGATCTTCTACGGCGCGATCCCGTCGGCGCTGATCGCCTGGACCGACGAGTGGTCGATCCTCGAGGACAACCCGGACATCGCCCCGCGCATCCGCGACGTCGGAATCATCGGCTACCACGGCGCGATCGTGAACGTGACGTTCCTGCTGTTCTCGCTCTACCAGCGGTTGAACCCGGTCAACGCCGACGCAGACGAGGGCAAGCGCGACCCGGGCGGATATCGATGACGGACGCGCGGGTCGAGATCTACGACGACTACACCCTCGGCACCGTCGACCCCAACTGGCTGCAGGAGCGGGTCAAGCCCAAGCGGCACATCGCGCTCGCCCCGGAGCTGTGCATCCTCTGCCGGGCCTGCGAGGACGTCTGCCCGTGGGAGTGCATCTACATGATGTCCCCGGACGTCGTGGCCGGCGCCGAGAACCCGGAGATGAAGACGCTGGCCGAGACCGCCGGCGCGATCTTCATCATCGACGACAACGAGTGCACGCGCTGCGGGATCTGCGTCGACCGCTGCCCGCCGTACGCGCTCTTCTACTCCAAGATCGGCGAGGCAGCACCCAAGAAGAAGAAGTAGCACCACCGAGCGCACGAGCACCAGCAGACGTCGAAGGAGATGCACGTGGCCGACCGGCCGAGCCCGAAGGACCGCATCAAGGAAGTCCAGGCCCAGGTCAAGGACTTCGCGGCCCCCCGGGACCCGCGCGAGGGCCAGGTCTGGAAGTCCATCTTCCGGCCGGGCTCGATCTACCGCCCGGGCTACCGCGACACCTCCCGCGACCGCGCGCTCGCCACGATGAACAACGTGCTCTACCACCTGCACCCGGTGAAGCTGAAGCGGCACGGGCTCAAGCTGACGTACACCTACTGCCTCGGCGGGCTGAGCTTCTTCCTCTTCATCCTGCTCACGGTCACCGGCATCTACCTGATGTTCTTCTACCGGCCGTCGGCCGGCTTCGGCCAGGAGCTCGCGTACGCCGACATCCGGGCGCTCTCCTCCGGTGTGACGTTCGGCCAGATGATCCGCAACCTGCACCGATGGTCGGCGCACGCCATGGTCTTCACCGTGTTCCTGCACATGGCGCGGGTCTTCTACCACGGTGCCTACAAGGCGCCTCGCGAGTTCAACTGGGTGGTCGGCGTCATCCTGCTGCTGCTCACCCTGCTGCTGTCCTTCACCGGCTACCTGCTGCCGTGGGACCAGCTCGCCATCTGGGCCGTCGCCGTCGGCACCCAGATGATGGGCTACACCCCGGTGTTCGGTAAGGAGGTCCGGTTCGTCCTCCTCGGCGGGGTCGAGATCGGGCCGCCGACCCTGCTCCGCTGGTATGTGCTCCATGTGCTCGCGCTGCCGTTCGTCGCGGTCATCTTCATGGCCGTGCACTTCTGGCGCATCCGCAAGGACGGCGGCATCTCCGGCCCGCTGTAGCCACCACCCGACCCGCGACCGCACCCACCAGCCCCGAGCGAGGACCCGATGTCCGAGGAGATCACTCCCGACCAGGAGACGTACGACGCGGCCATCGCCGCGGGCGACTCCGACCGTGTCGCCCGGGCCAAGGCCAAGTCAGCGGCCGTCAAGAAGGCGCGCAAGGCGGCAGGGGTGCCCTCACCGAGCGCCGCGGCAGCGGCAGCGGCGGCGGAGCCGGCGGCAGAGGCCGCTCCCGCGGCGGCAGCGGCTGCTCCCGCCGCAGCTCCGGCAGCAGCAGCGGCCGCTCCGGCGGCAGCGGCCGTCGGGACCGCGACGATGGACCGGCCGACCGCGCTCTCACCCGCCGAGCGGCAGGCGCGGGTCGCCGCCGCGATGGCCAAGAGCGGTGGGGCGGTGGCCACCGGCGGCGGTCGCGGCACGGCGGAGGGCATGACGCACCGGCTGCTGGCGATGGTGCCGCCCGAGGGAATCCAGCGGGTCGAGCGGACCCAGGACGACAAGGTCAACGTCTGGCCACACCTGCTGCTCGAGGAGATGGTCGCGCTGATGGCGTGCACCGTCTTCCTCGTGGTGTTCTCGACCTTCGTCGACGCGCCGCTGCTGCAGCTGGCCAACGTCAACCTGACGCCCAACCCGTCGAAGGCGCCGTGGTACTTCCTGGGACTCCAGGAGCTGCTGCGCTACTTCCACCCGATGATCGCGGGAGTGACCATCCCGGGTGTGGGCCTGGTGCTGCTGATGGCCTTCCCGTACCTCGACAAGAACCCGTCGATGCGACCGGCCAACCGCAAGTTCTCGATCATGCTGTTCACCTGGTTCGTGATCATGGCGGCGATCCTGTCGACCATCGGCTCGCTGTTCCGCGGCCCCGGCTACAACTGGGTCTGGCCGTGGTCCGACGGCATGTACTTCGAGTTCTAGGAAGAGGGCGCAGGCAATGGCACGCAAGCGCGGGATGTCCCGGCGGGACTTCTTCCGCAACACCTGGCTCGGCGCGTTCGGCCTCTACCTCGGCGGCTTCGCGGGGGCCAGCCTCGGCTTCCTCTGGCCCACGCTGCGCGGCGGCTTCGGCTCGACGATCAACCTCGGCGACATCGACGCGCTGAAGGAGCAGATCGCCGCGGAGCCGAGCGGTCTCCTCTACTTCCCGGAGGCGCGCTCCTACGTCATCAACTACAAGCCCACGCCCGGGCAGGAGACGGTCTACGAGAAGGCCGCCGCAGAGGGCCTGCTGGCGATCTACCAGAAGTGCGCGCACCTCGGCTGCCGGGTGCCGCCCTGCGCGACCAGCCAGTGGCTCGAGTGCCCGTGCCACGGCTCCCGCTACAACAAGGCCGGCGAGTACCAGTTCGGCCCCGCACCGCGGGGTCTGGACCACTTCCCGCTGACCAAGGACGGCAACAGCATCGCCGTGGACACCTCTACGCGGATCCCCGGTCCCCCCCGCGGCACGGACACGATCGGCCAGAGCCCCGCCGGCCCGCACTGTGTTGGATGACGGCTGTGTTGGATAACGGCTGTGTTGGATAGCTGCAGCGGTCGGCTGACGAGAGCGACGAGAGGCACATGAGCGACACGGAGCAGAAGTCGGGCAGCGTCGTACGCCGACGCTCGGGCGAGCCGTCGATCCCGATCGGCTTCCGGCCCGCGCCGTCGGACGACGAGCTCGAGACCAACGTGCTCGAGCGCTGGCAGGGCTGGGGTCTGCTGCTGACCCTGTTCCTCGGCATCTTCCTGCCGACCTACGTGCTGTTCTTCGAGAAGCCCCGGATGGAGGACGCCGCGCTGGAGCAGCGGGCCGAGTCGATCGAGCGCGGCTCCGCGCACTTCGCGCTGTCGACCGAGTCGAACACCTCCGGCTACGGCTGCGCCCGCTGCCACGGGGCCAACGCCGGCGGCGGCGTCGTCGCCGACTACAAGGCGACGCCGACGTCGACGCCGGCCGACTACCCGGCGCCGAACCTCCGCGAGGTCTTCTCCCGCCAGCTCGCGGCGAAGAAGACGCCGAACGAGGCCTACCGGTTCGTGTTCGAGACGATCGCCAAGGGCCGCCCCGGCACGCCCATGCCGACCTGGGGCCTCGGCTACGGCGGGCCGCTCAACGACCAGCAGCTCGAGGACATCATGAACTACCTGATCTCCATCCAGGAGGAGCTGCCCGACGGCGTCAAGATCGCCATCGGCTCGTCTCGCGGGCCGTTCTCGCGGCTCATCGCGTTCGGCTCCGAGACCCGCTAGCCCGGCTCCGCACACCAGGAAGGTCCGACGTGCTGAACGTCTACGCCGCCGCCGCGCACCCGACCGCCGGGACCGTGCTGCACCTCGCCAACACCGAGGAGGTGCCGAAGGGCGTCACCGCGGTCGTCGCCGTGGTGATCATGTTCGGGATGCTGTGCGGTGGCGTCTTCATGCTGCTGCAGAGCAGCTTCGGGCCGAAGCTGGGCTACCTGATCACCGGCACCGCCTTCTGGGGCTGCTGGTTCGTGCTGTCGCTGCTGTGGTTCACCGGTGTCCCGGGACTGCCGCTGCCGGGCAACATCCCGGACATCCCGACGTCGACGCCGCGCTTCCTCGGCCCGCAGGGATCCGAGTCGAGCTGGCTGGTCATCGACACCCCGGCCGAGCAGGCGAAGTTCCCGGTCGACGAGGCGGAGTTCGTCGAGGTGGAGGAAGGCGACCTCACCGACCAGAACCTCACCGCGGAGATCACTGCGGCGCAGACCGCGGCCAACGAGGTGATCGCGCCGGCATACGCCAAGGAGCTGGGCGTCGAGGAGTCCTCGCTCATCCCGGACCAGACGTTCACCATCACCAAGACCGAGATCATCCGGGACAACCGTGAGCTCGCGCGCGCTCGGGTGACGACCGGCCCGGTGGCCGTCACGGGGACCGACACCGAGGAGGAGAAGGCGCTGATCGCCAAGATCAAGCCGAAGACCTTCGTCCTTGGACTCGAGCACGGCACCCTGAGCAAGCCGACGTACGTCGCGATGGGCGTGACCTTCGTGCTGCTGCTGATCCACGCACTCCTGCTCGGCGCTGTACGAGCTGCGCCGCGTGCCCCAGCCCGCCGGCATCCCCGAGCGCGAGACAGTCTCCGCTTAGCCTGTCGTGATCTTGTGCTTAATCCACAGGAAGGACGCCTGTGGATTGAAGCCCAAGATCGCGACTTAGGCGCCGGGCGGGGCGGTCGTGCGGCCGGCCTCGCCGGCCGGCTCGCTGTAGACGATGCCGACCAGGCGGTCGCCGTCGTAGGTCACCGAGGTCAGGCTGGCCAGCCCGCACTGCCGACGGTCCGGCCGGTGCCAGAGCCGCCGCCCCTCGAGGTGCCGGCGGGTGATCCAGATCGGCAGCTGGTGGCTCACGCAGCACCGCCTCGTGACCACGCGCCTCGTCCCGCGCCTGCTCCACCGCGGCGGTCATCCGCGCGCGCGATGGCGGCGTAGGGCTCGCCCCACGACGGCGTGAACGGGTCGTAGAGGTGCCGCCACAGCCGCGGGTTCTTGAACGAGCCGGCACCGAACTCGACGGTGAGCCCTTCGAAGACGTTGGCGCTCTCGATCAGCCGGTCGTCGATGCGCGGAGTGAGCCCGAGTGCGACCGCAAGCGGCTCGGCGGTCTGCTGCGCGCGCTCGAGCGGTGACGACACCAGCACCGTGACGTCGCGGTCGCGCACGGCGTCGGCTGCGGTCGCGCGCCATGCCCTCGCCGGCGGGTGACAGCCGGAAGCCGGGGATGCGGCCGTAGAGGACCTTCGCCGGGTTGTGCACCTCGCCGTGGCGCAGCAGGTGGACGACGGTCCGGGCGGTCATGCGACCTGCCGCGGCGGCGGCGCGCGCGGCATGCGGCGCAGCGGCCGCGATCGGTCTCGAGCACCTCGTCGTCGTGCGCGGCGGAGACGAACCACGCCTCGTAGGCGCTGGGCGGCAGGTAGACGCCGCGCGCGAGCATCTCGTGGAAGAACGCGGCGTACGCCGCGGTGTCCTGCGTCGACGCGGTCGCGTAGTCCACCACCGCCTGGTCGGTGAAGAAGAACGAGAACAGGCTGCCGGCGGTGCTGAGCCGGTGCGCCACCCCCGCCTCGTCGAGCGCCGTAGCCGACCACCTGCGCGATGGTCTCGGCGGTCTTGTCGAGATGCGCGTAGACCTCGGGGGTGCACAGCCGCAGCGTCGCGAGCCCGGCGGCGACGGAGACCGGGTTCCCGGAGAGCGTGCCCGCCTGGTAGACCGGGCCGACCGGGGCGAGCAGCGACATCACGTCCGCGCGTCCGCCGAACGCCGCGGCCGGCAGGCCCCCGCCCATCACCTTGCCGAACGTCGCGAGGTCCGGCGACACCGGCTCGACGCCGTACCAGCCCTGCTCGCTCGACGCGGAACCCGGTCAGCACCTCGTCGACGACGAGCAGCGCGCCGTGCTCGACGCACAGCCGCTTGAGGCCCTGCGTTGAAGCCGGGCAGCGGAGCGACGACGCCCATGTTGGCGGCGGCCGCCTCGGTGATGACGCAGGCGATCTCGCCCGGGTAGCGATCGAAGGCCGCGGCCACCGCGGAGAGGTCGTTGTAGGGCACGACGATCGTGTCGGCCGTCGTCGCCGCGGTGACGCCGGCGCTGTCGGGCAGGCCCAGCGTCGCGACCCCGCTGCCGGCGCTGGCGAGCAGCGCGTCGACGTGGCCGTGGTAGCAGCCGGCGAACTTCACGACCTTGGTCCGGCCGGTGAAGCCGCGGGCCAGCCGAAGCGCCGACATCGTCGCCTCGGTGCCCGAGCTGACGAGGCGGACCTGCTCGACGTAGGGCAGGCGCCCGGTGATCAGCTCGGCCAGCTCGACCTCGCCCGGGGTCGGCGCGCCGAAGCTGGTGCCGGCCGCGGCGCGCTCGACGACCGCGCGCACGACCTCGGGGTGGGCGTGGCCGAGGATCATCGGTCCCCACGAGCACACGAGGTCGGCGTAGCGGTTGCCGTCGGCGTCGACCAGCCACGGACCCGATCCGCTGACCATGAACCGCGGCTGCGCCGCCGACCGCGCCGAAGGCGCGCACCGGCGAGTTCACGCCGGCCGGAGTCACCTCTCGGCCCCGCGCGAACAGGTCGGCGGAAGCGGTCGATACGTCGTGGGCCGGCACCGGACCATTGTCCCAGCGCGTCCGAGCGGTCGCGAATCCGGCGGGGTCGCTAGCCTGCGCGCGATGAGAACCACCACGCGTCTCGTGATCCTGCATGGCGCCCTCGGCTCCGCCGGCCAGGTCGCACCGCTGGCCCGCGCGCTCGCCGCCGAGCTCGACGTCGTCGCTCCCGACCTGCCCGGCCACGGCCACCGCCCGGCAGGGCCGATCGACCTCGACGAGCTGGTCGACGACGTCGTCGCGCTGGCCGGAGAGCGCGCACATCTGCTCGGCTACAGCATGGGCGGCTACGTCGCGCTCGAGGCGGCGCGGCGTCACCCCGACGTCGTCGCGAGCGCGGTGACCGTCGCCACCAAGCTCCGGTGGACGCCGGAGGTGGCCGCCGGGGAGATCGCGCGGCTCGACCCGGACGTGATCGAGCGGAAGGTGCCGGCGTTCGCCGCCGCGCTCGCTGCGGCGCACCCGGTCGCGGGCTGGCGGGACGTCGTGCTGGCGACCGCCGAGCTGCTGTCGACCTTGGGTGCGCGCGGGCCGCTGTCGGGACTCGAGTCGGTCGTCGCGCCGATCCGGCTCGTCGTCGGGGACCGGGACCCGCTCGTCACGGTCGAGGAGACGCTCGAGGCGGCTCGCGCCCTCGCCTCAGGCGAGCTGGAGGTGCTGCCCGGGACCGGCCATCCGCTCGAGCGGATGCCGGTCGAGGCGCTCAGCGAGGCGGTTCGCGCGACGGTGCGGCGCGCGGCGATCGGCTAGCGGATCAGGCGAGCGAGCTCGGTCGCCCAGTAGGTCAGCACGATGTCGGCGCCGGCGCGGCGGATCGACGTCACGGTCTCGAGCATCACGCGCTCGCGGTCGATCCAGCCGCGGGCGGCGGCCGCCTCGACCATCGCCATCTCCCCCGACACCTGGTACGCCGCGACCGGCACCGTGACGTGGTCGGCCACCCGGCGCACGACGTCGAGGTAGCTCATCGCCGGCTTCACCATGACCGCGTCGGCGCCCTCGGCGAGGTCGAGGTCGACCTCGCGCAGCGCCTCGTCGGCGTTGGCCGGGTGCTGCTGGTACGACGCGCGGTCGCCGGACTTCGGCGCGCACTCGGCCGCGTCGCGGAAGGGTCCGTAGAACGCGGAGGCGTACTTCGCGCTGTAGGCGAGGATCGCGACGTCGTCGAAGCCGGCGACGTCGAGCGCGGCGCGGATCGCGCCGACCTGGCCGTCCATCATCCCGCTCGGGGCGATCACGTCGGCACCCGCGCGCGCCTGCGCGACAGCGGCGGCGGCGTAGCGATGCAGCGTCGCGTCGTTGTCGACGCGAGCCGTCCTCGCGCAGCAGGCCGCAGTGGCCGTGGTCGGTGTACTCGTCGAGACAGCAGTCGGCGATCAGGACGGTCGCGTCGCCGACCTCCGACCTCAGGTCGGCGAGCGCCAGCTGCACGATGCCGTCGGGGTCGTCGGCCGCGCTGCCTCGCGCGTCCTTCGTCGGCGGGGACGCCGAAGAGGATCAGCCCGCCCACGCCGGCCTCGGTCGCCTCGACCGCCGCCTTGCGCAGCGTCTCGCGCGTGTGCTGCACGACGCCCGGCATGCTCCCGACCGGCTGCGCGTCGGCGATGCCCTCCTTGACGAACAGCGGCAGCACCAGGTCGGCAGCGGCGACGCGGGTCTCCGCGGTCAGCGTGCGCAGCGCTGCGGTACGACGCAGCCGGCGCGGACGCGAGACCGGGAACCCGGCCGTCATCGCCCGCTCCTCACCCGGGGCGCGCGGCTTCGCCTTCGCAGCGGGCAGGCTTCTTCACGGTGCTCACAGTCGACTTCTTCGCCGTCTGCGGTCGACCTCTCCGCCGTGTGGCCGTGGCCTTCTGGCCGGACGCTTCGTCGCGGTCGGCGTCGGCTGGCCGCGCGCTCTGCCGGTGACGAGCTCGGCGAGCGCAGTCGCGAGACCCGCGACCGACGGCACGTCGGCGACCACGTCGACACGCAGCCCCAGCTCGCGCGCGGTCGCCGCCGTCTGCGGTCCGATCACGGCGATCCGCGTCGACGGTCCGGGCTTGCCCGCCAGCGCGACGAGGTTGCGCACGGTCGACGACGACGTGAAGGCGACGGCGTCGAAGCGACCCGCGCGCACCGCCTCGCGCAGCTCGACCGGCGGTGCCGGCCGCGCGCACCGTGCGGTACGCCGTGACCTCCTCGACTGCCCAGCCCTTGGCCTTCAGGCCGTTGACCAGCGTCTCGGTCGCGATGTCGGCGCGCGGCAGCAGCACGCGGTCGAGCGGGTCGAGCTGGTCGTCGTGCCACGGCCACTCGTCGGCGAGGGCCTCGCCCGACATCTCGCGCGACGGCACCAGGTCGGCGCGCAGGCCGAACGCGCGCAGCGCGTCGGCGGTCGCGTCGCCGACAGCGGCGATCTTCACGCCGGAGAGCACGCGCGCGTCGAGGCCGATCTCCTCGAGCCGCTCGCGCACCGCGCGCACCGAGTTGGTGCGAGGTGAACGCGATCCAGGCGTAGCGGCCCTGCACCAGGCCGGCGACCGCGCGCTCCATCGGGCGCGTCGTTGCGAGGCGGCTCGATCGCGATCGTCGGCAGCTCGACCGGCAGTGCGCCGAGCTCGCGCAGCTCCTCGGACAGCGCGCCGGCCTGCTGCCGGGTCCGCGGCACGAGGACGCGCAGCCCGAACAGCGGCCGCGACTCCCACCAGGACAGCCGGTCGCGGAGCCGGACCACGTCGCCGATCACCGTCACGACCGGCTCGACGCAGGCCGGCGGCGGCGCGCCTCGATGGTGTCGAGGTCGCGAGCGACCGTCCGCTGCTCAGCGGTCGTCGGCGCGCAGCATCGCGGCGACCGGCGTGTCGCCGGCGCGGCCGTGCTCCACCAGCCGGGCGGCGATCTTCCCGACCTGGTCGGCGCCCCCGACGACGACGAGGGTGCCGGTCCGCGCAGACAGCGCAGCCCAGTCGACCGGCACCCGGCTTGCCGATGGTGTCGCGTGGCCGTCGACGAACGCCACGTCGTGCGCGGTGGCGCCGTCGGCGACAGCGATACCGGCGTACGCCGGCCCGGCGTGGCGAGCGGGACGCCCGGCACGACCTCCCAGGGACGCCGGCCTTCGTCCACGCCGCGGCCTCGCGCGCGCCGCTGGTCAGCAGGAACGGGTCACCGGAGACGAGCCGGACGACGTCTCCCCCGCCTTGGCGCGCGCGACGAGCGTCGACGCGGCATCTCCGGCTGACGATCGCGTCGTCGGCGTCGCCGCCGACGGTCACCAGGGCGGCGTCCGCGCGGCAGCCGTCGAGCAGCTGCCGCGCGGCACAGTCGTGGTCGACGAGCACCGCATCGGCCGCCGCGAGCAGGTCGCGCCCGCGCACCGTCAGCAGGCCCGCGTCGCCGGGGCCGGCGCCCACCAGCGGCGACCTTCCCGGTCGTCTTCGTCCGTCGCGTCGCGGCCATCTACTCGTTCCTCATCAGCTCAGCGGCACCGTCGTCGAGGAGCTCAGCTGCGAGCGCTCGGCCGATGGCCTGGGGGTCGGACAGCGGACCTACCGCGCTGCGGCGCAGCACGTCGCTGCCATCGGGCGCGCACACCGCGGCCCGCAGGTAGAGCTCGTCGTCGGCGTCGTCGGCCAGCGCGCCGACCGGCGCGGTGCAGCCGGCCTCGAGCGCGGCGAGCAGTGCGCGCTCGGCAGTCGACCGCGCGCCCGGCTGGTCGGGTCGTCGAGGGCGGCCAGCAGCGTCGACGCAGGTCGGCGTCGTCGCGCGCGGACCTCGATCGCCAGCGCGCCCTGGCCGGGCGCGGGCAGCATCTGCAGCGGGTCGAGCACCTCGGTCACGGCGTCGAGCCGGTCGAGCCGGGACAGCCCCGCCCGCGCCAGCACCACCGCGTCGACCTCGCCGTCGATCGCCTTCTTCAGCCGGGTGTCGACGTTGCCGCGGATCGGCACCACGTCGAGGCCGAGGCCCGAGCGCGCGCAGCTGGGCGGCGCGCCGCGGCGACCCCGTGCCGACCCGAGCAGCCGGCCGGCAGCTCGCCGAGCGTCAGCCCCGCCGGGCAGCAGAGCACGTCGCGCGGGTCCTCGCGCGGGGGCACTGCGACGACGACGAGGCCGTCGGCCGACGCGGTCGGCAGGTCCTTGTAGGAGTGCACGGCGAGGTCGACGTCACCGGCGAGCAGCGCGTCGCGCAGGGCGGTGACGAAGACGCCGGTGCCGCCGATCTGCGCGATCGCCTCGCGCTGGAGCGGTCGCCGTCGGTGGTGATCTCGACCAGCTCGACGTCACGGCCGAGCGTCGCGAGGATCGTGGCGGCGACCCCGCCGGACTGCGCCATCGCCAGCGCCGAGCGACGCGTGCCCAGACGCAGCGCGGTCATTCGCCGAGCTCCCCGTCGAGCAGATCCGCGAGATCGGCCTGGGAGACCGCCTCGGCGACCTGCGGGCCGAGGCCGAACAGCTCGCGCAGCGCCTCCGCGTAGTGGTCGCCGCCCGGGGACTCGGCCAGCTCCTTCACCCGCACCGTCGGCGCGTGGAGCAGCTTCTCCACGACCCGGCGTACGGCGGAGTGCACCTCCTCCTGCTGCCGCGCGTCGAGGTCGGGGATCCGCTGCAGCAGCCGGCCCAGCTCGGCGTCGATCACCGCGTCGGCCTTGGCGCGCAGCGCGACCACCGTCGGCGCGACCTTCATCGCGCGCTGCCAGCCGAGGAAGACCGCGACCTCCTCGGCGACGATCGCGCGGGCGCTCTCGACGTCGCCGCCGCCGTCGCTCTCGGCCTCGAGGGTCTGCCGCAGCGCGTCGAGGTCGGTCAGGGTGACGCCGGGCAGCAGCCGCACGGCCGGGTCGATGTCGCGCGGGAGTGCGAGGTCGAGGAACGAGACCGGCCGACCCTCGCGCGCCCGCACCGCTCGCTCGACGACGTCGGAGGCGACGACCACGCCCGATGCACCCGTCGACGACACGACGACGTCGGCGTGCGCGAGCGCCCGCTCGAGCTGGTCGAGGCCGATGCCGGTGCCGCCCAGCGTCGTCGGCAAGAGCCTCCGCATGCGCAGCGGTGCGGTTGGCGACGACGATCTCGCCGACGCCCGCGGCGCGCAGCGTCTCGGCCGCGAGAGCGCCCATCGCGCCCGCGCCGATGACGAGGACGGGGCGGTCGCGGAGGTCGCCGAGCGCGTTGCCGACGACCCGCACGCCGATCTCGACCAGTGAGGCGCCGGCGCGGCCGATCTCGGTCTCCGTGCGCACGCGCTTGCCGACCCGCAGCGCGTGCGGGACCAGCTGCCAGAGCAGCCGCCCGACCGCGCCCTCGCGCTGCGCGGTGGTCGAACGCGGCGCGCAGCTGGCCGATGATCTGTCCCTCGCCGACCACCATCGAGTCGAGGCCGCTCGCGACGGTGAAGAGGTGCTGCACCGCGCGGTCCTCGTAGTGCACGTAGAGGTGCTCGGTCAGCGTCTCGAGCGGTATCCCAGACACCCGCGCCAGCAGGTCGCTCAGCTCCTGCACCCCGCCGTGGAACTTCGCGACGTGGGCGTAGACCTCGACCCGGTTGCAGGTCGAGAGGACCAGCGCCTCCGCGACGTGGTCACCCGACTGCAGCTCCAGCAGCGCCTTGGGCACGTCGACCGGCGCGATCGACGCGCGCTCGACCACGTTCAGCGGCGCGCTGTGGTGGCTGATCCCCACGACCAGGACGCTCACAGCCGAGCCGCCTGACTCTGCAGCACGGGGCCGACCGACTTGCGCTGCTCGTGGAACGACAGGATCTGCAGCTCGATCGAGAGGTCGACCTTGCGGAGGTCGACGCCGTCCGGGACGGTCAGCACGACCGGCGCGAAGTTGAGGATGCTGGTGACTCCCGCGGCGACCAACCGGTCGCAGACGTCCTGTGCGGCGTGCGCCGGCGTCGCGATCACGCCGATCGAGATCGCGTGCTCCGCGACGAGTCCGTCGAGGTCGTCGAGGTGGCTGACCGAGACGCCCGCGACCTCCTCGCCGACCCGCGCGCGGTCGGTGTCGACCAGCGCGGCGATCCGGAACCCGCGGTTGGCGAAGCCGCCGTAGTTGGCCAGCGCGTGCCCGAGGTTGCCCAGGCCGATGATGGCCACCGGCCAGTCCTGCGTCAGACCCAGCTCGCGGGAGATCTGGTAGATGAGGAACTGGACGTCGTACCCGACGCCCCGCGTTCCGTAGGAGCCCAGGTGGCTCAGGTCCTTGCGCACCTTGGCCGAGTTGACCCCCGACGCCACGGCGAGCGCGTCGGAGCTGACCGTGCTCGCGGCCGACTCGGCCAGCCCCACGAGCGCACGCAGGTAGACCGGGAGCCGCGCGACGGTGGCCTCGGGGATGCCGCGATCAGCCCCACGCGGGCCGGACCTCGACTGCGCCACCCCTGCTCCTCGACGGCCGGGAACGGCATGCGCCGCCCGCCCGGGTCAGGTCACCCGCGTGCCCTGGCGAGTGCCGGGGACGGGGGACTTTGTGCCTTTGAGAATACGCCTTGTGAACGCACGCACAAACTCGGCGGCGGGCCCGCTCAGCGGTCCAGAGCGCGCCGCAGGCGAGCCTCCTCCACCGCCCAGAACCCGTGCTCCCGGCCGTCGAGGAGGAACACCGGCAGCCGGTCGCCGTACTCGGTGAAGTCCGCCGGGTCGACCGTCGCGTCGCGCTCGTCGAGCGGCACGCCGAGTTCGGCCGCGATCCGGGTCAGCTGCTCGCGAGCGACGTCACAGGCGGGGCAGCCGGGCTTCGCCAGCAGCGTCAGCCGGTGGTCAGACGGCGGCACCGACGTCCTCCCCGGGATCCAGCGTCTCGTCCGTCTCGGCCGCGCGCTGCCGGCGCCGGGCCGCCCGGTGCGCCCCGGGGCGTCGGGAGGCGACCACGAAGCCGGCGTACATCACGGCGGCGCCCAGGCCCAGGGTCGCCGCGACGGACCCCGCCTCCCCGAGGAAGGTGAGCCCGCCGCTGGTCGCCGCGATGAGCACCCCGAGCACGATCAGCGAGGTCCCGCGGAACCGCGCCCGCGCCGCGGCACCGCCGCCGCGCGACCGCCAGCCCGACCAGAGGGTGCCGCCGACGACCGTGAGCGTGCCCACGGCGTTGGAGGCCACGACCAGCCCGTAGCGGGCGCCGGCCGGGAAGTAGTCGCGGCCGTGCGGCAGGCCGACCCCGAATGCCGGTGCGCCGTCGACGAGCGGCACCACGGCGAGGACGAACGCGGCGTTGGCGCTGAAGACCAGCAGGAAGAAGAGCACGATCCGCGCCGCCGCCGGGCGGACCAGCAGCTCGATCTCCCCCATGGCCAGCCACGGCACCGACAGCATCGCTCCGCAGACGTAGAACGTGCGGAAGGTCGGCTCGCTCCAGCCGAACGCGGTGCCGTACCAGAGCGCCGCGCAGCCGACGGTGAACATCGCGAGGGAGACCGCCCACGACCGCAGGTAGGGCCGACGGCTCAGCGACCAGCGGCGCAGCAGCGCGAGGGTGAACTCGAGAGAGATCAGCGTCGCGACGAGCGGCAGGACTGCCTCGCCTCTCATCGCTCGCTCGCGGGCCCGGTCAGCCGGCGGTCGCGTCGAGCGCCTGCTCGCGCAGCCGGCCCTTGGACACCTTGCCGGTCGCGCCGTGCGGCAGCTCGTCGACGAACTCCACCGCGGTAGGGCACTTGAACCGGGCGAGGGAGCGCCCGGTGTGCGCGATCAGCTCCTCCGCGGTCAGCCGCGCACCGGACCGGCGTACGACGAGGGCCTTGACGCTCTCCCCGGTGTAGGGGTGCGCGATGCCGAGGACCGCCGCTTCCTCGACGTCGGGGTGCTGCAGCAGCACGTCCTCGACCTCGCGCGGGTAGACGTTGAAGCCGCTGACGAGGATCAGCTCGGTACGCCGGTCCACCAGGTGGTAGTCGCCGTCGTCGTCGACGTAGGCGACGTCGCCGGTTGCCCACCACCCGTCAGCGTCCGGGCCGCCGCTGCCGTCGGGCCAGTATCCGCTGAAGACGTTGGCGCCGCGCGCGACGATCTCGCCGGGGTCGCCCTCCTCCGGCTCCTCTCCCTGCTCGTCGACGAGGCGCAGCTCCACGCCGGGCACCGGGCGGCCGATCGAGTCGGGCTTGGCCACCTGGCTCATCAGCGTCGTGGTGAGCACCGGCGCGGTCTCGGTCAGGCCGTAGCCCTCGAACACGTGGTGGCCGGTGACGTCGAGGATGCGGGTGAGCACATCGGCCGGCAGCGGTGCTGCACCCGAGACCGCGAGCCGCACCGACGTGAAGGCGTCGCCGAGGTCCGGCAGCATCGACCAGGCGACGTACATCGGCGGAGCGCCGATGACGTTGGTGACCTGGTGCCGGCGCATCTCGGCCAGCGTCTCGACCGGGTCGAAGCGCTCGACCAGCACCCCGGTGGCGCCGTGTCGCGCGACCGCGCCGAGACCCGCGTTGAGCGCGTAGATGTGGAACAGCGGCAGCACGAGCAGCACGACGTCGTCGGCGTCGACGACCAGCGGCACGATCTGCGCGCACTGGTTCAGGTTCGCCCTCAGCGCGCCGTGCGTGAGCATCGCGCCCTTCGGCCGCCCCGAGGTGCCCGAGGTGTAGATGAGGACGGCGAGGTCGCCGTCAGCCGTCTCCTTGTACGGAGCGGGCGCAGCCGCCCCGCGCGCGACGACGTCGTCGAACGTGATCGCACCGGCCGGCGCGTCCGCCGCATCGGCGATCACGACGTGCTCGAGGGTGCCGACCCGCTCCATGGCGGCGTGGAGCCCGGCCGCAGCCTCGCGGTGGCCCACGACCGCCCGCGCACCCGAGTCGGTGAGCACGTGCTCGACCTCGGCCGCGGTGTAGCCGGTGTTCACCGGCAGCGCGACCAGCCCGGCCCGGAGCACGCCGAAGTACGCCGTGACGAACGCGGGGGTGTTGCCGAGGACGAGGGCCACCCGGTCGCCACGGGAGAGCCCGAGGTCGAGCAGGCCGGCGCCGAACCGGTCGACGTCGCGATCGAGATCCGACCAGGACAGGGAGGTGTCGCGGTGCAGCAGAGCGGGCTTGGCGGGGTCGGCGGCGGCCGCGTCGCGGACCAGGTCAGCGAGGTTCACGGCGGCAGTGTTGCACAGTTGCAAGCGCTGCGAGCCGACCCGCCCCGACCCGTCTCGACCGACGGGCCCGGGACGAATCCGGACGTTCCGCCCGCGCCCTTCAGCACTCTGCGTGATGGGTCGATCACAGAGCGTGGCCACCACTGCGGCGGCCCTTCCGCTCTCCGGAGGACCCGTGTTTCGCCGGCTGATCGCACTCCTGCTGACCGTCGTCGCGGCGCTCGCCGCCGGCACGGCCGTCGCCGCCGCGAGCGGCGCGGAGTCCGACTTCCACGGCCGTGCGAACGCCGAGCGCTCCTCGGCCGGCCGATTGGCGTACGCCAGCAGCGCGGACCTGGTCGCGGTCGCCCGCCGGCAGGCCGCACGGATGGCCGCTGAGCACCGCATCTGGCACAACCCGAACCTGCAGAACGAGGTCGAGGGCTGGCGCGCCGTCGGCGAGAACGTCGGCATGGGCGCCGACGTGGCGTCCATCCACGCCGCCTTCATGAACTCGCCGGCGCACCGCGCGAACCTCCTCGACGGCGACTTCACCCAGGTCGGCATGGGCACCGCGACCGACGAGACCGGCAAGCTCTACGTCGCTCAGGTCTTCCGCCAGCCTCAGGCCGCCGCGCCGCAGCCGGCGCCCCGGCCGGCGACGACGACCTCGCGTCCCCGCCCGGCCGCCCGTCCGACCGCTCCCGTCGTGACCCGCCCGGCCGTCACCCGGCCCAAGACCCCTGTCGTGGCGGCCCGCCCGGCTCCGGTCCGCCCGGTCGACCCGGCCGTGGCGCTGCGGGCCCGGCTCGTCACCGCCCGCCGCCAGTCGCAGAGCGGCCGCGTCGGCCTCGAGCGTGCCGTCCAGTTCAGCTCGATCATGGCTGCACTAGCCAGCTGATTGGCTCGCCGGCTGACCCGCCCCCTCCCCGAACGAAACGCGACCGCGTCGCGGCCCGTGCGGGGAATCGAGGGAAACGCGACCGGGTCGCATCTCGATCGGGCGCTCGCTCCTACCTGGGGCTGGTCGTCGGCTCCGGTGACGGCGGCTCGCTCGGCGGCGGAGTGCTCGCCGCGGGAGACGACGGCTCCGGACTCGGCTCGGCGCTGGGGGATCCGAGGGTCGGCAGCGGCCCGGGCGGCGTGAACGGCGGTGACGTGGTGGCCGCCGCCGTCGGGGCCACGGACGCGGCTGACGGGGACGAGCTGGGAGTGCGGGTCCGGGGGCGCCGCGACGGGGACGCCGACGGCGTCGCGCCCTCGACCTGAGCCTCCTCGCGGGCCCGCAGCTCCTCGAGCTTCGCGAAGACCGTCGCGAACAGCTTCGCGGGGACGGCGCCGCCAGTGACGCCACCTCGCACCCCGGCGACGTTGCGGACCGGGATGACCCCTTCGCGGTGCCCTACCCAGATGCCGATGCACAGGGGCTGCTTGGAGTCCTCGGTGCAGCCGACGAACCACGCGTCACCGTTGTTCTGACTGGTCCCGGTCTTGCCGAACACCGTGACGTCGTCGAGCCGAGCGGCCGTGCCGGTGCCGCGAGCCACCACCCCGTGCAGCACGTCGACGACCTCGTCGGCGACCGCCTTGGGGATGGCCTGGGTGCCCTCCGGCTCGCTGAAAGGCAGCACGAGGTCGCCGGTGAACGTGTTCGTCGCACCGCCGCCCTTGCGGATCTCCTTGACGGTGCGCACCGGGAGTCGTACGCCGTGGTTGGCGAGCGTCGCGAAGCCCTGGGTCAACGAGAGCGGTGTGATGGCGACACCGCCGCCGAGGCCCATCGAGGGGATCCGCTTCGGGTTCTCCGGGAAGCCCTGGCCGGGGCCGGTGCCGTGCACCCCGGCGGCCAGCGCCACCGCCTTGACCTTGTCCTGCCCGATCTCGTCCGCGAGCTTCACGTAGACCGTGTTGGTCGACTTCTCCATCGCGCGGCGCAGCGTCTTGGTTCCCCCGCCGCGGGCGTCTCCGCCGGCCTCGGTGTAGTTGCAGGGCCGGTAGCCCTCGGGCGGCAGCTGCGCCTTGGTCCGGATGACGATGCAGCCCGGGTCGCGGTAGGAGTCCGTCGTCTTCTTCCCCGCCATCAGCGCAGCGGCCAGCGTGAAGGGCTTGATGGTCGAGCCGGTCGAGCGGTAGGCGTTGGTCGCGAGGTTGAGCCCACCGCGGCGGTAGGCGCTGGAGTAGATCGCCTTGAGGTCTCCCGTGCTCGGGTCGATGGCGACGACGGCGAGGTCGGGGTCGCCGAGCCGGAAGTTGGGGTCGGTTCGCGGCAGGTCGGGCGTGCCGGGGTCCGGGAAGAGCGCGCGCGCCGACTCGTTCACTGCCTGCTGCAGCGTGAGGTCGAGGGTCGTGCGGACCTTCAGCCCGTCGCGGAACAGCGCCTCGGGCTCGCTGCCGTAGGTCTTCTCCAGCTCGAGCTTCACCAGGTCGGCGAACTCCGGCGACTCGGTCGGCAGCTCGGGGTCCCGACGCCGGACGATGTCGGTCGGACTGCGGATCTCCCGGTAGGCGTCCGACGCCTCCTGGGTCGTGATCATCCCCTCGTCGAACATCCGGTTGAGGACGTCGCCCTGCTTCGTGCGGGCGAGCGCGAAGTTGCGCACCGGGTTGCGGGTCGACGGCGCCGGCACGATCGCGGCGAGCATCGACGCGCGGGCCAGCGCCAGCGACGGGCGGCGCTCCTTGGTGCGCAGGTCCACGTCGAGGTCGCTCGCCTTGACCCCGAAGTAGTAGCGGGCCGCAGCGTCGACGCCGTACACGCTGTTGCCGAGGAAGACGCCGTTCAGGTACGCCGTGAGGATCTCGCTCTTGCTGCGCTGCTGCTCGAGCCGGAAGGCGAGCGCCGCCTCGCGCACCTTGCGCATCGCCGAGCGCTCGTTGCCGACGTACACGTTCTTCACGTACTGCTGGGTGATCGTCGAACCACCCTGCTCGGCGCGCTTGGCCCGCAGGTCGCGGTACGCCGCGCGCAGCAGCGCGAGCGGGTCGACGCCGTTGTGGTCGAGGAACCGCGCGTCCTCGGCGGCGACGATCGCCTGGCGCATGACGTCCGGGATGTCGTCGGCCGTCGCGTCGCTGCGGATCTCCGGGGCCCGGATCGACGCGACGAAGCGGTCGCCGTCGCCGAGCAGGACGACCGACTGCGGCGCCGGAGGCAGGGCCAGGTCGATCGGGGCGACGAGCAGCCCGGCCACGAAGCACGCCAGCATCACCACCACCGCGGCGCACGACCAGCCGACGACGGGTCCGCGCCACCTCCGCAGCACCTGGCGCCCCGCGGGTCGACGCGCCGATGGACGCGGCCGCGCGGGTCGGGCGGGGGGCAGGGAAGCCACGTCGCGAGAGTACCGGCCGGTGCCGCGACGGAGCGCGGCGCAGCCGTTCCAGGGCGCAAGCCGGACACCACGGACAAATCGCCTCAGGATCAAGAAACTGCCGCGTCCGACCGACCGATAAGGAGGCGGAACCGGCAGGATCTGCTCCGACGTCCCAGAACGAGAACCCCACCCGCGAATCACCGGCGCAGAGGAGCTCCCCATGCGAGGCCCGACGGCGTTCGCCGTGCTGGTGCTCCTCGCTGCGATCGTGGTCGCGTTCGGGCTGCAGGTCCTGCGCACCCGATGAGACTCCCGTGACTCGACCGCCCGCTGCCCCGGGCGGTGACCTCGGCGGCCTCGGTGAGCTGCGCGCGGAGGTGGCGCAGCGACGCGCCGAGCCGAGCCGGCGCCAGGGCAACGCTGCGGAAGTCCTCGCTCCGGGACAGGGCATGCCCGGTCCCCGCGCGAGCGCGGGCGGCGCGGCCGGCGGCCGCGGTGTCCCGGACGACGACGCTCACGCCGACCCGACGGGGGACGGCTCCGGTGGCCTCAGCGCCGACGCGGTCGCCGGGATGGAGCTGGTCGCGCGGGCGCAGGCCGGCGACGCCGAGGCCTTCGGGCAGCTCTACGACCGCTACGTCGACCTCGTCTACCGCTACGTCTACTACCGGGTCGGCAGCAAGGCCGTCACCGAGGACCTGGTCAGCGAGACGTTCCTGCGGGCGCTGCGCCGGATCACGTCGTTCACCTGGCAGGGGCGTGACTTCGCCGCCTGGCTGATCACGATCGCCCGCAACCTGATCGCCGACCACTACAAGTCCGGTCGGTTCCGGCTGGAGATCGCGACCGCCGACATGCTCGACGCCGACCGCGCGACGGACGGCCCGGAGAACGAGGTCCTCGACGCGATCACCAATGCGTCGCTGCTCGAGGCCGTCAAGCAGCTCAACTCCGAGCAGCAGGAGTGCGTCGTCCTGCGGTTCCTCCAGGGCATGTCGGTGACCGAGACGGCGCTGGCGATGGGCAAGACCGAGGGCGCGATCAAGGCGCTGCAGTACCGCGCGGTGCGCACGCTCGGCCGGATGCTGCCGAAGGAGCTGATGCTCTGATGCGGACCGCACCGGTCGAGCACGTCACCGCACGAGATCCGGACATTGCGCCCCAAATGGGGGTGGGTGCCCGTAACCAGCGCGAGCCCGGATCGTTGCGACGACGGAAGGAGGCATCACGGTGATGCGCCGCCCGCTCCGCCACGCGGAGCACTTCGCGACCGCTGTCGACGGCATGTCCGCTCAGGGCACGCCCGACCCGGCGAGCCGCGAGGCTGCCATCCTCCCGCTGATGTCGCTCGCCCAGCAGCTCCAGACGATGCCGCTCGGGCCGTCCGCCGACTTCCGCGCCGCCCTTCGCGGCCGGCTCCTCGCCGTGGCCGCTGTCGGCACCGCCCCGATGCCCGAGCTCGCTCCGCTGGACCGGGCTCGCGCCTGGGTGTCCGGCTGGCGGGTCCAGCGCGGCCTCGCCGCGGCGACGGCGGGCATGGCCGCCGTTATCGGGATCGCCGGCGTCAGCACCGCGGGCGTTCGCTCCCTCCCCGGGGAGCCCTTCTACGCGGTCAAGCGCACCGCCGAGAGCGCCCAGCTCGCGCTCACCCACGGCGACGTCGCGCGCGGCAAGCGGCATCTCGCCAACGCCGAGCGCCGCCTCGACGAGGTGCGCCAGCTGGTCGGCGACGACAGCGCCGCCCTGGCTCAGCTCGGCCTCGGCGACCCGATGGTCACCACGTACGCGTTCGGCGGCAGCGTCGGGACGCTGGTGCGCGAGACCCTCGACGACATGAACGACGACACCCGCACGGGGTCTCGGCTGCTCACGGAGGCCTACCGCTCGGGCGGCGAGACCGCCCCGCTGAAGTCGCTGGCGTCCTTCGTGCGCCGGCAGAAGGCCGGTCTCGCCGAGGTCCTGCCCGAGCTGCCCGGGCCGGCCCGCGCCGCCGGCGCCGCCTCGCTCGACCTGATCGCGGACGTCGAGATGCGCGCCAACGCGCTGCTGACCAACGGCGTGTGCGGCACCGACTGCGCCCCGCCGCCGGTCATCGCGGCGCCCGAGACGCCGGCCACCCCCGCTCCGGCGGCTCAGACGACTCCGGCTCCGGCCGACGACCTCGGCCCCGCGCCGTGCGCGTGCGCCGAGCCGGAGCAGACGCCCGAGCCCGCCCCCCAGCCGACCCACTCCTCGCCGCGGCCGCAGCCGAGCTCCTCCGGCACGCCCGCGCCCGCCCCGAGCCCCTCGCCGAGCCGCGAGCCCCGGCTGTCCGACCTGATCCCGAGCCTGGTGCCCGAGCCGGTGCGCTCGCCGCTGGTCGAGGTCGTCGACACGGTCGAGGACCTGCTGCCGTCGCTCCCGCCGGCCCCCGCGCCGATCCCGGTCCCCGCCGGCGAGCAGCTGCCCGCACCCGACGCCGCGGTCGCCCCCGCTCCCGCCGCCCAGCCCCGGCCCGCCGCCGGTCCGCTGCCGCTCTCTCCGGCCCAGTAAGAGCGCTCCGGAGAGCTTTCCGGCGGCCGGGAACTCCCGGCCCAGCCCGCACGTTGATTCGGACACGCCCACGGTGACGCTTCCCGTAGGCCCGGTCCGGGAGGCATAATCTGCCCCGGGAGTCCGGTATGTCGCAAAATACGGCAAAGATTCTTCAAGACCTGCCGTAACTGCGTCGACACTCCCCTCGTTACACCCTGCATCGACGGCCTCCACACGGGGGGGTCGGTCAGGTAATCGTCGCCGGTTCGCCGGCATATACGGAGGTCGGGAACATGGCACGTCAGATCAGTCGCGCAGGGCGGCTCACCGCTCTCGCTCTCGCCACCGGCACCCTCGTGGTCGCCGCCACCGGTACCGCAGGTGCCGCCACTGTCGCCGTCCCCGATGTCTTCGGCGGCCGCGCGCAGGGCACCGCGATCCACATCGAGGTCAACCTCCCCGTCGAGATCCCGGTTCCGGGCCTCGGCAACATCGCGGGCCTGGTGCAGGACATCTCCTTCACCGAGGGCAACGCGGCCAAGGAGGTCACGACGATGCTCAGCAACGCGAAGGCGGTGCTCGGCAACGGCACCCTCGCGCCGCTGAACATCATCTCCGAGGCGAGCCTCACGGGTAAGCGCAGTGACTCGAAGAGCCTCGTCTCCATCCCCGCCAACCCGCTGATCAGCGGCGGCATCGGCACCATCACCTCGAGCGTCTCCCCCGAGTCGGCCACGTCGGCGCTGACGAGCACCAGCTCGTCCTCGCTTGCCAGCCTTCGCGTGGGCCTCGGCGGCCTGCTCAACTCGCTGCCGCTGAAGACCGACCTCACCGCCGCGCTCGACCAGGTCCAGGGCACCGTCGACTCCACCACGGGCACCCTGACCCAGACGATCGGCACCGCGCTCGACACCCTCAACCAGGTCTCCGGTGGCGCCACCGCGCCGGTCGCCGCTCAGGTCGAGGCCGTCGAGGCGCAGCTGACCACCCTGCTCGACGCTCTCCAGGGCACGCTGGCCAACCTCACGGCTGACAGCGACCTGCTCTCGCTGAGCCTGCTCGAGTCCTCCAACACCATCACCCGCAAGGGCGACATGGTCGAGGCTCGTGCGCTCTCCGCGGTCGGCGGCCTGGACATCCTCGCCGGCCTGGTGCACGTCGACGCGGTCAAGACCGAGTCGTTCTCCACGGCCAACGGTGTCAAGGGCGCGGCGGCTGCCGACTCCCTCACCACGGTGCTGGGCGTCAAGGTCGCGGACATCCTCGACCTGAAGCTGACCGACAAGGGCCTGTCCGGCTCGGTGCTCGGCAACGCGCTCCCGCCGGCCGCTCAGGACGCCGTCAACACGGTCATCAGCGGTCTGAACGGTCTGCTCGCCACCGCCGGTGTGAACATCGTCTACGGCGCGAAGACCTCCACCGTTGACCCGGCCGGTCAGTTGGCCTCCTCGTCCTCGCAGGGCGTGGGCATCATCGTCAACCCGCCGGTCCTCGGCCTGGCGAAGCCGCTCCTCGCGGTCCAGCTGGTCCCGGCAGGCACCGCGGTCAACGCCGCTCGCCTCGCCAAGCCGGCCGCTCCGGTCACCCCCCGCGTCAACGCTCCTCGCTCGCTCCCCCGCACCGGTGCTCCTGAGGCCGTCGCGATCCTGGGTGCGGGTCTCGTCGCCACCGCCGCTGTGGTCAACCGCCGCCGCCGCGTCAACGCCGAGGCGTAACACCCTCCAGCACTGAACAGAAGGCCCCCGGCTCACGCCGGGGGCCTTCTGCATGTCCGGATAGCATCGCCGCGACGACGAGGAGGGCCGTCCGTGGTGGGGCTGCGACGCAAGCGCGAGGAGTCTGACGTCACGGCCGTCCTCACAGGCGCGGCGTCAGCGGCCGCCGCCGAGGTCGAAGCCTCTCTCGAGGTGCCGCCTGACCCGACGGCGGCGGCGTTCTTCGACTGCGACAACACCCTGATGCAGGGCGCGTCGATCTACTTCTTCGGCAAGGGCATGGCCGCGCGGAAGTTCATCACCACCAAGGACCTGCTCCGCTTCGGCTGGCAGCAGGTCGTGTTCCGCATCGGCGGCACCGAGAAGCACGGCGCGATGACGGAGGCACGGGAGACCGCGCTCGGGCTGGTCGCCGGACGTGAGGTCGCCGAGATCGTGCGATACGGCGAGGAGATCTACGACGAGCTGATGGCGGACAAGATCTACTCGGGCACCCGGGCGCTCGCTCAGCAGCACCTCGACGACGGCCAGCGGGTGTGGCTGATCACCGCCACTCCGGTGGAGCTGGCGAACATCATCGCCCACCGGCTCGGGCTGACCGGCGCGCTCGGCACGGTGAGCGAGGTCGAGGGTGGCCGCTACACCGGCCGGCTGGTCGGCGAGCCGCTGCACGGCCCGGCGAAGGCGGAGGCGGTGCGCGCCATCGCCCAGCGTGAGGGACTCGACCTGTCCCGGTGCGCGGCGTACAGCGACTCGTTCAACGATCTGCCGATGCTGTCGGCCGTCGGGCGTCCGGTCGCGGTCAACCCGGACACCGAGCTGCGCGAGCACGCGAAGGCCAACGGCTGGGAGATCCGCGACTTCCGCACCGCGCGCAAGGCGGCGAAGGTCGGCATCCCCGCGTTCGCCGCCTCGGGCGCGGTCTTCGGCGGCGTCATGGCCGGCATGGCCTACCGCAACCGCCGCAAGCGCTGACAGCTGACTCGATCGAGCGATGAACCGGGCACCGCCACGTGCCGAGACAAGAGCATGCGTCGAGCTCCGCGAGCGTCGTGGCGGTCCGTGCTGGCCGGCCTGGGCATGTGCGCAATGCTCAGCCCGGGTGCGACGCCGGCGAGTGCCGTCCCACCGGAGGCGCCCGCCTGCCCGATGTTCCCCGCCGACAGCCACTGGCACGCCGACATCTCCTCGCTGCCGGTCGACCCGAGCTCGGCGAGCTACATCGCCAACGGCGGGGCCGACAGCAGCTGGCACGCCGACTTCGGCAGCGGAACGTGGAACGGCGGGCCGATCGGGATCCCGTACACGGTCGTCGACGGCGCGCAGACGAAGGTGGCGATGTCGTTCGAGTACGCCGACGAGAGCGACCCCGGGCCGTACCCCTTCCCGGCCGACGCGAAGATCGAGGGCGGCTCTGCTGCTGATGGAGATCGACATGTGCTCGTCGTCGACAAGGACGCCTGCCGGCTCTACGAGACGTGGTCGAGCTACCGCAACCCGGACGGGTCGTGGCGGGCGGGATCCGGCGCGGTGTGGGACCTGCGGTCCAACGCGCTGCGTCCCTTCACGTGGACGAGCGCGGACGCGGCCGGCCTGCCGATCCTGCCGGGGCTGGTGCGCTACGACGAGGTCGCCGCGGGCCGCATCGACCACGCGATCCGCGTCACGGTGCCCCGCACTGCGCAGACCTACGTGTGGCCGGCGAGGCACGAAGCAGGCCAGGACGGCGCGCTCCTGCCGAAGATGGGCATGCGGCTGCGCCTGAAGAGCTCCGTCGACATCAGCGGCTTCCCGGCCGCCGTGCAGGTGATCCTGCGCGCCGCGAAGCAGCACGGGATGGTCGTCGCGGACAACGGCAGCGCCTGGTACCTCTCGGGCGTTCCCGACGAGCGGTGGGACAACGACGCGCTGCGCGCGCTGCACAGCCTGCGCGGCAGCGACCTCGAGGTGGTGGACGCCGGGTCGATGATGGTGCACCCCGACTCCGGAGCGGTGCGGACCCGCACCTGCCCGCCGACGGGTGCCGGTGCGCTGAGCATCAGGAGCGCGTACTCCACGCGCCGCGTCGGCGAGCGCAACTACCTCGGCGGCTACCTCACCAGCAGCGGCTGTGCCGTCCCGGGCGAGGTCGTGGGGCTCTTCGTCCGGACCCGCCCCGGCGGGTACACGTGGCACTCGTCGACGACCACCAACGGGAAGGGCCAGTACCAGTTCGTGCTGGAGATGCGCGGCTCGTACGACGCGATCGTCGTGCACTCGGCGTCGGCACGGGCGCCGCGCGCCGTGAGCACTTCGGTCCACGTGACCGTCGTGCGCTGAAGCACGAGGCCTAGAAGAACACCGAGCGGCGCTGCATGAGCAGGGTGTAGAGGGTCTGCTGGATCGTCTCGCGCACCTGGTCGGTGAGGTTGAAGACCAGCATCGGGTCGTCGGCAGCGTTGGGCCCCAGATGGGCCGTCTGGATCGGCTCGCCGTACTCGATCAGCCACTTCGACGGCAGGGGCAGCAGGCCGAGCGGGCCGAGCAGCGGGAACGTCGGCGTGACCGGGACGTAGGGCAGGCCCAGCAGCCGGGCGAGCGGCTTGATGTTGCCGATCATGGGATAGATCTCCTCCGCGCCCACGATCGAGCACGGGATGATCGGCACGCCGGTGCGCAGCGCGGCGGTGACGAACCCGCCACGGCCGAACCGCTGCAGCTTGTAGCGCTCGCTGAACGGCTTGCCGATGCCCTTGAACCCCTCGGGCCAGACGCCGACCAGCTCGCCGGCCGCAAGCAGGCGCTCGGCGTCGGCGTTGCAAGCCAGCGTGTGCCCGGCCTTGCGGGCGAGCGGCGCGACCACCGGCATCGAGAAGACGAGGTCGGCGCCGAGCATGCGCAGGTGCCGGTGCGCGGGGTGCTGGTCGAGCAGCGGGAGCGCGGCGCCGATCGCGTCGAGCGGGACGGTGCCGCTGTGGTTGGCGACGATCAGCGCGCCGCCGGTGTCGGGGACGTGCTGCAGCCCGCGAGCCTCGACCCGGAAGTACTTCTCGTAGAGCGGCCGAACCGCCGCCATCAGGACGTTGTCGGCGAAGTCCGGGTCGAAGCCGAAGTCGTCGACCGGGTAGTCGCCGGAGAGCCGGCGGCGGAGGAACGCGAGCGTGCTCGCGAGCTTGCGCTCCCAGTCGGCGGGCGGCGCGGCTTCGGGCACAGCGTCAACGGGCACAGCGTCGACCGGGACCGGGACGGCCGGCGTACGCGGCTTGCGACCGCGGGCCGCCGGCTCGCCCTCGGCACGCCGGTCGATCGGGATGACCCTGGCCTCAGGCATGAAGCGTCCTGCGGCGCTCGAGCCGGTCCAGCACGGTCTGCTCCGCCTCGGCGATCCGGTCCGACGAGAGCACCGTGTTGGCGCACCGGGCGCGGACGAAGTCGTCGAAGGCCTGCAGCGTCGAGTGCTTCGGCGTGTAGCCGAACCGCTCGGACAGCCGCGTCGTGTCGGCGACCCGGCCGTGCTGGAGGAAGCGCATCTGCTCGGGGGAGAAGTCGACCATGCCCGCGCGGCGCAGCGCCTGGCCGACCGACTGCACGAGCGGCGACAGGATCGGCAGCGGGATGCGGCCCGCGCGGCGGATGGCCTGCGAGAGCAGCAGCACGCCGGCGCCGCCGACGTTGACGATGCCCGGGCGGTCCTCGACGGCGGCGAGGCGCAGCACCTCGAGCCCGTCGTCCTCGTGGATGAACTGCAGGCGCGGGTCGAAGCCGAGGACCGTGGGCACCAGGGGCAGGCTGAAGTAGCGCGTGAGCGGCGTGTCGATCGTGGGGCCGATGAAGTTGGTGAACCGAAGCAGGCTCAGCACGACGTCGGGGCGGCGACGACCGAACCCGCGGACGTAGCCCTCGACCTCGACCGCGTCCTTGGCGTAGCCGCTGCGCGGCAGCGCGCGCGGCTCCATGTCCTCGGTGAACAGTGCGGGGTCCTTCGCCGACGAGCCGTAGACCGCGGTGGTCGACTTCACGACGAGCTTGCGGACGGTCGGCGACTTCTGGCACGCAGCGAGCAGCTGCATCGTGCCGATGACGTTGATCTCCTTCATCGCCGTGCGTCCGCCGACGGTGAGCGGCGTCGCGACGACACTCATGTGCACCACGGTGTCGACCTCGGTCGACGCGATGACCTTGGCGATCAGCGGGTTGCGGATGTCGGCGCGGACGAACTCGGTGCGGCCGAGGTCGGTCGTCGGCGCCACGGTGTCGACGCCGACGACCCGCTCGATCTGCGGGTCGGCGCAGAGCATGGTCGCCAGGCGACCCCCGAGCTGTCGGGAGACGCCGGTGACGAGAACTCGGCGAGCACGCATGGTCCGGCGAGTCTACGGCGGCCCGGGTGCGGGTGGACAACGACGCAGGTGGCGGCCGACGGCTGGGGGGCAAGCCCTCGGCACTGCATGTCGAGGATGCCGTCGACCAGCACGTCGACCGGTGGCCAGGGGAATCCCTCCTCGCAGATGACCAGGGACACCAGCCCGTGCAGGCCGGCCCACAGCTGCAGCGCGGTGACCAGCGGGTCGGCGGGTGCGAACGCGCCGGCGTCGATGCAGCGGCCGACCGCGGCGACGAAGTGGGTGAGCGCCACGACGCCGGCCGGCGGGGGCTCGTCCCCGCTGCCGGTCAGCTCGATCTCCCGCTCGGTGCGGGTCATGAACAGGATCCGGTACGCCTCGCGGTTGGCCAGGCCGAATCGCGCGTAGGCGTGGCCGCGCGCGCGCAGCGACTCGACCGGGTCGTCGTACGCCGCTCCGGCCGACTCCTGGTCGTCATCGAACGCGCGGAACGACTGCTCGCAGACCTCGAGGATGAGCGCGTCCTTGTCCGCGAAGTGCAGGTAGATCGACGGCGGGGTGACGCCGACGGCATCGGCGACCGCGCGCACCGAGACCTTCCCCTCGTCGCCGGACTCGACGAGCAGCCGCGCGGTGGCCGCGAGGATCTCCGCGCGCAGCGAGTCGCCCTCCCCGCGTCGGGACCGGGAGCGACGGGGCGAGCGAGCGGTGGACGTCGTCACGACGCTGCGACCTCCTCCGCGACGGCGACGGGATCCGGCAGCGTGTCGTGCTCGGCGATGCCGTAGCGGTCGTAGAAGCGCTTCATCGGCGCGGGCGCCCACCAGTTGGCCTCGCCCGCCAGCTTCATGAACGCCGGGACCAGTGCGCCGCGGATGAGGGTCGCGTCCATCACGACGGCCATCGTCAGGCCGACGCCGAAGAGCTTCATGAAGCTGACGCCCGACGTCAGCGCGAACGAGGCGAACACGACGCTGATCAGCAGGGCGGCGGCGGTGACGATGCGGCCGGTCCGCTCGAGGCCGAGCGCCACCGAGCGCGCGTTGTCGCCGCTGCGGTCGTGCTCCTCCTTGACCCGTGACAGCAGGAAGACCTCGTAGTCCATGGACAGCCCGAACGCGATGCAGAACATCAGGATCGGCATGGTCGCGGTCAGGCTGCCGGTCGCCGTGACGTCGAGCAGGCCGTTGAGGTGGCCGTCCTGGAAGATCCAGACCATCGCGCCGAACGTCGCGGTGAGGCTCAGCAGGTTGAGCACCACGGCCTTCGCCGGGACGAGCAGCGAGCCGAATGACAGGAACAGCACGACGAACGTCGACAGCGCGATCAGCCCGCCGGCCAGCGGGATGCGGCCGATGATCGACGCCTTGGTGTCGATCAGCTCCGCGGAGGGCCCGGCCACGAGGACGCGCCGGAACGGCGACGGCGCGGCCCGCACCGCACGGGCCAGCGCCTCGCCCGCGTCGGACAGCGGCTCGACCCCCGGCACGACGGTCAGGTACGCGCCGTCGGCGCCGCGGAACCGCGCTGCAGCAGGCGTCGCGGGGAACACGAGCCGGCCGCCGATGTAGGACCCGGTGATCGCGTCGACGCGCGACGCCCCGGGCAGCGCGGACAGCGTCTGCGCATAGGTCGCGATGTCCGCCATGCGGGACTCGGGATCGCCGATGCCGGGCAGCACCACCGACAACGCGGCCGACTCGCGTGAGGCGTAGTCGCGGCGGATCTGCTCCGACACCTGCCGGCTCTCGGCGCCGGCGGGCAGGGTGCGGTCATCCGGCAGGCCGAGCCGAAGTCCGAGGAACGGCGCGCCGAGCAGCAGCAGCAGCGCGATGACGCCGAGTGCGACCGGCAGCGGTCGGCGCATGACGAACACCGCGATGCGGTGCCACATGCCCTCGCCCTCCGCGGCCGGCGTACGCCGCCAGAGCACCCACTTCTCGACCCGCGGTCCGAGAGCCGCGAGCAGCGCCGGCAGGACGACGACGGCGCCGACCGCGGCCAGCGCGACGACCGCGATCCCGGCGTAGGCGAAGGAGCGGAGGAACGCGAGCGGGAAGACGAGCAGTGCGCCGAGCGACACAGCGACGGTGAGCGCGCTGAACGTCACGGTGCGGCCGGCGGTGCGGACCGTCCGCACGACTGCCTCGTCGGTCGTCGTGCCGGCGCGGACCTCCTCGCGATAGCGCGAGACGACGAACAGCGAGTAGTCGATGGCCAGACCGAGGCCCATCGCGGTCGTCAGGTTGAGCGAGTAGAGGCTGACCTGGGTGAAGGACGCGACGACGCGCAGGACGAGGAACGTCCCGACGATGCTGAGGATGCCGATCGCGAGCGGCAGGCTGGCCGCGACCACGCCGCCGAACACGAGGATGAGCAGCAGCAGCGTGATCGGCAGCGCGAGCGTCTCGGCCCGCTTGGAGTCCTTCTCGATGACGTGGCTGACCTCGTCGTAGATCGCCGCGATGCCGCCGGGGCGCACCGTGACGTCGGCGTCGTCGATGCGGTACTTCGGCAGCAGCTCGGCCGACACGTCCGCGACGACGTCGTCGCCGCCCTCGATGACGGCGAGGACCAGCGCGGAGTCCTTGGTGGTGCTGCGCAGCGGCGGGGCGCCGCCGAGCGACCAGTACGACGCGGCGCTGCCGACGCCGGGCTCCGCGGCGAGACGCTCGGTGAGGGCGCGGCCGGCGGCGGCGACCCCCGGGCTGTCGACGTCGCCGGTCTTGGGCTCGACCAGCAGCACCAGGTTGGGCTGGCCGCCGAACTGCTCGTCGAGCAGCACCCGGGCCCGGGTGCTCTCCGACGCTGGGTCGTCGAACCCGCCGAGGGTGAGCGAGTCGGCGACGCTGCCGCCGAGGACGGCGGCGACGACGAACAGCAGCGCGGTGACGATCAGCACCGGCCGGTGCCGGCGCGCCGCGAACTCCCCGACCCGGATCAGCATGGCCCCGCCCCCTGACGTCGTACCTGAGTTAACGTCGTGAAGTTAGTGACGTTAAGCACCGTCAAGGGCACGCGGCGGAGTGTGACGCAGATCATGAGCAGCCCGCAGCCCCCTATCGCCCGCAGCCGCTCATGATCGACGAAGACAGGTGGGGGCTTCGCAATGAGGCACCTGGTTGGCGTTGCACCCGGAGCGCGGCCGGTGTGCGCCGACGCGGCAGGCGCGCCGGGAGCCCGCGACTGCAACGCAATGAGGCACCTGGCTAGGTGTTGTCCGCGGAGCGCAGCCGGTCGGGCCGACGTCAGGTGACCGCCGGGCGCCCGCGGCTGCCAATTCCGCTTGCTCTACTTCTTGTTTCTGCGCTGGACTCGGGTCTTCTTCAGCAGCTTGCGGTGCTTCTTCTTCGCCATGCGCTTGCGACGCTTCTTGATGACCGAGCCCACGGGACGACCTTTGCTCTTCGATGCTCTGCGGAGGGTACGACGACAGACCGCTGACTCTACCCGGGTCGGCGGGAGAGTCTCAGCCGGCCTCGATGAAGGCCGCGCGCAGGTAGTCGTGGACGGCCTGCTCGGGCACCCGGTAGGACCGGCCGACCTGGACCGCGGCGAGCTCGCCGGCGTGCACCAGGCGGTAGACGGTCATCTTGGACACCCGCATCAGCGACGCCACCTCGGCGACGGTGAGGAAACGCACCTCGGACAACGCGCTCATGGCAGACCTGTCTCGGGCCGGACGAGCGTTCGCGCAGCTTCCCCACTGCCCGACCGAGACGTCGTTCCGTGCCTGGTGGGATTGTTGCGCACGGTGGGACTCCGCGCATAGGGGCGGTTTCCGCCCACCGGTCAGCCGGCGATGCGGGCGTTGCTGATGACGAGGGCGAAGTCCTGGTCGGTCAGCCGTGCGTTGCCGGGGATCCCGTCGCCGGGCAGGTTGTGCGCCGTGACCGTCACCCGGTAGCTGCCCTTCGGGCTGGCCAGGAAGACGTTCTCGAGGTTGTTGAGCCGGTCGGGTCGACCGCCGCGCACCGACGTCCCCGCCGCGAACACGTTGCCGAGGAAGGTCCCGCCCGCACCGCGCACCGACAGGTCGAGGTCGTTGACCAGCGCCGCCGGGGAGTAGGCCTCCACGTCCGTGTCGGTGCGCGCGTCCTGCGCGATGCCGGGTGCATCGCTCCACGCGAGGGTCACCTTCATCGGCTGCGACGGGTCGACCGGCACCACCGTGACGTCGTACGTCGCATCGCGGCGGGTCAGCACGACCTCCTGGTCGACCAGGACCCGGCGGGCCCGGGGGTCGAGCATGGTGCCGGTGCTGATCCGGCCCCAGCCTTCGGCGATGTTGGGCACGTCGAGCTCGCCGATGTCGATCGCCGAGCTGACCAGCATCGCCTTCGACATCGCGGGCGACTGGCTGCGGCCCTTGTGCCGCAGCCGCCACCAGTGGGTCAGCAGCGCCACGGCACCGGTCACCTGCGGCGAGGCCATCGACGTGCCGCTGCAGAGCGAGTAGAGCAGGAAGCTGTCGACCGGCGGGTTGTCGCCACAGGTCGAGCCGGTCGTCGCCCGCGCAGAGGCGACGTTCTCGCCGGGCGCCGCGACGGTCGGCACGAGCCGGCCGTCGCGCGCGGGGCCGCGGCTGGAGAAGCTGCTCGGCTTCTCGTCGTCGGGCGGCCCGCCGAGGAGTCCGTCACCGCGCGGGGCGATGGTGCTCGCCACGGCGATGATGTTCTTCGCCTCCTTGGGCGCGGTGATGCGGGCCTCGGGCCCGCCGGAGTTGCCGGCCGAGAAGACGAAGGTGAACGGCTGGTTGCCGTCGGTCTCGTCGTCCGCGTCGCGCGTCAGGGCGTCGAGCAGCGCCGCGTTGGCGACGTAGCCGGCGCCGACGCCCTCGCCGCTCGTCCACGACGCGTTCCACAGCGACGAGCCGCTGGCCAGCGCCTGCTTCGTGTACTCGCCGAACCCACCGGCGGCCGGGAACGCCGCGCCGGCGGAGATCGCGTTGATGTCGACGTACTTCACGCCGGGTGCGATGCCGAGGCCGTAGAGGAGGCCGTCGGCGTCCTTGACGCGGCCGAGCGCCGGCAGCGTCGCGCCGAGCCCGCCGACGATGCCGGACACGTGGGTGCCGTGCCCCTCGGCGGGGACCGGGCTGTGCTCGTAGCGCCGGACGACGCGGCCGGCGAACTCGGGGTGGTTGCCGTCGATGCCCTCGTCGATGACCGTGACGACGACCCCTGTGCCATCGGCCTTCACCGACTCGAGGAAGCTCTCGTAGCCGGGCTTCGCCTGGTAGCCGCCGCGCAGGTTGCCGGCGAGCACCTGAGCGGTCGCCTCGTCCTTGGTCGCCGGGGTGCCGGTGCCCGCCGTGATCAGCAGCACGTCACCGCGACCGGCCAGGGCCTGCAGCGCGACGGCCGGCAGCGTCACCTCGCGCACGGCGAGCCCGCCCGCGGTCAGGTCGTACGCCGTGTGCCGCCGCGCGCCCAGCAGCGTCAGCGCCGCGTCCAGGCCGGCGGTCTGCGGCCGGAAGCCCAGCACGGTGACCCGCGAGGCCTTCGCAGCGAGGACGCGGGGGTCGAGCTTGTCCGAGCGGTCCAGCACCTCGACGTCGGTGACCCCCGGTACGCCGGACGCGGCGCGGGTCGCGGCCGGGTCGGCGTAGGCGACGTAGGCGTTGTCCGGCACGTACTGCAGCCCGGTGAGCCCGGCCGCGGCGAGCGCGTCGACCTGCTCGGGCAGCACCCGGTCGGCCAGCTGGACCCGCACCCAGCGCCCGGCGCTGTCCGGTGCGGCCGAGGGCGAGGAGCCGGCGACAGCGACGCCGGCTGAGGCGAGAAGCGCCACGGCGACGACAGCGGGCAGGCGGCGCGAGCGCGACATGGAGCTCCCCCGGGGACGGCAGGACGGCATCGACGGGTTCGCCGCGCGGACGGCGCGCACCTGCCGCCGAGCCGTCAGGCGAGCGCCGCGACGAGAGCGTCCGCGATCGGGTCGTAGAGGTGCGGCAGCACGTTGTCGTCGAGCGGGACGGTGACGCCGATGAGTCCCTGCGCCTCGCCGACGACCAGCGCGGGGTCGTTGCTGTCGGCGAAGCAGACGACGTCGAGGCCGGCCGCGCCCGCCGCGCCGGCCCAGCCGTGGTCGGCGACGACGAGGTCGGGCCGCAGGCCGTCGGCGATCAGGTCGGCCATCGGCCGGCTCGCGTGGGAGTGGTTGAGCTCGCCGCGCTCGGACAGCACCGCGACCCCGGCGAGATAACGAAGCTGCCGTCGGAGCTCGGCGTACTCCCACACCCGACCCGGCGAGGGCTCGAGCACCTCGCAGCCGCGGCGCCGGAGGGCGGCGGCGACCGGCAGGTGGATGGCCAGGATGCCGGCCGGGTGGCCGGTGGCCACGAAGACGCGCTCCCGCCGCGACGCCGCGCGCGCGAGCCGTTCTCCCATCCGGTCCAGCGCGACCAGCGTGCGATCGGGGTCGATCGTGTCGTCGCCGTCGGTCCGCCCGCCGTCGGGGTCGATGCCCACGCGGTCGGCCATGATCGCGAGCACGTCCTCGAAGGTGTACGCCGTCGACGGCGGCAGCCCGAACCACGTCCGCGGGTCGCCGTCCGCGAGGCGGCGCATCGCGGCGATGTTGCTCGCCCGTGGGGTGCGCACCGGCCCGGCGATCTGCGCGTCGACGAGGTGCTGCCGCAGCGCTGCGCGGGAGCGCAACGGGGAGGTCATGAGGCGGCTTCCGGGTCGAGGCCGTGCAGGGGGAAGACCGCCTGCCGGGTGCGCGTGATCGCGCGGTCGACGGCGTCGCCCCCCGCGCCGACGTCGGGGTCCCATGCGGCAAACGTCGCGTCGCGGCCGTCCCGGAAGGCGACCGGCGCGGGCTCGTCGCCCCGGCCGCTGGCCCACTCCTGCCACGCGTCCGGCGTCTCACCGGGGACCTCGCCGCCGACGACCTCGGCGATCGCGTGCGTCCACGATCGCGGCACGACCTGCACGATCTCGTAGCCGCCGCCGCCGACGGCCACCCACTTGCCGTCGCACACCTCGTGGGCCAGCGCGTGCAGGGCGGCGTACGTCGCGCGGTGGCCGTCGACGCTGCAGGTGAGGTGCGCGAGCGGGTCGAGCGCGTGCGTGTCGCAGCCGAGCTGCGTGACCAGCACCTGCGGCCGGTAGGAGCGCAGCAGCGGCGGGACGACGGCGTGGAACGCGCGCAGCCAGGCGGCGTCACCGGTGCCCGGCGGCAGGGCGACGTTGACGCAGGTGCCACGGCCGTCGCCGGTGCCGAGCTCGTGCGGGAAGCCGGTGCCCGGGAAGAGGTACTCGCCGCTCTCGTGCAGGCTGATGGTGAGCACCCGCGGGTCGCCGTAGAACGCGGCCTGCACGCCGTCGCCGTGGTGGACGTCGACGTCGACGTAGGCCACGCGCTCCGCGCCCTGCGTCAGCAGCCACGCGATGGCGACCGCCGGGTCGTCGTACACGCAGAAGCCGCTGGCCCGGTCGCGCATCGCGTGGTGCAGTCCCCCGGCGATGTTGACGGCGTGATCGGCGGCACCGGTCCACACCGCGCGAGCGGCGTCGACGCTCGCGCCGGTCACGAGCGCAGCGGCGTCGTGCATCTTCGGGAACACCGGGTTGTCGCCGGTGCCGAGACCGTGCTTGAACCCGAGCCGGCCGATCAGGTCGTCAGGCGCGCGACGTACAGCGGTGATGTAGTCGCGGTCGTGCACCAGGCCGAGCACCTCGTCGGTCGCGGGCACCGGCTGCGCGACCGTGACGTTCGACCGGTCGAGGAGGCCGATCTCGCGAGACAGGGCCATCGTGAGCTCGAGCCGCAGGGGGCGCAGCGGGTGGGACGGCCCGAAGTCGTACGACGCGAGGACGTCGTCCCACAGCACCAGCACCCGCTCGCTCATCACCGCGACCGTAGCGCGCCGGCTGCGTGCGAGTCGGGCGGATCAGGGGTTGAGCGGGAGGCCCGTCCGTCGTGCCTCGGCGTCGATGGCCTTCACCCAGTCGGCGTGCCGGAGCGCCTTCGCCGCGCCACGCAGCGCAGCGACCGCGTCGCCGAACTCCGCCTGCGGGGTGAGCAGCTCGTGCGAGGCGAGGACCAGCTTGATCGAGTTGTCGCTGCGCTGGGCCGCCGTCCGCCCGATCCGCTGGCGCACCCGCCACAGGTAGGCGCACCAGATCTCGCCGTCGTCGTGCACCTCACCGGCGATGTCGTCCGGGTACTTCTTCTTCGAGTCGGTGCGCCGGATGCACGCCGGGTCGGCGTCGGAGTACGACGTCGAGTCCCAGTCCATCAGGCACTCGTCCTGGAAGCCCTTGCTGATCGAGCGGGCGTAGTACGACGCAGCAAGGAAGTCGCCGAAGCCCTCGCCCATCGCGCCACCCTCGTTGGTGGCACCCCAGCCGGCGACCTGCGCGTCCTGCACCGCATGGCCGTACTCGTGGACGATCACCTCGGCGTCCTCGCCGTCGTCGACTCCGCCGGTGCCGAGCAGCATCAGGTCGTTGCCGGGCTGGTAGAAGCTGTTGTCATAGCCCTCGACCCGCGTCGCGATGACCTCCTGCGACTCGGCGTTGACGCCCTTCGCCCCGGTGTAGCCGAGCGACTGGAAGTAGCGCTGGATGCGGTCGAGGTGGGCGTAGGCCATCAAGCCCTCGAACCGAGGGTCGCCACGGGGGATGTCGAAAGCCGGTGCGCCGATCGATGCGTAGCCCAGCGCGATCACGTTGACCCACGGACCGGAGAGCCGTCCGGTCTGCAGCGCCGTGGCGTCGAGCTCCTTGAGCGGGAGGGTCTTGCGGGCCGCGGTGAGCTTCGCCTCGTCGAGGTCGAGGTCGACCGACTGCCCGGTCTCCACCGGCTGGCGCAGGCCGGAGTTGCGCTCGCTCACGATCGGGTTGGGGTCGAAGACCTTCGCGGTGCCGTCGACGTACCTCGAGTCGTCGACCCGACCGAGCAACCGACCGGTCCCGGCGTCGACGTCGACCCGGCCGGCGTACGCCGGAGTGAGGGACACGATCGAGACCTGCCACGTGTCGACGAGCCGCCCCCCGCGCTCGACGAGAACGCGGCGGGCGGTGGCCTTCAGCGGGGACGTGACCCCGGCGGCCCCGAGGGCAGCCGCACGGGCAGCCTTCTCGGGGATCGGCGACGACGAGGGGCCGCCGGCGAGACGGGCCAGGCCACGGGCCTCGACCTGGGTCACGCGGCCGTCGATCAGGTGAACGGCGACAGCAGAGCGGTCGACCGGGACGCCACCGCGGTACTCACGGCCGCGGATGTGCGTGCCGATCACCGACGTGCGCACCGACTCGAAGCGGAAGTCCGCCGCGCGCACGCCCAGCCGAGGTGCCTGGGCCGTGAGCGCGCGACGGGCGACGTCGACCGGAGCGCCGTCTGCTCGCCCGAGGTCGCCGCGCACGACGCCGTGGCCGGCGTACTCGATGCGGATCGGCGTGGCGGACGGGCGCGCGGCGAACGCGGGGAGGGCAGAGCTGACGACGGCTGCGGCGAGCAGACCGGAGATCACCCGAGGCTTCATCGACATGAGGAACGAGGTTCGGCGCGGCGAGTGACGCCTCCTGCCCGTCCTGCGCCTCGGCGTGCTTACTGGACGAAGCCGGAGCGTCGGGCTTCCTCGTCGACGATCGTCGCCCAGCTGCTGCGCCCGAGAGCGAGCGCCGTACGCCGCAGCGCCACGACACCGTCCGCGAAGCTGCCTGTCGGCGTCATGAGCTGATGCGACGTCAGCACCAGCCGAAGCAGGTTGTCCGACCGCTCGGCCTCGGACTGCCCTAGGCGGGCGCGGACCCGCCAGAGCATCGAGCCCCAGATCTCGCCGTCGACGTGCACGTCGGCCGTCGAGCCGGCCGTGAAGCGCGTCGCGCTGTCGAGTCGGCGTGCACACCGCGGCTCCGGGGCGCCGATCAGCGACGTCGAGTCCCAGTCGAAGATGCAGACGTCGCCGAAGCCGCGGTCTGGCCGACCGGGCGAAGTAGGCGGCGGCGAGGACGTCCCCGAAACCCTCTCCCATCGCGCCTATCTGGCCGGAGGCCGGCCACCCTGGCACCTGCGCATCCTGAAGGGCGTGCCCGTACTCGTGGACGACGATCTCGGCGTCCTCCGCGTCGTCGACGCCCCCGGTGCCGAACACCAGGAGGTCCAGGTCCTGCGAGTACAGGCTGTTGTCGAACTGCTCGAGCCGGGTCGCGAGCACGTCCTGGGGCTCGGCGTTGATCGCCTTGGTGCCGCTGAACCCCAGCGACTGCAGGTACCGCTGCAGCCCGTCGAGGTGCGCGTAGGCCATCAGGCCTTCGAACTTCGGGTCGCTGCGGGTGACGTCGAAGTCGACGGAGCCGAGCGGCAGGAGACCGGGCATCAGCACGTTCACGTAGGGACCGGCGAGTCGGGACTGCGCCATCGCCGCCGTATCCACCTCGCGGAGCGGGAGCGTCCGGCGCGCGGCGGTGAGCTCCGCGGAGTCGAGGTCGACGTCCGGGATCCCGTCCGGGGTGTAGGGCTGGCGCAGGGCGTGGCTGCGCAACGTCACCACCGGGTTGGGGTCGAAGACCGTCGCGGTCCCGTCGGCGCGGTGCGCGTTGTCGATCGGCCGGCCGACGACGCCGGTCGCCGCGTCGACGTCGATGTAACCAGCGAACGAAGGCTGCGCGGAGACGACCGCGACGCGCCAGACGTCGACGAGACGCTCGCCGTGCCGGACGAGCACCCGTCGCGCACGGATGTGCGGTGTCGACGAGTGCAGCGCGCCGAGCGCCCTCGCGGTCGCGGTCGCCTCCGACAGCGGAGCAGCGGTCGGTGCGCCCGGCAGCCCGCTTGCGCCCTGCGCGGCCACATCGACCCGCCCCTCGGCGAGGAGGTGCACGACGGCCCACGTGCCGTCGACGGGGATGCCGCCTCGGTACTCCTGACCGCGGACATGGGTCCCGATCAGCGAGTGGCGGACCGTCTCGAACCGAAAGGACCGCGCGTCGACGCCGAGCTCGTGAGCGTGGCCGCGAAGCGCGCGCGCGGCGAGCTCCACGGCGACATCTGAGCGGTGTGCGACCTCGCCGATCGGTCGGCGCGCCGGCTGGGGACCGGACCAGGCTGAGGCCGGCGTCGTCCCGAGGATCGCCGCGCAGGCGAGCGCAACCGCGGTTCGCGTCCTCATCTCGATGGCCAACGACCGTCGTACCTCGGGGTGACGGCCGGGTCAGTCGTTGCCGGAGGCCAGCTCGCGGCTGCGGTCGCGGGCGGCCTCGATCGCGGCGATGAGCGCGGCCCGCACGCCGTGCCGCTCCAGCTCGCGGATCGCGTTGATCGTCGTGCCGGCCGGCGACGTCACCGCCTCGCGCAGCTTCACCGGGTGCTCGCCGGAGTCGCGCAGCATCACCGCGGCGCCGAGCGCGGTCTGCACCAGCAGGTCGGCGGCGACCGCGCGCGGCAGGCCGAGCAGGATGCCGGCGTCGGTCATCGCCTCGACCAGGTAGAAGAAGTACGCCGGGCCGCTGCCGGACAGCGCGGTCACGGCGTCCTGCTGCGTCTCGGGCACCCGGAGCACCTTGCCGACGTGGCCGAGCAGCGCCTCGGCCGCGCGCCGAGGTGCTCCTCGGTCGCGTGCGAGCCGCCGGAGATCGCGCTCATCGCCTCGTCGACGAGCACCGGCGTGTTGCTCATGACCCGGACGACCGGCACGCCGTCGGCGAGCCGGCGTCTCGATGAACGCGGTCGGGATGCCGGCCGCCATCGAGACGACGAGCTGGTCGGCCCGGATCGCACCGTCGGCGATCTCCACGAGCAGCGCAGCCATGTCCTGCGGCTTCACGGTGAGCAGGACCAGGTCGGCGTCGCGCGACCGCCTCGACGTTGCCGACGATGCGCTGACGCCGTACTTCGCGGCGAGCTGGCCTCGGCCGCGCTCCGGACGGCGCGCCGTGACGACCAGAGTCCGGCTCCGGCGTGCCCGCGCGCAGCAGGCCGGAGAGCAGCGCCTCGCCCATCTTGCCGGCGCCGAGCACCGCGACGCGGCGTCACGACTCGGGTCAGCTTCGTGGCCAGCGCGCGGAGGAAGAACGCCAGGTTGGCCGGGCGCTCGGCGAGCCGGCGCATGAGATAGCCGTACCACTCTGCGCCGTACGGCGACGTAGACGCGCACCCGATTTCCGGCCTCGGCCAGCCGGCGCTGCTCGAGCGGGCGGATGCCGTAGAGCATCTGGAACTCGTAAGTGCCCGGCGCGCGGTCGACGCGACGCGCGAGGCTGTCGGCGATCGCGATCAGCCGCGGGTCGTGCGTCGCGACCATCGGGTAGGCGCCGTCGGCCATCAGCCGGACCAGCAGCCGGACGTAGGCCAGGTCGACGTCGCTTGCGCGACTGGTAGGCGACCGGCTCCGGCTCCTTGTAGGCGCCCTTGCACAGCCGCACCCGCGCCTTCGAGCGGATCGAGGTCCTCGATGTCGGCGCGAGCTGCGTCGCAGGTAGGCCTGGATCGCCGACGCCGGTCTCGGCGCGGTCCGCCGCACGCCGGCGAGCGTCGCGAGCGTGGCGTCGGTGGTGGTGTGGTCCTCCATGTCGAGGGTCACCGTCGTGCCGGCGCGCGTCGCCGCGTCGACGATCTGCATCGCGTTGGTCGAGGCACAGCGTCGGCGTCGAGCGCCTGGCCGACCGCGCGAGAGCTTCACCGACACCTCGGCGCCGCGCGGTCAGCCCGTCGTCGGCCAGCGCGGCCGAGCAGCTCGAGGTAGGCCTTGGTCACCGCCGTCGCCTGCGCCGCGTCGAGGGTGTCCTCGCCGAGGTGGTCGAGGCTGACCGTCAGCCCGGCGCCGACGCAGCTCCGCGCGTGACGCCGACCGCGTCGTCGACCGTCTCGCCTGCGACGAACCGGCGTACGACGGCGCGCGACAGCGGCGCGGTGCGCACGAGCGTGCGCGACGGGTTGCGCGAGGCCGACGAGCACGCGGCGCAGCACGGCAGTCCTCCCGACAGACGGTGCGGCAGGCCGGCCGCCTCCCCGCCGAACGAAACGCGACCGGGTCGCAATCCGTTCGATTCCCCGCACGACCTGCGACCGGGTCGCGTGTCGAAGGGTCCTCAGACGGCGGCGAGTGGCGCGCGCGAGGTGCAGCCGGGTGTAGGCGAGCGCCTCGGCGAGGTCGGCCTCGCGGTCGGCGCGGCTCTCGGAGCGGCGGGTGTTGATCTCGACGACGACGACGCCGTCGAAGTCGACCGTCGCGAGGTGCTCGAGCAGCTCGGCGCACGGCTGCGTGCCGCGGCCGGGCACGAGGTGCTCGTCGCGCGCGGTGCCCATGCCGTCGGCGAGGTGGACGTGCGCCAGCCGGTCGCCGGCCTCGATCGCCATCGCCATCGCGTCGCTCTGCGACACCGACGTGTGCGACAGGTCGAGGGTCACGTGGCGGTAGTCGTCGCTCGAGCGGGTTCCAGTCGGGCGCGTAGGGCACGACCGCGCGGCCGCGCGCGCGCAGCGGGAACATGTTCTCCACGGCGAACCGCACGTCGGTCTCGTCGGCCATCCGCTCGATGCCGTCGACGAAGTCGCGCGCGTACTCGCGCTGCCACCGGAACGGCGGGTGCACGACGACCGTGCGCGCGCCGAGCGTCTCGGCGGCGGCCTGCGCCTTCGCTGCAGCTTGGCCCACGGGTCGGTGCCCCAGACCCGCTGGGTGATCAGCAGGCAGGGCGCGTGGATCGCGAGGATCGGGATGCCGTGGTAGTCGGACAGCCGGCGCAGCGCGTCGACGTCCTGGCTGACCGGGTCGGTCCAGACCATGACCTCGACGCCGTCGTAGCCGAGTCGGGCGGCCATCTCGAAGGCGGCCGCGGTGCTCTCCGGGTAGGTCGATGCCGTCGACAGCGCGACCTTCGCACCCGCGACGCGCACCGACTCGCTGGGACATGCGTTCCAGGGTACCGGCCGGTGCGGCCCGGACGTAGGCTGTCAGCGGCTCCCGCACGCCTGATCCGACTGCGAGAGGACGCCCGTGTCGCCCAGGCCGCCGTCGAGCTCGACTTCGCCCGTGAGTGGTTCAGCTTCAACGACCCCGACGACGCCGAGCAACGAGTATCCGCTGCGACCTCACCTGGCTGCTCTCGTACCTGGACCTGCATCTACGGCTCCGGCTGCCAGGGCATCGTCGAGGGCCGGCCGGACGACGGCTGCTGCAGCCACGGCGCGCTACTTCTCCGACAAGGACGACGAGCAGCGGGTGAAGCCGCTTCGCCGACCGAGCTGACCGCCGACGACTGGCAGTTCACGCGCGGTCGAGCGCAAGGACGGGCATCACTCGAGGATGGAGACGACGGCCGCAAGCAAGACCGCGCGGCATCGACGGCGCCTGCATCTTCCTCAACCGGCCGGGCTTCGCCGGCGGCCAGGGCTGCGCGCTGCACGCGATGGCGCTGCGCATCGGCCTGCACCCGCTCGAGACCAAGCCGGACGTCTGCTGGCAGCTGCCGATCCAGCGCACGTCAGGAGTGGGTGGAGCGCGCTCGACGACACGCAGGTCCTGGTGACGACGATCACGCGAGTTCGACCGCCGCGGCTGGGGCGAGGGCGGCCACGACCTCGCACTGGTGGTGCACCGAGTCCTCGGCCGGCGCACACCGGCAGGGCGACGCGGCTCTACCTCACCTACGGCCCGGAGCTGACCGCGATCATCGGCGAGCCGGCGTACGCCGAGCTGGCCCGGCTCTGCGCGCTGCGCGCGCGGCAGGGCACCCTGGCACCGCACCCGGCGGAGCTGCCCGGCCGCGCCCTGCTGCCGATCGTCGCCACGTCCTGACCCAGCCGTTCATCCCTGCCCGGGGAGCGTTTCAGTCACTGGAACCCGGTCTGGATGCGCTTGCCGTAGCCGAAACGCTCCCCGCTTCGGGCGGTGCCTTCGACTAGTGGTGCGCGGGGACGGTACGGCGGCGGTACATCACGATCGCGCCGCCCAGACCGACCGCGAGCAGCGGGACCAGCGGCGCGATCGGCGACTCCGGCACGACGGGCGTCGCCTCGGCGCCGCACGGCGTCGCGGCGAGCAGGCCGTCGCCGCCGTTCTGCGTCACGACACCCACCCAGGTGAGCTGGTCGCCCGAGCGCGCGCCCGTCGGGGACACCGTGTCGCGCGAGTTGTCGGTGTAGGCGGTGACCAGGCAGCCGCGCTCGTCGAGGTCGGTCTCGAAGAAGTCGAGCAGATCACGCGTGCCGGTGGCACAGCCGGTGCCGCTCGTGCAGACGTCGCCCTTGTGCAGCGCGGTCGGCGTCGTGCGGTGCTCGGCGTAGGTCTGGCCGTAGTCGGCGGAGAACGCCGAGTAGACGTACCAGTCGGCGTCCGGGTCGTCGATGTTCTCCGCGGAGGGCCCGGTCGAGTCGGTGCCGTAGTAGCTCACGGCAACCCGGCCGGCGTCGCCCGCGGTGACCCACGGGAAGACCGTCGTGCTTGGCGTCGAGTCCACGTGCACGGGCGGGTCCCAGGTGGTGCCGCCGTCGCGTGACGCGGCCAGCATGGTCCACGTCTCGCGCTGCGCGGGGTGCCGCTCGGACCAGACGGCGTACAGCGTGCCGTCGGTGCCGTGGTCGATGCCGACGAACGAGTCGAACGTGTCACCGCCGGCCGTCGCAGCCGTCTTCGTCGTCGGGAACATCAGGCTGCCGTCGCGCTTCACGCCGTTGATCTGGATCTTGTCGTTGGTGCTGGTGTTCCACGCCATGACGGCGTTGCCGTTGATCGGGTTGACGTCGACCACGCCGGGCCACTGGTAGTCACCGCTGTTGACGACGGTGGTCGGGCCGTTGACCGGGAGCGGGCCGCTGATCAGCGACTTGTGCAGCACCAGGCCCTGGGTGAGCGTGCCGTAGCCGGTGTAGAGCGCGTCATCGCCGTCGACGTCGTTCCACTGACGGTCGGCGACGCCCGCGCCGTCGACGCAGCCGGCCGGGTTGGTGAACCACGACTCGCCCTTGTCCGAGCTCTGGGCGACGGTGATGCACTGGCCGCTCAGCCCGGAGGCGTAGAGCGAGCCGCCGGGTGCGGCGACCAGGTCGGCGTCGCCGCCGCCGAGGGTGCCGTCGTAGGACCCGAGGAAGGCGAAGGTCTGACCGCCGTCGTCCGAGCGCCAGACGAGGTCGCCGCCTAGCCCGGGAGCGCCGCCGGTGCCGGGTGCGGCACCGGGAGCGCGCACGCCGCCGCTGCCCTGCGGTCCGGTCACGTAGACCGCGCCGTCGGGGCCGAGCTCGATGCTCGGCTCGGCGACGCTGTTCAGGTCGTCGGTGTCGATGACGACGGGTGCGCCGAACGTCCGGTTGCTCGCCGGGCCCGTGCCGGACGTCGGTGCCGTCGTCGGCGAGACCGTGGTCGACGGCGTCACCGTCGGGGTCGCGGTCGCTCCGGTCCGCGCTGACGAGGTCAGCACCAGCTTGCCGGTGTAGTCCTGCGGGGCGGACGAGAAGGCGCAGGCGCGAACCTTCCACACGCCCGCGATCGGGTCGTCGAAGGAGACGTCCTCGTGCTGGTTGCTCGTGTCGTTGATCTCGTCCGCGGTCTTGGTCGCTCCCCCACCGGTCGGCGGTACGACGGTCAGCATCTCGTCGTTGACGCCCAGCGGGTCGGACCACGTGATGGAGAAGTCGGCCTTCGTCTTGGTCGCGTCGTAGAACCCGGCCGGCACCGAGATGGCCACGTCGGTGAGGTCGCTGATCGCCGCCTGAGCGGGGCAGTTCGCCTGAGGCGTCGTCGCGCCCGGGATCTGGCCCTGCCAGGTGACCGTCGTCGCGCTGCCGGCCGGCGGAACGGTCTGCGTGGCAGGGGCGGCCGCGCCCAGTGCGGCACCCGGCAGCACACCGACGAGCAGCAGCCCGCCGAGGCCTGCGGCGGCCAGCGCCGAGCGGGCGGGGCGACGCAGGGCAGAGGTCGACGTGGTCATCGAGAGATCCCCCCAAGGATCTGGCCGGCAGGCCGGGCGAGCGTCGTGCGCGTTCCCTCGCCGGGTCCGGCGAGGAGGCGGAGCTGGGATCCGCGGGCTCAGTGCCGACAGATCTGCGTAACTTCGCCGCCAGCCGACCGGTTCCTGCCTGCTAGCCTGCCTGTCACGCCTCGAGCTTGTAGCCGAGGCCGCGGACCGTGACCAGGTGCGCCGGCGCGCTGGGGTCTGGCTCGATCTTCGCCCGCAGCCGCTTGACGTGGACGTCGAGGGTCTTGGTGTCGCCGACGTAGTCCGCGCCCCAGACGCGGTCGATCAGCTGGCCACGGGTGAGCACCCGGCCGGCGTTGCGCAGGAGCAGCTCGAGCAGCTCGAACTCCTTCAGCGGCAGCGTGACGACGGCGCCGTCGACCGTGACCGTGTGCCGCTCGACGTCCATCCGCACCGGTCCGGCCTCGAGGACGGCGGGGAGCAGGTCGTCCTCCTCGCCGCGGCGGCGCAGCACGGCGCGGATCCGCGCCACCAGCTCGCGCGAGGAGAACGGCTTGGTGACGTAGTCGTCCGCGCCGATCTCCAGGCCGACCACCTTGTCGATCTCCGAGTCGCGCGCGGTCAGCATGATGATCGGCACGCTCGACCGCGCCCGCAGCGCGCGGCAGACCTCCGTGCCGGACAGGCCGGGCAGCATCAGGTCGAGCAGCACGAGGTCGGCACCCGAGCGCTCGAACTCCGCCAGGGCGCCCGGCCCGGTCTCGGCGACCGCGACCTCGAAGCCCTCGCGGCGCAGCATGAACGACAGCGCCTCCGAGAACGACTCCTCGTCCTCGACGACCAGCACCCTGGTCACGTGGCGACGACCTCTCTCGGCGTACGCCGGTCGGCGAGCAGCGGCAGCTGCAGGGTGAAGGTCGAGCCGGTGCCCTCGACGCTCCACACCGAGACGCGCCCGCCGTGGTTGGTGGCGATGTGCTTGACGATCGCCAGGCCGAGCCCGGTGCCGCCGGTCTCGCGCGACCGGGCCGGGTCGGCCCGGTAGAACCGCTCGAAGATCCGCTCGAGGTCCTCCGCCGCGATCCCGATCCCCTCGTCGGCGACGGCGATCTCGACCTCGCCGTCGCGGCGGCGTACGTCGAGCCCTACCCGGGTGCCCGGTGCGGAGTAGGCGATCGCGTTGTCGAGCAGGTTGCCGATCGCGGTGGTGAGCTGGCCGCCGTCACCCCGGACCTCGAGCATCGTCTCGCCGGAGGAGATGACGGCGATGCTCTTCGCGTCGGCGCGCAGCCGGCTGCGGTCAACCGCCTCGCGGACGACGGTGTCGAGCCGCACGCTGGTCGCCGGCGGTGCGGCCTCGGCACCCTGGAGCCGAGAGAGGTCGATCAGCTCCTGCACCAGCCGGCCGAGGCGGCCGGACTCGTGCAGCATCCGGGCGGCGAAACGGCGCACCGTCTCGGCGTCGCCCTCGCCGTCGTGGATCGCCTCCGCCAGCAGTGCGAGCGCGCCGACCGGCGTCTTGAGCTCGTGCGAGACGTTGGCCACGAAGTCACGCCGCACCGCCTCGACCCGACGCACCTCGGTGATGTCGTCGACGAGCAGGACCGCGTGCCCGGTGGTGCCGGCCAGCGCCGCGCGGACCCGCACCGCACCGAGCTCGCCCATGCCCGGCATGTCCACCTCGACCTCGACCGGTTCCCCGCGCCGGCGGAGGTCGGCGACGAGCTCGCCGAGCGCCGGCTTGGTGATCGCGCCGGAGCTGACCAGGCCGAGGTCCCGGGCGGCGCGGTTGGCCAGCACCACCCGGTCGCGGCCGTCGAGGACGATCGCTCCTGCGGCGAGGTTCGCCAGCGCCTCCTCGAGGACCAGCGGGGACAGCCGGGGCTCGGCGGCCGTCGGAGCGGGCGCGGGCCTGTCACGACGGGCGGCGTACCGGCCGACGGCGACACCGGCCAGCACCGCGCCGACGAGCAGCAGCGCGAGCAGCGCCGGCGGGATCGTCACACCCTCGATGGTAGGGCGCGGCCGAGCGCGCCGTGACCGCGCACGAGACGAGTACACCCGCTGTTCACCGAGGGTTCGTCGCGCAGTCGCGATCGCGCGCGCGCACTACGCTGCGCGGCATGGCCCCCACCTCCACCCTGGTCCTGCTTCGCCACGGCGAGAGCGTCTGGAACCGCGAGAACCGCTTCACCGGCTGGCACGACGTCGACCTCACCGAAGACGGAGAGACGCAGGCCCGCGCGGCCGGCCGGCTGCTCGCCGAGTCGAAGATCGAGGTCGGCGTGGTCCACACGTCGCTGCAGAAGCGCGCGATCCGAACGGCGAACCTCGCGCTCGAGGAGGCCGACCACCTGTGGGTGCCGGTCAAGCGTTCGTGGCGGCTCAACGAGCGGCACTACGGCGCGCTGCAGGGCCTCGACAAGGCGGAGACCCTCGCGAAGTTCGGCGACGAGCAGTTCCACGCGTGGCGCCGGTCCTACGACGTCCCGCCGCCGGCGCTCGACCTCGACGACGAGCGCCACCCCCGCTTCGACCCGCGCTACCAGGCGCTGCCGCCGGATCTGCTGCCCGCGACCGAGTGCCTGGCCGACGTCGTCGTGCGACTGCTCCCCTACTGGTACGACGCGATCGTGCCGGACCTGTCCTACGGGCACACCGTCCTGGTCGCGGCGCACGGCAACTCCCTGCGCGCGCTGGTGAAGCACCTCGACGCGATCGCCGACGGCGACATCGCCGCGCTGAACATCCCGACCGGCATCCCGCTGGTCTACACCCTCGACGAGCGCATGAAGCCGGTCTCGTCCGGCTACCTCGGCGACGTGGCGGCGGCGGAGGCGGCGGCCGCGGCGGTCGCGGCGCAGGGCCGCGCGCCCGAGGAGCAGAGCGCGGCGCCGGCCGGCGTACCGGAGATGGGCACCGACTCCGAGCCCGACGACACCGCCGACGCCTGATCCGACCCCACAGAAGTGCGACCGGGTCGCAGGCCGTGCGCAGGAATGCAAGTTTTGCGACCGGGTCGCGTTTCGTGCGGCTGCTGCTCAGCCATCGAGCAGGGGGTTGGGGGCGAGCTGCTCGCCCTCGGCGGCGCGCTTGGCGCGCCACGCGCGCTCCTTCTCGATCGATGTCGAGAAGCCGAGCTGCACGGCCGCGTCGAACGTGCCGTCGGAGTACTCCAGCACGCAGCCGAGCAGCCGGTCGACCTCCTCCGCGGTGATCCCGCCGAGCGGCACCCGCCCGCTGAGGAACACGTCGCCGAGCAGGTCGCAGGAGAACGCGACGGCGTACATCCGCGCGTTGCGCTGCATGAGGAAGCGGTAGGTCTCCCCCTCGTTCTCGTCCGGCTTGCGCATGAAGAACGCCTCGGCCCGCAGCGAGTGGTCGCCGACGACGAGCCAGGTCATGGTCTTGAGCCGGTGCTCGCCGACGAGCGTGACGAGGAACGAGCCGGGCGCGGTGCGCTCGTAGGTGAGGCCGAGGTCGTCGAGCGCGGCGCGGATGACGCCGTCCAGCCGGTCGAGCTCCGCGGCTGACGTCACAGCGCGAAGCCCTGACGTCCGCCGGTCAGCGCCTGGTGCTCGGCGAGCGCCTCGCCGTAGGCCGCGAGGATGCCGTCGGCGGTCGCGGCCCAGCCGAACCTCGCCGCGTGCACCGCGCCCGCCTCCCCCATCGCCGTACGCCGGTCCGGCGCCGCGAGCAGCGAGCCGATCACCTCGGCGTAGTCGGCCGGGTCGTGCCCGTCGACCAGTACGCCGGAGACACCGTCAGCGATCGCGGTGCGCAGCCCGCCGACCCGCGCTGCGACGACCGGCGTCGCACAGGCCTGCGCCTCGAGCGCCACCAGGCCGAACGACTCGTTGTAGCTCGGCACGACGACGACGTCAGCGGCCCGGTAGTAGTCGACGAGCCGGTCCTGCCCCGCGGGCTCCTCGAACCGGACGACGTCGGCGATGCCGAGGTCGCGGGCCAGCTCGGCCAGGTTCTCCGGATCCTTCGTCCCGCTTCCGGACGGGCCGCCGACGACGCCGACGACGAGCCGATCGCGCAGCGACGGGTCGCGCGCGAGCAGCAGCGCCGCGGCGCGCAGCAGCACGTCCGGCGCCTTGAGCGGCTGGATCCGCCCGACGAAGAGCAGCAGCACGGCGTCGGGGGCCAGGCCGACCGCCGCCTTGTCCGCGGCGGCGCCGAGGCCGCTCGGCCGGAAGCGGTCGAGGTCGACACCGGGAGCGATCGTGCAGACCTGCTCGGGCCGTGCGTCGTAGAGCGACACCAGCTCGTCAGCCTCGTCGGCGGTCGAGGCGATGAGCCGGGTGGCCGCCTCGACGACCTGCTCCTCGCCGATGACGCGCGCCGCGGGCTCGGGGTCGTCGCCCACCGCCAGCGCGGCGTTCTTGACCCGGGCCAGCGTGTGGAAGGTGTGCACCAGCGGCACGCCCCACCGCTCCGAGGCCAGCCAGCCGACCTGCCCGGAGAGCCAGTAGTGCGAGTGGATCAGGTCGTAGTAGCCGGGCTCGCGCACCGCCTCGGCCCGCAGCACGCCGGAGGTGAAAGCGCAGAGCTGGGCGGGCAGGTCGTCCTTGCCCAGACCCTCGAACGGTCCTGCGGTGATGTGCCGGACGGTGATGCCCGGCTCGAGCTCGACGACCGGCGGCAGCGCGGAGCTGGTCGTCCTGGTGAAGATGTCGACCTCGATGCCGAGCGCGGCGAGCCGGCGCGAGACCTCGACGACGTAGACGTTCATGCCGCCGGCGTCGCCGGTGCCGGGCTGATCGAGCGGGGAGGTGTGGACCGACAGCGTCGCGACACGGCGCAGCCCGGCGATGCTCCGCACCCGGGACCGCGCCGCCACCCGACCTCCTGACCTCGCGCGCGAGGGCGCGCGTAGGGGTGCAACCGTACGGCGACCGCAGACGTTCCCGCTCCGGCGACGACTACGCCGAGTGGAGCAGTCGGGAGGGGCCGAATCGCGTTTCCGACGAAAACTACGATCTGTCATGGTTTGACCACGCAGCGTGAGGGCACCATCCGCCGCGAAAAGGGAAGCACTGATCCGCACGGTCCTCACCGACGCCTTCGGGCGCACGGAGAAAACCCGGTCGCCTAGACCGTGCGGGGAGCTAGTGGCGAGACCGGCCCGGACGACGTACGCCGGATGTCCCCCCAGACATCCGACACCTCGGACGGGAGCACGAGATGACCCGCACCACTCTCCGCCGCAGCGCCACCGCCGTCAGCGCGCTGGCCCTCGCAGCTGTGCTCGGCACCCCGGCGTACGCCGACAGCGACAACGCCAGCGGCAACGCCGCGACCGCCCAGGCGGCGCACGGCCCCGACGCCGAGCCGGACGACCACGGCAGCACCGGCGGCGCGCCGGTCAAGGCCGACGCGACCAACGCGACCGGCGGCTACCGCGGCAAGAGCCCGAGCACGCCCGACCAGGACGGCGTCGGCATGGACCGCGGCCTGGACAACAACGACAAGACCGGCCCCGGCACCGACGGCAACAACGGCTGCGGCAACGACGACGACCGCGAGGACGACAACAACGGCTGGTGCGGCCGCAAGCCGAAGAAGCCCGCCACGGTGACCGCCGACGTCGTCGTGGCACCGCGGGCGATCAGCGCTCCGCTGCCGGCGCCCGCGCCGGCCCCGGTGGCCGCGGCCGCCCCCGTCGTCGCGCCCGCCCCCGCCGTCGCGCCGGCCCTGCGTCCCGCGCCGCGCGTCCTCACCGCCGTCGCCGCGGCTCCGGTCCGCCCGGCCGCCCAGGTCGCCGGCGTGCGGATCACCCGGCCCGCCGCCACCGTGTCCGCGGCGCCGACCCTGCAGGACGTCACGCTGCCGTTCACCGGCTCGAGCACGCGGACGCTGATCTTCCTCGGCGTCATGACGATCGCCGCCGGCGCCGTCATCACCGAGCTGGGCCGCACCGCCCGCAACGGCGCCGCCACCGCCTAGCTGCACCGCCCGCCGCGCAGTCGGGGTCGGCCGCGTCCTAGCATCTAGGGCATGGCCGGCCCCGATCTGCATCCCGCCCTGCTGCCGCTCGCGTTCCTGCTCGGCACCTGGCGCGGGGAAGGCGTCGGCGGCTACCCGGGCCTGGACGACTTCCGGTACGGCGAGGAGGTCACCTTCTCCCACACCGGCAGGCCGGTCCTGCACTACACGCAGCGGACCTGGCTGCTCGACACCGGTGCCCCGTCGCACGCGGAGGCGGGCTTCTGGCGACCCCAGCCCGACGGCACCCTCGAGGTGGTCATGGCGCACCCGACCGGGGTCGCGGAGATCTACGTCGGGACGCTCACCGGGACCAAGGTCGAGCTGACCACCGACATCGTCGTACGCACCGCGTCGGCCAAGGAGGTCACCGGGCTCACCCGGCTCTTCGGGCTGGTCGAGGGCCGGCTGATGTACGCCGTGGACATGGCCGCGGTCGGCCACCCCCTGCAGTCGCACCTGTCGGCGACCCTGGAGCGCGTGCCCGCCTCCTGACCGCAGACAGGTCGACAGGTCACGAGTCGACCCGCGCGGCAGGAGCGCGAGCGAACCCGGCGAACCGGACACAGCAGGACTCCCAGCCCGAGACGATCGAGGTCCGATGCGCCCGCTCCGCCGCCTGCTCAGCCTTGCCGCCGTCGCCGCGCTCGCCGCGGGCGTCGCCGCCGCGCCGACGAGCACCGCCGCCGTGGGCATCGGGGAGGAGTTCAACGCGACCACGCCCCGGCAGACGCCCGGGCTCCCGGACCTCGACGCGATCGACCCGGTCAAGCACTCCTACGACGACGCGGTGGTCGAGCACTACCAGGTCCCGACCCGCAAGAACCCACCCACCTGCATGCCCGCGGTCAACATCGCCACCTGCCCGGACACGGTGTGGATCGACGTGATCCGGCCGGACACCGACGCCAAGGTGCCGTCGATCATGATGTCGTCGCCCTACTTCAACACCCTCGGCCGCGGCTACAAGGAGCAGTGCAAGAGCCCGCACCAGTCGCCGCCCGGCGGGCTGCCCGGGTCGCCCGGCGCGCCCGGGCTCAGCGGCTGCACGCCCAACCAGACGCCTTTCCCCGAGTGGTACGACGAGTACTTCGTGCCGCGCGGCTACGCCTTCGTCGGCATGGACCTGCGCGGCACGCGCAACACCAGCGGCTGCCAGCAGTACGGCGACCGTGACGAGGTCATCGACGCCGTGGACGTCATCGACTTCATCGCCGAGCAGCCGTGGTCCAACGGCAAGGTCGGCATGACCGGCGGCTCCTACGACGGCACGATCGCCAACGGCGCGGCGGCAGAGGCGCCGATCTCCGGACGCCACCCGGAGGCGCTGGCCGCGATCATCCCGATCCGCTCGATCGACGCCTGGTACGACTACCACTTCTTCAACGGCGTGCAGTCCTCCGGCCACGCGACGACGCCGGCGCTGTTCACCGCCGCGCTGGCCGCCGCGGACCTGCCCAACTCCGGCACCGACGACCCGCTCTACGCGTTCCACCTCGCCGAGCGGAAGGCGTGCATCGCGACCCTCGGCGCGGTCACCGACGTCGGCTACGCCAAGCCCTACCAGGACGCCGACGACGCGTTCTGGTCCGAGCGCGACTTCCACAAGGACGCGGGCGGCTTCCGCGCCGCGACGTTCGTCATCCACGGGCTGTTCGACTTCAACGTGAAGCCGCACAACGCCGGCTACCTGTGGAGCGCGCTCCCCCCGGCGCTGCCGAAGCGGCTGCTGCTGATGAACTCCGACCACACCGACCCGCGCTGCGACACCGCGGAGTCCTGTGCCGCGAGCGGTCACAACATGCCGGTGCCGTTCCCCGACAAGTTCGTCGAGCTCAACCACCGCTGGTGGCTGCAGTTCCTCAAGGGCGTCGAGGCCGGCGCCACGCGGACCAAGGTCGAGGTGCAGCAGGCCGACGGCACCTTCCTGTCGGACACGGCGTACCCCTCGGCGGGCACGAAGCAGGTGCTCGCGCTGACGACCGAAGGCACCCTGTCGCCGGAGCTCGGCGGCGACGAGGGGGGCACCGTCGCGTACGCCGACGGCCCGCTCGCCCAGGGTGCCCCGGCGACGGTGCACTTCGTGTCGAAGCCGTTCGCGAAGGCGACCCGGCTGTCGGGGCAGCTCGACCTCAACCTCACCGTCTCCACAGCCGGGCCCGACACCGGCATCGCCGTGACGATCGCCGACCTCGGCCCGGACGCCCCGGACGACGAGGCCAGCGCCGAGGGGTCACTGCTCCCCCCGGAAGCGGCGGACGCGCACACGATCACCTACGCCTGGCTGCGCGTCTTCTACCGGGACTCCGTCCACGTGGGCCCCGAGCGCAGCGTCCCGTCGGGCGGGGCGCCGATGACGCCGAACACCGCGACCCAGGTGGCGTTCTCGTCCATGCACACCGACTACACGATCCCGGCCGGGCACCGGATCCGGGTGTCGTTCAACAACAGCGCCGGCGGCATCGTCGCGTCCAACACCGGCCAGACCGTGACCCTGGGCACCGGCGCGGGCGCGTCCACCGTGACACTGCCGATCGCCGGCGCCGGGCCGAAGGCGCCCGTGCCGGTGCCCGCCCCTCGTCCCTCGACGGCGCCCGCGCCCAACCCCGTGCCGTCGGCACCGCCCGTCCCGCTCCCGGCGACCGGCGGCGGGCTCCCGCCGACCCTGCTGCTGATCACCGCCACCCTCGGCGTCACGGTCGGGGTCGCGCGCCGGCTGCACCGCGCGGCGTGAGCGGACCGGGACGCGGCCGCACCGCGGTCGTCACCGGCGCGAGCAGCGGGATCGGCGAGGCGACCGCACGGCGGCTCGCGGCCGAGGACTGGCGAGTGGTCGCCGCGGCCCGCCGCCGTGACCGGCTCGACGCGTTGGCCGCCGGCGTGCCGGCCATCCGCGCGGTCACGCTCGACGTGACCGACGCCGGCTCCGTCAGCGCCTTCGCCGACGAGGTCGGCGGCTGCGACCTGCTGGTCGCCAACGCCGGGGCGGCGTACGGGCTCTCACCGGTCGCGACCTCCGACCCGGAGGACTGGACCCGCATGTACGACGTCAACGTCGTCGGCACCGTGCGGACCGTCTCAGCGCTGCTGCCGGCGCTGGTCGCGTCGGGCGACGGCCACGTCGTCCTGACCGGGTCGACCGCGGGGCGCTGGGTCTACGAGGGCGGCGGTGGCTACGTCGCGGCGAAGCACGCGGTGGCGGTGCTGCGCGACACCCTGCGCCTCGAGCTGGCCGGTCAGCCGGTCCGCGTCACCGAGGTCGCACCCGGGATGGTGCGGACCGAGGAGTTCTCGTTGGTGAGGTTCAGCGGTGACACAGCGCGGGCCGCGGCGGTGTACGCCGGCGTCGACGCGCTCACCGCCGACGACATCGCCGACGTCGTCGCGTGGGTCGCCTCTCGCCCGTCACACGTCAACGTCGACCTGGTCCAGGTCACCCCGCGCCAGCAGGCCTCCGCCACCAAGGTCGTTCGCACCCCCACCCCGTGAGCTCCGCGCCACCGACGAAACGCGACCGGGTCGCATTTCGTACATATCGCGTGCGGGGCATGCGACCGGGTCGCATTTCGTGCGGGCAGGTGCCTACGAAGCGAGGGAGCGGGAGTGCCAGACCTCGTGCAGCACGCCTGACGACGCGGCGTCGTGGGTGCGGGTCCACGTGACGTGCATGCGGCGCTGCGCGCTCCAGGTCAGCGACAGGTAGGAGCCGGGCGGCTCCTTCGCCGTCGCCTCGGCGACCGGCTCGTCGTGGGCGAACGCGGTGAGGTAGACCGTGCGCTCCGTCGGCCGGAACGACCCGGCGACGACGTTCCACTTCGCGTCGGTGTTGGGCCGGTAGTACGCCGCGACGCCGAGGCGGCCGTCCGGGCCGGCGCTGATCGACGCCTGTCGGTAGATGCCCGGGGCGTCCGTGACGTCCCGCGTGCGCCACCGCGCGCCGTCCTTGGAGGAGAAGAGCTTGAGCCGGGTCGCGGTCGGCGTGCCGTCGGCGTCGAACACGACGCCTTCGGAGATGAGGATGTGCATCGTCCCGTCAGGGGCGAAGGTCACGCTCGGGTGGCCGGGCCGCGGATCGGTGGCGACGTAGCGGCTGACGGCGTACCGCTGGAAGGTCTTCGCGTCATCGGTGGAGACGTAGGCGTAGACCGTGCCCATGCCGTCGAGACAGGCGACGGCGAAGCGCTTCGACCCGCGCTTCGCCTCGGCCGCCGGCCGGCAGGTGACCGAGTCCTTGAGCGGGTAGCCGGTCGGCTCGACGGTGGTGGTGGCCAGGTCGTAGCCGTAGACGACGTAGCGCCCGGGGCCGAATCCGGTGCCCTGCTCGTCGCCGATCGCCACCGGGTCGTTGATCGGGTCGGCCGCGGAGATCGCGATGACGACCCCGTCGCCGTGAGCAGCGACGAACGGCTTGGTGTCGAGGCGCGCGGTCGGTCGGACCGGCAGGGCGCCGTCGCGGCGGGTGATGCGGTCGCGGCCCTTGACGTCGTACTCGGTGAGCGAGAGGTCGACGCGGCTGCCGTCGACGACGTAGAAGACGCCCTTGCCGTCGACGGCCACGTCCGGCTCGAGGCCGGGCACGAGGTTGTCGACGCCGCCGGCCAGCCCGGGCAGGTTCTTCCAGGACTTGCCCTCGTCGACCGACACCCAGCGCCACGACGCGGCGCGCACCGGCGGGACCGCGGTGGTGTCGGGCGCGACAAGCGCCATCGCGTCGTCCTTGGCCGCCGTGACGACGATGTTGCCGAAGCCGTCGACCGCGACATCGGGGTCGAACCCGCCGGCCAGGTCGGGGGTCACCCGGCTGGGCAGGTCGAAGTGCATGGCCCGTGGGTTGCGGTCGTGCCCGGGGTGCGCTCCGCTCGGCGCCGCGAGGATGCCGACGGCGACGAGAGCCACGGCGACAGCGGGACGGACGCGCACGACAGCTTCACCTCGCGAGTGGACTCAGACGCTGGTCGAGGGCTTCGGCGCGCCCGATGGCGATCCTGCTCTCCCCCTCCCCAACGACCGAGCCGGGCTCTGGACGTGGCACATTGACCGGCGTGCCCAGCCCGCATCTGCCGCCGCCCTCACGCCCGGTCGGCGAGATCACCCGGGGTACGACGCACCCGAACCGGCTCCGGCGGGTGGACCGCTGGCTGGTCGCGACACAGCTCGCCCGGCTGCGGCGCGCCGCGCAGCCGGTCGTCGTCGACCTCGGCTACGGCCGGCATCCGGTGACCACGGTCGAGCTCGCCGACCGGCTGGCCGAGGCGGTGGCCGGCGTGCGCGTGGTCGGGGTGGAGATCGACCGGGCCCGGGTCGAGGCGGCTGCGGCGTACGCCAGGCCGGGCCTGCGGTTCGCGCGCGGCGGGTTCAACCTGCCGCTCGCCGACGACGAGCGGCCGCCGACCGTCGTCCGGGCGATGAACGTGCTGCGCCAGTACGACGAGGCCGCCGCCCTCGATGCCTGGACGGTGCTGCAGGCGCAGCTGGGCGAGGACGGCCTGCTGGTCGAGGGGACGTGCGACGAGCTGGGCCGGCGCTCCTGCTGGGTCAGCGTCGACGCCGCCGGGCCGCGGACGCTGACCCTCTCCGCGCGGGTCGACGACCTGGGCGCGCCGTCCGAGCTCGCCGAGCGGCTGCCCAAGGCGCTGATCCACCACCACGTGCCGGGCCAGCCGGTGCACGACTTCTTCCGCGACTGGGACCACGCGTGGGCCAGCGCGCCGTCGCCGACGCCACGACAGCGCTGGGTGGCTGCCGCGTCCTCGCTGGCCGACTCCGGCTGGCGGATCGGCCGCAACCCCAGGCGCTGGGCTCTCGGCGAGCTGACAGTCGCCTGGACCGCCGTGGCACCCACCCCGAACACGAACCCGAGTGGAACCCGGTGAGCTCCGTGGCTGGCTAGTTGCGGATTTCAGTACCCACCGGCGGACCGGTCGGCGTTTCGGTCGCCGCCGCAGCTCGACGCGGAGCCGATGAGGATTTCAGTACCCACCGGCGGACCGGTCGGCGTTTCGGTCGCCGAGGCCGTCCACGGCCGAGGTGAACGACACGCCCACCGGTGCGCCGCGCGGGTTTAGACCCGGCTAGCGCCCAAGCCGCGCTTGCGCACAACCCCAGCCACGGTCAGCAGTAGAACCCCAGCCACAGCGGGTACGACCGGCAGACCCGTCGCGGGCAGCTGCTCCGACGGGACCGGCTCGACCGGAACCGGCTCGGGCTTCGGCTCGGGCTTCGGCTCCGGCTTGGGCTCCGGCTTCGGCTCGGGCTGACCGCCCGGCGCGGGCATCGGGTCGCCCTCGGTGCGCAGCGGGCCGCTGTACTTGAGGACGTCGAGGCCGCGGCTGTAGTCGACCGCGTAGACGATCTCCGGCGTCATCCAGTACGCCGCCGACGTGCCGAGCTCGCTGAACGGCAGGAACCAGCCCTGCTCGGTCATCTTGCCGGTCTTGGAGTCGACGGTGAGGAAGCGCACGCCGTGCTCGTAGGAGCCGACGGCGACCAGGCCGCCGTCGTACCAGGTCGGGTGGGTGTCGAACCAGTGCGGAGAGCAGCCGAGGCCGTTGACCAGCGGCTTGCCGTCGAGGTAGGTGCCGTTGACGTAGACGTAGCTGTCGACGGTCTTGAGCTTGCGGGTCTTCTCGTAGCCGGTGGTGTCCATGACGTCGAACGTCGCGGACCCCTCGTCGCAGCGGGTGTTGGCGTTGGTCTCGCCGCCGACGAGGGCGAACTTGTCCTTGCCGCCGCGCGGCCACTGCACCGAGTGCGCGAACGACTCGTTGTCGCCGGTCGCGAGCAGCTTGGGCTTGTTGGGGATCGTCGCGTCGAACAGCTCGACCGGCACGGTGCTGGTGAACACTCGGCCGGGCGCGATCTCGGTGATGTCGTGACCGCTCTTGCCCGGACCGAAGTCGGCCCAGTTCTCGTCGTACTCGACCGGCTCGGTCGGCGTGCGCAGGTCGGTGATGGTGCCCTCGGAGCCCCAGCCGTAGGCGCAGTCGAACAGGCAGCTGGTCGTGTGGTCGCCGGCGCCGGAGAGCGACGCGATCTCGACCGGGTTGGCCTCGTCCTCGAGGTCCCAGACGTGCAGGATGTCGTTGGGGAGCGACTCGCTGAAGAGCAGGATCTTGCCGTTGGTCGCGACGTTCTCGTTCTCGAACATGAAGCCGATCGGCGTCGAGCTGATCAGCGTCGGCGCCAGCGGGTTGCTGACGTCGTAGATCGAGATGTTCTTCCAGCTGGTGATGTAGAGGCGGTCGCCCCGGATATTGGCGCCGGTCGCGGTGCCCACCTCGAACGGGATGAACGCGATCTGCTCGACGTTGTCGGACGTGATCCCCGACGCGCCGACCCCGGCCTGCGCCCCGCCCCCGACGAACGACGCGGCGACCACTCCGGTCGCGGCGATCAACGCGAGCAGCTTCTTCACGGGCAGGCCTCCGGAACGTCCAACGCTGGATACGGGTTTGGGAGGCTCTTCTGTGCGCCCGGCACCTTCACCTGCCGCCCGGCGCCGACGATCTCCGGCGTCGTCAGGCGGCGGTCTCACCCTCGATGCCCTGCCCGCAGCGGGTGCAGACGACCTCGAGGCAGTCGTCCGGGTGGTCGGCGCAGTCGAACGTCTCGAACGTGGTCTCGGCTGCGCAGTCGCCGCACCAGCGCAGCTCCGTGGGAACGACCATCGTGACGCACCTCCTCGACGTGGTGGACGGCTCGGTCCCATCGTGTCGGCGGGGTGTGACAGATCGGCGCAGCGACTCGGGCGCCGGCCCGTGATGTCACCGTAGGGTCACCTCGCAGGCCGGGTGACGCGGCCCCGGGCGAGGAGGCGAGCGACGGTGACTGACGGCCCCACGGTCGACACCGGGAAGGGGCGGATCCCCCTCGACCACCTCGGCCGGGCGCAGCCCGGAATGGCCCGGCTGATGGCCGAGCTGGCGCCCCGGATCTGGTACCTCTACTACGCCGCGCACGCCGGCAACTGGCCGCTCGCCGGCTACTACCACGCGACGTCGGTCTCGCTGCTGCGGGACACCGTGCTGCTCCGCCCCAAGTACGCCGAGGCGGTCGCGTCGTTCGTCGCCACCGAGCTGCGCGCGGTGAAGTCGGCGCTCGACGCCCGGGATCTGGTCGCGTTCGAGACGGCGTACGACGCGATGCTCGAGCGGACCGACCGCTACCACGCGGAGTTCAACAAGCCGTTCATCCGCTGGCGTACGCCGGCGACGCCGCCGCCCGACCTCGACCTCACCCCGCGGGACGGCGACGCGCCCTAGATCGGCCTCACCCGTTCAGGAAGCCGCTGAGCAGGTGGCGCAGCGCTGCTCGCTCCCGCAGCATCGACCACGGCCGGTCGAAGACGTGCAGCTGCGCACCGGGCAGCGCGGCCGCGACGTCGCGCGCGACGGCGGCCGGGTGGGTGTCGTCGCCTTCGTGCGCGATGACCAGCGCGCGGCCGGCGTACCGCGCGAGTGCGGCGCGATCGGCGACGGCGGTGTGGTCGGGCAGGGCGCGGATCGCGCGCGGGACTCCGGGCCGGCACATCGCGGCGGCGCGGCCGGCCATCAGCCGGTCGACACCTCGTCGCGACGCGATGTCCTCGGGCAGCTGCGCGGACAGCAGCGCGGTCAGGCCGGCGACGTCGCCTCCGTCGATGAGCCGCGCCATCGCCGCGAGGTTGGACGCCGGGTCGGCCGGCCGCGGCTGGTCGAGCGACGCGGGCAGCACCAGCGCGATCCGGTCGAAGCGGTCCGGCGTGTCCGCGACGCACCGGAGGATCGCCCCCGCGCCGAGGGAGACGCCGACGGCCGCGCGCGCGCCGACGTGGTCGGCGACGGCCCGGACGTCGCGGGCGACCGCGGGGTAGCCCCACGCGTCAGTCCCCTCCGGCGAGCCGCTCCCGCCGTGGCCGCGCAGGTCCATGAAGACCCGGGTGCCGCCGACGCCGCTGCCGAGGAAGCGCACGTCGGCGATCGACGACGCGACCCCGTGCACGAAGAGCGTGACGGGCGCGCCGTCGCCGAAGGCCTCGAGGTGCAGCGTCGTCTCGTCGGTGTCGAGGAAGGCCACGGCGTACGACGTCCGGCTAGCGCGAGGTGATCTCGTCGATCGCGACGAGGTCCTCCGCGGCCGGCTCCCACGCGCCCGCGACGACGTTGGCGCGCACCTGCTCCGGCTTGGTCGCGCCGGCGATGACGGAGGCGACCGCCGGCTGCGCGGCGAGGCCGCCGATGGCGACGTCGAGCAGCGTCGCGCCGACCCCCTCGGCGTACGCCGTGAGCGCCTCGACCTTGTCCAGGTTGTCGTCGGTGAGCACCTCGCTGGCGCGCTGCGGGTTGTTGCCGAGACGCGTGCCGGCCGGCGTCGGCGTACCGCGGCGGTACTTGCCGGTCAGCAGTCCGTTGGCGAGCGGGAAGTAGGGCAGCAGCCCGACGGCGACGTGCTCGCAGGCCGGCACGACCTCGGTCTCGACGTCGCGCTCCAGCAGGCTGTAGTGGTTCTGCGCGCTGATGAACCGCTCGACGCCGGCGGTCTGCGCGACCCAGTCGGCGTCGACGATCTGCCAGCCGGCCAGGTTGGAGCTGCCGACGTAGCGGACCAGGCCCTCCTTCACCAGCTCGTCGAGGGCGGTGAGCGTCTCCTCGATCGGCGTCAGCGGGTCGGGCTCGTGCAGCTGGTAGAGGTCGATGTGGTCGACCTGCAGGCGGCGCAGGCTCGCCCGCACGGCCTGGCGGATGTAGTGCCGCGACCCGCGCGCCTCGTGCGGCGGCCCGCCCATGTCCATCCCGAACTTCGTGGCGAGCACGATGTCGTCGCGGCGGCCGTTCTTCGCCAGCGCCTCGCCGATCAGCTCCTCGCTGCCGCCCTTGTTGCCGTAGATGTCGGCGGTGTCGAGCAGCGTCACGCCCGCGTCGATGGCGGCGTCGATCGTCGCGAACGCGTCGTCGTCGCTGCAGCGCGCGCGGAAGTTGTTGCAGCCCAGCCCGACGACGGAGACGACGAGACCGGAGTCGCCGAGGCGGCGATAGCGCATGTCAGCCATGCCGACCACCCTACGGCCGGCAGGCGGCGGCACAGCCCGGTCGGTAAGCACCGGGCAGGTTCTCCGTGGAAGGTTCGTGCGTCGACTCCTGCCCGCACGCGGGCTGCTCACCGCTGCCCTCGTCGTGTCCCTCACCGCCGTGGGCTGCGGCGGGGAGCGGTCGCCCGCGGCAGCGCCGGCGGGCAGTGCCGCCTCGGCGGGCCGACTGGTCCCCAGCGGCGCCCCGGCGGCGGCGTTGCCGTCCCGTGTCGGGGCCGATCCGAGCGCCGCGTCGCGCAGCGCGGCGGCGCGCACGTCGCCGTCCGCCGGCCCGGCGTCCCGCCCCGGTGAGGCGACCGCGGCGACCTTGCCCGCGCTCGCGGCGGCGATGCTCCGCGGAGCCGACCTGCCCGAGCACGGTCGGTGGGCGGAAGCCGGTCCGGCCGCCGCACCGCCGATGCGCGAGGCGCGACACGAGTACTGCCATGGGCCGTTCGCCAGCGACGACCACCGGACGGCGCGACTGACGGGCGACTTCGCCCGCGACGACGGCCTGCGGGTCCAGCTCGAGTACACCGACTACGCCGACGCGGATGCCGCCGCCGCAGCGATGGTGGAGTTCGCCGAGACCTTCCGGACCTGCCGTGAGTACCGCAACGGCGACGGCGCGTCTGAGGTCGTCATCCGGATGTCGCCGTCGACGCTCGCGCCCCGGATGGCCGACGAGGTCACGGCCGCGCGGCTGGAGTTCGTGACCGCCACCGGCACGGTGCCCGCGGCGACCGCCGTCTACCGCCAGGGTCCCCGGCTGCACGTGATCTCGATCATCGCCGAGCAGGAGCCGCAGGTGGCGGCCGAGCTGCCGGGCCTCTGCCGACTCGCGGGACGCCGCGCCGCTCTCTCGACCGATCAGCCGTAGGGCGACCCAGCCCGCTCACCGAAGGAGACCAGATGCACCAGCTCTGCCGAGTGGCCGTTGCCGCGGCGATGACCGCCCCGTTCCTCCTGCTCGCCCCGTCGACGGCCTCGGCCGCGCCATGCGTCCCGCACGTCAACTCCAAGGGCCCGACCGTCTACGTCTACCCCAACTACAGCGACCCCACGAAGACGGACTACGAGTACGACTCCGAGGGCACCTACGTGGAGGTCGACCTGTGCCTCGAGGGCTGAGCCGGTCCGCCACGGTGCGGATCGTCGTGGCGGCCGGGCTCCTCGTCGCGTCGTCGGCTCTCGCCGACCACGAGCGTGAGGTCGAGGTCGGCTACGTCGGGGGCGGCGCACAGGGCATCGTCACGTTCGAGGCGGGCGCGCAGGGCGCGAGCCTCGGCGGTGTCCGGATCGCGGTCGAGGCGGCGGAGCGGTTCGTGAGCGTGTCACTCGTCGACGACTCGGGACTCCCCGTCGCCGCCGAGGTCGGCCAGCTCGTGGACGAGCTGACCGGGGAGCTGCGCTACGTCGCGACGGTGTGCGGCGGCACGGAAGACGTGCTCGAGCTGCCGCTTCGCGAAGCCCCGGTCGTCGTCACTCCGGTCAGCGGTCTCTGCGACGGAGCGGTGTCGGCGCCGACCTCGGGCCGGGTCCGGGTCGGGCTCAGCGCGACCCGCCAGTAAGCATCAGCGGCCTCGAACGTGGAGGACGTGACGCCCGGGACGGTCCCGTGCGCCAGAGAAGGAGAGCCCCAATGCAGCTCCGCCGTACGCTCACCGTCGTCGCGGCCACCGCCGCTCTCTCGGTGCCGATGATCGCACCGGCCCTGGCCCAGTTCACCCAGGTGGTCGGGACGAGCCGCTGCCACGTCACGGCGACGGGTCCGACGTTCGTCATCACCACCCTGCCGAAGCCGAGCGTCACCCCTGACGGCGCCGTGGGCGCCTCGGTGTACTGCCCGGTCTAGTCACCCCAGCATGCACGTCCGCCCCGACCGGTCCGCCGGTCGGGGCGGACGTGTCTGGCGGGACGTGTCGCAACGTGGAGTCACTTGACGCCGCGAGGATCGTTGTCGGGTCGACGAGGGCGGGAGGGCAGATGAGACGGACGAGCGCAGCGGTCGGCGTCGTCCTGGTGCTGGCGCTGCCGCCGTGGCCGGCCATGGGAGCGACCGGCTCGCCCGCCCCGCCGGACCTCTCCCCGCCCGTGGTGGCGCTGGTCGGCGACGCGGGGCTGAACGTGCTCCACGAGGAGTTCCGGACCGCCGACGGGCGCGACCCGAGGTACCCCGTCGGGATGCCCACGCCGATCCGGGTCGACCTGCCGCGTGGAGGCACCTTCGCCGACCGGCTCGACGCGCTCCGCGCCGGACCGCTCGGCTCGCCGGCGCCCGGCCGGCTCTACGCCGTCCGCGGCACGCGGCTGCTGATCTACGGCACGCCGGGCGTCAGCGACGTTCTCACCGACACGGCCCACGGCACCGGAGTCGCCGGCTCGGTCGCGGGTCGGCGCACCGGCAGCGCGCCCGACGCGCTCGTCGTGATGGTGCCGGGCGACAGCGCCGCGTCGTACGACTGGGTGGCCCGGCAGCGATGGATCGACGTCGCGAGCACCTCGGTCTACACGATCCGCACCAGCGATGACTGCGCGGGCGCGACCGCCCGGCGCGTGTGGTCGGAGGGCAGCGTGCTGTTCTCCTCGGCCGGTAACACCTATGACGTCGCGGAGCCGCTGGTCGTGCCCAACGGCCTGCCGGAGACCTACCAGGTCGGCGGCGTCGACGCGCACGGCCGCACCTGGCTGCCACCGCACCCGGAGGAGCCCGAGCCGTTCTTCGCGGTGGGCAACGTCGTCCGCCCGTATGAGAGCGGCGCGCGGTACAGCTTCCCCGCCCCGGCCGGCGACGACGACCGCGCGATGCAGCCTTTCGGCGGGACCTCCGGCGCGACTCCCACCGTCGCCGGGTACGCCGCCCGGCTCGTGGTCGAGGCCCGCCGGCTGCTGCATGCCCCCGCAGGCCAGCGCGCCGGGGGGCCCCTCGCCCGCGCCACCCCCGGGACGAGGGTGCCGACGCGGGGGCCGCTCGCCGACGGCGATCTCACCAACGCGGAGCTCGTCGACGTCCTGCACCGCACCGCGCGACCGGCTGAGGTCGCCGGACCGCATCGCTACGCGCTCGAAGGCTTCGGCGCGACGGACGCGCAGTCGCACGCCGCCGCGCTCGAGGTCCTCCGCGGCAAGGCCGACATGCCCGCCCGTCCGGACGAGGACCGCGCGAACGCCGAGGCCGAGGCGCTGCGCGGCACGTTGACCGCGCGGTGTTGAGCGGTCGCCCGGTAAGCATCTCCCAGGTCGTTCGTGGAACCCCTGACCGGTCCGCTCAACGCCCAGGAGCCTCGATGCAGCGCGCCCGACTTCGACTCGCCGCCGTGCTCGCCGCCGCCGCTGGCGGTGCTGCCGCACTCACACCCGTCGCCGCCCGGCTCACGGCCGACCCGGCACCCCCCGCCACCGCAGCCTGGTGCTACGAGGTCACCGCGGACGTGCTCGGCTGGCACCCGTCCTTCGAGGTCTGCAACCTGCCGGAGATCGGCCAGGGTCCGCAGGACTAGCAGCCCCACAGCGGACGAGGCAGGACAAATCACCGCTGCGCCGAAATCCTCCTCGTTCCCGGCGACGCCGGAGCTCAGCCCGTCGGAAGGTTGTTGACCCGTGCCGCCTGCCTCCGCCGTCGACGTGCCCTGCTGTGACTCCCGAGCGGTCGACCGCTTCGAGCAGGTGTGGCCGGCTGTTCAGCGGCGACTCCTCTCCACCCTGCGCAAGCGAGGCGCCACCCGCGAGCTCGCCGAGGACATCGCCCAGGAAGTGGCGCTGCGGTGCGTCGCGCACGGCGTGCCGTACGCCGACGTCGAGGACCTGCTCCGGTGGTGCAACACCACGGCCACCAACCTGCTCGTCGACCACCACCGGACGTCCCGGCGGATCGTCGACGTCTCCCCGCCCGAGTCGGCGTCCGACGACGACGTGTTCCGCATCGTCGACAGCAGGCTGGCGCTGCGAGCCACCTTCGAGGCGATCGGCCAGCTCGAGGCGATCGACCGCCGGGCGCTGATCGACGTGCTGCACGAGGTCGCCCCGACTCCCGGCGATCGTCGGGAGTCGACCATGCTCGCTGTGCGCCGAAACCGCGCCCGCGGCCGGCTGCGCGCGCTGCTCGCTGCCGCGATGGGCTGGCTGATCGCGTCAGGCCGCGCTCTCCGCAGGTCGGTCGGGCTGTCCGCGGCGTCGGTCGCCGCGGTGCTCCCGCTGCTGGTCGTCGTCGCGCCGTTCGCCGCCGAGCCGGGCCGCGGACCCGCACCGCTGCAGCCTCGGGTCGAGTGGCTGCCCCCGAGCGCGCAGGTCGCCTCGATGGAGACTGCCGTCGGGCCGACCGGCGCGGTCGCCACATCTGCGGGACGTCCGGGCGCAGCACCGCCAGCTCCGCGGCAGGCCGCACGCCCGCTGCCCGATGCGACCGTCGGTGCACCCGACGGCCAGGTCGGCGTGCACGCGCGGTCGAAGGACGAGCCCCGGAGCGGCGCGGCGCTCCTGTGCGTCCGACCGGATCTGCCCGGGGCTGACGAAGTCTGCACGCCGCAGGGTGCGAACGCCGAGGCCGCCGCCGGCTGACGGTGGCCGGAGCGAGCGGCAGGATCGGCGTACGCCGGCGACGAAGTGGTCAGCCCCAGCACTTCCCGACCCGGGAGCCCACCATGCGTCTACGTCGCCTCGTCGCGCCGGTCCTGCTGATCGCCTGCCTGGCCGCGCCGCCGGCCCTCGCCAAGAAGGCCCCGCTCATCGAGGACCCGACCGGCGATCACCCGGTCCCCGTCGGCGACATCGTGTCCGCAGACATCACGTCCGTGACGACCGGCAAGGGCAAGCTGACCATCACCATGACTCTGGCGGGCGCACCGTCGACGACGACGCCGTACTCCTACAGCGTCAACTTCATCGTGGGTGACTGCGACTTCGGCGCAATCTACTACGGACACCCCTTCGCGGGCGTGTTCACGACGTCCGGTGTCGGCTGCCGGGAGACGGGCAGCACCTCGCTGCCGGAGGGGACCGTGAAGGTGTCCGGCGCCACGATCACGTGGACGGTGCCGATGACGGGGGCGCTGAAGAAGGGCGCGCTGGCGACCGACATCACCGCCAACGCGCAGCCGAGCGGCGTCATCAGCGGCGGGGTCGTCGCCGCGCTCGGTGACACCGCGGCGACCGACAAGTCCTACAAGCTCGGCAGCTAGTGATCCGCCGGTGGGCCGCCGCTGCGGCCGTCGTGGGGGCGCTCGCCGCGTCGTCGGCGCACGCTGCCCCAGTGCCGGTGCTGACCGACCCGGCGGGCGATCACCCGATCGCCGCCGGCGACCTGATCTCGGCGTCGTTCGCGTCGACGGCGACCACGCTGCAGATCGACCTGGTCGTCAACGCCGCGCCGGCGCAGACCACGCCGTACTCCTACGCCGTCACGTTCGAGACGCCGACCTGCAACTTCAAGGCGGTCTACTACAGCCAGCCGGCCGGGCCGCTCGGCGTCGCGTCCTCCGGCGTGGGCTGCGACGACGGGAAGTCCTCGACGCTGCCGACCGGCGACGTGAGCGCGTCGGGTACGACGATCACCTACCGGATCCCCCTGGCGAAGACCGGTCCGGGGCTGCACCGCGGCGATGTGCTGATGAAGATCCGCGCGTCGACCACGCTGTCCGGCCTGGTCACCGCGGCCGAGCCCACGCCGTACATCCAGGACACCGCGGCCACGGACAAGACCTACCGGATCTAGTCCCCCACCACGTCGCCTCCACCCCACCGTCCGTCACGACACGCCGCGCCGGGGGCGCGGTTCACGGCGTGTCGTGGGGTGAAGGCGGAGATCGGTGGGACTCGGGTCAGCCGGCGCCGCCTTCGCCGGCGGTCCCGCCGAGCTCGTCGGAGGTCTCGACGGTCATCTCGGCGTCGGTCGTCGTAGGCAGCGCGGTCTCGCCGCCGAGCGCGGCCGCGGCCGCCTCGTCCGGGCCGATGTCGAGGTTGCCGCTCTCGGGGCCTTCGAGCTGCGCGTCGGACGGCGTGCTCTGGTCGCTCTCGCTCACGGCGCTCTCCCTCGTAGGAGCCGGTACGTCGACCCCGGCGTACCCAATCCCCCGACTTCACCCACTCCGACGTCCTGATGAGCGCGATTTGGGCGCTCATCACGACGTCTGGGTGGGTGAAGTCGCAAGGGGATCGAGGGGAGATGCCGAGAGCCCCTGGACCGGGGTAGGGGTCCAGGGGCTCTCGGGGGAAGCGGGAGTGACTAGCCGATCTTCGCGGCAGCGTCCTCGACGGCGACCGTGGTGGCCTCGACGGCCTTGCTGGCCGACGTGGTGGCGGCCTTGGTGCGCGAGGTCACGGTCTTGGCAGCCTTGGTCGCGGTGGTCGCAGCGCCCTTGGCCTGCGCCTTGGCGGTCTTGACCTGCGCCACGGCGGCCTTGGTGCTCTGCTGGCCGCGGATCGCCGAGACGAGCTTCTCGCCACGGACGACGAGCTCGCCGTACGCCGCGGTGGCCTTGCCGGTGAGCGCGGTGGAGCGGGTGGTCAGCTCGCCGGTGAGGCCCTTGGCCTTGGCCGGCAGCTCGATGACGAAGGACGTGGTCTTCGGCACGAACGTCGCAGCCTTGGTCACGACGACCGTCGGCAGCTCGCGGGTCTTGGCGACCGCGAGGTCGACGCCGCCGACGTAGGCGAGGAACGGCTTCTTGGACTCGGTGCTGATGTTCTTGGCGGAGAGGGTCTTCGCGGACATTGCGGTGCCTCCTTGAAAGGCGTGAGGGGAAGGACGGGGACGTGCGGGAGTGGAACGGCGGAGGGAGGAGTGCCGGGTGAGGGCGGGCAAGGTTCGCGTCCCCTCCCCCCGCCGGTCTGTGCGGAGGACAGGTGGGCGCTAGCCGGTGGCCACCGTGTCGTCCGAGGTCGTGCTGGTGGCGGACCCGCTGGGCGCCTTCGGCGTACGGCGGACCGTCGCCTTCGGCTGCGCGGGCTTCTTCGGGGCCGACGGCGTGGCGACGCTCGCCGGCTTCGGAGCGGTCTTCGCGGCAGTGCTCCCGTTCGGGGCGGGCACGTCGTCGTCGGCCGGGGCGGTGACGGGCTCGTTCTCCTTGCGGAAGCTGTCGTAGATCTCGAGCAGCACGGCCTTCTGCCGCTCGGTGATCGTGGTGTCGCCGAGGATGGACGCCGGGACATCGCTGTCGCCGTCGCGCTCCTCGAGGATGCCGGCCTGGACGTAGAGCGCCTCAGCCGAGATCCGCAGCGCCTTCGCGATCTGCTGCAGGATCTCCGCGGACGGCTTGCGCAGCCCGCGCTCGATCTGGCTGAGGTACGGGTTGGACACGCCGGCCAGCCGCGCCAGCTGCCGCAGGGAGATCTGGGAGCTGTTGCGCTGCTCCCGGATGTAGTCGCCGAGCTCTCGAACCTTGAGCGTTGCCATGGTCCCTCCTCCCTGTCTACGTGCCCTGTCGTGCCGACGGGACACACTCTGGCACAGGGTGCTAGCAAATGCAAGCAGTCCAGCAAGCACCCTGGGTGAGTGAGTGTTCACGCTCTGTCAGAGCAGTTCTCTCCGATCTGTGTCCGCCGGCGCGGCGGCGCCGTGCGGCGGACAGGACACAGAACGGCGGGTCCGGGCGGGCAGCGACCAGTTCTGTGTCCGCCGGCGCGGCGGCGCCGTGCGGCGGACTGGACACAGAACGGCGGGTCCGGCGGGTGCGGTCGATGGGTCAGCGGGTGAAGGCGGGGCGGACGACGCCGACCGGCTCCCCACCGCCGAGTACGACGGCTTCGTGCAGGCCCTCCGCCTCCGCGGCGGACACGTCGACGCCGATGGCGCGCAGCGCCGCGACCATCACTGCGGGACGCGCCCGCTGCGAGCCGTCGGCGATCTTCAGCGCGACCGCGGTGCCGTCCGGCAGCGCGGCGGCGTACACGCCCTCGGCACCGTCCTTGGCGACCAGGCCCGGGATCGCGCGCATCAGCGCGGTGACGTCGCGGCCGGTGCCGCCGACCAGCTCGGGGTGCGCCCGCATCGCGTCGGCGACCTGGCGGCGCGCGGTGCCCGGCTCGGCCCGGGCGATCGCGCCGACCGCGCGGGCCAGCCCGGTCAGGCTGATCGCGAAGACCGGCGCACCGCACCCGTCCACGCCGGTGGCCACCACCTTCTCCCCCGCGCACGCCTCGAGCTCCGTGCGGATCGCGACCTGCAGCGGGTGGTCGGGCAGGCGGTAGGTGTCGAGCGGCCAGCCGTTCGCGGCGCAGGTCGCGAGCATCGCGGCGTGCTTGCCCGAGCAGTTGTGGTGCACCCGGCCGGGCTGCAGCTCCCGGCGTACCAGGAACGCCGCGGCCTCGGTCGACAGCGGCAGGTCGTGCGGGCACTGCAGCGCGCTCTCCGGCACGTCGGCGCAGTGCAGCAGGTCGCGCACGGTGTCGACGTGCATCGACTCGCCGGAGTGGCTCGCGGCCGAGACGGCCACGTGCTGCGACGACAGCGAGAACGCCTCGACAACCCCGAGGGAGACCATGCCCGCGGCCTGCATCGGCTTGTTGGACGACCTCGGGTAGATGGCGGCGGCCGGCGTGCCGACGGACAGCAGCGGGGAGCCGGACGGGTCGAGCGCGACGACGGAGCCGGTGTGCACGCTCTCGACGAAGCCGGACCGGACGACCTCCGCGAGCACCGCCGGCGCCTTAGCCAGGAGGCTGCTCCGCGAGCAGCGCGCTGACGTCGGCCTCGCCGTCGCGGTAGCGGCGGGTGATCTCGGCCGCGCACGCGTCGAGGACGTCGTGCACGCGACCGCGGGCGGTGGACACGTCCTGCTCGGCGGTGGCGAGCCGCCGCAGGCTCTCGTCGAGCTCGGCGTCGCTGTGCGCGCCGACGTCGCTGAGGTCGATGTCGCCGGCGAGCTGCTCGACCCGGCGGCGATGCTCGCTGACGCGCGAGGGCTCGGCGACCGAGTGCCGGCCGCCACCACGGGGGCCGGGGCGCGGGCCGTCGGCGAGGATCCGCGGCAGGTCGGTGACGAGCGAGCCGACGTCGATGTCCCCCGCTTCGGTACGCCGGCGCCGGTCGAGCTCGGCGGTGAGGATGTCGATGCGCCCCTGCAGCATGCGGCGCAGGTAGGAGAGGTCGGCCTCCTCCTGCTCGGCCTCCTCGCGCAGCTCGCGCAGCTCCTCGAGCGTGGTGGAGCCGATCGAGGTGAGGAAGCCCTCGGCGAGGACCCGGTCGATGCGCCGGTGGCCGTCGGGCAACGCGTCGGTGTCGCTCATGTGCCGCACCTCCCTCGTCGGGTCCCCACCATCATGACCGAGCGGCCGCGAGCCCGAGCATCTCCCGGGCGGCCGACGGGTCGAGCGGAGGGCGCTGCGCGAGTGTGGCCAGCGTCGCCGCGCGGGCGACGAGCTGGGCGTTGTCGCGCACCGGCTCCCCTGCCGCGAACGTTAGCGTGTCCTCCATCCCCACGCGCAGGTTCCCGCCATGTGCCAGGGCGGCCAGCATCACCGGCAGATGGGCCCGGCCGACGCCGGTGGCCGAGAACGTCGCGCCCTCGGGCAGCGCCGCCACGCCAGCGGCCAGCGCCGCCGCCGTGCCGGGCAGACCGCCCGGCACGCCGAGCACCAGGTCGACGTGGACGTGCCCGCCGTACGGCGGACCGTGCTTGTCCAGCAGCCAGCCGACGGTCGCGATGTGGCCGGCGTCGAAGCACTCGAACTCCGGCGCGATGCCCCGCTCCTGCATGGCCGTGTAGAGCGCCTCGACGAACGGCCGCCGGTTCATGAAGACGTCGTCGCCGAAGTTCACCGTGCCGCAGGTCAGGCTCGCGGCGTCGGGCTGCGCCTCGAGCACGCGCAGGCGATCGGACTCGCTGTCGGTCACCGCACCGCCGGTCGAGAGCTGCACGATCAGGTCGGTCGACTCGCGCAGCGCGGCTACGGCCTCGCGCAGCCGGCCCAGATCCAGCGTGGAGACGGCGGCCTCGTCACGGAGGTGGACGTGGATGACGGCCGCGCCCGCGGCCCGGCACTCCTGCGCGGTCGCGACCAGCTCGTCGAGCGTGACCGGGAGGGACGGCGCCTTCGCCTTGTCGACCTCGGCGCCGGTGGGGGCGACCGTGATCAGCGTCCCGGTCGGGGCGGTCACCCGCAGACGCGGTGCGCGAACGGCGTCGGGTTGATGGGAGCGCCGCCGCCGGGGTGGACCTCGAAGTGGATGTGCGGGGAGCCACCACGGGCGTTACCGGTGTCGCCGACGTAGGCGATGATCTCGCCGGCCTTGACGCGGTCGCCGACGCTCGACGCGTAGCTCGACATGTGCGAGTAGAAGTACTCGTTCCCGTCGTTGCCGCGCAGGTAGACCATCTTGCCGCCGTTGCCCCCCTGGTGGATGTTGCTGATCCGGCCGTCGGTGACGGCGTACGCCGGGCTGCCCCACGGTGCGAAGACGTCGACGCCCTTGTGCCGGCGGCCTCCGGAGCGTGCCGCACCCCACGTGTCGGTGAACGCGTGGTTGGAGCCGACCATGCAGGCGTAGTTGCCGACGAGGCGCAGGCTGCCGCCGGACCGGGTGGCGCGCCTGGACCGGCGGAGCGCAGAAGCCTCCTTGCGCGCATTGAGCGCGTCCATCGCCTCGGCGCTCTCGGCCGACTGGAGGAGGCGGGCGATCAGGGCGCCCTCGGCCCGCATCGACGCGAGCGCCTTCGCCGAGTCGCGGCGGGCGAGCACGAGGCGGCGGCGGGTGGCCTCGACCCGGCGGCGCACCGACGCGGCGCGCTGCAGGGCGGTGCGGTCGGATCGGGTGGACGCGTCGAGCAGGGAGATCCGCTCGAGGGCGGCGTCGGGGTCGTCGGAGGTGACCATGACCTCGAGCCCGGCGCCGCCGATGCCGGAGGTGTAGACGAGCCGGGCCCGCTGCGAGAGGCGCACCCGGACCAGCTTGAGCGCCTTCTCGTCCGAGACGAGCTTGCGCTGGAGCTTGACGATGTCCTCGGCCACCTCGGCGTCGCGCGCCTGGGCGGCCTGCTGCCGGCGTACGGCCTCGGTCAGCTGCGCCTTGAGCGTCTTGGCCGACGCCGCGGGTGCGTCCGGCGCGAGCGTCATCAGCAGCGAGGCGACGACGGCGAGGACGACGAGAACCCGGCGCGGAAGCGGCCGAGCGACGATGATGAGGGGCATGGCAGGCTGGCGAAGCACAGGCAGGAGCTCCAAGTGGTCGTCAGTGGGCCAGTCGCAAAGGGTAACAGTGGGTGTATCGGTCCCAAAACCGGCCTCGGTTCGGCCGGATGGCTCAACACATTGACAACGCCTGCCGATGGGTGAAAGACACGGGCCGGCCCGGAGCAATCGGGTCGGTCCTTTTGGCTCACGAGCGCGGCGGGAGGTGAGTGGTGCTCAAGGGTGACCTCGGCACGACCCCGCTCGCCGAGGTGCTGACCACGCTCGCCGACACCGAGGCGACCGGCTGCCTCCACCTCGACCCGAGCGACGGGGGCGACGAGGCCCTCATCTACGTCAAGGCCGGCAGCGTCTACTCCGCGCACGTCCCCGGCCGCCGGCCGCAGCTCGGCGCCCGGCTGGTCTCCTCCGGTGCGCTCCCGCCCGAGGCGCTCGAGGAGGCCCTCGAGGCCCAGCAGACCGAGCTGCACGGCTGGCGCCTGGGTGAGCTGCTCGTCCACCTCGGCTACGTCGACCAGACCGTCGTATCGGCGTTCGTGATCGAGCAGCTGCGCGAGTCGGCGTACGACCTCGCCGGCTGGCGTGAGGGCACCTGGAAGTTCCGCAAGAACGAGAAGACCCGCGAGGACGTCGGCGGCCGCAGCAGCGTCGCCGACCTGCTCGCCGAGGTCGACCGCCGGCGCAGCGAGTGGAAGCGGATCCGGCCGGTCGTGCAGGGCCCCGACGCGATCCCCGTCCTCAGCTCGCTCGGCATGTCCGAGGCGGAGATGACGCTCGACCAGGACCAGTGGGCGCTGCTCTGCAAGGTCGACGGCGAGCGCAACCTCGCCCAGCTGGCCCGCGACTGCGGCTTCACCACTTTCGAGGCCGGTCAGGTCGTGCACGCCCTCGTCGAGGGCGGGCTGCTCGAGGTCGAGACCGCCATGGGCGAGTACGACCACCTGGACGAGGACGAGGACGCTCCCGACGAGGACGCCGAGCCGATGTCCACCGCCGAGGCGCTCGGCTCGGCGATCGCGATGCTCGGCGGAAAGCGGCCCGCGGCCCTCGACGCGCTCGCCCCGGCCGCTGCACCGGCGTCCCCGCCGCCCGCTCCGCCCGAGCCCGTCGAGATCCCGGCGGCACCGGCGCCGGTGGCCGCGGCCCTGCTCGACCCCCCGCCGGTGGAGGCCTACCTCGGCACGCCGGACCTGTCCGAGTGGGCCGACCTGCTCGACGACTCCGCGGCGACGGAAGGTGAGAGCGAGCTCGGCCGGATGTTCTCCTTCGGCGGCTCCGCCGAGCCGGAGCCGGCTCCGGCGCCCGCTCCGGAGCAGGCGGTCAGCGCGCCGGACGACGATCCGCTGTCGAAGGTGAGCGAGGCGCTCAGCGCGCTGCTCGACAGCGGGCTCGAGGCGGCCGAGCCGCCCAGGGTCACCTCGCTCTCCGCGATCCTCCCGGACGAGCCGTCGCCGATGGACCCGGCCGAGCTCGAGGTCCTCGAGCGCACCCGCGCCGCCGCCGCCGAGGAGCTGGCGCTGGCCCACGCGGAGGCCGAGCGTGAGCGTGAGGCGGAGGAGTCGCAGAGCTTCGGCGAGATCGAGGCGCTGGTCGCGTCGCTGCGCGAGCAGGCGGCGCCGCCGCCTCCGCCGCCCCCGGCTGACCCGCCGCCGCTGAGCCGCGCCGACATCATCGCCGCCGAGGATGAGGCTGCCCGGCGGGCGGAGGCGATCGAGCGCGAGGAGGCGGCCCGCGCGGCGGAGGTGCTCGCCGCACAGCAGGCCGAGGTGCTCGCCGCACAGCAGGCCGAGGAGCTCGCCGCACAGCAGGCCGAGGTGCTCGCCGCCCATGAGGCGGAGCAGCGGGCGAACGAGGAGGCCGAGCGGCTCGCCGCCCAGGAGGCGGACCGACTCGCGCAGGAAGAGGCGGACCGGCTCGTGACCGCGGAGGCCAACCGGGCCGCGGCCGAGCGGGCCGCAGCCGAGCAGTCCCAGCTGCACGAGGCGGCGGAGGCCGAGCGCCGCGCCGCCGAGGACGCCGAGCTGCTCGCCGCCCAGCAGGCCGAGCTGCTCGCTGCGCGAGAGGCGGAGCAGGCCGCGCCACCGCCACCGCCGGCGTTCAGCGACGTCGCCGCCGCGCTGCGCGACGTCGGCGGCGCGGAGCCGGCCGCAGCTGCTGCCGCGGCACCGACCGACGACTACGTTGACGACCGCGACGACGAGGAGCGGGCCGAGGACGACGCGGCGTACGCCGCCAGTCAGCGCCGGCAGGACAACGACACCGCCAGCCTGCTGCGCGAGCTGTCCTCGCTCGGCCTCGACGACGAGTCGCGCAGCGCCCCGCCGCTGCCCCCGGCTCGACCGTCCACCCCGCCGCGCCAGGCACCTCCGGCCGGCAAGGACGCGAAGAAGCGCAAGGGCCTCTTCGGCCGCTAGAAATTTGCCCGGTCAACCGGCGAGTCAGACCCCGCGAAGCGCTCCAGGGGGTCTGATTGGCCGGTCAAGCCTGCTTCGCGGAACGGTCAGGGATACGACGAGCGCGACCAACGACGTGGTACGCCGGTCTGCTTGACCGGCCGACTCGACCCCGCAGGAACCGGCGCGGGGTCTGACTCGCCGGTTGACCGGGCAAATTGTGGGGGTTACATCCCCAGGGTGCGGGCGACCAGCTCGGCCATCACCTCGCGGGCGCCGCCGCCGATCGGGCCGAGACGCGCATCCCGCAGCGCGCGGTCCGCGCGGGCGGCGGCTCTCTCCCCGGCCGGCGCCGCAGCCTCGCAGCGCAGCAGCGCGGTCTCGACGTCGAGGTCGCACGCCAGCCACTTCGCGGCGCTGACCTGGCGCAGCGGCTCGAGCCCGGCCAGGTGGTCGGCCAGCGCGCCGTAGGTGAGCGCGCGCACGGCGGCCACCTCGCGGGCCAGCTCGACCAGCCGCTGCCGCAGGCGCGGCGGCGGCCCGGCCGGCCACTCGTCGGCGATCAGGCCCCGCGCGACCGCGAGGTTGCCGGCGGCCGCGGAGACCGAGCCGACGGCCAGGCAGAGCCGCTCCCACTGGAACGACTTCATGATCATCACGAAGCCGTCGCGCTCGGCGCCGAGCAGCGCGTCACCGGGTACGGCGACGTCGTCGTAGTGCAGCAGCCCGGTCTGGCTGGTCCGCCAGCCGAGCGTCGCGATGCGGCTGCTGGTGAAGCCGGGCGCGTCGGTCGGCACGACGAACAGCGACAGCGCGTGCGCCCCGGGCTCGTCGGACGTCCGCGCGGCCACCAGGATCCAGTCGGCGCGGGCGCCGTTGGTGCAGAACGCCTTCGACCCGCTGACCCGCCACCCGTCGCCGTCGCGTCGCGCCGTCGTGGTCAGGGCGGCGACGTCGGAGCCCGCGCCCGGCTCGGTGACGGCGAGGCCGGCCACGGCAGCGCCGGTCACCGCCGGTCGCAGCCACTTCTCACGCTGGTCGTCGGTCCCGAAGCGCGCGACGTAGTAGGGCGCGAGGTCCTTCGTCGCGCCGATGCCCGCGGCCACCCCGCCGGAGCCGCAGCGGACCAGCTCCTCGGCGACGACGACGTCGGCGAGCGGGTCCGGGCCGCGGCCGCCCCACTGCTCGGCGTACTTCCAGCCGAGGATGCCGGCATCGCCGGCGGCGCGGAACACCGACGTCGGGAACTCGCGCGCGGCCTCCCACTCGTCGGCGTACGGCGCGAGCGTCGTCGCGACCCACGACCGGACCTCGGCGCGCAGCACGGCGTGCCGGGCAGCGAACGGCGGCGCCGCCGGATCGGCGTCGAGCGGCTCGCGTACGCCGGCGGCGGTCAGACCCCGAGCTCCTTGCGCAGCTTCTCGACGTGGCCGGTCGCCTTCACGCCGTACATCGCGCGCTCCATCCGGCCCTGCTCGTCGATGACGAACGTCGAGCGGATCACGCCGACGACGGTCTTGCCGTAGAGCGACTTCTCCCCGTACGCGCCGTACGCCGTCAACGTCTCCTTCGACGGGTCGCCGACAAGCGGGAAGTTCAGCCCCTCGACCTCGCGGAACTTGGTCAGCTTCTCCGGCTTGTCCGGCGAGAGGCCGATGACGGCGTAGCCGGCCTTCTCCCAGTCGTCGAGGGAGTCGCGGAAGCCGCAGGCCTGCTTCGTGCAGCCCGGCGTCAGCGCCGCGGGGTAGACGTAGAGCACGAGCTTGCGGCCGGCGAAGTCGGCCAGCCGCACGGTGTTGCCTTCGGCGTCCGGGAGCGCGAAGTCAGGTGCCGCGTCACCGGGTGACAGTCGAGCTGTCACTCGTCGTCCCCGCGGTCCTTCGCCTTCTGCTCGATCGCGAGGTCGGCGTCGACCATCATCTCGATGAGCTCCTTGAAGGTGACCTTCGGCTCCCAGCCGAGCTTGGCCTTCGCCTGCGACGGGTCGCCGATCAGCAGGTCGACCTCGGCAGGGCGGAAGAAGCGGGGGTCCTGCTCGACGTACTTCTCCCACTCGCCCTCGATGCCGGCCCGCGCGAACGCGACCTCGAGCAGCTCGCGGATCGAGTGCGTCTCGCCGGTGGCGATGACGTAGTCGTCGGGCGAGTCCTGCTGCAGCATCCGCCACATCGCGTCGACGTAGTCGCCGGCGAAGCCCCAGTCGCGCCGCGCCTCGAGGTTGCCGAGCGCGATCTTCTCCTGCAGCCCAAGGGCAATTCGCGCGACCGCGCGGGTCACCTTGCGCGTGACGAACTCGTATCCGCGCCGAGGCGACTCATGGTTGAACAGGATTCCTGAGCACGCGAAGGCGTCGTACGACTCGCGGTAGTTGACGGTCATGTAGTGGCCGAAGGTCTTGGCCACGCCGTACGGCGAACGCGGGTGGAACGGCGTCGCCTCGGTCTGCGGCACCTCGCGCACCTTGCCGAACATCTCCGACGACGACGCCTGGTAGAAGCGCACCTTGCTCATCTCGCCGCCGGTGTGGATGCGCAGCGCCTCGAGCATGCGCAGCACGCCCATGCCGGTGATCTCGCCGGTCAGCTCGGCCTGCTTCCAGGACAGCCCGACGAAGGAGATCGCACCGAGGTTGTAGACCTCATCGGGCTGCGAGATCTCCATCGCGCCGATCAGCGACGGCAGGTCGGTGAGGTCGCCCTCGACCAGCTGGATGCTCGGGATGATCCGCTCGACCGTCTTGAGCTTGGGGTTGCTCTGGCCGCGGATCAGGCCGAACACCTCGTAGCCCTTCGCCGCGAGCAGCTCGCCGAGGTAGAGGCCGTCCTGTCCGGTGATGCCGGTGATCAGCGCGCGGGGCACGTAAGCCTCTTGAGGTGTCGACGTCGGTTTCGCGGGGATGTTACCGGGCTAGCGTGACCTCATGACCTCGCGTCACCTTGCCGCGCTCGCGCTGTGCGTCGCTGTCGCTGCGTGCACGAGCTCACCGAGCGACGACCCCGCGCCGGCGCCGAGCGCGTCGGCTCCGTCGTCGAGTCCGGCCAGCACACCGACCACGTCGAGCGCCTCGCCGACCTCGGCATCGCCGTCAGCATCCCTGACTCCGACCGCCTCTCCCGGGCCGGCGTGGCCCCGCGCCACCCGGGGTGCGGCGCCGGCGGCGCTCGGCGCGGTCGTCACGACACGGATCGCCGCGCGCAGCGACGGCGGAACCCTCGCCGCCGGGCTGACCCTGCCGCGGGTCGGCGGGACCGCTGCGGCGCCGACCGTGCTGACGCCGTGCGGCCGTCGTACGACGCTGAGCGCCGCCGATGTCGACGCGATCGCGCCGTCCACGACGGGCGCGCTGCCGAAGCAGCCCAAGGACGTCCTCGTCGTCATCGACCCCGGACACGGCGGTCCGGCGCGCGGCACCCAGGCGCCCGACGGCACCCCGGAGAAGCTGCGGGTGCTCGAGATCGCGCGTGAGGTACGCCGGTCGCTCACCGGCCGGGTGGGCCGCGTCGTCTTCACCCGCGACCGCGACATGGACGCGACCCTGCCGTTCCGCGTCGCGCTGGCGGATGCCCTGCGCGCCGACGTCGCCGTGTCGGTGCACCTCAACGCGGAGCCCGACGTGAAGGGCGGTACGACGCCCGGCGTCGAGACCTACGCGTCGATCGCCGAGCCGACCGGGCGACGCCTGGCCGGCGTGCTCTACGCGCACCAACGCGCCTACCTCGACACCCTCGGCGGGCCGTGGGCACGCGACCGCGACGCGGGCGCGAAGTACCGGCGTCGTAGCGACGGTCAGGACTATTACGGGCTGCTGCGCCGCGCGCACCGCCCGATGGCGATCAGCGAGTCGATGTTCCTGTCCGAGCCGCGCGAGGCGGCCCTGGTGGCGCGGGCCGACGTGCGGGCGGGGCTGGGCACAGCCATCGCGGACGGCATCGTGGCCTTCACCACGACCCGCGACCCCGGGTCGGGCTGGGTCACGCCGTACCCGCGCACCGCCGATCCCGGCGGCCCGCCCGGCACCTGCACCGACCCGGCGCGCTAGGGACGAACTCCGCGGGACCGGACAGGCGTGGGAGGGTCCACCCCGGGGCAGAGCTCCGGTGTCGGGCGCGTGAGCGCCCGGTCGCCCCGTGTCGCCCAGAGGTGAGGAGCTGCGCGTGCGCACCAGCAGTCGGATGAGCGTCGTCGGATCGGCCCTGCTCGGGACCGGGCTCGGCCTCCTCGTGCTCGCGCCGAGCGGCGCGCAGGCCGCTCGCGGCGACCTCGCCGCCGCCCTTCCTCCGTCGGCCAGCGCCAGCGCATTGGCCAGCACGACCGCCACTCCCTCGGTGTCCGCTTCGGCCAGCACGACCGGCACCCCGTCGGTGTCGGCCTCAGCCAGCACGACCGCGACGGCGACGCCGTCCGTCTCGGCGTCGACCACCGCGACGCCGGATCCCTCGGCCACGGCGAGCGCATCGGCGAGCGCGACTGCGTCGCCCAGCCCCTCCCCGACCTGCCCGCCGGCGTCGAGCAGCAGCGCCTCCGCCGACCCCAGCGGCACTGCGTCCGTCGCCCCGTCGGCGAGCGTCAGCGCGTCGGCGTCACCGTCGACGGCCTCGTCGTCGCCCGGCATCCTGCCGAGCCTGCTGCCGCGCGCCGTGCCCGTCGCGGCCGCGCAGGAGCCGGCCCGTGACGAGACGTCCTGCCGCGCCACGTCGGTGTCGCTCAGCGCCAACGTCCGCCTGATCACGGCCGGCAACGCCCCGACGCTGTCCGGCGTGGTGCGCGACAAGTTCGGCGACGCCATCTCCGGCGCGACGGTGACGATCTACGCCAAGCCCTACGCGACGACGTCGTACACCGCGATCGCGACCGTGCAGACCGACAGCGCCGGCCAGTACCGGATGATGGTTCGGCCGACCAAGCAGACGGCGTACGGCGCCAACGTCGGCGACGCGCGCTCCCCGATCCTGGTGATCCAGGTGCACACGCGGGTCAACATCACCCGCCCCGCGCCCGGCACCGTGAGCAGCCCGGTGGTCTTCGAGGGCGGCCTGGTGCCCGGCTACGCCAACGTCGCGGTCGGGCTCGGCACCCTCGTCAACGGCCGGTTCAGCGTGCTCGCGCAGAGCCAGACCACTAGCACCGGCGGCTACGCGATCACCGCCGCCCTGCCGGCGGGCACGGCGACGTACATCGTGTTCACGTCGGCGCACCGGGGCACGCTGCGCGGCTCGAAGTCCGTGCGCCTCACGGTGCGCTAGCGCGATCTGTCCAGTTGGACAGGAGAGCGCTCCGGTACGGCGAAGTCAGACGGGGATCGAACACTTCCCCGAGGAGACTCTTCGTGCGCTCGCGAACACTGTCAGCCCTGCTCGGCGCCGCCGTGGTGACGGCGGGGCTCACCGCCCTCGTGGCCACGCCTGCCCAAGCGGCCGCCCTCGGGGATCGCCTCTTCCTCCACGGCACGTCCGCGAACTACGCGCAGGACGCGATCATGGATCCGACGGCGTTCGAGGGATATGCGCCGGCCGGCGTCACCGCTGATGCGGCCCCACCGACGGGCACGACGAGCAAGACCGGCCTGACCTTCGAGCCAGGCGGCGACCCCGGCCTGCCGATGGCGCCAACGTTCGCCCTCGGCGTCACCGGCTCGATGACGTCGGCGTGCGTCGACGTCTTCGTCGAGGCGGAAATTCCCGGCGAGTCCTTCGGGGTCTTCATCTCGTTCGGAGCCGGCAGCCCGGCGGATGGCAGCTGGGTCTACCCGGACCCGGTCTCGTCACCCGGCACCGGCATCATCCGGATCACCACGAAGATCACCCTTCCGGAGGCGTTCACTCTCCCGGCTGAGGCGACTGTCTTCTTCCACATCAACGGCTTCGACCCGACGCCGGACCAGCGGCCGTACACGCTCTACTACGACTCGGTCGAGCACCCGTCCAACGTCACGCTGAACCCGACCGGGCCTTGCACTGCGTTTGCGGGCGGCGGGGCCCCGGCGCCGGCCGCCAGCTCGGCGGCACCGTCGACTCCTGCCTCGGCTGAGCCGTCGGCATCCGCAGCGCCGCCGAGTGAGTCTCCGTCGGCGGCGCCGTCGGCGTCGGCGAGCGAGTCGCCCGCGGGTCCCAACCCGAGCTCGTGCGGTGGTGCGAGCGACCCCTCGGCCAGCGGTGGCGCCAGCGCCGAGCCGAGCGCGAGCGGCGCCGCGAGCGCGTCGGCCAGCCCGTCCGGCGGCGGCGGGCCGCCCATCCCGTCGATCCCCCCGGCGCCCCAGGCGCCGCGCAAGATCGCGGCGGACGAGCCGGCGCGCGACGCGACGTCGTGCCGCGTCAAGAACGTCACGCTGAAGACCAACGCGACGACAGTCACCGCCGGCAACGCGCCGATCCTGTCCGGCGTCGCGCGCGACGAGCGCGGTGACGCGGTCGAGGGCGCGACCATCACCATCTTCACCAAGGGCTACGGCGAGTCGAAGTACACCGCCGCGGCCACCGTGAAGACCGACAGCGCCGGCCAGTACAAGATCTCGGTCCGGCCGCTGAAGCAGACCTCGTTCGGCGCCAACGTCGGCGCCGCGAAGTCGTCGGTGATCGGCATCCGGGTCAACACGCGCATCAACATCAGCGCCCCCGCGCCGGGCACCGTCGGTCCTCAGCAGACCTTCAGCGGCACGATGCAGCCGGGCTACGCGCGGGTCGCCGTCGGCCTCGCCTACGTCGTCAACGGCCGGTTCACCGTGCTGAAGCAGGCCAACACCGACGGCGCCGGCCGCTACGCGATCACGGCGCAGCTGCCGCGCGGCACCTACCCGTTCGTCGTGTTCACCTCGGCGCACCAGGGCACCGACAAGGGCTCCCGGTCCGTCAAGCTCACCGTCCGATAGTCCCACTCCCCCAGCACGCAAGGCGGCTCCACGATGCGCAGCACCCGACTTCCCACCGCGGCTCTCGCGCTGATCGCGATCGCCGCCGGCGTCGTCCTCGCCGGCCCGTCCCAGGCCGCCGCCAAGCCCTGCACGGCGTACGCCGACCCTGCGGGTGACACCGCGACGGGCTCGCTCAACACGCCGGCGGGCGCGACCCCCGCGATCCCGCTCGCGGACGGCCACCTGGACATCGCCGCCTTCGGCCTCGGCGCCACCGCCGACTCGCTGATCGGCTTCATCAAGGTCGCCGCGCTCGGGGACGCCCCCGAGACCGGCATCGGCGACCAGTTCACGTTCAACTTCACTCTCGACGGCAAGGTCTACGAGGTATTCAAGTCTCGCCTCCCCGGACCGCTCGAGACCATCGCGACCGAGGCGTTCTACCGCGAGGGTGTGCGCGTCGACGGCACCGTCAGCGACGCGACGGACGTGCCGGTCAAGGCGACCTACGACACCGCCTCCAACACCGTCGTGCTCGCGGTCACCTTCGCCGACCTCGACACGGTCACCAAGACCAAGACCGCGGGCAAGGCGCTGACCAAGCTGGGCGCGCGCGCTCGGGCCGACGACCTCGCGCAGACCATGACCTACGACTTCGCAGCCGCCGACGCGGCGTCGTACAAGGGCACGGTCTGCGCGGTGCCGGCCGGCGGAGCGGCTCCCGCTCCTGCGGCGAGCGCCAGCGCGTCCGCCGCACCCTCCGCGGCACCCAGCGCCTCCGCCTCGTCAGCCCCGTCCGCGTCAGCGGCGCCCAGCGGCTCAGCTGCGCCGAAGCCGAGCGCGACGCCCGCGCCGAAGCCGTCGCCGAAGCCCAGCGCCGCGCCGAAGAAGAACCCCGGCTGCGGTACGACGACCGCCGCGCCCAAGCCCAGCTCGTCCGCATCGGCCTCCGCCGCGGCGTCGGCGTCCGGGTCGGCCAACCCGGCGACCAGCGGGTCAGCGGCCGCTTCGGCGAGCGCGCTGCGCGCGCAGGCGCTGCCGACGACCAACGGCAACGCGACCGGCGTCAGCCTGCGCGTCAGCGCCACCGAAGTCACCGCGTGCAACACCCCGACGCTGTCCGGCCAGGTCACCGACGTCCAGGGCCGCGCGATGCCCGACGTCGACGTGACCCTGTCCGCCAGGGCCTTCGATGCCCGGGCGTACACGGAGTTCGCGACGGTGCGGACCAACTCGACCGGCCAGTTCCAGCTCAGCGTCCGACCGACGGTGCACATCTCCTACGCCGCGGCCGCCGGCAACGCGAAGTCGGCCGCCGTGCCGGTGCGCGTGCACACCCGGGTCGTCATCGAGTCGCCGAAGCAGGACACCGGCGTCGCCAGCCCGGTCACGCTGCGCGGCCGGATCGTGCCCGCCTTCTCGAAGGCGGCCATCGAGCTCGGCTACACCGTCAACGGCCGGTACGCCGTCCTCGGCCGCACGACGACCGACGGCCAGGGCTACTGGGTGGTCACCGGGCGCCCGGCGCGCGGGAAGCGGACGTTCTCGGTCACCACGCCCGAGCGCGACGGCAACCTCGCCGGCAAGCAGACGATCACGCTGACGGTGCAGTAGCCGCCTCGGCCAGAGCCCGAACGTGGGGCACTGCTGAGCACGAAGTTGTCCCATATCCGGACCAAGTTCGTCAGTGCTCGAGGTCAGACCTCGACCTGCAGGGGCACACCGGCGGCCATCAGCTCGGCGTCGTCGGGCGTGCTGCGCTTCACCAGGGCCAGCGCGATCGGCCCGAGCTCGAAGTGCCGCGCCGACGTCGTCACGAAGCCGAGCGGAGCGCCCTCCCAGGTGACCTCGTCGCCGTGCGCCGGCAGCGTGTCGACCGAGCCGTCGAGATGCGCGAGGAGCAGCCGACGCGGGGGCCGGCCGAGGTTGTGCACGCGGGCGACCGTCTCCTGGCCGCGGTAGCAGCCCTTCTGCAGGTGCACCGCCGTCTCGAGCCAGCCGACCTCGTGCGGGATCGTGCGGTGGTCGGTCTCGAGCCCCAGCCGGGGCCGGCGCGCGGCGACCCGCAGCGCCTCGAATCCCCACGCACCCAAGGGATTCGCACCCGCGCTGACGAGCGCGTCCCACACCTCGACCAGCCGCTCGCGCGGCACGATCAGGTCGGCGCCGTCGTCGAGCGGGTGATCGCTGCGACGCACCAGCCCGCCCCACGGCGCCGTCGTGACGTCGTACGCCGATGTGCCGAGCGGCACCCCGGCGGCGCTCAGGACCGCCTCGGTCGCCGGCCCCGTGAGGGTCAGCACCGCGAAGTCCGGCGTCACATCGGCGGGCGCGACGTCGAGCAGGAACACCATCTTGGCGAGAAAGGCGAGTAGAGCAGCCGCCGTACCGGGCTCGACGTCGAGCCAGGTCCGCTCGCCGTCGTCGGCGACCATCAGGTGGTGCTCGACGTGGCCGTGCGGCGAGAGCACCAGCGCCTGCGTCCCCCGCCAGGCAGGGAGCGCCTCGAGGTGCTGGCTGGTCAGGCTGTGCAGCCAGGACAGCCGCTCCGAGCCGCCTACGGTCAGCACGCCGCGGTGCGAGCGGTCGACGACACCGGCCCCCTCGACCGCGCGGCGCTGCTCGCGGAGCGGGTCGCCGTAGTGGTCTGCGACGCCGTCGTCCGGGCCGGTCGCGGCGACAGCGCCCGCGACATGGTCGAGCAGGGGTGAGGTCACGTCCTCCAGACTACGTCGCGGTGATCGGCGCAGCCGCGGTCAGCTGGTCAGGTAGCCGACGACGTCGGCGGCGACGTGGGTCGTGCCGCTGCGGTTGTAGATGCCGGCCTGGCCGTTGCTGCCGAGCTTGACGACCACCAGGTTCGGCACGATCTGCGTCGGCACCGCGTTGACGTTGCTGGCGGTCGGCCGCGTCTCGCCGGTCGGGTAGACCGTGAGGTACGTCGACGCCGACGGGCCGATGGCGGTGACGTTGAGCACCACTGCGGTGACCCCGCTCGACGGCACGCCGCCGCGGCCGACGAGAGTCACGTCGATCGCACTGCCCGCGCCGATCGGCGCGGAGAACAGGTCGCCGTCGTTGGCCACCCGGGTGTCGAGGACGCGGGTCGGCGCCAGCGCGACGAACCGGCCGGCCGTCGCCTGCGACGTGCCGCTGACGTAGCCGACGACGTCGAGGATCAGGTCGACCTGGCCGCTGTTGTTGAACAGCGCGATCCGGCCGTCGCTGCCGAGCTTGACGATCGCCAGGTTGGCGACCGCGTCCGGCACCCGGCCGGCGATGCGGTACGAGGGGTCGAGGTTGAGCGTCGACGCGTTGGGCCGCGCCGCGTCGCTCGGGTACGCCGTGACGAACGTGCCGGCCGTCGGCCGGACCGCCGTCACGTTGACGATGACGGCGGTGACGCCGGTCGTCGGCACGCCGCCGGCGCCGAGGATCTGCCGGGTGATGCTGGAGTTGGCCCCGACCGGCGTCGAGACGTCGTCACCGGAGTCCGGGCGGGTGTCCAGGATCCGCGACGGCGTCACCGCGACGGTGCGCCCGCCGGTGGTGGCCTCGGTCGTCGAGTACCACCCGACGACGTCGAGCACGACGTGGGTCGCGCCCTTGAGGTTGAACACCGAGATCCGGCCGTTGGTGCCGACCTTCACCACCGCGAGGTTGGGCACGACCTGGCCCGGCAGGAAGTTCAGCGTCGACGCGTTCGGCCGGGTCGTCCCCGTCGGGTAGAGCGTGACGAAGCCGTCGGTCGTGGGGCGCACGGCGGTCGCGTTGACGACCACCGCGGAGACGCCCGAGGTCGGCACACCGCCGCGGCCGGTCAGCGGGACGTCGATGATGCCGCCGCCGCCAATCGGCGACGAGAAGGCGTCGCCGTCGTTGGCAGTGCGGGTGTCCAGCACGCGGGCCGGGACGAGCGGGGTGTAGGTCCCGCGCTCCACCGCCGCGCCGATCTGCACGGTGACGACCGGCGTCGACCGCGACGGGGTGCCGTTGTCGGTGACGGCGACCGTCTTGGTCCCCGCCTGCGAGAAGCTCAGCGTGAACGTGCACGTCGCGGTCGGGCAGTTCAGCGTCGTGTTGTCGGCGCTGCTCGATCCGGTGCCGGTGATCTGCAGGGTCCGCGTCGCGGTGTAGCCGGCGATCTTCGCGCCGGTGATCCCCACCGAGGGCACGACCGTGTAGGTCAGGGTCTGCCCGATCTCACCGGTCGTCGGGGAGGCGGTGAAGGTCAGACCGGTCGGCTGGACGACGACGGCGAGGGTGCCGTTGCGGTCGCTGTCGGCCGCAGAAGCGCCCTGAGCCGCGAGAGTCTTGGCGCCGAGGTCGCCGAAGCGCACGCCGGTGCACGTCGCGACGCCGTTGACCGCAGCGGAGCAGGTGCCGTTGACGAACGTCGTGTCGTCGCTCGTCAGGACCGGCACGCGGGTGTACGTCGTGTCGGTGTTGGACCCGGTGCCGGCGATCTTCGCGGTGACGCGCACGACGTACGTCGTACCGCTCACCGGTCGCGTCGTCAGCGAGTCGTCGGTCGTGGTCGTCGTGCCCTTGGTGTCGATCAGCTCGACGACCAGGGCGCGACCGGCGGTGACCGAGAAGCAGCCGGTGCAGCTGCCCGTGCCGCCGTCGGGGTTGGAGACGGAGACGTTGCGCGCGCCGAGGACCGCGTCGACGTCGACGTTGACCCGGGCGACCAGCGAGGTCGAGCTGCTGACGTTGACCGACGTCACGGTGATGTCGGCGCCGAAGTTCACCGTCGCGCCGGCGAGGAAGCCGGTGCCGGTGATCGTGACGTCGCGGGCCTGCTGACCGCGGGCCAGCGACGTCGGGGCCGCGGCGGTGACGGTCGGCGCACCGGTGACGTTGAAGCAGCCGGTGCACGTGCCGGCGAGGCCGCCGGGGTTGGTGACCGTGACGTTGCGCTGGCCGAGCGCCGCGCCGGACGCGACGTCGATGACCGCGTCGAGCCGGGAGGAGCTGACGAACGTCACGCTGTCGACGGTGATGCCACCGCCGGAGAACGACACCACCGCACCGGAGGCGAAGTTGGTGCCGGTGATCACGACGGTCTGGTTCTGCGCGCCACGGCCCCTGGTGTTGGGGCTGACCCCGGTCACAGCGACCGCGTTGCCGACCGTGAAGCTGTCGTTGCGCTGCGCGGAGCTGCCGTCGGGGTTGACGACCCGGACGTCACGCGCGCCGGAGAGCGCCCCAGGCGAGATCTGGAAGGTCGCCGTCATCGTGGCGGCGTCGACCCGGGTCACGTTGGTCACGGTGATGCCGGAGCCCGCGGTGACTGAGGCGCCGGTCTGGAACCCGCTGCCGCTGATCGTGACGTTGACGTTCTGCCCCGGGTTGCCGGCGCTCGGCGTGACCGACGCGATCGTCGGCGCGGCCGTCACCGTGAAGCAGCTGCAGCTCGCGGTGCCCGCGTCGGGGTTGGTGACCCGCACCAGGTGCGGGCCGGTCGGCGCGTCGGCCGCGACCGTGATGGTGACGCCGGTCAGCTGGGTGAACGTCCCGTTCGCCGTCGAGGACCCGCCTGAGTACGACACCGCGATGCCGGGACCGAAGTCGACGGTCGCGCCGGTGCGCAGGTCGGTGCCGGTGATCGTCACGGCGACGGGGGCGGCACCCTGCGGCCGGGACGACGGCGCGACGGAGGCGACGGTCGGCGACGAGGCGTAGGCCGGCGCCGCGAGCAGCGGCAGCGAAGCGACGGCGGTGACGACCGCCAGCGCGGCAGTGCGGAGGCTGAGGGGATGGGTCGTGCGGGACATCTGCGGTCTCCTCGACTTCGAGGGAAGACCTGTCACGGCCCCCCCGGCACGGCCAGCGTACAAATCTTGGACGGCCCGGGGGCGGAAACGGTTGCACAAACGCGCAGACCGGCAGAAGAACTACGCAGCGTGATCAAGCGGGCACAAAGACGGACGGCCGGTGATCCCTCGCGGGACCACCGGCCGTCCGGCCGAGCAGTGTGACTAGCGGACGGTCAGGCGCAGCGAGCGCGCCCCACGGTCCGTCCCCTGGGTCGGGGACATGTAGACCACGAACGTGAACGTGCCGGACGGGACGCGGCCGCCGGAGCGGACCGAGAACGCGCCGTCACGGGTCGGGCTCTGGCCGAGGTAGACGTACCGGCCGTTGTTGTCGATGTACGCCAGGCCGATCGGCCGGTTGTTGTACGCCGGCAGGATCCGACCGGAGAGCGTCACCGGGTTGCTCACCAGCGCGCTCGGCGCCGGCGAGGTGATGTCCATGCGGGCGTTGACCCGGATCTGGACGATGTTGCTGTTGGCGCGGCCGTCATCGGTGTTCACGCCGTACGACGTCTGCGTGAACGGGTGCACGACCACCGAGAACCGGCCGTCGAACCCGCTGGTCACCGCACCACCCGGCGTCTGCGAGTAGAAGCGCTCGCCGAACGACTTCTCGAAGAACGTCAGGTTGACGCCGCCGAGCGGCTGGCCGTTCTGGTCGAAGACCTGACCCGACAGGCGCGGGCCGTTGCCGGCCGTGACCCGCGAGTGGCTGGCCACCAGCGAGACGCGGGAGGCGAACCGCTGCGGCTGCTGCGTCGAGGTCGGGCTGACCGTCGGCGACGCGGTAGCCGTGGCCGTCGGCGTAGCGGTGGACGTCGCCGTCGGCGTCGCGGTGGCCGTCGACGTCGCGCTGACCGTCGGCGACGCGGTCGCCGGGGTCGGCGAGTTGGTCGCCGAGCCCACGCCGCCGCCGTTGAAGACGGTCAGCGGGGCGTGCCAGGTCGCGGAGAGCGTGACCGGCCCGGTCTGGTTGGAGCGGACCCGGAACGGGTCCTGGCGCCGGAAGTCGCTGCCCTGGCCGCTGGGCTTGAAGCTGCCCGTGGTGCGGTTCTGCGTCGTCGAGCCGAAGACCGGGTTGGACGCCTGGCCGCTCGGGCTGGTGTTGGGGCCGGTCGTGGCGAAGTTGGTGTTCGCCGCGGCCGGGTCGGTGCAGACGGAGTCGCCGAAGTTGGCGCCGTTGCTGCCGTTGCCGGCGGTGGTGCACTCACGGAGCAGCTCCACGCCGGCGCCGGTCGCCGAGATCGACACGTCGGTCTCGGGGACGCGAACCAGGTTGTTGAACTGGTCCTCGAGGAAGACGCCCACCCGGAACGACGTGAACCGGACGCGGTCGATCGGGTTGCTCGTCGCCGTCAGCGGGCGGAACGAACGGCGGAACCCGCTGACCGAGGACGACGCGACCGGCTGCGGAGTCGGGAGCGCGTCGGACGCACTCGCGTAGACGGTCGGCGGCGAGCACGGGTCCTGGCTGTTGCTCGTGTCGATCATGCACTCGATGCTGACGCGGATGCCGTTCAGCGGGCGGTTGCGAGTGTTGAAGTTCAGCGGGGCGTCGAGCCGGACCGTGTTGGGTCCGGGCTCGCTCGCCCGGACGTTGGGGTTGCCGGTGTACTGGCCCAGCGGGATGGCCGTGATCTGCACGTTGGCGGTGCCATCAGCGTTGAGGTCCGGGTTGGACTCGGTCGCGACGGTCACCGTCACCAGGCCGTTGTCGTCGGACTTCACGTCGATCGACGTGCCGGTGAACTTGAGCAGGCCGGCGACGTTGCCGTCGACCGGAGGCTGGCGGAAGCTGCACTGGCGGTAGTCGGGGGCGTTCGGCACGGTGGAAGCGCTGCCGAAGGACACCGGGCCGCAGTTGGGCGTGAAGAAGAACTCCGGGTTGCTCAGCGTGAGCCGGACGGTCCGGTTGGTCAGCGGACGCGCCGCCTGCTGCGGCTCGAGCACCACGATCGGGCCCGCGTCGCTGCCGCGGTCGAGCAGCTGGTAGGTCACCTGCACGGGACGGCCGGGGGTGCCGGACGGCGCGCGAGTGGAGCCGACCGCACAGCCGTTGGCACCGGCGTTGGTGCCGTTGCCCGGGGTGCCGCCGGTGCCGGTGTAGGGGTTCTCGCCGTCGACGCCGACGCAGTCGTAGCCGGTGTAGTCGTCCTCGTTCGGCTTGACCGCGATCCGGTGGGTCTCGTCGAGGTTGGTGAGAGCGGAGTTGTTGCGGCGGAACTCGACGTTCTCGGTGGCCTGCTGGCCGCTGTCGCGCTCGTCACCGAGGACAGTGACGACGCCCGGCTCGGTGGAGGAGACGGTCACCACGCACTGACCGGCACCGTCCGTGGCGCAGAATCGCTGCGCCGTGTTGTTGGTGCCGGAGCCGGAGACCGGCGTGGCGCCGTCAAGTTGGCCGGAGCCGCTGGCGGTGCCGTCAGCAGAGATCGTGAAACGGATGACCCGGCCGGGGACCGGCTGGCCGTCGAAGGTGAACCGGGCCGTCAGCTGGGTCGGCGCCGAGGTCGAGCCCTGGACGGTGCAGCCGCTGCCGGTCTGCGCCGCCTGGGCGTTGCGCCCGGCGGTGTCGGTGGCGGGCGCCTGGTCCGGCGTGGAGGTCGTCTGCGCGGTGTCCACGCAGTCGACGAAGACGAGGTCGGGGCCGCTGCGCACGGCGCCGTTGGTGCCCGTGTGGCTGGCGAGCGCCGGCACCATCATCACGGCTCCGGCCGCGACCAGCGCGACTCCGGCGACCGCGGAAGCACCGATGCGGCGGAACGCCGTCGGGGTAGTGCGCATGGTTCCTCGATTCCCTCGTGTATGTGACTTCTGGGCGATATTAGTGGCGACGTCGGTAATGACCAGCACCGGCGAGCCGCGGGAGGAACAGGAATCCGGCGCCGCCGGTCAGCGCCAGCAGGGTGAGGCCGAGTAGACCGGCCGTCCCGGAGGTGCCCTCGCCGGCCGGCCCGCTGTACGCCGCGGGCGTCGTGCTGACCGTCGCGCTGGTGCTCGCCGACGGCGTCGTGGTGGCGGTCGCCGTCACGCTCGCGGTCGGGCTGGCCGTCGAGGTGCTGCTCACCGTCGCCGACGGGGTCGCGCTCGCAGTGGTGCCGACGAAGTAGCCGACGACGTCGGCCGCAGCGTTGGCGAACCCGCTGTTGTTGTAGATGTTGACCTTGCCGCCGACCCCGACCCGGACGATCACCAGGTTGGGGATGACATCGCCGCGGACGAAGTTGATGTTCGACGCGGTCGGGCGGAACGTGCCGGTCGGGAACGCGGTGAAGAAGCCGGAGCTCGACGGCGAGATCGCCGTCAGGTTGAACACCACGGCGGTGGCGTTGCTCGGCACGCCGGCCGTGCCGGTGACCTGCAGCTCACGCGACTCGCCCGGGCCGATCGGCTGGCTCGGGCCGCCGGTGCCGCTGCGGGTGTCGAGGATCCGCTCCGGGAAGAGGCTGGTGTAGAGCGCCTCGGAGCCGCCGGTCTCGGAGAAGTAGCCGACGACGTCGGCCGCGGTGTCGGTGAAGCCGGAGTTGTTGAAGATGTTGATCTTGCCGTCGCCGCCGATCCGGACGATGACCAGGTTGGCGATCGTGTCGGCCCGCTTGAAGTTGAGGTTGGACGCGATCGGGCGCGTCGTACCGCTCGGGTACGCCGTGAGGAACCCGTTCGCGCTCGGGGTGATCGCGGTCAGGTTGAGCGCGACCGCGGTCGCCGTCGCGGGGACGCCGCCGCGACCGGTGATCTGCAGCGACCGGGACTCGCCCGAGCCGATCGGCTCGGCGCTGCCGCCGTTGCCGTCACGGGTGTCCAGGATGCGCTCCGGGTTGAGGGCGCTGTACGCCGAGCCGCCATTGGCCGGGCCGTAGTAGCCGACGACGTCGGCGGCCACGTGGGTGGAGCCGGCGTTGTTGTAGAGGCTGACCTGGCCGCTCGAGCCGATGCGGACGATCACCAGGTTGGCGATGACGTCACCCGGCACGAAGTTGAGGTTGCTGGCCAGTGGTCGGCTGGTGCCGGCCGGGAACACGGTGAGGTAGCCCGAGCGGGTCGGGTCGATGGCCGTGACGTTGAGCGCGACCGCGGTGGCCCCGGCCGGGATGTTCGCGCGGCCGGTCACCGTGAAGGACCGGGTCTCGCCGGAGCCGATGGGCAGGCGGGTGGTGTTGAGACCCTCACGGGTGTCGAGCACGCGCTCCGGGTTGACCGGCACGAACCGGCCGTTGCCCGGCGGCTGCGAGACCGACGCGGACGCGCTCGGCGACACCGAGACAGTGCTGGTCGGTGTGACCGTCGGGGAAGCCGTCGAGCTCGGGCTGGCCGGCGTACCGGAGGCAGTCGGCGGAGCGCTGGCTCCGATCGTCTGGCAGGTGCCGGTCGCCGAGGAGCTCGGCGTCACCGAGGGCGTCGGACTAGGGGTCTGGCCGCCAGGCGGGACGATGGTGAATCGCGGCGAGCAGGCGAGGTTGTTGGCTGACTGGCCATCCTGCGTCTGCACCCGGATGAAGTAGGTGCCGGTCTGCGCGCCGCGCAGGTCGAAGTCGGCGTCGAGCCGGTTGGTCTGCGAGACGACCGTGTTGCCACCGGTGATCGGGCCCTGTCCCGTCTGGGTTTCCTTGATCAGCTGAACCACAGCATCGGCCGGGAAGCCCGTGCCGGTCACCGCGAGGCGCCGGATCTCAGTGTTCGCTCCAGCGTTGGGGCTTACCCCGGTGACGTTGATGGCACTAATCGACACGCAGTTGGGGCAGGTGCCTTGGAGCCCGTCAGTGTTGGTGACGCGCAGGTCACGGAAGCCAGGTTGCGCGTCACCCGCGGTGCGCACGCTGCCGCTGATGGACGTAGTGGTAGCACCGCTTCGCGAGAATGTGACCTTCGTGTCGACGACACCCGCAAGCAAGAAGTCAACGCGGGAGGCGTTTGCGAAGTTGCCTCCGGTGACCGTCACCGGGCTCACCGTGGTGTTGGCCGACAGCCGCGGCGAGTTGACGGAACTGATGAACGGGGCGTTCGGCGTCAACGTCGTGAAACATCGCGTGCACTCGTCTGCCTGGTAGACAGGCGAAACGCCGGTGAGATCCCCGTCTGGGTCCGACGACTCGACCTTAACGTCCCATTGCCCCGGGTTGCTGTTAAAGAAGTTCGCGTCGACCTGCAGGTCGCGAGTACCGGTGACGGTGGGCACGCAACCCTGTGCGGTGCACGTTTCATTCACGATGGTCCCGCTCACGCTCTCGCTGGTCGGCTGGGAGCTGGCGGAGTCAACGCGCGTGAATGTCACGAAGGAATCGACAGGGCTGAAGGGCTGCGTAGTACGAATGACGACCCGCGTGTCGCCATTGAAGTTGTTGACCGCGGCGTTCGGGGAGATCGAGATGATCGGGCTGGCCGACGCCTGGCCCGAGCTCAGCGCCGTCACGGCCGCCGCCGCGAGCACACCCAGGACGGCGACACCGGCGATCCGCCGACGTACCGGTCGCGACGCTGACATGTTGGCTCCTTCGATCTCTTTCGGGTGACGTGCGGCGGGGACGCTATCGAACGACGTGCTCAGCTCAGTGCTTGCGGACGTACTTCGGTGCGGTGCGTCGCGGGCGGACGGCCCCGGCCGCGAGGCCGAGGAAGGCGAACGCCGCGAGTGCCAGGGCGCCGTTGCTGCCGGCCCTCGACTGCTGGACCGGGGTGCGCATGGCGATCGGGATGAGCGGGGCGGCGGTGGTGCTGGTGGACGTGCTCGCCGACGGAGTCGACGTCGCGGACGTCGATGGAGTCGCGGACGACGTGGCAGAGACCGAGGCACTCGGGCTCGGCGACGCCGTCGGGGTCGCCGACGGGTTGAACGTGCCGAAGTAGCCGACGATGTCCGCGACCGCGTGCGTGCTGCCGGAGTTGTTGAACAGGGTCACCTGGCCGCCGTTGCCGACCTTGACGATTACCAGGTTGGGCCGCACGTCGCCACGGACGAAGTTGACGTTCGAGGCGAGCGGTCGGGCGCTGCCGGCCGGGTAGGCGGTGAGGAAGCCGGCGTTGGTGCCCGCGATGGCGGTGAGGTTGAACGTCACGGCCGTGGCGTTGGTCGGCACCCCGGCCAGGCCGGTCACCCGGAAGGACCGCGACTCGCCCGGCCCGATCGGCCGCGCGACGCTGTTGGAGCCGTCGCGGGTGTCGAGGATGCGCTGCGGCTGCAGCGGCGTGTAGCTCGCCGCGTTGGTGGTCGGCGAGAAGTAGCCCACGACGTCGCCGGCGGCATTGGTGTCGCCGGAGTTGTTGTAGATGCTGATCTTGCCGCCGTCGCCGATCCGGACGATCGCCAGGTTGGCGATCACCTGGCCGTTGCGGAAGTTGATGTTCGAGGCGACGGGCCTGGTGGTGCCGGTCGGGAACGCGGTGAGGAAGCCGGAGGCGGTGGGCGTGATCGCCGTCAGGTTGACCACGACCGCGGTCGCGTCGGCGGGGACACCTGCGCGGCCGGTGACCTGCAGGACGCGCGACTCGCCCGGGCCGATCGGGCGGTTGGAGCCGCCGTTGCCGTCACGGGTGTCGAGGATCCGCACCGGGACGATCGCGGAGTAGCGCGACTCGGCCGTCGTCGGCGCGGTGGTGGGGGCCGCACTGGTCGGAGCGGCCGACGCCGATGCCGAAGGAGCGGCAGAGCCCGACGCGGACGCGCTCGGCGCCGCCGACTCGCTCGGGGTCGCGGATCCGGACGCCTTCGAGTAGTAGCCGACGACATCGGCCGCGACATTCGTCGTACCCGAGTTGTTGAACAGGCTGACCTTGCCGTCGGTCCCGACCTTCACCTTGACCAAGTTGGCCACGACGTCGCCACGGACGAAGTTGACGTTGGACGCGTTGGGCCGGCTGCTGCCGGTCGGGAACGCGGTGAGGAAGCCGGACGCACTCGGGGAGATCGCGGTCAGGTTGAAGACCACCGCGGTGGCGCCTGCCGGCACGCCGCCCTGGCCGGTCACCTGGAACGCGCGGGACTCGCCCGCCCCGAGCGGGCTGCGCACGCCGCCCGTGCCGTCACGCGTGTCGAGGACGCGAGCCGGGTTGACCGGGGTGTAGACGCCGTTGTCCTCGGCCGGCGGGTTCGTCGGCGACGTCGACGGATCCGGTGAAGCCGGGGCTGCGGTGACCTCGAAGCAGCCAGTGCAGACGGCCGCCTTGCCGTCGGCGTTGGTCACGGTCACGTCGACCTTGCCGGTCGGGGCGTTGGACGCGACGTCGACGAGGAAGTTGAGCTTGGTCGGCGAGTCGTACACGACCGAGCCCGGCGCGGCGGTGACGCCGGCGTTGCTGAAGGTGATCGCCGCGCCACGGGCCAAGTTGGTGCCGATGAGCGACTCAGGCGCGTCGTCGGTGCCGACCGGACGGGAAGGAGGTTCGACCGCAGTGGCCGTCGGAGCCAGTCCGGCCACAGAGAGCCGACAGCTCCCCGGGCAGGTGCCGATACCGCCGTCAGGGTTGGTGACCTTGATCAGGTAAGCACGCTCTCCAGGGGCTGCTCCGGTCATGTCGAACGTCGCGGAGATCGTCTGAATCGTGCCGTTGTCGGTAAGGATGAGGTCGGTACCGGGAATGTCCGGCTGTCCCGCCAATGTCGGGAACCTGATCAGGGAGGCCGTCGCGCCGGACTGGATGCGGCGGCCAGTGATCGCAATGCGCCGCAGGCCACGGTTGTCAACTGCGAGGGGGTTCACGGCATCGACGAACAGCGAGTCGACGGTGAAGCACCGCGCGCAGACGATGCTCGTGCCGTCGGTGTTGAAGATCCGGAAGTCGCGCTCGCCGCCCGGAGCGCTGGCGAGAACCTCGAGCTCCTTGGTCATCTGCTTTCCGGTGTCCGGGTTGGGGTCAGCGCTGCTCGAGTTGAGGTCCTGGTTGTAGAGCCTGACCGTCGGGTCAACCGAGCCACCGAAAAGCACCTCGATACCGGTGCCACGGGAGAAGCCGTCGCCGTTGAGGGTGAACGGCGAGATCGTGGTGCCGGGCCGCGCGTTGGGAAGCGAGGTGTTGGTCAGCGCGAGCGGCGCGCCGCTGAGCACAACGAAGCACGCGTTGCACGAGTCGGTGACCTTGGTGGTTCCGCCCAGACCGTTGGCCTGGGTCTCCTCGAAGAAGAGATCGTAGATCCCGGGGTTGGCCGGGCCGGGGGCCGCTCCAGGCCCGGTATTGAAGTCGAACTCAGCGTAGAACGTGTTGTCTGTGGGGTCCTGCCCATCGCCGGTCTCCGCCAGCAGGGTGCCGACGATGGTGTTGTGCGCGCTGTTGCAGGCCGTGTCGGGCGAGGTCGGTGGCGACTGACACGCGGACGGCGGGATCGGGTTGCCTTGGCGGGTGAGAAGCACGCGGTACTGCCGCGTGTTCACGAGCGGCGTCGAGGGGGTTGGGAGGCCGACGAACGACTCGTCAGGCGTGAACGCAATCACGACGTTGTCGGTGTTGTTGAACGCAAACGACGGAGTCACGTCGTGAATATTCGCCTGGGCCGGGGCGACGAAAGCGGCGGTGAGGCCGACTGCGCTGAGTGCGGTCGCTATACCGCCGGAAGCAAGTCGACGAAAGAGGCGCGTGCGGGACATGACGCTCCTGGAGGGCTGATCGAAGGCGTGCTGGGACGGCAAACGGCGTAGCGGGGCTATACGTATTGGACGCCAGACTAGCGGCGCAGTCGTCGATCTCTGGGAGGCTGAGATGGTTCGACTAGTCCGAATCTTCGCCTTCGTCCGGCGGATTCCTACCGGTATCCGGTGACATATCCACAGGCGTGCCGCTAGCCAGGTGTGGCGCACCCACGACATCGACGCCGGGCCTCAGCTCAGCGATGGCGGCGAGCGGGTCGAGGCGGCGAAGGCCGGCGATCCGGTCGAAGACGCGATCGGTGCTGAGGACCACGTCGATCCCGTGCTCGAGCGCCGTCGCGGCGTGCACGGCGTCCCGCTCGCCGAGGAACGGGTACTCCCCGAGCAATGCGGTGACGCGCGCGAGGACCTCGGTGTCGAACGGGTGCAGCTCGCACACCGAGGCGACCTCATGCGCCTCAGCGAGTGCGTCGTCGCGAGGCCCGCCGCGGCGCAACACGAGGTGGAGGTACTCCTGGACCATCTCGACGCTCGCGTCGAAACGCGGACGCCTACTCGCCGCCCGGTCAACCAACGACCGGCACGCCGACCGGTAGGGATGGTCCCGACCGCGGGCGTACACGAAGATCGCGGTGTCGACGAGGCACCGGTCCATCTACTCGAGACCTCGCAGCATGGCGTCCTCTATCTCCGCTTTGAGCTCCGGCCAGTCCGGCAGGTCGATCGGCGGCCGGGCGAGGAAGTCGGCCGCCGCCTGGGCCCGGGTCATCTCGTCCGCGGGATACGTGGCGTCAATCGCTTCGCGGACGAGCACGGCGATCGACGTACCCCGCTTGCGAGCCTGCCGGTCGAGCCGCGCGTAGCGGCCCTCGTCCAGCAGGATCTGCATCCGGTGGCTCAAGTGTGGCATGCACATACAGTAGCATGCACACCTGTCCAGAGCGTGCCGAGCTCCGGAGAAGGATCGCGTCCCGCCGTATCATCGCCGCATGGAGCTGACCGGTCCGGAGCGGGTGCTCGGGGCCAGGGAAGCCTTGCTCGGCGCAGCATCGAGCGGTCTGCTCGACGACCTCTGCCGTCGCCATCGGGTGCGCGTCCTCTCGCTGTTCGGGAGCGCGGTCACCCCTGAACCCGCCCCGCGGGACCTCGACGTCGCAGTCGGGTTCGAGTTCGGGGTCGGCGGAGATGTCGTCGCGTTCGGCAGCGAGCTGGTGGCCCTCCTCCGCCTCGACGCCGAGGTGGACGTCATGGACATCGGCCGGGCCTCGATCGTCGCGCGCGCTCGAGCCCTCGGTCCCAGCGCGGTACCGCTGTTCGAGTCCCAGCCCGGCGCGTACGCACGCGCCCAGATGGTCGCACTCGGCATGGAGCTCGACACCGCGCATCTGCGCGCGTTCTCCCTCGCCACGATGGCCGGCCGGTGACGCCGCGCTCCCTCGACCCTGATGTGGTGCGCCAGCGGCTGGCCCACATCGAGGACCTCGTGTCCTACCTGGCGCGACACGCCGATGTCACGGTCGACCGACCTCGAGTCCGACGCCGACGTGCGCCACTCCACCCTGTGGATCCTCACCCAGCTGGTCGCGGTGGCGTCGAGCGTGAACAGCCACCTCAGCGCGGCTCGCCTCGGTCGGGCCGCTGCGAGCTATCGGGACGGGTTCTCGTTGGCCGCGGAGGCGGGCGCCATCGACCCCGGCCTCCTGCCCGCACTGCTTGCCGCGGCGGGCATGCGCAACGTGCTGGTGCACGAGTACGGCGACATCGACCTCGATCGGGTGGCCGCCGCGATTCCAGCGGCCGTCGACACGTTCAGCGCGTACGTCCGCGGCATCGCCCGCTTCCTCATCGACGAGGTCGACGCGACCGACTCCTGACGACAACGGCGACTGAGGTCACGGTCCTCACCGTGCGGCACCGATCGGACGTCCACCGGCCCACATAGGGTGCCGTCCGTGGCGACGCTCTCTCTCTACGTGCTCGGCCGCGGCCTCGTCGACCCCGCTGCGCCGGTGATCGCGGCCGACGACGCCGGGGTCCAGCGCGGCGACGGGCTGTTCGAGACAGTCCGGGTCCAGGGCGCGCGGGCGGTGCTGCTCGACGCCCACCTCGAGCGGATGGCCCGGGGCGCGCTGCGGACGAGCATCGCGGTGCCGGACCGGGCCGAGTGGACTGCCGCGGCGGCCGCCGTGATCTCGGCGGGCGGCATCTCCGACGGGCTGCTCAAGCTGCTCTGCACCCGCGGGCCAGAGGGTGGCGCTCCGCTCGCCTTCGCCGCGGTGTCCGCCGTACCCGAGGCCACCGTCCGCGGTCGCGAGGAGGGCGTGCACGCGGTGACGCTGAGCCTCGGCGTTTCGTCCGCGGCGCGGGCGGCGTCGCCGTGGCTGCTCGGCGGGGTGAAGACCACGTCGTACGCCGTGAACATGGCCGCCCTGCGCGAGGCGCAGGCGCGCGGCTTCGACGACGCGATCTGGGTCGACGTCGACGGCGTCGTGCTGGAGGCGCCGACCGCCAACGTCGCGTGGGTGCGCGACGGCGTCGTGGTCACGCCGCCGGCCGAGGAGGTCGGAGTGCTCCGGGGTACGACGCTCGACGCGCTGGTCGCCCGGGCCGGTCTGGACGGGATCGCCGTGGAGGTGCGGTCGGCGTACGTCGACGAGCTCCGCGACGCCGACGAGGTGATGCTCACGTCATCGGTGCGCGGGGTCGCGCCGGTGCTCAGCCTCGACGGCCTGCCGGTCGGCGAAGGAACGGTCGGCTCGGTCACCGACGCGCTGCGCGCGGCGTACGAGCAGATCGCCGTGGGCTGAGCACAGTAAGAGACTCCTCCGCACTACTCCCTACCAGCGCAAGCGCTTCAGATACTGCGCCAAGACCTGGTGGGACAGAGCCGCCCCCGTCCGGGCCACTCAAAGTTCCAGCGGGGGCGGCTCTGGTAGGGCTCTACCCCCAGGGGTTCTCCGCGTAGTAACGGCACCAGTCGAGCATGCCGCCTGTCAGCCACTCAGCGTGGTCCGTCACGTGCTTCGGCGGGCTCGTGTCGGGGACATACGTCAGGCTTCCGACAATGCAGTCGACGTACCGGTCGTTGATGTAGTTGGGCACCCCAACGCCCACCAGCTGAACGCCCGGAACCGGCACCGTGGGAATTGGCGCGGGGATCGTTGCGATCGTCTCGCCGTTCTCCAGGCAGTCGATGAGGTAGCAGAGCTCCTCCTGCTCCCAGGTGATCGGGATGCTGGTGCCGCCGCCGATCGTGTCGTCGTGGGTAACGCACGCACCCGTGCCACCGTAGGTCAGGCACTGGTGCGTTGCCTGAGCGACGCCGCCGCCCGTTGCAGCAAGGCTGGCGGTCATCGCCGCGCCTACTGCGAGTCGGGCGGCAACGCGTGAGAAGCGGGACAGCTGGATCACAAAGAACCCCCTGATCGACCGGGACCCCCTCCCGGCAAGGCGCCCAGGATCTTCCGGGCATCCGGCGATCTTGGAGTTGTGACACCGCGACTGCAATCCGCCGAATGGCGGTAATACGGTCGGTCACGGCCCGAACCGCGGCACTACGGGTCGGCGTACGAGAAAATCTGCACGGACTGAGCCACCCGAGCAGACGAGACTGCAGAAACCGATCGATTCAAAGGGCCGAAACGATCGGTTTCTCCATGATCATCGCGAGAGGAGCGGGTGGGTGGCGGCGCTTACCAGCGGGTGGGGGCGGTGCGCAGGGTCGGGTACGCCGACGACGCCGTCGTCCGCCAGTCGTAGATGCTCGCGCCGATCGCGTGCTGCGCCTTCGACCCGCGGATGAACTCGCGGTAGTCGGTCTCGGTGGACTTGTCGCCGATCCCGCCGGCGACGCTGACCGGCGCGTAGGGCTGGTTGAGGTGCTTGCGGGTCAGCCGGATGTTCTCGTAGGTGTAGGTGTAGGCGCTGCGCCACTGCGTCCCGGCCTTGCGGTTGGTGTAGTAGCTCATCGGCTGCCACACGTCGTAGTACGGCCGCAGCGTCGTCCACGGGAACCGCGGCCAGTACTGCTGGTTGATGACGTCGGTCACCACCGGCGGCAGGACGATCGCGCTGAGCGGGATGTTGGGGATCGCCGCGCGCACGCGCTTGGTCAGATCGACGAGGCGCGCGTTGCGGGTGTCGTGGTTGGGCACGTCGCCGCGCCACTCGATGTCGACGCCGATCGCGTCGAAGCGCTGGCCGCCCTTGTCGCGGAAGTCGCGCATCGCGACGAACCGGCGTACGTCGGCGCTGACGTCGCCGAAGCTCGGCAGGTACCACGCGACCACGCGCATGCCGCGGTAGTGCGCGCGGCCGAGGATCGCGCCGACCAGGTCGGGGCTGAGGATGTCGCGGCCGGCCGGGGTCTTGTCGCCGAATTTCGCCGCCTGCAGGTAGATCGTCTTCACGCCCGCCTGCCACATGACGTCGACGTGCTCCGGCGTGACGGTGGGGGTGGCTGGCTCGGCGTACTCGCGGCTGAAGTCGTAGGCGTCGACCCAGGTGCCGAGGCCGGTGAACCCGCCGCCGGGCAGGTCGCTGCGGCCCTTCGGCGGGGCGACGCCGGCGCTGGCCGGCGCGGTGCCGACGACGCCGAGCATCGCGGTCAGGGCGAGGACCGGCGCGAGCCGGGCGAGGAGACGTCTCATGCCGACGAGCATCGGCTTCCTCCCGGGGGTTCCGCAGCCGATCCGGGCGACTGTCACCCGTCAGCAAGGTACGACGCTCGAGTGCGCGGTCCGGTTGTCATCGCTCGGCTCCGCACTTGTCCTCGACTCACCCGGCGTGGCGCCGGAGAAGTGCGGAGTCGGACGGGTCCGGTCGCGTCAGGACGCGGCGGCCAGGCCGACGAGGCGAGCGCGGTCGGCGAAGATCTCCCGCAGCGCGGCGGCGGTGGCTGCGGCGTCCTGGCGCACCTGGTAGCCGGTGAGCCGGATCGTGAGGATCCCCTGCGCGGCCAGGTCGAGGTCACGCCGCAGGTCGGCCCGGCGCTTGTCGTCGCAGTGGTCGTCCGTGCCGTCGAGCTCGATGACGATCCGCAGCTGCCCATAGAGGACATCGCCGTACGCCGCACCCACGCGGCCACCCCGCCGGCGCCGCAACGGGTGCTGCCGGTCCGCAGACGGCAGGCCGAACGGCCGCTCGACGTTGACCAGGAAGTCGATCTCGATCGGGCTCCGGCAGCCGAGCTCGACCAGATCGAGGATGGCGCGGAACCGCCGGCAGCCCGGGAACCGGCCGTGAGCGCCCGCCGCGCTGCGCAGCCGGGCCACCGTCGTACGCCGCTCGCGGACGGCGCGGCAGAGCAGCTCCTGGCGATCCAGGTCGTCGGCGATCGACCCGAACGCCGTGACGACCGCGGCGTCGAAGCGCTCCAGCCGCACGTCGCCGCGCTCCACCCAACCGGTCGACGAGCGGGCGCGGTGCACCACCAGCCGACCGGGCTCGCCGCGCATCGCGCCGGTGCGCGTCATGGCGAGATGACAGACGAGCGGGTCGCCGACCGGCATCCCCCACTCGGCGAGCGCCGACGGCCCGCACAGCCAGCCGTCCGCGCCGGCCCGCAGGAGGGCGGCGCGACGGCGCAGCGACCCGAGCGGAGACGCTCCCGCGGCCACGGCGTAGACGCCCCAGAGCACGTGCAGCCAGACGCCGGAGGCCACGACGCGGGCGAGGTGGTGGCGGGTCAGCCCCTGCGCCATCGCCTCGGCGGTCGTGATCAGCTCGTCCACGCCTCGACGATGGTGTCCACCGACCCCGGCCTGAGCGCGAGGCAGCCCATCTGGGGATATCGCTCGGCTCCGCACTTCTCCCCGACCGGACCGGCGTGGCGGCGGAGAAGTGCGGAGGCGAGCGGTCAGCCGCGGGGTGGCTCCGGGGATGGAGATTGGTGGCCAGTGTCCGATTCGCCGTACAGGAACGGGTCACGTCGGCCGAGAATCCCGCGTGGAGGGCTGGTCCGATCGCCCTCCATCCGTCACCCTGAGTCACGGATCGTCCCTGTCCGTGAGGTAGGATGACGGGTCACCCCCGCGTCGAGCCCTGACCTGAGAGCAGCGTCCATGCCCCTGCGCCGCGTAGTCGCCGCGCTGCTCGCCGTCCTCTGCCTGTCGGCAGGGCTGGCCGGCACGGCGTTCGCGCAGTACCCGCCGAACGAGGGCACCGGTCGCGTCGACCGCTCCCGGGTCTGCCAGGGCGAGCTCGTCACGTTCGAGGGCGACGACTTCCAGGCCGGCTCCACCGTCCGCATCACCAACGACGGGGCGTACGTCGCCGACGTCCTCGCCAACTCCTCGGGCACGTTCTCCTACACCTACCGGATCCCGGGCAACGCCCGGATCGGCCAGCACGAGCTGCGCGGCACCGGCACCGGCTCGGGTGGCAACTCCCGGTTCGTCCGCGCCGTGATCGACGTCTGCGAAGGCGGCGGTGGCGGCGGTGGTGGAGAAGGCGGCGGCGGTGGCGGCGGCGGCGGCCAGACCACCCCTCCCCCCGGCGGCGGGTCCACCACGCCTCCCCCGGGCGGCGGTCAGACCACACCCCCGCCCGGCGGCGGGTCCACCACACCTCCCCCCGGCGGTCAGACCACTCCGCCCGGCCAGCCCTCCCCGATCCGCACCCGCGGGCCCAGCCCCACCGGCGCCCCGGGCAGCACCGGGACCCCCGACGTCCCGCGTGAGACCCCGGAGGTCGGCGGGGACGAGACCGACAACGGCGGTCCGGCCGGCGGCTTCGGCCCCGGTGGCAGCGAGTCGGCGAGCCCCGAGGTCTCCGAGTCCCCGGTCGTCGAGCCCACCGCGTCGCCGTCCGGCATCGCCCAGCCCGACGAGCCCGGCAAGGGCCCGCTCAGCCGCTCGCTGTGGGACCTGCTGATCCTCGGCATCCTGCTGGCGATGCTGGTCGGCCTGTGGCTATTCGCGCTCGCGCGGCGCCGCCGCCGCAACGAGGAAGCGCCCGCCGCCTGAGCCGGCGCCTGGCGCTGCGCGGTCGCCGCAATCGGGGCGGTCGCAGCGGGCGTCGTACGACGGCCTCCCGGGTCCTGATCGGCGCCGCCGTCCTGCTCGCCGTCGCGACGGCGTGGGTCGGCTTCCGCGGCACCCTCGCCGCTCGCCACCTCGTCCTCGCCCGCGCCGCGCTGATCACGGCCAAGCAGTCGCTGCTCGCGGGTGACGAGACCGGCGCGCGGGAGCGGCTCGCCTCGCTGCGCACCAAGACCGCGGCGGCCCGGCGGCTGACCGGCGACCCGGTCTGGGCGGTGTACCGGCGGATCCCCGGCCTCGGCGCGTCGATGTCGGTCGTGCGCGGGGTCACCGTGGCCGTCGACGACCTGGCCGCCGACACGCTGCCCGAGCTGTTCGACGTCGGGCTCACCGTCGCGCCGAAGTCGCTCCGGGTGCGCGGCGACACCGTGAACGTCGACGCGCTCGGCAAGGCGCGACCGGGCCTGCTCGCCGCCAGCGCCGACGCCGAGGCGATCGCCGCGCGCCTCGACGCGCTGCCGCGAACCCTCGTCGTGCAGCCGATCGGCGCGGCGCGCGACGAGCTGCTCGCCGAGGTGCGCGCGCTCGCCGACGTCACCCGCACCGGCGCGCTCTTCGCCGAGCTCGGCCCGCCGATGCTCGGCCAGAACGGCGTACGCCGGTACCTCATGGCGGTGCAGTCCAACGCCGAGGCCCGGGCGACCGGCGGGCTGCTCGGCGCCTACGGGATCATCGAGGCGCGCGACGGCCGGATCGCGCTGACCAAGACCGGCACCAACTCCGAGCTGGCGAACACCTTCCCGACTCCGGCGGTCGACCTGGGCCGGGAGTTCGGCCTGCGCTACGACCGCTTCGCCAGCCGGTCGTTCTGGATCAACGGCAACATGTCGCCGCACTTCCCGGCCGCCAGCCGGATCTGGCTCGCGCTCTACGAGAAGACGACCGGGCAGCGGCTCGACGGCGTCATCGGCGTCGACCCGGTCGCGATGCGCTACCTGCTGTCGGGCACCGGCCCGGCGACCCTGCCCAACGGCGAGCCGCTGACCAGCGAGCAGGTCGTCGACTTCACGATGCGCGACGCCTACACGCGCTTCCCCGACAACTACCGCCGCGACCAGTTCCTGCAGGTCGTCGCCCGGCGCGTCTTCGACCAGCTCATCTCCGGTTCAGGCGACTCGCTGGTCACCGTCACCGGCCTGGCGACCGCGGCGAAGGAGAACCACCTGCAGCTCTACTCGACGGTCGCGACCGAGCAGCAGCGGCTCGAGGCGACGCCGATCGCCGGGGCGCTGCCCGAGACGCCCGGCGCCTACCTGCAGGTCGTCACCCAGAACAGCGGCGGCAACAAGCTCGACTACTACCTGCGCCGCCAGATCCGCTACGACTCGGTGCCGCACCCGTCCGGCGGCCGGCGGGTGAAGGTCGTGGTGCGGCTGCGCAACACCGCGCCGGAGGGCGGGCTCCCGGCGTACGTCGTCGGCCGGCTCGACCTGCCCAACGGGCGCGCGGCGATCGACGGCCAGGGCCGTGTCTACCTCAGCGTCTACTGCGGGGTGGGCTGCGCGCTCGAGCGCGCGTTGCTCAACGGCAGCAAGACGCTGATGGAGTCGGAGGTCGAGCGCGGGCACGGCGTCTTCTCGACGTTCCTCGACGTCGACCCGGGCAAGGACACGTTCGTCGAGCTGGTCTACCGCGAGCCCGACGGCACGACCGCGCCGCCGACCGTGCGCCAGCAGCCGCTCGTCGTCCCCGACGATCTCGACATCGGCGACTCGTGACCGAGGGCCCGCCGACGCGGGTCACCGTGGCGGTCGCGACGTACCGGCGGGTCGACCGGGTGAGCCGGCTGCTCCGCGCGCTTGAGCGGCAGACGATCGGGCCGGACTCCTTCGAGGTGGTCGTCTCCGACGACGCGTCCGGCGGGGACGCCGTCGCGCGGCTGCGTGCCGCGGCCGACGGCAGCCGGCTGCGCGTGCAGGTCGTCGCCGGCGAGCGCAACGGCGGACCTGCGGTCGCGCGCGAGCGGGCCTGGCGCGCCGGCACCGCCCCGGTCGTGGCGTTCACCGACGACGACTGCGTGCCCGACGCGGACTGGCTGGAACGCGGTCTCGCCGCGCTCGGCGACGACGACGCCTTCGTCGTCGGGCACACCGAGCCGGACCCCGCGCAGCTGTCGCAGCTCGGCGCGTTCTCGCGGACGATGCGCGTCGACGACGCTCGGTTCATGCAGACCTGCAACGCGTTCTACCGCCTCGCCGACCTCGAGGCGGTCGGCGGCTTCGACCCGGCGCACCGGACCGGCGAGGACGTCGACCTCGGCCTGCGGGTCCACGCGCTCGGCCGCGAGATCAGGTACGCCGGCGACGTGCGGGTGCTGCACGACGTCCGCCCGTCGAGCTTCCGCGCGACGCTGCGCGAGAGCTGGAGCTGGGTCGACCTGCCGCGGCTGCACCGCAGGCATCCGGCACACCGGTCGCGGCTGTTCTTCGCGCGGCACTTCTGGAAGCCGACCCACCCGCTCGTCCTGCTCGCCGTCACCGGGCTCGCCGCCGCGTGGCGGTGGCCGCCGGCCGCGCTGCTGGTGCTGCCCTGGGTACGGTTCCGGGTCGTGAGGTGGCCACTCGTCCCGGGGCGCAGGCGCCGCTGGCTGGTGCTGCCCGGCGCGTTCGTAGTCGACGTCGTCGAGGTCGTCACCATGCTGCGCGGCTCGGTCAAGCACCGCACCGTGCTGCTGTGACCGCGCGCGCATGAGCCGGCCGCGCGTCGACGTCGGCGTCGTGACCTACAACACCCGCGAGCTCACCGTCGCCGCGCTGCGCCGGCTGCTCGACTCCGAGCAGGGGGTCGACATCCGCCTGCTCGTGCGCGACAACGCCTCCGCCGACGGCACGGGCGACGCGATCGCCGACCTCGTGCCGGAGGCCGAGCTCGACCGCGGCGCGACCAACGTCGGGTTCGCCGCCGGCGTGAACTCGCTCATCGCCCGCGGCGACGCGCCGTGGTTCCTCGCGCTGAACTCCGACGCGTGGCCCGAGCCGGACGCGATCGGCCGCCTCGTCGCGACCGGAGAGGCGGCGCCGTCAGCCGGCGCGATCGCGCCACGACTCGAGACGCCCGACGGTGAGCTCGAGCACTCGACGCACGCGTTCCCGTCCCTTGCGGTTGCTGCCGCGACGGCGGCCGGCGGCTATCGGCTGGTCGCCCCGCAGTGGGCGCGGCGACGCGCGCTGCACGGCGCGTGGCTGCACGACCAGCCGCGCGAGGTCGACTGGGCGGTCGGCGCCGCGCTGCTGATGCGCCGGGCCGCGCTCGACGCGGTCGGCGGCTTCGACGAGCGGTTCTTCATGTACGCCGAGGACGTCGAGTGGTGCTGGCGCGCACGCGACGCGGGCTGGACGACGTGGTTCGAGCCGAGCGCGCTGGTGCGGCACGTCGGCAACGCGTCCGGCGCATCGGCGTACGGCGCGCGTCGCGACGCGGCCTGGCTGGCCAACACCTACCGGCTGGTCGAGCGCCGGCGCGGCCCCGCGTACGCTCGCGCCTACCGCTGGATCAACGCCGCCGGTGCGATGCGCAGCGCCGCGACCGGCGCCCTCACCGGCCGGCGCGACAAGGCGGCGTACTGGCGGGCGCAGGTCCCGGTGCGGCTGCGCGCGCCGGGCGCCGGGCCCGACGGCCCGCCCACGACACCAGGAGCGCCGACGTGAGCCGAGGCCAGGCGCCGCCCGCCGGCTGGACCTGCCCGATCTGCGGGGGCGCGGACGGAGCGATCCGCTGGCAGGTGCCGGCCGAGCGCACCGAGGCCGGCGTCGACGCCGCGGCGTTCCGGCCCAGCGCCTCGGCGTACGGGCACACCGTCGCGCCGGTGGTGCACTGCGCGCGATGCAGCCACGGCAGCGTCGCCGGCGTCCCCGACGAGGCCGCGGTGAGCTCGGCGTACGCCGACGCCGCCGACCCGGTGTCGCTGCGCGAGGAGCCGGGGCAGGTCGAGACCGCACGGCGGGTGCTGGCCCGGGTCGAGCGGTCGGTGCCCCCCGGTCGGGTGCTCGACGTCGGCTGCTGGACCGGCTCGTTCCTCGTCGCGGCGGCCGAGCGCGGCTGGACGGCGCGCGGCTACGAGCCGTCGACCTGGGCGGCCGGCCGCGCGCGCGAGCGCGGTGCCGACGTCGTCGTCGGCTCCCTCGCCGACGCCGTGTCGGCCGGGGAGACCGCGCGCCTGGTCGTCCTCGCCGACGTCATCGAGCACCTCGACGACCCGGTCGCCGCGCTGCGCGACCTGGCCGGGCTGCTCGACCCCGACGGCGCGGTGCTGCTGATGCTGCCCGACGCCGGCAGCCGGCTCGCCCGGGCGCTCGGCGCGCGCTGGTGGAGCGTGCTGCCGATGCACCTGCACTACTTCTCGCGGGGCTCGATGGCCCGCGCGCTCGACGCGGCCGGCCTGCGGCCGCTGTGGTTCGACTCGCACCCGAAGTGCTTCACCGCCGGCTACTACGCCGACGCGCTCGCCGGGTTCGCGCCGCCGGCTGGCAAGCCGCTGCGGGCGCTGCTCGACCGCGTGGGGCGCAGCGGCCGGATGGTCGCGCCGGACCTGCACGACCGCATGGCGGTGCTCGCCGTACGCCGGTAGTCGCCTGCGCGGGTCAGGGGCAGAGGTCCGGGTCCGGCGGCGCGTCGAGCCGCCAGATGCGCAGGTTGCGCGCCTTCACCTCGAGCACCGCGCCCGGCCCGTCGGTCCACGAGTCCGGCTTCACGTCCAGCGGGAAGCTGTCGAACGTCACGACGTAGTCGTAGTCGCCCTCGGCGATGATCCGCCGCCACGTGCGGCAGTCGGTGACCGCCGCGAACGTGCCGTGGTCGAGCCGGCGGCCGACGTAGTCGACGGTGTTGTCCAGCGTCGGTCCGGTCAGCGCGTAGTGCTTGCGGATGCCGCCCATCGCGATCCGCGCGTCGCTGACGTTCGCGGCCCACTGCGCGAGCGGGTCGTACGGCGGCGGGTCGAGCTTCATGTCGACGCCGACGACGGCGACCGTGCCGAGCAGCGCGACGGCCGCGATCGCCAGCCGCGGCGGGCGACGGCGGACCAGCAGCGGGACCAGCCCGACGAGCGCGCCGGCGGCGGTCGCGGTCCACACGTAGCGGTCAGCGTCCCGCCAGATGAAGCCGGTGGTCTGCGCGGCGGCCGCGACGGCGAGCACCCCGCCGGCTGCCCAGCGACGGCGAGACGGCGACCAGCGCGACGACACGTCGGCGAGGAGCAGCAGCCCGAGCAGCATGCCGGGCGCGGCGTACCGCAGGTTGAAGGCGAAGATCGGCGGGCTCGGCCGGCCCTCTGCGCCCAGCGCGGTCGTCGGCGTCACCAGGTAGCCGAGCAGCGAGAGGACGGCGACGACGGCGAGGACGCGGTCGACCGTCGCGCCGCGGCGCAGTGCGACGACGACGCCGGCGACGACGGCGACCGCGAGGACCGGCCACAGCCAGCCGAAGGCGCCGCGCATCCCGTCCGGGAACAGGTCGCGCCACGCGAACGCGTCGAAGAGGTAGTGGCTCACGCTCCAGCCGCGCTTCTCCAGCAGCGGCATCTCGGCGTGCGGGAAGAACGGCAGCTTCGCCGCCGGCAGCGGGCTGCCCGCGACCACCAGGTTGCGGACGTACCAGAACGCGCCGGTGACGACGAGACCGCCGAGCCACGCGCCGGTCATCGCCAGGCGTCGGCGGTGCAGCAAGGGCACGGCGACCGTCAGCACGGCGATCGGGATCAGCACCGTGAGCTTCGCGCCCAGCGCGATGCCGCCCGCGAGCCCCGCGACGGCGTAGGCCCGGGGGTCGTCGCGGCCGTGGACGAGGATCGCGCCGGCAGCGACCAGGCCGAACAGCGCCGGCAGGTCGTTGAGCGCGGTGCCCGCCTGCCCGTGGGCGAAGATCGGCACGCAGAGGACGAGCGCGGTCGCCATCAGGCTGAAGACGGCAGCGCTGCGCTGCCTCGCGAAGCACCAGCCGGCGAGCAGCAGCGCGGCCAGCCAGCCGAAGTTCAGGTAGGGCACCAGCACATCGCGGCTCCAGCCGAGCATGCCGATCGCGTTGATCAGCTCGGCGTCCGCGGGGTGGAAGGTGAACGTCCCGGTGTCCGGCAGGATGAAGTGCAGCGGCAGGATCTCGCCGGTGTGCGCGAACCGCGCGGCGATCGGCAGGTGGTAGTCGATCGAGTCGTACGACGCCATCCCGGACCGCAGCGTGTCCGCGAGGCCGTAGGCCCACTGGGCGAGCACCAGCGCCACCAGCGCGATCGCGCACACGCGCACGACCGTCTCGATCGGCGCCCGCGGCTCGGCCGGCTCGGCCGGCACCGTCGGGCGGTCGCCGGGGTCGGCGACCGGCGCGCGCGTGACCGCGACGTACGCCGCGCCGACGGCGAGCAGCACGCACCCGCCGACGACCGGAGCCGGCCGGAGCTGGCCGGCCGCGCCGAGCAGGTGCGCGACGGTGAGCAGTCCGGACAGGCCGAGCACGGTGGCGGCGAGCGCGGCGTGCGCGCCGGCCCACCGCGGGAGGGCCCAGCGCCGCAGCGCGATCCCGGTGACGACGCTCGTCACGGTGACCGGGATCACGACCCCGAGACCGGCGGCGGCGTCGGCGAGGGTCACAGCCGGGCCCTCGCGCGCATGTCGATCATCCTTCCACAGCGCACCCGCCTCGCCGGCGGCGCGGAGAAGCGCTCCTAGACTGCCCTCGTGTCCGACGCCCTCAGCACCCGGCCGCCGGGCGCGACGAGCAAGGCGCCGTTCTGGCCGTCCCTCGACGGCTACCGAGGCTTCTTCGTCCTGTTCGTCTTCGCGGCGCACGTCTACCGCCCGTGGCTGCCCGGCGCGACGATCACGGTCGACGGGTTCTTCGTCCTCTCCGGCTTCCTGATCACCTATCTCATCGTGCGCGAGCACCAGCGCAGCGGCCGGGTCGACGTACGCCGCTTCTACGTGCGCCGCGCGCTGCGGCTGCTGCCGATCGCGCTCGCGTCCATCGCCTTCGGCATCGCGATGGTCTACCTGGCCATCCCCGAGCGGCGCCCCGACGTGTGGCCGGCCGCGCGCAGCGTGCTGTTCTACTACGCCAACTTCAGGGCGTCGGTCCACCCGGAGCGGATGGCGGTCTTCCTGCCGACGTGGTCGCTGTCGACCGAGGAGCAGTTCTACGTCATCTGGCCGCTGCTGCTCATCGCGATGCTCGCGCTCGGGCTGCGCGCGCGGGCGATCGTCGGCTTCTCGGTCACCGTGCTGGCGCTCGCGACCTGCTGGCTGCAGCTCGCCTACGAGCGCGGCGTGCCGCAGTCGGACCTCTACTACCGCCCGGACCTGCGGGTGAGCGGCATCCTCATCGGCTGCGTCACCGGCCTGCTCTACTCCTTCGAGTGGCTGCCCTCGGCCGCAACGCTGCGCCGCTGGCTGCCCGGCCTCACCTACGCCGGGCTGGCGTACAACGCGGTGTACATCGCCCGGCCCGACCTGATCCCGACCCGGTTCGTCGCCACCCTCGGGGTGGTCGCCGCGTGCGTCGCGTGGGCGTTCCTCTTCGTGCAGCAGGTCACTGCGCCGCTCGCCGCGGTGAGCTTCGTCCTGGACCGGGTCGTGTTCCGCTGGCTCGGCCGCATGTCGTACACGATCTACCTCGTGCACGTGCCGGTGATCCGGGCGATCCGATCGACCTGGCATCCGCCCGCGGTGACCCTGCTGGTCGTCGCGTTCGTCGCGACGATGGCGGTGAGCACCGCCCTGCACTACGGGGTCGAGCGGCCGTTCCTGCGCATGAAGGACCGCTTCGAGCCGCCGTCGCGGAGGTCGGCGGCCTGAACGATGCGGCGGAACTCCGCCGACTCGCGCAGCGCCTTCGCCGAGAACTTCACCAGCCGCCACGGCACGATCGACCGCGGCTTGCGGGTGCCCCACGTCGTGCCGTGCGGGGAGATGCCGCGGCGCACCTGGTGCGTCACGTCGACCTCGACCATCGTCACGCCCTCGCGCGCGGCGAGGATCGTCAGGTAGAGGTTGGGCACCATCGCGTCGTCGGGCAGCATCGGCAGCAGCTTCGCCAGCACCGACGCGTGGTAGCCGCGCAGCGGGCAGTTGGCGTCGCGCGTCGGCACGCCGAACGCCGCCGAGACGTAGAGCCGGACGAACTTGGTGAGCGTCATCCGCACCCACGGGTCCTGCCGGAACCGGCGCACGCCGCACACCGACGGCGCGCCGTCCTCGAGCAGCACGAGCATCCGGCGCAGGTCGGTGCCGAGGAACTGCCCGTCGCCGTCGACCTGCAGCACGATGTCCGCCTCGCTGGCCAGCGAGCGGTCGTAGGCCTCGCGCAGGTTGGGACCGTGCCCGCGGTTGTGGTCGCGACGGACCATGACGACCCCGGCGGACAGCGACGGCGCGAGCGCGTCGACCACGTCGGCGGTGCCGTCGGTCGACGCGTCGTCGACGACGACCAGGGTCAGCTTCTCGACGACCGGCGACAGCGCGCCGTCGATCTCGGCGAGGAACTCGCCGATGCCGTCGGCCTCGTTGTACGCCGGGATGGCGACGGCGACGTGGCCGACGTAGCGGTCCTCCCGACGCCGGCGCGGGTAGTCGTCGCTCATGCCGACCACCCCGGCAGCTCGCGACCGAGCCAGCGGGCCAGCTCGGCGTTGTCCGTCCGGAACAGCTCGGCCAACGTGGCACGCTCCTCGGCAGTCATCGGCGGGTAGTCGACCGGCTTGCGGTTGCGGGCGTCGACCCACGCGGCGACGCGCGGCCAGCGACCCCAGGCCCGGCGCCGCAGCATCTCGCGGCGGAAGCCGGGAGCGCGAACCGTCGCCGCGCGGTTGTAGACCTTGCCGAGGTTGCCCGGGCGAAACGCCGGATCGACGCCGAGGAAGGAGAACGTCTCCGCGACGATGCGCGCGGGGTCGGCCACCAGGTCCTCGAAGAACAGCACCAGCAGCTGCTCGCGCGGGTAGTGCTCGACCAGCCGCTGCAGCTGCGGCAGGTAGCGGCCGCGGTCGGCGTACTCGGGCCGCTCGGCGACGGCGTCGAGCAGGGAGCGGCTCTCGCTGCTGCGCGTGCGCAGGTGCCAGTAGTGCGAGTAGAGGCGGTCGACCGGGTCGCGCAGGATCGCGATCAGCGACGCGTCGGGCAGCGTCTCGCTCATCCGCGCGACCGCGGCGCCGTCGTACATGTAGTTGGGTGTCGCCTCGCCGCGCACCGCGATCTCGGCGGCGCGGTCGAAGTGGCTCGCGTACCAGTCGAGCCCGAGCTCGACGTTCTGGTCGAAGAAGCGCAGCTCCTTCTCCGGGACGAGGAACAGGTCCGGGTGCGGCCTCAGGTACGCCGCGAGCGACGTGGTGCCCGCCTTCGCCGCGCCGACGATGAGGAACGTCGGCAGCGTCGGCTCGGGCACGGGGCGACATTACCTGTGCGCTACGTTGCGGCCCGTGTCGACGACGGGCGCGGCCGGCGGACGGCCGCTGCGGATCGCCCTCGTCCACGCCTTCCACTGGGACGACGTGCCGCGCGGGGGCGAGCGCTACCTGCGCGACCTGTCGACCTACCTCGGCGGCGCCGGCCACGAGGTCGACGTCGTGGTCGGCACCGACGGGCCGGCGTCGGTCGACGACGAGCTCGGCGTGACGATCCGGCGGCTGCCGCACCGGCTGCGCCGCACCTCCGCCCGGGTCGGCGCGCGGCTCGAGGACGCGTTCGGCACCGCCGTCCTCCGGCTCCTGATCGGGCACCGGTACGACGTCGTCCACTCGCTCACGCCGTCGGCGACGATCGTCTCGCGGGCCTGCCGGCAGACGACGGTGCACACCGTGATGGGCCATCCGACGCGCGAGCAGTGGGCGCGCACGCCGGGCCGCCGCCGGCTCTACCGCGCGGCCGCGCGGGTCGCGACCGGGGTGACGGCGTACAGCGAGGCGTCGGCCCGCGCGGTCACCGACGTGTTCGGTCCCCGGGCCGCGGCCCTGACGCTCGGCATCTGGCCCGACGACTTCGCGGCCGACCTCCGGCCGCGGACGGGTCCACCGCGGCTGCTGCTCTGCGGCTACCCGGGCGAGCCGCGCAAGGGCGTGCGGGAGGCGCTGCTCGCGATGCCCGGCGTCCTCGACGCGCACCCCGACGCGCGGCTGCAGCTGCTCGGCGACCGCACGCAGCACGAGCGGTGGCACGCCGAGCTCGGCCCGGACCGCGCCCGGGTGCTCGCCGCGGTGGACGACCTCGGCCGGCAGCCGATGGCCGCCATGCCGGCGCTCTACCGGGCGGCGACGGTGGCGCTGCTCCCGTCGCGCGACGAGGCGTTCGGGGTGTCGCTCGTCGAGTCGCTCGCCTGCGGCACCCCGGTCGTCTGCTCCGCCGACGGCGGCATGCCGGAGATCGTCGACGACGAGCGGATCGGCCGGGTGTCACCGACGGGCGACGTCGGCGCGCTCACCGCGCACCTGCTCGAGGCGATCGCGCTCGCGGGCGAGGAGCGGACGCCGCTGCGCTGCGCGCGGCACGCGCTCCGGTGGGACTGGCGCACGCGGGTCGGGCCCGCCCACGAGGAGTACTACCGCGCTCTCCTGCGCCGCGGCGCGGGCGGCTGAGCCGGTCCGATCGTCGTGGTGGCGTCGAGGTCGACCAGGCCCCGGGCCAGCTCGCGACCGGAGACGTAGAACAGCTGCGGCGGCGAGAACGCCAGCCGCGTCGTCCCGTCGCGGAAGCCCACCGCCACCGTGTAGGACCCGGTGGTGAGCCGCGCGACGAACCGCACCTCCGCCACCAGCTCGGTGCCCGCTCCGGCCGGCTCGGCGCGGGTCGCGTAGGAGCTCTCGGCGTAGACGCTCACCCCGGACTCCGACGTGACCGCGACCCCGACGACCGGGTGCTCGACGTCGTCGAGCAGCGCGACAGTGGCGCGGACGACGACGGTCTCGCCGGCCCGGACGTGCGCGGTCGGCTTCCCGCCCTCCGTCAGCACCGCGACGGAGGTGATGCGCGCGCGACCGCCGACGACCGCGCGACCGTCGTCGTCGTCGGCCGCGCCGCCCTCGATCTCGCGCCGCTCCCCCAGCAGCTCGTGGTAGGTCGAGATGGCCGAGTCGGTGTCGCCGTCGTGGCGCACGGCGCCGTCGTGCACCACGAGGGTGCGGTCGCACATCCGGCGTACCGAGGACAGGTTGTGGCTCACCACGACGACCGTCGTGCCCGAGCGGCGGATCTCGGCCATCCGGTCGAAGCACTTCAGCTGGAACGCCAGGTCGCCGACGGCGAGCACCTCGTCGACCAGCAGGACGTCCGGCTGCGCGCACACGGCAACGGCGAAGCCGAGCCGGACGAACATGCCGGACGAGTAGAACTTGACCGGGGTGTCGAGGAAGCCCTCGATGTCGGCGAAGTCGACGATCTCGTCGAACTTGCGAGCCAGCTCGGCGGGCGTGACGCCGAGGATCATCGCGTTGACGTGGACGTTCTCGCGGCCGGTGAGCTCCGGGTGGAAGCCGACGCCGACGCTGAGCAGGGGCGCCACCCGGCCGCGCGCGGTGATCGACCCCTCGGTCGGCGAGGTGACGCCGGCCAGCATCCGCAGCAGCGTCGACTTGCCCGAGCCGTTGCGGCCGATCACGCCGAGCGAGCTGCCGCTCGGCACGTCGACGCCGACGCCGCGGATCGCCCAGTGCTCGCTGCGCCGGGTGCGCGTCCGCAGCCGCAGCGCGCGGGTCAGCAGCAGCGGCGTGTCCTCGTACTTCACGTAGCGCTTGCCGACGCCGCGCACCTCGAGGGCGTTCACAGCAGGTCCACGAAGAGCCGGTCGCGCCGCCGGTGCAGGACCAGTGCGAGGACGGCCAGGACGGCCAGCCAGCCGAGGCTCCACCACAGCGACGTGAGCCAGCCGTCGTCCGCCCCGACGGTCGCGGCCCGGAACAGCTCGACCATGCCGGTCGCCGGGTTGGCCTCGATCCACGGCCGGAACCGGCCGGCCCGGGCGATCGGGTAGAAGACCGGCGTCACGTAGAACCACGCCCGCTGCGCCGCCTCGAGGACGAACCGCAGGTCGCGCGCGTAGACGTGCAGCGGCGACAGGACGAGGGAGATCGCCGACGTCAGCGCGACGGCGAGCAGCACAGCGGGCACCAGCAGCAGGGTGTGCAGGCCGAGGCCGACGCCGTACAGCACGCACATCCCGACCAGCACCACCACCGACAGGACGAACCCGTAGAGGCTCGCGACGACGGTGACCAGCGGCAGCACCGCGCGCGGGAAGTAGATCTTCGTCGACAGCCCGGCGCCGTCGACGATCGCCGTCGCGCCGCTGGTGAGCCCGGTGCTGAAGAAGCCCCAGACGAGCATGCCGGAGAACGTGAAGACCCCGAGCGGTACGCCGGGCGTGCGGATGTTGGTGACCTGGGAGATCACCGCCGCGAGCACCAGCGCCTGCGACAGCGGCAGCAGCACCGCCCACAGCAGCCCGAAGCCGGCCCGCCGGTAGCGGACGTAGAACTCCTTGCGGGCCAGCATCGCGACCAGGCCGCGCGCCCGGTAGATGTCGCCGAGCAGCATCCCGATGGGGGCCGGCTCCGGGGTGGTCGTGAGCACCGCGACGCCGTCGTCGGCGACGGTGCGACGCGTCAACGGGCCTCCACTACGCTCAACGGATGGTCATCGTAACGGTCGTCCGCGCGTGACCGACGGCTCCGGTCTGCGCGTCGGCGTGCACCCCGACACGGCCCGCATGTCGCCCACGACGGGTCACGGCCGGGTGTGGAGTCATGTCCTCACCGAGCTGCGCCGCCAGGTCGAGCTGGTCGTCGAGGAGCCGCGCAAGAAGTCGATGCTCCGGCGCGGCAAGCAGGTCGACGTGTGGCTGGTCGACGGCCACGACGAGACCGTCGACACCGCGGAGCCGCAGGTCGCGTTCGTGCACGAGGTGAGCTGGTTCGAGCCGGACACCGCGCGCACCCTCGCGCCGGAGTTCCTCGCCGCCATCTCCGCGCGCACCGACGCCGCGGTGAACCGGGCCGCGCACGTCATCACGGCGAGCGAGCACGCGCGCAAGCAGATCCAGCACGCGTACGGCCTGCCCGACCCGCGCATCCACGTGGTGCCGCACGGCGTCGACCACGCCGTCTACGGACCCGAGGCGCGCGGGGGCGCCGACCTGGTCGCCTCCACCGGCGGCCAGCGCGCGCCGTACGTCCTGTTCGTCGCCGCGCTGCATCCCCGGAAGAACCTCGACACGCTGCGCCAGGCGTTCGACGGGCTCTCGGCGTACTCGCTGCCGCACCTGCTCGTCATCGCCGGCCACGCCGCTGCCGACCGACCGGACAGCAGCGACCTCGAGGCGGCCGCGCGCGCGCCGCTGCCGAACCTGCCCGGCCGCGTGGTGCGGCTCGACCGCGTCGACGACGCGCAGGTCGCGGGGCTGATGGCCGAGTGCTCCGCGTTCTGCCTGCCCAGCCTCTCCGAGGGCTTCGGCCTCACCGCGCTCGAGGCGATGGCCTGCGGCGCGCCGGTCATCGTGTCCGACCGCGGCGCCCTGCCCGAAGTGGTCGGCGGGGCCGGGCTGGTGGTGTCACCCGACGCGACCTCGCTGCGCGCGGCGCTGCACCGGGTGCTCACCGACCACGCGCTCGCCGAGCGGCTCGGCGGCGCGGCCTCGACGCGGGCGCAGCAGTACACCTGGGCCTCGACCGGCAGCGGCTGGCTGCGGGTGCTGCGCGCGACCGCGGCGGCGCACGGCTAGGTCGCCGGCGCTCCGGCGACCGACGGCACGACCTCGACCCGCTCGAACCGGCGCTTGTGGCGCAGCGCCGGCCGCTCGACCAGCACGAACGACGCCGTCGTCAGTGCGACGGTGAGCACCACGTCGAGGACGATCTCGCGCAGCCGCGAGCCGCCGTGCCACGACGACCGGTGCACCGCGAAGACCACCGGCAGGTGGTAGAGGTACAGGCCGTACGACGTCCGACCGGCGAGACGCAGCGGCGGGCTCTCCAGCAGCGCGCGGACCGGGCCCACCGCGTCCGGCTGGGCGATGTGCGCGACCAGGAGAGCGCTGACGATCGCGACCGCGCTGATCGCGCCGCCGGTCAATCGGGCCGTGTCGCGGCTCAGGTGGGCGACGACGGCCAGCAGCAGCGCGGCGCCGACGAGACCCACGGCCGCGTGGCGGGCCCATGACAGCCAGGCCGGCCGGCGGGCGATGACCAGCCCCACCGCCGAGCCGAGGACGACCGCGTCGGCGCGGGAGAAGGTGTGCCAGTAGAGGCCCGGTCCCCAGCCGGCCCGGCTGCCGAGCCAGCGGTAGACCGCACTCGCGGTCGCGACGGCGATCAGGCCGGCCAGGATCCGCGACGGGCGGGCGCCGCGACGGAGCAGCAGGACCAGGACGGGCGGCCAGCAGAGGTAGTACTGCTCCTCGATGGACAGCGACCACGCGTGGCCGATCCAGCCCAGGGACCCGGGCTCCGCCGCGACGACCCAGTTCGCGACGTAGGCGAGCACCGAGGTCACGCTGCGCAGGCGCGACGTGCCGATCGCCTCCTGCCGCCACAGCGACAGGACGAGGACGAGCAGCAGGGTGACGACCAGCGCGGGCAGCAGTCGCAGCGCCCGGCGCGCGTAGAACGACGGCAGGCGGATATCGCCGAACCGGTCGTGCTCGCGGACGAGCAGCAGGGTGATGAGACAGCCGGAGAGCGCGAAGAACACGTCGACGCCGAGCAGGCCGCCGCGCACGCGGTGATAGCCGGTCAGCAGGTCGATGTGATGCGCCACGACGAGGATCGCGGCGACCCCGCGCAGCCCGTCGAGGGCAGGCACGTGCACGGCCGGCGCCGACAGCGGCGCCGAGGGAGCGGACACCGTCGCATTATCGTGGCGCCGTGATCGAGGTCGAGCGGTGCCCGATGTGCGGCTCGACCACCCGGTCCCCGGTCGAGCTCGGTGCGCCGGTGCGCATCTACCGCTGCGCGGAGTGCGGCCTCGTCCACGCCGGTCAGCAGGAGGACCCGGACGACGTCTTCCGGGCGGACTACCTCACCGACAGCGCGGGTTTCGGGCTCGACCTGACCGGCCCGGCCATGCAGGCCTACCTCGCGGCCGCGTCCCGGCGGCGGCTGTCGATCCTGCACCGGCGCGCGACGCCGCCGGGGCGACTGCTCGACGTGGGGTGCGGCACGGGCGAGTTCCTCGCGGCGGCGGCGGACGGCGGCTGGACCGCGACCGGGGTCGAGCCGGTCGACGCCTCCGCCGCGATCGCCCGGTCCCACGGGCTCGCGGTGACGACCGGGCTCTCGACCGACCTGCCGCCGGACGCCCTCGGCAACGACGTCGTCTCCGCCTGCCATGTCCTCGAGCACATGCTCGACCCGGTCGCGTTCCTGCGCGAGCTGGCGCGCTGCGGCCAACCCGGCGGCACGGTCCTCGTCGAGTCCCCCAACTACCGCAGCATGGCGAGGCGGTCGGCCGGCGCCGGCTGGCGCCACCTCCGGGCGTTCGAGCACGTGCTGCACCTCGAGCCGGCGACGATGCGCACCGTCTTCGACCGAGCCGGCCTGCTCGACGTGCGGCTCTGCACGCCGACGTACGTCGGCCGGACGCAGACCCCGGCGCAGGCCCGCGCGGACCTCGCCGACCCGCCGGTCGTCGGACACGCGCCGGGTGCCGTCCAGTGGCCGCTGCTCCGAGCGGTCGAGGCGGCGTATCGCGCGGCGAAGGTCGGCGACGTGATCGTCGCGACCGCGCGGATCCCCTGAGCTCGCCGCCCCGGTCACTAGGGCGCGCGGCGCGCGGTGACCTCGAGGCAGAGGTCCGGCACGTAGTCGGCCCAGTCCCGGGTGTGGTGGCAGGTCGGGTCCTGGCCGGTGACGTCGGCCACGTCGACGAAGCCGGCGTCGACCAGCAGGCCGCGCAGCACCGGGAACGTCAGCGCCACCTTGTGGTCGGGCACCGCGGACAGCTGCTCCGGGCCGGTCGAGGACCACGGCGGGTAGCCGTAGCCGTAGAGCGCGTTGGTGGCCGCCCAGAATCGCGCGCCGTCACCGTCGGCCGCGCTCGCGACGACCGCGGCGAGGGCGGCTGCGTTGGGGGTGTGCACGGTGAGCCGGCCGCCGGGCACCAGGACCTCGTGCCACCTGCGCAGGGTCGACCGCAGGTGCGGCGGCGGGACGTGCTCGAGCATGTGCACCGACAGCAGCTCGTCGCCCCACGCCGACGGGAACGGCAGCTCGGCGCCGGACACCACGACGTCGACCGGAAGACGCGGGTCGATGTCGACGTGCAGGTAGCCGGGGCGGGGTGAGAAGCCGGAGCCCACCTCGATCCGGCGGCTGCCGGGCGGCGGCGGGTCGAGGCGCCACCGCGACCGCAGCGACGCGGGCACCGCTCTCATGACCGCGCCGTCGGGATGCCACATCGCGTAGATCCGGGCGCGGCTCGCCGCGCGCACGCCGACCGCGCGCATCGCGCGGGCTGCCGGCATCGCCTCTCCTCGGGTCGCGGACGAGAGGTTGAGTATCGTCGCAGCATGCTCCGTGGCCGCCGCGAACGACCCGAGCCCGGGGCGCCCGCGGCGCCGGCCGCCGCCGAGGAGTGGGTGCGGCCGGACCCGCCCGCCGGTGCGCGGCACCTCGTCGTCATCACGTTCGACTCGTGTCGCTACGACTCGTGGGTGGCCGCGCAGCCGCGCGCGCTGTCCCGGCTCGGCGAGGTCGAGAGCCGCTGGTCGTACGCGACCTGGACCGCGCCGAGCCACTACAACCTGCTGATGGGGCTGCTCCCCCACACGTCGCCGCCGCGGGTCTACGCCAGCGAGTACTACAAGCAGGACTTCCTGCGATACGCCGAGCGCCTCGGCGTGCCGGACATGGAGTTCCGCAAGCTGCTGCCGAGCATCTACCTGCCGACGTACCTGCGGCGCACGCTCGGCTACGAGACGCACGCCATGGTGTCGATGCCGGTGCTCAACGCAGCGACTGTCCTCAACTCCGACTTCGACAGCTACACGCTGATGCCCAAGCACAACGACATGGCCGCGATGGTCGACCGGATGCGCTTCGGCGACCGGCCGACCTTCCACCTGCTCAACGTCGGCGAGACGCACTACCCCTACGCGCTGCCGGACGAGGACCCGAGCGAGTGGCCGCGGATCTCCGGCGTGCACGGGGTCTTCAAGCACCTCGACGACGCGCCGCCTGATGAAGTGGCGACCAGTGGCGCAGCGTTCTTCGACGACGACGAGCTGGCCCGGCTGCGCGGCCGGCAGGTCCGCGCCGTCACCTACCTCGACACCGTGATGGAGCGGCTCTTCGACGTGGTGCCGGAGAACACGTGGATCGTCGTCACGGCCGACCACGGCGAGCTGTTCGGCGAGGACGGCTACTTCGGCCACGGCCCGGTGCAGCACCCGCTGGTCAACCAGGTGCCCTTCGTGGAGGGCCTGCTGCGCTGACCCGGCCGGCGCCGCCCCCGCCGGGTCAGTCGTCGGTCAGAGGTAGCCGAGGAGGCGCATCCGCTCCTCGAGGTCCTCGACGACCGGGTCGTCCGCCGCCGCGACGTCGTCGCTGCGCTTCACGACGGTGCCCCGGCGCTGCACCGACCGCTCGAGCGGGCCGCTCAGCGCAGCCACCACCGGGTCGGCCGGGTCGGCGCTGCGCGGCGCGGTCTCCCCCGGGTCGGCGACCAGGTCGTAGAGCACCGTCGCGCGCCCGTCGTGGACCAGCTTGTGCCGGCCGTCGGTGGCGACGGTCAGCGGCCGGGTGAGCAGCTCGTACGCCGCGTCGTCGAGCGACCACTCCCGGCGTACGTGCTCGGCGCCCTCGGTGTCGGCCTCGGCCAGCGGGTCGTGCTCGGCGACCGCAACCCCGTCCGTCACGTCGTCCGCGGCCCACGGGTGGTCGGCGAGCCCGAGTGCGTCGCCGAGCAGCCGCGGCAGCGAGCCGAGGCTCACCACGTCGGGCAGCCGCGGCGCGGCGTCGCCGGCCACGACCAGCGGCACCTTCACCAGCCGCTCGTCGAGGGAGAACGCGTGCCCCATCAGCCCGCCGTCGCCGAGGTTCTCGCCGTGGTCGGAGGTGACAAGCACGACGGTGTCGGCGAGCAGACCGCGCGCGTCGAGTGCGGCGAGCACCGTCGAGAGCCAGTCGTCCATCGACGTCACGGAGCGGTAGTAGAGGTGGCGCATCCGCTCGAGCGCGCCGTCGGGGATGTCGTGCAGGCCGAGGCATGCCTGCCAGATGCCGTGCAGCGTGAGGTGGTGGCGCGCCTCGCGGGCCGCGCGCAGCCGCTGCGGCGCCGGCAGGTCGTTCCACGGCTGCGGCGGCAGGTACGGCGAGTGGCACTCCATCAGGTTGGCGAACAGGAAGAACGGCGGGCGCAGCGTCGCGACCCACTCGCGCACCGCGGCCGCCGCGAGTGCCGCGCCGTCGTCGACGCGGGCCCGGACGCCCTCGACATCCCAGGCGAGCCGGCCGCGCCAGTCGCTCGCGGTGAGCCCGGTCCGCCGGTGCCCGTGCACGTCGCGGAACTCCGCGAACCCGGTCGAGAAGCCGCTCGCGGTCGACGCCCACACGTTGCTGCTCACGCCGCGCGTGTCGTAGCCGGCGCGCTGCAGGACGCTCGGCAGCCAGCGGTCCTCGAGCGAGGTGAGCACCGGCCGCGCGCTGACCGGGTTGCCGTCGGGTGCCTGGCCGAGGCCGAGCTCGCGCGGCGAGCGGCCGGAGAACATCGCCGCGTGCGACGGCAGCGTCCAGTTGGACATCGAGTACGCGTGCGGCACGGCGCGGCCGCGGCGGGCGAGGTCCGCGACGGCGGGACTGCTGCCGGCGGTCGCACCGTAGGGCTCGAACGCGTCGGCCCGGGCCGTGTCGAGCACGAGCCAGACGACATTCGGTTGCACCGGTCGAGTCTAATGACCTGTGCTCCGCGTCCTCGTCGTCAGCAACCTCTACCCGCCCCACGCGATGGGCGGGTACGAGCTGAGCTGCCGCGACGTCGTCGAGCGCTTCCGGCGCAGGGGCCACGTCGTCGACGTGCTCACGACGACGACCCGGCTGCCCGGCGTGGCCGACGACCCGCAGGACGGCGTACGCCGGCAGCTGCCGTGGTTCTGGGACGACCACAAGATCCACCGCCCGGGGTGGCGCGAGGCGCTCGTCGTCGAGCGCGAGACGGCCGCGACACTGCGCCGCACGATCGACGAGACCCAGCCGGACGTCATCAGCGTGTGGAACCTCGGCGCGATGTCGATGCGCGTCGTCGCCGAGGTCGCGCACAGCCGTCGGCCCGCGGTGTACGTCGTCTGCGACGACTGGCTCGACTACGGGCCGCGCCTCGACGGGTGGCGCCGGCGGCTGCGCTGGCTCGGCCTGCGGCGGGTGCCCGACCCCGGTCCGGAGGCGCGGTGGGTCTTCGTCAGCAGCCGGACCCGCCGGCAGGCGGAGACCGCCACCGGGCGGACCTTCGCCGGCGCCGAGGTGATCGGCAGCGGCGTCGACGTCGACGACTTCCCGGTGCGCGCGCCCGCGCCGCGCGAGTGGCGCTGGCGGCTGCTCTACGTCGGCCGGCTCGACCCGCGCAAGGGCGTCGACGTCGCGATCGAGACGCTGGCCCGGCTGCCGGAAGAGGCGACGCTGCGCGTCGTCGGGACCGGCGACGACGACTACGTCGCCGGCCTGCACGCACTGGCCCAGCGGCTCGGCGTCGCCGACCGGGTGACGTTCGCCGCCGTGCCACGCGAGCAGGTCGCCGCGGAGTACGCCGCCGCCGACGCCCTGGTCTTCCCGCCGGTGTGGGACGAGCCGTTCGGGCTGGTGCCGCTGGAGGCGATGGCCTGCGCGACGCCGGTCGTCGCGACGCCGAGCGGCGGCAGCGCCGACTTCCTCGGCGAGGTCAACGCGATCCTCTTCCCGGCCGGCGACGCCGACGCCGCGGTCGGCCGGCGTACGCCGGCTCGCGTCCGACGAGCGGCTCCGGCTCGCGCTGACGACGGCCGGCCACATCACGGTGAAGCAGCACACGGTCGAGCGGTACGCCGCCCGGCTCGAGGCCGTGCACCTCGCCGCCGCCGGGCGGAGCGCGCCGTGACCGCCGTCCTGCACTACCACCACGGCTGGCTGCCGCTGAGCGAGCAGTTCGTGCACGCGCAGATCTCGCACAGCCGTCATCGCGGCGTCGTGGTCAGCCGTGACCGGGCCACCAACCGGGCGGCCTTCCCCTTCTCACCGGTTCTCTCGCTGCAGCCGGCGCTGTCCGCGGTGCCGGCGCGTTGGCAGCACCGCGCCGTCACCGGCGCGCTGCGCGGTGTCGTCCGCCGCTACCGGCCGGCGGTCGTGCACGTGCACTTCGGCTATCGCGTGCACGACGTGCTCGGCCTGGTCGACCGGACGAAGCTGCCCCTGGTGCTGTCGCTCTGGGGGCACGACGCGACCGGCTTCCTGCGCGACCACCCGGACCACTACGCCGGCGTGTTCGGCCGGGTCGACCGCGTCCTCGTCCCTTCGCGCTGGTTCGCCGACCTCGTCACCTCGATCGGGGCCGACCCCGCGTCGGTGGTCATCTCGCCGGCCGGGGTCGACACGGAGTTCTTCTCGCTGACGCCGCTGCCGTCGGGACCGCCGACCGTGGTGTTCGTCGGCCGGTTCGTCGAGAAGAAGGGCCTCGACGTCCTCGCCGCGGCCTGGTCCGAGGTGCGGGCAGCGGTCCCCGGCGCGCGGCTGCGCGCGCTCGGCAGCGGACCGCTCGAGGGACTGCTCCGCGGGCTCCCCGACGTGACGGTCGTCGTGCCCGACGCGGCCCGCCGCGCGGAGCAGGTGCGCGAGGTCATCCGGTCCGGTCACGTCGTCACCAGCCCGAGCCGCACCGGCGCGGACGGCGACGCGGAGACGATGCTGATCGTGAACGTCGAGGCGCAGGCCAGCGGCCGCCCGGTCGTGACGACGGACCACGCCGCGGTGCCGGAGTTCGTTCGCGACGGCGAGTCGGCGACCGTGGTGCCGGCCGGCGACCCGGCAGCGCTCGCCGCAGCGCTGGTCGACGTCCTGACCAGGCCCGAGCTCGCCACGCGCATGGCCGCCGCCGGCCCGGTGGTCGCCGCGGCGTGGGACATCCGCACCACAGCCGCGAAGGTCGACGCCGTCTACGACGAGCTGGCCCGATGACCGACGTCGTCGCGTCGCGGGCGTGGGACCGGCCGGCCGAGGTCGTCGCCGGGGTCGTCGTCGCGACGCACAACCGGTCCGCCTTCATCCCTGCGCTCCTCGCTGCCCTGAGCAGACAGTCGGAGTCGGCGTACGACGTCGTCGTGGTCGACGACGCGTCGACGGACGACACCTGGCCGACCCTCACCCGGCTGGTCGGCGACAGCGAGGCTCGCGTGCTGGCCGTCCGCCTCGACACCAACTCCGGCCCCGCGGCCGCGCGCAACACCGGCGTCTCGCACACCGCGGCGCCGGTCGTCGCGTTCACCGACGACGACTGCGTGCCGCAGCCGGGCTGGCTCGACGCGCTGGTCGCGGCCACGGAGAGCGCGGCGGTGGTGCAGGGCCGCACCGTGCCGGACCCGGCGCCGGCCGAGCCGGTGCGCGCGTGGGACCGGTCGCTGCGCGTCGACGCGGTCACCTGGCGGTTCGAGACCTGCAACATCGCCTACCTCCGCGCCGCGTTCGACGCCGGCGGCGGCTTCCGCGAGGTGCCCGGGGTCGACCGCGCAAAGGTCGGCGGGCACTTCGGCGAGGACGCGATGCTCGGCCACCAGGTGGTCGCCGCGAGCGGCGCGGTGGTGTTCGCGCCGGACGCGCTGGTCCACCACCGCTGGCTGCGCTCGACGTACGCCGACCATGTCGCGGCGAAGCGCCGCCTGGTCGCGTTCCCCGCCCTGGTGCGACACGCCCCGTCGGTCCGCCGCGGCATGTGGCGCGCGCCGCTGCTCACCCGGCGCAGCGCGACGGCCGATCTCGCGCTCGGGGGCGCGGCGGTGGCCGCCGTCACCACGAGCGGATGGCCCGCGCTGCTCGCGGTGCCCTGGGTGGTGACCGCGTGGCCGCACGCGCGGTCGATCCCCGGGCCGACGCCGTGGCGGCTCGCGCAGCTGGCGGCGGCCGACGTGGTCGGCGCGGCGGCGCTCGTCGCGGGCAGCGTGAAGCACCGGACGGCCGTGCTGTGACCGGCGCCGAGATCTCGGTGGTGATCCCCGTGCGCAACGGCGCCCGGACGATCCGCGCGTGCCTCGACGCAATCGCGGCTCAGGAGGGCGCGCCGGTGCACGAGGTGGTCGTCGTCGACAACGGGTCGACCGACGCGACCGCGACGATCGCGCGCGGGCACGCCGTCGTGAACGCGGTGGTGCCAGAGTCGCGAGAGGGCTCGTACGCCGCGCGCAACGCCGGCATCGCGGCAACGTCGGCGCCGCTGCTCGCGTTCGTCGACGCCGACTGCGTGCCGCGCCCCGGCTGGCTGGCCGCGCTGGCGGCGGCGCTTGACGACGCGGGCCTCGCCGGCGGGGAGGTGACCCAGCGCCGCCGCCCCGACGCGAACGTGTGGGAGCGCTACGACCGCGCCACGTACCTGCGGCAGGCCGACCTGGTGGAGCGCGGCTTCGCGGCCACCGCCAACCTCGGCGTGCGCCGCGCGGTGCTCGACGACGTCGGCGCTTTCGACGCGGGGATGCGCTCGAGCGGCGACTACGAGCTCGGCCTGCGCGCGACCGGCGCCGGCCACCGGCTGGTGCACGCGGCCGCGGCCGAGGTGCTGCACGAGCCGCGGACGACGCCCCGGGCGACCTGGCAGCTGCACCGCCGGCTCGGCGCCGGCTGGCGCGCACTCGTCGACCGCGGCCTGCTCGGCCCCGCCGACGCGGCCGCGCTGCTCGACGTCGACGTCGAGTGGGTCTTCCACCTGGTCGAGCAGGACGGCCCGCCGGTCCGGCGCCGGACCCTTCGCGCGGTGCACGAGGTCGCGCAGCGCGCCCGGCGGCGCGGCTACGCGACCGGTCGCTGACGCAGCCGGCGCACCCGCGTGCGCCACGTCGCGGCCGGCAGGTGCGGCCACGCCGGCTTGCCCAGGGCGAGCAGCCCGATCCGGGCGACTTGGTGCGAGTAGGCGAAGCGCGGGTCGGCACGCAGCGCGGTCCAGGCCTGATCCATGGTCTCGGAGTGGGTCGCGATGTCGTCGAGGACCAGCAGCGCCGGGCGGCGCATCCGCGACACGGCCTCGCCGACGTATCGCATGGTCGGCTCGAAGAAGTGGTTGCCGTCGATGAAGAACAGGTCGGCGCCGTCGAGGGAGTCCACGGCGTCGTCGAAGAACGAGCAGAGGCTGGTCGTGACGCCCGGCGCGACCGTCTCGATGGTGCGCGCGGCGATGGTCTGCCGGCTGGCGGACCCCTCGACGGTGATCAGCCGGCCGGTGCCGTTCGCCCGCAGCGCGCTGGCCAGGTAGCTGCCGGAGACGCCGACCGCGCTGCCGAACTCGACGACCTTCTCCGGCCGCAGCGCGCGGACCAGCCGGTAGAGGAACAGCGCGTTCTGCGCCGGCGAGCTGGCCCGCGCCGACTCCTCCGCCACCGGGATCGACGGTGCCGCGCCGGGCTCGTCGCGCACGTTGCCGACCAGCTCGCCGCTCGTCGCGAGCCGGATCCGGGCCGCCTCGCACCGGTCGCGGTCGCCCACCTCTCCCGCGCCGGCCGGGCGCGCGTAGAGGTCGTCGATCGCCGCGCGGGACCAGGCCATGCGGGCAGTATTGAGCAATGACGCAGGCAGGAACGGTCATCCGCGCGCTGCGGCCGCGCTACCACCTGCTCCGCGCCGCGCGGCTGCCGGGGTCGCTGGCCCGCCGGTCGTGGGTGCGCTGCCCGTGCTGCGGTCGCGTCGACGCGCGGTACGCGCCGTTCGCCGGACAGCAGAGCGTGGTCTGCCGCTACTGCGGCGCACAGGTCCGGCAGCGAGCACTCGCGCTGTTCGTCCAGGGCGAGCGCCTGGCCCGCGGCAGCCGAGTGCTGCACCTCGCGCCGGACCGCGAGTCCTTCCTCGAGCGCTGGTACGCCGGGGCGGACGCGCGGGTCGTGCGGCTGGACATCGAGGCCGAGAGTGCGCAGGTGCTCGGGGACCTGCAGCGGCTGCCGGTCAAGGACCGGTCGCTCGACGTCGTCGTCTGCAGCCACGTCCTCGAGCACGTGCCCGACGACCGGCGCGCGCTTGCCGAGATCCACCGCGTGCTGCGACCGGGCGGTCGCGCCTACGTCATGGTCCCGCTCGACGGCGGCCGGGCGACGACGTACGTCGACCCCGAGGCGCACACCGCCGAGCAGCAGCGGGAGTCGCACTGGTGGGAGGGGCACCTGCGGCTCTACGGCCGCGACTTCGCCGACCTCCCGCGCGCCGCGGGCTTCGAGGTGCGGGAGGTGCGGCCGGCCGGGGGCATGTCCGCGGCGGAGGCCCGGCGGGTCGGCGTACCGCCGCAGGAGGCCGTCTTCGTCTGCGAGCGCGTCGACCGGGCTGGCTAAACTCGGCGGCCCGGCCTTCCCGGCTGCCGACATCCTCGCGAGGCCCTGGACCCGTGCCTGCCAACCGCCCGCTCGTGTCCGTGGTGGTCCCGTCGGGGCGCGGTCCGGCGGCGGCGGCGGAGTGCGTGCGCTTCATCCGGGCCGGCGCGGGTGACCTGGACATCGAGGTGATCGTCGTCGCGGACGGCGAGCGCTGGACGTTCGAGCCGGAGCCGGTCGAGGGCGCGACCGTCGTCCGCTCGGCCTCCCCCGGACCCGCGGGCACGCGCAACACCGGGCTGCGCCTGGCGCGGGGCGAGTTCATCGCCTCGATCGACGACGACGTGCGGCCGCGACCGGGCTGGCTGGCCGCGCTGCTCGCGGTGATGGCCGACGGCGTCGGCGCGGCGGGCGGTCCGGTCCGGGCATACCAGCCGCACACCTACATCGGGCACTTCAGCGACTGGCAGCGCCCGCTCGACCCGCACCCGTTGTGGGCGGAGGTGCCGGGCTACCTGGTCACCGCCAACGCGCTGTTCCGGCGCAGCGCGCTGGAGCAGGTCGGCCACTTCGACGAGCGGTTCCCGTTCCCGGGCGGCGAGGACGTCGAGCTGACCCACCGGCTGCAGGCGGCCGGCTGGACGCTGGCCTTCGCGAGGGACGCGGTCGTCGACCACGAGTTCGACACCGGTTGGCGGCGGCTCTTCCGCACCCACCTCAACTACGGGCGCGGCACGGCGATGGCCGACTCGATCGCCGGCCTGCCGCGCGGTCGCGGCCTCTACCTGCGGCAGACCTGGTGGTACCTGTGGCACTGGAAGCCGTGGAAGCACCGGCTCGACTACGCGCTGCTCGAGCGCGTCCTCGCGGTCACCCGGCTGGTCGGGATGCTGCGACTGGCCGGCTGGACGCCGCCGGGTCACGGCCGGCCCGGCGACCACGACCCCGACGGCACCGTCGCGGTGGTCATCCCGACCCGCAACCGGCCGGAGAAGCTCGACCGCTGCCTCGACGCGCTCGAGCGCCAGCGCGACGACATGGCGTTCTCCTGCCACGTCTTCGACTCGACGCCCGACCCCGAGCTGGCCGCTCGGGTGGCGGAGGTCTGCGCCGCGCACGACTGGGTGACGCTGCACCTGCACCAGGGGGCCAACGCTGCGGCCGCACGCAACCAGGGCGTCCGGCGTACGACGGAGGACGTGCTGATCAGCTGCGACGACGACATCCGGCTCGAGCCGGGCGCCGTGCGCGAGCTGGTCGAGGCACTGCGCCGGCAGCCGCCGGAGAGCGTGGTCGCCGGCAGCGTGAAGTGGCGCGACGACTGGTCCGCGCCGGTGGTGATCCGGCGGATCAGCTACGGCCGCAAGGCGCGGCCCGGCGAGCGGCCGGACTTCCTCATCGGCGCGCTGTTCGCCTATCCCCGGCGCGTCGCCGAGAAGTACGAGTGGCAGGAGCTGATCCGCAACTCCGAGGACGTCTACATGGGCGCGCTGTGGCGCAGCCACGGCGTGCACCTGTCCTACGCGCCTCGGGCCCGCGCGGTGCACGACGACGAGATCAACTACTACGGCGTGCACGACCAGGTGAGCCACGTCTACGCCAACCTCTTCGACGCCGCAGTCGCCAACCCGTCGATCGGCCGGCTGCTGTCCTACGAGCTGATCGGCTTCGTCGCCGGCTTCCGCAACTTCGCGATCCGCCGGCATGAGACGCGTTCCTTCTTCCGCGCCTGGTGGCGCGGGCACCGGGCGTTCGTCCGCGACCTGCGGGTGCTGCGCGCGACGGTCCGCCGACGACCGGCGTGAGCCGCTGCGTCCTCGCGGTGTCGCCGGTCGCCGAGGTCGGCGGTGGCGAGGTGCTGCTCCTCGACCTGCTGGCCGGCCTGGCGCGGCGGCACTGGTCGGTCGCCCTGGCGGTCGCGGGCGACGGACCGCTCACCGACCTCGCGAGGGAGCGATCGGTGCCGACGTACGCCGTGCCGTCGTATCGCGTGTCACGGCCGCAGCAGGTGGCCGTCGCGGCGCGTGCGCTGCGCCGGGCGATCAGCGACTTCGGGCCGGACGATGTCGTCGCCAACATGCCGAAGGGCCAGCTGCTCGCGCTTGCCGCCGGCGTGCGCCGGCCGCTGACCGTCCTGCTCGACGTGCCGGGCGCGGACCCGATCGCGCGGCTGGCGCGGCGGCTGCCCGCCCGCCGGGTCGCGATCTCGCGCGAGGTGGCAGTGGCCGCGGGGTTCCCGGACGCACCGGTCGTCCCGCCCGGCGTCGACGTCGACACGCTGGTGGCGCGCGCTGCCGACGGTGATGTCCGGGCGGTGCACCGCGCGGCGGGCTGGGTGGCCGACGACCGCCGGCCGCTGGCGCTCGCGGTCGGCCGGCTGCAGGCGCACAAGGGGCTCGGCGACGTCATCGCGGCCGGCGGCGCGCTGCGCAGCGCCGGCATCCGCGTCGCGATCGTCGGGCCGGACTCGCCGGACGACCCGGGCCTGCGGCAGCGGCTGCAGGCCGACATCCGGCGCCGCGGTCTCGACGAGGACGTCGCGGTCGTCGGCGCGCTCTCGCCGGCCGACCTCGCCGCCTCGATGGGCGCGGCCGACCTGCTCGTGCACGCTGCGTCGCGGGAGACGTTCGGCCTGGTGCTGGTCGAGGCGCTCGCGCTCGGCACCCCGGTGGTCGCCTGCTCCGCCCCCGGCCCGGCCGGCATCGTGACGCCCGACGTCGGCCGGCTCACCCCGGTCGGCGACGTCGCCGCGCTCACCGCCGCGGTGGCGTCGGTGCTGCGTGACCCACCCGACCCCGACCTCTGCCGGCATCGCGCGGCGGAGTTCGGCATCGAGCGCAGCGTGGACGCGCTGGTGGCGGCGCTCGCCCGCTGACGGGCTGGTGGGTCAGCGGGGCGGGCGCACCCGCCCGCGGGCCGCGTCGCGCAGCGCGCCGGGCAGCCGGTGGGCGATCGCCCGCAAGGACGGCGGTGGGGACACGGCGGCGGGGTGCACGACGTCCAGCGGCGGCGCCGGCGGCGCAAGGCTGGCCAGCTGCTCGGCTGCCGCGCCGGTCGCGAAGAGCAGCAGGTTCTGCCGGTACCAGACCTCGACCGCGTCGTCGTCCCAGACGACGGGGCGCACCAGGTCGAACACCCGGTAGCCGTGGTCGGCGAACAGCCGGGCCCAGTACGACGGCGGCTGCTCGTTGACGTGGCCGGTGCCGCCCTGACCGGGGATCGCCGCGGAGAAGGCGACCGTGTCCGCGTGCCGCACCAGGCTCGCGACGAAGGTCGGCGCCGACGCCGCGGGCACGTGCTCGGCCACCTCGAACGACGTCACGAGGTCGACGCGACGCGACAGGTCGAGCGGCCGGGACAGGTCGTGCGCGACGAACCGCTCGCGATCGACCAGCAGCGCGGACTGGTCGACGTAGTCGCCGTCGACGCCGAGGAGGTCGGTGACTCCGGCGTCGCGCCAGACGGCGAGCCAAGCACCCTGCCCGCAGCCGACGTCCAGCACCGAGGTCGCACCGGTGAGCCGCTGCAGGATCGGCACCACAACCCGCGCGCTCGCCGTCGACCCGGCGTTGATCGCCGAGTAGAACGCGGCGTCATAGCGACCGGTCGGCACGCGCGCAGCCTAGGCGTCGCGGCGCATCAGCCGCCGCGTCTCGGACAGGACGAGTCGCAGATCAGCCGGCGTGGGCACCAGGTAGGTGCGCGGTGAGCCACCCCACACGCGCCGTGCGATGACCAGCAGGTAGGCCAGCGACGCCGTGTACGCCGCGAGGCTCACCCACGCAGCCGCGATCGCGCCGTAGCGCGGCAGGGTGACCAGGAGGCTGGGCACGGTGATGACCAGCGCGAGGGCTTCCGCCCACGACGCCTCGGCCGGATGGCCTGCGCCGATCAGGCTCTGCTGAAGCAGGTGGGTGGTGGCGAGCGGGACGACGGCGACGAGCAGCACCCGCAGGATGGGGATGGCCGCGGCGAAGTCCGCGCCGAGCAGGATCCGCACGATCGGCTCGGCGAGCAGGCCGAGGACGAGAGCGGCCGCGCCGCACACCGCGACGACGGCGCGCAGCGACATCGCCACGGCGCCGGCGTCGCCGCGCGCGGCCCGCGGCAGCACCGTCGTGCCGAGCGCGCCCGAGAGCGCGCCGGGAGCGACCGAGATCGCGACCACGGCGGCGTACCGGCCGAGGTCGGGTCGGCTCACCAGGTGGACCATCAGCACCTGGTCGAGCCGCTGGTTGGCGATGCTGCTCAGGGTGCCGAACCAGTTGCGCGCGCCGAACGCGACGCCGGCCCGCGCGACCGTGCGGTCGAACGTCGGCGGCAGCGACTCGCGGACGATCGCGAAGAGCGGCAGCGCGGAGATGACGGCGGTGACCGTCAGCAGCGCGGCGACCCGGCCGACGGTGATCCGGTCGGTGAGCGCGAGGGCGACCACGACGACGACGTACAGCACCGGTGAGACGAGGCGGTAGCGGATGAACCGGGACCAGTCCTCGAGACCTCGAGCGGTCGCGCCGAGCATCGCGACCAGCATCGACACCGGCAGGATCGCCAGGCCGACCTGCAGCCACAGGCGCACCACCTGCTCGTGGTCGCCCGACGCGAGCCGATCGGCCAGGACGATCCCCACCAGTCCCACCGCGAGCCCGCTCGCCAGCAGCAGGGGCCCGATGGAGCCGGCGAGCAGCCGCAGCGGGGTGCCGCGCGCGGCCTCACGGGACACGAAGCTCGGCAGGCCGAACTCGGTCGCCAGGGCGACGACCGAGAGGATGACGACGATCGCGGCCAGGTCGCCGCGGCCACGCGCGCCGAGGCCACGGGCGAGCAAGGGGCCGGTGATCAGGCCGGACGCGGCGATGCCCGCGTTGAGGAGCGCGAGGTGCCCGACGGCGCGGCCACGACGGGGGGCGTCGGGCGGTGCAGTGGACACGGCCCTCCCGTGCTGGCGGTGCTGACATCATGGCATGGGCGACCTCGGCCGCCGACGTACGATCGACGTCCCGCGACGACGAGGAGTGACCTCCACGTGCACTCCGCTGCGCACGACACCGAGCCGCTCGCCCGGCGGCGGGTCGTCGTGGTCGCGCACGACGTGCACGACGGCGGCGGCATGGAGAAGGTCACCGCGCAGCTGCTGCGCGCCGGTGCCGAGCGGTGGCAGTGGGTGGTCGTCTCCGCGACGCTCGCGCCCGAGCTCCGACCGCTCGTCGAGTGGCACAGGGTCCGGGTGCCGAGCCGGCCGTTCCCGCTGCGCTTCGTGCTCTTCTTCGTCGTCGCCGGAGTGCGGCTGCGGCGGGTGCGCGCGGAGATCCGGCACACCTGCGGCGCGATCGTGCCGAACCGCGTCGACGTCGCGAGCGTCCACTTCTGCCACGCGGCGTACGCCGAGGTGGAGCGCGCCGACCGACGGCGGGTCGACGCCCGCGGGCTCAACACCGCGATCACTCGCGTGCTGTCGATCCTCGCCGAGCGGTGGTGCTACCGGCCGCGACGGCTCGGGACGCTCGCCGCGGTGTCCGGCGGCATCGCGGACGAGCTGCAGCGGCACTACCCCGACGTGCCCGTCGTGGTGACGCCCAACGGCGTCGACGCCGCTCGCTTCGCCCCGGACCCCGAGGCGCGCCGCGCGTTGCGCGCGGCCGAGCAGGTGGGCGACGACGACGTGGTGGTGCTCTTCGTCGGCGGCGACTGGCTGCGCAAGGGGGTGCCCGAGCTGGTGGCCGCGCTCGCGCGGACCAGCACGCCGGCGGCGCGGCTGTGGGTCGTCGGCGGAGGCGACCAGAGCGAGGTCGAGCGGCAGGCCGCGCAGCTGGGCGTCGCCGATCGGGTGCGCTGCTTCGGCCGGCGCGACGACACCCCGGCCTTCTACGCGGCGGCCGACGTCTTCGCGCTGCCGAGCCGCTACGAAGCCGCGCCGCTGGTGGTGCTGGAGGCGGCGGCCGCGGGCCTGGCGATCGTCGCGACGGCGGTCAACGGCGCGACCGACGTGGTGGCCGACGGGGAGACCGGGCTGATCGTCGACCGGGCCCCGGCGTCCATCGCGGCAGCGATCGACCGGCTGGTCGCCGAGCCCGACCTGCGCGCGCACCTCGGCGCCGCGGTGCGCGAGCGCGCGCTCGGGCTGACCTGGCAGCGCAGCTACGAGACCGTCGCCGGCGTCTACGAAGCCGCGGCATGACCACCGTGACCACGGCGTTCGCGGCGCGCGCCGCGCGCGCGATGCGGTGGAACGACCTCAAGCCCTGGGTGGCGCGCGGCCTGCTCGCCTACGCCGCGTTCTACGTCGCTCGCTACCTCGGCGCGGTGGCGTCACGGCCTGCGCACGTCCGGCCGTTCGTCGCCGCGGCCCTGGTCCTGCCGGTCGTCATCGTCGGCCTAACCCGGCCGCGCCAGGTCATGGTGGTGCTGCTCGCGTTCCTGCCGTTCCTCGGGATGTTCCGGCGGCTGGCGTCGACCACGTCGGCGCCGGAGCGCGACCCGCTGCTGCTCGTCGCGCCGCTCGTCGTCGGCATCCTAATCGTCGCCGGGATCCGCAGCGGCGCGTTCGCGCGGCTCGGCCTGCTCTCCAACGCCGTGCTGGCGATGTGCTACATCATCCTGCTCGGCGCGTTCAACCCGATCCAGGGCAAGGTCACCATCGGGATCAGCGGGCTGCTCTTCACCCTGGTCCCGGTGCTGTGGTTCTGGGTGGCTCGCGCGTACGTCGACGACCGGATGTTCACCCGGATCGTCGTCATGCTGGCCGTCATCGGCGTCGTCGTCGGCGGCTACGGGCTGATCCAGACCTACGCCGGCTTCCCGTCGTGGGACACCAAGTGGATCGACAACTTCGGCTACTCGTCGCTCAGCGTCGGCGGCACGATCCGGCCGTTCGCGTCATTCGTGTCGGCCGCGGAGTACGGCACGTTCCTCGCGATCTGCATCGTGCTGTGGGTCATCCTCATCCCGCGGTTCCAGTCGATCGCGGTCGTGCTGGCGACAGTGCTGTTCTGGGCGCTGATCCTCGAGTCGATCCGCGGCGCGGTGTTCATCCTCTTCCTCATGCTCGGGGTGCTCGCCGCGATCCGGCTCAAGCTGGGGGTGTTCGGCGCCATCGCGATGGGCGCATGCGGCCTGGTTCTCGTGACCTTCGTCGCCACGATGGTCCGGCCGACCCAGCGCTACGACACGGGCTCGAAGACCGGGAACCTGCTCCGGCACCAGATCGACGGACTGGCCAACCCGTTCGACAACGAGTCGTCGACGGCGGACCAGCACGCATCGCTCATCTTCGTCGGGCTGCACTACCTGCCGATCCACCCGCTCGGCGTCGGCAGCGGTGCCACCACGATCGCGTCGAGCACGTTCGGCGGCGACAGCGGCACGGGGGCCCAGACGGTCACCGAGGCGGACGTGAGCAACGTGGCGGTCGCGTGGGGCTACCCGGGGATGGCGGCGTTCCTGCTGCTCACGAGCGTCGCGATGACCCGGGCGATCCGGCTGGCCGGGCGCGAGGGCGGCCTGCTGCCCTTCGCCGCGCTCGCCCTGATGCTGGGCACGCTGCTCGGCTGGTTCACCGGCGGCAACTACGCCGTCGCCCCGCTGCCGTGGCTGGCGATGGGCTGGCTCGACCGGCGGTACTGCCACCTCGACGATGACCCGGCCTGATCCCTCGGTCGTCCTGCTCGGCCTCGAGTGGCAGGGCGTCGCGCCCGGCGGGCTGAACCGCTACGTCGCCGACCTGCACCGCGAGCTGGTTCGTGCAGGCGCGACGTCGGCGACGCTGGTCGAGGGCGAGCTCCGGGCCGCACCCGCCGGCGTCACCTCGGTCGGCTCGACCGCGCGCCCACTCCCCGCGCGGCTTCGCGCGTGGTCGCGCGCGACGGCATCGGCGTACGCCGACGTCGTGGACGCGCACTTCGCGCTGTCCGCACTGGGACCGGTGGTGCTCGGCGGTCTGCGCGGCCGCCCGCTCGTCGTGCACTTCCACGGGCCCTGGTCCGCCGAGAGCGCCGCGGCCGGCACCAGCGGGCAGCTCGGCCTCGCCGTGAAGCGCCGGGTCGAGCGGGCTGTCTACCGCCGGGCGGCGCGCGTCGTCGTCCTGTCGGCGGCGTTCCGCGACCTGCTGGTCGAGGAGTACGGCGTCGCGGCGCACCGCGTCGAGGTGATCCCGCCCGGCGTCGACCGCGACGCCTTCGCCCCTGGCGACCGGGACGCCGCGCGACGGCGACTCGGCTGGACGGCCGACGTGCCGACCGCGTTCACCGTTCGCCGCCTCGTGCCGCGCATGGGTCTCGACGTGCTGGTGCGCGCATGGCCGGAGGTGACGCCGGACGACGCGCGCCTGGTCATCGCCGGCGACGGCCCGGAGCGCGGGCGACTCGAGCGGCTGGTCGCCGAGCTCGGCCTCACCGGCCGGGTGCAGCTGGTCGGCCGGGTCGACGGCGACGCGTCGCTCGCCGACTGCTACCGCGGCGCGGACGTCGTCGTCGTGCCGACGGTCGCGCTCGAGGGGTTCGGCCTGGTCGCCGTCGAGGCACTCGCCTGCGGTACGCCGGTCGTCGCGAGCGACCTCGGCGGACTGCCGGACGCGCTGCACGGGCTGCCCGCCGACCTGCTGGTGCCACCCGGGGACGTCGGCGCCCTGGCGCGCCGGCTGACCGGTGCGTTCTCCGGCGCGCAGCCGCTGCCGACCCGCGCGGCGTGCCGCGCGGCGAGCGAGCGCTTCGCCTGGCCGTCGGTCGTCGGGCGGCACCTCGAGGTCTACCGCGCGGCCGCGGCCGGCGGAGCGCCCGCGGGTCGGCGGCTGAAGGTCGTGTACGTCGACCACACGCGCCGTGCTCTCCGGTGCCGAGCTGGCGCTGCTGCGGCTCATCCCGGCGCTCGACGACGTCGACGCGCACGTGATCCTCGGCGCCGACGGCCCGCTCGTCGGCGAGCTGCGGCGGGCCGGCATCAGCGTCGAGGTGCTGCCGCTCGGCGCCGCCGGCCGACGGTCCCGCGAGAGCGGCGCCGGCCCGGCCGCGGCGCTCGCGGTCGCCCCGGCGACTCGGCGGCTGGCCCGGCGGCTGCGCGAGCTGCGGCCGGACCTCGTGCACACCAACTCGCTCAAGGCCAACCTGTACGGCGGCGTCGCTGCGCGGCTGGCCGGCGTACCCGTCGTGTGGCACCAGCACGACCGGCTCGCCGCCGACTACCTGCCGGCCCGGACGGCCTCCGTGCCGCGGCGGATGGCGGACCGGGTCCCCGACGCCGTCATCGCCTGCTCCCGGATCGCGCTGGCCACGCTGGAGCTGCGACGGCGCCCCGGCACGGCGATTCCGAGCGTGGGAGCGGTCGTCCCGCATGGCGCCGAGCGAGAGGTACCGGGCGTCCGATCGTGGTCGGGGGCATGGGCCGCCTCGCACCGTGGAAGGGTCAGCACGTGCTGCTGGCGGCGTTCGGGGAGGCGTTCGGCGGGTCCGGCGACCCCGAGCGGCTGGTGCTGCACGGCGAGCCGCTCTTCGGCGAGGACGACTACGCGGCCCGGCTGCGCGCCGACGCCGACCGGCTCGGCATCGCCGACCGGGTGACTTCCGCGGCTTCCGCGGCCGACGTGCCGGCGAGCTCGCCGAGCTCGACGTCGCTCGTCCACTGCTCGGTCATCCCCGAGCCCTTCGGCCAGGTCGTGCGTCGAGGCGATGGCCGCCGGCGCCGCGGTCGTCACCTCGACGGTCGGCGGCCCCGCCGAGGTCGTCACCGACGGTGTCGACGGGCTGCTCGTCCCGCCCGGTGACGTCGCCCGCGCTGGCGGCCGCGCTGCGCCGGCTCGCCGACGACCCGGACCTCTGCGCTCGGCTCGGCGACGCGGCGGTCACCACCGCCGAGCGCTACACCGCCGCGGCGATCGCGCCGCAGTTGCGCGCCGTGTACGACGCCGTCCTGGCGGCGCGATGAGGGTCGCGCTGGTCCACGACTACCTGACCCAGCTGGGCGGCGCGGAGCGGGTCGCGCTGTCGCTGTCCCGCGCGTTCCCCGACGCGCCGCTCTACACGTCGCTGTACGAGCCGGGCGAGACGTTCCCCGAGTTCCGCGACGTCGACGTGCGGCCGAGCTGCGCTCAATCGCCAGGCCCGACTGCGCCGGGACCACCGCCTCGCGCTGCCCTTCTACGCGCCGACGTTGGCCCGGCCTGCCGCATCGACGACGCGGACCTGGTCTCTGCAGCAGCGAGCGGCTGGGCGCACGGCGTCCGCACCGACGCGCGCGTCAAGCTCGTCTACTGCCACGCGCCGGCCCGGTGGCTCTACCAGCCGCGGCAGTACCTCGGCCGCGATCCCGGGCGCGCGGCGCGGGCCGGCGCTCGCCACACTCGGCCCGGTGCTGCGCGAGTGGGACCGGCGCAGCGCGTGCCGGGCGGCGGGCTACCTCTGCAACTCACGCGCCGTGCGCGACGCGATCTGGGCCATCTACGGCATCGAGGCGCGACGATCGTGCCGCCGCCGCCGGCCCTGCGCGCCGAGGGGCCCGAGGACCCGGTGCCGGGCCTGGAGCGCGGCTACCTGCTCGTGGTGAGCCGGCTGATGCCGTACAAGAACGTCGACGTCGCCATCGCCGCCGCCGAGGCGACCGGCAACCGGCTCGTCGTCGTCGGCAGCGGGCCGCTGGAGGGCGAGCTGCGCGCGCAGGCCACGCCGCGGATCACCATGCTGAGCCGGGTGCGCGACGACGGCAGCTGCGCTGGCTCTACCGCAACGCGCGGCTGGTGCTGGCGCCGTCGTACGAGGACTTCGGCCTGACCCCGCTCGAGGCGAACACGTTCGGCGTGCCGGTGGTCGCACTGCGCAGCGGCGGCTACCTCGACACGATCGACGAGGGCAGCAGCGGCCTGTTCTCCGACGCTGCGAGCCCGGACAGCTTCGCCAAGGCCATCGTCGAGGCCGACCACGCCACCTGGGACGCCGACGCCATCCGCACACACGCCGAGACGTTCTCGGAAGAGCGCTTCATCGAGCGGATCCGCGCCGAGGCCGCCCGCTGCCACGACCTCCCGCGCTGACCCGCGGATATCCTGGGCGCCTCATCTGCGCCGAGAGGGCCACGTGGAGATCCAGAGCTACCTGAAGATCCTGATCAAGCGCTGGCGCTGGCTGGCCCTGGTGCTGCTCGTGTGCGTCGGCTCGGCCGCGTTCTACTCGGCGCAGCAGACCCGCCTCTACCGCTCGACGCTCACGCTGTTCATCTCCGGTCAGGGCTCCACCGACGTCGGCAACGCCATCCAGAGCGGCCAGCTCTCCGAGCAGCGCGTCAGCAGCTACGCCGACCTGGTCGGCACCCGCCGGGTGAAGGACCCGGTCCTCGACGCGGTGGGCACCCTCGGCCTTCCCGGCACCCCGATCCTGCGCGCCCGGCAGCGGGCGGAGACGACCCTCATGGACGTCTCCGTCGTCGACGTCAGCCCGGTCCGCGCGCAGGCGGTCGCGAAGGCGGTCGGGGAGATCTTCCCCGGCATCGTCGACCAGATCGAGAGCCCGCGGGCGGCCGATCAGTCACCGGTCACGGTCAGCGTCATCGAGCCGGCGTCGCTGCCGGTGGAGCCGTTCGTCCCGCGCACCCGGGTCAACATCACCCTCGCGGTCCTGCTCGGCCTGCTCGTCGGCACCGCGTTCGCCTTCATCGCCGACCTGCTCGACCAGAGCGTGAAGAACGAGGAGGACCTGATCGGCGTGCTCGAGGGCGCCGGCGTCATCGGCCACATCAGCTTCGACGGCGAGGCGGCGGCGAGCCGGCTGGTCTCGGTGAGCAACCCGCGGTCGAGGGTCGCCGAGCAGTACCGGCAGCTGCGGACCAACGTGTCGTTCCTCGGCGTGGACGACCCGGTGCGCTCCCTCGTCGTCACCAGCTCGGTGCCGAGCGAGGGCAAGTCGCGGATGGCGTGCAACCTCGCGGTCACGTTCGCCGACGGCGGGCAGCGGGTCTGCCTGGTCGACGCCGACCTGCGCAGCCCGTCGCTCGAGGACTACCTCGGCGTCGAGCCGGCGGTCGGGCTCACCAGCGTGCTGCTCGGCCTGACCCCGCTCGACGACGCGATCCAGAGCTGGCAGGGCGGCCGGCTCGACGTGCTGGCCACCGGCCCGCTGCCGCCGAACCCGAGCGAGGTGCTCGGCTCGCAGGGCATGCTCGAGGTCATCGCGGGCCTCGAGGCGCGGTACGACGTCGTGCTGTTCGACACCCCGCCGCTGCTGCCGGTCACCGACGCGGCGATCCTCGCGGCGTCGGTCAGCGGCGTGATCCTGGTCGTGCGCAGCGGCAAGACGTCGCGCGACCAGCTGCGCCGCTCCCGCCAGCTGCTGACCACGGTCGGCGCGCGGCTGCTCGGCCCGAGCCTGAACTTCGCACAGGACCGCGGCGGCGACAGCTACGCCGACAACTACGCGTATTTCCGCGGGCAGCCGGAGGAGATCTCAGTCACCCGCGACGTCATCACGCCGGCGACCCCGCGGCGGCGCAGCGCGGACCGCAAGGTGGCCGCCGCGGTCGTCGACCCGCCCGCCGTACCCGTGCGCGCGCCGTCGGCGATGACCCGGGTCGTGGCGGCGCCCGAGCTGACGCCACCGCCGCCCGCACCCGCGCCGAAGCCCCGAGTGGGATCGCGCGGCCTGCGCGAGATCGACCCCAACGTGTCCGAGCGCGCGTTCAAGACCGTGCAGGCGCAGCGCAGCCGCTGGATGCGCCGCGCGGCGGCGGAGCAGCTGGCTCCCGGCGAGTTCGCTCCCGGGTGGGAGAGCCTCTCCCCCGGTCCGAGGACTAGTCGCCCTGCCGACGCCCCCTGTGCCCACCGACCTGCGGCGCTCCGCGAGGCGCGCGCTGCGCGACCGGAGCCGGTGGGGCCGGATCGTGCTGAACCTGGCCGTCCTCGCCCTCGCCGGCTGGGCGGTGCGTCATCTGGTCATCGCGCTGACGATCGAGAAAGCGCCGCCCGCCGCCGTCGTCGGCGCACCGCGGCCGCGGGTGACGATCTCCGGCCTGCTGCCGGTGCCGTCGGAGTCGTCGGTGACGGGGGTGCGGCCGACTGGTCCGCCCCCGCCGGACACCTGGCTGCTCGACGTGGTCAACGACGACGTCGTCTACCGCGCGCCGGTCGACCTCTCGTGCGTCCGGCCGGCGCCCGCGCTGCTGGCGACCGCGAACGCCGGCCGCAGCTGGCTGCGGCTCGACGTGCCGCTGATCGGGCTGACCGCGATGTCCTTCGCCGATGCGCGGCACGGGACGGTCGTCGGCTGGACGAAGAACTGCAAGGTCGGTGCGTGGAACACGTCGGACGCCGGGGCGTCGTGGCACCCGATCGCCAGCCCCGCGAGACCGGTGATCGATCTCGACCTGGTCACCGAGAACGACGGCTGGGCGGTCACCCGCATACCGGCGGGCATCGCTCGCGTGACCGGCGGCGGGACGAGCCTGACGCCGACCAGCACGCCCTGCGGCGGCACAGCGAGTCCGCCGCGCCGCGTCGTCGCGGTGTCGACCAGCGAGGCGATCGTCACCTGCGAGGGCGACGTGACGAGCGCCGGGCAGGCGCGTGGGGTCTACCGGACGACGAACGGCGGCGCGTCGTGGACGGCCATGACCCGCTCGGCGCGCGGCGTGGCGCCCGGCGCGGACGGGCTGGGCGGGGCCGGGCGGCTGCTGTCGCTGGACCGCGTCGGCGACGAGCTGCTGGTGGCGATCAGCAAGGGCGGTTGCCCCGAGGGCGAGCTGCGCCGGTCGCGCGACGGCGGCCGCACGTGGACCGCGACGCCGTGCGTCTCGGCGGAGATCGAGCACGACGGCTGGCTCGGCGTCGGCTTCTCGACCGCGGGCCGCGGGTTCGGCCTGGTCGCGTGGGGGTCACAGCTGCGTGGCCTGGTCACCGCCGACGGCGGCGCCACCTGGCAGCTGGTCCAGGAGAGCTGAGCTCGGGCGAGGACTAGAAGTAGCCCTGGCGCTTGCGGTCCTCCATCGCGGCCTCGCTCATCCGGTCGTCGGCGCGGCTCGCGCCGCGCTCGGTGGTGCGCGCGGTCGCGACCTCGACCACGACGTCGTCGTACGACGCAGCGGTGGACTCGACGGCGCCGGTGCAGGTCATGTCGCCGACGGTGCGGTAGCGCACCATCCGCGTCTCGACCTCCTCGCCGTCGCGCGGCGGCGTGTGCTCGCCGACCGCGAACCACATGCCGTCGCGGAGGAACACCTCGCGGTGATGGGCGAAGTAGATCGACGGGATCTCGAGCTGCTCGCGCGCGAGGTAGTGCCAGATGTCGAGCTCGGTCCAGTTGGACAGCGGGAAGACCCGGATGTGCTCGCCCGGGAAGTGCCGGCCGTTGTAGAGCGACCACAGCTCGGGACGCTGGTTCTTCGGGTCCCACTGGCCGAACTCGTCGCGGAAGGAGAAGACCCGCTCCTTCGCCCGCGCCTTCTCCTCGTCACGACGGGCGCCGCCGAAGACCGCGTCGTACCGGTGCTCGTTGATCGCGTCGAGCAGGGTGACCGTCTGCAGCGGGTTGCGCACGCCGTCGGGGCGCTCACGGACCCGGCCCTTGGCGATCGAGTCCTCGACGCTGGCGACGACCAGGCGGACGCCGAGCTCGGCGACCCGCTTGTCGCGGAAGGCCAGCACCTCGGGGAAGTTGTGACCGGTGTCGACGTGCATGACGGCGAAGGGGATGCCGGCCGGCCAGAACGCCTTCTCGGCGAGCCGGAGCATGACGATCGAGTCCTTGCCGCCGGAGAACAGCAGGCACGGGCGCTCGAACTCGGCGGCGACCTCGCGCACGATGTGCACCGACTCCGCCTCGAGCGCGTCGAGGTGCGACAGCTCGTACGTCGTGACCATGCGGGAAGCCTACGTGCCGGTCGCTACGCTGCGGCACGTGCTCGAGACCGCGACTCCCGTTGAGGCCGCCGCCTGGCCGCAGCGCGTGCTCGGCCCGCGCGAGCTCGGCCTGGTCGAGCTGGTGCTCGCCGGTTCGCTGCCCCCGCAGCCGCTGCCCCTCGGTGACGTCGAGGTCGCGGCGACCGTCGCCCTCGCCGATCCCGAGGGCGTCGTGGTCGCGGGGCTGCGGGTGGAGTCGGTGGGCGACGACGGCGCGTCCGGCACGTGGGTGCGGGTCGAGTCGGTCGGCCACGTCGACGCCGCCGACCTGCGCGCCACCCCGGCGGAGATCCGGGCGTGGGCCGCGGGCCGGCACGTCGTGACGGCGTACGCCGGGGCGCTGACCGAGCGCGGTGCGGGCGTGCTGCGGACGATGGCCGCCGAAGGCTCGTGTGTCGTCCTGCTCGGCCTGCTCGGGCCGCACGACGTGACCGACTCGAGCTGGTACGCGCGCGCCGACGACCTGCGCGTCTCGGCCGCGCTGCTCGGGGAGCAGCTCGGCGCAGAGCGGGTGCGCGCGGTGGCGGTGCCCGACGCCGGCACGCCGCGGCTGCGCGAGCAGGTGGCCGCGTCGTACGGCGACCGGCACATGGACGTCGAGTCGGCGCCGGCCGCCCGGCCGGACAGCGGCGGGCTGGTGGTCCTCTTCACCGGGCTCTCCGGGTCGGGCAAGTCGACGATCGCCCGGTCGGTGACGGCGCGGCTGGTCGAGTCTGGGCGCACGGTGACACTGCTCGACGGCGACGTAGTACGCCGGCACCTGTCGAGCGAGCTCGGCTTCTCCGCGGAGCACCGCGACATCAACGTGCGCCGGATCGGCTGGACCGCGGTCGAGGTAGCGCGGCACGGCGGCATCGCGGTGGCCTGCCCGATCGCGCCGTACGCCGCCGCGCGCGCCGCGGTGCGCGCGATGGCGGCGGAGGTCGGCGCCCGCTTCGTGCTCGTGCACGTCGCGACTCCGATCGAGGTGTGCGAGGCGCGCGACCGCAAGGGCCTCTACGCCAAGGCGCGGGCCGGCGGGCTGCCCGGCTTCACCGGGGTGAGCGACCCCTACGAGGCGCCGACCGACGCCGAGGTGGTCGTCGACACCAGCACCGGCTCGGTCGACGACGCCGTGCAGATCGTCCTGGCCGCCCTGCCGGACGACGTGATCGACGACTGACCGCAGGATCGGGCGGCGCGGCGCCGAAGCCTTCATCCCTCATGGGGGGACTCTCGCCGCGGCGCGCACTCGGGCTGACGCTGCTCGCCGTCGCCCTGGCGGCGTCGAGCGCCGTCGCCGAGCCGCTGCTCCCCGAGCCGGTCGTCATCAGCTGCCCGCTCGGCGCCCTGCCGGTGACGCCGAGCGCACCTGGCGCGCTCAAGGGCACGGCAGGCGCACGGCTGCAGGTGGGAGCCGCGGCCGCGGCCGGCCCGCTGCGCGACGAGCAGGCGTATCGCGACGCACTGGCCCGGGAGTACGCCGTACTCACGCCCGAGAACGCGATGAAGATGGAGGTCGTCCAGGGCGTCGAAGGCGTCTTCAACTTCTGCGACGCCAACCTGCTGGCGTCCTTCGCCGAGGCCAATGACATGACCGTGCGCGGCACGCCCCTGGTCTGGCACCTGCGGGTGCCCGACTGGGCGACGGCGCCGGAGCGCAGCCGCGACGAGATGATCGACGTACTGCGGCGGCACGTCACCGCGGTGGTCAGCCACTTCCGCGGCCGGGTCACCGAGTGGGACGTCGTCAACGAGCCGATCGAGGCGGACGGGTCGCTGCGCCGCTCCGTGTGGCTCGACCGGATCGGGCCCGACTACATCGACATCGCGCTGCGCGCCGCCCACGAGGCCGACCCGGACGCGCGGCTCTTCCTCAACGACTACGGCTTCGAGGAGGGCGGTCCGCGCGCTGACGCCTACGTCGCGCTGGCCCGCCGGCTGCTGGCTTCCGGCGTACCGCTGCACGGGATCGGGATGCAGGCGCACCTCACCGCCGACTACCCACCCGCGGTCGGCCGGGTGATGGCGACCATGAACCGCTTCGCCGACCTCGGCCTCGAGGTCGCGGTGACCGAGCTCGACGTCGCCGCCGCGCCGCCCACCCGGGCCCGCTTCGGCGAGGGGCCGGGCGGCTGGCGGGACCGGCAGGCGGCGATCTACCGGGCCGTCGTCGAGGCCTGCCTGCGGGTACGCCGCTGCGACACGGTCGTCACGTGGGGCGTGTCCGACGGGCACACCTGGAAGCCCGGCGAGATGCCGCTGCTGCTCGACGAGAGCTACGCCCCCAAGCCGGCGTACGCCGCGGTGGCGGAGACCCTGCGCCGGGGATGACGTCCGTTTCCAGGCCGTCGACTCGACCGTTGATCGACTACCGCGCGACGATCCGACCTCGTAGCCAATCGGCGAAGTCGGACTCCGACATCGTGGAGCTCGCGACTGCGACGACCGTCGACTCTGCTTCGTCCACCGGCGGCGGCTCCCAGCGGAAGCCGTTTCGTTCGATGAACTCTTGGAGCGAGACCCACGCCGCACGCTTGTTGCCATCAGGCAGGGGATGGTTGCGCAGCAGGCGCGCGCAGAGGACCGCTGCCTTCATGGCGAAGTCCGGATAGAACTCGACTCCATCGAATTCCGATTGAGGTACGTGGAGTGCGGACTCCGCGAGGTCGAGACTCGGCAATCTGGCGAACGTCTGCGCGGAGACTCCGGTGACCGCCTCGGCGATGAGGAGGTAGTCGGCGAGGTCGAGGTACTGCGTCACTTGGCCAAGCGGTCGAGCAGCTCACGATCGCGTTCGATGATCGCGGCAAGCCGCTTCTGGAACTCCGAATCCCCACGCCGCGCGGCGATGTGCTCGTCGATCGCGGCGCGGACGGTGTCCGCGACGGACGTCCCGTCCGCTCGCGCAACAGCGGCGAGATCCGCTCGCTGCTCGTCGGACAGGCGGACAGTCATGGGCTTCTCCATGTAGTCATGATACCGCGCATACGTGATCAGTCGACGGGGTAGGCGTGCGGCTCGGTGACGTAGGTGCGGCCGAGCGGGCTGGTCGAGATGCGGGTGCCGTCGGGCAGCTGCTCCACCGACCAGCCGCCCTCGTGCTTGCACCGGTGATGTCGTCGGCAGTCGGGACCGAGGTTGCAGGTGCAGGTCGGACCGTCGGGCCAGGGGATCGCGTGGTCGGTGTCGCACTTTGACGCCGGCTGGTTGCAGTCGGGATGAGTGCAGGTCTGACTTCGGGTCGTGATGAAGTCGTTGATCCGGTCGGTCGGCGTGTAGCTCTCGGTGCCGAGCCCCTGGAGGGCGCCCGTGACGGCGTCGACGATGAGCACCCGCCACTTCGCGTCGCGGGCGAGCTCACGGGCGACCTCGGGCGTGATCGGCCCGTATCCGTGCAGCTCGGCAGCGCGGCTGGCCAGGGCGAACGCAGTGCCGAACGACATCGTCACGTTGACCTGAACCGGACGGCCCTTGCGTCGCGGCGCACTCGGGTCGGCGAGCGCGTCGCGCGCCCAGCTGACCAGGGTGTCGAAGCGGCGGGCGTCGATCCCGCGGTCGTCGTCTGATCCGCGCGGGGTGGCACAGGCGTCGAGCGCGGTCCAGATCAGCTGCACCTCGGCTGCGGGCCCGGTCGCGGCGAGGGTCTGGTCCCCCGCCGACCCCGGGTAGAGATCGACTTTACGACCCTTCTTGGTCGCCTTGGCGGCCGCCTCGGCCAGGTCTGGCGCTGCCGCGATCGCCGCGGCCCGCACCTTCTTCTCCAGGGTCGCGGGGGCGCACCTCTTGGCGTCTTCCACGAGATCCGAGGACAGCCGGTCGAGCGTCTCGTCGTCGAGGTCGTACTTGCCGAGCCCGTCGACGATCTTCGCGACGTGGCGGTAGGAGATCTCGCCGTCGGCGAGCGCCCGGCCGAGCGTCGGCATCGACCGGCGTACGGCGCGGCCGACCGTGACCAGCTCGTCGGCGGCGTAGAAGCCGTTGTGGAGCGCGGCGGCGATCTCCTCGCGGCCCCACTCCTCATCACCCTGCTGGCCCTTGGGTGCCGGCATGGCGTCGCACAGGTCGACTGCCAGCTGCGTCGCCTGGTAGTGCAGCATCGCGATCTGCTGGTGAATCAGCTCGAGAGCGCTGAGCTTCTCGTCGGCCGACGCCAGGCGCGAGCGCATCTCGCGGAGCTCGGTCACGCGGTCGGTCGAGGGGATCAGCGGCATCAACGGCCACATCGCCATGGCCGCGGCGTTGGCGCTGGTCGGCTGGAAGTCGGGGTCGATGTCGTCGTAGAAGTCCACGTCGAACTCCGACCAAGGAAGCGCCTCACCTAGCGGTGTCATCGGCCCTACCTTCGCGATCGTTACTCGAACTCACGTTCGATTATGTGCCCGTTTCTGCTGGTCGTCAACTACTTTTGCCAAGATATTTCGCACGCGGGAAGATGGCCGCTCCGGCGGGGACCTCCGCCGCTCGACGGGCGAGGGGAGGGCGACGTACATGGCCGAGAAAGTCCTGGTCGTGTACGGCACGCGCCCCGAGGCGGTGAAGCTCGCGCCGGTCGTGCTGGCCCTGCAGGAGGCCGCCGACCTCGACCCCGTGGTCTGCGTCACCGCGCAGCACCGGCAGATGCTCGACCAGTTCAACGCGCTCTTCGGGATCACGCCGGCGTACGACCTCGACCTGCTGCGCGAGCGGCAGACGCTGACCCACGTGACGTCGGCGGTGCTCGAGGGCATCGAGCGGGTGCTGGAGGAGGTCCGACCAGCCTGTGTCGTCGTGCAGGGCGACACGACGACGACGTTCGGCGCGGCGCTCGGCGCGTTCTACCAGCGGGTCCCCGTCGTGCACGTCGAGGCGGGGCTGCGCACCGGCGACGTCTACTCGCCCTACCCGGAGGAGATGAACCGCCGGCTCACGTCGCAGCTCACGACCCTGCACCTCGCGCCGACGTCGACGAGCCGGGCCAACCTGCTGCGCGAAGGCGTGCCCGCGGAGCGGGTGGTCGTCACCGGCAACACGGTCATCGACGCGCTGCAGTGGGTGGTCGCGCGCGTCACGACGCCCCGCCACCCGGAGCTGGCGGCGGTCGCAGACGACCCGCGCCGGGTGCTGCTCGTCACCGCGCACCGTCGGGAGTCGTGGGGCGAGCCGCTGCGTCAGGTCGGCGCCGCGCTGCGCGCGCTCGCGCAGTCACACCCGGACATGCTCGTGGTCTTCCCGATCCATCGGAACCCGGTGGTCCGCGAGGCGCTGCTCCCGTCGTTCGACGGACTCGACAACGTGCTGGTCCTCGAGCCGCTCGACTACGACGACTTCGCCTGGTGCCTGCAGCGGGCGCACGTCGTCCTCAGCGACAGCGGCGGCGTGCAGGAGGAGGCGCCGAGTCTCGGCAAGCCGGTCCTCGTCCTGCGCGACAACACCGAGCGGCCGGAGGCGGTCGAGGCGGGCACCGTCCGGCTGGTGGGCACCGACGCGGCCGTGGTGGAAGACGCGGTACGACGGCTCTGGGCCGATCCGGCGGCGTACGACGAGATGGCCCGCGCGGTGAACCCCTACGGCGACGGCCGCGCGGTCGAGCGCACGGTCACGTCGATCCGGCACCTGCTCCTCGGCGGGCCGCGGCCGGAGGAGTTCGTCAGCTGACGTCTCGGGCCATCCCCAACGATTGCGCACCTTGAAGTGCAGCATTTTCTGCAGCAGAATGCCCTCATGGCCAGCCCTTCGCGCAAGTCCATGCCGCTCAGCGACGACGAGTTGGCGCAGGTCGCGGCGTTCACCCGCGACAGCCCGGAGCGCGATGCGCTCCAGCGGGTCTCCCCCGTGCCGCTGCGCAGCAACAGCGAAGGGGCGACGCTGCGGGCGCTAACCGTCCTCGGCATGCGCTACGTCCGCGAGCAGGTCGCCGCAGACTCCGACCTCGCCCAGGGGTACGCCGAGCTCGCCCGCCAGCGGATCGACGCCGGGACCCCCGAGGTGAGCGCCGGCCTTCGCCGCAACATGCGTCGGCTCGCGGCCACCGACTGATGCCGGGCTTCGTCGACGCCGGCGGAAGACCCTTCGTCGCAGTTCGTGGCCGCATCTACCTGGCACCGCTCGGCGAGGTCGGCAAGAAGTACTGGGTGTGCGTGTCGAACAACACCCGCAACCGCGCGCTCGGCGAGTTCATCGCTGTCCGCCTGACGACGGCCTCGAAGCCCCGCATCGCGACGGTCGTCGAGCTCGGTCCGTCGGACCAGCCGTTCACCGGCCGCGTCGTCTGTGACGATCTTGGACCGATCTACCCAGACGACGTCGTCGAAGACAGCGGGGCGCTCACACCCGCGACCATGAAGAGAGTCGACATCGCGCTGAAGATCGCGCTCGGACTCAACACCTGAGGCGCCCCTCAGCCGACCGGTGGCATAACCGGCAACGGCGTCAGGTGGCGCGCAGCGTCCTCCGCGTCTAGCGCCAGATGCCGCGGGTGTCGATCACTGACTTGCCCGCCCGCGCGGAGCTCGGCACCGCGCGGAACGCGTCGTGGTCGACGAGCAGCAGCAGCACGTCGGCTCGCTTGAGCGCGTCAGGCAAGGTCGTCAGCTCGACGTCGCCGGCGTCGGCGAGCGCGGCCGGCAGCGTCTCGACATGCGGCTCGACGACCAGCACCTGACCGAGCTCGGCGGCGAGGATCCGCGCGACGATCTCCACCGCCGGGCTCTCGCGCAGGTCGTCGACGTTGGCCTTGTAGCTCAGCCCGAGCGCGGCGATCACCGGCCGCTCGTACGCCGCCGCCGCGCGCGCGACGTCGTCGACGACGTGGCCCGGCTTCGCGTCGTTGACCTCGCGGGCGGTGCGGATGAGCCGCGCCTCCTCGGGCGCGGCGCTGACGATGAACCAGGGGTCCACCGCGATGCAGTGGCCACCCACCCCGGGGCCAGGGCTGAGGATGTTGACCCGCGGGTGCCGGCTGGCCAGCTCGATCACCGTGTGCACGTCGACGCCGAGCCGCTCGCTGATCAGCGACAGCTCGTTGGCGAAGGCGATGTTGACGTCGCGGTAGGCGTTCTCGCTGAGCTTCACCAGCTCGGCGGTGGTGGCGTCGGTGAGGAACAACTCGCCCTGGACGAAGGTCGCGTAGAGGTCGCGAGCCCGCTCCGCACACGCCGGGCTCACCCCGCCGATCACCCGGTCGTTGCTGACCAGCTCGAACATGATCCGGCCGGGCAGCACCCGCTCCGGGCAGTGCGCGACGAAGACGTCGGCCCGCTCCCCCATGTGGTGCGGCCAGGTGAGGTCGGGCCGCAGCTCGGCCAGCCAGCCCGACAGCTGCACGGTCGTGCCCGGCGGCGACGTCGACTCGAGCACGACGAGGTCGCCCGCCTTGAGCACCGGCGCGATCGACTCAGCGGCCGCGCGGACGAAGGACAGGTCGGCGGTGCGGTCGGCCTGGAAGGGCGTCGGCACCGCGAGGATGAACGCGTCCGACGTCGCCGGCGTACGGCTCGCGGTGAGCCGGCCCAGCGACACCGCGCCGCTGATGGCGACCGCGAGGTCGGGCTCGGCGAAGGGCGCCTCGCCGGCGTTGATGCACGCGATGGTGCGGTCGTTGACGTCGACGCCAAGGACGGTCAGGCCCTGGGTCGCGAACGCCGCCGCGGTCGGCAGCCCGATGTACCCGAGCCCGACGACGCAGACCGACTGCGGCGCGGTCATCGCTCGAGGATCATTCCGGCGCCGGCCGTCGTACCGGTCGCCTCGTCGATGAGGATGAACGAGCCGGTGGTCCGGTTGCGCCGGTAGGGGTCGGCGAAGAGCGGCGTCGTCGAGCGGAGCGTGACGCGGCCGATCTCGTTGAGCCCCAGCGAGTGCGCGTCGAGGTCACGGTGCAGGGTGTTGACGTCGAGCCGGTACTGCACGTCCTTGACCAGGCAGCGGGTCGACCTGGTCGTGTGCTTCATCGAGAACGTCGTCTGCGGGTTGAGCGCGACGTCGTCGGTCATCCAGCAGACCATCGCGTCGATGTCCTGCATCGGCGCGGGCGCGTTGTGCGGCCGGGCGATCATGTCGCCGCGCGAGACGTCGAGGTCGTCGGCGAGGCGGAGCGTGACCGACATCGGCGGAAAAGCCTCGTCGACCGGCCCGTCGTAGGTGTCGATGCCGGCGATCGTCGTGGACAGCCCCGACGGAAGGACCAGCACCTCGTCGCCCACCTTGAACGTGCCCGAGGCGACATGGCCGGCGTAGCCGCGGTAGTCGTGCCACTTGCCGGACATCGGGCGGACGACGTACTGCACCGGGAAGCGCGCGTCGATGAGGTTGCGGTCCGACGCGATGTGCACCTCCTCGAGGTGGTGCAGCAGCGACGCGCCTTCGTACCAGGGCATCGCGGCTGACCGCTTGATGATGTTGTCGCCGAGCAGCGCTGACACCGGGATGACCGCGAGGTCGGTGACGTCGAGCTTGGCCGCGAAGTGCCGGAACTCGGTCGCGATCTCCTCGAAGCGCTCCTGCGACCAGTCGACGAGGTCCATCTTGTTGACGCAGAGCACGAGGTGCGGCACCCGCAGCAGCGTGGAGAGGAACGAGTGCCGTCGGGTCTGCTCGAGCACCCCCTTGCGCGCGTCGACGAGGATCAGAGCGACGTCGGCGGTCGAGGCACCGGTGACCATGTTGCGCGTGTACTGCACGTGCCCCGGGGTGTCCGCGATGATGAACTTCCGCCGCGGCGTCGCGAAGTAGCGGTAGGCCACGTCGATGGTGATGCCCTGCTCGCGCTCCGCACGGAGGCCGTCGGTGAGCAGCGCGAGGTTGGTGTAGTCGTCACCGTGATCGGCCGAGGCCCGCTCCACCGCGGCGAGCTGGTCCTCGAAGATCGCCTTGGAGTCGAGCAGCAGCCGGCCGATCAGCGTCGACTTGCCGTCGTCGACCGACCCGGCCGTGGCGAAGCGCAGCAGCTCCACGTCAGTACGCCCCGCGGCCATGGACGACAGCGCCGACCGTCTTCCAGAGGATCATGAAGTCCATCGCGACCGACCAGTTCTCGACGTACCGCAGGTCGAGCCGGACGCTCTCCTCCCACGAGAGGTTGGATCGCCCGCTGACCTGCCACAGCCCGGTCAGTCCGGGCTTGACGAGCAGTCGCCGGTAGACGTCGGTGCCGTACTCAGCAACCTCGCTGGGCAGCGGGGGGCGAGGCCCCACGAGTGACATGTCCCCGCGCAGCACGTTCAGCAGCTGCGGCAGCTCGTCGATGCTGAAGCGCCGGATGTGCTTGCCGATGCGAGTGATCCGCGGGTCCTCCTTGATCTTGAAGAGGAGCCCGTCGGCGTTCTCGTTGATGTTCTCCAGCTCAGCCCGCATCGCCTCCGCACCCGACAGCATGCTGCGGAACTTCCAGACCTTGAACTGCCGACCGTGGATCCCGACCCGCGTCTGCCGGAAGAAGACCGGTCCGTGACTGTCCAGCTTGATGGCGACCGCGGTCGCCAGGAGCAGGGGTGAGGCGACCAGCAGCACGGTGAACGCGACGACCTTGTCGAACCCGGTCTTGAAGATCCGCCGCACGCCGGTGAACGCCGGCTCCTCGACGTGCAGCAGCGATAGGCCCGCGACGGGGCGGATGGTGATGCGCGGGCCGGCCACGTTGGTGACCGAAGGGGCTACGACGAGGTCGACGCCCGAGCCCTCGAGCTCCCAGCCCAGCCGTCGTACGCCGTCCGTGCCCATGAGCCCCGTCCCGGTCACCGCGACGGTGTCGGCGCCGCATTGGTCGAGGCATGTCACGGCGTCTCGCGGCTCACCGAGCACGGGGATCTCGCGATCACCCACCACGAGCGGCTCGGTCCCCGGCACGCAGGCGCCGACGACGCTGAGGCCGGCGTTAGGCGCGGAGGCGGCCTCCCTGATCAGCTCGATCGAGGCAGACCGAGACCCAACGACGAGTACTCGATGGCACGCCCGACCCGACCTTCGCATCCGGTAGAGCACGCGCCGGGCGATGAACCGGCCGAGAAGCAAGAACACCGTCCCCAGCGGGAAAGCCAGACCGAAGTAGCCACGTGCCAGCGGCAGCTGAAAGGCGAATGCGATCGTCGTGATCACAGCGAGCAGCCGGACGGACGCGTCAAAGACCCGCCGGAACTCCTCCGAACCCGCGCCGACGAACCGCGCCTCGTAGGCCCGGCTCAGCCCGAGGAACGGCACCCAGACAGCGACGAGAGCTGCGCCGAGCCGGACATAGGAGACACCGAGGAAGGTTCCGCCCCCAGCGCTGAACCGGATGAGGAACGACAGCGCGGCGGCGAGAGTGACGGCCGCGAGGTCCACGCCGACCAGCGCGAGCGAGTATTGCCGCTCCCACGCAGGCCGGCCTACCGACTCGAAGCGGCGCGGGGCGCGCCGGCGTTCGGTCGCGACCACCGTCTTGCGGTGGTCTGTGGAGTTGGACACCCGATGAGGATAGATCGGCCGGTAGCGTGGGAGCGGTCATGCGCCGACTCGAGCCCTCGCCTGTCGTGGTAGTCAGCGACGCCCTCAAGGAGTCGCCGCACGAAGGGGCGCAGGTGCTCGCTCGCGAGATTGCCCTGCACTGCGCGCAGGCTCACGGCGCCGCGGTCCTGGGACCGGCGTCGGAACCGCTCTCGTACGCCGAGTCGGTGCTTCGCGGACGGTTCTTCGGCGCCGCGGCCGTCCGGCGCCTACGGCGGCACCGCGGCGCGCACTGCGTCTTCCTCCCGCAGAACGGGTTCACGACCGCTACCGCGGTCCGCTGCGCGATTCTCCGCCTGGCGCTGAACCCGAGCCGACTCGACCTCGTCGTGCTGCAGCACTACCGGCGCCCGGCGCGCTGGATGCGGCTGCTCGGCTCGGCGCGGTGGGTCGCGGTCGTCGCCACCGCCGAGCAGGAGCGGGTGTTCCGCCAGGCGGGCATCCTGACGTCGGCACTGCAACCGCGCGTCCCCGCGTCGAAGGTCAGCCCCCGCTCGAAGAGCGCGGCGAGGGACGACCTGGGCTGGACAGACCTTCCCCACTACCTCCACGTCGGCCACGCGCGGACTGGGCGCAACCTGGCGGCGTTGGTGCCGCTCGCCTCCGACGGCGTCGTCGACATTGTTGTCAGCGGCTACCGGGCCGAGGAGCCGGGCGCGCTGCCGGATGCCCCACGCGTCGTCGTACACCGCGGCGACCGCCCCGAGCTGTCGACGATGTACCGCGCCGCGCACGCCTACGTCTTCCCCACGACGCGGATGTCCGAGGTCATCGGCCTGCCGATGTCGGTGTTCGAGTCACTCGCCAACGGCACACCGGTCGCTGCGCGGCGCAGCGAGGCGCTCGAGCGGTGGTCCCATCTCGAGGGGTTGCACCTCACCGACACCGATGACGAGCTGATCCGGGTGGCTGAGCACCTCGCTTCGACGGACGGCACCGACGCGCCACCCCTCGCTCGTCAGGCCGAGTGCCTCGGTGACCTCACCCCGTGCACCGGCCGGTAGTCTCTGCGGGTGTTCCTCTGTGCGATCAGCGGCGTCGACGGGTCGGGCAAGTCGACCTTCGCCGGCCGGGTCATCGACCGACTCGAGAGCGAGGCGCCTGACCTCGCGGTCGCCCGACTCTGGCTGCGGTACGCCCCGAAGCAGCTGCCGGCGGGCACGGTCTCAAGCACAGTCTCGTCGAGCCACCGGGGTCACCCGGTCAAGCGCGTCCTGCGGCGATCAGGGCTCTCGCCGGTGTGGGTCCGCGCGAACACAGCGCTTTACCGACGCCAGCTCTCGTGGCAGCTCGGGGCGGCGCAGCACCTCGACGTGGTGATCGCGGACCGGTTCGTCCTGGACTTCGTGGTGGACCAGCTGGCGGCCGGCCTGCTGAAAGTCGACCAGGTCGCCGCCGCTGCGTCCCGGCTGCCGACCGCAGACCTCGCGGTGCATCTCGACGTGGAGGACGACGAGCTGCTCCGGAGGCTCAAGCCGGGTGACGACGGCGACCGGGTCATCGGGCAAGCGGCGCGCTACCGCGACGCCGCTCAGCGCCTCGGGATGCGCCGGCTGGACGGCCGCCGCGACGACGACCTCGACGTCGTCGTCACGTCGATCGTGACGGCCGCGCGATGACCCGGACCCGCCTCCTCGTCCTCGGCGTGGACGGCCTCGACCACGACGTCGTCCTGCGGCTCGGTGCCGAGCAGCTGCCGAACCTGCACCCGCTGGTCGCCGATTCGACCCCGCACGCGTCGACCTTCCCGCCGGACTCGGTCCCCTCGTGGACGACGATGCTCACCGGGGTGCCGGCCTGGGAGCACGGCCAGCTGCACTCGAAGAACTACATCCTCGACGACAACTCCGATGGCCCGGAGGTCGCCAGCCTGGCCGGTCTCGAGGACCGCTGCTTCTGGCAGGCGCTGCCACGAGGGACGCGCCTCGCCGTTCTCAACCCGTTCCTCGCCTACCCGCCGTTCGAGCCGCTGCCCGGCGGTGCGATGGTCTCGGGCCCGTCGTTCAGCGAGCTGCCGCCGCAGGTTGTCGACCCGGACGGCCGGCTGGTCGGCGAACCGCCGGCGCGGATGGGCGGTTTCACCACCATTCCGAAGCAGGACGACATCGACGAGTTCGCGGCGAGCACCGCGGCCGTCGCCGAGGCGCAGTATCGGTACGCCGTGCGCCAGATCGAGGCCGACCGCTGGGACGCCGTCTTCAACACCAACCTGACGGTCGACCGCATCGAGCACTTCGCCTGGCGTCATTTCGACCCCACCGACCCGACTTACCCGGGTAGCGAGCACGCCGACCTGGTGCCCGCCGCGCATCGCCAGCTCGACGCCTTCCTCGACGAGGCGCGCGCTGCCTGCGCCGACGACCACGAGGTCGTCGTCTTCTCCGATCACGGCCACGGCCCGCGCGCCTCGGTCGGCGTGAACATGCAGGAGCTGTTCCGGCGCGAGGGCCTGTACGTCGTCGCCGGCTCGACCCCAGCCCGCCGGGCGATCGAGACCGCGAAGACCGCGATGCTGTCGTACGCGCCGCGCTGTCACGCCGAGGACCCAGTGATCTGGCTGGCGCGGCGCATGCCAGGCAAGGCCGCGCTGAAGAGCGGCAAGCTCGCGGGCCGGCCGGCCGACGGATCGGTGCGAGTTCCGGACCTCGCCGGCTCCAACCCGTTCGGCGGCATCCGGACCGGCAATGACGACGCGATCACCCAGCGCGCCGTCGACCTGCTCGACGGCCTCACCCATCGCGGTCGGAAGGTGGTGAAGTGGGTACGGCCGCGCGAGGAGGTCCTCGGCACCACGACCGGCGGTGACCACTACCCCGAGGTGCTGTTCGAGCTCGACCCGGCTTACGCGCCGACGTGGAACATGTACGGGCCGGTCTTCGCGCCGATCATCACCCGGCGCCGGCTGTCCGGCGGTCACACCCGACGCTCGGTCTTCGCGTCGAGCCGACCCGTCTCGACCCCGCCGGCCGACAGCCGCGGCGTGCACGCCGGGCTGCGAGAGATCTGCGCACGTCAGTGAGGGTCTTGCAGGTCAACAAGTTCGGGACGCGCACGAGCGGGGCGGACAACTACTTCCTCGATGTGACCGCGCGGCTGGCTGATGCCGGGCACGACGTCGCGGTCGTGTGCATGCGCCCGAGCGCCGTCCCCCCGGCAGCTCCGGTCTTCGAGGTGCCCGACATCGACTTCCACGGAGTGGAAGGGCCTCGGGCCCAGGCCGCGGCCGCTGCGCGGGTGATGTGGTCCCGCACGGCTGAGCGGGTGATGACAGACGCACTTCGTACCTTCCGGCCCGACGTCGTGCACCTGCACAACTACGCCCACCAGCTGTCGAGCAGCGTCGTCGCCGCCGCACACGAGGCGCGGGTGCGGACGTTTGCCACGCTGCACGACTACAAGCTGATCTGCCCGGCGTACACAGCGGTGCGCGACGGCCGAGAGTGCTTCCGGTGCGCGCCGGGGAACCCGACGCACTGCATCGGCGGGCGCTGCCTGCACGGGTCGCTGGCATGGAGCACGGTCGCCGCAGCCGAAGCGACCTTCGTGCGCGCGGGGCGTGACCGCCGAGTCCCCCACACGCTGCTCGCGCCGTCGCAGTACATGGCCGATCGGATGTCGGAGAGCTGGCTCAAGTCGGTCGGCACCGTCGTGCACACCCTCCGCAACCCGATCGCGATGCCCGCGGAAGCTGTCTCGGCGCGATCGACCGTACGCCCGTCCGGCCTCTACGTCGGGCGGCTGTCCGCGGAGAAGGGCCTCGACGTGACGATCCGGGCGAGCGCCGCCGCCGGGGTGCCGGTCACGATCGTCGGGGACGGTCCCGAGCGGGCAGCACTCGAAACGATCGCGACAGAGGTCGGGGCGCCGGTCACGTTCACCGGGTTCCTCGGCGGCGCCGAGCTGGAGGCACGCTTCGCCGAAGCCGGGTTCTTCGTCATGACGTCGACCTGGCCCGAGAACGCGCCGCTTGCGCTGCTCGAGGCGCTCGTTCGCGGCTTGCCGGCCCTGCTCAGCGACGTGGGCGGCCTGCCGGAGCTGATCAACGTGTACGGCGGCGGGCGTCTGGTGCCTCCACGCGACGAACGTGCGACAGTGGCTGCGCTCCAGGCCTTCGCCGCGGGAGCGGTAGAACCGGCTGACGTGACGCGGCTCGCCGCCGACCTGAGCTGGGACACGCACCTCGCAGCGCTGCTGCGGCACTACGGGGGGACGGCACGTGCGGATTGACATGCTAGGGGCGCGCAGCGTCCCGGCCCAGCACGGCGGGCTCGAGGTCGCCGCCGAGCAGCTCTCGGTTGAGCTCGCCCGGCGGGGCCACGAGGTTCGCGCGATCGTCGACGGCCCAGGGCTGTGGCGTGAGCATCAGGGCGTGCGGGTCCGCGGCGTCCGGTGCGTTCGCACCAAGCACCTCCACACCATCACCCAGACGCTTGCGTCCCTCCCGCTCGTGGTTCGCGACCGGCCCGACATCGCCCATTTCCACGGCGTAGGACCGGGCATGCTTGGCGTGGTTCCACGCTTTCGCGGTGTCCCCACGGTCGTGACTGTCCAGGGACTCGACTGGGAGCGCGACAAGTGGAGCCGCGCTGCGAGCCGCAGTTTCGGAATGGGCGTGCGCCTGTCGCTAGGACGTGCTGACGCCGTCATCGCCGTCAGCCAGACGCTGCGGGACGCGCTGCGTTCGAGGCTCGGCATCGAATCGCATTACATCCCTAACGGCGTGCGCATTCCCGACGCGGTCACGACCACCACGGTCCTCGAAGAGTTGCACGTCAAGCCGAACGAGTACGTCTTGTTCGCCGCCCGGCTCGTTCCCGAGAAAGGCGCGCATTACCTACTCGACGCATATCGGGAGCTCGGCTCGAACATCCCGCTGGTCATCGCCGGATCCGGCGGGGCCTCGTACGCCGACGATTACGAACAATCGCTTCGGCAGTCGGCACCGCCCGGCGTCATCTTCGCCGGCTTCCGCACTGGAGTCGCGCTACAGGAGCTCTTCGCCCACTGCCGCGCGTACGTCCTGCCATCCGTGATGGAGGGCCTCCCCCTGAGCCTGCTGGAAGCGATGAGTCACTCGCGACCAGTGATCCACTCCGCCATTCCAGAGTGCGAGGAGGTCACGAGGGGCGATGCCGGCCGGACGTTCCGGACGCGTGATGCAGCCGACTTGGCGAGGGTGCTCGGCGAGGTGCTGGCGGATGAGCCAGCCTCGGCCCGGATCGGGAAGGCGGGGCGCATTCGGGTAGAGACCGATTACACATGGCCCCGCATCGCCGAGGAGACGGAACGCGTGTTCCGCAGCCTGTAGGGGGCCGCGCGCTCGACGCGACGACTCACCAGTCCTGCGATGCCCATCATCGACAACAACGTGACCATGGCAATCGGCAGGAGCGCCCCCAGCGGGGTGATGAGAGCAAAGACGACGTAGGCCGATGCCAACGCAGCTGCCGCCCGCAGAATCGGATCCGCGGGATTGAGACTGTTGAGCCACGACACCAAGGTGCCGAAGAAGAACATCCCCACGATCAGCGCAAGCCACCCTCCATCTAGCCACAGCTCGCCGGTGATGCCGACCCGAATGGGCTTCACTGTCTCGTAGTAGCCGAGATCTCTCATCATCTGGGAGTAGATGCGAGACGAGTCCGTGTAGGACTCCTTCTTCTGGACACCGACGAGGGATAGCACTCGGCCTGGAAGAACTGACAACGTGAGTGCGGGAACCGCGTCGAAGCCCAGATGATCCTTGCGGTCCGGCACGAACTCGTAGAGGAACGCTCGCTCCCGAAGTTCGGGGGACACATCGAGAAGTGCACGAACCGTACCTTCCCGCGGATCGCGTTCCGTGCGCTCGGACTGCAGGCGCAGAAGTCCGAGCAGCTGGCTCAGAACCACTAGCAGAATGACGACGACGCCAAGCGACCGCACGTTCAGCTTGATCTCATCTCGTCGGGCGAAAAACAGCGCTCCCAATGCCACAAGGATCAGAGGACTTCGCTCGGCACGAGTCATGACAAGCAAGGTAATGGCGGCCAGGCCAAGGAGAAGAGCGACGACGTCTCTGCGACCACGCATGAAGAACACCACGAGGTAGAGCACGCACGTAGGAACAAGGCAGAACTGGAGCAACGTCGCGAAACCGAGGCTGCTCCCCTGCGCGTATCGGACCGTGTCGATGTCCCTCTCGAAGATTGCGATCGTGCGGGTACTGGCAACAAGGACCGCAGAGCCGACGAATCCGATCGCGAACAACACATGCGCGGCGATGCGGAGACGGTGCGACTGCTCATCGAGCGACTGCGCGCGCGCGGGTTCCAACACCTGACGACGCTTCATCCGACCACCCACAAGCGCCATGCCGTAGGCCCAAGCGAGAAACGCGACCCCGTCCCGAAGAATGACGGTGCCGATCTGCGAGGCGGTCGGAAGCGGCAAATACGCCGCGATCGGGTAGGCAAGGCTTCGGTAGCGTTCGAGCGACAAGTCGCTCCAAAGCCCCAACGTGATGAGCGAGGCGAATCCGCCGAGCATGACGACTGGGAGCTGCCTGGATCTCGGAGCCCAAACCAAGCCGTACGCGGTCAACCCGAGCGACCCCGCTCCGAGCAGCAGGAAGATCCACCGAAAGGTGATGAGCGGCGCCTGTCCTTCGGCGAGAACAGCCGCAGCCTGCGTCGCGAAGTATGCGAGCAACACCGCGATCACGATCGTCGCGGCGCCTGCCGCGAACGGAGCGGACCTGCGATTCACAGTGTTCCTCTGACCTCAAGCAGCTGCGCGGCCACGGCGGATCCGAAGAAAGTCAAGATACTCGTCGACCCGGAAGAGACGGGCGCCAGTCAACGTTCCGAGCGCAATCGCTACCGCCCCGAGCCCCACGGCCGCCAGCGGTCGGTCCACCTGAGATGGACCGGCGACCAGAGGAAGGACGAATGCACCCCCCAAGAGTCCGGGAGCCATCGAGCGCAGAACGCGACCCGGTGAGATTCCCTGATTGAGCAGCCCGGCCCGGACAAGAAGGAAGCCGCCCAGAGCACCATGAACGAGCGCCGTCGCCAAGGCGATCCCCGCCACCCCTAGTGGGCCTACGAGGAGGGCGTCGAAGCCTGCGTTGAACGCCACACCGACAACACCCGCGGCGGCGGGGAGCCACGGTCGCCGGCGCACTGTCCACGCTCGCGTTCCCAACGCGCTCAGCCCCAGAGCGATCAGCAGTGGGGCTGACCCCCTGACGGCATGAGTGACGATCTGGACGCTGCCCTCGTCGAATGCGCCTCGTTGATAGACGAGGCGGACGATCGGCTCGGCAAGGGCCAAGAGGAAGGCCGCGGCCGGGAGTAGCAGGAGCACCTGGAGCTTGACGGCACGTCGCAGGTGCAACTGGTAATCGTGATCCGTGCCGTCCGCCGCAGCGACAAGCGCTGGTACGGCCGCGACGGTCACCGCAAGCCCAAGAATGCCGTACGGCAGCAGCATGAGTCGGAACGCCTTGTCGAGCGCCGCCGGCGCCGCACTCGAGATCGCCGACGCGAACGCGACGTCCACGACCCCCGAGAGGTTGGCCGCGCCGAGTGAGAGCGCAACCGGCAAGGCCAGCCGCGCCGCACTCCACCCCTCCCTGCGCACCTCCTCCCTCGGCATTGCCTCATCGGACTCAAGGTCCGCTCGGAGCGAAAGGGCGCCGGACGTGAGGAATAGACCGATCGCCTGAAGGACAAGACCGGCAGTCAGGAGCTTCGTGATCCCGTCCGCCGACGGTGTGAGGAAGATCAGGCCGAGCACCATCGGGAGGTTCGACACCGTATTGAGGACTGCGATCGTGCCGACCCGACCTCGAACTACTAGCAATGCGGACCCGGACGCAGCCAGGCCGCTCACTGCAACCACAGGCAGAAGAAGGCGCAGAAAGTGCTCGGCCATCAGGGACGTTCCGGCGTCGAGTCCAGGCCCGGCGACTCCGATGAGGACGCCGGTGCTCGGCAATGCGACCAGGGCGAGCGCTACCGCGAGCACCGTTGATGCGACTGCCGACCACCGCGTGATCTGCACCACTGCACGTTGAGCCGACCTTGAATGATGCCTGCCCAGCACCGGTGCGAGTGCACCCTGAGCGACGTCATCGGCGAAGAGACCCCGGAGCAGGGACGGAAAGACCTGTGCCACGACGATGGCACTCGCCGCAGGAGAGGTTCCGAGGCTCCGGGAGAGCAGCACCTCCCTCAGGAGGCCGGTTACTCGGCTGAGCAGGATTCCGAGTCCGAACGACACTGTCCGCCGGCGCAGTCTCCGCGCATCTTCTTGATGTTCGGTGTCCACGCTCACGATGAGGTGCGCTCGTCAGCCGTATCCGCCAACGGCCACTGGGGTGGCAGCCCGGAGGTCAGCGCCCAACGAGCCACGGCGAGATGAGTGCTTGCTGCCAGTCTCTTGCGCCGCGCAGTTTCGACGAACCACCTCGACAGTGCACCAGTGAGGATGACCACTCTCAGCAGCGAGGAACGCACGTGCGAACGTCGACGCACGAACTCGACGCGCGCGGCGAGCAGCATGAGTCGCAGGCCGATCGCAGTGGCGAAGCTCTTGCCCTCGCTGCTTCCACCCAGGGCATGAACACATCGCGACTTCACGTCCAGCAGGACTGGCAAGCCCTCGCGATGGGCACTGGCTGCGAGCTCGACATCCTCCAGGTACATCGGAATGACAGCATCGAGTCCGCCTACGCGCCGAAAGAATGGGCCGTCTACGAGCAGGCATGCACCGGTGAGACACCGAGCGGCACCTGTACGTAGCGCGACCTTCCCAGCCGGAATCGGAGGAGTCCTGCCGATCCACTGCCGAGCGATCTCCCACCGCACCGAGTGGAAGGGCCTCTCCGAGTAGCCGTTTGGCTTCCCGAGCTCGTCGACCAGCAGTGGCCCGACGAGCGCCGCGTTCCGATCACGCGCAAGGGACACCATTCGAGCGATCGAGTCAGCCTCGATGCGTGTGTCCGGGTTGAGAAGGAGGACGAAGTCTGTCTCGGCAAGACGCGCCAAGCCGATGTTGACCGCAGGCGCGAACCCGAGGTTCTCCGCTAGCTGGATCAACTCGAACGAGAGTCCGAGTGAATTCGAGGGTGGCTCCCTCGAGGCGTTGTCGACGATCACGACATCTGCGCTGATTCCGCATCCGTTCGCGTGATCGAGCGCGGCTGCGAGCGATTCAATGCAGTGCGGCAGAACCGCGGAGCTGTTGTACGTGACGATGATCACGCCCAGTGTCACAGAACTCACCGCCCTGGACCTCAGCCCCTTCTCCTGTCGCAGTGACCCTTGCACCACGGGTTTCACGTTCCACGCGTCCACCGCAATCCCGTGCAGATACTCAGCGTACTTGCGATCGCGTCGTGTACGGCTTGTACGTTGCGAGAGAAGATCGTGCAGCGAGGAGAGCGCGGCGGTGAATCGGGATGAGGTCGTAGGGCGCCCGGGCAGCTCTCTCGCCTGGAGCGAGCTGCAACACGCCCGAGCTATCTACCTCCTCGACGCGGCCAGCGTGTCGTGCATCGTGCTCAAGGGCCTCTCCACAGTGCGATGGCTCTACCCGGACCGAGATCGCGCTCTGGGTGACGTCGACCTGCTCGTGGCGCCCGTCGACCTGACGCGGGCCATACACGCGTTCGTCCAGATGGGGTGGCGCCTCACCGGGGAAGGCACGACCGAGTCGGAGCTGCCACGTCATGCCGCGACGCTCTCCGGAAACAACGTCCAGTTCGAGGTCGACCTGCACACAACGTTTCACGGGGTAGCGGTTCCGCCAGAGCAGGCCTTCGCGCTGCTGTCATCGCACACGGAGCCGTTCAGCGCCGCCAGCGGCAGCGCCACACAGCTAGACGTGACCGGACGCGCACTGATCATCGCTTTGCACGCGGCCATCTCAGGACCAGCGCGGCCGAAGTCCGTAGAGGACCTCCGGCGGGCGATCGACCACGCAACCACGCAGGAATGGGCCGACGCGCTCACGTTGGCCCGGGAGCTCGGGGCGGAGCGACCGTTCGCGAGCGGGTTGTCGCAGCTGCCGGCCGGACAAGCGGTCCTGGATCAGCTCGGCATCACCGCCGAGGCGGGACTCGAGTGGGCCTTGCGAGCACAAGGGGCGCGCGGCCCGGCCATCTTCCTGGCGCGGTTCGCGGCGGCCACGCGCCGCGAGAAGGCGCGGCTTCTGCTGCGCGAGGTGTTCCCCACCGCCGCGTTCCTCCGATACGGATGGCCAATCGCCCGGATCCGGGGAATCGGCCTGATCCTCGCGTGGTTCCAGCGCACAGGTCAGATCCTGCGCAAGCTGCCGAAGGCTGCCGGCCAGGTCAGAAGCGCTCGGCGCAGGTGACGTCCCGCAGTTCGACACAATGTCGAGGCTGACCTCACCGCACGTCCGTCCGGAAGGCCCCCGGTCCTTGTGAACTCGTTCGTCGTGATCTGCCGCCTGGCGCTGGCCGGGGTGTTTGCGCTCTCGGCCATCAGCAAGCTGCGCGACCGGGACGGCTCGCGCGATGCGGTGCAGGCGTTCGGCGTACCCAAGGCGCTCGCCGCCGTGATCGCGCCGGCGCTGCCCGTCCTGGAGGCGCTGGCGGCAGTGCTTCTGGTCATCGGCGGCACGGCCGGCCGGTACGGCGCGATCCTCGGTCTCGCCATGCTCGCCGCGTTCACCGTCGGAATCGGCGTCAACCTCGCCCTCGGCCGCCAGCCCGACTGCCACTGCTTCGGGTCGCTGAGCAAGGGCTCGATCAGCACGCGCTCGCTGGTGCGCAACGTCGTCTTCCTCGCCCTCGCGGGGGTCGGCGCGAGCCGTGTCGGTCCCACCACGGGCGACTGGCTCGCCGACCGGACCGCGCTCGAGCTGCTGGTCGGGGTGCTCGCGCTGGTCCTGCTCGCCGTGCTGCTCGCCGGCTGGCAGCTCTTCACCCGCTACGGCGTGCTCCTCCACCGGGTCGAGACGCTGGAGATCCTCGCCCGCGGCGAGGACCCACGGATCCCGGCGCCGGACTTCGAGCTGCCTGACCTCGACGGAGTCACCCGCACGCGCGACGACCTGCTCGCGCCGGGCGTGCCCGTCCTGCTGCTGCACACCAGCCCAACCTGCGGGCCGTGCGAGGAGATGCTGCCGGTCTTCAAGGGCTGGCACGACCTGCACGCCGGTCGGCTCGACTTCGTGATGGTGGCGTCGGGCCGCGAGGCGCAGGTGCGCGCGAAGTACGGCGACTCCGGCCTGACCGTCCTCCTCGACGAGAACCGGGCGGTGTCGGACAGCTTCAAGGTCAACGGCACCCCCGCCGCGGTGCTCATCGCCCCCGACGGCAAGATCTCCGGCGGCCCGGCGCACGGGTCGATCGAGGTCGGGTCGCTCGTCGAGTTCGCGCTCAACGGCGTCCAGCAGCCGGCGCACGACCACCACCACGGACACGACCACGGCGCGCTGCAGGTCGGGCCGCCGCCGCTGCGCGAAGGGGACCCCGCGCCGGAGGTGCTGCTCGACGACGGCTCGGGCACGCCGGTGGACCCGGCCAGGTCGGTCCACTCCGGCGTACTCGTCTTCTGGGACCCGACCTGCGGCTACTGCTCCCAGATCACCGACGACCTCGTCGCGCTGCAGGACACCGCGCACGGCCTGGTGCTGGTGTCCAAGGGCGATCCCGAGGCCGTACGCCGCTCCGGCCTCACCGCCCCGCTCTTCACGGACCCGCGCTTCGCCGTCGGCGATGCGTTCGGCGCCCCGGGCACGCCGTGCGCGATCGCCGTGCACGAAGGCCGGATCGCGTCCGACCTCGCCCAGGGCGGGCCTGAAGTCCTCGACCTGGTACGCCGATACTCTGACCCGCACGCGTGAGCCTGAAGCCAAACGGGTGAAACGGGACAAAGACGGGCGTGTCACCTTGCGTAACTAAAAGTTAACTAGCTCTTTCTGACTAGAGGTAGTGACAGAGCGGAACTAGTCGGCTACCCTGCGTAGTGAACCCCTAAACCTGGCTCATCCAAGATCTCTCCAGCAGATCGCGGTAAGAGGCCCAGACCGGAAGGCATCACACCGTGAGCGACTGGATCGATGGATGGGCGAAGCGCGCCGCACGCAAGGACTCTGCTGCGGAGGTCGCCGAGCTCGGGGGCATCAACCGCCGCGACATGATCAAGCGGGCCGGCGTCGTCGGCGCAGCGGTCTGGGCCGTTCCGGTCATTCAGTCCGTTGCTGCGCCGGCCTTCGCCGCCAGCAACCAGCTGTGTCCGTCGCCGACCGACCCTGCCGCCCAGTGCGGCGGCCCCAACTGCACCCAGTGCAACGCGGGCAAGACCTGCGCCAACAACACTGACTGCTTCAGCGGCGCGTGCGTCGACGGCGTGTGCTCGCGGGCCGTCGTCGGCTCCGTGTGCGCGTCCAACTCCGACTGCCACTCCAACCGCTGCACCGGCGGCGTCTGCACCGGCAGCAACTACGGCACGAGCTGCAGCGCCAACGACGACTGCTCCTCCGGCCGCTGCCAGTTCGGCTACTGCCAGCGCAGCAAGCTCGGCGGGCAGTGCGGCTCCACCGCGGACTGCAAGCAGGACGGGCCGACCCCGCTCGAGTGCCACGCCGGACAGAACATCTGCCTCCCGTTCGGCAACCCCGAGGACGGCGGCATCGTCGAGGACCTGCTCGACGTCGTCGAGCACGTGGTCGACAGCGTCACCGGCCTGCTCTAGCACGACGGTTCGCTGACCAACGCGCTGGGTCCCCTCACCGCTGTTCGGGGACTCGACGCCGAGCACACGGCGTACCTCAGCACCATCCTGCAGGACCTGCTAGCCACGGAAGAGGCCGCAGCAGCTCCTCTCGACCTCCGGGTCGAGGGGACGCGCTGCGGCCTCTTTCGTGCTGGCGAGCTGATCGCCGAGGCCGACTACACCGGCGCCATGCCCGGGGTGCTGCTCGTCCAGTTCCTCAACCTCGCGGTCGTGACCGCATCGACGGGAAAGCTGATATTCCACGCGGCGGGGCTCTCGAAGGGCGACCGGACGGTCGTGCTCTCCGGCACGTCCGGCTCGGGGAAGACCACCCTGACCGCCGGGCTGATCGCTCGTGGCTGGGACTACCTGAGCGACGAGGCCGTGGTCGTCGATCCGACGACCCGCCGAATCACGCCGTACCCGAAGCCGCTGACGGTCAAGGCCGGCTCCCAGCCGGTCCTCGCGGCCTACGCGCCGGTCCCGAGCCGCTACGCCGAGCCGACCTGGCAGGTCCCGGCCTCGCAGATCCGGGCAGGCTGCGTCGTCCGGCACGACGAGTGCACCCCGACGCACGTCCTGCTGCCGCGGTACGACGCGTCGGCGACGGCGTCGGTCGACGCCGTGTCACGGGCCACCGCGATGATGGCGCTGGGCCAGAACACCAGCCGCCTCGGTCACCTGTTCCCCCATGCCCTCGACGCGATCGCCGGCGCGACTGAGGGCTGCGCCACCGGTCGGCTTGTCTTCGGCGACCTCGACGCGGCATGCGACGCGATCGAGACGATGGTGTGAGGCCCAACCCGGCGATCGAGATCGCCCGCATCGACGGCGAGATCGTCACGTTCGACGGGGAGCGGCTCAACCTGCTCGACGTACGCGCGGTCGAGGTGTTCGACCTGCTCGACGGCGAGCGCGGGCCGGCCGAGGTGGCGGCGGTGCTGGCCGAGCGGTACGACGTCGACCCGCAGCAGATCGTGATCGAGGTGGACGTGCTGCTCGCGGACTTCGCCGCCCGCGGGCTACTCGCCGGCTGAGCTGGAGCGCGCGCCGGGAGTGCCGGCGCGCACCGGCACCGGCGCGTCGAGCCGCTTCGGACGCTTCTTGCGGGCCGCGGCCTGCTCGTCCGGGCCGTAGGCGTAGTCGGCGCCGTACCCGTAGCCGTAGCGGTAGGCGTCCGGGCCCTTGCTCGGCACCATGTTCAGCACCGCGCCGAAGACCACCCCGCCGACGCTGCGGATCGCCTCCACCGCGTGGTTCAGCTGGTCACGGCGGGTCCGGTTCGCCGCGACCACGACCAGGGTTCCGCTCACCACGGTCGACAGGACCGCAGCGTCGGTCACCGGCAGGAGAGGCGGAGCGTCGATGATGACCAGCGCCCGCGACTCGAGCTCACGCAGGATCTCCACCATGTGGTGCGAGCCGAGCACCTCCGACGGATTCGGCGGCAGCGCACCGGACAGCAGCACCTGCAGGCGCCCGTCGCCGCCCCACGGCTGCAGCACATCCTCGACCTCGGCGCGGCCGATGAGCAGGTCGGTGAGGCCGACCGCGCCCTCCAGTCCCATGTACTCCGCGACCTTGGGCCGGCGCAGGTCGCCCTCGACCAGGATCACCGGCACGCCGGAGTGGGCGATGGTGATCGCCAGGTTGCAGGCGGTGGTGCTCTTGCCCTCGCCGGGCACCGCGCTGGTCACCACGATCGACCGCGGCTCGGCGTCGACGTTGACGAACTGCAGGTTGGTGCGGAGCTGGCGGAACGCCTCAGCCCGTGGCGCGTGGGGTGACGCGTGGACGATCAGCGGGCGCTTCGGCGTGTCGGGGTCACTGGCGATGACACCGAGTGTGCTCACCCCGAAGGACTCCTGAAGCTCCTCGACGCTCTTCACCGTCGTGTCGAGCGCCTCCTTGGCCACCGCCGCGCCGACGCCGACCGCGAGGCCGACCAGCAGGCCGAGCGCGAGGTTGAGGTTGCGTCGCGGGGTGATCGGCGAGCCGGGCAGCTGGGCCGGCTGCACGACGGTGATCTTGACCAGCGACCCGGCGCCGGTGGTGTCGAGCTTGTTGATGACCTCGGTGAGCTGGTCGGAGACGCCATTGGCGATCCGCTGCGCCTGCGCCGGCGACTCGTCGTTGGCGCTGACGGTCATCAGCACGGTGTCCAGCGGCGCGTCGCCGGAGACCTTCGCCGCGAGCTGGGAGGTGGTGAGGTTGAGCCCGAGGTCCTCGATGACCGGCTGCAGCACCGGCGGGCTGTCGATCAAGGTGACGTAGGACTTCACCCGGGCCTGGGTGAAGAGCGACCCGGTGTAGGCCGCGCCGAGGCTGCCGCTGTCCGACGAGGACACGAACAGCCGCGCCTTCGCCTGATAGATAGGCGTCGCGGCGAGCGTCACTGCGGCCGCTGCGGCCAGGCCGAGCAGCGTGCAGGTGATGATCAGCAGCCGACGGACACGAAGAAGTCGGACGTAATCGCGAAGATCCACTAGCCGTCCAAGGGAGAATGCGCGGATGAACGTGCCTGCGAACATCCCGAGTGTGACACACCCCCGGGGACCGGACATGAGCGCTCGCTACGCCAAGCCCGACCACGTGGGGTGGGTGCTCGACGGCGAGTCCGCGATCGTCATGCACCTCGGCACCGGGGAGTGGATCGGACTGTCCGCGCACGCCGCCCAGGTGTGGCAGCTGCTGATGGAGTCCGGTGACCCGGATCTCGTCGTCACGACGCTCGCCGAGCGGTACGACGTCGAGCCGGTCACCATCGCGCGTGACGTCGAGCCGCTGATCGAGGACCTGCTCGCGCGCGACCTGCTGGCGGAGGTCGACGCGTGAACCGGCTGCTCGCCGCGGCCGGCGTCGCCGTCCTCGCCGCCGGAACGGGGACGCTCGCCTACCTGGCCCTCCGCCCGACCGACACCCCGGTCGACACCGTCGTGCCGGCCGAGGGAGGAGTGGTCGCGCTGGCGCCGACCGGCACCGACGCCCTGCGCTGGACCGGCCCGGCGGCCTGCACCCGCAACGCGGCCACGACCGTCGTCGAGCGGCGTACCGCTATCTCGTGGCAGCCGGTGTCCGTCCCCCTCGTCACCGTCGACCAGATCTCGATCGACACCGGCGGGCAGGCCGTGCTGCTCGGCCGCGACGTCGACTGCCGTCGTACCGTGCTCAGCTCGAGCAACGGCGGGGTGAGCTGGATCCGCACCCCGAAGACGCCGCCCGGCGTGGTCGCGCTCGACCTGGCCAACGGCGCGCTCTGGACGATCTCGCGGCCGTCGGTGACGGCGGCGTACGAGGTCGCCGTCGAGGGCCGGGTCGTGAAGTCGCCGTGCGGCAGCAACGACGGCCCGCCCCAGCTGGTGTCCGCGCTGGACGCGAAGCGGGCGTGGGTCCTCTGCCAGGGGCGCCGGGAGGGGCAGCGCATGCTGGCGCGCACGATCAACGCCGGCGCGAGCTGGGAGCGGCGGATCGACTCCCAACCCGGCGGGATCGACAGCCCCGGGGCCGTGGAGTCGCTCGTCTTCCGCGACGGCCCGCTCGGCTGGATCCGGATCGGCAAGAGCGACCGCTGCACCGCCGGAGAGCTCCGCATCACCCCCGACCGCGGCCTGAAGTGGGCGAAGGCGGCCTGCGTCGGCGGGGTCGTGAAGATCTTCGACGCCGACTTCCAGGCCGACGGCAAGGGGATCCTCATCGGCCTGAAGGCCGGCCGGCTCGTCGTGCTCGAGACGAAGGACGCGGGCGTGCACTGGCTCGACGACGCGGGGCAGACCGTGTCGCCGGCGCCGACCCGCGCCGCCGCGCCCTCGGCGGTCGACGACTCCCCGCCGCCGCCGTTCCACCCCATCGAGCCGTCGGCGTCGCCGTCACCTGCTCCCGCAGTGTCCGCTTCGTGACGGAGCGCTCCTCGAAGCGGGGAAAGCTCAACAAGGCCGGCCGGCGCAAGCGGCGCCGGCAGATCGGCATCGGGGTCGGTGCCGTCGTACTCGTCGTCGGCGGCCTGTTCCTGCGCGACGCGCTGACCGCGAAACGCGACCTGGAGGAGGCCCGGCGGGTCGCGCGCATCCTCGAGCGCGACCTCGACGACGGCGACATCGCGGGAGCGCGCGACCACGTCGCGCAGCTCACGAAGCGGGCGGCGTCAGCGCACGACGCGACGTCGGGTGTCCTTTGGAAGATCTCGTCGAGGGTGCCGCTGCTCGGCCGGCAGATCTCGGCGGTGCGCACCCTGACCGGGGTCGTCGACGACCTCGCCACCGACGCGCTCGGCCCCGCGTCCAACGCGCTCGCCGACGTCGAGGACGACCCGCCGTTCGAGTCGGGAGTGGTCGACCTGCCGGCGATCCGCTCGCTGCACACCCAGGTGACGCGCGCCGCGGCGGCCGGGCGCGCGGCCCAGTCCCGCCTCGAGGGGATGTCCTCCGGCGGTCTGCTGGGGACGCTGCGGCAAGGGCGGTCGGACCTGCTGCGCGAGGTCGGCCGGCTGCGGACGCGCATGGACCAGGCAGACCGCGCGCTGCGGCTCGCGGTGCCGATGCTCGGGGCGGACGGCGTACGGACGTATGTCATCGCCGTGCAGAACCCGGCCGAGGCGCGCGCCACCGGCGGGCTGGTCACCGGCTACGCGATCGCCCAGGTCGACAAGGGCCGAATCGACGTCGTACGCAGCGGCATCAACCGCGACCTCGCGCGGTTCACCCCATCGACCGGCAACTTCGACCTGACCGGCTTCGAGCTGGTGTACGCCCAGCTCGCCGCAGGCGGTGCCGGCCGCACGGCCGCGATGCAGACCTGGGCAGGATCCAACGCGACGCCCGACTGGCTCATCGCCAGCTCACGCATGGCGACGCTGTGGACCGCGCAGACCGGTCAGCGGGTCGACGCCGTGCTCGGGCTCAACCCGCGCGCGATCGGACGGATCCTCACGGAGACCGGTCCGGTGCGGCTCTCGGACGGGACGACGGTGACCGGTGCCAACGCCGAGCACTACATGCAGGTGGAGCAGTACTCCCAGTTCGCCGAGAGCAACCCGGCCCGCAAGGCCGCCAACGCCGAGCTGGCCGAGAAGGCGCTCGACAAGCTCATCTCCGCGAAGCTCTCGCTCAACGACCTGCAGTCGATCGCGGCCGGTGGCCTGAAGGCCGGCGACTTCCAGCTCGCCAGCACACATGCCGACGAGCAGCGCCTCCTCGACGAGACCGCGATCGGCAGCGTGCTTCCGCGCACCGGGCCCTTCGTGCAGGTCACCACGCAGAACATCGGCGGCGGGAAGATGGACGCGTTCATCCGTCGAGACGTCGCCGTCGCTCGCGCTGCGGACGAGACATCGGTGACCGTCCGACTCACCAACCGACCGCCCGCGGTGAGCTCGCTGTCGCCGACGCAGACCCTGCGCCTCGACGACCATCGCGCTGCCGCGGTGCTGGGCTCGACGCGCGAGCTGGTGAGCGTCTACGCCGGACCGTCCGCCACGTTCTCCACCGTGACCATCGACGGCAAGGCCGCGCGCTTCACCTCCGGCGTCGAGGCGACCCACCCGTTCGTCACGGTTGACCTGGACCTCGAGCCCGGCGTGACACACACGATCGTCGTGACGCTGCGAGACGCGCCGGGACGGATCCGCTACCGCGTCCAGCCCCTCGCCGTACCGGAGAAGGTCACCCTCCCCGATTGATGTCGAGCCCGGTCGGGCAGGCCGGCGGCAAAGCCACGGCGCGTGTCGATCCACGACACTCCGTCGAATCCGAACTACTACATTGAGTTGAGGCGTTGGGTAGAGCGCTGCTCGTGCACGGCGAAGGGCAACAGAGGATGACGACCTACTCCGTGACGGTAAGGCTGACCGTGGTCGGCCCGGACCGTGCCGCCCACTTCGAGCGCGTCGTCGACCGATACGGCTCCCTCGAACGACAGCACGACGATCTTCTCGACTGCGGCTGGGGATTCTCCGACCTGGACTCCACCAGCGAGGTAGACATCGCCATCACGGTCAGGGAGGACGACGAACGCGCGGCGTGGGGCATCGCGACGAGCAGCATCAGGACCGCGATCCACGCCGCCGGCGGCTTCACTCCGAGTTGGGACGAGCACACGGCTCCCACTGTCGATGCGGTCGCCTACCGACTTTCCGACGAGGGCGTTTCGGTGCTGCGCTAGCCAGCTCTCAGGATGGCTTGATTGCGTCGACGTACAGCGTTCCTGGGCGCTTGGGGTCGTCGAGGTCTGGGTCGAACGCCCGCTCGTGCACGTCGACGAAGCCCGCGTCGGTCAGCCGGCGCGTGAGGGTCTCGAGGTCGTAGGCGTACTTGTGCTCGCCGGCCTGGTGGAAGACGTAGTTGACGTTGTCGATGCGCGTCGTGCACCAGGTCGGGTGCTGGCCCTGCGACCGCACGTTGTCGAACCACGTGGTCTCGCCGTTGACGTAGTCGCGCAGCGCGTTCTCCACCCGCGGTACGCCGGTGCTGATCACACCGCCTGGCCGCAGCACTCGCCGGATCTCGGCGAGCACCCGCTCCAGCTCGCCCGGGTAGGCGAGGTGCTCGAGGAAGTGCTCGCTGTAGACCTTGGCCACCGACCCGTCGGTGAAGGGCAGCGGCTCGCGCACGTCGAGCTGCAGATCGGCGCGGTCGTCGAGGTCGATGTTCACCCAGCCCTGCTTCACGTTGGGGCCACAGCCGAGGTGCAGCCGCAGCTCCGGGTGCCGCGCTGCGACCTCGGCCGCGCGCTTCATGCTGGCCCGATGCCGCCTCTGGATCGCCAGCTCTGCGCGCAACGATCGCAGCGCCTCGCGCACACCCAGCGTCGTACGACGCACGACGAGCGCGCGCGCGGGATGGCCCATGGGTCAGAAGCCTAAGACCACCCGCTGATAGTCCTTATTCGCATTGCGGGGAGCGGAAACCGCGCTTACCGTGGTCGTACACGCGAGAGGAGGTGGTCCGGTTAATGCATAGAGCCAGGACACGTGAGGTGGCTGCCCGCTAGCCGCCAGACCAAGGCCTGACGGATCTTGCTGTTGCGCCCTTCTGGCGTTCGGCGGAGACCAAGGCAGACACCGCACCCCCGGGCGCCGGCACTCGTCCAGCCGGCCCTCCCGCTCCGACCATCTGGTCGGCGCGACGAGGAAGCGCCCGGGGGTTGTCTGCTGTTCGGGCCCCAAACCCGAACTGCGCGACGGCGCAAGCACGCGCAGCGCTACCCGCGCCGCTCAGTTCGCGGGCGGGCGCGATGTCCACAGAGTCGGCTCGCGAGTGCCTGCGGCTCCCGGGCCGGCCGCAATCTGTGTGGATGGACCCAACGCTGGCGCGCCTCGGCCGAGGACAGGACGGCGTGTTCCTCCGCGAGCAGGCGATGAAGTACGGCGGCCTCACGGCGTGGCAGGTCTCACGTCGGATCGCCGCGGGTGAGCTCGTCGAGATCTACGAAGGCGTCCTGCGCGCCGCCACCACCCCGGTCACAGCTCGGCTGCGCGCGCGGGCCGCCCTCTTCGCGGTCGGCGGCGTCGTCGCGCTGTGCGGGCGCACCGGCGCGTGGGCGAGCGGGATGGCGAGGTTCGGCGAGCCCGACGTCATCGAGGTCGCGGTCGCGATCGGCCGGGAGGACATCGGCCTGCCCGGAGTGACCATCCGCCGCCGCCGCGGCTTCGTCGAGTCGCACGTCGTCGAGCACAACGGATCGAGGTCCTCGAACGCCATCTGCTCGTCCTCGATCTGGCCCGCACCTTGTCGCGAACCGCACTGCACACCCTCGTCCAGGACGAGGCCTTCCACCACCGGATCGAACCGGTGCGGCTCAACTCGGTACGCCGCCGCGGCCGCGAGGGCTCCGCGCTCCTCGGTCGGGTCCTCCTCGACTACGCGAACAAGCACGACACCGTCGCGGAGGTCGTCGGCTGCGCGCTGCTGCGGGAAGTGGGCATCCACGACCTCGAGCCGAATGCGGCGCCCGAGCCGTGGCTCACGCCCGCCGACGCCCTGATCCGCGCTGCCCGGCTGGCCCTCGACATCAACGGGTCGGTCCACTCGACAGCGGCGAAGCGGCGTACCGACGCGGCGAAAGCTCTCGACTACGCCAACGCCGAGCACCTCCTGCTGCCGGTGACCAACGAGGAGGTGTTCGTCGGCGGGCTCAGGTGGGCCCGCCGCATCGCCGCTCTGGCCGATGGCCGTCGGGCGCAGTTCCGTGACGAGTCCGCCTGACCTCGAACTGCGCGGCGGGGGTAGCGGTCGTTGTGCTCAGCCGGTCGCGCAGTTCGGCGGTGGGGCGGGCTATGACGGTGCCGCGGCGCCGGCGTTCGAGTAGAGCAGCGCCACGCTGCTGGAGCTCCAGCGCCGTCCGGTCGGGCACGGCACCTCGTCCTGGTTGAGGACGTTGGCGATCGTGTGCAGCGACGCGCCGTCGGCGTACAGGCTCTGGATCCGCTCCGTCGTCGCGACGCCGATCGTCGGACCAGCCTTGCGCTGGCGGTACGTCGGCGCGGGCACCGGCACCTGCTCGCACCGGGTGATTGCCTCGGCCAGGTCGTCGAGGCACACCGCGGGCGACCACAGGTAGCCCTGCGCCAGTCGGCACCCGTAGGAACGCAGTGCGGCGTACTGCTCCGCGGTCTCGACGCCTTCGGCGATCGAGATCGCGCAGACCGCCTTGGCCAGGCTCACCACGCTCTTGCAGATCGCCTCGTCGTCGGCGCTGGAGCCGATGCCGCTGACGAAGGCGCGATCGAGCTTGATCGCCCGGATCGGGTAACGCCGGAGGTACAGCAGCGAGCTGTAGCCGGTGCCGAAGTCGTCGATCGCGACGCGGACGCCGAGTCGCGCGAACTCGTCGAGGGCGAGGGCGGCCGCCTCCTCGTCCTCCATCAGGGCCGACTCGGTGACCTCGATCAGCAGCCGCGCAGGGTCGAGCCCGCTGAACCGCAGCGCGTCCTGCACGTTCTTGATCACGTCCGGCTGCGTCAGCTCGAACGCCGACAGGTTGACCGCCATCTCGAGCGACGACGCCGGCCCCGAGATCGCCGCGGCGTCGCGGCAGGCGCGCTCGAGCACCCAGCCGCCCGAGCGGGACGATCAGCCCGCTCGCCTCCGCGATCGGGATGAACTCCGCCGGGCCCACGAGACCTCGCTCGGGGTGCTGCCACCGGACCAGCGCCTCAACGCCGACTACCTTCCCGGTGCCCAGGTCCACGACCGGCTGGTAGTGCAGCACCAGCTCGTCCTTCTGCACCGCGGCGCGGAGGAGGACCTCGGTGCTCATCCGGTCGGCGGCGTCGCGGCGCATCTCGTCGGTGAACACCCGGGCCCGACCGCGCGCGTGGGTCTTCGCGTCGTACATCGCCGCATCGGCGTCGGCGAGAAGCGCGTCGACCGTCTGCGGCGCAGCGCCGACGACGACACCCACGCTGGCCGTGACCGTGACCGACGTCTCCCCGAGCCGAAAGGGATCGTCCAACGTGCGGGCAAGCCGCTCGACGAGCAGCTCGACCTCGTCCCGCGACGCGAGGTCGCGCCACACGACGACGAACTCGTCGCCGGCGAACCTCGCGAGCGTGTCACCGGCGCGCAGCGCGGCGGAGAGCCGAGCGGCGACCTGGACGAGCAGCTCGTCGCCGGCCGAGTGCCCGAGGCTGTCGTTGACCCGTTTGAAGTGGTCGAGGTCGAGGAACCCGACCCCCACTTTCGACCCGCGGCGCTCGGCGTCGGTCAGTGCCTGCCCTAGCCGGTCGGTGAGGAGCAGCCGGTTGGGCAGCCCGGTGAGCGCGTCGTGCAGCGTCTGCCGCGAGAGCTCCTCCTGCACCAGCCGCATCGCGGTCACGTCGACGTGACTCACGACCGCGCCGAAGCCCCCGTCGCGGTCCCCCGGCGAGATGCGCACGCTGAACCAGCGCTCGGCGCCGTCCGACCCCTGGCACGGGTACTCGAGCTGGAAGCGGTCCACGCGTCGGGCGAGCACCGCGCGCAGCCCCCGCACCACGTCCTCGATCGCCGCTGGCCCGACGGTCCTCATCGCGGCGCCGCACACCTCGTCGTACTGGCTCCCCTCACCGCAGTCGGCTGCAGAACCCTCGGTGAAGTCGATGAGGTCCTGCCACGCCGCGTTCGCGGCGATGATCACGCCGTCGCCGTCAACGGCGCAGGTGGCTGCCTCCAACGCGTTCAGCAGACCGCGCGCGAGCTGCAGGTAGCGGTTCTTCTCCTGCTCGGCTCGTTGGCGCTGCAGCGCATGGAGCAGGGACACGGCCAGATGCGCACCGTCCTGCGCGCCTTTCACCAGGTAGTCCTGCGCCCCTTCGGCCAGCGCCCACAGGGCGAGGCGACCGTCGACGCGGCTGGTGTGCACGAGCAGTGCCGTCGCGGGGTGGGCGGACCGGACGGCGCGGACGACCGCCAGGCCGTCGGCGTCGGGCAGTGAGAGATCAGCCAGCGTGGCGTCGTAGTCGTTCACCTCGAGCTCGGCGAGCGCGTCCTGAAGAGTCGCGACCACGCGGACCGTGGCCTGGGGCAGTCCGTCCTCGAGCAGGGCGAGCACCAGCTCGCTGTCGGCGGTCGAGTCCTCGATCAGCAGCAGCCGAAACGGCGCATCTCCGTCGATCGTCGGATCGACGGCGACGGTCGCGGTGCTCACTGCGGGAGCCGTACGGTGTTCGGAAGCCGGACAGTGTTGAGCCAGAAGTCGTCGATGGCCTCGACGACGTGCTGGAACTCATCGAAGTCCACCGGCTTGGTGAGGAAGCAGTTGCCGCCCAGCTCGTAGGTCTGCACGACATCGGCGTCCAGGATCGACGTCGTCAGGACCGCGACCGGGATGCGCCGCAGCTCCTCGACGTCGCGCATTGCGGCGAGGACCTCAAGGCCGGACATCCTCGGCAGGTTGAGGTCGAGGATGATCAGGTCCGGCAGCGGGTGCTCGGCGGATCGCAGGTGCGCCATCGCGGACGCGCCGTCGCGGATGACCGTGACGACGTTGGCCACCTTCGCGTCACCCAACGCGTCCAGCGTGAGCTCGATGTCGGCGAGGCTGTCCTCGACGAGCAGGATCTGGGTCGGCCCTGCTGTGCCGTTCACGCCGCGGCCACGATCGGCGCGGGTGCCGCCGGCAGGCTGATGCTGAACCGGCTGCCGCCGAGCGGCGACGCCTCGACCCACACCCGGCCGTCGCCGCGTTCGGCGATCTGCTGCACGATGGCGAGACCGATGCCGGTGCCGGCGTACTCCTCGCGCAGGTGCAGCCGGGCGAACATCCCGAAGACGCGCTCCCGGTACTCGGGCGCGATGCCGATCCCGTCGTCGTCAACGGTGAGGATGACTCTGGCGCCTTCGCGGGTCGAGCTGATCTCGACCACGCCGACCTCGTCCGGCCGATGGAACTTCAGCGCGTTGCTGACGAGGTTCTGCAGCACGGCGGTCACCGACGCCTCGTCGCTCCACACTGCATCGAGCTCGCCGACCCGGACGTTGTCCACCTTCATCCCACGCAGCACGCGATCGGCGACCGCACCGGTGTCGACCCGGCAACGCTGCCGGTCGCTGCGCAGGAAGCGCGAGTACTCGAGCAGGTCGTCGATCAGGGTGCGCATCCGCGCGGCCCCGTCGACGACGTGGAAGATGTAGCGCGTCCCTCGCTCGTCGAGCGAGTCGGCGTAGCGCCGCTCGAGCAGCTGCACGAAGCCGGTCATCGCGCGCAGCGGCTCGGAGAGGTCGTGGGACGCAACGTAGGCGAACTGCTCGAGGTCGCGGTTGGACCGAGCGAGGGCGGCGTACTGCTTCTCCAACGTGCGGTGAACGTCCTCGACCTCGGCACTGAGCACGATGCGGTCGGTGATCTCCTGCACGCTGGTCGCGAGGCCGGCAACTTCGCCATCCGTGCCGACAAGCGGCGACACCGTCATCGACACCGCGATGTGGCGCCCGTCCGGGCGCTGGTGCCACGTGTCGAAGCGCTCGATCCGCTCCCCCGCGAGTGCCAGCTCGTGCGACGAGCGCAGCTGCGCGGCCGTCTCGTCGGGCAGCAGGTCGGCGGCGGCCTGACCGAGCATGTCCTCGGCCGAGCAGCCGTAGACCCGCTCGGCGGCCGCGTTCCAGCTGGTGATCCGGCCGGCCAGGTCCTCGCTGAAGATGGCGTCGGCCGACGCCTCCACGATCTGCGCCAGCAGCACCGCGTCGACGAGCATCTGCGGGACGAAACGGGAGAGCACAGGTCGAGAGCCGGGCATCAGGGGGCTCGATCCGTCATGGGTCGCAAGATCGCGCGCGTGCCCAGACTTGTGGCCGACAGCAGCACAGGCTGGACTGGTCGGGCCTGGCTGTCACTGACGGTACGCCGAGTGTCAGCGGCCCGTGACCACTTCGCCGAACTGTGCGACAGCGCAAGCACGCCGACCGTCGGGCGCGACACACAGATCGGCGGGGGGGCGCGGGTCAGCCGGTGAGACCGGCGAACTGGGCGCGGCGCTGCTCGACCAGCGCGTAGACCCGACGGGCCCAGGTGATCCCACCCTGGAAGATGTCCTCGTTCGTCGCGGGTAGGAGCAGGTAGTCGACGGCGGCGTAGTCGACCGCCTTCGCGGCGTCGACGCGGCGCTTGGCGGTCAGCGCGTGCACCGGGCCATTGATGTCGATCGCCAGGCGAGCCGCACGGATGAGCGCGTCGGCAGGCGTGAGGTGCGGGTACGGCGACTCGTTGGGCTCGAGGTCATGCACGCCGGCCTCTCGCAACAGCGCGCAGCCCACGACCTCGGCGAGCGTGTCGTGCTTCTTGGCGATGTCGGACAAGACGACGCCGAGCAGTGCCGAGCCCGCTCGGCCGCGACCCCGCGCCGCATTGAGCCGCACCGGGTCGACCCGGTCCCGGAACAGCTCGTCATGCACGAGCGCGTGCAGCGCGCGTCGGCTCAGCGATCGAGCCAGGTCGAGCACGAGCAGGTGCCGCTCCAGCACCGCAAGCCCGTTGTGCTCGACGACGTGCTCCGGGGCGAAGCCGCGGCGGCGGCGGATGTCGACGCCGCGGAGCCCTACGTCCGCGCGACTGCTGTCGACGGCGAGCTCGATCCGACGCGGCTCGTCGACGCGGGGGAAGTCGGCGGCGTACCCGCCGGCGTGCCCGCACAGAGCGACCAGTCCGCCGATCGAGAGCAGTGCGGAGCGCGCCTGCACGCGGAAGGTCACCGGCGTCGTCGCAGCGCGCAGCACGTCCGGCTGCACCTCGACCCACTCGCCGGCCTTCACCCGGCGGTCCACCTGGGCGCGGCTCAGCCCGCCGTATCGCATCGCCTGGTCAGGGGTGAACACCCCGTCCTGTCCGCGGCCGAGCGCGGCGAGCAACGCATCCATCCGGCCATGGTCGTGCGCACCGGCGTGGGGGCCCCGCCGATGCTGCCGATCTGTGGACCGAGCCCGGCCGCGCTCCGCGAACTGTGTGTCGCCCCCGACGGTGCGCGTGCTCGAGCTCTCGCACAGTTCGGGAGAGGGGGCGGGGCGGGGACGGCTAGAGGCAGACGAGGGCGGTGGTGGCGCTCGCTGTGCCGGTGGTCTCGGCGTACCAGTTCTGGAAGGTCGCGCGCACCTTGTAGGTGTACGTCGTCCCCAGCGCGACCGTGTTGTCGGCGTACGACGTCGTGGTGCGGCCGCTCACGGTGCCGATCTGCACGTAGGCACCCGCGGTCAGCCGCATGATCGCGTAGCCCGTCGCGTACGTCGACGCTGTCGCCGTCCACGAGACGGTCACGCGCGGCAGCTTCACGATGGTCCCGACGCAGCTCGCGACGGCAGCCGGTGCGGTGGGCGGCGCGAGGACGCCGGACGTGACGCTCATCGACGCGGTGGCGGTCTGATCGGTGTAGCCGGCCCAGGCCGGGACAGCGGTGAAGACCGCGACGCCGACGAGCAGCACCGCGGTCGTCCGGCCGATGTCACGCCGGCGCGTCATCTCGCCGCCAGACGGAAGCGAGCAACCAGAGCAGCAGCGCGAGCGGCAGCCCGCGCGTCATGACGAGCTGCACCTGGGGTCGGCGCAGGCTCGCGAGCGCGTGGCCGGCGAGCGGCACGTCGCCGCGCGCCTTCCAGACGGTGGAGCCCTTGATCGCGAACTCGCCCCACGGGTCGTTGGCGTTGTTGGCGTCGCCCTTGGTGATGACCTTCGTCACGTCGCCGACCCGGTTGACCTCGACCACGCGGTGCGTGACGACCCGGCGGTCCTCGATCGGCGCGTGGAAGGTGATGACGTCGCCCGCGCGCAGGGTCGACACCGGCGCCTCGGTGACTACGACGATCGAGCCGGGCGGGAACGACGGCCGCATGCTCGCGGTCAGCATCGTCAGCGTGCGGTAGTTGGCGACGTGCGGCCCGATCCCGAGGGCGGCGAAGGCGACGATGCCGACCAGCATGAGGACGTCGAGGCCGAGTACGCCGAGCACGTGCATCGGGCGCTTGCGCGGACGGAAGAGGCCGTGCGCGGGGCCGGGGACACGGGCCAGCGCACGCAGGTCACGGACACTGAGCCGGGACACACCGAACCGGAGCGACGGCGGTCGGTTGACCCGTCCGTGCCCCGGCAGCTGCATCACGGTCACGCCGTACACCTCCCTCGGTCTCGAACCCCCGAAGGTGGGGGCCGCCCTTGTCGGGCGACCCCCACCTCGGTGGGCTGGCTGGCTAGCGGACTACTTGTCCGTCGCGGCGCGCTGCGTGCCGGTGAACGTGAAGTCGATGACGCTCGCCTTGTCCTGCAGCGTGTTCCCGGCGGTGCTCGGGAAGGTCAGCGTCATCTTCAGGGCGTCGCTCGCGCCGGCCGTGCTGAGCGAGTCGAGGCCGGTGACCGCGACACCGCTGCCGATCACGGCACGGGAGGCGACGACGGTCGAGACGGTGCCGAGCGGGCAGGTGTAGGTGTACGCCGGCGAGATGCCGGTCTCGACCCAGCCCGTCACCAGCGAGCACTTCTCGATCTTCATCTGCAGGCCGTTGGTGGCGTCGGAGTCGAGCAGCGAGCTGGTGGACGCGACGCTGGTCAGGGCGACGGAGCCGAGCGGCGAGGTGCTGGTGCCGCTGGAGAGGTTGAAGGCGCGCTGGATGGTGTCGCCCGGGACGATGTCCGTCGCGGCGACGGTCAGCCGGTTGGCGGCACCCACAGCGCCGAGGTTGAGGTCCACGATGCCCGAGTCGACCGACGTGGAGGCGCTCGTCGTGTCGGTGAAGGTACCGAACGTGCCGAGCCCGGCAACACCGGCAGCAGTCCCGACTGCGGCGACGGTGACGAGGACCTTGGCCTTGAGGCTGAGCGAGGACATCTGGGCTCCTTCGTGGAGTGCGGCGCGATCCCCCCGGGGATTCGCTTGTGACAGGACTTTCGTCCCGCATCGCCGACCACCGCATAGCCTTCTGGGCCCATCTTCGAGACCCCCACGACCCATCTTTCGGGTGATCAATCCGGGCCTGCCACGTCCTCCACTAGGGTTGTTTCATGGCTCAATGGGCGAGCACGCTCGTCCTGGTTGCGGTCTTCGCGGGGATTGCGGGCGGTTCGTCCTACGCCATCTGGCGACTGTTGCGGCACCGCGAGTAGTCACCTCGGGCAGCGCGCCACATCCGGTACGGCGAGAGCGGGGCGGGGCAGTGGACTTCACCATCACGCCGGAGCAGACGGCATTTCGCGCATCGGTCCTCACCTGGGCGCGCGACGTCGTCGCGCCCGGCGCCGCGGATCGCGACCGCGAGGGCCGCTGGGACCCCGCGGTCTGGACGTCGCTCGCCGGCCAGGGACTCGCCGGGCTGCCCATCCCCGCGGAGCTCGGCGGCGCCGGCGGATCGATCATCGACTGCTGCCTGGCCAACGAGGCGATCGGCGAAGGAGGCCGCGACGGCGGCCTCGGCCTGTCGCTCGGCGCGCACTGGGTGATCGGCTCGGTGCCGATCTGGCTGCACGGCACCGCCGAGCAGCAGGAGGAGTGGCTGCCGAAGCTCTGCGACGGCACCATGCTCGGCTCCTGGGCGTCCACCGAGCCTGAGGCCGGCTCCGACGCCGGCTCGATCCGCACCATCGCCGTACGCGACGGCGACGAGTGGGTGCTCAACGGCACGAAGATCTTCATCACCAACGGCTCGATCGCCGGGCTGTGCATCGTGCTCGCGCGCACCAACGCGGACAGCGGGCCGGGCCAAGGCTGCAGCGCGTTCCTCGTCGACACGACCACGCCGGGGTTCGGCGTCGCGCGGGAGCTGGACAAGCTCGGCTGCCGGTCGTCGCCGACCGCGGAGATCGTGCTGACCGACTGCCGGGTGCCGCACTCGGCGATGCTCGGCGACGAGGGCAGCGCGCTGTGGAAGATCGCCTTCGAGTGCTTCGACTGGGAGCGCACGGTGATGCTCGCCGGCATCGTCGGCGGCATGCAGGCCGGCCTCAACGAGTCGATCGCCTACGCGAAGCAGCGCGAGCAGTTCGGCCGGCCGATCGCGCACTTCCAGGTGATCGCGCACAAGCTCGCCGACATGAAGATCAACCTCGAACTCGCGCGGATGTCGGTGTATCGCGCGGCCTGGCTCAAGCAGGCCGGGCTGCCGCACTCGGTCGAGGCGTCGATCGCCAAGGCCGTCATCGGCCGGGTCTCCGTGGAGAACGCGCTCGAGGCGATCCAGATCCACGGCGGCTACGGCTACACCAAGGACTTCACGGTCGAGCGCTCCCTGCGCGACGCCAAGCTCGCGTCGATCGGCGGCGGAACGACCGAGATCCAGAAGATGATCATCTCGCGGGAGCTGCTTAAAGACTGACCGGACCACACGGACCATCTGGCGGACCGGTCGGCGGTCCGGTCGCCGGCGCCGCTTCGGCGACCCCGCGGGAAAGCTGTCGCCGGTGAACGGAGCGCCCACCGGTCAGCCGCTGAGCGTCACCAACCGCAACGTTCGAGCTGGTTTTTGAAACTGTCCTAGCGGACGCTGGCGATCGTGTAGGTCACCTTGCCGCCGTACACCTCGCCGATCTGGGCGTTCGACGGGACCTTCACCTTGTAGCCGACGCGCGCGGTCGAGATGCCTGCGCCGGTCGCGGTGCCGGTGGTGAGGACGGCGACCGGGCTGGTGAGCACCGCGTCGGTCACCGGGCTCAGGCCGGACGGGCTGAGCTGCGGCACGAGCAGGGCGTCGGGAATGACGCTGCTGGTGGTCACCTTGACGTTCTCGCCGCCGAGGTCGATGGCGCCCACCGCGGTCGGCACGGAGTACGCCGCGGTCACGACCCAGCCGTTCGACGTACCCGTCGTGTCGGTCATGGTGAGCAGCGTGGTGCCCGCCGCGTCGCTGAACGCCCCGGGCGTCGAGCTGAGCGCGACGTTGACGCCCGCGCCGGCGATGGTGAGCCCGCCCGGCAGGACCGAGGCGACGAGCACGTCGGTGACCGAGCCGGTGCCGGCCGCGGCGAACGCGGCCTGGGGGGTGGCGGCGAGCGCAGCAAGCGCGGCGAGCGATGCAGCGGTGGCCGCGGCCTGACGACGGTTCATGGGGATTCCTCCATTGCGGGGTTGTGCACCGGTTCGGCGCTCGATGACCAGCATCGGTGCTCACCGTCGGTAACCCCATGGCCCCTCAGAGTCATATTCGAGGGGCCCACCCGGGGGGTTTGGCTAGTCCGTCCCGGCGTCGACCGGTACGTCGCCCTCCTCCGCTTCCTCCTCTTCCTCCTCCTTGTCCCGGCGCTTGAGCAGGAAGAACAGCCAGAGCAGGCCGAGGAGCAGCAGCAGCAGGATCGAGCCGGCGGCCACGACGGTGAACGGCCAGCGGTTGACGTCGGTCCCGCGCTCCGCCGACCCGCCCGGGTACCTCAGGGTCACGGTGATCCGCGACTTGCCGAACGGCACGGTGTTCACGCACGGCAGGTCGACCTCGATCGACGCGCCCGGCGCGACTCCGCCGACCTTGCCGGCGGGGTAGCGCTTCGTCTTCCCGGGCAGCAGCGGGTCGACCGAGATCTCAGCGGTCGGGTCGAGCACCGACGTACCGCTGTTGGTGTAGGCGATGTGCGGGCAGGCGCGGCCGTCTCTCAGCGGGGCCCGCACCGTGGTGATCGTCAGGCCGGGGTGCAGCGCCTCGCTGCCGCTCCCGCCGACGGTGAGGTAGACGCCGACGGCGACGCGGGTGCCGATCGACACCGCCCCGCCGGACGCCGGGTCGACCGGCTCGAGGATGACGCCGCCGATGTGCTCGCCGGCCGTGGCGCCGTTGGGTACGACGACCGTGAAGCCGACCGTCGCCTCCTGCCGTCGCGCCAAGGTGATTCGCTTCGTGTCGAGCCGGATCCACGCGCCGACATCCATCGGCGCCTCGCCGCGCGGCGTGAAGCCGAAGCCGCCGCCACGGGCCGGGACGGCGTCGGCGCCGTACAGGTCGGCCGTCTCCGTCTTCTCGCCGAGGTTGCGCGCGATCAGCGTGCCGCGCACCGGCCTGCCGATGCCCACCTGGCCGAGCTCGAAGTGCGTTCCCGACGAGCTGAGGCCCGGTGTGCCGGGCTTGGGCGAGAGCGCGATCCCCTCCGGCTCGGGCGTCGTGGCCTGGCTCGGCGGCGGGGTCGGGGTCTGGGCGGCGGCCGGCGCGAGGCTCGCCGGGGCGAAGGCAGCGGCGAGCGCCACCGCGGCCACTGCCGCTCGGATCCGCTGCCGTGCCGTCACTGCCTGCCTCCTCGACGATGGGGATGCACGGTACGCCGCCGCGCTGGCGGTCCGGCGACCACGGTGCCGGCGTACCCTCCGCGGCATGGGACGCAGCCTGGTGATCAAGGTGACGGCCGGCGCCGACGCGCCCGAGCGGTGCGCGCAGGCGTTCACCGTGGCGGCGGTCGGGGTCGCGAGCGGCGTACCGGTGTCGCTGTGGCTGACCGGGGAGGCGGCGTGGTTCGCGCTGCCCGGGAAGGCGGCGGACTTCGAGCTGCCGCACTCGACGCCGCTGCCCGACCTGCTCGACGCGGTGCTCGCCGGCGGGCAGGTGACCCTGTGCACGCAGTGCGCGGCCCGTCGCGGCATCGGCGAGGCGGACGTGCTGCCCGGGGTGCGGGTCGCCGGGGCGCAGGCCTTCGTCGCCGAGGCGCTCGAACCCGACGCCCAGGCCCTCGTCTACTAGGGGCCCGGCTCGGGCCACTCACCCCATTTCCATGATCATGAGCGTCCGCGTCGCCCTAGAGCGCTGCCAGGCGCTCATGATCATGGAAGTGGGTGCGAACGCGCCCCACATGCCCGAATTTTCCTTCAGATCACCCGTTTTGCGCTCCGAAAGCGTGGGTAACCAGCCCAGATTGAGAACCCAGTGTGACCGAGGAGTGACGCAGAGTGACCATCTCGCGCCGGCAGATCCGCCGGGCCATCGCGGCCGCCACGCTGGGCGCCGTCGCCCTCGTCGGCTCCAGCGCCGCCGCCCGCACGCCTGACGCGGAGCGCGGCAGCGCGCTGCGTTCGGTCATCGTCCAGGGCACCGACCCGGCCGGCGCCGCCGCGGCCGTCCGCGCGGCCGGCGGTCGCGTCACGACGCCGCTCGCGATCGTCCGGGGCGTCGCCGCCCGCGTCCCCGCCGACGCCGTACGCCGCCTGGAGCGCACCCCCGGCATCCGCGCGGTCACCCCCGACGAGCGGGTCACCGTCTCCGAGACCGCCACCGGCCCGTCGGAGTCCAACTCCGCCGCGCCGATGATCGGCGAGGTCAACGCCTACCGGCTGTGGAAGGAGGGCAACCTCGGCCAGGGCGTCCGCGTCGCGCTCGTCGACACCGGCATCGCCGCCTCCCCCGACCTGGCCGGCCGCGTCATCAAGGTCGCCGAACCCACCGGCAGCGGCGCCCTCGTCGACTGCGTCAACTTCTCCGGCGAGTCGACCTGCAACGACAGCTACGGCCACGGCACCTTCATCGCCGGGCTGATCGCCGGCGACGGCAAGCAGTCCGGCTACCGCTACCCCGGCGTCGCGCCGCGCACCGAGCTGGTCTCCATCAAGATCGCCGGCCGCGACGGCAGCGCCGACGTCTCCAAGGTGCTGGCCGCGATCCAGTGGGCGGTGTCGTTCAAGGACGACTACAACATCAAGGTCCTCAACCTCTCTCTCGGCACCGACTCCCCGGTCAGCTACAAGACCGACCCGCTCAACTACGCCGTCGAGCGCGCGTGGACCTCGGGCCTGGCGGTCGTCGTCGCCGCCAGCAACCGCGGCCCGGCCGCCGGCACGATCAGCAAGCCGGCCGACGACCCGCTGGTCATCACGGTCGGCTCGGTCGACGACCGCAGCACGACCGGCGTCGGCGACGACCTCGTACCCGCCTTCACCGGCCGTGGCCCGACCAAGACCGACAAGCTCGCCAAGCCCGACGTCGCCGCGCCCGGCGTGCGCGTCGCGTCCCTGCGCTCCCCCGGCTCGACCGTCGAGCAGCTCGCTCCCGGCGGCGGCATCGACAGCGTCTACCGGCGGGGCAGCGGTACGTCGATGTCGACCGGCGTCGTCTCCGGCGCGGTCGCGCTGATCCGCGCGGCCAACCCGACGTGGTCCCCAGACAGGGTGAAGTTCGCCCTGATGGCCACCACTCGCCGGCCCTCGGGCGCCGACCCAGCTGCCGTGGGGGCGGGCATCATCGATGCCTACGCCGCCGCGCGCACGGCGCCCGAGGGCTTGGCGAACGTCGGCGTCGTCCCGGTCGGCGACCTCCGCGGCACGATCGAGGGCAGCCGCGGCACCGTGTACACGACCGGTGCCCCGTGCAACGACATCCAGCGGCTGCTCGACCCCGAGTGCGACCGGGTGAAGGGCACCGAGACCGGCCAGGGCACCAGCTTCAGCGCCGGCGACTACACGGACCCGTGGACCGGGCACTCCTGGTACTCCAGCCAGTGGGTCGGGCACTCCTGGTACACCAGCGAGTGGTACGGCCACTCCTGGTACACCAAGGACGGCGGCCCGCTCGCGCCGTACGGCGTGACGATCCCGGGCTCCGACTGGCTCGGCGCCTGGGCGTAGTCGCACCGATGTCGCGCCCTCGCCTGATCTGGCTCTACGTCGCCGTCCTCGCGGGCGCCGCGGCGGCCGTGACCATGGCCGAGCCCCAGCTCGGCAGCACGGCCCCGGGGCACCGCGCGTGGCTCGCCCTGCCGGTGCTCGCCGTGCTGGTCGGGCTGGCCGAGTTCCTGCTGGTGCGCTACCGGTACGGCGACGAGGTCGACGCGCTCAACCTGGTCGAGGCGATCCTGGCGCCGCTGGTCTTCGCGTTCTCCGGCCCGCTCGTGGTCGCCGCGGTCGCGGCCGGCCAGATCGGCGCGGCGGCGTACCGGCGCAACGAGCCGATCAAGGCCGCGTTCAACGTCGCGCAGTGGTCGCTCGCCGCCGCGCTCGGCAGCCTGACGGTCGGCCTGCTCGCCGATGGCTCCGGCACGTCGTGGCGCAACCTCGCCGCGCTGCTGGCCGGCATGCTGGTGATCGGCATCACCAACCAGGTCGCGTTCAGCGGCCTCATGACCATCCTCCAGCAGGGGTCGGGCAACACCCGCGGCGGACTCGCGCCGGTGCTGGTGCCCGGCTGGCTCGGCGCGTTCTCGGTCAACGCGCTCTTCGGGATCCTCTACGTGCTCGCCTACGACGCGCACCCCGCGTCGGTGCTGCTCTTCGCGCTGCCGCTGGTCATCCTCAACCGGGCCTACCTCGGCCACGCGGCGGCCGCGTCCGACCGCGCCCGCCTGCTCGGCCTGCACCGCGCGGCGCACTCGCTCAACGAGCCGATCGACCCGCGCGACGCGATCGGGCCGTTCCTCCGCGAGGTGGCGGAGGTCTTCGACGCGCAGGGCACGGCTCTCGTCGTACGCAGCGAGGACGGCCTGCACATCCACCGGCTGACCGACGGCCCGACCGGCGAGATCACCTCGTCGACCGAGCCCGAGGGCACGCCGTCGTTCGAGGCGGCGCTCGCCGCGCAGCCGTGGCCGGCGTACGTCGTCGCCGGGGGTGACACGCCGCTGTCGGCGGCGCTGGCCAAGGCCGGCTGGCGCGACTGCCTCTACGCCCCGCTGATGGACGACGGGCTGATCTCCGGCGCGATCATGGTGCTCGACCAGGTCGGCGTGGAGAGCGTCTCGGCCGGGCAGCTCGCGGTGCTCGAGGCACTTGCGCGAGAGACCGCCGCCACCCTGGCCAAGGGGCGGCTGCTCGAGACGATGCTCTCCGAGCGGCTCGCGCACCTGCGCCTCGCCGAGGCGTTGGCGGCGCAGCGCGTGGTCGTCGAGCAGCTGCAGCAGGCGGTGATGCCCGACCAGCCGGTCGTCGCCGGTGCGCAGCTCGGCGTCTGCTACGAGCCGTCGGACCCGACCTCACCGACCGGCGGCGACCTCTTCGACTGGCAGACGCTGCCGTCAGGCGAGCTGCACGTCGCCGTCGTCGACGTGATCGGCCACGGCGTCGAGGCCACCAAGGACGCACTGTCGGTCGTGCACGCGCTGCGGCTGGTCGCCTTCGACGGCACGCCGCTCGAGGAGATGGTGGGCCGGGTCGACGCGCTGCTCGGCGCGCAGCACCCCGACCTCGTCGCGACGGTGGTCGTCGCCCGCTTCGACCCGATGACCGGCGTCGTGCGCGTCGCGTCGGGCGGCCACCCGCCGGCGCTCGTCGTCAGCGCGGGTGGAGAGGTCCACCAGGTCGTCGCGACCGGGGGCGCTGTCGGCTGGCCGGGGGCCGGCAGCGACTCCGTCGCGACGGTCCGGCTCGCCCTCGGAGACGCGCTCGTCCTCTACACCGACGGCCTGGTCGAGGCCCGCAAGGACATCCTCGAGGGCATGGAGTCGCTGCTCGTGCACGCGGCCGAGCTGGCCCCGCTGCCGCCGGAGGAGTTCGCGACCGAGCTGGTGGCGCGGTCGCTCGCCGGCGCCGAGCGCCGTGACGACTCTCTCGCCCTGGTGCTGCGTCGTACGCCGGTCGACGCGCCGTCCCCCTCCCGGCGGTGGCGGATCGACCCCACCCCTGCCGAGGTGCCGGTCGTGCGCCGCGAGCTGGTCGAGTGGGCCGCCGCGCTCGGCGTCCAAGGCGACGACCTCGCGCTGGTCGCGACCGAGCTGCTCTCCAACGGCGTGCGCGTCGCGCGGTCGTCGGTGTCGCTGTCGGCACTGCTCGGTGAGGACGAGATCGTCATCGAGGTCAGCGACGACGGCCCGGGCGACCCGCGGCTGCCGTCGCTCGGCATGCAGCTCCCCCACCCGGACAGCCTCGACGGCCGCGGACTCGCCATCGTCCGGGCGCTGTCGGTCGACGTCTCCGCCATGTCGACGCCCGAGGGCTCGGTGGTGCGCTCCGTGCTGCGCATCGCCGCGTTCGCCGACGTGACCGCCCCCGCGCACGCGCTCCGCCGTACCGCGTCCTCGTCCTAGCGCCTACCCCGTCGCGAACTGTGCGACGGGCTGAGCACGCGCACCGCTACCGACGCCGCACAGTTCGCGGGCGGTGGGCGGCTACTGGTCGAAGTCCAACGTCACGGTGGGAGTCGTGGGGTGGGACTGGCAGGCGAGTACGACGCCGGCGGCGATCTCGTCGGCCTCGAGCGCGTAGTTGCGGTCCATCTCGACCGCGCCCTCGACGACCTTCGCGCGACAGGTGCCGCAGACGCCGCCCTTGCACGCGTACGGCGCATCGCCGCGCGCCTTGAGCGCGGCGTCGAGGACCGACTCGGCGTACGGCGCGAGCTCGAACGTCGTCGACCGCCCGTCGAGCACGATCGTCACGGTGCTGGTCGAGTCGTCGGCGGCACCGCCGGCGGAGACCGGACGGGGGGCGCGCACCGGCTCGCCCTCGACGTGGAACAGCTCGAGGTGCACCCGCGCCGCCTCGACGCCCACGTCGCGCAGCACCCCGCGCGCTGACTCGACCAGCGCGAACGGCCCGCAGAGGTACCACTCGTCGACGTCGCCCGGCGGCAGCAGGGTCGCGAAGAGCTGCGCCAGCTTGGCGTCGTCGATGCGGCCGCTGAAGAGGTCGACCTCCTGCGCCTCGCGCGACAGCACGTTGATCAGCGAGAAGCGCGTCGTGTAGCGGTTCTTCAGGTCCTCGAGCTCCTCGAGGAACATGATCGAGCTGGTGGTGCGGTTGCCGTAGACCAGCGTGCAGCGGCTCGCCGGCTCGGCCGCCAGCGTCGTCGACAGCAGCGACAGCACCGGCGTGATCCCGCTGCCGGCGGCGATGAAGACGTGGTGCCGCGCCAGTGCCGGGTCGAGGGCGACGTTGAACCGCCCGGTCGGCGTCATCACCTCGACCTCGTCGCCGACCGCGAGCAGGTCGTTGGCCCAGACCGAGAACACGCCGCCCTCGAGTCGTTTCACGGCGACCCGCAGCGGGCCGTCCGGCGCGGGCGAGCAGATCGAGTAGTTGCGGCGGACCTCGTCGCCGCCGAGCGTCGTACGCAGCGTGAGGTGCTGGCCCTGGGTGAAGCGGAACTCCTCACGCAGCGACTCCGGTACGTCGAACGTGATCGCGACCGCGTCCTCGACCAGCCGCTCGATCGCGCCGACGCGCAACGGGTGGAAGACCGCGTGGCGGCGCGCGGGCGCCGCCGTCGTGTCAGCCGGAGACACCTGCTCAGATCGCCTTGAAGTGGTCGAACGGCTCGAGGCAGGTCTTGCACGACCACAGCGACTTGCACGCGGTCGAGCCGAAACGGGAGATCTCGCGGGTGTCCGGCGAGCCGCATTGCGGGCAGCGGACCGACAGGCCGACCGGCACCGGCTGCGACGCGCCCGCGGGCATCCGGCCGGTGGGCGGCGCGATGCCGTACTCCTTGAGCTTGCGCCGGCCGTCGTCGGTCATCCAGTCGGTGGTCCAGGCCGGGGCCAGGACGGTCTTGACGGAGGCGTCGGCGTATCCGGCGGCGGCCAACGAGAGCAGGATCTCGTCGGTGATCACCTGCATCGCGGGGCAGCCGGAGTACGTCGGCGTGATTGTCACGATCACGTGCCCGTCACCGCGCACCTCGAGGCCGCGCAGGATCCCGAGGTCCTCGATGGTGAGGACCGGGATCTCCGGGTCGGTCACGGCGTGCAGGACCTGCCGGAGGTCGGCTGCTCTCTCGTGCACGCCATGACCGTCGGTCGCGGTCCAGCTGCTGCTCACCAGGTTGCTCCGGGGTGCGATCGATGGAGGTGCTGCATCTCGGCCAGCAGGTAGCCCATCGACTCGGTGTGCATGCCGCGGCGACCACCGCTCGGGGACCACAGGTCCTCGGGTCGGGACAGCGTTGCCTCGGCGAGCACTCCGTCGACGAAGGTGTCCCAGCCACTGCGCAGTTTCTCCGTGTCGGCGGCCACTCCTGCGGCGACCAGGCCGGTTTCCAGCTCGTCCGCCGAGAAGACCTCAGCGACGTAGGGCCACATGGCGTCAAGGCCGTCCTGCATCCGGCGGTGGCTCTCCTCGGTGCCGTCGCCCAGACGCAGCGTCCACTGCACGGCGTGGTCGCGGTGGTAGTCGGCCTCCTTGACCGCCTTGCCGGCGATGCCGGCCAGCGTGGCGTCGGCGGAGCCCTGCAGCGACTCCCACAGCGCGAGCTGGTAGGTCGAGAAGAAGAGCTGGCGCGCGATGGTGTGCGCGAAGTCGCCGTTGGGCTGCTCGACCAGCAGCAGGTTGGTGAACTCCCGCTCCTCGCGCAGGTAGGCCAGCGCGTCCTCGTCGCGGCCGCGACCCTCGGCCTCCCCGGCGTACGTCAGGAGGTTGCGCGCCTGGCCGAGCAGGTCGAGGCCGATGTTGGTCAGCGCGATGTCCTCCTCGAGGTCCGGGCCGCGGGAGGACCACGCGGACAGGCGCTGGGCGAGGATCAGCGCGTCGTCGCCGAGGCGCAGCGCGTACGTCGATACGGCGGGGACGGCCGGCGTACCGGTCACAGGTGCTGAACCTCGGCCGGGATGTCGTAGAACGTCGGGTGCCGGTAGACCTTGTCGGCGGCCGGGTCGAAGAACGAGTCCTTCTCGTCCGGGGAGCTCGCGACGATCTCGGTCGCGGGCACGACCCAGATGCTCACGCCCTCCTGCCGGCGGGTGTAGACGTCGCGCGCGTTGCGCAGCGCCATCTCGGCGTCCGGCGCGTGGAGGCTGCCGACGTGGTTGTGCGACAGGCCGCGCTTGCTGCGGATGAAGACCTCCCACAGCGTCGTCGGCGGAGTGCTGCTCATGCGGCACTGCCCTCTGCGCGAGCGCGCTGCTTCTCGGCGTACGCCGCCGCGGCGTCGCGCACCCAGGCGCCTTCGGCGTGCGCCGTACGCCGGTGCTCTATGCGGGCCCGGTTGCACGGGCCGTTGCCGCGCAGCACCTCGTTGAACTCGTTCCAGTCGATCTCGCCGAAGTCGTAGTGACCGGTGTCGGCGTTGAGGCGCAGGTCGGGGTCGGGCAGCGTGAGCCCCAGCACCTCGGCCTGCGGGACGCTCATGTCGACGAACTTCTGCCGCAGCTCGTCGTTGCTGTGCCGCTTGATCTTCCAGGCCATCGACTGCGCGGAGTTGGGGCTCTCGTCGTCCGGCGGGCCGAACATCATCAGGCTCGGCCACCACCAGCGGTCGACCGCGTCCTGCGCCATGTCGTGCTGTGCTGCTGTTCCCCGCGAGAGGTGGAGCAGGATCTCGAAGCCCTGCCGCTGGTGGAAGCTCTCCTCCTTGCAGATGCGCGTCATCGCCCGGGCGTAGGGGCCGTAGGAGCAGCGGCACAGCGGCACCTGGTTGACGATCGCAGCACCGTCGACGAGCCAGCCGATCGCGCCCATGTCGGCCCACGTCGGGGTCGGGTAGTTGAAGATGCTCGAGTAGCGCTGGCGGCCGGCGAGCAGCAGGTCGCCCATCTCCTCGCGGCTCATGCCGAGGGTCTCGGCGGCGCTGTAGAGGTAGAGCCCATGGCCGGCCTCGTCCTGCACCTTGGCCATCAGGATCGCCTTGCGGCGCAGGCTCGGCGCGCGGGTGATCCAGTTGCCCTCCGGCTGCATGCCGATGATCTCGCTGTGCGCGTGCTGCGCGATCTGGCGGATCAGCGTCTTGCGGTACGCCTCGGGCATCCAGTCCCGCGGCTCTACCCGCAGGTCGGCGTCCAGGGTCTCCTGGAAGCCCAGCTCCAGCTCAGTCGTCATCTGCTCGCCTCGTGGTGTTCGGGTCAGTCACTTGCGGCGTACCCAGCGTAGAAGGTCCGAGTGTACCGTCCGACCGTTCGGTCGGGAAGGTCTGATTGGCGAACTGTGTGGTGGGTACGACGTCGCCCGTGTTCAGCGCCCCACACAGTTAGGCGAGACGACGCGGCTAGGGTGCCCAGCGTGCACGCTGACGGCGACGAGGTGCGGGCGCTGGCGGAGCGGTGCGCCGAGGCGATGTACGCCGCGGACCTGGCCTCGCAGACGCTCGGGATCGCGGTCAGCGACGTCTCCCCCGGTCGGGCGAACGCGCGGATGACGGTGACCGCGACGATGGTCAACGGCCACGACGTCTGCCACGGCGGGCTGGTCTTCACCCTCGCCGACACGGCGTTCGCCTTCGCCTGCAACACCTACGGCGTCGTGACCCTCGCGGCCGGCGCCGACGTCGTCTTCGTCCGCCCCGCTCGGCTCGGCGACGAGCTGGTCGCGACCGCGGTCGAGCGACACCGCGGCCGGCGTACCGGGCTGTACGACGTCACGGTGCGCTGCGGCGACGCCGTGGTCGCCGAGTTCCGCGGCCGCAGCCACGCCACCGACCGACCCCTCGGCGGCTGAGCACGGCCGGGCGGCGGCGGATCCCGCTCAGCTCCGCGCTTGTCCGGCGACGCGCGCCGCGCGTCGCCGGAGAACTGCGGAGCCGATCGTCACGATCGCCGTGCCGGGTTGGAGCGCCGCTCGGCGCACGTCTATCCTCCTGAAGCCGGTCGGTGTCCTACCGGTGCTCATTGGAGGCTTCGCCTAGTCCGGTCTATGGCGCCGCACTGCTAATGCGGTTTGGGTTAACCCCCATCCCGGGTTCAAATCCCGGAGCCTCCGCCATGCCTGCTCCACCGCATCGTCAGCCGGTCGGCACCAGCGACGGGCGGACCCGCAGGAGGTCGGTGCCGCCGAAGTCAGGCACCCACACGTCGCCGAAGCCGGTGCCGACCACGAACCCGTCGAGCAGCGGCGGCGTCAGTGACGTGACGGTGCGCGTACGACGGTCGATCCGCAGCAGGGCCGCGCCCGGGCCGGGCCCGCGGTTGGGCACCCACACATCGGGGCCGAGGACGTCGCCGTCGGCCGGCTTGGTGCCGGCCTTCGCCTGGCCGAGCACGCGCCCGCTGCGGGTGTCGATCTCGTAGACCGTCGCCTCCTGCGGCGCCGACACCCACAGCGCGTCCTCGCTGTGCGAGGTCCAGGTGAGCAGCGACTCGGTGACCTGTGTCTCCTGGCGGACCTTGTTGGTGCGCCCGTCGATCCGCACGAGGACACCCGGCCCGGTCGGCACCCACGCGCTGTCGCCGACGATGGCGACGCCGGCCGGGTTGGGTCCGACCTCGATCGTGGCGACGACCGTGTTCGTCGCCGGGTCGATGCGGCTCACCGTGCCGTCGGTGCCGTTGGTGACCCATGCGCTGCCGAGCCCGAACGCGGCGTCGTACGGCGCTCGTCCCACCGCGATGGTGGCGACGACTTTGCGGGTCTTCACGTCGACGCGGGTGACCGTGTTGCCCTGGTAGTCCGACGTCCAGATCGATCCTGCGCCGTACCCGAGCCCGCACGGCGCCGCGCCGACCGGGACGACGTCGGTGACCGTGTCGGTCTGCGGATCGATGCGGTGCAGCGCGTTGCTGCCGAAGGTCGAGATCCAGACCGCGCTCGGCTCGGCGACGACACCGCACGGCTGCGCGCCGACGTGAATGCGCGCCACGACGTACGCCGGGTCGGCGACCGGGAGCGGCGTCGACAGCGGCGACGGGTCGGCGGATCGCGACGGGTCGCCTGATGGGGACAGCTCGGAGCGGGCCGGGCTGCCGGCGCAGCCGACGAGGGCGAGGGCGGCGGCGAGGCCGGCGCGGAGGCAGCGGTTCATGCCCGGTCACGCTGCCGAGCCGCGGCAACAGATCCATCACAAGCGCTGTCACGATCGTGCGGACCTGGTGTGCGGCACGTCGCGGTGGGCCATGCTGGGCGCGTGCCGTGGTCAACGCAGACGCCGCCGGGCGGCAACAGCACCGTGTTGCACGCCGGCGTCGACGTCGTGCTCGGCCGGTTCCGCTGCCTCCCCGACGACCCGCTGTGGCAGACCGACAACGTCGTCGCGCAAGGCGACCTGCTCGTCTTCCCCGGGACCTGCGTCTTGCTCCGCCGCGGCCGGGAGCAGATCGTCGCCGACCGCAACCAGGCCGTGCTGTACGCCGACGGCCAGACCTACCGGCGCACGCTCGTGCACCCGGCCGGTGACCACTGCGTGTTCGTCCGGCTGAGCCCGGCCCTCGTCGCGGAGATCACCCTGACGCCGGGCTGGCGGACACTGCCGACCACCGACGCGACGTACGCCCGCGTGCGTCTGCTGCTCGCCGGTCTCACCCCGCCGTACAACGCGGTGCGTCCGATCGGCGACGAGGTCGAGGAGGAGCTGCTCGGGATCGTGGCCGCGACCTGCGCTGCCGAGTCGGTGGCGACCGCGGCCACTTCCTCCTGGCGGGCCCTGGCCGACAACGTGCGGATGGCACTCGACGCGCGTCCCGCGGCGACCGGCTTCAGCCTCGCCGGGACGGCGAGCGACGTGGGCTACTCGCCGTTCCACATGGCCCGGGTCTTCCGCGCGGTGACCGGGTCGTCGGTCCACGCGTACGCCGAGCGGCTGCGGCTGCGGCACGCGCTGGACCGGGTCGCCCACGGCGAGCGGGACCTGTCCGCGCTGGCCGCCGAGCTCGGCTACGCGAGCCACAGCCACTTCACCCTGCGCTTCCGCCGGATGTTCGGCCGGCCCCCGTCGGCGCTGCGCGGTGACCGGCGCAGCTCCCCGGTGCGGAAAGCACTCGCCGCGCCCGGTATGCTCTCCGGGTTCGACCTGCGCTCGTAGCTCAACGGATAGAGCACTTGACTACGGATCAAGAGGTTGGGGGTTCGAGTCCCTCCGAGCGCGCTCCAGAAGTCGCAGGTCAGCGGCTTGTACGCCGGCCGCACGACCTCGCGGCGAGGGCTCTCATCGCCAGTTGTCTCACGGATGTCTAACGGACCGTTCCCCGCTCGCTGACCGGTCGTCAGGCGAGCCGGGCTGCCGAGATGGTCACTGCCGCCATGGTCGCCAGCGACCCCAGGACGGTGAAGACCAAGGTGCGAGTCTGAGCCACCATCCGCTCCGACATCCGCTCGCCGAACTGGCTCATCTCGCTGCGCAGCTCGGTGCCGAGCTGGCTCATCTCACCGCGCAGGTCGGCGCCCAGTTGGCTCATCTCACCGCGCAGGTCGGCGCCCAGTTGGCTCATCTCACCGCGCAGGTCGGCGCCCAGTTGGCTCATATCGCTGCGAAGCTCCGTGCCCAGCCGGCTCATCTCGCTGCGCAGGTCGGCGCCGAGCTGGGCCGAGGCGAGCTCGATGTCGCGCTGAGTCAGGACGTGGAGCTGGTCGAGGTCGCGCTTCGTGGCGACGTCTGCCCAGCCCACCGGAGGCAGGTGCTCCATGAGAGTGAGCGCCACCTCCTCACCGAGGATGCTCTCCAGCCGGACGAACATCGCATGACGCGACGCCTCGCTGACCGTCATCGTGCCTCCCGCCGCTGGCGCTGTCGATCCCACCAGCCTGAGGCCGCAGCCCTACCCATCGTTGACTCGCGGAAGATCTGTGGAGCTGCCGACGTTCTCGCTCCGTCACGCGCCGACGTAGGTCGCGAGGTGCTCGCCGGTCAGGGTCGAGCGCGCGTCGACGAGGTCGGCCGGCGTGCCCTCGAAGACGACCCGCCCGCCGTCATGCCCCGCGCCCGGCCCGAGGTCGATGATCCAGTCGGCGTGCGCCATGACCGCCTGGTGGTGCTCGACCACGATGACCGACTTGCCGGCGTCGACGAGCTGGTCGAGCAGCCCGAGCAGGTTGTCGACGTCGGCCAGGTGCAGGCCGCTGGTCGGCTCATCGAGGACGTAGACGCCGCCCTTCTCGCCCATGTGGGTGGCCAGCTTGAGCCGCTGCCGCTCGCCGCCCGACAGCGTCGTGAGCGGCTGGCCGATGCGGAGGTAGCCGAGCCCGACGTCGGCGAGCCGGCGCAGAATCGCCGCCGCGGCCGGCGTGGCCGCTTCGCCGTCGCCGAAGAACTCCGCCGCCTCGGTCACCGACATGGCGAGCACCTCGCTGATGTCGCGTCCGCCGAGGCGGTAGTCGAGCACCGACGCGTCGTACCGCTTCCCGCCGCAGTCCTCGCACGTGGTCGAGACGCCGGCCATCATGCCGAGATCCGTGTAGATGACACCGGCGCCGTTGCACGTCGGGCAGGCACCCTCGGAGTTGGCGCTGAAGAGCGCGGGCTTCACGCCGTTGGCCTTGGCGAACGCCGCACGGATCGGGTCGAGCAGACCGGTGTACGTCGCCGGGTTGCTGCGCCGAGATCCGCGGATCGGCGTCTGGTCGATCGACACCACGCCCTCGCCGTCGGGGATCGACCCGTGCACCAGCGAGCTCTTGCCTGATCCGGCCACGCCGGTGACGACGCAGAGCACGCCGAGCGGGATGTCGACGTCCACCTTGCGCAGGTTGTGCGTGGTCGCGCCGCGGATCTGCAACGCGCCGGTGGGGGTGCGCACCGCCGGCTTGAGCGCCGCGCGGTCCGCGAGGTGGCGGCCGGTGACGGTGCGGCTGGCGCGCAGTCCGTCGACGGTGCCCTCGAAGGTGATTGACCCTCCGTCGGCGCCCGCGCCAGGACCGAGGTCCACGACGTGGTCGGCGATCGCGATCGTGTCCGGCTCGTGCTCGACGACGAGCACGGTGTTGCCCTTGTCGCGCAGCCGCAGCAGCAGGTCGTTCATCCGCGCGATGTCGTGCGGGTGCAGGCCGGTGGTGGGCTCGTCGAAGACGTAGGTGACGTCGGTGAGCGACGAGCCGAGGTGCCGGATCATCTTCACCCGCTGCGCCTCGCCGCCGGACAGCGTGCCGGACGGCCGGTCGAGGGAGAGGTAGCCGAGGCCGATCTCGGCGAACGCGTCGAGGGTGTCGACCAGCGCCTCGAGCAGCGGCGCCACCGACGCGTCCTTCAGGCCGCGCACCCAGTCGGCGAGGTCGCTGATCTGCATCGCGCAGGCGTCGGCGATGCTCTTCCCCTTGATCGTCGACGACCGGGCCTCAGGGCTGAGCCGGGTGCCGTCGCACTCGGGGCAGGTGGCGAAGGTGACCGCCCGCTCGACGAAGGCCCGGATATGCGGCTGCATCGCGTCGACGTCCTTGGCGAGGAAGGACTTCTGGATCTTCGGGATCAGGCCCTCGTAGGTGAGGTTGATGCCCTCGACCTTGATCTTCGTCGGCTCCTTGTGGAGCAGGTCGTGCAGCTCGCGCTTGGTGTACTTGGCGATCGGCTTGTCCGGGTCGAAGAAGCCGCAGCTGCGGAAGATGCGGCCGTACCAGCCGTCCATGCTGTAGCCGGGGACGGTGATGGCGCCCTCGTTGATGGACTTCGCGGCGTCGTACAGCGCGGTGTGGTCGAAGTCGGTGACGGCGCCGCGTCCCTCGCACCGCGGGCACATCCCGCCGAGCCGGTTGAAGGTCGCCTTCTTGGCGATCGTCTTGCCGGCGCCCTTCTGCACGGTGATCGCGCCGCTCGCGCTCACCGACGGGACGTTGAACGAGTACGCGTTGGGCGGCCCGATCTGCGGCGAGCCGAGCCGGCTGAACAGGATGCGCAGCATCGCGTTGGCGTCGGTGACCGTGCCGACGGTCGAGCGCGGGTTGGAGCCGAGCCGCTCCTGGTCGACGATCAGCGCCGGGGTCAGCCCCTCGAGCACGTCGACGTCGGGCCGGGAGATCGTCGGCATGAAGCCCTGCACGAACGCGCTGTAGGTCTCGTTGATCATCCGCTGCGACTCGGCGGCGATCGTGCCGAAGACCAGCGAGCTCTTGCCCGAGCCGGACACTCCGGTGAAGACCGTGAGCCGGCGCTTCGGCAGCTCGACGCTGACGTCCTTCAGGTTGTTCACCCGGGCGCCGCGCACCCGGATCAGGTCGTGCCGATCCGCGGCGGCCGGGGCGGCGGCGCTCGTCGTACCGCCGGTCTTGCTCGTGCCCTTGCTCATCGTCTCTCCATCATCGTCTGACCGGCCGTGCCGACCTGTACCCACGCAACCTAAGGTGAGCGCCATGCATCCCTTCCGCGCGGCCGTCGAGGCCCAGGACTTCACAGCGGCGATCGACCTGCTGGCCGACGACGTCGTCTTCCGCAGCCCGATCGTGTTCAAGCCCTATGAGGGGAAAGCCGCGGTCGGCTTCATCCTGGCGGCGGTGTCGCGTGTCTTCGCCGACTTCCGCTACGTCCGCGAGATCGGCGCTCCCGACGCCGCCGACCACGCCCTCGTCTTCCAGGCGACAGTCGGCGGGCGGGAGATCGAGGGCTGCGACTTCCTGCACCTGCGCGCCGACGGATTGATCGACGAGCTGTGCGTCATGGTCCGGCCGCTGTCCGGCGCGCACGCGCTGGCCGACGCGATGAAGGCCGAGCTCGAGGCCGCCCAGGCCCAGCTCTCGTCGGGTCAGTAGCCCGATGCCAGACACCCTCGTCGACGGCACCCGCATCCACTGGCAGGAGGCCGGCTCGGGCACTCCCGTGCTGCTCATCATGGGTGCGACGTTCAGCAGCGCTCTCTGGTACCCGGTCCTCCCCGCCCTCACGGCGAGTCATCACGTCATCTGGTTCGACAACCGCGGCACCGGCGAGAGCGCGTGGACCCCGGAGAGCCCGATCTCGATGCTGGCCGCCGACGCGCGCGCGGTGCTCGACGCCGCAGGGGTCGAGCGGGCGCACGTCTACGGCATCTCGCTCGGCGGCGTCATCGCGCTGCAGCTCGCCCTCGAGTCGCCGGATCGGGTGACCTCGCTGGTCCTCGGTGCCACCGGCATCTTCTCCGCGGACAAGAAGCGCGCACCCAAGGCCGCGCAGGCGGTCTTCCGGCTGCCGCGCGGCGTCCTCCTCGCACTCACCAAGCGACGGCTCTACGGCGCGAGCTGCCCGCCGGAGGCGATGGCGGCGGACCTGGCGATGCTGCGTCGGGACACGTGGGAGCGTCGCGCGCTCGTCGCTCAGCAGAACGGGCTACGCGAGTACGTCGTCACCACTGAGCAGGTCGCATCCCTGACGATGCCCGCGCTCGTGCTGCACGGCTCGGCCGACCAGGTCGCGAAGCCCGAGTGGGGCCAGGAGCTGGCCGCGACCCTGCCCGACGCCCGGCACATCTCCTACGACGGCGTCGGCCACAACTACCTGGTGGCGGTCGGCGACCGAGCGAACGCCGACGTGCTCGACTTCCTGGCCGAGGTCGACGCGCGGTAGCGCTCAGCCCCGCCGACGTCAGTGCAGGCCGGCGATGCGGGCGAACCGCGGGTAGTAGAGCGACTCGTCGGCGTACAGCGGGGCCAGCTCGCGGCCGTTCGACGCGTAGGTGACGACGAGACCCTCCCCGGGCCGCGAGAGCTCGGGGTGCGCCTTGCCGGCGTAGACGAAGGCGTCCGTGCGAGCCGCCTCGAGGATCGGGTACGCCGCCTCCCGCGCGGACCACGGCCCGACGACCTGATCGGCCCGGCGTACGCAGACCGCGGCGCTCGGCTCGGTCACCGGGTGCACGTCGACGAGGACCAGCCCGCCGTCGTCGGCGCGGTGCACGGTGAACTCGGTGACCGCCGGGTCCAGCGCGGGCGTCGCGAGCGAGGAGTCGGAGACCCAGTCGGATCCGGACCACCACTGCAGCGCGCTCAGGTCGCCGGTGACCGCGCGCGCGACGTCGGTGCGCGCGAGGAGCGCGTGCCCGGCTCGGTAGGCCCAGAGGTAGAGGGTGTCGCCGTCGACGAGCGTCGCGGCGCCGAGGACCGAGCCGGCGGTGTCCGGCCGGTCGACGACCGGCTCGAGCCGCCAGGCCGAGGGCGGATCGGCCGGGTTGTCGACGGTCACCGCTCGCCAGCCGGTCACCCGGAAGGACAGGCCCAGCGGGTCGTGCGGGTCGCCGTCCGGCGGCAGGTCGCACGCCATGAAGAACAGCAGCAGCCGGCCGTCGTGGCACACCCCGTGACCCGGCCAGAGCCACTCCGCGCCGGAGCCGTCACCCTCGCCGGGGAAGAAGTCCTCGGGTACGTCGTCGGTGCCGCGCCAGGCGAAGTCCATCGTCGCGGTCAGCGGGTCGAGGCCGGTCTGCACCGCGACCGAGTTGCGGATGAAGTCCGAGCCGACGCGGGTGGGCGCGCCCGGCTTCGCGACGAACGTGTCGCCGAAGAGCCAGAGCACGCGGTCGCCGCCGAGGTGGATCGAGTAGGCATCGTCGGAGCCCCGCCACCGCGCGTCACGGAACAGCCGATCCGCGTCGACCCATGCCTTGCCTGATGTCAACGACACGGACCCTGCCGGAACTCGGGATCGCGCGTGGCCCACGCGCCGGTCGCGAACCGCTCGCCGCGTCGGACGTAGCAGACCGCGCCGGGTGTCGCCGGGTCGACGGTGCCCTGCTGCGTCGCGTCGTACCAGAACATCGCCAGGTCCTTGACCATCGAGTGCGTCCCGCCGGAGAAGCCGATCGCCGACTGGTAGTACGGCGGCGCTCCGGCACCGGGGTTGGGGAAGACCGTGCGCTGCAGCGCCGCGGCGAACGTCTCGGGGGTGAGCTTCGGGCCGGCCATCTGGATCCCGGCGGCAAGCAGGGACATCGAGCCGTAGATGCCGGTCATCGCATAGCCGGCACCGCCGCTCGGCGGAGTGCGGGTCGGCCCGGCCTCGCGATAGGCCCAGAACCACGGGTGGTCCTGGTTGCGCTGCGTCTTGTTGCTCGCGGAGACGCCGATGAGGTGCCGAGCCTGGTTGGGCGGGGCCTGCGCGAACGAGTTGTCGACGTCGTTGCCGTTGTAGCTCGACACGACCCACTCGGGGTTGTAGCCCTGACCCTCCGCGGCCGGCATGTAGCTGTTGCGCTCGGAGCCGAGGTCGCAGACGCAGAGGATCGACGTGACCTGCGCGTCCTTGAGCTGGATGACCGGGTTGAGGCCGGCGCGGGCGTCCTCGGCGTACGGCGCCTCGACGACGACGGGGCTCTCGCCGCAGCCGCCGAGCGCGGCCTTCAGCGGCGCGATGTCGGGGATGGTCCCGTCGGGCGCGCGGGTGACCATGATGCCGAGCTTGCGCACCGTCGGCTGCGGGACGAACGAGTAGGGCCCGCCGTACGAGGGCGGCTTGCCGACCAGCTGCGCGCAGGTGAACTGGCCGAGGTTGCGGACGAGGGAGTCGGTGGCCATCGACCTCGACCACTGGTACGGCGCCCGCTGCCGCAGGTGCGCCTCGGTCGCCTCTGCCGCGGTGCCGGCGACGACCGCCACGATCTTCCGGCGGGCGAGCTCGTCGTAGTAGGTGTGCTCGGCACCGCGCCGGTCGCTGTAGCCGAGCGAGCCGAACGCCTTGAGCTCGGTCTGCACCCGGTTGGCGTCGGCGATCATGTCCGGCGGGTTGGGGTTGGCGAAGTTGTCGCCGCGCGAGATGAACGGCAGCAGCCGGATCTTGCGGCCGTAGAACTCGTAGCGGGTGTTGAAGAAGGCGGCCAGCACGTCGTAGTCCTGCGGGACCGTCGACGACAGGAACGACCCGTAGGGCAGCGCGACCCGGATCTCGTCACGGGTCACGCCGAAGGACGTCGCACCGCCGTTGTCGCCGGAGAAGTACGGCACGCACGGCGGCGACTGCGGGTCCTCGGTCTGCCGGGGAGGGTTGCCGACGCACTTGCGCGTGCGGGCGACGTCGATGACTGGGCCGGTCGGCGAGGGTGCAACCGTAGGGCTCGGGCTGGCCGATGGGCTGCGGGTGCTCGCCCCACCCGGGCCCTCCTCGCCCTCGCCGACGTCGGTGCCCTGACGCGGCGGCGCCTCCTTGATCTGGTCGAGCGCGGCCGGCGCGAACTCCGCGACCGACGGCGGCGGCGCCTGGTCGGCGGACAGCGCGACCGCCCCGAGCGCGAGAACGGCGACACACGCGGTGATCGAGTAGGCGAGCCCGGGTCCGCGCGGCCGTCGCGCGCGCTGTGGCGCGCTCATGCCGGCAGGAGCGCGGCGTGCAGCGACCCGGCCGACGGGTTGGCCTGCACGACGATCTCGAAGCTGGTGCGGTCGGCGCGGTACCACGCGACGAAGTGCTCGAACGCCACGTCGTTGGCGTCGACGTTGGTCGCCGTGACCCGCAGCACCGGCGTCTTCGGCTTCACGCCGAGCAGCCGCGCGTGCGGGCCCTCTGCGGGCACGGCGTCGATGCGCCGGCGACCGCCGCGCACCTCGCAGCCGAACTGCTCCGCGAGGACGGCGTACAGGCTGGACCGGGTCAGGTCGACGTCGAGCAGGGACTCGAACCGGTGCACCGGCAGGTACGTCGAGACGTGCACCAGCGGATCGTCGGCGACCGTGCGCACCCGCTCGATGCAGACGACCGGCGTGCGCATCGGCAGCGCGAGCTCGGGCGCCACCGCCGGCGGCACGGGCACGACCTCCTGGCGCAGCACGGTCGTCTCGACCGTCCGACCGCGATCGGCCATCTCGTCGTAGAACCCGCGCATCTCCTGGACCGCGAGCCGGACCTGGGGCTGGCTGACAAAGGTGCCGCGGCCCTTCTCCTTCTGCAGCAGTCCCTCGCCGACCAGCTCGCCGAGCGCCTGGCGGATCGCCGTGCGGGAGACGCCGAACATCTCGCAGAGCCCGGACTCCGAGGGGATCAGCTCTCCGGCCTCCCAGCGGCCGGCCCGGAGCTGGTCGCGGATGATGCCGGCGACCTGCACGTAGTAGGGCACGCCGGTCGCGCGCACGACGCGGCCGCCCGCCCTGCTGGTCGGGTCCATGCCGCGCTCCCTCCGGCTCCGCTCCTGTAGTAACAGGACGCCTGTAGTGACAGGATGCCAGCCTTTGCGGCTTCGATCCACGCCTACGCCGAGGGGCAGTCCTGATGAGCGATCGCACCGCCCTGCCGGTGGTGGCCGACCTGGCCTCCGACCCGCTCGTGCACCGCTTCGGCGATCTCTTCGCCCCGCCCGGGCTGACCAACTTCCTCGGCGTGCTGCAGGCGGACAACGACCTGGTCGGCGTGCGCAGCATCACGTTCCCGCCGTTCGGCAGCCTCGGCGACACCATCACGGCCCGCGCGTTCATCGACGGCCGACTGCTCGCGTCGTACGGCGCGCCGGTCACCTTCCAGTGGCGGCCGGACCGGATCACCCGCACCGCGTCCGTCGACGGCCTGGACATCACCACGACCACCGCGATGGCGGTCGACGCGATGGGCTTCGTGGTCGACATCGAGATCGCCAACGCCGGCTCCGAGGCGCGCGAGGTGCCGGTGCGACTCGGCCTGTCCGCGTCGGTGACCAAGGCGGTGCGGCCCTGGGGCGCGTCGGAGCCGCCCGGCGAGAAGGACAACGCGGTCGACGTGGACGCCGCGCATGCCCGGCTGGTCTTCAGTGCTCGCGACAGCGCCGCGGTGAGCGTGCAGGGCGTCGACGACCCCGCCGCCGTCGCCACGGCGCGCGGCGTCGAGACGGTCGCGCGGATCGAGCCCGGGCAGACCTGGCGGGTCGGCTACGTGCACGTGGTCGGCGGGACGGCCGACGAGGCGCGGTCGACGTACGACGCGCTCGTCGCCGACGTCCCCGGCGTCATCACCGCCGCGGAGCGCGAGTGGGACGCCGAGCTGGCGGCGGTCTTCACTCCCGGCAACGACCGCTTCGGCGGCGCGCTGCCGTGGCTCGAGACGGACAACGCCGCACTGCGCCGGCTCTACGCGATGGGCGCGCTCGGCGTCGTCTACTTCCGTCGCGACTCAGCGCACTCGGTGATGGGCCGCACCTACGACACGCTGATGCCTCGCTACTGGCAGTCGGTGACGTTCCTCTGGGACTACAACCTGAGCTCCTTGGTGCACGCGCTGCTCGACCCCGGCGTGATGCGCCGGCACCTCGAGCACTGGATCGCGACCGACGTGCACACGCACTTCGGCACCGAGTGGCTCACCGGCTCCCCCGTCGGCAACTGGTACGCCGTCAACGACTTCGCGATGACCCGGATGATCCGCGACTACGTCTCCTGGACCGGCGACGTCGACTGGCTGACCACGCCGGTCGCCGGCGGCGACGGCGTGAAGACGGTCGCCGACTACGTACATGACTACGCGACAGCCTGGCGGTCGCTGCGCAGCCCGCACGGGCTGGCCGACTACGGCGGCATCGACAACCTGCTCGAGTGCGTCAGCACCTACATCCACTCCGTCGCGAGCCTCAACGCCGCCAACGCCTTCACCCTGCGCACCGCGGCCGCGATGGACGCCGCCCTCGGCGAGACGAGCCGAAGCGCGGGCTACGCCGACGAAGCGGCCGGCATCGCGACGGCGGTGAACGAGCTGTACGCCGACGGCGAGGGGTGGTTCCACGCCCGCTACCCCGACGGCTCGCTCGTCCCGGTGCGGCACTGCTACGACTTCTTCACCGTGCCGTTCGGCATGCTCGACGACCTGTCGGAGACGCAGCGGCAGGAGATGGCCGACTTCTTCGTCCGCGAGCTGCAGTCGCCGACCTGGATGCACGCGCTGTCGCCGTACGACGACGACGCGCTGTTCAGCGTCCGCCCCGATCACCAGTGGAACGGCGCCTACCCGGCCTGGCCCTCGGAGTCGGCCGCCGCGCTGTGGCGGATGGGCCACGGTGACGTCGCGGCCGCCTGGCTGCCCGGCCTCGCCAGGTCGACCAACCAGGGCCCGCTGGGCCAGGCGCACTTCGTCGAGACCGCGGTCGAACCGGACACCGGCGGGGCCCGGAAGGCGCCGAACGAGTGGCCCTGGATCAACGACTGGACCTGCTCCTCGACCGGGTCGTGGGTGAGCCTGGTGATCGAGGCGATCTTCGGAGTGAAGGTCGGCTTCGACGGAGCGCTCTCCGCTGCGCCGCAGCTCGCCGACGTCGACCCGACCGCGCGCCTGCGCGGCCTGGTGATCCGCGGCACGACGTACGACGTCGACGCCGCCGGCCTCCACCCCCAGCAGGACCCGCCCGACACGGCGGCGAACCCGAGTACGTGACCAGACCCGAAGGAGACGCGACCCGGTCGCAAATCCTTCGTTTTCGTGCGGGGCCCGCGACCCGGTCGCGTATCCTTCGGTGCCGCGGGGCGCTGCTCACCGCGCTGGCGCTCGTTCTTGCCGCGCCGGTTCTGGTCTCGCCGACCGCACCTCGCGCCGACGCGGCGGCGGCCGACCCGGCGCAGCGGCTGCAGCGGAGCCTCTACGCGTACGGCGACGCCGGGAAGGGCGACCGCTGGACCGGGTCCGACGGCAGCTACTCGGTGCCCTTGCCCGACGGCCGGACGCTGTGGATGTGGGGCGACACCTTCTTCGGCACCGTGCGCCCGGACCACTCGCGCGCGCAGCAGGGCTTCGCGCACAACACGTGGACCGTGCAGGAGCGCAACGGCCGGTGGGGGCCGACGCTGTACGACCCCAACGGGCTGTTCGGCGCGCCGGCCGCGTGGGCGGCACCCCCGGACGCCGCGACCTGGTACTGGCCCGGAGACGCCACCGTCGTCGGCAGCACGCTGCAGCAGGTGCTGTTCCGCATCACCGGCGCCGGGCCGGCGTTCGGCGTGATCGGCGTCGACGTCGCGACGTACCAGCTGCCCGGCCTCGAGCCGCTGGGGATCGCGCCCGCCGGCGGCCCGTTCCTGCCGAGCGCCGGCAGCGGACCGGGCGGTCCGATCCAGTGGGGCGTCGCTCTCACGGAGACCGCGGACTACGTCTACGTCTACGGCTGCGAGGACTTCGCCGCGCAGAAGCACCTGCACGTCGCGCGGGTGCCGCGCGGGCGATCGCTCACCGAGCCGTGGGAGTTCTTCGACGGGACCGGGTGGACGACCAGCCCGCTGCTGTCGGTGCGCCTGCTCAGCGGCATCGCCAACGAGATGAGCGTCGTCGCGACCGGCGACGGCTTCCGCCTGGTCGCGCAGGACGGCGGCATCGGCCGTGACATCTACGCCTACTTCGCGGCGGCGCCCGAGGGCCCGTGGACGGGCAGGACGCTGCTGCACACCACGCAGGAGGACGCCGCGAAGTTCTTCACCTATAACGCCAAGGAGCATCCGCAGCTGGCGCGGCCCGGGCGCATCGTCATCAGCTACAACGTCAATGCGCGCAGCGGCGACGACCTCTACAGCAACGTCGACAACTACCGCCCTCGGTTCGTCGACGTCCGGCTGCCGGCGCGGCACGGGTGACGGCGCTGCTGACGGTCGAGCAGCCGGCGCCCCTGCAGGTGCTGCAACGGCGTACGACGTCGCCCGGCCTCGGCGCAGGCCGGGTCGTCGTGACCGGCAGCGGCGCCCCGCACGGGGTTGACGGCGCGGAGGTCCGCACCGTCGCGCTGTCGGAGTGCTTCGGCGATGGGACCGGCTGGGCGCCGGCGACGCTCAGCGTGGACGGCGATCTCTTCCGCGCCGAGGTGGACGTCGGCGCCGGCGGCTGGTTCCGGGTCGAGATCCGGCTGCTGCGCGGCGGGGAGGTCGCGGCCACCGGCGCAGTCGAGCCGGTCGGCGTCGGCGAGGTCTTCGTGGTCGCCGGGCAGTCCTACGCGGCGGTCGGTCACGAGGAGACGACGACGATCACCGACCCGCTGGGGCGAGTGACCGCCACCTGCCCCGAGGTCGACGGCTGGCGCATCGCGCACGACCCGCAGCCGCGGATCGTCGACCGGGTCGACGCCGACACGACGCGTGAGCTGCTCGAGATGCTCGCCGGGCTCGACCTCGGCTTCCCGCACGGGCCGCACTCGCCCTTCCAGGGCAGCATCTGGCCGTCGGCGGGCAACGCGCTCGTCACCGCGCTCGGCGTGCCGGTCGGCTTCGTGCACACGGCCGTGGGTGGGACCCGCGTCGAGCACTGGGCGCCCGGCACGCAGCTGTGCGCCAACGTCTGTGACGCGGTCCGCATCGCGAGCGGGCACGCCGCGGGCACAGCCGGCGCACCGCGCGCGGTGCTCTGGCAGCAGGGTGAGTCGGACGCGTTCTCCGACACCCCGACAGAGGTGTACGCCGAGCGGCTGCGCGCCCTGCGGACTGCGGTCTGCACGGAGACCGGACTCGACCTCACCTGGCTGCCGGCGAAGTCGACGTACCACCCGACCAACCTGCGCCCGTTCGAGGCCGGCGCCGCGATCCGCGCCGCGGTCGACCGGCTGTGGTCGGAGCCCGGCTTCCTCCCCGGCCCCGACACGGACACCCTGTCCGAGATGGGCGTGCACCGCGCGGAGTTCTCCCGCGGCGGTCACTTCACCGGCGCCGGCCAGCGCGCCGCCGGCGCGATGTGGGCCGACGCGATCCAGCGACTGATCGCTGCGCGGAGCTAACGCAGCGGGCGGACGAACGCCTTCACGGTCGCGCACTCCGCACCCGACGACGCGCCGTAGGGGCGGATCGTGTAGCGGCCGACGGCGGCCGGGACGATGAACGTCTCGGCGTAGTGCACGACGAACGGGTCGAACGCGCCGGTCGGCGACTCGACGACGACCTCCTCGCCGGCGACGACGTTGAGGACGTTCACCCCGCCGGCGGTGTCGTGCTCGACGGTCCCGGTGAACCAGTGCCGGTGGGTGTCGATGAACTCCGCCTCGTGCAGCCCGGTCCGCTCGGCCCGCCAGCCGTCGCCCTCGCCCAGGGGCGTGAAGTGGTTGATCAGCTTCGTTCGCGCGTAGTCGGTGTCCCGCTGCCACTGGATGTTGCTCGCCCCGTGCTCGAGGTGCACCGGCCGCGGGCGCCCGTCGAGCCCGAGCCGGTCCCAGTCCCAGAGCTTGAACGTGAAGATGTACGGCGTCGCGCTGATCTCCAGCACCATCGCGCCCGCCCCGGAGCAGTGCACCGTCCCGGCCGGGATGAGGAAGTGGTCGTGCCGGGTCGCCGGCCACCGGTTGACGTAGTCGTCGGCCGGGAACGGCGGGCCGCCGTCCTGCGCGTGGAGCAGGTCGGCCACCATCGCGTCGCGGTCGACACCGGAGCGAACACCGAGGTAGACGTGCGCGCCCTCCTCCGCGTCGAGCAGGTAGTAGGACTCGTCCTGGGTGAAGGACAGGCCGAAGTGCTCGCGGATGTAGCTCGTCAGCGGGTGCACCTGCAGCGAGAGGTTGCCGCCCCCCATGGTGTCGAGGAAGTCGAAGCGGATCGGGAACTCCCCGTCGAAGCGCGCCGCCACCGCTGGGCCGAGCAGCTCGACCGGCCGGTGGAAGACCAGGTTCGCCGACGGCAGCTCGACGACCGCGTCGCCGAAGCCGAGCAGCAGCGAGTTCTCCTCCGGCACGCAGTCGAAGCACCAGCCGTAGTTGACGACGTCGCGCGGGAGGTCGCAGACCTCCTTCATCCACTCGCCACCCCACGGCGCCGGCTCGAACCACGGCACGACCCGGAACGGCCGGGTCGCCGTCAGGTCGAGACCCGCGAACATCGACGACGCCGCGATCAGCTTGGGGTGCTCGGCGTGGACCGTGTCGAGGACGAAGTCGAGGCGCGGCCAAAGCTGCGTCTTGTGCCGGTCGGCGAGGCGCCAGTCGACGAAGAACGCCCGCTTGTACTTCACCGACGGCCGGTCGGCGGCGTTGTCCGCGCCGAGGTTGCCGAGCTCACCGGACTGCTGGCGCAGGGTCAGCTCGCGGCGCGGCAGGTCGGCGTGCACGACGACGGCAGAGTCGACGAGGGCAGGGTCGGCGACCAGCGAGGCACCGACACCGCGCACGACGACGCGCCCACTCGCGGCGCGGACCTCGGCGCGAAGCCGGTCCAGTGCGGCGGCGTCGTACAGGTCGATCAGCGCGAGGCTCGTCAGCCGGCCGAAGACGGGGTCGTCGGTGAGCTCCGGCGCGATCAGCGCCTCGATGTCCGCCGCGGGCAGCAGCGCGTCCTCGACCCGGAACACGTGGTCGGCGCCGAGGACCGAGACGAGCTCGTCGATGTCCGCAGGGCGCACTCCGGGGTAGGCGTCGACGATGACCAGCGACGGCTCGCTCGCGGTGATGCGCGCGCCGATCTCGCGCCAGCCGACCGCGCAGTCCTCGCGGTCGCCGACCGGCACGACCGGAGCCTTGTCGTACGTCGACCGTCGCCCGGTGCGGTGCATCGCCACCGGTACGCCGACGTGGGGGTCGCTCACGGCTGACCACCCCGCTCGGCCCGCTCGTGCACCGTCTTCGCGATCCCTGTCACCGCAGGCACGGACGGCACGAACGGAGCGCAGCGCGTCACCGCGAACGCGCGGGCCGCCACGGCGAGCCACTCCCCGACGCAGAACCGCACCAGCCCGCGCACGTCGCTGGTCAGCGTGAAGCCGCGGCTGCCCGGCACGTCGGGGTCGTCGAACGGGCGGAAGGCCACCGAGCCGGCCAGCTCGCCGAGCGCCAGGTCGACCAGCCCCTGCGCGTCGTCCGCGCGGCCGAACTCGAAGGCGAGCAGGGTGACGAACTCCTCATCGCGGGTCAGCACCCGCGCGTAGCCGGCCCGGTACTCCGACTTCCGCAGGAAGCCCCGCAGGACGGCCGGGCGGAGCGTCGTCGCCTCGGCCGCCGTCCTCTCGTCCATTGGCCCGGTGGCAGCGCCGTCGACGACGAAGCCCTCCTCCGCGACCGACGTGGGCAGCACTCCGGACAGCACCGCGGCAGCGGACGGCCGGCCGGAGTCGCAGCCGGCGGCGGCGACCGTGGCAACCAGCGCGACGGCGAGCAGCGCCGGAGTGAGCGTCGAGGTCACCGGACGTACACCTCGCGAAGCAACGGCGTCGCGGTCGCGCGGTCGAGGAGCCGGCCGGACGCCAATCCGACCTCCGTCGGCCGGCCGAGGTAGCTCGCGGTTCCCCAGACGACCGGCACGATCGGCACCTGCGCGCAGAGGCCGCGGTGCACGTTGGCGTACCTGTCCCGCTGGTCCTCGATCGAGATCGCCTGCCGCGCCTCGCGACGCAGGTAGTAGTCGAAGCGGCCGATGGAGAACCGGCTCAGGTTCTCGGTGCCGATCGTCTCGGTGCTGAAGAGCGGGCCGAGGAACTCGCCGAGGTCGAGGTACGGCGCCGCGTGGGCGAGCCGGAACGGGCCGTCGAAGCCCGTGCCGCTCGTGCCGCGCGCGAGGTAGGCGTCGAACGGCATCGGCACCAGCCGCGAGCGCAACCGGAACGCCGACTGCCACTGCGCCGCGACCTCGGTCATCAGCGCGCGGTTGTGGAACTCGTCGTTGAAGTAGAGGGGGACGGTCAGACCGGCGAGCTGCACGCCGGACGCGCGCAGGGTGGCCCGGGCGGAGTCGACGTCGCCGTCGTCCGGCGCTGCGTCGCCGCAGGCGTCGGGCTCGACGACCCGGTCGTCGAGGTTCGGCGGGAACAGCGACGTCGCCGGCACCCGGCCGCCCCGGTAGACGACCGCGGCGATGCGCGCCCGATCCAGCGCCTGGCTCAGGGCCCGACGGACGCGCGCGTCGTCGAAAGGCGGGGTGGCGAACGGCAGGCCGACGTACTCCAGCGTCCCGGTGGGCGCCGTCTCGACGCCGGCGCCCGCGATCCCGCGCGCCTCGGCCAGCCGGTCATTGGCGACCGGCGCGACGTCGACCTCGCCGCGCCGGAACGCGGCCTCCGCCTTCTCGCGGGTCGGGTAGAGCATGAAGGTGATCCGATCCGCCCAGCCCGCGCCGCCGCGGGTGAACGCGGTGTTGCCGCCGTAGTACGACGACGAGCGCTCGAGCGTGATCGTCGAGTCGCCCGTCCGCCACGCCTTCGCCAGCGCGTAGGGCCCGACGCAGACCGGACGCTCGGCGAATCCGCGCTGGTCCGGTGCGTCGCGCGGCACCGGTACGCCGACCGTCGTCGCCAGCAGGTCGACGTACTGCGCGTCCCGCCGCGACAGGACGATCTCGAGGTCGCGCGCGCTGACGACCTGCACGCCGGTCAGCTCGTCGCGCTCGACCTTGCGGTCGCGCAGCTCGGTGTAGCCGCCGACGTGCTCGAGCAGCTCGGCGACGGGCGAGACGGTGTCCGGGGCGGCGACCCTCGCGAGGGACGCGGCGACGTCCCGCGCGGCGAGCTTGCGGCCGTCGGAGAAGCGCACGTCCGCCCGCAGCCGGACGGCGATCCGCGCGCCGCCGTCGAGGACCCGCCAGGACTCGGCGATCGCCGGCTTCAGCGTCGACGTGGCGGGGTCACGGGCCAGCAGCGAGTCGCACATCGTCCGCACGACGGTCATCCCACCGACGTCGGTGGTCGCGACGAGAGCGGGGTCGATCGACTGCGGCGCGACGATGCCGACCACCAGGTCGCCGCCCGCCACCGCACCGGCCGCCGCGGTCGGCATCGACACCGGAGCGGTTGTCTCGTCGCCGAGGCACCCGGTCAGCGTCACGGCGACCAGCGCCGAAGCCGCAACAGCCTGTGCGAAATGCGACCCGGTCGCATTTCGTATCAATCGCCCGCACGGCTTGCGACCCGGTCGCAATTCGTCGGGGGCTGGTGGGGTCACGAGGGCGCCCTCGCGAGCTCGGGCTCGGAGCGGATGACCGCCTCGCGGGTGATGTCGACCTGGTTGCCGCCGTCCGTCCCCACGAGCCGCACGACCTCGTGCAGCGGGAGGCCGCCGTACTGGTTGGCGAACGACACCTTCGTGCCGACGAACTGCAGGTCGACGCCGCTGCCGCGGATCGACGACGGCGGCTCCTCCTGCGCCGTCGCGCCGGTGAGCGGCGTCGTGTCGATCGTGTACTCGACCCAGGTCGCGTCGAGGACCGTGCCGCAAGCGTCGATGCGGTCCCGGCTCGGTGTGAACTTCTCGCCGACGCCGGTCTGGCCGTTGACGACGATCGCGACGCCGCTGGCCGGGTCGACCCCCTTCGACTGCCACTTGTCCCCGGCGACCAGTGGCAGCCGGGCGACCATGAGGAACGGCTGCGGCCGCAGCTCGAAGGTGGTCCCGTCGGCGCGGCGGTAGTTGAACGCGTGGACGTAGATGCCCGCCTCGACCGGCGTCGGCTGCTCCGGGGCGGTCACGGGGTTCTGCGGGGCGGCGCGCTGCTCCGGGATGACCGTGTAGCCCACGTCGAGTCCGAGGTCGTCGCTGATCCAGTACTCGTAGCCGCCGCCGGTGTCGAGCTCCCGCACGTCCCTCACCTGCCGCACGGACTCGGCCGGGAACGCACCGCTCGCCGGGTTCGGGCCGGTGATCGCGTACGCGCCGCTCATCCGGAAGCGGTACGACGCGGCGACGGGCGGCGCAGCAGGTCGGGTGGTGTTGGGGTTGCGCGCCGCGACGAGCGGGCTCGCCTTGGGGCACGAGTCGATCTCCGGCGGCGTCGGGATGTCCGGCGGCAGCGGCACGACCGTCGGCCCACCGGGCTGCACGACCCGTGGCGGCACCGGGGCAAGCGGGAAACCGGGGACGCCGGTCGAGGGCGGCGCCGCGGTCGGCAGCGGCGTCGGGTCGGCGCGGCTGAACTCGATGTCGGTCGAGAGGTCCTTGACGCCGACCGACACCGATCGGGGCGGCGAGCAGCCGACCAGGGCGAGGAGGGACAGGGCGATCGCAACGCGCCTCATGCGTCGCCTCCTCGGCGTACGTCGACGACCGCGGAGTCGGAGCCGAGATCGGCTGACCGTCCGCGCTGGAAGTTGAGCAGCGCCAGGAAGACGCGCTCCGCGTCGTCGAAGCCCTGACGCGCGTCGAGCATCTCGTAGTAGCCGCCGCCCGGCGGGAACCACAGCAGGATCCGCAGCTCGTTCTGCACGAGCACGTAGACCGGCTCGGTCCCGATCCGCCGCAGCGTGAAGTCCCCCGTCCCGATGCTCTTGCGCAGGCCCTTCTGGATCTTCTTGATGTCACCACGCACCGACGGCTTGAAGGTCGCGGCCTGCAGTGAGCCGAGCACCTCACCGCCGCGCCTGACCGTGTAGACGTGGCCGTCGGTCACCAGCGCCGCGTCGCCGACCTCGGCGAACTTCGCCTCCGCCGACGGCTCGCGCTGCAACCGGTACTCACCCACGGCCTCGGGCACCAGCGGAGTCGGCAGGGCCGGCGCGGAGGCGCGGCTCCCGCTCCCGCCGCACCCGCTCAGCAGGGTCGTCGCGACGATGACCAGCGCGACGACGCCGGCCGTGCTGGTCGCACCACGTCGGAGCCCGCGCCGGGCCGGTCGGCGCAGGATCGCGCGCGTCCTCCTTCGGATCCGGACTCCCACCCGCGGCCCGCTCGGCCACAGGTTGGGCACGTCGTCGGTGTAGGGCTCGCGCAACGACGCTCGCGACGCCTGGCCGAGCGCGCGGACCAGCGGCCGCTGCGCGCGCAGCACGCGCTGGGCGACCGAGCGGGCCATGTCCTCGGCCGCCTCGACGTCCTCGAGGCGCAGGTCGCGGCGGAGATCACCCCAGAGCGCACGCGTGGTGAGCCAGGCGAGCTCCCAGTGCTCGTCGTCGGGCTCGATCGCGGCGACGAACTCCAGGGGCGTCGACGCGGGGTTCGGCGCGCGCACGTCCAGCAGCCGGTCCCGCAGCTCGGCGTACGCCACGAGCAGTCGGGCGCCGAGCCCCTGCTCCCGCGCCCACCTGCGACGACGCCACCGACGCGCGACTTTCACCAGCGCCGGGTAGAACACGATGACCAGGACGGCAAGCAGCAGCCACGGCACCGACACGAGCAGGTAGAACCGGACGTCGTCGTAGAGCTGGCGCAGGCTCTCCAGCTCGACCGGGACACGCACCACGAGGGCGAGGTCCTCGCTCGCCCGCAGCTGCGGGTCCTGGTTCTTCTGGTCGAGGTCCGTGCTCGCCTTCGCTCTCGGCGGCCGCCCGACGACGGTGATCCACCCGGGCCCGTCGAAGTAGGCCTCGAGCCAGGTCGCGGCGTCGCGCGGGTGCACGTCGTACGACGTGCCGTCGGCCGAGCGGGTGCCGGCGTAGAAGCCGAAGCCGATCCGGGCGGGTACGCCGGCCCACCGCGCGAGCAGCGCCTCGGCCGCGGTGATCTCGTACGGCGTCGCCTCGGCGCCGTTGAGCATCTCGGCGACGCGCGCCGGCGGGACGTCGACCGGCGTGCCGCGGCCGGCGGCGACGACCTTCGCGTAGAGCGCGTTGCGGACGAACTGGAGCCGCTCGAACGGCGACGTCGGAGCAGCCGCGATCAGCGTCGCGACGTCGGTCGGCGGCTCGGGCGCGTCGACGAACGGCCCGAGCGCGTCGGGCGCGCCGGCCGCGATGGCGGCGAGGTCCTTGGCGGACGGCGGCAGCGCGGCCGTGACCGTGTACTCCGTCCCGAGGACCGCGCGGCCGGCCCTCGACCGCAAGGTCTGCGTCCGCGGGTCGAGCTCGAGGTCGGCCCTGGCGTCGACCGCCACCTGGCCCTCGACGGTGGGCAGGACCCGACCGGGCAGGTCGCCGACCCGGAAGGTGATCGACCGCGTCGTGCCGGTCGCCGCAGGGATCGCCGGTGGCCCGTCGTCCGGCCGGAGCGGCCTTCCCCGGACGGCGTCGCCGAGCCGGCCCGACGGCGGGACGTCGACCATCCGCGCCCGGTCGACCGGCGGCAGCAGCCAGGCGACCTCGTCGTAGACGTCGATGACGCCGAAGCGCCACGGCCCCGGATCCGCGGTCGTCGGCGACTCCGAGACGTCGACGGAGAACAGCACGCGGTCGGACAGCGGCGGCTGCGTCTGCGGTCGCTTCGGCGGGATCACCCGCTCCTGCGGCTGCGCCGGGAAGAGGAAGCCGGCCTGGCTCAACGCGCCGAGCGTGACTCCCAGGAGCACGAGGCCGCCGAGACCGCGCAGCAGTCGGCGCGCCTCGAACGAGCCCGACGACGACCCGTCCTGCATCAGCTGGGCACCCGACGACAGCACCAGCGCGGCGACGAGCAGCACGAGCGCGACGACCGTCGCGGCGACCGCACTGCGCGGTGGCTGCACGAGCGACGCGGCGACGACGACCGGCAGCGGCACGGCGATGCCGAGCCTCGGCTTGTCGAGTGCGGCGGCGAGCGCGGCGGCACCGGTGCCGAGCAGGGTGACCAGGACGACGAGGAGGAATCGCCAGCCCGGCTCGAACGGCACGGGCGGCTGGCTCAGCCCCCCGGACCGGACGGCCTCGGCGACGAGGCTCGGCAGGTTCGCCGACCCGCCCGTCGTCGCGGGGACGACCAGCGCCGCACCGGCGGCCGCAGCGATCGGCAGTGCGAGGTACTGCACGACGGCCGGTCGACGGGTTCGGTAGGAGATCGCGACGAGAGCCGGGCCGGCGACCGCGGCGAGCATCGCGACGACCTTGGGCAGCGCGCCCGCGAAGACGCCGGCGAGCAGCCACGCGGCGGCGGCGGTCGCGAGAGCGACGGCGGAACAGCTGAGCAGCACGCCGGCCGGACGGTCGGGGCCTTCGTCGTACGACGTGGGGTCCACGCCGACGAGATCCGGCTCCGTCGGCACGTCGACGATGTCGCGATCGACAGTCGTGGTCATCGGCGACCCGCCCGGGTGATGACCGTGCGGAAGACGGCCTCGAGGGACGTCGACGCCGCGACCTCGACGATGTTGCAGCCGAGCTGTCCGGCGCGGTGCAGCGCGATCGGATCGGTCTGGTCCCAGACGACCATGACCAGGACCACGGAGACACCCCGGTCGATGAGCAGCTTGAGCCGGCCGGTGGCGGCCTGGTCGAGGTGCGGCGTGATCACCGCGATGTGCGTGTCCCGGCGGGTGTTGCGCAGGATCCGCTCGACGCCGTGCGCGAGCCGCTCCGGGCCGCGCTGCAGCCGGGCCAGCTCGTCGAGCAGCCGGATGCCGTCGCGCTGGCTGCGGATCGGCCGCAGCAGCTGGTCGGTGTTGGTGTGCGTCGAGACGGTGAATCCGTCCTTGATGTGCCTTGTGGCGAGCGACGCCGCGACGCGGACCGCGGTCTCGAACGTCTCGCTCGGCTCGCCCGGGCTGTGCGCCGCGCGCGACGTGTCGAGCAGGATCGACACCCGGTCGGTGATCCCCTGCTCGCTCTCGCGGACGAGGTAGCGGCCCTCGCCCGTGTCGAGGTCGAGTGTCCGCGCCGTGGCTCGCCACACGATGCGACGCGGGTCGTCGCCGCTGACGTAGTCGCGCAGCCCGTAGAACTCGTAGCCACTCGGCCACGGCTTCGTGATCGGCGGGCGGACCGGCGGGTCCTCCCACTCGCGGCTGAGCACCCGGTCCTGCGCCGACTCGGTGCGCGGATGCACGATCAGCTCGGTCGCCGGGCTCAGCACCTCGGTCTTGCGAGTCAGCCCGAACGGGTCGCTCCAGCTCGCGATCAACGGCCCGACGGTGTAGACCCCGCGCAGCCGCGGCGTGAAGCTGTAGTCGTGGGTGACCTCCTCACCCGCGGGCAGCACCGCGACCGGCAGCCGCACCGTCGCGCCGAGTGACGCGTCCAGCACCTCCTCGAGGACGACCGTCGTCACCTTGCGCATCGCCTCGAGCCCGAGCTGCACGGTCACCGGCTGGCCCTGCCGCACCCTCGTGGGCAGCTGCGACCGGCGGCTCTGCACCGACAGGTTCCGCCGCGCCAGCAGGTACGCGAGCCCGACGACGACGAGCGCGCCGTACGTCAGCATGAAGAGCGACTGGCTCCCGGCCAGCCGCGCGAGGACGAAGAGCATCGCGGCGAGCAGGACGACGCACTGACCCGTCGCCGTCAGCCCGGTGCGGCGCTCGACGGCGCGCGCGAGCCCGGAGCCGCGCGTCGCGAGTGCGCGCGCTCCCCTGCTCGCCGGTGCCGTCGAGGTCGCCATCGTGAGGTGGTCAGGACACCGCGGCCGCGAGCGCCTGGTCGGGCGAGGAGACGGCGCCGCCCAGCCCGGTCGGGACCTTGACCTTCGCGATGATCCGCTCGGTCACGCCCTCGACGGTCTCCTCACGCAGCATCGAGTCCGGCGTGAGGATCACCCGGTGCGCCAGCACGGCCATCGCCAGGGACTTCACGTCGTCCGGCAGCACGTCGTCGCGCCCTTGCGACGCAGCCCGCACGCGAGCCGCGCGCATCAGCGCGAGCGACGCCCGCGGGCTGGCGCCGACCGACAGCGCGGGGTCGCTCCTCGTCGCGTGGGTCAGGTCGATGATGTAGAGCATCACCGCCTCGCTCACCGTCGCCTCGTCGGCCCACTGCATCAGCTCGACGACGCCGTCACGGTCGATGACCGGGGTGAGGTCGTCGATCGGCTCCGACGTGCGGTTGGTGATCAGCACGTCCATCTCCGACAGCCGGGCGGGGTAGCCGAGCGAGAGCTTGAAGAGGAACCGGTCCAGCTGCGCCTCGGGCAGCGGGAACGTGCCGGCCTGCTCGACCGGGTTCTGGGTCGCGAGGACGAAGAACGGCCGGGGCAACGGGTACGACGTGCCGTCGACCGTGACGTTGCGCTCCTGCATCGCCTCGAGCATCGCGGCCTGGGTCTTCGGCGAGGCGCGGTTGATCTCATCGGACAGGAAGATGTTGGCGAAGATCGGGCCGCGCCGGAAGACGAAGTCGCCGGTCCTGCGGTCCAGCACGGGCGACCCGGTGATGTCCGCCGGCAGCAGGTCCGGCGTGCACTGGATCCGGTTGTGCTCGGCGTCGATCGTCTTCGCGATCGCCCGCGCGAGCATCGTCTTGCCGGTCCCCGGGAGGTCCTCGAACAGGACATGGCCGTTGGCGAGGATCGCGGTCAGCGTCAGCCGGATCTCGTCGTCCTTGCCCTTGATGACCTGGCCGATGTTGCCGACCATCGCCTCGAAGGTCGTGGCGAAGTCCTCGCGCGACTTCGGCGTACGGCGGCGCGGTCGGGTCGCCTTGATCGCCTTGGCCATGTCAGTTCCTCTCGGTGGCGGTCACGTCGTGCGAATCAGCGTCGTGCGGATCAGGGCCGGCGCCGAGGCCGGCGCTGACGAGGGCGGTGCCCAGCGCGCTGCCGGACCGCAGCAGCACCTCTTTGGAAGCAGACAGGTACGCCCGGCGGACCTGCGGGTCGGCGAGCACCGCGTCCGGCGCGCCGGTGGCGATGACCCGGCCGAGCTCCATCGCGATCATCCGGTCGGCGACGCTGGTCACGAGCGGCAGGTCGTGCTCGATCATCACGACGCCGCAGCCGGTCTCCCGGACCAGCCGCAGCACCATCGGCCCGAGCGCCTCGGTCTCGGCCTGCGCCAAGCCGGACGACGGCTCGTCGAGCAGCAGCAGCTCCGGCCCGGCCATCATGATCGCGGCCACGTCGACGGCCCGCCGCGTCCCGGTCGACAGCTCGCCGACGAACTTGTCGGCGTACGCCTCGAGGCCGAGCAGCTCGATCACGTCGTCGACCCGCAGCCGCGCCGTGCGCTCCGCGCGGCGGATCATCGGCGCCCAGCCGGCGGCGAGCAGCGGGTTGCGCGCAGCGACGTGCCGGTGCAGCCCGACCGCGATGTTCTCCCGCACGGTCATCGACGGGAAGAGCCGCGCGTTCTGGAACGACCGCCCGAGGCCGGCCGCCGCCCGGGCGTCGAGTGCCAGCGCGCTGACGTCACGTCCCTTGATCAGCACCCGCCCGCTCGTCGTCGGCGTCAACCCGGAGATCGCGTCGAAGAGCGTCGTCTTGCCGGCGCCGTTCGGGCCGATGATCCCGACCACCTCTCGCGGCCGGACCTCGAAGGAGACGTCGGTGAGGGCGTCGATGCCGCCGAACCGCACCGTCAGCGCCTCGACCTCGAGCAGCGCGGTCGCGGCGTCGTCGTTGCGCGGCGGCCGGCGCCGTGACCCGCGGGTGCCGGTGCCGCTTCCCATGAACACCGCCCGGACGAGGTCCGGACGCTCGAGCAGCTCCGCGGTGCTGCCGTCGAAGCGCACCTCGCCCTTGTCCATGAACACAGCGCGGTTTGCGATGGTCAGCGCGACGTTGAGCGACTGCTCGACCAGCAGGATCGTCGTACCGGTCGCGTTGATGGCGCGGAGCGACTCCAGCAGCGTCTCCACCACCTGCGGCGCGAGCCCGAGCGACAGCTCGTCGATCATCAGCAGCCGCGGCTCCATCAGATACGACTGCGCGATCGCGACCATCTGCTGCTCTCCACCGCTGAGGTCGCCGGTCGACGAGTCGAGCCGCGCCCGCAGCGCGGGGAAGAGCGTCAGCGCCTGCTCGAGCCGGCTCGCGACGTACTCGGCGTCCTTGCGGTGCAGCCAGGCCGCCGCCCGCAGGTTCTCCTCGACGGTGAGCGACGTGCAGACCGCATGACCGCCCGGTACGACGACCACGCCGGCCGCGGCGTTCTCGTGCGGCGGCACGTGGGTGATGTCGCGACCGTCGAGGAAGATCGCGCCGCCGCTCGCCTCCTGCACGCCCGCGATCGCGCGCAGCAGCGTCGACTTCCCGGCGCCGTTGGTGCCGAGCAGCGCGACGATCTCCCCCTCGTCGACATCGAGGTCGACGCCGAAGAGGACCTGGACCCCGCTGTAGGACACGTCGACGCCGCGGCAGATCAGCATCTTGTTCCGGCCGCTCGAGCGGGCCTGCCGCGCGTGCTCGTCGGCGAGGCTGGCCAGCTGCCCGGCCCGGATGTCGCGCTCGACCAGCGGGATCGCGGTGAGCAGCACCAGGCTCGCCGCCAGGCCGAACGGCGCCATCAGCAGCAGCAGGTGGCCGAACCCGTGGCTGGTCGACTGGCCGCCGATGATGGCGAACAGGATCGAGCCGGGCACCGACCAGAAGAACAGCGTCGGCATCCCGAAGCCGCGCAGCCGCGGCGGCACGACGAGCGACAGCAGGCCCATCTGCAGCGGGAAGATCGTGCCGTTGACCATTGCCAGCAGCGCGACGATGACGACCGAGAGGTTGAGGCTCGGCTCGAACAGCAGCAGCGCGCAGCCGGCCGTCGTCAGGACGCCCTGCGACGCCTGCATCGCGACGACGACGCGTGGGCGCGACGTGATCATGCGGGCGAGCGGCTGGCCGACAAAGAGCAGCCCGAACAGCACCGCACAGGCGTTGATGATCGCGATGACGGTCCGCTCGCCGGGCGTGAGGCCGAAGCGCTGGGCGAAGTAGATGCCGTAGTACACGTTGACGAACGAGTTGACGACGGCGAACAGCGGAGCCGCGATCCACTGCCTGCGGACCAGGCCGATGCTCGCGGCTGCGCGCCAGCTCTCCTTCCAGCTGACCGGCGCCTGCTCGGTCCGGGCGACCTCCTCGCTGGCGCCGAGCTCCTTGCGCTCCCAGTAGCCGCGCGGCACCTCGCGCACCCGCAGCAGCAGCAGCGCGCCGACCGCGTAGGCGACGCCGATCGCGAGGAAGATCGGCCGCCAGCCGATCGAGCCGATGGCGAAGCCCGCCGCGCCGATGACGACGATGTGGCAGACCCCGCCGACGGCGAACAGGAAGAACACGACGCGGATCCGGGCGAGGAACGGGTACTGGTCGGCGAGCAGCGTGTAGCCCGCGGGTCGCGAGACGGTGTCGCCGGACGCCACGCCGAGCCGGCCGAGGACGAAGGCGCCGAGCGATCCGCCGAACGCGAACACCATCTCGCCAACGGCCGCGAGCAGCGCGCCGATTCGCATCATCACCGTGCGCGACCGCCGGTCGGCGGTCCAGCCCATGGCGGGCAGAGCGAGGTAGCTGCCGTAGGAGAACATCGTCGTGGCGAAGATGAGCGCACTGCGGTTGATGCCGGTGTCGGTCTGGATCTCCGGCAGCGACAGGCCGACCGCCTGCAGGTCGACCTGCTGCAGCGTCGACACCAGCGAGATCGCGAACATCGGGAACAGCGGCGCGCCCACGAGTCGCGGGTCGAGGTTGCGGACATACGCCGCGAGCCGTCGCACGAAGGGAGATCGCTGCGACCGACCGGGCGCCTCGTCGACCACAACCGGCGGCATCGCGAAGTCGACGTCGTCGGCGACGCGACCCAGCGCGGTCTCGCGCTCGGTCGGGACGAGCGCACGGCCCTCAGCCACGCGGCGCTCCGGTCGGCTCGGCTGTCTTCGCGCCTGGGGCCGGGATGCCGTACTGGTCGTCGAGCCGGTAGCGAGCGGGCACGAACTCGGTGCCACCGCCACGGCGCCGCTTCGGCGTGATGGCGAGACGCACGTCGGCCAGCCCGGCGTCGCGAGCGTCGGCGAGCAGGCTCGGTACGACGATCTTGCGACGGCGCGCGACGGCGCGCAGCAGGCTGTCACGGGTGTCGAAGCCGACCTGGGCCAGTCCGCCGGTGGCGATCATCAGCAGCACGACGCCGCCGGCGCCGGTCATCAGCTGCACCAGACCGGCCGGCAGGTCGAACACCGTCACCACAGCGAAGTAGGCACCGGCGACGAGCGGTGCGCTCACTGCGCCGAGCCCGCCGATGACGGCGTACAGGAAGACCTGCAGGCTCTGGCCGGCGCTGTAGCTCTCCGGGATGACCGAGCTCTGCTGGTAGGCGAGCAGCGAGCCGGCGAAGCCGGCGATGACGCCGGAGACCGCGAAGGCCTGCAGCCGCGCGCGCAGCAGGTTGACGCCGAATCCCTGGGCGGCGGCCTCGTTGTCCCGAGCCGCGATGAGGGCACGGGCGACCGCGCTCCGGCGAAGGCCGGCCACGGCACCGACCACCACGGCGAGCAGCGCGAGCAGGACGTAGTAGAAGACCCGGCCGTCGTCGAGGTCCATGCCGAGCATGGTCGGGCGCGTCACGTCGGACGGCAGGTGCTTGCCGAGGTAGCGCGGATTCAGGACGAGCGTCGAGACCGCGAGGCTGAAGGCCAACGTCATGATCGCCAGGTGCAGGCCGCGGAGCTTCAGCGCGGGAATGCCGACCACCACCGCAGCGACTCCACCGCCCAGCGCGCCGGCAGCGACGGCGACCGGGAACGGCCAGCCGGACACCGCGGTGATCCACGCGCCGATCGCCGCGAACGCCAGCTGGCCCAGGCTGATCTGGCCGGCCCACCCGGTGAGGACGAGCACCGACGTGAACATCATCGTCGCGATGACGACGTACGCCGCGAGGTCGGTCTGGCTCGGCGAGAGCACCCACGGCGCGCCGAGGGCCGCGATCGCCGCTGCGGCGGCACCGATCCGCAGCCACCGGCGTACCTCCGGCAGTCCGCGGAGCTCGCGCGGGATCGGCCGGACCTCGCGCGCGGCGCGCCACGACCCCGTGCTGTCGACGTCGGCGCGGACCGCGGTCGCGCGCTGGAGCATCAGCACGGCGCCGATGACCGCGACGAGCAGCGCGTCGAGCAGGAGCGGCGTGCGGAAGGAGAAGAGCATCGTCTCCTCGAGCACGCCGAGCCCGATCGCCGCGGCGCCGGCGACCGGGAGGCTGACCAGGCGCGCGATGACCGCGACCGCCAGGATCCGCACCATCAGCCCGACGTTGATGTCGACCCCGTCCGGCGGCGGCCCGCTGCCCATCGTGGTCAGGATCGCGGCCAGACCGGAGAGCAGCGCGGCGACCGCCCACACCCGGCCGACGACCGCGTTGACGTCGACGCCCAGGGTGGCGACGCGCATCGGGTTGTCGGCGGCCGCGCGGATGACGACCCCCGTGCTGGTACGACGGAAGTAGAGCGTGAGCAGCGGGATGGTGATCGCGACGACCGCGACGACGAGCAGGTCGCGGCTGGTCATCCGCACACCCGGCAGGTCGAGCGTGACGCGGAACGGCGGTGCGGGAGCGCCGACACCGACGTTGGCGTCGATCTGGTCGGTGCTGCGCAGCAGGCGGGATCCCCGGATCTGCCGGCTCAGCAGGCCGCAGACCGACACCACGAAGATGGTGGTGACCGTCGCGACCAAGGGCGGCGCCCCGGTGAACCGGCGTACGACGAGGGCGTGGACCGCCCAGCCGAGCAGGACCGACAGCGCGAGCCCGAGCACCGCGGAGACCCAGTAGTTCGCGGTGACGAACCAGGTCGGCTCGGTCTCGAAGACGCCGTACTTGAGACCCCACCGCAGCAGCGGCTGGTAGGTGACGCTCGCGGCGAACAGCGTCGCGCCGACTCCGCCGACCGCGACCTGGGCGAAGTTGATGATCCGGTTGCTGCGGTAGACGAGCACGAGTCCGATGGCGTTGAGCGCGAGCAGTGATCCGGTCACCACACCGAGGCCGTAGACGCCGAGCGGGCTGCGTCGCGGGAAGACCAGGGTGCTGGCGACGATCAGCCCGAGGGCGACCAGGTCGCTCCGGCTGCGCAGGGTCGACACGGCGTGACGCGCGACGGCCGCGGCGTCGCGTCGGTCGGGACGAGCCGTCGACTCCGTCATGCGGGGACCGCTGCGCCCTTCCGCCAACCTGTCATCCTAGGATTAGGACTGCAGGGTAGGTCCTCTGTCGGTCGGTGGCAACGACAAGGCAGTCACGACACCCCGGTCACGGCGCGAGCAGCGCGGCGAGGCCGACCAGCGCCGCGGAGTCGCCGAGGGTCGCGCGGCGCACCACCAGCGTGTGCGTGGGCCAGAGCTGCTCCTGGACGGCGGCCTCCACTCCGTCGAGGAGCCGCCCGCTGTCCGTCAGCGGGCCACCGCCGACGACGACCGCGTCCGCGCCGTGCGCGTTGGCCAGCGCCCGGACGCCGAGGACGAGCGCGGCGCGGAACTCCTCGACGCCCGCGCGGGCGGCCGGCTCGCCGGCGTCGTACGCCGCCAGGACCTCCTCCGGCGAGGCGTAGGCGCCGCCGGCGTCGACGGCGTAGTCGACCAGCCGTTGCGCCCGGCAGTGCGCCTCGAGCGTGTCGGCGTGGTCGCTGGTGTCGAGCCGGCGCGGGTCGCCGGCGCCGATCGGGATCTGCCCGCCCTGCAGCCCCCCGCCGAGAGGTCCGCCGGTGATCGGCCGACCCTGTTCGAGCACGGCCACTCCGACGCCGGTGCCGATCGTCATCACGACGACGCGGCGCGACCCCTTGCCCGCCCCGGCCGTCGCCTCCCCCACGCCGTAGGCGATCGCGTCGTTCACGACGCGGACCGGAGCGCCGAACACCGCGCGCAGCTCGCCGGCCAGGTCGCGACCGACGATGCCCGCGAGCTTCCCGGGCAGCGCCGCGACCCGGCTGTCGTCGTCGACGAGACCGGGCACGCAGAGCCCGACGCCGAGGAGCTCATGGGCGGCCAGCACTTCCCGTCCGGCGCTGATCACCACGGCGAGCGCGTCGTCAGCCGTCGCGGGCGTCGGCACGACGGTCAGGCCCTCGACCGCTCCGGCCGTCGACGCGCGCGCGAGCTTGGTGCGTGTCCCGCCCATGTCGACCGCGAGCACCCACTTCTCGCTCATCGCGCACTCCTCCGCCGACGGAAACGTGCGGCCAGACTAGGTTGTCGCGCCATGGCGACCGCAGCGCCGTGGCCCGACGCCGACGCGCTGTTCCGGCGCGACCCGAGCTGGCTCGGGACCGACGACGCCTACAGCGTGCCGCTCGGCGGCGACCGCACCCTGTGGCTCTTCGGCGACACCTTCCTCGGCCGCCGCGAGGACGGGCGTGCCGGGGCGGGCCTGGTGGCCAACACGGTCGCGGTGCAGACCGGGCTCGACCCGTCGTCCGCGACGCTGGAGCGCCGGCCTGCGGACGCCGCGGCCGGACCGATGTTCGCGCCGGCGACGCCGGGCGAGTGGTGCTGGCCGCTCGACGGCGTACGGCTCGGCCGGGCCCTCCTGGTGTTCCTGATGCGGGTCCGCAGCACCCGGCCGGACCTGCCGTCGGGCGACGACGCATGGGCGGCCGAGGGCTCGCTCGGCTTCTTCGAGGTCGTCGGATCCGCGGCCCGGCTGGTGGAGGACGCCGACGCGCCGCTCGCGACGTGGCGCCCGGTGCCGGTGTCCCTGCCCGACGCAGCGGGCGCCGTCCTCGGCACGGCCCTGGTCGTCGACGAAGGCTTCCTCCTGGCCTGGGCGCACCGATCCGACGGTGCGCTGCTCGCGCGGTGGACCGTCGACGACGCGGCTGTCGGTCACCTGGCCGATCCGCAGTGGTGGCGAGGCGCCGGCGACCCGGGATCCGGCGGCTGGGGGCCCAGCGCGGCCGATGCGGTGCCGGTCGTGCACGACGTGCCGACGGAGTTCACGGTGCACCGGCACGGCGGGCGGCTTGTGCTGACGAGCGTCGGCGACCCGGTGGCGCGAGGCGTCATCGAGCTGCGCACGGCCGACCGGCCGGAGGGCCCGTGGTCCGCTCCGGTCGAGGCCTACCGTCCACCCGAGGTCGGCCGGTCCGACACCATCTGCTACGCCGGCAAGGCGCATCCCGAGCTCACCGCTGCCGCACCTGGAGGTCTGGTCGTGACCTACGCGTCGATCCGGCTCACCCGAGCGGCCACGCTCGCCGACGACTCGGTCTACTGGCCGAGGTTCGCCTCCGTCGACGTCGACGGGCTGCTCGCGACGATGCCGCGATGACTGCGGTCGACGTCGTACGCCGACGCGGCTGGGACATCGTTCGTCTCAGGAACGACATGGTCGAGGTCGACGTGCTGCCCGGCAAGGGCGGCGACATCCTGTCGGCGACGTGGCAGCCACTCGACGCCGACGTGCTCTGGCAGAGCCCGTGGGGCCTGCGCCAGCACGGCGCGGTCGCTACCGGCGGCGACTCGGTGACCGCGCTGATGGAGAGCTACCCGGGCGGCTGGCAGACGGTCTTCCCGAACGGCGGCGACGCGGTCGTGGAGCACGGCGTCGAGTGGGGCATGCACGGGGAGGCCTGGCTCGCGCCGTGGGACTGGACCGTCGGCGACGCGTCCGTCGAGCTGACGACCCGGCTGGTCCGCTCGCCGTTCGCGCTGCGCAAGGTGGTGGCGCTCGACGGAGCGACCCTGACCATCACTGAGACGGCGACGAATGTCGGCGGAGTGCCGGTCGAGGCGATGTGGAGCCATCACCCGGCGTTCGGCGCGCCACTGCTCGGCGCGGGGGCACGGCTCGAGACGGCCGCGCGCACGGTGATCGTCGACGACGCGCGGGACATGCCCGCAGGCGACCTCCTGGTCGGCGGTCGCGGCAGCTGGCCGCACGCGCCGTCCCGAGCAGGCGGTGCGGTCGACCTGCGCGCGCTGCCCGGTTCGGACGACGTGGCTGATCGCTTCCTCTACCTCACCGACTTCGACCGCGGGTGGGCGGCGATCAGCAACCCCGGCCTCGGACTTCGGGCCGAGCTCGAGTGGGACCTTGCGACGATGCCGCACGCCTGGCTGTGGCTGGAGGCGCACGCGACGCCGACGTTCCCCTGGTACGCCGCGGCGTACGTGCTGGGGATCGAGCCGGCGAGCAGCTTCCCCGGCCAGGGCGTCGCCGCGGCGCGGGGCGCGGGCGGCCCGCCGCTGCTCTTCACCCCCGGGCAGTCGCGAACCGCGACCGTCTCCCTGCGGCTCTCCCTCGAGCCGTCGGCCTGACAACGTGTCATGACAGGCGCAGGAGAAGCTCCCCGGCTCGTCGAACGCAGGAGGTAGCCGGCCAAGGCTTTCGTCGGCACGAGCCGACCCGTGGAGGTCGAGATGAGCCAGACCCGGACCGCGCGCATCACCGGTGCCGCGGCACTCGCCGTGGCCGTCGCCGTCGGCTCGGTCGCGCACGCCGCTCCCCGCAGCCACGTGAAGCCGGGGCCGAACCTCGTGCTCAACCCTGGCTTCGAGGAGTCCGCGCTCGAGGGCCCGGCCGCGCCCCCCGGCAGCCTCGCGCAGCCGGTTCTGCCCACTGCGTGGAGCTTCGAGGGACTGACCGTCCTGTTCGACCACACGCCGAACGTCTACCGATCCGGCAAGCGCGCGGCGGCGATCTCCGGCTCGCTGTCGGGACCGGACAAGGTCTGCCCGCAGCCGCCGACCTGCGTCGACAACCCGACCAAGCCGGTGAAGGACCAGCTCGCCCCGCAGTACACCCTCGCGCCGCACTGGCGTACGGCGGCCGCCGTGCCGGTGACCGAGGGCACGGAGTACGCGCTGACCGCATGGGTCCGGTGGACGATCGTCACGCTGGGCGAGGGCGCGTCGATGAAGATCCGCTGGATGTCGGGCAGCAGCCCGATCTCCGAGGACATCAACCTCAAGCGCTCCGATGCGGGCAACAACCTCGACCTGCCCTTCACCGAGGTGACGTTCAAGGCCAAGGCGCCGGCCGGTGCCAACGGCGCGGTGATCCTGCTCGGGCAGACCGACGACGCGTGGAACGGCCAGGTCGTCTACGACGACGTCTACTTCGGCACCGCCGGTCACCGTTGATCCGCCTGTAGTAACAGGTAGCCGTCCTCGGCTAAGGTGCGCCCACCCCGAAGGAGGTGCGGCCGGCGATGCGTCTCGCGCGAGTGCACGACAGCGGTGGGACCTTCCTGGCCCGGCTCGAGGGCGACACCGCGATCCCCCTCGTCGCCGAGCCGCAGTGGCCCGGCGCGGACGGCCTGCGGATCGCACTGGACGCAGGGCTCGACCTGGCGTCGGCTCCGGCCGTCGCCCCGACCCGCGCTCTCGCCGACGTCACGATGCTGTCCCCGGTCGCGGCCCCGTCGAAGGTCCTCGCGATCGGGCTGAACTACCGAGACCACGCAGCCGAGGCGACGATGGAGCTGCCGAAGGCGCCGCTCGTCTTCGTCAAGACCACCAACTCGATCGTCGGGCCGGAGGTCGCGATCACCTGGGCCGCGGCGGCGTCCGAGCAGGTCGACTACGAGGCGGAGCTCGCCGTCGTGATCGGTCGCCGCGCGCGCGACGTCACCGAGGCGGCCGCGCTCGACCACGTGCTCGGCTACACCTGCTGCAACGACGTGTCCGCGCGAGACGCCCAGTTCGCCGACAAGCAGTGGGTGCGCGGGAAGTCCTTCGACACGTTCTGCCCGCTCGGACCATGGCTCGTCACGGCGGACGACGTGCCGGACCCGCAGGCGCTGCGGATCGCCTGCCGCGTCAACGGGACGGCGCTGCAGGACGACACGACGGCGAACATGATCTTCTCGGTGGCCGAGCTGGTGAGCTACGTGTCGCGCTACCTCACCCTCGAGCCGGGCGATGTCATCGCGACCGGCACGCCGGTCGGCGTCGGCTTCGCCCGGACACCGCCGATCTACCTGCACGACGGCGACGTCGTCGAGGTCGACATCGAGCGCATCGGCGTCCTGCGCAACCCGGTGACGGTGACTGCATGAGTGCGCGCTTCGCCGGTCGGACAGTCGTCGTCACCGGCGCCGGCTCGGGCATCGGGGCAGCGATGGCGACCCTCTTCCGGGACGAGGGCGCGACGGTCTTCGGCGGTGACCTCGACGTCAGCGGCGTTCCGGACGGGTGCATCGCGTTGCGCACCGACGTGTCGCAGGAAGCCGACGCAGCGGCGCTCGTCGCGGCGGCGGTCGACGCGACCGGTCGGCTCGACGTCTTGTGCAACAACGCCGGCGTCGGCTCGACGACGTCGGTGGTCGACGCGACGGTCGAGGAGTGGGACCGGGTCTTCTCGGTCAACGCCCGGGGCACGTTCCTGATGAGCCGGGCGGCGCTGCCGCACATGCTGGCTCAGGCGAGCGGCGTCATCGTCAACACCGCCTCGGTCGCCGGCCTGGTCGGGCTGCGCGACCGCGCGTCGTACTGCGCGTCGAAGGGCGCGGTGATCAGCCTGACCAAGCAGATCGCGGTGCAGTACGCCGGCACCGGAGTGCGGTGCAACGCCATCGCTCCCGGCACGGTCGACTCGCCCTGGGTTGGCCGGCTGCTCGACGGCGCGGACGACGCCGACGCGATGCGGGCGGCGCTGATCGCGCGGCAGCCGATCGGCCGGCTCGGCACACCGGAGGAGATCGCGCAGGCGGCCGCCTACCTCGCCTCTGACGACGCGGCCTACGTCACCGGGACCATCCTGGTCATCGACGGCGGACTGGTGGCCGGATGAGCGCGCCCCTTCTCGACATCGGCTCGGTGACGACGTACGCCGACGGCCTGGACCACCCCGAGGGCGTGACGGTCACCCGCGACGGTGTCGTGTACGCCGGTGGCGAGGCCGGCCAGGTCTACCGGGTGAACGACGACGGCTCGGTGACGCAGGTCGCGTCGACCGGCGGGTTTCTGCTGGGGCTCTGCGCCGACGCGCACGGCCGGCTCTACTGCTGCGACGTCGCGAACCGCGCGGTGCTGCGGGTCGACCCGGCGACCGGGGAGGTCTCGCCCTACTCCACCGGCACGGCGGAGCGGCCGATGGTCAACCCCAACTGGCCGGTCTTCGACGCGGCCGGCCGGCTCTACGTCACCGACTCCGGGACGTGGGACGGCGACGACGGCTGCATCTACGCCGTCGAGCCCGACGGCCGCACCGAGGTGTGGTCGACCGCCTGCACGTCGTTCCCCAACGGCGCGTGCCTGTCGGCGGACGGGCGCGCGCTGCACGTGCTCGAGTCGCAGACCCCCGCACTGGTGTCGATCCCGGTCTGCGCCGACGGCACGTCCGGCGCTCGGGAGCTCGTGGCGATGCTGCCCGGCACCGTCCCGGACGGCGTGGCACTCGCCGAGGACGGCTCGATGTTCGTCTGCTGCTACCGCCCGGACCGGATCCTGCGGGTGAGTCCTGACGGCGCGGTGGAGGTCGTCGCGGACGACCCGATGGGCACCGCGCTGTCCGCGCCGACCAACGGCGTGTGGGTCGGCGAGCAGCGCGACGTGCTGGTCACCGGCAACCTCGGCCGCTGGCACCTGTCGCGCCTGGAGCCGGGAGCCGTCGGCGTACCGCTGCACTACCCGGAGGTGTCATGACCGAGCTGGCCGGGCGGACCGCCCTCGTGACGGGCGGCGCCAAGGGCATCGGCCGCGCGGCCGCCGAGGAGCTCGCCGCGGGCGGTGCCCGCGTCGCGGTGGTCGACGTCGACGAGTGCTCGCCGGTCGGTGACGACGGGATCGCGATCGTCGCGGACCTGCGCCGCGGCGAGGAGTGCGGTCGGGCCGTCGAGGAGGCCGTCGCGGCGTTCGGGCGGCTGGACATCCTGGTCTGCTCGGCGGGCATCCAGAGGTACGGCGACGTCGTGGAGACGCCCGTCGAGACGTGGGACGAGGTCCTCGCGGTCAACGTCTCCTCGGTGTTCCACACCGCCAAGCACGCGGTGCCACACCTGCGCAGCACCGGCGACGGCGCGATCGTCGTCGTCGCGTCGGTGCAGTCGTTCGTCGCGCAGCGCGGCGCCGTGGCCTACTGCGCGAGCAAGGGAGCGGTGCTGATGCTGGTCCAGGCGATGGCCGTCGACCACGCACCCGAGGTGCGGGTCAACGCCGTCTGCCCCGGCTCGGTCGACACGCCGATGCTCCGCGGTGCCGCGGAGCTGTTCACGCCGCCCGGCGGTGATGCCGACGACACCGTCGCGTCATGGGGCGACATGCACCCGATGGGCCGCGTCGCGAGGCCCGAGGAGGTCGCGCAGGCGATCCGCTACCTCTCCGGTCCCGGCGCGTCGTTCGTCACCGGCACGGCGCTGCGCGTCGACGGCGGCCTGCTCTCGCGACTGGGCGGCACCTGATGGCGCGCCGACCGGCGGGCGTGATCAGCGCGATCCGCGCGACGACCGTGACGGTGCCGCTCGAGGCGCCGCTGCGCCACGCCGCCGGGGCGCACTGGGGCCGCTTCGTCCGCACCGTCGTCGAGGTCGAGACCGACGAGGGCTTGGTCGGCCTCGGCGAGATGGGTGGCGGCGGCGAGAGCGCCGAGCTCGCGTTCAAGGCCCTGGAGTCCTACCTGCTCGGGCACGACCCGTTCGACCTCGAGGCGCTGCGCTTCAAGCTGATGAACCCGACGGCGTCGCTCTACAACGGACGCACGCAGCTGCACGCGGCGATCGAGTTCGCCTGCCTCGACCTCATGGGGCAGTCGACGGGCGTGCGGGTGTGCGATCTGCTCGGCGGCGCGCTGCGCGAGACCGTGCCGTTCGCGTCGTACCTCTTCTTCCGCTACCGCGACGAGCAGACGGGCCGCGGCGGCGAGGACGATCCGGCGTCGATGGTCGCGCATGCGCAGGACCTCGTCGCCCGGCATGGCTTCACCACGCACAAGCTCAAGGCCGGCGTCTTCGACCCGGACCACGAGGTGGACGTCTTCCTGGCGCTGGCCGACGCGTTCCCCGAGCACTCGCTGCGCATCGACCCGAACGCCGCGTGGACCGTGGAGGAGTCGATCCGCCTCGCCGGGCGCATCGCGCACGTGCGCAACGACTACTACGAGGACCCGTGCTGGGGACTCGACGGCATGCGCCGGGTGCGCGACCGGATCAGCATCCCGACCGCGACCAACACGGTGGTCGTCAACTTCGAGCAGCTCGCCGCGTCGATCCGGCTCGACGCCGTCGACGTGATCCTGCTGGACACGACGTTCTGGGGCGGCCTGCGTCAGGCCGTCAAGGCCGGCCAGGTCTGCGAGACGTTCCAGGTCGGCGTCGCCGTGCACTCCAGCGGCGAGCTCGGCATCCAGCTCGCGACGATGCTGCACCTCGGCGCCGTTCTGCCCAACCTGCGCTTCGCCGCCGACGCGCACTACCACCACCTCACCGATGACGTGATCGCCGGCGGGCTGATGCCCTACGTCGACGGCGCGATCGCGGTGCCGACCGGGCCTGGTCTCGGGGTCACCCTCGACCGCGACAAGCTCGGCCAGTACGCCGACCTCTACCGCGAGCTCGGCGGCTACCCCTACGACCGCGACCCGCAGCGCCCGGGCTGGTTCGCCCTCGTGCCGGGACGGGACTTCGCGCCCCGTCCGCAGCGCTGAGCGCCGCTACTTCTTCTTCGTCGGCGCGGTGCCGAAGTAGACGTCGTCGTATCGGACCTGGCCGGTCCAGTTGTCGTCGGTCGCACCGAACAGCAGGTGCGCGCTGACGGCTCCGGGTGGCGCGACGGCGGTGCCCTCCACGCGGGTCCAGGTCAGCTCGGTGAAGTCGACGTCGCGCGCAGCCTTCACGACCACCGGGTCCAGGGAGATCGGCAGCCCGCTCGCGTCGAGCCAGCGGACGCTCATCTGGGTGCCCTCGCCGATCGTCTGCACGATCCACGCGACGTAGGCGGTCATCAGGTACTCGGTGCCGGCGGTGACCGCGACCGGAGCCTGTGTGCGCCACGCCGGGGCCAGCGAGTAGTGCGGGTACACGACGTCGCGGACCGGGTTGATCGGGTTGGGCTGGCAGGACCCGGTCGCGCAGATCTGGCGGTTGGTCGACAGCGAGCCGGAGATCGCCGCCCCGCGCTTGCCCGAGTGGTAGGTGACGGGCGAGTGGTCGAAGAGCACGGTGGCGCCCTCGAACACCCAGCCGGTCGGAAGCAGCGGGTGCTCGAGAGAGCCGGGCGGGGCGGCCGGGCCTTCCAGAGCGGAGTCCTCGAAGCCGGCGTTGGTGATCAGGTTGGGGCCGGGCTTCCGCGGGTCACTGCCTGCCTGCGCAGGCAGCGTCACGAGCAGGCACAGTGCCACCGCGGCTGCGCCGAGGATGCGGGTCCGACGGAGATCCATCCCCCCGACTTCGACGCCGATCGCCTCGATCCTGCGAACCTGTAGTTACAGGATCCGACCAGCGTGCTCAGCCGTCGGCCGGTGCCCTGCCGACCAGCAGCGGGCAGTGCCGGGGGTCGGCGAGCCTCGCGCCGAGGAGGTCCCGGCCGGCCGGCGTTGGGGCAGATCGATCGGTGCGCAGGTGCAGCGCGAACCCTTGCCGAGGGTGGTCGCTGGTGTTGGCCGCGCTGCCGTGCACGGTCAGCTTGGAGTGCGCGCTCGCCCCGCCGGCCGCCAGGACTGCGGCGGTCTCATCCCATTCGCCGCCGTCGAGTGCTCCCCGGGTCGCGGTGAGGTCGTGACTGAAGAAGTCGCCGTCGCCGCTCTCGTCCCAGCGGTGTGACCCACGCACGTAGCAGAGCGGGCCGCGCGCCAGGTCGACGTCGCTGACCGCGACCCACACGGTGAAGACCTCGCCGTCCCAGAGCTCCCGCCAGTAGGTCTGGTCCCGATGCCAGCCGACCTGGCCCGCGGTGGAGCCGCCGGGCGGCTTGACCAGCAGCTGCGACGCCCACAGCTGCACGAACTCTGTGCCCACAACTTGCGCTGCGAACTCGCCGATCGCGGGACTCGTCACGAAGTCGAAGATGGCGTCGTCGCAGAGGTGGGCGTCGTCGATCTTCACGATCGCCGTCGGGTCGTCGCCCGGGTTCCAGTAGCGACGCCCGGGCTCCCGCCCGGTGGAGTAACGCCCGGCCGCCACGTCATCCATCCGCGAGGCGACCTCGTCGAGACCGCCCACCGGGACGAGTGGCTCGTGGTGGACGACGAAGCCGTCCCGCGCGAAGTCCGCCGCGAGATCTCGCGCTGTCATCCGGCGATGGTAGATGTCGCTCGGCCGACCGAGCCTCAGTTCACCGTGATGCTGAAGCGGGTCGTCCGGGCCGGGCAGCGAGCGACGCGCTGACGCACGGTGGCGAGCCCGCCCTCCTTCACCGCGAAGAACAGCTCGGCCTCGATGCCCTCGTTGTCCTCGGCGAAGATCTCGTGACCCGCCGCGACGATCTGCCGGCGGAAGTGGTCCTGCAGCGCGGTGACGCCGAGCGTGCTGTCCCCGACCACCGTCGTCATCCCGTCGGCGGTGTCCACCTGGAGCAGCCCGGCGCCGGGCGGGAGCGCCAGACCCGACGGCAGCTGCGCCGACAGGTCGCGCATCGCGATCCGACGCGGCGGGACGCAGCCGGGCAGTGAGCCGACCAGGACGCTGCGACCTTCGGAGGACTGCGGCGACGCTGCGACGCTCGCCGGCGGTTCAGGTGCTGACGACCGCGCGCAGCCGCTCAGCACGACGACCGCGACGACCGCTGTCGCCGTGCGGCGACGCGTGACTCCGCTACGCCGCACGCCGGATACGCCGACGCCGCACCGCGACCGAGCCGGCGGTGATCGCCGCGCCGGTGACGACCAGCAGCGCCGGCGTCGGCACCTCTGGCACGACCGGGTCGACGGCCGCCGCGAGCGTGAACGAGCAGGTGCTGGTCGCGGAGTCGACGTCGGGCACGGCCGCGCCGGTGTTGCGGCGCGCGGTGACGCCGAGCGTCGAGAAGGTCGCGCCGTACTCGAGCGAGGGCACGACCTTGATGATCGTCGCGCCGGGCTGCGCGTTGTTGGTCGCGATCGCCGTGCGGGCCGTCTCGATCGCCGCCGGGGTCAGCAGCGCGGTGACCGTGTTGTTCGCCTCGTTGAACGAACCGGTGATCGTCGCCAGCCGCTTGCGTGCCGGGGCGAACGCGCCGAGGTCGAAGGCGGCCACCCCGGTCGCGTCGCGCTGCGCCGTGATGTAGAGCGCCTGGCCGCCGTAGGAGAACGTCAGGTCGTAGTAGACGCCGCCGGGTGAGGCGGACGGGATCTCGGCCGCGGACTTCAGGTCCTGTACGCCGAGGTCGAACCGCACGACCTTCGCGGGGGCACTGCTCAGCAGCATCGACGTCACGTCGAGCTGCGGCTCACTCGGCAGCGGCGTCGGAGTTCCGACGACCTCGCTGGCGTCGCCGCTCGGGTCGGTGAGCTGGGGTCCGGTGGCGCACGGGTCCTTCGCGCCGTCGAGCAGGATGCCGGGATGGATCTCGCCGTCGTGGACGGCGTACAGCCCACGGCCGTTGGTCTGCCGGGTGATCGTGCCGAGCTGGGTGCGCGCGTTGTTGGCCACGAGGTCCGACGCGACGCACGGCCCGGTGCAGCCGTCGGCCCAGCCGACGAGCACCCGGCCGAGGCCGTCGGTGGTGATGCCGTTGAAGTCGAGCAGGTTGCGGCAGGCCGACTCGGGCGCCGTCACCGTCGTGCCGGAGGTCCACAGGCAGCCGCGCTGAGCCGGGTCGACCGGCGTGGTGTCGACGACGGTCCAGGTCGCGCCGCGGTCGTAGGTGTGCGCGACGTAGAGGTGCCACTCGATCGTGTGCTTGCCGCCGACCTCGCCGTACCCGACGGTCGAGTAGTTGCCGCTGCCAGCGCGGTCCTTCGTCCCGAAGAACGAGACGGCGGCGCGGTCGGGGTCACCCGCCTGGATCACCGGGAAGTCGACGGCCTGCAGGCCGAGTCCGGCGGCCACGTCGACGCGGGGGCTCCAGGTCGCGCCGCGGTCGCCGCTGGTCGTGACGACCATGCGGTTCTGCGCGTCGCCGTTGGCGTAGTAGAGGACGCCGGCGCCGGTGCCGGTCTGCGGCTTCGGCGCAGCGCGCGAGACCGAGATCGACGGATGCGTAAGGTTCGAGACCGCGGTGAAGTCGGTCGGCAGCTTCACGAAGGAGAAGGTCCGGCCGTTGTCACGCGACACGGCGACCGCCTGGCCGCTGCAGCGCTCGCTGGGCACGTAGACGGTGCCGTCGTCGCCGACCTTGATGTGGCCGTGGAACGCGTTGCCGCAGTTGGCCGCGGTGAACGCCGGGGTGCTGTTGCCGAAGGTCTGCCCGCCGTCGATGCTCGCGCCGCAGAACGCCGTCGCGATCTCCTGCGAGCAGTAGTAGGCCATCCGCCCGTTCCAGGCGACGAGCGCCTCCGGCGAGCCGGGTACGGCGGGGCCGTAGCCGACGCTCTGGTGGTCGGCGCCGTGCGGCGCCGGGCAGCCCGAGGAGGGTGAGTAGGTCTGCCCGTCGTCGTCGGTGAACGACGCGCCGCTGCACGCGGCGAGCAGCTGGGTGACGAACGTCCGCCCGGTGACCGGGTCGGTGACCATGAACGGGTCGGCGGTCGTCAGGTTCGAGGTGATGAGCGAGGGGCGCGCTGCCCACTGCGCGACCGGAACGACGTAGTCGTCGTCGAAGTCCACCGCGCTGGTCTCGGTGCTGGCCTGGAACATGACCTTGTCGGTCTCGCCCGTCCACCCGATGGACGGCTCGCCGGCGAAGTCGCCGAGGCCGGCCGGCGCCGGGTAGGAGTAGTAGAGGAGCCCCGGCTCGTCGCCGACCAGTCGCGGGACGACCGCGGCGTCGGCGGGGGCTCCGCCGAGGACGCCGACCACGGCGACGAGGGCAGCGAGGAGGGCAAGCGGGAGCCGGCGTACGGCGAGAGTCTGGGTCACCGACCTTCGTTCGCTGCGGCCCGTCCTTACACCTGCCGGCCTGGCGAGCGACCTGCTGTAACAGCAGCAAGGGCAGGGGGCAAGACCCGTTTGCCGATGACATCCGCGAGCTCGGCAGCTGTCGGTCCGTCGGCGAACGCCGGCTGCCAGCCGGCCGCGACCATCCCCTGCACCCTCTCCTGCAGCGGCTCGAGCGACGACGGCAACGCGAGCATGCCGAAGTACGGACCGACGAGCGACATCATGCTGGGGTCGTCCGGCTCGGCCGCCAGGCAGATGACCAGCGAAGACAGGCGCTCGTCGCTGCGCACCGGCTCCCCGGCGTACCAGCGCAGAACGGCGGCGTCGACCTCGACGTGGTCGTCGTACCAGGGGCGGATGCTCTCGGTGCACCACTCGTCGAAGCGATGGCTCACCTCTCGGTGGTCGCCGCCGGCACGCAGCAGGCGGACCAGCTCCTGCGCCTGCAGCAGGCCGAGCGACACGCCTCGGCCCGCCGAGGGATTGGTCGTGCACACCGTGTCGCCGATGAAGAACAGCCCGCCGACCGGCACCTCGCCCGCATCGTCGAGCTGGCCGCGATAGGAGTTGGTGAGCCGGCCGCCGACCATGACGTCGGTGATCGGCTCGTGCCCGGACGGGTCGACCCACGGCGCGAGCTGCGGGATCAGCGGTGCCACCGCGTCGAAGACCTCGTTGTGGCGCAGGTCGCCGAGCGCGTCGCCCGCGGTCGGGCGCACCACCAGCGCCGACAGCGTCCGGTCGTCCTGCGGGAACACGATCGCCTGGTAGCCGGCGTACATCTCGCTCGAGGGGAAGCCGTCGAGCGCCTCCGCGCCGGGGCGCGCGCGGTACATCCGCGACACGTACGACACCCCGCAGTCGCCACCCTCTGCAGGTGGGCGGAGATCGTCCGCGAACCGGCTGGTCCGCCCCGCCGCGCTGATCACCACGTCGGCGTCGACCGACCCGCCGTCGACGACGACGCCGACGGCCCGACCGTCGCGGACCTCGACCGAGTCGGCGTGGCCGGTGCGCAGCTGCAGCCGCGGTTCACGCCGCGCGAGCTGCCAGAGGACCCCTTCGTACGTCGACCGTCGGCACCGCAGAGACGTCATCTGCTCCGGCATGCCGTCCATGAGGGCCGGCAGGGCACCTGCCGCGATCAGCGCGTCCCAGAAGTCCGGCACCGTCGAGAGCAGCGCCTGCCGGACGAACTGCCGGAAGAAGTGCGGGTGCCGGAACTGCATGACCCCGCGGCGCTCCCATGCGCCGTCGGCCTGCGGACCCGGGTCACGGTCGACGAGGACGACGTCGTGCCCCTCACGCGCGAGGGCGACCGCGCAGAACAGCCCGACCGGTCCGCCACCCACGACCACTGCGCGCATGCGGCCACTCTTCGCGTACGACGACCGCGGCGCAATCGACGGGTTCGAGCTAGACGACCCGGCGGGTGCCGAACAGGTCGTCGCCGTCGTGGCTGACCGGCGTGCCCTCGGGAGCGAGCAGAGCCGCGCGCAGGGTCTCGTCGGCGCCGTCGCGGAACGGGTCGAACTTCGGCGGCGTGGCCATCGTCGCGCGCGGGCACGACTCGAGCGTCAGGTTGGCCCAGGCGAGCGCGTCGTCGCAGAGCCGCTCGGTGGTCCAGCCCTTCCCGACGCCGGCGTCGGTGATCGACACCTTGTAGATGGTGATCTCGTGCGCGCGTGGCTGGTCGTAGATGACCGCGATGGTGCCGACGACGACGGCGGCGCCGCGCATCCCGCCCTCACCGCCCCACGGCTGGTCGTAGCGCTGCCAGACCGTCGACGACGCGTTCCAGAGCCCGCCCTTGGCGACATCGGCGCGCGCGAGCCCCTCGAGGATCAGGTTCGCGGCCGTGGTCGACAGCACCGCGGCCGGCCTGATGATCGTCTCGATGCCTCTGACCGCCACGAGTGGCCCCCTTCGTCGCCGCGTCACCCCAACGCGCACTGCTCTACCCGTGATAACGAGGCGGACCCGCGATCGGCTCGGCTTTTGCCGAGGCAGTTCTAGTCCGATTGGCTGAACGATCGTTCGGTCGTCACTCGCCGGCCGCCTGCCACGCGCGGTACTTCTCGGGCAGGCAGACCGCGCACGGGCGATAGCCGGCGGCCACTGCCGCGGCCTCGTCGGCGAAGAAGACCCGGCCGGCGACGTACCCGCCCCGCGCGATCGCCTGGCGCGCGCCGCGGCAGTCGAGCGTGCCGTAGATGCGGCTGCGCCGGTGCCCGCCGAGCGTGCCGGGCGCGGAGCTCTGGTACGACGTGCGATCAGGGCCGAGCAGTGTCCAGGTGCGGTCGGCCATGCCGCCCATCCTGCTCCGGACGCCGGACAGCCAGAAGCGGCGGGGTCGGGAGATCCCGCCGCTTCTGGGTCAGTCGATCCGACCTCGGTTCAGGGAGGTCAGACCTTGATCACCTTCCGCTCGCTCGTCGCGATGCGGTTGGCGTCCGTCTCCCGCTCCGGGGGGGCGAAGGGGACGGAGGTCGGCGTGCGGAACGCGTGGACGAAGCCGGCCGTCGCGAGCAGCGCGAGCAGCGCTGCCGCTGCCCAGGCCGCGGTCGCCGCCTGCTCCGCCTTGGTGCCGAAGACGCTGAAGCCGAACGACGTCAGGAGCAGCCCGCGCAGCGTCTCGCCCTTGAAGAGCGTCTCGCGCTGACCGGTGACCGCTGCGAGCTTGCCCTCGAGCTCGGCCAGCGCGGGGTCGTTCGCCTTCTTGGCGGTCGCGACCTGCTCGCGCAGGGCGCTCTGCGGCACGCCGAGATCGGCGTACGTCGCGCCGTCAGCGACGGCCTTGACGTGCAGGCCGATGAAGTCGTTGGCGTAGCACTCCGCCTGCTTGCCGGAGGTGAGCCGCTGGCCGGCGTACTTCACGAGGCATGCGGACTGCTTCTCCTCGTCCGTGAGGGTGGCGGCCGGCTTGAACGAGATGTTCTGCTGGCTGAGCTGGTCCCGGACGTAGTTCTTGGAGAAGTTCGCGTTCGACGTCATTACGACGGCGACGATGGCCAGGAGCGCGGCGAGGCCGAACGCTCCGGCGCTGAACAGGATGTCGAGCGTTCTGCGCTTCATGGTGTGCTCCCTGCGATCTCGAGTTCGCCGACGTTCGGCGCTGTCTCGACTCTGCGCGCGGGGCGAGGGCGCCCGTAGGGCCGAAGGTCCCGAAGGCGGCCTGACCAACGGCATCGGCGCGCGGAGTGAACCGAAGCGGGATTTGACCCGAAAGTAAGGGTGACCTAAGTTTTCCCCGACAGAGCGTCCCCGACCGGGACCACACCGCGGAGGACCGCACCCATGTTCGCCAACTACCTCATCGGCCTGCGTGAGGGCCTCGAGGCGGCACTGGTCGTCGGCATCCTCGTGGCGTACGTCGTCCGCACGGGCAACCGGCAGGCGCTGCGCCCGATCTGGATCGGCATCGGCGCGGCGATCGCGGTCAGCCTCGGCGTTGGCGCGATCCTGCAGTTCACCTCGCGCCAGCTGACGTTCAAGGCGCAGGAGACGTTCGGCGGCGTGATGTCGATCATCGCCGTCTGCTTCGTCACCTGGATGATCTTCTGGATGCGGCGCACGGCCCGGCACCTGAAGGGCGAGCTGCACAGCAAGCTCGACGGCGCCCTCGCGATGGGGTCGACCGCGCTGGCCGTCACCGCCGCGATCGCGGTCGGCCGCGAGGGGCTCGAGACCGCGCTGTTCATCTGGACCGCCGTGCAGGCGGCGGGGCAGGACAACGGGTCGACGACCGCTCCGGTCATCGGCGCCTTCCTCGGCCTGACCACAGCCGTCGTCCTCGGCTACCTCCTCTACAAGCGCTCGGTGAACCTCAACCTGGCCAAGTTCTTCACCTACACCGGCGCCGCGCTGGTCGTCGTCGCCGCCGGGGTGCTGGCGTACGGCGTGCACGACCTGCAGGAGGCCGAGCTGCTGCCCGGCCTCAACTCCCTCGCCTTCGACGTGAGCGCGCAGATCCCGCCGTCGAGCTGGTACGGCACGCTGCTCAAGGGGATCTTCAACTTCTCCCCCGCCTCGACGTGGCTCGAGGTCGTCGTGTACGTCGGCTACCTCGTGCCGACGATGCTGCTGTTCTTCCGCCCGAAGTCCTCGGCCCCCGCTCCTGCGGTCGTGGCCGACCCCGCCGTACCCGCTGACCAGCACTAGACCCGTCCACCCCTGAATCGGAGCTTCCGTGCGATACCGCCTGCCTGCCCTCGCCCTGCTGCCCGTCCTCGCGCTCACCACCGCCTGCTCCGAGAAGGCCTCAGGCGACGCCATCGCCATCACCGCGACCGACTCCGAGTGCACGATCGCCAAGGACGACCTGCCGGCCGGCGAGTCGACGTTCAAGGTGACCAACAAGGGCAGCAAGGTCACCGAGGTCTACATCTACGACGGCACGCGAGTCGTGACCGAGCGGGAGAACATCGGCCCGGGCACGTCCGCGGAGTTCTCGGCCGACCTCGCGGCCGGCGCCTACGAGATCGCCTGCAAGCCCGGCCAGACCGGCGACGGCATCCGCGCCGACATCACGGTCACCGGCGATGGCGGCACCACGGCCGAGTCGGAGTACGACCGCGAGGTCGAGTTCTCCGCCGTCGACTTCTCCTTCAAGGGCCTCGAGGGCTTCACCGCGAAGGCCGGCGAGAAGATCGAGTTCAAGCTGGAGAACGACGGCAAGGCCGACCACGAGTTCGAGGTCTTCGGGCCTGACGAGTCGGTGCTCGGCGAGATCGGCCCGACCAAGCCGGGCACCGAGGGTGAGGTCATCCTCGAGCTCGCGGTTGCCGGGACCTACCGCTACGTCTGCGACGTCGACGACCACAAGACGCGCGGCATGGTCGGCACCTTCACCGTCGCCTGACCGCTGGCCGCACGGGCTCCGCGGTCGCTCAGGTGACTTCGCGCAGCACGCCGGTGTGCACGTCGAAGACGAAGCCGCGGACGACGTCGCGGTAGAGCAGGAACGGGCAGTCGCGAACGCGCTGGATCGAGTCGCGTACGTCGGCGTCGAGGTTGTCGAACGCGCGGATCGGCCAGTCCGGTCGGACACCGGTGTCCGCCTCGATCTCGTCCTTGAAGCTCTCGTCGGTGATCGTCTGCATCCCGCAGTTGGTGTGATGCACGAGCATCACCTCGCGGGTGCCGAGCCGACGCTGGCTGATCACCAGCGACCGCAGGATGTCGTCGGTCACCGAGCCGCCGGCGTTGCGGATGATGTGCGCGTCGCCGATCTCGAGGCCGAGCATGCCGAACAGCGGCATCCGCGAGTCCATGCACGCGACGACCGCGACGTGCAGGCGGGGCTGCACGGGACGGTCGGCGAGGTACCGCTCGGGGTACGTCGCCGCGTTCTCGACAAGACGATCCAGTGCGCTCACCCCGCAACCGTATGACGACGCACGAGTCGCCTGTCGCTTCGTCTGATTCCGCCGAGAAATTGGCCCCAGACCCCTTGCGCGCCAGACGATGCAGGTGCACAATCGAAAGCATGTTCGATACTGGGTTCAGAAGCCCAGCGGCCCAGGCGTTCGCGCGCAGCGCGACCCCGCCGCTGGTCGTGCTGAACGCCCTGTCGCCGATGACCCCCGACGGCGCGGTCGCCGACACCGTCGCCGCGATCCCGATCGGCCGGATGGGCGAGGTCGAGCAGGTCGAGGCTTTGCAGACCCTCGCCGAGCACCGGGCCCGCAACGACGCCCACATGCTCGACCTGGTCGCCGCCATCGCGAGGCGCTGCGGCGACACCGCGTCCGGCATCGACTCCGCCCGCGAGGAGATCTCCTGCGCGCTGACGATCAGCGGCTATCACGCCGAGCGGATGGTCACCACCGCCCGCGCGTTCGAGAGCCGGCTCCAAGCCACCCGCGCGGCGATGCTGGCCGGGAAGATCTCCTACGAGCACGCCGCGCACCTCGCCGCCGGCACCAGCGAGCTGACCGTCACCCAGGCCCGTCAGGTCGAGGCCGAGCTGCTGGGCAAGGCGATGAACGTCACCCCCAAGCAGTTCGCGAAGAAGGTCGCCACCGCTGCCGCGAAAGTCGACCCGGACGGCTTCGAGAAGCGGCACACCAAGGCCAAGACCGACCGGCACATCGAGACCTACCCGCGCGAGGACGGCATGGCCGCCCTCTACGCCTACGGCCCGGCCGCCGACATCGCCACCATCGCGCTGGCCTGCGACACCCTCGCCCGCCGCATGGACGACGACGGCCGCACCCTCGAGCAGAAGCGCTTCGACGCCCTGCTCGTCATGGCCACCCTCGGCCTCGCACAGCCCGGCAACCCCACCCGCAAGCGTCGGCCCGCGCAGATCTTCATCAAGATGACCCCGCAGGCCGCCCGCGGCCTCGCCGACGACCCCGCCGAGCTCGGCGGCTACGGCCCCATCCCCGCCTCAGCCGCCCGCGACATCGCCGCCGACAACGAGTGGACCGCGTTCCTCGTCGACAGCGCCGACGAGACCTTCCTCGGCCTCGGCACCACCGCCTACCGCCCCACCCGCCGCCTCGACGACCACATCGCCGCCCGCGACGAGACCTGCACCTTCCCGCACTGCGACCAACCCGCCGAGAGATGCGACACCGAGCACGCCATCCCCTGGGACCAAGGCGGACCCACCGACGAGCACAACTGCGCCCCCATGTGCCGCAGACACCACCGCCTCAAGACCCACGGCGGCTGGAACGTCATCAGAGCCAGAGACGGCACCGTCACCTGGACCAGCCCCCTCGGCATCACCTACACCAACAACCCCCAGGACTGATCCGCGCGATCGGCGGTCGCCTCCGGCGGCATACGAGCGCGCCTAGAGTGTCGCGTCGTGAAGAACCTCACCCGCGAGGAAGCCGCGACCCGCAGCGCGCTGCTGGCGGTCTCGTCGTATGACGTGTCGCTCGACCTCACCGAGGACGACGGCTTCGACTCGGTCACCGAGGTCCGCTTCGCGGCGCGAGAGCCCGGCGCGTCGACCTTCGTCGAGCTCGACGGCATCGCGGTCGCGGTCGAGCTCAACGGGCGGGCGATCGACCCGCAGTCGCAGTCCGGCAACCGGATCCCCCTGACCGACCTCGGTGCCGACAACGTGCTGCGCGTGACGGCGCGCTGCGCCTACACCAACACCGGTGAGGGGCTGCACCGCTTCGTCGACCCGGCCGACGGCGCGATCTACCTCTACGCGCAGAGCTTCCTCGACGACGCGCAGCGGATGTTCGCCTGCTTCGACCAGCCCGACCTCAAGGCGACGTTCACGCTCGCGGTGCGCTCCCGGCCCGGCTGGACCGTCGTCGCCAACGAGCGCGGCACGCGCGACGAGGACAGCTGGTCGTTCCAGACCACCCAGCCGATGTCGACGTACATGGTCACGGTGGCGGCCGGGCCGTGGGCGAGCGCGCACGATCACCACGACGGCATCGACCTCGGCGCCTACTGCCGGCGGTCGCTCGGCGAGCACCTCGACTCCGACGAGATCTTCGCCATCACCAGGGCGAGCTTCGACTTCCAGCACGAGACGTTCGGCATCCGCTACCCGTTCGGCGACACCTACGACCAGCTCTTCGTCCCCGAGTTCAACGCCGGCGCGATGGAGAACCCCGGGGCGGTCACCATCTCGGAGGACTTCCTCTTCCGCTCTCGCGTCACGGTCGGTGAACGTCGTACCCGGGCGATGGTGCTCGCGCACGAGATGTCGCACATGTGGTTCGGCAACCTGGTGACCATGCGCTGGTGGGACGACCTGTGGCTCAACGAGTCGTTCGCCGAGCTGATGGGCTTCCACACCGTCGACCGCGCCGACCTGTACGACGACGTCTGGGCCAACTTCACCACGTCGCGCAAGGCCTGGGGCTATCGCGCCGACGCGATGCCGACGACGCACCCGGTCGCCGGCCGCGCCGCCGACAACCGGTCGGCGCTGCTCGACTTCGACGGCATCAGCTACGCCAAGGGCGCGTCGGTCCTGCGTCAGCTGATGGTCACGCTGGGCGAGGACGTCTTCTTCGCCGGCGTGCGCGCCTACTTCACCCGACACGCGTACTCGAACACCACCCTGGCGGATCTCCTCGCCGAGCTGGAGAGGGCGAGCGGTCGCGACCTGCGGGAGTGGGCCGACGCATGGCTGCGCACCTCGGGAACCAGCACCTTGCGGGTCACCGACGGCCAGGTCGTCCAGGAGTCGCCGGGTCCCGACCACGTCATGCGCGAGCACCAGATCGGCATCGCGGCCTTCGACGTCGTCGACGGCGCGCTGCGTCGGCGCCGAGCCGCCCGGCTGCTGATCGCGGACCAGCGCACGCCGCTGCCCGACCTCGGCCCGCTCGCCGACCTCCTGCTGCTCAACGACGAGGACCTGACGTTCGCGAAGGTGCGATTCGACGAGCGCTCCCTGGCGACCGTGCGCACGTCTCTCGGCACCCTCGATGAGCCGCTCGCCCGGGCGCTCTGCTGGGCGGCGCTGTGGGACGCCGTCCGCGACGCCGAGGTGCCGCCCGGTCACTTCGTCGACGCGATCGTCGCCGGCGCGCACGCCGAGCAGGACGCCGGCGTGCTCGCCACCTTGCTGGCCAAGGCGACGACCGCGGCGACCACGCTGAGCCGCCCCGAGCGTCGCAGCACGCGGCAGACCGCGCTGTCGTCGACCGCGTGGGCGCACGCCGGGAGCGCGGCGCCGGGCAGCGACCTGCAGCACGCCTGGACGACCGCCGCGATCAACGCGGCGACGGCGGCGGCGGCCTGGCTGCCCGGGCTCCTCGACGGCTCGACCTGCCCGCCGGGTCTCGTCGTCGACACCGAGCTGCGCTGGCTCGTCGTACGACGGATGTCAGCTCTCGGTCTGCTCCCCGCGGCCGACATCGACACCGAGGTCGCGCGCGACCACACGTCAGCCGGTGAGCGACACGCCGACCACGCGCGCGCGGCCCGCCCCGACGCCGCCGGCAAGGCCGCTGTCTGGTCGGCGCTCGTCGACGACCCGGCGATGTCCAACCACCAGGTCGAGGCGATGTCCGGCGGCTACTGGCAGCTGGACCAGGACGACCTGCTCGCCGACTCCGTCCCGGCGTACTTCGCCGTCGTCGAGCGGCTGTGGGCCGATCGCACGCCTCAAGTGGCCGAGACGCTCGCGCGCTCGCTCTACCCGTCGACGGTGGTCAGCGCAGACGTGATGGCGCAGTCCGACGAGTTCCTCGGCCGCGACCTGCCGGACGGGTTGCGGCGCGTCGTGCGCGAGCAGCGCGACGACCTGCGTGGCTTCCTCGCCGCCCACGCGATCGACGGCTAGTCCGGCGGAGCCACCCGCGCCGGTGCCGTAGCGATCGCTACGTGCGGTGCAGCAGCGCGCGAAGAGCGCGGCGCACCGGGCCGACCGCAGCCGCTTCCGCCGCCTCGGCGGCGACGAGGCGCGAGCGGTGGGGAGTGTCGACGTAGAAGTCGATCTGCGGCTTGGGCTTCGGCGGCGGGTTCTTCTCCCGCTCGCGCGCGCCCTCGGTCTTGTCGTAGTCGACCACGAAGGCGCTGGTCCGGTTGCTCGTCCGCTTGCCCACGACCGACCTCATATCCGCTGCGCTGCGACGTATGCCTGTCCAGCCACGGTACGGCGAGGAGCGCCCGGATGTCGCGGATTGCGCCAGGCGCGGTCCGTCAGGCGCGGCGGAGAGCCTTGCGCAGCAGGCCGGTCGGCTTCTCCGGGAGGAGGGTGGCGCGGGACTTCACCGTCTCGGCATGAAGCACGGCGCGGCACGGGGTGGCGGCGAAGTAGGTGTCGGCGTCCTTGGACTCGTCCGCCTGGTACGAGAGGGCGTCGTAGTCGTACTTACTGCCCATTCCGCGCATGGAGCACTCCCCTGCGGCCTCGGTCTGGGGGCGAGGCTGCCGGGAAATCGTCCCGCGACGCGCGAGGGGCATCTAGACCCGAACACCACACCGGCAGAAGCAGTTGGTATGTCCCGAATTGCGCCGAACGGCGTAGGGCCGGCTGCTCAGCCCGATCCCGTCATCGAGTGCGGCGCCGCCACCGGCTTGGACTCCGGCGAGCCCTTCTCCCGCAGCCAGATCGACAACACGACGATGGCGAAGACGGCGAGGAACTCGCTCTGCCAGTTCTGCAGCGACTCGAACCAGAACCGGCTCGTGTGCAGGTACTGCCAGGTCCCCACCGCGGCTCCGCCGTGCACCGCCTCCTCAGCGCTGTACTCCCTCGCCCCCGTCATGGCGTGCAGGAGCATCGAGGCGGCGAACACCCCGAACAGGGCGATCGTCAGCGAGTGCTCGTAGACCATCAGCACCAGCCCGCCCGCCCGCACCGGCCACGGCGTGTCCTTCTTGATCGGCGCGGACCGCGGGTCCTCGTCGACCGGCTCCTCCTCGTCCAGCTTCTTCGACTCGGCCGAACCCCTCTGGTGCAGGAACGCGGTGAGCAGGACGTACGCGCCCATCTGGAGGAACTCGCTCTCCCAGTTCTCGAACGTCGCCTCGCCGAAGTGCGCGGTGTGCAGGTACGCCGAGTAGGAGACCGTCGGCTCCCGGTGCTCGCGCTGCTCCGCGTTGTACTCGCGGTGCCCTGCGACGGACTGCCCGACGAAGAAGAAGGTGAAGAAGAGGAAGAACAGGACGAGCGACAGGCTGTTCTCGCGCAGCACCCTCCGCATGACCCACCTCCGCGAGGAAGGCTTCCCTGCTCCGGTACGCCGACACCTGCCCGCGGCGGGGTGGCGTCAGCCCGCGTAGAGCTGCAGCTCGCCGGCGAAGCGGTCGGCGATCTCCAGCGTCGCGGCCAGCTCCGGATGGCGTACGACGACCATGCCGTCGGAGATCAGCGTCTGCAGCCAGTCCCGCCGCGGTGCGCCGAGCGGCAGCAGGTCGAGGGCGACCACGTGCTCGCCGTACTCGGACATGAGCCGGCCGAGTCCCTCGATGTGCTGGATGCGGCCCTGCCCGGACGCGCGCTTGAAGATCGACGCGGCGTTGTAGCGCCTCTGCACCGGATGCGGCAGCGACCCGTGCACGACCGCGTTGGCCCAGCCGAAGTAGAGGTCGTCGTCGACGGTGAAGTTCATGACGTCGACCGTGCGCGCCCCGGGCGGCCGCGCGCCGATCTCGCCGAACACGACCTCGCCGTCGGCCTTGCGGTACCACTCCATGTGCGTGAAGCCGTCGCGGAACCCCATCGCCTGCAGCACCCGCCAGCCCATCTCGCGGCCACCCGCGAGGTGGTCGACGTCGGGGTCGCGCAGCGCGATGGTCATCGGGCTGACCCACTCGAGCTGCCGGGCGACGAGTGGGCGCGGCCGGTACCAGCAGATGTTGTAGTAGAGGACCTCGCCGTTGGCGCAGATCGTGTCGAAGGTGAACTCCTCAGCGTCGATGAACTCCTCGACGCTCACCTCCGCGACGCGACGCAGCTGAGGGATGACCGCTTCGAGCTCGGCGCGCGACTCGACCCGGTGGGTGTTGGCGGATCCCGCGCCGGCGATCGGCTTCACGATGATGGGATAGCCGATCGCCTCGGCGGCCTGCCGGATGCCGTCCCCGGAAGTCGTCGAGAAGTGCCGCGGCGTGCGGATCCCGGCCTCGTCGAGGACCTGCTTCATCACCTCCTTGTCGCGAAACGGGATCGTCTGCGCGACGGTCATGCCAGGCAGCCCGAGCGCCTCGCGCAGCCGCGCGGCGAGCACCATCATCGGCTCCCAGAGGCACTCCACCTGGGCGATCTGCAGCCAGCTCGCCTGCCGCAGCACCTCGGCGACGATGCCGTCCTCGTCGGCGAACGAGCCGACCTGGAGGTAGTGCGCCAGGTGCTCGCGCGCCATCTCCGGCAGCGCCGAGACGGGCTGGTCGCCCAGCCCGATCACGCGCACGCCGGTCCGCGCGAGACCGCGGGTGAAGAACGGCATCTCCGCGGGGTAGCCGGGCGCGATCAGCAGCACGTTCACAGCAGCGCCCTACCCCTCGCCGAGCTCGATGTGCGCGACCGAGACGATCCGGTGCAGCGCTCGCTCGACGACGGCGGTGTCCGGGTCGCGGACGATCACGTAGCCCTCGCCCTCGTAGGTGCCGGTCGGCGACTGGCCGATCTCCGGCAGCTTGGCCTCGACGACGAGGTGGCCGAGCTCCTGCTGCAGCTGCTCGAGGCCGTGCACCGCCTGCACCCGGCCCCGCCCCTGACCACGGAGGTACGCCGCGCCGACGGCGTATTTCCGCTCCGGTGGCACGAAGTGGTCGAGCGACATCAGCGCCGCCCAGGCCGAGTAGAAGTCGACGTCGTGCGCGTAGGACAGCAGCGTGGTGATCTGCGCGCCCGGCGGACGGGCCGCGACCTCGGACACGGCGACCGAGCCGTCCGGACGCCGGAACCACTCCATGTGGGTCAGCCCGGTGCGCAGCCCGAGCGCGCGCAGCGACGCCGCCGCGACCAGTCGGATGTCGTCGTACTCGGGTCCGCTGATGTCGCGTGGCAGCAGCACCACCCACTGCATCCACGGGTTGCGCAGCACCTCGAGCGGCGCCGGCGCGTACCGCGAGACCGAGTGGAACACCGGCTCGCCGTTGAGGAACACGCTGTCGAACGAGTGCTCCTCGCCCGTCATGAACTCCTCGAGCAGCACGGGGTCGTCGGGAGAGGGCGGCTGCGCGTGCAGCCAGCCCCTGGTCGCCTCGACATCGTTGAGCCGGTACGTCGACCGCGCCCCGGCACCGGCGAGCGGCTTCACCACGATCGGGAAGCCGACCTGGTCGAGGAAGCCCTCCACGTCGGCCGGCGTACCAGCGGTGGCGTGCCGCGCGCAGGGGAGGCCGTGCGCGCGCAGCACGGTCTTCATCCGCGCCTTGTCCCGGAAGTTCATCGCCGTCGCGACGTCCATGCCCGAGATGCCCAGCGCCTCCCGCACCTCTGCGAGCGGCACCTGCAGCTGCTCGAGCGCGCCGACCAGTCGAGCCGGTGGCCCGATCCGCGCAGCCAGCGCCCTGGTCGCATCGGCGAGCTGCTGCGGGTCGAGGCCGTCGGCCACGCGGTAGTGAGCCGCGATGCGCGACCGCAGGCCGGGCGGGATCCGGTCCTCCGGGTCCTGGCTGATCAGTCCGAGCTCGACGCCGGGCAGCTCGGCGGCCGCCGCGACGAAGCGCAGCGTCGCGTCCATGAGGAACGGCGCGACGAACACGACAGCGGTCACGGGGCGTGAGGCTAGCCCGGTCACGCGCAGGCGTGCGGGCCGGTTCGCCGGTGCGCGCGCGTGGGTAGGATCGGCAGTCGTGAATGTGATCTTGGTCGAGCCGGCTTTCCCCGCCACGCAGCGGCACTTCGCGCGCGCCCTGCACGAGGTGGGCGCCACGGTGATCGGCATCGGCGAGCGTCCCGCCGACTGGCTCGACGACGAGCTCAAGGGCTGGCTCGACCACTACGAGCAGTGCGGCTCGGTGACCAACGTCGACTGGCTGACCAAGACGGTCCGCTACGTGCAGAGCCAGCTCTGGGTCGACCGGCTGGAAGCCACGATCGAGGCGCACATCATGACCACCGCGCAGGTGCGCGAGGACTGCGGCATCCCCGGCACCAGCGTGCGCACGGCGTACCTCTGCCGCGACAAGCCGACGATGAAGGAGGTGCTGCGCGACGCCGGAGTGCCGTGCGCGCAGAGCACCGCCGCGTCGACGGCGGCCGAGGTGCACGCCTTCGCCGAGGCGGTCGGCTTCCCGCTCATCCTCAAGCCGCGCAGCGGAGCCGGCGCGTCCGGCACGGTGCGCGCCGACGACCCGAGCCAGCTCGCCGCGGCCCTGGGCGAGCTCGGCGCGAGCGGCGCCGAGAGCATCGCCGTCGAGGAGTTCATCGAGGGCCATGAGGGCTTCTACGACACGCTCTGCGTCGACGGTGAGCCGGTGCTCGACTTCGCGTCGCACTACTACCCGAACGTCCTCGACGCGATGCGCACGCGCAACGTGACGCCGGAGTTCATCTGCACCAACCAGATCGACACGAGCTCGGCGTACGACGAGGTTCGCGAGATGGGCCGGCGGGTCATCCAGGCGCTCGGCATCGGCACGTCGGCCGCGCACATGGAGTGGTTCTACGGCCCGAAGGGCCTGAAGTTCTCCGAGATCGGCGCCCGCCCGCCCGGCGTCGGCGCGTGGGACCTCTACTCCATCGCCAACGACTTCGACCTCTACCGCGAGTGGGCCAACGCGATCGTGCACGGCCAGGTCGGGCAGCGGCCGTCGCGGCAGTACTCCGCCGGCATCGTCGCGCTGCGCCCGGACCGCGACGGCACCATCGCCGGCTACATCGGCGTCGATCAGGTCCAGCGCGCGTACGGCGACTGGATCATCGACGCGCACCTGCCGCCGGTCGGCACGGGGACACAGCCGGTCGAGGCCGGCTACATGGCCAACGCCTGGGTGCGGGTGAAGCACCCCGACTTCGACGAGTGCCACCGCATCCTCGACGCGATCGGGCGCTCGGTCGGCGTGCACGCCCGGTGAGCAAGCAGACCTGATGCCAGCGTCGTCCCGCGCTCGATGAGCACAGTCATCCTGCTCGGCCCGCAGGGGCCGCGGCCCAACCTGCCCCAGACCCTGGCCGCGCTCGACATCCCCGGGCCGATCGCCACCGTCACCGCGGGGTGGGAAGAGCGTGAGACCGAAGACGCCGACCTCGACTCCGCCGTGCTGGAGTCAGCCGTCGGCGGCGCGACGATCAACCTGCAGCTGTTCCGCCGATGGGTCGACGTGCTGCACCACGACCCGGAGTACCACGAGGCCGTCCGCCTGCGGGACTCGGTGCTCCAGGAGATGCAGGAGATCTACCAGCTGCGACTCGACCACGCGATGGAGGCGGCGTACGCCGTCCAGCGCCGGGGCGGCCACGCGGAGGTCCACGCCACCGAGCTCGCTGACGCCATCGACGGGGTCAGAGCTCTCGACGAGCACCACTTCAGCGTCACCCGCGAGGTCTACGGCGAGTTCTACGACCGCTGGCCGCCGCACACCCGGGCCGGCGTCGCCGCTCATCGTGACGAGGTGGCCGCGCTGCTCGGCCGCGCCGGATCCCTGGCGATTGCAGGCGGGCACGTCGGCGTGCTGCAGGCCTGCCTGCACATGTTCAACGTGGGGGCGGCGCTCGGCGACCGGCCGGTCGTCGCCTGGTCCGCCGGCGCGATGGCGATCTCCGAGCGGATCGTGCTCTTCCACGACCGGGCGCCGCAGGGCGCCGCGCACGCCGAGCTCTTCGACGCCGGGATCGGCCTCTGCCGCGGCGTGCTCCCACTGCCGGACGCGCAGCATCGACTGCACCTGCAGGACCGCGACCGGATGGCGATCCTCGCAAGGCGGTTCGCGCCGTTGAAGTGCCTCGCTCTGGACGAGGGCACCCGCGCGGTCGTCGACGGCGACCCAGCTCATGGAGGGCACGTCACCCTCGACGGCGCGCGGCTGATCCGGCCGGACGGCCGCGCGCTCACGACCCGGGGCGGTGAGGCAGCCTGAGCGACACCTCGGGTCGCGGCGCCAAGCTGGCGATCAACCGGCTCAAGGAGCGTCGCGACCTCGACCACGCCGCGGTGGACGAGTTCCTCGCCACCCACCCGGTGCCGGTCGTCGAAGGCACCCGATGCACCTTCCTCTTCCGCGGTGAGGCCGACTCCGTCTGGCTCAAGCACAGCGTCTACGGTCTGCCCGGCGACCAGCCGCTGCGCCGCATCCACGGCACCGACCTCTGGTACGTCGTCATCGACCTGCCCGAGACGTCGCGCATGGAGTACAAGTACGACGTCGTCCGGGGCGGACACGGCGAGCTCATCGACGACCCGCTGAACCCCCTGCGCGCGCAGAACCCCGTGGGGAGCAACTCCGTCTGCCACGCGGCGGGCTACGAGCCGCCGTCATGGGCCGAGCACCACCCCGACAGCAGGCCGGGGCTGCTCGAGCAGGTAGTCGTGCCGAGCAAGGCGCTCAAGCGAGACGCCGTGGTGAAGGTCTACCTCCCCGCCCGCTTCCGGCGCGCGGCGTCGTACCCGCTGCTCGTCGTCCACGACGGCACCGACTACCTCAACTACGCGTCGCTCGGCACCGTGCTCGACAACCTCATCCACCGCAACGAGATGGCGCCGGTCGTCGTCGCGCTGATCGACCCCGGCGATCGGCTCAGGGAGTACGCCAACCACGCCGGGCATGCCAGGTTCGTGACGAGCGAGCTGGTGCCGGAGATGGAGCGGCTCTTCCCGCTCATCGGCACACCCGCCGGCCGGTGCGTGATGGGGTCGAGCTTCGGCGGCGTCGCGTCCCTGTCGACCGCCGCCCGCCACCCCAAGGCGTTCGGCTCGCTGCTGGTGCAGTCCGGGTCCTTCGCCTTCACCGACATCGGGATGGACCACGGCGGCGGGCCGGTGTTCGACCCGGTCGTGAAGTTCGTCAACGCGTTCCGCGACCGACCGCACAAGGTCGCCGACCGCGTCTTCATGAGCTGCGGCATCTACGAGCCGCTGATCTACCCCAACCGCTCGATGGTGCCGCTGCTGCAGTCGACCGGGATGGACGTCCGGTACGTCGAGTCGCGTGACGGGCACAACTGGCAGAGTTGGCGGGACCGGTTGCGGGAAGGCCTCACCTGGCTCTTCCCGGGCCCGCACCGTCTCGTCTACGAATGAGAGCAACGCCGATGAAGAGCTTCAACCGGTGGTACTCGCCGCGCATCGAGCGCGACATCTCGGTCACGCGATGGGGGACGTTCGGGCTGCCCGTGCTCGTCTTCCCGACCGCCGGCGGGGACGCCGAGGAGATCGAGCGGATGCGCCTGGTCGACGCGCTCGGCGAGCTGGTCGAGGGGGGCCGCATCAAGGTCTACTCCTGCGACAGCGTCGCCGGGCGGGCGATGGTCAACGAGGAAGGCACCCCGCGCTACCGCACGTGGCTGCTCAACGGCTTCCACGAGTTCGTCCGGCACGAGCTGGTGCCGGCGATCCGGACCGACTGCGGGAGCGAGTCGATCGGCGTGATCGCGACCGGATCGTCGATCGGCGCGTTCAACGCGCTCGCCGTGCAGTGCCGCTACCCCGACGTCTTCACGCACGCCATCTGCATGAGCGGGACCTACGACATCAGCCGCTTCATGGACGGTCAGTGGGACGACGACCTCTTCTACTCCTCGCCCCTCGACTTCATGCCCGGACTGGACGGGGAGCTCCTGGAGACGCTGCGCTCGCGGTACGTCGTCCTGGCGTCCGGCGAGGGCGACTACGAGGACATCGGTCAGTCGTGGCGGGTGGCGGAGGTGCTCGGCGCGAAGGGCGTGCCCAACCGGGTCGAGGGCTGGGGTCCGGACTACGAGCACAACTGGCCGACCTGGCGGGCGATGCTCCCCCACTACCTCAGCCAGATCGTGTGATCGACCGGACTAATCCCAGTCGGCGTCGGAGTCGCAGCGGGCGACACAGGCGATGAGACCGGCGATGCCGCAGACGACCGCGATGAAGACCGCGACGGCCAGACCAGCGCCCTGCGTGACGAGGAACTGCGAGTAGGGCAGCACGGACGGCCAGATGTGCAGGCTCAGCACGCCCATCAGGACGAACCCGGCCAGGCCGCAGCCGACGAACGCGAGCACGCGAGTCAGCGGGCTGTCGGGGGTGAGCGCCGGCGGGTTCTGGGGGCTGAGGGTCAGGGCCATGTCGTTGGGTTACCCCAAAATCGCCGGACGACGCGCGACGGACGTGAACACACCGGTACGACGCGCGATCGACGCCGAGCCGTGACCGGAAAGTCCTGCCGTCAGGCAACCGTGAGGTCGCCGGCTTCGTCACATCGGCACGAGCACTCCGTGACCGTCAGGGGAATCCCATGCGCAGGTCCGCCCGCATCGCCGCCGCCGCACTCATTCTCGTTCTGCTGAGCTCGTGCGGAGGCGGTGACGACTCCGGTGACTCGAGAGCGGCCAGCGGCAAGGCCGACACCGCTGCTCCCCCCGCGGCCGACTCCGCCGGCGCACCCGCCGAGCAGCTCGGCACCACCAACGGCACATCGAAGGCGCCGACCCGCGGTCGGCCGCCCACGACCGACCGGGCCATTGCGTACGTCGGAGAAGTGCGCGTCGAGGTCGAGGACGTCACCGCCGCCTCCTCGAGCGCGATCACCCAGGTCGCCGGCGTCGGCGGCATGCTGTCGGCCCAGCAGTCCTCGCTCGACGAGGACGCGACCGCCTCACTGACCTTCAAGGTCCCGCCCGCGCAGTTCACCCGCCTGCTGACGTCGCTCGGCCGCCTCGGCAGGCCGCTCGGCCAGACCGTGACGTCGGAGGACGTGACCGAGCAGCTCGTGGACCTCGAGGCGAGGCTCCGCACCGCCAAGGCCAGCGCAGACCGGGTGCGCGCCCTGCTCGGCCGCGCGGGCAGCCTGGCCGAGGTGGTCAGCCTCGAGCGCGAGGTCGCCAACCGGGAGGCCGAGGTCGAGTCGATGGAGGCCCGCCTGCGCAGTCTCGAGGGCCGGGTCGAGGACGCCACCCTCACCCTGCTGCTCACCGCCGACGACGCAACGCCGATCGTGCCCGATGACGGCGAGCGCGGATTCCTCACTGGGCTGCGCGGCGGGTGGTCGGCGTTCACGACGAGCGCGGTCGTCGTGGCGACCGTCGCCGGCGCACTGCTCCCCTTCGCGGCGGTGCTCGCGTTGGGCGCGGTGGGCGCGGTCGTCGTACGCCGTCGCCGTTCTCGGACGGCGGACCCCGCCGCGCCGGCCGTCAGCTGACGGCGATCACTCCGGCGCGGCGGGCAGTCGGCGCGGACGTCCCTGCAGCAGCAGGAGCGCACCGAGGCCGAAGCCGGCGGCCGCCACGCCGAGGGCCAGCGCGATGGCCAGACCGGTCCGGTCCTTCGGCCGCGGCTCGTCGAGCGTCGCCAGGGGCGCCGATGTCGACGACACCGCCGACGGGACGACCGAACGTGTCGGGCTCGCCGAAGGCGACGTCGACGGGGTGCGGGACGGCGACGGCAAGAGGCTCGGGCTGGGGCTCGGCGCCGCCGTCGTCGGCGACGGCAGCGGGGAGGGCGTGGCCGAGGCCGTCGACGCGGACGGACTCGGACGCGCGGTCGTCGGCGACGGAGACGGCTTCGCCGTGGTCGGCGCCGGTGTCGGCGACGCGGGCGCCGTCGTACCGCCCTGGACCGTCACGGCCGCCACCATCACGTCGGGGTGGATCCGGCAGAAGTACTCGTAGCGGCCCGCGGTGCGGAACACGAAGGCGAACCGCCCGTTGCGCTCCCTCAACTCGTCGAAGGAGCCGTCGCGGGCCGTCACCGAGTGCTGGCTCGAGCCCTCCCACACCCACTCGACCGTGCCGCCGACCGCGACCGTGGTCGCGGACGGCGTGTACTGGAAGTCGATGACCTGCACGCGAGCCGACGCGGGCTGAGCGTCAGCGGCGGAGGCCGGCAGCGCAGCGAGCAGGCATGCGGCGAGCAGAGAGAGGACAGCGCGACGCATGGACCAACCCTACGGGTACTAGACGACCTCGACCTGCAGCGACGACGTCGACGAGTCGCCCGCGGTGAGGTAGTCGGGCTCGTCGATCCGCGCGGGCACCAGCACGAGCTGCGCGTTCTGCTGGGCGGCGTACTCGGCCAGCGCCGCACCACCGGCGTGGTCCGGCAGCCAGCCGTAGGCGTCGACGCCGTCGTCGCGCAGGCCCTGCACCTGCAGGGCGAAGTCATGCCGGCCGAGCTTCTCCAGGTCGACCGGGCTGAGCGGGTGGTCGTAGACCTCCCGCTCGCCCTCGCCCGCCCAGATGTTGGGCCGGGGGCTGGTCAGCGCGGACGGCGCAGCGACGTCGTAGAGGATCACGCAGGCGCCGGAGTCCTTGGCCCGGCCCGCGGCCGCGGTCACGGTGGCGGCGTACCGCCCGGTGTCGTCGGTGCAGGCCACGATGCAGCGCTTCTCGTCAGTCATGCCCCATGGCATGCCCCCTACAGTCACGACCATGCGCGCGATCACCGTCGACACCCCCGGCGGACCGGAGGCGCTGCGGTACGGCGACGCCCCGGATCCGGTGCCCACCGAGGGCCAGGTGCTGATCGAGGTCGCGGCGACCACGGTCAACCGGGCCGACCTGCTGCAGCGCCAGGGCTTCTACCCACCGCCTCCGGGGGCGTCGGACATCCTCGGCCTCGAGTGCAGCGGACGCGTCGCGGCGCTCGGTCCCGGAGTGGCTCGGTGGCGGGTCGGCGACGAGGTCTGCGCGCTGCTCCCGGGCGGCGGGTACGCCGAGCTGGCAGTCGCCGACGAGGGCCACTGTCTGCCGGTGCCGGCCGGCGTGAGCCTGGTCGAGTCGGCGGCACTGCCGGAGGCGGCGTGCACGGTCTGGAGCAACCTCGTGACGGTCGGCCGGCTGACCGCGGGCGAGACGCTCCTGGTGCACGGCGGTGCGAGCGGCATCGGCACGACCGCGATCCAGGTCGCGGTGGCGCTCGGCGCGCGGGTCGTCGTCACCGCCGGGAGCGCGGCGAAGGTCAGGCGCTGCCTCGAGCTCGGCGCGTCGGACGGGTTCGACTACACCGCCGAGGACTTCGTCGCGCGGGTGCGCTCGGTCACCGACGGTCGCGGTGCCGACGTCGTGCTCGACATCATCGGCGGGCGCTACCTCGCGCAGAACGTGGACGTGCTCGCCGTCGGCGGGCGGCTGGTCGTCATCGGACTGCAGGGCGGGACGAAGGGCGAGCTCGACCTCGGGCGGCTGCTGGTCAAGCGCGCGAGCGTCGCGGCCACGGCGCTGCGCTCGCGACCTTCGGACGACAAGAGCGCGATCGTCGCCGACGTCGAGGCGCACGTGTGGCCGATGGTGTCATCCGGTGCGGTGCGCCCGGTGATCGACCGGGCGCTGCCGCTCGCCGACGCCGCCGAGGCGCACCGGGCGGTCGGGGCGAGCGAGCACGTGGGCAAGGTGCTGCTCGTCACCGATGCGGCAGGATGGTCGCCATGACCGAGCAGCCCGAGCCCACCGTCGAGGTCGTCGACGCCTCCGTCGGACCCCACCCGGAGCAGGAGCCGTCCATCGAGGGGACCGGTGGCGGCGTCGCCGGACTCACCGACCTGGTCGAGCAGCCCGCCAAGGTCATGCGGATCGGCACGATGATCAAGCAGCTGCTCGAAGAGGTGAAGTCGGCGCCGCTGGACGAGGCCTCGCGCAGCCGGCTGCGCGACATCCACCAGACGTCGGTGCGCGAGCTGGCCGAGGGGCTCGCGCCCGAGCTGCGCGAGGAGCTCAGCCGGCTCTCGTTGCCCTTCGACGAGAACACGACGCCGACCGACGCCGAGCTGCGGATCGCGCAGGCGCAGCTGGTGGGCTGGCTCGAAGGCGTCTTCCACGGCATCCAGACCGCGATCTTCGCGCAGCAGATGGCGATGCGCAGCCAGCTCGAGGAGTCGCAGCGCCGTCGCGCGCTCCCCGGCGGCGAGCCCGGCCCGCCCCCCCAGACCGGCGGCCCCTACCTCTGACGACCCAGGTCATGATCTTGTGCTCAATCCACAGGAACGACGCGGCGGTCTCAAGCGGCTGATGCAACGAGCAGCGCGTTGAGTGCCTCGGCTGGATTGTTCCAGTCAAGGGTCATGCGGGGTCGACCGTTGAGACCGGCGGCGACGTCGTCGAGTTCGTCCTGGCTGATGGTGCGGAAGTCGGCCTCGCCTTTGGGGAAGTACTGGCGGAGCAGGCCGTTGGTGTTCTCGTTGCTGCCGCGCTGCCAGGGGCTGTGCGGGTCGCAGAAGTAGACCGGGCAGCCTGATTCGACCGTGAACTTCGCATGCTGAGCGAGCTCCGTGCCGCAGTCCCAGGCCAGCGATCGGCGCAGGTGCTCCGGAAGCCGGCCGATCAGGTCGGACAGCACGCCGATGACCGCTTCGCTGGCTCGGTCGCCGGGGAGCTTGCCGAGCATCACGTAGCGGGTGCTGCGCTCGACCAGGGTGATGATCGCCGAGCGGCCACCGGCACCAATCAGCAGATCCCCCTCCCAATGACCAGGCACGGCCCGGTCGGCCGCTTCGGCCGGCCGCTGGCTGATGTGCAGGTCTGGTGTGATCCACGCTCTCGCCGAGCGCACTGCGCCCCCGGGCACGGTCTGCTTGCGTCGGCTCGCCCGGCCCGAGCGCAGCGCGACCTGGCGGGTCAGCTCCTCGCGCAGCCCACCGCGTGACTGCACGTAGATCGCCCGGTAGATCGTCTCGTGCGACACCCACATCTCCGGCTGGTCGGGATAGTCCCGACGAAGACTGGCCGCGATCTGCTGCGGAGACCAGCGCTGCCGCAGCATCCCGACGACGAGCTCCCGCAGCTCAGTGCCGACCGAGAGCTTCGCAGCGCGGCGTCGACGAGCCACCCGCCACGCCGCGTCCTGGGCCCACGTCGCGTCGTAACCCCACCGGTAGACACCACCACGCTGCCGACCCTGCGGGTTCTTCGGCCCGTGACGGTAGGAGTTCCGTCCCGCCAGCTCTCGCCAGACGGTGCTCCGATGACGGCCGATCACCCCGGCGATGTGCGGGATCGACCGACCCTCCGCCCACAACGTCTCGATCCGAACCCGATCCTGCTCCGACATCCGAGAACCAGCCATGACCAAGCCTCTCCATCAGAGGCCCGTTGCAACAACCGGTTGAGCCCGCCCTTCCTGTGGATTGAGCACAAGATCATGACTTAGGGGTGGGCGAGCAGGCGCTCGAGGACCTGGGCGACACCGTCGTCGTCGTTGCTCGACGTGACCTCGTCGGCCGCGTCGAGGACCTCAGGGTGCGCGTTGGCGACGGCGTAGCCGCGGCCGGCCCAGACGAGCATCGGCAGGTCGTTGGGCATGTCGCCGAACGCGACGCAGTCGGCGGCATCCAGGCCGTGCCGCTCGGCGAGTGCGGCCAGACCCGTCGCCTTCGAGATGCCTCGCGCGCTGATCTCCAACAGCCCGTCGGCGGAGGAGTGCGTGGTCTCCACCTGGTCGCCCAGCGACGCGCGCGCGGCCGCGAGCAGCTCGTCGCCGGACATCTCCTCATGCCGCGCGAGCAGCTTGACGACCCCTCCGACGACGAGCTCGTCGACGTCGAGCACGTCCTTGTCGTCCTGGTCCCACCGCGGCCGGTACGCCGGCTCGTGACCGAACCGCGCCGTGCCGCTCTCTCGCGCGAACGCGATGCCGGGCACGTCTCGGCGCAGCGCGGCGACGACGTCGAGCGCCGTGTCAGCCTCCAGCAGGTGCGACGTGACGACCTGCTCGGTGTGCAGGTCGTAGACGACGGCGCCGTTGGCGCAGATCGCCAGCCCGTGATGGCCGGCGTCCCGCGCGACACCGGACATCCAGCGCGGTGGACGGCCGGTCACCATCACGAACACCGATCCCGCATCCTCGACTGCGGCGATCGCTGCCCGGCTGCGCGCCGAGATCGTGCCGTCGGAGCGCACCAGCGTGCCGTCGAGGTCGCTGGCGAAGAGGCGCCGGGTCATGCGGGGAGCAGCACCTCGCGACCGCCGAGGAACGGCCGAAGTGCTGCGGGCACGTGCACCGAGCCGTCCTGGCGCTGGTGGTTCTCGAGCAGCGCGACGATGGTGCGGGCGACCGCGACCAGCGTGCCGTTGAGGGTGTGCACGAGCTGCGGCTTGCCGTCGGCGTCGCGGCTGCGGATGCCGAGTCGCCGGGCTTGGTAGTCGGTGCAGTTGGACGTCGACGTCAGCTCGAGGTAGCGCTGCTGGCTCGGCAGCCACGCCTCGCAGTCGTACTTGCGCGCGGCCGAGGAGCCCAGGTCGCCGCCCGCGATGTCGACGACGCGGTAGGGCAGCTCGAGCTTGCCGAGCATCTCCTCCTCCCACGCCAGCAGGCGCAGGTGCTCATCGTGAGACTGGTCCGGGGGACAGAACGAGAACATCTCGACCTTGTCGAACCAGTGCACGCGGATGATGCCGCGGGTGTCCTTGCCGTACGAGCCGGCCTCGCGCCGGAAGCAGCTGGAGAACCCGGCATAGCGCCGTGGGGTGGCAGCAAGGTCCAGCACCTCGTTCATGTGCATCGCGGCCAGCGGCACCTCGCTGGTGCCGACGAGGTAGAGGTCGTCGGCCTCGAGGTGGTAGATCTCGCCGGAGTGCGCGCCGAGGAACCCGGTGCCCTCCATCGCCTCCGGCTTCACCAGCGCGGGCGCGATGACCGGGATGAACCCGGCGTCGGTCGCCTGCGCCATCGCGAGGTTGACCAGCGCCAGCTCGAGCAGCGCGCCGATGCCGGTGAGGTAGTAGAAGCGCGCGCCGGAGACCTTGGCCGCGCGCTCGGTGTCGATCGCGGCGTGCATCGCGCCGAGGTCGAGGTGGTCACGCGGTGTCCAGCCGTCGTACGTCGGCTTGGTGCCGATCTCTCGCAGGGTGACGAAGTCGTCCTCGCCACCGGCCGGCGTGCCGTCCTCGACGACGTTGTCGATGCGCCGCATCGCCTCGGTGAAGGCGGTCTCCGCGTCGGTCTCCTCGGCCTCGGCCGCCTTCACGTCGGCGGCGAGCCGGCCGAGCGTCGCGAGCAGCTCGGTGCGCGCGTCGCCCTGAGCCTGTGCGACGCCCTTGCCGAGCGCCTTCTGCTCGGTGCGCAGCGCGTCGGCGCGCGTCACCGCGCCGCGGCGACGAGCCTCCGCGTCGAGGGCGACGTCGACGAGCGCCGGGTCGTCACCGCGGGTGCGCTGCGAGGCGCGGACGCGGTCGGGCTCGTCACGGAGCAGCCGGGGATCGATCACCGAGTGAGGATATCGGGCGGGTCGAGCCGGTTCTCAGGTGCAGAACTCGGTGCGGTCCAGGACGTGATCGGTGTCGTAGAACCACTGCCGGGGCGACTCGTCGTTCTGGTAGGCGCGCAGGCAGAACTCCCGGGTCGACCCGAGACCGCTCATCAGCGCGACCTTGCCGCCGCGCAGCCGGAAGCCGCTCGCGCGCTGCACGTCCTCGAGGGCGCCGACCTTGCCGTTGACCGCGAGGTAGGCGCGCTCCGCCGTGGCGACGGTGATCAGGTCCCGGATCAGCAGGTCGTCCGGGCTGCCCGGGCGGACGCCCAGCCGGCTGACGACCTCGAACGCCGTCTCCGACTGCGGTCCGGCGACCGACGGCAGGGACGAGGTCGAGACGGTCGGCGACGCGCTCGTCGTCGACGCGTCGCCGGGGTCGGACCCCGAGTCGCAGCCGACGAGCAGCGCGACGCAGGCCAGCAATGCCGCAGTGCGTCGTACGACGGTCATCGCCGTCCGTTGCGCCCGGCGAACTGCAGCGCCTGGTTCTCCTCGGGCGACAGCGAGTGCTCGCTCTTGCCGGCCTTCACGCCCTTGGCGTAGGTGCGGGTCTCGCTGCGACCGTTGATCGACGTGAGGACGAGGCCGTCGCCGGCGTCGTCGAGCAGCGCGCACGAGAAGGACAGCCGCCCGCCCATGTCCGGGAAAGCGTCGTAGCGCACCACGGCGACGTGCCGGAGCGCATCGGCCAGGTCGGTGCGCAGATCGGTGACGTCGCCACGGATGCGGCCGACCTCGTCGCGCAGCGCCCCCACCTCGACCACATGGCGGTTGACGGCGGTCACGAAGTCGCCGTCCTCGCCACGCCCCTGCAGGACCGAGTAGGCCCGGCGCATCCGCCACAGGCGCAGCTGCGCGGTGGCGCCGAGGACCAGGCCCAGGACGCCGGTGCCGGCGCCGACCGCGGCGACCAGGTCGGCGGTGTCACGGTCGAACAGCACGAAGTGGTCCTCGGGGCAGAGGTGCGGTGGCGGGAGCCGGTGTGCGCAGGGGCACAGCGTGCGGCGAGTATAACGAGGCGATCGGCGGCGGACGGCTGTCGTCAGGGGCAGGAGAGACGTGGACCGCGACGAGGTACGCCGGCTGCTCGAAGCGGTCGCGGCCGGTGGCACGGCGGTCGACGACGCCGTGAGCGCCCTGGCAGCGCTGCCCCTCGTCGGCACCGGTTTCACCGACCTGGGGTTCGCGCGCGTCGACCACCACCGCGCGCTGCGCACCGGCGATCCCGAGGTCGTCTACGGCGAGGGCAAGTCCGACGACGAGGCGATCGCGATCCTCGCGTCCCTGCGCGACGGCGGCTCGGGGCGACCGGCGCTCGTGACTCGCGCATCGTCGTCGTTGCTCGCCCTCGTGCGTCGCGAGTGGCCGGACGCAGTGGTCGACGACAGCGCCCGGTGCGCGGCTGTCGGGGCGCTCCCGCAGGAGCGGGGGACGGTGGCCGTCGTGAGCGCCGGCACCTCGGACGGCGCGGTCGCGGCGGAGGCGGCGTTCGTCGCGCGGGCCTTCGGGGCCGGGGTCGAGCGCATCACCGACGTCGGCGTCGCCGGCATCCACCGGCTGCTCGCCGTGCAGCACCAGCTCGACCGCGCCGACTGCCTCGTCGTCGTCGCGGGGATGGAGGGCGCGCTGCCGTCAGCCGTCGGCGGACTGGTCGGCGTGCCGGTCGTCGCGGTGCCGACGAGCGTCGGGTACGGCGCGTCGTACGGCGGCCTCGCCGCTCTGCTGGCGATGCTCAACTCGTGCGCACCGGGTGTCGCGGTGTGCAACATCGACAACGGCTTCGGTGCCGGCGTCTTCGCCGCGCGGGTGGCCCGGCGGGCAGCCGCGTCGGAGGGGGCGGCGTGACGCGCATCGGGTGGTTCCACTGCTCCAGCGGCGCGTCGGGCGACATGGTGCTCGGCGCCCTCGTCGACGCCGGCGTACCGCTGGCGCATCTGCAGGAGGTGCTCGACGGGCTGCCGATCGAGCGGGTGACTCTCACCGCGCAGCCGACCACCCGGCATGGCCTCGGCGCGACCAAGGTCGACGTGGCCGTCGAGCGCTCGACCGTCGTGCGCACCTGGCCCCACGTGCGCGACCTGCTCGAGTCGGCGGACATCCCCGGCCCCGTCCGCAGCACCGCACTCGACGTGTTCGAGCGGCTCGCGCTCGCCGAGGCCGCGGTGCATCGCACCACCGTTGACCTCGTGCACTTCCACGAGATCGGCGGCCTCGACGCGATCGCCGACATCGTCGGCGCGGCGACCGGGCTGCACCACCTGGGTCTCGAGCGCATCACGGCATCGCCGGTCGCGACCGGCATGGGCATGACGCGCAGCGAGCACGGCATGCTGCCGGTGCCGACGCCAGCCGTGCTCGAGCTGCTGAAGGGCGCACCGATCTACTCCGGCGGCGTGCCGTACGAGCTGTGCACCCCGACGGGCGCAGCGATCCTCACCGGCGTGGTGTCGTCCTGGGGCGACCTGCCGCCGCTCACCGTCGAGTGCACCGGGCTCGGCGCGGGATCGCGCGACATCGACGAGGTGCCGAACGTCCTGCGGCTGGTGATCGGCGAGTCGGCCGCGCTGCCCAGCACCGGCAGCGACGCGGTGGTCGTCGAGGCCAACGTCGACGACCTCGACCCGCGGCTGTGGCCGGGCGTGATCGCCGCCCTGCTGACGGCCGGCGCGGTGGACGCCTGGCTGACGCCGATGCACATGAAGAAGGGCCGGCCGGCCGTGACGGTGTCGGCGATGTGCGATCCGGTCGACCTGGGTGCGGTGCGATCCGTGCTGTTCGAGGAGACGTCGACGATCGGCGTACGCGAGCACACGGTCACCAAGCGCGCACTCGACCGCGAGCTGATCTCGGTGACGCTCTCCGACGGCTCGGCGGTGCGGGTGAAGGTCGCGCGTCTCGACGGGCGGGTCGTCAACGCGTCGCCCGAGTTCGACGACGTCGCGGCCGCAGCGGCGGCGGCGGGACGGCCGGTGAAGGCTGTGCTCGCCGAGGCCGCGGCGGCGGCCCACCAGGCGACCGCCCGATGAGGCCGGCCCCGTGACGATCGCGCTCGGCATCGCGGCCTCGACGGTCGGCCTGCTCACGGTCCTCGCGACCCTGACCAGCGTCGTGCGGACGCTGGTCATCCCGCGCGGGTTCGCGTCGCGGCTGACCGCGCGGGTGGAGCGGGTCGTCCACCGCGGCTACCAATTCGTCGTCGACCGGGTGCCGGAGTACGAGGCGAAGGACCGCATCCTCGCGACCGAGGCGCCGACCGTCCTGCTCGGGCTGCTCGCGACCTGGCTGGTGCTGCTCGTCGTCGGCTTCGGGCTGCTGCTCTACGGCCTGGAGGACGTCACCATCGGCGCGGGGATGCGCGAGGCGGCGTCATCGCTGTTCACCCTCGGCTTCGCGACGACTTCGACGGCCGGCGCCACGGCTGTCGACGTCGTCGCCGCCGCCGTCGGCCTGGTCATCGTCGCGCTGCAGATCGCCTACCTGCCGACGCTGTACGCCGCCTTCAACCGGCGCGAGGTGCTGGTCACCACGCTGGAGTCACGGGCCGGCGTACCGGCCTGGGGGCCGGAGCTGCTGACGCGCCACGCGCTGGTCAACAGCATCGACAACCTGCCGCTGCTCTACGCGCAGTGGGAGGCGTGGGCGGCCGACGTCGCCGAGTCGCACACCAACTACCCGATCCTCGTGAGCTTCCGCTCGCCGAAGGCGCTGCGGTCGTGGGTGGTCGCGCTGATCGCGGTGATGGACTCCGCCGCGCTCTACCTCGCGCTCTGCCCGTCGACCGCCCCGTCAGCCACCCGGCTGTCGCTGCGCATGGGCTTCACCTGCATGCGCGACATCGCCGAGGCGCTCGGGCTCGAGTTCGACCCGGACCCGTTGCCCGACGGGCCGATCCAGCTGACCTACGAGGAGTACCTGCAGGGCATCCGGCGGATGGCGATGCAGAGCTTCCCGATGGAGCGGACGCCGGAGGAGGCGTGGCCGCACTTCCGCGGCTGGCGGGTCAACTACGAGTCGATCGCCTACGCCCTGGCCGACCGCACGGCCGCCGTACCCGGGCAGTGGACCGGTGAGCGGTCGCGGATGGACGCCACGCCGATCTCGGTGATCCCGCCGCCGAACCGCACGCCGGAGCGTCCCGACGGCGTCGGGGCGCCCAAGCCGGGCGAGTTCGGCCAGCGCTGAGTCTGCTGACAACGGAAGTCCGAATTACAGAGATGTAGTTCGGAGGGATGAACGATTTCCGTCCAGAAGACCGGGACCCATGCGCCTTCCCCGGCTCGTCGCATGTGTCCCGCTCGCCCTCGCTCTGGTCGCCACCTCCGTCTCGCCCGCTCTCGCCAGCGGCTGCAGCACGGCGCGCGCGCAGACCGGCCGCAACCCGAGCTTCGCCCAGGTCAGCGCGGCGATCGACGCCGCCGCCCAGCGCCGCCAGGTCCCGCCTTCGCTGCTCAAGGCGATCGCGTGGAAGGAGTCCGGCTGGCAGCAGTTCTGGTCGGACGGCCGGGCGAAGGTCAGCGGTGACTGCGGCGTCGGCATCATGCAGATCACCGGCGGCAGCTGGGACTACGCGCGGCTCGGCCGTGACTACGCCTACAACATCGACGCCGGCGCGCAGGCCCTCGCCGCGAAGATGTCGCAGTCCAGCGCCAACGTCCCCGCCGGGCTCGGCGCCGACGACAAGCGCGTGCTGGAGAACTGGTACCGCGGGACCTACCGCTACAACGGCTCGGGCGCGCGCGCCGAGGGCTACGTCGACTCGGTCTTCCGCTACATCGCAGCGCCGCCGGAGAGCATCCGGCCGTACAGCCCGCCGATCCCGGTGAGCAACCCGAAGAACGTGATCAGCGGCTACCGGCCGACGTCAGGCCACGGGTACGTCGCCCACCTCGACGGACGGTGGTCCTCGACGATCGGCAGTGCGACCGGTCGCGTCACCCGAGCCGACCTCCTGCCGATGTTCGCGGCGACGACCGCGGGGCGCACCCTCGAGGGCGGGCAGCGAGCGACCACGTCGTACGTCGTACGCAATCTCGGCTGGTCGGCGTGGACGCCGGCGTCGGTGTCGGTCATGACCTGGCCGGCCGGCCGCGAGAGCGCGCTGGCCGACGGCACGTGGACGTCCGCGACGACGCCCACCGCGCTGCGCGCGACCGTCCCCTCGGGTGGCGTCGCGCGGGTCAGCTTCCCGGTGCAGGCAGCGTCGGTGTCGTCGAGCCGGTCGGTGCAGGAGTCGTTCACGCTCGCCGTCGGCGGCCGCCCGCTGCCGTCCGCGGTCGCGACCTCGACCTGGCAGCTGCACCCGCTCGGCCGCCCAACCGCCGCGATCACCGCCTCGCCTATCTACACGCTCGAGGACGGCGGCGAGCCGGCCGCGACGGTGCAGCTCGCGGCGTCGGACCCGTCGCCCGGCGCGGGACTAGACCGGGTGGAGATCTCCTCGCGCGCGGTGTGTCAGGGCTGCGCGTGGACCGAGCCGGTGCGCCTCGCGCCGTCGACGTTCGCGGCGCGGGTCGCCCTGCGCGGCGCCGGCGGCCATGACCTGCGGGTGCGCGCCGTCGACCGGGCGGGCAACTACGGCGAGTGGTCGGCGGCCAAGCGGGTCGTCGTACCGCGAGACAACGTCAACAGCGATGTCGCGTTCGACGCCAACTGGGCGTCGTCGTCGGTCGCCGGCTCGTGGATGGGCAGCGTGCACACGACGCGACGGCCGGGCGCGACGGTCGAGACCACCGCCGACGGGACGCGCTTCGCCGTGATCGGCGCGACCGGACCCGACGTCGCCGAGCTCGAGGTGTGGATGGACGGCGTGCTCACCGCTGTCGTCGCGCCGCGGTCGGACACGACCCAGCAGCGGCAGGTGCTCTGGGAGGGCAACGCCTCTCCCGGCCGGCACACGCTGCGCGTGCGCGTCGCCGGCAGCGCGCTCACGGACCCGACGACCGCGCCGGTCGCGACCGTCGACGCCCTCGCCGCCGGCTGACCGCGTACGACCACCACAGAACAAGTTGATCTTGTGCTCAATCCACAGCCGGGCTCGCCCCTAACCTGATGATCTTGGGCTCAATCCACAGGCTCATCCGGCTCGTGGCCGCACGGACATCTCCGCCGGGTTGATGGACAACTTCCAGCCCTAGCAGGTCAGCTCCGAGCGCGGCCTCGCGCGTCACGGCCCACGCCTCGAGCATCGGCTGACGTTTCGTGATGTCCATCCCCATGAACCGAACGAGCTGCAGGTCGAGCCGCTCTGCCCGCTCGTTCTTCCGCATGTCGATCTCGACCTGATCGGGAGCGGTGTGCACCTCGACGCCGTCGACCTCGTAGGCCGCGCCGCACTCGGCGTACCCGTCGAACGGGCCTACCTTGTGTCCATCACGGGTCTCGACGAAGACATTGAGGTGATCTGGTGCGAGGCCGTGGAAGCGCAGAACGTTGAACACCTCGACCTCGCGCGGTGAGTCCAGGCGACGACGTCGAGCCCTCCGCCGTATTCGAGTCTCTGGATCAAGGTGTGCATGGTCCCGTCATCACAATGCGGCGCAAGAGTCAGCAGACCGTCGAGTACGCCGAGACACGGCAGGCCGAGGACTCCGGGCTCGACGGCCAGCTGCTCCCAGTGCTCGATGCGACGCACGGCAGCGATCGCCTTCGAGACGGGCTTCCTCGTCGTCGGAGCGACCAACTGCGGCACTACGGGCATCGGTGCGTCGACCCAGCCGCGGAGCACCGCCAGTGTCAGCCCGGCGAGGGCGCACGGGTTGCCGACGTAACGGCAGGCGTCGATCACTCGGGAAAGTTCAGCAACCCTCACGCGACGCGCGACGAGCCCGGGAGAATCCATCAAGCCAGCGTGCGGGCGGGGTGCCATCAACTCCGTTGCGGCACCCAGATCTGTGGATCGAGCACAAGATCATCAGGTTGCTGAGGCGCTGGGCTGTGGATCGAGCACAAGATCATCGGTTAGAAGGGGGCTAGGAGCGCTCGGTCATGGTGTAGCGGAGCTTGGCCATCATGTTCTCGGCGCCCGGGACGATGCCGCTCTCGCTGAACAGCTCGTCGACGCGACCGGCCAGCACCGACGGCTGCCACGTCGCGCCGCCGTTGTCGACCACCGCGACGGACGTGAACGGCCGGTAGAGCTCGACCGCGTCGCCCTGTACGCCGAAGACCTTGCCGCTGATGTGCGCGGCCGCGTCGGAGCAGAGGAAGACGACCATCGGCGCGACGTTGTCCGGGTGCCAGAAGTCGAAGCCGGTCGACTCACCGCCGGGGATCTCGCCGTACGCCGACTCCGTCATCCGGGTCCGCGCGGCCGGCGCGATGGCGTTGCAGGTGACGCCGTACCGCGCCATCTCCTGCGCGACGATCGTCGAGAACGCGGCGATGCCCGCCTTCGCCGCGCCGTAGTTGGTCTGGCCGAAGTTGCCGAGCAGCCCGCTGGTGCTGGCTGTGCAGACGATGCGACCCGGCTTGCCCTGCTCCTTCCACCACGCGCAGGCGACGTGCGTCGGCGCGTAGTGGCCGCGCAGGTGCACCGTGATGACGGCGTCCCACTCCTCCGGCGTCATCTTCACGACGGTGCGGTCGCGCAGGATGCCGGCGTTGTTGACCAGCGCGTCGAGCGTGCCGAACTCCTCGATCGCGTGGTGCACCAGCCGCTCGGCCGTCGCCATCTCCGAGCAGTCGCCGGTGTCGAGCACCGCGGTGCCGCCGGCCGCGCGGATCTCGTCGACGACCGACTGGCCGACGTCAGGATCGAGCTCGTTGACCACCACGCTGGCGCCCTCAGCGGCGAGCAGCATCGCCTCGCCGCGGCCGATGCCACGTCCAGCGCCGGTGACGATCGCGACCTTGCCGTCCATGAGTCCCATGAGGCGGCAGGTTACTTGACCGGCTGACTCGACCCCGCAGGGCACCGCGGGGGGTCTAGTCAGCCGGTTGACCGGGCGAGTTTGAGGGAAGCAGGTTGAGCATGGACCTCCTCTCTCAGCGCCTCGGCCTCGCGCTGCAGACCGGCAACGTCGACGCGTTGCGCGGCGATGCGCCCGCCGGACGGCGTGACCGGTTCCTCACCCTGCTGCACCTCTACGACCTGCTGCTCGGCGATGTCGCCCGCCAGCCGGACCAGGCGCGGCTCGCGGCGCACCCGGTGCTGGCCGACCTGAAGTGGCGGCTCGAGAGCGAGTGGCTCGAGGAGCTGTACGCCGCCGACGCGACCGAGCTGAGCGCGCTGGGCGACGACGTCGTCGCCGCGATGCGGGCGCTGGCGGCGAAGGACCGGCTGCCCGGCGTCTACGAGTGGGTCGCCCGCGAGGCGTCGTACGACGAGCTGGTGCACTTCCTCGCCCTCGAGGGCGGGCCCGACGGCGGCTTCGACGACCTGGTCGCGGCCTGCCAGATCGGGCTGTCCGGGCGACCCAAGCTGGAGCTGGCGCAGAACTACTGGGACGAGATGGGCAACGGCGCGCTCGACGCCGTGCACACCGCACTGCACGACAACCTGGTGCGCGCCGTCGGCATGCCGCGCATCCCGCTCGCCGAGCAGCCGGACGAGTCTCTCGAGCGCTCCGCACTCGGCGGCCTGCTCGCGACCAACCACTGGCTGCAGCCGGAGATGCTCGGCGCGCTGGGCCTGATCGAGCTGCAGGCCGGCCCGCGCTGCCGCAAGGTGCTCGCCGGCCTGGAGCGCACCGACTCGCCGCTGGCGGCGATCCCGTTCTACGCCGAGCACGCCGAGGTCGACCCGCGGCACGGCAAGGACTGGATGGACAACGCGATCGTCCCGTACGCCGAGGCGCAGCCGGAGCTGGCGTCGCGCGTGCTGCGCGGTGCGCTGTGGCGGTCGCGGGTCAACGCGGCGTTCTTCGCCCGCCTCGGCGAGGACCTGGGCACCGCGACTCGCGCCGCAACGGCCGGTCTCGTCGCGAGCACGGAAGGCGTAGCGGCCTGACCGATACCCTGCGGACATGAGCGCCGTGGGGGTGTCGACCGAGGTCGGTCGACTGCGCACCGTCCTGCTGCACCGACCGGGCAACGAGCTCAAGCGGCTCACCCCCCGCAACAACGCCGACCTGCTCTTCGACGGCATCCCCTGGGTCGGCCGCGCGCAGGAGGAGCACGACGGGTTCGCCGACGCGCTGCGCACACGGGGGGTCGAGGTGCTCTACCTCCGCGACCTGCTGGTGGAGACGCTCGACGACCCGGCTGCGCGCCACGAGGTCGTGCTCGGCGCGCTGCCGCCCTGGGAGATCGGCCCCGCCCTCGCCGCGCAGCTGGCCAAGCACCTGCTCGGGCTGTCGTCGGAGGATCTCGCCGACGTGCTGATCTCCGGGCTGGCGCACGAGGAGCTGCCCCGTGGTGAGGGAGTCGTCTTCGGCCTGCTCGGCCGGCACGACTTCGTCATCCCGCCGCTGCCCAACCTGCTGTTCACCCGCGACTCGTCGGTGTGGATCGGCGAGCAGGTCGCAGTCACCCGGCCGTCGATGCGGGCGCGGCAGCGCGAGACGTCGCTGACCGGCGCGATCTACCGGCACCACCCGCGCTTCGCGGGCACGCCCCTGCTGTACGGCGGCAGTCGCAACGAGGCATGGCTCGAGGGCGGTGACGTCCTCGCCCTTGCGCCCGGCGTCGTCGCGGTCGGCGTCGGCCAGCGCACCACGCCGGCCGGCGTGGAGGCTCTCGCACTGCGCGCGTTCGCGAGCGGAGCGGTGAGCACCGTGCTCGCGGTGCCGATCGCGCAGGAGCGGGCCACCATGCACCTCGACACCGTCTGCACGATGGTCGACGTCGACGCGGTCGTCATGTACCCCGCGGTCGCCGACTCCCTCGTCGCCGTACCGGTCACCAGCGACGGCGACGGCGGTCTCGTCGTCGGACCGCGCGAGCCGTTCCTCGTCGCGGCGGCGAAGGCGATGCGCATCGACACGCTGCGCGTCATCGACACCGGACTCGACCCGGTCACCGCGGAGCGCGAGCAGTGGGACGACGGCAACAACACCCTCGCGATCGCGCCTCGGCTCTGCGTCGCCTACGAGCGCAACACCGAGACCAACGCGCGGCTCGAGGAGTCGGGCATCGAGGTCGTGCGCATCGCGGGCAGTGAGCTCGGCAGCGGCCGCGGTGGCCCGCGCTGCATGAGCTGCCCCGTCCTCCGCGACCCCGCTTAGACCTTCGTCCCGGCGAGGATGCGCAGGGCGAGGCGGACGGGGCGCTTCTGCAGCTGGCGGGCCAGCGTCGTCTCGCCGGCGACCAGTCGCGCGAAGAGCCGCCAGCCGCCGGGCACCACCGCGAGGAAGCCGTGGAACACCTGCCGGGTGCGGCCGAACGCGCGCAGGAAGACGCGGCCAGCAGCCATCTCCGGAGTGAGCTCGCGCTCCACCGCCTCCTCGTACGCCGCCAGCGCGGCCACACCGCCGGTCCTCGCCGCCGCCGCCGCCCGCCCGGCGAGGCGGCCGGACCGCAGCGCGAACGAGATGCCTTCGCGCGTCCACGGCTCGAGCAGCCCGGCCGCGTCGCCGGCGACGAGGACGCGGCCCGCGACGCAGCGGCGAGTCCGGCCGGCGCACCCGGGTGAGGTGACCGCTGAACGTCGACGCCGGCACGTCGCCGAGCCCGAGGCGCGCGACGAAGTCACGGTAGTAGTCGCGCATCCGCGCGCCGTCGTCGCGCGCGCCGATGACGCCGACGGTGAGCAGGTCACCCTTCGGGAACACCCAGCCGTACGACCCCGGCACCGGCCCCCAGTCGATGAGCACCCGACCGGACCAGTACGCCGCCAGGTCGCGCGGCGTCGGGAACTCGCCTTCCAGCCCGACGTCGACCTGCTCGAGGTCGACGCCGACGTACCCGCCGGTCCGCCCGCCGGTGCCGTCGGCACCGATCACGACGCCCGCGACGACGTCCGGCTCGCCGCCGGCGAACGACAGCACGACGGCGTCAGCCGTCTCCCGGAGCCCGGTCACCGTGGCGCCGGTGCGCAGCTGCGCGCCGGCCGCGACCGCCGCGTCGACGAGTGCGCTGTCGAGGTCGGCGCGCATGACCATCGAGAAGACCGCGCGGCCGCGCGGCGCGCGCCGGGTGTAGCGCTGGCGGCCGTCCTTCGTGAAGGTCATCCGGTACGCCGAGTCGCGGACGAGCGGCTCGACGTCGATGCCGACGTGGGCGCGGGAGAGGCCGATCAGCCCTCCGCCGCAGCACTTGTAGCGGGGCGGTGCGGCTCGGTCGAGGAGGAGCACCCGGGCGCCGAAGGTGGCGGCCTCACGGGCGGCGGCGGCGCCGGCCGGTCCCGCGCCGACGACCACGACGTCCCATGCTGGAAGCTCGGGCGTCACCGACGGGGGATGCGATGACGCCCGAGCAGCGTCGACGCTATCTGCGCTTGCGTGGGCAAGCAACACGGACGATTCGGACACCGCAAGTGGCTGGTGGGGGACAAATGCCTCACCCCTTCACACTCGCCGCGTTCAGCGGAGGGTGAGCTGGCGGCTGAGCAGCCCGGACCGCGCCCGTCGCTCCTCGTCGGTGAGCGCCCGCGGCTCGGCGAGCGCCTCGTCGAGCCGGGTGCGCAGCGCGGCGGCCGGCTGCTCCCAGTCCGTCGCCGGGGCGTCGACGGGCAGGTCCCACACCGGCACCAGCAGCCCGTGCGCGCGGAACGAGCCGACGTACTTCGTGCCCTCCCCCAGGCCGAGCGCCTTGGCGCCGGCCAGTCGAGCCATCGCGTCGAGCAGCGGGTCCTCGTCGTCGGGCAGCGCCCAGCGGAGGTGGCTCCGCTCGCGCATGCGGCACCAGTACGCCGAGGAGACCGACGACAGCCGCTCGGTCGGCACGACCGCGGAGTTGGCTCGCTCCATCGACGCCGCGACCTCGCCGTCAGGGTCAGGCACACCCTCGACCCAGTAGTCGAACCCGTCGTGCACGGTGACGTCGAGCGGCGCGTCGGTGAGCAGGTCCTGCACCCGCGGCGCGTCGTCGGCGCGCGGCAGCTGCGGGATCGCCGCGCCGGGCTCGGCGGCGAGCGCCGCGACGATCGCCTGGCCGATGTCGCGCGACACGTCGCCAGAGCGGCCGGGCGTCTGCAGGCCGACGTACGCCGAGCCGTCGCCGCGGACCATCGCCGGCCACGCCATCGGCAGCACCGTGGAGAGCGTCACGCTGCGGCCGGCGTAAGCCGGGTCGCGGAGCGCGAGCGGCGCGGTGGCCGCCGGGACGACCTCGCGCAGCGCGACCCACTCGGTCTCGTCCACCCGGCCCTCGAACGGCCGGACCGCGATCATCCGGTCGGCGCGGCTCGAGCCGTGACACGCCTTGTAGCGACGGCCCGAGCCGCACGGGCAGGGCTGGCGCGGGGCGACGACGGGGACGTCGATGACGGGCTCCTCGGCTGCAGGGAGTGACGGGCGGGGTACGCCGGGGAAGCCTAGCGAGCGCAGTCCGCCAGGCTTGTCCGGGTTCGTCGTCCGCCGGTGGGATGAATCATCACGGAGCCGATCGGCCGACCCCGTGACGGGGAGTACACAGAGGCATGTCCGAACCCGACCTCCGCGACGAGACCCTGCTGTCCTACCGCTGCGCGATCACGCCCGACGCGCTCTGGCTGCTCCGCCGGCTGTTCGAGCAGTGGCTCACCGAGCAGCGCGTCTCCGCCGACGACATCGACGACCTGGTGGTCGTCGTCAACGAGCTCTGCTCGTCGGTCGTCGTGCACGGCCGCGGCGAGGAGATCGACGTGCACGCCAACCTGCGGGACGGCGAGGTGCGCCTCGAGGTCCGCGGCTCTGAGCAGCACTCCGACGTCCACCCCGCCGAGATCGCGCTGGCCCGCACGCTGTGCCGCACGGTCGAGGTGCGCCGGACCGCCCGGCGCGCGACCCTCACCTGCGCACGCCCGGTGACCCTCGTCGTGGCCGGCGTCCCGCAGCAGCGCGGCGCCCCGGCCTGACGCTAGAGCCCCAGGCCCTTGGCGATGTTGGTCTTGAGGATCTCGCTGGTGCCCTCGTAGAGGCGCATCGCGCGGACGGCGCGGGCGTAGCGCTCGATCCCCATCTCGGTCATGTAGCCGTTGCCGCCGTAGACCTGGATCGCCCGATCGGCGACCCGGCCGACCATCTCGCTCGACACGTACTTCGCCTTCGCCGCCTCGAGCCGGCCGTCGGCTCCGTTGTCGATGGCATCGGCTGCGGCATAGGCGATGTAGCGCGCACCCTCGAGCTCGCAGAGCGAGTCGACGATGTGTCCCTGGACGTACTGGTTCTTGCCGATCGGCTTGCCGAACGCCTCGCGCGTCTTGGCGTAGTCGAGCATCTTGTCGAGGAGGTGCTGGGCGATGCCGACGCCGTTGGCCGCGATCTGGATGCGGCCGCCGTTGATCCAGCGCATCGCCGAGTAGAAGCCGTAGCCCTCGCGACCGAGGATCTGCTCCTCGCCGACCTCCAGGTTGTCGAAGACCAGCTCGGCCTGGTGGTCGTCGTACATCGTCAGCTGCTTGCGGCTCACGGCGAAGCCGGGGGTGTCGGTGTCGACGAGGAAGCAGGTGATGCCGCCCTGCGCGCCCTTCTCGGCGTCGGTGACCGCGAAGAGCAGGACGTAGTCGGCGTAGGCGCCGTGGGTGATGAAGTGCTTGCGCCCGTTGATGATGAAGCGGTCGCCCTTGCGCTCGGCGCGGGTGCGGATCTTCGTCGCGTCCGACCCGGCCTCCGGCTCGGTCAGCGCGAACGCGGTCTCGCGCTCGGCCCGCATCGTCGGCAGCAGGTAGCGCTCGCGCTGCTCGTCGTTGCAGTCGAGGAGCACCGGTGTCGGGCCCTCGACGTTGGGCAGCACGCCGCCGCCGCTCGCGAGGTAGGACCCGCTCTGCGCCACGGCCTCGTAGGCGAGCGCCATGCCGAGGTAGCCCACGCCGCCGCCGCCGACCTCTTCCGGCATGAACAGCGTGTAGAAGCCGTTGGCGACGGACTTCTTGCGCAGCTGCCGCCGCAGCTCGACCTCGTCGGCGATGTGCCCGGTGTTCTGCAGCTCCTGCGCGTAGGTGTCCTCGAGCGGCATCACCTCGCGGGCGATGAAGTCGCGGATCGACGCGGTGAGCGCCGTGAACTCCTCGGGGATGCTGATCACGGACACGCCGGACTCCCTGCTCGTGGGACGCAGTCAAACCGAATGCGGTTCGGTGACTGTACGGCACAATCCCCGCGTGCAGCGACTCCCCGACCCTGCGACCGCCGCGGCGGAGACGGCCGACGTGCGCGCCTTCTGGACCGCGCTCGGGCTGCCTGGGCTGATCGACATCCACGTGCACTTCATGCCCGACAACGTCATGGCCAAGGTCTGGGCCTACTTCGACGCCGTGCGCGAGGGCGACCTGGCCGGCTGGCCGATCCGCTACCGGGTCGACGCGGAGACCAGGCTCGCGATGCTGCGCGGCTTCGGCGTCCGCGCCTTCCCGAGCCTGGTCTACCCGCACAAGCCCGGGATGGCCGCGTGGCTCAACGGCTGGGCGGCGGAGTTCGCCGCGAGCACCCCCGACTGCGTGCACACGGCGACGTTCTTCCCCGAGCCCGACGCGGCGGCGTACGTCGACCACGCACTCGCGTCGGGTGCGCGGCTGTTCAAGGCCCACGTGCAGGTCGGCGGCTACGACCCGCGTGACCCGCTGCTCGACCAGGTGTGGGGCACCCTCGCCGACGCCGGCGTGCCGATCGTGCTGCACACCGGCAGCGGCCCGCTGCCGGGAGGTCACACCGGACCCGGTCCGATCGGCGAGGTGCTCCGTCGCCACCCGGACCTGGTCGCGCTGATCGCGCACATGGGCACTCCGGAGTACGCCGACTTCGTCGCGATGGCCGAGTCGTACCGGCATGTGCACCTGGACACGACGATGGCGTTCACGGAGTTCACCGAGCGGTTCGCGCCGTACCCGAAGGACCTGCTGCCGCGCCTCGCCGACCTGCGCGAGAAGGTCGTCTTCGGCAGCGACTTCCCCAACATCCCCTACCCGTACGTCGAGCAGCTGCGCGCGCTCGAGCGGCTCGACCTCGGCGAGGACTGGCTGCGCGCCGTCTGCCACGACAACGCCGCGCGGCTGCTCGCCCTACCGGCCGGCTGACCGGTCAGGCCGCGGCGGACGCGAGCGCCGCGGCGCCGAAGCCGGCGATGACGAGGCCGGAGGCGACGTTGACCCAGCGCATCCGCGCGTCGGTCAGCCGGCCGCGCAGCAGCGACACCGCCGCGCAGAGCGAGAGCTGCCAGGCCGCGGAGCCCAGCGCGACGCCGGCCGCGATCGTGAGCGCGTCCCCACCGGAGCCGGCCGTCGTCACCACGCCGACGCTGGCGAACACGGCCAGGAAGAGCACGATCGTCGCGGGGTTGGTGAGCGTCAGTGCGTACGTCGACGCGTAGGCCGCAGCGAGGCTGCGGCGCGAGGTGTCGGCGGCGTCGACGGCCGCGGGCGCCGCGCGAAGCGTCCTTATGCCGAGCGCGAGGAGCACGATCCCGCCGACGGCCTGCAGGCCCCGCTCGGCGGACATCAGCCGCTCGGTGACCGCGGTGAGGCCGAGCGCGACGAGCAGCCCGTAGGTCAGGTCGGCGGTCGCCGCGCCGAGTCCGCTGGCGAAGCCGACGGCGCGGCCGCGGGTGAGCGTTCGGCGGATGAGCAGAACTGCGATCGGACCGACCGGCGCGGCGATCGCCACGCCGAATACCGCCCCGCGCCAGGCCAGCCCCACGTCCATCGGGTCAGTCTCCCGGTGCCGGCCGCGGCGGCGCGAGCGGATTCAGCGACTGACCAGGCGGTCGTGCAGCCGCTCCATGCCGAGACCGACCACGAACCACACCGGCGCGTACGCCGGGCGCACCAGCCCCTTCCAGTGCATCGGCACCACGTCGCCGCGACGGGGACGGGCGTAGTCCCAGGGCACCTCGCCGGTCAGCCGCTTGATCGCCGCGCCGCTCGCCGCCTCGACGCCGTAGATGCCCGCGGCGTACGCCGATCCGCGCAGCCACCACGGCTTGTCGCGCAGCCGGTCGTGCGACGGCTCGAACAGCGCGGCGGCGCTGCCGTAGACCGGCAGCATCCACAGGTAGGTGTGGCTCTCCAGCCGCCAGTTCTTGTCCCGGACAGGACCCTTGGCGCCGGTGAACAGCACCTCGAACACCCACCCCGCGACGCCGTACGTGAGGAACCGCTCTGCTCTGGTCACGCCGCGAAGACTAGGACCTCACAGAATGTGGGGGTGGCCCGTTCTACCGGTGTGACCCTGCCGCCGTTCCAGGCTCTCTACGACGAGCACCGCGACCGGGTGTGGCGCTTCGTCGTCAGCCTGGTCGGCCGGGCCGACGCCGACGACGTCTTCCAGGAGACCTGGCTCGCCGCGCTGCGGACCTACCCGACGTTGCGCGACACGTCGAACCTGCGGTCATGGGTGCTCACCATCGCGGCGAGCAAGGCCACCGACGAGCACCGGTCCCGTGCACGACGACCCGCCCCGACCGACACGCTGCCCGACACGGCCGGGAGGTCGACACCGGTGCACGACGACGGACTCTGGGCGCAGGTGCGCGCGCTGCCGCCGAAGCAGCGCACCGCCCTCGCTCACCGGTTCGTCGGCGACCTCGCCTACGCCGACATCGCGACCGCCATGGGCACGACGCCCGCGGCCGCCCGACGCAACGTCCACGAAGCGCTCACGAAGCTGAGGTCGACATGTCTCACCACGCAAGCACCGTGACCGACGACGCCGACGACCTCGGCCTGGCCGATGCGGCGACGACCGAGTCGGTGCCGACCGCGCTGTCGCAGCAGCTCGTCGATGCCGCGGACGCCGCGGACCTGATCGACGTCGCGTACGCCGTCGTCGACGCGCCCTTCGGCCGCCTCGTCGTCGCGGCGACCGACGTCGGCGTCGTCCGGGTGTCGTTCGACGCGGCGGACGTCGCGGCGGAGGAGCTGAGCCGCCGCGTGTCACCGCGCGTGATGGAGCTGCCCCGGCGGCTCGACCGCGCGCGCCGCGAGCTCGACGAGTACTTCGCGGGCAGCCGGCACGACTTCGAGATCCCGCTGGACTGGCGGCTGGTGACGGGGCCGTTCGCGCGCCGGGTGCTCACCCACACCGCCGGCATCCCGTTCGGTCGCACCTCGACGTACGCCGACGTGGCCGCGGCGGCGGGGAACCCGAAGGCGAGCCGCGCGACCGGCAACGCGCTCGGCGGCAACCCGCTGTGCGTCGTCGTCCCCTGCCATCGCGTCCTGCGCTCCGGCGGCGGGCTCGGCGGCTACGCCGGCGGGCTGCCGGCCAAGCAGCTGCTGCTCGACCTCGAGGCCATGCCGCTGGTCGTCGACGACGAGCGCGGCTGACCGGCGTGGCCAAGCCGGCCGCCGGAGGCGGGCGCTGGGTGACGGTGCCGCCGGCTCGGCTCGAGCGCTGGCTCGCCGGCTTCGAGGAGCGGCACGGCGCCGTGGTCGAGGAGGCCGGGCCGCTCGTCGTCCGGCGCACCGCCGCGGACGGGGCGATCTGCGAGGTCGAGGTGCCGTTCCCGCCGCTCGACGGCGACGTGGTCGAGCACGCGCTGCGGGAGCGTCGTGTCGGCGTTCTTCTCGTGCGGCTCGGCGGCTACGCGGTCGGCGTCTTCGCCGGCGACCGGCTCGAGGTCTCGAAGGTGGGGTCGCGGCAGGTGCACGGACGCTCGGCTGCCGGCGGCTGGTCACAGCAGCGGTTCGCGCGACGACGCGACAACCAGTCCAGCGCGGCGCTCGCCGCGGCCGCCGACGTCGCAGCGACAGTCCTGCTGCCCCACGCGCGCGGACTCGACGCCGTCGTCGCCGGCGGTGACCGCGGCTGCGTGGACACCGTGCTCGGGGATGTGCGGCTCGCACCGCTGGCCGCCCTGCGCACGCCACGACTGCTCGACGTGCCCGACCCCCGGCTCGACGTCCTGCGGCGCGTGCCGTTCCGCGACGTGTGGATCCGCGTCGTCGATCCGGGGTGACCGGAGTCCGGCGTGGGTACGACGCCCGCATGACGACGACCGGCGATGACACCGCCCTCGACCCAGATCTCGATGCCGACGACGACCTCGCACTCGACGTAGCGCTGCCGACGTACCCGATCCTCGCCCGATTCCGGGAGACCGCCGACACCGAGTCGGACGCCGTCGAGCAGGTCGTCGCGCGGCTGTCGTCAGCCGCCGAGCCGCACGACACCGTCACGGTCGAGCGCCGCGAGGACGACGGCACGTGGCTCGTCGTGGCGCGCTTCGTCACCGTGTCCGTGGACGCGCACACCGCCGTCGCGGGAGTCCACGACGACCTCCACGCGGCCGGACTCGCTCCGGACGAGGTCTGGGCCGAGCGACCGCTCGCCTGATGCCCCGTCCGGTTTCGACCGCTTTGTCGCCGGTCCTCCGGCTAGGGGAAACCATCCTTTCGGACTGATTGCGGCGCAGGCACTTCCGGGCACTGCACTTGTGGGTTCATCGTTCGTCTCTCATCAGATGAAGAGGGCAGCCATGTGGGAGTACCAGTGGGTCGAGGTCGAAGCCGGTGACGCCGCTGCCCTCTTGGAGCTCGGCCGGGAGGACTGGGAGGCCGTGAGCGGCACCATGGTCGCCGAGTCGTTCGGCAAGAAGTGGCTCGGCATCCTGATGAAGCGCCAGGCCGGACCCCGCGCCGTCGACGTGGCTGGGTACGAGGCACGCGCGGGCGTGGTCAGTCCCCGCTAGCGCGCCGGCCCCTGCGCCGCCGAACGGATCCGCACCGTGAAGCCGCGCGCGGCAGCGCGCGTGATCATCGCCGTCACCGACGGGCCGTAGCCGAGGCAGCCGGCGACCTGCTCGAATCCCTCGCTGGTGTTGACCGGCAGCGGCGCGCAGAGGTTGCTGACCGATCCCAGGGCGCCGCCGCTCGGCAGGTGCGCGACCGGACCGCCCGAGTCACCGGGGCTCACCACTCCCCACGCCGACCACATCGCGTCGGTGTGGTCCTTGAGGACCGTGACGCGCTGCTCGCGCGTCGTCGCGGTCTGCTCGGTCGCCATGCCCCAGCCGGACAGCTGCAGCCGGTCGCCGATCGACGTGTCCGAGGGGGCGACCGCGCCGGTCGGCAGGTCGGGATGGCCGGCCATCGCGGGGCTGACTCGCGGGTACGCCGCCCGGTCGACCAGCACGAACGCGAAGTCGTCGGCGAACCCTTCGTACGGCCACATCGAGAACGCGACCACGCCGAAGCGCGCTCCCGCGGCGTCGGTGACGACCGCGCCCAGCTTGCCCTCGACGCAGTGCGCGGCGAGCGCGACGTACCTGCGCCCCGCGAGACGTCCGACGCCGTCGAAGACGAAGCCCGCCGTGCACGTCGCGACATCGGTGATCTCCACCTTGCTGCCGGGCTGGACGACGCCGGCCGGCGCGGCGGCGACCGCCCCCGGAGCGACGCCCCATAGCAGGCCGAGGACGGCGAGCGACAGGAGTGGTCGGGTACGGCGCACGGGCGGCTCCTTCGGAGGGTGATCGATGGAAGGAGCCCGCTGAGCCCGGCGAGGTTCGCCTACTCGGGCGGCTCGGCGATGCACGCCGTCGCCACGCGCTCGAAGCCCAGGCGGCCGTAGACCCGTGCCACGTCCTCGTCGTCGGCCGAGAGGAACACCGTCGTCGAGCCGCTCGCCCGGCTCGCGTCGACCAGAGCCGCGGTGACCAGCGCGGCCAGCCCGCGTCGCCGTGCCGACGGCAGCGTGGCGACCCCGACGATCTCCGTCACGCCGAGCGCGCTCTGCGCGCTGCCGACCGAGAGCGGGCCCTCGTCGTCGTACGCCGCGGCGGTGGTCAGCCAGCCATGGGCCAGCGCGGTGCGGTTGGGGGTGACGTCGAGCGGCGCGGCGACCAGGTCGCGCTCGGTGGGACCGGCAGCACCGACCGCGGTGCCGGCGTGGCCGAAGCCGACGTGGGCCACCGCGGTGGCGCGGGCGAGGTCCGGGTCGTCGCTGGCGAGCGTCGCGACGCGAATGCCCGGCGGTGGCGCGGGGGTCGCGCCCAGGTCGCGCAACACCATCAGCGGGTGCTCGTGCACCGTCAGCCCGGCGGATGTCGCGGCGTCGCGCAGCGTCGGCGTCGTCTCGTGCACCCACTCGAACGACTCGGCGACGCCGAGCTCGCGACGACGCGCCCGCGCTCTCTCGACGTCGGCCGCGCTGATGTCACCCGCGCCGAGTGCGGGACGCACGTAGTAGGGCCACGACGACGCGTCGCCGGGGCTGAACACGACGAGCGGACCCAGCTGCTCGGCGCGCGCCAGCTGCCGGGGCACGGCGTCGTAGAACCGCTCGATCGCCTCGAGCAGCTCTGGGTCCGTCGGCACAGTGTCGCCCGACACCACTAGTCGACGACGGGCAGGTAGACCGCGCCACCCGCGGCGGAGAACTCCGCGGACTTCTCCTTCATGCCGAGCTCGAGCGCCGAGTCGTCGTCGACGCCGTGCTCGGCGGCGTAGGCGCGCACGTCCTGCGAGATCTTCATCGAGCAGAAGTGCGGGCCGCACATCGAGCAGAAGTGCGCCGTCTTGGCCGGCTCGGCCGGCAGCGTCTCGTCGTGATAGCTGCGCGCGGTCTCCGGGTCGAGAGACAGGTCGAACTGGTCCTGCCAGCGGAAGTCGAACCGCGCGTCGGAGAGTGCGTCGTCCCACGCCTGCGCCCCCGGGTGTCCCTTCGCCAGGTCGGCGGCATGGGCGGCGATCTTGTAGGCGATGACGCCCTGCTTCACGTCGTCGCGGTCCGGCAGGCCGAGGTGCTCCTTGGGCGTGACGTAGCAGAGCATCGCCGTGCCGTACCACCCGATCATCGCCGCGCCGATCGCGGAGGTGATGTGGTCGTACGCCGGCGCGATGTCGGTGGTGAGCGGCCCGAGTGTGTAGAACGGCGCCTCGTGGCAGATCTCCAGCTGGAGATCCATGTTCTCCTTGATCTTGTTCATCGGCACGTGGCCCGGGCCCTCGACCATGACCTGCACGTCGTGCCGCCAGGCGATCTCGGTCAGCTCGCCGAGCGTCGCGAGCTCGGCCAGCTGCGCCTCGTCGTTGGCGTCGGCGATCGAGCCAGGACGCAGACCATCACCGAGGGAGAACGCGACGTCGTACTGCTTGAGCAGCTCGCAGATCTCCTCGAAGTGCGTGTAGAGGAAGTTCTCCTCGTGGTGCGCGAGGCACCACGCCGCCATGATCGAGCCGCCGCGGGAGACGATTCCGGTCTTGCGCTTGGCGGTCATCGGCACGTAGCGCAGCAGCACGCCAGCGTGCACGGTGAAGTAGTCGACGCCCTGCTCGCACTGCTCGACGAGGGTGTCGCGGTAGACCTCCCAGGTGAGCGCCTCGGCCTTGCCGCCGACCTTCTCCAGCGCCTGGTAGATCGGCACCGTGCCGACCGGCACCGGCGAGTTGCGGATGACCCACTCGCGCGTGGTGTGGATGTTGCGGCCGGTCGAGAGGTCCATGACCGTGTCGGCGCCCCAGCGGATCGACCAGACCATCTTGTCGACCTCGTCCTCGATGGACGACGCGACGGCGCTGTTGCCGATGTTGGCGTTGATCTTCACCAGGAAGCCGCGGCCGATGACCATCGGCTCGCTCTCCGGGTGGTTGACGTTGTTGGGCAGGATGGCGCGGCCGCGGGCGATCTCGTCGCGGACGAACGCCGGGTCGCACCCCTCGCGGATCGCGACGAACTCCATCTCCGGGGTGATGACGCCGCGGCGCGCGTAGGCCATCTGCGTGACCGGCGTCGCCGGGTCGCTCGCCTTGAGCGGGCGGCGGCCGTCGCCGGCGAACACCTCGTCGAGGTTGCGCCCGTCGAGCGGGTGGTGACCGTCGTCGGCGGGATGCACGTCGCGGCCGTCGTACGCCGTGACGTCACCGCGCTCGGCGATCCACGGCTCGCGCAGGCGCGGCAGACCACGTCGTACGTCGGTCGTCTGCGCACCGTCGGTATAAGGACCGGACGTGTCGTAGAGGACGACGCTGTCGCCGGTGGTGAGGTGCACCTCGCGCATCGGCACCCGCAGGTCGGAGCGCGATCCGGGCAGGTAGGTCTTCGACGTCGCCATGGTGGCTCTCCCTTGGCCGGCATTACCCGGCAGGTTCGGCGGTCGGCTGCCGAGCTGCAGCCCTCTCAGCCCGATTGCGTCGAGCTCCCGCGATGCCCCCAGCCTACGCCCGGGCCGGGCCGCCCTGGCCCCGAGGAACTGGTCCGCGCGCCTCACCGACCAAGATCCTGGCGTCCGCTGCACGTCTCACCGCCGCCCGGGCGCCAGGATCTTGGTGTGCTCCGTTCGATCAGCGGGTGCGGCGGCGGAGCACCCTTCACGCTCGCCGCTCGCTAGTAGCTCACGGAGCCAGCGCCCGCCTCGACGCCAGCGCGTCGAGGTCGCGCTCGGCGAACAGGCGATGCTCCCACTCCTCGTTGAGGATCGCCTGAAGGCAGCGGCGGACGGCGAAGCTCTCCGACTCCGGGTAGCCGGGCTCAAGCACCGGTTCGGTCATGTCGGCGAGTCGCTCGTCGGTGAGGTCGGCGAGCACCTGGCGCACCTTCGCCATCCGCTCGGCACGCGGCACCAGGATCTCCTCCAGTGACGGCCGGACGGTGAGGTCGCGCGGGACGTTCGGGATGTCGGCCGGCATCTCGTCGTGCGGGAGGCCGAGCGGGTGGTAGGGCGCCGACTCCCCGAGCACTGCCCGCAACACCCAAGCGTCGGTCGCCATGACGAGATGGCGCAGCGTCTCGATGAACGACCACTCCCCGTCGACCCGCTCGTGCAGCAGCTCCTCGGGGAGTCCCCGGGCGCGATCGACGGTCTGCGCCCACAGCCGCTCGAGGATGGCGTACGCGGCACGGAAGCCATCCGCGTCGTCCGGCCGCATCTGCTCCCGGTCCGGGTAGCGCTGGTTCAGCTCGGCCTCGATGAGGGGGCCGACGTCGACTCCGTTGATCCTGACGTTGCTGATCACGCCGTTGATGTCCACGTTCTCGAGCCAGACGCCACGAAGGAGCGCGCCGGGGAGGTAGACGTTGTAGAAGCGGGCGCCCGTCAGGTCTACCTCGCGGAACGTCGCACCGCGCAACTCGACCCGCTCGAAGCGGGAGCCGGCCAGGTCCTCATCGACGAACTCGCTCATGCGTCGAGCGTACGGCGCCAGCCGTAAGCGGAAACCGCGAGATCAGGGGGTGCGGCGGCGGAGCACGAACGCGGCGGCGAGCAGCGACATCGCGGCGATGCCCACGACGACCGGGAACCGGGTGTCCGGGACGACCGGCTCGGCGGCGAAGGTGCGGCCGTTGCCGTACGCGTCGCCGACGCTGCCGGGCACGACCGTGACGGTGGCGCCGTCGGCGATCCCGGTCGCGACGTAGTCGTACGTCGCCGGCTCGAAGGTCCCCTCGACCTCGCGCTCGACCCCGCCCTCGTTGACGAGGAAGGTCAGGCCGCCGCCGGTGGCGAGCCGTGGCCGCGCCCGCAGCGTCTCGCTCGCGGGGGCCGGGTAGAGCGCCTTGACCCGGGCGGTGCCTCCGGCCAGCCGGACGGCGGCCGGCGATGGGGCCGCAGCGGGGAGCACGGAGAAGAGCGCGCTGGTCACGGCGTACTCGCCGGTGCCGCTCGCCCCACTGACCCGCATCCGGTAGGTGCCGGTCGGAGTGCTGACCGACGGCTCCCAGGTCTCGGTCCATAGGTTGGTGTCGTCCTCGGCCACCTTGTTGTGGGTGACCTCGTCCTCGTAGGAGTCGTCGGTCGTCTCGGTGACCCAGCCGGCGCCGGACTGCCGCTCGACGACGACGTGCGGGTCGTCGGCAGCCGGGTCACCGCCGACCCAGGTGAGCGTCGCCTGGCCGAACCGGGCCGTCGCCGCGGGCTGGGTGACGACCGCGCCGATGGTGCCGCCCTCCGGGGCGATCGGCGGCGTGTTGGGCGTGCTGAACGCGGTCGACGGCGGCTCGGGCATGGCGGTCACCGGGGCGCCGGACGCGAGCGCCGACGCGAGGCCGACCAGGCTGCGCTGGAGCAGCGGACCCTGCTGGCGGCCCCAGAGGGTGAACGAGCCCTCGTAGAAGTACGCCTCGAACTCCTCCGGGGTGGAGGTGTAGGAGAGGTAGCCGTTGGCCAGCCCGGCGAGCACCACGTGATCGCTCGGCAGCGTGCCGGCAACCGTCGCCGCCACGGCGTCGGTGATGCGCTTGCCCATCCAGTGCGTCACCTCGAACGGCGCGGTCGCGACGACGAGGTCACCGACCCGCAGCACCTGCATCGGCGCGAAGACCGGGCTGAGCGGGCCGCGGGCGAGCGGGATCTTCGCGCCCTGGCCGGGGATGCTGTCGGCCTCGTCGAAGCCGGCGTCCTTGAGGCTCTGCCCGTCCTCGCAGACGATGCCGCCGCACCCGAGCACCGGGTCCGGCCCGACCGGCTCCGGCGTGAAGGCCGGGTCGGCGAGCGCGAGCTGGGTGAAGCGCGAGTCGACCGCGACCTGGCTTTGCAGGTCGGCGCCAGCGGCGCTCCACGCGTCGAGGATCGCGCGGCCGACGCGGCGGCCGGCGATCTCGGCACCGCTGTAGGAGCCGCTGTTGTAGTCGATCGCCTCGCCGGCCCCGGTGGGCACCGCACCGGGCACCTCGCCGGAGCGGGCGGAGTCGCCGCGGGGGGAGATGTCACCCTCCGGCCCGTTGGACTGGGCGTTGACCAGCACGTCGTCGGCGGAGAGCAGGGCGCCGGCGCGGGACCGGATGCCGGCCTCGACCACCCGCTCGGAGACGGCCATGTTGTCGCCGGTGAAGTGCAGCATCCCGTCGCCGAACGACGTGCCGTGGATCGCGAAGTTGCTCCACACGCCGAGCGGCTTGCCGGCCGCGGTGTCGACGCGCAGCACGGTGACCGTCGGCGAGAGGTTGAGCAGGCGCGACTCGGCCTTGGCCGCGCCGATGCCGTCGTTCAAGGAGAACGGGTACTTGTTGCGGTTGTTGGTCGCGTCGTAGACGTCGACGCTGCCGGTCGCGGCTCGCGCGGCGGAGAGATTGGCGTCGGCCTTCAGGATCGACGCGGTGATGCCGCTCGCGACGATCTCGTAGACCCGCGGGTCGAAGGCGTCGCCACCCAGGACGGCGTACCCGGGAGAGGTCGGCGGCCAGATCGGGCCGACCGACCCGTGCGAGTGCGTGGCGCTCATCAGCAGCCGGTCACGCGTGATGCCGGTCGCGGCGATGCGCTTCACGACCTCCTGGTGCAGGTCGTAGGGGAAGCCGCCGAGGTCGAGAGCGACCATGGCCACCTTGCGGCCGCCGGACTCCAACACCAGCGCGCGGCTGCGGACGCGGGTGTGCACGCCGACCGTCTTGACGAAGGTCTTGGCGTAGAGGTTGGTGTCGAAGTCCTCCTGCGACGCGAACGGCTCGACGCCGCCGAACGCCGCCTCGCGCGCCGTGTAGGCGAACTGCGGCGTGCCGACCGGCGGCGTGATGTCGCCGACGCCGACGCCCGCGCGCAGAGTGCCCGCGGGAGCCGGAGCGCCGAGGCTCGACGGCGCTGCACCCGCCCCGGCGAAGGGCACCACGGCGGCGGTGGCGGCGAGCAGGAGAGCCATGGCGGAGCGAGGCAGGCGCATCCGCTCACGGTTCGACGCGCGAGCCACCAGTCCTGCCCCCGGGGAGATCGGACGAGACGGACTCGGCTCAGATCACCTGGGGCGCAGCGCCAGTCTCGCTGACCATCGGCCGGCCGGCCGCCGCCCAGGCATGCATGCCGCCGGTCAGGTTCTTGATCGAGATCCGCTGCTGGCCGAGGTACGCAGTCACCTGCGCGGAGCGGGCGCCGACCCGGCAGACCGCGATGACGTGCTGGTCGGACGGCACGTCATGCAGCCGGTCGAGCAGCTGGTGCATCGGCAGGTGGATCGCGCCGGGGATGTGCCCGGCCGCCCACTCGTCGTCCTCCCGCACGTCCAGGAAGCACGCGTCGTCGGTCACCTCCGACACGGTCACGCTCGGCACCTCGTCGTACATGACCTCATGCGCCTTCCATCTGCCTGCTCTACTGGACCGGGCAGTCCAGGTCGCCGCGCTTGATGTCACCGACGTTCTTGGCGGCCATGCACTCGACGTAGCAGACGACCGGGTTCCGGAGGTCGCACTCCAGCGGGTCGGCCTGCGCGGGCGCCGCGACGCCGAGCGTGGCGACGAGGGCGACAGAGGCGACGAGCACGAGGCGTACGGCGCGCATGGGGCTCCTTTGGATAGGACAACCGACCACGGAAGATAGTGACAATGCCGAACTATGGGCACCCCTCAGCACGGAAGTGTCCCAAATCCAGACAGAGTTCGGTCACTTGATGAGGCGGGACAGGCGGCGGTCGGCGAGGGGCTTGCCGCCGGTCTGGCAGGTCGCGCAATACTGCAGCGACTTCTCCGCGAAGGACACCTCGCGTACGACGTCGCCGCAGACCGGGCAGGGCAGGCCGGTACGGCCGTGCACCGCGAGCCCGGACTTCTTCTCGGCCTTGAGCTCGCCGGCCGGCAGCTCCTTCGAGCGCTCGACCGCGTCGCGCAGCACGCCGACGATCGCGCCGTGCAGCCGCTCGACCTCGTCGGCGGAGAGGTTGCCGGCCGGCTTGAAGGGCGAGAGCTTCGCGACGTGCAGCGCCTCGTCGGAGTAGGCGTTGCCGACGCCCGCGACCAGCGACTGGTCGGTGATCGCCTTCTTCACCTGGCTGCCGACCCCGGCCAGCAGCTCGCCCAGCCGCGCCGCCGTGAAGCCGTCGTCGAACGGGTCGATGCCGAGCCGCTCGACGCCCGGCACCTTCGCCACGTCGTGGACGACGTACGCCGCAAGGCCCTTCTTCGTCCCCTGCTCGGTCGCGTCGAAGCCGCTGCCGTCGTCGAGGACGAGCCGCAGCGCGAGCGGGCTCTTGCCCGGCCGCGCCGGCGCAGCGGGCAGCTCGTCTCGCCAGCGCAGCCAACCGGCCCGGGCGAGGTGGATGACGAGGTGCACGCCGTCGCAGTCGACGTCGAGGAACTTGCCGTGCCGTCGTACGTCGGTCACCGACAAGCCGTGCAGCGCGGTCGGCGGCGGGTCGAAGGTCTTCAGCGCGCTGATCGCCGCGATGTCGACGCGAGCGACGACGCGGCCCGCCATCCGCTCGCGCAGGTACCGCGCGAGCGACTCGACCTCCGGCAGCTCCGGCATGATGAGCAGCCTAGGGACAGGTCAGACGACGTGCAGGACGCCCACCATGCCGTAGGCCTCGTGGCCGGGCAGGTGGCAGATGTACTGGTAGTCGCCGGGCTCGTCGAACACCAGCGTCGTGATGCGGTGCGCGCCCGCGGGCACGGTGACCTCGGTCGGCCTCGCGTCGTGCACGGGCTCGGTGCCGTTGCGATGCCGCAGATGAGCGGCCGCGTCGCCGACGATCCACTCGTGCTCGATCGGGTCGTCGTTGCGCAGGTCGACCGTGAGCCGCTGCCCCGCCTGCACTGTGATCTCCGACCGTGAGTACGCCGAGTGGTGGATCCCGACGACCGCGGTTCGCGGTCCGTCGTCGGTGCAGCCGGTAAGACCGGTCATCACTGACGCGGCCATCAGCGCGGCGACTGCGCGCCGGACCGTCAGGTCAACGCGCATCGGTCGGCAGCCGCCGGGCGAGCGGGCCGGCGACGACGACCGCCGCGCCGACGATCGCGACGACGGTGGCCAGCAGCCACACCGGCAGGCCGTCGTCATCGCTGTCCCCCAGCGGCGGAGCGGCGGAGACCCGGGCCAGGCCGGCCGCGACCTTCGACGGCGTACCGCGGCCCGTGGCGTCGATGGCCAGGTCGTGGGTCAGCTCACCGGCCGTGCCGGCGATGCGCAGCTTGCTCAGCCAGGCCGATGACGGGACCCACTCCATGCCCTTGTCCGAGCGCAGGTCGGCCAGCAGGCCCTCGGTCGCCTTCGCGTCGTGCAGCAGCGGCAGCGTCTCGCGCGGCGCGGGGAGGAAGGTCGGCCGCTGGTCGGTCAGGACGTAGACGTCGGCGTCGATCGGCTCGGCCGCGGCCTTGCCGAGACCCAGGATGCGCAGCGGCACCCACGGGTTGTCGGTCGGGATGGTGACGTGCACCGGCGTGCCGTCGCCGAGGCGCTGGCCACGATCGGCCGCCGCCTTCGCGTTAAAGACCGCAGCCAGGAAGATCGGGCTGCGCTCGGCATAGAAGTCGAGGACCTCCGGTGAGTCAGGTGGCAGCCGGAAGCCGTTGTCGGCCGCCCACGTGCCGACCTCGTCGCCGCCGCCCTCGAGCACGGTGATGTCGAGCGCGTCGATGGTGACCTCGAGGATCACCTTCGCCGACCGCGCCGGCGCCGCGGCTCCCGCGGAGTCCTGCAGCGCGAAGGACGCCGGCTGTGGCTCGGTCTCGCGCTCGAGGCGCTGCAGCGTCCAGTCGCCGCCGCGCACCACCGAGGTCGGGATGCCGGGCAGCGGCACGATGGATCCGAACGCACCGCCGCCGCCGGCGAACTCGAACGACGTCACGTAGTGCTCGACGCCGTCGTGATAGCCGGCCAGCGTGGTCGTGCTGAGCAGGTTGACGGCGCCGTTCGGCCCGATCAGCCCGCCGCACGCGAGCGCAGGAGTGGCGGCGAGCGCCATCGCGCCGGTGAGGGCGGACGTCAGCGCGGCCGTGGCGAGGGCGGTACGTCGAGTGGTCATGCGGCTCTGACGCGCCCGCGGCGGCGGCGGTTCCGACCTGACTACAAAGCGCCGATGGCGAGGAGGGTGTCGCGCATGCCCTGCTCCAGGGACCGCGGCTGCCAGCCGAGCTCGCGCTTCGCCTTGTCGCTGCGCGCCCAGAACGTGACCTGGTGCGAGGAGCTGACCAGCTCCTTCATGTTCGGCGGATAGCCGAGCAGTGGTCCGACGAGCGGGCCGACCGTCGCGGCGGCCTTCACGAGGCCGACCGGCATCGCGCCGCGCGGCGGTCTGCGGCCGGTCGCCGTGGCGGCAGCCTCGATGAAGCCGCGCAGCGTCGACACCTCGCCACCGAGGACGTAGTGCTCGCCCGGCACGCCTTTGTCCAGCGCCAGCACGATGCCGTCCGCAACATCGTCGCGGTGCACGAGGCTCAGACCGAGGTCACCGAAGGCGAGGAGCGGCAGCCGCCCTTTCAGGAACTGGGTCAGCTGGTTGCCCACCTGCGAGTGGTCGCCCGGGCCGTAGACCGCGCCGGGCTGCACCACGACGCACGGCAGGCCGTCGGCGATCAGCCGCTGCGCCTTGCGGTGCGCCAGGTGCTTCGTCTCGTCGTAGTAGGACGTGTACTTCTCCCGGTGGGCGAAGCCCTCCTCGACGACGTCACCCTCGGTGTTGCCGAACGCCGCCACCGTCGAGACGTAGACGACCTTCGGCACGCCGGCCTCGCGCGCCATGGTCAGCACGTTCTCGGTGCCCACGACGTTGGTCTCGTACATCGCCGGCCGGTCCTTCGCCCGGATCCCGACCTCGTAGACGGCGGCGCCGTGGATCACCGCGTCGGCGCCGGCCATGCCGGAGCGGATGACGTCGAGGTCGGCGAGGCCGCCCTGCACCAGCGTCACGCCGATCGCCGACAGCGCCTCGGCCTTGCCGGGCGAGCGCACCAGCGCGACCACGTCGTCGCCGCGGTCCCGCAGCCGACGGGCGACGGCGCCGCCGATGAATCCCGTGCCGCCGGTGAGGAACACCTTCATGGCGGCAGACGCTACCCCTCGCGCGGCCGCGGAAGGCCGGCCCGGCAGGAGGCCGACCGGCGTACGGCGAAGGTTCCGCCATGTCGCGCACCCGCCTCCGCCTGCTCGTCGCTGCCCTGCTCGCCGTCACCGCCGTGCCGGCGTCGGCCACGAGCCTCGGCTCCGCTGCCGCGCTTCCGGCGCCGCCGCCGGGTGAGATCTCGCAGAACGTGACGTTCGTCGCCAACGTGCCGGAGATGACGACCGCGATCTCGGTGAACTTCATCGGCGACACGATGTTCGTCTCCGCGACGACCGGGGTCTTCGCCTACTCGATGAAGGACCCGGCGAAGCCCGCCCTGGTCGGCGCGCTGCCGCACTACATCTGGGAGAACGAGGACGTCGACGTCGACGTCAAGCGCGGCCTGCTGTTCATCAGCCGCGACCCGCGCGGCTTCACCTCGCCCGTCACGCCGGGGTCGGCGTTCCCGTTCGGCATGATCCAGGTGATCGACGTATCGCTGCCGCACGCGATGCGGCAGATCTCGCAGATCGTCATCGGCGCCGGCCACACGACGACGTGCATCAACGGCTGCAAGTGGCTGTGGGCCGGCGGCCCCTACGCCAACACGCAGACCCAGCCCGGCTGGGTCGGTCGCCCGATCATCGGCGTCGACCTGCGCGACCCGGCCAACCCGGTCGAGTGCGCGGACCCGATCGACCTCGAGCGCAACGACGGCATCACCGACTACGCCCACGACGTGCAGGTCGACGCGCGCGGCATCGCGTGGGTCTCCGGCGCCGGCGGCGTGCGCGGCTACTGGACGACCGGCAGCCACCGCAACCCGGTCACCGGCAAGGTCGAGACGGCCGACGGCTGCCACCCGATCCCGTACGCCGGGGGCGGCGTGCCGGAGGAGGCGACCCCGAGCCGGTTCATGCACAACTCGTGGCGCAACGTCGGCGCGTCCGTCGACGGCCGCAAGGGCGACGTCCTCTACGCGACCGAGGAGAACGTCACCTCGGCCTGCGAGTCGGCCGGCCGCTTCGCGACGTTCGACCTCAAGGGCACCTACCAGGGCCAGGGCTTCACGAACACCGACACGACGCACCAGCGGATGAAGCCGCTCGACACCTGGACGCCGGAGGAGCAGGAGGGGTCGACCGGCTGCGCGTCGGCGCACTACTTCACCGACCGCGGCGACTCGCTGCTCGCCTACGCGTTCTACGGCCAGGGCACCCGGTTCCTCGACGTGAGCAACCCGCGCAACATCCGCCAGGTCGGCTACTACCGGCCCGACGACGCGAGCGTCTGGGCGGCGTACTGGCACAAGGACTACGTCGTCGTGGCGGACAACTCGCGCGGCATCGACATCATCAAGTTCACCGGCAAGGCGGCCACGAAGAAGGGCAAGGCGGTGCTGGCCGAGCTGCCGACCGTCGTCGCGCCACCGCGGTCCGTCCCGTCGCCGGTCCGGTTCGAGCCGAGCCGGCAGTGGGGCTACCTGTGCCCCACCCCCGTCCGCGTCTGACGTCCGGTTTGGCCGCTCGTGGGCGGATGCCGTGACAAGCGCGGTGGAGGTACGACGGCCCCACGGGTCGAATCTCCCTGACATGACCACCGAGGAGTTCCGCGCCGAGTGGCGCGCGCTCACACCCGACGAGCGCCGCTTCGTGCGCGTCGTCGCCGCGCTCGGCGAGACCGCCGGCAGCGCCGCCGGCAACCGGCTGGTCGCGGCGTACGCCGCCGAGCGGCTGCGCCTGCTGCGCCTCGGCGCCCAGGCGCTGGTGACCCTGACCTGGGTCGGCTACCTCGTCACCGTGCTCACGGTGCTGCGGGAGACGCCGACCGGCGTCCTCACCGCGGTCGCCCTGGCCTGCGCGGGCGTGCAGGCAGCGTGGTTCTGGCGCGCCGAGCAGCGCCTGCAGCGCGCCATCCTCGCCAACGCCTGACCGAGACCCCGCGGCTCCGCTCCAGCTCGCTCGACTCCGGCGTATGTCAGCGAAACGCCGAGCTTCGCGCGCCACAGCCCGGAGTTGAAGGGTGGTTGCGACACGCCGAGGCACGTGGTCAGGCCGTTCACCCGGATCGCTGCCGGTGAGCGCCGACGTCAGGCGACCGCCGGGAACCCGCTCATGCGCCTTCCGAATGCTCTACTTCGTGGCGAAGAGGGACTTCGCGGTCGCCCTGCCGACGACCGGCAGGGTCAGCGACGACTGGCCGCCCATCACCAGCTGCCAGCTCACGCAGGTCGCCGTCGCGCACGGCGCGTCGTACGGCTTGGGCAGCACCCACTCGTTCGCCTCGGTCTGCACGATCAGGCCGATCCGGTGGCCGGCCCGGAAGATGTAGTCCTGCGGCTTGGCGACGACGGTCGAGGAGAACGGCTTGTCGCCGGGTGCGCGCACCTGCTTGGCCAGCGAGGCGGCGTAGCGGGTGTCGAGGAAGCCGCGGGTCACCGCGACGTGGCCCTCGCGCTCGTCGGTGGTGCCGTCGGCGTTGCGCAGCTCCGGGTCGATGTCCATGAGGCTCGGCGTGAGCGTCAGCCACTCGCGACCTGTCAGCGTCGTGAGGCGGATCTTCGGCTCGCCGAACATGCGCACGTCGCGGGCCAGCGGCGGGGTCTCGAAGTAGAGGTAGCTCGCGCCGGCCGGTGGCGAGGTGTCGTGCGCCGCGGCCGACTCGGTGCCGAGGCCGGTGATGGTCAGCGCGGCGGAGGTCCGCGGCTTCGCGGGGCGGGCGACGCTGAGCGCGCCGCCCTGGTCGGTGAACAGCGTGATCGGCGTGATGCGCGGCGCCGCCGAGGCGAGGAACTCGACCGGGCCGGCCCGGTCCGAGACGTGGCTGGTCACCGCGGCGAGGGTGCGCTCGACGCCGTTGCGGTCGCCCTTGAGCCAGCGGTCCATCCAGAGGTCGACGGTCGCCTGGTACTCCCCGCCCGGCGTCCCGTGGTTGGCCCAGCGATGCCCCATGTAGAGGTACTTGTGCTTGGTGCGGGTCAGCGCCCGCCAGAGGTTGATGGCCTCTTCCTGCTTGACGTTCCAGTCGCCCCAGTTGTGGGAGATGAGGACCGGGATGGTGATCTTCGACGCGTCCTTGACGTAGTCGCGCTCGAGCCAGAACGCGTTGTAGTCCGGGCTGTCGAGCTCGTAGCCGCCCTGCAGGTGAACCACCTCGTCGCAGGGCGTCATCGCCGACGTCGTGCGCTCGACCCAGCGCGGGTTCTCCGGGTCGGTCGGCGGCGTGCCGCCGAAGCCGAGGTCGAAGCCGATCGGGGTGTCGAAGCCCTGCTCGTCGATCAGCGTGCCGTTGGTCGGGCCCTGCCGGCCGAGCTTCTCGTTGTTGACGACGTAGCGCATGCCGCCGGAGTAGGCGTAGCTGTACCAGCGGCTGATCGCCGCCTCGGGCACGATCGTCGTCAGGTGCGGCGGTCGCATCGTCGCGGTCGCCGTCGCGGTCGTGCCGTCGTAGGAGCCGCCGATCATCGCCAGCTTGCCGCTGGACCACGGCTGCGCGGCGATCCACTCGACCAGGTCGAAGCCGGTCTCCTTCTCGCGCTTGCCGCCGTAGTCGTAGCAGCCGCCGGAGTTCGCCGTGCCGACCACGTCCGCGGTCATCCGCATGTAGCCGCGCTTGACCCAGCGACCGCTGTCGCCGTTGCGCCCGAAGGCGGCGTTGTACGGCGAGTAGGTGAGGATGCCGGGTGCCTTCACGACCTTGCCGTCGACGGTCGGGTGGACCACCTCGAGGAAGAGGTCGCCGTGCCTCGTCGGCACGATGTAGACGGTGGGGTCGGACTCGGCGTACGTCGGCTCCTCGGCGCGCGCGCCGGCGTGCAGCAGTCCGGCGACCAGGCTCAGCGCGACGAGCGGCAGGGCGCGCAGGCGCAGCGACATGGCAGGGATCCTCATGACGGTGGGAGACGTGTTCAGCACGACTTCGCGGCCGCCGCCCGCTCCTCCTGCCCGCGCGGGTCCGCCCGCTCGAGGACGGCGCGGCAGGAAACGGGCAGGACGTCACGAAACCCCGCTGTGATGCACGTCACACCCCAGCTGAAGTGGTGATCGCATGTCGGACCTCCGCCGTCGCGTTGCGCTCCTCGCGCTCGTCGCCCTCGCGTCAACCGGGTGCGGGTTGCAGGACAAGGCGCTGAACACGCTCGAGACCGACGCCGCGGGCGGTGTCACCGACTCCGCGGACCTCGGCAGCGAGGCGGGCGGTGACGCCACGGGCGGCGACGTGGTCGCCGGCGACGACACGACGGTCGCCGACCCGGACGCCCTGGTCGGCAGCGACGGCAGCGTCACGTCCACCGGTGGGTCGACCGGCACCTCGGGCTCCAGCGGGACGAGCGGGTCGGCCGGCACCAGCGGCTCGACGGGAACCAGCGGCTCCAGCGGCTCCACCGGCTCGACCGGCACCAGCGGCACGGCGGCGAAGGGCTCCACCATCGGGGTCACCGACAAGGAGATCCGGATCGGGATCCACGCGCCGCTCACCGGCGCCTCGCCCTTGCCGCAGGAGTCCTTCGAGTCCGGCAAGGACATGTACTGGAAGAACATCACGGTCTTCGGCCGCAAGGTCGTCGTCGAGGTGATGGACGACACCTACAAGCCGTCGGGTTCCGTCCGGGTGTGCCAGGAGATGTCCCGCCGCGACTTCATGGTGCTCGGGGCCGCGGGCACCGACCAGATCCAGGCCTGCGCGCGGGACCGGACGCTCCAGCGCAGCCACACGCCGTACCTCTCGGCCGGCGTCACCGAGAACGGGCTCAGCGGCATCCCGACCTACTTCGCGCTCAGCCTGACCTACAAGGAGCAGGGCGAGGTGCTGATCGAGAACGCCCGGCGGCAGGACTACCTGCTGAAGAAGAACTCGGCCGGCGAGAGCAAGTGGGCGATCGTCATCTCGGACACGCCGAACTTCAAGGACGCACAGCAGTCCATCGAGGCCGCGCTGAAGAACGCCGGCGTCGCCTACAAGGTGTTCCTCACGTCCAAGACACCGAGCGACGCCGACGCGACCGCGCTGTCCAACGAGCTGCGCACCTACAACGCCCCGGTCGCCTACTTCCTGGGCCAGCCGACGTTCTTCATCAAGGTGGTCGGCAACACCGCCAACTCGCTCTACACGCCGATCTGGACCGGCATCGGACCGTCCATGGCGCTGAACTCCGTCGCCAACGTCGCCTGCCCGGCGAGTGGCAACCGGTACGACGGCCGATTCCTGCACCCCTACCAGGGCTTCGACCGGGCGCCGGCGGAGTTCATCAAGGCGGGCGGCATCGACGACATCCAGATGAGCCTGTGGCTCAGCGCGGAGATGCTGCACAACATGCTGCTGACCACCAAGGGCGTCTTCACCCGGGAGAACTTCACGTCGACCATCATCGGGCCGACGTTCTCCAGCGACGGCAAGGCGTTCGTCAAGCTCAGCAAGGCCAACCACTTCGGCGGGCTCGCGGCGTACTCGCTGAAGAGCGACTGCTCCAAGCGCCAGTACGTCACGATGTTCGACGGCAAGCCCCTCTACGCCAAGAAATAAGAGCCGCGCACACGACGAAGGCCGGTCCCCGAGGGGGCCGGCCTTCGTCGTTCGCTGTGCTGGGGGCTAACCCCAGGTGATGATCCCGCCGGGGGTGCAGAACGGGATCTGGTAGCTGAACCCGACACAGGCCTGGGCGTCCCCGACGTCGACGCGGGCGCCGAGGAGCGGCTGGCCCGGCACGCCGGAGTAGACGCCGACGTTGTCGTCGCCGACGGTGACCCAGACGACCGGGTCCGGTGCCTCGTAGGCGTGGGCCGGAGCGGCAGCGACGCCGACGAACCCGGCAACCGCGGCGGCACAGCAGAGCACTCGCTTCATGCGGTTCCTCTCCCGAACGGACATTTCGGGAGAAGTTACGCCTTCGCCGCTGCGCGGGCCAGGCGCTCCTCGCGCTTCGTCGTGAACGTCGACGCCATCGTGTCGACAGCGTCGAGGTACGCCGTGACCTCGACCCGCGCCTGCTCCGCCGTACCGGAGAGCCCCTCGATGTCGAAGAACTTCCAGTGCCGCAGCAGCGGCCAGACGACCTCGTCGTGGTGGATCCGCAGGTCGTAGATGCCGACCTTCGCGATCTCCAGCGCCTTGCGCTGGAAGTCGTTGATGCCGGTGCCCGGCATCTGGAAGCCGACGACCTCGGCGGCGATCGCCTCGATGGTGCGCGAGGGGTCGATCTCGAGCGCGGCGCTCACCAGGTTCCGGTAGAAGATCATGTGCAGGTTCTCGTCGGCGGCGATGCGCGCGAGCAGCTTGTCCGCGACCGGGTCCTGCGTGGCCATCCCGGTGTTGCGGTGCGCGATGCGCGTCGCCAGCTCCTGGAACGAGACGTAGGCGAGGACGCGCAGCGTCGACTTCTCGTCGGCCACGTAGTAGCCGGCCTTCATCTGGTCCATGCGGTCGCGCTCGAGCTGCACCGGGTCGACGCCGCGGGAGACGAGCAGGTAGTCGCGCATCGCGTAGGCGTGCCGACCCTCCTCGGCGGTCCACTGACCGGTCCAGGTGCCCCACGCGCCGTCGCGGCCGAACGCGCTGTCGATCTCGCGGTGGTAGCTCGGCAGGTTGTCCTCGGTCAGCAGGTTGACCTCGAAGGAGATCTGGGTGACCCGGTCGAGCCGGCTCTGCTCCGGCGCCCACGGCTCGTCGTTGAAGTCGCGGCCGAGCTGCCACGGCACGTACTCGTGCGGCATCCACTCCTTGGCCACCGACAGGTGCCGGTCGACGTTGGCGGCGACGACCGGCTCGAGCTCGATCAGCAGGTCGAGGTCAGACGCGGTGGCGCCGGCGACGGTGCTCGTGGTCATGGAGGGCTCCCGAGGGGTTGGTGTTACGCGAGCGTAAGTTACTAAGCCGTAGGTTACGACTCCGTAGGTTCGCCGTCAAGACGCCGCGCGCCAACCACTGGCGAAAACGTCAGATTTGCCCGGTTTCTGACCGGATACGGGTTCTGCGAGCGCACCACAAGGAGGACAACCATGCGCATACGCACCCTGCTGCCCTTCGGGCTGCCGGTCGGCCTCGCGGCCGCCGCCGTACTTGCCGTCCCGACCACCGCCGGGGCCGCCACCGCCCCCAAGCTCGCCGTCGCCGACAGCTACGGCATCGACGTCGACGCGCGCGCGCTCGCCGGTGCCGTCCCGGTCCAGGCATCCGTCTCTCGCGCGAGCCAGCTCTGCCCGCCGACGCCGAAGTCCCCGGTCGTCGACACCGTGCTCGACCTCGGGCCGGTGCCCAACCCCAGCGGCGAGCTGATCCACAACGCCGACACGCTGAAGTCCACGGCGAGCGCGTCGTGCACCGAGCCGCGGTCGGTCGCGACCGCCGAGGTGCAGAACCTCGAGCTGCTGGCGTCCAACGGCCAGCCGCAGATCACCGCCGACGCGATCCTCGCGTCGTCGACCTCGAGCTGCACGGCCGAGCCGACCGCCGAGGGCACGAAGTTCGTCAACCTCACGATCGGCGGCCAGCCGATCCCGATCGACCCTGACCCCAACACCGTCATCCCGCTCGGTCTGATCACGGTGATCGTCAACGAGCAGCAGGTGGCCGACGGCGGGCGAGGTCTCGTCGTGAACGCGCTGCACGTCATCGGCAACATCGAGCTGCTCCAGGGCGACATCATCGTCAGCCACGCCCGCAGCGGTGTCGCCTGCGGTGGCGCGATGGCCAGCGGCACCGGCACGAGCGGCAGCGGTACGGCGGCCGGCGAGGGCAACGAGGACTTCACGCTCGGCCTCGTGGCCATCCCCACCACCGTCCGCCCGGGTGGCGTCGTGACCTACACCGCGACGATCCAGAACAAGGGCGAGAGCGACTGCCTCGTCAACCGGTTCATCGCGCACCTGCCGGCGCCGTTCGGCCTGGTGTCGACGTCCGGCGCGCTCGGCAAGGACGCTGTCGCGGAGGCCCGCTCCGACAGCGGCGTCGACGCGGTGATGCGACCCGACGCGATCACGATCGCGGCCGGCAAGTTGGTGACGCAGACGTTCGTGGTCTCCGTGCCGGCGTCCGCGGCCGACGGCGACTACGCGAGCTCGCTCGAGCTGTTCTGCGCCGACCTGGGCAACTTCGTCGCCGGTCCGTTCGGCGTCGTGAACGTCAGCTCGGCCAAGGTCCTCGGCGTCAAGACGACAGCCGCCGCCCCGGCCGACCCGGCTCCGACCTCGCTGCCGCGCACCGGCACGAGCGTCGCGATCCTGACGGCGATGGGTCTGCTCGCGCTGGTCGCGGGCTCGACGCTGCACCGCCAGGCGGCGGAGGTCCGATCCGAGTAACTCGTACGGCGGCCGTCAGCCGGGCTCGATCCCGACGACGATCGCGTTGCCCCGGCCGTCGATCCTGACCCGGGCGATCGCTCCACCAGAGGCGAGGTCGCGCTCCAGCGACCTCGCCTCTGCCTGTGAGGCGAAGAACGACTCGATCCCGCAGCGCAGCCGGTAGTCGTAGTCACACGCGATGTAGGGGCCGTCGCTCGGCCGGGTTGCGGTCATCCCGTCGCCACGCCACACGTCGCCCTCGCGGACGAGCGGGACGTAGACCCGGCCGTGCAGCTGCTCGACGAACACCGCCCTGGTCCGGTCGCTCGGGAAGGACTCCTGCCACATCAGACCCGGATAGTTGAGGGCGACGTACGCGCCGCGGAACGGGTCGATCGGGTCGAGCGGCGCGACGCGGAGCAGGTACTCGTCGCCGGCCAGCCGCGCCGACAGCCGAGGTGCGACCGCGACCACGACCAGCAGCGCCTGGATCGCCACCGCGGCGCCGATCGCCGTCGTACGCGACACGGCCCTCACTCGGCCACCTCCTCGATCAGCTTGCGGCGACCGCGGTTGGCCAGCGCGCCGCCGGCGATGAGCACGACGCCGAGGAGGAGGAAGAGTGCGGCGCCGGAGAGCAGCGGCGCGAACACCCCGAAGCTCTGCACGGTGACGAAGACGACGAGCGCGGCGGTGGCGAGGTTGGTGAGCTGCGGCCGGTCGCGCACCGCGCCGACGACGGCGTACCAGACGGCGGCGCCCAGGTAGAGGGCCGTCGCGACGACCGCGCGCAGCAGCTCGGCGCCGGTCAGCGTGTCGGTGCCACCGTCGCCAGCGCTCCAGCTGACCAGGAGGATCCCCGCGAGGAGGACCGCGACAGAAGCGGCCACCTCGCGCCGTGCCTGGCGCGAGGCACGCGTGGTCGCGCCGGCTGCGAACGCGATGCCCACACCCACTCCGGCGATCACGTCGACGCCGTCAAGCGCTTCGTCCGCGGTCTCCGGGATCGCCGCCGCGAACAGCACCGTGAGCGCGAGCAACGCGCCGACGTACGCCCACGGCGGCTCGAAGTGGCTGACCGGACTTCTCTCGTGCAACGTGCCGACCGCGGTCGCGACGACCGCGGCACCCAGCAGCGCAGCGACGACCGCACCGGCGCTGTCGGCCCGGCTGCCGACCGACCAGGCGAACCAGCCGACCAGCGTGCCGATGCCGACGACGAGCGGGGCGATGCCGCGGCAGGCGTAGGCGTAGGCGAGCGCTCCGCCGGCGACGCAGCCGAGCAGGCCGGAGCTGTACGCCGGGACCTGCAGGCTCTGCGCGGCCTGGAACACGACTCCGGCGTACGCCGCCACCGCGATCAGCCGCGCGACGCCCACCCCGAGGGACCCGTGGCCGTCATCGGCGGTCGGATCGCGACGCAGCAGCACCTCGGCGACGAGGGTGGCGCCGAGCCACACGGCGCAGATGCCCACGAAGCGCACCATCGGCGACCACCGGTCGACGTTCGAGGCGACCAGGCTGATCAGCCCCACGCCGACGAACGCCGCACCCAGGACCGAGACAAGGTGCAGGACGGAGGCCTTGCGACCGGCGACGTACCGCGCGGTGATCGCCTGCGCGGCGTCATCGTCGACGAGGCCGTCGCGCTGCCAGGCCGCGACCTCAGCGCGCAGCCACTCGAGTCGCTTCGCCGGAATCTCTCGAGCCATCAGGCTCCCTTCCCCGACCAGTAGACCGCAGCCACGCGTCTCGCATTACAGGTCGACGAGGTCGAGGGCGGCGGCGACCGCTGACGGGGCGTCGAGGTGGTGGGCGCGGTAGACGTCCTCGAGCCCGCCGCCCTGGCCGAACTTCGAGACGCCGAGACACGCGACCGGCACCTGCAGCGCCGCGCCGAGGAACGCCAGCGTGTGCGGGTGGCCGTCGATCAGGGTGACCATCGGCGTACGACGGTCCTGCGCAAAGGCCCGGTCGAGCACTCCCTCGTCGACGCCGTCGGCCGACCCGGCGAGCAGACCCTGCCGCGACTGCACGGCGCGCCAGAGCCGGTCGTACGACGTGACGACGACGACGTCGCACGGAGCGCCGAGGGCGGTGAGCTCATCGGCAGCGGTGAGTCCCTCCGGCACGAGCGCGCCGACGACCGCGATGGTGACGACCGGCGCCTCAACCGCACGCAGCCGATACGCACCGGCCAGCACGTCGCGCCGTCGCTGCTCCCGCAGCGCGGGGTCGTCCGGCACCGCGGCCATCGCCTGGTCGAGCGGACGGGTCGTGAGCCGCAGGTACGCCGACTCGCCGTCGGGCCGGCCGATCCGGGACAGCGCGTCGAGCAGGCACCACTCCGCCTCGACCGCGAACGCCGGCTCGTACGACGTGACCCCCGGCTGCTCCAGCGTGATCGACGGCGTGGTGATGCTCTGGTGCGCGCCGCCCTCGGGGGCGAGCGTCACGCCCGACGGCGTGCCGACCAGGATCGACTGGCCGCCGGCATACACGCCGAACGCCCACGGCTCCAGCGCACGGCCGACGAACGGGTCGTAGACGGTGCCGATCGGCAGCAGCGGCTGACCTACCTGCGACCAGGTCGAGCCGAGCTCGCCGAGCAGCGACACCAGGTTGACCTCGGCGATGCCGAGCTCGATGTGCTGTCCCGACGACGTCTCGCGCCAGCGCACCAGCCGGTCGCCGTCCTCGGCGAACCAGTCGTGCCGGTCCTGCACCGACCACACGCCGACCTTGTTGATCCAGCCGCCGGTGTTGGTCGAGCTCGCGACGTCGGGCGACACGGTGACGACGCGCGCGGCGACATCGGGCGCGTCGCGGGCGAGGTCGGTGAGCACCCGGCCGAGGGTCGCCTGGGTCGAGTGCTCGCCCTTGTACGGGCGACCGAGCTCGAACGGCACGGCGGGCGGCGGTACGACGTCGAGCGGCGGGCGTGAGAGCCGCGCAGCCGCTTCGGCGCACAGCTTCCCGGCCTCGGAGTCCGGGTCGAACGCCCGCCACGGGTCGTGCGGGTCGGTGCCCAGCGCAGCGGCGAGCTCGACGTACTGCTCGTCGGTGAGCAGCGCCGAGTGGTTGGCCGGGTGCCCTTCGACCGGCAGCCCGCGGCCCTTGATCGTGTAGGCGAAGACGACCGACGGCCGCGTGTTGTCGACGCCGCGGAACGTCTCAGACAGCTCGGCGAGGTCGTGCCCGCCGAGGTCGCGGATCGCGGCGTGCACCTGGGCGTCGTCGAGGTCGCCGAGCAGCTTGGTGAGTGCCTTCGCCTCCTTGCCGTCGCCGACCAGACGCTCGCGCAGCGCGTCGGCCGGCGAGCGCAGCAGCCACTGGTACTCCTCGTTGCCCATGTCGTCGATCCGTCGGCGCAGCGCCTCACCGCCCTTGCGCGCGAAGAGCTCCTGCAGCCGCCGGCCGTACTTCACCTCGAGCACCTGCCACCCCGCGGCGGCGAACATCCCCTGCCAACGGCCGACCGCGATATCCGGGACGATCCGGTCGAGCGACTGCCGGTTGAGATCGACGACCCAGAGCACCTCGCCGAGTCGCTGCACCTGCGAGTCCGCGACGCACTCCCAGATCGCGCCCTCGTCGAGCTCGGCGTCGCCGAGCAGCGAGATCTGCCGGCCGCCCGGCTCGACGCCGAAGTGCGCGCTGACGTAGCGCTGCGCGATGGCGCCCCAGACCGGCGCGGTCGCACCGATGCCGACGCTGCCGGTGGAGTAGTCGGGGGTGTCGGGGTCCTTGGTGCGAGACGGATAGGGCTGCAGCCCGCCGAAGTCGCGCAGCCGGGTGAGGTACGACGCGTCGAGCCGGCCGAGCAGGTAGTTGAGCGCGTGCAGCACCGGGCTGGCGTGCGGCTTGACCGACACGCGATCGGCCGGGCTCAGCGCGTCGAACCACAGCGCGGTCATCAGGCTGACCATCGACGCCGACGACGACTGGTGACCGCCGACCTTCACCCCGCTGGTGTTGGGACGCACCCGGTTGGCGTGGTGCACCATCGACGCGGCGAGCCAGAGCACCCGCTGCTCGACCTGCTGGAGCGCATCCATGACGTGAGCCTACGGCGACGTCGCGGGTGGCTGACGCCGTACCCTCCGACGGTCGAGAGGCGGGGAGTGCGATGACCGAGCTGGAGTACGACGTCGTCGTCGTCGGCGCAGGTCCGGCCGGCGAGAACGTCGCGGACCGGGCCGCGCAAGGCGGCCTCTCGGTCGCGATCGTCGAGCGCGAGCTGGTCGGCGGCGAGTGCTCCTACTGGGCGTGCATCCCCAGCAAGGCGCTGCTGCGCGCCGGGCAGGCGGTTGCCGCGGCACGACGAGTGCCGGGTGCGGACGCTGCGGTCACCGGGTCGATCGACGTCGCCGCGGTCCTCGCGCACCGCGACTGGAACACCTCCGACTGGCAGGACACCAGCGCGGTGACGTGGCTCGACAGCGTGCCGATCGCGTTGTTGCGCGGCCACGGCCGGCTCGTCGGCGTCCGACGCGTCGAGGTCACTGCTGCCGACGGGTCGGTCACGACGGTGGTCGCGCGACATGCCGTCGTGCTCGCGACCGGCACGTCGGCGTCGGTGCCGCCGATCCCCGGACTCCGCGAGGCGACGCCGTGGACCAGCCGGGAGGCCACCTCGGCGAAGGCGATCCCGCGACGGCTGGTGGTCCTCGGCGGCGGGGTGGTGGCGGTCGAGATGGCGCAGGCGATGCGGTCCCTCGGCGCGGAGGTGACCGTCCTCGAGCGCGGCGCACGGCTGCTCGGCCGGATGGAGCCCTTTGCGGGAGAGATGCTCGCCGACGCGCTCCGCGACGAGGGAGTCGTCGTCGAGCTCGGCGCGGAGGTGACGTCGGTGTCGCGGGCGACGCCGGGCGGCGAGGTGACGGTCGGGCTCGCGGACGGTCGCACGGTCGTCGCTGACGAGGTGCTCGCCGCGCTCGGCCGCCGACCGGCGAGCGATGACCTCGGGCTCGACGTCGTCGGGCTCGCCAACGGCGGCTACGTCGAGGTCGACGACAGCCTGCGAGTCACCGGCGTACCCGAGGGGTGGCTCTACGCCGTCGGCGACCTCAACGGCCGCGCGCTGCTCACGCACATGGGCAAGTACCAGGGCCGGGTGTGCGGCGATCACATCGCCGCGGTGGCCAACGGCACGCCGACCGACTCGCCGTCGCTGCGCGCGTCCTCCGACGCGTACGCCGTGCCGCAGGTCGTCTTCACCGACCCGCAGGTGTGCGCCGTCGGGTTCAGCGCGGACCAGGCGCGCGAACGCGGGATGACGGTGCGGGTCGTCGACTACGACATCGGCAACGTCAGCGGCGCCGGCCTGCATGCCGCGGGGTACGTCGGCCGCGCGCGCATGGTGGTCGACGAGGCGCGGCGCGTCGTGGTCGGCGTCACGTTCGTCGGGCCCGACGTCGCGGAGCTGATCCACTCGGCGACGATCGCGATCGTGGGCGAGGTGACCGTGGATCGGCTCTGGCACGCGGTGCCGTCGTTCCCCACGATCAGCGAGGTCTGGCTGCGCCTGCTGGAGGCCTACGGGCTGTAGGCGACACGACCGCACGGCGGCTCCCGCGAGCTCGCGGGAACCGCCGGACGGACGGTGAGCAGCTGCTACGCCGCGACGAAGCTCGAGTCCTCGACCGTGCCCTCGTCGCCGGCCGGCACGTCGGCCGGGCCACGCCCGCCGCCACGCGGCGGCTTCGGCAGTTCGCCGTTCACGCAGGCGGTGATCATCTTCGTGGCGGCCGCGAGCCGCGTGTCGGCCTGCGCCTGGGTGATGGTGCCCGCCGTGACCTGCTTGGCGAGTCGCGCCTTCGCGTCCGCGACGAGGACGTCGATCACCTTCTGCGGCGCGACGCCCTTGCTGCGCGCGACGTCGGCGATGCTCTTGCCGCTGCGGAGAGCGGCGTGCAGCTGCGCCTCGGTCACGCCGATGGTCGACGCGACCTTGCCGAACTCGATGCGGAACGCCTGGTGCCGCAGGCCGCCCGGGCCGTGCAAGGGCTTCGCCGCCTGGAGCGCGGCGATCACCTTGTCCGCCTGGGCCTGGGTGAGCGTGCCGTTGGCGACCAGCGGAGCCAGCACCGCGCGCAGGTGCTCGCCCGGCTCGGCGGCCGTGTCGCCCTGGAGGGACCTGACCTCGTCGCTCGGCCCGGACGGCGTCTGCGCCGGGGTGGTGGTCTGGCCGAGCGCCGCGGCGGGGACGAGCACGAGCCCGGCCGCACCTCCGGCCACGAGACCGGCGGCGAGGCCGGCGGCGGCGAGACTGCTCTTCATCGCGTTGTCCTTTCGGGACGGGGAGTGGAGCTGAGGACATCCCGAACGATCGGGCCCGGCGGTAAGGCAGACCCCGCGTGGGAGTAAGAGGTCGGTGTATCCGGTCAGGCGAGCGGCAGGACGAAGCCGATCACCGTGCCGCCGCCGGGGCGGTTGCTCGCGAAGACCGACCCGCCGTGCGACTCCGCGACACCGCGGACGATCGACAGGCCGAGACCGGAGCCGGGCCGGCTGCGGGCCGCGACCGCGCGGTAGAAGCGGTCGAAGACGTGCGGCAGGTCGGTGGGGTCGATGCCGGGTCCGCGGTCGAGCACCTCGACCCGACCCCGGCGTACGACGACCTCGATCGGCGGCGCGTCGTCGGGGCCGAACTTGGCCGCGTTGTCGACCAGATTGGCCAGCGCCCGCTCGACCGCACTGGGCCGAGCCGCGACGACCGAGTCGTCGGCGTCGACCGCCACGACCTTCCCGGTACGCCGACGCGCCCGCTCGGCGACGCGCTGCGCGACCTCGCTCAGAGCGATTCGCTCGACCGGCTCCTCGCTGCGCCGGTCGACGGCGAGCTCGACCAGCTCGTTGACGAGATCGGTCAGCTCGCGCGTCTCGCCGTCGAGATCGTCGACCAGGCGGGCGAAGGCGTCGGGGCTGAGCCGATCGTGACTGCGCAGCACCGCGACGTTGGTGCGCAGGCTGGTCAGCGGCGTCCGCAGCTCGTGGCCGGCGTCCTGCACCAGCCGCTGCTGCTCTTCCCTCGAGCGCACCAGCGCCGCGAGCATCGCGTTGAACGCCATGCCGAGTCGCCCGGTCTCGTCCGTTCCGTCGACCGGCACCGGCACGTCGAGTCGCCCTGTCGCAGCGACCGCCTGCGCGGAGGCGGTGAGCCGCACCAGGCGCTCGGTGACCTGCCGCGCGATCAACCAGCCCAGTCCAGCCGCTGCGGCCACGACGAGCAGCACCGCGCTGAGGATCCGCCGGCGCAGCGACGACAGCAGCCGGTCGTTCTCGGCCAGGCTGCGGCCCACTTGCACGGCACCCCCGGCCGGTCGCGGCGCCGTCAGCATGCGGTAGCGCTCGCCGCCCACGCTGACGTCGCGGCGGGCGCTGTCGCGCGCGCCCGCGCCGCGGGCGACGGCCAGCTCCTGCTCGCCGATCGGCAGCACCACCGCGCCGGCGGCGACGAGCGGCGTACCCGCGGGCGTCACCGCCTGGATGACGAAGAGGTCGAAGCCGCGGTCGTCGGCCGGGGCGACGATCGCCGGCGGACCGCCGGGCACCAGCCGGCGAAGCCGCACGTCGCCGAGCGCGTCGTCGAGCGACCGGTCGATCTCAACGCGCAGCCGCTGCGCGGTCGCGCGGTAGCTGAACAGCCCCACCGACACGGTCGCGAGCGCGGCGAGTGCGACCAGCGCGGCGACCAGTCGCGTGCGAAGGCTCATGACGCGCTCACGGCCGGATCGTGTAGCCGACGCCGCGGACCGTGTGCAGCAGCTTTGGCTCGCCCGGCGCCTCGATCTTGCGACGCAGGTAGCCGATGTAGACCGCGAGGTTCTTCGAGTCCGGCCCGAAGTCGTAGCCCCAGATCCGGTCGTAGATCGTGCCGTGATCGAGGACGATCCCCGCGTTGCGGACCAGCAGCTCGAGCAGGTCGAACTCGGTCTTGGTGAGGGTCAGCTCCCGGTCCCCGCGCCACGCCCGGCGCGCGGCCGGGTCGACCTTGAGGTCGGTGACCTCCAGACACGGTGGCGTCTCGTCCGGCTCGGCCACCGGCTTGGTACGCCGGAGCAGCGCGCGCAGCCGGGCCAGCAGCTCCTCGAGCGCGAACGGCTTCGGCAGGTAGTCGTCGGCACCCGCGTCGAGCCCGGCGACGCGGTCGCTCGTCTCCGTGCGCGCGGTCAGCATGAGGATCGGCGTGCGGTCGCCCTCCGCCCGCAGCACCCGGCAGACGGTGAGGCCGTCGACGTTGGGCATCATCAGGTCCAGCACGATCGCGTCGACCGCGTTGTCCTTCACGCCGGTCAGCGCGTCGGCGCCGGTGCCGACCGCCACGACGGCGTACCCCTCGAGCTCGAGGGCGCGGACCAGCGACTCGCGGATGGCGCGGTCGTCGTCGGCGACCAGCACGGTGCTCATGCGTGAATCGTCCCGCACGCCGGTGAGACAGCGGTAAGAGCGCGCCGATACTCTCGCGCGCATGCCCACGGTCGAGGCCGGCATCGTGATCCACCGCCCGCTCGCGGATGTCTTCGCCTACGTCGAGGAGTGGTCGAACGCGACCGAGTTCACCGAGAGCCTCGTCTCGTGGCAGCCGGTGAGCGACGTCGTCGACGGCGTCGGTGCGCAGTTCCACGCCGTGATGAGAGTCGGGCCGACGACGCAGGAGTCGACGCTCGAGATCGTCCGCCGCGAGCAGGACGCGGAGATCGCGTGGGAGTCGCTGTCCGGATTCGAGCAGAAGGGCGGCTATGTGTTCGCAGCGCATCCGGACGGCACCGAGGTGACCTTCCGCATGGAGCTGACGCTTCCCGGCGGGATCGCCGGACGGCTGCTCGGGCGGGTCATCGAGCCGTTCGCGAAGCAGAACACCGCCGCCACCCTCGGCAACCTCAAGCGAGTCCTCGAGGACTGCTGACTCAGGGTCGGAAGAACCGGGTGGCGAGTGCGGCCAGCTGCGCGCGGCTCGGCGCGGGGACCAGCTCGCCGCGGTGGGTCCCGCCGTACCGCAGCCACAGCGCGTAGGACTCGGCGAAGTCACCGGCCGGCGTCGCGAAGTCCGAGCACCCGTCGCAGCCGAACCACGGCTTGCCGGGCGGGATGCCCCGGGCTCGGCGGTACGCCGACCGCTCCGGCTCGGTGAGGTGGACTAGGTCGAAGGCATGGCCCAGCTCGTGCGCGACGACATGCCGGAGAAGCGTGTCGGGCTCGGCCGCGCAGGAGCGGACGAAGACGCGCACCGATGCGTCACGCCGGTCCGTGGCACCGAGGTAGCCGGAGCGACCCCGGCTGAACGACACCCGCCGTCCGCTGTCACGCCATTGCGGCCGGAGGGCGGCGAGCGCGCGGGCGCCGCGCGCTGCGGGGCTGTCGTCGACGCATCGCCGGGCTGCCGGCGGGCGCGGCGCGACCGGCGTACGAGCGCTGCGGTTCGCCCGTTGCGGTGGACGAGCTGGAATGGGCGTCGACGTCGGGACCGGTGCGGGAACGACGGCCGTCAGCGCGGCCGACGCCGGCGGCGCTGGTCGTTCGTGGGAAACGGCGGCGACGCCGGCGATCGCAGTCGTGACGCTCGCGGCAACCAGGCCGACGACGAGAACGCGCAGCCGCACGGAGCTCCTCGCGGGGTCAGGGGTTGAGGTCGAACCCGCGACATCCTCTGCGGTCGGTCCCGCCCTGTCACATCTCGACGCGTTTTGTCACGCTCCGTGAGGAGAGGGTCACGTCGCGTTCCGGACACGGTTGGCGCGGATCCGGCACGTGTCCGCATTGCGAGTAGTTTCAGAGGGGACGACGCCGAGATCCCGCGAAGTCGCTGAGCTGATCCGGCCACCCAGGCTCGTTCGGTGCCAGGTCACCATCGACTCGAAGGATCGGCATGCTTCCCCTCTTCGCTCCGCGCGTCCGCAGCGCGTCGTCCGCGGCCACGGCCGGCGGATCACTCCTGGTGGCCGCCATGACGATCACGCTCCTGCTGCCCGCATCGGCGTCCGCCGCAGCCACCGCCGTGCCCCTCGGAAACGCGGGCAGCTTCGGCGTGCTCGCCGGCGCCGGCATCACCAACACCGGCCCGACCACGATCAACGGCGACATCGGCACGTTCCCGACCACCAGCATCAGCGGGACTGCGACGATGACAGTGAATGGCGTCAACCACGGCGGCGACGCAGTCACCCAGGCCGCCAAGAACGACCTGATCGCGGCGTACGACAACGCCGCCGGCCAAGGCCCGCAGAACCCGATCGTCGGAAACCTCGGCGGCCAGACCCTCGTTGCGGGCGTTTACAGCTCGGCCGCGTCCATCGCCCTCACCGGCACGCTCACGCTCAACGCCGCCGGCAACCCCGACGCGGTGTTCGTCTTCCAGGCCGGCTCGTCGCTGACGACGGCCTCTGGCAGCTCGGTGAACCTGATCAACGGCGCGCAGTCGTGCAACGTCTTCTGGCAGGTGGGCAGCTCGGCCACCCTCGGCACCAACTCGAGCTTCGTCGGCACGGTCCTCGCGCTCACCGACATCACCGTGACGACCAGCGCGGTCATCGCGGGACGCGTGCTCGCCCGCAACGGCGCGGTCACCTTGGACACCAACACGATCTCCCGACCGGCGTGCGCGGCACCGCAGCAGCCGCCGCAGCAGCAGCCGCCCACCCCGACTCCGTCGCCCGCGGCGACGGCCACAAGTACGCCGACGCCCAGCGCCACTCCGACGACCACGCCGACCGGCACGCCCAGCGCGACTCCGACGACCACGCCGACCGCCACGCCGACTGCGACCGGCACTGCCGCGCCCACGTCGACGCCGACTCCTGCAGCCACAGCCACGCCGACGAGCACGCGCCCGCCGGGTGCCGCGCCGATCACGACGGCGTCCGCGGCGACGTCCACGGCCGGAGCGGCGGCCCCGGGCGAGATGCCTGCTCTCGGCCTGGGTCCGCGCGCCGGGCTCGGCGCGGCGGGTGCCGGGTCAGGCGGCAGCTCGGGCACCGGTCAGGTGACCGGGGTGCCGTCCGGCGGCGTCTCGGCCGGCGACGGAAACGGCTCACCCGCTGATGGCGTGCGCAACGGCGTGGCCGCAGCGGCCGCCCTCGGCTTCCTCGGCAGCGCGGTCGTCGTCGTGCGGCGGCGAACCGCCCGCTGACGCGGCGCCTCCCGGTGGCTCGCCTGAGAACGACCGTGGTGACGGCGCTGCTCGTCGTCGTCGCCACAGCGTGCGGGGACGGCAGCGGGTCCGCCGCGCCGCGAGTCGCGCCGGCGCCCAGCGCATCCCTGCCGTCGTCGCCGGCCCCGACCGTGCCGATGACGCCAGTGGCCCCCATGCCGCGCTCCGAGCCGGTGCGACTGCAGGTGCCGGCGATCGGGGTCGACACGTCACTGACCCGCCTCGGCCTGCGCACGGACGGCACGATGGAGGTGCCGCCGGACGCGTTCCCCGCCGGCTGGTACGGCGGCGCGCCCACTCCGGGTGAGCTCGGGCCGGCGATCATCGCGGGGCACGTCGACTGGGCCGGACGCGACGGGGTGTTCCACGATCTGCATCGGCTCACGCCGGGGGACGAGGTGTCGGTGACCCGCGCCGACGGCTCGACGGCGATGTTCCGGGTCGACCGGGTCGAGCAGCTGCGCAAGGACCGGTTCCCGACCGACGCCGTCTACGGCGACATCGACCACGCCGGTCTGCGGCTGATCACCTGCGGCGGGACGTTCGACCCGCGCGCGCACAGCTACGTCGACAACGTCATCGCGTTTGCGCGGCTGGAGCGCACTTCACTCGCTACTCGATGAACGTCCCGTTCTGGACGGCGTCGGAGACCCGGGCACACGCCGGGGTGCGGTTGAGCGCCAGCGCCTGACGCATCTCGAGGATCTCCAGCAGGTTGCGCATGCTGTCGTTCATCGTGCGCATCCGCGAGTAGTCCGCCGCGGTCATCGGGATGGCACTCGAGGTCTGCGACAGGGCACCCGCCGCGTCGACGTCGCGCCGGATCTGGTTGCCGACCTGGCCCGCCAGGTCGGTGAACCACGCCACGTCGTCGGTGTCCGGCAACCGCCCGATGCCGACCAGGCGGTTGCACTCCGCCTGAACGTGGTCGAGGTAGGCGGCGTACTCGCGGCCTTCCGCGACGCTGTACGGCTCGGTCCTGAGCTGACCCATTCCCCACCCCTTCGTCCCCCGGCACGACCCACGGCCGCCCGCCGCTCGGACCATCATGCCAACCGAGCGCGCGAGGCCACATGGTTCACTGCCGCATGGACCTCTCGAGCGTGTCCTACCGCACGGATGGCCGGGTCGCCCGGATCACGCTGAACCGGCCCGACCGCCTCAACGCCATCGACGCGGCGATGCCTCGCGACATCCGCACCGCCGTCGAAGCGGCCGACGCGGATCCCTCGGTGCACGTCATCGTGGTCGAGGGAGCGGGCCGCGCGTTCTCCTCCGGCTACGACATGGTCGAGTTCGCAGAGCGCACCGGTACGGCGAGCTACACGCAGCAGATGCCGTGGGATCCGACCGAGGACTACCGCCTGATGCGGCGCAACACCGACGACTTCATGGCGCTGTGGCGCAGCAACACCCCGACGATCGCGAAGGTGCACGGCTTCGCCGTGGCCGGCGGCAGCGACATCGCGCTCTGCTGCGACATCGTCATCGCCGCCGACGACGCGCGGCTCGGCTACATGCCGTCGCGGGTGTGGGGCTGCCCGACGACGGCGATGTGGGTCTACCGGATCGGCCCGGAGCGGGCGAAGCGGCTGCTCTTCACCGGCGACACCATCGACGGTCGCACCGCGGCGGACTGGGGACTGGTCGCCGAGTCGGTGCCGGCCGACGCGCTCGACGCGACGGTGGACGCCCTCGCCGAGCGCATCGCCGGCGTACCGCGCAACCAGCTGATGATGCAGAAGCTGGTCATCAACGGCGCGGTCGACGCGATGGGGCTCGGCGCCGCGCAGACCCTTGCGACGGTCTTCGACGGCGTCACCCGGCACTCGCCCGAGGGCTTGTGGTTCAAGCAGCTGGCCGAGGCGGAGGGCTTCCATGCGGCCGTCGAGTGGCGCGACTCGGGCCGCCGGATCCCCGACGGCGCCGAGGCCCGCGACCTGCTGCGCCCCAGCGGCGACGCCTGAACGTCAGGCCTGGGTCGCGTTGGCGATCTCGACGGCGAACTGCTCGCACCAGACCAGCACGGTGAAGTCGCTCGGCCGGAAGCCCGTCGGCAGCCGGTAGTTGAACGACCCCTTCTCCGCGGTCAGCTCGCCGAGGTGAGTGCCGCCCTTGTCCCGCCGGTCGGCGCCGGCGACGACGTACACGTGCGGCGAAGGGGTCCCGCCGATGTCGACGTCCTCGAACCTCACGATGTGCGACCCGTCCGCGAGCCGGTACGTCGACACGCGGCCCTGCGCGTCGTGTCCCGCCAATCCGCGCAGGGTCCCGCTCGCGATGCGCAGAGGCGCTGGGCCAGAGGTCGGGTTCGCAGAGGTCGGCGTGCCCGCCGACGGCGCGACCGCTGGAGCAGCCGTCGGGAGCGCCTCGTCGACCGTCCTGGCGTTGAGGATGGGCTCCACCACGACGAGCGCCGTGGCGACCGCCGCGGGCAGAGCCGCGATCGCGAGAGCGACCGGCAGGCGGCGGGTGATCCGGTGCGCGACCAGGCCGACGAGGACGCAGGCCAGCCCGAGCGCGCCCGCCCAGACCAGAGCCCGCGGGCTGCGCAGGCCGATGAGCAGGTTCGGCTCGACCAGCCAGGTGACCGCCAGGATCGCGACGCCGAGGACCGCCAGCGGGATCAGCGCTCGTCTCATGCCCACCTCAACGACACGGGACGGCCGATTCGTGCCCGTCGGCGGGCAGGGGCCGGTCCGGTCAGCAGTGGCGCTGGATCAGCGGGCGCAGGTCATCGTGTAGGAGCCGCACGTCACATAGACGATCGAGTCGCGCTCGTCGCCCACGCAGGCCGCGACGTAGAGACCGTTGAGCTTGTCGCCGAAGTTCTTCCCGGCGCAGACCTCGGTCGCCGACGCGGGAGCCGCGCTCAGGAGCAGCGGTGCGGCAGCGATCAGGGCGACGGCGGACAGTCGTACGAGCATGGCGAACCCCTCGGGGGTGTGCGGCTGGGTCCTAGGGAGGATCCCGAACAAGGACATTTCGGGTCAAGCAGGGCGCGGCCGCACGCGTTGCCCCCTGGGCAGCCCGGAGCGAAGCGCGGCCGGTCATACGCGCCGCCGACGCCATCCTCGAGATCCATGTCGGCGGCGACGAGGTCGCCGTACATAACGCTCGCCGTCAGTAACGGGACGCCGCGCCGGCGTATACAAGACGCTCTGACCTGCGGCTTTGCGTTGGAGCTGGGTGGGCGAGGGGGGAGTTGAACCCCCACATCCTTACGGATACACGGACCTGAACCGTGCGCGTCTGCCATTCCGCCACTCGCCCGAGTGCGCCAGAGAAGGTAACACGCACGCCTTCGCCGGACCGCACCGTATCCCGCGGAAGACCGGTCGGCGGTGAAGGTGCGGGGACCACGCGAACGGGCATACGTCCTGCGTCGATACGATCTGGCCACCGGGAGGAGGGAGCGTCGTGGGTGTGCTTCAGCGCTTCGAACGACGTCTTGAAGGGCTCGTCGAGGGGACCTTCGCCAAGGTCTTCCGCGGCGGCGTCGAGCCGGTCGAGGTCGCCAAGGCACTGCAGCGGGAAGCCGGCCGACCGCAAGACGATCAGCGCAACGCGGGTCATGGTCCCCAATGCCTACGTCGTCGAGCTCGGGCCAGGCGACCACGAGCGGCTGTCGCCGTACGCCGAGCCGCTCGGCGCGAGCTGGCGGCGATGGTCCGCGAGCAGCGCCGCCGAGCAGCGCTGGACGTTTGTCGGGCCGGTCAGCGGTAGGGCTGGAGCAGCAGGAGGACCTCAGCACCGGGATGTTCCGGGTACGCAGCGCGGTCGACGCCTGGGCGATCTCGACCAGGACCACTCGCGCCGAGATGGCGGCCCTTCGACCGCCCACCGCCACGCTGACGATCTCGGCGAGCGCGGGGAGCCCGCCGCAGACCGTCGAGGTACGCCGCGATGTCCTGGTCATCGGCCGCGGCTCCGACGCCGACGTGCGCCTGTCGCGACACGGCGTCTCCCGGCGGCACGCCGAGATCCGCCTCGAGGGCGACGACGTCGTGTTCGTCGACCTCGGCTCGACCAACGGCTCGATGATCAACGGCCGCCCCGTCGAGCGGCGTCCGGCTCAGCCCGGGTGACCGGATCGAGCTCGGCCGGACCACGCTCGTCTTCGAGCGGACGAGCCGATGCCTGAGCTCGTCTTCCTGCTCATCCGGCTGGGCTTCCTCGCCCTGCTGTGGGTGTTCGTGCTGCTCGCCGTCCGCGCGATCCGCACTCGACATGTTCGGCCCGCGCGTGCCCCGGGCGGCCCGACCGGTCGCGCAGCGGGCGCCGGCCGCCGCACCGCCCGCGCGCGCGAAGCCTCCAAGCCCCGCGCGCTGCCGCGCCAGCTGGTCATCACCCAGGGCGATCTCGCGGGTACGACGGTGGCGCTCGCCGAGGCCCCGGTGACGATCGGCCGCGACCCCGGGTCGACGCTGGTCCTGACCGACGACTACGTGTCGGCGCACCACGCCCGGCTCGTCCCACGCGACGGTCAGTGGGTGCTCGAGGACCTCGGCTCCACCAACGGCACCTACCTCGGCAAGGTGAAGGTGTCGGCACCGACGCCGGTGCAGGTCGGCGGCACCGTGCGCATCGGCAAGACGGTCCTGGAGCTGCGCAGGTGAGCCGGGTCTGGAACTACGCGATGCGGTCCGAGGTCGGGCTGGTCCGCGAGTGGCAACGAGGACGCGGCGTACGCCGGGCAGCACCTCATCGCGGTCGCGGACGGCGTGGGCGGGCACGCAGCCGGCGAGGTCGCCAGCGCCGCGACCATCGCGGCGCTGACGCGGCTCGACCAGGCCATGCGACCGGGGTGGGACGCGATCGAGGCGATCCGCCGCGCGGTGCGCTCGGCCAACGCCACGCTGCACGACATGGTCGCGGCCGACCGCGAGCTCTACGGGATGGGCACGACCGTCACCGCAGCGATGCTCGACGCCGAGCGGGTCGTGCTGGCCCACGTCGGCGACTCACGGGCCTACCTGCTTCGCGACGGCGCGCTGCGCCAGCTCACGCATCGACCACACCTACGTCCAGCAGCTCGTCGACGACGGCAAGATCGCGCCCGGCGAGATGTCGAGCCACCCGCAGCGCAACCTGATCACCCGCTCCATCGACGGCCGGGCCGACCTCGACGTCGACATCGTCGTCGAGCTGGTGCAGGACGGCGACCGGTTCCTCCTCTGCAGCGACGGACTGTCGGGCGTGCTCTCCGACGAGACGCTGGAGCGGACTCTCGCGACCGGCACCCCGGAGGAGGCCGTCGAGGAGCTCACTGCGCTCGCCCTGCGCGCCGGCGGCCCCGACAACATCACCTCGATCGTCGCGGACCTCGCAGAGCTCGGCGACGCGGCTGCGGTTCGGGGTGAGGTCGCCGGCGCGGCCGGCGACGTCGGGGTGCGCAGCGTCGCGCCGGCCGGCGCCGCCGCGGTGTCCGTCGACGACACCACGACGAGCCCGGCCGACCCCGCCCCGACACCCGCGGCCGCGCCCCTCGACGCGGACGACCCGCGCCTGCGCTCGCAGGCGCTGCGCCGGCGGCGTACCGGGCTCATCACTGCCGTGGTCCTGGTCGTGCTGGCTGTCGCCGCCCTCGCGGGGTGGTCAGTGGTGAAGAAGCAGTACTACGTCGGCACGAATGCCGACCGGGTCGCCGTCTTCAAGGGCGTGCACGGCTCGGTGCTCGGCCTGGACCTGTCGTCGGTGCACTCCACCTCTGACGTGCCGGTCTCCGCCCTCCCCGACTTCGAGCGCGAGCAGGTGAACGACGGGATCCACGCGGATGGCCTAGCGGACGCGGAGGCGATCGTCGACCGCCTGCGCCAGTCCGTCGTCGCGCCCACGCCGTCGCCGTCTGCATCCCCGACGCTCGTGCCGAGCCCGCAGTGACCAGCACCGCCGTCGACCGGCTGCCGCGACGTCGCAGCGAGCTGACGCTTCTCGTCCTCGCTGTGATCGTGGCGATGGCGGCGTACGCCGCCGTGTCGCTCGCCCACGACGAGCACGTCGACGGCGCCGTCGTCACCTACGGCGCCGGCCTCGCCACCTTGTTCGGGCTCGCCCATGTCGCGGTGCGTCGGCTGACCCCGGCGGCTGACCCGGTCCTGCTGCCGCTGGCTGCGGTCCTCAACGGCATCGGCCTCGCGATGGTCCGCCGGCTGGACCTCGCCGCGATCGACACGGCGCGGGCGCGCGGCAACCGCATGCCGGTCGCTCTCGCGCCGCGTCAGCTGATGTGGACGGCGATCGGCACCGTCGTCTTCGTCGCGGTCCTCGCCGTGGTGCGCGACCACCGCCAGCTGGACCGCTACCGCTACACCGCGATGTTCGCGGGCCTCGTGCTGCTCCTCCTGCCTGCCCTGCCCGGGCTCGGCGCGGAGATCAACGGCGCGCGCATCTGGATCAGGGTGGGGTCGCTTCAGTTCCAGCCAGCCGAGGTCGCGAAGCTCTGCCTGATCGTGTTCTTCGCGTCCTACCTCGTCGCCAAGCGCGAGGTGCTGTCCCTCGCCTCGCGCCGGATCGCCGGGCTCAACGTCCCGCGGGCCCGCGACCTCGGCCCGGTCCTGCTCGCCTGGGGCGCCAGCATGCTCGTCCTGGTGCGGGAGAAGGACCTCGGCTCGTCGCTGCTGTTCTTCGGCATCTTCATCGTGATGCTCTACGTCGCGACGGAGCGCACCAGCTGGCTGCTGATCGGGCTCGGGCTCTTCGTCGCTGGCACGGTGGTCGCCTACACGATCTTCAGCCACGTGCAGGAGCGGGTGGAGACCTGGCTGCACCCCTTCGCCGACGCCGCCGACAACGGGTTCCAGCTCACGCAGGCCCTGTTCGGCATGGCCACCGGCGGCATCTTCGGCACCGGGCTCGGCCGCGGCCGGCCGGACGCCGTGCCGGAGGCGAAGACCGACTTCATCTTCTCCGCACTGGGCGAGGAGCTCGGGCTGGTCGGCGTCGTCGCACTGCTCGTCATCTTCACGCTGATGGTCTCTCGTGGCATCCGCGTCGGCCTCGGCGTACGCGACGACTTCGGCAAGCTGCTCGCCGGCGGCCTGGCGTTCGCGATGGGCCTGCAGGTCTTCGTCGTCGTCGGCGGTGTCACCCGGCTGATCCCGCTTACCGGAGTCACCCTGCCCTTCGTCTCGTACGGCGGCTCCTCACTGGTCGCCAACTACGCGCTCGTCGCGCTGCTGCTGCGCGTGTCCGACTCCGGCCGCAACGTCGACGCCGCGCCGGTGACCCCGGATCGCGACGACCTGACGGGCGAGATGACCCAGGTGGTGACCCGATGAACGCCGCGCTGCGCCGCGTCGCGGTCGCCACGCTGATCCTGTTCGGACTGCTCTTCGCCAACGTGCACTACGTGCAGGTCGTCGCGGCGGACCGGCTCCGTCACGACGACCGCAACACCAGGCTGCTCGCCGAGTCCTACTCCAAGGAGCGGGGCGTCATCGTGGTCGGCACCGGCGCGGTCGCGTCGAGCGTCGAGACGAAGGACCGGCTCAAGTACCTGCGGGTCTACGCCGGCGGACGCGACGCCGGACTGGCCGCGAGCTACGCGCCGCTGACCGGCTACTACTCACTCGTGTACGGCGACAGCGGGCTCGAGGACTCCTACAACGGGATCCTCTCCGGCGACGACAACCGCCTCTTCGTCCGCCGGGTCACCGACCTGATCACCGGCCGCAAGACCAAGGGCGGCCTGATCCGGCTGACCGTCGACCCCGAGGTCCAGGCGGTCGCGCAGCGCGCTCTCGGCAACCGCCGCGGCGCGATCGTCGCGCTGGATCCGCGCACCGGGGCGGTGCTGGCGATGGTGACCAGCCCGTCGTACGACCCCAACACGCTGTCGTCGCACAACCCGGCGAAGATCCGCGAGGCGTACCAGAAGCTGGTCGCCGACAAGGACCGGCCGCTGCGCAACCGGGCGACCCAGGAGGTCTACCCGCCGGGCTCGACGTTCAAGATCATCACTGCCGCCGCCGCCCTCGAGAGCGGGATGCAGCCGACCACGATGGTGCCGTGCCCGCGCGAGCTGAAGCTGCCGCTCACCCGCGACACGGTGATCCGCAACTTCGGCGGCGCGAGCTGCGAGGCGCCGCAGGTCACGCTGCAGGCGGCGTTCCAGAAGTCGCGCAACACGTCCTTCGGCTCGCTCGGTCTGAGCCTCGGCGGGGAGAAGCTGCGCGAGCAGGCGGAGAGGTTCGGCTTCAACGCCGAGCCCGACTTCCCGCTCCCGATCGACCGCAGCGTCGTCCCGGAGGGGCTCAACGCGCCGCAGTCGGCGCAGTCGGCGATCGGGCAGTTCGACGTGCGCGCCACCCCGCTGCAGATGGCGATCGTCGCGGCGACCGTCGCCAACCGCGGCACCGTGATGCGCCCGTACGTCGTCTCGAGCGTCGAAGGCCCCGACCTCAAGGTGCTCGAGACCGCCGAGCCGCAGCGCGCCGGACAAGCGATCAGCGAGCGCACGGCGGCGGCGCTCACCGCGATGATGGAGGCGGCGGTAGGGCCGGGCGGCACCGGCACCCTGGCGGCGATCCCGGGCGTGCGCGTCGCCGGCAAGACCGGCACCGCGCAGCGCGGTGAGGGACAGCTGCCGCACACCTGGTTCGTCGGCTTCGCGCCGGCGGACGCTCCGCAGATCGCGGTCGCGGTGCTGATCGAGGAAGGCGGCGGCGTGCCGGACGCGACCGGCGGGCACGTCGCGGCGCCGGTCGCGGGCCTGGTGCTCCGCGCGGGGCTGAGGCCGCGATGACCGTCATGGGCCTGGAGGCCGGCCGGCAGCTCAACGACCGCTACCGGCTGGTCGAGCTGCTCGCCACCGGCGGGATGGGCGAGGTCTGGCGCGCGCGTGACGAGATGCTCGAGCGCGACGTCGCCATCAAGGCGCTGAAGCGCGAGTACGCCGACGACGAGACGTTCATCGCGCGGTTCCGCGCGGAGGCGCGGCACACGGCCGGGCTCTCCCACCCGGGCATCGCCGCGGTGCACGACTACGGCGAGGACGCCGGCACGTCGTACCTCGTGATGGAGCTGGTCGACGGCGAGCCGCTGTCGGCGATGATCCGCCGCGAGGGCCGCCTCGACCCGATGACGACGCTGACCATCGTCGGCCAGGCCGCGCTCGCGCTGCACGCGGCGCACGCGGCCGGCGTGATCCACCGCGACATGAAACCCGGCAACGTGCTCGTGCTGCCCGACCTCACGACGAAGATCACCGACTTCGGCATCGCCTGGGCGGCCGCCGCGGTGCCGTTGACGCAGACCGGCACCGTGCTCGGCACCGCGCACTACCTCTCGCCGGAGCAGGGCACCGGCGCCGACGTGACACCGGCGAGCGACGTCTACTCCCTGGGCGTCGTCGCCTACGAGTGCCTGGCCGGCCGCCGGCCCTTCGACGGCGACACCCCCGTGCGCATCGCCATGGCCCACGTCCACGACGACCCCCCGCCACTGCCGGACGACGTGCCCGAGGACGTACGCCGGCTGGTCGAGCAGGCGCTGGCCAAGGACCCGACGGAGCGCTTCACCACCGCCGCGGCCTTCGGTCGCGCGGTCACCGCCACACAGCAGCGGCTCGGTGGTGGGCTCTCGGCGCCGCTCGCATCGGCGTCGTCCGAGCCGACCGCGGTCATCCCCCTCGGCCAGCTCCCCGTCGCGCCCGGTGCCCCGGTGCTGCCGCCGACCCTCGCCGCGCAGGCGCGCCGCGAGCTCGCCGAGCGAGTGCGCCGACCCTCACGCTCGGCGCTGCTGATGGCGGTCGGCGTCGCAGTCGTCCTCCTGCTCATCGCCGCTGCCATCGCGGCCGGGCGCGGGAAGTCGGAGCGCGCGCTGCCGGCTCTCTCCGGCCTGACCCTCGCCTCGGCCGAGCAGACCCTCGACCGGCTCGGGTTCACCCACCACGTCACCAAGGAGGCGAGCCGGACGGTCCGCTCCGGGTTGATCCTGCGCACCGACCCGGCCGGTCCGGCCACGCTGTCCGAGGGCGCGGACGTCGAGCTGGTCGTGTCGTCCGGCCCCAAGGCGGTGACGTTGCCGCCGAACCTCGTCGGCCAGGACGAGAACACGGTCATCTCCGCGCTCATCCGGCTCGGCCTGGTGCCGAAGCTCACCCGCGTCACATCGCGCGCGCCAGCCGGTACCGTGATCACCATCGGCTCCGGCGCGCAGCTGCGCGAAGGGGACACGGTCGCCGTCAGCGTCGCGCAGGCGCCGGCGCCGGCCCCCGCCCCGCGGGGCGACGGCAAGAAGAAGAAGGACGACTGATGGCGAAGGCGACGCTGCTCGGCGGTCGCTACGAGCTCGGGGCGACGCTCGGCGTCGGCGGCATGGCCGAGGTCTACCGCGGCCGCGACACCCGGCTCGGCCGCGACGTCGCGGTCAAGATCCTGCGCACCGAGCTGGCGGCCGACCCGACGTTCATCGCCCGCTTCCGCCGCGAGGCCCAGGCCGCCGCCAGCCTCAACCACCCGCACATCGTCGCCGTCTACGACACGGGCGAGGACGGCGGGGTGCCGTACATCGTCATGGAGTACGTCGAAGGCAAGACGCTGCGCGACGTCCTGCGCACCGAGGGGCGGATGCTGCCGCACCGCGCCCTCGAGACCGTCGCTGACGTCTGCTCCGCCCTCGAGTACAGCCACGTGGCCGGCATCGTCCATCGCGACATCAAGCCGGCCAACGTGATGCTGACGTCCAACGGCACCGTCAAGGTGATGGACTTCGGCATCGCTCGCGCGACGACGTCGAACACGATGACGCAGACGGCCGCCGTACTCGGCACCGCCCAGTACCTGTCGCCCGAGCAGGCCCGTGGCGAGCACGTCGATGCCAGGTCCGACGTCTACTCGACCGGCTGCCTGCTCTACGAGCTGCTCACCCACACGCCGCCGTTCAGCGGCGACTCCCCAGTGGCGGTGGCCTACCAGCACGTGCGCGAGGACCCCGAGCTGCCGTCGCGACGCGCCCCGGGGCTCGACGCATCACTCGACGCGGTCGTCCTCAAGGCGATGGCCAAGAACCCCGGCAACCGCTACCAGACGGCGTCGGAGTTCCGCGACGACCTGCTGCGTGCGGTCGCGGGCCGCCCGGTCGCGGCGACGCCGATCCTCAGCCAGGACGACGCGACCTCGCTGCTGATGCCCGACTCGACGACGATGCTCCCCGCCGCGGGGCGCGAGCCGCAGCGGATCGGCCGGGGCGCCGGCTACGGGCTGCTCGTCCTCGCTGTGCTGCTCGTGTTCACCGCGGCCGCGATTCTCGCGCGGTCACTCACGAGCACCGGCGACTCCGACGTCGTGCAGATGCCCGACCTGGTCGGCAAGACGGAACGCCAGGCGCGCGACCTGCTCGAGGCGCAGGGGCTCGAAGTGGGCAGCGTCGAGAAGCAGGCCGTCGACCCGTCGCTGCGACAGAAGCAGCCGGCCGGCACGGTCATCGACCAGGACCCGCTCGGCCGGGTGAAGGTCCGGGCCGGCGCCAAGGTGAAGATCGTCGTCAGCACCGGCGTACGACGAGTCCGCGTGCCCAGCGTCGTCGGCACTCTGCTCAACGACGCCCGCGGGCAGCTCGCCGACCTGCAGCTGCAGATCTCGCGCGTCGACATGGTCGACGGCCAGAAGCGCGAGGGCGAGGTGCTGGTCATCAACCCGCCGCCCGGCACCGAGGTCGACGCCGGCTCCAAGGTGATCGTCGCGGTGTCGACCGGCAAGGTCGCCGTACCCGACGTCGTCGGCCTCGACGAGCAGACCGCGACCGACCAGCTGAGCCAGGCCGGGTTCACCGTGAAGGTGCAGAAGGAGGTCCGGACCGATCAGCCGGCGGGCACCGTCGTGCGGACCGGCCCCGCGGCGAAGGCGAAGGCGCCGTACGGCTCCGAGGTGATCATCGTGGTGGCCGAGGCGCCGGCCGAGCCCTCACCGTCGCCCGAGCCGTCCTTCGAGCCCTTCCCGTCGGACACCCCGTCTCCCGACCCGTCCTCGTCGCCGACCCCCTAGCCGGCGGCCCGCCACCCTGCACGAATCGCGACCGGGTCGCATTTCGTCGATTTCCCCGCACGCCCTGCGACCGGGTCGCATTTCGTCGGGTGGGGCGCGGCGTCAGGCGAGGGCGGAGAGGCGGCGCAGCTCGACCTTCTCGACCAGCTCCGGCGCGCGATCGACCGCCGACGTGTCGCCGCACTGGGCGAGGAAGTTCGCGAGCAGCAGGTGCCCCGCCTGGGTGAGCACCGACTCCGGGTGGAACTGCACGCCCTCGATCGGCGCGTCGCGATGCCGCAGCGCCATCACCAGCCCGGTCTCGCTGCGTCCGGTCACCTCGAGCTGCGGCGGGAGCGTGTCCTCCTCGACGGCGAGCGAGTGGTAGCGCGTCGCGGTGAACGGGTTGGGCAAGCCGTGCAGCACCCCGGTGCCCTCGTGAGTGACGTCGCTGGTCTTGCCGTGCAGCAGCTCCGGCGCCCGGCTGACCGTCGCGCCGTACGCGACCGCGATCGCCTGATGCCCGAGGCAGACGCCGAGCAGCGGCAGGTCCCGGTCTTCGGCCGCCTTGACCATCTCGATGCAGACGCCGGCCCGCTCCGGCGTACCGGGTCCGGGTGAGAGCAGCACGCCGTCGACAGCGAGATCGGTCGAGCTCGTCGACGGAGACCTCGTCGTTGCGCCGTACGACGCACTCGCTGCCCAGCTGGCCGAGGTACTGCACCAGGTTGAACACGAACGAGTCGTAGTTGTCCACGACCAGCACTCGCGTCATGTCTCGAACCTAGCCCCGCAGCAGCCGCTCTGCGGCGCCGTCGGGATCCGGCACCTCGAGGACCAGGTGCCGGTACGGCGACGGCGGGTCCACCTCGATGTGCAGAAGGCGTCGTCCGCGCCGCACGTTCCACAGCTGCCGGCTGTCGCCCCAGCCGAAATTCCCGGCCGCGATGACACCCGGGATCCCCGTGCCACCGATGCGCATGCCACGTCGCGGGACGTCGCTGCGGTCCTCGGGGAGGATCGACACGACAGCGGCCAGGGGCACCTCGACCCGGCGACGGAAAGCCCACACGACGTCCCAGCCGTGGAACGTCACGACGAGACACTCGTTGACCCGAGCGACGTCGATGCGCGCCGGGCGGCTGGCACGCCAGACGATCGCCGCGACCAGCACCAGCGGTGCGAGCAACGGCAGGAGGTGCACCGTCAGCGCCGAGCGGTCTTCTTCGCCGCCGACTTGCGCGTCGGCGCCTTCTTCGCAGGCGCCGCCTTCTTGACCACGGCCTTCTTGGCCGGCGCAGCCTTCTTGGCCGGCGCCTTCTTGGCCGGCGCCTTCTTAGCCGGCGCCTTCTTGGCCGGCGCAGCCTTCTTGGCCGGCGCAGCCTTCTTGGCCGGCGCAGCCTTCTTGGCCGGCGCAGCCTTCTTCGCGGGCGCAGCCTTCTTCGCCGGCGCCTTCTTGGCGGGCGCAGCCTTCTTCGCCGGCGCCTTCTTGGCCGGCGCCTTCTTGGCCGGCGCAGCCTTCTTCGTCGGTGCCGCGACGACCTTCACCGACGGCGCGGTGTCGGGCTCGAGCGCGACGTCGACCGTCGCCGTCTCACGCGTCACGGCGCCGGGGACGGTCGCGGTCGAGCCCGACTCGCCCTTCTCACCGGCCTCGGCCTTGACCTTCTCCTCCTCGAGCAGCACCCGGCGGAGCACCTTGCCGACGACGGTTCGCGGAAGAGACTCGCGGAACTCGACGAGCTTCGGCACCTTGTACGCCGTCAGCGACGCCGCGCAGTGCCGGACGACGTCCTCCTCGGTAGAGCGTGACGCCTTCACGCGGGACGACGTACGCCTTGACGGTCTCGCCGCGGTACTTGTCCGGCACACCGACGACGACGGCATCCGCGACATCGGGGTGCGCGAAGAGGACCTCCTCGACCTCCGACGGGTAGATGTTGAACCCGCCGGCGATGATCAGCTCCTTCTTGCGGTCGACGATCGAGAAGTAGCCGTCGTCGTCCATGACCGCGACGTCGCCGGTGAGGATCCAGCCGTCGTAGGTGAACGTCGCCGCCGTGTCCTCGCGGCTCGTTCCAGTAGCCGGAGAACACCTGCGGCCCGCGGATCGCGAGCTCGCCGGGCTCGCCGACCGGCACCGTCCTTGGTCGGGTCGTCCTGGTCGACGATCCGGCACTCGGTGCCGGGCAGCGGCAGGCCGATCGTGCCGGTCTTGCCGCTTGCCGATGATCGGGTTGGCGTGCGTCGACGGCGAGGTCTCCGTCATGCCGTAGCCCTCGACCAGGCGGCCGCCGGAGATCCGCTCGAACTGCTCCTGCGATCTCGACCGGCAGCTTCATCGCGCCGGAGACGCACGGCCTTGATGCTCTTGCAGGTCGTGCGCCTTGACCTTCGGGCTAGTCGGCCATCGCCTTGTAGATCGGCGGTACGCCGGGGAACAGCGTCGGCTTGCACTCGTCGATGGCCGCGAAGACCAGGTCGAGGTCGAAGCGCGGCAGCAGCACGAGGGTGCCGCCGAGCAGGACGCTGTTGTTCATGCAGACGGTCAGGCCGTACGCGTGGAACAGCGGCAGGACCGCGAGCGTGACCTCCTTGCCGGGCTCGACGTCGGGGTACCACAGCCGGTTCTGGTAGGCGTTGGCCACCAGGTTGCAGTGCGTGAGCATCGCGCCCTTCGACAGGCCGGTCGTGCCGCCGGTGTACTGCAGCAGCGCGAGGTCGGTCTTCGCGTCGATCGGGGCCTGCCGCGCGGGCGCCTTGGCGCGCCTTGAGCAGCGGCAGGAAGCGCTTCACGTCGGCGTCCGCCGGCACGGTGCCGGTGACCTCGGCGCGCTGCGCGCTTCGCACTGCCGATCGGCAGCTTGAGCATGCAGCCGCTTCGACTGCGGCAGGTAGTCCGATGAGCGACGCGACGACGACGTGCTCCAGCGTCGGTCTTCGACCGCACCGCGGCGACCGTGTCGTAGACCTTGTCGAGGCAGACGACGACCTTCGCGCCGCAGTCGGCGAGCTGGTGGCCCATCTCGCTTCTCGGTGTAGAGCGGGTTGTGCTGCACGACGACCGCGCCGAGGCGCAGCGTGGCGAAGAAGGCGATGACGTTCTGCGGGCAGTTCGGCAGCACGACGCGCGACCCGGTCGCCCTTGCTGCACGCCGAGCCCGGCCAGCGCGGTCGCGAACCGGTCGACCGAGTCCTTCAGCTCGCGGTAGGTCATCCGCGAGCCGAGGAACGCGAGCGCGTCGTTGCCCGGGAACGACGCCGCCGCGTCGTCGAGCAGCCGCGTCAGCGGCACCTCGGGGAAGTCGTAGTCGCCGGGGACCTCAGGCGGGTACGACGCCAGCCACGGCCGGTCGGCGTAGCGGACCTGCGGCTTGACGACCTCGCCGACGGTCTCGGTGCGCGTAGCGCGCGGACGGGCGGAAGTGGTCGTACGGCGGGTCTTGGCGGTCGCGGCGGGCACGGCGGGACTCCTGGCGAGCGGGGATGGCGGAAGCCTCGATCCTGCCACGCGCCGCCGGGTGGACCTATTCCTGCAGAACGCCGTGCGGCGCTGCGCGCGAGCCGGTCTCGACGGTCACGTCGTTGAACGGCAGCCGCGGCTCGGCCCATGGGAACACCACCAGGAACAGCAGCGCCAGCACCCCCGCGAGGAGCAGCACGCTGCCCAGGAGCTTGCCCGGCAAGCCCCCCGGGCAGCCGGCGCCAGATCCACATGTACATGGCGCTCCTCAGCTCCTCAGCGCGTCGGGGGCGGTGCCGGGCGTCTTGTCGTCGGTCGCGACCAGCTCGGCGTGCACGATCAGCCGCTGCTTCGCCGAGTACTTCGGATGGCAGGTCGTCATCGTGAGCAGTGCCTTGGTCGGCTTCTCGTCCGGCCGGCGCGGCACGGGGAGGATCACCGCCACATCGCGCGGGGACACGACCTCCTCGGCCGCGAGCCGGTAGGTGTACCAGCGGTCGCGCGTCTCCACCACGATGCGGTCGCCGACGCGCAGCTCGTCGAGCCGGCCGAACGGCGCGCCGTACGTCGTGCGGTGCCCGGACACCACGAAGTTGCCGATCTGCCCCGGCAGGGCGGTGCCCGGGTAGTGGCCCGGCCCGCGCTTGAGGTCCGGCACCCGGATGCCCTCGAAGACGACCTTCGCGTAGTCCTTGCCGAGCCGCGGGATGCGCAGGATCGCGATGCCCTTGCCGAGCGGGATGTCCTGGATCGACGCGGTCGGGCTCGCCGACGGCGTCGGCGCGCTCCACTCCTGCGCCAGCTCGGTGCGGCCCCGCTTCTGCTCCTTCCGCGTCTCGAGCCCGGTGAAGTAGAGCTCGTAGACGCAGAACAGCAGGATGACGAGGCCGAGCGTGATCAGCGTCTGGCCGATGCCGCGCAGCGCCTTCGCGAGGCTCATCGTCAGCTCCGCATCGCGTGGCCCTCGCCGACGCTCAACGGCCCGTCGTACGCCGGGACGTCGACGGTGCTGCGCCGGACCACCTGGAAGCCGAGCCCGTAGGCGTCGACGTAGCTGCGGAAGACCCGCACGCCCGGCGCCTCGTCGAGCGCCCGGGTCAGCCGCTCGGGGTCGCCGATCGCCGCGAGGCGGAACGGCGGTGAGTAGACCGCGCCGTGCAGCAGCAGCGTGTTGCCCACGCAGCGCACCGACGAAGTCGCGATGATCCGGTCGCCCATCACCGAGACGGCCTCGGCCCCGCCGGCCCAGAGCGCGTTGATGACCGCGAGCACGTCCTGCTCGTGCACGACCAGGTCGTCCGGCGCGGGATCACCAGGACGCTCCTCGCCGGCATCGAGCCGGGGTGCGTCGTCGAGGCTCACCTCGAGCCCCGAGCCGCGCACGGCGGCGAGCCCGGCCGGGCCGAGCAGGGCGTCCACGCGGTCCTGCGCCCGGCGCACCCGGGAGTCACGGCGGGCCGCCTCGCCGGTCTTGTCCTGCACATCGCGGCTCAGCGACCGCGCGCTCGCGTCGAGCGACGCGACCTCGCGCTCCTGGGTGGCGATCAGCTCGGCCAGCCGGAGCCGTCGCCCGGCGCGCAGGTCGGTGCCCTGAGCGGTCGACGCGCTGGTCGCGAAGAGCAGCCCGGCGAGAGCGGCGACCCCCGTCGCCGTCCATCGCCACCCGCGAAGTCGCACCCGTCCGGCCTTCCCCTCACGCGCGGTGGCACGCCCGCCCGGCCGCGACCGTTACGCTAACCCACCACAGAGCGCCCCACCGGGCTCGCTCGCCGCAACCCGTTCGTCGACAAGAGGTGAGTCGGTGCCCAAGTCCCGCCTACGCAAGAAGAAGTCGGCGATCTACACCCCGCCACCCCCGGCCGGCGGCAAGAAGAAGGGCCCGTCGCCGCGCTGGCTCGGCCCGATGGTGCTCGGCCTGCTCGGCCTCGGCGTGCTGTGGCTGGTCGTCGCCTACATCTCGCAGGCCAGCGTCCCGATCCAGAAGGACCTCGGCAACGCCAACGTCCTGGTCGGCTTCGGGTTCATCGCGGCCGGCTTCGCCCTCGCGACCCAGTGGCGCTGACCGAGCCGTATTACACGCCTGTCATTCGATGCACAGGCTCTGTCCACACTGTGGATAACTGATGCCGGTCTACGAGTACCGGTGCTCCGCGTGCGATGAGGTCGAGGAGCACCTGCAGCCGCTCGGCGCCGGCGTACCCGGCCCCTGCGCGTCCTGTGGCGGCGAGCTGCGGAAGAAGTTCAGCCGGGTGGCCGTGCGCTACGGCACCTGGGGCTTCACCTCCACCGACAGCCTGGTCAGCGACACCCGCGGCCGCGACTACAAGGCGCTGCGCGAGAAGGCCGAGCAGATCTCCGAGGAGTGACCGGCGTCAGTCGGTGACGACGGTGTCGTCGTACGCCGGGGCGACGCGATCGTGGGCGCCGGCGAACTCCTCGGCGATCTCGTCGAAGCGCATCGGCTCCCCGCAGTGCCGCGGAGCGCGGTCGCTGCCCTTGCGCAGCAGGACCACCTGGGTGCCGCAGCCGGCGCAGGTGTAGACCGGGATCGTGCCGTCGGAGACGACGTCCACCGGCGGGTGCGACTTCTCGCCGACGCGCAGCGGCCGCATCATGCCGAACCCGAGCCGCATCGCCACGGTCGCGATCACGATCGCCAGCGCCGCCCGGCCGCCCCAGCCGGCGAGCCCCGCGGCGTCGAGCGCGAGGCACGCGACCGCCGAGCCGTAGAGCAGGCGGGAGACGTTGCGGCGCGACATCGGAGCCTCGGGTACGGCGACCGCCGGACTAGAGCAGCTCGAGGATGGTGGCGTTGGCCATGCCGCCGCCCTCGCACATCGTCTGCAGGCCGTAGCGGACGCCGTTGTCGACCATGTGGTGGACCAGCGTCGTCATCAGCCGGCCTCCGGAGCCGCCGAGCGGGTGTCCCAGCGCGACCGCGCCGCCGTTGGCGTTGACCAGCTTGCCCTCGACGCCGACCTCCTGCTGCCAGGCCAGCACCACGGTGGCGAACGCCTCGTTGACCTCGAAGGCGCCGATCTCGTCGAGATTGAGGCCGCTGCGCCTGAGCGCGTTCTCGGTCGCCGGGATCGACGCCGGTCAGCATGATCGATCGGGTCGACCCCGCCCATCGCGAAGGTGTGCACGCGGACCAGCGGCGTGAGTCCGAGCTCGCGGGCCTTCTCGGACGTCGTGATCAGCAGCGCGGACGCGCCGTCGGAGATCTGCGACGAGTTGGCGGCCGTGACGATGCCGTCCGGCTTGAACGCCGGGTTGAGGCCACCCAGCTTCTCCAGCGTGCCGCCGCGGCGGATGCCCTCGTCGGTGTCGAAGACCCGCTCGCCGCTGTCGTCGGTGACCGGCACCGGGACGATCTGCGCCGCGAAGCGACCCTCGTCGACCGCAGCCGCGGCCTTCTCGTGGGACGCGAGGGAGAACTCGTCGGCCTGCTGGCGGGTGATCCCCCACCGCTCGGCGATCATCTCGGCCGAGATGCCCTGCGGCACCAGGCCGCCCATCGACTCGTAGCGGGCGAACATCTTCGGGCCGAACGGCACGCCCGGGCCCTGGCTGAACGTCACGCCCATCGGGATGCGGGTCATCGACTCGACGCCGCCGGCGACGGCGACGTCGTACTGGCCGGCGATCACGCCGGCCGCGGCGAAGTGCACCGCCTGCTGGCTCGAGCCGCACTGCCGGTCGATCGTCACGCCGGGCACCGTCTCGGGCCAGCCGGCGGCGAGCACGGCGTTGCGGCCGACGTTGGCCGTCTGCTCCCCGGTCTGCGACACGCAGCCCCAGATCACGTCGTCGACGACCGACGGGTCGATGCCGGTGCGCTCGGCGAGCCCGGCCAGCAGGTGGCCGGAGAGGTCGACCGGGTGCCAGTCCTTGAGCGCCCCGTTGCGCTTGCCGACGGGCGTGCGCAGAGCAGCGGCGATGACGGCGTCGCGCATGAGACCACCTCGAGGCTCGGAAGACGTCCCCCGATGGTACGACCCCCTCAAACTTGCCCGGTCAACCGGCGAGTCAGACCCCCTGGCCAGCCCCAGGGGGTCCAATAGGCCGGTGAAGCAGCCCGGTGAACGCGTCGAGTACGCCGCCGCGCCCCGCGTCGTCGCGATCCTGCTCGGCGGCGGCGCGGCGTTCGCGGCGCTCGGGTACGCCGAGCCGACGGGCGCCGGCCGGCTGCTGCTCGCCGTCGCGTCGCTCCTCTGCCTCGGCGAGGGGCTGCGGTCCGCGCTGGTCCGGCCCGTCGTCGCCGCCGACCCACGCGGGGTCGAGATCAGGCTCACCACCCGGCGGGTCGTCATCCCCTGGGCGCAGGTCGAGGCCGTCGACGGCGAGCGCACGAAGCGACGCGGCGTCAGCGCGAGCGCGCTGCGGATCGACGTCGGGGAGACGGTGTTCTACCTGCCGGCGTACCGCCTCGGGGCGTCGGTCGGCGAGGTCGTCAACGCGCTGGCGGCAGTGCGCCCTCGATGAGCTCGGCGTTCGACCCGCGCAGCACGGGGAACTCGTCGCGCAGCTGAACGGTGCGCACCCCGATGACCGCGATGACCACCAGCGCGATGCCGGCAACCGCCGCCGCCTGGATCAGCCCGCGCCGCGGTCCGCGCGGCACCTTCGCCAGGACGGTCATCACGGCGAACCCGGTGATCAGACCGCCGATGTGGGCCCGGTAGTCGATCTGCGGGACGACGAAGCCGATCACCAGGTTGATGACGATGAGGCCGACGATCTGACCGGTGTCGGCGCGCAGCCGCTTGGCCAGCACGTAGTAGGCGCCGAAGAGGCCGAACACCGCGCCCGACGCGCCGAGCGAGGTGGTCGAGGTGACCAGCAGGCCGGGACCGGGGCCGACGTCGGCCAGGTAGTAGGACAGCGCCGAGCCGCCGAGGGCGGAGACGAAGTAGAGCGCGGTGTAGCGGACCCGGCCGAGGTGGTTCTCGACCTGGGTGCCGAACATGAACAGCGCGTACATGTTGAACGCGATGTGCAGCAGGTTGCCGTGGAGGAACGCCGCGGTGATCACCCGGTAGAACTCGAACGCCGCCACACCGTCGGCGAACGGCTTGATGCCGGCGCCGGTGTCGATGAAGCCGGCTCTGGCGGGCAGCTCGGCGAACGTGTCGACGATCGACCCGTCGACGATCTGCAGGACGAACGCCGCCGCGCAGATCCCGATCAGGACCCGCGTCACCAGGCCGTCGCCGGCCACCTTCCCGCCGAAGATCGTCTGGTGCTGGCGGACGGTCTTGTTGCCCTCCCGCACGCAGTCGGGGCAGTGGAACCCGACCGACGCGGTGTGCATGCAGTCCGGGCAGATGTACTTGTCGCACCGGTTGCAGCGGACGTAGGTCTCGCGGTCCCTGTGGCGGTAGCAGGTCGGGTGAGCCGCGTCGTCCGGCAGCTCGCCCGCGTCGTCGGTCCGGTCCGGCATCAGCTGGGGCGGGTCTCGATCGTCACGCTCTCGATGACCACGTCGGTGACCGGGCGGTCGTCGCGCTGGGTCTGGGTCGTCGCGATCTTGTCGACGACGTCAGTCCCCTTCGTGACCTCACCGAAGATCGTGTGCTTGCGGTTGAGGTGCGGGGTGAGCCCGACGGTGATGAAGAACTGCGACCCGTTGGTCCCCGGGCCCGCGTTGGCCATGGCGAGCAGGTAAGGCTTGCTGAACGACAGCTCCGGGTGGAACTCGTCGTCGAAGCGGTAGCCCGGTCCGCCGCGACCGCTGCCCAGGGGGTCGCCGCCCTGGATCATGAAGCCGTTGATGACCCGGTGGAACACCGTGCCGTCGTACAGCTTCTTCGCCTCGGTCTTGCCGGTGCGCGGGTCGGTCCACTCGCGGGTGCCCTCGGCCAGCTCGACGAAGTTCTTCACCGTCTTCGGCGCGTGGTTGGGGAAGAGCGTCACCTCGATCGTGCCGAGGGAGGTCTTCAGTACGGCGACGGTGTCCTCGGCCACGTGCGGCACTCCTCATGATCATCGGGCGGGCTGGGTGTGGCGCGCCTCTGGAGCATCGCGCGCGCGTCGGCGCATCCTCGCACGACCCCCCGGGCTGGGTTTTCCGCCGAGGCGCCACGGGCAGGCTCAGGAGTGAGAAACGTCGCCGCTCTGCCACGTCCGGGAGGACCCTATGCGCACGCCGAGCAAGTCCACGCTGCCGATCGAGCCGCTCGGGACGGCGCTGGGGACGGCCAGGGGTGTCGCGCTGACCGCCCGCGACAAGGGCCTCGAGCTGCTGGACAGCGACACCGCCCAGGAGCTGCTCCGCAGGGGCCAGCACGTCGCGATCATCGCCCGCGACCGCGGCGTCGAGCTGCTCGAGAGCGACACCGCGCAGGAGCTCGTCCGGCGCGGCAAGGACGTCGTCTCCGCCGCCAAGGGCGACCTGGTCGCGAAGCCGACGAAGTCGCGCAAGCCGATCGGGATGTTCCTCTTCGCCGCCGGCACCGCCGCCGGGGTGGTCGCTGCGATCGTCTCCAAGCGGATGTCGACGCCGATGCCCAACGGCGGCATCCCGGCGTACGACGACCCCTCGGCCCAGTTCCCGAAGAAGGGCGGCGTCATCGACCTCACGTCGGTGGCGGCCGAGGAGGGCATGACCGACACCCCGGCCGCCGACATGGCGGCGATGGGCGACGTCGAGATCGGCGCGGCCACCAAGACCACCAAGGCAGAGGTCTCGACGGGGACGATGCCGACAACGTCCTCGATCAGCTCCGCGCCGAAGCCGACCCCGCCCGCGAAGGCACCGGCGTCGAGCAAGCCGTCCACCGCGACGACCGGCACGAGCGCCAACGGCTCGCCGAGCGGCTCCTAGAGGGACACGACGTTCCCGCGGCGCGGGTCCGAGGTGCCGGAGAGCACCTCGAGCCACGCGTCGCGCAGTCCTTCGGGGCCGTCGCTGACCACCACGTCGACCCAGCCCTCGACGACCGGCGCGAAGTCGCGCCACGCCGCGCCGTAGCGCTCCTCGATGCCACGCGGGCCCCAGTCGGCACGCCGCTTGCGGATCTGGTCGGGCGCGAAGAAGAACGTCGGCCGCGGACCGGGCACGTCCGCGCCGCCCTGCGGCGGGGCGTCCAGGTGCGTGGCGCCGACGACGGCGTCGTGCTTCAGCGTGTCGCCGAGGTGCTCGTGGATCGTCCGACGGAGCGGGATGCTGCCGGCGACGTCGACGTACACCGTGGGCGTGTCAGTCGACAGTGACGTCACGTCGTCATAGGTGACGACCTCGTCGTAGCAGCCGAGAGAAGTCGTGAACTCGACGTTGCGCGCCGAGGTGAGGCCGACCACACGCGGGCGGTCGGGTCGCAGCCCGACGCAGAACGCGACGCCGTACGACGTCTTGCTCGACGCGGAGGAGATGACGAGCGACTCGGCACCGAAGAAGCCGTTGTCGGCGAGGAAGTCGTCAAGCATGAACGACGTGATGAACAGCGGCCGGTAGAGCACCTGCAGGTCCTCGCGCTGCGCCTCGTACGCCGGGTCGCCGGTCGTGCGCGCGTAGATGTTGTACGGCCCGGGCAGCGTCGAGCGGTGCTCACTCGAGTCACGGAAGCCGATCTCGTCGACCTTGTCCGGGCGCACGACGAGGTGGCTCGACGTCGGGAGGTAGCCGTAGACACGCGTGCCCACCGCCACCCCGTCAGCCTCGGACGCGACGACGTCGGCGAAGCCCCACAGCGGGACGCGGCCCCAGCCGTCGCGCGCGGGGAAGAAGTCCCAGTAGCGCATCGCCTCGCCGACCAGCGCGTAGGTCACGTTGTTGGCGGTGACCCCGACCCGGTCCGGGCGCAGCAGCGCCTCGCCGTCGCGCAACGTCGGCACCGGACCGTCGACGAGCGAGGTCCGGGCCAGGTCGTCGCGGGCCACCAGCAGGTCCCAGGCGTCGGTCATCCGCGCAGTATCACTCGAACTGGCCTCGCATCCGCCAGGCGTCGGTCACGAGCTCCTTCAGCCGGCGGACGCCGACCTGATCGAGACGCAGCATCACCAGCGGCCAGCCGTCGTACCCCGGCGTGGTGAAGAACAGCTTCGGCTCGCCCTTCAGCAGCGCCTGCTTCTCCGCCTCGTCGCCGACGTAGAGCACCGCGATGTCGGTGCGGATGACCCGGCGGGCGCCAGGCGGCCGCTCGGGATAGGACCAGACGAAGCCCTTGCCGCCGACCCGGAAGTCGAAGCCGTCGCTGTCGATCTCCTCGACGCCGCCCAGCGACAGCGCGATCGTCCGAACATCAGCGGCCCCGGCCATGCGCCGATCCTAGGAGTGGAGACGAGGGGACTCGAACCCCTAACCCCCGCCTTGCAAAGGCGGTGCTCTGCCAGTTGAGCTACGTCCCCCGGACCCCCCGCTCGTGAACTTTGCGGCAAGTCGGCTGGTCGCAGGCTCATGTTGCCGCAAAGTTCGTTGAGGGGTGAGCGTCCTAGCGGAGGTCGGTCGAGGTGGTGGCCTCGGACCACAGGTCCTGCTCGTCCTTCTTGGCCTTGGCCTTCTTGGCGGCGAACAGCCCGCCGAGGGCCGCGAGGAGGACGAAGATCTTCTTCTTCTTGGCCATGAGCACTCCCGTGGTCGGGCGGCGTCGGAGCAGCCGCACCAGACCGGCGACGCTACCGCAGGGCGAGCGGGCGCGTTCTCCGCAGGATCTCCGCACGCTCCCGGGGACTTCGCCGTACGCCGTCCCTATCGTCACCGGTGTGACCACCCGCCGCATCGTCGTCATCGAGGACGAGACCCCGATCGCCGACGCCGTCGCCGCGCGGCTGCGCAGCGATGGTTTCGAGGTGAGCATCGCCGCGACCGGCCCCGACGGGGTCGAGCTGTGCGCCAGGTCGAAGCCGGACCTGGTGGTGCTCGACCTGATGCTGCCCGGGCTCGACGGGCTCGAGGTGTGCCGGCGGATCCAGCAGCAGCACGCGGCGCCGGTGATCATGCTGACCGCGCGCGACACCGAGGCCGACCTGCTGACCGGACTCGCGGTCGGCGCCGACGACTACCTCACCAAGCCGTTCAGCCCGCGCGAGCTGGTCGCGCGGGTGCACGCGGTGCTCCGTCGCGTCGATCGGCCTGTGTCGACCGACGCGCCGCTGCGGATCGGCGCCGGCGAGCTCAACCCGGCCACCCGCCGCGTCCGCAACGGCGGCGTCGACGTCGACGTGCACCTCACCCCGCTGGAGTTCGACCTGCTGCACCGCCTCGGCCGCGAGCCCGGCCGGGTGAGCACTCGCGAGCAGCTGCTCGCCGACGTGTGGGGCTACCGCGACGCCGGCGCGGGCGGGCGCACCGTCGACTCACACGTGCAGGCGCTGCGCCGCAAGCTCGGCGACGACGTGGTGCGCACGGTGCACGGCGTCGGCTACGCCGTCGACCCGGCGACACCGTGAGACCGCTCGACGGGCTGCGCTCGCTGAAGGTGAAGCTCGGCCTGGTCATCGTCGCGGCCGTCGTCGTCACCCTCGTCGTCAACGAGGTCGGCGTCGCCCTCGACGTATGGCCGCCGCTGCGCGCAGCGATCGCCGGCGCGCTCGCGCTGACGATGGTCCAGGTGCTCGCCCGCGGCATGACGTCGCCGCTGCGCGAGATGGCCCGCGCGGCGGCCGCGATGAGCCGCGGCGACTACTCGAAGCGGGTCGTCGCGACGTCGCGCGACGAGGTCGGCGAGCTGGCCCGCGCGTTCACCGCGATGGCGGCCGACCTGGCCGAGATCGACCGCGAGCGACGAGACCTGGTCGCCAATGTCAGCCATGAGCTGCGTACGCCGATCTCGGCGCTGCAGGCGGTGCTGGAGAACCTCGTCGACGGCGTGCAGCCGGCCGACCCCGAGCTGCTCGCGACGATGCTCGCCCAGGTGCAGCGGCTCGGCCGGCTGGTCACCCAGCTGCTCGACCTGAGCCGCCTCGAGTCCGGCGTCGTGCCTCTGCAGCGCGAGCGGTTCGCCGTCATCGGCGTACTCGAGGCAGCGGCCCGCGAGGCCCGGCTGCACCGGCCGGACGCGACGATCGTGGTGTCCGCCGACCCGCCGACGCTGGCCATCGACGGCGACGCCGAGCGGATCCACCAGGTGGTCGTGAACCTGCTCGACAACGCGCTGCACCACGCGCCCGCGGGTACGCCGGTCCGGGTGAGCGCCCGGCTCGACGGCCCGTCCGGCGTGGTCTCGGTCGTCGACGACGGTCCCGGTGTGCTGCCCGACGAGGCGAGCCGCATCTTCGAGCGCTTCTACCGGTCCGACCGGTCCCGCTCCGAGCCGGGCGGCGCCGGCCTCGGGCTCGCCATCGCCCGCTGGGTCGTCGACCTGCACGACGGCGACATCCGCGTCGACACCGCCCACCGTCCCGGCTGCCGCATGGTGGTCACCCTCCCCGGAGCCACGACATGACGACGTACGACCTCGCTCCCGCGGAGCGCTCGCCCGAGCGCTTCCCCACCCCTGCGGCACTCACCGCGCTCGCCGTCGGACTGGTCGCCGACCGGGCCGCGATGGCGGGACCGGCGACGATCGCCGGCGCGCTGCTCGTCGGCAGCACCGGCGTGGCCGTCGCGTTCGTCCCCCGCCGCGGGCCGCTCGCCGCACGAGTTCTCGGCGTCGTCGCGGCGCTGCTCGGCGGCGGGCTGGTGCTGCGCGCCAGCGTGTGGGTGGGACCGCTCGCTCTGCTCGCCGCACTCGGCGCGGTAGTGCTGTCCGTGGTGCTGCACCGCGGCAGCGCGCTGTTCGACCTCACCGTTCCGAAGCTGCTGCTCCGCGCCGCCGCGGCGGCCTTCGACGCCGTCCGCCTGCCGTCGCCCGTCCTGCAGTGGCTCGGCGCCGCGCGTGATCGAGTCGTCGCGTCGCCGGATCGCCGGCGCCGGGTGTCGTCGTACACGCGCGGTCTCGTCCTCGCCGCCGGAGTCGCACTGCTCGTGGTGCCGCTGCTCGCCGCGGGTGACGCCGTCTTCGCGTCGTTCGTCGCGATCGACGTCGACCTCGGGCCGCTGCCCGGACACCTCGTCCTGGTCGCGATGGGCGCAGCGGGAGCCGGCGCGATGCTGTACGCCGCGTCCCGACCGGAGCGCGCGCTGACGCTGCCCGACGGCCCGTCGCTCGGGACGGCCGAGTGCCGCGTGACGCTGGCAACTCTGGCTGCGGTCTACGCCGCGTTCGCCGCGAGTCAGCTGGTCGCGGGCGCCGGCGGTGCCGACCACGTCCTGCGCACGGCCGGGCTGACCTACGCCGAGTACGCGCGGACCGGCTTCTTCCAGCTGCTCGCCGCCGTCGCGATGACCGTCGCCGTGCTGCTCGGGCTGCGCGGCATGCAGGCGCACAGCGCACTCGACGATCGCGTCGTGCGCTGGCTCTCGGTCGCGGTGGCGGGCCTCACGCTGGTCTGCGTCGGCACGGCAGTGCACCGGCTCGCGCTGTACGAGGAGGCGTTCGGGCTCACCATGCTGCGTCTCTACGCCCTGGTCGCCGCGGGGTGGCTCGGACTGCTCCTCGTCCTCGTCGCCGCGGTGGTCGTCGGCGTCGGCAGAGGTCGGCACTGGCTGCCCGGCGCGATCCTGGTGTCGGTGCTCGCCCTGGCCGGCGGACTCACGGTCGTGAACCCCGAGGCAGTCGTCGTACGCCGCAACGTCGCGCACGCCGTCGCGGGCGGGACGTTCGACGCGACGTACCTCGCTGGGCTGTCGGCCGACGCGGTGCCGACGCTGGTCGGGCAGCTCGACCGGCTCAGCGGCGACGACCGGGCCGCGGTCCTCCAGCAGTTGTGCGACTACGGGTACGACGACGAGACCGACCGCGACGGCTGGGCGTGGAACCGCGCGGAGACTCGCGCCGTCAACGCACTCGACTCGATCTGCTGACGCTCAGCCCACGCAGTGCGGGCCGGCCGGCGGCTGGTGGATCGTGTCAGTCCCGCGCGGTGGGCCGAGGATCCGGTTGCGGGTGTCGGCCACCAGGCCCACCCCGGCGACGATGCGCGTCGCGTACCTGTCGAAGCCGCGAGGCGCTGGGCCGAACTGGTACTCGCCGATCCGGTTGTAGCGGACGCCGTGGCATAGGCACTCGAACCACTCGCTGCTGTCGCAGCGCGGCACCTTGCAGCCGAGGTGGGTGCACTTCCAGCTGAGCAGCAGATAGCCGGGCACGCTGTCGGCGTACATCGCGCGGGTCTGCGCGTTGGGCTCGTACCGGACTAGATGCGACTTGATCTCGGGGATGGTCAGCACGCCCGATGACGACAGCCGGCGGTCGACCTCATTGAGCGGTCCGAGGACGTAGGCCCGGGAGACCGGGCCCTGCTCACCGCCGCGGTAGAGCGCGGCACCGAAGCCGGCCAACCCGGTCGACGCGACCAGCCCGAGGCCGAGCGCTTCGCGGCGCGACCACTTCGTCAATCGCTCGGCACTCATGCCTCACGGTGCGCCCGGTAGCGCTGACCCGCAACCCGAGCGGGCCGGTAGAACGGACAAACCACAGCGAAGTGGGCCTGGGAGGACTTGAACCTCCGGCCTCATCCTTATCAGGGATGCCCGACCGCCCAGCGGCCGTGCGGACATCACGCAAACCCGCAGGTCACAGCGTGCATCCAGTCCCGACGAGTACCGGATCGTCCGGTCGGTTGACCGGTGGTCTGTGGGATTTCCGTGGGATCGGGCACACCGAGCGGCCCTGTTGGGCAGTCGACCGCGAGCGTGGCGATCCACTAGCCCTCTCACGGTTCCTACTTCGGCAGCGTGCGTTCCGCGGGTGTCGACCCACGTGCGGAGCTGGGGAGGGGTCGGAGGGTGCCTGGGGAGGTTCGGTTGGGGGTCCGGTCAGCGGTGGCGGCCGGGTGGCTCGCGGCGGGTGATGTGGCGGTAGGCCGCGACTGACCGCCGGCGGATGCCGGTGAGCAGCCACACGACGAACGACAGGACGAACCACAGCACGACCGCGCCTAGGACGATCTCGTGCGGGATGAACAGCCCGTCCTCCAGGCCGAGAGGGTGGCACCGCCGAGCCTCCGCGGGAAGCGTCGGCGGTCGGCCTAGCCTCGACGGATGGCAGTCGATCCGGCGTGGTTGAGCTTCGGTGCGGCGGCGGGCGGCGCCGCTATCGGCGCTCTGCTGTCGTCGCGGGGAGCCAGCAGGGTCGCCGGCGCTGAGCGGGTCTGGCATCGACGGGCCGACGCCTACGTCGAGCTGATCGAGTGGGCTTCGAGGGACTTCGCCGAGGACCCGGACGCCCCGCTCACGCCGCTGCCCGATGGGCTACGGGCTCGCCTCCACGCCTTCGGCTCCGATGCAATGGATTCGCGCCTCCGTGCCTACGAAAACCTGCGCGAGTTAGCTGCGGTCGGGGACGCGAGCCTGACCGAGCGCGCGCGGCGGGACCTCCGCGCGGCCGTGATTCTCCTCTTCATCCGAGCGCGGGAAGAGTTGGCGGCTCGGCCAGACCGAATGGGCCGTGCGTTCTTTATCCTCGCTGGCACGAAGCGAGGGACTCGGCTGATGGCACGCCTGGTTGATCGAGTCTCACGGCGTAGCCGAAGCCCGAAAGGTTAGCCTCGTCCGTTCCTGTGTCCGACGGCACGTCGGCGGGCGAACGTCACCCTGTGACATCGCCTAGGGGTTGCCACCTGTCGTCGTCCGGCACGTATGCAAGGTAGTTGCGAGCATCCGGGTTGACGTCGTCGACATGGTCACCGGTCGGCGTCCGGGTTCCGTCGCGCTCGACGCGATACGGCTCGTCGCGGAACGGGTTGACGATCGTCCCCGCCGCCACGGCCAACCTGCCCGCCGGCGTGAGCAGGTCGCGGATGTCCCCATTCAGCACACCGGCGACGATGACGGTTCCGCGGTTGTCGGCTGGCCCGCGGACATCCAGAACGCCGAGCACCTCCAATACGGCCGAGTCGTCTAGTGTCATCGGCCCTGAGAACACGCCCAGCACTTTGAGCACCGCACCCTCGACGTGGGCACCGGCTTCGACGGTGCCGCGCAGGGTGGTGTCACGCTCGACGACGAGGGATTCGGTCATCCGACCGTCAAGGGCTTTCATGGTTCGACGGTAGCGACGGGCTGTGACAGGACACCGACGGTCGCTGAGCGATCCCACTCCGGTTGCTGGCTACCGCCAGCCGAAGCGGCGGAGCCAGCGATCCCATTGCCACCGCACGTACGCAGTCCACCCCTCCGTTTGGCGCACCCTGCGCGCTTGCGATCGAACGAATGGCCGATCGTTACGGGTGCGCGACCGCCGCCGATCGACCGTGAACGCCAGAAGGCCCTTGGTGCCGTCGGTCCACTTTGCTAGCTCCTTCCCGATGTTCTCTGCAGACTCGACCAGCTCGGGGAGTCCCTTCGGGTCTATCGCCACGCCCATGTAGTGGTTCAGGTCCAGCACATAAGGGGGATCGCGATACGTCTTCGAGCAGCCATGATCGGAGTACGTCACCGTCGCGGTGTAGGTCCGTGGCAACTTCGGGTCGGCCAGCACTTGATGCGAGACGTCGAACAGAAGGCGGATGACCCGGCCGGGAGCCATCATCGGGATAGGGGCAGTGAGGACCGGCGCCGAATTCAACTTGTCAGCTCGCCCGGGGAGCGAGCTCTCCAACGGCTTGTCGAATGTGACGACGATGTCTCTCGCCGGCGTCGCCCCCGTGTTGCGGATGGCGATGTAGATGACGAACCGGCGGAGGTCGAAGTCGACGACGACGTATGGGCGCGTTTGCAGCTCGCGGACGGCGGACCCCTGCCGGATCTGGGCCCAGCCGAATGTGCCGAGCGCTGCGTAGATCGCAGCAGTCACCCAGGCTGCGGCGGCGCTCGATGTCGCGGCGCTCCAATCCAGTATCCCCACGGTCCCCCTCAGAGGAGCGCCGCGGTCAATCCGCGTCGCTCGGTAGCCACTCTTTACCCAGCGCCATATCGCGGAAAGCATCGGGAGTGGGGAAGCCGTGCTCAACGGCCTTGAGTAGCAGTTCATCGGCAATCTGCCTGGCATCGTTGCGATGTGCGAGCAACTCCGTGTTGGTATACGAGCCACCCCCGTGGACCATGCCGGACCGCACCTTGTACAAGTCTCTGAGTCGATCGAACGTGGCGTTACGTGCCGTGAACGACCCGCCGCGGAAGTGCGCTCCGTTGAGGCCGAATTGGAAGCGAAGCTCGTCACGCGTCCCGCGTAGGAGCAGCGCCTCAAGCGCGATGACGAAGTCGATGACGGAGTCGCTCGGTGCGCGCCGGCCAACTCCGAGCATGAACCGATGGAGAGCCCGATCGTCGAGCGTGGCAGGTGTCCCAATTGCGAACCTCTGAAGGGCCCGGCGCGTGCGCAAGACACTCCGGATCGTCGGCTCGTCAACCGGCTCAACGACGTGCGTTTCCGGCCCGGGCAACGGCGACCCTCCGCGCCACCGGCCAAGCCATGGCGGGTCTGTGGTGATCGTGACGGTGTTCGCGCCGAAGGGGATGCCGTGAAGCGCGAGCGCTGTGGCTAGCCGCCAACCGTGCTCGCTCCAGTCATTCGGATCCCGCTGGTCGCGCGGCCCGGCGATCCTGATCTCCCCCGCGGTAGTCGGCGGGTCTTCCATGCGAGGAAACGCGAGGCGCGACGATGTTGCCGGCTCATGCCCGATGTAGTCGCCTCGCTCCTCCGGCGAGAGCGGGCGGAGCGTGACGTCATCGACTACGAGCGCACTATCGAGGAGAACCCCCACCAGGGGGACCGTTACCACGTACCGCAGCCCGTCGTCCGCCGCGATGGCGACCACTTGCGCGGCAAAACTCTGAGCCAGTTCGTCATCGCGAGCACCGACACTCTGAAGTTCGGCGAGGTAGGCCGACGCGGCTCGGTAAACGAGTCGATCGAGCACCCATCTGACGGCGTCGATCTCGAAGTCGACCGTGCCCGGCGAGTTAAGCCCACCGGCAATCCAGTTCACGTCGCCGGCGCCGTGAATGTCCCAGAAAGGAAGGGTGGCAGCGAACCGGTCTAGCAGACGCACGCTGACGGCTCGCGCGGCCTCAACGAGCTGCGGATCGTCGACCCACGGACCGACCCCAGCGAAAGTCCTGAGACGAAGCACGTTACGTCGAACCTTGTCCGTGCGGACGGTGAACCCATTTGCCGTCCGCTCTACGACGACCTGACCGGTGATATCAGTGAGCGGCAGCCCAGCGGCAGTGAGGTCCGACGCAGCGCGTTCTCGAAGTTGGTTGAAGAAGTCGGAGAGCTCCTGGTGGATGACGTCGTCGTCTGACATCCCCGAATCATGACGGCTACGCGTTGCCTGCCTTGCGAAGCGTGCCGTCCAGCCCGTCGCGGATCGTCGCCTCCATGTCGGGCAGGAGGTGACCGTATCGGTCGAGCGTCGTCGTGATGCTCGCGTGGCCGACCTGCCGCTGTATCGCCTTCGCCGGAACACCCGCAGCGATGAGCAGAGCCACGTGCGTATGCCGCAGATCGTGAAAGGTCGGCGCGGGGTCGAGGCCCGTCGCCTTCATCGCCGGAACCCACACCCGCTGACGGAACCGGGTGCGGCTAAGAGTGCCACCGTCAGGGCCGGTGAACACGAGCGCTCGATCCTCGCGGCAGTAGGCGGCGAAGTGCCGTGACAGCTCCTCGGCCAGCGTCGTCGGGATGGGCACGACGCGTCGCCCTGCATCGCTCTTCGGCGGTCCGAAGGTGAAGTGCCCGGCGATCTCCTGAAGCGACTCCTTGACCTCGATGCGCTTCCGCAGAAGGTCGACGTTCGCGCGCTTCAGCCCGGCCAGCTCGCCCCAGCGGAGCCCGGTGTACGCGGCCGTCAGTACGAGCGCGCGGTAGATCGGCGGCACCGTGTCGGCCACGGCCGCCACCTGCTCGGCAGTGAGGAACACGCGCTCGTCGGCACGGTCCCGCGGAAGGGTGAGCTTGGTTGCCGGTGACGCGACGATCAGCCCAGCCTCTTCGGCCGCGAGCATCAGCCCGGAAAGCACCTGCGCGACGCTCCGCACGCTGCTCGGCGCTAGCCGCTTTTCGGTGAGGCTCGCGACGAACGTCCGCACATGCAGAGGGGTGACGGCGGACAGCGGCAGGTGTCCGAGCGCGGGAAGGATGTGGTTGCGCAGTCGGGCGTCCGCCGACGTGCGCGTGTTGTCGGCAACGACGCGCATCGAGGTCCACTCTGCGGCCCACTGCTCGACCGTGATGCGTCCGAGCCGAGGATCGATCCACGCGCCACCCTGAAGGTCGGCAGCGGTGGCCACTAGGAACCGCTCAGCTTCCTTCTTGGTGCGGAAGCTGCGCGAGCGGCTGCGGCCCTGCGGGTCGCGGTACCGGGCCTCGTACGACCCGGCCGTCGTCTTCCGAATGCTGCCCATCAGAGCCGCCCTTCTCTCTTCGCCTCGTCGAGTACCTGCTGGCCAAGGTCTGTGATCCGCCCGTCAGAGATGCCGGGCGCGCTGTCCGGTGTGAGGTAACCGTCCCGCCGTGCCCGGCGCAGCCACCGGCGTACGGCCGCCTCGTCGGGCGGCTCCCCGTCGTCGAGCCGAAGCGCGTCACGGATGGCGAGGATCGGTGCGCCGCACCCTCGCTCGACGAGCGACGAGTAGGCCGCTGCTCCTGCTGCGTAGAACCCCGGGTCACGTCCGGCGGCTCCCGGCCGACGTGGCTCGAACCGAACCGCGTCAATCCAGCCCGGCTGTTCCTGGCGGACGACCGCTGACCAGTCCTGGGGAATGTCGACCGTGCGGTCGCCGATGGTGACCCGACTGCCCCCGCCAGACTGGAAGTGCGCCGCCAGCTTTCGTCGCTCGGCGTCGATGATCTCGCCGAGTCGGATGGATCGAAGAGTCGCGGTTGTGATGCCACCCGGGGGAACCGTCGAAGCGTCCGCCCTCGACTCATCGGGCTCGCGGTCATCGCCGTTCGCGTCCGGGAAGACGCGTACCTCGGCGACAACGAGCCTGCCCGACTGCATGACAAGCCAGATGCCGAGGCGCCACCCGCCGTCGAGAGCGACGTCGAGCGTCACGCCCGATCCGCGTGACGCGGGCTCGGTACCAGTCGGGTCTGTCATGTGGTAGATCGTACACCCTCTGTCCGCACAGGCAAGGGGTGTGTGATACAGTGACTCTCGGCGGATGCGTCGTGGCTAGGCGGACCCAATCCGGGACCGGCCCGAAGCACCGCGGGAAGGGAAGTGCTTGCCCGCTCAGATCCACCGTTCGACCACCCTGGGGGCCACGCCGGCCGCCACACCTCACGAGTCCGCAGCAGCCGACGGACTGTGGGACGCCGACGCCGCGGCTGCCTATCTCGGAGTCACCCGCCGATGGCTGTACGACTACCACGGCTCGATGCGGGTGGTCCGCATCGGTGGGCACATCAGGTTCCGCCGAGTCGACCTCGACGCGTTCATCGCGTCTCGTGTCCGGGAGCCGATCACCACCCCGACTGCGCTGAGGTTCGCGCGACCACCTGCCCGGCGATCGTCAGCCAAGGCGCGCCGCTAGCGTGGCTCGTCGGTCGAAGCCGAGCCGACTTACCCGCGCCATCCGACGGAAGCCCGAGTCCGGGTACCCGGCAGGACCGAAGTGGCGCTCCACCCCAGACGGATGCTGGGAGTTTCTGCACCCGAGCCGGGGGTGGACCGACGAGACGGCGGTCGACCACCACGAGCGGCCCTGGCGGCCGTTCGTGGTCACGCGCCATCCGACCAGCAGCGGCGATGGTGTGCGCACCAGCGAACACACGAACGGTCACTACGTCGTCTCGCGTGACGAGCTGACCGGACCCGACGGCGCGGTCGAGATGGTGCGGCTCGGCGTGCAGACGTTGGAGCTCTGCGCGCGGCATGACTGGCGCGGGCTTCAGCGATGCAAGACGGAGCTGTGTGGCCCGGAGTGGGAGGGCGTGGAGCTGTACCCGGCCGAGTCGCGGCTGTTGGACGCCGGCAACAGGTATCACCTGTTGTCTTCCCACAGCGGCTGCCGTTCGGCTTCGACGTCGCCCAGAGCATCGTCGGTGCGCTGCCCGGGAGTCCGACCCAACGTCCGATCCGCCCAGGGCTCGACTACTCCCCGACCGTCGGTGTCGGCGCGGTGGCGAGCTAGTGGCTCGCCGGCAGAAGACGAGACGACTCCGGGCCGCGCGGAAGCAGACCCCGGAGCAGTCGGGACCGCAGTGGCGAACCTCCGAGGACGGAGCTTGGGAGTACCTCCACCCCGACCGCGGATGGACAGCAGAGACAGCCGTCGGTCCGGACGACCGGCCGTGGCGGCGGTTCGTCGAAACCGGGGTGTCAGTCGACCTGGGCGGAGGTGTGGAAGTCGAGTACCGGAACGGGCACTACATCGCTCTCCGGTGTGAGCAGCGCAACGCCGACGGCACGGTCGAGATGGTGCGGCTCGGCTTGCGCACGATCGAGCTGGATGCCCGGAGGGACTGGCGGGAAGTCCTGCGCTGCAAAGACGAGCTGACCGGACCTACGTGGGAAGCCGTCGAGCTGTACCCGGCGGCCAGCCGCGTCGTCGACTGCGGCAACGAGACGCACCTGTGGTGCTTCCCGCACCGTCCCCCCTTCGGCTTCGACTTCGGCCGACAGATCCGCGACGCCGGACCGATGAACCCCGGGCAACGTCCACTCCGCCCAGGCATCGACTACCCGGCGACTGCCGGTGTCGCCTCAATCGGCGTCGACTCGTGATCGTCCGATGCCCGCGGTGCCCGGCCGAGTGGACCGGCACGACGGCGGCCCACTGCGCGGGGTGCCATCAGACGTTCTCGGCGGTGCGCACCTTCGACACACACCGGGACGTCAGAGCTGGCCGCTGCCTCGACCCGACGTCGGTCGGACTCGTCCGCGTCGACCGGAAGGGCGGGTCGGTGTGGGCAAAGCCCGCTCCGGATGCCCCGTCCGCTTGCCCCACGGGACCAACGGCGGCCTAACGCCGCCGGATCGGGCGGTCACAGCGGCCACACCCGCATCCCGCCTGAGATTCCTCGATCACGTACGACCCGACGCGCGACGGCCACCAGGCCGCGCGCTACCCCGACGACCAACGGAGGACCGATCCACTCGCACAGCACCACCAACGACAACCCCTGGCCGCACTTCCGGCTCGACCGGCTGCTCGCCGGTCACTTCATGGCTCACCAGCTCGCCGGAATCCAATGGATGCACGACCGCCCGCGGTGCCTTCTCGCCGACGGGACAGGACTCGGCAAGACCGTGCAGACCCTCGGGCTTATCGCCCGACTGCTCGCCACCGGAGAGCTACAGCGCGGCCGTGGCGCTCTCGTCATCGTCCCCGCGACGCTCGTCCCGCAGTGGACCGCCGAGGCGCGCAAGTACCTGAGCGGTGCGCTCGTCCTCGGCAGTGACGAACCGGCGGCCGTCACCAACTCGAAGCAGTGGCACGCGTGGCGAGCCGACAACCCCAACGGCGCCGACGTCGAAGTGATCTCCTACGAGAAGCTCGCCGCAGGTGGTCGTGCCGGCACGTACGCAGCGAAGAGCTGGGCGCTCGTCGTTCTCGACGAGGCCAGCGCGGTCAAGGGCGGCGGGAAGCAGGCCAACGCCGCGCAACTCGCCACCCGCAACGCCGCCCGAGTCGTCGCGCTCGGCGCAACCCCGGTCGAGATGTCCACCTGGGAGATGTACCAAGTCCTCCGCGTCGTCGGACTCGACGGGCTCTTCGGCACACCCGCCGACTTCCGCGGCCGGTTCGCCATCCTCGACGCGTACGACCCGACCAAGGTCAAAGGCAGCCGCAACGTCGAAGAGTTCGCCGGCATCGTCGCCCCGTACGTCCTGCGTCGCCTGCCCGAAGACGTCGGCATCACCCTGCCCGCGCGCACCGGACCCGAAGTCATCGCGGTGCCGCTGCTGCCCGCGCAGCAGGCGGCCTACGCCGCAGCCGACCGGCACACCGACGACCTGCGCCGGTGGCACGCCCGCGAGAAGGCGTGCGACTACGTGGTGTCGATGGGACGCGGCTACTCCGCGAAGGTCAGCGAGGCGCTACGGCTCATCGAAGCCCGGCCCGGCCGCAAAGGCGTCATCGGGTTCGAGAAGCTCGATCCGCTGCACTTCCTCAGCGAGCAGCTCGACGGCCTCGGCATCGGACACGTCATCCTCGAAGGTGTCGTCGATGCCACAGAGCGAGAGCGCCGCATCGAACGATTCCGCACCGACCCGGGAGTCTCGCTGGCACTCGGCTCCGGCGTTCTCAGCCGTGGTGTCGACCGCCTCAGCGTCGCCGACTACTTCATCGACTTGGCCGCGCTCGACAACCCGGCGACCATCGCGCAGAGGGAAGGCAGGCTCCGCCGCATCGGCTCGCCGAACGCGACCTACGAGTACGTCCGGATCGTCACGGGCACGGTGCACGACCGGAAGCGGGAAGCGAAGCTCATCGAGAAGACGGCCGTTGCGACGGTCGCTCTCAGCGGTGCGACAGGCAACTTGCCCGCCGTCCCCACAGTCGACGTACCAGCGCCGACGCACATATCGAACGACGCCGCGCCGCTCCCAACGGCGACGCCGTCCCGCGGGGAACCCGCGACCGCATCGGACCTACCCGTCTGGGATCACCAGCGGACCTACGTCGAGCGACTCGCGGCGCGAGCCGGGGTGGAACCTCCGGTCGTCCGGACCATCGCAGAAGCGTCCGCGGCTATCCGCTCGCTCGAGAGCGTGGTCGATGCGATGCCCGTCGGTCGGCGGTCGTGACGGTCTCAACGCGCGACGAGCAGGCTGCCCGGCGCAAGCGGCTCGGCTGGCAGACGATAGACGAGATACGTGCGGCCCCACGGCCTCCCGATCTCATCGCCGGCGTACTGGCGTCGTCGGCGACGCTTCTCTACGGCCTACCCGAGGCCGGCAAGAGTTTCTGCAGCGTGGCTATGGCGAGGGCTCTCCTCTGCGGCGACGACTTCCTCGGACACGCCACAGACACCACCCGGCCGCATCGGATTGTGTACGTGTGCACCGACCCTGGCGGATCGCACGAGACGACAGCGCGGGTAGGCGCGTCGGTCCGCGGAAGCGGCCTGGCGTTCGTCCCGCTGCCGCGAGCCGACGCAGCCTGGGCGGACCTACTCGCGGCCTGCCGCGAGGATGGCACGACGCTGCTCGTCGTCGACAACCTTTCCGGGGCGATAACACCGGGCGCGGACCTCAACCTCACCAGTGCGGCGACGCCCGTGACGGCGAACCTGACACAGCTCGTCGAAGCGGGAGCCGCGGTGCTGCTCCTCGCCCACTCGGCCAAGAACGGGAGCGGTGCCGGTGGTCCCCTGGGGAGCGTTGTCACCTCCGGATGGGGGCGGCGGCAGCTCCACCTGACCTCAGGAGCTAACGGTGTACGCCGGCTGCGTTTGTCAGGCAACGACATGCCCGGGTCGGAGGTGATCCCGTTTCGGATCACCGACGGCCAGCTCGTCTCGGTCGACGCCCCCCAGCAAGCGGCGGCAGAGCCGGCAACCGAAAGGCGAGCCCACTTGCGGTTGAGCGACGCGGCGACGGGGGCACGGGCAATCATTGAGAGCAGCGCCACCACGCCGGCTGCGGCCGGCAGGTTGCTAGCCGACCTCGACCTCGCCGGCTCTGCCGATGCCGGGCGAAAGGCGGTGGAGCGAAAAATGCTCAAGGCCGGACTACTCGTGCCCGTGCCGGGTGGGGGCTTCGCAGCAGGTCCGAACCTGGACACGGCCTAGGCCGCGCCCGTGGACACTGGACACCTGGACCCCTCCCCCTATAACCCCCACCCGTCCAGATACTTGTCCAGGGGCCGCTTGCGGCGGCCCCTGTTGCCTTGGCGAAGTGAATGTGCGGAACGCTGCGGTGCGAGTTACGCCGGGGTCACCTTCGTGGTGGCGAACCGCTCGTGCGAAAGCACGAAGCGATGTTCTCCCCCGCAGTCTTCGGTGGTCGGCTGTCGGTCCGCCAAGACGAACACCTCCGAGGAGCCCGCGCCGTAGGCGATGGCAAAACCGGAAGGCACGCCGTCACACCCGGCAACCTCTACGACAACGGTCGCATCCTCGTGCGACACGATCTTCACGCTCGTGACCGCAGTCATGTTCGGCGCGAACGCAGACACCTCTGGGAGCTTGCGCGGCGGACCTGGAGACGCCCAGGTCGCGAGCGCGACCAGGGCTGCGCACGCTCCGACAAAGCCCATCGGAAGTAAGACGTTTCGTCGCCGGTTGCTCACCGCGCTACGTCGGGAAGTCCGAGATGCAATCCTCGGCTATGACTTCCGGGTTGTAGACCGCCGCCATGCACTCGATCGCCTGAGAAACGACTTCCCACCACTGGTCCGTCGCCAGCTTGTACCACTTCCCGTGGGTCGTCGCGGCGTACATCACAATGAAGCTGCTGCTATGCGCAGAGCACACCCATTCCCTGCCGGGTCCACTTCCGTTGAGTGGCTCGCACCCCTCGTAGAGCGCGCCCGAGCGCGTGTACAGCGCCCATCCACCGCCACCTGACAGTTCACCCAACCCAACGTTGTCCTCGACGACAAGGACTGCACTTTCGAGAACAGTGACCCGCTTGTAGTATGGCCTCCGGCAGACGTACTCAGCGGACTTGGCACCAGGTGGCTTGTCACGAACGCAAGGAAGCGCCACCCTTCCATCGGTTAGGTAGTAATCGATCCGCGGGCGGTACCGCGAGTTGTTACTCGCCGGTGGGTCGGTCGGCGGAGGCGGAAGGAAGCCCACAACCGTCCCCTGGACTAGACCGTTCGCATCGGTCACCACTTCGCGCGCTGCGGCGACGATGTCCCCGCATCCGAGCGTTTCATCCGGCACCACGCTGATCACGAGATCAAGCTCAAACAACCCGTCACGGACGCAGTCGATCACCGCTGCGGCGTAGGTGCCGACCATCGTGCCCGCGTCAACGCATGCGTCGTTCGCCTGGTCAGCACACGTCGAAATCAGCGCTAGGCCTTCAGTGATTGCGGATTCCAACGACGCCAAGAGAGTCGAACAGACGCCGCCCGTGCTCTCGATGGGGCTCACCGCGAAAACCCCGAGGTCGTCAGCACATCCTTCGACCAAGCCAAGCGCCTCGGTCAAGATGGTCAACAGACTGCCGCAAGTTGCATCGGCGCCATCCTTGCAAGCAGACGCGAGCGCAAGAGCGTCCGTGAGGGCTGCGGGAGGTTCGCCCGTGATGCCGTCTTCGACGGCGGCGACGAGGCAGGCGCCTTCGTGAACAACTCCCACCGCGACCGGATCGGGGACGTCGGAGACGACCTCTTCGAGCCTGTGGATGAAGGCGCTAAAACCGTCGGACTCGTCTACAAGGGGGTTCATGGTGGTCGCGACGGTCGCTCCGGCGAGACCCCCCGTGTAGCAGGACGGGGGCTCCGGAGGAGCGTGCCACTCGTCATCGTCCGTAGCCGAGTCGCATCCCGGGTCACCGAGGTCGGTGTAGCCGTCGCCGTCGTTGTCGAGGCCGTCGCTGCACGCCGTGGAGCCGTTGGACTCGTCGGTGTCCGACGAGGACGAGCACCCGGGATCCTGAGGATAGTCGGTCCGACTGTCGCCGTCGTTGTCTATGCCATCGCTGCACGCCGGGAGCGGATCGACCTCGCTGGTATCCGCCGACGACGTACAGCCTTGGTCGGCCGGGTAGTCGGTGTAGCCGTCGTTGTCGTTGTCGAGGCCGTCGCTGCAGGCGACGGAGGCGACACTCGCTGGTTGAGTTCGGTCGGCCCGCGACGGGTCTCCCGTGGCTGGGCTGACTGGGCCGATGCGGCCGGCTGCCGCACCCGCGAGTGTCGATTCCACAGGAGTCGGCAGACCCGTCGCCGATGGCGTTATCGGTTGGACCGTGGGCGAAGGCACGCCAGGCGAACCGGACATCACGCTGAGACCGAGGTCTGCGCTCGTCGTCGGGACGGGAGCCGCAGTGTGCGGAGCAGACACGCCAAGCGCGGCGTGGGCACCCGGCGTCGGTGCCACCATTATGGCGGCGAGGCTTGCCAATGTACTTGCGATGAGCGCGCGCTCGAACCGCACAATTCCCCCCGAGGTTGTGAGCTGGACCGGCAATTTCTAGCAGGTGAGTCACCTAATGTCTCAAACCGGACAACGCAGTCGACGAGGGGGCACGTCAGAGATGGTGCTTGAGACCCGAGGGCACCGGCTCGCGGCGCTAGTTGGCGTCTTCCTGTTCGCGTCCGCGACGTACGCGATCGTCGAGCGATCGAGCGAACGGAATCTGGACCGACAGCAGGCGCGGTTGGAGGCCGCCGTCGTGCCGCGAATACGCGAAGCGGAGTACGTGGACCCCTTCGCGGGTCGCGACGCCACTACGCTCGGCCCATTCGTCAAGATCGCTCGCGACAGCGCCGGCGGATTCACCTTGAGCTACGACATATCCAACTGGTGGAAGTCCAGATGTGTCACCGTCAGCCGGGCATCAGACGGCACGGTTGAAGTCAACGCGACCGAAGGGCTATGCCATTCGCGATAACCGCGGTGCCACCTCTGCCCCGCCGAGGTGAGTCGACCCCTTGCGCGCCCAACAGCACGTTGGGGAGGTAGCCCAGTTGGGAAAAATTTTCGGGTGCCTAGTCAATCTAATACCGAGACGCGCGCTAACAAACCCCGGGTCAGCCGTGGCCCCCGCGGGGGGACGAGCTTGCATCGCAACGCTACGCCCGGAAGCGAGGCCCTTCGCTCCCCCGGAGCAAGCCTCGGTCCGACTCGTCTTCCAGCGGAAGAGCCAGGCACCCGACGACCGTCCAACAAACTCATGTAGAGCGCGGGCCTACCCGCGATCGAGCCTGACACGGTAGTGACGGAACACTTGAGACTCCGCCCAATCACGGAGCGACGCGAGTGCCGACAGATCTGCGTCGTCGACCACCGAGTCGACGAGTGCGACATCCCACCCGCGCGTAGAGCCCAGCTCTTCACACACCATGGCGTGCATCTCTCGAAGCTCATCAAAGTCGACTACGGCCGGTGCCTCGACCTCCGCAACGAGAGACCCGCCGTCGAGCAGCACAGGCGACACGAGCCGACTCGGAGCTGTCCCCGCGCTGCCCTTCGGGCGAGCGCCGACCATCCACCTGTGACGGCCTCTGACGCCTCGACCTGGGCCACGTCGCGTCTGCATCGTGTATCGACCTCCTGACGAGAAGTGCCGGCGCACGCTCGCGCGCCGGTGCCCCTCCCCAGGGTGGTCCGAGACGGACACAACACGTCTTCAGCGCGCTGAACAAGGGGGTCGAGCTGCGGTCGGCCGCGTCCACCCGCTACACGCGCCAGGAAGGTCGGTTCTGACGCGGCCCGTGGGATTCTCGTGGGATTTCGCGTGACGCCGGGTGCGCTGCCCCGCCCCTGTCGGAGCGGTACACCCCGTCTGACCTGCGGTAATGCGAAGTGGGCCTGGGAGGACTTGAACCTCCGGCCTCATCCTTATCAGGGATGCGCTCTAACCAGCTGAGCTACAGGCCCGGTGCGCCGCGCGAGGTTACCCCACCCGTCGTACGCCGATCCACTCGGTAGGACAAGGGCTACCCGCGCTCGGCGAGGGTGACCTCGATGCCGCCGACGATGTCGCTGCACAGGTTGTAGAGGAATGCCCCGAGCGTGCTGATCGCGGTGATGATGACCACGTTGATCAGCCCGATGACCACCGACGCGGTGACGACCCGCCCGGCGGAGAACACGACCTTCACGCCGCCGGTCGCGTCCTCGCCGCTGCCGGACTGGGTCAGCTCCAGCAGCGTCTTGTTCAGCGAGTCGAAGACGCCGAGGGTGTCCAGCGCGAAGTAGAGCGCCATCACGGCGACCACGAAGACGATGACCAGGCAGAGGCTGAAGACCAGCGAGAACTTCAGCACCGACCACGGGTCGACCCGCCGGATGACCAGCTTGGCGCGCCGGCGCTGGGGTCCGCGCGGCGCGCCGACCACCGTGGACGGGCGCGACGGCCGGGGAGCTGCGCCGGGCTGCGTGCCCGAAGGGGTGGGCGTCACCCTGATCGGGTTCGACCCGGTCCAGCCTTCGCTCACGTGCCCGCCTCTCCGTCGTTGCCGCCCTCTGCAGTGTCCTCGGCGTTGCGGGCGACCGCCACGACCGTAGCGCCCGCGTCGAGGTTGATGAGCTTCACGCCCATCGTCGCCCGGGAGAGGTGGCGCAGCGGCTTGACCGACATCCGGATGACCACGCCGGTCGAGGTGATAGCGAAGAGCTCGTCCTCCGGCCGGACGACGAGGGCCCCGACCAGCTTGCCGCGCTTGGCGACGATGCGGGCGGTGAGGACGCCCTTGCCGCCGCGGCCCTGCGGCGAGTACTCGCTGATCCGGGTCTTCTTGCCGAAGCCGCCGTCGGTGACGACGAGCAGCGCGGCGTCCTCCTTGACGACCTCCATCGCGAGCAGCTCGTCGCCGTCGTTGAGCCGCATGCCGATGACGCCGCTCGTCGCGCGACCCATCGGGCGCAACGCCTCGTCGTTGGCGGTGAAGCGGATCGACTGGGCCGACTTGCTGACCAGAATCAGGTCGTCGTCGTTGCTGATCAGCGCGGCGGCGATCAGCTCGTCGTCCTCGCGCAGGTTCACCGCGATGAGGCCGCCGCTGCGGTTGGAGTCGAACTCGCGCAGCGCGGTCTTCTTGGTGATCCCCTTGCGGGTCGCGAGGACGAGGTACGGCGCGACGCCGTAGTCCTTGATGTCGATGACCTGGGCGATCTTCTCGTCCGGCTGGAACGCCAGGATGTTGGCGACGTGCTGACCCTTCGCCGTGCGCGCCTGCTCGGGCAGCTCGTGCGCCTTGCACCGGTAGACCCGGCCCTTGTTGGTGAAGAACAGGATCCAGTGGTGCGTCGTCGTGAGGAAGAAGTGCTCGACGATGTCGTCTTCGCGCAGCTGCGCGCCCTGCACGCCGCGCCCACCGCGGCGCTGCGTCCGGTAGACGTCGCTCTTGGTGCGCTTGGCGTAGCCGCCACGGGTCACCGTGACGACGACGTCCTCCTGGGCGATGAGGTCTTCCATGCTCATGTCGCCTTCGTACGAGACGAGTCGCGTGAGCCGGTCGGTGCCGAACTTCGTGGTGATCTCGCCGAGCTCCTCGCCGATGATCTCCCGCTGCCGCTCCGGTGAGGCGAGGATCGCGAGCAGCCCTTCGATCTCACGAACGAGGTCGGCGAGGTCGTCGATGATCTTCTGTCGCTCGAGTGCTGCGAGCTTGCGCAGCTGCATGTCGAGGATGGCGTTGGCCTGGATCTCGTCGATGTCGAGCAGCGCGATGAGGCCGGTGCGAGCCACCTCGGCCGACTCGGCGGCCCGGATCAGCGCGATGACGTCGTCGATGCGGTCGAGCGCCTTGACCAGGCCGCGCAGGATGTGCGCGCGGTCCTCGGCCTTGCGCAGCTGGAACTTGGTCCGCCGGACGATGACCTCGACCTGGTGCTCGACCCAGTAGCGGACGAACTCGTCGAGCCGCAGTGTGCGCGGCACGCCGTCGACGATCGAGAGCATGTTCATGCCGAACGTGTCCTGCAGCTGCGTGTGCTTGTAGAGGTTGTTCAGCACGACCTTCGCGACCGCGTCGCGCTTGAGGGTGACGACCAGCCGCAGACCCACGCGGCTCGAGCTCTCGTCGTTCAGCTCGGCGATGCCGCCGATCTTGGCGTCCTCGACCAGCTCCTTGATCTTGAGCAGCAGGTTGTCGCGGTTGACCTGGTAGGGCAGCTCGGTGATGACGAGGATCGTGCGGCCCTTCTTGTCCTCGTCGACCTCGACGACCGCGCGCATGCGGACGCTGCCGCGACCGGTGCGGTAGGCCTCCTCGATCCCGTCGTGGCCGACGATCAGCGCGCCGGTCGGGAAGTCCGGGCCCTTGACCCGCTGGATCAGCTCCTCGAGCAGCGTCTGCGGGTCGACGTCGGGGTTCTGCAGGAACCACTGCACGCCGTCGGCGACCTCGCGCAGGTTGTGCGGCGGGATGTTGGTCGCCATGCCGACAGCGATGCCGGTGCCGCCGTTGACGAGCAGGTTGGGGAACCGGCTCGGCAGGATCACCGGCTCCTGGCTCTTGCCGTCGTAGTTGGGGACGAAGTCGACGGTGTCCTCGTCGATCTGGCGGAGCATCTCCATCGCCAGCGGCGACAGCCGGCACTCGGTGTTGTGGCTGACGAACCCGTTCGAGATGAACGCGTGGTCGTCGGAGTCGACTCGAATCGAATACACCGGCTGCACGCCGGCGTCCTCGACGCTCTTGACGGTGGCGTAGTAGTAGCCGGAGTCGATGATCGGCTCGACGACCCGACGCACTTCGTCATTGGTGATCCGGGCCAGGAACTGGTCGCGATCCCGCTCCCACCGCTCGACCCGGTCGACGTTGTGCCTACGCAGCCAGTCCCGCTCGGTCCAGCGCTCCGCTCCTTCCGCGCGGATGTAGTCCGCGATGAACGGGATGTGGTCAGAGCTCAGCGAGGTCGAACGGTGCGGCATCGCGGACACCGCGATCTCGAGCTTGTCCTGCTTCCCGTAGAGGAAGCCGATCTCGTTGGAGAAGCGGCGTACATCTCGCTTGTTGGTGAGGACGACCTTCCACTCACCACTCGTGTACTCGCAGAGCTTCGATACGACGCCGAACTCGAGAAGGAGATCCTGGACGTCCCTAGCGAGCTGCTCACTCCGCGTTGAGTACGACACCTGAAGCGTGTTGCGAGGCAGAGTTGAGCTGGAGCCATCGCCGGTGAAAAGTGAGCTGAGGAAGACAGCCTTCATCCCCGAGTGCGCAGACCAGATCCACTCGGGGATTCTCTTTTCGAAACTGGTGAATCCGAGCAAGTCGGCGAGGGGTGTCTGCTTCAACGCCTCGACACGCAGGACCGAAAGTCTCTGCAACGTCCGCCCCGTGACCGTGGTCTCCGACCGGATGTAGCGCGCCCCACCGACTGTGCGGTCGAACGCGCGCAGCACCTCCGCGAAGTAGTCCGAGTCGGTGTTGGAGAACTCGAGGCGCTCCTGGCCGCACCACGCCTCAGAGATGAACGCACCGGCGAGGATGGCGAGATCGAGATCCTCGTCGGAAAGATCGCCGATCGTCGTCGCAGAAGTCCGGTTGAGCGCCACGCGATCGCCGGGCTCAATCTCTTCAAGGAGCTTCCACAGGAGCATCGGGACACCGGCAACGCTCGACAGACAAAGCACCGGATGGTTGCGCGTGCCAGTCAGCTCGTACCCGGCGGTGGTCTTGACTCGCAACGTCTCGTGATCGCCCGAGTGGAAGAACTTCGTTGCGGCGACTGGGCGGCCGTCGCGCCCTGCGACCTTCAGGTCTAGATCGGACTCGCTGTTGGGCTCGGCGTCAGGGACGAGGTCGCCGATCCGCCTCGTCGTTCCGTCCGCCAGCCGCACAAGTGCTTGCGCAGTCAAACAATATCTCATCGCGGCTGCCGGGTCGTTGCCCTGGGAGCCGAAGTTGCCCTGGCCGTCGACCAGCGGCGCGCGCATCGCCCACGGCTGCGCGAGGCGCACGAGGGTGTCGTAGATCGCGCTGTCGCCGTGCGGGTGGTAGTTGCCCATCACGTCGCCGACGACGCGGGCGCACTTCACGAAGCCGCGGTCCGGCCGGTAGCCGCCGTCGTACATCGCGTAGAGCACGCGGCGGTGCACCGGCTTGAGCCCGTCGCGGACGTCGGGCAGCGCACGGCTGACGATGACCGACATCGCGTAGTCGAGGAAGCTGCGCTGCATCTCGACTTCGATGCCGACCGGCTCGACGCGGTCGGTGGTCGGGGGCGGAGGTACGTCGACCACGAGGGTCCCTTCGGCTCAGGTTCCGGTACGGCGGTGTGGTGGCTGGGTGGGAACTACACGTCGAGGAAGCGGACGTCCTTCGCGTTGCGGACGATGAAGTCGCGGCGGGCCTCGACGTCCTCGCCCATCAGCACGCTGAAGAGGTGGTCGGCGGTGGCCGCGTCGTCGAGGGTGACCTGGAGCAGCACCCGGTTGGCCGGGTCCATCGTGGTCTCCCACAGCTCGGCGGCGTTCATCTCGCCGAGGCCCTTGAAGCGCTGGATCGCGTCCTCGGAGAGCTTCTTGCCGGACTCGATGTAGCGCGCGGTGAAGCCGTCGCGCTCGCGGTCGGAGTAGGCGTAGTCGACCTCGTCGCCCTTGCGGTTGTACTTGATCTTGTAGAGCGGCGGCTGCGCGAGGTAGACGTGCCCCGCCTCGACCAGCGGACGCATGAAGCGGAAGAGCAGCGTCAGCAGGAGCGTGCGGATGTGCTGGCCGTCGACGTCGGCGTCGGCCATCAGCACGATCTTGTGATACCTGAGCTTGTCGATGTCGAAGTCGTCGTGGATGCCCGTGCCGAGCGCGAGGATCAGCGCCTGCACCTCGGTGTTCTTCAGGACGCGGTCGATGCGCGCCTTCTCGACGTTGATGATCTTGCCGCGGATCGGCAGGATCGCCTGGAACTTCGAGTCCCGGCCACCCTTAGCTGACCCACCTGCGCTGTCGCCTTCCACCACGTACAGCTCGCACTCGCGCGGGTCGCTCGACTGGCAGTCGGCGAGCTTGCCGGGCAGCGATGACGCGCCGAGGATCGACTTGCGGCGGATCAGGTCGCGCGCCGAGCGCGCGGCGAGCCGGGCGCGGGCCGCCTGCGTCGCCTTGGTGATGACGTCCTTGGCCTCGCTCGGGTTGCGCTCCAGCCAGTCCGCGAGGCGGTCGTTGACCGCCTTCTGCACGAACGACTTCGCCTCGGTGTTGCCGAGCTTGGTCTTGGTCTGACCCTCGAACTGCGGCTGCGAGATCTTCAGCGACACGATCGCGGTGAGGCCCTCGCGGACGTCGTCGCCGGTGAGGTTGTCGTCCTTCTCCTTGAGCAGGCCCTTGTCGCGCGCGTACTTGTTGACGATCGCCGTCAGCGCCGCGCGGAAGCCTTCTTCGTGGGTGCCGCCCTCGTGGGTGTTGATGGTGTTGGCGAAGGTGAAGACCGACTCGGCGTAGGTCTCGTTCCACTGCATCGCGATGTCGACCTCGATGCCGTCGCCCTTCACCTCGAACGACACGGTCGACTTGTGGATCGGGTTCTTCGAGTGGTTGAGGTGCGCGACGAAGTCGACGATGCCGCCGGCGTACCGGTAGTCGACCTGGACCGGCACCTCCTCGCGCTCGTCGCGAAGGCTGATGCCGAGCCCCCGGTTGAGGAACGCCATCTCCTGCATCCGCCGCGAGAGCGTCTCGAAGCTGTAGTGCGTCGTCTCGAAGATGGTCGGGTCGGCCCAGAACGTGATCGTCGTGCCGGTGTCCTTCGTCGGGCCGCCCTGCTTGACCGGCTCCGCGGCCTTGGTCATGACGTAGGGCTGGGTCCACTCGAAGCCGTCGCGCTTGACGATGACGTCGAGCCGCGAGCTCAGCGCGTTGACGACGGATACGCCGACGCCGTGCAGACCACCGGAGACGGCGTAGGACCCGCTGTCGAACTTGCCGCCGGCGTGCAGCGTCGTGAGGACGACCTCGAGCGCGCTCTTCTTCTCCGTCGGGTGCTTGGCCACGGGGATGCCGCGGCCGTTGTCGGTGACGCGCACGCCGCCGTCGGCGAGCAGCGTCACGGTGATGTCGGTGCAGTAGCCGGCCATCGCCTCGTCGACCGCGTTGTCGACGACCTCGTAGACCAGGTGGTGCAGGCCGCGCTCGCCGGTGGAGCCGATGTACATGCCGGGCCGCTTGCGGACCGCCTCCAGGCCTTCGAGGACCTTGATCGAGCTGGCGTCGTAGGCGTTGGAGGAGGTCATGCGGTTCGGGTCTCGCTCTCTGTCCGCCGCCCGGGAGGGCGGCTGGGGGCGCACGCGGCTGCGGGGCGGCTAGGCCCCTCGACGGCGTTCGGTACCTCCGGATCATATCGGCATCGGGCGACAGAAATGGCCCGTGACGGCCTCCTGTGGGCACAGATCCGCGCGAACGCGCCAGGGTTGGTGTCCCCCCACGCGAGATCCAGGCTCGCGAGTGCCCTCGGGCCGCTTCCGCCTAGGCTCCGCGGGCATGACGACCCGACACATCCTGGCCTTCGGCGGCGCCGGTCTCGGCGAGACCGACGGCCGCCGCCCGCTGCTCGAGCACGCGCTGGCGCTGAGCGGCGCCGACGAGCCGCGGATCTGCTACGTCCCGACGGCCCTCGGCGACATGGCGCCGGCGATCGTGCGCTTCTACGACATCGCCCGCGAGGTCCGCTGCCGGCCGTCGCACCTGACGCTGTTCACGATGCCCAACGTCCCCGACCTCCGGTCCTTCGTCCTGTCCCAGGACGTCGTGTACGTCGAGGGCGGCAGCGTCGCCAACCTGCTCGCGGTGTGGCGCGCGCACGGCCTCGACGACGTGATGCGGGCGGCGTACGACGCTGGGGTGGTCATGTGCGGGACCAGCGCCGGGTCGCTGTGCTGGTTCGACGGCGGGACGACCGACTCGTTCGGGCCAGATCTGCGCGTCGTGACGAACGGGCTCGGACTCATCGCGGCGAGCAACACGCCGCACTACGACTCCGAGCCGCAGCGCCGACCGCTCTACCAGTCGCTCGTTGCGGCCGGCGAGCTGCCCGCCGGGTGGGCAGCCGACGACCACGTCGGCCTGCACTTCGTCGACGGCGAGTTCCACGAAGCGGTGGGGGCGCGGGCGGGGCAGATGGCGTGGCGGGTCGAGCTCTCGGCGAGTGGTGACGTGGTCGAGTCTTCAATCTCACCGAGGCTGGTCTGAGCTGCTTCCTGGCTGCTGGGTACGACGACCGGACCGGTGGGCGCTCCGTCCGCCTGGAAAGAGTGGCGGACGGACCGCCGACCGGGCCTGGTTGGGGTCTCGGGTCGGGCCGATCTCGAACGCACCGCCGACCGGGCCTGGTTGGGGTCTCGGGTCGGTTCCGTCTGTCAGTCGCTCAGCCGTAGGTGTCGCGGTCGCCTCTCGAATCCGGCGTGCGCCAGGCGCCGCTGCGCCTGGGCCCGCCGGTGGGGCCCTGGACCCGGATGGACTTCACGGCGCCCGCCCCGAGCTCGGAGTTGAGCCGGTTGCGGAGCTCGACGGACATCAGCCGCAGCTGGGTGGCCCATGCCGTCGACACCGCGCTGACCAGCAGCTCGCCGTCGATCAGCGACACCGGCGCGCACTTGTCGGCCAGCGCCGCGCCGACCAGCTCGTCCCACCGGCCCATCACGCCGGCGACCCGCGCCTCGCCCTGCCAGCCGCGCGCGGCGAGCAGCGACTCGATCGCCGCGCCGAACGCGACCGGGTCCCCGCCCTTGCGCCGCCCGCGCCCCGCCTGCTGCCGGCGCGTCTCGCTGCGCTTGGCCGCCGCGCGCATCCGCTCGTCCTCGCTCGGCGACAGCTTCGCCCGCGCCGCAGCGGCCTTCGCCTCGGCGAGCGCCTGATGCGCGAGATCCGCGCCACCGGGCTTGTCACCGGCCCTCTCCTCCGGCGCGTCAGCGGACACGGGTCACCTCGCCCGCCGCGACGTCGTACCGCGCGCCCTGCAGCTCCTCGGGCACGTCGCCGATGACGGCGGCGGTGACGATGACCTGCTCGCGCCCGGCGACCAGCGCGGCCAGCCGCTCCCGCCGCCGGGTGTCGAGCTCGGCGAAGACGTCGTCGAGGATCAGCACCGGCTCTCCGCCGTCGGCGGTCAGCACGTCGTGCGACGCCAACCGCAGCGCCAGCGCGAGCGACCACGACTCGCCGTGCGACGCGTAGCCCTTCGCCGGGAAGTCGCCGATCGAGAGCACCAGCTCGTCCCGATGCGGGCCGACGAGGGAGATGCCCCGGTCGAGCTCCGCGCCGCGCATCCGCGACACCTCGGCGAGGATCGCCGACGCGAGCAGCTCCCGGTCGGGCACCAGCGGCGAGTCGGGGCCGAGCGAGGACTTGTAGTCGAGCCGGGTCGGCCCGCCGCCGCCGGAGACCTCGTCGTAAGCCTTGTCCACCAGCGGGCGCAGCGCGTCCACCGCTTCGAGCCGGCCGGCGAGCAGCTCCGCGCCGTGGGTCGCCAGATGCTCGTCCCACACGTCCAGGGTGCGGAAGTCGGCCGACCCGCGCGTCGCGTACGACGACTTCAGCAGGGCGTTGCGCTGCTTGAGCACCCGGTCGTAGTCGGCCTTCACCGCGTGGTAGCGCGGCTGCCGCTGCACCAGCAGCGCGTCGAGGAACGCGCGGCGGTCCGACGGATCGCCCTTGACCAGCGCAAGATCCTCTGGCGCGAAGAGCACCGTGCGCAGCGCGCCGAGCACGTCGCGCGCCCGCGGCACCGCGCCGCGATTGAGCCGCGCCCGGTTGGCCTTGCCGGGCGTGATCTCGATCTCCACGAGCAGCGCCCGGTCGTCCTTCACCACCTCGCAGCGCACGACGGCGCGCTCCGCGCCCTGGCGGACCAGCGGCGCGTCCGCGGCGACGCGGTGCGACCCGAGCGTCGCGACGTAGCCGATCGCCTCGGCGAGGTTGGTCTTGCCCTGCCCGTTCGGCCCGACGAAGGCAGCCGTGCCCGGCTCGAGCTCGACGGTCAGGTCGGCGTACGAGCGGAAGTCGGACAGGCCGAGGCGACGGATGTGCATGTACGCCGTCCGCTCAGCCGGGCCGGGACTCGGCCGGGGCAGAGCCCGCCCCGGTGACGTCCTCGGGCGGCACGCCGTCGCCGATCGCCTTCGTGACGAGATGTCCGCCGAACGCGTTGCGCAGCGACGCGATGACCTTCATCGCCGGGCTGTCGTCCTGCCGGCTGGCGAAGCGCGCGAACAGCGCCGCGGTGATGACCGGCAGCGGCACGGCGAGCCGCACGCCTTCGTTGACGGTCCACCGCCCCTCGCCGGAGTCCTCGGCGTATCCGCGGATCTCCGACAGGTCCGGGTCGGCGACGAGTGACGTGGCGAGCAGGTCGAGCAGCCACGAGCGCACCACGCTGCCGTGACGCCACGTCTCCATCACACCAGGGCAGTCGATGCCCAGCTCGCTGGCCGCCATCAGCTCGTAGCCCTCGGCGTAGGCCTGCATCAGCCCGTACTCGATGCCGTTGTGGACCATCTTGGTGAAGTGCCCGGCGCCGCTCACGCCGGCATGCACGAAGCCACCTTCGGGAGCGAGCGAGTCGAACACCGGCTGCAGCAGCGCGACGTGCTCCGTCGCCCCGCCGACCATCAGGCAGTAGCCCTCGGTCAGCCCCCAGACCCCGCCGCTCACGCCGGCGTCGACGAACCCGATGCCGAGCTCGGCGAAGAGGCGACCCTGCTCCTGGCTGTCCGTGTAGCGCGAGTTGCCGCCGTCGACGACGACGTCACCCGCGGCCAGCAGCTCGCGCAGCCGGTCGAGCGTCGACTCGGTCGGCGCTCCGCTCGGGACCATCACCCACACCAGTCGCGGCGCCGGCAGCGCGGCGACCAGAGCGTCGAGGGAGTCCACATCACGAGCCTCGTTGCGCGGGTCGAAGCCGAGGACGGTGTGCCCGGCCTGGCGCAGGCGCGTCGTCATGTTGCCGCCCATGCGGCCCAGCCCCACCATGCCCAGCGTCGTCATCTACCGGAGTCTGCCCGATCCCGCCGGGGCGGCGTCGAGCTCGGCGACGACCCGGTCGATGACGGCCGCGGCCGCTGCCGACGACGCCGGGTCGGGCGGCTCGACAGCGAACAGCTCACGATCCACCGCGTCGCTCGCCGAGCCCGCCGACGCCCGGGAGAGCAGCTCCCCCGGCGTCTCCCAAGGCCGGCGCGGGGATCCGCGAGTTCGCAACGCCGCGTCCAGCCGGGCCAGCGCCGCCGTCGCCGGTCCGCGCGCCACGACCGGGCTCAGCTCGGCCGGCCGACGAGTGGTCGGCCGCCGTCGGCGGGACCGCCACCAGCGCAGCGCTGCCAGGATCGCGACCGCGGGAACCAGCCCGAGCCCGATGCGCGCGACCGGCGCGAGCCCCGCGACCTGACGCGCGGCCCACCGGGTGAGCCGGACCAGCGGGACCCGGTCGAGCACGGACTGCCGCGGCGCCGGGACCGAGGACGTCGGGTCGTAGGCGTACCACCCGAAGCCGGGGTGGTAGACCTCGACCCACGCGTGCGCGTCGTCGGCGTGCACCGAGTAGAGACCGGTGAAGGCGTTGTAGTCACCCGGCACGTAGCCGGTCGCAACTCGCGCGGCGATCCCCAGCGCACGAGCCATCACGGTCATCGCCGCGGCGAACTGCTCGCAGAAGCCCTCCCGTGCGTCGAAGAGGAAGTGGTCGACCGCGTCCTGCCCTTCCGGCGGCACGGCGGAGTCCAGGCGGTACCGGTACGTCGACCGCAGGTAGGACTCGAGAGACTTCACTCGGTCGTAGTCGTTGGTCGCACCGGCGGTGATCTCCCGGGCCAGCTGCCGCACCCGCTGCGGGATGTCCGGGAGCATGAGGAACGGCCTCAGCCGGGGCGGGACCCGCAGACCGAGCGCGGGCAGCGACGACGCCGTCCGCAGCTGGGTCGGGGAGGCGACGCCGTACGTGGAGAGCACGCTGTAGACCAGGCCGTCGTCGAGCGTTGCCTCGGCGCGCGGCAGCCCGAACCGGTCGGTCGACACGCCCGACGGGAAGTACAGCGTCGACGGCTCGGCGACCCCGAAGATCGCGGTCGGCAGCTCGGCGTTGAGGTAGTACGTCTGCGAGACGAGGGTCCGCGGCCCGAGGGCGTCGGCGGAGAAGAGCCGGAACACCGGTCCGCTGCCGAGGTCGCGGCCGCGCTCCTCGTCCCCGGTCCATCCCACTCCGTCGTAGGTGTCGAACACGGCGCCTCGCCACATGCCGGGCGCGCTCGACTGCACCCGCATGACCAGGCCGCTGGGCAGGTCGCCACGCACCCGCAGGTCCATCCGGGACGACAGGCCGTGGTACGTCGACCCGGCGGAGCGGCCGCCGCCGCCGGCGGACGGCGGGTTGCGCAGCAGGCCATCGCCGGCGACCCCGCTGCCGTCGCCGACGCGGAACGGCAAGGCGATCTGCCGGGAGCTCGATGCGGGCGGGACGAGCAGCAGCACCATCGCGCCGGCGGCCGCCGCCACGCCGACGCCGGTCCCGACCTGCCGGGCCATCGGCATCCAGGTGCGCCGTGCCGGCCGCCCGTGGTCGAGCGCGACGGCGAACGTGCCCTCGGCCAGAGAGGAGCGGTGGGCGAGGACCAGGGCGGCGAGCGCCGCAGCCGCCCACACCAGCAGCAGCGCGCCGAATCTCATGTCCTGGCTCAGCGAGCCGGCGACCGCGAGCAGGACCAGCGACGAGCCGAGCGACACGTAGAGGTCGCGCCGCCGCGGCAGGTCGAGCGCGTGCGCCACCTGCACGACGACGAACAGCTCTGCCAGGGTGAACCGCGCCTCGTCCAGCGTCGCGATCGCGCCGGCGTCGCGCATCGCGCGCAGCACCGCGAGGGTGACCAGGACGCCGGCAACGACCTTCGTCCAGGTCGGCGCGCCGTGCCGGTGGCGATGGGCGACGAGCGCGACCGCCGGCAGCGCGGGGATCGCGAGCGCGGCGAGCGACCAGGGCACCGCCTGCTGCACGGCGACCGCGATCACGCCGACCGCGACCGCGACGACGACCACGACGCGCAGCGGGCGCGACTCCTCCGGCGGCGTCGTGCTGGTCATGACACGCGTCCCAGCGCCGCCGCAGCGTCATCGCCGTCGAGCACGCGATAGGCGACCTGCGCCGGCAGCGACTCCCGCAGCCCCGGCAGCGCCACCACGGTCACGAAGCAGCCGGCCGCGAGCAGGAGCCCGCACGCGTCGCCGATCCCGGAGGCGCCCGGGCCGACCGCCAGCACGACCGTGGTCGGTCGCGCGTCGTCGAGCAGCGCCCGGGCGATCAGCCGGACATCCGCGTCGCCGGGCTGCACACCGGCGCTCCACGACAGGAGCCCGTACTGCGACGCACCGCTGATCACCGTCGGCATCCGGCCGCCGTCCAGCTGCACGACGTCGACCGGCTCACCGGCGCGCCACCAGGCGTGGGCGATCGACGCCGCGGCGCTGACCAGCCGCTCGAACGGCTCACCGGCCGCCCCGCCCGCGACGGCGACCGCCGACCGTGTGGGCACCGGGCGCTCGTACTCCTTCACGACCAGCCGGCCCGCCCGCGCGGTGGATCGCCAGTGCACATCGCGCATCGCGTCGCCGGTGCGGAAGTCGCGTACGGCGTGCAGCTCGTCGCCGACCCCTCGGCGACGCTCGGCGGCGACGTCGGTCGCGCCGGTCACAGCGCGCAGGAGCGGCGCCGGCAGGTCGAGCAGCGCAGCGCCGATCTCGATCATCGCGGTCGCCGAGCCGGTGCCCTCACTGCGCAGCAGGCCGAACGGCGCGCCCGACCGGACCCGGATCGGCACGGCCGGGAAGACCCCGCGCCGGGTCGCCGCCGCGCTGAGGAAGGACCGGGCGCACGTGCCACGCGGCACCGCCTCGACGAGCAGCTCGAACGGCTCGAACGGGCCGTCGAGGAGCGACAGCCGGTGCAGCGGCACCGCGCCGCGGATCGCGTGCACGTGCACCCTCAGCGCGACCTGCTCGCCGACCCGCGCCCGCTCCGGCGTGCGCACCTCGACGGTCGCGTGGGTCAGGCGGCTCCGAGTGACAAGCGACCCGAGCGGTACGCCGAGGACGAGCGCGCCGATGACACCGAGCCACGCGGCCTGGGCCGGTCCGGCCATCAGCAGCAGCAGCGCGCCGCAGCCGGCGACCGCCGCCAGCGCACGGGTCGGTCGCCGCTTCATGTCCTAGCGCCCGGTCCGGCGCACGTCAGCCGGCCATCGGCACGGGCACTGTCGAGACCACGTCGACAACCGCCTTGATCGCCCGCCGCCGCTGCGGCTCGGCGCCACTCGCCGGCAGCACCCGATGGGCCATCACCTGCACGGTCAGCGCCTTGATGTCGTCGGGCGTCACGAAGTCACGACCCCCGAGCAGCGCGCGGGCCTGGGCGCATCGAACCAGGGCGATGGTGGCCCGGGAGCTCGCGCCGAGCTCGAGCTGCGCGTGGCCACGGGTTGCTCGGGTGAGCGCCACCGCGTAGTCGGTGACCTGGTCGCTGACATGGGTGGCACGCACGTGCTGCCGCAGGATCCGCACGTCCTCGGTCGACAGCACCGGCTGCAGTGCGTCGACCGGGTGCGCGACCAGCTGGGCCTGCACGATCTCCCGTTCGGTCGGCGCATCGACGTAGCCGAGCTCGATCGCGAGGGCGAATCGGTCCAGCTGGCCCTCGGGCAGCGGGTAGGTGCCGTGATGCTCGAGTGGGTTCTGCGTCGCGACGACGAAGAACGGCTCCGGCAGCGCGTGCCGGGTGCCGTCGACCGTCACCCCACTCTCGTCCATCGCCTCCATGAGAGCGGCCTGGGTGCGCGGCGACGTGCGGTTCAGCTCGTCGATCAGGACGACGTTGGCGAACACCGGGCCGGGGATGAAGTCGAACGCATGGCGTTGGCCGTCGTACACCGTGGTGCCGGTGATGTCGCTGGGCAGCAGGTCAGGCGTGCCCTGGATCCGCTTGAAGTCCCCGGCGACGGAACGGGCGAGACTGCGACCGAGCATCGTCTTGCCGACGCCGGGGACGTCCTCGAGCAGCACGTGCCCGCCGGCGAGGAGCGCGACCACCGCGGTCTCCACCGCCTGCCGCTGCCCGCGGATCACCCGCTCGACGTTGGTGACGAGCGCCTGCGCCGCCGCGGTGACCTGAGCCCGGGCCGGCGTGTCCACTGCAGTGATGACGGGACCTCGCATCCGGCGCGGTGGAGATGGACGTCGATCATCCCATCCGCGGAGCAGCAGGCGAGGTGAGAAGCCGGGCCTACCGCTGCTCGCGCAGACGTCCTGGGCTCACCGGGTCAGCCGGAGAGCCGCACCGGCATCAGCAGGTAGCGGTAGTCCGCCTCGGTGTCCTTGCCTGTCAGCACCGCCGGCTTGACCGAGCCGTTGAACGACAGCTGAGCGATGTCGGAGTCGATCGCCCCGAGCCCGTCGAGCAGGTACGCGGGGTTGAAAGCGATCTGGATCGCCTCGCCGTCGTAGCTCGCCTCGAGGTTCTCCGACGCCTGCGCCTCGTCGCCGGCGCCCGCCTCCAGGACGAGGACGCCGTCTTCGAACCGCAGCCGGATCGGGGTGTTGCGCGCCGCGACGAGCGACACCCGCTTCACGGCGTCGACGAGCGTCGACGTGGTCACCTGGGCGACCGACGAGAACTCCGCGGGAAGCAGGGACCGGTACTTCGGGAACTCACCCTCGAGCAGCCGGGTCGTCGTACGCCGGGAGCCGCCGCTGAAGCCGGCCATCCCCTCGCCCTGCGCACCCTGTCCGAGCGCCACGGCGACCTCGGCCCCGGTGGAGGCCAGGGTCTTCGCCGCGTCGGCCAGCGTCTTCGCCGGGATGAGCGCGGTGACCGCCTCCGCTCCCGGCTCCGGGCGCCACTTCAGCTCGCGGATGGCCAGCCGGTAGCGGTCGGTCGCTGCGAGCGTCAGCTGGTCGCCGTCGATCTCGACCCGGACACCGGTGAGCACGGGCAGCGTGTCGTCCCGACCTGCCGCGATGGCGACCTGGGACACCGCCGCGGCGAACGCGTCGGAGGCGATCTTGCCGGCGTCCGGCGGCATCGTCGGCAGCGACGGGTAGTCGTCGACCGGCAGGGTCGGCAGCGTGAACCGGGCCGATCCGCAGGACAGCACCGCCCGGGTGCCGTCGGTCGTCAGCTCGACCGTGCGCCGCCGGCAGGAGCGGGTGATCTCGGCCAGCAGCCGGCCGGACACCAGCAGCCGGCCGGCCTCCTCGGCCTGCACCGGCACGGTCGCCTCGGCGGACACCTCGTAGTCGAATCCGGACAGCCGCAGCTCGTGGCCGGTGACCTCGAGCAGCAGTCCAGCCAGCACCGGCACCGCGGGGCGCAGCGGCAAGGTCCGCGCCGTCCAGGCGACCGCCTCCGCGAACTCGTCACGCTCGACCCGGAACTTCACGATCTACCGCCTTCCCGCGTCGCGACGCGTCCGGCAGATCTGCCGGGTGGTTGTTGTGGTCTTTGGTCTTTGGATAAAGAGAACTAGTTCGTCGACGTAGGCGGTGTGAATCTGTGGAGAACTCGCGAACGTCGCAGGTCAGAGCGACAATGCCAGCCGCAGCACCCTGTGTACGACGGGGGCGTTCCTGCACATCTGCCGTGGTCGTCCCGGGCCGTCCCCACCTCGTCCGACCTCGCGAGGCACCTGTCCACAGGGTTGTCCCCAGGTTGTGCACTCCAAGATCACTCATGCCGGCCGGGCCCGCTGGACCTTGATCCGGTTGGTCAGCTCGGTGACCTGGTTGTAGATCGAGCGACGCTCGGCCATCAGCGAGCGGATCTTGCGGTCGGCGTGCATGACGGTCGTGTGGTCGCGGCCGCCGAAGTCCTGTCCGATCTTGGGCAGCGAGAGGTCGGTGAGCTCGCGGCAGAGGTACATCGCGATCTGCCGGGCGTTGACGAGGACGCGTGAGCGCGAGGAGCCGCAGAGGTCCTCCATCGACAGCCCGAAGTACTGCGCGGTGGCCGCCATGATCGTCGCGGCGGTGATCTCCGGCCCGCCGTGCTCCGGGATGAGGTCCTTGAGCACGATCTCGGCCAGGGACAGGTCGACCGGCGGTCCGGTTCAGGCTGGCGAACGCCGTGACCCGGATCAGCGCTCCCTCGAGCTCCCGGATGTTCGCTCTGGATCTTGCTCGAGATGTACTCCAGCACCTCCGGCGGCGCGTCGAGCCGCTCGTGCGCGGCCTTCTTCCGGAGGATCGCGATGCGGGTCTCGAGGTCGGGCGGCTGGACGTCGGTGATCAGGCCCCACTCGAACCGGTTGCGCAGCCGGTCCTCCAGCGTGGAGAGCTGCTCGGGGCGGCCGGTCCGAGGTGATGACGATCTGCTTGTTGGCCCCGTGCAGGGCGTTGAACGTGTGGAAGAACTCCTCCTGCGTCCGCTCCTTGTTCTCGAGGAACTGGATGTCGTCGACGAGCAGGATGTCGTTGTCGCGGTAGCGCCGCTGGAACGCGCGCGGTCTTGTCGTCGCGGATCGCGTTGATGAAGTCGTTGGTGAACTCCTCCGAGCTCACGTAGCGGACCTTCGTGCCCGGGAACAGGCTTCGCGCGTAGTGCCCGATGGCGTGCAGCAGGTGGGTCTTGCCCAGCCCGCTCTCGCCGTAGACGAACAGCGGGTTGTACGCCTTGGCCGGCGCTTCGGCCACGGCGACTGCGGCGGCGTGGGCGAAGCGGTTGGTCGACCCGATGACGAACGTCTCGAAGGTGTACTTCGGGTTGAGCCGGGCGGGCTCCACGCTCTTGCCCGACGCCGGTGCCTCGCGCCCGGTGCCGGGTGTCGGCTGCGGCGCCTGCTCGGCGTACCGCTCCTCGACCGGTGTCACCGGGTCGGCGAACGAGGCGTCGGCGACCTGGGCGCGGTCCGCCAGCGGCTTCGGCTCCGGTTCGGCCGTCGCGTCGCTGTCCAGCGGCTCAGGCAGCGGCTGGACGGTCACCGCGACCTGGATCTCCTGGCCGAGCTGGCTGGAGAGCGCCTCCGCGATCAGTCCCCGGTAGCGGCTGTCGAGCAGCTCCTTGGTGAACTCGTTGGGAGCGGCGAGCAGGGCTGTGTGCTCGACCAGCCCGAGGGGCCGGGTGAGGCTAAAGAAGGCCTTGTGCTGCGGGCTGAGCACCCCGTCGCCGAAGCCGGCCAGGCAGCGCTCCCACGCCGCGACCAGGTCGAGCGTCTCCTCAACCACGCGGGTTCCTTCCTCGAGTGCCCCGACCGCCCCACCGCACGACGTGCGACGGGTGCGCGACTGCGCTGAACACCGCAGCCACTCGTCGTCCACATCGTCGTCCACACCCTGTGTACGGGACCGGGGACGACGACGTCGGGGACGTCGGAAGAGGCGGGATGCGGCTGCGTGGGAGGGGCGTCGGCGGTCGTCGAGGACGGCGCGCCGGGCACCGGGGAAGCCACAGCGCGGCGGACCGTATCCCGACCGGACGGCCGCCGACAAGGGGTTGTCCACAGATCTGTCGACTACGCGGCGTGTCGCGGTGAGGCGTGTTTGACCCTCCCCGAGCCGGTCCGTATCGTAGGGGGGTCTGTCTGCCGTTCGGCAGCCATGTCTCGCACCCGCTGCCCTGGAGCATCCTCGTGAGCAAGCGCACGTTCCAGCCCAACAACCGCCGCCGGGCCAAGACCCACGGCTTCCGCCTGCGCATGCGCACCCGCGCCGGTCGCGCGATCCTCGCCGCCCGCCGGGCGAAGGGCCGCAGCGAGCTGTCGGCCTAGCTCATCTGCGTCGAGTGCTCCCCGCCGCCGCGAGGCTGCGACATCGCGACGAGTTCGCCGGCGTCCTGCGCCGGGGTCGACGCGTGACCCGCGGTCCGCTCGTCCTGCACGCCGCCCCTGTCCGGACTGACCCGACCGATCGGTCGGCGACGCCGCGGGTCGGCTTCGTGATCTCCGCCAAGGTCGGCGACGCCGTGCGCCGCAACCGGCTCCGCCGACGGCTCCGTCACGTGCTCGGCGCCCGGCTGGACACGATGCCGCCGACCGACCTGGTCGTCCGGGCGCTGCCGGGCGCCGCCGAGCTGTCCTTCGTCGAGCTCGAGGGCCTGCTCGACGACGGACTGCGCTCGCTGGCTCGCCCGTGACGACCTCCGCTGCGCCGAGCCCGGCCGTGCGGGTGGCGCTCGCCCCGGTGCGGGCCTACCGGCGCTGGGTGTCCCCGCTGCTGCCGGCCCGGTGCCGTTTCGCTCCCTCGTGCAGCGCGTACGCCGAGGAGGCCATGCGCTCTCATGGCGCGGCGCGCGGCAGCTGGCTCGCGCTGCGTCGGGTCGCCCGCTGCCACCCGTTCCACGCGGGCGGGCTCGACCCCGTCCCCGCTCCCCCGACCCGTCCGGCACGTCCGACCCTGCGCCCGAGGGGCGCCCATGGAGCGCGTCCCCAGTGAACCCGTTCGAGGCCCTGAACAAGGGCGTCTTCCAGCCGATCTTCAAGCTGATCGCCCAGGCGATCGTGCTGTTCCACCGCGGCTTCAGCGGGATCGGGCTGGGCGAGAGCAGTGGGCTCGCCTGGGTGCTGGCGATCATCATGCTGACCGTCACGGTCCGGATCCTGCTGTTCCCGATCTTCGTCAAGCAGATCCGGACCCAGCGGGCGATGCAGGTCCTGCAGCCGAAGATCAAGGCGCTGCAGGCCAAGCACAAGGGCGACCGCGAGACGCTCAACGCCGAGATGATGAAGCTCTACAAGGAGCACGGCGCCAACCCGCTCGCCGGCTGCTTGCCGATGTTCCTGCAGATGCCGGTCTTCATCGGGATGTACCGCGTGCTGCACAACCTCGGCCCAGAGCTGGTGAAGGGCGAGCTGGTCTTCCCCGACGGCAAGTACGGCGTCTCACGCGAGACCGCTGAGCACTTCGGCCGGGCCAAGATCTTCGGCGCACCGGTCGCCAGCGCGTTCAACTCGCCGCCGAGCCTGCTCAAGGCGCTCGACGCCGTGCCGACCGCGGTGAAGGTCGTGGCGATGATCCTCATCGTCGCGATGACCGCGGTGACCTTCGTCTCGACCAAGCAGATGATGGCCAAGAACGCGTCCGGGTCGGCCCCCGACCCGCAGCAGGCGACGCAGCAGAAGGTGCTGCTCTACGTGCTGCCGGCGATGCTCGCCGTGTTCGGCCTGCAGGCGCCGCTGGGCGTGCTGATCTACTGGACGACCTCGAACCTGTGGAGCCTGGGCCAGCAGCAGCTCGTGCTCAAGCGGATGCCCCCTCCGGGCGCCGCGGCCGCCGCAGCGCCCGGACGTGAGGCGAAGCCGGCACGTGGGACAGGGGCGAAGCCGGGACGTGGGTCGGCGGCGAAGCCGGAGCGGGCGACGCCCGTCGCGGACGCCGTGCCGGATGCGGTGGCCGACGCGGTCGTGCGTGACGCCGCCCCCGCACGCTCCGGGGCCGCCGCGCGCCCGCACACCAAGCCACGCAAGAAGAACAAGGGAGGCCGCCGTGGCGGACGACGCTGAGACCATGACCCAGGACGGACCGGGGGACCCGGTCCTCGAGAACCCAGCCCCCGAGGGGGCTGTCGCCGAGAGTGACTCGACCCCGGGTGACGTGCTGACCGAGTCGCGTGCGGACGCTCCGCTCGCCGACCTGGAGCAGGAGGGAGAGGTCGCCGCCGACTACCTCGAGGGGCTGCTCGACATCCTCGACCTGGACGGCGACCTCGACCTCGACGTCGAGGGCGAGCGTGCCTCGGTCGCGATCGTCGGCGACGGGCTGGAGAACCTCGTCGGCCCGGCCGGCGCCACGCTCGACGCGCTGCAGGAGCTCACCCGACTCGCGGTGCTGCAGGCGACCGGCTCGCGCAGCCGGCTGATGCTCGACATCGGCGGCTTCCGCGCCCAGCGCCGGGCCGACCTGGTGGAGCTGGCCCGGCAGGTGGCCGAGCGCGTGCTGGGCTCCGGCGAGCCCGAGCGACTGGCCGCGATGTCGCCGTTCGAGCGCAAGGTCGTCCACGACGCGATCGCCGCCACCGGGGGACTGCTCACGGAGTCCGAGGGTGAGGAGCCGCAGCGCCGTGTCGTGGTCCGCCGCCCCTGAGGTGACCGCGGCCGCCGACGCCGCTGAGGTCGAGCCGACCCCGGCAGCAGCGGCCACGCTGTTCGGCGACCGGATCGGGCTCGCCGAGCGCTACGCCGCCCTGCTGCTCGGCCCGGGCACGGTTCGCGGGCTCCTCGGGCCTCGCGAGGGCACCCGGATCTGGACCCGGCACGTGCTCAACTGCGCGGTCGTGGCCGAGCTGGTCCCGGCCGGCGCCGCGATCGCCGACCTGGGCAGCGGCGCAGGGCTCCCCGGCATCGTGCTGGCCATCGCGCGCCCCGACCTGACCGTGACTCTCGTCGAGCCGATGGCCCGGCGCGCGGAGTTCCTCACCGAGGCGGTGGATCTGCTCGGGCTGGAGGGGGTGAAGGTGCAGCGCTGCCGTGCGGAGGACCTCGTGCGCACGGATCGCGGCCGGTTCGACGTCGTGACCGCGCGCGCCGTGACCGACCTGCTGACGCTGAGCGGGTGGTCGCGACCCCTGGTGCGGCGCGGCGGCGTGCTGCTCGCGATGAAGGGCGCGCGGGCGGAGGAGGAGCTGGCGGCCGCCCGCCCGGCGCTCGCTCGCGCCGGGATGGTCGCCGACGTCCGCGTCGCCGGTGACGGTGTCCTCGTCGACCCGACGACGGTCGTGGCGGTGAGGTTCCCGTGACGACCGGCCTCGGCTGGCCTGAGCGGATCAGCCCGCCGCCCGAGGACCGGGCGAGCGGCCTCGGCTGGCCGGGGGCTCCGGCGGACGGTGTTTCACGTGAAACCTCCGGACGGGACGGCGAGCCGATCAAGGCCGATGTTTCACGTGAAACAGCGCCCGCAGCGGTAGCGCCCGCGTCCGAACCCGCTGCGGCCGCCGTCTCGACCCCGCCCACGACGCCTGCTCACCCGCTCCTGCCGGCGCAGCGGCGGGTGATCGCGGTCGCCAACCAGAAGGGCGGGGTCGGCAAGACCACCACCGCCGTCAACGTCGCCGCCGCGCTCGCGCTCAGCGGGGCACAGGTCCTGTGCGTGGACCTCGACCCGCAGGGCAACGCGTCGACCGCGCTCTCCGTCGAGCACCGGGAAGGCACGCCCAGCGTGTACGACGCCCTGATCGGGCGCCGCACGCTCGACGAGGTGACCCGCCCGACCGGCGTACCAGGGCTGTTCTGCGCGCCGGCCACGATCGACCTGGCCGGCGCGGAGATCGAGCTGGTCGCGATGGTCGCTCGGGAGACCCGACTGGAGCGCGCGCTGGCCGCGGTCACCCAGCAGTTCGACTACGTCGTGCTCGACTGCCCGCCGTCGCTCGGCCTGCTCACCGTCAACGCCCTGGTGGCCGCCAAGGAGATCCTCATCCCGATCCAGTGCGAGTACTACGCGCTGGAGGGACT
>CAVXXT010000007.1:0-741161 GCA_963765815.1 uncultured Actinomycetota bacterium | reverse complement strand
GCGCCGGCCACGATCGACCTGGCCGGCGCGGAGATCGAGCTGGTCGCGATGGTCGCTCGGGAGACCCGACTGGAGCGGGCGCTGGCCGCGGTCACCCAGCAGTTCGACTACGTCCTGCTCGACTGCCCGCCGTCGCTCGGCCTGCTCACCGTCAACGCGCTGGTGGCCGCCGAGGAGATCCTCATCCCGATCCAGTGCGAGTACTACGCGCTGGAGGGACTCGGCCAGCTGATGCGCAACGTCGACCTGGTCCGCGACCACCTCAACCCGGCGCTGCGGGTGTCGGCGATCCTGCTCACCATGTACGACGCCCGGACCCGGCTGGCCGAGCAGGTCGTGGCCGACGTCCGGGCGCACTTCGGGGACAAGGTGCTCACCGCGATGGTGCCGCGCAGCGTGCGGATCTCGGAGGCGCCCGGCTTCGGCCAGACCGTGCTCACCTACGACGCCGAGTCACGCGGCGCGCAGGCCTACCACGACGCCGCACGGGAGCTGGCCGACCGGGGCGAGCCCGCGCCGGCCGAGGGGGAGAGCGCGTGAAGCAGCGCAAGGGCGGGCTGGGCCGCGGCCTCGGCGCGCTGATCCCGTCGGCGCCGGCCGACGGCACCGACGCCGCGCCGGACGTCGCCGACGCCACGCCCGACGCCCGCGTCGGCGCGGGCGTACTTCCGGGAGATCCCGGTCGAGGCGGTCGTGCCCAACCCGCGGCAGCCGCGCCAGCACTTCGACCCGGAGGCGCTCGACGAGCTGGTGGTGAGCATCCGCGAGGTCGGCCTGCTGCAGCCGGTGGTCGTGCGGCCGCTCGCCGACGGCCGGTTCGAGCTGGTCATGGGGGAGCGCCGCTGGCGGGCCGCCCAGGCGGCCGGCTACACCGCGATCCCGGCGATCGTCCGGGAGACCGCGGAGGCCGACCGGCTGCGCGACGCCCTGCTGGAGAACCTGCACCGCCAGGCGCTCAACCCGCTGGAGGAGGCTGCGGCGTACGCGCAGCTGCTCGCCGACTTCGGCGCCACCCATGAGGAGCTGGCGGCGCGGATCGGCCGCTCCCGGTCCCAGGTCACCAACACCATCCGGCTGCTCAACCTGCCCCCGGCCGTGCAGCGCCGGGTCGCCGCGGGCGTGCTGTCGGCCGGTCATGCGCGCGCGCTGCTCGGCCTGGACGACGCCGCGCGGCAGGAGGAGCTCGCCGCCCGCATCGTCGCGGAGGGGATGAGCGTGCGGGCGGTCGAGGAGGCGGTGCACCTCGCCGCCGCGGGAGCGCCGTCGGAGCCGGCGGCCCGTGCCGCCCGGCGTCCCCGCCTGCTCGCTCCGGCGGTCGCCGGGCTCGCCGAGCGGCTCGCCGACCACTTCGAGACCCGGGTGAGCGTCGCCCTCGGGCGGCGCAAGGGCAAGGTCGTGATCGAGTTCGCGTCGGTCGACGACCTCGAGCGGATCGTCGCGCTGATGGCCCCCGGGCTCGGCGGGCCGGATGACGGTGTCGGGCCGCTAGCCGACGACTGAGCCGCGGGTCACCGCGCGGGCGAGAGCGGCCCGGCAGAGCTCGCCGAGCTCGACGTCGGCGCTCGCGGCGGCCATCGGCACCAGGACGTCTCGGTCATGCCGGGGGCGACGTTGACCTCGAGGAACCACGGCCGGCCTGCGCGTCGACGATCAGGTCGCTGCGGGACAGGTCGCGCAGGCCCAGCGCTCGGTGCGCGGTGACCGCGGCCTCGGACACGGCGGCGAGCGCGGTCGTCGAGCCGGGCGGGCGTGTAGTAGTCCGTCGCGCCCGCGGTGTAGCGCGCGGCGTAGTCGAAGACGCCTTCCTTCGGCACGATCTCGACCGCCGGCAGCGCCACGGGCGTCGCTGCGGCGTCCTCGACGACCGACGACCGCGACCTCGGTGCCCGCCGACGAACCGCTCGACCAGCGCGGTGTCGCCGTAGGAGAAGCAGTGCACCATCGCCGCCGGCAGCCGCTGCGGCGTCGCTCGACGACGGTGACGCCGAGCGCGGAGCCGCCCTGCGCCGGCTTGACCATCAGCGGCAGGCCGAGCCGGCCGAGAGCAGCCGCTCGAGCACGGCGTGCGCGCCGAGCTCGCGGAAGGTCTCGTGCGGCAGCGTGACCCAGTCCGGCGTGGCGACTCCCGCCGCGCGCAGCGACCGCCTTGGCGGTCGGCTTGTCGAAGGCCATGCGGCAGGCGTGCGGCTCGGCGCCGACGTACGGGATGCCGGCCAGGTCGAGGACGCCGCGGACGGCGCCGTCCTCGCCCGGGCCGCCGTGCAGGGCGATGAACGACGGCGTCCGGCGCGTGCTCGGCCAGCGTAGCCGAGCAGGCCGCCGTCGGCGTCGCAGCATCTCGACCTCGACGCCGACGGAGCGCAGCGCGTCGGCGACCCGGCGGCCGGACCGCAGCGACACGTCGCGCTCGAACGTCAGCCCGCCGGCCAGCACGAGCACCCGGCGTACGGCCGTCCGAGGTCACGACAGGTCCGGAGCGGGCGAGGAGCCGGCCGTCGGTCGGTGGGGTGCTCGTGCGGGCGCCGGTGCGCCGAACGTGGCCCGCAGGTCCAGCTCCTCCTCGATGACCCCGGCCAGCCGGCGCACGCCCTCGCGGATCCGCTCGGGCGGCGGGTAGCAGTAGGACAGCCGCATCGATCGCGCTGCCGCTGCCGTCGGCGTAGAACGCGGTGCCCGGCACGTAGGCGACGCGGCCCGTGCACGGCGCGGGGCAGCATCGCCTTGGCGTCCAGGCCCTCCGGCAGCGTCACCCAGATGTAGAAGCCGCCGGCCGGGCGGGTCCATGTCGAGCCGTCGGGAAATGAGCTGCCGAGCGCGTCGAGCATCGCGTCGCGGCGCTCGCGGTAGATCTCGCGGAACACCTTGATCTGGTCCTGCCACGGCTGCGTGCGCAGGTACTCGGCGACGACCATCTGGGTGAACGTTCGGCGGGCAGAGCACGCTCGCCTCGGACGCCAGCACCAGCTTCTCCCGCACGGCGTGCGGCGCCAGCACCCAGCCGACCCGCAGCCCGGGCGCGAACGTCTTCGAGAACGAGCCGAGGTAGATCACGCCCTCGCTGGTCCGGGCGCGCATGCGCCGGCTGCCGGCTCGGCGTCGAAGCCGAGCAGGCCGTACGGGTTGTCCTCGAGCACGAGCACGCCGTGCCGGGCGGCGATCTCGAGCACCTCGTCGCGGCGCGGCACGCTCAGCGAGACGCCGGCCGGGTTGTGGAAGTTGGGCACCGTGTAGAGGAACTTGACCCGGCGGCCTTCCCGCGCCAGCCGGGCGCAGCGCCTCGTCGAGGGCGCTCGGGACCAGCCCGGCGTCGTCCATCGGGACGTGCACGACGTCGGCCTGGTAGGACGCGAACGTGCCGAGCGCGCCGACGTAGCGACGGCGCCTCGGCGATGACCACGTCGCCCGGGTCGCAGAAGATCCGGGTGACCAGGTCGAGCGCCTGCTGCGAGCCGACCGTCACGACGACGTCGTCCGGCGACGCGGTGATGCCCTCGAGCGCCATGACCTCGCAGATCTGCTCGCGCAGCTGCGGGTCGCCCTGGCCGCAGCCGTACTGCAGCGCCACCGCGCCGCGGTCGCGCACCATCGCCGCGACCATCTCGCCGACCGCCTCGAGCGGCAGGGCGTCGATGTACGGCATGCCGCCGGCCAGCGAGACGACCTCGGGCCGGCTGGCGACCGCGAACAGCGCGCGGATCGCCGACGCGGTCATCCCGCGCGTGCGGGCGGCGTACCGGTCGCCGTACGGATCCAGCTCGACGCCGCTCATGCGGTCAGGCTACCGCCCCCTTCCCGCGCCGGACGACCCGGATTACGATCAGCCCGCCTCTTCCCCGAGCTCTCGCGAAGGCGTGTCCATGCCCTTCCCCGTACGCCGAGTGCTGGCCGGCTTCGTCGCCGGCACCGCCGCCGGCTGGTTCGCGGGGCTGCTCCGCACGCCGAAGCCCGCCGACGTGGCCGCCGAGGGCGCTGACAGCTCGGCCGCCGGCGCGATGCGCCTGCCGCAGCGCGAGTTCGGGTCCCCCGCGGGTGACCCGGCCGGGCCGCTGCCCGCCGGCCGGGAGAGCTGATGTCCCGCCGCGTCGCGAGCATCACCCTGGACAACCTCGACGACCTGCCCCGCCGCTGCCGGCGGTGTGTGTTCTGGGAGCTCGACCCGGTCGCGCGGACCAAGGCCGAGGAGGCCGGCGACACCGAGTTCGAGAAGGAGGCGTGGGTCTCCGCGACCCTGCTCGAGTGGGGTTCGTGCGGCAAGATCGTCTACGTCGACAGCGTCGCCGCGGGCTACGTGATGTTCGCACCGCCGGCGTACGTCCCGCGCAGTGTCGCGTTCCCGACCAGCCCGGTCAGCGCGGATGCGGTGCTGCTGATGACCGGGCACGTGCTGCCCGAGTTCGCCGGGATGGGGCTCGGCCGGATGATGGTCCAGAGCGTCGCGAAGGACCTGATCCGGCGCGACGTCAAGGCGATCGAGGCGTTCGGCGACAAGAGGCACGAGGCGGCGGCGTGCGTCCTGCCGGCCGACCACCTGCTCAGCGTCGGGTTCAAGACGGTGCGCCCGCACCACCGGTTCCCCCGGCTCCGGCTCGAGCTGAAGACCGCGGTGAGCTGGCGCGAGGACGTCGAGGTGGCCTTGGAGCGCCTGCTCGGCTCGATGGCCCCGGAAGGGGCGCTCCGCCCCGTCTGAGCGACCGCCAGGGTCGCGCACGGCCGGAGGGGTCAGGCCGGCAGGCGCAGCTGGCCGGTGCCGGGGTCCTCCTCGGCCGGCAGGTACAGCCGGGCGATCGCCGCGTGCAGCGCCTCAGCGACGGTGTCGCGGAACCCGGGCTCGGCCAGCCGAGCAGCGTCGTGGCCGTTGGTGAGGTAGCCGAACTCGACCCAGACCATCGGCATCCGGGTCAGCCGGAGCAGGTCCCACGACTTGCCGTGCGTGCGGCAGTCGGTCAGGTCCGTGCGCGCGACGATCTCGTGCTGGACCAGCTCCGCCAGTCGCTCGCCGGCCGAGCTGTGGGGCTCGGCGGCCAGGCCGGCGCCGTAGTAGTAGCAGGACACCCCCTGCGCCGCGGGGTGCGCCGAGCCGTCGAGGTGCAGCGAGACGTAGAGGTCGCCCTCGGCGGCGTTGGCGAAGGCCGCCCGGTCCGCCTCGCTCGGGTTCCCGTGCGCGGAACGGGTGCGGAACGCGTGCGCGCCCGCGGCGGCCAGCCGGCCCTCGAGCCGGGCCGCGACGTCGTACACGACGTCCTGCTCGCGCAGCCCCGCGACGACCCACCCGTCGTCGTCGCCGCCGTGCCCGGGGTCGACGATCACGGTCTTGCCGGTGAGCGTGCGACCGGCCCGGTGCAGCGCCTCGGAGTCGCGCAGCGCGACCGGCCGCCCGCCCACCACCGAGCGGCGCAGCTGCTGCATCGCCCGGATCGTCGTGGGCCCGAACGTGCCGTCGGCGGGCAGTCCGACGTTGTGCTGGAACTCGCGCAGGGCGCGCTCGGTCTCGGCGCCGAAGATGCCGTCGCAGCGGCCGCAGTCGAAGCCCAGCTCCATCAGCCGGCGCTGCAGCGAGGCCACGTCGTCGCCGCTGAACGGGTGGGTGACCCGGTAGTGCAGGAGGCGGTCACCGAGGCGCCAGCGGGTCTCGTCCAGGGCGCGGAACGTCTGCGGCCCGACGATGCCGTCGACGCGCAGCCCACGCTGCTGCTGGAAGGCCCGCACCGCCCGGTCGACGGCGTCGTCGTACACGCCGTCGTCGGCCGCCCCAGGCCCGTCAGGCAGCAACCCCGCCGCGCGCAGGCGGCTCCGGATCTCGGCCACGGCGGGGCCTCGGTCACCGGCTCGGATGCTCTGCAACGCGGTCCTTCGGACGGGGGTGGACGGGACCGCGCATGGTACGGCCCTGGGGCGAGGAAGGGGCAAGCCGGGCGACCGTCGGCGGTAAGGGCTCTGTCACCGGGACGAAAGGATTAGAAACGGGACTTCTGAGCCGCGCTCAAGCCTGATTGCCCCAATTGGCATAGCCCATTGGGGGCCCAACGCGCTCTACATCGAGGACCAACTGCCGCCGATGTACTACGGCGACAGGCGGCATCCCAGCCCTCCTGTCGGTCGGCACGGAAGGCTTCCAGCAGGTGCTACGCCAGCGCACGCTCGCGCGCACCCTCGCCCTCGCGGGCGGGGTGCTCGGTGCTGCGCTGGCACTCGCGACGCCCGCCTCGGCCGCCACCGGGGACGTCTGCTACGCGCTCGGCACCAGCGGCCTCGTGCGAATCGACCTCGACACTGCCACCCAGTTCACGGTGGGTGGCGCAGGCGCGCCGGTCACCGGCGCGGCGTTCGCGCCGGGCACCAGCACCATGTACGCCCTCCAAGGCGACCGGCTGGGCACGATCAGCCTGTCGACCGGGGCGTTCACCCCCATCTCCCCGCCGGCCGGCGTCGGCGGCGGGACGGGCACGGCGGGGGCGATCACCTACGCACCCCTGGCCGGCATGACGTTCGGCACCGACGGGACGCTCTACGGCCTGGTCAGCCGGGATGGCCCGCAGCAGGTCGACCGGCGCGAGGCGGTCATCGTCATCAGCCGCACGTCTGGGCTGGCCGTGCCGGACTCCTTCGGCAGCGACGACTACCTGCTGCTGAGCGGCAACGACAGCAACGAGATCTCCGACATCTCCGTCGACCCGACCACCGGCACCCTGCACGCGATCACGAACGTCAACAACGGGGTGTCCGGGGACCGCCTGCTCACGGTCGACCTGGTCACCGGTGCGGTGACACGGGTGGGGTCGCCGGGCACGACCGGCATCGGTGGCCTCAGCTTCAACGACAGCGGCACGCTGTACGGCACGACCGACCGCTCGTACCGGCTCGACAAGGCGAACGGCGCGATCGTCGAGATGCTCGACATCGGCGTCACCGGCATCCAGGCGCTGGCCTGCCGCGCCGGCGCGACTAGCACCCTCACCGGCGTCGTGGTCAACGACCTCGACGGTGACGGCGTCGCCGACAGCGGCGACCCGGGGACCGCGGGTGCGACGGTCCGGCTCTACCGGGACCTCAACGCGAGCGGCACGGTCGACGGCGCGGAGGCGTCGGTCGAGTCCGCGGGGACAGACGCGAGCGGGACCTACACCTTCACCGTCACCGTCGGCGGTGCCTTCGTCGTCGAGCTCGACGCCGCCGGCGTGCCGGCGGGTCAAGTGCTGACCACGCCGACCCGTCGCGCGGTCGTCGCGTCCGCCGTGTCGGGCGGCACCCAGGCGGTCGGAGCGTTCGGCCACCGCCTGCCGCCGCCGAACCTGGCGATCGCCGTGGTGGACTCGCCAGACCCGGTCGCCGCCGCCGGCACGATCACCTACACGGTGGACGTGGCCAACGCGGCGACGCCGGCTGGTACGGCCAACGGCGTCTGGGCTCAGCTCGTGCTCACCGGTGCCGCCGCATCGGGCACCCTCCCGAGCGGCTGCTCCGGGACGACCACGATCACCTGTGCCCTGGGCACCATCGGGCCAGGCGCCACCGCTCCGACGCTCACGATCACGGCCGCGCCGACGGTCGGGGCCCTCTCGGTCACGGCGACGGCAACGGTGACCGCCGACCTGCCCGAGGACGACACGACCGACAACACCGCGGCGGCCACCACCACGGTCCTGGCGCCGCCGCCACCTGCCCCGAGCGCTGACGTGGCGACGACCCTCAGCGGGCCGGCGTCGCCGGTGCTCGCCGGGGACCCGTTCGACGTCGACGTCACGGTCACCAACGCCGGGCCGGACGCCGCGCCCGGCGTCGCGGTCACGCTCGCGCTGCCCGCGGGCATCTCGGTCGTGACGGCACCCGGATGTGACCTCGCAACCCTGGTCTGCACGGTCGGGGACGTCGCTGTCGGCGGCGCGGGAGCCACGTTCACCGTCACCGTCATCTCGGCCGGCCCCGGCGACCTGACCATCACGGGCACGGCGGGGCTCGACGCGAGCGCCACCGACCCGGACGCCACGAACGACGCCGCAACGCTGCTGGTCACCGTCGCGACGCCGCCCCCGCCCCCGCCGACCGGGTTCGACCTCGCTGCCACCGTCGCGGCGCCGGTCTCGACCGTGCTGGTGGGGGACAGCTTCGACGTCGTCGTGACGGTCAAGAACGGCGGCCCGGCGACCGCCCCCGGCGCGACGGTGCAGCTGACGGTGCCGAGCGGGGTGACGGTGTCGAGCCTTCCCGGGTGCGACGTAGCGACGCTCACCTGCGCGCTGGGCGACGTCGCGGCGGGCGGCACCGTCACCCGCACCCTCACCCTCACGGCGGACACCGCGAGCACCGCGACCTTCAGCGCGACGGCGTCCGCCTCCGGCACCGACTCCGATCCGACGAACGACGCGGACACCGCGGACGCCTCCCTCGAGGATCCGACTCCTCCTCCGCCCCCGCCGCCGCCGCCGCCGCCTCCGCCTCCGCCTCCGCCTCCGCCTCCGCCGCCTCCGCCTCCGCCTCCGCTGCCGCCTGATCCCGACCCGGTTCCCCCGGGCCAGGATCCGGGCCGCACACCGCCCGGTCGCACGCCTCCCGCGCCGGTCCCACCCGTGACGCAACGGCCCGACCCGCCGTCGGCGACACCCGTCGGCGACCCGCCGGCGCCGTCGGCCGGCCACGACGAGCCGGCGTCCCCGGACCCCGGCGGTGACGTCGACGTGCCGGCGGAGTCCACTCCGGAGCCTCCGGTGCTCCCCGAGGTGCTCGACGACGTCGTCGAGCGCCCGGTGACTCCGGTGGTCACACTCCTCGCGCCACGGCCGGTGCCGACCCCGTCGGCCTCGATCCGCGTGGTCACCCCCTCCGTGCCGCCGCGCGCGACCGCTTCGCGGCCCGTGCCTGCGACGACGGTGCCCCCGCTCGTCGTCGCTGGTCGTGTGCTCGGGTCGGTCGCGGAAGGCGCGGCGTTCCCGTTCCTGCTGCTCCTGCTCGTCCTGCTGTTCCTGCTCGTGCAGCACCAGATCGACAAGCGCGACCCCAAGCTCGCGCTCGCCCCGGTGTACGCCGAACGCGATCTGCGCTTCATCCCCCCGATCCCTGGAGCGTCCGAATGACGACGTCAGGCACGTCTGCGGCCGGCGGCAGCGATCTCGTCCCGCTGAGCGAGCGCATGCGCTACCTGCTCGGCTACCGGCTCGTCGCCGCGGTCAGCGTCGTCGTCTACGTCCTCGCCGTGCCGCCCGCCGAAGGGTTCGACCCCGGCCGGGTCGCCGTGATCGCCGGCGTGTACGTCGGTGTGACGACGGCCTGCCACCTGGCCTGGCGCTCTCTGCGCGGGCGTGCGCTGCTGCTGCTCGGCGTCGTCCTGCTGCTCGACGGGTTCTTCATCGCGACCGCGGCGTACCTGACCGGTGGGGTGGCGAGCCCACTGCGCCACCTGGCGATCGTGCACCTGGCGATGGTCGCGCTGCTCGCGTCGTACCGGACGGGGATGAAGCTCGCGCTGTGGCACTCGCTGCTGCTCTTCGTCAGCTACCAGCTGCAGAAGGACGGATTCCTGTCGCAGACGACCGGTGTCGCCGGAGTGAGCGAGGACCGCGCGCAGCTGCACCTCGCCGGCTACGTCGCGGCGTTCTGGCTGATCGCGGTGGTCACGGCGACGTTCTCGTCGGTCAACGAGCGGGAGCTGCGCCGCCGCCGGTACGACCTCGAGGCGCTGGCCAGCCTGGCGTCGAAGCTCGAGTCGGCTCAGTCGCCGCACGAGGTCGGCGACGAGCTGGTCCGCGCGGTGGTCGAGGTCTTCAACGCGCCACGCGCGCTGCTGCTCGCGGATCGACCTGACGGCTCGGTTCGCCTGCTCGCGGCCGCGGGTGACGTGAAGACCGTGGACTCGCCGGTCGTCGCGAGGCCTGCGTCAGCGCTCACCCGCTGCCACGTCGAGCACGCGCCGGTGCTCACTGCCGGGCTGACCGAGGCTGCCGACCCCTGGCTGACCCAGGTGCTGCCGGCCGCCGGCAACCTGGTCGTGCTCCCGCTCATCGTCGACAGCCGCCCCGTGGGCACCCTGGTGATGGAGCAGGACCTGGCTCACAGCTCACGGGTCGAGCGCCGCGTAGTCGGCATCCTGGAGCGCTTCGCGTCGCAGGCCGCACTCGCGCTGCGCGGCGCCTGGCTGATGGAAGCCGTTCAGGCCCAGGCGTCGCAGGACGGGCTCACCGGCGTCGCCAACCGGCGCAGCTTCGACGTCGCGCTCGACCTCGAGATCCAGCGGGCCAGCCGCGGGTCGGGTCCGATGAGCCTGATCCTGTTCGACATCGACCACTTCAAGAGGCTCAACGACACGCACGGCCACCAGGCCGGCGATCAGGTGCTGCGCGAGGTCGCCGCCGTGCTCCGGCATCACTGCCGTGACATCGACACCATCGCGCGGTACGGCGGTGAGGAGTTCGCGGTGATCCTGCCCCAGTGCGGTGAGGGCGCTGCTCTGCAGACCGCCGAGCGGCTGCTGGTCGAGCTGTCCGTGGCCCCCACCATGGTGCCGGTCACGGCGAGCGCCGGCGTGGCCACCTGGGGCACCGGGCTGATCGAGGGGGCTCAGCTGCTCGCGGCCGCCGACGTCGCGCTGTACCGCTCGAAGCACGCGGGCCGCAACCGCGCGACCGCGGCGGCCTCGCGTCGTGCGGAGAAGGTCGCCGCCGTCCAGGAGTCCGTGGCGCCGACCATCGCGTCCTGATCTACGACAGGTAGCTCTCGAGGTCCTTCAGCAGCGCGGTCTTCGGCTTGGCGCCGACGATCGTCTTCACGATCTCCCCGCCGGAGAACACCGACATCGTCGGGATCGACATGATCCGGTACTGCCGGGCGACCTCGGGGTTCTCGTCGATGTTGATCTTCGCCACGGTGAGCTTGCCCGCGTTCTCCGCCGCGATCTCCTCGAGCACCGGGGCGACCATCTTGCACGGGCCGCACCACTCCGCCCAGAAGTCGACCAGGACCGGGGTGTCGCTCTGCAGCACCTCGGCGGTGAACGTGGCGTCGGTGACGACCTTGGTGCTGGCTCCCACGGGGGCTCTCCTGTCGAGGCGGTGGCTGCTGGGGCGTGCATGGGGGACAACACGCTGCGCCGTACGGCGATTCCCCGCAGGCTACCCGGCGGCGTCTACCTAGACTGGGAGCCATGCGCCAGCAGGGATCGACGGGTCGAGTCACGACGCCCGGCATGGGCCGGGCGGGGCGCTACACGCTCGCGGTGATGGCGTGGATCGCGGTGTACGCCGGCTGGTCGTCGGTGCTGGGCCTGGTCATCGCGGCGGCCACCGGGGAGCGACTCGACGACGGCGACCGGATCGGGCCGACCGTCGGTCTCGGGGTGTCGACCCTGTTCACGGTCGTGCTGCCGCTGGTGCCCACCGTCGTGGCGCTGTGGTTCAACGACTGGCTGCGCGACGGCGCGCCCAGCCGCGCCGACCGCGAGCGGGCTCGCCTGGTGCCGGCCGACGTCGACGTGCCCGACCCTGTCCGGGAGGTGCCCGTGAGCGGCGCGGCGGTTGCCCCCGCGGCGACCGCCGTCCGACCGATCGACCCACCCGCGACCCGACCCCCGGCCGTTCGCGGCGGCATCGTGGTCGCGGCTCCGCTCGGCGTGCCGGAGCAGGCCGACGCGGTCGTCGGCGCCGCGGGGTTCCCGGTGGCCCCGGTGCTGCGCGGCGCGGAGGAGGCGCCGGCCGCAGCACTCGCCGCTCCTGCTCCGCTCACGACCAGCCCGCCGGCCGGGCCGCCCGCTGCCGCGGTCGAGCCGGCACCGGTCGTCGCAGCGGCCGAGCCGCTGATCGACCCGGACGACCCGTTAGGCGTGGGCGACCTGGGGTTGGCCGGCTTCGAGCGCGGCTAGGTAGCGCTCGGCGTCGAGGCTGGCCGCGCAACCCGTGCCGGCCGCGGTGATGGCCTGGCGGTAGGTGTGGTCGACGACGTCGCCGCACGCGAACACCCCGGTCAGGTTGGTGCGGGTGCTCGGCGAGTCGACCCGGATGTAGCCCGCCTCGTCGAGGTCGACCTGGCCGACGAACAGGTCGGTGTTGGGGGTGTGGCCGATCGCGACGAACAGCCCGGTCACCGGCAGGGTCGAGACCTCCTCGGTGAGAAGGTTGCTGACGGTCAGTCCCTCGACCGCCTCAGCGCCGAGGACGTCGGTGACGGCGGAGTTCCAGAGGAACCGGATCTTGTCGTTCGCGAATGCCCGCTCCTGCATGATCTTGCTGGCGCGCAGCGAGTCCCGGCGGTGGATGACCGTGACCGACTTCGCGAACCGGGTGAGGAAGGTCGCCTCCTCCAGCGCGGAGTCGCCACCGCCGACGACGGCGATGTCGTGGTCGCGGAAGAAGAAGCCGTCGCAGGTCGCGCAGCTCGACGCGCCCCGGCCGATCAGCCGCTGCTCGTTCGGGAGGTTCAGCCAGTTGGCCTTCGCGCCGGTCGAGATGACGACGGCCTTGGCGCTGTGCTCGACGTCGCCGACCCACACTCGCTTGACGTCGCCGGTCAGGTCGACGCGGGACACGTCGTCGGTGAGGAACTGCGCGCCGAACCGCTCGGCCTGCTTGCGCATGTTGTCCATCAGCTCAGGACCCATCACGCCCGTGGGGAAGCCCGGGAAGTTCTCCACCTCGGTCGTGAGCATCAGCTGACCGCCGGCCGCGATGCCCTCGATGACGAGCGGGGCCAGCTCGGCGCGGGCGCTGTAGAGCGCCGCGGTCAGCCCGGCCGGGCCCGACCCGATGACGATGACCTCGCGTGTCGCGTCGCTCACGCTCAAGCCTCCCGATCAGTGGCCGGACATCCCGGCGGCGTCGTCCCTGGCAACCGATCGTAGCGACGCGGGATTCCGGCCGACACCGCGCAGCGGCGTGCGAGGATCCGCACCGTGCCGTCCGCCGACCCCGCCGCCGACTTCCCGTCGGAGGATGCGACGCCCGGGGAGCGCTGCGCCGCTCACCCGGGCCGTCCCGCGGCGGACCCCTGCCCGGTCTGCCGGCTCCCGCGCTGCGCGGCCGACGCGGCGTCGGCCACCGGGTGCCTGATCTGCGAGGGCCGCACCGTCGGCCCGACGGCACGACCATCGCTGGGCACCGGCCCCCTGGCCGGCGCGGCGGCGCTGACCCATGTCGTCGCGATCGCGGCGGCCTACATCGGACAGCAGTACGTCGAGGTGCACTGGTTCTCCCTGCTCGTCCCGGCCGGCGTCGGCATCGTCTGCGCCATCGCCGCCGAACGCGGGGCCGGACGGGCCCGGGGCGTCCCGCTGCGGGTGCTCGCCGCGGTGTACGCCGTGGTGAGCACCGCGCTGGCGTTCCGGCTCGAGGCCTCGGTCGACGTGCTCGGGCCGATCGGGACCGTCGGTCCGCCGTACCTCGCGGCGGCGGTCGGCGCGTGGTTCTGGACCCAGCCGCCCTCGGCGAAGAAGACGAGGAAGCCGGCTGCCGCGGACTAGCGCGGCGCCGCGACCCGCTTGAACAGGATCAGCTCGGCGTTGTTGAGCCGGCAGGTCGGCCGGACGACGAACACGTCGACCTTGTCGTCGCGGAACGGCAGCACGACAACGACCGCCGGCTGCTTGTCGAAGGTCGCGAAGTCGACGACGAGCGGCGCGACGCCGGACGTGCCGGACAGCTCGTCGACACAGGACTGCAGCTGCTCCGGCGTCATCTCCGGCGCGGCCTTGCCGGCGCTGCGCTGCGGGGCGGACGCCCCGGCAGCCGGGGCGGCGGGAGCGGCGTCCTGCAGCGCGAACGCGGTCGCGTCCTCTGCCGGGGCGGCGAGCGCGTCGCGGACCTGGAAGTCGAGCACCCCCGGCGAGTAGTCGGTCCCGGAGTGCAGCAGGCGCGGCTCCGCGGCCGCCTCCGCGACCGTGGCATTCCCGCCGCGCGTGGCGGCGGTGTCCGCGTCGTCCCCGCTGCTGTCTCGCAGTGCTGTGACGCCGATCGTCGTCGCGAGCGCGACGACGGCCGCCGCCGCGGCGAACGGGAGGAATCGTGACGAGCCGGCCCGCCGTGATCGTGCGTCCGTCAGTGACGCGGGCGCCTCCGGCGCGCTCTCGGCCACCCGCGCCGCGGCGAGCGCTGCCTCCAGCGACGTGATGACGTCGAGCGGCATCCGCAGGTCGGGGAGCTCGGCCAGCCCGCGGGTGGCCAGCTGGATCGCGGCGACATCGGCGGCGCACTCCGCGCAGCCGGCGACATGCGCGTCCACCGCGCCGCTGTCGAGGTCGTCGGCGGCGTACGCCGCGAGGTCCTCGACAGGTGGATGAGAAGTGGGCTGGGTCATGGCTCGCTCGGGGTTGCGGGTGGGGGGGACGTCAGGTTGGACGCGGGCGGACTCGCGGGGGTTCCGCCTTCGGTCCGTGGGCGCAGGTGGCCCAGGTGCGCAGCGAGCGCGGCACGGCCGCGATGGCATCGAGACTTGACCGTGCCGACCGGGATGCCGAGCACCTCGGCGGCTTCGTCGACGGGCATGCCCTGCACGTCGACCAGGACGATCGCCACCCGCTGGTCCTCGCCGATCCGGCTCAGAGCGGCGGCGATGTCGGCGGCCAGGTCGCTCGCGGCGATCGCGTCGTAGGGGTCGGCGACGAGAGCGGCCGACTCGTCGAGCGGGACGGTCGGCCGCGACCGCGCGCGGCGCATCCGGTCGAGGCACGCGTTGACGACGATGCGGTGCAGCCAGGTGGAGAACTTCGCGTCGCTGCGGAACGACGCGGCCGAGCGGTACGCCGAGAGGAACGCGTCCTGGACCGCGTCCGACGCCTCTGCCGGATCGCCGATCGTGCGCAGGGCCACCGACCACGCGCGGTCCCGATGGCGCGCGACGAGGACGCCGAACGCGCCGGCGTCACCCTCGAGGTGGCGGGCCAGCAGTGCAGCGTCGTCGGGCTCGTCGTCGAGCACGGTGCGGTCGTCGGGCATCACCGTCGAATGTAGTCGTGAGCGGTGCCCGCGAGTCGCGGCGACGCGCCTGGTCAGCGACCGAACGCGACCTCCGCGACGCCTGCGTGGAACCGCCCGCCGTCGGCCTCGACGAGACGCGTCACCCACACCAGCCAGTAGCGCGCGGCCGGTGCACCCGCCGGCGGGCGGAGCGTCTCGCGCTCGGCGGCCTTCTCCTTCGTCGCGACTTCGCGGAAGTCCGCCAACGCATCACCACGCGTGGCTGCCGCGCGCAGCTCGACCGACACGCCGCGCTCGGCGAACGCGATCTCGACGCTGCGCACCTGCACCGGCGAGCCGAGGTCGAAGAGCAGCCCGACGCCGTCCTTCAGCCGACCGAAGTCCGCCGTCCGGTACTTCACCGTCTCCCATGCCGTGGACGCATCGCCGTCGGTCGCGAGCGGCACGGTCTGGTTGCGCTCCTGCCCGTCGCCGGGCGGCGGGTCGAACGCGGTGACCGCGGCGATCCGCGCCGCCGCGCCACTCGCCTCCGGCACGTCCGGCACGGCGCTGGCCGGTGCCTCGAGCGGGGAGATCGCACCGGGCGGTCGAGGCAGCTCGCCGACCGAGTAGCCGAGCGCGAGCGCGGCGGCGCCGAGCGCGGCGACGACGAGGGCGGGCACGCCGACGGTCAGCCACCGTGACGCGCGCTGCGTCTTCCGGTCGACGCCGATCTCGGCGGGCGACGGCAGCGCCGCGCCCGGCCCGTCGCCCGGCAGGGGGGCGAGCGCGGCGACGACCTGATCGGCGGTGGTGAGCGGTGTCGGACCTTTGGCCCGCGGGGGCAGCAGGATGCGGCTCACCACCGCGTCGAGCTCCCGCGGAACCCCGGCGCGCACCTGGCGCGGGCTGAGCAGCCGCCCGTCGCGAGACGGCGCGACGGGCAGCTCCGACTCGGCGCCGAACGGCGAGCGGGCGGTCAGGCAGACGTAGAGCAGCGCCCCGAGCGACCGGACGTCGTACGACGACGCGTCGTCGTCGAGCAGACCGTCACCTGGTGGTTGCGCGCCACCCGCGGCCGCGCGCAGGAGCGCGCCGATCTGGAAGTCGGTGACCTTCGTCGAGCCGTCCGCGCAGAGCAGGACGTTGTGCGCGTCGAGGTCGAGGTGGGCCACTCCGCGGGCGTGCGCGTACGCCGTCGCCTCGGCCACCTGGGCGACGATCGTCGTCGCCCGGGCCGGCGCGAGCGGCCCGTCCGCGAGCAGGTGCGCGACGGAGCCGCCCTCGACCCACTCGCTCACGACGTAGGCGAGCCCGCCCTCCTCCGCCGCGTCGAAGATGCTGGCGATGCGCGGGTGGGCGAGCCGCCCGGCCGCCACCGCGGCGGCGAGGAACGTCGGCTTGCCGCCGTCGACGACGCCGGGACGGTCCAGGGTGCGGACGGCCACCGGCCGGGCGAGCACTTCGTCCGCGCCGCGCCACAAGGTGCTGACGCGATGCCGGGTGACCGGGCGGAGCAGGCGGTAGCGACCGGCCAGCACCAGGTCGGCGCTCGCCACGGTGCGCTCGCTCACGCTGTCCCTCCCGGCCGGTCCGAGGCGATCAGCCTAACGACGGAGTACAGCAGGGCAGCCCGGGCGCCCGCTTCAGCGCGTTCCGTTTGCTCTAGACGTAGCGCCCGACCTTGTAGGAGCGGGTGTAGATCGAGCTGAGCTTGACCACATCGCCGCTCTGCGGCGAGTGCCACATGTTGCCGTTCCCGGCGTAGATGCCCACGTGGTAGATCCGGCCGCTCGAGTCGTAGGTGAAGATCAGGTCGCCGGGCTGCTCCTGGCCCCGCGCGAGCTTGTGCGGCGCGGCGGCGTACTGGTCGCGGGAGCTGCGCGGCAGCGAGCGGCCCAGCGCGGTGCGGAAGACGTAGCTGGTGAACCCGGAGCAGTCGAAGCTGCTGGGGCCGGCTGCGCCGTACCGGTAGGGCTGGCCCTGGTGACGGCGTGCTTCGGCGATGAGCTTCTGGGCCGCCGGGTTCTCGGTGACCTGCACGGTGACGAAGTTCGACGTCGCCGCGGCGTGAGTCTCGGTGCCCACCCAGCGCGCGCGGAACGTCTCCGCGACGGTCGGGCGCCGGACGTAGGACGCCTGCCCGTTGGCGTCGGTGGTGATCGTCGCGAGGTAGGACCACTGGTCGCCGTGCCGGACGTCGATCGCCACGCGCTGGTTGGGCAGCACGCGCTCGGCGTCGGTCAGCGAGGTGTAGAGCCGCACCGGCGACCCGGTCGGCACGGACGTGGCCGACGCGGCGAGCTTGAGGGTCGAGGCGGTGGTGCCGGCAGCGGCGGCGGACTGGACGCCGACGCCGAGCAGGACCGGGAGGAACGAGCAGACAGCGAGGAGCAGCGCGAGGACGCGACGGGGCACGGCGGTGGATCCCTTCCCACACGCCTGCGAGGTCAGCTGTCGGGTTCGGGCTGGAAGGAAGAAGGTGCCCGGCCGTGCTGTCGTGGGACAGCACCGGCTTCACCCCGAGGCGACGCACCGAAGGCGGCGCGCTGCCGTGGGACCGTGGGTCCCCCGCTCCTGCCCCGGATGCGGTGATCGGCTGGACGCCCTCGGGCCGGGGGCAGGACTCGGCGTTTCGACCCGGGGACGCGTTCTGGGTGGCGACCCGCTAGCCGGAGCAAGCGGGTCGAGGGGAACGGTAACGATTCGGACTCGGGGCGTCCACCTGAGTGGGTGGTTTCGCCCAGTTCGTCACGCGACTCTGACGTTTGCGTCAGTGCTGGCGCGTTGCGGACAAGCTTACGCGACCCACTTCCCGGTCGCCGTCTCGCGCACCAGGGTCCACTTCTTCGTCGCGCTGATCCGGTAGAGGACCATGCTGCTCGCCTCGCGCTCCACGGTCACGGTGACCGAGCCGTCCTGGGCGACGATGAACTCCGCCGGCTTGATCGTGCCCTTGTCCTCGAGCGCCCGGATCTCCGCTGCGTCGTAGGCGCGCTGCACGTCATGGCTCTGCTGCCACTCCCTGGAGCCCTCGCGGGCCGCGGCCTTCGCCAGGTCCTGGGTGCTCACGTGCGTCACCCCGATGGAGGTCGCTTCGAACCCCACCAATCCGACCAGCGCGAGGATGATCGCGATCTTGGTGAACCAGCCGACGACGACGTCGCCACGGTCCCCCTGCAGGCCGAGCATGTGCTACCTCCGCTGGGACGCCGAGCCGGGGTCGGAACTCACCCCGGGGACAGGCGGGACTGTCTCACGCGCTGCCCGCCCGCGGCGAGCGCGCCTCCCGGGCGCGGACCAGGTCGGTGACCGCCTGCACCTCGCGCACCGACATCCGTCGCGCGCAGGTGACGTAGAAGGACCCGCCGACGACGAGTCCGCCCGAGAGGGCGACGAGTGAGCCGGCCAGCCCGGCGCCGAGGGTGCCGGTCGCTGCAGCGGCCACGCCATACGCCGATGCGGCCCCCACCGCCGACGCCACGCCGACGCGCACGAGAGTGCGGACGACGACGAAGCCGTCGAGCCCGCCGATGCGTCGCGAGAGCAGCCGAGCGAGCAGCACGGCGCCGACCGTGTAGGCGACCGCGTGCCCAACGGCGAGGCCGACCACGCGGTCGCGGCCGTCCAGCACGGAGAAGGCGATGACGTCGACGACGACGTTGACGATGTTGGCGACGATGTTGACCAGCGCCGGCGTGCGGCTGTCCTGCTGGACGTAGAACACCCGCAGCAGCAGCTGGAACGCGCTGAACGACATCAGCCCGCAGGCGAATGCGGCCAGCACGTGCCCGACGAACGCGGCGTCGCTGTTGGAGAAGGCGCCGAGGTCGAACACCACCGTGGCGATCGGCCGGGCGAGGATGACGTAGGCGAACGCGGCGGGCACCAGCACGACCGCGACCAGCCGCACACCGCGCGAGAAGTCCGCTCGCAGGCTGGCGAGGTCACCGTCGACGACGTGCCTGCTCATCCGCGGGACGAGGGCGGTGACGACGGACACCGTGACGAGAGCGTGTGGCAGCTGGAAGAGCAGGAAGGCGTACTGGTACGCCGTCACGCCTCCCTCTCCCGCAGCTTTCGCCAGCCGGATGATGACGAACAGACCCAGCTGGTTGGCGCCGACGTACACGAACACCCAGATCGCCAGCTCTGCCGCGCGCCGCAGAGCGGGGTGCCAGCCGAGCCGCGGCTGCCACCGGAAGCCGGTGGACCGCAGCGACGGCAGGAGCGCGACGGTCATCACCACGACGCCGAGGGTGGTCCCGATGCCGAGTACAGCGGTCTGCGCGGTGGTGAGGCCGTCGACGGCCGGTCGGCCGTCGCTGATCGCCATGAAGACCAGCGCCGTCGCGATGACGATGAGGTTGTTCAGCACCGGTGCGATCGCGGCGGCGCCGAAGCGACGTCGGGTGTTCAGGATCGCGGTCATCGTCGCGCCGATGCCGTAGAACGCGATCTGCGGCAGGAAGAACCGGAGGAAGACGGTCGTGAGCTCACGCTCCGGCCCGCTGCTCGCGCCGAGCAGCCGGGCCAGCAGCGGTGCGGCGAGCACCCCGAGTGCCGCGGCGATCGCGAGGGAGACCGCCACGAGGGTCAGGAACAGCTGCGCGAACGCCGTGCCGCCGTCCTCGTCCTCGCGCTCGGCCCGGACGAGGAGCGGGACGACGATGCTGGTGAGCACACCGCCGAGCAGGAGCTCGTAGAGGATGTTCGGCGTGACGTTGGCGACGTTGTAGGAGTCGGCCACCCGAGTCAGCCCGAGCGCAGCCGCCATCGCGACCACGCGCAGGAATCCGGTCAGCCGCGACGCGAGCGTGCCGAGCGCCATGGCGCCGGAGGCACGCCCGAGCGACCCGCCGCGCCGGGTCGGGGCGGCCGTGTCGGCGCTCACGCGACCTCCTCGGCGGTGCCCGAGGCGCGGCGGCGGCGGATCAGCCGGGTCGCCGACCCGACCAGCAGGAGGACGAACGCGCCGATGGTGACGGCGAGAGCGACCTTGCCGTAGGCGCTGGACCTGACTCGCAGTGTGGTCGGCGCCCCGGGGAGATCCCGGCCGTCCGGAGTCGCGAGGGTGACGGTGATGATGAAGTCACCGGGGACCAGGGCCTGCGCGGACACCTGCAGCTGCCGGCGCCCGGGCGGCACGACCTCGGTGCGCACCTCACCTTCGGGGAGTGCGAGCCGGTTGCGGCTGTCGATGCGCACCTGGACCCGGACAGTCGCGTCGAGGTCGTTGACCACCGTGATCGGCAGCCGGGCGGTGTCGCCGCCCATGGTGATCAGTCCGCCGCGCGCGACCGAGACCTTCTCGAACTGGCTGGTCACGACGCGTCGTACGTCGTCGAGCAGCTCGCGGCTCGCGTCGACGTCGTCGCGGTGACGCGCCGACGCGGCGCGCAGCAGGGCGAGCTCGAGCCGGTCGGGCAGCGAGCCGGTCGCCGTGTCGCCGCTGCCCGGCACGAGGATGGACCGGTAGCGCTCGACCCGCTCCCGCTCGTCGGTGGTCGCGGTGAGGACTTCACCGGGCAGCTCTCGCGCGCGCGCCCGGCTCGTGTAGGACAGGAAGCGCGCCACGTCGTCGCGGGGCCGCGTCGCGACATTGGTGACGACGTCGGGGCGCAGCCAGGGCACCGCGGCGCTGAGCTCGAGCAGCCGGGCGGCGAACGGGCGGGCCGGATTCCAGGTCCGCGGCGGGGCGACGACGAGGTCGCGGGAGACGCTCGGCCGCTCCAGCGTGAAGAACGCCGTCTCGGCCACGACGCGCTGCAGGGCCAGTCGCGTGCCTTCGGCGGTGCCGCCCGCGGCCGGCCCCTCCGCGACCAGTTCGGAGAGCTTGCCGTCGGCAGCGACCGCGACCAGCCCGCTCGACGTCGCGCCGTCGAGCGAGCTCGCCGCACTCGGGGTCGAGCTCCCGCTGTCCTCCGCCGACTCCAGGCTCGTGTCCGCGACGACGACGTCGCGCACGCCGTTGCTCGCCAGCACCCCCAGCGCGGCGACGTCGACCTCGCCGTCGGGCGGCCAGGCGAGCTGCTGCTCACCCGGCGGGAGGTCCAGATCGGCGAGCACCGCGCGTCCGGTGCGCAGGGCCGTGCCGACCACGTCGCGCAGCCCGGCCCGTGTCAGCGCGGTGACGTCGGGGTCGGCGTACGGGAGCACCACGGTCCGGGTACGCCGGTCCCGCAGTGCGCCGCGCAGGGCCGTCAGCCAGGCGCCGGCCGCCTCCTTGCCCGCGCCGTCGACCGTGCCCCCCTTGCGGCGGACGTCGTACCCGCGGGACATGACCGCAGCCGACTCGGCCAGCATCGGATCGAGCACCCAGGTGACCGGGACCGTGTCCGCCGCGGCGGCGCCCAGCGAGAGCAGGGTGTCCAGTCGGCCGTGGTCGGCCAGCTCGTCGGCGAGCTCGTCCTCGAGGAACCGACCGTCGGCGCCACGGTGGTCGGCCGCCGCGAGCGGCCAGAGCCAGGCGATCCGGGTCCGGTCCGTCGGGGTCGGCCACCACGGCAGGAACGTGTCGGCCACCCCGACCTGCACGCGCGTGCTCCCGGTGCCGCGTGCGCGCACCTCGACCCGCAGCGGGTGCACGCCGTTGCCGCTGCCGAACAGCCGTCGCAGCTGGGGGTCGGTCGCCGGGATGCTCAGGTCGATCTCGGCGACGTCGCCCGGGCTCAGCTCGTCCGGGACGAGGTCGTCCGCGACCGTCAGGAAGTCCGCGTCGGTCGGGGGTGTGCGAGCCAGCTGGTCGAGCTCGGACCGAGAGCCCACCGCGTCGTCGACGCGCAGGCGCACCTGCACCCGGTCGAGGGTGGTGCTGCTCTCGGAGACAAGGCGGGCGCGGAGCACGAACGTGCCGTCGGGGGTGAGGAACGGGGAGATCTCCTCGACCGCGACCTGGACCGGCAGCGGCTCGCTCTCGCTCTGGGCGAGGACCGGCCGTGCGCTCAGGGCGGCGGGGAGGAGGACTGCGGCCGAGAGGAGGAGCGATGTCGCGCGGGCTGTGGGAATCACGCGGGGTCCGCGATGCGAGTCACGCGGAGTTCGCCAGCAGGCCGGGCACCCGGTCGAGAAGTGCCCGCTCGTCGGCGTACGCCAGGCGGGTCGCGATCTCGCCGAGCGGGACCCAGGCGACCTCCTCGACCTCGACGTCGTCGTCGCTGAGCTCGCCGCCGTCCGCGATCAGCAGGTAGTGGTGAACCGTCTTGTGGATGCGCCGGCCGTCCGCCACGAACCAGAAGTCGATCGTGCCCAGCTCGCCGACGACGTGGCCGGTGATCCCGGTCTCCTCGGCGACCTCCCGCGCAGCGGTCTGCGGGGGGGCCTCGCCGGCCTCCACGTGCCCCTTCGGGAGCGACCAGAGCAGCCGGCCCCGCCGGTCGAGGCGGCCGATCAGCGCTCCGCGGGCCTCGGGTCCGGGCCGGTCCAGCACGAGCCCGCCGGCCGAGGTCTCCTCGACCCGCTGGAGCTTCGGGCGTCGCGAGGGACGCGACCGGGCGGGCACACCCCGATGGTAGTGGCCGCTCCGAAGCGCGGCGGTACGCCGGGCGGGTGGCGCCCTTCCGCCGATCGGCGACCGGTCAGGTGCCCGCGGTCGCGAACCGGTCGTTCGCCCGGATCGGCTCGACCGGAGTCACGCCGCGGCCGGAGAGCACGGCCAGCTCGGCTCCGGTGGCGGTGATCAGGTCGGCCACGCGGATCTTCACTGCCGTGGCGGTCTGCCCGGTCGCGGCGTACACGATGTCGGCCCTGAGCAGGCTGCGGTCGACGAAGACGCGCAGCCCGTTCGGGAGGGCCAGCGGGGAGATCAGGGCGTGCGAGTACTCCGTCGCCGCGCTGGCCTCACCCGGATCGGCCCGGCGTACCGCTCGCGCCCCGACGGCGCGAGCGGTCGCAGCCGGCGACCAGGTGCGCCCCGCGGGCAGCACGACGGCGACGGGAGTGCCGTCGGCGACGACGACGTGCACGACGGCGCACGACGCGGCCGGCACGCCGAGGGACTCGGGGAGCTCCTGCGCGGAGGCAACGCGGCGCGGCAGCCGGTGGATCTCGTGCGCCACGCCGCCGGCCAGCAGCCGCCGGTGGATGTCCAGCGGTCCTCGCATCCCGGTCCTCCTCCCACGTCGTCGCTGTACAGCCGACGCACCTTGCCCACGTCGGCCGCATCCGAAACACCCGGGCGTCCGGCTTCGTGGGCCGTAGGGTTGTCCCCCGTGTCCCTACTCAGCGCCGCCCAGCAGCTCGCGGTCACCGAGCTGCTCCGCATCTCGCCGGTGTCCGACGAGCTCGGCCGGATGTTCACCGACGCCGGCCACGAGCTGCACCTCGTGGGCGGCTCGGTCCGCGACGCCCTGCTCGGTCGGCTCGAGACCGACCTCGACTTCGCCACGGATGCCACCCCTCAGCAGGTGCTCGCCGTCACCGAGGGGTGGTCCGAGGCGACCTGGACCACCGGCATCGAATTCGGGACCGTCGGCATCGCGCGCCACGGCCTGCGGCTGGAGATCACCACGTTTCGCACCGAGGCCTACGACGAGGGCTCCCGCAACCCCCGCGTCGTGTTCGGCGACTCCCTGGCCGGGGATCTCTCTCGCCGCGACTTCACCGTCAACGCGATGGCCGTCTCCCTGCCTGACCACACGTTCGCCGACCCGTTCGGGGGGCTCGAGGACCTGACGACGCGGGTGCTGCGCACACCGGGCACTCCCGAAGCGTCCTTCACCGACGACCCGCTCCGCATGCTGCGCGCCGCGCGGTTCGCCGCGCAGCTGTCGTTCGTCCCGCGCGCCGACGTCGTCGACGCGATGACGCGGATGGCCGAGCGAGTCTCGGGGCTGTCGGTCGAGCGCGTCCGGGACGAGCTGTCGAAGCTGCTGACCGGGGTTGACCCGGTGCGCGGCCTGCGCCTGCTCGTCGACACCGGGCTGGCCGACCAGGTGCTGCCCGAGCTGCCCGGGCTGCGCCTGGAGATCGACCCGATCCACCACCACAAGGACGTCTACCTGCACTCGCTCGCGGTCCTCGAGCGGGCGATCGGACTCGAGGAGGACGGACCCGACCTCACGCTGCGGATGGCGGCGCTGCTGCACGACATCGGCAAGCCGGCCACGCGCGAGCTCGGGCCGCGGGGGCAGGTGACGTTCCACCACCACGAGGTCAAGGGCGCCAAGATGACGCGCACCCGCCTCAAGGCCCTGCGCTACCCGAAGTCCTTCGTCGAGGACGTCTCCCGGCTGGTCGAGCTGCACCTGCGCTTCCACGGCTTCAAGTCCGGGGAGTGGACCGACTCGGCGGTACGCCGCTACGTGACCGACGCCGGCCCGCTGCTGCCCCGGCTGAACAAGCTGGTCCGCAGCGACTGCACCACGCGCAACCCACGCAGGGCGGCCGCGCTGGCGCAGGCCTACGCCGAGCTGGAGCAGCGGATCGAGGTGCTCGCGGCGGAGGAGGAGCTGGCCGCGATCCGGCCGGACCTCGACGGCAACGAGATCATGCGACTGCTCGACGTCCCGCCGGGACCGGTCGTGGGCCGCGCCTATCAGCACCTCCTCGGCGTGCGGATGGAGCGTGGACCGATGACCCGAGATGCGGCCGCTGCCGAGCTTCGGCGATGGGCGGCGGAGCACGGTGTGACGGCTGACCAGGTCCCCGACGCGCATTCGGGTACCCCGGAATAGTCATTCCGAGGGATGTTCTTCCCGCAGCGATCGACGATCATTGGGGTGTGCCCGGACAAATCGCCTCTCGCCTCGCGCGTCTGCCTCACGGCCGTCGCCCGCTGGCCATCGCTGCCGTCGTGGCCGCCGTGGCCGCCGTGGCGGGGGTAGCCGCGCTCACGGCCGGCGGCGACCTCAAGGACGCCGAGGTGATGCTGCGCGCGGGCGGCGGCGTCACCGTCACGCTCCCCGGCGGGGTCTCCCGGTCGGCCATCGACGGCGAGTCGCTCCCGCGCGGCGCGGTCGTGTCGACCGGCAGCGGCGTAACCGCCACCCTCGACGTACGCGACCGCCTCGTCACCCTCGCTCCCGAGACCACGGTCGCGGTCCCCGACGGCTCGAGCGCGGACCTGCGCCGCGGCAGCATCCTGGTCGACCGACGCAAGGGGCCTGAGGTCACCATCGGCGCCGGCGCGGTCGTCGTCGACGAGATCGAGGAAGGCGCGATCCGGGTGGACCGCGGCTACTCGGTGCGCATCTCCGTCTATTCCGGCGGCGCCCGCGCGGCCACGAGCGACCGGCATCTCGACGTGCCGCGGCTCTACCAGGCCGCGATCGCCGGCCGCGCGCTCCCGGACCGCCCGACGCCGATGCGGCTCACTGGCGACGACTGGGAGCGGCTGGTCATCCCGGCGGTCACTGCCGCCGACGCCGAGCTCTCGCAGATCGCGCGCGGGATCGACCGCGACGCCCGCCTCGCCGACCCGGCGAAGGTCCAGATCCTCCCTGCCGTCTATCGGGGCGCGCTGTCCGAGCTCCCCTCGGGGACGGGCCGGAGTGAGGCGCTGCTGCCCGTGGCTATCGGGCTCGCGGTCGACAGCTCGCGGGTCTCCGACGCCCGCACGCTTCGCAGCGCCGGTGGCTCCTGGGGCGTCGTCGCCTCGCTCGTGGGTGCTCGTACCGGGTCGGTGTCGGCCCGGCTGGCCGAGCTGCTCGCCGGTCCCGGCGAGCCGATCTCCGACCCGAACTCGGTCGCGGTGCCGACCCTCGGCTCGACGATCGGCAGCCCGACCTCCTCCGCTCGTCCGGGCCCGACGCCTCGGCCCACCGGCAGCCGGCCCACCAACCAGCCGTCCTCGTCCGCGTCGCCGAGTCCCACGGCATCCGACGCCCTCGACCCGATCATCGACCTCCTCCCGTCGGCGACGCCGACCCCGCGGGCGGCATCCCCGACGCCGAGCTCGCTCCTGGCCACCCCGGGCCTCATCGGAGCGACCCCGCCGGCCGCGCCCGCTCAGCCTTCCGCAGGGGGCGGCCTGTCCGGCGTGATCAAGGCGCTGCTGGGCTGATCAGCTCGGTCGCGCCGTTGTCGGTGTCGACCGGTCGGCGGCGAGCCGTCACGGCGTAGCCGATCGCCGTGACCGCGTAGCCGGTGGCGACCAGGGCCACGATCGGGTAGCTCTTCCCGCTGCGCGGCACCGCCACTGCGGCCACTCCGGCCGCGGCGACGAACGACACGTTGAACACGATGTCGTAGAACGAGAACACCCGACCGCGATACACGTCGTCGATGGACTCCTGCACGATCGTGTCGACGCAGATCTTGGAGCCCTGCGCAGCGATGCCGACCGCGAATGCGGCGCCGAGCAGCATCGGGTGCGTGTACGGCAGTGCGAACGCGAGCTCGGCGACGGCCGAGCCGGCGAACAGCAGCACGACCCAGGGCTCGACGCCGAGCCGCTTCGTCGCATCCGGCGTCATCGCCGCGGCGACCAGGTAGCCGAGCGCGGAGGCGCCGAACACCTGGCTGAGCCCGCGGATGCCGGAGTGGAACAGGCCGAAGTCCTCGTTGTAGAGCAGCAGCGTCGCGATGAAGCTCAGGCCGTAGAAGAACCGATGCGCCGCGATCGCGGCGAGGGCGTGCCCGGCGCGCCGTCGGTGCCACACGTGCCGCGCGCCTTCGCCCACGCCGCGCAGGACGTGGCGCATCGCCTCGTGGATCCGGTGCCCCGCCGGGTCCGGGTCGTCCGGGCCGAGCAGGTCTCTCTCCATCCGGGACGCGACGAACGCGGCGACGACGTACCCGCCGGCGGCCGTCGCCATGATGGTCGCGATGCCGGTGTCGTCGGCGCCGGCCTGTCTGCGCACCAGCACGCCGACGGCGCCGCCGAGAATCGCGACGATCGTGCCCGACGTCGTGGACAGTGAGTTGGCGAGCACCAGGTTCGGACGCTGGACGACGTGCGGCAGCGCGGCGGACAGCGCGGACAGCAGGAACCGGTTGACGCTCAGGACCAGCAGCGTCCCGACGTAGAAGACCGGTGTCGGCAGGTCGCTGACCACGATCGCGATCACCCCGAGCACCAGTGCCGCGCGAACGAGGTTGGCGACGACCAGGATCCGCTGCCGGCTCCAACGGTCGATGAGGACGCCGGCGAACGGCCCGATGAGCGAGTACGGCAGCAGCAGGGTGGCGAACGCCGCCGCGACCTCGCCCGGCGAGGTCTGTCGTTCGGGGGAGAACAAGGCGAAGCCGGCGAGCGCGACGTTGAACACGCCGTCCGCGGTCTGCGAGCTGAGCCGGGTCAGGTAGAGCTGGCCGAAGTGCGGCTCCCGCAGTACCGAGCGAAGGCCGTCGAGCCGCCCGGCCGGCCGAAGTTCCCGCGCCGCCGGTGGTTCAGTCACCCGGCTGGCTGCGGACCTGCGGCCAGGCGCGCCTCGGCGAGCAGCTCGGCCGCGCGCTCCGTGCTCACGCCTTGGGCGTCGGCCTCGCGGAAGATCTCGGCGAGCGTGGTGCCGATCCCGCGCAGCCCGGCCTCCACCTGCTCGGTGGTCCAGCCGAGCCCCTCGTAGCCGATGAGGTGCACGGCTCCGCCGGCGTTGATGACGAAGTCGGGTGCGTAGAGGATGCCGGCGTCCTGCAGCCGCTCGCCGTCCGCGGCGTCGACGAGGACGTTGTTGGCCGCGCCCGCTACCACCTTGCACTTCAGTCTCGGCACGACGTCCGCGCTGATCACCTGCCCCAGCGCGCAGGGCGAGTACACGTCGACATCGATGTCGACGGCGTCGGGCGCCACGGAGCTGACGCCGTACTTGCGCTCGAGCGCCTCCACCCGATCCGGCACGACGTCGCTCACCGTCACCACGGCACGCGCGTCGACGAGCATCCCGACGAGCGGCTCGCCCACCGCGCCGCATCCCTGGACCAGGACGCTGACGCCGTCGAGATCCGGCGAGCCGTTGAGGTGTGCGACCGCGGCGGAGATCCCCTGGAACACGCCGACCGCGGTGTCCGGCGCACTGCTGCCCGACCCGCCCCGAGCCGGGCTGCGGCCGAAGGCGTGGGCGGTGTGCTCGTGCAGGACGTCCATGTCGTCGCTCGTCGTGCCGACGTCCGGGCCGGTGCTGTAGTTGCCGTTGAGCGTCTCGACGTTATGGGCGTGCTGGACCAGGAGATGCCGGCGATCGGCCGGGGACAGCTCGCCCGGGACCGCGAGGACCGACTTGCCGCCGCCCATCGGCAGCCCTGCGACGGCCATCTTGTAGGTCATCGCCCGAGCCAGCAGCGTCGCGTCGCGCAGCGCGTCGGCCGGCGTCGGGTAGGTCTTGAGGCGCGTGCCGCCGGCGGCAGGTCCGAGCCGACGTGAGTGCAGCGCGATGAAGAGGTGGGCGCCGGTGCGCGCGTCGAAGCTCATCAGCGCGTTCTCGCCGTCCCAGCCGGACAGGACCTCGTGCACGTGTTCCACCTTTGCCGCCCCGCGCCGCCGCGCGCGGTCGCCGACGCGAGGCTACCCGGTCAGCGCGCCTTGCTCGCCTGGTGCAGCTGGGAGGCACCGACCGCTACGGCGAGCAGAGCGGCGAACAGCAGCACAGTGGGGGACCGGCGAGGCAGCTCGGCTTCCCCGGGACGGTCGGCGACCAGGCGGGTCGCCGGCTTCGCCGCGGCCTTTGTCTGCGCAGCTCGCGCTGCGCGCACCCTGGCGGCAGAGGTGCCCGCGCCGCCCGTGGAGCGGTCGACCGCTGCGGCCTGCTGGGCGGAGACGCGCCGAACCGTCCCGTCGGGTGAGACCGACGCGTCGGCGAGGCCGTCGGCGTTCAGGTCGAGGAACACGTCGGTCGTGCCGGCGACCGTGGGCACGCGCACCGCGCCGGCCGGCAGCCCGGTCGACCCGGACAACCCGGGCAGCGCGGGCAGCGGCACGCCCACCGGAAGGGTCGGCAGCGACGGCAGCGCGGTGGGCAGCACGGTGGGCAGCGTCGCGAGCGCCGTCGGGAGGTCAACGGGCAGCGTGGGAATCGAGGTCGGCAGCGGCAGCCCCGGCACCGTGGGCAAGCCGGTGGGCACCGGCAGGCTCGGCAGCGCGGTCGGCACGGCGAGGGAGGGGATCGCGGTCGGCACCAGAGTGGGCACCGGCAACGACGGGACTGCGGTCGGCACGGCGAGGGAGGGGATCGCGGTCGGCACCAGAGTGGGCACCGGCAAGGTCGGGACTGCCGTGGGCACGGCGACGGTGGGGATGATCGTCGGCACCGGGAGCGGCACGAGGAGAGTCGGCGACGCGGTCGGGATCACGGTGATCGGAGTCACGGCGGACGTCGGCGCTACCGGGAGGCTCGGCACCGTGATCTGGGCGAGCGCAGGGCCGGTCAGGCCGGCGGCTCCGAGCAGAAGTGCCGCGAGGCCCGAGGCCCGCCGAGCGGTCGATGACGTCATGAGGGATCCCCTTCGTGGCTTCTCCACCCACTTTCGTCGGACATCGCTCCTCCCAAGTCACCCGTTCGTGTGATTGGCATCCGCGCCCGGGCATGACGAAGGCCCGGCTCCCTGCGTGAGGGACCGGGCCTTCGTCGTACGGCGTGGGTGTCTAGCGACCCGCGATGAAGTCGTCGGTGAGCTGACGGCAGATGTCGTCGCGGTACTGCTCCGGCGGGGACTTCATGAAGTAGCTGGACGGACCGAGCAGCGGGCCGCCGATGCCGCGGTCCTTGGCGATCTTGCAGCAGCGCAGAGCGTCGATGACGACACCGGCCGAGTTGGGGCTGTCCCAGACCTCGAGCTTGTACTCGAGGTTCAGGGGCACGTCGCCGAAGGCGCGACCCTCGAGTCGGACATAGGCCCACTTGCGGTCGTCGAGCCAGCCGACGTAGTCGGACGGGCCGATGTGCACGTTCTTCTTGCCGATGTCGTGGGACAGCTGGCTGGTGACGGCCTGCGTCTTGGAGATCTTCTTGGACTCGAGGCGCTCGCGCTCGAGCATGTTCATGAAGTCCATGTTGCCGCCGACGTTGAGCTGCATCGTGCGGTCGAGGATGACGCCGCGGTCCTCGAAGAGCTTCGCGAGCACGCGGTGCGTGATGGTCGCGCCGACCTGGCTCTTGATGTCGTCGCCGACGATCGGGACGCCGGCGGCACGGAACTTCTCGGCCCACTCGGGCGTGCCGGCGATGAAGACCGGGAGGCAGTTGACGAAGCCGACGCCGGCGTCGATGGCGGCCTGGGCGTAGAAGCGAGCCGCGTCCTCGGAGCCGACGGGCAGGTAGCAGACCAGGACGTCGGCCTCGGCCTCGCGCAGCGCGGCGACGACGTCGACCGGGGTCTCATCGGACTCGTCGACCATCTCGCGGTAGTACTTGCCGAGCCCGTCGAGCGTGTGGCCGCGCTGCACGGTGATGCCCAGCGGCGGCACGTCGGCGAGGTGGATGGTGTTGTTCTCGCTGGCCACGATCGCCTCGGAGAGGTCGCGCCCGACCTTCTTCGCGTCGACGTCGAACGCCGCGACGAACTCGATGTCGGAGACGTGGTAGCCGCCGACCATCACGTTCATCAGCCCAGGCACCTGCTGGCTGGGATCGGCATCCCGGTAGTACTCGATGCCCTGGACGAGCGACGAGGCGCAGTTGCCGACGCCGACGATCGCGACGCGCACCTGACGGGTACGGTCCGAGCCCATGTGCTTCTCCTTGACCAGTGGGTGTTGCAGGACTGAGTGAGCTAGCTGACTGCGTGCGGATCGTTCGTGGGGGCGACCGGCGTACGACGGCCGTCGAGGCCGCCGGTCCGCTCGACCGCGATGAGCTCGTTGAGCCAGCGGACCTCGCGGTCGACCGACTCGAGGCCGTGGTTCTGCAGGGCGAGCGTGTAGGAGTCGAGCGCCTCACGCGCGCGGGTGAGGCGGGCGCGCAGACCTTCGCGCTGCTCCTCGAGCCGTGACCGTCGGCCCTCGAGGATGCGCATCCTCGTCTCGGCGTCGGTGTGGGAGAAGAAGGCGAAGTGGACGCCGAAAGCGTCGTCCTCCCACTGCGAGGGACCGGCCTCGTTGGCCAGCTCCTGGAAGTGCTCCTTGCCCTCGGCCGTCAGCTTGTAGACGACCTTGCTGCGCCGGCCGGTGCCGCCGCTCGCGTCACGGGTGATGAGGCCGGCCTGCTCGAGCTTGGTGAGGCAGGGGTAGAGCGAGCCGTAGGAGAAGGCGCGCATCCGGCCGAGCACCGCGTCGAGCCGCTTCTTCAGCTCATAGCCGTGCAGCGGGGACTCGTGCAGGAGGCCGAGTACGGCGAACTCGAGCACCATCGGCGTACCACCTCCTCCTGCTTGGCCCCGGTTCCGATACATCGCGCAGATGTATCGGCGCGATACATCGGGACGATAGGCAGACCGGTGAACCCCCGTCAACTCAGGGGTGTACGCCGGGCGTGTCGCCGCACCCCAGCGCGCCGGGCGGCGAACCGTGTCCGGATCTGTGACACGTCCGTGCTCAGCGATGACCACAGTTCGCGGGAAGCGAGGTCGGAGCCGGTCGGGGTGGGTCAGGAGTCGGCGGCTTGGCGGGGCCGGGTACGCCGAGCCGCGCGCAGGCCGGCCCGGCCGATGAGATAGCTGGCGTCGAGGTGGTTCCAGCCGCACCGACGGCACAGCTCGACGACGTAGACCGCGACCTCGTCGTACTGGGTCGCCATCGCCGCGAGCTCCTCGGTCGCCCGAGCCCGCCCGGACGCCTCCTTGAGCTCGTCGCCGTAGACGTAGGTCACGTGGGTGAGCGGGTCCTGGCCCTTGCAGACCGGGCAGGTCTTCGTCGTCGGCTCGCCGTGGTAGCGCGCGGCGCGCAGGAGGTAGGGGTGGGCGTCGCAGACGTCGGCGACCGCGACTCGACCGGCGAAGAGGTCGACCAGCGCCGCCCGCTTCGCCAACGAGTAGTCGATGACCGCCCGCTGCGTCCGCACCGGACGAGGGTACGTCGGCGCTGCGCGACGCGCCGCCCGAAGCCGCGAGTGGTTCGAGGGGTATCCCGAGGGGCACAGTGTGCGCACGATGTCGACCTCCCCCCCCGGCGGCCCTGCCCCGCGCCCGAACCGCCCGAACCGCCCGGCGAAGGCGGCGTCCGCCGACCGGCCCGCCGCCCGCAAGCCGCGTGCCGGCGGGCAGAACGCGGTCCAGCGCTGGTGGTCCCAGCTCACGCCGCGCGGCCGGCGGCTGGTGAAGTGGAGCCCGCTCGGCGCGTTCGCGCTCCTGGTCTTCTTCATCGGGGTCCTCTACATCACGACGTCGGTCCCCGACGCGCAGCCCGACGAGCAGTCGGTGCTGGTCCTCAACAACGACGGCAGCGAGCTCGGCCGGATCCAGGGTGAGGAGAACCGGACCGACGTCCCGCTGAAGAGCCTGCCGGAGCACGTCCGGCAGGCGGTCCTCGCGGCCGAGGACGAGGGCTTCTACCACCACAGCGGCGTGTCGCCGAAGGGCATCTTCCGCGCGCTGTTCCGCAACGTGAAGGGCGGCGGCGTCTCCCAGGGCGGGTCGACGATCACCCAGCAGTACGCGAAGACGAAGTTCAAGCTGAGCCGGGAGCGGTCGCTCTCGCGCAAGGTCAAGGAAGTGATGGTCGCGATCAAGCTGGAGCGCAAGCTCAGCAAGGACGAGATCCTCGAGGACTACCTCAACACGATCTACTTCGGCCGCGGCGCCTACGGCATCGAGGCGGCGTCGAAGACGTTCTTCGGCGTCCCGTCGCGGGCCCTCAAGGTCGAGCAGGCAGTGGTCCTGGCGACGCTCATCCGCTCTCCCGAGGGCGGTGACCCGGCGCGCCGGCCGGAGCTGGCGAAGAAGCGCTGGCTGGCCGCGCTCAAGAACATGGAGGACGAGGGCTGGCTCGAGAAGGGCACGGCGAAGACGCTCCGCTATCCCGACCTGCGCAAGCCCGGTGAGGGCGGCAAGACGGCCGGCCGGCTCAGCGGGCCGCGCGGGCACATCCTCAAGGCGGTCGAGCGCGAGCTCGCCGCTATCGGGCTCTCCCCCGACGAGGTCAGCTACGCCGGGCTGAAGGTCACCACGACGATCGACAAGCAGGCGCAGGACGCCGCTGTCGCGGCCATGGACAAGATCCTGCCGAAGGGCAAGGTGCCCGAGGACCTGCTCTCCGCGCTCGTCTCCGTCGAGCCTGGAACCGGCGCGGTGAAGGCGATGTACGGCGGTCGCGACTACACGAAGCGATTCATCAACGACGCGACCGACAACCCCCGCCAGCCGGGGTCGAGCTTCAAGCCGATCGTCCTCGCGACCGCGATCGAGGAGGGCATCAGCCTGCGCAGCCGGTACGACGGCCGCTCCCCGCAGGACTTCCCCGGACGGGACAAGCCGGTCAGCAACTACGGCGACAGCGACGACTCGTTCGGGCGCATCGACCTCGTCGAGGCGACGGCAAAGTCGGTCAACACCGTGTACTTCCGGCTGGCCCTCGACGCCGGCACCCGCAAGGTCATCGACATGGCCCACCGACTCGGCATCCCGGCGGCTGATCACCCGGACGTCGGTCTGCGCCAGCCGGTCAAGCTCCGCTCCGAGGGCGGGCTCGGCCTGGGCGAGAGCGAGGTGCACGTCCTCGACCAGGCGGTCGCCTTCTCGACCTTCGCGGCCAACGGCAAGGCGGCCGCGCCGTACCTGATCCAGCGGGTCACCGACCGCGAGGGCAAAGTGGTCTACAAGGCCGACCGCGATGTCGACGCTGCGGCGCTCGAGCCGGGCATCGCCGCCGACGTGACGTACGCCCTGCAGCAGGTGGTCGAGCGCGGCACCGCGACCGGCGCGAAGCTCGACGGCCGGCCGACCGCGGGCAAGACCGGGACGACGCAGAACAACGCCGACGCGTGGTTCGTCGGGTTCACGCCGCAGCTGTCGACCGCGGTGTGGATGGGTTTCGACAAGCCGAACGAGAAGCAGCTGAAGGGCATCCTCGGCCGCGACGTGACCGGCGGCAGCTTCCCCGCGCAGATCTTCAAGCGCTACATGGACGCCGCGCTCGAGGGCAAGCCGGTGAAGGGCTTCCCCGAGCCGGAGTACGTCGGGAAGTCGAAGTCGGGCGACGGCCCGACGAGCACGAGCACCGGCGGACCGTCGCCGACGACGACCGTCGTGCCCACCGAGGTGCCGACCGTCGAGGTCACCCAGACCGTCGAGAGCACGCCGTCCGTGATCGTCGTGTCGCCGAGCGAGGATCCCGCCTCGCCGAGCGGCTCGCCCGAGCCGCCGCCCAGCGGCTCCCCCGATCCGCAGCCCAGCGAGTCCTCGCCGCCCCCGTCGTCGTCGCCGGAGCCGAGGCGAAACGACCCGTCGCCGGCGCCGACGCCATAGCGCCGGCGGGTCGCGTCGCTCGCATCGCGACTGCAGTTCGGCCACGATGCACGCCATGCCTGCCGTGACTCCGCCCGCGCCGACCGGACAGCTCGGCCCGCCGGTCATCCCGTCGCACGTCGACCCGGTGGCCCGCGGGGCGAGCACCGTCATCGGCGGCCCGGTCGGCAAGCACGCCGCCGTCGGCACGCACCGCTTCTGGACGCCGCTTCGCGTCCTGCTGCTCTTCACGATCGTGACGTTCGGCCTGGGCTGGGCGCAGAAGCTGCCGTGTCACAGCGGCAACTACGGTGACGGCAACCGGCACGCGTACACCAAGCTCTGCTACACCGATGTCTACGCGCTGTGGTTCGCCGAAGGGCTCTCCGACGGCAAGACGCCGTACGTCGACCACCCGGTCGAGTACCCGGTCGTGATCGGCGGCGTGATGAAGGCCGCCACCGTCGGCGCGGGTGGGGAGCACGGCGGCACGGAGTTCTACGACCGCAGCTCGATCATCCTGCTCGGCTTCGCGCTGCTGATGACCGGCACCGCCGTCGGGCTGGCCGGGCGGCGACGGCGCTGGGACGCCGCCCTCATCGCGCTGGCGCCGGGCCTCGCCCTGCACGGCACGACCAACTGGGACCTCGTGGCCGCAGGGACCGCGGGTCTCGGGCTGTGGCTGTGGGCGCGCGGGAAGCCGACGGTGTCGCCGATCCTCGGCGGCGTCGTGCTGGGCGTCGCGATCTGCACCAAGCTCTACCCGGTCCTGTTCTTCATCCCCTTGTTCTTCCTGTGCCTGCGCGCCGGCAAGCTCGTGCAGTGGGCGTACTCCGTCGCCAGCGCCGCCGTCGTGTCGATCGGGCTCACCGCCTTCGGCTACGTCATCGCCAACGACTTCGTGTACGGCGATCCCGGCAAGTCCCTCCCGCTGTTCGGCGACAGCGACGGGCCGCGCAATGCCATCGGCCGGTTCTTCGTGCTGAACCAGGAGCGCGGTGCCGACTGGGACTCCCTGTGGTTCATGGCGCAGCACCTCATGCAGCGGATCACCGGCAACAAGGGCTGGAGCTTCCCGGTCTCGGGTGCCGACGGCGACTTCTTCACCCTCAACCGGCTGGTCGGGGGCACGTTCCTGCTGTCGCTGGTGGCGATCTGCGCCCTGATCTGGCGCGCGCCGCGGCGTCCTCGCGTCGGCCAGGTGCTGTTCCTGACCGTCGCGGCGTTCCTGCTGACCAACAAGGTCAACTCGCCGCAGTACACGATCTGGCTCATCCCGCTCGCGGTGATGGCCCGGCCGAGGTGGGGCGCGTTCCTCACCTGGCAGGTGCTCGAGCTGGGCGTGATGTTCACCCGCTTCTACTACTTCGTGCAGCTGTCGAAGCCCGAGCGCGGCCTGCCGGTCGAGCCCTTCCTCTTCGCCATCGCCGCGCGCGACATCGCGCTGATCGTGCTGATGGCGCTCGTCGTACGAGAGATGTTCCGGCCGGAGCGGGACGTGGTTCGCGCCGACGGGGTCGACGACGACCCGGCGGGCGGCATCCTCGACCACGCGCCGGACGTGCGCGCACGCGCGTCGTCGCCGTCGGGTGCGCGCCTGGGCCGCTCGCCCGCTACTGCGTGAGCCGGTAGACGACCAGCTGCCCGATGACTTCGCGGGTCAGCGGCAGCCCGTCGATCGACCGGTTGGCGGTGTCTGCCCATGCCGTCCCCGGAGCTCGATCGAGATGCAGGACGACGGCGCGCAGTCCGAGCTCGCGCAGGCTCGCGACCGACGCCGCGTCGGGGAACGTGACCAGCTCCTGCCGCAGCTGCTCCAGCCGCGGTGGCACGAACGACGTGCTGCCGTTGGAGATCTGCGTGAAGTCGGCGGTCGAGAAGTACGAGTACGCCGTGTCGTTCGCGAAGTCGGTCGGCAGGTGCACCCGCGGGATCCGCACCTGGTCGAGCGCGGCCGGTCGCTCCGGCACCTCCGGCTGGGCGAGCCGCGGCATGCCCTCGGCGAACACCAGCGCGGCGGTCACGGCCGCGAGGCCGGCGGCGTACATCTGCAGGTGCCTGGTCGTCGGGACGCCGGCGGTGCGCCGGCCGACCCGGCGGGCGAGGACCACGTCCTGCAGCGCGTGCACGCCGAGGGCGGCCAGCAGCGCCAGCCCGAGTGAGGCGAACGCGAAGATGCGGCCCGGTGTGCGGACGGCGTTCCAGCCCGGCGCGTGGTCGAAGAGGAAGACGTAGAACGGACGCGTGAGTCCGACCCGGGTCCCGAGCGACAGGATCGTCGAGCCGATCGTCCCGACGAGCAGCAGCACCCGCCACCGCAGCGCCAGCCTGCCCGCGACGACGCCCCACACAGCGAGGGCGACGACGAGCAGCCCGGGGAACAGCGCCTGCTCCGGCGTGAAGGGCAGCGTGTCGCGGACGCCCTTCGTGCGCTCGCCCCACAGCCGACCCTCGGCCGGCGCCGCGAGCAGCGCACGAGGCGGCGGGGAGAAGAAGTCGACCGCGGCGATCGTCCGCTCGGCCTCGGGATAGCGCTCGGTGATCCGCAGGTAGGGGCGCGCGAGCAGCCCGGTCGCGAGCAGGAACAGCACGGCGCCGATCGCCGTCCCGACGACGACCGGACGGGCGAGCGACGGCCGACCCCGACGGAGCCACGCGACGCCCGTGACGACGGCGAGCACCATCAGCAGGTAGGCGAAGAACAGGCCCATCGCGAACCCGAGGCTCAGCTGCCACGCGCATGCGATCCAGCCCGCGACGATCAGGCCGCGCTTCGCGCGTCGGTAGCCGCGCAGCAGGAGGAACACCGCGATCGCGATGCCGCCGATGGACAGGATGTTGAGGTGGCCGTTGTGGGTCATCCGCCACGGCGCGAAGGCGAACGCCATCCCCGCGACCACGGCGGCGGTGTGCCGCGCACCGAGCTCCCGGGCGAGCAGGGTGCCCCCGATGAAGCACATCGCGTACGCCGTGATGAAGGCGAGGTTGTACGCCGTGAGCGCGCCCCCGGTGCCGCGGAACAGCATGCTGATCGGCGCGTAGCCGAGCAGGCTGTCGCTGAAGGCGAGGCTGTCCTGGACCGGGAAGAACCCGTTGGCCTGCCACAGCGACGCCGGCGCCGTGCGCAGTGCGTGCCCGCCCCACGCCAGCTGCCAGGTCTGGTTGAGGGGGTCGACGAGGTCCTGCGGGATGCGCTCGCCGAGGTGCAGCGCGAGCGGCCAGCTCATGACGACGGCGAGCAGCAGCCCGCCCACGACGTACGCGAGCACCTCGCGCCAGGAGATGTCGGGTGACTGCGACGCCACGGCATGCCGTGGCGCCCGCGCCGTCATCGCCGCCCCGCCGTTGGCAGGCGGTCGTCGTACCGACCGCGCATCACGCCCCACTTCAGTGACCCCATGTTGGCCAGGATCCGCACGGAGTCGCGGACGAGCGAGACGCTGGTCCGTGCCGTGTGCTGCAGGTCCACCGGCAGCTCCCGCACCGCGACGTCGTTGCGCTGCAGCACGACCAGCAGCTCGAGGTCGAAGCCGAAGCCGTCGACCTCGAGAGTCGGGAACAGCTGTCGCGCGAGGGGACCGTCGAACGCCTTGAGGCCGCACTGCGTGTCGGTCACCTCCAGCCCGAGCAGGCCGTGCATGAGGACCTTGAGCGACCACGAGAACGCCCGTCTCGCGAGCGGGTAGTCGGCCGCGTGCGATCCGGCGACCCGGCGCGACCCCACCGCGGCGGCGGCGCCGCCGGCGATCACGTCGACCGCCGCGCGCTGGTTGGCGAGGGAGTAGGGCAGGTCGGCGTCGACGAAGTAGACGACGTCGCCGGTCGACGCGGCGACCCCGGCGCGAACGGCGGCACCCTTGCCGGCGTTGCGCTGCCTGATGACCTGGACCGTCGAGAGCGCCAGCTCGTCGACCCGCGCCGCAGTGCGGTCGGAGCTCCCGTCGTCGACCACGATGATCTCGACGTCGACGTCATCCGACGTCGCGGTCCAGAAGTCGTGCAGCTGCTGCACGGCTCCGCCGATCACGGCCTCCTCGTCGTACGCCGGCACGACGACGGAGACCTTCACCGGAACACCCAGAAGCGGTAGGCGAGGTAGTTCCACGAGACGGTGACCGCGACCGCTACCGCGTCGACAGCGACGTACGGCGCGCCCGTGGACTTGCCGATCGAGTGGATGGCCAGGGTGCCTGCCCAGTTGGTGGCGGCGAGGAGGAGGTACTTCACGAACGAGACCGTGACGTCGTCGCGCCCGCCGAACGACCACAGCCGGTTGAGCGTGAAGTTGAAGAGCAGCGCGGTCCAGAACGCGGCGGTCGCGGCGAGGAGGATCGGCGCCTTCGCGCCCTCGCGCAGTGCGACGAGGATCGCCGCACGCAGCGCGAAGCTGAGGCCGCCGACCAGCAGGTAGCGCACCAGGCTCGACGCCAGCAGACGCGACAGACCCGTGCGCGGGGTGTCCGCGGCGGTGGTCGCTCGGTCGGTCTGCACCGCGACAGCCTAAGCGGGCGCTACGGCGAGAGCGGGATCCCGACCGTGACGATCCCGGACACCGGGTCGGACTGCCCGTGCACGCCGTCGTCCGCGGTGGCGGTCCACGGGTAGTCGCCGGGCAGCGCCGGCAGGCCGGCGAACCGGCCGTCCCACTCCAGCTCGGGCCGGTCGCCGGCGCCCTCGTTGGCGCTGACCACGAGGCCGCCGTACGGCGAGGTCACCGTCACCGACCAGCGGGCCGGCGCGGTCAGCCGACCGTGGATGCGGACCGGCCCGGGCGAGCGCACCGGCGCGCCGTCGACCACGACGTCGGTGATCACCGGGGCGAGCAGGTGGAACATCCGCTCGCGCCACGCCCCGAGCAGCGGGTAGGCGAGGCGCCCCGGGCACGCGGTGGTGCTCAGGTCGCGGTGGCCCAGAACCCGGGGGACGGTCACGGTGCGCCCGGCGGTGAACCGGGTCGAACCGCGCGAGGTCAGCGCGACGTCGGAGCGCGGGTCGAACCCCCACGTGTCCGCCGCCCACGCACCGACCCGAGCGACCGCCTCGACCATCGGCGCCGCCGGCTCCGCGACGTCGAGATTGCCGATCATCGACACGCCGAGGGTCCGCTCGTTGAACCCGCCGGTGTGCGACCCCTTGATCGCCCTGCTCCGGAACCCGCCCGCGCGCCCCTCGTAGATCCGGCCGAAGCGGTCGACCAGCAGGTTGTAGGCGATGTCGTCCCAGCCCCGCCCACGCACGTGGTAGGCGTAGATCGCGCGCATGATCGCGGGGACGTCGTCGGCGGCGTAGTCGTTGTTGTCGACCGTGTGGTGCACGACGACCGCGTCGACCCGCGCCTGGTACGTCGGCCGCTTGCGCATCGACTCGTCCGCGCCCCACTCGCCGCGGGAGACGACATGGCCCAGACGCTCCTCGCCGGTCGTCGAGGTCGCGGCGTGCGCCCGCGCGCCGCCGGCCACCCAACGAGGCGACGTGCGCTCACCGACCACGACGAGCTCGGGGTGCACCTGGTCCGCGGAGTCGACGCGAACGGCGACCGCATCCGCGAGCCGGGGGCGCCAGATCGGCTCGGTGCCGGCCCGGACCCCGCGGTCGCCGTCGGTGACGACATCGGCACCCGGCTCGGACTCCTGCTCGGCCCAGGCCGTCCAGCCGGCCGCCGTGTGCCAGCGCAGGGAGACCGTGGCGTCGCCCCGCGGCCAGGTCACGCCGATCAATGAGGTCGACGGGTCGAGCCGGGCCACGGTCGTCGTGCCCAGGGCGAGCGATCGGCGTACGACGGTCGGGTCGAACGTCGGCACGGCAGCGAAGCCGGGCAGCACCGGGCCCAGCACGCCCAGGAGGAGGGCGGCGAGGAGCAGTCGACGGTGACGCAAGGGGCCCTCGCGGAGGTCGGTGAGCGGAGGCGGCATCCTCAAGGACCCACCACCCGCCCGCAAGGTTCACCCGGCCGGTGGCTGCGCGGAACTCGGGTATGTCACCGTCGAGCAAGTGCCTCCCAGCGGTCGGCGACTAGAGGCGGTCGCGGAGGAAGGCGATGTCCTTCGCCTGGCCGTCGGCGCCGCCCGGCGTCTCGCACACGACCGGCGCGCCCGCTCGGCGCACGACGTCGACGAGGACGTCCGGGTCGATCAGGCCGCTGCCGAAGTTCTCGTGCCGGTCGCGGCCGGAGTCGGCCGGGTCCTTCGAGTCGTTGGCGTGCACGAGGTCGATCCGGCCGGTGATCGCCAGGACCCGGTCGACGATGCCGACCAGCTCCTCACCGCCGGCGTGCGCGTGGCAGGTGTCGAGGCAGAAGCCGACGCCGTACTCGCCGATGGCGTCCCAGAGCCGCGCCAGGGTGTCGAAGCGGCGGGCCATCGCGTTGGTGCCGCCGGCGGTGTTCTCGAGCAGCACGGGCAGCGGCGGCGTGTAGCGCTCGAACGTCTTGCGCCAGTTGTCGATGCCGACCGCGAGGTCGTCGCCGTCGCCGACGTGGCCGCCGTGCACGATCACCGCAGCCGCGCCGATCGTCATGGCCGCCTCGCAGTGCTGCTCGAGGATCTTGCGGCTCGGGATGCGGATCTTGTTGTTCGTCGACGCGACGTTGACCAGGTACGGCGCGTGCACGTAGATCACCGTGTCGCTGTCGCGCAGCGCGTCGGCGTCGTCCCGGGGGTCCGGCTTCTTCCAGCTCTGCGGGTCGGACAGGAAGATCTGCACGAGCGCGGCGTCCCTGGCCGCGGCCTCGCCGAGCGGGTCGGCCGGGTCGACGTGGGCTCCGATCAGCATGGCCCGAGCCTACGGCGGGCGACGGCGGGCCGGGCACCGGTTGCGCCGGCGGAAAAGTTGGCAGACTGCTCCCATGACCACCGGCACCGGCGACGAGGCGCTGTTCCGCCGACCGCGACGCTGGCCGTGGGTGGTCGGCGCGCTGGCCATCGCGGTCGGAGCTGGGGTCGGGACGGGCGCGCTCCTGCTCGACGACGACTCGGACGGCCGCGTCGTCAGCGCCCCGGCGAGCTCGACGACGCCGTCGCCCGAGCCGTCGCCCGAGCCCTCGGACTCCGCGGAGCAGTCACCGTCACCCGACGCGACCGAGTCGGAGCTGACTCCGTCGGCCGACCCCACGCAGCAGGCGTCGCCGACGGCTGTCGCGACCTCGCCCGCCTCGACGCCGTCGCGTACGCCGAGCGCCACTCCCCGGCCGACGCGGACACCCACCCCGACCGGGAGCCCGGGCTACCCGCCGCCCGGCATGCGGCTCGAGGTGACCGCGGCGCAGGTGAGCGCCAACCGGGCCCGCATCCGGGTCCGGGTGACCGACACCGACGGGTCGTGGAACGGCGGGCACGTCGACTTCGGCGACGGCACGAGCCGGGACTTCCCGCAGTCGACCGCCGCCTGCGCGAGCCCGCGGTCGGGGCCGTACCAGGCCGCCCCGTCCGACCGCACCGTGGAGCTGACCCACGACTACCCGGCCAAGGGGACCTACGACGTCTTCGTCCGGGTCCGCACCGACCGCCAGTGCGAGAACGCCCCGGTCGAGCAGGACTCCAAGGTCGTCTCGGTCTCCGTCGGCGACCCGACACCTGGGCCGACGCCGACCCCGATCCTGACGCCGCCCGCCCGTCCCTAGACTCCGCGCGGTCGTCTGCGAGCGTTTCGGCGGATGACCCGGCACACTGTCCGCCGTGGGGGTGGAGAACGTGAGGTCCGAGGTGTGGCGCAATCGCTTCGTGCTGCGCGACGCCGGCCTCGCCGTGCTGGTCATCGGGACGTTCGCGCTGGTGGTGACGGTGGTCACCCGCGGCGACGGCGCGACCGCGACCCTGGTCACGGGCAGCACCCCCGCGCCGCTGCTGTCGCCCGACGAGCCCCTCGAGGAGTCGCTCGAGCCACTGCCGTCGGACAGCCCTTCGCCCGCCGCGGTGCCGTCGCCGACCCTGGTCGCCCGGCCGACCGTCACGGTCACGCCGCGTCCCTCGCCAACTCCTGCGCCGAGCCGTACGCCGTCGGACCGGCCCACTCCGCGCCCGACCTCGGCGTCCCCGCGCCCGCCGTCCCCCGGCTATCCCGGACCGGGACTGCGACTGGACGTCACCGCGAAGTCCGCCGGCTCGCTCGTCGGCCAGACGACGGTGCGGGTGCGGGACACGGACGGGACGTGGAACGGCGGCTTCATCACCTTCGGTGACGGCGAGCGGCAGGACTTCGGTCGGACGGCGCCGCGCTGCTCGGGCACCAGCGCGCCGGGTGACGCCACGCCGTCGGACGTGAGTCGCACCTTCCGGCACACCTACGACGCGGCCGGCAGCTACGACGTCGTCGTCTTCGTGCGCACGGAGCGCTTCTGCTCGAACGCCCCGGTGGAGGACACCAGCAAGACGGTGCGGGTGCGCATCACGCCGGCGTCGAGCAGCCCGCAGCCGACGGCGTCGCCGGAGCCGACGCCCGACCCGACACCCCAGGGGTCGTCCGCGCCGCGCCCCCGCTGACCGACGGACCGTAGGACACAATGCGAGACGCCCGACACGACCACCCAGGAGACCGATGACTTTCACCGGCGGGGACGACTACGTCACCGGAGAGATCGGCAACCCGTACCGCCGTCGCCGGCTCATCGCGCTGTCGCTCGCGCTGCTGCTGACCGCGGTGGTCGCGGTCGTGATCGTGGTGGCCACCGCGGACGACGACGACGGGGACGGCCGGCGGGCCGCCCCCTCCCCGTCGCCGACGCTGGTCGACTCGCCGAGCCCGGAGGTCTCGCCGACGCCGGAGGAGAGCGCCGCAGCGTCGGAGGAGCCCTCGCCGAGCGTCAGCCCGACCCCCACGTCGTCGCCGTCGGCGAGCCCGACGCCCACGCGCAGCGCGACGCCGAGTCCGACCGCGTCGCCGAAGCGCGCGTTCCCCCCGAAGGGCCTGGTCCTCGAGGTCGTCGGTGAGCCGATCACTGGCGACCCGCCGCAGGTGCGGTTCCGGATCCGGGTGCGCGACAACGACGGCAGCGACATCAACGGCTCGATCAACTTCGGCGACGGCACCTCCCTCGTCTACTCGCAGCGCGCTCCCGCGGCCTGCGCGACGAGGCCGTCCGAGCCGCCGCCGGGGTATCGCGCGCAGCCGGTCGACAAGAGCTACACCGTCACCCACGCCTACCAGCGCGGCGGCCGGTTCACGGTCACCGTGACGGCGAACACCGACCGCCAATGCGAGGGCACGCCCGCGGAGAACGCGCGGCAGACGCTGATCGTCGACATCCCGAACCGGCCGACGCCCTCGCCTACGCCCTCCCCGTCGCCGATCTCGACCCCGTCGCCGACCGCTTCGCCGTCCGGCTCGGCGCCGCCGTCCTCGCGCTGACGGACCCCTTCCGGCCACGGGCCTCACCTGCAGGTGTGAGCGTCCGGCACCTCACGCGTGCGGGGATGTGCTCACACCTGTGTGGTCAGAGCGGGGGTCCATCGCAGGTGTGAGCGTCCGGCACCTCACGCGTGCGGGGATGTGCTCACACCTGTGTAGGGGGTCGAGAGCTGCAGGGAGCTGGTCTAGTCCCCTAGGCCGATGACGCCGTACCAGAACTGCTGGGCGAGTCCGGGCGACTGGTCGACGTGCACGTGCTTGGTCTGCAGGTAGCCCGTCGGGGCCCTGCGGCCCGAGCTCGCGCCCGACGCCGGACTGCTTGTAGCCGCCGAACGGCGCGTAGCCGTTGAGCAGGTGCACGTCGTTGACCCACACCGTGCCGGCCTTGATGCGGTTGGCGACCGAGATCGCGCGCGGGATGTCGCGTGACCACACCGAGCCGGACAGCCCGTACGGCGAGTCGTTGGCGATCGCGATCGCCTCGCCCTCGGTCGTCGTAGGGGATGACGGACAGCACCGGCCCGAAGATCTCCTCCTGGGCGATCGTCATGTCGTTGGTGACGTCGGCGAAGACGGTCGGCGCGTGGAAGTGGCCCTTGGCCAGCTCGCCGTCCGTGAGGACCTGGCCGCCGGTCAGCAGCCGCGCGCCCTGGTCGAGACCGAGCTTCACGTAGCGCTGCACCCGCTCGACCTGGCCGCCGTTGATGAGCGGTCCGAGGTCGCTGGAGAAGTCGCGCGGCCGGCCCGACGGTGAGCGCCTCGATCGTGGTCTTCAGCCGGTCGAGCACCTCGTCGTACGATCGACCGCGGCACGAGCAGCCGGGTGCCGGACTCGCACGTCTGGCCCTGGTGCATGAGGAAGCCCCAGGCCGCGCCGGGGATGGCGACGTCGAGGTCGGCGTCGTCGAGCAGCACGTTGGCGCCCTTGCCGCCGAGCTCGAGGGTGAGGTGCTTCACCGTGTCGGCGCGCGCCGCGCATGATCCGCTTGCCCGACGTCGGTCGATCCGGTGAACGCGACCTTGTCGACGAGCGGGCTGGCGCTCATCGCCTCGCCGACGCCGATCGACGTCGAGGTGAGGACGTTGAAGACGCCCGGCGGGCAGGCCGGCTCGCGGCGGCGACCTCGCCGAGCAGCGCGGCGGTGCCGGGGGTGAACGGCGACGGCTTGAGGACGACGGTGCAGCCCGTGACCAGCGCCGGCGCGACCTTCCACATCGCCAGCAGCAGCGGGAAGTTGAACGGCGCTGATCAGCGCGACCACGCCCACCGGCTCACGGCGGACGTAGTCCCAGCTCAGCGCCGGAGTGGTGATCAGCGGCAGCGGCTCGATGTCGCGGCAGCTGCGAGTAGAGCTCGATCTGCTGTGCGCGCGTGCTCGACGCGCGAGCGGCACCGTGAACATCGCGCCAGCCGGATCGTGTGACCGGCGTCGCGCATCTCCATCTCGATGAAGTCGGGCAGGCGCGCGGTGATGCCGCTCGACGAAGTCGCGCACCGTCGCGATCCGCGAGTCGCGGCCCTGCGTCGCCCAGTGCTGGTGTCGAACGCGCGACGCGCGGCGGCGATCGCCCGCTCGGCGTCCGTCGACGCCGGCGTCGGCGAAGACGCCGACCACCTCGCCGGTCGAAGGGTCGTGCGACTCGTAGGTCGCGCCGGACGAAGCGGCGCAGAGCTCGCCGTCGATGAACAGGGAGTAGGTCGCGGTCATGGACACGTTCATACGCCGCGTAAACCTGACCGACAAGCGTCGGCCCGTCCCGACGAGTGACTCGGGTGCGACACTTGACGGGTGAGCGCCGCTCGAGCTCGGCCCGCGGCGCCGGCGCGCTGCTGCTCGTCAGCGCGCTCTCGGTGGGTGCGCTGCTGGCCGTGGGCGGACCGGCGTACGCCGAGGACGCGGACGTGTCGACGACCGGCGACAACGCCTTCGAGCCGAACCGGGTGGCGATCCTGGCCGGCGACACGGTGACCTGGACCAACAACGGCGGCGTCAACCACACGGTCACCGCTCGAGCGCGAACTGGAAGAAGGACTCGTCCATCCAGCTGGTCGGCCAGTCGACGACGTTCACGTTCTCGAAGCCCGGCACCTACGGCTACTACTGCAAGACGCACGGCGCGCCGGCCTCGGGGATGCGCGGCACGGTGGTCGTGTCGAGCCCGACCAAGCCCACCCCGTCGCCGACCCGCACCACGGCCCGGCCGACGGCGAGCGCCACCCCGAAGCCCTCCGCGACGCCCACGCCGAGCGTCTCGCCGTCACCGGCGCCGACGCCGAGCCGCTCGGTCGCGCCGACGCCGTCGCGGACCCCGTCCGCGCCCCCGTCGGCGTCGCCGTCCGCCCGGCCGAGCGCACCGCCGACCGCGCGCCCGCCGACCGCGACCCCCGCCCCGCTGCCGACCCTCGCCGGCGAGGACGACAGCTCACCGGAGCCGACGGTCGAGCTCGGCAGCGGTGGTCTCGGGCCGCGCGCGTCGACCGGCCGGGGCCGCGGGCTGCCGACCTTCCTCGCGCTGATCGCGCTCGGCGGAGTCGTCTCCGCGCAGGTCCGGGCGCTGCTCGCGGTGCCGCCGGAGCGCTGATCCACAGACGTCGTACGACGGCCCTGAGCTGTCGGTGCTCGCGGTTACCGTCGCTGTGTGCGGGTTCGGCCGTGGGGGTCGCCCCGTGTTAGCCTTCGGGCGTTCGCTGACGCGGACAACCTCCTGTCACGGATCGACCGTGACCGCCTGAGTCCGAAGGAGGCAGGCTGTTTCAATGCGTCATTACGAGCTGATGGTCATCCTCGATCCCGATCTCGAGGAGCGCACCGTCGCCCCCGCGCTCGACACAGTTCCTCAAGGTCGTCCAGCGACGCCGGTGGCACCGTCGAGAAGATCGACATCTGGGGCCGCCGTCGCCTGTCCTTCGAGATCAACAAGAAGATCGAAGGCATCTACGCCGTCGTCGACCTGCAGGCCGAGCCGGCCACGGTGAAGGAGCTCGACCGCCAGCTCAACCTCAACGAGGCCGTCATGCGCACCAAGGTCATGCGGCCCGAGCTGCGCTAGACCCCCGACCCTTCCCCGCACCGCCCTCGGCAGCCGTCGAGGCGTCGTACGCCGGCCCTGCCTAGGTCGACATCGGAAGGGCAACGAGGACGACATGGCCAACGACACCACGATCACGATCGTCGGCAACCTCACCGACGACCCCGAGCTGCGGTTCACGCCCAACGGCGCGGCCGTCGCCAACTTCACCGTGGCCTCGACGCCGCGCTTCCTCGACAAGACCACCAACGAGTGGAAGGACGGCGACGCGCTGTTCCTCCGCTGCTCGATCTGGCGGCAGGCCGCGGAGAACGTCGCCGAGTCGCTCCACCGCGGCATGCGGGTCATCGTGACCGGCCGGCTCAAGCAGCGGTCGTACGAGACCAAGGAAGGCGAGAAGCGCACGGTGTACGAGGTCGAGGTCGACGAGATCGGCCCGTCGCTCAAGTACGCGACCGCCAAGGTCAACAAGATCCAGCGCTCGGGCGGCGGCGGCGGGTTCGGTGGCGGCGGCGGCCAGTCCACGGTGGTGGCGGCTTCGGCGGCGGCGCACCGGCCGAGGACCCGTGGGCGGCGTCGGCACCGGCCGGCGCGTCCGACGAGCCCCCTTTCTAGCGATCACTTCCCCCCCTCATCTGACGACAGAGACAGACACTCATGGCCAAGGCACCGGCACGCAAGCCGAAGAAGAAGGTCTGCGTGTTCTGCAAGGACAAGGTCACCTTCGTCGACTACAAGGACACCGACGCTGCTGCGCAAGTTCGTCTCCGACCGCGGCAAGATCCGCGCGCGTCGGGTCTCGCGGCAACTGCAGCCAGCACCAGCGTGACGTCGCGATGGCGGTGAAGAACAGCCGCGAGATGGCGCTGCTGCCCTACACCAGCACCGCGCGATAGGGGCCGCGGACGATGAAGATCATCCTCACGCAGGAGGTCGCCAACCTCGGCGCGCCCGGCGACATCGTCGAGGTCGCTGACGGCTACGGCCGCAACTACCTCGTCCCGCAGGGCCTCGCGATCCTCGCGACCAGCGGCGCCGAGAAGCAGGTCGCGACCATCAAGCGGGCGCGCGACGTGCGCGAGGTCCGCGACCTTGGCCACGCGCCGTGAGCTCGCCACCTCGCTGCAGGCGCTCGACGTCACGCTGCCGGCCCGCGCCGGCGACGGCGGCCGCCTCTTCGGCTCGGTCACCGCGGCCGACGTCGTCGACGCGGTCGCGAAGGCCGGGCGGCCCGAAGCTCGACAAGCGGCGCATCACGCTCGGCGCGCCGATCAAGACCCTCGGCAGCCACCAGGTCTCGATCAAGCTCCACCCCGAGGTCGACGCGAACGTCACCCTCGAGGTCGTCGCCGACAAGAAGTAGCACCAGACGTATGCCGGGCCCGGCTCCTCCTCGGAGGGACCGGGCCCGCTGCGTGCTACGCCCCGACTCTCACGCAGCTGCTCTCGCCGACGCGGTACGACGCCCGGCCGCCGCCTCCGGCCTCATCCGCCTGCCCGCCGGCGATCGCGTCCTCGCCGAAGCCCCACTCGGGCCAGCTGATCACGAGCAGCTTGCTGAGCACCGATCCGTGGTTCAGGCGGTCGAACGGGGCGAACATGGCGAGCGGCGCAGTCATCCGGATCTCGTTGGCTGTCGTATCAAAGGTTCCATTCACTGACCCCACCGGCTCGTACAGGAATGACGTGCTGGTGTCGCCGGTGTACTCCGAGGTGTAGTGGTTGAGCTCGAACTGGTCGCCGTCCAGGCGCTGTCCGGCGTCGAGGATGAAGGCAGCTTCGGGGGTGGCGAAGTGGAAGCTCCAGCTCCCGCCGTACGGAAGGGGCGGCGACTGCGTCGCCAGCTTCGCGACCCGGATCACGACGGTGAGGTTCTTCGCGTCCGCCGCGATGTCAGCGGAGACGATGTCGAGCGAGGCGTCGTGGGTGACGACCCCGCCGAAGAGCCCTGCGTCGCCCGACTCGTCTTTCACCAGCTGGCACGAGCGCCCGGGCGCGGCCGTCGCAGGAGCCGTGGCGGGTGACGAGACGACGATCGCTAGCGCGGCGGCGCCGAGGGCGCGCGAGAGCGCGGGACATCGCATGGCGACTCCTGGGTTGGGGCGGTGGTGGGGGTCAGACCGCGGTGGTCGCGAAGCGCGCGGTGGCCGCGGACGGGCTGGTCGCCTGGCTGGCCAGGCTGCGGACGCGCAGCGTGAGGTTGGCCTTGCCGACCCGATCCCCGTTGCCGTCGTACTGGGTCCACTTCGTCGACCAGGTGAAGCACTCCGCGGCGAGAGCGGAGAGCTGGTGCGGGGTCGACGTGATGCGCTGGTTGTCCGACCAGCGCCAGATGACGTGCGAGCCGGCCAGCACCTCGAACTCCACCTCCTGAGAGGTGGCGTAGTCGAGGGTGCGCAGCGCGACGCCGGCGTTGAGGCAGACCGTCGCGGAGAAGATGTACGCCGCCCGCCCGGCCGACTTCTGCGCCGCGCCGAGGCACCAGTCGGCGGAGCAGGTGTTCAGCGCGCCGGTCCTCGACGTGCGGGTGACCGCGGCCGGCGGCTGTTGCGCCGTCGTCGGGCCTTGCGCGTCGTCCGACGACCCTGAGCGACGCCGCGATCGGGTCCGCTCGTCCCCGGTGCTGGCGTCCGCCGGGTCGACCGGCGCGCCGAGCAGGGCGGGCCCGACGGAGTCGTCGTACGACGAGTCGTCGGTGGCCGGGGAGTCGACGAACGTCACCTCGTCGCGCGCGTTTGCCGAGCCGGATACCGCGCCGAAGCCGACGACGACCCCGACCACTGCGACGAGTGCGGCGCCCACGCCGGCTGACTGCACGCCGCGACGGCGACGGCGCTTGCCCGCCTCGGACATGGCTGCCTCGAAGTCGTCGAGCCGGGGTGCCGTGCCGCGCGCCGCCGCGGTCGCGGCGAGCCGGCGAGCGGCGCGGTCGCCGGTCATCGCTGCTCCTCCAGTGCCGTGAACAGCTGCTTGCGGGCGTCGTGCAGCTGGCGCTTCACGGTGCCGACAGGACGGCGTACGGCGGTCGCGATCTGCTCGATCGGCAGGTCGGCGTAGTAGTGCATGAGCACGACGTCGCGGAGCTGCGTCGGGAGCCGCTCCACGACGTCGCGCAGCCAGCCGTCATCCGCCGGGGCGTCCGGCGAGGTGACGATGTGCACGGTCCGCAACGCGGCGCGCTCGCGGTCGCGGCGGCGCCAGTGGTCGCGCACCAGGTTGGTGGCGATGAGGAAGACGTAGGCCTGCGGGTCGCGGACCTTCAGCCAGCGGGCGAACAGGCGGGTGAACGACTCCTGGGCCATCTCCCAGCCGAGCTGGTCGTCGTTGACGAGCATCGCGCAGTAGCCGGATAGGTGCTTGAACTCCGCCAGGTAGAGGTCCTGGAACGTCTGCCTCGTCGTCATCGCCGCGTCGACCGGGACGGGCAGGCTGTACGTCTCGGCAACCACGCCCCACCCCCTCGCACCCGGCGTCGTACGACGCGTCTCTACTCTCAGGACTCCCGAGTCGGCGAAAGGTTCGGCGGCGGCGCCCGGAGCGCCGGAGGTATTTCTTCCGTCCACAGCCTGTGTGCGTGAATCGGGCACGGGACGGTACGTTCGCGGGGCCTTCTCCACAGCCGGCGTACGCCGGTCCACAGGCCATGCACGGTGATACCGGACGAGCGCACACGTCGTCCCCAGGTCCGTGCACAGGCAGGTCTTCTCCGCGTGGGCGGCCCGCTCGTACAGTGCGCGTCCGCCGCCGAACGACGTATCCCCAGGGGTCCTGCCGCTGTGCCCGAGCTCGTCTTTTCTGTCGGATCCAGCACCTACAACGGTGTCATGACCACTTCTGTCGCCGTGAGCGCAGCATGACCGCCGAGCTGACCGTCACGCGCACGTCGTCGGAGTTCGAGCGCACTCCGCCGCAGGCGCTCGAGGCGGAGATGAGCGTCCTCGGCGGCATGCTGCTGAGCAAGGACGCGATCGCCGACGTCATCGAGATCCTGCGCTCGACCGACTTCTACCGGCCGGCGCACCAGACCATCTTCGACGCGATCGTCGACCTCTACGGCAAGGGCGACCCGGCCGACGCCGTGACCGTCATGGCCGAGCTGACCCGACAGGGCGAGCTCGCGCGGATCGGCGGCGGTCCCTACCTGCACAGCCTGGTCGCGTCGGTGCCGACCGCGGCGAGCGCCGGCTTCTACGCGCGCATCGTCCGCGACGCCGCGGTGCTGCGGCGGCTGGTCGAGGCTGGCACGCGCATCGTGCAGCTCGGGTACGCCGGCAAGGGCGGCGACGTCGACGAGCTGGTCGACCGCGCGCAGCAGGCGATCTTCGAGGTCACCGAGCGGCGGACCAGCGAGGACTACGTCTCGCTGTCCGAGCTGCTCGCGCCGACGCTCGAGGAGATCGAGGCGATCGGCGCGCGTGACGGGTCGATGCACGGCGTGCCGACCGGCTTTGCCGATCTCGACACGCTGACCAACGGTCTGCACGGCGGCCAGCTGGTGATCCTCGCCGCACGGCCCGCGATCGGGAAGTGCGTCGCGTTCGACGCGGTCGTCACCAACGCGATCACCGGCGAGCGGATGACGATCGGGGAGTTCGTCCGGCGCGGGCAGCTCGGCGAGACGCTCGCGATCCAGACGCTCGACGAGTCGGCCCGCGTCGACGTCGCGATCCCGTCGGACTTCATCGACAACGGCGTACGCCCGGTCGTGCGCGTGTCGACGAGCGGCGGCCGGTCGCTGCGCGCGACGCCCAACCACCCGCTGCTCACCCTCGACGGCTGGGTGGCGATCGAGGACCTGAAGGTCGGCGACCACATCGCGGTGCCGCCGACGACGCCGGGCGAGCGCCGGGTCGAGCCCGGCCTCGTCGCGGTGTCCGCCGGCCTGTCGAAGACCGGCGTCCTGCACCACCAGGAGCTGCTGCCGACCGACGCGCGCTGGGACGAGGTCGTCGCCATCGAGCCCGACGGCATGGCCCAGGTCTACGACCTCACCGTCGACGGCACGCACAACTTCGTCGCCAACGACATCGTCGTGCACAACTCGACACTCGGTCTGGACCTCGCTCGCGCCGCGTCGATCAAGCACGGTCTCGCGTCGGTCATCTTCTCGCTGGAGATGAGCAAGCACGAGATCACCATGCGTCTGCTCTCCGCCGAAGCGCGGGTCAGCCTGCAGAACCTGCGCACCGGCAAGATGACCGACGACGACTGGACGCGGCTGGCTCGCCGGATGGGCGAGGTCGCCAACGCGCCGCTGTTCATCGACGACTCGCCGAACCTCACGATGATGGAGATCCGGGCGAAGGCCCGACGACTCAAGCAGCGCAACGAGCTGCGGCTCATCGTCGTCGATTACATGCAGCTGATGAGCTCGCCCAAGCGGGTCGAGAACCGCCAGCAGGAGGTCAGCGAGATCTCCCGGTCGATGAAGCTGCTGGCCAAGGAGCTCGACGTACCCGTTGTCGCCATCTCCCAGCTGAACCGCTCACCGGAGCAGCGCGCCGACAAGAAGCCGCAGCTGTCCGACCTCCGCGAGTCCGGCTGTCTCACCGCCGACACCCGTGTGATGCGCGCCGACACCAACGCGGAAGTGACCTTCGGAGAGCTGTACGCATCGGGGGAGACCAACATCCCCGTGTGGACGCTGAACGAGGACCTGCAGATGGTCCGCGGGACGATGACGCATGTCTTCTCGAGCGGGATCAAGGAGACGTTCGAACTCAGGCTCGCGTCAGGGCGAAAGGTCAAGGCGAGCGCGAACCACCCGTTCCTGACGTACGACGGCTGGAAGCGACTCGACGAGCTCTCGAAGGACACGCTCATCGCAGTGCCTCGCCACGTCCCCGCGCCGGTAGAGCCGACGGTGTGGCACAAGTCCGAAGTCATCATGCTGGCGCACCTGCTCGGCGACGGCTGCTTCGCTCCACGCCAGCCTCTGCACTACACCAGCGCGGATGCGGAGAACATCGACGCCGTCGCCGATGCAGCACCGCACTTCGGCATCACGCCGCGGCTTGTCCGTCAGAAGAACTGGTGGCACCTCTACCTGCCGAGCCCCTACCGACTGACGCACGGCCGCCGGAACCCGATCGTCGCGTGGCTCGACACGATGGGTCTGCGCGGCAAGCGCAGTTACGAGAAGTTCATCCCGCAGCCGGTCTTTGCTCTGGCCGACGAGCAGGTCGCCTTGTTCCTGCGCCACCTGTGGGCGACGGACGGCAGCGTCGGCGTAGACGGGCGACGGAGCCGGCTCTATTACGCGACGACTAGCCGACAGCTTGCGGACGACGTGCAGCGGCTCCTTCTCAGGTTCGGCATCTTGAGCACGATCTCAGAGACGCACAAGCCCGGATACCGGACTGGATTCCACGTGTCCGTCAATGGTGCGGTCAACCAGCGAACGTTCCTCACAGAGATCGGCGTACACGGCGAGCGCGCGGAAGGCGCCGCAAAGCTGCTCGACCACGTCGCTTCGATGACGAAGCAGCCGTACGTCGATGTAGTGCCCGCTGGAGTATGGGATCGAGTCCGAGCCGTGAGCGAAGCTCGGGGCGTAACGATGAGCGAGGTCGCACGAGGGAGTGGGGCGCAGCGCGCGGTCCAACTGCTCGCCCGTGCACCGAGTCGACCGCGGCTCGCTCAGGTTGCCGAATTCCTCGATGACAGTTGGTTGCGCACCCTCGCGGAGTCCAGCGTCTTGTGGGACCGGATAGTCGCGATTGAGCCGCTCGGGCCGCAGGAGGTGTACGACGCGACTGTCCTCGAGACGCACAACTTCATCGCCAATGGAATCGTCTCGGAAAACAGCCTCGAGCAGGATGCGGACATGGTGATCCTGCTCTATCGCGAGGACGCCTTCGAGAAGGAGTCACCTCGCGCCGGCGAGGCCGACTTCATCGTCGCCAAGCACCGCAACGGCCCGACCGCCACAGTGACCGTCGCGTTCCAGGGTCACTACAGCCGCTTCGTGGACATGACCCCGAGCTAGCGGAAGTCGAGCCCGCGTAGGTGGCCGCTGTGCGCGCATTCCCGGATCTCGTCTTGTCGACCCCTCGGACGACGCTGCGAGCGCTAGAGCCAGCTGACGTTCCGGGCGTCCAGGAGGCGGGTGCCGATCCGATCACGCAAACCTGGCTTCCATTGCCCAATCCCTACACCGAACGAGACGCGTCGCTGTGGGTCGGTGAACTGGCACCGGATGCACAGGCGACTGGGCGCGGACTGGTACGGGCGATCGATGTCCAGGGACGCTTCGCCGGAAGCATCGACTTCAAGCGAACGGACTGGGTGGCAGGGGTTGCCGAGATCGGTTACCTGTCTAGCCCCTGGGCGCGAGCGCAGGGGTACATGACCGAGGCGGTCGATGCGCTCGCGCGGTGGGCTCTCGCCGACCTCGGATTTCACCGAGTTGAGCTGCGCATCGCCACGCAGAACGCGGCCTCACAGCGTGTGGCGGAGAAGGCCGGTTTCCACCGCGAAGGCGTCGCGAGGTCGGCCGGCTACGTGCACGCCGGACGCGTCGATCTCGTCATCTGGTCGCTGATCGCGAGTGATCTCGCAGGCTGAGACCCCGGCACGTGAGGGATCAGGCGGGCACGGGGGCGTGCATCGAGGCCAGCATCGCCTCGAGCATCGCCTGGTCGGGGCCGATGAACGCATCGGCATCGGGCGCCGTCGAGAGGATGTCGAGCAGCCGCGGCATCGCCTTGCGCGCCGGCGGCAGGTGGGTGCTGAGGACGACCTCGGGGTTCATCGCGCCGAGCGCGGCCAGTGATGACCCGAACCGCGCGCGGTCGACGTGCGCCACCCACGGGCTGTCGACGGTCACCCAGAGCCGCTGCCCCGCCGTGACCGCGTCGGCCGAGAGCTCGGCGATGTCGGCGACCTCGGTGTCCGACGACGAGCCGAGCGGGGCACCGAAGCAGTCGGAGCTGAACATCGTCCCGGTGCTCTCGTCGTACAGGCCGGTGGTGGCCGGGCTGTCGTAGACGGGCGGGCGAAACGCAGTGAGCGTCCGGTCGCCGACGTCGATCGACTGGCCCGGGTTGAGCCAGTACGCCCGCTCCGGCGACATCGGGAAGTCCATCGACGTGATGCCGAAGCCGACGAACGTCGTGACCAGCCGCGCCTGCGGCGCCGCGGCCAGCACCTCGGCGAGCGCGCCGGTGTGGTCGCGGTCCGGGTGGGTCAGGTAGACCCAGCGCAGGTCGGCCGGCTCGACGACGGACCACAGCGCGTCGAGGAACTCGGTCCGCGACTGCGGCGCGCCCGTGTCGATCAGCATCGGCTCGGCGGCATGGATGACGAATGCGTTGATCGGCAGGAAGCCGAGGCCGGGGATCTCCGTCGCGTACGACAGCGAGGTGACGTCGGGCGCGGGCTGGTGGACATGCATGGCGGGCTCCTAGCGAGCGGCGGGGGAGAAGAGCTCGAGCTGGATGTTGTCGGGGTCGCGGAAGACCAGGACCGAGCCGTACGGCGCGTCGGTGATCGGCGACTGGGTGAGCGGCTTGTCGGCGGTGTCGGAGCGCACCACGCCCTGTGCCTCGAGGTGGTCCTGCCACGCGATCAGGTCGTCCCGGGAGGCGACGGCGAAGCCGACGTGGTCGAGGCCGGCCCGCGTCTCGCTGAACAGGCCGCCGTCGTTCGCGTCGTGCCGGTGCAGTACGACGCTGAGGCTCATCGTCTCGTTCGCCAGCAGCTTGCCGATGCCGCCCTCGTGCGGGACATCCATGACGAACCGGATGCCGAAGACCCCCTCGTACCAGGGGATGCTCACGTCGATGTCGGTGACCGTGATCGCGACGTGGTGCAGCTGCGCGGTGGGAGCGCTCATGGCTGTCCCTTCCTCGTCCGGGTCTTGGGCTTGGGCAGGGTGTCGGCGACCCAGGAGGCGACCAGGTCGACCGCGGTGTCGAGCAGCTGCACCCAGCGCGTGCCGCCGGGCTCGTTCGCGAGCTGCTGGTTGAGCAGGCCGCTCACCACCGCCGTGATGAGGTCCTTGTGCTCCTGGGTCAGCGGGAAGGCTTCGAGGCTGGCGAACGACTCGTCGTACGCCTGCTGTGCGATCGCGTACGACGACGCCGAGGGCTCGAAGCCCGGGATCGTGCGCAGGCTCAGCAGCTGGAAGCGGACCGGGTCGGCGAGGCTGAACCGCACCCAGCGGTCCGCGCCGATCCAGATCGCGTCCCGCAGGTCGGTTGACGTATTCGTATCCGGCTCGAACGCGATGAAGGCCCGCCAGCCGTCGGCGTACATCGCGTCGTAGAGCGCGTGCTTGGAGTCGAAGTAGGAGTAGAGCGAGGGCGTCGCCATCCCGAGCCGGCGCGCCAGGTCGCGCAGCGAAAGCCCGCCGAGGCCGTGCTCCCGGGCCAGCTCCCACGCGGCCTGCACGATGGCGTCGGCGGCAGCAGCGCGCCGGTCCGCCCGCCAATCAGTGTTCTCGTTGCCTAACACCGTTCGGACTATCCGCGCCCTGTTCGGGTTCGTCAAGCGTCCGGTCCGGGGAGGTCCGGACGCGTGGATCTCAGTAGCCCCCGTCGGAGGCCGCCTCGACCTTCTCTCCAGCCGGGCTCACGGCGAACCAGTTGGGCACCGAGGCGCCTTTTCGCGTCTCCGGGCGCACCGTCGCCGGAGAAGAAGTAGAGCAGGTGGCCGTTGTAGACGACCTGGCCCCCCGCGACGCTGAGCTTCGCGGCGTTGACGCCCTCGCCCGGGATCGGCGTACCGGATGACTTCAGCGCCGGCCACGTGGCGGCGCAGCCATCGGTGCAGGCGCTGGTCGTGCCTTTGTCCTGGGCGAACATGTAGAGCGTGTGGCCGTTGGGCCCGACCAGCACAGTGCCGAGCGACGGAACGCTCGAGACCAGCACCGTCTCCGACCCGCTCGCCGGGGTGCTCGCCGCCGACCCGGCGGTCGTCGCGATCGCGTCCGGCTGCGTGACAGGAGCGTCGTCGCCGCCGCAGCCCCCGAGCACCAGCGCACCGAGCATCACGGCCATCAGGGTCGTCCGTCCGCGCACGTCACTCGCCTCTCGTCCGAGCCGCCCCACGTAGAAGACTACGGCGAAGCCCATCGCCTACCGTGGACGGATGACCGGCTTCTCCGGCGCATCCGCCGCCGGGCTCCTCGCACTTGCGACGCTGCTGTCGGGGTGCGGGTCGACCACGGACGACCCGCGCGAAGGCGACCCGGCACCGACGGCGACGGTGATCGGCTCACCCACGCCGCCGCCCGCACAAGGCGCTCGCGGGTGGGACGAGCGGTTCGTCTACATCGGCGTGACGACGGAGAAGGACGTCCAGGCGGCGGCGAGCAGCATCGGCGCGCGCGGTCTCGATGCCGGCGACCAGGAGGGTCAGGCGCTCGCCGTGGCGGCCGACCTGAACCGGCGTGGCGGAGTGCTCGGCCGCCAGGTGAAGGTCGTCTTCCGCGACCTGCGCACCATCGACGCCGCGCGCGACCCCGAGCGCGCCGGCAACGAGACGTGCACCTACTTCACCCAGGACCGTCCGGTCGTCGCGGTCATCAACCCTGTCCCGTTCATCGACAAGCCGAGCTTCCGGGCCTGCCTCGCGCGGTCGAAGGTGCTGCTGCTCAGCGCGTCGGTGGCCGCGGTGGACCGGCAGGTCGGCGTCGAGCTCGCGCCGTACTACTACCAGCTGGTCGCGCCGACGTGGGACGCGCTCGCGCCCGTCCTCGTCAGCAGGTTGGCCGCGCAGGGCTGGTTCGGCGGCTGGGACACCGAGACGGGTCGAACGTCGAGCGCGCCGGCGAAGGTCGGGGTCCTGGTGCCGGACGACCCGATCAGCCACCGGGTCAGCGACGTCATCACGCGCGCGCTGGCCGCGGCCGGGCAGCGCGACGTGCGCACGTTCGCCTACCTCAAGGGCAGCGAGATGGCGCCCGCAGTGCTGCGCTTCGCCGGCGACGGAGTGACGCACGTGATCGCGGCGAACGCCGATCTCTTCAGCTTCCAGCTCGCCGCCGACAGCCAGCGCTACCGGCCGCGCTACGGCATCACCTCGGCCAACGCGCCGCAGACCTTCGTCGAGACCAACTCACCGGCCGGACAGAACGTCGGCGCGATGGGTGTCGGCTGGGCGCCGCCGATCGACGTGGGTGACGCGCGCGACCCGGGCGACGTCGGACCCGACGAGGTGCAGTGCCGGAAGTCGCTCGCGGCGGGTGGCCAGACCTTCGCCGGCAGACGGCTCGCCGAGGCGGTCGCGTTCGCCATCTGCGACGGGCTGCGACTGGTGACCCTCGGCGCGACGTCGGCCGGAGGCCTCACCGGTCCGGAGATCGCCCGCGGCCTGCTGCAGGTTGCGCCGTCGTTCCACTCGGCGCTCGCCTTTCGATCCGGGCTCGGCGCCGATCGGCTCTTCGTCCCTGGCGGCGTCCGCGACCTCGCGTGGGACCAGCAATGCCGGTGCATGACGTACGCCGGCGGCACGACGTATCCGATCTAGCGCACGTCGCGGATTCTGCGTGGATCGGCCCCCAGCGGGTACGCCGAGGACATGAACATCATCCTGATCGTGATCCTGCTGGTCCTCCTCCTCGGTGGCGGCGGCTACTACCGCGGCCGCGGACGCTGACCGAGCAAGCTCAGCGCGCGGTCCATCGCCGGACCAACCGCAGCTGCAGCAGGGCGAACGTCGTCGTCGTCACGAAGAGCACCAGTGACAACGCGGCGGCGTCGCCCAGCCGCAGCTCGTCGAACCCTCGCTCGTACGCGTAGACCGGCAGGGTCAAGGTCGCGCGTCGCGGCCCGCCGCCGGTCAGCAGCAGGGTGGGCGCGACGCTCGCATGCAGGCTCGCCACCAGGTCGCGCGCTGCCAGCAGCCCGAGCGTCGGCACAAGCAACGGGAGCGTCACCCGCCGGAGCAGCGTGAGCGGTCGAGCGCCCTCGGCGCGAGCGACGTCGTACATCCGGTCGGGCAGCTCGCGGCGCGCCGCGAGGGCGACGAGGAATCCTTCGCCGAGCGCCAGAACCGCCACTGCGGCGATCACCAGGCGCGCCCCCCACTTCTCGTGCAGCACGGCGCCGGGCGTGAAGCCGAACACCCTCGCGATCGCAGCGAGCGGTCCGTAGAGCGGGTTGATGAGCCACAGCCACACCAGCGATGTCGCGACGTCGGGCACGACCGCCGGGAGGAAGACGGCGATCCTCCCCACGCCCGCGAGTCGCTCGCGCCGATGCATCAGCAGCGCGAGCGCGGCGCTGCCGATCACCCGCGTCGGTACGACGAGCAGCACGAACCACCCGGTGGCGCGCAATGCGGCATGCGTCTCGGGATCGTCCGCGAGGCCCGAGAAATTTCGGAGGCCTACCCACTCCGGCGAGCTGAGCGCGTCGTATCGGGTGAAGGCCAGACCCGCGGTGACGACGAGCGGGACGATCACCAGCGCGATCGACCCGACGGCGAACGGCACGAGCATGCCGTGCAGCCCGAAGCGGTAGCCGATCCTTCGCGTCACGTCAGCCGACCCCCGCCGTCGTAGCGCAGCACCGTCTTCTCGTCGACGGCGACGCGCACCGTCGCGCCCAGCGCCGGCGCGGACGAGCTCGGCATCGTCGCGACGAGCGAGGTCCCGCCGACGTCGAGCGTCACGTGGGCAGTTGCTCCGAGATGCGCGACCTCGGCCACGGTCGCGACGTGCCCCGCCCGCCCGATGCGCACGTGCTCCGCGCGGACCGCGACATGACCGTCGGACGCGACCGCCCAGGTCGAGGCGAGCGGGCTCGACGCGTCGAGCACCACTGCCGGCGGCAACCCGACGAACCCCGCGACGAACGGGGTCGCGGGCCGCGCATAGATCTCCGTCGGCGTGCCGACCTGCTCGAGCCGACCCCGGCGTACGACGGCGACGCGGTCGCCGAGTGTCATCGCCTCACCCTGATCGTGCGTCACCACCAGCGCGCCTCGCCCGTGCGCGCGCAGCACCGTGGAGAGCAGCCGTCGCGCGGCGCCGCGCAACGTCGGGTCGAGGCTGGCCAACGGCTCGTCGAGACAGAAGACCGCGGGCTCGCGCACCAGCGCTCTGGCCAATGCCACTCGCTGCCGCTCACCGCCGGAGAGCTCGCTCGGTCGTCGCCCGAGGAGGTCGCCCAGCTCCAGCTCGCCGGCGACCGCACGGACCCGCTCGACCTGCTGCGACTCCCGGCGTACGCGCAGACCGAAGCGGATGTTCTCCGCGACGGTGAGGTGCGGGAAGAGCGCGAAGCCCTGGAACACCATCGCGACCGCACGTCGCTCGGGGGGCGCCGCCGTGATGTTGGCGCCGTCGATCCGTACGGTGCCGGCGGTCGGCGAGAGCAGGCCGGCGACGAGGCGGAGCAGCGTCGACTTGCCCGCTCCCGACGGCCCGACGACGCAGACGATCTCGCCGGCGCCGACCTCGAGATCGAGGCTGTCGAGCGCGGGTTCCGCGTCGTGTCGGTAGTGATGGGTGAGGCCCGACAGTGCGAGCCTCGGCGTCACGACTTCGCGAACTCCGCTCCGGTCACGGTCGCGATCTCCTTGATCGCCTCGTCGAGGCCGATCTTACCGGCGAACAGCTGGCCGAGGACGTCGTCGGCGCTGCCCTCGACGCCGTTCCAGCTCTTGTGCGGAGGGAGCGCACGCAGGTCGGGCAGCTGGTCGAGCCACGCCTGGCTCGACGCCGGCAGCTTGCCGGGAGTCAGGAACGCGTCGCTCTCGGCGAGGCTCTTCACCGACGGCACGGTGCGACCGGCCTCGGCGAGCACCCGGCCGCCCTTCGGGCCGACGGCGTACGCCGCGAACGCCTGCGCGGCGGCCTTGTTCTTCGCCGCCTTCGTCACGCAGTAGCCGTCCGAGTGCAGCACGCTGATGCGACCTTTCGCCCCGGCCGGAATCGGCCGGACGTCGAACTCGAGCCCCTCCGTCTTGCGGAAGCCCGGCACCGCGCGGCGGCTGTCGAAGTACATCGCGACCTTGCCCGCCGCGAACGTGTCCTCGGCGCTCATCCCTGCGCGCTGGGTCGCGTCGAGCCCGGTCTTCTGCAGGTCGAGGAAGAACTGCAGCGCCGACTTCGCGGCCGGGCTGCTGAGGTCGATCTTGGTGGGCGCGTCCGCGTTGTCGACGATCTCGCCGCCGGCGCTCCAGACGAACGGCGCGACCCGGATCAGCTCCGGGTCGAAGCCGACCGCCTCGACCTTCTTGGCCGCCAGCGCCTTCGCGGTCGCGAGCATGTCCGCCCAGGTCCAGTCCGGGCTGGGCAGCTCGACGCCGGCCTGCGCGAACAGCTTCGGGTTGACGTAGATGACCAGGCTCGAGGCGTTCTGCGGCAGGCAGAGCAGCTGACCGTCGCGGGTGAAGGCCGACGTCGTCGACGGGTAGATCTGCGACGTGTCGAAGCCCGAGACCGGCTCGATCTGCGAGACCAGGCCGCCGAGGCGGCGGTAGTTCATGAGGAAGACGTCCGGCGGGGTGCCGCCGGCGAAGGCCGTCGTGAGCTTGGTGACCAGATCGCCCGCGCCCTCGACGCTGTCGACCGTCACCGCGACGCCCGGGTTCTCGACCTTGAACGAGTCCACCAGCGCGTTGAGCGCCTTGATCTCGCCCTCTCCGCCGGCCGCTGCGACGGTGATCGAGCCGGAGACGGCGGCAGCGGACGCGCTGGCCGATCCGCTCGCGGAGGGAGCGGTCGTGGCCTTGTCGGCACCGTCGCTGCAGCCGGCGACCATCGTCGCCAGCAGAGCCATCGCAACCAGTCGAGACCGCATCCACTAACCTCCGTGACGTTCCGCTGACGACCCGGGCAGTCCCGAGGTCTACCGGTAGATGCGGTGGGGGCGGCAAAGGGTTGACACGCCGAGGGCGTGTCGGCCGTGAAGGGGAGACGGTGACCCAGGTCGACGCGCGCGACGACGCGTTCGTCGCGTTCGTGCGCGACCGCGGCGACGCGCTCTCGCGTACGGCGTGCCTCCTCGCCGGCGATGTCGGCCGGGGCGAGGACGTCCTGCAGACCGCGCTCGCCGCGACCTACGTCCGGTGGCGTGACCACGGCGAGATCGACTCCCTCGAGGCGTACGTCCGACGGGCCCTGGTGACGGCCAACGCCGCGTGGTGGCGTCGATCCGCCAGCCGGGAGCACGTCCGCTCGACCCTGCCGGACCGGGTCGCGGCCGACCACGCCGGATCGGTTCTCGACCGGCAGGTGGTCCTGGCGGCGCTCCGGCACCTGCCGCCCAGGCAGCGTGCCGCGGTCGTGCTGCGCTTCTACGACGACCTCACCGAGACCCAGACCGCCGCCGTCCTCGGTTGCTCCGTCGGGTCGGTGAAGACGCACACCTCCCGTGGCCTGACGCGGCTGCGCGAGCTGCTGGAGCACCCATCTGCCCCGACGCCCGCTACCGCCGAGCGCGGCTGGGCCGCTGTCGCGCCGATGGAGGCCTGACATGTCCTCCGACGCCGACCTCCGACGCCTGCTGTCCCACGCGGCGCGGGGCGTCACTGCGCCGGTCGACCTGCCTGCGGAGTCCCTTCGTCGGGGGACTCGACTCCTGCGGCGACGCCGGGTCGCGCGGGCGTCGGGTGCGGTCCTGTCCGGCGTGCTGATGGTCGCCGGTGGGGCTGCCGTCCATCGCGTCACCGCTCAGGCAGCCGAGCTCGCCGTCGGCTGCGTGGGCGACGCGGTGACGACGCGCGGCCGCGCTGTCGCCGGCTCTGACGGCGTCCGGATCCGCGCCACCAACGCGACCGGCGACGTGATGCACCTGTCGCTCGGCGGAGTGGGGACGTACCTGGCTCCGGGTACGTCGACGGTGGAGCTGCCGGTGCCGCCAGGGCCGGTCGAGGTGACCTGCTCTGCGATGTCGGGGGTGTCTTACGCCGCTTCCCTGCTGGTGCGAGACCCGGACAACGTCTTCGTCTCCGACGCTCTGTCCTGCGGCTCGCCGCAGCACAGCCGACTCGCCGAGGCGGCCGTCGTACGACAGGGCGATCCCGTCGCGCTGACCAGGCAGGAGCTGGGCGGCCGGCTCCCGGTCGACGCGACAGTAGAGCCGGCCGGCTATCCGCAGGCGTCGGCCCGCACCGTCCGGGTGCGACACGGCGGCGAGATGGTCGCGGTCGTCCGCTGGCATGCGCTGCCGGGCGCCGACGCGTGGCTGCTCGACTCGGAGACCGTCTGCCCGGAGACGTCCAGCCGCACCTGACGCTAGCGATCCGCCGATGCGTCGACGGACCGAAGCAGCCAGCGGTTGAGCAGCACGACGACGACGGCGGGCGGGAGCATCAGCAGGACCGCGCCGGCCAGCAGGATCGGCAGGTCGGGTGAGTCCACGATGCCCAGCTCCGGTACGCCGCGCGCGAGGGTGCGCACCCGAGGCGACGAGGTGTACAGCAGGGCGTCGACGTAGTTGCCCCAGTGGAACGCCGCGGTGATCGCGGCGATCGCTGCTGTCGTCGCCGGGACGAGCGGCACGCCGACGCGCCGCCAAGTGGCGAACGCACCCGCGCCTTCCGACCGCGCCGCCTCCCACAGCTCGGGCGGCACCCGCCGGAACGCGCGGTAGGCGAGCAGCACGGTGAACGGGGTGGTCGCAGCGAGCGCCGGTGCGATCAGCGGGCCGAGCGTGTCGAGCAGGCCGAGGTGCCGGTAGATCACGAACCGCGGGATCCACAGCGCGGTCGGCGGCACCATCAGCGTGGCGACCGTGAACACGAGCGCGATGCGCCGGGTCCGGTCGGGCAGCTGGGCGATCGCGAAGCCGGCCCAACTCGCGACGACGACCGTGAGCGGCACCGCGACGACCAGGACGACGACGGAGTTGCGGATCAGAGTTCCGAGGGGGATGAACTCGCTGATCCGCCCGAACGCCTCGAACGACGCTCCGCGCGGGATCAGCTCGATGCCGTCCGGCGGGGGCGACCCGAGCCGACGCAGCGATCCGAGGGTCAGGAAGACCAGCGGCGCGAGGAAGACGGTGATGATCGCCGCGCGCATCGAGCCTCGCGCGATCGGACCTACGGCGCGTCGCATGCCGTCAGCACATCATCGCGAGGACCGGCCGCGCTACCGTGCGCCGCATGGACACTGCTGCTGACGTCGTCATCGGGATCGTCGCCGCGCTGCACCTGTACTTCCTGGTGCTCGAGATGTTCCTCTGGCGCACGCCGAAGGGCCTCGCGACCTTCGGCATGACGCAGGAGCATGCCGACGCGACCGCCACGCTCGCGGCGAACCAGGGCCTCTACAACGGCTTCCTCGCCGCCGGCCTCGTCTGGTCGATCCTGGCCAGCGAGAAGATGGGCGAGCACGCGGCGCTGTTCTTCCTCGGCTGCGTCGTCGTGGCCGGGTGCTACGGCGCGAAGACCGTCAACAAGCGGATCTTCTTCGTCCAGGCATTGCCGGCCCTGGTCGCGCTGAGCCTTTTGCTGCTGGCGAACAGCAGCCCCTGACCTGTCGCTAATCCATCGGCGGGGGCTCGCAGCGCGGCAGCTCGACGCGCGGCTTGTGCGTGTTCGGGTCGATGCCGACGTACCCGGCGGTGCACGTGGCGTGGGCCGGGGCGGCGACGGCCACCAGGCCGGCAGCGACGACGGCGGCGGCGAGAACGCGACGCAGCATGGGATGTCCCTTTCGTCCGCAGAAGGCGGCAGGATAGCGCGGTGCGCATCGTGCGGGTCGACCACGTCTGGCGCAACGTCGCCGATCTTGACGCGATGACGGCGTTCTTCTGCTCCCTGCCGCAGCGAATCGACTGACCCATGTCAGCCGGCCGGGGCCTCGACGGCAGCTCTATACCCGCGTCGCGCTCGCCGGGAGGGCTTCCGTCCGGTGACGTGACGTTCGTGATCTCTGACGTCGAGGGCTCGACCGCGCTGCTCAAGGAGCTCGGCGAGGACCGCTACGGGGACGTCCTGCACGAGGTTCTCCAGATCCAGCGCGACGAGGTCGAGGCGGCCGGTGGCGTACTGGTCAGCGTGGAGGGGGACGGCTGCTTCTTCGCATTTGGGAGCACGTCCGCGGCACTCGACGCCTGCGCGGTAGCACAGGCTCGGCTCCAGGGACGTCCCGGCCGCCAGGTACACGTCCGGATGGGTTGCCATGTCGGTCATGGCATCCGACCCTTGCGAGATACGTACGCCGCGCTCGCGGTGCACGAAACGGCACGAGTCGCCGCGTCCGCGCGGGGTGGTCAGGTGCTCGTCACCGCTGCGGTCGATGCGGCGGCGCCGGAGCGTTGTGTCGCGATGGGCGTGTTCCACGTGCGCGACTTCGACGCCCCGATAGCGCTGTACGCAATGCCCTTGGCGCTCTCAGATCGTGCCTTGGCACCACCGGGCGCGGTGAAAGCCGGCGCCCGGTCCTTCCCGGCGTACCGCACGTCGTACGTCGATCGAGTGGTGGATCGCGCTCGTCTCATGGCGGCGCTCAGCGCCCACCGCTTCATCACCCTTGTCGGTCCCGGTGGGACCGGCAAGACGAGGCTGGTGATCGAGTCGTTGCGCGGCGACCCGCGCTTCGCCGCCGCCTGGTTCGTCGACCTCACCGCGCTGCCCGGGTCTGCCGGGGTGGAGTCGGTCCGCGACGCGGTGCGGGGCGCCCTAGCCGACGTGCTCGAGCAGGCCGCCGCCGGCGACCTCACCGACAGCCTGGATGGGGTGCTGCGCGATCAAGCGGGCTTGCTCATCCTGGACAACTGCGAGCACCTGCTGGACGCGGCCGGGGACTGCGCGGACGAGCTGCTCACCCGTTGCCGCCGGCTGCACGTGCTGTGCACGTCACGGGAGCCACTGGGGCTGCCGGACGAGGTGCTCGTGCGACTGGACGGCCTGGACTCGCCCGGGGACTCGGGCGTGGACGCGGTCCGCAACAGCGACGCCGGCCGGCTGTTCCTCGAACGTGCGCAGCAGGTGGCGGACATCGAGCTCACGCCTCACGTCGCCGGATCGATCGCGAGCCTGGCCAGACGGCTCGACGGGATGCCGCTCGCGTTGGAGCTGGTGGCGTCGATGACCTGGGAGACCCCGGTCGAGGAGCTGGAGTCCCGCATCGCGGACCACCTCGCGGACACCGACCTCACCCGACCCGGCAGAGGCCGGCCGGCCCGTCACGTCTCGTTGCGTGCCGTCATCGAGTGGAGCGTGTCTGCGCTCGACGCTCCGGGCCGGCGTGCGCTGGCAGCGCTGGCCCTGGCGGTCCCGCCGATCGCGCCACGCACGGCACACGCCGCGTTTGCGCCGCTGTTGTTGCCGCGCGGTGTGGAGGGCACTCTTGCCGACCTCGCGCGTCGATCGTTGGTGGTGCGCGAGGAGAACGGCACTGCCCGGTTGCTAGAGACGATCCGGGCATACGCCGGGGCGATGCCCGATCTCGAGGGCCTGACGCAAGTGATTCTCGAGTCGCTTGCAGAGGACTGCATCGACGCCGGGCCGGGCGAGGACGCGCTCGCGCTGATCGGCTCTCCGGATCTCGCTGAGGTGGCGCCGACGGCACTCGCGATGTTCGAGCAGCCGGAGCTCGCCGCGAGCGTGCGTCAACGTCTGGCGTGGGCGATGCTCCCGGCGCTCCACTCTGCCGGGCCGGGCACGAGCTCCGACGTACTCGACCGCGCGGTCTCACTCGACGGGGGTGACGACCGACTGCGCGCCCGGCTGCACCAGCAGCGGGCCTTGGTCGCGGCGATGGAGGATGACCACTCGGCGGCCGACCTCGACCTCGCGAGAGCGCAGCGACTGATCGAGCCCCTCGCGGACCCCACCCTCGACCAGCAGCAGGACTACGCGCGTTGTGTGGTGCTGGCCTATCGCGACGAGATCGACGAAGCGGTGGCGATCATCGAGCGACGGATGCCGCAGGAGGAGGGTCCATACCAGACCAGCTGGTTGAGGCAGCTAGCTGGCTGCTACTTCCTGCGTCGCGACCCGCGGACCGAGGCCGTCACGCAGGAGGTTGTCGCCGGAGGTGACCGCGCCCACCTGCTCAGCAGTGCGAACGAAGCGGCGCTGCGGGGCGACGGTCGGACCGCCCTCGCTCGGGTTCTCGAGTTCCTGGAGCGTGACGCGAAGGGGGTCCTGCACGTCGCCATGGCGATGGACGTCATCGGTGTCGCGCTCGGCGCCGAGGGCTACTTCGTCGAAGCCTTCGCGCTGTGCCTGTTCTGCGACCGCGCTCTCGTGCAGCGCGGCTATGTGCCGTACCGCGCGGAGGTGGCGATCCTCGAGGCGGAAAGGGGCAGAGCTCGCTCTCAGCTGACACCGGAGCAGGCCGCCGCTGCCGAGCATCTCGCCGAGGAACTCGACCTCGCCACTGCCCGAGAGCTCGGGGTCCGGCTGGCGCAGGAGCGGCTGGCCACGGTCGCCGCTCGAGTCGATCCGGCTCGGTCCGAATAGCCTGTCGGGGTGCGCCTCGTCATCGCACGGTGCACGGTCGACTACGTCGGCCGGCTCACCGCGCACCTCCCGCTCGCCACCCGGCTGCTGCTCGTCAAGGCGGACGGGTCCGTCTCGATCCACGCCGACGACCGGGCGTACAAGCCGCTCAACTGGATGAGCCCGCCGTGCGCGCTCGTCGAGGAGGACGCGGTCTGGCGGGTCACCAACAAGGCCGGCGAGGAGCTGGTCATCACGATCGTCGAGGTGCTGCACGACTCGTCGCACGAGCTCGGCGTCGACCCGGGCCTGCAGAAGGACGGCGTCGAGAAGCATCTGCAGGAGCTGCTCGCCGACCGGTGCGAGGTGCTCGGCGCGAAGTGGAGCCTGGTCCGTCGCGAGCACCCCACGGACATCGGGCCGGTCGACCTGCTGTGCCGGGACGAGTCTGGCGCGCGGGTCGCGGTCGAGATCAAGCGCCGAGCCGAGATCGACGGCGTCGAGCAGCTCACCCGCTACCTGCAGCGGCTCAACCTCGACCCGCTGCTCGCTCCGGTGCGCGGCGTCCTCGCCGCCCAGCAGTTCACGCCGCAGGCGCGCGTGCTGGCCGCCGACCGCGGCATCACCTGCGTGACGCTCGACTACGACGAGCTGCGCGGCATCGAGCCGTCGACGCCGCGGCTGTTCTAGGCCAGGGCGAGGCGGATCTGCTCGGCGTGGTCGTGCGCGTGTGCGGCGTAGACGCGCAGCCAGTCCTCGACGGAGTAGGACCCGCTCTCGGTGTGCGTGCCAGCGCGCAGCCAGTCCTTGTCGTCGAGCAGCCGCAGGATGTCCGACGTCGTACGACGCGCCGCGGCGAGCGCGTCGAGAGAAGGCTCGATCGGCCTCGTCCGGTAGTGCAGGCGACGGGCGAACTCCTCCTCGTCGTACGACGCGATGACCGGCGCGTCCTCGGCGAGCAGGCGGCGCAGCCGGATCGCCGACGTCATCTCGCTGTCCGCGAGGTGGTGCACGATCTCTCGCGCCGACCACTCGTCGTCCGACGGCCGTCGATCGAGCTCGACCTCGGATGCGCCGGCCAGTGCGGCGAGGACCGCACGGTGGCCGTCGTCGTACGTCGCGATGAGGGCAGCTCTGTCGGGCGCCCCCATCAGCAGTGCCTCGTCCACGAGCAGGCGTCGCGGGAGTCGGCTCCGAGCCAAGGTGCGAGCTCGGTCGCGGCCAGCAGGACCAGGAGGAGCAGCAGGATCGTCATGGTGTGATGGTGCGCTTCAGGGCTTGCCAAGACGAGTGGCAGGACTGACACTGTCCGCATGGTTTCTGCCAAGCGGCGCAGGCCGCTCGTCATCCGCGACGTCGCCGTCGCCGTCTGCCACGGGGTGAGCCCGTTCGAGCTCGGGGTCGTCTGCGAGGTCTTCGGCCTGGATCGCACCAAGGACGGGCTGCCCGGCTATGACTTCGCGGTCTGCGCGGCCGAGCGCGGTCCGATCCGCACCAACGCCGGGTTCGCGTTGCAGACGTCTCACGGGCTCGATCGGCTCGCGAGCGCCGACCTGATCGCGATCCCCGCGTGGCGCAGCGTCGACGAGCCCCCGCCCAAGGCGCTGCTCGACGCCGTGTGCGCCGCGGTCGACCGCGGCGCACGGGTGATGAGCGTCTGCAGCGGCGCCTTCGTCCTGGCCGCCGCCGGGCTGCTCGACGGTCGCCGCGCGACGACCCACTGGCGCTACACCGAGGCGCTGGCGAAGCGCTATCCCGCTGCGGAGATCGACCGCGACGTGCTCTACGTCGACGCCGACCCGATCTACACCAGTGCCGGGACGGCCGCCGGCATCGACCTGTGCCTGCACCTCGTCCGCGAGGCGCACGGCGCCGATGTCGCCAACGCGGTCGCCCGGCGGATGGTCGTGCCGCCACACCGCGCCGGCGGACAGGCGCAGTACGTCGAGACGCCGGTGCCGCTGCGCGACTCGGGCGACGACCTCGCCGAGGTCCTCGACTGGGCAGTGGCCCGGCTCGACCAGCCGTTGTCTGTCGACACGATGGCGGCGCATGCGCTCATGTCACCGCGCACCTTCGCCCGCCGCTTCGTCGCGGCCACTGGCACGACGCCGCACCGCTGGCTGCTCGAGCAGCGGATGCTGCTCGCGCAGCGGCTCCTCGAGCAGGGCGACGTCTCCGTCGAGGAGGTCGCTCGGCGCTGCGGGTTCGCTGCTGCGGCGACGCTGCGACATCACTTCGGCAGGTGGCGCGGCACGTCACCGCAGGCCTACCAGCGGACCTTCCGCACCGGCTCGCGGGCGTAGCGGCGCAGCTCAGGCGGTCTGCGCGCCGCCCCGGCGTACGACGCTCACGACGCGCGGCTTGGTGACGACGACGACCCGCTCGACGCCGTACGCCGCCACGATCAGGACAGTCACCGCGATCGCGTCGATCCAGAAGTGGTTGGCGGTCAGCACGATCACCGCCAACGTGATGATCGGGTGCAGCAGGATCAGCCAGCGCCAGCGGTTGGAGCTCAGTCTGATGACACCGACGGCCACCAGGATCGCCCAGCCGAAGTGCAGCGAGGGCATCGCCGCGAACTGGTTGACCACGGAGCTGGGGTCAGGCGCGCCGTACGCCGACGGGCCGTAGACCGCCATCGTGTCGACGAAGCCGAGGTTGGCGAGCATCCGCGGCGGGGCGAGCGGGAAGACCGTGTGCACGACGAGGGCGAGGAACGTCGGGACGACGAAGCGCCACCGCGTCCGCACGTAGGCGTCGGCGTGGAAGACGTAGGTCCACAGCAGGAACGCGATGGTCGTCGGGAAGTGCATCCCCAGGTAGTAGCGGTTCATCCAGACGACGAGGTTGGGGCTGCCGAGGGCGAACCGCTGCAGGTCGACCTCGCTGACCAGGTTCCAGGACCGCTCGAGCAGCCAGACCCGGTCGGCGTTGCGCAGCGCGGCGTCGACCTGGTGGCTGCCGAACGTCCGTCCGTATCGGTAGAGCAGGAACAGCGAGCCCAGGACGACGATCTCGATGGCGAGCTGGTGAGTGACGCGCGTGCGCCAGTGCGGCTTGCCGGCGGCGCTCGGCGGTGTGACGGAGGAGGCGTCCACGGTCGTCACGTGCTGCCTCCTTCCATGCACCTGCCACGGCACCTGTGCCCGCACGACACTCACGCGGGGCGGCCCGTGCTCCCATCATGACCCTTCGAGGGCCGATCGCCCAGGGTTTTCGGTCGCCGGGATGGGCCGGATGGGCGTACGGCGACGCCTCGGCCGCGTGCGAGACTTCGCCGCGTGGTCCCCCTGCCGGTCATCCTCTGTGAGTTCATGGTCGCGTTCGGGCTGGCGCTCTTCGGCGCCAACTCGATGGCGCTGATCAAGCTCCGCCGTGAGGGCAACTGGCCCCCGATGGCGGTCCGCGGAGGTCCCGCCCCCTCGCGCGGCCGGATCCTCACCGGCATCACGGTCGGCCTGCTCGTCACGCTGTGGGCCGTCGCGACCTTCGTCTTCAACGACTACTCCCTCTAGCCGTCCCCGGAGCCGCCGAAGCCCGGGTTAGTCGGCAGGGCCACTCGTAGGCAAGAATGTGGGTCCCGCGCGCGGAGATCCCGGGCGCGCAACCCGCAATCGCACCCGACGGCGGCGACCCCGCGAAGGGCGCGCCAGCGCGAGGAGAGTCACGTGAGTGCCAAGGCGCCTGCATCGCCGGGCCCGGCCGAGTCCCACGACGGGGCGGAGCTCGTCCAGCTGCTGACCCCCGAGGGCGAGCGGGTCAGCCACCCGGACTACGACATCTCGCTGACCGACGAGGAGTACCGCGAGCTCTACCGCGACCTCGCGCTCACGCGCCGCGTCGACGTCGAGGCCACCGCGCTGCAGCGTCAGGGCGAACTGGGCATCTGGGCGTCGCTGCTCGGCCAGGAGGCGGCTCAGGTCGGCTCCGGCCGCGCGATGCGCCCGAGCGACTTCGCGTTCCCGACGTACCGCGAGCACGGCGTCGCGCTCACCCGCGGAGTCGACCCGCTGGTGCTGCTCGGCCTCTTCCGCGGCGTGAGCAACGGCGGCTGGGACCCGTTCGAGAAGAACTTCAACCTCTACACGATCGTCATCGGCTCGCAGACGCTGCACGCGACCGGCTACGCGATGGGCATCCAGAAGGACGGCAGCGACGACGCGGTCATCGCCTACTTCGGCGACGGCGCGTCGAGCCAGGGCGACGTCAACGAGGCGTTCATCTGGTCGGCGGTCTTCAACGCCCCCATCGTCTTCTTCTGCCAGAACAACCAGTGGGCGATCTCCGAGCCGCTGGAGCGGCAGACCCGCATCCCGCTCTACCAGCGCGCCCGCGGGTTCGGCTTCCCCGGCGTGCGCGTCGACGGCAACGACGTGCTCGCGACGCTCGCCGTCACCCGCGCCGCCCTCGACCGCGCGCGTGAAGGCAGCGGCCCGACGCTGATCGAGGCGTTCACCTACCGGATGGGCGCGCACACGACGTCCGACGACCCGACCCGCTACCGCCTGTCGAGCGACCTCGAGGCATGGAAGCTCAAGGACCCGCTCGAGCGGATGAAGGCGTTCCTCGTCCGCCAGCAGCTCGCCGGACAAGGACTTCTTCGACAAGCTCGAGGTCGAGGCCGAGGAGCTCGCCATCCGCCTGCGTGAAGGCTGCCGGTCGATGCCCAACCCGTCGACGGCCAACCTCTTCGAGCAGGTGTACGTCGAGGAGACGCCGCTGATCACCGAGCAGCGCGCGACGTTCCAGGCGTACATGGACAGCTTCGAGGGCAGTCACGGAGGGGCGCACTGATGGCGCAGGTCACGCTGGGCAAGGCTCTCAACGAGGGTCTGCGCAAGAGCATGGAGGACGACCCCAAGGTCCTCATCATGGGTGAGGACGTCGGCAAGCTCGGCGGCGTCTTCCGCATCACCGACGGCTTGCAGAAGGACTTCGGCGAGGCGCGCGTCATCGACACGCCGCTCGCCGAGTCCGGCATCGTCGGCACCGCGATCGGACTGGCGCTGCGCGGCTACCGACCGGTCTGCGAGATCCAGTTCGACGGCTTCGTCTACCCGGCCTTCGACCAGATCGTCACGCAGCTGGCGAAGTACCCGTACCGCTCCGGCGGCAACGTCCGGCTGCCGATCACGATCCGCATCCCGTTCGGCGGCGGCATCGGGGCGGTCGAGCACCACAGCGAGTCGCCCGAGGCGTACTTCGCGCACACCGCCGGCCTCAAGGTCGTCGCGTGCTCCAACCCGGTCGACGCCTACTTCATGATCCAGCAGGCGATCGCCAGTGACGACCCGATCGTGTTCTTCGAGCCCAAGCGCCGCTACTGGGAGAAGGCCGACCTCGACACCACGGCCAAGCCCGACCCGCTGTGGTCGGCCCGGGTGCTGCGCGAGGGCCGTGACGTGACGCTGCTCGCCTACGGCCCGATGGTGAAGGTCGCGCTCGACGCGGCGTTCGCCGCGGACAAGGAGAGCGGACCGTCGATCGAGGTCATCGATCTGCGGTCGCTGTCGCCGCTGGACATGGACACCGTCCTCGCGTCGGTGGAGCGCACCGGCCGCGCGGTCGTCGTCTCCGAGGCGCCGAGCAACTGCAGCATCGCGTCGGAGCTCGCCGCGCGGATCACCGAGAAGGCGTTCTACTCGCTCGAGGCGCCGGTCCTCCGGGTCACCGGTTTCGACACGCCGTACCCGCCGTCGCGGCTGGAGGAGGAGTACCTCCCCGACCTCGACCGGGTGCTCGACGCCGTCGACCGCACGCTCGCCTACTAAGAGGGGCTTCGCAGTGTCACGCATCAAGGAGTTCAAGCTCCCCGACCTCGGCGAGGGCCTGACCGAGGGCGAGATCCTCAAGTGGCTCGTCGCCGTCGGCGACGAGGTCAAGGACGGCCAGCCGATCGTCGAGGTCGAGACCGCGAAGGCCGCCGTGGAGGTGCCGTCTCCGTTCACCGGCGTGGTCACCAAGCTCTACTACGCCGAGGGCACGACGGTCGACGTCGGCGCCCCGATCATCTCCGTCGACACCCAGCCCGGCGCCGGCCCGGTCGACGTCACCGAGGACGTCTCGCAGGACCGCGCGCGCCAGGCCGTGCAGGCCGAGCTCTCCGGCACCACGCCTCCGTCGTCCGACGTGGTTGAGGACGACGCAGCCGAGGACGACGTGATCGAGGAAGGGAAGATCGGCGGCAAGACGTCCAGCGGCCGCACCGCCGTTCTGGTCGGCTACGGCATCAAGGAGACGTCGCTCATGCGTCGTCCGCGCAAGGACGCGGCGCTGTCCCACGCCCCGGCGATCACGCCGCCGTCGCGGGTGTCCGCCGCGACCGTCGCCGCGCACGCCAGCGAGGTCGCGCTGCCGCACCCGAGCTCGGGCGCTGTCAAGGCGAAGCCGCCGGTGCGCAAGCTCGCCAAGGACCTCGGCGTCAGCCTGGCCGGCGTCGCCGGCACCGGCCCCCAGGGCACCATCACGCGCGACGACGTCCAGGCTGCTGCGTCCGGTGCCCCGACCAACGGCCACGTCGCATTGGCGGCCGCGCCGGCTCCTCGCCGGTCCGCCGACGGCCCGCGCGAGGAGCGGATCCCGATCAAGGGCGTCCGCAAGCTCACCGCGTCCGCGATGGTGCAGTCGGCGTTCACCGCGCCGCACGTCACCGAGTTCATCACCGTCGACGTCACCGAGATGATGGCGATGCGCCCGCGGCTCGGCGCTCTCCCGGACTTCGCCGGGCAGAAGGTCACCCCGCTTCTCCTGGTGGCCAAGGCGCTGCTGGTCGCCGTACGCCGCAACCCGATGATCAACTCGACGTGGGACGAGGCGGCGCAGGAGATCGTCCTCAAGCACTACGTCAACCTCGGCATCGCGGCGGCGACCCCGCGGGGCCTGATCGTGCCGAACATCAAGGACGCCGACCAGCTGTCGATGCCTGAGCTCGCCGGCGCGCTGGGCTCGCTCACCGCCGTCGCACGCGAGGGCAAGACCGCGCCGGCCGACATGCAGGGCGGGACGATCACTATCACCAACGTCGGGACGTTCGGCGTCGACAACGGCACGCCGATCCTCAACCCGGGCGAGTCGGCGATCCTCTGCTTCGGCGCGGTGCGCGAGATGCCGTGGGTGCACGACGGCGAGATCGCGATCCGTCAGGTCACCCAGCTGTCGCTGTCGTTCGACCACCGGATCGTCGACGGCCAGCTCGGGTCGCAGTTCCTCGCCGACATCGCGGCGATGCTGCACGACCCGGCGACCTTCCTCGCCTGGAGCTAGAGCTCAGCACCGCCCGTGTCCCACCCCAAGTCGTGATCTTGTGACCTGTCCACAGGCGCAGAGCTTGTGGACAGGTCACAAGATCACGACATAGCTGTCGTGATCATCGGAGATCCCGTGCGCGCTCGCCGTTCCGCAGCTCTCGCCGTCAGCCTCGCCTCGGTCACGCTGCTCGGATCCCTCTCCGGAGCGGCTCGCTCCGCTCCTGCGGGCGGCGTCCCGGTCGGAGCCGTCAAGGGGCTGCACCAGGCGTTCCAGGCGGCGACGTACCTCGGTCCGCCCGACCTCGAGGCGCCGACCGCCGACAGCGTCAGGTACTTCACCGGCGTCGGGGCTGATGCGACGTTCGGATCGTCGCGGCCACTCGCGCTGAATGCGCTCACGCAGACGGCGTCGGCGGACGGGGACGAGAACGACGTCAGCGATCCGCGGGTCGCTGCGTGGCAGGGCGAGCTGCACCGCGACATGAGCGGCGCGCTCGAGCTCACCTGGTTCTGGAGCTCGCCGACCGCGACTTTCAACGATGAGGTCGTCGTCGTGTCGGTCATCGCCAACCCTGGCACGGAGCACGAGCGCGTCGTCGGTCACACCGAGCGGACCTTGCAGGCGGGTGCCACGCCGACGCGCAACGTCACCCTCGTCCCGGTGAAGGCCAACGTGGACGGACCGGTGCGAATCCAGGTGCGGCCGGTGCCGACGTCGGACTCACCCCTGCTTCACGCGCACTACGGATCGGTGACGGCGCCGTCCTCGATGGCCTATCGCGCGAGGGCGGAGGCCGCGCCGTACGACTCGGGCAAGCAGCACAACGTCCAGGTGAGCTACCGCGGCCCGGACCTCGAGGTTCAGGCGGCGTACATCGAGCGCGACGCTGCCGAGCCGACGATCGGCATCGACAAGGACGGCGTCGCGTTCATGGCGGCCGGTGCGTTCGACGCGCTGCCGCCCAACCCGATCACCAACGCCGCGCGCACCGAGATCAAGCGGTCCGAGGACGGCGGCAAGACCTGGTCGACGGTGCAGTTCACCTTGCCGGCCGACATCACCACGGTGCCGCCGACGACGCTGGACCCCTACGTCTACCTCGACGAGGACACCGGCCGGGTCTTCACCCCCGACCTGTACGTCGGCTGCACCTACCTGCAGTTCAGCGACGACAAGGGTGAGACCTGGACGCAGAACCCCGTCGCCTGCGGCAACGGCGTGAACGACCACCAGACCGTCGTGACCGGGCCTCCGCCGGAGGGCATGCAGAGCCTCGGGATCTATCCCAACTACGTGTACTACTGCTTCAACCAGATCGCCGACGCGTCGTGTGGACGCAGCCTCGACGGCGGCCTCACCTGGCTGCCCGCCGGCACCCCTGCCTTCGCCGAGCCGGTGCAGAACACCCAGCCCGTCGGCGTGTGCGGCAGCCTGCACGGTCACATCGTCACGGACAACCAGGGCCGCCTCTACCTGCCCAAGGGACACTGCGGCTTCCCGTGGCTCGCGATCAGTGAGGACGGCGCGCAGACCTGGCGCCGCGTCCAGGTGAGCGACAAGTTCAGCTCGGCGAGCACGCACCTCGCGGTGGACGTCGACTCCGACGGGACCATCTACTACCTGTGGTGGACAGCCGAGGACCACCTGCCGCTGCTGGCGCACTCCGTCGACGGCGGCGACACGTGGTCCGAGCCAGTGCTGGTCGCGCCGCCCGGCGTGGAAGAGGTCAACTTCCCGACGATCGACGCCGGCAAGCCCGGGCAGATCGCGATCTCCTTCCCAGGGACGCGCTTCGACCGCGACGACCCCGATGTCGACGTCACCGGCCGTCCGTGGAACTACTACGTGATGACGTCGCTCAACGCCGACACGGCGCACCCGCTGTTCGTCTCGACGACCGCGCAGCCGGTCAACGACCCGATCCACCGCGGCAACTGCGGTCCCGGTCGATGCGCGGGCATGTTCGACTTCATCGACGTCGAGTTCGCGCCGTCCGGCGAGATCTGGGCGGCCGCCACGGACACCTGCACCGAGGAAGCCGAGTGCAACAGCGCGGCCGGCACGAGTGCTCCGTCCGCGGCGGGCGTCGCGATCCGTCAGCTGAGCGGTCCGGGCCTCAAGGGTGCGGTGGTGCCCCCGGCGCCGCCCGCGCGCCCCCGCTGCGCCGAAGCCACAGCCGGTGCCGACCGCGCCGCTGCCCGCCACGGGCGCGTCCGGCGCGCTGCTCTGGCTCGCCCTCGCGACGGCGGGCGGGGCGCTCCTGACCAGCCGCCTGCGTCGTGGGGATTCCGCGGCATAAGGCGTCAGCGCGCCGCTGCTTCGGCCTTCTCGTCGTCGACGTCGACCTCGATCACCGGAGGAGTCGGCGCGACGCGCCAGAAGCGCTTGACCGACTCGGCCCACGTGTCGAGCAGCTGCTGCCCGCGCGGTGACCCGGTCATCGCGACGTGCCGCTCGACCAGCGCACGCAGGTCGTCGTGCTGCGCGGACGGCACCCGGTCCACGCGGACCATGGCGGTGTTGACCCGGACCGGGAACGACGTGTCATCGTCGTACACGTACGCCGTCCCGCCGCTCATGCCGGCGCCGAGGTTGCGACCGGTCCGGTCGAGGATGACGACGGTGCCCCCGGTCATGTACTCGCAGGCGTGGTCGCCGACGCCCTCGACGACCGCGGTCGCGCCGGAGTTGCGGACCCCGAACCGCTCGCCCGCGCGACCCGCGATGAACACCTCGCCGCCGGTCGCGCCGTAGAGCACGGTGTTGCCGGCCAGCACCGGGATGCCGGCGTCGTCGGCCGGCGGGCGGATCGACAGCGTGCCGCCGCCCATCGACTTGCCGACGTAGTCGTTGGCCTCGCCGGTGAGGCGCAGCGCGATGCCGTCGGTGAGGAAGGCGCCGAAGCTCTGCCCCGCGGTGCCGGTGAGCGACACCTCCACCGATCCCGGCGGGCGGCCGGCACCGTAGTGATGTCCGATCGCGCCGCCGAGCCGCGCGCCGACGGAGCGGTCGCCGTTGGCGATGGTCCAGTCGAGCGCGAGGTGCTCGCCGGTCTCGATCGCGGGCAGTGCCGCGTCATGCAGACGGTCGCCGAGCTCGCTGTGCTGGCGCTGGATCGGCAGCGTCTCGACGAACCGGCGCGGCGCGTCGCGGTCGCCGACGACGGCGAGCAGCGGACGCAGGTCGAGCAGCTCGGTGCGCTCGTCATCGGTACGACGCTGCCGCAGCGCCTCCGTCCGGCCGATCGCCTCGTCCATGGTGCGCAGCCCGAGTGAGGCGAGGTAGGACCGCACCTCCTCCGCCACGAACATGAGGTACGCCGCCACCTGCTCGGGGGTGCCGGCGTACTTCGACCGCAGCTCGGGGTCCTGGGTGGCGATGCCGACCGGGCAGGTGTTGCGGTGACAGGCGCGGACCATGATGCAGCCCTCGGCCAGCAGCGCCGCGGTGCCGAACGAGTACTCGTCGGCGCCGAGCAGCGCGGCCATCACGACGTCGCGGCCGGTCTTGAACCCGCCGTCGACGCGCACCCGGATCCGTGACCGGAGCCCGTTGGTCATCAGCGACTGCTGGGTCTCGGCGAGGCCGAACTCCCACGGCAGCCCGGCGTTCTTGATCGAGCCGAGCGCGGACGCGCCGGTGCCGCCGTCCGCGCCGGCGACGTGCACGACCTCGGCGAACGCCTTGGCCACGCCGGACGCGATCGTGCCGACGCCGGCCGACGCGACCAGCTTCACCGACACGTCCGCGCGCGGGTTGACCTGCTTGAGGTCGAAGATCAGCTGCGACAGGTCCTCGATCGAGTAGATGTCGTGGTGCGGCGGCGGCGAGATGAGCCCGACGCCCGGCGTCGTGTGCCGCAGCCGGGCGATCTCGTCGGTCACCTTGTGGCCGGGGATCTGCCCGCCCTCCCCGGGCTTCGAGCCCTGCGCCACCTTGATCTGCAGCTCGTCGGCGTACGACGCGTACTCCGGCGTGACGCCGAAGCGCCCGGACGCGATCTGCTTCACGCGGCTGTTGCGGTTGTCGCGGTAGCGCGCCGGGTCCTCGCCGCCCTCGCCGCAGTTGCTCATCCCGCCGACGAGGTTCATCGCGACGGCCAGCGTCTCGTGCGCCTCGGCGCCGATCGAGCCGTGCGACATCGCGCCGGTCGAGAAGCGCCTGACGATCTCGCGTCGCCGGCTCCACCTCGTCGATCGGCAGCGGCTCGGCCGACGGGATCAGCTCGAGCAGGTCGCGTGGTGACGTCGGCGGCCGGTCGTTGACCAGCGCGGCGAAGCGGTCGTACGCCGTCCGGTCGCCCGTGCGGGTGGCTGTGTGCAGCTGGTGCGCCGCGGCGATGTCAGCGGCGGGGGCGGGCGTGAGGGTCTCCGGCGCCGTCGTGACGACGAGCAGGTCCTTCGACGCCCCGGGCACTGGCGTCGGCGCGTCGGGCTGCGCGACGCCGCGCAGCAGCTGGATCACGTCCGGGTTGTTGGCGTGGTACTCGCCGCCGCGCCGCCACTTCACGTAGCCCGGGTTGTCGAGCACCGGCTTCGGCGCGTACGCCGCCACGTGCCGCTCGATGACGTCCTCGGCCAGCTCGTGGAAGCCGATGCCCCCGACCGGCGACGCCGTGCCGGTGAAGCACCGGTCGATCACGTCTGGAGCCAGCCCGACGGCATCGAAGATCTGCGCGCCGCGGTAGGAGTCGAGGCAGGAGATGCCCATCTTCGACATCACCTTCAGCACGCCGTCCTCGATCGCGTGCCGGTAGGCGTCCTGCTGCTCGGCCGGAGACGAGTCGTTCTTGATGGCCAGCGCGGCGACCGTCTCCAGCGCGACCCGTGGGCAGATCGCCTCGGCGCCGTACCCGAGCAAGGTCGCGAAGTGATGGGTGTCGCGCGGCTCCCCGGAGTCGACGACGATCGAGCCGAGCGATCGCAGCTGGGACGCGATCAGGTGCTGGTGGACGGCGCCGACCGCGAGCAGCATCGGCACAGGAACGCGGTCCGGTGTCACGCCGCTGTCGTCGAGGACGACCAGCTCCGCGCCGGCGAGCACCGCCGACTCCGCCGCGAAGGAGAGCCGGATCAGCGCGCTCTCCAGGCCGGCCGGCCCGTCGCTGAGCGGGAACGTCGCGTCGAGCCGCGCGAAGCGGCCGATGACCTCGCCGCCGGCGAGGAGGTCGTCGAGACCGGCCGGCGTCAGCAGGAAGCCGTTGAGCTCGATGCCGCGCGCCGCCTCGGGCCGCTCGGTGAGCAGTGGCTCGAGCATGCCGAGCCGGGTGCGCAGCGACATCACCGCGCGCTCGCGCAGGTGGTCGATCGCCGGGTTGGTGACCTGTGCGAAGCGCTGCTTGAGGTACGACGCCACGCCTCGCCGGGTCCCGGAGAGGACGGCGAGCGCGGTGTCGTCGCCCATCGACGAGACCGGCTCCTTGCCCGACGACGCCATCGACCGCAGGACCGCAGTCAGCTCCTCGCGGGTGTAGCCGAACGCGGCCTGCCGCAGGCTGAGCGCGGGACCCGGCTCGGCCACCGGCTCCCAGCCCGGCAGCCGGCGCAGCCCGCGCGAGATCCAGGTGCTGTAGGGCCCGCGCGTCGCGAGCCACGCCTTGATCTGCGCGTCCTCCTGGAACCCGAACTCGGGGTCCACGCAGATCATCTGGCCCGGTCCGAGTCGACCTCGGCGTACCGCGCCGTGGCCGTCGAGCGGCACCACGCCGGCTTCGGACGAGCAGACGACCAGGCCGTCCTCGCAGACGGCGTACCGAAGAGGACGCAGGCCGTTGCGGTCGAGGCAGGCGCCGACCCGGATGCCGTCGCTGAAGACGAGGCCGGCCGGCCCGTCCCACGGCTCGGTCAGGCCCGCGTGGTAGGCGTAGAAGTCACGGACAGCGTCCGGAAGGTTGCCGGCGTCCTCCCACGCCTCGGGCACCAGCATCGCCATCGCGTGCCGGATGTCTCGGCCGCCGCGGACGAGCAGCTCGACCGCGTTGTCGAGCATCGCGCTGTCCGAGCCGTCCGGCTCGATGACCGGGCGGACCAGCTCCTCGTCGATGAGGTCGCCGGTGCCGAGCGAGCCCTCGCGCGCGGCCATCCAGTTGACGTTGCCCTGGATGGTGTTGATCTCGCCGTTGTGGCAGAGGAAGCGGAACGGCTGCGCGCGGTTCCACGTCGGCGTCGTGTTGGTCGAGTAGCGCTGGTGGAAGACGGCGTACGGCGCGGTCAGCTCCGCGTCGGTGAGGTCGGCGTAGAAGTGGCCGAGCTGCTCCGCCGCGCACAGCGCCTTGTAGGTGACCGTGCGGAAGCCGATCGATGCGAGGTACGCCGGGATCGCCGCGACCGCTCACCGTTCGGGCGAAGCGCTTGCGCGCGCGGAAGGCGCGGCGCTCGGCTTCCTCGACCTCGACGCTGGTCGAGCGCAGCAGGATCGCCTGCTCGATTCGCGGCGCGTGCATGCGCGCGTGCTCGCCCAGCGCGCTCGGGTCGACCGGCACGACCCGCCAGCCCGCGACGCCGATGCCCTCGTGCAGGCAGGCGTCCTCGAGCGCGCGACGGGCCGCCGCCTGCACCGGCTCGCCACCCTCGGTGTCGGCCGGCAGGAACGCCATCGCGACGCCGAGCAGCTCGGCGTCCTCGGGGCCGAGCTCCATCCGCGCGGCGAAGAACGACGCGTCGATCGGCAGCATGACGCCCGCGCCGTCGCCGGCCTGCGGGTCGTCGTGGATCGCCCCGCGGTGCTCGACCCGGCCCAGGGCCGCGAGCGCCGTCGCGACGATCGCGTGCGACCGGCGTGCCTGCGCGTCGGCGACGAAGCCGATGCCGCAGGCGTCGCGCTCGGGGTCGAGGTGGTAGGTCGGGCGGGGCATCCGTGGCGCTCCTGCGGTCGGGGACTCGTGCTGGTGCCGGTCCCCCCCGCGAAACGCGGAAGGCAGCTCGGCGATGGAGCGTTCGAGCCAGCGCCGTTGCTGCCTACGAGCGGTCAGTCTGCCATGTACGGACGGTGTTGCGCGAACGTTTCCGACGTACTAGAAGGCGGCCTCGTCGAGGTCCATCAGGGCGAGGTCGGTGCTCTCGGCGATCTGCCGCCGTGCGGACAGCTCGGGCAGCACGGTCCGGGTGAGGAACCGGGCGGCCGCGACCTTGCCGTCGTAGAAGGCCTTGTCCGCGCCGGTCGCGCCGTCGCTGAGCTTGGACAGCGCGACCTCCGCCTGGCGCACGAGAAGCCACGCCACGACGAGGTCGCCGCAGGACATGAGCAGTCGGGTCGTGTTGAGGCCGACCTTGTAGATCGCCGGCTTCTCCTGCTGGGACGCCATCAGGTCGGTGACCATGTGGCCGACCATCGCCTGCACGTCCTCGAGCGCCGTGCCGAGCAGCCCGCGCTCAAGAGCGAGGGTGTCGTCGCCGGTGCCGCCCTTCGCCGTCGTCTGGATCTCCGACATCAGTGCCGTCAGCGCGCGGCCCTGGTCACGGGCGATCTTGCGGAAGAAGAAGTCCATGCCCTGGATCGACGTGGTGCCCTCGTAGAGGGTGTCGATCTTGGCGTCGCGGATGTACTGCTCCATCGGGTAGTCCTGCAGGTAGCCGGACCCGCCGAGCGTCTGCAGCGACAGCGCGAGCAGCTCGTAGGACTTCTCCGAGCCGAAGCCCTTCACGATCGGCAGCAGCAGGTCGTTGAGGCGGTCCAGCTCCTCGTGCTGCTCGGTGTCGCCGGCGGCCTTGGCCAGCTCGACCTTGTCCTGGATCTGCGCGGTGTAGAGCACCAGCGCGCGCATGCCCTCGCTGTAGGCCTTCTGCAGCATGAGCATCCGGCGTACGTCGGGGTGGTTGATGATCGTGACGCGCGGCGCGGCCTTGTTGGTCAGCTCGGTCATGTCAGCGCCCTGCACGCGCTCCTTGGCGTAGTCGAGGGCGTTGAGGTAGCCGGTCGACAGCGTCGCGATCGCCTTGGTGCCGACCATCATCCGGGCGTACTCGATGACCTGGAACATCTGCGCGATGCCGTCGTGCTTGTCGCCGACGAGGGTGCCGATCGCGGGGTGTCGGTCGCCGAAGGTGAGCTCGCACGTGGCCGACGCCTTGAGGCCCATCTTGTGCTCGACGTTGGTGACATAGACGCCGTTGCGCTCGCCGAGGTTGCCCTCGTCGTCGACCAGGAACTTCGGCACGACGAACAGGCTCAGGCCCTTGGTGCCGGGGCCGGCACCCTCGGGTCGCGCGAGCACCAGGTGGAAGATGTTCTCCGGCCAGTCGAAGTCGGCCGAGGTGATGAACCGCTTCACGCCCTCGATGTGCCAGGTGCCGTCGGCCTGCTGGATCGCCTTGGCCCGCCCGGCACCGACGTCGGAGCCGGCGTCCGGCTCGGTGAGCACCATCGTCGCGCCCCAGCGCTTGTCGATCGCCTGCTGCGCGAAGCGCTTCTGCGCCTCGGTGCCGTTGCGCTCGAGGATGGCGGCGAAGCTCGGGCCGGCGGCGTACATGAAGACGGCCGGGTTGGCGCCGAGCATCATCTCGGCGGCCGCCCAGCGCAGGGTCGGCGGAGCGCCGTACCCGCCGAGGTGCTCGGGCAGGTCGAGCCGGAACCACTCGCCGTCGAAGAGCGCGGTGAGGCTCTTGCTGAAGCCCTCCGGGAGCGTCACCGACCCGGTCTCCACGTCGAACGTCGGAGGCGTCCGGTCGCCCTCCTCGAACGACGCGGCGAGGTCGTTGACGCAGAGGCGGTTGACCTCCTGCAGGACCCCGCGCGCCGTGTCGAGGTCCATCTGCGCGAACGGTCCGTTGCCCAGCGCGGCGTCGGCTCCGAGCACCTCGTAGAGGGTGAACTCGATGTCGCGCAGGTTCGACCGGTAGTGGGTCACGGCAGGCCTCCGAGGGGCAACCAGGACGCTAAGTTACTGACGGGTAACACATGATAGCGGTCCCTGGGGGTACCCGCCTCACGTGCCCCGACACGTGAGCGTTCCCCGATGAGCGGTACGCCGGGAGCCGCTGCGCTCGAAGCGCTGGTCGCGGACCTCGACTACCCGATGGTGGTCGTGACCGTCGCCGGAGGCGCGTCCGGCGCGGGCTGCCTGGTCGGGTTCTGGACGCAGTGCAGCATCGACCCGCACCGGCTGCTGGTCTGCCTGTCCAAGCGCAACCACACCTTCCGCGTGGCGCACGACGCACGGTCCTTGGCCGTGCACTTCCTGCGTGCGACCGACCTCGAGCTCGCCCGCGCCTTCGGCGAGGAGACGGGCGACGAGGTCGACAAGCTGTCGCGCGTCTCCTGGCGACCGGGACCCGGCGGCGTACCGGTCCTGTCCGGCGTTCGTGGCTGGGTGTCGGGCGACGTCATCGACCGGTACGACGTCGGCGACCACGTCGCCCACGTGCTCGAGGTCACCGACGGCGAGGTGTACGACGCGACGACGTCTGCGCTCACCTTCCAGCAGGTGAAGGACTTCACCCCCGGCCACGACGCCTGAGGGGACTCCGGCATGGAGCGGGTGACGGGAATCGAACCCGCGTTGCAAGCTTGGGAAGCTCGTGTTCTGCCTCTGAACTACACCCGCGATGGTGCGGCCGACATGCTAGCCGACCGGTCGCTCGCCCAGCCCGCGGTGCGGGACGCCCGGTTGCGAGAGACTTCGGACCGTGATCGTCGACTGTGCGCTCTACGTCCGCGGTGTCCGTCGACCGGAGACACCTCCCGTCAACAAGGTGCTGGCTGCCGCCCGGCGCGCCAAGGGATTCGTCTGGATCGGCCTGCACGACCCCTCTGCCGACGAGTTCGACGAGGTCGCCGCCGAGTTCGACCTGCACCCGCTCGCGGTGCGGGACGCACTCGCTCATCACCAGCGGCCCAAGCTCACGTCGTACGGCGACGCGGTGCTCCTGGTCCTGAAGACCGCGCGGTACGTCGATCCCGAGGAGGTCGTGGACCTCGGGCAGGTCGCTCTGTTCGTCGGCGAGGCGTACGTCGTCTCGGTCCGACACGGGCAGAGCAGCGCCCTGACCGAGGTGCGCGCCTCGCTCGAGGCGCGCCCGGACGTGCTCGCCTGCGGTCCCGGATCCGTCCTGCACGCGGTGGCCGAGCAGGTCGTCAGCGACTACGAGGATGTGCTCGACGGGCTCGACCACGACATCGACGAGATCGAGTCCGAGGTCTTCTCCGGCCAGCGCGAGAAGAGCCGCGCGCAGCGGATCTACAAGCTCAAGCGCGAGGTGCTCGACTTCAAGCGGGGCGTCACTCCGCTCGCGGTGCCTCTGCAGCGGCTCAGCACCGGCGACGTCAATCACGTCGACCCGGGGACGCATGAGTACTTCAAGGACCTGACCAACCGGCTGCAGCGGGTCGCCGAGCACGTGGAGACCCTCGACGCTCTGCTCACCAGCGCGCTCAACGCGCACCTCGCCGAGGTGAGCGTCCAGCAGAACGAGGACATGCGGCGGATCTCCGCGTGGGTCGCGATCATGGCGGTGCCGACGATGATCGCCGGGGTCTACGGCATGAACTTCGACCACATGCCCGAGCTGCGCGGGCGGTACGGCTATCCCCTGGTGCTCGCCGTCATGGCGGCCTGCTGCACGTGGCTCTACCGCGAGTTCAAGAAGAACGACTGGCTGTAGTCCTCAGTCGTCCAGCACGGTGAACGGGGCGCTGGTCAGCTTCTCGGCGCGATCGGGTGTCAGCCGGAACATCGTCACGGTGTGCTTGCCCGCGGGCACCGAGACGACGCTGAACGTCCCGCTCTCGCGGCACCCATCGCCGAGCCGCGTCGGCCGGGACGCCGCCTGGATCTCCTCTTTCGGCACCCCGGGTGCCGGCAGCGGCGAGTAGGTGCCGTTGGCGTTGCGGGAGAAGTCGACCGTGTCGATGGCCAGCACGTAGACGCCGGTGTCCGGCCCGGTCATCGACCATCGCACCGGTCTGCGGGGGAGCGACTCGTCGACCGAGAGCGCGAACGCCGGCGTCGTGCAGCTCGTCGTCAGCGCGATGTCGCCGTCCCCCCGGACGAGCTGCAGTGTGAGCCCGACGGCGAAGACGCCGAGCAGTACGACGAACAGGTTGCGCCGCGGCGGCACGTCGGAGAGCAGCATCTCGTGCGGGGCGATCGGGTCGCCTGCGTCGAGGGACTCCCGGCGGGCGTCCAGCCGGCGAGCGGTCGCCTCATAGGCATCGGCCGGCGACTCGTCGTCGCGCCGCCGGCGCCCGGGCAGCCTCAGCTGCCCTCGGTGCCGACCGCCGCCTCGGCCGGCTCCGCGGACGACTCGGGTACGGCGGGCGACATCTCGACCGGAGCCGCGGCGGCGCGCAGCGCCGCGTCGTCCGGGCGGACCAGCGACTTCGCGAGGATCTGCGCGACGTCGAGGACCTGGACGTGCGCGGCAGCGTCACCGGACTGCTGCTTGGCCGTCACCGCGTCGGAGAGCATCACCATGCAGAACGGGCAGGCGGTCGAGACGATGTCGGCGCCGGTCGCAAGCGCCTCTTCCGTGCGCTCGACGTTGACCTGCTTGCCGATCTTCTCCTCCATCCACATCCGGGCACCGCCGGCGCCGCAGCAGAAGCCGCGCTCCTTGCACCGGTGCATCTCCTGCGACGACAGGCCGGCGATCGCGTCGAGCACCTCGCGTGGCGGGGTGTAGACCTCGTTGTGCCGGCCCAGGTAGCAGGGGTCGTGGTACGTGACGATCTCGTTGACCGGGGTCACCGGCACCAGGCGACCCTCGTCGATCAGCGTCTTGAGCAGCTGCGTGTGGTGGACGACCTCGTAGTGGCCGCCGATCTGCGGGTACTCGCGCGACAGCGTGTTGAAGCAGTGCGGGCAGGTCGCGACGATCCGCCGCACGTTCTTCGAGTTGAGCGTCTCGACGTTCTGCTGCGCGAGCTGCAGGTAGACGGCCTCGTGGCCCAGGCGACGGGCGGGGTCGCCGGAGCAGGTCTCCTGCCCGCCGAGGATGCCCCAGCTGACGCCGGCCGTGTTGAGCAGCTCGGCCACCGCGCGGGTGACCTTCTTGGACCGGTCCTCGATCGCGCCGGCGCAGCCGACCCAGAAGACCCAGTCGACGTCGTCGGGGACGCGGTCGGTGAAGACGCGCACCTCGAAGCCGAGGCCCTCGGTCCACTCGGTGCGCACCCGCGGGCTGACGCCCCAGGGGTTGCCCTGGCTCTCGAGGTTGCGCAGCATCACGCCGGCCTCGCTCGGGAAGCTCGACTCGAAGAGCACCTGGTATCGGCGCATGTCGATGATCGCGTCGACGTGCTCGATGTCGACCGGGCACTGCTCGACGCACGCGCCGCAGGTCGTGCACGACCACAGGACGTCGGGGTCGATGACCCCGCCCTCCTCGTAGGTCCCGACCAGCGGGCGCTGCGCCTCGGCGACGGCGTCGGCGCTCGCTGAGCCCTCGCCCTCGAGCAGGTACGGCGCCTTCGCGATCAGGTGGTCGCGCAGGTTGAGGATGAGCAGCTTCGGCGACAGCGGCTTGCCGGTGTTCCACGCCGGGCACTGCGACTGGCAGCGGCCGCACTCCGTGCAGGTGACGGTGTCGAGCAGCTGCTTCCAGGTGAAGTCCTCGACCTTCCCGACGCCGAGCAGGTCGTCCTCGGAGAAGTTCTCGAAGTCGGCCGCCATCGGCTGCAGCGGGCCGAGCGCCTTCGGGTGCCGCTTGAAGAAGATGTTGAAGAACGCCGTGAAGCGGTGCCACGCGAGACCCATGTTGGGGTTGGCCGCGATGACGATGAACCACTGCATCGAGATCAGGATCTTGAACGACACCGCGAGGTAGAACGCGTTCTCCAGGCCGGTCGCGGTGAGGTGCTCGAACAGCTTCTCGAACCCGCGCGAGACGATCGCGGCGTCCGGGTAGTGCGCGGTCCCCTCGACCAGGCGGATGCCGCGGATCGAGAACACGCCCAGCGCGACGCCGATGATCGTCAGCTCGATGAAGACGGCGTGCCACGTGGTGGAGCCGGTGAACCGGGACTTCCGGCCGGCCTGGCCGGGACGGTTGGCGACGCGGATCGCGATCAGCGTGAGGATGCCGAGCAGCGTGAGCGCCGTGACGACCTCGATGACCATGGCGTACGCCGCGGTCTCGCCGATCACCGGCAGGTGGAAGTCGCGGTCGAACAGCTCGAAGTACGCCTCGAGCAGCGTCGAGAACAGGACGCCGAAGCCGACGAAGACGAACCAGTGCGCGAGGCCGGGAATCGACCACCGCAGCATGCGGGTGTGGCCGAGCGTCTCGGTCAGCATGGTGCGCAGCCGGCGGCCCGGGTGGTCCATGCGCACGCTCGGCGCCTCGGGCTGGCCCAGGCCGATGACGTTCACCAGGAACAGCGCGGCGCGCGCCACGAGCGCGAGGGCGACGACGGTGGCGCCCAGCGACACGACGATCGCGAAGGTCTGCATGGGGCGGAAGCCTACGACCCGCCCAGCACCCGGGCGAACCGCCGCTCCGCGCGTCCCGCCGTACGGTGTGCCGGTGAGATCCCGAGCCGCGATCGCGGCCCTGCTCGTCGCTGTCGCCGCCGGCCTCGGCGCCTGCACCGATGACCCCCCGGTGACGCGGGGTGAGGAGGGCACGGCCACAGCCTCGCCGTCGACCGCGCTGCCGGTGCCGTCGACGACCCTGGTGCTGCCGCCACCACCCGCCGGTGGCTTCGACCCGCCCGTCGACGTGGTGATCGAGGGCGCGCCGACCCTCCACGCCGAGGTGGCCCGCAGGCCGGACCAGCGTCAACGCGGGCTGATGCAGCGCACCAGCCTGGCCGCGGACGCCGGGATGGTCTTCCTCTTCCCGGACCGCAGCGCGGGCGGGTTCTACATGCTGGGCACCCTCGTCCCGCTCTCGATCGCGTACGTCGACGGCGACACGGTCGTGTCCACTGCCGAGATGACGCCGTGCCCGGGTCAGAGCTGCCCGACGTACCCGCCGGCCGGGCCGTACACGTTCGCGGTCGAGGCGCCGGCCGGCTACTTCCCGCGGTGGGGGGTCTCCGCGGGGGACACCGTGCGGCTGGTCGGCTCGGTGCAGACGCCGGAGTAGTCGCTCCCGTCCCGGTCTGACGTGCGGGGGTCCGGCTGGTCGCGCGAGGTCGGCTCGTCCTGACCGCTCGGCGCGGTGGTCGTCGTCGGATCGTTCGTCGCCGGCCTGTCGGACGGCGCGGTCGGCGAGGACGACTGCGCCCGCGGCAGCGCGACGACGTCGCTGGTGGTGACCGGGTGCGCCGGGCCGTCGGGCGCGCGAGCGGCGTTGACCGGCGCGGCCACGGAGGTCTTGGTCGTCGTGCGCGGCGGCGTGGGGGCGGCCGGCCGGGCGGGAGCGACCGGCGCAACGGGTCGGCGGAGGACGGGCGCCGCCGAGAGGACCGTCGTGGTGCGGCGGACCGGCCGGACCCGCAGCGGGCGGGCGGGCCCCGCGCCGCGGGTCTCGCTGCGGGGTGCGGCGGGCACGGCGGTGGGCACAACGCGGTCGCCCGGCTGAGTCGGTCCGGCGGAGCTGGGTGCGGCGGGAAGCGGCCCGACCAGGTCGTCGTGCACGTCCGCGGAGGTCGCGGTGATCGCGGCCACGCTGACCACGGTGACGAGCAGCGCGGTGAGGGCGGCGACGCTCTGAGGGGTGCGTTCGCGGCGGGACCCGGGGAGTCCGCCGAGGATCGCGGCGGCGACCACGGTGGACAGGGCGAGCGCGAGCAGCGTCGGCAGGAGCACCGCTCCGGTCACCGAGCCCCACCCGCCTCGATCGTGGCCGCCCCGTCTGGATTAGGCCGTCTGCCGACATCATGCCCCCAATCGGCGGTTTTAGTCATCCACCGTGAGCATCTGGTCACCCGTCGTGAGGGCGCGTGCGGCTGACTGGAATACACTGAGCAAGATTGAGTTGTACAGGCTCAAGAGCGGTTGACAACCTCTGGCGGTACGCCGGAGGATCGCGGCCGCAGGACCGACCCACGACAGAAGATGAAGGTGGACCAGATGGCACGAGCAGTCGGCATCGACCTCGGCACGACCAACTCCGTCGTCGCGGTGCTCGAGGGCGGCGAGCCCTCGGTGATCGCCAACGCCGAGGGATCGCGGACGACCCCGTCGGTCGTCGCGTTCGCGAAGAACGGCGAGGTGCTCGTCGGCGAGGTGGCCAAGCGGCAGGCGGTCACCAACGTCGACCGCACCATCCGCTCGGTGAAGCGGCACATGGGCACCGACTGGAAGATCGACGTCGACGGCAAGGACTTCACGCCGCAGCAGATCTCCGCCTTCGTCCTGCAGAAGCTCAAGCGCGACGCGGAGGCCTTCCTCGGCGAGCCGGTCACCGACGCGGTCATCACCGTGCCGGCGTACTTCGGCGACGCCGAGCGCCAGGCGACGACCGAGGCCGGCACCATCGCCGGGCTCAACGTCCTGCGCATCGTCAACGAGCCGACCGCTGCCGCGCTGGCCTACGGGCTGGACAAGGGCAGCGCGGACCAGACGATCCTCGTCTTCGACCTCGGCGGCGGCACCTTCGACGTCAGCCTGCTCGAGATCGGCGAGGGCGTGGTCGAGGTCAAGTCGACCTCCGGCGACACCCACCTCGGCGGTGACGACTGGGACCAGCGGGTCGTCGACTGGCTGGTCAAGGACTTCTCCAACAACCACGGCGTTGACCTGAGCAAGGACAAGATGGCGCTGCAGCGCCTGCGCGAGTCGGCGGAGAAGGCGAAGATCGAGTTGTCCGGCTCGGCCGAGACCACGATCAACCTGCCCTACATCACCGCGTCGGCCGAGGGCCCGCTGCACCTCGAGGCCAAGCTCACCCGGGCCGAGTTCCAGAAGATGACCGCCGACCTCCTCGAGCGGTGCAAGGGCCCGTTCCAGCAGGCCATCAAGGACGCCGGCATCTCGGTCGACGACATCGACCACGTCGTGCTCGTCGGCGGCTCGACCCGCATGCCCGCCGTCACCGACCTCGTGCGCGAGCTGACCGGGGGCAAGGAGCCGAACAAGGGCGTCAACCCCGACGAGGTCGTCGCGGTCGGCGCCTCCCTGCAGGCCGGTGTGCTGCGCGGCGAGGTCAAGGACGTGCTGCTGCTCGACGTCACCCCGCTGTCCCTGGGCATCGAGACCAAGGGCGGCATCATGACCAAGCTGATCGAGCGCAACACCACGATCCCGACCAAGCGCTCCGAGATCTTCACCACCGCGGCGGACAGCCAGCCCTCCGTCAACATCGAGGTCTACCAGGGCGAGCGCGAGATGGCGGCGTACAACAAGAAGCTCGGCATGTTCGAGCTGACCGGTCTCCCGCCCGCCCCGCGCGGCGTGCCGCAGATCGAGGTCACGTTCGACATCGACGCCAACGGCATCGTGCACGTGTCGGCCAAGGACCTGGGCACCGGCAAGTCGCAGGCGATGACCATCACCGGCGGCAGCGCGCTGCCGAAGGACGACATCGAGCGGATGATGCGCGAGGCCGAGCAGTTCGCGGACGAGGACAAGCGACGTCGCGAGGAGGTCGAGGCGCGCAACAACCTCGAGAGCCTCGTGCACCAGACCGAGAAGTTCCTCTCCGAGAACGCCGAGAAGGTCGGCGATCGTGCCGAGGTCGACGCCGCGCTGACCACCGCCAAGACCGCACTCGAGGGCGAGGACACCGCGGCGATCCGCTCGGCGTTCGAGACGCTCGGCGCGGCCAGCCAGAAGCTCGGCCAGGCGATGTACGACGCGGCGGGCCCGGCTGCGGCCGGTCCTGACGGCGGTGCCGACCCGACGGACGACGACAGCAACGTCGTCGACGCCGAGATCGTCGACGAGCCCACGGCGGAGCAGGGCTGATGTCGGAGTCCGACGTCCTCCACGAGGAGGAGCCACGAGTGACCGTCAGGGACAAGCGCCGCATCGACCCCGACTCCGGTGAAGTGCGCCCTGAGGCTGTTCTCCCCGAGGCGGAGTCCGCGCCGAAGGCTGCGGATTCCACCTCGGAGGAGCTGCTCGGTGACCTGCAGCGGCTGAAGGCGGAGTTCGACAACTACCGCAAGCGGGTCGAGCGCGATCGCCTCGCGGTGATCGAGCAGGCCGCGGCGCGGGTGGTCGCCGAGCTGCTTCCGGTGCTCGACGACATCGAGCGCGCCCGCGCCCACGGCGAGGTCGAGGGCGGCTTCAAGACGGTTGCCGACAGCCTCGACCTGGTGCTCAGCCGGCTCGGTCTCGAGCGGTTCGGCGCGGCCGGCGAGGAGTTCGACCCGACCCGGCACGAGGCCGTGATGCACGCGCACTCGGCCGACGTCTCGACGTCGACCTGCGTCGACGTGATGCGGCCCGGCTACAGCTTCCTCGGCCGGCTGCTGCGGCCGGCGATGGTCGCGGTCGCCGACCCGGCCGACGACTCCCCGGTGGCGTCCCCCGACCCGCAGGTCGAGTAGGCGCCGACGATGGGTGTGCGCGACTTCGTCGAGAAGGACTACTACGCCGCTCTCGGCGTGGCGAAGGACGCGTCGCCCGCGGAGATCAAGAAGGCCTACCGCACGCTGGCCCGCACCCTGCACCCGGACAAGAACGGCGGCGACGCCGCGGCCGAGGAGCGGTTCAAGACCGTCTCCGAGGCCTACGACGTGCTCTCCGACGACAAGCGCCGAGCGGAGTACGACGAGGCCCGGTCGCTCTTCGGCAGCGGCGGCTTCCGCCCAGGCGGGGGTGGCTTCCGCTCCAACGGCGGCTTCGGCGGCGGGCCGTCCGTCAACCTCGATGACCTCTTCGGCGGGGCTGACGGCGGGCTCGGCGACGTGCTGGGTGGGATGTTCGGCGGCCAGCGTCGTCGCGCTCCTCGCCGGGGCGCCGACGTCGAGACCGAGGTGACGCTGGACTTCGTCGACGCGGTCCACGGCGTGACGGTGCCGTTGCGGCTCGCCAGCCCGCACGCCTGCCGGACGTGTCACGGCTCCGGTGCCCGGCCCGGCACCTCCCCCCGGCGTTGCGGCACCTGCGGCGGCAGCGGGTCGGTCAGCTCTGCTCAGGGCGGCTTCGCCTTCTCCGAGCCGTGCCGCGACTGCCGGGGCTCCGGGTCGGTCGTCGACGAACCGTGTGCCGACTGCGGAGGTCGTGGCGTCACGACGCAGGAGCGGACGCTCACCGTGCGGATCCCGCCGGGTGTCGCGGACGGTCAGCGCATCCGGCTGGCCGGCAAGGGCTCGCCCGGGGAGCGTGACGCGCCCGCCGGCGACCTCTTCGTCGTGACGCACGTACGGCCGCACCAGATCTTCGGCCGTTCCGGCAGCCACCTCACGATGGCCCTGCCGGTGACGATCGCGGAGGCCGCGCTCGGCGCCGAGATCACCGTGCCGACACTCGACGCCCCCGTCACGGTGCGGCTCGCGCCGGGCACCTCGTCCGGGCGAATCCTGCGGGTCCGTGGTCGCGGTGTCCCGCGCAAGCAGGGCGGCGCTGGGGATCTGCTGGTGACCGTCGAGGTCGCCGTACCGCAGAAGGTGTCCGCCGCTGCGCGCAAGGCGCTCGAGGCGCTCGCCAAGGAGCAGCCGGGCGACGACCTGCGCGCGCACCTGCGCCCCGCGACGGTGACGACCGATGAGTGAGGTGTACGACGACCGCCCGGTCTACGTGATCTCGGTCGCGGCCGAGCTGGCCGGCATGCACCCGCAGACGCTGCGCGGCTACGACCGGCTCGGCCTGGTCACCCCTGGCCGGGCGCAGGGGCGCGGTCGCCGCTACAGCGAGCGTGACGTCGCGCTGCTGCGAGAAGTGCAGCGCCTCTCACAGGATGACGGCGTCAACCTGGCCGGCATCAAGCGCGTGATCGAGCTGCAGAACCAGGTGCTCGCCCTGCAGTCGCGTCTCGTCGAGATGCAGGAGCGGCTCGAGGAACAGCTGCTCGAGACGTCGCGGCGCGAGGCCGCGGTGCACGCGTCGTACAAGCGGGAGCTCGTTCCCGTGCCCAAGCCCGGCGTCGTCGTGTGGCGCCGACGCTGACCCGAACCACCCGAACCACCCGGAGTACCCCGTGAACGCGGATCGACTGACCACGAAGAGCGCCGAGGCGCTGTCGACCGCGGTGCGCCGCGCGACCGCCGACGGGCATCCGCACGTCGAGCCCGTGCACCTGCTGGTCGCGCTGCTCGAGCAGCCCGACGGCATCAGCGCGCCCGTCCTCGAGGCGGCCGGCGCCGAGCCGGGCGTCGTGCGGTCCCGAGCCGCGGAAGTGCTCTCCCGGCTGCCGCGCGCCCAGGGCTCGACGACCGCCGCGCCGTCGATCTCGCGCGGGCTCGCGAAGGTGCTCGACTCCGGTGAGTCGCACGCGCACCGCCTCAACGACGACTACGTGTCGACCGAGCACCTGCTGCTCGGTCTCGCCGCCGAGGGCGGCGACGTGTCGTCGCTGCTGCGCGACGCCGGTGCAAGCGAGGACGCGATCCTCAAGGCGCTGGTCGCGGTGCGCGGCAGCCAGCGGGTCACCAGCCAGGACCCGGAGTCGACGTACCAGGCGCTCGAGAAGTACGCGCGCGACCTCACGGAGGCGGCGCGCGGCGGCAAGCTCGACCCGGTCATCGGCCGCGACACCGAGATCCGCCGCGTGGTCCAGGTGCTGGCGAGGCGCACCAAGAACAACCCGGTGCTCATCGGCGAGCCTGGCGTCGGCAAGACGGCGATCGTCGAGGGACTCGCGCTGCGCATCGTCGCCGGCGACGTACCGGAGTCACTGCGCGGGAAGCGACTGCTCGCGCTGGACCTGGCGGCAATGGTCGCCGGCGCGAAGTACCGCGGCGAGTTCGAGGAGCGGCTCAAGGCGGTCCTGAAGGAGATCCAGGACAGCGCCGGGCAGATCATCACGTTCATCGACGAGCTGCACACGGTCGTCGGCGCCGGCGCGGCGGAGGGCGCGATGGACGCCGGCAACATGCTCAAGCCGCTGCTCGCCCGCGGTGAGCTGCGGATGGTCGGCGCCACCACGCTGGACGAGTACCGCCGGCACATCGAGAAGGACCCCGCGCTCGAGCGTCGCTTCCAGCCGGTGCTGGTCGGCGAGCCGAGCGTCGAGGACACCATCGCGATCCTGCGCGGCCTGAAGGAGGCGTACGAGGCGCACCACAAGGTCGCCATCTCCGACGCCGCTCTCGTCGCCGCCGCGACGCTGTCCGACCGCTACGTCACGGCCCGCTTCCTGCCGGACAAGGCGATCGACCTGGTCGACGAGGCGGCGTCGCGGCTACGGATGGAGATCGACTCCTCGCCGGTCGAGATCGACGAGCTGCGCCGCTCGGTCGACCGGCTGCGGATGGAGGAGCTCGCGCTGGCGAAGGAGACCGACGCCGCGTCGGCCGACCGGCTGGAGCGGATCCGGCGCGACATAGCCGAGCAGCAGGAGCAGCTCTCCGCGCTCACCGCGCGGTGGGAGAAGGAGAAGAGCGGGCTCAACCGCGTCGGCGAGATCAAGCAGGAGATCGACGAGGTGCGCCGGCAGGCCGAGCGCGCCCAGCGCGACGGCGATCTGACCAGCGCGTCCGAGCTCCTCTACGGCCGGCTGCCGCAGCTCGAGCTCGAGCTGGCCCGCGCGCAGGCTGAGGCGGAAGACGCGTCGCACGAGCAGGGCACCGCGATGGTGAAGGAGGAGGTCGGGCCGGACGACGTCGCCGAGGTCGTCGGCGCGTGGACCGGCATCCCGGCCGGGCGCCTGCTCGAGTCGGAGACGGCGAAGCTGCTGCGGATGGAGGACGACCTCGGATCGCGCGTCGTCGGGCAGCTCGCTGCGGTCCACGCGGTGAGCTCCGCGGTGCGCCGCGCCCGGGCCGGCGTCGCCGACCCCGACCGGCCGACCGGGTCGTTCCTGTTCCTCGGCCCGACCGGCGTCGGCAAGACCGAGCTGGCCAAGGCGCTCGCCGACTTCCTGTTCGACGACGAGCGCGCCGTCGTGCGCATCGACATGAGCGAGTACGCGGAGAAGCACAGCGTCGCGCGGCTGGTCGGTGCGCCGCCCGGCTACGTCGGCTATGGCCAGGGCGGCCAGCTGACGGAGGCGGTGCGTCGCCGCCCGTACAGCGTGGTGCTGCTCGACGAGGTCGAGAAGGCGCACCCCGACGTCTTCGACGTGCTGCTGCAGGTTCTCGACGACGGCCGGCTCACCGACGGCCAGGGCCGCACCGTCGACTTCCGCAACACGATCGTCGTCCTGACGTCGAACCTCGGCTCGGCGTACCTCGTCGACCAGTCCCTGTCGCCGGACAACCAGCGGGAGTCGGCGCTCGCGGTCGTGCGCCAGGCCTTCAAGCCGGAGTTCCTCAACCGGCTCGACGAGGTCGTGGTGTTCGACGCGCTCACGCCGGAGGACCTCGCGCAGATCGTCGGCATCCAGGTGCGTCGGCTCGCCGACCGGCTGGTCGACCGACGGATCACGCTCACCGTCACCGACGCGGCGCGGGGGTGGCTCGCCCGCACCGGCTTCGACCCGGTCTACGGCGCGCGGCCGCTGCGTCGTCTGGTGGCGACCGCGATCGGCGACCGCCTCGCGACCGCGCTGCTGTCCGGTGAGGTCCACGAGGGTGAGGACGTCGTCGTGGACGCCGGCCCCGACGGCCTCGAGGTGCGCTCGGCGTAGCAAGACGTCGGACAGGATGGGCGGCATGAGCCGACCAGTTGCCCTCATCACCGGAGCGTCCAGCGGGATCGGCGCGGAGTTCGCCCGCCAGCTGGGCGCGCGCGGCCACGACCTCGTCCTGGTCGCGCGCGACCGTGCGCGGCTCGACGCGCTGGCCGAGGAGCTCGCGGCCGCGCACGGCTGCGCCGCGGAGGTGATCGCCGCCGACCTGGTAGACGACGTCCAGCGGGCGACCGTCGAGGCGCGGCTGCGCACGGGCGTCGACCTGCTCGTCAACAACGCCGGGTTCGGCAACCACGGCGACTTCGTGGACATCGCCGTCGACGCGGAGGACGCCGAGGTCCGGCTCAACGTCCTCGCCGTCGTCCGCCTCACGCACGCCGCGCTCGGGCCGATGAAGGAGCGGCGCGGCGGCGGCGTCATCAACGTGTCGTCGGTCGCGGGCCTGGTGCCGGGACTGCCCAACGCGACGTACGGCGCCTCCAAGGCGTTCGTCACCGCGTTCAGCGAGTCGCTGCACGAGCAGCTGCGTGGCAGCGGGGTGCGGGTCATGGCGCTATGCCCGGGCTTCACGCACACCGAGTTCCACGCCCGCGCCGGCATCGACAAGACCGGCACCCCGGCCAGGATGTGGATGGACGTCGACGCCGTCGTCAGCGAGGCGCTGCGGGACTTCGCGGCGGGCCGCGCGCTGAGCGTCCCGGGGCGGATCTACCAGGCCGTGGCGGTGGTCACCCGGCTGCTTCCGCGTTCAGCGGTACGCCGTACGGCCGGTCGGATCAGGCGTGAATCGGCCGAACGCGGGTAAGACGGCAGGTTCGCGTCCGGAACGTCCGATGCGGAAGGAATCACGGTCGCCCCGGCGAAGGATGTCCGGTCGCGCCCACCGTGTTCGCGCAGCCCCCCGGAGCCCTTTCGTGATCGTTCGACCCTCGCGCGCCGTCCTCGGCGTGGTCGTCGTCGGTGCCCTGCTCACGATCTCCGGCGGAGGCAGCCCGGTCGCTGTCCCGACCGGCGACAGCCGGATCGGCGCGGTCGAGTCGTCGTACACGTCGGCCACCCCGCCGACCGCTAAGGACGCCAACCCGCGGCCCGCCGACAGCCCGATCCCGACGAAGTTCCCGGACCCGAAGAACCCCGACGGCTGCGACCACACCGCCGACGACGCGTTCCTCCAGGGATCCGACGGCGGATCCTGCATGACGCCGTTCCCCAACGACCTGTTCACCACCGGCACCGGCGCCAACCGGCGGCTCAACCTGCCGATCGCCGGCATGCCGAGGGACACCGCCGGCAAGCCGATCACCCCCGCGCCGTACAACGTCAGCGACGGCTTCTCGCCCGGCCAGATGATCGTCATCCGGGTGCCCGGCCTCGACAATCCCGCGGCCCTGCTCAAGACCGGCTCCGTGCCGATCACCGACATGCAGCGCTACCTCGCGCCCGACGCCCCGGTCGTCGTCATCGACGTGCAGACCGGCAAGCGGCACCCGATCTGGACCGAGATCGACGTCAACCCGCTCCGCCCGCTCGCCGTCACGGAGACGCTCAGTGCGGAGACCGGGCTGCCCAACCCCAAGCAGGGCAAGTCCCGGCCGCAGAACACGGTCAACGTCAACTTCATCATCCGACCGGCCAAGAACTTCATCAACGGCCACCGGTACGTCGTGGGCATGCGGCACATCCGCGACCAGTTCGACCGGACGCTGCCCGCGCCCCCCGGATTCGTCGCGCTCCGTGACGCCACCGGCGCGGTGCTCGGGGTGAAGGGCCGTCAGGCGCACTTCGAGGCCGACGTCTTCCCGGTGCTGGGAGAAGCCGGCTTCGCCCGCGACGAGCTCTACCAGGCGTGGGACTTCAGCATCGCGAGCGCCCGCAACATCGCCGGTCGGATGCTCGCCATCCGCAACGACGCGTTCCGCCAGCTCGGCGACACCACGATGGCCGACCGCGTCGTGCAGGGCAGCGCTCCGGCATTCACCGTCGACACCGTCGAGAACTCCGCAGACCCGAAGGTCGGGCGCACCGTCACCGGCACGTTCACGGTGCCGTGTTACGTCACGACGCCGAACTGCCTGCCCGGCGGGTCATTCGCGTTCTCTCCCGCTGACCTCGACCAGACCACGCCGCTGCAGATCCCCGGCAACGTGTCGAAGCCGAAGTTCACCTGCAAGATCCCGCAGCGGACCGTCAACGCGACGTCGCCGTTCGAGAAGCTGCGGCCGTCGCTCTACGGCCACGGCCTCTTCGGCGGGCAGGGCGAGGTCGGCCAGGGCCAGGTCAGCGACATGGTCTCCGAGCACGGCTTCATGTACTGCGCCACCGACTGGGAGGGCATGGCGACGGTCGACATCGCGACTGCGGCGCAGGCGCTCGTCGACATGGACCGCTTCCCCGCGCTCACCGACCACGTGCAGCAGGGCGTCCTGAACTTCCTCTACCTCGCCCGGCTGATGATCCACCCGACCGGCCTGTCGACCAACGCGGCCTTCCAGGTGCCGAAGGGGCCCGGTGGCGCGATGACGTCGTTCATCGACACCACGCGCGCCTACTACGACGGCAACAGTCAGGGCGGCATCTACGGCGGCACGTTGCTCGCCGTCGCCCCGGACATCGACTCCGGCGTCCTCGGCGTCCCGGGCATCAACTACTCGACGCTGCTGCGCCGCAGCAAGGACTTCGCGCTCTACTCGATCCCGCTGTACACGACGTACAAGAGCGAGTTCCAGCGCCCGCTGCTGCTCTCGCTCATCCAGATCCTCTGGGACCGCTCGGACCCCAACGGCTACGTCAACCAGCTCACCGACCACCCGCTGCCCAACACGCCGCCGCATCGCGTGATGTACCAGGTCTCGTTCGGCGACCACCAGGTCGGCAACATCACTGCCGATACTGCCGCGCGCAGCGCCGGCGCTGCCGTCGACCCACGGCCGCTTGAGGTCGGTCGGTCCGAGGACGTCACGCCGGTCTGGGGCGTGCCGCGGATCAGCGCCTACCCCTACACCGGCAGCGCGATCGTCTACTTCGACACCGGTGACTACAGCGCGGGCAACCCGCAGGGCACCGCGCGGCCGCCGAAGGAGAACATCCCGCCGAGCGTCGGCAACGACCCGCACGAGGCGGCCCGGCGCACGCCGTGCGGACGGGTGATGAAGAACAACTTCCTCCGCCCGGACGGCGTGGTCACCAACCCGTGCCTCGGTGCGCCCTACTTCGCGTTCTCCTACCGCGGCACCCCCGCGACCACGGGCCAGGGCTGGCAGGTCCAGGCGACCGACGCGACGCCGTACGACCCGTCGCCGGTCGTCCCCGAGGCGCCGTACGCCGTCCTGGTGCTGGTCGCCATGGGCGCGGCAGGAGCCACCGTGGCGCACCGGCGACGCACCCGGGCCAGCGCGGCCTAGCCGATCGGCGCCGAGTCAGTCGCCAGCGGTCGACAGCTCGAACCACACGCACTTCCCCGGCTCCCGGGGGGTGACGCCCCAGGTGCTGGACAAGCGCTTCACCAGCGCCAGCCCGCGGCCGGTCGTGCCGAGGTGCGGGTCGTCGCTGCGGGGCTTGGGCATGGCCGCCGAGGCATCGGTGACCTCGATCCGGAGCAGGTGGTCCCAGCTCTCGACATCGAGGGCGACGTCCGTGCCCGCGTGCAGCACCGCGTTGGTCACCAGCTCGGTCGTCAGCAGGCAGGCGGTGTCGAGCGAGTCGGCCGGGACCGACCACGACCGCAGCGTGTCGCTCACGAAGCGTCGCGCGTGCGCGGCGGAGACGCGGGCAGCCGGCAGCGTGGTGTGAACGCGCTGCTCGGGGATGTCCACGACTGCTCTCCTGGGCTGGGAATGTCCTGCTCGGTCGATGTCCGATCCGTGCGGCGAGGAAACCGCGCCGGGCCCTGACCTCACCGCCCGGCGAGGACATCGTGACGAGGCCGTAGGCTTCCCCGCGCCGCTCCGTGACGACGAAAGGCCGCTCCGTGACCGACGACCGCGCCGCCCTGCTCGACCTGATCCGCCGGGATGCCGTGATCCACGGTCGCGTGACGCTCAGCAGCGGGCGCGAGGCCGACTACTACGTCGACTTGCGCCGAATCACGCTGTCCGGCGAGGCGGCGCCGCTGGTGGGACGCGTGCTGCTCGACGCGACCGCCGATCTCGACTACGACGCTGTCGGCGGGCTCACGATGGGCGCCGACCCGGTGGCCGCGGCGATGCTGCACGCGGCCGCGGCGCGGGGTCGCCACCTCGACGCGTTCGTCGTCCGCAAGGAGGCGAAGGCGCACGGCCTGCAGCGGCGGATCGAGGGACCCGACGTGACGGGTCGGCGGGTTCTCGCGGTCGAGGACACCAGCACCACCGGCGCATCTCCGCTCGCAGCGGTCGCGGCGCTGCGCGAGGCGGGGGCAGACGTCGTCGGCGTCGCGGTGATCGTCGACCGCGCGACCGGCGCCGACGAGAAGGTCGCCGCCGAGGGCCTTCCGTACGTCTTCGCGTACGGCGTCGACGAGCTCAACCTGCCTGGGTGAGCGCGCTGCTGGTCGTCGTCGCGATCGCGGCGGCGATCGCGATCGGGTGGTGGGCCTACCAGCAGGAGCAGAAGCGGCGCGCGGCTCTCGCGTCCTTCGCCGCGGCGAAAGGCTGGACGTTCTCGCCGGAGAACCGCCTCGGTCTCGACGACCGCTGGTCGGACGCGCCGTTCGGCATCGGCCACTCCCGTCGCGCGTCCAACGTCCTGAGCGGGACGGTCAACGGCCACCCGATGGTCGCATTCGACTACCGCTACAAGGTCACGACCAGCAACGGGAAGACCTCGTCGACCCGGACCTACAGCTACGGCGTCTGCGTGCTCGGGCTGCCGACGTACCTCCCGTCGCTGGAGGTCGGGCCGGAGAACGTGCTGACGCGCTTCGGCAGCGTGCTGGGCATGGACGACATCGAGCTGGAGAGCGAGGACTTCAACCGGGCCTTCCGGGTGCGGGGCGACGCCAAGTTCGCCTCTGATGTGCTCACGCCGCGGACGATGGAGGCGCTGCTGCGCAGCGGCTGCCCGAGCTGGCGCGTCACCGGCACGGACGTGCTGGCGTGGGACGACGGCAAGCAGTCACCACTGGAGATCCTCGCGCGCATCTCGACGCTCACGACGGTGGTCGACTCGATCCCGTCGTTCGTCTGGAAGGACCACGGCGTCGATCCTGCGGCCGGCCCGTGAGCGACACCGGCTTCATCGTCATGGCCCGGATCGTCCCGGCCGTCGGCATCGCGCTGCTGGTTGTCGTCGGCACGACCGCCGTGCGCAGCTATCGCAGGGACAAGGACCGCCGGCTGGGGTTGTTCGCCTATGCGACGCAGCGCGGATGGGACTACCACGGCATCGACCCGTTCGGGCTGGAGCAGCGGTGGCAGTGCCGACCGTTCGGGGTGGGCGACGACCGGCACGCTGCTCAGGTGGTGACCGGCACGGTCGGCGCGCGAGCCTTCGTGGCGTTCGACTACTCCTACACGGAGAGCTCGCCCGGATCCGACGGCAGCGAGGAGACGGTGACGCAGCGGTTCCGCGTCGCATCGGTGGCCATGCCCACGGCGCTGCCGGCCCTGGAAGTCGCCCAGGAGGGACTCGCCGGTCGGGTGCGGTCGGCGGTCAGCCCAGATGACATCGAGCTCGAGAGCGAGGCGTTCAACCGGCGGTTCCGCGTCAGCTGCGCCGACCCGAAGCTCGCGTCCGACGTGCTGCCGCCGAGGACCATGGACGCGCTGCTGCGCTCCGGGTTCACCGGCTCCTTGCGCGTGTGCGGCTCGGACCTGATCGCGGTGGACCGCGGCCAGCACACGGTCGACACACTGTGCCGGCAGGTCGAGGCGCTCGCCGCGTTCGTCGACGGCGTACCGAGCTTCGTCTGGGCGGGCCGTCGCTAGGATCGCCCCACCACCGTCGGGCCGCTGGGGGGCTCTCACATGTCCGGTCTGCTGATCGTGCTCGGCGTCGTCGCCGTGCTCGTCGTCGCCGTGATCGCGTCGTACAACCGATTCGCGCGGCAGCGCAACCTCATCGAGGAGAGCTGGAAGCAGATCGACGTCGAGCTGCGACGTCGCTACGACCTGATCCCGAACCTGGTCGAGACGGTGAAGGGGTACGCCGCCCACGAGCGTGGTGCCCTCGAGGCGGTCGTCAACGCGCGCGCGAAGGCGACCGCGCCGAGCGGCTCGATCGCCGAGCAGGCCGCGGACGAGACAGCGCTGACCGCGTCGCTGCGCGGGCTGCTCGCGGTCGCGGAGGCGTACCCCGACCTCAAGGCCGACTCGCAGTTCGCGATGCTGCAGTCGCAGCTCGGCGAGACAGAAGACCGGATCGCTGCGGGTCGGCGGTTCTACAACGCCAACGTGCGCGGCTACAACACGCGCATCGACACGTTCCCCTCGTCGATCGTCGCGAGCATGTGGCACTTCGAGAAGGCGGACTACTTCGAGGAGAACGACGAAGCTGCGCGCGCGCCGGTCCGCGTCGACTTCGGCACCGGCCCGGCGGCGCCGACTCCCCCCGCACCCTCGGTGTGACGGCCGGGCACGTCGCTCCGCTCGTCGAGCTGCTCGACCTGGAGCAGATCGAGGTCAACATCTTCCGCGGGCGCACCGCGGAGACCGGGCTGCCGCGGGTCTTCGGCGGGCAGGTCGCGGGGCAGGCGCTGGTCGCGGCCGGCCGCACCGTGCCGGCGGACCGGCCGGTGCACTCGCTGCACGCCTACTTCCTGCGCCCCGGCGACCCGACGGTGCCGATCGTCTTCGAGGTCGACCGGATCCGTGACGGGCGCTCGTTCACCACGCGCCGCGTGGTCGCGATCCAGCACGGCGAGGCGATCTTCCACCTGTCCGCGTCGTTCCACGTCGCCGAGCCGGGGCTCGAGCACCAGGTGCCGATGCCCGACGCGCCCGACCCGGAGACGCTGCCGACGTTCGCCGAGCGGATGGCGCCGTGGAAGGAGGAGCTCGGCCGCCGGCTCGAGCTGCTCCGCCCGATCGACATCAGGTACGTCGACGAGCCACCCCGAGCGGTGCTCGCCGACGGCGCGACTCGCGAGCCGCGGCAGCAGGTGTGGCTGCGGGCGGACGGCGTGCTGCCCGACGACCCGCTGGTGCACGTCTGCGCGGTGACGTTCGCCTCTGACTTCACGCTGCTCGACTCGGTGCTGCTCGCGCACGGCAAGGCGTGGGGGCGCAATCAGATCCGCGGGGCGAGCCTCGACCACGCAATGTGGTTCCACCGGCCGTTCCGCGCCGACGAGTGGCTCCTCTACGACCAGGAGAGCGCCACCGCCTCGGGCGCGCGCGGGCTCGCTCGCGGGCACATCTTCAGCGCTGATGGCCGCCTGCTGGTCTCCGTCGTACAGGAAGGCCTGATCCGCGTCCTCGACTGACGCTCAGTCGTCGAGGGCTTCCTCGATCAGCTCGGCCTGCTCCTCGATGACACCCGGCTCACCGTGCTGGCCGGCGCGGACGTAGTGGATCACCGCGGGGATGATCGACAGCACCACCATCACGCCGGCCGCGGCGAGGGCGTACTTCTCCAGGCCGGGCACCGTCTCGCCCACGACGTAGCCGGCGGTCGGCACGCCGACGCCCCAGGCGAGCCCGCCGAGGACGTTCCAGGTGAGGAACTTCTTGTAGGGCATCTCGGTGCAGCCGGCGATCAACGGCGCGAACGTGCGCACCATCGGCACGATGCGCGCGATGACGATGGTCGGGCTGCCGAACCGGTCGTAGAACGCGGTCGCGCGCTTGAGGTTCGCCTGGTTGAGGACTCGGCCGTCGCGCCGCTCCAGGAGCGGTCGACCCATCCGCCGGCCGATGGCGTAGCCGGTCGAGTCGCCGACGATCGCCGCGAGCACGACGCCGAGGCAGAGCACCGCGATGTCGGCGCGGCCGCCGGCGCAGGCGACGCCGGCCGCGAAGAGCAATGTGTCGCCGGGGAGGAAGAAGCCGATCAGCAGGCCCGACTCGATGAAGACGATGGTCCAGACGATCAGGTAGATCGCGAGTGCCGACGCAGAGTCAAAGCCGATCTCCGGTCCCAGCGCGAGCGTCACGGATCCCTCTTCAGTCGAGTCGGTGATGGCCACCCTCTCATCTGAAGTCCCTGGACCTGCTCTGGAATGGCAGCGGCATCTCGCGGAAGTGCTCGGCGACGATATTGGTCACGCCCTCGACCTTCTCCAGGCGACCGCGGATGACCAGCGCCGGGGCGTCGCGGGCGATCCGGATGAAGCGGGTCCAGACGCCGACCGAGCAGATGACGTTGACCAGCCCGGTCTCGTCCTCGAGGTTGAGGAACGTCGTACCGCTCGCGGTCGCCGGTCGCTGCCGGTGCGTGACGACGCCGGCGACGTGGACGCGCGTGCCGTGCGGTACGCCGGCCAACCCTGCGGCGGTGACGACGCCCATCGCGTCGAGCTCGGCCCGGACGAACTCCGTCGCCGACGAGTCGGGCGACATCCCGAGCGCCCAGACGTCGGCGGTCGCGGTGTCGAGCTCGCTCATCCGCGGCAGGTCGGGCGCCTCCTCACCGGTCACCGTTCCCGCGAGGTGACCCGGCCGCGTGCCGGCGACGGCGCCGGCTGACCAGAGGGCGGAGCGGCGCTCCAGGCCGACGGACGCGAAGACGCCGGCGGTGGCGAGCGCCTCGAGCTGGGGCGCGGTCAGCGTGACGCGTGACGCGAGGTCCTCCATGCCGGCGTACGGCCGGCCGGCCGCGATCTGCTCGGCCAGGTCCGCACCGATCAGCCGCACCGACGAGATCCCCAGCCGCACCGCGGGTTGAGGGATCGACGTCAGCACCCCCGCGTTGACTCCGGTGGGAGCGTCCTCCCCGTAAGGAATGCGACCGGGTCGCGAAACTTGCTTTTCCGTGCGGGGGGTGCGACCCGGTCGCATTCCTTTCACTGGCTGGAGGGGTTCCAACGTCGCGGTTGCCGCACTCGCGTTGAGGTCGGGGCCGAGGACCGTCACGCCGTGGCGACGGGCGTCGGCGACCAGGGTCTGCGGCGAGTAGAAGCCCATCGGCTGCGCGTTGAGCAAGGCGGCACAGAAGGCAGCGGGGTAGTGCAGCTTGATCCACGAGCTGGCGTAGACGAGGTAGGCGAAGCTGACCGAGTGGCTCTCCGGGAAGCCGAAGTTGGCGAACGCCGCGAGCTTGGCGTAGATCTCGTCCGCCACCTCTCCGGTGATGCCGCGCTCGGCCATCCCGGCGTAGAGCCGCTCGCCGATGCGCGCCATCTTCTCCGCAGAGCGCTTCGACCCCATCGCCGAGCGCAGCTGGTCCGCCTCACCCGCCGTGAAGCCGGCGACGTCGATCGCCATCTGCATCAGCTGCTCCTGGAACAGCGGTACGCCGAGGGTCTTGGCGAGGGAGTTCTCCAGCAGCGGGTGCAGGTAGGTGATCGGCTCGAGCCCGTTGCGCCGGCGGATGTAGGGGTGCACCGAGCCGCCCTGGATCGGACCGGGGCGGATCAGCGCGACCTCGACGACCAGGTCGTAGAACGTGCGCGGCTTCAGGCGCGGCAGCGTCGCCATCTGCGCGCGGCTCTCCACCTGGAAGACCCCGATCGAGTCGGCGCGGCAGAGCATGTCGTAGACCACGTCCTCCTGCGGCAGCGTCGCGAGGTCGATGTCCGCCCCGTGGTGATCGCGGATCAGGTCCATCGCGTAGTGCAGCGCCGAGAGCATGCCGAGCCCGAGCAGGTCGAACTTCACCAGCCCGATCGCGGCGCAGTCGTCCTTGTCCCACTGCAGCACCGAGCGGTTGGCCATCCGCGCCCACTCCACCGGGCAGACGTCGACCACCGGCCGGTCGCAGATCACCATGCCGCCGGAGTGGATGCCCAGGTGCCGCGGCAAGGACAGCACCTCCTCGGCCAGCTCCACCACATCAGGCGGTACGTCGAGCTCGGGGCCGCTTCCCGGCGTACGCCCCCATCGGTCGATCTGCTTGGCCCAGGCGTCCTGCTGCCCGGTCGGGTAGCCGAGGGCGCGGGCCATGTCGCGCACCGCACCGCGCGGGCGGTAGGTGATGACGTTGGCGACCTGCGCCGCGTGCTGCCGGCCGTAGCGCTCGTACACGTACTGGATCGCCTGCTCGCGGGTGTCGCTCTCGATGTCGACGTCGATGTCCGGCGGGCCGTCGCGCTCCGGGGAGAGGAAGCGCTCGAAGAGCAGGCCGTAGCCGACCGCGTCGACGTTGGTGATGCCGATCGCGTAGCAGACCGCGGAGTTGGCGGCCGAGCCGCGGCCCTGGCAGAGGATGTCGCTGCGCCGGCAGAACTCGACGATGTCCCACACGATGAGGAAGTAGCCAGGGAAGCCGAGCTGCTCGATCAGCCTGAGCTCGTGGTCGATCTGCTCGTAGGCCCGCTTCACCCGCGGCGCGTGCCGCGGGCCGTAGCGGCGCAGCGCGCCTGCCTCGGTGATCTCACGCAGGTAGGTCATCTCGGTGTGCCCCTCGGGCACGGGGTACGGCGGCAGCTTCGGCGCGACCAGCGCGAGGTCGAAGGCGCACGCTGCGCCGAGCTCCGCGGCGCGGGCGACCGCACCCGGGTAGCGGGCGAAGCGCCGCGCCATCTCTGTGCCGCTGCGCAGGTGGGCTCCGCCGTTGACCGGCAGCCAGCCCTCCAGCTCGTCGAGGCTGCACCGCGCGCGCACCGCGGCGAGGGCACTCGCGAGCTGCTGCTTCGCCGGTGTCGCGTAGTGCACGTTGTTGGTCGCGACCGTCGGCACACCTGCGTTGGCGGCGAGCGACGCGAGCGCGTCGTTGCGCACCGAGTCGGCCGGGTCGCCGTGGTCCCAGAGCTCGACGGCGACGTTGTCGCGGCCGAACGCCTGCACCAGATCGGCCAGCTCGCGCGCCGCGGCATGCCGGTCGCCGGCCGCGACCGCCTGCGCCACGGATCCTTTACGACAACCCGTCAGGACGAGCCAGTGACCGCCGCTGGTCTCGGCGAGCGCGCTCATGTCGTAGACCGGCTTGTTCTTCTCGCCGCCGGCCATCAGCGCCTTGCTGAGGGTGCGAGACAGCCGGGCGTAGCCCTCGAGCCCGCGCGCGATGACGACGAGGTGGTGTCCTTCGGGATCGGGTACGCCGGCGCGCGGCACGCGCAGCCCGATCGACAGCTCGGCGCCGTAGACCGTGCGCATGCCCACGGCTCTCGCCGCCTCGGCGAAGCGGACGACGCCGTAGAAGCCGTCGTGGTCGGTGATCGCCAGGGCGGTGAGGCCGAGTCGCTGCGCTTCCTCGACGAGATCCTCGGGCGACGACGCGCCGTCGAGGAAGCTGAAGTAGGAGTGGCAGTGCAGCTCGGCGTACGGCGTGGTGCGTGTCGGCTCCGGCGGGAGGACGGGTGCGACGTACGGCGGGCGCTTGCGCGACCAGGCCGGGCCGTCGCCTCCGTCGGGCACCTGCGGACTGCTCAGCTGTCGTCCCGAGAGACGCCGCTCCAGCTCCGACCACGGGATCGGCGGGTTGTTGTACGCCATCAGCCCGTCACCGGTCCCGAACTGTGGAGTGGGCTGAGCGCGGAGCTGTCACAGATCCGGACACGGTTCGGCGGGATGCGCGAGGGGCGGCCATCAGTCGTAGACCGCGTCGACGGACCAGGCGCCGGCGCGCTCGGTGACCAGCAGGGCGACACCGTCGCCGGTGGTGAGCTGGAAGCGACGGCGCGAGTCGGCGGTGTGCCGGTCCCACCAGCGCTCGCCCGCCGGCCACGGCCCGGCCCACCCGGTCACGTCCTGCCAGCCCCGGGCGCCGACCGCGACCCGCGCCGGGGGTGCGGAGACCTCGCACCGGTCACTCACCTCGATGTCGTCACCGGCGGCGGACACGACGCGCACCGGCTGCGGTTCGGCCAGCACGGTCGCCGGCGCGGGGGTCGGCAGCCGGCCCGGCCACGGACGGTCCGCGGGTCGAGGCGCACGCCGCGGGTCGCCCCACCGGACCACGGCCACGCACTCGCCGGGATCACGACCACCGCTCGGTACGGCGGTCGTCACGGCGTCCGGTCCGAGCACGCCCTGCACCCGGGCCAGCGCCCGGTCGACCCGATCGAGCGCCTCCTCCGGACCCCACAGCCCGAGCTGCCGCCCGACGTCGGCGCTGACCTGGTCGGGCACCAGCCGGATCAGCGCGAGGCCGCCGGTGGGCGGGCCGTCGGGGGAGCGCGCGGTGCCGGAGAGCCAGCCGTCGAGCTGCCAGCGCACCCGGTCGACGATCGCCGGCGCGGTCAGCGCGCTGTCGTGCCGCCACAGCCGGGACAGCCGCTCGCCGTGCTCGGTCTCCGCCTCGATGCTGATCCGCTGACAGGTCAGCCCGTGCCGCGCGAGTCCCTCGCTGAACCGGTCGGCCAGCCCCTTCGCTGCGAACAGCACCTGCTCCACCGCGGCCGCCGGCGGGTCGAGCTCGAGCTGCGCGGTCAGCTCCGGCGGTGGCACCCGCGCGGTGACCGGCCGCTCGTCGAGGCCGCGCGCGAGCCGGTGCGCCAGCGCGGCGTCGGGCCCGAACCTCGACACCACACTGGCGGTCGGCAGCGCCGCGAAGTCGCCGACCGTGTGGATCCCGAGTCGGTGCAGCAGGTCGGCCAGCGCGGGCCGGCGCAGGACGTCGACGGCGTACGACGCGAGGAACCGCCGCGAGCGCCCGGCCGGCACGATCACCCACCGTCTGTCGTCCGGCGACGAGCGGGTCGCGGCGAGCTCGGCGGCGAACGGCCCGTCGGCGATGCCGACCCGGCACCCGCGTCCGACCGCCGCGACCGCCTGGGCGGCAAGGGGCTCGTCGCCGCCGGAGTAGCGCGACGGCCCGCGCGAGGCCAGCGCGCAGAGCCCCGGCCGCACCACCTCGATGCCCGGCGCGATCTGCTCCAGCGCGGCGACCACCGGCTCGTACGCCGCCGCGTCGCGGTCCGGATCGTCGTCGACCAGCAGCAGGTCGGGGCAGCGGCCCTGCGCCAGCCGGCGCCGCATGCCCACCGTGATCCCGGCTGCGCGGGCCGCCGCCGACGCGGCTGCGACCCGCTGCCCGACCACGACCACCGCTGCCGTCGACGGCCCGATGCCGGCCGCGGTCAGCGGCCAGTCGGGACAGGACACGACGAGGGTGCGGACCGCCATGTCAGGCGCTCTGCTCGACCAGCGAGGGGGCGGCCACCGGCGCGACGGCGGCAACCGGCTCGGCCCGCCCGCTCACCGCCGGCAGCCAGAGCACCGACGTGCGCGGTCGAGCAGCCGCCCCACGCCCGGTCGCCTGCACCTCGACGCGCCGCGCGCGCAGGTGCCCGTGGCCGCGGCCGAGCCCCTCCCACCGGCAGCGGGTCACGGCGAGGCAGACGTCGGCCCCCGGCCACTCGCCCAGCGCGACGACGACCGCCTCGCGCTCGCGCACCCGCGCGGCGAGCCGGCGTACGTCGGAGTCCTTGCGCCGCTGCGCCGGCCGGACCAGCACGATGTCGAGCGCCTCGACCAGCGTCGCGACCACCGTCGCCCACGCGTCACCCGGCTGCGCCACCAGCACCAGCCGGTCCAGCGCGATCCCCTGCTCCGCCGCGGCGAGCAGGCCGAGCCCTGGTACGCCGACCGCGGCGCACCACGACCCGGCTGCTGACGCCTCCGCGAGCAGCGCCAGCGCCAGTGACGTCGAGCCGGTGACGGACACGACGGTGCCAGGCCGCAGCGCCCCGGACGGCAGCAGGGGAGCGAGCGCGGGGACGACCGGCAGGGGCTCCCGGCGGCCGCCGCGGGGCGCTGCGAGGTGGCTCGCGTCGGGCAGGGAAGTCTCGACGAGCGCCATGTCGAGCAGTGTCGAACGTATGTTCGAATCCTGTCAATGACGCGTTTCAGCGCTCTCCCGTGTTATATGCGCACAGCCGCGATCACGCACCCCGGAAGAGGCCCTCATGCCCGTCGTCACCAGACCCGACGGCGCCGAGGTCGTCTGGCGCGGCGGGCGGGCGGCGCAGCGTTGAGCGCCAACGTCGCGGCCGTGCAGGCGCACGTCGAGCGCTTCAACACGGCCGTCCGCGAGGGCGACTTCGCGCCGGTCACCGCGCACTTCACCGACGACGCCGAGCTGGTCTTCGACGGCGTGCCGGCCGGGCCGTTCCGCGGTCGCGACGCCATCACGACGGCGTACGCCGAGGCACCTCCGGACGACGAGATCCGCCTGCTGGAGACGGTGGACGACGGCAACCCGACCGTCGTCCGGTACGCCTGGTCGGCCGCCCCGGAGCGGGCGGCGGGGCGGATGGCGATCACCTGGCGTGGCGCCGAGATCGAGCGGCTGCTCGTGACGTTCGACCCGACCTGAGCCGCCATGTCCGATTCGCTGGGCCGCGTGGCGCAGCCGGGAACGTCCGCCTGCCAGCGCTGATAGCCCTAGTGGACTGTTTTGCCCGTTGATCCTCAACAGTGCGCTCACGCCGAGCCGATAGGGACTGGGACTGCCCCCCTGTGCCCGGAGGCCGAGCATGACCGCATCGACGATCCCCGACCCGCGGGTCCCCATGCTCGCCGAGATCATCACCGACCTGGTTGCCGGCTATGCCGAGGTGCGTCGGGTTCTCGTCGAGGAGTACGGCGCGCCGTCGGAGGTCCAGGAGCAGCTGCTCGGCGCCCTGCGCGCCGCCGCCGGCAGAGCGGTCTCCGCCCTCTCGACCGCGTAGCCGCTACCGCTTCCGGGCGGTGATCAGCCAGGCCGCCGACCCGAACTCCACGCCGCCGTCGCCGGCGTGCTCGGCGACCGCGTCATGCAGTGCGTCCAGCACCTCGGCTCGCTGCGACGCGGCCAGCTCCGCCGTCAGCCCGCGCACGATCCCGGTGCGGCTGATGAACGAGAACGCGTCATCGGCGTCGTCGCCGAACCACAGCGGCTCGTCGACCGCCGTGAGGTCAACGCCGTCGAAGCCGGCCGCCGTAAGGACCGAGGTGGTGCGGTCGACATCGGCGAGGCCGAACGGTCCGGGCAGGCCGGCCGGCGGGCTCGGCAGGTCGCGTCCGGCAGCGAGCGCGGTGCGCACGCACTGCAGCCACTCGTTGTCCTCGATGCGCCGCCACGCGACCAGCGCGAGTCGTCCGCCCGTCGACGTCCCCGCGCCGATGTTCGTGAACGCGGCGACCGGGTCGGCGAAGAACATCGCGCCGTTGCGGCTGATGACCACGTCGTGCGCATCCGGCTCGAAGGCGTAGGTCTGCGCGTCGGCCTGCGTGAACGTGGCGTTGGTGACGCCCTCGCGCTCCGCGAGCTCGCGTGCGCGGTCGAGCATCTTCGACGACAGGTCCACGCCGAGAGCCGAACCGCTCGACGCAGCGCGCGCCGCGTCGCGGGTCGTCTGCCCGTTGCCACAGCCGATGTCGAGCACGCGGTCGCCGGGCGCGATGGCGGCGGCTTCCAGCAGCAGCCGGTGGTAGTGGCGCGCCGACCGGTCGAAGCGCTCCCAGTCGCGCGACCAGTCGTCGCCCTCGTCGCCGTCCCACGCGGCGGCCATGTCGACGTTGGCGATCGGGCTCTCCATGTGACCTCCTCCGGCGACCGTACTCATCCGCCGAGCGGCTTGCGGGCGACCAGCACCACGTAGCCGAGGCTGCCCTCGGCGATCGCCGTACGGCACTCCCGCGCAGTCGCTCGCGCCGACCGAGCCTGCGGTACGACGGCCATCGCCCGGAGCCGCCGCTCGACGTCGGCGACCAGCGCGAGGAGGTCGTCGGGTCGCGACTCCTCGTGCGCCACTGCAAGGCGGGCCCTCGCCATCAGGTCGGCGTAGCCGACCGGCGGCAGCGGCGTGAGCAGCCGACGCACCGCGGCGTCGACCCGCGGGTGCCGGCGGGCGAGGTCGAGCTCGGCGATGACGTCGCACAGCACCAGCCGCCCGCCCGGACGCAGCGCGCGAGCCATCTCGGCGACCGCACGGGCCGGCGCCGCGACCTGCGAGAGCGTGAGCTCGCAGAGCACCACGTCGTACGACTCGTCGGGCACCGGCAGCTCGAGTGCGTCGCCACGGAGCACCGTCACGCCGGCGCGCTTCGCGACCGTCGAAGCGCGGCGGTCGACCTCCACGCCGACGACCCGCGCGCCGCGCTCGCCGGCGAGCAGCAGCGCGCTCGCGCCGTGACCGCACCCGACGTCGAGCACGCGGTCGCCCGGCCGGACGGACGCTGCGGCCATCGCGCTGCGCGTCGTCGCCGCGCCGCCGGGATGCGACGTGAGCCCGAGCAGCCGCCGGACGAGCTGCCGTCGAACGTGCGCAGTCGAGCGGTCCGGCATGCGACCGACGGTAGTGCGCGGCGGCATACGCTGCAGCGCGTGCCTGCCGTCTTCGCGCTCGACGACGTGTGGACGATCCGCCGGTCCGGTGACGACCACGTGCACCCGCTCGTCGGGGTCTCCGTCGAGATCGCGGCGAGCCGGGTCACCGCCCTGGTCGGCCCGTCGGGGAGCGGCAAGACGACGGTGCTGCGGCTGCTCAACCGGCTGGAGGAGGCGCACGAGGGCGTCGTGTCGTTCCACGGCCGGCCGGTGACGTCGTACGACGTGCTCGAGCTGCGTCGCCGGGTCGGGCTGCTCGGCCAGCTGCCGACGCCGTTCGACGGCACCGTCCTGGACAACCTGCGGGTCGGCCGGCCCGACCTCGCCGAGGCCGACGCCGCAGCGCTGCTGGCCCGCGCCGGGCTCGACGCGACGTTCCTGCCGCGCCGCGCCCGCGACCTCTCCGGCGGCGAGGCGCAGCGCATGTGCCTCGCCCGCACTCTCGCGGTCGGCCCGGAGGTGCTGCTGCTCGACGAGCCGACGTCGGCGCTGGACCCGTTCGCGGTGTCCGTCGTCGAGCGGACCGTGCGGACGCTGGCCGAGGACGCGATGACGGTCGTCATGGTCACGCACGACCTGCGGCAGGCGCGTCGCCTCGCCGACGACCTCGTCGTCGTGCACGGCGGGCGGGTTCTCGAGCACGGTCCGGTCGAGCAGGTGCTCGACGACGCCACCGACCCGGTGGCCCGCGACTTCCTGCGCGGTGTGTCGTGAGCGCGCTGGCCGACACCGTCACGCGCACGACGGTCCCGGTGCCGCCGGTGTGGGGCGTCGCGCTGACCCTGCTGCTCGTGGCGGTGACGGCGTACGTCGCTCTTCGCCAGCGGCTCGGCCTCGCGCAGGACCTGGTCGTCGCCGTGGTCCGCGCCGCCGTGCAGCTGGTCGCGGTGGGCTACGCGCTGCGGTTCCTCTTCGCGCACACCGGCGTGCCGGGCTCCCTCGGCTGGGTCGCCGCGATGGTGCTCCTCGCCGGCCGGACCGCCGGCGGCCGCGCGCGCGAGCTGCCCGGCTCGACGCGGGTGGCGACGGTCGCCATCGGCGTCGCCGCCGCGACGACGGTCGGACTGCTCGTCGGCGCGCACGTCATCGAGGCGGCGCCGCGTGTCGTCGTGCCGATCGGCGGGATGGTCGTGTCCGCGGCGATGACCGGCGCGACGCTCACCCTCGCCCGGGTGCGCGACGAGGTGACGTCGTCGCGGGCGACGGTCGAGGCACGGCTCGCGCTCGGGCTCCCGTCCGGCGAGGCGTTCGCCCCTCACCTGCGGCTCGCGCTGCGCGGGGCCATCGCGCCGTCGATCGACCAGACGAAGGTGGTCGGCCTCATCACGCTGCCCGGCGCGATGACCGGCCTGATCATCGCGGGCGTATCGCCGGTCGACGCGATCCGCTACCAGATCGTCGTGATGTACATGTTCCTCGGCGCCGGCACCATCGCGGCGCTCGTCGCCGGTCGGCTGGCCGGCCGGGCGCTGTTCGACGAGGCGCACCGCCTGCGCCGCTTCGACGCGCTCTCTTGACCGGGTGGCATTGGTAACTCTACAGTTACCAATGCCATGAGAGCCGATGCCGTCCTCACCGCCCTCGGCGACCCGACCCGACGTCGGATCGTCGAGCGGCTCCGCCACGGCGCGCTCGCCGTCGGCGAGATCGCCGCCGACCTGCCGGTGTCGCGTCCCGCGGTCTCCAAGCACCTGGCCGTGCTCGAGCGGTCCGGTCTCGTGACGCACGTGACGTCCGGCACCCGCAGCCTCTACTCGATCGACACCCGCGGGCTCGAGCAGCTGCGGGACTACCTGGACAGCTTCTGGACGGACGTCCTCGACGCGTTCGCCCGCCATGCCGAGGAGGAGCAGTGACCACCACCAGCGTCATCCCGTCGATCGTCAAGACCGTCGTCGTCCCCGGCGACCCAGCACGCGCGTTCAAGCTGTTCACCGACCAGGTCGGGCAGTGGTGGCCGATGGCGACGCACTCCGTCGGCGGCGCGTCGTCGCGGGTCGAGCTCAGCGCGGACGGCTTCGTCGAGACCCTCGCCGACGGCACCGCGACGGCGTGGGGCGAGATCCTCGAGTGGACGCCGCCGTACCGCGTCGTGTTCACCTGGCATCCCGGCTGCACACCGGACGCCCCGAGCACCGAGGTCGCGGTCACCTTCGACGACGTCGGCGGATCGACCAGCGTCCGGCTCGAGCACTCGCACTGGGAGCGGCTGGGCGTTCGCGCGGCCGAGACACGCGGCGACTACGACACCGGCTGGGACCTGGTGCTCGACGGACTCGCCCGGCTCGCCGAATGACCTGATTCCAGGTCATTGCCCCCCGAATCGCCACTACCGCCGAGGCACTGCCTGGAAGGTGGGCTGAACACGTCTGTGGGCACAATGCCCGCATGACGACTCACCACGACCTGCTCGGCGGTCCGCCGCCGACCCTGCTGCCGCCGATGTCCGACGCGGACACCGCGCTCGGCGGCGGGGACGACCCGGCGGCGGTTGCCGCGCGCTTCCCGACGCACAGCGCGGCGTGGGCGCTGCTGGCCGATCGCGCGTACGCCGAAGGCCGGGTGGTCGAGTCCTACGCCTACGCCCGCACCGGCTATCACCGCGGGCTGGACGCGCTGCGCCGCAACGGCTGGAAGGGATACGGCCCGGTGCCGTGGTCGCACGAGGGCAACCAGGGATTCCTGCGCGCTCTCAACGCGCTCGGCCGCGCGGCCGGCGACATCGAGGAGGCGGACGAGGCGAAGCGGTGCGCCGACCTGCTGCGCGAGTGCGACGCCACGGCGTTCGCCGAGCTGCCGATGCCGCTGCGCACCGAGGCATGAGCGGCACTCATGTCTGACGAGATGACGCTGACCAGCGTCGCGGTCGAGATCGAGCAGCACGTCGCGTCGACCGGCTGGGACCAGCCGCCGCGGCTCTATGCGCTGGCGGACACCGCGGAGCTGATGGAGCGGGAGCCGCAGCTCGCGCCCACGCTGGGCGCGACGCCGACCGGGCCGTTCACGCCGGTCGAGCAGGAGCCGCTCCCGGAGGGCGAGCTCGACCAGGTGCTGGCCGAGCTGGCGTGGCCGGACGAGGTGCTCGGCTGCGCACTGGTCAACGAGGTCGTCATGCTGCCGGCCGAGATCGCCGAGATGGCGCCGGAGGGCGTGGACGAGGCGGAGTGGGTGGCCGCGCATCCCGGCAAGCGCGAGATCCGGCTCACGGTGGCCGTGCTGCGCGGCGGCGCGCGGGCGTGCTGCCTGCGGATGCGCGCCGCCGAGGGCGGCGAGGACGAGATCCTGGTCGGCCGCGACCTCGTGCCCAACCTGGCCGACGCCCTCGTGGCCACGCTGCGCTGAAGGTGTGGCGGCTGGCGCAGAGGTGTCCGCCGAGGCCGCGCTCCGGTAGACTCCCTCCGCAAGAGGCCCCACGGCGCTTGCCCTGGTCACACGACCAGGAGGCTCCGGGGGCCTTTCGTTCTGCGTGAGGAGTGCACATGCCCGCCGTCGTACTCGTCGGCGCCCAGTGGGGCGACGAGGGCAAGGGCAAGGCGACCGACCTGCTCGGCGACCGCCTCGACTACGTCGTCCGCTACAACGGCGGCAACAACGCCGGGCACACGGTCGTCATCGGGTCCGAGAAGTACGCCCTGCACCTGCTGCCCACCGGCATCCTCACGCCGACGATCGTGCCGGTGATCGGCAACGGCGTGGTCGTCGACCTCGGCGTGCTCTTCGGCGAGATCGACCTGCTCGAGCAGCGCGGGATCGACACGTCGCGCCTGGTCATCAGCGCCAACGCGCACGTCATCACGCCGTACCACACCGCCATCGACAAGGTGGTCGAGCGCTTCCTCGGCGCGGCGAAGCTCGGCACCACGGGACGCGGCATCGGACCGGCGTACGCCGACAAGATGTCGCGCGTCGGCGTGCGCGTGCAGGACCTCTTCGACGAGAAGATCCTGCGGCAGAAGGTCGACAGCGCGCTCAAGCCCAAGAACCAGCTGCTGAGCAAGGTCTACAACCGCAAGGCGATGTCGGTCGACGCGGTGGTCGAGGAGCTGCTCTCGCACGCGGAGCGGCTGCGGCCCATGGTCGCGGACACCCCGCTGCTGCTGCACCACGCGCTGGCCGAGGGCAAGACGGTGCTGCTCGAGGGCGGTCAGGCCACGATGCTCGACGTCGACCACGGCACCTATCCGTTCGTCACGTCGAGCAACCCGACGGCCGGCGGAGCGTGCGCCGGCTCCGGTGTCGCGCCGACGCAGATCACCGGCGTCATCGGCGTGCTCAAGGCCTACACCACGCGGGTCGGCGCGGGCCCGTTCCCGACCGAGCTCTCCGACGAGTGGGGCGAGCGGCTGCGCTCGGTCGGCGGCGAGTACGGCACGACCACCGGCCGGCCGCGTCGCTGCGGCTGGTTCGACGCGGTCATCGCGCGGTACGCCGCCCGCATCAACGGCCTGACCGACTTCTTCCTCACCAAGCTCGACGTGCTGTCCGGCATCGAGCGGATCCCGGTCTGCGTGGGCTACCGGGTGGGCGGCGTCGTGCACGACGAGGTGCCGATGACGCAGACCGAGTTCCACCACGCCGTGCCTGTCTACGAGGAGCTGGCCGGCTGGGACGAGGACATCTCGGCCGCGAAGAGCTTCGAGGACCTGCCGAAGAACGCGCAGGCCTACGTCAAGGCGCTCGAGGAGATGTCCGGCGCGCGGATCTCCGCCATCGGAGTCGGGCCGGGCCGGGCCGAGACGATCCAGCTGCACGACCTGGTCTGATCGCGCCCGGTGCTTGCCGGGAAACGGACCAAACGGGCATAGTGCCGCGGACGCGGGCGGTCGGGCCCGCCCGAGCCCATGAGGTGCAGATGCGCAAGACCCTGGCCGTGCTGACGATGGCCGCGATCCCGTTCGGCGTGATCGCCACGACGTCGGCGCCCGCGCTGGCCTACGAGTGCGAGCACCAGATCTCCGACGACATCACCATCGACTGCAACCGGTGCGAGGAGTCGTCCCGCGTCATCAACGGGATCACCCGCAAGATCACCGGCAACGACGAGGTGCAGTGCCTCCAGTAGGCGCGCCGTTCACCCCACCCCCACCACACGACAGGCGGTACGCCGAATGCGCAAGACGTTCGCTGCTCTGCTGATCGCGGCCACGCCGATCGGCCTCATCGCCACGACGGCGGCTCCGGCCCAGGCCTACGAGTGCACCATCGAGGTCATCGACGACGCGCCGATCAACTGCAACCTCTGCCCCGCCGTGCAGCGCCAGCTCGACAAGGTCGGCCTGCACCCCGGCGAGTGCATGGAGTAGCACCGAGCTGATGGCAGACCACGACCCGGTCATCCGCACGGCGGGTGGCCGGGTCGTCTGCTGAGCAGCCTCGGTAGAGTCGCCGCCCGTGAGGGTCTTGGTCATCGGCAGCGGCGCGCGTGAGCACGCGCTGTGCCTTGCGCTGGCGCGCGATCCCCAGGTGCGCACGCTCGTCTGCGCGCCCGGCAACGCCGGCACGGTCCGCGTCGCCGAGCCGCGCACAGTCGACATCACCGACCCGCTGGCGATCGCAGCCCTCGCCGAGGCGGTCGACGCCGACCTGGTCGTCGTCGGCCCCGAGGGACCGCTTGTGGCCGGCGCTGCCGACGCCATGCGACGCAACGGACGCGCCGTCTTCGGACCGTCACTCGCTGCGGCGCAGATCGAGGGGTCCAAGGCCTTCGCCAAGGACGTCATGGTCTCCGCGCGCGTGCCGACCGCGGGGCACTGGGTCTGCGCCACGCCGGACGACGTCGCTGTCGCGCTGGACAAGGTCGGCCCGCCGTACGTCGTCAAGGACGACGGGCTGGCCGGCGGCAAGGGCGTCGTCGTCACCGACGACCGGCGCGCGGCGGAGGCGCACGCGCGCGAGTGCCTGGCCAAGGAGCGCGGCCGCGTCGTGATCGAGGAGCACCTCGCGGGTCCCGAGATCAGCCTCTTCGCGATCACCGACGGAAAGACCGTGCTCCCGCTCGAGCCGGCGCAGGACTTCAAGCGCATCGGCGACTTCGACACCGGGCCCAACACCGGCGGGATGGGTGCGTACTCGCCGCTGCCGTGGGCGCCGTCCGGCTTCGTCGCGGAGGTCCTTCGCGATGTCCTGCAGCCGACGGTGGACGAGCTGGCCCGCCGCGGCACGCCGTTCGTCGGGCTTCTCTACGCCGGCCTCGCCCTCACCAAGGAGGGCCCTCGGGTGATCGAGTTCAACGCTCGCTTCGGCGACCCGGAGACCCAGGTGGTGCTGAGCCGGCTGCGCACCCCACTCGCGGGGCTGCTCTACAAGGCGGCCACCGGCGCGCTCGCCGGGACGACGCTCGAGTGGTCGCCCGACGCGGCAGTCACCGTCGTCATGGCCGCCGGCGGCTACCCCGGCACGCCGCAGACCGGGCAGTCGATCGACGGGCTGATCGCGGCCGAGTCGATCCCCGGTGTGCAGGTCCTGCACGCCGGCACCCGGCTCGGCCTCGGCCGGGTGCTCACCGACGGCGGGCGCGTCCTCTCGGTGACCGCGACCGGCCGTGACCTGGCCGCGGCGCGGAGCCTGGCGTACGACGCGCTCTCCCGGATCTCGTTCCCCGGCGCGCAGTGGCGCACCGACATCGCGGCGAAGGCGGCGTCCGGCGAGGTCGAGCTGCCCTGACGGCGCATTAGGCGAGCGGGCGCGGCTTTGGCAAGATCGGAGTCATCCCGCCCGGACGAGAGCCCAGAGGAGCCCCGTGGCCGACGACCCGAAGGTCGCGATCATCTACGGATCGCCCAGTGACGCTGACGTGATGGGACAGGCCGGCGCGATGCTCGAGCGCTTCGGCGTGCCCTACGACGAGATCTCCATCTCCGCCCACCGCGCACCGCGTCGCCTGCTGGACTGGATGAGCGAGCTCGAGCCGCGTGGCATCGAGGTCGTCATCACCGGCGCCGGCATGAGCGCCGCGCTGCCGGGTGTCGTCGCCGCGCACACGACGCTGCCCGTCATCGGCGTCCCGATCAAGGGGGGTGCGCTCGACGGGCTCGACGCGCTGCTCGCGATCAGCCAGATGCCGCCGGGCGTCCCGGTCGCGTGCGTCGGGCTCGACAACGCGAAGAACGCCGCGGTGCTCGCGGTGCAGATCCTCGCCGTCGCCGACCCGGACCTGCGCGCCAAGCTCTGGAAGTTCAAGGACGACTTCGAGCAGGCTGCCGGCGCCCGATGAGCTGCGTCTACCGATGATCAGCCGCTACACCCTGCCCGACATGGGGCGGGTCTGGTCCGAGGCGCACAAGTACGAGCTCTGGTGCCAGGTCGAGACGCTCGTCCTCGAGGCGCACGCCGCTGCCGGAGCGGTGCCGCAGGACTGCGTCGAGCCGGTACGCCGGGCGCTGCCGCCGACGCCTGAGGCCGTCGACGAGATCGAGCAGGTCACCCAGCACGACGTCATCGCGTTCCTCACCGCGTGGGCCGACAACACCGACCCGCGCGAGGCGGCGGCGTACGTCCACTTCGGCATGACCAGCAGCGACCTGCTCGACACCGCGCTGGCCGTGCAGCTCACCGAGGCCAGCGACATCCTGCTGGCCAAGCTCGACGCGCTGGTCGCCGCGCTGCGTGACCTCGGCCTACGGCACCGCGGCACGGTGAAGGTCGGCCGCACCCACGGTGTGCACGCCGAGCCCGACGTCTTCGGGCACACCGTCGCCAACCTCGCCTTCGCGATGGCTCGCTCGCGCGACCGGGTGCGCCGCGCGCGCGAAGCGGTCGCGGTCGCGAAGATCTCCGGCGCGGTCGGCACCTACTCCAACATCGACCCGGCGATCGAGCAGCACGTCGCACGCGAGCTCGGGCTCACCCCGGCCGACGCGGCGACGCAGGTCGTGATCCGCGACGGCGTCAGCGAGTGGGTCTCGGCGCTGGCGATCGTCGCGACGGTGTGCGACGCGATCGCGCTCGAGGTGCGGCACGGACAGCGCACCGAGGTGCGCGAGCTCGAGGAGCCGTTCGGCAAGGGCCAGAAGGGCTCCAGCGCGATGCCGCACAAGCGCAACCCGATCCTCTGCGAGCGCATCTGCGGTCTCGCGCGGATCGTGCGCGCGCAGGTGGTGCCGGTGCTCGAGGGCATCCCGCTGTGGCACGAGCGCGACATCTCGCACTCCTCCGTCGAGCGGGTCGCGCTGCCCGACGCCGCGATCGGCACTGACTACCTGCTGCACCTCACGACCCGGCTGGTCACCGGGATGACCGTCGACGTCGAGCGGATGCGCGCCAACCTCGACAGCACGCACGGGCTGATCTACACCAGCGCGGTGCTGCTCGAGCTGGTCGAGGCGGGGCTGTCGCGCGAGGACGCCTACGCCGTCACGCAGTCTGCCGCGATGGAGACCTGGTCCAGTGGCGTGCCGTTCCGCGAGACCCTGCGCAAGCACCCCGAGGCGGACGTCCTCACCGACGACCGCTTGAACGACATCTGCCGTCCCGAGCGCTACGTCGAGCGTCTCGGTCCCGTGTTCGACCGCCTGGAGGCGCTCGCGTGATCCCCGGAATCACTCCCCTGCACAGCGGCAAGGTTCGCGACCTCTACACCGTCGGCGATGACCAGCTGCTGCTGGTCGCCAGCGACCGCATCTCGGCGTACGACGTCATCCTCCCGACGCCGATCCCGGACAAGGGCGCGGTGCTGACCGGGCTGTCGCTGTGGTGGTTCGAGCAGCTGGCCGACGTCGTGCCGCACCACGTGATCACCGCCGACGTGTCGCAGTACCCCGCGCCGTTCAACGAGCACGGCGACTACCTGCACGGCCGATCGATGCTGTGCAAGAAGCTGACGATGGTCGAGGTCGAGTGCGTGGCGCGCGGCTACCTCACCGGGTCCGGACTGTCCGACTACACGAAGACCGGCACGGTCTGCGGAGTGCCGCTGCCGGAGGGTCTGGTCGACGGGAGCGAGCTGCCCGAGCCGATCTTCACCCCGACGACGAAGGCGCCGGTCGGCGAGCACGACATGCCGATGACCTACGACGAGGTTGTCACCAAGGTCGGCGCCGAGTTGGCCGAGGAGCTGCGTCGTACGACGATCGAGGTCTACTCGCGCGGCGCGGAGCTGGCCCGCAAGGCCGGGATCCTGCTGGCCGACACCAAGGTCGAGCTCGGCCACGCCGACGGCGTTCTGACCCTCGGCGACGAGGTGCTGACCCCGGACTCCAGCCGCTTCTGGCCGGCCGACGAGTACGCGCCCGGTCGCGCGCAGCCGTCGTACGACAAGCAGTACGTCCGCGACTGGCTCACCCAGTCCGGCTGGGACAAGCAGCCGCCGGCGCCGGAGCTGCCGGAGGACGTGGTCGCGCGGACCCGCGAGAAGTACGTCGAGGCCTACGAGCTGCTGACCGGCTCGTCGTTCGACTCCTACCTGCGGGGCAACTAGTCGTGGCGAAGCTGGTCGTCACCGTCACCCTCAAGCCGGAGATCCTCGACCCGCAGGGGCAGGCGGTCGCCAACGCACTGCCCAGCCTCGGCTTCACCGGCGTGCGCAGCGTCCGCGTCGGCAAGCACTTCGAGATCGAGCTCGACGGCGACCTCGACGACTCGCGCCTCGGCGACGTGCACGCGATGGCGGAGAAGCTGCTCGCCAACCCGGTGATCGAGGACTTCACCGTCACCGTCGACGCCTGAGGCCGACGTACCGCCGGTGACAGCTCCTTCCGCGGCGCGCGTCGGCGACGGCGCGCGGCCGGTGGCCCGTCGTCCCTGGCCGCGGCTGCCGAGGTGGCTGTGGGCCGGGGTCGCCGTGACCCTCGCCGTGTTCGCTGCCCTGTCGGTCTTCGCGGTGCGGCAGATCCTCGAGGACGACACGCAGCCCCTGTTCGAGCGGCGTACGCCGCCGCGGGTCGGCGCGCAGTCGCACGACGTCGGCATCGTGCAGACGTCGACAGCGGCGCTGGTCCCGGTGAAGTGCGGGGTCGTCGACGGGCTGCAGGTCGCGGCCGACGCCGTCGTGCGCCCGGTGCTCGTCGAGGCGATCACCACCGGGCTCTGCGACCGGCTCGGCACCCTCGATCCGGAGCTGGCGCGACGCGTCATCGCCGCCGCGGGCAGGCGGACCGTCATCAGCTTCGGCGTCTTCGAGCGCACCGGCGAGGACTCGACGACGCTGGCCGGGTCACCGCCGCGGATCGTGCTGAACAACCGCTTCGCCGGCTCGTTCAAGGGCTTCCTGCTGCCGCTGCTGGCGCACGAGCTCTGGCACGCCGGGGAGACCGACGTGACGGCCGAGGAGGAGTACGCCGCGCGGCGGGTCGAGAACCAGGCGTGCGACGACCTGCGCATCCGGACCAGCCGCACCGTCTCGCGCGGCTGCGAGGACGCGCGCGCGATCGTGCGCCGCGGGCATGACGCGGCGGTCGCGCTGCTGCGCGCCGCCGGCTACCGGTAGGCCGAGAGCGGAGCCGTCAGGACGGGGCGCTGGAGGAGCGGTGCGGCGGGTTGGCCTGCCACCGCACCTCGACCTCGAAGTCGACCTGGCCGGCCGCGGCGTCGTCGAAGACGACCACCTCGATGTCCCCGGGCCGCAGGCGCGTCGCGACGTACTTCATCCCGCCGTTCTGGCCGGGCAGCGACTCGCCGTTGCTATCGTTGACGATCAGGTGCATCGAGCCGGTGCCGCCGGTCTGGGTCAGCTCGACGACGAGGCGTCCGGACTGCCGGCCGGTGGGGAGCTTGAGCCTGATGGCGGTGCGGTCACACGTCTCCGGGGTGCACCAGGTCTCGTCGGGCTCCGTGCCCTTCTCCGACTCGGCGTTCATCACCAGGCCGGTCAGGACGGTCGGGCCGGCCAGGGAGCCGCTGTAGCGGTGCTCGGTGACCCGCTGACCGTCGAGGGTCTTGCCTTCCTTGGAGGCGGCGGTCGCAGACGGTGCGAGCGCGGCCGTGATCGCCAGGGCGACCAGAGCGGTCCGGCGGATCATGGGGCTCTCCAGTGCGTGGGGGCGGAGAACCGAGCGGTGGTTCGCCCGGATTGTCCCGTTGCGGCACCTCGGCGTAAAGGGTCAACCGCCGTCAGATTCGACGCGTGGCCCGGGATATCCTTGCTCTCTCATCCCGTGTGACCTCTCGAGGAGCCGCTGCATGGCCGCCCGCGTCGGCGTCGTGACCTTCCCGGGCTCCTTGGACGACGTCGACGCCCTCCGCGGCGTGCGGCTGGCCGGGGGTGAGGCGGTGCCGCTCTGGCACGCCGACACGTCCCTGCACGGGGTCGATGCCGTCGTCCTGCCCGGCGGGTTCTCCTACGGCGACCACCTCCGCTGCGGCGCCATCGCCCGCTTCTCGCCGGTCATGGAGTCGGTGATCGAGTTCGCCCGCGAGGGCGGGCCGGTCCTCGGGATCTGCAACGGCTTCCAGGTGCTCTGCGAGTCGCACCTGCTGCCCGGAGCGCTGATGCGCAACGGCGGCCGGCGGTTCACCTGCGTCGAGCAGCGGCTGCGGGTCGAGACCGTCAAGACGGCGTGGACGTCGGCGTACGACGAGGGTGAGGAGATCACCGTCGTCATCAAGAACGGCGAGGGCCGCTTCTACGCCGACGAGCGCACGCTCGACGAGCTCGAGGGCGAGGGCCGCGTCGTCGTGCGCTACGTCGACGGCAACCCCAACGGGTCGGTGCGCGACATCGCCGGCATCACCAACGAGCTGGGCAACGTCGTCGGGATGATGCCGCACCCCGAGCACGCCATCGAGTCGCTCACCGGGCCGGGCACCGACGGGCTGAAGGTCTTCCTCGGCCTGGTCGAGGGCGTCGCGAGCGTGCGCGCGTGACCGGGGTGACTGGCGAGACCGCACAGCCGTACGCCGAGCTCGGCCTCAAGGACGACGAGTACGCCCGGATCATCGACATCCTCGGCCGCCGGCCGAGCGACGCCGAGCTGGCGATGTACTCGATCATGTGGAGCGAGCACTGCTCCTACAAGAGCTCGAAGGTGCACCTGCGCCGCTTCGGCAATGCCGAGATCACCCATGACGCAGTGCTCGCCGGCATCGGCGAGAACGCCGGAGTCGTGGGCGTCGGCAACGGCCTCGCGGTGACGTTCAAGGTCGAGAGCCACAACCACCCGAGCTTCGTCGAGCCCTACCAGGGCGCGGCGACGGGCGTCGGCGGCATCGTGCGCGACATCCTCGCGATGGGCGCGCGTCCGGTCGCGGTGATGGACTCGCTGCGCTTCGGCGATGCCGAGACGCCGGACACGCGTCGCCTCGTCGACGGCGTCGTCGCGGGCGTCGGCGGCTACGGCAACTGCCTCGGGCTGCCCAACATCGGCGGCGAGATCACGTTCGACCCGACGTACGCCGGCAACCCGCTCGTCAACGCGCTGTGCCTCGGCGTGCTGCCGGTGTCGCGCCTGCACCTGTCCGCCGCCAAGGGCGTCGGCAACGTCGCGATCCTCATCGGCGCGAAGACCGGCCGCGACGGCATCGGCGGTGTGTCGGTGCTGGCCAGCGCGACGTTCGAGGAGGGCTCCTCGGCGAAGCGGCCGGCGGTCCAGGTCGGCGACCCGTTCACCGAGAAGGTGCTCATCGAGTGCTGCCTCGAGCTGTTCGACCGCGGCCTCGTCGTCGGCATCCAGGACCTCGGCGGCGCCGGGCTCACCTGCGCGCTGTCGGAGACAGCGGCGAAGGCCGGGCTGGGCATGCACGCGCGGCTCGACCTGGTGCCGCTGCGTGAGCCGTCGATGACCGCGACCGAGGTGCTGGCGAGCGAGTCGCAGGAGCGGATGCTCGCCATCGTCTCGCCGGACAACGTCGACGAGGTCCTCGCGACCTGCCGCAAGTGGGGCGCGATCGCGACGCCGATCGCCGAGGTCACCGACACCGGCCGGCTGGTCATCACCTGGCACGACGAGGTCGTGGTCGACGTACCGCCGGGATCACTCGCCGACGACGGCCCGGTCTACGAGCGGCCCATGCAGCGGCCGGCCGACCTCGACGCGCTGCAGGCCGACGCGCCGACGGCGGAGCGGCTCGCGCGGCCCTCGTCAGGGGCCGAGCTGCGCGCGACCCTCCTGCAGCTCGCGGCGTCGCCCAACCTGTCGTCGCGCCGGTGGGTCACCGACCAGTACGACCGCTACGTCCGCGGCAACACCGTCCTCGCGGCGCCCGAGGATGCCGGGGTGCTGCGGCTGTCCGACGACGCGCCGCAGGGTGTGGCGCTGGCACTCGACGGCAACGGCCGCTACACCCGGCTCGACCCGTTTACCGGCGCGCAGCTCGCGCTGGCCGAGGCCAGCCGCAACGTCGCGGCGACCGGTGCGCGGCCGATCGCGGTCACCGACTGCCTCAACTTCGGCTCGCCGGAGAACCCCGAGGCGATGTGGCAGTTCGCCGAGGCCGTGCGCGGGCTCGCCGAGGGCTGCGTCGCGATGGGCACGCCGGTCATCGGCGGCAACGTCAGCTTCTACAACCAGACCGTCGACGTGCCGATCAACCCGACGCCGGTGGTCGGCGTGCTCGGCCTGATCGACGACGTCGAGCGTCGTACGCCTCTCGCGTTCTCCGCGACGGGTGACTCCATCGTGCTGCTGGGTTCGACGCGCGACGAGCTCGGCGGGTCGGAGTGGGCGTGGGTCGCGCACCGGCACCTCGGCGGCTATCCGCCGGAGGTGGACCTGGCGGCGGAGCGCGCGCTCGCCGAGGTGCTCGTCGGGGGCTCCGTGTCCGGCGTCTTCACCGCCGCGCATGACCTCTCTGACGGCGGGCTTGCGCAGGCGCTGGTCGAGTCGTGCCTGCGCGGCGGCGTCGGTGCCCGGGTGCGGCTCGGCGCCGATGCGTTCGTCGAGCTCTTCAGCGAGTCGGCGGGCCGCGCGATCGTCGCGACCGCGGACGCCGACGCGGTCCTGTCGCTGGCCGCGAGGCACGACGTGCCGGCGGCGGTGATCGGCTCGGTCGGCGGCGACGCGCTGGTCGTCGACGCGGCGTTCGAGGTGCCGCTCACCGAGCTGAGTGAGGCCTGGGAAGGCACCCTCCCGCGCTTGTTCGGCTGAGGGCGTGGCTCCTCCTCGCGTCTGGCCGTACGACGCGCTGCGCCTCTCGGTGCCCGTGCAGTACTCCCGCATCGCTGGTGCGGTCGATGCCGTACCCGACGCGGCCTTCGACTCGCCGACCCGGCTCGGCGACTGGCGGGTGTCGGCCCTGGTCGCGCACCTGGCCGGCAACCTCGACCTGCTGCTCGACGGGCTGGCGCAGCCGTCGCCGCAGCCGACTGCGCCGCGCGGCTTGAGCTTCCAGCCGAAGTCCGCGCAGAGTCAGGCGCGGACGGCGGAGATCGCGGAGAAGCGCGCCGCCGGTCAGCCACCAGCAGAGCTGCGCGCGGCGCTTCGGTCACGGGTGGCGGCGACGGTCGAGGCGCTGGGCAGCGAGGACGCGGACCGCGTCGTGCTGATTGAAGAAAGAGGCCCGATAAGGCTGTCGGAGTACCTCGTGACGCGGTGCACCGAAGGCGTCGTGCACGGGCTGGACCTGACCGCCGCGACCGGCGTACCCATCGACCACGAGCCGTCGGCACTGCGCTCGGTGGTCCGGCTGATGGCGGACCGGCTGGTCGAGCGCGCTCCGGGCCGCTCGGTCGAGGTGCGGATCCCCGGCCCGGCCGGGTGCGCCGTGCAGTGCATCGAGGGCGGTCCGCGGCACACCCGCGGCACGCCGGGCTCTGTGGTGGAGTTCCGAGACGCCGTGGCCTGGATCGAGGTGGCGACCGGGCGGCTCGGCTGGAGTGACGCCGTCGCCGACGGTCGGGTCAGCGCCGGCGGCGAGCGCGCCGACCTCACCCCCTACCTCCCCCTCCTCTCCTGACAAGGGAGCGACGAGCACCAAGAGCGCCCGCGAGAGCGTGAGCGTGAGCACGGGTGCCGGGCGTCCACCTAAGCTCTTGGTGCAGGTGGCTCCCTGTGGATGACCGCAGCGGGCTGGGCGCCGTCCGCGCAACGATCACGCCATGTCCGTCGAGCTCGTGCGCGCGCTGGCCGTCGAGGGCCAGGTCAGCAATGCCGAGCTCGTCGACGCCGGTTTGAGCCGCAACCAGGTCCGGCGGGTCCTCCGTCGCCTGCGGGCGGTGCGCCTGACCAAAGGGCTGTACCGGATTCCAGGGGTGGAGTGCTCGGACGAGGCCGTGCGCACCGCCGTACGGGCGGTCCGCGGTGTCCTGAGCCACGCGTCGGCCGCGGCGTGGTGGGGGTTCGACGTCCTCGTGGACCCCAGCTCGCCCCAGGTGTCCGTGGGCCGGCAGCGGTCGCGGCCGGGCCCGACCGCCCTCCGGCGTTCTCTCGACGAGGACGACATCACCCGGCATCGCGGGCTGCGGATCACCACCCCGCTGCGCACCGCGCTCGACTGCGCGCGGACGCTGCCTCTCGTCGAGGCCGTCGTCATCGTCGACTCCGCGCTGCGGATGAAGGCGTTCACGCTCGACGAGCTTCGCTATGCCGCTCGGCGCTGCTCCCGCGGTCCCGGTTCTGGTCGGATCAGAGCGGTGGTCGACCTGGCCGACGAAGGGTGCGGGTCGGTGCTCGAGTCGCTGCTGCGGGTCCTGCTCGTGACGAACGGGCTCGGGCCGCCGAGCACGCAGTACACCGTGCGCGACCGGCGCGGCCGCCGGGTGAAGCGCGTCGACTTCGCCTGGCCCGACAGGCGGCTGATCGTCGAGGCCGACGGGTTCGAGTTCCACAGCTCGCGTGCGTCGTACCGCGACGACCGTCGGTGCGGCAACGCCTACACCCGCGCCGGCTGGCGGTTTCTGCGGTTCTCCTGGGAGGACGTCGTCGACCACCCGGAGGAGGTGCTCGCGGCGGTCCGGGACTGCCTCGCGCTGGCTGCGTAGGGGAGCCACCAGCACCAAGAAGCGCCCTCGTCGGCATCTGCTGAGCACGAGGAAAGCGCGCCTCTATCGGCTCTTGGTGCTGGATGCGCGGGTGAGGTCCGATGATCGTCGGGAGCGCGGCTACACTGATGTCGTAACGGCTTCCCCGCCCACCGCCTTCCGACGAGGAGCCCGGAGTGCCTGACGGCCTCGGCCAGCAGCACGACGTCTCGCCAGAGCACATCCCCGACGAGCAGCCCCCCAAGGACGCATGCGGCGTCTTCGGCGTGTGGGCGCCCGGCGAGGACGTGGCCAAGCTCGTCTACTACGGCCTCTACGCGCTGCAGCACCGTGGCCAGGAGGCGGCCGGCATCGCGACCTCCGACGGCTCCAACGTCACGGTCTACAAGGAGCTCGGCCTGGTCGCGCAGGTCTTCGACGAGTCGATCCTCAACGCGATGCCCGGCCACGTCGCCATCGGCCACACCCGCTACTCGACGACCGGCGGCTGCACCTGGGAGAACGCCCAGCCGTCGTTCCGGCACTCGAAGGGCCGCGGCAGCCTCGCGCTCGGCCACAACGGCAACCTCACCAACACCTACGAGCTCGCGCGCCTCGTCGACCCGGACAGCCGCGACCCGGCCGGCGCCACCACCGACTCCGACCTGATCACCCGACTGCTCGCCGAGCGCCCCGACCGCAGCGTCGAGGAGGCCGCCGTCGAGGTGCTGCCGATGCTGCAGGGCGCGTTCTCGCTGACGTTCATGGACGAGAACACGCTGTACGCCGCCCGCGACCGGCACGGCGTGCGGCCGCTGGTGCTCGGCCGGCTCGAGCGCGGCTGGGTCGTCGCCAGCGAGACCGCGGCGCTCGACATCGTCGGCGCGCAGCTGATCCGCGAGGTCGAGCCGGGCGAGCTGCTCGCGATCGACGCCGACGGCATCCGCTCCCGGCAGTGGGCGCAGCCCGACCCCAAGGGCTGCCTCTTCGAGTACGTCTACCTCGCCCGCCCGGACACGCAGATCGCCGGCCGCGGCGTGCACGCGACCCGCGTCGAGGTCGGCCGGCAGCTCGCCCGCGAGGCGCCGGTCGAGGCCGACCTGGTGATCCCGGTGCCGGAGTCCGGCGGACCTGCGGCCATCGGCTACGCCGAGGAGAGCGGGATCCCCTACGGCGAGGGCCTGGTCAAGAACCGCTACGTCGGCCGCACGTTCATCCAGCCCAGCCAGACCATCCGCCAGCTCGGCATCCGCCTGAAGCTCAACCCGGTCAGGGAAGTCCTGCGCGGCAAGCGACTGGTCGTCGTCGACGACTCGATCGTCCGCGGCAACACCCAGCGTGCGCTGGTGCGGATGCTGCGCGAGGCCGGCGCGACAGAGGTGCACGTGCGCATCTCGTCGCCGCCGGTGAAGGAGCCGTGCTTCTACGGCATCGACTTCGCCACCCGGGCCGAGCTGATCGCCAACGGCCTCGACGTCGAGCAGATCCGCGAGTCGATCGGCGCGGACTCGCTCTACTACGTCAGCCTCGACGGCCTGATCGCCGCGACGACGATCGCCAAGCCCAACCTGTGCCGCGCCTGCTTCGACGGGACCTACCCGATCCCGCTGCCGGCCGAGGAGCAGATCGGCAAGCACGTGCTCGAGGGCATCGGCGCCAGCGTCCTCGCCGAGCCGGGGGGCGGCCCGCAGCAGCACGGGTCGGCCGGGCCGAGCGGCGACGAGCCGATCGTCGAGAGCGTGGGCGCCGCCGACGCGCTGCAGCGACCATGAGCGCACCCCGCGGGACCAACGTCGAGGGGCCGGGCAGCTCGTACGCCGCTGCCGGCGTCGACATCGAGGCCGGTGACCGCGCCGTCGAGCTGATGAAGGAGAAGGTCAGCCGCGCGACGCGTCCGGAGGTCGTCGGCGGACTCGGCGGATTCGCCGGGCTCTTCGCGCTCGACGTGGCGAAGTACAAGCAGCCGCTGCTGGCCAGCTCGACCGATGGCGTGGGCACCAAGCTGGCGATCGCCCAGGCGATGGACAAGCACGACACGGTCGGCATCGACCTGGTCGCGATGGTCGTCGACGACCTCGTCGTCTGCGGCGCCGAGCCGCTGTTCCTCCTCGACTACATCGCGTGCGGTCGCGTCGTACCCGAGCGGATGGCCGAGATCGTGGGCGGCATCGCCGAGGGCTGTCGTCAGGCCAAGTGCGCGCTGATCGGCGGCGAGACCGCCGAGCACCCCGGGATCATGGACGACGACGCCTACGACCTCGCGGCGACCGGCGTCGGCGTCGTCGAGGCCGACCAGGTGATCGGCAGCGAGAAGGTCGCGACCGGGGACGTCGTCATCGCGATGGCGTCGAGCGGCCTGCACTCCAACGGCTTCGCGTTGGTGCGCCACGTGCTCCTCGGTGCCGCGCGGATGCGGCTCGACCGCGACGTCGAGGAGCTCGGCACGTCGCTCGGCGAGGCGCTGCTGACCCCGACGCGCATCTACGCGCGCGACTGCCTCGCGCTGATCGACGACGTCGACGTGCACGCGTTCGCGCACATCACCGGCGGCGGGCTCGCGGCCAACATCGCGCGGGTCATCCCGGACGGGATGGTCGCCGAGCTCGAGCGCGCGACCTGGGCGGTGCCGCCGATCTTCCACCTGGTCGCCGACCGCGGCCGGGTGCCGCAGGAGGAGATGGAGCGGACGTTCAACATGGGCGTCGGCATGGTCGCCGTCGTACCGCCGGATCAGGCCGAGCGCGCGCTCGCCGTCCTCGACCGGCACCACGTCTTCGCCTGGGCCGCAGGGGTCGTGGTCGAGGGACGGCCCGACGAGACCGGGGCAAGGCTGACCGGGGAGCACCCGGCGTAGATGGTCGGGTTGGCCCGCGTACGCCGTACCGCAGCAGTGCTTGTCCTCGTGGCGGTCGCCGGCTGCTCCGGCGGCGACAAGGACGCCGCGCCGACACCCACCGGCGTCACGGCCTCGGCGAGCGCCAGCGCCAAGACGGTCGCGCCGAGCAAGACCGCGTCACCGACAGCGAAGGCCAGTCCGCCGCCGAAGGCCGTGCCGATGGAGACCGCGGGCGCGCTGCTCGAGCCGGCGTCCGACGACGCGCCGGTGGCGGCCGACCCGGCGACCGGCTGCTTCGACGCCTACCCGGACCTGCTCGACGTCACGTGCGACACGATCACCCTCGACGGCGGGACGCTGCTGTGGGTGTCCGGCACGGAGGACGCCGGCGACGGGCGGCGGCGGCAGGTGCTGCGGCTGCTCGGCTTCGACTCGGGGTCCGGCGGCTACCGGCTGCGCTTCATCGCGCGTGACGGCGTCGGCGACTGGGTCGGGTTCGGCGTCGGGCCGGCCCGGCTGACCGGGCACGGCGTCGACGGGCTGGTGGTCCGGGTCGGGATGAGCGGGGACCGGGCGGCGTACGACGTGCTCACCTGGCGCTCGGGCGGGCCGCTGATCCTGCGCGCGCACCGCGGGGTCGGCCGGTCGGTGCGGGTGGTCGCGCTCGAGGACCGGCTCGACGACTACGAGGCCGAGGGGTCGCGGTTCCGCTACCGCCGGCTGGTCTGGAACGGCGCCCGGATGACGATCGCCGACTACGGCCTGGTCAGGGCCTCGCAGGTGCCGCCCCCGGCCTGAGCGTCAGTCCTCGTCTTCCTCGTCGTCCTCGAACAGGTCGTCCTCGGCGAGGGCGGCGGCCTCTTCGGCCGACACCGGCCGGGTGGAGTCCGCGGCCAGCTCGGCGCGCAGGCGGTCGAGATCGGTGCCCGTCGTCGAGTACTTCAGCTCGCGGGCAACCTTGGTCTGCTTGGCTTTGGCCCGGCCGCGCCCCATGGCTCGACTCCTCGACGACGGGGTCGGCGAAGCGGCCCCGGAGATTGAACTGGTGGAGAGAACCCGCCCATCGTAGGTCACGGCCGCCCCTTACGCCCACGCCACATCGCGGCGAACCGGCAGGGGTCCATCTCCGTCTTGTCGAATAGGCACCTATTGCCCGATTCAGAGCCACTTGCGGGGCCGGTACGCCGGCCTCCCAGACCGCAGGAGATCCCGTGCGCCGTCGTCTCTACGCCGTGGTGGCCGTGGCCGCCCTCGGCCTCGCCCTCCCGTCCCACGCCGAGGAGCCCAAGAAGCTCGACGGCGACAAGAACAAGAAGATCGAGGTCAAGGCAACCGCCGGTCAGCAGCTGCACGACGACGAGCTGATCACCGAGGCCGGGCCCGGCGCTGCCTGCGGGCCGGAGCGGTGCCTCAAGGTCCCGTTCAAGTTCGACCCTGTCGCGGGTGCGACGGGCGACGTGGTCTTCCACATCACGTGGGGCCAGACCGGCACCGATATGGACCTCTCGGTCGTCGATGCAGCTGGCAAGGACATCGCGACGTGCGGCATGTTCTACGGCAGCGGTGAGATCACCAAGGTGCCGAGTGCTGACCTTAAGAAGGGCGAGACCTACACCCTGATCGCGGACTTCTATCGGACCGCGGGCGACGAAGTGACTGCGACTGTGGAGTTCCCCGGCTCGTACACCGACAGCGGCACGACGCCGTTCGACTTCGTCAACTGCGGCCTCGACGGCTAGTCGCCTCTTGACCCAGCCGGACCGTCCGTCACCTCCTCGCCGAGGTGGCGGGCGGTTCTGCTTTCCGGCGTGGCGCTGTCCGTTCACGGCGTGACGAGCGTGGCAGTATCGGCGACGTGAGCGGCTACTCGTCGTACCTGCGGGTGTACGAGCCGCTGGCCACGTTCCCGCCCGAGGAGCGCCGCCGGTGGGAGGTCTACCTCGCCTCCGGCGCAGCACCCGACCGGGCGCGCGGCCTGAGCGAGCAGCACCGCGCCGCACTGGTCGCCGCAATCGGCGTACCGCCGGACCCGCAGGTCGAGCACGCGTTCGTGCACCGGGTGGGCGGCCAGAGCTACCTGTGCCCGTGGCGGCTGCAGCTGCGCCGCTGGCAGGCGATCGCCGACTTCCGCAGCGGGCTGCCGGCCGAGGTGGCCGACGCCTTCATCCCGCCTGGTGCGGCCGAGATCGCCGAGCGCGAGCTGACCCGGGCGCGCACGGTCGAGCCTGACCTGAAGACCTACAACCTCAGCGCGACCTGGCAGGTGCCGCTGCGCTGGTTCGTGCCGTTCGAGGGGGAGGAGCGACGGCTGCGGATCGACGGCCCGCAGACGACGCTCACCTACCTGACGACGATGGCCAACGCGCGCCGGCGCGTGGCGCGCACGCTCGCGGTCCTGCGCCGGACGCTCGACGACGAGAGCGTCGCCGACGGTGTCGAGGACCTGGGCCGCTGGCTCGAGGACTACCACCCCCGCTCGCTGCTCGAGCTCGACTACGGCGGCCTGGTCCGGCTGTTCGACCCGACCGAGCTGGAGTCCGACGAGTCGGCCGCCGACGTGGCGCACGCGGTCGCCTGCCTGGCCGAGGGCGACGGCGACGAGGCGACCGAGGCCTATCAGCGCGTGGTCGTCCGCTGGGGTGCCGCTCGTGCGGTGGAAGTGGCGAATTAGCCCGCGTCGCTAGCCGTCAAGGAAGCGGACTAGTCACTTCAGCGGGCGGGAAAATAGCCCGGATGAGCCATATCGGACATCGCGGGCAAGGGCGAACATCATGCCCAGAGCAAACGCTCTCCCGCGAAAGGAACCTGACGCCATGACCACGCGCTCCCCAGACACCGACCCCCTGCTGACGCCGGCCGAGGTGGCGACGATGTTCCGCGTCGACCCCAAGACCGTCACCCGCTGGGCCAAGTCCGGCAAGCTCACCTCGATCCGCACGCTGGGCGGCCACCGCCGCTACCGCGAGGTCGAGGTGCGCCAGCTGCTCGCGGGCATCCCGCAGCAGCGCGCCGAGTAAGACCGCGCCACCACTCCCAGCACCACAGACTCGTGAAGCGGCGACCGGGGGGCGCCGCGTCACGCACGGCGCGGATCCCAGCCCGCTCGTAGACACGGGCCTCGTCCAGGTCTCAACGACCGACCCGGACGGGGCCCGTTCCAATTCCGCCGTACGCCGAACGCCGTCTCGCGAGCCTGAAGAGTTGTCGCCGCTTTCATGCGTGACGATCTCCAAAGCTCGCGGGCTACCAGGTCGGGTAGCCGGCTCCGACTGGCGCGGTGCGGACCGGGTCAGCGCCGGGCAGCCACCAGTAGACGTCGCAGCCGGGGGCGTCGATCTCGTGAAGACAGAGCACGAGCGACGCACCGGGGTGGACGAAGTCGGCCCGGGCGAGAAGGCCGCCCGCGCTGGCCAGGCTGAACAGGGTGCGGCGCCCGCCGTCAGCGGCGAGCGTCTGCACCTCGAGGGCGTTGCCCGACGTCGTGCAGACCACCACGACGTCCGGGTACGACGTGCTGATGTCCACGGTGCGCAGCGCACAGCCCCGCCGGGCGAATGCCCAGGTCGTGGTGTGCTCCTCGAGCACGTCGCCGGGGGCGGTCGTGTCGAGCACCCGCAGCGCCGGGTCGTAGCCGACCGGCTGGTCAGGCGCTGCGTGCAGGTAATAGATCTTCGACCCGTTCTCGTTGATCCCAAGGTCGACGACACTGCCCGACTCCGGCGCTGAGGCCGATGAGCTCCATGATCGCTCGGTGCCCGTGTTCAGCTCGCGCAGCACAATCGCCCAGTCGCCAGCGGCGTCGCCCGCGCACGCCGTGCGGACGTAGGCGAGCCACTTGCCGTCGCCGGACACCGACAGAAGCGTTGGCACCGCCTCGGTGATCTTCGTGACCCCGTGCTCGGTCTGCGTCGTGGTTGACACCGTCGCTATCGACGCCGCGCACGTCCCCTCGCCGCGGACGAAGTAGACGGTGGTGCCGTCGGGCGCCATCTCGGGGAACGACACGCCCCCGCCGGGCTGCTCGGCGGTGAGGTAGCGCACGCGCTCGCCGGTGTTGGTCCGGATCAACGCGAGCCGGCTGTCCTGGATCGCGATGTACGTCTCGGGGGGCTGCGGCGCGGGCGGGCGGCCCTTCGGCGCGGCCGCTGGGCGGATCGGCAAGGCGGTGAATGACGTGGGCAGCCCGTCGCGGTCCGAGCGCAGCGTCGCGGTGACCGACGCGGCCGTGTCTGGCGAGAAGGCGACCTGTGTCGACCACGGGACGCTCTCGCCGGCCATCTCGTGCGCCTCGCCGAGCGACGCGCCGTCGGCAGCACGGACCTGCGCGTGCACCGAGTGGTGGATGCCGACGACGGTGCCCGACACCGTCAGCGGCGACCCGACGGACGCGCCGTGTTCGGGCGACGTGATGACGATGCCGGGCGTGAGCGCCTGAGTGACCAGCCATGGGCCGTCGGCCTCGTTTTCGCCGTACGACCGCACGGTGACGGTCGCGACCTTGGCATTCGGGCTGGAGTCTCCGTAGCTGCGCTCGACGTCGACCTCCGACACGCGCGGCTCGGCCTCGCGCACCTGGCCGAACACCCACTCCGAGTCGGTGCCGAGGAAGGTGCGGACGAAGGCCGTCACGGCCGACTTCGGGTCGGCGAGGCTGCCGTTCGAGGCCGGGGTCCACCGACTGATCTCACTCCGCGTCGTGTAGGGCCAGACCGCGTCGACGCGGTCGTCGACGGTCGGGACCGCGCCGAGCGACTCGGTCGGCGACGGCTCCGGCGAGGGGGTGGCCGACTCGCTCGCCGCCGGCGGGTCTACCACCAGCTTGTCGCTGTCGCTGTCGACGACGACCACGGCGGTGATCACCACGGCCGCAGCGGTCGCGGTTGCCAGCATCGCGCGCTGCCAGAGGACTCGGCGGCGGCTGCGGGCGAACTTCGTCTTGATCGCGTCGTACGCCGCGGGGGAGGTCTGCACCCGCTCCGCCTCGGCGTGCAGGATCTCGCGGAGCCGGTCGTCGGCGTTCATCGGCGCACCTCGAGCAGCTCGGCGAGCGCGGCCTTGCCGCGGTGGATGTGGCTCTTCACGGTGCCCGGCGAGCAGCTCATCGTCGCCGCGATCTCCGCCTCGGACAGGTCGCCGTAGTAGCGCAGCACCAGCGCCTCGCGCTGACGCACCGGTAGGCGGCGCAGGGCGGCGACGACCTCACGCTGGTTCTCGTGCGCGATGGCGTCGTACTCCGGGCTCAGCGCGTCGCCGAGCGGGGCCGGCTCGTGCTTGCGGGCGACCAGCCGGCGGCGCATCTTGGATCGGGCCAGGTTGAGGACGGTCGAGCGCAGGTACGCCGCGGCCTTGTCGAGGTCGTTGATGCGACTCCAGGAGCCGAGCATCTTCACGTAGGCGTCCTGCACGACCTCCTCGCTCGTCCCGACGTCGTCGAGGAGGAACGCGGCGAGCCGGACCAGCGATGTGTAGTGCTCGACGTACAGCGCGGTCAGCGCGTCGTCCGCGGTCGCGGAGGTGCGCTCACCCGCCCATGCCATGGCGCCGATCATGCCCCGACAGACGCGCCGCGAGCGTGAAGGTTTACCGGTCGGAGCGACCGTCGTGCTGACGTGCCGCGGCTGACGAGTCGCCGATCAGCGCCGCGGCGCCTTCGCGTTCCCGATCGGGAGGTCCAGCACGACGAGGCGATAGGCGTTGCCGGTCACGCCGACGACGAGTCCGTCCAGGCGCCACTCGGTGCCCGCAGCGGCGAGGGAGACCGCTGGGACGGCACGGGGACAGGTCACGTCGACTGCTTCGAGACCGCCGGTGAGTGTCGTTTCCCCCACACCTACCCTGTCGCAGGGTGGCGCTGCAATCGCGATGCTTCCGGAGCGGCCTCCGCTCGCGGCAGCGCCCACGAACACCTCGACTCCACCATCGGCGCTGCCGACCCCGGCTGAGTCGCTCTTGTCCGAGCGGGCGAAGCGCATGCGGGGTGACACCTCGACCAATCGCCAGCCCCGTGTCGCCGCCCCCAGCTTCGCCTGCGGGTGAACGCCTGATGAAGCGACGATCAGCCGCTTCGGGAGCTGCGGGTCGACGGCCTCGTCCGCTTGCACCCGCGCGAAGCGGAAGGCATCCACGTAGGCGCCGCACGGGTGAGGTGGCGCCGGATTCCCGAGGGTGTTGCAGCCGTAGGACGTACCCCCGACGTGCGCAGTCGGCACGAACTCGCCACGGCTGTTGAGGTAGAGCATCAGGGAGATCTCGTCGATCAGCGTCGGCGTCTTGCTGTCCAGCCCGACGAGGGCGGAGAACGCCGGGTCGGAGCCGAGCCCATGCACGGATATCTCGAGATCGAGGACCGTCGGGGTTGAGGCCGTCCGCTCGAGTACCCACATCCGGGACGTGGGCGCGGGCGTGAGGCTGAGCGCCGTCGTGGGGGAGGCCGCAATCGCAACGAGGACGAGCTGCAGGGCAAGCCGCCGTAACCGGCTGGTGCTCGCCCTGCAGCTCATCGGGGGTCCTCGCTAGATCGCTACGACGATGGCGTCACCACAGCCACCGTCACCAAGAGAGGCCGGACCGATCTCGCTCTCGATGAAGACGGCTGACCCTCCGACACACGCCGTCACCGTCGAACCCGCTGTGAACAGGCCAGCACCCACTGCTGCAACTGCCGAGCCCGGCGCGCTGAGCGGAAGCAGCTTCGCCGAGACTCCACCAACGCTGCACGTCGACACGGTCGTCGATGCCGCTGTCGCTGTCGCCGTCACCTCGCACTGGAACTCGACGAGGTCCTTGCCGAGCCCGGTCGGGTACACGCGAGTGTTCAACACGCCCACGACACAATGCGCGCCTTCACAGATGTTGAACGCTGCGACGCCCGTCCCTGCAGTGCCGACCGTCGCCGCATTAGCCGGCGGAGCTGTGATTCCGGCACACAGGAGCAGCGCCGTCCCCATCGTCAGCGCTCGGCGGACCAAGACTGTCCCGCGCATCTTGATCCTTTCGACACAGAGTGGCGCGCCCCTCCGCGATGGATGCACGCTCGCCAGTGCGGTCTGGTCAGACCGCCGCCTGTTCCACGTTTGACCTGGCGATGGCTTACAGCACTTCGCTCGAGCGCAGCGACGAGCGTTTGCCCGCTGTGCCGTTCGGTTAACGAGCGCCGGCATCACGCTCGAATTCGGCGGCGCGACGCCTTCGTCCTACTGCGTATGCCCGAGACGGGTTGTGGCGTTTCGGATCGTGGCGATCTTCACGGCTCGGGCCCGCGCCGGCCGGAGCCGGGTCAGGCGGAGCGATTTCCGAAGTGGGCAGGGGCGGGGTCGAACCGCCGACCTCACGCTTTTCAGGCGCGCGCTCGTACCAACTGAGCTACCTGCCCTCGACACACGAGTACGCCGTCAGTGGAGCGACGGCGTACGACGTGCTGGCGGTCCCGACGGGATTTGAACCCGCGACCTCCGCCTTGACAGGGCGGCGTGCACTCCAAACTGCACTACGGGACCTAGCTGTGGTGCGGTGTAGCAGGTGGTGCTCGTGCCCCCAACGGGATTCGAACCCGTGCTGCCGCCTTGAAAGGGCGGAGTCCTAGGCCACTAGACGATGGGGACGGCCGGTGGGCCGGACGGACCGCGGTCTAGCCGTCGGGGAACCGCCCCAGTGTAGCGGGCGCTTCGCGCGACGGCACAATCGATGTCGCCGTACGCCGACCGCCGCGCAGGACCGTCTCGGAGCCGCGTCGAACCCTAGATCGGTGCGCCGCCTCGCCCTCATCCTCGCCGCGTTGATCTGCGCGGCCGGCTCTCTCGTGCCCGCCGAGGCCGCGGTCTACGGCGGGGAGTCCCTCGTCGCCGCCGCCGGGGTCCGCGTCCGCGGCACGGACGAGGTGCTCTACCAGGTCGAGGTCCAGGTGGCCCGGCACGACCTGCAGGGTGCCAAGGTCGACTACGTGCTGCGCTTCCGGCTGGCGACCTGCGGCGAGGCCGGCTGCGACGGCCCCTGGTACCCGCTCCCGGTCGACCCGAAGGACGTCGTGTTCACCGACGACACCGCCTCCGTGCGCGGCACCTTCGGCAGCTCGGCGTTCGTCGTGCAGTGGAAGGCCCGGCGGGCGAAGAAGGGCCTCGACCCGATGACGGCCTCGCCGGCCGCGGACAACGACAGCGGCACCGTCGTCGCGTCGGTGCACCGCGATGTCCGCAGCGCGCCCGCCGTCGTGCACCTCCCCGGTGGCCTCAGCTGCAAGACCGCGGCGTCGACGATCGCCAACCAGGTCGGCGTCGTGGTCACCCAGGACGAGGACAGCGAGGCGGTCCCGAGCCAGCTGCCGAAGGGCTTCTGGAAGACCGCCACACGCAAGCCGAAGTGCTTCTGAGCGTCCCGATCTATGCTCGGTCGCGATCAGGAGCCACGGCCCCCGAAGCATTAAAGTGATGCAGCGGACTTTTAATCCGCGGAAGGCGGGGCGGTACCGCCCGGGGGTACGCCGAGGAGACAGCTGATGCGCCGCTCGCTCGCCCTGCCGGCCATCGTCGCCGCGATCGCGATGGCCGGGCTGACCGGCTGCACGGACGACACGGCGCAGGCGCTGGAGCTGGTGCGCGCGTCGAGCGCCAAGACGATCGCCGCCGAGTTGGCACAGGTCGCGATCACCGTGGAGACCGACGTCGGCGGCACCCCGACGACGCTGACCGGCGAGGGTGGCTTCGACCTGGCCGGCGAGCAGGGCACGCTGACCCTCAACCTCGGCTCGCTGCTGGCGGGCAGCAAGCTCGACGCGAGGATCGTCGGCGAGACGGCGTACGTCGCCCCGCCCACCTTCCTCACCGCGCTCGTCGGCAAGCCGTTCCTCGAGATCGACCTCGCGCTGCTGATCGCGCAGAACCCGCAGTTCGGCCCGCTCAGCAGCACCGCGAGCCCGATCTCCGCGGTCGACGCGCTCCGCGGCGCGCACGACGCGAAGGAGGTCGCGACCGAGACCGTGCGTGGTGCGTCGACCACGCACTACCGCGGCCGGCTCGACCTCACGGCCGCGCTGCGCAAGGTCGAGGGTGGCGCCGCCAAGTCACTGAGCCGGCTGATCGCGCTGATGCGCGACGACGAGGTGCCGTACGACGTGTGGCTCGACGGCGACGGCCGGGTCCGGCGTACGACGTTCTCGGTCACCACCGAGGCCGACGACAGCGCCGACAACACGAAGTCGACGACCACGGTGACGACCGAGCTCTACGACTTCGGGTCGAAGGTCGACGTCACGATCCCGCCGCCGGACCAGGTCGCCGACGGCAACGCGTTCCTCAAGGCGATCGCCAGCGGCTCCTCGGGCGGCTGAGCGACGCGAGGTATCGGAAGGTGTCCGCCGGGTAAGCCCGCGGCATGACGCCGAGACGAACCGAGTCCACGACCCAGTCGAGCCCGCCACCTGCCACGCGCTTCGACCGGGTGTTCAGCCTCGCCGAGGATGCGGTGTACGCCGTCGTCGCGTTGCTGCTCTTCGCCAGCGCAGGAGTGCTCCTCGTGCAGGCGGCGTACCGGCTCGCCACTGAGGTCTCCGGCGGCGCGATCGAGGCGGTGAAGCTCTCGCTGGAGAGCCTGCTGCTCGTTTTCATCCTGGTCGAGCTGCTGACCGCCGTGCGCACCACGATCAGCGAGCGCAAGCTGGTGGCCGAGCCGTTCCTGCTGGTCGGCATCATCGCGTCGATCAAGGAGATCGTGGTCACCGCGGTCGACGCGCGTGACTCCTTCGGCGCGGACGACGGCGTCTTCGCCGACTCGATGATCGCGATCGGCGTACTCGCTGCGGTGCTGCTCACCCTCTCGTTCGCCACCCTGCTGGTCCGCCGCAAGGAGCGCGAACCAGCAGAGTGACGCCCGATCATGACAATGCAGGCTGAGCTCAGCCCTTCTTGCGGAGCAGGCCGCGCTTCTTGGGCGCCGTCTTGCCGGCGGACTTGCTCTCCGCGGCCGCGATCTTCTTCGTCGAGTCCGCGGCCAGTGCGGCAGCGGCGGGCGTGGTCAGGTTGCCCGGCGGGGTGTCCGGCGCCTTCGGCTCCGGCATCGTCGGAGCGGGGATCTTGCCCTTCTCGAGCGTGTCGCCGAGCTCCTGCAGCGCCTTGCGCCCCATGGCCGCGCGGACCTTGGGGAACATCTCGTCCTCTTCCTCCTCCACGTGGTGCCGCACGCTCTCCATGAGCACCTTGACCTTGGGGTCGAAGCGCTCCTCCTCGGGCGACATGTGGGTGAGCTCGGACAGCGTCCACTTCACGATGTGGTGCTCCTCGAGACCCTCGAGCACGACGTCGAGGATGTCCTCGGTCTCCTTGCGGACGGCCGGGTAGAAGTACTGCTCCTCGATCGAGGCGTGGACGGACAGCTCTTCGATGATCTGGTCGACGACCTGGCGCTTCGCGCTGAAGGCCTTGTCGCCCAGCTTCTCGTACTGCTTGAAGAGCTTCTCGACGGTCTTGTGGTCGTTCTTCAGCAGAACGATGGCATCGGGCATGACGAACCTCCTGTTAGCGAAGCGCGGGGAGCAGCTCGTTCTCCGCGAAGGAGAGGAAGCCGTCCTGGTCGGGGCCGATCTGGTGGAAGTAGATGTGGTCGAAGCCGGCGTCGGCGTACGACGTCACCGCGTCGAGGACCGGCTGCAACGCCGGCCCGCACGGGACGTGCTCGACGATCTGCTCCTCGCCGAGCGTCGCGGTGGCCGACTCGAAGTAGGACGGCAGCGCGAGCTCCTGGGCGAGCTGACCCTGCAGACCGGTGTTGGGCCAGATCTCGACTGCGGTCTTGCGTGCCTGCGCCTCGGACTCCGCCCAGCACAGCGTGATCTGCGCGTACTTCGGTCCCGAGCCGCCGGCCCGCTCGAAGGTCTGCACGAGCTCGGAGTCCGGAGCCATCCCCCAGTAGCCGTCGCCGATCCTGCCTGCCAACTCCGCGGCCTTCGGGCCGGCGCCCGAGACGATCACGTCCGGTGTGTAGCCGGGCGGCGTGTAGAGCCGCGCGTTCTCGACCGTGTAGTGCGTGCCGCGATGGCTGAACAGCTCGCCCTTCCACAGCTCGCGGATGACGTGCACGGCTTCTTCGAGCATCTCCAGGCGTACGTCGACCTGCGGCCAGTGCTCGCCGGTGATGTGCTCGTTGAGGGCCTCGCCGGTGCCGACGCCGAAGAAGAACCGGTCGGGCATCATCGCGGCGATCGTCGCTGTCGCCTGGGCGATCACCGCCGGGTGGATGCGCATGATCGGCGCGGTCACGCCGGTGCCGACCCTGATCCGCTCGGTCGTCGCGGCGATGCCGCCGAGCACGGCCCAGACGAAGGGGCTGTGTCCCTGCGCGTCGACCCACGGGTGGTAGTGGTCGCTGATCGAGAGGAAGTCGAAACCCAGCGCCTCGGCCCGTCCGGCGTTGCGCACGAGCGCCGCAGGCGGGTGCTCCTCGCTGGACAGGGCATAGCCGAGCGAGACCATTTGACGACTCCACGAGGACAAGGGAAGGGTGTCTCCACTCCCTACCCGGCGTCCCGTCGCTCTAACGGAGCCGCGACCCCGTCACCAGGTCAGCGGATGACGGCGATGGCGTCGAGAGCCACCCGCGGTCGTCCCGGGGTCGCCAGCGCCTGCACCTCGACGGCGTGCCGGCCGATCGCGCCGAAGGAGCCGGTGTAGTGCAGCTGGCGCCGCGGCGCGGCGGCCGTGGCGAAGGTCTCGACGGTCTGCCACGCCCCGCCGTCGACGCGCACCCGCAGCCGGGAGCAGGTGGGGCAGCGCTCGCCGACCAGCGTGAAGCCGGCGGTGTCCGCGGCCAGCCGCAGCGTGCCGGTCGACGTCGTGGTGCGCAGCGTGCCGAGGTACGCCGACCCTGCGCTCGCGCTGCGCCACGCGCCGCCGTAGGTGATGAAGGAGTAGCGGTCGTCGACGGGGACGACGTACTGGTGGAACGCGCTCCAGGGCGACAAGTTGCCGATCGAGTCGCGTGCGCGGACCCGGATGAAGTAGGTCTTGGTCGGCGAGGCGACCGTGCCGCCCTCCGCGCCGAACGTCCCGCTGGTCCGCGCCGTGCCGGTGAAGCCGCTCCACGGTCGCCAGGCGCCGATGTACCACCGGCCGGCGGCGTCGCGGTAGCGCTGGGTCCACTCCACGTCGTAGGTCACTCCGGTCGACCGCGCGCCCCACTGCACGACGAACGAGCTGGTCACGCCGGCGTCGCTGACCAGCTGGACCATCGACCCGACCATCTCGACACCGGCCGGACTGTCGGCCCGCAGGGTGTAGGAGCCGTCGTCCGCTGCCGTTGCCAGCGCGTCCGTCGTGTCGTCGGCGTGGAGCAGGAACCCGAACGCGTATCTCCCGGCGGGCAGTGCGGTCGTGGCGGCCGAGGAGGTCGGGAACCGCAGCACCCCGGACCCGACGACGGTCCCGCCGTCGACCGGCACGTCATGGGCGCTGGCCGACCCGCCGGACACCCGCGGCGCCCACACGAACAGCTGCGCCCGACGGCTGCCGGCCGGCGTAGTGAACGTGAGGTCCACCTTCGGTGACGACGGGAGCGCCATCGAGCGGATGTAGCTCGACGAGGTGCCGCGGCGCAGCGTCGCCGACTGCGTCGCGCCGCTCGTCACGGGCAGCCCCTCCGGGCCGTTCGTCGGCTCGACCAGGCGGACGGGCAGCCGCTCGACGACGTCGCCGGAGCGGGCGGCCAGGATCTTCGGCGTTGGTCGCCACGTCGACGCCGGTGCGCGGCGCGTCGTACGGCACGACCACCGTGTGTAGGCGACCGCTGCCGATGTCGCGCGCGGCGATGTTGGCGGGACCGACCGTGCCGATGGTCGCGCTGACGGTAGGCGGTCCGTCGTCGGCGTTGCCGGTCACCGGGTCCCAGCGCAGCGCCTCGACGTCGCGGTGGCCGACCGCGGTGGCGATCGTGTGCCCGTCGGCCACGAACACCGCGTCGTACGGCGTGGCTCCGGTCGAGAGCGTGTACGACGTCGCCGCGTCCGCCCGGCCGGCACCGCTGCGGGCCGGCACTCCGCCGGCGCGCGGCTCGGCGCTGGCCACGATCGCGGCTCGCGCCCGGTCTCCGCGCACGCCCGCCGCGGCGAGGCCGGCGGCGATCGCCGACACCTGCGGCGCGGCGAAGCTGGTCCCGGTCACCTGTCCCAGAGCCGGCACGCCTGAGGTGTCGTCGACCCACGTCGTCACGCCGACGCCGGGCGCGATCACGTCGACCGCGCCGCCGTTGCTGAACGGCGCGACAGTCCACACGCCCGGCGAGGTCTGCTGCGACGCGCCGACGCTGATGACGCCGTGGTTGGCGGCCGGGAAGGTCGGCCGCTCCGTGCCGTCGTTGCCGGTCGCGGCGACCACGACGACGTCCGCGGACCTGGCCGACTCGATCGCGTCGGTCACGGCCTCGCTCCGGAAGGGGCTGCCGATGCTCAGGTTGATGACCGACACGCCGTCGGCGACAGCCGCCAGGACGGCTGCGCGCACGGCCGCCGATCCGGCCGACTCGTCCGTCCGCGAGAACACCCGGTAGCTGCGGATCGTCGCGTCCGGAGCACCGCCGACGATGCCCACGCCGTTGTCACCGGTGGCCGCGACGATCGCGGCCACCGCCGTGCCGTGGTGGCCGCTCGGGGTCAGCCCGGTGGCGCCGGACTCGCCGGTGAAGTCGCCGCCGTCGAGCACCTTGCCGGGCAGCGACAGGTCCGGGTTGAGCGGGTCGACCCCGTCGTCGACGATCGCGATCGAGACGCCGGCCCCGCGCATCGCCCCGCCGCTGACGGTGTACGCCGTGTCGAACCCGGCCTCCTGCCGCTCCGGCGTCGCCGACGTCTCGCCGAGCCGGCTGTAGCGCACCTCGCGCTCAGCCCACACCACGTCGGAGCGCTCGCGCAGCGCGAGCACCGCCGCGGCGGGCGACGTCGTACGGACCGCCTGCACGCCGCCCGCATCGGGAGCGCCCTCCGCGATCCCGCCGACACCACGCAGCGCGGCGGCGCGCGACGTCAGGGACACGGCGGGACGGAAGCGCACGAGCACGCGGTCGCCGAGCAGGGCGTCGGCACCGGACGGGAGTGATGCCGGGACATCGAGGCGGTCGGCCTCCGGTCGCGCGGCCGTCGCCGCAGAGGCGCCGAGCAGCAGCGGCGTCGCGAGAGCGACGGCGACTACCCGGGTCAGGCGCATCCTGAGGACTTCGCGCCCGGCGTGCTCGCCCCCTGTCCCGCCAGGGTCAGGTTGTGGCGACCTCGGCCAGGCGCTCGAGCGTCGCCTCGATGGAGCGGGCGTTCTTCTCGGGGAACTTCATCAGCTCGATGTAGCGGGGGAACCGCGACGTGGACCAGTCGAACGTCTCGGTGACCTCGGTGCGCGTTCCGCCGTCGGTCGGCACGAGCTCGTAGCGCCAGCGGTGGTGGCCGAAGTGCTGCCAGGCGATGAGCGCGTTCTCCTCGTACTCCACCACCTGGTTGCTGATGACGTACGGCGCGAGCAGGTGCATCCGCATGCCGAACTTCGACCCGAGCGTCAGCCTCTCGGGCGCGGACAGGGTCGCCTTGACGCTGCCGCTGCCGTCGAAGAGCGGGTGCTTGCGCGCGTCGGCGAGCAACGCGAAGACCGCACTTGGCGGCGCGTCGATGACGCGGGTGCGGGAGACCTTGCGCTCAGAGCTCATGCGCGGACTCTAGTTACTCGACGGTGCTCACCCCGTCGTCGCCCACGATCCCGGCGACGTCGAAGCCGGCGTCGACGATCGCCGCGGAGACCAGCGCGATGTTCGCCGGCTCGTCGTACTGGACGGTCACTGTTCGGGCGTCCACGTCGACGGCGACCTCCTGTACGCCGTCCAGCGGCCGCACCGCGTGCTCGATCGACGACTTGCAGCCGTCGCAGTGGATCTCCGGCGCGGACAGCGTGACTGTCGTCATGGATGTCTCCTCAGCTGGGTCCAGGACTTCGTGGCCGGTTCACCCGCCGTTCACCTGGGCCACCCATTGTGGTCGAGCGCGCTGCTTAGCGTCCCACCCGTCAGCGGGGACAGGCCTCGCCGACGGACCAGGAGGTTGCACTCGATGCTCACACGACAGGGGGGCCTGCGGCGAGCCGCGGCCCTCGTGCTCGGGCTGACGATCGCGCTCGCCGGCTGCAGCGACGACGGCGCGGACAAGGTCGACGCCGACTCGTCCGGGGAGCCGTCGGTCGAGCTCAGCGGCACCATCAGCGGCGACGGATCGTCGACCGTCTTCCCGATCATGGAGGCCGTGGCCGAGGACTTCGGCGGCGAGCACTCCGGCGTGAAGATCCAGGTCGGCGAGTCCGGCACCGGCGGCGGCTTCGAGAAGTTCTGCGCCGGTGAGACCGACTTCTCCAACGCGTCGCGTGCGATCAAGGACGCGGAGGCCGCGGCCTGCAAGGCCAAGGGGATCGAGTTCACCGAGTTCAAGATCGCCTCCGACGGGCTCGCCGTCGTGTCGAACAAGGACGTGAAGGTCGACTGCCTCACCGTCGACGAGCTGAAGAAGACGTTCATCAGCGGCAGCACGGTGAAGAAGTTCAGCGACATCAAGGCCGGTCTCCCCAGCACCGAGGTGAAGCTCTTCACCCCGGGCGCCGACTCCGGCACCTACGACTTCTTCCTCGAGTCGGTCCTGGGCAAGGAGGCGAAGTACCGCGCCGACGGCGTCACGACGTCCGAGGACGACAACGTGCTCGTCACCGGCATCGAGGGCTCGAAGGGCGGCCTGGGCTTCTTCGGCTTCGCCTACTACACCGAGAACCAGGACAAGCTGAACCTGGTCGGCGTGGACGACGGCAAGGGCTGCGTGAAGCCGTCGACCGAGACCGTGCTCGACGGGACCTACCAGCCGCTGTCCCGCCCGCTGTTCATCTACGTGAAGAACACCGAGCTGGCCCGTCCCGAGGTCAAGGAGATGATGAGGTTCGTCCTGACCGAGGGTCGCGCTCTCATCGACGAGGTCGGCTACGTCCAGCTGCCGGATGCCGACTACACCTCCGCGCTCGCCAAGCTCGGCTGACGAGAGGCGCGCACCACCAGATGAGGCACCGTGACTGACGTCACGTCGACCCGTGCGACGGGGGTTAAGCGACCGATGCTGGACCTCCGTCGCCGTCGGCGTCCCGGCGAGACCGTCATCGAGACGCTGCTGCTCCTCTGCGGTGTGATCTCGATCGCCACGACGGCCGCGATCGTCTACACGCTGGTCCGCAACGGGCTCGAGTTCTTCGCGGACTTCAGCGCTGTCGGCTTCCTCACCGGCACGGTGTGGCAGCCCAAGGGCGCGCCGCAGCTGTTCGGCGTGCTCCCGCTGCTCGCCGGCACGCTGCTCGTCGCCGGCATCGCACTGGTCGTCGCCGTGCCTCTCGGGCTCGGTGCGGCGACGTACCTCAGCGAGTACGCCCGCCCCGGCGTACGTCGGATCCTCAAGCCGCTGCTCGAGATCCTCGCCGGCGTCCCGACCGTGGTCTACGGCTACTTCGCGCTGCGCACCGTGACCCCGCTGCTCCAGCAGATCCTCGGCGAGGAGTCGGTCGACGTGTTCAACGCGCTGTCGGCCGGACTCGTGATGGGGATCATGATCATCCCGACGATCGCGAGCCTCTCGGAGGACGCGATGCGGGCCGTGCCGCGCTCGCTGCGCGAAGGCGCGTTCGGGCTGGGCTGCGGCCGTCGCCGGGTCGCCACGAGGGTCGTCATCCCCGCGGCGCTGTCCGGCATCGCGGCCAGCGTGATCCTCGGCATCAGCCGGGCGGTCGGCGAGACGATGATCGTCGCGGTGGCTGCAGGCTCCACCCCGAACCTCACGCTCGACGTCCGCGAGAGCATCCAGACCATGACCGGCTACATCGCGCAGGTCTCGCTCGGCGACTCCCAGCAGGGCACGGTCGACTACCAGTCGATCTTCGCCGTCGGCCTGACGCTGTTCGTGATGACGCTGCTGCTCAACCTGCTCAGCCAGCGCTTCGTCCGTCGCTTCCGGCAGGTGTACCAGTGACCGTTGCCGCGCCCCCTCGCGCGCCCCGCGATCGCACTCTGACCTCCTCGCGCGCCAACCGCTCGCGCCGCTACGGCGAGTGGGGCTTCCAGGCGCTGCTCCTGCTCTGCACCGGCATCGGCCTCGTGGTGCTCGGCATCCTGCTCGTCACCGTCGCCCGCAAGGCGTCGCCGCAGCTGTCCGTCGGCTTCCTCGACCGGTTCCCGTCGCGGCGACCCACTCAGGCCGGCGTCAAGGCCGCGCTCTTCGGCAGCCTGTGGCTCATCGGGCTGACCACGGTGATCGCCGTGCCGGTGAGCGTCGGCGCCGCGGTCTACCTCGAGGAGATGGCCCCGCGGAACTGGTTCACCCGACTGATCGAGGTGAACATCGCCAACCTGGCCGGTGTCCCGTCGATCATCTACGGCATCCTCGCCCTGGGCGTCGTCGCCCGCGGGCTCGGGCTCGGCTTCTCGCTCTGGACCGGCGCGATCGCGCTCTCGTTGCTGTGCTTCCCGGTCATCGTCATCTCGGCGCGCGAGGCGATCCGGGCCGTGCCGCCGTCGATCCGCGAAGGCGCCTTCGCGCTCGGCGCGACCCGCTGGCAGGTCATCCGCCGGGCCGTGCTGCCGCCCTCGCTCGGCGGGATCGTCACCGGCTGCCTGCTGGCTCTCTCCCGCGCACTGGGCGAGGCCGCGCCGCTCCTGCTGCTCGGCGCGCTGGTCTTCAGCGCGAGCGTGCCCAATGACCCGTCGGACCGCTACACCGCTCTGCCGCTCCAGATCTTCAACTGGATCAGCCGGCCTCAGGCCGGGTTCCAGGTCACCGCCGCCGCCGGGATCATGGTCCTGCTCGGCATCCTGCTCACGGTCAACGCGATCGCCATCGGGCTGCGTGGGCGCAGCCGCCACACGTGGTGACCGGCCGCGACTCCGACGACGACTCCGAGGTCGCTGCCATGGACACGAACGTCCGACCCGAGGTGCGGGTCTCCGCCGCCGCATCGAGCCACCCGGCGCTGCCGGCGGCGACTGCTGCCACAACCCCGACGTCGGTCGTCGACCCTGTCTTCCAGGTCGAGGGCGTCCGGGTCAGCTACGGCGCCAAGCTCGCCCTGGACACCGTGACGATGGAGATCCCGCGCGGCGAGATCACCGCGCTGATCGGCCCCTCGGGCTGCGGCAAGTCGACGTTCATCCGCTGCTTCAACCGCATGAACGACCTGATCCCCGAGGCGCGGGTCGAAGGCACGATCCGCTTCCACGGCCATGACCTTTATGCGCGCGAGGTCGATCCCGTCGAGGTGCGACGCCGCATCGGCATGGTCTTCCAGAAGCCCAACCCGTTCCCGCGCTCCATCTTCGACAACATCGCGTTCGGCCCGCGGCTGACCGGTGTGAAGACGGGGCTCGACGAGATCGTCGAGCGCGCGCTCACCCAGGCGGCGCTGTGGGACGAGGTCAAGGACAGCCTCAAGAAGTCCGCACTCGCGCTCTCCGGCGGTCAGCAGCAGCGACTCTGCATCGCGCGGGCGCTGGCGGTCGATCCCGAGGTGATCCTCATGGACGAGCCCTGCTCCGCCCTCGACCCGATCGCGACCGCGAAGATCGAGGACCTGATGCAGCAGCTGGCCGGTGACTACACGATCGTCATCGTCACGCACAACATGCAGCAGGCCGCCCGGGTCTCCGACAAGACGGCGTTCTTCACCGCGCACGTCGCCGAGGAAGGCGCGCGATACGGCGTGCTCGTCGAGTACGACGAGACCAAGCGGATCTTCACCAACCCGGCCGACTCGCGGACAGAGGGCTACATCACCGGCCGGTTCGGCTAGTGACACCGTGACCCGCGGCCGATTCCACCACCAGATCGAGGCGTGCCTCGACGACGTCGCGACGATGCTCGGACTGGTCGAGACGGCCGTGGTCGACGTCACCCGGGCGGTCGTGGAGTCCGACCGCCGTGCCGCCGAGCAGGTGATCAGCCGCGACGAGCAGGTCAACGCGCTCTACCGCGCGGTCGACGCCCGGGCCTACGAGCTGCTCGCGCGGCAGGCTCCGGTCGCCGGGGACCTGCGGGCGCTGCTCTCGGCCATCCGGATGATCGGCGACGTGGAGCGGGCCGGCGACCTCACGCTCACCATCGCCAAGGCGGTCCGGCGTACCGCGGCGATCGAGGTCACGCCGGACGTCGCCATCCTGGTGGCAGACATGGGAGCGCAGGCCGCCGGGCTGCTGCGGGCCAGCCGGGTGGCGCTGCTGGAGAGGGAGCCAGAGACGGCTGAGCGGCTCGACCTGGTCGACGACATCCTCGACGACCTGGCCGACCGGATGGTGCTGACGTTCACCGCCGAGCGGGGCGGGCCGAGCACCGAGCTGGCCATGTCGATGGCGGTCGTGGCCCGTTGCTACGAGCGGATCGGGGACCATGCCGTGGCGGTCGCCGAGCGGGTCGAGTTCCTCGTCACCGGAGTGGCGCACGCCGCCCACGTGGGCCTGTAGTCTTCGCCCGGCTTCCTCCGCCGACGACCCGAGGGTGCGAACACATGCGCTTCAAGCTGGTCCCGACCAACGACGTCTTCTTCGACCTCTTCAACGACGCGGCGAAGAACGCCGCGGAGGGCGCCCTGCGCCTCCGTGAGCTGGTGGTCGACTTCACGGAGGTCTCCGCCAAGCACGACCTCGTCGTCGCCTGCGAGCGGCGTGGTGACGAGATCACGAAGGACCTGCTGCAGCGGCTCAACACGACGTTCGTCACGCCCTTCGACCGCGAGGACATCCACGCGATCGCCGAGGAGCTGGACGACGTGCTCGACGACATCCTCGCGGTGTCCGACCTGCTCAAGCTCCTGCCGATCAAGGAGGTCATGCCGGAGCTCAAGGAGATGGCCGACATCCTCGTGCAGATGACCGAGCAGACCGTCCAGATGTTCGCTGTCTTCGCCCGGATGCGCGGCATCCCGCCGTTCCTCGAGTCGATCGACCGGCTCGAGAGCGAGGGCGACTCCATCTACCGGCGCACGCTCGCGCGGCTCTTCCGCGACCACGACGCGATGACCGTACTCATCTGGAAGGACGTCTTCGCCGCCATGGAGGCCGCCCTCAACACCGTCGAGGACATCTCGAACATCGTCGAGTCCGTCGTGCTCAAGCAGGCCTGACCAACCCATGAGCATCTGGGTCGTCCTCGTCATCCTGCTCGCCCTCGGCTTCGACTACACCAACGGCTTCCACGACGCGGCCAACTCCATCGCCACCGTGGTCTCGACCGGCGTGCTCAAGCCGAGGTACGCCGTCATGTGGGCGGCGTTCTTCAACTTCGTCGCGTTCCTCGTCTTCGGCACCGAGGTCGCGAGCACCATCGCCAAGGACGTCGTCGTCCAGGACGTGCTGACCGTCGGCGTGATCTTCGCCGGCCTGGTCGGCGCGATCGGGTGGAACCTGCTGACCTTCTACCTCGGCCTTCCGACCAGCTCCTCGCACGCGCTCGTCGGCGGCATGGCTGGCGCGGCCGTCGCGGTGTCCGGGTTCGACGTGCTGAAGGTCGAGGGGCTCCGCAAGATCGGCGTCTTCATCGTCCTGTCCCCGCTGCTCGGGTTAGCGCTGGGCCTGATCTTCACCCTGGTGATCCTGCGGATGTTCCACCGGGTGAAGCGCGTCGAGCTGCTCAACCGCGGGTTCCGCAAGGGCCAGCTGGTGTCGGCGGCGATGTTCAGCCTCGGCCACGGGGCCAACGACGCGCAGAAGACGATGGGCATCATCCTGGCGCTGCTGATCAGCAGCGGCCAGGTGGCCCCGGATGCGGACGTGCCCAAGTGGGTCGTCCTCGCCGCGCACACCGCGATCGGGCTAGGCACGCTCTCCGGAGGCTGGCGCATCGTCAAGACGATGGGCTCGAAGATCACCCGGCTGCAGCCGGTCGGCGGCTTCGCGGCCGAGTCGGCCGCCGCGGTGACCCTCTTCGCGACCAGCGCCGCCGGCATCCCGGTGTCGACCACCCACACGATCACCGGCGCGATCATCGGCGTCGGCGCCACGCGGCGGCTCTCCGCCGTCCGCTGGGGCGTCGCCGGCACGGTGATCTGGGCCTGGATCCTCACCATCCCGGGAGCGTTCTCCGTGGCTTTCCTCACGTCGCTCGCCGTCCGGGTGGTGACCTGATGAACCGTCGAGTCGCGTTCTTCCTCATCGCGGCCACGGCGTGCGGGCTGCTGGTTCCGGTCGCCGACGAGAAGTACCGCTTCGTCCCCGAGTGGCTGGCCGTCACCTACCTGGTGCTCGCCGCGCTGGCCGGCCTCGACGCCCTGGACCGCCGCCGCCGCTGAGCGCTGTTGACAACGATTTTCATTTCGAGTCTGATGCCGGAGTGCCCAGTTCTCGAGCTCTGCTGACTGTCGGCGTCGTGCTGGCCGGCGTCGCTGTGGGCGGGTGTGCCGACCCACGCGCCCGCGCGGACGGCGAGCCGTTCCGCGTCGTCGCCGCCTTCTATCCCCTGGAGTACGCCGCGGCCCAGGTCGGCGGGTCCGACGTCCGGGTCACCGGCCTCACCAAGCCGGGCAGCGAGCCGCATGAGGTGGAGCTCACCGCGCGACAGGTCGCGTCGATCGCCGACGCTGATCTCGTCGTGGTCCTGGGCGGGTTTCAGCCAGCCGTCGACGACGCGGTGGAGCAGCAGGCGGAGGACGCCGAGCTCGACGTACGTGAGCTGAACGGCGACGCCCGTGACGATCCGCACGTCTGGCTCGACCCTCGTCGCTACGCCGAGATCGCGACCGCGGTCGAGGAGCGGCTCGCGGCGATCGACCCGGTCCACGTGTCGGCGTACCGGTCGCGAGCCGACGCACTGCGGAGCGAGCTCGGCGCGCTCGACGACGAGTTCCGGGCCGGACTGCGCACCTGCGAGCGGAAGGAGCTGGTGACCAGCCACAACGCGTTCGGCTACCTCGCGGGCGCCTACGGTCTCGAGCAGATCGGCATCACCGGTCTCACCCCCGAGGAGGAGCCGGCGCCCAAGCGGCTGGCCGAGGTGACCGACCTGGCTCGGCGCCGGCACGTCACGACGATCTTCTTCGAGGACCTCGTGTCGCCGAAGGTGGCCGAGTCGCTCGCGCGCGAGGTGGGTGCACGGGCCGCGGTGCTCTCGCCCATCGAGAGCCCGCCGGATCGTGGCGACTACTTCACCGCGATGCGCGCGAACCTCGCCGCGCTTCGCGTCGCGCTGGGGTGCAGCTAGATGGCCGCCGGCACCGACGTCGTCGACCTGCGCGACCTGACCGTCCGGTACGCCGACCGCGACGTCCTGTCCGACATCGGTCTCACGGTCGGGCATGGCGAGCTGCTCGCGGTGCTCGGTCCCAACGGCTCGGGCAAGAGCACCCTGCTGCGGGCGATCGTCGGCCTGGTGCCGCATCACGGCGACGTGCGGCTGTTCGGCGAGCCGCTGCGCGGCTTCGCCGGGTGGTCGCGCATCGGCTACGTGCCGCAGCGGGTCGGCGCGACGGCGGGTGTACCGGCGACGGTCCGCGAGGTGGTCGCGTCCGGCCGGCTCACCCGGATGCGCCGGTTCCGCCGCAGCAGCGACGCGGATCGGGCCGCCGTCACCGCGGCGCTGGAGACGGTGGACCTCGGCGACCTGGCGGGCCGCAGCGTCTCGACCCTGTCCGGCGGCCAGCAGCAGCGGGTGCTGATCGCCCGCGCACTGGCCGGCGAGCCGGAGCTGCTGCTGCTCGACGAGCCAACCGCCGGCGTCGACCACACCGTGCAGGTCGCGATCGCCGACGCGCTCGAGCGGCTGGTGGAGCGCGACGTCACCATCGTGCTCGTCACCCACGAGCTCGGCCCGATCCAGCCGCTGGTCAGCCGCGCGGTCGTGCTGCGCGACGGTCACGTCGTGTACGACGGCCCCGCGCCGGAGCTGGACCACCTGCACGACCTCGACCCGGAGCACGCGCACCCGCCGCACGACGAGCACGACCGGCACGACCACGCGCGGAGAGGGTGGACGCTGTCATGAGGGTGCTGCAGTACGACTTCATGCAGCGAGCGTTCCTCGCCGCGGTCCTGGTCGGGCTCGCCGCGCCCGCCGTCGGCGTCTTCCTCGTTCAGCGCCGGATGGCGCTGATGGGCGACGGCATCGGCCACGTGGCGCTGACCGGGGTGGCCCTCGGCTTCCTGCTCGGCACCGCGCCGGTCGCCACCGCGGTGGTGGTCGCGACGGCCGGCGCCGTCGTCATCGAGCTGGTCCGACAGTCCGGGCGCACCAGCGGGGATGTCGCACTCTCCCTGCTCTTCTACGGCGGCATCGCCGGGGGGTGCTGCTGATCGGGCTCTCCGACGAGGGCACCAACGCCACCTTGCTGTCCTACCTGTTCGGCTCGCTCACCTCGGTGTCGCCGTCGGACCTCGTGGTCATCGCGCTGCTGTCGACATCACTGCTGCTACTCGTCGCTGCCTTCGGGCGCGAGCTGTTCGCCGTCTCGTACGACGAGGATCACGCGCGGGTGGCCGGCCTGCCGGTGCAGTCGCTGAACATCCTGCTGGCCGTGATGGCGGCCGTGACGGTGACGGTGGCGATGCGCGTGGTCGGCCTGCTGCTCGTGAGCGCGCTGATGGTGGTGCCGGTGGCGACGGCGCAGCAGGTGGTCCGTGGCTTCCGCTCGACGGTCCTCGTGGCGCTCGGCGTCGGGGTCGGCGCCGCGGTCGTGGGCGTCACCGGCTCGTTCTACGCCGACACCGCGCCGGGTGCCTTCATCGTCGTGGTGGCGCTGTGCGCGTTCGCGCTTGCCCGCGGTGCGGCGAGTGTCGTGGCCATCCTCCGCCGCGGTCGGGGTGCGGCATGACGTCGCGCCCGAGCCCGGCCGTGCCTTCGCAGCGGCCGACCCGCCAGCGGGCCGCCGTGGCCGACCTGCTGACCCGGGTCGACGGCTTCCGCACTGCGCAGGAGCTGCACCTGCTGCTGCGCGAGGAGGGCGCCTCGGTCGGGCTGACCACGGTCTACCGCCACTTGCAGGCGCTGGCCGACGCGGGCGAGGTCGACGTCGTCCGCTCCGACGACGGCGAGGCGGCGTACCGCCGCTGCGGCTCCGTCGAGCACCACCACCACCTGGTCTGCCGCTCCTGCGGCCGCTCGGTGGAGATCGACGCGCCGGACGTCGAGGCCTGGCTCGACGCGGTCGCCGCGAAGCACGGCTTCGCCGAGGTTTCGCACAGCGTCGAGCTCTTCGGCACCTGCGCCCGCTGTCGCTGACCGCACGATCAGTCCGTGGGCACGACCACGTCGTCGTCCCGCCGACGGAGATCGGGATGCAGCCCGGCCGCGAGAGCGACGCCGAGGACGCCGCCGATGACCTGGGCAGCGACGAACGACGGCACGGACGACGGGGCGATGCCGGCGAAGGTGTCGGTCAGCGATCGGGCGACTGTCACCGCTGGGTTGGCGAACGATGTCGACGAGGTGAAGAAGTACGCCGCGCCGATGTAGCCACCCACGGTCCACGCAGTCAGCGCGGCAGAGCCGTGGCGTGCGAGGGAGAGCACGACGACGAGCAGCCCGCTGCTCGCGACAGCCTCCGCGAGCAGGTGGGACGCGCTGCCGCGGTGATGCGTCGACCAGGCAACGATCGGCTCGTCGTACATCGCCTGCGCGATCACAGCTCCCACGACACCGCCGATCGCCTGCGCCCCGACGTACGCCAAGAGCGCGCAGCCGTTGAGCCCCCGTCCGCTGCGCCGACCGAGCCACCAGTCCGCCGCGCTCACGATCGGGTTGAGGTGCGCGCCGCTGACCGGACCCACGACGAGGACGGCGGCCGCGAGCCCGCCGACGGTCGCGAGCGCATTGATGAGGAGCTGGACGCCGTCGTCCGACGAGAGCCGTTCGGCGCTGATGCCCGACCCGACGACGACGGCGACGAGCAGGGCGGTGCCGAGCGCCTCCGCGGCGGCCCGTCGGGGCAGAGGCGCGCTCATGTCCGGCGGTAGGACACGTCGGTCGCCCACCGGGTGAAGCCCAGCCGCTCATAGACGCGTACCGCGTTGGTGTTCACCTCGTCGACGTAGAGCATCGCCTGGCTCAGCCCGCGCTGGCGCAGATGCGCGAGCCCGATGCGGGTGAGCGCTGGGCCGAGGCCGATGCCCTGCGCCGCCGGGTCGACGCCGACGACGTACACCTCGCCGACCGCGGCGTGGTCGTGCTCGTGCGAGTGCGGCGATCCGTCGTGCTCGTGCACGTGCGAGCCGCCGTGCACCTTCGTCCAGTGGAAGCCGACGAGACGGTCGTGCCGCTCGGCGAGGAAGAAGCCCGATGGGTCGAACCAGTGCTCCTGCTCGCGCACCTCGAGGTCGGCGACGCTCCACTCCGACTGGTCCGGGTGCTCGGCGAACGCGCGGTTGTTGACCTCGATCCACGCGGCCTCGTCCCGGCCGACCTCGAAGGTCCGCACCGTCACACCCGACGGCAGCGGCGCCGGCGGCAGTGGCGCGAGCAGCGACCGGCGCATCTGGATCAGGACCCGCGCGCGCTCGAACCCCATGCTCGCTGCGAGCCGCTCCGCGCCGGGGTGCGTGCCGTGAGCCCAGAGCCGCAGCCGACCGTCCGGGCTGAGCTCGACCAGCCGCTCGACGAGCAGCCGGCCGAGACCGTGCCCGCGATGCTGCGGGTGGACGACGACCTCGGCGCTGCTGCCTTCGAAGCGGTCGGTCGGGTCGAGGTGGGCGTAGCCGGCCAGCAGATCGCCGGCCCACACCAGGACGTTGCGCGCCTCGGAGTCGCCGCCGTGCCGCAGGTGGAGCCAGGCGTGCTCCGACAGCGGCAGCACGCCGTCGGCGTCGGCGGCCGACTCCAGCAGGTCGAGCGTGGCCGTGACGACATCGGGCTCGAGGTGACCGCGCTCCTCGACCCGGACTCCGTCAGGTGACGACACGCTCACCAGTGACGAGGTACACGACGCGACGGGCGACCGAGACCGCGTGGTCGGCGAAGCGCTCGTAGTAGCGACCGGCCAGCGTCACGTCGATCGCGGCCTCGATTCCGTCGGTCCACTTCTCGTCGATGAGCGCGGTGAACAGCTTGCGGTGGAGCTCGTCCATCGCGTCGTCGTCGCTCTCCAGCTCTGCGGCGATCGCGAGGTCGCGATGGCCGATGCAGTCGCCGGCCTTGGACATGATCAGCTGGGCGACCTGACCCATCTGCAGGATGGTCGAGCGCAGCTGCGTGGGCACGGCGCTCACCGGGTGCCGACGGCGCGCGATCTTCGCCACGTGCAGGGCCATGTCCCCCGCGCGCTCGAGGTCGGCGACGATCCGCAGGCTGGTCACCAGGATCCGCAGGTCGCCGGCGACGGGCTGCTGGCGGGCGAGCAGGTCGAAGGCCCGGTTCTCGAGGTCGTGGTAGACGGCGTCGATGACCTCGTCGCCGGCGATCACCGCCTCGGCCAGGGCGAGGTCGGCGTCCAGGAGCGCGGATGTGGCGCGGCCGATCGCGCTGGAGACCATCGCCGCCAGCTCGACCAGCTGGTCGGTGATGGCGTCGAGCTCTTCGTGGTACGCGTCGCGCACGGTTTGATCCCTCCGAACGGTGGCGCTCAGGCTACCGCCGGGTCAGCGCAGGGTGATCTCCGCCGGAGTTCCGCGAGTCGGTGCGTCGGTGCCCTCGGCATCGACCCCGACCTCAGGCGCGAGGGCGGCCAGCGGCTGGCTGACGAACTTGTAGCCGACGTGGCGGACCGTGCCGATCAGCGCCTCGTGCTCGGGTCCGAGCTTGGCGCGCAGCCGTCGTACGTGCACGTCGACGGTGCGGGTGCCCCCGTAGTAGTCGTAGCCCCAGACCTCCTGCAGCAGCTGCGCGCGGGAGAACACCCGGCCCGGGTGCTGCGCCAGGTGCTTGAGCAGCTCGAACTCCTTGAACGTCAGGTCGAGCGGCTCGCTGCGCAGCCGGGCCTGGTACGTCGTCTCGTCGATCATCAGGTCGCCGCTGCGGATGACGCCGTCGTCGGTCGCATCGGTCTCCCGTGCCCCGTTGACCCGGTGCGTCGCGACCCGCAGCCGCGCCTCGATCTCGCCGGGACCCGACGTGTCGAGCAGGAAGTCGTCGACACCCCACTCGCCGGTGAGCGCGGCGAGGCCACCCTCGGTCAGCACGGCGAGCAGAGGCACGTCGATGCCGGTGGTGCGCAGCAGGCGGCACAGCGAGCGCGCGCCGGCGAGGTCGCGGCGCGCGTCGACGAGGACCGCGTCGCACGGTCCGGGGTCGAGCAGCGCGGCACCGTCCGGCGGGGCGACCCGCGCCGTGTGGCCGAGCAGTCCCAGGGCGGGCAGCACCGCGGCGGCGGCGGACTCGGTGGACAGGACGACCAGGACGCTCACCGGCTGCCCACTCCTCTCACGGGTGCGGAAACGCGAAAGGGCCCCGGAAGGCTGCGTCGCCCGGGACCCGCATGAGGCACGATACCCGACGTGGCGCGCCCCGGACACCCGAGCTCACTCGGCCCGCCGGCGACGGTGCTGCCGATCACCACGGCGGACGGCGTCCGTCTCGCGGCGAGCCACCTGCCGCGGATCTCCGGCCGCACCGACATCGCGGTGGTGCTGGCCCACGGGTTCACCGGCACGCACACGAAGCTGTGGCAGGCGCGCCTCGCGCGGCGGCTGTCGTCGTACGCCGGGGTGGTCGCCTTCGACTTCCGCGGCCACGGCCGCTCCGGCGGGCTGTCCACGCTCGGCGACCTCGAGGTGCTCGACGTCGACGCCGCGGTCGACGCGGCGCGTGCCCTCGGGTACGCCGACGTCGTCACCTGCGGCTGGTCGATGGGCGGGTCCGCAGTCGTCCGGCACGCGGCGCTGCACGGTGGCGCCGACGCGGTCGTCAGCGTCAGCGCGACGAGCCGTTGGGGGGTGCGCGACACGGCGCCGATGCGCCGGCTGCACTGGCTGGTCGAGCGGCGCGTCGGACGCCGGGTCAGCCGGCACGTGCTGCGCACCCGGCTCGTGGACGCGTGGCCGGACCCGCCGGAGTCGCCGCTGGAGGTGATCGGCCGGATCGCGCCGACGCCGCTGCTGCTGGTGCACGGTGACCGCGACTCCTACTTCGGCGTCGACCACGCGCAGGCACTGGCCGACGCGGCGGGCGACCCGGTCGAGCTGTGGGTCGTCCCCGGTTTCGGCCACGCCGAGTCGGCGGCGACGCCGGAGCTGGTCGACCGCATCGGCCGTCATCTCCCGACGCTGCTGTCGCGCCGCGTCCGGACGCCGTAGATGCCGACCGGCACGATCCGCTACTGGGCCGCCGCCCGCGACGCGGCCGGCTGCGCCGAGGAGAGCTGGACCGGCGCGACGCTGGCCGAGGCGCTCGATGCCGCGCGCGCGGCCCGCGGCGACCGCTTCGCGTCGGTGCTCGCGCTGTCGTCGTACCTCGTCGACGCGGAGCCGGTGGGCACCCGAGCGCACGAGACCGTGCTGCTGACCGACGGCGCGGTGGTCGAGGTGCTGCCCCCGTTCGCCGGAGGCTGAGCGGGCGACTCGCTAGGGTCGCGGTGACCGGCCGAGCGGTGAGAGGGGTCTGCGCGTGAGCATCGTGCGGACCCGCGCGCTGACCAAGACCTTCGCCGGCGGCGTCGTCGCCCTGGCCGGCGTCGACCTCGACCTGCCGGTCGGGCGCGTCGGGCTCGTGGGCGCCAACGGAGCGGGCAAGACGACGCTGTTCCGGCTGCTGCTCGGCCTCACCCAGCCGACGTCGGGCACGGTGGAGGTCTGCGGGATCCCGGTCGCCGAGGACCCGATCGGCGTACGGCGGCGGATCGGCTACATGCCCGAGCACGACTGCCTGCCGCTGGACCAGACCGCGGCCGACGTCGTCGCGACCTTCGCCGAGCTCGGCGGACTGCCGGTGCGCGCCGCCCGCCAGCGGGCCTCGGAGGCGCTGGACCTGGTCGGGCTCGACGAGGCGCGGTTCCGGCCGATCGGCGGCTTCTCGACCGGCATGCGCCAGCGCGCCAAGCTGGCTCAGGCGATCGTCTCGGGACCGGAGCTGGTCCTGCTCGACGAGCCGACCGCGGGCCTCGACCCGTCAGGACGCGAGGAGATGCTCGCGCTCGTGACGCGGCTCGGCGGCTTCGGGATCGCGGTCCTCATGGCGACCCACCTGCTCGACGACGTCGCCGCGGTGTGCGACCACGTCGTGATGCTCGACGGCGGCACTCTGGTCACCGACGCACCCACGGCGTCGCTGCTCACTCGCACCGGCTCGGTGCTGGTCGACGTCGGTCCTGACGGCATCGAGCCGCTGCTCGCCGCGCTGCACCGCCGCGGCACGGACGCGGTCGCCTCGGACGACGGCACCGTCGAGGTGGCGGTCGACTCCGATGCCGACCTCGACGCCGTACGCGACTGCGTCGCGCGGCTCGGCCTGCCGCTCTACCGCCTGACCAACCGGCTGACCTCCCTCGACGACGTCTTCACCGCGCCGCGGGCGGTGAGCCGGTGACCGCGCCGTCGACGGGCGCGGTCTACGACCGCGGCTATCGCACGTACGACGGGGTGCGCGGTGGCCGACGGGCGGCGACGCTGGCGCTCTACCGCGCGTCGCTGCGGCGCGCGATCGGCCTGCGCCGGCCGTGGCGGCAGAAGCTGATGCCCGCCGTGCTGCTCGGCGTCGTGTCGGTGCCCGCGGTGGTCAACGTCGGCGTCGCGTACCTGCTGCGCAACACGCCCGGCGAGAAGATCGAGTTCATCACCTACCGCGAGTACGTCGGCGTCTCCAGCGCGCTGCTGCTCTTCGTCGCGATCGTCGCGCCCGACGTCGTCTGCCCGGACCGGCGGCAACGGGTGCTCTCGCTGATCTTCGCCCGGCAGATCACCGGCCGCGACTACACGATCGCCAAGCTCGGCGCGATCTTCACCTGCGTCTTCCTCTTCGGCTTCCTGCCGCAGGTCGTGCTCTTCGTCGGCCAGCTGCTCGTCGCGAAGAACTCACTCGACTACTTCCGCGACAACGCGGAGGTCCTCTGGCAGGTCCCGGTCGCCGTCGCGGCACTGGCGCTCTTCTACGCCTCGCTCTCCGTCGCGGCAGCCTCGCTCACCGGACGCCGCATCGTCGCGGCCGCGACGGTCCTGGGCATCACGCTGGTGACGTCGACCGTGTCCGGCATCCTGGTCGCCGCGGGCCGCGCGGGGGAGCTCGGCAGCCCGGGCCAGCCGGCCGCGCTGGTCAACGTCCTGGCGCTACCGCTCTACGTCCGCGACCTGGTGTTCCTCGGCCGGATCGGCGAGCGCTCGGCTCTCGCGGATGTGGACCACGGCGGCCCGATGGCGCTCGCGCTGTACGCCGTCATCGTCGTCGGCTGCATCACGTTGATCCTGCGCCGCTACCGGTCGGACGACCGATGACCGACGTACCCCTCGAGAGCCGGCCTGATCCGGCGTTCGTCGCCGAGCCGACCGTCGTGGTCGAGGAGCTCTCGGTGTGGTTCGGGCAGAAGGTCGCGCTGTCCGAGCTGTCCTGCTCGTTCGGCCCTGGTGTCACCGGCCTGCTCGGCCCCAACGGCGCGGGCAAGAGCACGCTCATGCGCGCGATGACCGGGCTGATCCGCGTCAACGCCGGCCAGGTCCGGGTCGCCGGCCACGACCCGCGTCGCGACCGCGGCGTGCAGCGGCAGATCGCGCTGGTCCCCGAGGACGAGGCGGTGCCGTCGCGCCTCACCGCGCGGCAGCTGGTCCGCTACGTCGCCGACCTGCACGGCGTCGCCGACCCCGACGGGCCGGATCGGGCGCTCGCGCTCGTCGACCTGCTCCCGGTCGCCGACCGGCGAGTAGGCGGGTTCAGCAAGGGCATGCGCCAGCGGGCCAAGATCGCGGCCTGCCTGGTCACCGAGCCGGATGTGCTGGTGCTCGACGAGCCGCTCAACGGCGCCGACCCGGTGCAGCGCGCCGCCCTGATCGACCTCTTCCGCCGGCTCGGCGCCGAGGGGCGCAGCCTGATCGTGAGCTCGCACGTGCTGCACGAGGTGGAGCGGGTGGCCGACCGGGTGCTGGTCCTGATCGCCGGCCGGCTGGCGGCCGCGGGCAACCACCGTGCGATCCGCGACGCGATGGACGGCCGGCCGCGGCACGTGCTGGTGCGCTGCGACGACCCCCGCCGGCTGGCCGGTGCGCTGCTCGACGTCGAGTCGGTCGACGGCTTGAGCCTCACCGACGCCGGCCTGGTCGTCACGACGCGACGCGCTGGTGACCTCGCCGTCGCCGTCGCCCCGGTGGCGCGCAAGCTGAAGCTGCGCCTTCGTGAGGTGCGCCCGCTCGACGACTCGCTGGAGAGCCTCTTCCGGGAGCTGGTCGGATGAGCACGGTTCTGCGCCGCCGCCCACTGCTCGCTCTCGTCGAGTACACGGTGCGGACCTGCCTGCCGTCGAGGCTCGAGCTGCTGCTCCTGCCCAGCGCCGGCGCGCTGCTCTTCGGCCTGCTGTCGCGGCTCAACGACAGCCCCGCCTCGGTGGCGCATGCGCGCGTGGTCGGGCTTGCGATGCACGGGCTGGTGCTGCCCATCACGGCGCTGGTCGTCGGCGACGCGGTGCTCGGCGCGGAGCTGCGCTCGGGCACGTTCTCCTTCACCTGGCTCAGCCCGGTGCGTCACTCGACGATCGTGCTGGGTCGGTGGCTCGGCGGGTGCGTCGTCGCGGCTGCACTCCTGCTGCCCGCTGCGGTTGTCGGCGCGCTCGCCGCGGGCGCGCCGTCGGCCGCGCCGGCCGCGGCCCTCGCCATCGGCACCGGCGCCGCGGCGTACGTCGCCCTCTTTATCGCCATCGGCGCGACGTTCCAGCGCGCCGTCGTGTGGTCGCTGGTTCTGGTGATCCTCATCGAGCGGCTGCTCGGCGCGGCGCTGCACAGCATCGCGCAGCTCACGCCCGGATGGCTCGCGCAGAACGCCCTGACCGGGCTGGTCGACGTGCCGCGACTGCGGATCGACGGGGTTCCCTACGGCTGGTCGGCGGTCGGCCGGCTGGCGATGGTCGCGGCGTTCGGCCTCGGGGTCGCGGTGCTGCGCATGCCGCGGCTCCGTCCGGCGTCCGCCGCGGACTGAGAGCAGCCGCCGCGTGGGACGATCCGCGCCATGACGACCGTCGTCGCGCCGCCGCGGCACCGCGCGCCGAGCGCGCTGCGCACCGCGATCCCGCCGGTCGCCGCCGCCGCGGCGGTCGCGCTCGCCGCGGTGAGCGGGCTCCCGCTGCTCGTCGTCGCGGTGGTCGTCGTGCAGGTCAGCGCCGCGGCGGGGGTGCTGCTGCTCGCCGACGCTCCCGGTCGGCGGGAGAGCGCGCTGCTCGCCGTCGCGGCCGCGGTCGCTGCGGATGTCCTCGCCCTGCGTCGTGACGGCGAGCGGGTGGGGGACCTGGTCGCCGTCGTCGCGCTGTCCCTCCTCGCCGCGGTCCTGATCGAGCTGCTGCGCCGGCACCGCAGCCGGGTCACCGAGTCGCTCGCGGCCACCGTCACGTCGGTGATCCTGGTCGTGCTGGCGGCGCACCTGCTCACCCTGCGGGAGTCGAGCGGCGGCCCGCGGGTGGTCGCGCTGTCGTTCGGCGGAGTCGCCGTGGGCCTGCTCGCGGGCGGGCTCGTCGAGCTGCTCGTCCGCGGCCCGCTGGTCGCCTCGGGCTCGCGGCGCGGTGTCCTCGGCGTGCTCGCCACGAGCGCCGCCGCCGCCGGCTTCGGCGCGGTCGGCGGCGACCCGATCGCGTCGGTGAGCGTCGGCGCGGGAGTGGGCCTCGTGGTCGCCGCCGCCGCGGCGGCGGCAGTCGGCGGGCTGGTCGTCGACCTCGCCTGCGCCGACGCCAGCCCGGCGCGTCGACGAGCCGCGGCCACTCCGCTCGGCGCGGCGCTGCCGGTGGTGCTGGCCGCGCCGGTCGCGTTCGCCGTCTCGCGGCTGGTCATCGGATGAGGAGCTGACGTGTTCAAGGGTGTGCTGATCTCTGCCGCCGTCCTCGTCGGCCTGTCGGCGCTGGCCGATCGCGGTCTCGCGGTCGTCGCGGGCGACGCGTCGGCAGCGTCCATCGCGCGCACCAACAACCTCGGCGACGAGCCGGACGTGTCGTTCCGCGGCTTCCCGTTCCTGACCCAGGCCCTCGGGGGCCGCTTCACCGAGGTCGACGTCGACGCTCGAGACGTTCGCGCCGAGGGGATGACCTTCAGCCGGATCGAGGCCGAGCTGCGCGGTGTGGAGGTCGGTCTGCGCGACGCGCTGGCCGGCGAGGTCGAGGCGATCCCGGTCGAGTCGGGCGAGGCCGTCGTCTCCATCGACTACGCCGACATCAACGCCTACCTCGACCCCAAGCCGGGCTCGCCGCGGGTCAGCGGCGTCGACGGGGTCCTGACCGTGCGCTCGACCATCGGCGTGGCCGGCCGCGGCAGCGTCGTGGTGGAGGGCCGGGGATCCGCGACGGTGACGGAGGCCGGCATCGTCGTACGCGTCACCGGGGTCCATGCCGTCGAGGGGGCGGCGATCCCGGCCTCGCTCGTCGCGGCCGCCGCGGGCCGGCTCACGTTCACCCTCCCAACCCGGCGGCTGCCGTTCGGGATCACGCTGACCGGCGTGTCCGTCGAGGATTCGGGCCTGCGCGTCTCCGCGGTCGCGAAGGGCATCGTCGTCCGGGTCCGATGACGTCGCGATGACCGGCTTCTTCGTGCTGCTCGCCACGCTCGCGCTCGCGGGCGCCTTCGGCCTGCTGTGGAACCGGCGCAGCGGCCGGCTCAAGGACGTCCCTGACGTCGCGTCCGACGCCCGGATCCCGGCGGCGGACCTCGCGACGTGGGGAGTGCGCCTCGGCGAGCGCGCGACGCTCGTGCAGTTCACCAGCGCGTTCTGCGCGCCGTGCCGCGCCACCCGGCGGATCCTCGGCGAGGTGGCGGAGATGATCGACGGCGTCGCCTACGCCGAGGTCGACGCGGAGCAGCACCTCGACGCCGTGCGCCGGCTGCACATCCTGCGGACACCCACGACGCTCGTGCTCGACCCCGCCGGCCGGATCGTGGTGCGCGCCAGCGGTCAGCCGCGCAAGGCCGACGTCGTCGCCGCGATCGGCCGCGTCGTCGGCTGAGCGCACTCCCTCAACTGGTGATCTTGCTGCGCGACAGACAGCAAGACCATCACAGATCACGGGTTGGGTCAGTGCGTGTGGTCGTGGCCCTCGGCGTGGGCATGCGCGTGCGCCTCGTGCGCCGACTTCTTCGCTGCCCAGAACGCCGCGCCCGCGACACCCGCGACGGCGAGCGGCATCAGGTACGCCGGCGCCTCGGGCACCACCGGAGCGGGGTCGGCCGAGAGGTAGAACGGGCTGGCGTAGGCGACCGCCGGGCCGAACCCGGCGAACGGCGTCCCGGCCGCGCGCGGGTCGACGCTCACCTTGTCGCTCGCGTCGGGCGCGGGGTCGGTGACGCGCAGCACGACCCACGAGCCGTCGGCGACGTCGATGTCGCGCGTGAACGTGATGACCGGGTCCGTCGGTGACGGCACGGTGACCTCGACGACGTGCTTGATCTCCGGGAAGTCGGTGCCGGACTGCAGCACCTGCACGACGAGCGTCTTGCCGACCCACTCGGCGCCGCGGTCGACGTCGAGGGAGAAGGTCATCGGGCCGCTCTGGTGGTGCAGCGTCGAGCCCATGCGGGTGCCGTTGGCCGCGGCGTCGAGGCGCAGGCCGCGCAGCCGCGTCGCGAAGAAGCTGCGTCGCTGCATCGCCGCCTTCACGCCCGCGCGGTCGAACGAGTCGACCCAGACGCCGGCCCGGCCCTTGCCCTCCGGATAGCCCCAGTTGGTGCCGTGCTCGTCGGTGACGCCGAGCAGACCGGGCTTCCAGCCCGCGTTCAGGCACTCGTTGAGCGGCGACTGACGGCCGACGTCGGTGCCCTCGAAGAAGTAGTCCTCGTTGCGGTTGAACATCTCCAGGCTGACGACCTGGTCGACCAGCGCCGCGTTGAGCGCGAACGCGTTGAACCGGTCGACCTCGCGGCCGGGGTGGTTCCAGCCGGCGATGCCGTCGCTGCCGCCGCCGATGACCGGCGTGTCGGCGGCCAGCTGCAGCCACTCGTAGAAGCCGGTCATGACGCCGCCGGTGACGGCGTACTGCGCGATGAGCTCGTGGATCGCGTGCACGTCGACGTTCTCGCCGAGCGGCGTCCCGTGCAGGAAGTCGGTCGCCGTCGCGCCGGTGGTGACGCCCCCGGTGTGCAGCGGGTCGGTCCAGCGCGAGGAGAACCAGACGTTCATGTGGCCCATGGTCGGGCTCGACCACTCGAAGCCGCGGATCGCGACGAAGGCGTCCTCCGCCACCGCGGCGTCAGCGAGGTTGGCCAGCTGCGCCCACGACGTCTCGTCGATGCCGTAGACGCCCTGGCAGTCCGCCTGTCCCTGGCACGGCGAGGTGGGCGCGCCCTGCCCGACGGTCGCGTGGTCGGTCAGCGCCGCGACGTCGAGGCCGGAGGAGCGCATCGAGCCGAACGCCGCCGCCGGGTCGCCGTCGCCGTCGGAGAGCAGCGTGTGGTTGTGCAGGTCGGCGTGCACCAGCCGCGTCGCCGGGAACAGCCGCGAGACGCGGCTGGTCGAGAACGGCGCGGGCCCGAGCGGCAGGGCGAGTGCGTCGAGCGGCCGGGCGAGAAGCAGCCCGCCCGCTCCCGCGGCACCGGCCAGGACCTGACGTCGGGTAGGGCGCATCGGCTCGCTCCGGGGCAGTGGAGGTGCGGCGGGGTGCTGCGGTCGGGTGGTGCGCTAGATCGAGGTCAGCTGGCGGCGACGGCGTACGACGAACACGGCACCGCCGGCCAGCGCGAGGATCGGCATGAGCGGCGCCCACGGGACCTCGGGCACGACCGGCTCGGACTCGCCCGGCACGACCGGCAGCTGCCCGTACGGCGCAGCCGCGGCCTTGAGCGGCGCGACGACGTTGGTGCCGTACTCGACGGAGGCGTTGCGCGGGGCGCTCATCGGCACCGCGTAGCGCCACTGCTGGCCGTCGATCTCCGTGGCCGGCGTGCCGAGCGTGGCGTTGTCGCTGTCGCCGGCGAAGAAGAAGTGGATGCCGTGGCTGGCGAACGCGCCCTGGAACGGGTTGTGACCCCAGGCGGCCTGCCCCTCGGTCTTGAGGCACTCGTCCTTGAGCTGGTCGAAGGTCAGGCTGTCCGGCGCGCCGCGCAGCTTGGCCAGCCGGACGTACTCGCCGGAGACCCGGGAGTCGGTCATCGCCTCGCCCGGCCACGGCCGCTGGATCGGGGCATCTCCGGTGCCGTCGTCGAGGCAGGCGTCGTCGCGGTAGTAGGGCACCGCGGCGAAGTTGACCGCGCTCGTCGCGCCGACCAGCTCGAAGGTGTAGACCGCGGCGCCGTTGTCGTCCTTGCCGGCCACCTCCTCGGAGCGGTTGACCGCTGAGCAGGTGTCGAAGCTCGGGTCGCAGACGTCGGCGAACGCGGCCTGGCCGGAGATCGGCACCTCGTCGACGTTGCCGGTGTCGTCGTTGCGGCCGTCGATGACCACGCCGCCCGGCTGCTGCGGGTTGTAGTAGACCGACGCGACGTCGGGGTTGTAGTCCCACGAGGTGTAGAGGCCGTCCGGCGGGATCGGGTGGACCCGCACGCGGTAGCGGTAGACGTCGGCGTCGCGGTAGTAGGTCTCGGTCTTGGTGACGTTGGTGCCGGAGTCGGCGCCCCAGATCTCGCGGATCGCGCGGACCGCGCCGGCCCGCCAGCCGAGCAGCGCGCCGTTGGCCTCCCAGTTGACCTGCTCGTCCTCGAAGCCGACGACGGAGACGGTCGAGTCGGGGCTCTGCTGGAACGCGCGGCCCTTCCAGCGGTCGATCAGGTCGAGGCCGTAGCCACCGGTCGGCTTCCTCACGTTGTAGCTGCGCACCATCCAGCGACCGGACGCGTAGAGCCGGTACGTCGGGGTCTGGATCGTCACGCCGTCGCGCGGGAAGCGGTCGTTGGTGTCGCGCGGCGTGGTCGAGCCGTTCGCGTGGTTGCACACCTTGCCCGGCAGGTTGGGGCCGTAGCCGGTGTTGCTGCTGCTCAGCTGATCCGGCGAGCCGTTCGCGAACGTGGCCTTGTCGATGAACTCGTCGGCGTCGGGGTCGCGGAGGTGCTTGACCTCGCTGGTGTCGCTGTTGAACGTCGAGCCGCCGGGCTTGGCGAAGAGGTAGATGTAGCGGACGCCGTACACACCCAGGGGGTCGGCGACGGCGACGGTGTGGCCACCGGGGAGCGCCCCTGCGGGCGGCGCGGCATCGGCCGGCGCGAGGGCACCGGCGTCACGGGCCTGCAGCGCGATCTCGTCGTCGGCGTCGAGGGTGCCGACCGGGTCGGCCATCGCCTTGGTGTAGTCGAGCGCGGTCTCCTGCGGGCCGGGCGTGACCAGCGGGTTGGCCGCGGCCTCGGCGGCACTGCTCGCGTAACGCGCCGTGCAGGTGCCGAAGAACTTCTTCCACGCCTCCTCGCCGACGCTGTGCGCGTCGGGGTTCCAGGCGTAGGTGAGCTCCTGGTCGGTGCCGGAGTAGAAGCCGAAGTCGGACCGGCCGTTGGCGAGGAAGTAGGGGAAGCGCTGGTCGACCTGGACCGGCACCTCCTGCCATGCCCCGCCTACCCACGACCACGCGCTGATCGTGTCGGTGTCGACGCCGGTCGCCGGCGGCACGACCAGCGTGCCGTTGTGCGCCGTGCGGACCTCGTCGCCGATCGGGCTGGTGCTGTCCGAGCCGGAGGGGTACGGCTCCGCGACGCCGCTCGCCGAGGGGCCTGACCACGACGGCAGCTGCGCGCCGGTAAGGACGATCGGCGACGCGAGTCGCGAGGTGACCGACGGGACCGTCGGCACGTCGGGCGCCTGCGCCGACGCGGTGGTCGCGGTGCTCACGGAGGCCGAGACGGCGGCGAGGGCCGCGATCGTGGCGAGGGATCGGCGGACGACGGGACGCGAGCGCACGAAATGACTCCGGAGGGTTTGTCGGATTTGAGAAGTTTCACGCGCCCGCGAGCCGGGCATCACTAGGAGTTTTCGCTGCGGCGGCGAAGTTTCCTGCAGGACGCCGGGTGGCGTGCCCGCCACAAGGGGGTTCTGTGCTGTTCGGCTCACGCGTCCGCGCCCGTCTGCTCGCCACCACTGCGCTGATCGCTGCGGGCGTCGGGATCGGCGTACCGCTCGCTGCTCCGGCCCACGCCGTCGACGTGGTCACCGAGTCGGGCTACCTGCCGATGGGGACCGACGAGAGCGGCACGGCGATCAAGCTGCGCTACACCGTCGTGCGCCCGGTCGGCGGCGCGGCGCTGCCGACGCTGTTCGAGTACTCCGGCTACGACCCCGGCGACAACCCGGATGCGTCGTACATCAGCCAGTACGTCGAGCAACGGCGCCGGCTACAACTACATCGGCGTCAACCTGCGCGGCACCGGCTGCTCGACCGGCACGTTCGACTTCTTCCAGCCGGCCGAAGCGACGGACGGCAAGGCCGTCATCGACTGGATCGCGCAGCAGCCGTGGAGCGACGGCAAGGTCGGCATGATCGGCAAGAGCTACCCGGGCATCACCCAGCTCTTCGTCGCCGCCGAGCAGCCCGAAGCGCTCAAGGCGATCGCCCCGGGTCACTTCTTCGCCGACGCCTACCGCGACGTCGCGCGGCCCGGCGGCATCCTGAACTACGGCTTCTCGACGCTGTGGAGCTTCATCGCGCGACCGAGCTACGAGACGCAGACCGGTCCGCAGGAGGTCGCGGCGGGTGACCCGGACTGCATCAGCGCGAGCACGGCGTCGGTGCGCGGTGCCGGCAAGAACCCGTTCGTCCAGCTGCTGCAGCACCCGTACGACGACGCACTCGTGCAGGAGCGCTCTCCGATGCGACTCCTCGATCGCCTCAAGACGCCCATGCTCGCGTCGCTCGCGTGGCAGGACGAGCAGCTCGCCTCGCGGCAGACGCACCTGATGTCCGCGCTCGACGACCTCAACGCCGTCCGCCGCGCCGCGGGCCAGCCGGAGACGCCCTGGTGGGCCAACCTCACCAACGGCGACCACGGCATGGTGCGGACGTCGTACGGCAACGCCGACCTGCGCGCGTTCTACGACTACCACCTCAAGGGCAAGACGACGAACGGCTGGGCGTCGCGGCCGAAGGTCAAGGTCTGGTGGGAGTCCGGCCGCAAGGACGGTGCCGGCGCGACCCGCGCACCGGGCTGGGTCACCGGCTTGAGCAGCTGGTCGGAAGCGCAGCGCACCGCGGCCGGCGAGCTGACCCCGCTGTCGTATGCGCTCCGCTCCGGTGGGCGCCTCACCTCTGCGCCGGCCGCGGCCGGTGAGACCGCGTCGACGTACGCCTACACGCCGGCAGTGGGCTCCGAGGGTCTCGGCAATCCCTACTACGGCTCGCCGTCGCTGCCCAACCAGTACATCTGGGACCAGTCCCCGCCTGACGGCACCGCGCTGCACTTCACGACCCCGCCGTTCCCGCAGACCCGCACCCTCCTCGGCTCGGCGTCGCTCGACGTGTGGCTGTCGTCGACCGCGCCGGACACCGACCTGCAGGTCACGCTCACCGAGGTGCGGCCGGACGGCCAGGAGGTCTACGTCCAGAAGGGCTGGGTCCGTGCGTCCCAGCGGGCGCTCGACCCCGCGAAGTCCTCGGCGCTGCGGCCCTACCAGACGCACCAGGAGTCCGACGTCGCGCTGCTGACGCCGCTGCAGCCGGTGCCGGTGCGGGTCGAGGTCTTCCCGTTCGGCCACGTGGTGCGCGCCGGCTCGCGGCTGCGGGTCTGGATCGAGGCGCCGACCGTGCTGCCGGAGCTGTGGTCGTTCGTGCCGTTCCCGACGCCGGCGCAGAACACCGTGCTGCACGACGCCGCGCACCCGTCGCGGCTGGTGCTTCCGCTGGTGCCCAACGCCCTGCCGGCGGCCTTCACCGCGCAGCCGGACTGCGGCGACGTCATCCGCCAGCCGTGTCGCCCCGACCCGGTCGCGTTCCAGACCGAGCCCGAGCCCGTCGTACCGGAGGTGCCCTGGCCCGCGGTCATGCCGCTCGCGACGCTCGCGCTGTTCGGTGCCGCTGTCAGAATCCTGCGCGGCGGCGCGCGGTGGGCAGGATCGGGTAACCCGCAACAGGTGTGAGCACAGTCCCGCACGCGTGAGGTGCCGGGCGCTCACACCTGGCCGACGGTCGGTAGTCCACAGATTGCGGTAGGTGCCAACGGCGCGTTGAGCTGTGCCGTCACCGTCGGTGGATGACGAGTGAACGGGCGCGCGCGGCGGTGGCGCGATCGGTGGCGCTGATGCGGCGGCAGAGCTCGACCGCGCACTGGGTTCAGCTCCAGGAGCTGGGGCTGTCCTGGAGTCAGGTGACCACCCGACTGGCGAGCGGCTCATGGGCTCAACCGCATCCGCTCGTTCTCGTCGCCGGAGGCGCGGACTTCGCTGCCGACACGGGTGTGTGGGCTGCGTGGCTGGCGGCGCGATACGGCGAGCGCGGTAACCGCAGGCGAGACGTCGCTGTCGGCGGTTGGAGTGCGGCCGCGCAACTGCGACTGCGGCCGCTGCCTCGACCGTCCGACACGCGACCTCAGCTGTGGGTGCCGTACTCGGCGTCGGCCCCCGCGCTCGCCGGCGTGCAGGTACGTCGGGTGCGCGACTGGGAGCAGCGCACGTTCGTGACGTTGGCCGGAGGACTGCGCTCCACCGCGCGGGTCGACACCATCGCCGACCTCGCCCGCCATCTCTCGGCTGGTGACCTCCTCGCCTTGGTGCAGGCGCAGGCCTGGGAGCACCCGGGCATCCTCGTATCGCTCGACGCGAGATGCGGATCCGGCAGGGCGGGCAGTGGTCGGCTGTCTGGCGCCACCAGCGCCGTACGTCGGGGCATCGACTCGGCGTTGCACGAGCGCGGGCTGCGTCTGGTCGCGCGCGCCGGCCTGCCGCGACCCGACTGCACTCGAGTGCTGGTCGAGGGTCAGGGAGTCGAGGATTGCGTTCTCGAACGACCCGGCGCGACCGGGCCGCCGTGGGGGATCGTCATCAGCTGGTCGGGTGACGTGCACCGGCTCGAGCGTCAGAAGTTCGTCCACGACTTACGTCGCGGGAAGTCCCTGCGTCGCGGTGGGTGGGAGCACCTGCCGTACGGAATCGAGGACGTCAACGCTCCGGCGGCGACCGTTGCCGAGCTGCGCACGGAGTGGCGCCGTCAGCTCGCGCTGCCGCCGGCCGGCGACGGGCGGCTCACCGCTTGAGGCCGGTTCCCAGTCAGGTGTGAGCGTCCGGCACCTCACGCGTGCGGCGTTGTGCTCACACCTACCCGAAGACTGCTGGCTAGGCGGTGCGGCGGCGGCGTACGGCGACGGTGCCGGCGGCGGCGAGCGCCACGAGGGGCAGCAGCAGGGCGTACGGCGCCTCGGGAACGACCGGGGTCGGGTCGACGACCGGGCCGCCGGGTGCGCCGAAGATCCGCACGTTCGCGTTCTGCGCACCGGGCATCGACAGCGTCGAGCCGGGCAGCACCGCGACCTGGAACGCGGTCGCGTTGGGCCGCAGGTAGGGGAAGTCGGCCGAGGCCAGCGTCATCCGCACCTTGTGCCCCGCAGCGAAGGTCCAGGCCATCGTGAACGCGTCGAACGACGCGTCGTGGATGCCGGGCGCGCCCTCGCCGGGCTGCTCGGAGAACGCGCCGCGGGTGATCAGCGTCGCGGTGCCGTCGGGCGCGACGTCGTAGATCTTCGGCACCACCTGGTACGACGCGGCCGGCGGGGTCGGGCCGCCGAGACCGGTCGTCGGCGGGTCGCTGATGACCTTCAGCGTGAGCCGCGGGTTGCCGGCATAGGTGACATCCGTCGGCAGCGCAGGGCTGTCGAGGGTGACGACGTCGATGGGAGTCGCGGTCGACGGCCACGGGCGGCCGAAGTACTCCTCGAAGCCGTCGGTGAGCAGACGACCGGCGACCGGCTCGGAGCCGATGTCGCCGCCGGTGCCCGCAGCGAGCACGACCGGCAGCGCGTCGGGACACGCCTGGCCGGAGAGCGTGCCGACACCCGGCGTGGTCGAGCCGCACACGTGCAGCGCGGTCGGCGTGCCGAACGGGAACGCCGTCGCGGCCCGCACCCGCGACTGGTACGCCGCGAGCGATGCGTTGGGCACGTCGGGGTTGTTGAAGTACTGGGTCAGCGCGAACTCGATCGGCGCCTCGAGCTCGATGCCGTTGTCGACCTCGCGGACGTAGTGGTCGAGCCAGGCGAGCACCTCGCCCTCGACCCGGCCGATCTCGTTGCCGCCGCCGGACCGCGACGGCGGGTGGCCGAGCCCGCCGAGGTAGAAGCGCACCGGCACGCCGGTTGCCTTGAGCTGGGTGTAGGTCTCGATCGCGTCGTTGCCGGAGAACAGGCCGTCGTTGAGCCCCTGAGCCAGGAAGATCGCCGGCGGGGTCTTGCCCGGCTTCTTCACCTGCGCCCAGCGGCCGACGATCGAGCGCGACTGCAGCAGCGCCTTCAGCCCGTCCATGTCCGCCGACGCGGCGGCCTTGGCGTAGCCGATGTCGATGTTGGGGTCGTAGTTGTTGTAGCCGTCCTGCTGCTCGCGGACGCGGCCGGCGGCGTAGAAGCCGCTCTCGTAGGCGATCTTCAGCACGTTGTGCGGCATCAGCCCGTAGTGCAGGTCGTGCCACGTCGCCGCCGGCACGATCGCCTTGATGGCTGGGTGCCCGGACAGCGCCAGGTTGAGCGCGTGGGCCCCGCCGTACGAGCCGCCGTACTGGCCGATGTGGTTGACCCAGATGTTCGGGACGTTCGCCGGCGTGTTCAGCCAGTTGATCGCCTCGAGCATGTCGGCCGTCTCGGCCGGGCCGACCAGGTTGACCTGGCCCTTGGTCTGGCCGAAGCCGCGGCTGGAGTAGCGCAGCACGATGTAGCCGCGCTCGGCCGCCTTGCGCGCGGTGTCGCCGTCGCCACCCTTGTTGCCGAGGTAGCCGTGGTTGATCAGTAGTCCCGCGAACCTCGCGCCGGGCGACGCGGGGCGGGGCACGGAGATCCGCGCGTCGAGCTCGACGGGGTCGCCGAGCGCATCGGGGTTGGTGACCGGGATCCAGAAGTTCGTCTCGTCGTAGAGGCAGAGCCCGTTGGCGGCTTTGAGGCAGTCGACGACCGGCGTAGCGGTCTGCGCCTGCGCGCTCGGCACGAGCGCTACCGGAGCGAAGCCGATCGCAGAGGTGACGAGGGCGGCGACGACGCGGGTACGCCGGATGCGGCGGGTCATGCCTGGCTCGCCGCGCGACGACGGGCGGCGAAGCCCGCAGTGGCGAGGCCGATCGCGGCCAGCGGGAGCAGCACCGTGGAAGGCACCTCGGGCACGACCGGCTCCGGCTCGTCCGGCGCCGCCTCGGGCAGGCCCACCGTCGAGGAGAAGCGGGTGTCGTAGTCCGTCTCCATCAGCGTGTCGTTGGCGTAGGCCGCGCAGCCGGAGATGCCGCCGCGCGACTCCGGCGCGTAGGTCTCGCGGTAGTCGACTGCGTCTTCCTCAAAGACTTCGGATGCACCGCGCAGCATCGAGCAGAGCAGCCGCTCGCCGAAGGTGTGGCTGACGTTGAAGAAGTAGTTGTCGTTGTCGATCGGGCTCGGGCAGCCGATCGGCGACGGCACGCCGCTGCAGTCGCTCGGCGTCGGCGGCGGGTTGCCGTCGAGCATCGACTTGCGGATCGGCTCGGGGTAGGCCTCGAACGGCGCGATGATGTAGCCCAGGAAGTCACCCGCGGTGCCGAGGCTCATGTACCCCCGCTTGCCGGGCACCAGCGCGCGGACCGTGTTGACGATCTGCGGGTACATCTCGCCCGGTCCGCCGGAGAGCAGCACGTCGCCGATCCGGCCGCTGAACGACGGCGCGCCGATGACCGTGCCCTGCGTCCACGGCGGCGTGATCGCCCGGTTGATCGGCGCGCCGATGGCGAAGCCGCCGTAGCTGAGCGCGTAGATCGGCGCGTTGGTCGCCAGGTCGGTCATCAGGTACGAGTGCATCTCGACGACCGGCGTGCCGGTGATCACCGAGCTGTTCTCGGCCAGCGCCTTGCGGGCACGGGCCGCGACGCGTGCGCCGTACGACTCGATCTTGCAGATGTCCCCTGCGGCACCGGACAGCCCTGGAGTCGGGCAGCTGTCGCGGTTGGGCTGCTGGCGGCCGAGCGTCGCGACCTGCACGAAGCCGATCCCGCCGTCCTTGGCCAGCTCCGCCGACGCGGGACCGGTGTAGTCGCCAGAGGCCAGCGTGTTGTCGGAACCGAGCACGGTCGCGTGGGCGGAGAAGTTCACGTAGGTCGCGATGACGTCGCCGGTCGACGGGTCGGTCGCGCGCAGCACGCGCATCTCGTCGTCGGTGGACTTGTTCGCCGCGTCGTAGGCGAACTGGTTGGTCATCAGCTGATCGGCCGGGTCGATGCCGTCGTCGTACCCCGCGACGCCCGCCTTGGCCGTGCCGTAGGTGAGGGTCGCCGGGCGCAGCGCCTTCCACGCGTCGACGATCGCCTTGACGCTGCGCTCGAAGCACAGCTGCAGGTAGGAGTCGGGCACCCCGCCCCAGACACCCGCGGTGTCCGGCCCCGCGTGGGAGTGGTTGGAGTCGACGACGATCGCGCCGGCCTGCATGGCCGGGCCGCCCTGGACCGCGCGCAGCGCGCGGATCTGCCGGGCCGCCTCGCGCCGGATGTCGACGATCCCGTAGTTGCCCTGCTTGTACGCCGCGAAGTAGCCCTGCACGTCCAGCTGGGCGAGCGCGATCGCGCTGGTGCCGTCGCTGACCACGATCGCCCGGACGTTGACGCCGTGGACGTCGGGGTCGCCCAGCACGCCGGTCGCGGCGCGACCCTCGATGACCTCCGGCCCGGTGCCGCCGGGACGGCCGTTGGAGAGGCCGTAGCCGCCGAGGTAGAACGCGCCGCTGTCGATCATCGCCTGCGTCGGGTTGATCGACTCGACGTCGGCGCCGACCAGGTAGGTCGCGCCGGCGGCCTCCGCGGCGAGCGGCACCATCGCGACCGGCAGGACGACCGCCGCGCTGAGGCAGGCAGCGGCGAACGAGTTCAGCAGACGACGCACGAAGGCTCCGAGTGATCGCAGGGCGGTGGCGAATCCGGACGAACGGGACGCGCTCGGACATCGGTGACGATGTGGGCGCAGTGGACCGTGCTGACGAGTTCTGCGCGCATGGGCCGACTCCTGCCGAACCGGCAGGAATGCCCGGTACAGCGACGAAACAAACCGGATCCCCTCTGGCACCACCTCTCCGGGAGAACCTCTGTGGCTCGTCTCCGCCTCGCGCTGTGCGCTGCCCTCCTCGCGGGCGGGACGGTCGCCGTCCCCGTCGTCGCGCCGCTCACCGCCGCGAGTGCCGCGGGCGGCGGGCTGCAGGTCGGCGTCGCCGCCGTCGACGCCACGTGGCACACCGGCGCTTCGTCGGGCCAGTACGCCGGGGAGCCGGACAGCGTCGAGGACGAGTGGGACCCCAACGTCCAGCACGTGAAGAGCCAGTCGGCGTACGGCGTGCAGTCGCGCCTGTCGATCCGGGCCATCGTCGTCACTGACGGCTCCAACCCCCCGGTCGCGCTGGTGAAGAACGACAACTACCTCGCGCAGGACTTCCTCACCCGTCGCATCGGCCAGCTGCTCGCGGACGGCGACAGCGGCGTGACCTACGAGAACATCCTGATCTCGGCGACTCACAACCACTCGTCGCCCTACTACTCCACGCCCGCTGCAGGTGTCTGGGTCTTCCAGGACGTCGTCGACCTGCGCTTCTTCGAGTACCAGGCGCGGCAGACCGCCGAGGCGATCGAGCTCGCCGCGTCGCGGATGGTTCCGGCCAAGATGGGCGCGACGACGGTCACCTTCGATGCCATGAAGGAGAACATCGTCAAGCCGCAGGTCGCCGACGACGGCAGCCCGGCCGGCTACCCCCGGCGCTTCGGGGACGACCAGGTCGTCGTCGTCCGGTTCGACACGCTCGGCGGCGACCCGATCGCGACCTACGTCAACTACGGCGAGCACCCGGAGAGCCTCGACGGCTACCAGCTGATCAGCGGCGACTACCTCGCCCCGCTGCAGCGCTTCGTCGACCGCGAGACCGGCTCGACGATGGTGTTCAGCCAGGCTGACGTCGGCTCCGCCGAGGGCCCGTACGACAGCAGCGTCGTGCTGCCCGACGGCACCCCGCAGCAGTTCGCGCACAACGGCTGGGCGCAGGCCGAGCGCGGCGCGCGGCTGCTCGCCGACGCGGTGATCTCCGGCTGGAACCAGATCGGCAGCGGCGGCGGGACGGTGCCGTTCAGCACCAACGTGCCCGTGAAGATGATGACCCGCTGGACGCCGGGCCCCGCGTCGCACCCGTACCCGAGCTACGGCAACTGCCGCACGCAGCCGACCGTCGACGGCTCACCCGGCGTCGGCGCGGCCCCGGACTGCGAGCGCGCGCCGACCCCGCCGGTGTCGCCGCTGTACGAGAACCTGCGCGACGCCGGGCTGCCGCTGCCGGCCAACTACAGCCAGACGTCGTTCAAGGCGGTCGAGGAGAACTTCCGGCTCAAGCTGCAGGTCGTCCGCCTCGGCGAGGTCCTCCTCGCGTCGTGCTCGTGCGAGGCCCAGGTCGACCTGATCCTCAATCTGGAGAGCCGCCTGGACAAGACCCAGGGCAACTTCTGGGACGGCTACGACTGGTCGACGGCATGCACGCCGTCGGCCGGCGCGTGGCGGTGCACGCGGGTCGGCGAGTCGACGCTGACCGTCACCGACGCGGCGTACCGGCGGATGAAGGCGCAGGTGCACAACGACGCCGTCGGATGGGACGACCCGGCGAACGCCGCGACCGCGGAGAGCGACCCCGCCGACCCGGCCGACATCAAGGGCAACTTCACCAAGAGCGAGCTCACCGGCGCCCTCGGCTACACGCTGCCGGTCGGCCTGGGCCACACCGGCGACTACGCCGGCTACACCGTGTCCTACCGCGAGTTCATGTCGTTCGACTCCTACCGCAAGTCGCTGACGTCGTACGGCCCGCACACGGCTGACTACATGAACACCCGCCTGGTCCGGATGGCCGGCGTCCTCAAGGGCGCTGACGCCTCGACCCTGCCGAACGAGCCCACCCACGCGATCGGCGTGGCCGACGAGGCGCGCCAGCTCGCGGAGTCGACCGCACTCGGACAGCTGTCCTCGTTCTACTTCGACGGGTGGGACGCCCAGCTCGCCGACGACATCGGCCCGGCCGAGGCGCTCGTGCAGCCGGCTCAGAGCATCACCCGCTTCCAGGCGGTGCAGTTCAGCTGGCGCGGCGGCGGCAACTACGTCGACCAGCCCGACGCCCGGGTCGAGCGGCAGGACGCTTCCGGCGCGTGGCAGCCGTACGCCGACATGTCCGGTGAGGTGCAGACGCGGGTCGATACTCCGGAGGCCATCACCGGCGTCGTCACGACGCGCGCCGGGATGCAGGAGTGGAAGTGGACCGCCAACTTCGAGGCGTTCTCCTCGCCCCTGCGCTACGGCCAGCCGTGGCAGCAGACCCCCGCGGGCAACTACCGCTTCGTCGTCAACGGCAAGATCCACCAGGACGGCGCGACGGTGCCCTACACGCTCACGTCGCAGTTCTTCGCGGTGAAGCCGTGGGACGGCATCGTGACGGGCGACCCGTCGCTCCTGCCGAGCGGTGCGATCACCGGCACGGTCACGCAGGCGGCGTACCCGCAGACGTACACGTCCGGCGGCTTCAGCCCGTTCGGCGTGGCGATGAAGGGTCCGGTCTGCAAGACCTGCACCTTCCGCCCGTGGGCGCGTCAGGGCACGCCGAAGGCGGTCAACGTCACGGTCGTGAACGCCGGCGTCGTGCAGCGTCGGGTGCCGGCCGCGGTCACTGCGGGCAGCTGGGTGGCCGACGTCGCGCTGGCGCCCGGTGAGATCGCGTTCGTCGAGAAGGGCGGCGCCACCGACGAGTTCGGCGAGATCAACGGTGTGCCGTCCAAGGGCATCACCGCCGACGGCGCCGTCGTACCGGCTCCGGTCATCAGCTCCGACCCGACCGCTGCAGTGCCGGAGGCGCCGATCGGCGCGCTGCTCCCGCTCGTCGGCCTGGCGATCGGCGGCACCGTGCTCCTCCGCCGCCACCGCCGCGCGACGCTCGCCGCCTGACCCGCCACCGCCGCCACACTCGCCCCGCCCGCCGTTCCAAGATCATGAGCGCCTGCGTCGCCTAAGGGCGCCGCCGGGCGCTCATGGTCTTGCTGGAGTCAGCCCGCGACGCGCGCCGGGCGCAAGCCGAGGGCGGTGCGCAGAGTGGCGATCACTGTTTCGGGTTGATCCCGCAGTGCAGCCGCGCTGAATCGGAGCACTCGCCAGCCGGCGAGCACGATGTCGTTCTGTCGCGTGAGGTCGGACTCCCAGTCCTCGCTGAGCACGTGGTAGGCCTTGCCGTCGATCTCCACCGCGAGCCCGAGTGCCGGCCAGCACGCGTCAAGCCACGCGCGGCGACCCTCGAGCGTCAGTGGGTAGTTCTGCTCCGGCAGGGATACGCCGGCGCGCTTGCACAGTTCGATGAAGAGCGCCTCGAGCTCAGATCGACTCCCGCCGATGTCGCGGGTGATCGTCATCAGCCGAGGTCGTCCGCGGAACGAGCCGGTGGCCAGCAGGACGGCGAAGACCTGGGCCGCCAGCACATGGCCGGTCTGCACCGCGGAGGTGATCGCGCCGCGTGCCCGGGCCGGCATCCGCCGGGCAACAGCGACCACCGCCCACTCCGGGCGGAGCACCGGCATATTCTCCCGCGTCCACCACGACCGCTCGGTGAGTGCGGTGGTCTGCCGGATGCGGACGCCGGCGACCTTGCGACGCACGACGCCGTGGCTGACGACCACCTCGATCGGGCCTTTGCCGACGGCGTACCCGGGCACCTTGTTGACCTGCAGTGCCGCCGCGCCGTCGAGGATCGCGTCGTGACCGACCGCGCGCAGGGCTGCCTCGCACCGGCTCAGGAGGGTGAGCGGTCCCGTGTAGGAGCAGTAGACACCCCGATGCACCCGCTGCCACCGTCCGGTGTCGACCTGCCGCGCGCCGTAGTCGTGGCTCAGACCCAGCGCGACGAGCGTGGGCCGATCCACGATGTGGTGGTGTCCTCGCAGGTGCTTGGCGAGAGCGCGGGCAGGGGCGGCAGGCACTGGACGCGACATAGTCCGAGCGTGCGGCGCCGGGATCCGCAGTGGTGTGGCCGCATCCGCATCTGTGGATGGAATCGACGAGCGAGTACGTCGCCTAAGAGCGCCGCGGGGCGCTCATGATCTTGGAGAACTAGGCGGCGGTACGGGCTCGACGCGCGAGCGCGCCGAGCCCTAGGAGCGCGACGACCGGCAGCAGGACGGCGTACGGCGCCTCGGGGACGACCGGCTCCGGGCCACCGCCGGCGGCGAACTCCGCGGGACCGCCCACGCCGTCACCCGCGGTCAGCGCCGCGCAGCCGTCGCGCTCGGGGCCTGTCACGAATCCGACGGTCGCCGCGGCCGCGTGGATGGTGCACAGCGCGTGTGTCCCCATCGTCGGCGACACCATAAGGGTCCAGTGGTCGGGGCACGCGCCGTCGTACGGCAGCTCGGCGCCCTCGTAGAACGCCTCCTCGGGGCAGCCGCCGAGGTAGAAGAGCCCCTCCTGCGCCGACTGCTGGTAGGAGTCGAGCCCGTCGGTCATGTAGCCGAGGAAGTCGTTGGCGGCACCGATGAAGAAGTGGTCCTTGGCCTCGATGAAGCCTGGGGACCGCAGGATGTCGTTCATCCGCGGGAACGCCTCGCCCGGCGCGAGCGCCACGAAGACGTCGCCGATGCGCACCGCGCCGGCGAACGTCCCGAGCACGGTGCCGTCCAGCCACGGGTGGGTGACCGCCCGGTCGATGCGCACGTCGGCCTGGCCGAAGAGCGACAGCACGCCTGGCGCGTAGTTGGCCGCCAGGATCGGCTGGGTCAGCTGCTCGCGGAGGAACGTGCTCTGCACCTGCACCTTCGAGCCCGCGACGGGGGACAGCAGGGCCGTGGTCTTGTCCATGAAGTAGATGAGCCGGCTGCGCGCCTCGGCCTCGCGGGCGGCGCCGTTGCTGCCGGTCTTGCGCCAGTCCATCGACCCGATGGCGCCGACCGTGCCCATGCCCATGCCGCCGTAGAGGCGCTCGGCCTCGGCGGAGGCCCAGGCCGGCCAGTCCGGGGACGTGCCGAACTCGTTGTCGCTGCCGATCACGGTGGCGTGCGGCGAGTAGTTGACCATCGTCCAGATGCGGCCGCTGCCGTCGGCCGCGTCGGCGACCATCAGCCGGAACTCGTCGTCGTGCCCGGCGTTGGCACCGGAGTCGTACGACGACTCGGTGGGGAACTCGGTGCCCGGGACGCTCGCCACCGAGATGGTGGCGGGCCGGCGGGCGGCGTACGCCGCCACGGCCGCCTGCACGATCCGGTCGCGCTGCATCTCCATGAACCAGGTCGGCACCCCGCCCCAGATCCCGATGACGTCGGGGCCGGCGTGGGAGTGGTCGGACTGGATGACGACGTCGGTCGCGTCGATCGTGCCGATCTGCTCGGCGATCCGCTGGCGGATGTCGTAGATGCCGGTCTCGCCGTGGCCACCCTCGGTCGTCGACTTGTACGCCGCGAACAGCCCGACGCTGGTCGTCGTCACGATGATCGCCGTGTCGCCGGCGCCGCCGTCACCCGTGATCGCCACAGCGCGGGCGAACATCGGGTCGCGGACGTCCTTCATGAAGCGGGCGCAGAACGTGTCGTAGCCGCCGATGCAGATCCGCTCCTCGAGCGGCGTCTCGTCGGTGCCCGGCGCCGGGTCGGTGGACGCCTTGGCAGCCCCGACGAGGAAGGGCGCGGAGGCCGGCGCGGCGTCGGCGGCGGAGGGGGCGATCACCACGCCCGCGAGCAGGGCCAGACAGGGCAGAACTCGGGCGAATCGGGTGAGGCGCATGCGGTGTGAGGTTCGTCGCCCGCGCGGCTATTTCCTGCCTGCAGGCAGGGGGGATGCTGCCGATACCGAAGAGGTCTGCTCTTCCCCTCTCCCTTCCGATCTCGGAGCGCGCGTGACTGCCGTGCCCATCCCGACCCCCGTCGCGGGGTTGCTGGCGCGCCTCCGCGAGCACCCGCAGCGGCTCACCCGGGCCAAGCTCGCCGTCGTGCTCGGCGCCGTCGTGCTGGCCTACCACTACAGCCTGCTGACGCTGGTCCGGAGCCTGCAGCTCGAGACCCCGCTGGCCTACCTCGGCCTGGTCCCGTTCATGGCCCTCGGCCTGGCGGCACTTCGCGCCAAGCCCGCCGACGGCGAGCCGGACATCCACGACCGGCAGATCGACTACATCGTCGGCGTACCGCTGCTCGGCGCCGCGATCGCGGTCATCACGATCATGCCCGCGCGGATGTCGACGCTGTTCTGGGTGTGGCGGATCGACCTGCTCTCGCTGCCGCTGTTCGTCGCCGGCGCCTGCGCGATCGTCTTCGGCGTCCGCACCATGTGGCGGGTCCGGCTCGGCATCGGCTTCCTGCTGCTGGCCTGGCCGCTGCCCTACACGCTGTTCCTCACCCGCTGGCTCGACGGCTTCACCGGCCTCACGATCTCCGCGCTGAAGAAGGCGCTGGTCCACGTCCACGTCGCCGTGCCGACCCCGGGGTCCGACGGCTCGCTGTTCGCCATCACCCACGGCTCCGAGCGCTTCGTCGTATCGGTCGCGTCAGCCTGCTCGGGCGTCAACGGCATGGTCGGCTTCCTGCTGGTCGGCGTCGCGTTCACCGCGCTGGTCAAGGGCGGCCGGCTGCCGAAGGTGCTCTGGCTCCTCAGCGGGCTCCTGCTGATCTGGGCGCTCAACGTCGCCCGCCTGCTGCTGCTGTTCTGGGTCGGGCAGACCTGGGGCGAGAGGGTCGCCATCGACGGCCTGCACCCGGTCATCGGCCTGATCCTGTTCTGCATCGGCATCGTCGTGATGCTCTGGACGATGCCGCTGTTCCGCCTCTCCCTCGCGCCTGCCGCCAAGGCGGTCGACCCGGCCGCCGTCGGCGTGCACGACGTCGAGGTCGCCCACGGCGTCGAGGCCGCTCACCCGACGGCGCAGCCCTCGCCGTCGCGCACCGGCGGCGAGCGGTTCCGGCTCGCGCTGGGCCTGGTCACCGCGGTCGCGGTGTTCATGGGCGTCGCCAACGCGGGAATGCGCGACTACGAGCTGGTCGCCGGTGACCTCGGCGCCGCGCGGCTGCAGTCCTTCGCCGACGCGCCGGCTGTCGTGCCCGGCTTCCAGGTCACGCCGACCGCCAGCTACCCGTGGGCGCAGCGCTTCTTCGGCAAGACCTCGACCTGGCAGCGCTACACCTACTCGCCGGCGTCAGTGACCAACTTCACCGTCGGGGCGAGTCCGGTCATCGCCGACGTCATCACGACCGACCAGCTGAGCCGGTTCTCTGCCTACGGCATCGAGGCGTGCTACGCCTTCCACGGCTACGAGATCCGCGACACCTCGAGCTACGACCTCGGCGGCGGCGTGACCGGCAACACGATCACCTACTACAACCCCAAGCAGAAGCTCGAGTGGAACGCCGCCTACTGGATCTGGCCGGTCAAGAAGGGCGGCAAGACGGTCTACGAGCGGGTCGTCATGCTCATGCCGAGCACTGCTGACGTGCAGACGCTCGCCTCCGGCGGTCAGGCCAAGACCGACCTGGTCCGCGGCATCGGCCTGAACATCTACAGCGCGTCGAAGGCGCTCGGCGGCTCGGGCTCAGACGAGGACAAGGACGCGAAGGCGAGCAGCGCCCGCCGCTACCTCGTCGACTTCTCGCGCCAGCTGGTGCGCTCCCGGTCGGCCGCCCCCCGCGGCACGGCACCGGCAGTGCGGTGACCGCGGCGCCTCCCTCCGACCCGCCCCAGCCCGACCCGCTCGCCGACCAGGCGCAGACCGAGGCGAAGCACCGCGAACGGCGTACGGCGGAGGTCTCCGTCAGCACCGCCGCGATCGAGGCGCTGCGCAACCGCCCGGTCCTCCTTGCCGAGCCGCCTCCCGCCGCGCCCCCGGACCAGGGAGAGTTTCCGTCACTGCAACCCGGTCCAGACCAGGCTTCAGTCACTGAAACGCTCCCCGAGGCGGAGGGCGGAGAGGTGCCGCCCGCCGCGGCACCCCCACCGGCACCGGCGGTGCCGGTGTGGACGCCGGTACGCCGGCCGGCCCGCGAGCGCAGCGTCGTCAACGTCGGCGTGCCGTCGGCAGCGCTCGACGCGCTCCGCCGCGGCGTGCAGTCGGCGCGCGCCCTGCTGTCCGGCGAGCCGGCACCGCGCTTCCCGGCGCCGCGCGCGCCGATCGACGGCCCGGTGCGGATCGCCGAGATCGACGCCGACCGGTCGCGGACGATGCTCTACGAGAGCGTCGAGGGGCTGCGCGGGCGGCTGCCGCTGCTCGCGGCCGACCGCACGCTGAGCCAGCGTCAGGCCCGCGGCTTCGTCGCCTTCGGCGTCGTCCTCCTGCTCGGGCTGCTGATCGTCACCAAGCTCTCGCTGGTCGCCGTCATCGCGATGGCGACCGCGGTCTACACGCTGGTGATGAGCTATCGGCTGCTGCTCTTCAAGCGCACGCTGCGCGACACGACGCTGATCCACGTCACCGACGACGAGGCGCGCTCGATCGCCGAGGACGACCTGCCGACGTACACCGTGCTCGTCCCGGCCTACCGCGAGCCCGAGGTCATCAACCAGCTGCTCAACTACATCGACGGCTTCGACTACCCGCGCGACAAGCTCGACGTGAAGCTGCTGCTCGAGGCGGACGACGAGCTCACGCTCCAGGCGGTACGCCGGGCGACGACCGGCTCGCACGTCGAGGTGGTGCTGGTCCCGCCGGCCGACCCGCGGACCAAGCCGAAGGCATGCAACTACGGGCTGCAGATCGCGCGCGGCGACTACGTGACGATCTACGACGCGGAGGACCGGCCGGAGCCGCTGCAGCTGAGGCGCGCGGTGTTCGCGTTCCGCGACCTCGGGCCCGAGGTCGCCTGCCTGCAGGCCCGGCTCGGCTACTACAACGGCCCGCAGAACATCATCACCAAGTGGTTCGACCTCGAGTACATCGCGTGGTTCCGCCACCTGCTGCCCGGGCTGGTCAGCCTCGGCGCGCCCGTCCCGCTCGGCGGCACGTCCAACCACATCCGCCGCTCGGCCTTGCTCGCCGTTGGCGCGTGGGATGCGTTCAACGTCACCGAGGATGCCGACCTCGGCATCCGGCTGCACCGCGTCGGCTACGAGGTGGCGGTGCTCGACTCGATCACCCTCGAGGAGGCCAACAGCGACTTCGTGAACTGGGCGAAGCAGCGCAGCCGCTGGTACAAGGGCTACCTGCAGACCTGGCTGGTGCACATGCGCCATCCGCGAACCCTCAGCCGCGACCTCGGCGTACGCGGGTTCATCGGCTTCAACCTCTTCGTCGGCGGGACACCGGTGCTGGCGCTGCTCAACCCGTTCTTCTGGACGCTGTCGCTGCTCTACTTCCTCACCAGCTCGGCGTACATCGAGACGCTCTTCCCGGCGCCCGTGTACTACCCGGCGCTCGTCTGCTTCGTCATCGGCAACAGCGCGGTCGTCTACATGAACCTGCTCACCGCGCGGATCGCGCAGCGCCCCGACCTGATCGTGTGCGCCCTGCTGTCGCCGGTCTACTGGGTGATGATGAGCATCGCGGCGATCAAGGCTGCGCTGCAGCTGATCCAGGACCCGTCGTTCTGGGAGAAGACGACGCACGGCCTGAGCGTGGAGGGACCGGTGGCCCATGTCCCCGGTTGACCAGCTGCGCGACGAGGTGCGCCGCGAGCTCGCAGCTGCGGCGGCGATGCACAAGGCGCCCACGCACCCGTCGCCCGCGCACCTGCCCACCCTGCGGGAGAAGGTCGCCGTACGCCGGTGGCACCGGCCGAGCGACGTCACGCTGCTCTCCCTCGCCGCCCTCGCCGTCTACGTCGTCGCTGCGGTCTGGATGCGCGAGCACCTGCACTACGCGATCGGCGACTCGATCGCGCGGTCGGCCAACGCCAAGCAGATGGTCTTCAGCCGTGACCCGCACCTCGCGGCGCTCGGCTTGGTCTGGCCGCCGTTCCCGACCGTGGTGCAGATCCCGTTCGTCCTCGTCCTCGAGCCGTTCGGGCACGCGGACCTGGCCGGTCCGATCTCGACCTCGGTGGTCATGGCCGGCACGGTCGGGCTGCTCGGCCGGCTCTGCCGCTCGCTCGGCGTGGGGCGGCTGCTGACGATCGCGCTGGTCGCGACGTTCGCGTTCAACCCGGTCGTCGTGTTCAACGCGGCCAACGGGATGAGCGAGGCGTCGGCGTTCTTCTTCCTCGCGATGACGCTGCTCGGGCTGGCGCGCTACACGACGCGCGAGGACCCGATGGACCTGGTCGCCATGGGCTTCGGCCTGGCCGGCAGCGTCATGGTCCGGGTCGAGGCGCTCGGTGTGGTGGCCGTCGTGACGGCGGTCGTCGCGGTGATGGAGCTGCGCTTCCGCGATCGGGTGAAGATCACCGACAGCAAGCCGTTCTCCAGCGTCGTCCTCGTGGCGCTGCCGGCGTTCTGGGCGTTCTTCCTCTGGCTGGTCATGCAGTGGCTGATCAAGGGCGACCCGCTGTTCTTCCTCTCGGCGCAGGTCGAGGGACTCGCGCCGACGCACGCGACCAACTCCTACCTGCCCGACGTCGACGCCAACCCGCTCAACGCCGTCTGGTACGCCGGTCGCTGGATGCTGCTGTTCTCGCCTGCGCTGTTCGTCGCGGCGCCGCTGCTGCTGCTCGGTCGCTGGCGGCAGGCGATCGGCGGCTTCGGGCTGATCGTCGCGTCGCTGGTCATCCCCGGCGCCACGGCTCTCCTGCTGATCCGCAAGCACTCCTACGGCGACCCGCGCTACTTCAACTCGGTGCTGGTCTTCGGCGCGGCGGCGTCGATCTGGCTGATCGGCCGCCTGCCGCGGTCGCACACGTGGTTCGCCGCGGTGCCGCGGTCGGCGGTCGGCGCGGTGCTGGTCACGCTGGGCGTGGCCGGTTCGGTGCTCGGCACGTACGGGCTCAGCGACCCGGTCACCACCCGGGTCGAGGGCGAGGCGTTCGTCTTCGCGCGGCTGGTCGGCGAGGAGCCGACGGATGCCAAGCGGACCAGCGGGCAGGGTGAGGCGGTGGCGCAGTGGCGCGCGGTCGCGAAGGACCTCGAGCGCCGGGTCGGGCCGCACCAGCAGGTGCTGATCGACGCCAACTTCTCGTTCCCGGCGCCGTTGTACTCGTCGCGGCCGACGTCGTACATCATCAACAGCGACCGCGACTACGAGGCGATCATCGCCGACGGCGACCGGCTGCCGGCCTTCATCATCGCGTTGCCGGGCAACGCGGCCGACATCGGCCAGCGGCTGGTCAAGGCCCAACCCCGCGCGTGGGAGCTGGCCGTGACCTACGGTGGCATCTCCGTCTTCCGCCGCCTCAAGGGAGTCGAGATCGGCACCAACCCGCTCGGAGGACCGCTGTGACGATGCCGTCGGCCACGCGCGGCACCGCCGACCCCGAGATCTCCGTGGTGATGCCCTGCCTCAACGAGGAGGAGAGCGTCGTCCACTGCGTCGAGCTGGCGCTCGAAGGCATCCGGCGCAGCGGCAGGACCGGCGAGGTCGTCATCTGCGACAACGGCTCGACCGATCGCTCCGTCGAGCTCGCCGAGGCCGCCGGCGCGCGCGTCGTGCACCAGCCGCGCCGCGGCTACGGCAGCGCCTACCGCAAGGGCTTCGAGGAGGCGCGCGGCACCTACCTTGTCATGGGTGACTCCGACGGGTCCTACGACTTCAGCCAGCTGCACCTGCTCATCGACAAGCTCGAGTCCGGCAGCGACTACGTCCTCGGGTCGCGCTTCGCCGGCGAGATCCTGCCCGGCGCGATGCCGTGGCTGCACCGGTACGTCGGCAACCCGGTCCTCACCGGCGTCCTCAACACCTTCTTCGGGCTCAACACGTCCGACGCGCACAGCGGGATGCGGGCGTTCCGGCGGTCGGCGTACGACCAGATGGGTCTCGCCACCGAGGGGATGGAGTTCGCCTCCGAGATCGTGATCAGCGCGGCGCGCGCGGGGCTGACGGTGGACGAGGTGCCGATCACCTACCACCCGCGGATCGGCGAGTCGAAGCTGCACTCCTTCCGCGACGGCTGGCGCCACCTGCGCTTCATGCTGCTGCTCTCGCCGAAGTACCTCTTCTTCGTCCCGGGGCTGCTGCTGTTCTTCATCGGCATGGTCGGCCAGACGCTGCTGCTGCCCGGCCCGCTCGACCTCGGCTTCCACGCGCTCGGCACGCACTTCAGCGCGCTGTTCACCCTGTGCACGGTGCTCGGCTACCAGAGCGTGCTCTTCGGCATCTTCACCAAGGCCTACACCCGCGCGATCTGGCCGGGCCGGGACGACAAGGTCATGGCCTGGCTGGACAACGGGTTCAGCCTCGAGCGCGGGCTGATCGCCGGGCTGCTGGTCTTCGCCGGCGGCTTCGCGGTCGACGTGGTGCTGCTCGTCGAGTGGCTGCGCAGCGGCCGTGCGGCGTTCGACGCGATGCCTGAGGCGCTCTACGCGATGTCGCTGATGATGATCGGCGTGTCGACGTCGTTCGGGTCGTTCTTCCTCAGCCTCTTCGCCGACCCGAGCCGAGCGCGAGCCGAACCCGCGAGCTGACCCGCTCGGGCAGCCGTGAGGCGACGACGTACTCCGGCCAGTCCGCGGGCCGAAGCGCGCGAGCGGCGCGACCCAGGCGCCGCCACTCCGGGCGACCTCGGTGGAACGCCTGGGCGAGCGCGACGTTGACCTCCGCGGACCAGGTGCCGAGCCGCTCCTGCCGGGCGCGCTCGGCGTCGTCCGCGACGGTCAGCAGGTGCGACTCCAGCGGCGCGCGCAGCTGCGCGCGCATCTCGTCCGGGTCACCGGTCGCGGTCGCCGTGAGCGCGCCGGAGTGCACGCGGTAGCACGCGAGTGGTGTCGCGATGCGGTGCACGTCGCCTCGCTTCGCGAGTGCCAGCCACATCTGCCAGTCGGCGGTGTACCAGAGGGCGTCGTCGAAGCCGCCGACGTCGCGCGCGTCGTCGACGCGGAAGGTCACGGCCGGCACCGACAGCGAGTTCTGCACGGCGAGCCTTCGCGCGAGGAGCGCGCCGCGCGACGTGCCGGGCGGCAGCGGCACCCGCCAGGTGCCGACCGACTTGCCGGCGTCGTCGACGAACCGCGCGTCGTGCACGACCAGCGCGACGCCGGGTGCAGTCGCGGCGCGAACCGCGGCGAGCCGACCGGGCAGCCAGGCGTCGTCCTGATGCAGCACCGACGCCCACTCACCGCGCGCATGCGCCAGCGCGGCGTTGGTGCCGACGACCCAGCTGCCGATGCGCGCGCCCTTCACGACCGTCATCGCGAGCCGGTCGTCGTACGACGTGAGGATCTCGACCGTCGAGTCGGACGAGCCGTCGTCGACCGCGATGACCTCGACGTCGCTGTCGCCTTGCGCGCAGATCGAGTCGAGCGCGGCGCGGAGGTAGCGCTCGCCGTTGTAGGTGGGGACGAGGACCGAGAGCCAGGGCATGTGCTCGCGAAGTCCTACGGCGTCATGTGGCTGTTGACGGCCAGCTGCATCGACGGGTCGCCGGGGGTCACTTCGTAGGTGCATGCCGATCCCACCGCCGGCGACCACTGCCAGATCGTGTAGCCCTGGTAGCCCGCGATGAAGTGCGTGGAGATCTTCTGCGCCAGCGCATCGCGTCGCTGTGCCGCGGTCTTGCACCCCGATGCCGAGCCCGCGCGGATGCCGTTCTCGCCGACGATGACCGGCTTGCCCAGCTGCCGGGCGAGGGTCGCGGCGTCGGCGTGTCCGGCGGGCATCGCCTCGTCGTCGGCGTCGTACTCGTGGATCTCGACCAGGTCGATCGCGGGGCTGGCGTGCAGGTTGGCGTAATCCGCGCCGAAGGTGCCGCACTGGCTCGAGCCGATGGTCCCGGACATCAGCAGGTGGACCGGGTCGACCTTCTTCAGCTCAGCGCCGACCACGTCGTAGAACGTGCGCAGCACCGCCCCGGCGTTCTTCGGGCAGGTGAGGCGGCCGTAGCAGGCGGCGCCCCGGAAGCCCTTCGCGCAGTTGGAGGACTCCGGCTCGCCGACGAGACCCCACATGCCGAGCGCGGGATGCGCGCGGTAACGCGCGACGATGACGTGCAGGTAGTCCCAGAACGACAGCCGCTCGAGGTTGCGGCCGTCGTCGTTGAACCGCTTCTTGTAACCCCCGGCGTACCAGGCGGCGTCCTTCCAGTGCCCGTCCGAGCAGTCGCCGCTCTGCGACGCGAGGCCGAGGTTGAGCCGATGCCCGTGCCGAAGCGCGGCGTTCATGATCCGGTCGATCGGGGTGAAGTCGAGCGCGAACGTCGTCTTGTTGTTGAACGCCATCGCCTGCATCGCGGTCACCGACAGCAGGCTGTTCTTCGGCAGCCCGCTCATGAAGGCTTCGAGCTCGGCGTCGGACGTCTGCTTGCCGCAGCCCCAGTTGACCGACCACAGCGTCGAGATCTGCGGCGCGGCGAAGCCGACGTAGAAGTACGGCTTGCCGTCGAGGACCAGCTGGCTGCCGTTGCGGCTGATCACGCCGGCCGGCGCGCGCAGCTCACCACGGAGCGGATCTGCTGTCCGTGACGACGTGACCGCCGCCTCGACCGCCGCCGTGGGCGGCCGTGCGGGCGATCGCGCCTCCGCGGAGGTCAGTCCGGTGAGCAGGAACACGAGGACGGCCAGTTGGGCGACGTGCTGAAGCCGCCGTCCTCTGCGTCCCGTGGTCATCCGCTCAGTGTGGAGCACCTTCGGCTCCGGCAGAAGCCGGAGCCGAAACCGGTGTTATCGGTCCGCGTGGTGCGAGCGCCGGGTCGCCACGGTGTAACCCGTGCCGAGCAGGGCGATCGCGGCGAGCGGGAGGAGGCCGCCGAAGGGCACCTCGGGCACGACCGGCTCGAGGTCCGCCGCGCCCACGGTGTAGGTGCACGGGTCAGCCGCTGAGTCCGCAGTCGGCGTGAGGCTGGCGACGTCCGGGTCGCCGATCGCACCACCGGTGGAGATGCTCAGCGTCGACAGCACGTCGCCGACCACGATCGGCACCACGGTCGGCGTCGCGGACTCGACATCCGCGAAGCCGAGCGTGATCAGGATGCGGTCGTTGGCGTCGTCGAACGAGCCGGTGATGTCCTGGTAGCTCGTGCGGCTGCCGCCGGATCCGGTGAAGTCGCCGAAGTAGAAGCCGGTGACGTCGGTCGAGCGGAACGCCTCGACGTAGTACTTCTTCCCGCGGTAGGTGAAGCTGTAGATGTAGTTCTGCGCCGTCCCGGGGCTCGGCGCGACCAGGTCGTCGACGTCGATGTGGAACGTCACCGTCTCCGCGGCCACGTCCGTCGTGAGGTTGGAGCGCACGACGTCGAGCGACGGGTTGCTCGGGGTGCCGGCGTCGCCGGTGGAGTCGAGGAACAGCGCGCTGGCCGGGCAGGTGGCCCCGCCCCCACTGCCACTGCCGATGGTGCCGCAGGTCGCGCCGAGGTCGACGCCGGTCAGCGTCGTGCCGGTGCACTGCCGGGTGTACTGCACGTCGGCCGTGCCGGGGGAGCGAGTGTCGCTGACATACGCGATGTTCGGCCGGCCCTGCGGGTCGAGCGCGACGTCGAAGAAGTCGAGCAGCGTGCGTGTGCCGTCGGCGCAGTTGAGACCCTGGTCGCACACGGCGCCGATGTGGATCGTGCCGGATACGACGGCGACGTCCCACGTCGGTGACGCCGTGCTGGCATCGGCCGACGACGCGTACTCGACGTGCCAGTCGTTGTTGGTCTTGTCGTTGGCGCCGTTGTTGGCGCTGCCGACGTTGCCGGCGTTGACGGTGCCGAGCTTGGAGGCGTACCACGCCACGCCGACGTGGCCGTTGTCGCCCGCGACCATCCACGGGAAGACGTTGCTGTTCGCGGTGCCCGGGTCGATCGCCTTCGGTGCCGACCAGCTGCCGGCGTCGACGACGCCCGGCTGCGAGTGGGTGAAGAACACCCGGTTGTAGACGGGGTTGGTGCCGTTGTTGGCTGCGGCCGTGGAGTTGGCCGCGGCGTTCACGTCGCCGGTCCAGGCCAGGTAGACCACCCCGGCCGGGTCGATCGTGATCGCCGGGAAGCCGCTCGAGAGGTCGACCGTCTGCGGGGCGACGTACACGAGGTGGTTGGTCCACACGATCGGCGCGGCCGGTGCTCCGGGGATGCAGGTCTGCTCGACGGCGCACGGGTCGCCCTCGGCGATGTAGACGGCGTTGCCCTCACCGCCGACGTTGTCCGGGTCGGCCGCGATGAACGGGATGTAGAGCTTGTGCGTCACCGGGTTGATCACGGTGGTGCCGAACTGGTTGCCGCTCGGGGACGTGCCCTTGAAGTACACGGTCGTGCCGAGCGCCTGGGGAGTCGTGGTGGGGTCGATCGCCGGGGCGTTCTGCACGTACTGGTAGCCGCCGTCGATCGCGACGGCGGTCTCGATGTTGTTGGTCAGCAGGTCGTGCACCGTGAGGTAGTGGCGGTCGAGCCCGCGGTCGGCGACCTGCCACTCCCGGTCGACGCCGAACACCTGCTGGCTGGCGCTGTTGGCGATCGGCTGCCAGGTGGCACCGCCGTCGCGCGTGACGTTGGACGTCAGGTTGGCCAGAGAGAGGCTGGTCACGGACACCGTGTCGTACTCGTTCGCCTCGTCGGCCGCGTTGCTGATCGAGATGTCGCAGTCGCCGCCGCCGACCGAGCCCTGGTCGGTGTCGATGGTGCCGCGGTACTCGTACGGCAACCCGGCGGCGTTGACCTCGTCCGGGTGCACGTCCCAGAACGGGCAGCCGCCGAACGGGATGGCGGCCGGCGCGCTGACGAAGACGTGGCCCTTGGAGTCGACCTCGATCGACGGCTCGGAGCCGCCGGTCGAGGTGCCGCTCGCGTCGTTGAGCGCGACCGGGTCGGAGAACCCGACACCGGCCGGCGAGGCCGCCGGCGCGGGAAGCGCCGGGGCCGAGGCGAGCGCGACGGTCGGCGAGCCGACCAGCACGAGGGCGATTGCGGGCATGACGGCATGGATACGGCGCATGGAGAGAAGCCCCCCGGGGCGTCAGAGTGCTGGGTGTCAGAAATATGACGGATGTATCACGCTATGGATAGGTCTGCGTCACAGACAAATTCGGACACCGCCGTACGCCGTACGGCGTAACGCCGTTGCTCACTCGCGCGGAGCGAGCGTGAACACCGAGCGGTCGCGGTCGCAGGGGGACACGCTCACGACGGCGATCCCGACGGTGTCGCCGGTGAAGAAGGAGAGGCGGACCGACCGGGTCTCGTTGTCGTAGCCCGACTCGACGTAACCCGCGCCGGCGACCGCCGCTCGCAGCCGGGCGGCGACCACCGCAACCGCTCCCGGCGCGGTCCCGCTCAGCGTCGTCGACGCGCCGTCGGCGCCGTGGGTGACCAGCGCTCCGGGCGGGAGCTCGAGCGCGAACGGGAAGCCGGTCGGCGTTCGCGGCAGTGCCGACCCGGTCGGCCCGGCGCACCCCGGCGCCGAGGAGGTGGCCGCCGTCGGGGTGACCACCGGAGCCCCTTCGCCCTCTCCCGAGCAGCCCGCAATCGTGATGAGCGTGACGATCGCGGCGGCGGCCGCCGTGGTCCTCCGATGCACCGTCCGGTCTTCGGTCCCTCGGACGCCGCTCCTGCAGGAGTTGCGCCTCAGGCGACGAACTCGTCCGGATCGGGGGCACTCTCCGCGCCTTGACCCGGCGGTCTTCCCAGCAAGCCCAGCCCTTGGGGGGCCTTTCGTGCGTCGTTCTTCATGCCGTCATGCCGTCGTGTCCGCGGTCGCGGTCATCGGCTCCGTGCTGATCCCCGTGTCGCCGGCATCCGCGGCCGCACTGCCGCGCACCACGCTGTACTTCCACTCGGCGGGCGGCGGCTACGCCCAGGACGTGCAGGCCGATCCGTCCGGGACCCAGACCGGCGCCGCTCCCGCCGGGTCGACGCTGTCGACGGCCGCTCCGGTCGGGTCGACGTCCGCCACCGCTACCTATCACCCCGGCGCGCAGAACTCCGGCCTGCCCTCGGTGCCGACGTTCTCGCTCCCGGCCGGCACCAGCGGCACGGCGACCAACGTCTGCCTCGACCTCTACATCAGCAACGTGCCCAACGCCGCGTTCGCCGGCGGGGTGCTGTCGCGGTTCGCGCGCCCGACGACGCTGCCCGGCGGCACGCCGTTCAACAACTCGGCCTACGACCCGGGTGGCCGCGTCGGTGGTGACATCGCCCTGCGTCACATCAGGGGCCTGGTGTCGACGACGACCGCCACCAACTCGCTGGCCGGCCTGGTCTTCAGCGTCTTCGGCTACACCAACTCCAACGCCGAGCTGACGCTGCACTACGACTCGGCGACGCATCCGTCGTCGATCACCGTCAACGCCGACCCGGCGACGTGCAACCTCGGCAACCCGGGCATCCCCGGCGGCGGCTCTCCTGGCATCCCGGCGCCGACGTACGACGACCTCGTCCTGCCGGAGATCCCGGCCACCGACCTGCGTCTCTACAACGGCACCGCGGACTTCTGCGGCGAGCCGACGCTCGGCGTCAACTGGAACACCAACGCGGTCATGATGATCTGCGGGCCGTACACCTACCGCGGAGTGCCGGACGCGACCGGCAACCTGGTCTGGGAGGACGCGACGCTGCCGTTCCCCGGGTTCGCCAGCCTCGACCCGATCCTCAGTGTCGACCCGATCACCGGCCGGGTCTTCGACTCGCAGCTGCTCGGCGCGACGAGCGCGACCGTCTACTCCGACGACGACGGGCGCAACTGGAACCCGACGCAGGGCAGCGGTCAGCCGCACGGCCAGGACCACCAGACGATCGGCGCCGGACCGATGCACGAGTCGGTGGACCCGTCGGAGACGTCGACCTACGGCCGGCGCTCCGTGTACTACTGCTCGCAGGGCGTCGCCGCGGCGCTGTGCGCGCAGAGCCGTGACGGCGGCATCACCTACGACCCGGCCGTGCCGGTGTACACCATTGACCAGTGCGGCGGGCTGCACGGGCACGTCCAGGTCGGCCCGGCGGGTCAGGTCTACCTGCCCAACCGGGACTGCGACGGCCGGCAGGCGATCGTCCGCTCGCTGGACGGCAACAAGACGTGGTCTCTGCACCACATCCCTGGTGGCGCGACGCAGGCCGGCAGCTCGGACCCGGGCCTGGCGGTCGGCAGCGGCGGCACGCTCTATCTCGGCTACGAGAACGCGGACGGGCACCCCACCGTCACCGTCTCGCGGGACGAGGGCGACAACTGGACGACGCCGATCGACGTGGGGGTGCCGTACGGCATCGCCAACACGCAGTTCACGACCATGGTCGCGGGTGACGACGACCGCGCGGCGTTTGCGTTCCTCGGCACCTCGACGCCCGGCAACGACCAGGCGGCGGACTTCCCCGGCGTGTGGCACCTGTTCATCTCGACGACCTACGACCGGGGCGCGACCTGGACCACGGTCGAGGCCAACCCGGGCAACGTCGCGCAGCGCGGCTGCGTCTGGCTCGGCGGCGGCGACAACCCGTGCCGCAACCTGCTCGACTTCATGGATGTGACAGTCGACCGGGCCGGTCGGGTCCTCGTCGGCTGGGCCGACGGGTGTTGGACCGCGCAGAACGTCGACTGCACGTCGGCCGCGGGCAGCACCACCGCGCAGGGGACGGTCACCCGGCAGTCGTCCGGGCTCCCGCTCTTCCGCAGCGGCAACGCACTCGACCCGACCGACCCGGACGCGGTGGTGCCGGAGGTGCCGGTCGGCGTCGTGCTGCCGCTGCTGGCGCTCGCGCTGCTCGGCTCGGCGTACCAGGTTGCTCGCAAGCGCTCCGTCGTCTAGCCGCGCTTCCGGTCTCCACGAGAGCCCGGTCGGCACTTCCCGCAGGTATATCGGGAAGAGCCGGCCGGGCTCTCGGGTTACTATCGATCACGATGCATAACTCGACCGAGCTCGTGAAGCGCCGCGCCGTGGACTACGGCCGGCTGCGCAGCGCGCTCTGTCGCGCCTCCTGACGCTTTCGCATCCAGCACGACCCCCCCTCCTCGTCAGGAGCCCCACCCCATGAGCGACCCTCGCTTTGTCGACCCTCGCGGTCCCCGGTTCGGGGCCTGGATCACCACGGCCGTGCTCGCCGCCGTCCTGCTCTCCGGCAGCGGGCTCCTGCTCGCGGCCCAGACCGCGGTCTTCCTCACCGGAGCAACCCTCGGCCTGAGGCACGCGCCGTACGGCGTGCTCTTCCGCACCCTGGTCCGCCCGCGGCTCGGCCCACCGGCCGAGCTCGAGGCGGAGGCGCCGCCGCGCTTCGCGCAGGCGGTCGGCGCGGGCTTCGGCCTGCTCGGCACCATCGGATTCCTGACGGGCGCGGAGACGCTCGGCACGACGGCGACCGCGTTCGCGCTGGCCGCCGCCTTCCTCAACGCCGCCTTCGGCTTCTGCCTCGGCTGCGAGGTCTTCCTGCTCGTCCGACGCACCACCACCCGTGAAGGAGCACCTGCATGAGCCGCACCGACTCTCTCGTCGACACCGACTGGGCCGAGGCCAACATCGGCAAGCCGGGCATCGTGTTCGTCGAGGTCGACGAGGACGTGTCCGCCTACGACAAGGGCCACATCGAGGGCGCCGTACGACTCGACTGGAAGAGCGAGCTGCAGGACCCGGTCAAGCGCGACTTCGTCTCCAAGGAGCATTTCGAGAAGCTGCTCTCCGCCAAGGGGATCAGCAACGACGACACCGTCGTGCTGTACGGCGGCAACAACAACTGGTTCGCCGCCTACGCCTACTGGTACTTCACGCTCTACGGCCACGGTGACGTCAAGCTCCTCGACGGCGGCCGCAAGAAGTGGGAGCTCGACTCCCGCCCGCTCACCGACGAGGTGCAGCAGCGCCCGGCGACGTCGTACGTCGCCAAGGAGCAGGACACCTCGATCCGCGCGTTCCGCGACGAGGTCATCGCGGCGATCGGCCAGAAGAACCTGGTCGACGTGCGATCGCCCGACGAGTTCTCCGGCAAGCTGCTCGCGCCGGCGCACCTGCCGCAGGAGCAGTCCCAGCGGGCGGGTCACATCCCCACCGCTGTGAACATCCCGTGGTCGAAGGCCGCGAACGACGACGGCACCTTCCGCAGCGACGACGAGCTGCGCGAGCTGTACAAGGACGCGGGCGTCGACTTCACGAAGGAGACGATCGCCTACTGCCGCATCGGCGAGCGCTCGTCGCACACGTGGTTCGTGCTGCAGGAGCTGCTCGGTGAGCAGGGTGTGAAGAACTACGACGGCTCGTGGACCGAGTACGGCTCGCTGGTCAACGTGCCCGTCCAGAAGGACGTGTAGCCATGTCCGGATGCGGAGCACCCACCCAAGGACTCGACCTCGAAGGGATCGACGTGGCGAAGGAGACGATCATCCAGGGGACGGTGACGTCCGAGGGCACCGGCCTCGGGGGCGCCTACGTCCGACTGCTCGACGGCACCGGCGAGTTCACCGCCGAGGTCGTGACGAGCGACAAGGGCGAGTTCCGGTTCTTCGCCGCCCCCGGCGACTGGACCTTGCGCGCGCTGTCGGCGAAGGGCAACGCCGAGACCACGGTCACCGCGGAACTCGGCGCCGCGACGGAGGCGCTCATCACCGTCTAGCTCGGCGCTCGTCGCACCGGCTCTTTCCAAGATCCTGGCGTCCGCTGCAGCCTCGCTGTGGCTGGGCGCCAGGATCTTGATGCGAGCGGTGTCCACAGATCAGTCCCCAGGCGCCCGCCGCCCGAGGCTGCGCGCACACCGTTGTCGGGTGAGCGACGAGGCACTCCGGCGGTTCTACGCGCTGATGGCGCGACAGGACGGCGCGGCACACGTGAAGCAGGCGCGCGCGTTGGGTATCACGCGCTCGCAACTGGTCTCCCGGCGAGTCGAGCTCGAGACGCTTCAGCCCGGCGTGCTCGGAGCTGCGGGCACGCCGCCTAGCGATGTGCGCGATCTCTCAGCGGCGTACCTGAGCGTGCGCTACGGCGGCCGCGCCGAGCAGCCGCGCGCTGTCGCGGTCGCAGCTCTGTCTGCGGCTGACGCATATGGGTGGTCGTCGCCGCCGCGCGCATCGTTTCGGCCTCAGCTGATCGCGCCGTACTCCGTGCGAGCGACGGGACTGCTCGGCGCTGACCTCAGGCGCGTCGGCGATTGGGAGCAGCGCAGGTTCGCCACCGTCCACGGCCGACTCACCACGATTCCGGTCGACACCGTGCTCGACGTCGCCGCGTACCTCTCCGCGACGACGTGTTCAGCTATGTGCAGGACGAGCTGTTCCGCCGGCCCGCCGGTCGGGAGCGCCTCCTCTCGCGGTGCCGGGAAGGAGTCGACGGCTCTGGCAACGTCCGGCAGATCGTCGCTGCGCTCGACACCGGCGTCGATTCCGTGCTGCACCGCAACGGTCATCGTCACCTGGCCGAGGTGCGCCTGCCGAAGCCGAGTTGCGGCGTCGTGCTCATCGACGGCATGGGCGAGGTCGACTGCGTGCTGAAGCGCCCCAGTGCCGTCGAGCCGCCGTGGGGGATGGTCGTGCACTGGGACGGCGACATCCACCGGGTCAGCAAGCGCAAGCGCCGGCACGATCGGGTCAGTGACCGCCGACTACGGCGCGGCGGGTGGGCGAGCGTGCGCTACGGCTGGGCCGACCACGAGGAGCCGGCCGACATGTACGCCGACCTCGACGAGACCTGGGCGCACGTTCTGGCCGGACCAAGATCCTGGCTTTGACTGCGCTCAACAACGAGCAGCGAACGCCAGGATCTTGGAACGAGCGGGCTCGCGGGGTGCCGGGCCCGAGCGGGCGGTGCAGGTCAGGAAGCGCGGAGGCCGTCGACGACGGCGAGCACCGCGTCTGCCAGGTCGTCGACCGTCGTCTCCGACCGCGGTCGGTACCACTCCACCGACGAGTTGATCATCCCGAAGACGAGGCGCTCGGTGAGCGCCGGGTCGAGGTCGCGACGCAGGTCACCGTCGGCGATCGCCTGGGCGAACAGGTCGCGGACGGCGCGGTCGAAGGTGCGCCGCCGCTCGAGCGCGACCTGCTCGGTCTCGGTGTTGCCGCGGACGCGAAGGAGGAGCGTGACGTACGGCAGCTCTGCGTCGAGGACCTCGACGGTCCGGCGTACGACGTAGCGAAGCCGGTCGAAAGCGGCACCGGTGGCGGCGCCCTCCTCGGACAGCACCGCGAACAGCGCGTCGAGCGCGCGGTCGAGGCCGATCCGGAGGATGGCCTCCTTGCTCTCGACGTGGTGGTAGATCGACGACTTGGTGATGCCGGCGACCTTCGCCAGGTCCTCCATGGAGGTGCCGTCGTACCCGCGCTCGGTGAAGACCTGCGTCGCGACGACCAGGAGGGAGTCCTGGTCGTAGCGCTGCCGTCCGCTGGTCACGCGGGTGAGTATCGCAGCGCCGGTAGCCTTCAGCGGTGATGACCGAGTACGACGCCGCCACCGCGGTGTTCCGTCGTGACGACTACTCCTTCACCGCCGACCTCGACCCGCAGTGGTTCGTCGTCGCGCCCAACGGCGGCTACCTCGCCGCGCTGCTGATGCGCGCCGCGCAGTTGGTCCCGGAATCCGATGGCCGGCTCGCCCGCTCGATGACGACGCACTTCCCGCAGGTGGGCGTCGCGGGCCCGGTGACGCTGCACGTCGAGGTGACCCGGGCTGGCCGATCCATCGTCTACACGACGGTGCGCATGCACCAGGGCGATCGCCTGCTCGCCCAGTCGATGGTCGCGCTCGGCCACGGCCGCTCCGAGCTGTCCTTCCAGGACCTGCGGCCACCGCCCGGCCTGCCTGACGTCGACGCGACGCCCGCGCCGCTGATCCCCGAGGCGGTGATGCCGCCCATCGCGCACCGCTTCGACTACCGCCCGACCGACCCGGTGCCGATGTTCAGCGCCCAGACCTCGGACATGTGGGTCTGGGTGCGCCTCCGGGAGCCGCGTCCGCTCGACGACGGGCTGCTCGCGCTGATGACCGACGCGCTCCCGCCGGCGCTGTTCTTCCGCGAGGTGCCGCCGCACGTCTACCCGACGATCGACCTGACCGTGCACCTGCGGAACCGGCCGGCCCCGGCGTACGACGACTGGTGCCTCGCCCACGTGGCGACACGTACTGCCGCCGAGGGCTTCATCGAGGAGGACTGCGACATCTACGACCGGTCCGGGTCCCTGCTCGCGCAGGGCAGGCAGCTCGCCCTGATGGTCCCGTTGAGCTGAGCGCCTACTCCGGAAGCCGGCGTACGACGAGGATCGCGAGGTCGTCGCGTAGCGGCTCGGACGTGTAGTCGTCGACCGCTCTCTCCAGGTCGGACGCGATCCCCGCGGCGTTGCGACCGGCGGAGAGCGCGACGGTGTCGAGCAGGCGCAGCTCGCCGAACATCCGGCTGGCCGTGCGCCGCTCGGTCACCCCGTCGGTGTAGAAGACGACGGCGTCGCCCGGCCCCAGGCGCACCGTGTGCTCGTGCACCTCGAACTCGTCCGTGACGCCCACGAGAGTGCCGGCCCGGCCGACGAACTCGAGATCCCCGCTCGCGCGCATGAGCACCGGCAGCGGGTGTCCGGCGGAGCAGACGGTGAGCACGACCTCGTCGCCGTGCCGGTCCACCCGACCTGCCGCGACCGTGCAGAATCGGCCGCGGTCGCCCTGCTCGAGGATCGCCCGGTTGAGCCGCTGCAGCACCTCGCCGACGACATGACCTTCGCGCACGAGCAGTCGGATGACGTCGCGCACGAGACCGGTGACCGCAGCCGCCTCGGCGCCCTTGCCGCAGACGTCGCCGACCGCGAGACCCCAGCTGTTCTCGCCGAGCGCGAAGACGTCGTAGAAGTCGCCGCCGACCTCGTTGCCCTCCCCGGCCGCGAGGTAGCGCGCGGCGAACTCGATGCCGTCCGTCGTGGGCAGCTCCGCGGGGAGCAGCCAGGCCTGCAGGGCGCGTGCGACGGCGGCGCGGTCGCCGTACAGCCGGGCATTGTCGACGGCGAGGGCGGCGCGCCGGGCGAGGTCCTCAGCGAGCGAGTGCTCCTCCGCGTTGTGCCGGGGGCCGGCCGGCCGGCCGAGGACCAGCGCGCCGAGGGTGCGCCCGCGGGCGCTGAGCGGTACGACGATCTCGGAGTGCTGCAGCGACGCGGCGGCCCGGCCGATGAAGGACATCTCTGCCGAGGGAACGCCGAGCGTGGTCGGGCCGGGCTCGAGGACGGCTCGCGTGATGGCCGCGGTGACCTCGTCGCCGGGGGTTCCGGAGAGCCGCTCGCGGAGCTCCGTCGACAGCCGCTCGTCGACGTGGCCGACGGCCGCGAGCTGCGGCTCGCCGCGCTCGTCGAGCAGGTACACCGCGGACCACTCGGCCAAGGTCGGCAGGACTAGCTGCGCGACGAGGGAGAGGGTGAGCCGCACGTCGAGTGAACCGGCCAGCAGCTCGCTCGCCTCCGCGAGGAAGCCGAGCCAGCCACGACGCCGCTGGTCTGCCTCGCGCAGCCGGGTGCCTGCGACGGCGAGCGCGACCCGGTCCGCCGCGAGCTGCGCAAGTGCGAGGTCCCCCCGCGTCCACCGCCGGTCGTCGCCGGCCCGCAGCTCGACCCACCCGAACGCCGTGCCGTCCAGCGCGAGCTCGACCGCGATCACGTGCCGTCCGGACCCGTCGGCCAGGAGCAGGCCGTCGTCCTGGGCCTCGATGGACCGGGGGATCGTCGGCCTGCGCACGGCGAGCTCGCCGTCGTCGAACTGCCCCTTCACCGTGTCGGCGCTCATGCCGTGGTGGGCGCACAAGGCGGGTACGCCGGTGTGCTCGTCGTCGACCACCACCAGCCCGGCTTCTGCGTCGATCGTCTCCATCACCCGCCAGAGGACCTCGCCGAGGAACTCGTCGAGCGTCAGGCGCGCGAGCGACGTCGAACTGGCCGCGGTCAGCCAGTCGAGGTCCACCCTGCTCAGCCGCTCGACCTCGCGAGCCGCGTCGGCGGCGTGCGGGGTCAGGGCAGGCGCGCCCGGGTCGACCGGAGCGCGGTGGAACCGGAACCACACCGCCTTGCCCGACTCGGAGTGCTCGGTGCCCCAAGTCGTCGAGAGCGTGTCGACCAGGTAGAGGCCGCGGCCGCCTTCGTGCAGTTCGTCGGGCGCGCGCGCGGCGCCGGCCAGTCGACCCGGCGTGTGGTCCTGCACCCGGACCACTAGCTCGTTAGCGTCTCCACCCACCGTGACCGTGATTGTCGTGCCCGCGTGGACGACGGCGTTGGTGATCAGCTCGGTCGTGAGCAGCAGGGCGTTGTCCAGCGCGTCGTCCCAGCCGTGGGCGGCGAGCGTCTGGCGGACGAACCGGCGTGCACGACCGGGCGCCGTCTCCTCAGGACGGAGCGTCAGCTCCTCCTGCCACGCCTCTGGCACTGGTCTCCTCGGCTGCTGAGCGGTTAGGCAACCCTAACCGTCATCGCCCATTCGGCCCCTCGCCTGATCACTCTCCGTAGGTAGAGTCATCACTGGGGTGCTCTGCGTCGTGCTGGAGTCTCGCGGTGTTCCCCGTTCCCGGTCTTCCCACCCGGCAACTCTCGCGACGGAGCCCCAGATGTCGGTCGACACGCCTGTCACTCGTACCCGCACCAAGCGCGCGGCTGCCGCAGCGCCGGCGGACGGGAAGGGGTCGGACGGCAACGGCAAGGCCGCCTCCGCCGGCAACGGCAAGGGCAGGCCCAAGGCGACCGGGGAGGACGCCGGCCTGCTCGAGCTGCTCGACGCGCTGACGTCGCTGCGCAACGGCGACTTCTCGGTCCGGCTGCCGCGGGCGGACGGGCTCATGGGGCAACTCGCCGATCGCGTCAACGACGTCGCCGCGCTCAACGAGCGGCGTACCCGCGACCTCGTTCGCGTCAGCCGCGTCATCGGCCGCGAGGGCCGCATGAACGAGCGCGTCGACGAGTTCGAGGCGTCGACCGGTGACTGGTCGACCGGCGCGCAGGCGGTCAACTCGCTGATCGACGACCTGGTACGACCGACCACCGAGGTCGCCCGAGTCATCGCCGCCGTGGCCGAGGGCGACCTGTCGCAGCACATGGCGCTGGAGATCCAGGGGCAGCCGGTCAAGGGCGAGTTCCTCAGCATCGGCACCACCGTCAACACGATGGTGGACCAGCTGTCGTCGTTCGCCGATGAGGTGACGCGAGTCGCCCGAGAGGTCGGCACCGAGGGAAAGCTCGGGGGCCAGGCGCAGGTGCGCGGCGTCTCCGGTGTGTGGCGCGACCTCACCGAGTCGGTGAACTTCATGGCCGGCAACCTGACCAGCCAGGTCCGCAACATCGCTCAGGTCACGACTGCTGTGGCGCAGGGTGACCTGTCGCAGAAGATCACCGTCGACGCGAAGGGCGAGATCCTCGAGCTGAAGTCGACCGTCAACACGATGGTCGACCAGCTCTCGTCGTTCGCTGACGAGGTGACTCGCGTCGCCCGCGAGGTCGGCACCGAAGGCAACCTCGGCGGCCAGGCCCAGGTCCGCGGCGTGTCCGGCACCTGGCGTGACCTGACCGACAACGTGAACTCGATGGCCGGCAACCTGACCAGCCAGGTACGCAACATCGCCCAGGTGACCACTGCCGTGGCGCAGGGCGACCTGTCGCAGAAGATCACCGTCGACGCGAAGGGCGAGGTCGCCGCGCTCGCCGACACGATCAACACCATGGTCGACCAGCTCTCGTCCTTCGCTGATGAGGTGACTCGCGTCGCCCGCGAGGTGGGTACGGAAGGAAAGCTCGGCGGTCAGGCCGACGTACCCGGCGTCGCCGGTACGTGGAAGGACCTCACCGACAACGTGAACTTCATGGCCGGCAACCTGACCAGCCAGGTCCGCAACATCGCCCAGGTGGCCACCGCCGTCGCCCGTGGCGACCTGAGCCAGAAGATCACCGTCGACGCGAAGGGCGAGGTCGCCGCCCTCGCCGACACGATCAACTCGATGACTGACACCCTGCGCATCTTCGCCGAGCAGGTGACCACCGTGGCCCGCGAGGTGGGCACCGAAGGAAAGCTCGGCGGCCAGGCCGACGTACCCGGCGTGTCGGGCACGTGGAAGGACCTCACCGACTCGGTGAACTTCATGGCCTCGAACCTGACCGCCCAGGTGCGAGACATCGCCGAGGTCACGACCGCTGTGGCGCGAGGCGACCTCAGCCAGAAGATCAGCGTGGACGTGAAGGGCGAGATCCTCGAGCTGAAGTCGACGATCAACACGATGGTCGACCAGCTGTCGTCCTTCGCTGACGAGGTGACGCGAGTCGCCCGAGAGGTCGGCACCGAGGGCAAGCTGGGTGGCCAGGCGCAGGTGCGCGGTGTGTCCGGCACCTGGCGCGACCTGACCGAGAACGTGAACTTCATGGCCGGCAACCTGACCAGCCAGGTCCGCAACATCGCCCAGGTGGCCACCGCCGTGGCCCGAGGCGACCTGTCGCAGAAGATCACCGCCGACGCGCGAGGCGAGATCCTCGAGCTGAAGAGCACCGTGAACACGATGGTGGACCAGCTGTCGTCGTTCGCTGACGAGGTGACGCGAGTCGCCCGCGAGGTCGGCACCGAAGGAAACCTGGGCGGCCAGGCCGAGGTGAAGGGCGTCTCCGGCACCTGGCGCGACCTCACCGAGAACGTGAACTTCATGGCCGGCAACCTGACCAGCCAGGTCCGCAACATCGCCCAGGTCACGACTGCTGTGGCCCAGGGCGACCTGAGCCAGAAGATCACCGTCGACGCCAAGGGCGAGATCCTCGAGCTCAAGTCGACCATCAACACGATGGTGGACCAGCTGTCGTCGTTCGCTGACGAGGTGACGCGAGTCGCCCGCGAAGTCGGCACCGAAGGAAACCTCGGCGGCCAGGCGCAGGTGAAGGGCGTGTCCGGCACCTGGCGCGACCTGACGGACAACGTGAACTTCATGGCCGGCAACCTGACCAGCCAGGTCCGCAACATCGCCCAGGTCGCAACGGCCGTCGCCGGCGGTGACCTCTCGCAGAAGATCACCGCCGACGCCAAGGGCGAGATCCTCGAGCTGAAGAACACCGTGAACACGATGGTGGACCAGCTGTCGTCGTTCGCTGACGAGGTGACGCGAGTCGCCCGAGAGGTGGGCACCGAAGGAAACCTCGGCGGCCAGGCGCAGGTGAAGGGCGTGTCCGGAACGTGGCGTGACCTGACGGACAACGTGAACTTCATGGCCGGCAACCTGACCAGCCAGGTGCGAAACATCGCCCAGGTGACCACCGCTGTGGCCCAGGGCGACCTTTCCCAGAAGATCACCGTCGACGCCAAGGGCGAGATCCTCGAGCTGAAGAACACCGTCAACACCATGGTCGACCAGCTGTCGGCCTTCGCCGCCGAGGTGACCCGAGTCGCCAAGGAGGTCGGCACCGAAGGAAAGCTCGGCGGTCAGGCAGAGGTCGAGGGCGTCTCGGGTGTGTGGCGCAACCTGACCGAGAACGTCAACCAGCTGGCCGGCAACCTGACGACCCAGGTGCGCGCCATCGCCGAGGTGTCCACCGCTGTGACCCGCGGAGACCTCACCCGGTCCATCGCCGTCGAGGCGGCCGGTGAGGTCGCCCAGCTGTCGGACAACATCAACCAGATGATCGCCAACCTGCGCGAGACGACCGACAAGAACGCGCAGCAGGATTGGCTGAAGTCCAACCTGGCCCGCATCGGCGGCAAGATGCAGGGTCAGCGGGACCTCAGCGCGGTCTGCGAGATGATCATGAGCGAGGTCACGCCGGTTGTAGAGGCGCAGCAGGGTGCGTTCTTCCTGCTCGACGCGGCCGAGGGCGGACCCGAACTGCGGCTCGCGTCGAGCTACGGCTACGCCCGCGGGGCCGACGACACGTTCTCGCTCGGCGAGGGCCTGGTCGGCCAGGCGGCGATGGAGAAGAAGGCGATCCGCGTCCCGCGGGCGCCGGAGGGCTACCTGTCGATCCGGTCGGGCCTCGGCGAGGCGCCGCCGGCCGACGTCGTCGTACTGCCGGTTCTCTTCGAGGAGCAGGCACTCGGCGTCATCGAGCTGGCGTCGTTCCAGCCGCTCAGCGAGCTGCACCTGAGCTTCCTCGAGCAGCTGGTCGAGACGATCGGCGTCGTGCTCAACACCATCATGGCCAACGTCCGCACCGAGGAGCTGCTGTCGCAGTCGCAGCGACTCACGCAGGAGCTGCAGGTGCAGTCGGACGAGCTGCAGCGCACCAACGCCGAGCTCGAGGAGAAGGCCGCTCTGCTGGGTGAGCAGAACCGCAACATCGAGATCAAGAACCGCGAGATCGAGATGGCGCGACTCGGCCTGGAGGAGAAGGCGGAGCAGCTGGCGCAGAGCTCGCAGTACAAGTCGGAGTTCCTCGCCAACATGTCGCACGAGCTGCGCACGCCGCTCAACAGCCTGCTGATCCTCGCCAAGCTGCTCGCCGACAACACCGAGAACAACCTGACCGGCAAGCAGATCGAGTTCGCGCGCACGATCCACAGCGCCGGGTCCGACCTGCTGTCGCTGATCAACGACATCCTCGACCTGTCCAAGGTCGAGGCCGGGAAGATGGACGTCCGGCCCGGCCCGCTGGTGATCAACGACGTCTGCAGCTACGTCGACCAGTCGTTCGGTCCGCTCGCCGCGCAGAAGGGTCTCGACCTCGTCGTCGAGGCCGAGGAGGGCCTGCCGGACGCGATCATCACCGACGAGCAGCGGCTCCAGCAGGTCCTCAAGAACCTGCTGTCCAACGCGGTGAAGTTCACCGATGAGGGCACGGTCACGCTGACCATCCGCTCGGCGCCGAAGGACATGCTCTTCGCCACGCCGGCGCTCAACGACGCGGACCAGGTTGTCGCGTTCTCGGTGACGGACACCGGCATCGGCGTACCGGCCGAGAAGCTCAAGCTCATCTTCGAGGCCTTCCAGCAGGCCGACGGCACGACGTCACGCAAGTACGGCGGCACCGGCCTGGGCCTGTCGATCAGCCGCGAGATCGCGCGACTGCTCGGCGGGTCGATCGCCGTCGAGAGCGAAGCCGGCGTCGGCAGCACGTTCACTCTGTTCGTCCCCGCCATGTACCCGTACGGCGACGTCGAGCCCGCGCTCGGCGAGCCGGAGATGGGCGGCCTCGTCGCGCCGGACGAGATGGAGGCCGGTCTCGTCCCGATGCTCACCGCCGACACCAGTGCGCTGCCGCTGGACGGGCAGCACACCGACGTCGAGCGCAGCGTGCTGCAGGGCGCGACGGTGCTCGTCGTCGACGACGACGTGCGCAACGTGTTCGCGCTGACCAGTGCTCTGGAGATGTACGGCATGCACGTGCTGTACGCCGACAACGGACGCGACGGCATCCGTCAGCTCGAGGACCACCCCGGCGTCGACCTGGTCCTGATGGACGTGATGATGCCGGAGATGGACGGCAACGAGACGACCGCGGCGATCCGCCGGGCCAGCCGCTTCGACCGGCTGCCGATCCTGTTCCTCACCGCCAAGGCGATGGCCGGCGACCGCGACAAGAGCATCGCCGCGGGCGCGTCGGACTACATCACCAAGCCGGTGGACCTCGACCGGCTGCTGTCCGTGATGAGCTCGTGGCTGGTGCACAGCCGTGGTGGAGACGTCGACGCCGGCGCCGACATGGCCGAGTTCGAGGCCGAGCTCGCCGCCGGGTCCTCGTCGACGGACGGCACGGGGTCTGCGGACGGAACCGAGTAGTGAGTCCCTTCGGGCGCAAGGCGAAGATCCTGCTGGTCGACGACCGGCCGGAGAACCTCATCGCGCTCGAAGCGATCCTGCAGACTCTCGACCAGGAGCTGGTCACCGCGGAGTCCGGCGAGGAGGCGCTCAAGCACCTGCTCGTCGACGACTTCGCGGTGATCCTGCTCGACGTCCAGATGCCGGGGATGGACGGCTTCGAGACCGCGGCGCACATCAAGCAGCGGGAGCGCACGCGGCACATCCCGATCGTGTTCCTCACCGCAATCAGCTCAGAACCCAGTCACACCTTCCGCGGCTATGCCGCTGGTGCGGTCGACTACCTCTCCAAGCCGTTCGACCCCTGGGTCCTTCGCGCGAAGGTCGCCGTCTTCATCGACCTGTTCGAGAAGAACCGGCTGCTCGCCGAGCAGGCGCGCCGGCTGCAGAACCAGGTCGACGCCGGCGTCACCTCAGCGTTCGCCCGCTCGCTGCGCCGTGCGGACGAGCATGTCCGTGAGGCGCTCGACCAGTGCGCCAGCGCGCCGCCCGACCAGATCGCCAAGCTGCTGGACAGCGCCTCGCGCGAGCTGAACGTCGTCCTCTCCGAGCTCCCTCAGCCACCGTCGGCGTAGCGGCTGCGGCTATCGGAGGGCCGCAGTCATCAACGTGAGCCTGATGCGCATCGCATTCTCCGCGAACGCGATCATGTGCGGGAGCCGGACCAGCTGCAGCGTGCCGACGTCGGGGACATCGGACGACCCACCGTCGCCCACGTGAGTGATCCCGACGAGCAGCCCCACCGCTCGGCCGTCATCGCTCGTCACGGGGCTGCCCGAGTCGCCGGGACCGGCGTAGCCGACGACGCCGAGCAGTTCGGGATCGGGCATACCCAGAGCGATGAATGTCCGCGCCGGCGTGACTGTCGTACCCGTCTCCTGGATGTAGCCGGGTCCCTCGCCATTGCCCACCGAGTTCAGGATGACCGGCGTGGTCGGGACGTCGGCGTTCATCCCGGTCGGGCCCCCGAAGTGGACCAGTTGAGGCGAAGCGCCGACCTTGGGATCGAGTCGGATCAACGCCATGTCGCGTGCCGTCGTGGTCGTCGGCGCGGGACCGGTCTCGTAGTGCTCTGTCCAGAACGCGTACTCGCCGATCCGCCGTCCGTCGCCGTCGTGCGCTTCTGGCCCCTTGCCCCGCTTCCACACTTTGGGCTCCGCGGCGTCCTCGTCGTACAAGCAATGCCCGGCAGTGGCGATGTAGCGGGATCCGTCGCTGCCGCTGAACATGAAGTTGAGCGTGCACGGCCCCGCCGAGTTCTCGTTCTTGACCCGGCCGCCGGGCTGCACCTCCGCACAGGCGTCGGCAAGGCTCCCTGCTGCCGCGGCCGGCGGCAGGCAGGCCGCAACGGGGGTCGGTGCGGCGCTCGCAGGCAGCCACAGCCCCAGGCACACGGCGGCCGAGACGGCAGTTCGCAGTGCGGTCGACATCTTCATGAGCCCCCCAAATGTCATGAACCCCTGCTGAGGATGACGCCCGAAGACACTCGATGTCGCGGTCCGGTCGGCTTCGACCAGGGAACGCCGTCCCGGACGACGCCGAACCAGGGGTGTATGCATGCAACATGCGACGCGTCGCGGTGCTCCTGCTGGCGTCGTTGCCCGCCTGCACCTCCGGCGGGACCGATCGGGTAGATCTGCCGTCGCCTTCGGCGTCCGCGCCGCCTAGCGTCACGTCCGCGCCCACCCTCGCTACGACGGAGTCCAGCACCGGGTCGGCCGCGCCGAGCCGCAGTGCGGGTCCTGCCTTCCTGGTCACCGACGTCAGCTTCGTGTCGACCACACGCGGCTGGGCGATCGGCCCCGACGGGCTGCGCGCGACGTCGGACGGAGGCGTCAGCTGGACGACGGCGCCGGTGCCGCCGGACGACGCCACCAGCGTCCGCTTCGCCAACGACACCGTCGGCTTCGCGTGGGCCGACGGCGGTGACCTCTGGGTCACCCGCGACGCCGCCGCGACCTGGCGCCGCGCCGGGATGGCGCAGGTGCGCGCGCTCGAGGTGGCGGCGGGGACGGTGTGGGCGCTGGCCGGCGAGGTGCCGTACCCGTGGGTCGTGCGCGGGCCGCTCGGGGGGCCGTTCACCAAGCTCGGGCACACGCCGAACCGCGGCGCGAGCCTCGACGTGCACGGCGGTACGGCATACCTGCTGGGCGCCTCGGGAGCCGGACCGGTGGGGGCGTCGATGGACGTCTGGCACCGGAGCGGGTCGAAGGCGACCAACCGCAAGCTGCCGTGCGCGCCGGACGAGGAGGAGACCTATGTCCCGTCGGCCGGGCTGGGGGTGTCCACCGACGCCTCGATCGTGATGGTGTGCGAGCTCGGGCAGCCGTACCGGGGCGTCAGCGCCTACCGGTCGTCGGACGAGGGTGCAACGTGGCGTTCCATCCCGGCCCCGCCCGAAGCGGCGTACGACGTCGCCGTCGTACGCGGTCGGGTCTTCTCCTGGAACCGCGACCTGTACGTGCTGGTCAACGGCGAGTGGACCCGCTCGCTCGTCGGTCCCGTGTCGCTGAAGGGGTTCAGGCTCGTGGGCTTCCAGGACGACACGCATGGCCTTGCGGCCGACCACGAGGGATCGCTGAGCATGACCACCGATGCCGGACGCACCTGGCGTCGGGTGCAGCTCTGATGCGAGGGGGAGTCATGGAACGGCGCACAGCATCGGCCGCGCTGGCGATCGTGATCGCCCTGGGCGTGGGAGCGCCGGCCGCCTTCGCGGCGCCCGCGAATGACCGACGGGTCGCCGCGCAATCTGAGCCGCCGGAGTTGGAGGGCACACCAGGCCCGGCCGTGGTGTCCGACGGCGAACGGCGCGGGGCACTGCTCGCCGCCGCGGTCGTTCTCGGCTTCGGCGCGGTGCTCGCGGTGAGCATGATCCGCGGCGGACGGCTGGGAACGCGTTGGTACTACGGCGGGACGTCGAGGACTGAACGAGGGGGGCAGGGGCGTCCGGTCGATCCCACCAACAATGTGCGATCCCGCGAGTGGTAGCGGCGGGCGGCGAGCGGAGGGCGTGGGATTCGAACCCACGATGACGCTTCCGCGCCATAGCGATTTTCAAGACCGCCGCCATAGGCCACTAGGCGAGCCCTCCACCCGGAGACTTTAGGGCGTTCGGCGGTACTGCAGCCGACGAGGCTCAGCTCTCGGGCAGCGCCTTGAACTCCTTCTGGACCTGCTCGTACCAGCCCATGCCCGCGGCCGGGTCCTGCCACCGGCCCTGCATCTCGTTCAGCGCCCCTTCGTGCGCGGCGTCCCCGCCGGCGACGATCTCCTTCAGGTGAGCGTCCTGCGCCTTGATGACGTCGTCGGCCGTGTCACCGGAGTGCGCGAGGTCGCACGCGCCGCCGAGCTGCTTGCAGGTCATGGTCTTCATGCCGCGCTCCTCCTGTCGTGGCTGATCGCCCGCGACTCTACGGCGCTGTGCGGCTCTCCTCGAGAGGAACTCCAGGTACGTCGCGACGATGTCCGGACGCACCCGCAGGTCGCTGTGCCAGGCATCGGCGTAGGTGAGGTTGTCCGCGCCCTCGAGCCGCGGGCTCTGCCGGTCGTCGTACGTCGCGGTCTGCAGGAAGAACGGGACGCGGTGGTTGCTCCCGTTGTAGAGCGACCCGGACTCGGCTCGGGCCCATCCTCATCCCTGTGCGTTCGCCATGCCCTTCGCCGTCCCGGCCCACACGACCGGCGCCGGATCCGCGGTGAGCAGCCGCCGGCCGAGCACCGCGCTCGCCGGGATCATCACCACGGCGCCGATCGCGATCAGCGCGACGCTCGAGCCCATGAACCCGGCCAGATTGACGAGCAGCCCGAGGCCGAGGGTGACGCCCGTCCAGCTCGGGACGTCCTGCGTCCGTACGAGCGCGATCGTGAGCAGCACGGTCGCCACCATGTAGGCGAGGCCGCCAGGCAGGAAGAAGATCGCCGCCCCCGGTGAGTTGTCATACCGGTCGAGCAGGGCGGCCATCTGCGCGCGGTCGGCGCCGTCGGCGACCATCTGCCAGGTCACGAGCTGCGTCATCGCGTCGGCGACGGCGACGATCGCGCTGAAGGCCATGAGCAGCGCGCCGACCCGGGCGACGCGACGGGACCCCGACGTCGCCAGCCGCCCCAGGCCGAGCGCCGTCGGCACGAGGGTGATGAGCCCGGCGACGAGCAGCACCGTGTACCAGTACCAGCGCTGCGGGCTCTCGGCGATGGCGTCGAGCTGCGTGCCGGCGTCGTTGCTGAGCTGCGGCGAGAACAGCTCCGCGCCGAGCCACAGCAGCGGCGTCGCGATCACTGCGATCCCCAGACCGCGCGAGCTCGCTCCGTTGGTCATGTCTGCCTCCTTTGTCGGTGTAGCCCGACGCTAGGAGCGAGGACACGATCGGATCTGCCTACTCGGGGCTGGTTCGCCTCCTCCTCGAGAACGAATCTCCCGACTACCTGAGGAGGACGTCAGCGGGCCCCGCACGCAGTACCTTCGGGCCCATGGCGGGTCGAGGTGGTGCAGGCACGACGGCGCTCCTCGTCGACCTGGCGCTGGTGGTGGCAACGACCGCGGCGGTCGAGTCGATCGTCTGGTCGGACGGCGGCGCGGGTGACCCGATACCGGGACCACGGCCGCTCGTCGCACTCCTGCCGCTGCTGCTCGCGCTGCCGTTGTGGTGGCGACGTAGCCGACCGCTGCTGGCCTGCGCCTGCGTCTCGCTCGGTCTCATCGCGCAGATGGTCATCAGCGGTCAGGCCGTGGAGGGCGCGCACATCGTCATCGCGATCGGCGCGGCGTCGTACTCGGTCGCGGCGTACGCCGATCGTCGGGTCGCCAGCGCCGGGCTGGCCATTCTCGCCACTGCATTCGGGCTGTGGTTGTCACAGGACCCCAACGTGACGTCCGGCCGTGAGAGCGACCAGTGGGCGGCGGCGTTCTTCGTGCTCTACCTGCTCGCGGCGTGGCTGCTAGGCACCGTGATCTACGCCCGCCGAGGGTCCGCGGCGGCAGCAGCGCGCGCGCTCGCCGCCGAGCGAGGGGCCGAGCGCGCCGTGCACGACGAGCGCAACCGGATCGCCCGCGAGCTGCACGACATCGTGTCGCACAACCTCAGCGTCGTGGTCGTGCAGGCGGCAGGTGCGCGCGCGCTCCACGATCGACCGGGGCACGACACCGACGCCACCTTGGAGAAGATCGAGTCGAGCGGTCGCTCCGCGCTCGGGGAGATGCGTCGGCTGCTCAACGTGCTTCGCGCCGGCGACGACGAACAATCGGTCCCGGATCTCGCGCCGATCTCGGGGATCGACGACCTGCCGGCGCTGACCGGATCCGTCGAGAGTGCCGGCGTCGCCGTCGACCTGTCCCTCGACGTGCGGTCGGCGGACGTGCCCCCGACGGTCGACGTGTCCGTGTTTCGCATCGTGCAGGAGGCGCTCACGAACACACTGCGGCACGGCGGACCCGGTGCCTCGGCGCAGGTCGACGTCCGCCGGGCGAACGGCGCGGTCGTGATCACCGTGACCGACGACGGGCCTGGCCCCGCCACGGACGCTGAGCCGGGGCACGGCCTTCGCGGGATGCGCGAGCGGGTCGGGCTGCTCGGCGGCGAGTTCGCCGCGGGACCTCGACCGCAGGGCGGCTTCGCCGTCACTGCCCGACTGCCGATCGGAGACGGCGCGTGATCCGCGTCGTCATCGCCGACGACCAGGAGCTCGTCCGCGAGGGGTTGCGGATGATGCTGCAGGCCGAGGACGACATCAGCGTCGTCGGCGAGGCGAGGACCGGAGTCGAGGCGGTCGATGCGGTCCGCCAGCACGACCCGGACGTCGTCGTCATGGACGTGCGCATGCCGGAGCTCGACGGAATCGAGGCCACCCGGCAGATCGCCTCAGCCGGCGCCGCCGCCAGGGTGCTGATGGTGACGACGTTCGACCTGGACGAGTACGTCTACGCCGCCATGAAGGCCGGCGCGAGCGGCTTCCTGCTCAAGGACGCCCGCCGCGAGCAGCTCGTCAACGCCATCCGCACGGTGGCCCACGGCGACCAGCTGCTCGCGCCGTCGATCACCCGCCGGCTGATCGAGGACTTCTGCGGGCAGCCCGACCCGGACCCCGCGGTGCGCGAGCGCTTCAGCCCGAGAGAGCTCGACGTCATCGGGCTGATCGCGCGCGGGATGTCCAACGCCGAGATCGCCGGCGAGCTGTTCGTCGCGGAGACGACGGTGAAGAGCCACGTCGCGCGGATCCTCACCAAGCTCGACCTGCGCGACCGAGTCCAGGTGGTCGTGTATCGCCTACGAGTCGGGCCTCGTCCGTCCGGGCCCGAGCCGCGATCGCTGACGACGAGGAGCACCAGCCCTATGGACGTCGACCACCGTCAGCTCGGCGTAGATCTGTTCAACGCGACCTGGACTCTGCTCGACAAGCCCGATCGGACGCATGACGAGGACGAGGCGATGGTGCACACCGCGCATGCCTCGCGCTTCCACTGGAGCCAGGCGTCGCACGAGGCGAAGCATCAGGCCCGCGGTGAGTGGCAGCTCTCCCGCGTGTACGCCGTCCTGGGTCGCGGCGAGCCCGCCGTGCACCATGCGGGCGAGTGCATCGAGTGGTGCGGTCGAGGTGACGTAGAGGACTGGGACATCGCCTTCGCCTACGAGTCGATGTCGCGGGCGTGCGCGGTCGCGGGCGACGCCGACTCGGCGGCGATGTTCAAGCGGCTCGCGCGCGAAGCCGGCGACGCGATCGCCGACCCCGAGGACCGCGTGCAGTTCGAGAGGGACTACGCGACGCTCTGACGTCAGCTGGTCGTGTAGTCGAGACGGGTGCGCAGCTCGGACACGACCGAGGAGTCGCCATCGATCGTGACCACGTCGTCGCCGACGCGCCCGCCCCAGAGCCAGAGCAGCACGTCGTGCGGCTCGCCGCTGATGGTCAGGTCCGCGGTCCGACCACCGCCGCGGACCACGGGCAACGCGGCCTTCTCGAGAGTGAGGTGCCACGACTCGCCGCCGGTTACGACGGCCACGGTGCGACCCGACGCGCTCTCGATCGGGTCTTCCTCCCACCACGACCCGCCGATGAACGTGACCAGGATCTCGTCGACGCCGTCGATCGCGAGACCTGAATCGATCGGCGTGACTGAGCCGGCCGCGAGCTCGCCGTCGACGCGGTGCACCGCGGTCTCCTGCGCCATCCGACGGAACCAGAAGCCGACCGTCTGGTCCGGCGGGAACCAGGTGTACGACGGCGCCGACGGCCCGCGCGAGGTCATCTCCGAGACGAGGTCGTCGAGGCCGTCCGTCAGCCACTTCACGACGTCGCCGTCCGGCGCGTCGTGCGGCCACTCGGACTCCTCGGGTCGTCGGCCGAGCCGCATGCAGGCGAGCTTGTGCTGATAGACCGCGGCCGTGTGCCGCACCAGCTCGGCGACGTCCCACTCCGGGCAGCTCGGCACGCGTGCAGTCAGGTTGGGCGCAGCGACCTCGGCGAGTCGCATGGCGTCGGATCGGAGGTGCCGGACGAAGTCCTCGGGAGTCATGCGGCGGAGTCTGCCGCACTCCGCACCGTCTCGTCGGGGGCAGCGCGCGGCACCGGCGCCGGCAGCAGGGTGAGCTGCAGCACGGCGCCCCCGCCGTCGCGGTTGCGCGCGCTGACCGTGCCGCCCATCGACTGCACCAGGGTCTGCACGATGTGCAGGCCGAGCCCGACCCCGCCGTAGGGTCGGCGGTCCCCGCCCTCGCCCTGCACGAACCGGTCGAACAGCGAGCGCTCGCGGCCGGCCGGCAGCCCGACGCCACGGTCGGCGACCTCGATGACGACCGCACCGCCGCCGTCGTACGCCGCGGACAGCTCGACCTCGCCGCCGCCCGGGCTGTACTTCACCGCGTTCTCGACCAGCTGCTCGACGGCGTGCCGGAGCGCAGCGGGGTCGGCCCACACCGGTGGCACGTCGGCGCCGACGCGCACCGCGCTGGTGTGCCCGGCGCTGAGCAGCGGCACCTGTGCGGCCGCGCGCTCGAGTGCCGGCTCGAGCGCGAGCGGTTCCATCGCGAGAGCGTGGTCGGTCATGCCGACGGTCACCGTCAGCATCAGCGCCTCGACCAGTGCGATGAGGCCGTCCGTGCGCTCGACCATCGCGGCGAGGGACTCCTCGCGCATGTCGTCGTCCATCCGGGTCCAGTGCGTCTGAAGGGTCGAGGCGAACCCCTTCACGACGGTGAGCGGCGAACGAAGCTCGTGGCTCGTCGTGGCGATGAACATGTCCTTCGCGTCGTCGAGCGCCTTGGCGTGCGACACGTCGCGGATGATGACCACGACCTCGCCGCCCGGCAGCGGCGACGAGGTGATCTCCAGCGGACGGCCGTCCGCGCCGCGGTGGCCCAGCGGCGCGTCGACGCCGAGGTCCGGCACCGGCAGCGGGAGCGCCTGGCCGATGACCATGTCGGCCGACAGCCCGGTCAGCCGCGCCGCGGACGCGTTCCAGCTGCCCACCAGCCCGTTGGCGGACACGACGGCGACGCCGTCCGGCATCCCGTCGACCACCGCCTGCTCGTGCTCGCGCTGCTGCACCACCGCCGTGTGGGCGCCGGCGTTGCGCAGCGCGCCGCCGACGTGGCCGGCGAGCAGCTGCAGCGCTTCCACCTCGGCGGTCTGCACCGGCCCGTGCGCCTCGCCGAACGCGCCGTACAGCGCGCCGACCACCTGGCCGCCGTCGAGGCACGGCACCGCGACGAGGGTGTGCAGTCCGGGGACCGCCGCCTCGACCTCGTCCATGAGCACCGGGTACGCCGACAGCTCGTGCAGCACGAAGGGGGCACGCGATTCGAGGATCTCCCGGATCATGCTCTCGGCCACCGGGAAGCGTTCGCCGAGCAGGCCCTCGACCGGTCCTGCGACGGCGACCAGCTCGGCGTCGCCGTCGCTGATCAGCGCGAACCCGGTGGCCTCGCAGCCGACGACGTCCCGGGCGCCGTCGCAGATGCGTGACAGCGCGGCGGCGTGGTCGAGCTCGGAGTTGATGTGAGCGACCGCCGACACCAGCCGACCGCGCAGCGCGGCGCGCACCTGGTCTCGCTCGGCCGCCTCCTGCTGTCGGCGCGTGACGCGGGCCAGCACCTCGCCGACCAGCACGCAGACCGGCACAGCGACGAAGACCGACGCGACCGCGTTGCGACCCGGGTCGGTCTTCACCAGCAGCGGCCACACGTAGGCCACGACGGTCGGCGGCACCAGCCAGTACGACGTACCTGGTGGCTGCGAGAGGCCGACCCACACGAAGACGACGACGAAGAAGACCGAGTGGCTGTAGGCGCTGCCGTCGCCGAACGCGCTCGCCGCCGCGACCAGGCCAAGTGCCAGCGGCACGTTCACCAGCGTGAGCCGCTCTGGGTAGCGCGCCCACGGCAGGACCCAGCCGATCGCGCCGAGCACCAGGGCCGCGACGCCGATGACGGTGAGCGGCAGCAGGCGCAGCGAGCCGGCTCCCGGCAGGACGTTGTTGAGCAGCGTCAGCGCGCCGCCGGCGACGAGGAGGATCGCCGCCTGCCGTCCGCCGTCGGAACGGCGTGAGGTCGTGGCCACAGTGCGTCAAGTCTCGGTCACTGTCGGTGCGGCCGTGGCCGGAAAGGACGAGTTGGCCGTGGATTGACTCGTTGGGACTACCTTCGCCTGGCCACGGTGAGCAGTCCTGGCGGCGCGTTGCCCGGCTACGTCCTGGCACGTCCGGTTCCGCGAGGGTGGCGGCGCGGTGACTTCCGCGTGCAGGCGGTGCACGCCGGGCGGCGACGCGCCGAAGAGTCGACCATGTCCTCTCCCGCTTCCCGCCTCCCGCGCCCGGTGCGGCGCCGCCGTCTCCTGGTCCTCGCGGTCGTCGGCGTGGCGATCGGCACCGTGCTTCCCTCGCCGGCCCACGCGACGCCGCCGCGCACGACGGTCGCGTTCCCCCGGGCACTCGAGGCGTACTCCGCGTACGACGGCCAGCGGGTCTGCTACGGCACGGCCCAGCCCGGCGTCGCCGCGTGGCGCGACCTGCTGATGCGGACCTACTCCGGCTCGCGCAACCTCGGGATCCTGCGCGGCTGCACGGTCGGCGGGAAGAGCGAGCACAAGGAGGGTCGGGCGTTCGACTGGGGCGTGCGGGTGACCACTCCCGCCGAGAAGGCGCGGGCCGAGGAGCTGCTCCGCTGGCTGTTCGCGACGGACTCCTACGGCAACCAGCACGCGATGGCCCGGCGACTCGGTTTGATGTACGTGATCTGGAACCACCGGATCTGGGCGTCGTACCAGGCCGGGTCGGGCTGGCGCGCCTACACCGGCGCCAACCCGCACACCGACCACATCCACTTCTCCTTCTCCTGGCCTGGCGCCAAGCGGGTCACGTCGTTCTGGACCGGCAAGCCGGTCGCGATGCCGAACCCCCTGCCGCCGGTCGCGGCGTCCGGCAGCAGCAGCGACCTGCGCGGTCGCCGCGTGTCCTGGCTCGGGCCATGGGTGCCCGAGCCGTCGGTCCCGGCCGGCGCGGTAGCGACCGGCCGCCCGCTGGTCGACGAGACGGTCGTCGTCGGCGGCAATCCCGGCCGTGCGGTCTCGACCGGGTTCCTCGAGGCGGGCGAGCGCTACCAGGTCGAGATCAGCGGCGTGTTCGGCTGGGGCGGCGGCCTCGCCGATGCCGAGTGCTCGACGACGCCGGGCGACGCGTGGCGGCGCAACCGCAGCCTGGTACGTCGGGCCGAGGCGGACCACCTCGACCTCTACCTCAACGGCGTCGACATCCTCGCCCGGCCCGTGACAGACACCGGGAACTCCTGCGACGCCGCGCAGCACCGGTACGCCTGGACGTTCACCAGCGAGCGCACGCTCAACGCGCACCTGGCCATCTGGGACCCGACGATCGCCGGCAACTACGGCGCGCTGCGGGTGCGCATCCGCAAGGACGTCCCGATCCTCGACGAGCGGATCGGCGTGCCTGCCAACACGGTCGGCGGCGTGCTCACTCGTGGCTCGGTACGACGTGGCGAGCGCTACGTCATGACGGCGTGGGGCACCTGGTCCTACGGCGACGGCCAGGCCGACGCCGAGTGCTCCACGTCCACGCTGGACGGCACCTGGCGGCGTGCCCGGTCGATCGACCCGGAGCGCCCGGACGACGACCACCTCGACCTCTTCGTCGCGGAGCAGGACGCCGGCGCCGCGCCGGTGGCCGACGTCGCCGACGACTGCGACCCGGTGAAGCACGCCTACCAGTGGGTGTGGCGCGCCGACCGCGACGGCCCGGTGCCGCTGTCGCTGTGGGACCTCGACCACACCGACAACACCGGGGGCGTCACGGTGCGGATCCGTCGGGCGGACCCGCTCGACCAGCTCGAGGAGATGTCGCTGCCGGCCGGCGAGCCGGCCGGCGTCACCGCCGAGCACTTCCTCCGGTCCGGGCAGAGCTACGTCCTCGAGTCCGCAGGGACCTACGAGATCGACGGCGGCGTGGTCGACGCCGAGTGCTCGTCGCTGACGGTCGACCCGGCTTTCCGCCGCGACCGCGAGAGCGAGATAGTGCGCGACGTGCTGGTCAACGGGCGGGACCTGTCGTGGCAGCCCGCGAGCGGTGCCCGCGGCTGCGACCCCGGTCACGTCTACCGCACGACGTACCGGCCGGGCCGCGACGAGCCGTTGACGGTGCGGGTCCCCGGCGGCGGCGGCGGTCAGCTCCTCGTGCGGATCGTGCCTGCCGCACAGGCGGGGCTGCTCGACCGGACCGACGCCGACCCGTCGCCGAGCCCGGCCGAGTGATCCGCCGGCGGGTACGCCGCGGTGTCGCGCTCGCGCTCGCGCCGCTCGTGGTGACGATCGGCGCGTGCGATCGCGGCGATCCGCCCAATCCGACGATCACGCCGTCGACGTCTGCCTCGACGTCGCCGGCCGCTGCCCCCTCGACGTCGGCCACGGCGCTCGCCGCGAACCCGCTGCGGACGCTGTGGGTGCAGCGCGACGGCGGTGTCTTCCGCATCGACGTCACGACCGGAGCGTCGACGCTGCTCTACGACGCCGAGCTGCCCGCCCACCGCTCCGGTGAGGCGGTCTTCGCCGCGACCGACGAGGGGCTGACCGCGCGAGACCCGCAGACCGGGCGGGTCCTCGGCGCCGTCGACGACGCCCGCTCGGCCGTCGCCGCCGCCGGCCGCATCGTGTGGGGCGTCCTGCCCGGCGACCCCGATGGCGAAGGCTGCGGGGACCGCACCGAATTGCTCACCAGCGTGCCGTCGCAGGCACCGGTCCCCCGTCGTACGGGCTCGGTTCCTGTCGCCGCACGGATAGTCGGACTGGTCGGCGAGGACCTGCTCCTGCAGACGCTGACATCGGGCGACGCGTGCGACCCGGCGGACATCGAGCGGCTCGGCGCGGGCGCGACGACGACGACGACGTTGGTCCGCGGCGCGGAGCTGGTCGCGGTCGTCCAGAGCCCGGACGTGCGCCCGCTGCTGTGGACCCGGGTCGTGCAGGGGCTCGAGTCGGCGCCGGGCGCCGAGGCGACGCAGGGCCCGCTCGTGGTCTACGACGAGTCCGGCGCGGTCCGCCGGCGACTGCCCCTGCCGGGCGAGGCGGCCGCCGGCACCGGCGTCAGCGCGGCGCTGACGGCGTACACGCAGGTCACCGTGCGCCAGGCGGGGAGCGTCACCCCCGAGGCTCGCACCGACGTGCTGCGGGTGGCGAGCGGGCTGCCCGACACGGCCGACGAGGCGGAGTCGCGGTTCACCGTCGTGGACGACGTGCAGTGGTCGCTCGACGGCCGCCTGGTGCTCTTCACCGCCACGGACCCCGGGGACCTGTCGCGGCGGCTGGTGGGCAGCTGCGAGACCGGACCCCTGCGGTGCGAGCTGACCGAGATCACCGCTCCCGCCGAGGATCCGACGTTCGCCCTGCTCGCCGGGATCTGAGCGCGACATCACCCGGTTGGCCTACTCACGACGGCGACCGTTCGGCCGATAGAACAGTGAGCCCATCGACCGGTCGGAACAGGAGTCCCGTTGACGACGCACGTTGCGAGCGCCGCCATCCGGCCGGCTGCCGTCCTCCCGCGTGAGGCGGCTGCCGTCGCGCGGCGCACGCTCGACGAGCGCGACGTCTCCCGCGGCGGCGTCTGGAACGCGACCGGCGGTGTCTGGCAGCGCTACGACCGGCCCTGGACCGGAGCTGCCGGGAGTCGCGGCGGCGCGGAGCTGCTCGGCTCGATCGGCGTCATCCACGACCAGCCCGGCAACGGCGACATCGCGCTCTACAAGGTGACGCTGACCGCCGCGGGTCGCCAGCTGCACTTCACCGAGGAGGCCCTCGCCAACGAGGTGCTCGGCTACGCCGGCCTCTCTCTCGCCACCTGTTCCCGGTCCGAGATCGACGACGCGGCCGAGCCGGTCACCGCGCTGCCCAGGCAGCGGACGCTGAGCGAGATCCTCAACACCGACGTCGGGAAGATCCTGCAGACGGATGTCGGCAAGTTCCTCAACGCCGACGTGGGCAAGATCCTCAACAGCGACGTCCGCGTGCTCCTCCGACGCCGCTCGCCCGGCGACGAGCAGGCCGAGTCCGCCTGACGGCGTAGCGGTGTGGTCGAGATCACACCGCAGATCCTGTGTTGTCCAGCCTCGGCACGCGCATACTGACTACACAGACCGACCGGTCGGTTTGATCATGGTCAGGAGTGCCGCATGAGCAGCAAGGCGACGGCGACGCGCGAGCGGATCGTCGAGAAGGCGGCCCGCGTCTTCAACCGCCACGGGTACGCCGCCACGTCGATGTCGGTCCTGCTCACCGAGGTCGGCCTGCAGAAGGGCGGGCTCTACAACCACTTCGCCAGCAAGGAGCAGCTGGCCGTCGAGTCGCTCGACTACGCGGTGCGCTGCGTCACGACGCGGTTCGAGTCGGCTCTCGCCGAGGCAGCCGACGCGCCCGCCCGGCTGCGCGCGGTCGTCGCGGTGATGGGCAGCCTGGTGAGCGACCCGGCACTGCCCGGGGGCTGCCCGGTGCTGCGCACTGCGGTCGAGTCGGTGGAGGGGCATCCCGCGCTCCGTCGTCGCGCGCAGGAGGCGATGACCACGTGGCAGCGCCTCGTCGGCCGGATCGTCCGCGACGGCATCGCCGCGGGCGAGATCACGCCGGGCGTCGAGCCGCGCCAGGTGGCGACGGTGCTCACCTCAACCCTGGAGGGAGCGGTGATGCTCTCCATGCTGTTCTCCGACCAGAAGCAGATGCGCCGCGCCGCCGCACACCTCGACGACTACATCGCGTCGATCTCTGTTTCGTCGAACGCAGCGCGGAGCGGGCGGTGACCGCCGGGCTGCGGCCGTCCCCCGCGCCGCGCGCCGGGCAGGTCACCTACCGGCCGATCCAGGCCGACGACGTGGACCGCCTCCGGCGGATGTTCGACCGCTGCTCGCCGGACACGATCTACCGCCGGTTCTTCACCCACTACCGCGAGGCCCCCGAGTGGGTGCTGCGACGACTGACCTACGTCGACTACGTCAACCGGCATGCCGTGGTCGCCGTCGTCGACGACGAGGTGGTCGCCGTCGCGCGGTTCGACAAGGTCGGTGCCGGCGACGAGGCCGAGATCGCCATCTGCGTCGAGGACGCCTGGCAGCGACGGGGCATCGCCCGCGCGCTGCTCGGCTGGATGGTCGAGATCGCCCGCAGCCGTGGAGTCGCGACGATGACCGCCGACGTCCAGTCGGACAACGCCGCGGTCATCGCGCTCCTGCGGCAGGTGCTGCCGGACGTCGACATCACCCCGGAGGGCTCGACGTTCGCGGTGCGCGCGCCGCTGTAGGACGCGATCGGCATGGCTCGGCTCGTGGTGGGCAGGGGGTGGGCGTCAGCCCCGTGCCGTTCCCCAGGAGGTCGCCCGTGACGCCGTCGTACGACGCCGTCGTCGTGGGGGGCGGCCCAGCGGGCTACGCCGCGGCGACGTGGCTTGCTCGCTACCGCCGCAAGACGCTGCTCATCGCCAATGCCGACCACCGCAACCGGGCGGTCGAGCGGAGCCACGGCTACCTCGGCTTCGGCGAGGTGTCGCCCAACGTGCTGCTCGCCCGGGCCCGGGACGACCTGCTCGCGTTCGACCAGACCGAGGTGCGACAGGCGCAGGTCAGCGGCGCGCGCGCGACCGATGCCGGGTTCGAGCTCGACGTCGACGGCGACGTGGTCTCGACGTGCCGGCTGGTCCTCGCCTGCGGGGTGACTGATGACCTGCCGGAGGTCGCCGGGATCGAGGAGCACTTCGGCGCGAGCGTGTTCACCTGCCCCAGCTGCGACGGCTATGAGACCCGCGGCTGCGACGTCGTGACTCTCGGCTGGAACGCCGGCCTCGCCGACTTCTCGCTGCACCTGTTCGAGTGGGCGCGCAGCGTCACCATCGTCACCGACGGCCGGCGCTTCGAGGGTGACGACCGGCACCTCGCCGCGCTCCGCGACCACGGCATCGACGTCGTCGAGGAGGTCGCGGTGCGCTTCGACGGCGAGCGCGGCGCGCTGCGGGGCGTCGAGCTCGCGGACGGCCGCCTCGTCCCGTCGCAGATCGGCTTCTTCTCGATCGGCGTGCATCCCCGCTCCGACCTGGCCGTCCAGCTGGGCTGCGCCGTCGACGAGGACGGCTACGTCGTCGTCGACGCCGACGGGATGACGACGGTGCCCGGCGTGTACGCCGCCGGCGACCTGACGCCCGGTATGCACCTGGTCCAGGTGGCGGCCGCCGAGGGCGCCGTCGCCGGCGTGAAGTGCGCTCACTCCCTCCGCGGGGAGGTGGGCGCGCCGGACTCACCCCGGCCGTCGCCCCAGCTGCAGCTCTAGTCCCCGGTGCGCGGTCGGCGCCGATCTGCCACGATCGCCCCGAGGTCGGTGCCGGTACGGCGACGAGAGGGGACGCGATGTCGGACTTCGCGGTCGTCGTCGCCCGAGAAGAGGGCCGGTGGGGCGCTGCCCTGCTGCCCGAGGCGGTCATCGACGACCTCGGCGCGCTCGTCGGCGCCCTGCGCCAGCAGCCCGGCGAGGGCGGGGTGATCGGCCTGGTCAACGTCGCCGACGAGTTCTTCGTCGTCGTCCGGGTGGTCGCCGGAGAGACGCGGATCCTGCTCAGCGACAGCACCGCCGCCGTCGCCTGGGACCTCGCGGGGCAGGTGCTCGACTGGCTGGAGATCGACCGGCCGGGCGAGGACGACCTCGACGACGTGTGGCCGGCCGGTGACATGTCCATCTTCGCGACCTCGGGGTCGACGAGATGGAGCTCGGGATGCTGCTGAGCGACCTCGACGCGTACGCCGACGAGACGCTGCTCGTCCTCGCGCGGCGGCTCGGGTTCGCCGAGCCCTATGAGCGTGTCGTGGACGTCGTCCCGCACTGATTCAGGTCTCGGGGTCCGCCGGCCGAGGATATGGGCAGGTTGTCCGCACCTGTCCGCGCTCCTACGATCGACGCCCCAGCCCGACCTCACCGCCGGAGACCCACCTTGTCGTATTTCGCCGCCGTGCTCGCCCGCACCGGCAAGGGCTGGGTGGGCCGAGAGGTCGACATGGGTGGCATCGCCGACCTCGACGAGCTGGCCGACGAGATGCGCGACGTCGCCGGCGGCGGGACCGCGTGGTTCTTCCTCGAGGAGGACGACGAGTACCTCGCCATCGTCCGCGTCGACGGCGAGAAGGACCCGCGCACCTTCATCTCCGACGACCGCGCGGTCGGCACCTCCCCGTTGGCCGAGCTCGTCATGCAGGACATCGTCCCGCCGGAGCAGAGCGATGAGGACGACGACGAGGGCATCAAGCCCGAGCCCGAGGCCGTCGGCGACACCGACATCGTCGCCGACCTCGGCATCGCCTCGGCGGCGCTGCTCGAGCTGTGCACCGAGGAGGGCTACCTCCCGGCCGACGTGATGACCGCGATCGCCGAGAAGGCCGGCTGCATCGACGTCCTCGACGAGGTGCGCGGGACGTGACGTCGGTGCCGGTCGCCTCGTCCGACGAGGCGGCCATGCGCCGTGCCCTCGCCGAGGCGCGCGCCGCGCTGGCACACGACGACGTGCCGATCGGCGCCGTCGTCCTCTCTCCTGTCGGCGATGTGGTCGCGGTCGGCCACAACGAGCGCGAGCTGGACGGCGACCCGACGGCGCACGCCGAGGTGCTCGCTCTGCGCCGCGCATCGGCGGCCCTGGGCACCTGGCGGCTCGACGGCTGCTCGCTCGTCGTGACTCTCGAGCCCTGCACCATGTGCGCCGGCGCGGCCGTTCTCGCGCGCGTCGACCGGGTCGTCTACGGCGCGACCGACCCGAAGGCCGGCGCCGTCGGATCGCTGTGGGACGTCGTACGCGACCGGCGGCTCAACCACCGGCCGTCGGTCGTCGCGGGCGTGCTGGCGGAGGAGTGCGGCGAGCTGCTGCGGGACTTCTTCCGGTCACACCGCTCGCCTGCTGACCCCGATGCGGGCGGGGCGTTGGGCATCCGCTAGGCTCGTCGACGGTGGAGTCGCGTAGTGGCCGAGCGCGCACGCCTCGAAAGCGTGTGAGGGGGCAACCTCTCCGTGGGTTCAAATCCCACCTCCACCGCCACGACCGACCGCTTGATGCGCGCCCGACCCGTTCACGGTCGGCGCCTGTCAAGCGTTCTTGTGCATCCCGGTGTTGGCCGCGGTGTGGCGATCCACCGAAGCGCTGGCGATCTTTCTCACCTCAGCCGACACGAACCGGCCCGTCACGGCGCTGCGCGCTACAAGCGTCTTGGCGGCCCGCGTCTGAGCGCTGGTCACGTACACCCGCTTAGCCATCCTTCGCCTCCTCCGCCGCTGAATTCGATGGTACGTCGGGGTCGTCGTACGTGCTCGGCGCCAGCAGGACGACCTCGACGGGCTCGCCGGAGCTCTCGATTGCCTTGATCTCCTCCGCGGAAGAATCCAGAGCCGACTCGAGCGCAGCGTCGACGAGAGCCTTCTCTGGATCGTCCAGGAGGCTCGAAACCGAGAGCGCAGTCAGTTGGTCCACTCCGAGCGCAGCTCTTCGGTCGTCGTCCGACACGGCGAGCTCTGCGGCCCATCTCAGGAGCCGCATCACTTCCTCACGGCGCGATCGGGTCTCCTGTTCGGTCGCGGTCCGCCGGCCGAGCCAACCCGTCAGCATCACTCCGGTGAACGCTGACGTCGGAGTGCCGAGAGATACCGCGTAGACAGCCCAGGTCGGGAGCTCAGTCGTGCCCGCCATCTGATCTCCATCGAGTGTCGTCGATGGCCCAACGGTATGGTGGCAACTCGTCCTGGAGGGGGGTCCGATCCGGAGACTGTGGAGATCGATCGGGCTGCAAGGCGTGGGACCACACGGCTCAGAGCTTCAGGCGTACCCGGCGGGTGGCCACGGACTCGACGGGCGCCTCGGGCTCGGGCGACGACGACAGGTGCCAGGGCACGCTGATCACCGCGACGCCGGGCTGGAAGAGCAGCCGCCCCTTCAGCACCAGCGCGCTCTGGTTGTGCAGCAGGTGCTCCCACCACTTGCCGACGACGAACTCGGGGATGATCACGGTCACGACGTCGCGCTCACCCTGCCGCGGGAAGTTGCGCACGTAGTCGAGCACCGGTCCGGTGACCTCGCGGTACGGCGACTCGCGGATCACCAGCGGCACGTCGATCCCCTTCGCGTCCCACTCACGCTGCAGCCGTGCCGACTCCTCATCGTCCGTGGCGACGTAGAGCGCCTCGAGCGTGGTCGGCCGGATCGCCTTCGCGTAGTTGAGCGCCCGGAGCGTCGGGTTGTGCAGCTGGGAGACCAGCACGACGGCGTGCATCCGGGAGGGGAGGACCGGCCGGGTGTCGTCCGCCCGCAGCTCGACCGCGACCCGACGGTAGTGGCGGTTGATGCCCTTCATGATCGCGAAGATGATCGGGATGGTGATCACCACGATGTAGGCGCCGTGGGTGAACTTCGCGATCAGCACCACGATCAGCACGACGAAGGTCGCCACCGCGCCGAACCCGTTGACCAGCTTGGCTCGCAGGATCCGGCCATGGTCGGCGGTCGGGTCCTCGCGCTCCTTCTTCTGCCAGTGCCGGACCATCCCGAGCTGGCTGAGCGTGAACGAGACGAAGACGCCGACGATGTAGAGCTGGATGAGCTTGGTCACCCGCGCGTCGAAGACGAAGACGAGGAGGCTGGCGAATCCCGCGAGCATGACGATGCCGTTGGAGAAGACGAGCCGGTCACCCCGGTTGTGCAGCTGGCGCGGCAAGTAGCGGTCCTGGCTGAGAATCGACGCGAGGCGCGGGAAGTCCTGGAACGCGGTGTTGGCAGCCAGGATGAGGATGCCCGCGGTGAACGCCTGCACGTAGTAGAAGAGGAACGACCCGTCGCCGAACACTGCGGCGGCGATCTGCGCCATCACCGTCCGCTGCTGGTAGCCGTCCGGCGCGCCGACCAGGTGGTGCACGTCCTCGACGTACCGCGCATCCATGTGCAGGGCGAGCGCAGTGATGCCGATGAACATCGTCACCGACAGCGCGGCCATCATCATCAGAGTCTTGGCGGCGTTGACGCTGGCCGGCCGCTTGAACGCCGGCACGCCGTTGCTGATCGCCTCGACGCCGGTCAGCGCGGTGCAGCCGGACGCGAAGGCACGCAGGACGAGGAACGCGGTCGCCGCCCCTGGCGCGACCAGGTGCTCCGGCTCGATCTTGAAGCGCGCCGCGTCGGACACCAGCTCCGCGCCGCCGAGGATCCGGACCAGCGCCACGGTGAGCAGCACGTAGACGCCGATGACGAAGCCGTACGTCGGGATCGCGAAGACCGTGCCCGACTCCTTCAGGCCGCGCAGGTTGATCAGGGTGACCGCGGCGATGAAGCCGATGCAGATCGCGACCGCGTGCGGGGCGAGCGACCCGCGCGCGGAGACGATCGCGTCGACGCCGGCCGCGACGGACACCGAGACGGTGAGCACGTAGTCGATGAGCAGTGCGCTGGCCGCGATCAGCCCGGCGTTGGCCCCGAGGTTCTCGTGGGCGACGATGTAGGCGCCGCCCCCGCTCGGGTACTCCTTCACCGTCTGCCGGTAGGAGACGGTGACGACGAGCAGCAGGACGACGACCCCCGCGGCGGCGTACGGCGCGAAGTGCAGCAGCGCGGTGCCGGCCAGCAGCAGCGCGACCATGATCTCCTGCGTCGCGTACGCGACCGACGACAGCGCGTCGCTGGAGAAGACCGGAAGCGCGAGGCGCTTCGGCAGCAGGGTGTGCTCGAGCCGGTCGCTGCGCATCGGGCGGCCGAGCAGGACCCGCTTGGGCACATTGAGCAACGCCACGGTGTGGTCCTCTCGTCGGAAGGGTCGTCCACCCGACGATGTCCGCGGCCGCGCGTAAGACCCGCAAACGCCCGGGCCGAGGCCGCAAAGAAGCTGCAAAGACCTGGTCGGCACCCGGCCGCGCCGGCCGTGCGAGCGGGGCGGTGCGACCATGGGCTCATGTCGAGACGTGGTCGCGGCGTCATCGCCTACGCCGCCGCGATCGGTGTGCCGGTCCTGGTGACCGTCGCGCTGGTGCCGCTCGCGAACGGAGACCAGTCCGAGAACGTCGCGTTCGCCTACCTGGTCGCCGTCGTCGTCGCGGCGCTGCTCGGCGGCGCGGTCGCCGGGCTGGTCGCGAGCGTCACGTCGTTTCTGCTGGTGAACTACTTCTTCATCCAGCCGGTCCACACGCTGTCGGTGACCGCCCGCCGCGACGTCGGCGTGCTCGTCGGGTTCGCGTTCACCGCGCTGGTGGTCTCGTCGCTGCTGGAGGGCCTCGACCGGCGGCGTCGAGTGACCGAGGCGCAGGCGCAGGATCTCGCGCTCCTCTACGACGTGAGCCTCGCGTTCGCCTCCGGCGCGGAGGCGGCCGACGAGCTGGCCGAGGTGGCCGCACTCGCCCGGCGGCGACTGGGCTTCCGCGCGGTGGCGGTCGTCCGACGCCGGGCGGCGAACCTCGACCTGCTGCACGCGGACGGCGCGGAGTCCGCCGTGGTGCTCCGTGATGCGTCGCTGCCCGCACCGACCCCGCTCGTGGCCCGCGCACAGGTCGGCGGGCCGGCGGACGAGGTGCTGCTGCTCGGCTACCCGGGGGACGCGACGTTCGACGAGCGGACCCGCCGGATGCTCGAGGCGCTCACTGCCCAGGCGGCGGCCGCACTGCGCCGCGCCGACCAGGAGCAGGCGCGGCGCGACCTCGAGGTCTTCCAGCGGACCGACCGGCAGCGGGCCGCGATCGTCTCCGCGGTGTCGCACGACTTGCGCACGCCGCTGGCCGCGATCGGCGTGTCGGCAGCGGCGCTGGAGCACGCGCTGCGCGGCACCGGTGAGCCGCTGGAGCTGGCCTCGGCGATCTCCGCGCACGCCGCCCGGCTCGACCGGATGGTCGCCAACCTGCTCGACCTCGGCCGGATCGAGGGTGGCGTCCTGCGCGCCGACCGCGAGCCGGTGCCGGTCGACGAGCTGGTCGGCAGCGTCCTCAACGCCGTCCGCCCGCGCCTCGGCGCACGCGACGTCGTGATCGACGTACCGGAGCCGTTGCCGGCGGTGCTCGTCGACGCGGTGCAGGTCGGCCAGTCGCTGACCAACCTCATCGACAACGTGCTGGAGCACACGCCCGACTCCGCGTCGCTGGCCGTGACCGCCAGCGAGGACGGCGAGTTCGTCACCGTGCGGGTCTCCGACACCGGCGACGGCATCCAGGAGGGCTACCGGTCGGTCATCTTCGACCGCTTCGGCCGCGCGCCCGGGTCCGGCGGAGGATCGGGTCTCGGCCTCGCCATCGCCCGGGCCTACGCCGAGGCGAGCGGGGGGACGCTGACCCTCGCCGGGTCGAGCCGCACCGGTACGGCGTTCGACCTCGTGCTGCCCGTCGCCGGTTCGGCATGACCGGCCGGACGATCCTCGTCGTCGACGACGAGCCGACCATCTGCCGGGCGCTGCACTCGCGCCTGACCGGAGCCGGATACGACGTCCTCGTGGCGCCCGACGGGACGACCGCTCTCGAGCTCGCGGCCACTGCGGGTCCTGACGCCCTTGTGCTCGACCTGGGGCTGCCCGACATCGACGGCACCGAGGTCGTCCGCCGTGTCCGGCTGTTCTCCGACGTGCCGATCGTCATCCTCTCCGCCCTCGACGCCGACAGCGGGAAGATCGCAGCGCTCGACCTCGGGGCCGATGACTACGTGACCAAGCCGTTCAGCATCGACGAGCTGCTCGCCCGGCTGCGGGCACTCCTGCGCCGTGCCGACCAGTCTGCGGACCAGCGCCCGACGCGACTGCGGGTCGGACGGGTCGAGGTCGACCTGGCGGCCAGCCTGGTGACGATCGACGGCAACCAGGCGCGCGTCACGCCTACCGAGTGGGCGCTGCTCAGCGAGTTCGTACGCAACCCCGGCAAGCTGCTCACCCGGCGACACCTGATCGAGGCGGTGTGGGGCGGCGCCTACGGCAGCGAGGCCAGCTCGCTGCGCATCTACGTCAGCCACCTGCGTCGGCTGATCGAGGAGGTGCCGGCCGACCCGCACTGGCTGCTCACCGAGCCCGGCGCGGGCTACCGCCTCTGCGGCGTCGAGCCGGCCTAGGAGTCAAGCCGACGCCGTACCCCGCTCTTTTCGACCGTACGACCACATTCGACTCTCCGATTCTGGCCGCACAGTCGAAAAGATGCGCGAGGGCAGCGCGATCAGCGCGGGTCCTCGCGGACGCGGCCACTCGGGGTGCCGTTGACGCACGTGGCGTCGAGCCGGGACTCGTGCTCCTCGCCGCGGAACCGCACGCTGAGCTCGGCCGGGCCCTGGTCGTGGACCGTCAGCTCGAAGTCATCCTTGGGGGTGGCGTAGCCCAGGGAGATGGCCGACCCGTCGCACCGCGCCTGCACCGTGCCGCCCTGCAGGTCGAAGGTGCGGGTCACCCGGTGGGTTGCAGGTGAGGGGACTGGTGCGCGCGTCGGGGTGACGGAGCGGACCGCGGTCGGCCTGCTCGACGGGGGCGACGTGACGGTCGGTACGACGGTCGGCGTACGCGTCGCAGCCGACGTCGGTGCCGGAGTCGCGGAGGCCACCGGTACGACGTCGAGCGGCGGCGTCGCGGAGTCGGCAGACGACGTGAGGTCGACGTTGGAGCGGACTAGCCCGACCGCGCCCCACCCCAGCGCGACGGACACGGCGGTGCCGGCAAGCCACACCCCCACCAGCACCGCTCGACGCGCCATGACCTCACTGTGCCCACGGATCCGGGTCACTGCGCTAAGAGCGGGCTAAATCGGTTCGGCGCTGTCCCAGCGGGCTACGTTGAGGACGTGGCCGACGTGATGCTGGTCGAGGACGACGCGGCGATCCGCACCGCCCTCGTCCGTGCCCTGACCGAGCGCGGCCACGCGGTCCGCTCAGCAGGTACGGCGGCCGCCGCGCTGCAGGACATCACCGACGCGCGACCCGACGTGGTCGTCCTCGACCTCGGCCTGCCCGACATCGGCGGGCTGGACCTCCTGAAGATGCTGCGCGGCGTCAGCGACGTCCCGGTCATCGTCGCGACTGCGCGCGATGACGAGAGCCTCATCGTCACCACCCTCGACGCCGGCGCCGACGACTACGTCGTCAAGCCGTTCAGCGGCGCCCAGCTGGACGCCCGCATCCGCGCGGTCCTCCGCCGCGCGACCGACGACACCGACGACCGCGCTCCGGTGAGCGTCGGCGGTCTCCTCCTCGACGCGTCCGCCCGCGAGGCGGCGCTCGACGGCGTGCGCCTCGAGCTGAGCCGGCTGGAGTTCGACCTGCTGCACTACCTCGCGCAGCGGGTCGGCACCGTCGTCACCAAGCGCGAGCTGTTGAGCGAGATCTGGCACCTGCCCTACGGCGGCGCCGACAAGACCGTCGACGTGCACCTGTCGTGGCTGCGTCGCAAGCTCGGCGAGTCCTCGGCCGAGCCGAGGTTCCTGCGCACCGTGCGCGGTGTCGGTGTGAAGCTCGTCGAGCCCGACGGATGAGGCGCCGGCTCGTCCTGTCAGCTGCGGCCGTGACGTCGATGGTCGTGCTCGCGTTCCTCGTCCCGCTCGCCCTGATCGTCCGCGACATCGTCGCCGAGCGCGCGGTTGCGCGGGCCCGGATCGAGGCCGAGTCGCTCGCGCCGGCGGTCGCCGCCGGCGACGCCGCGGAGCTGCGCGACCGGGTGGCGGAGGCGTCGACGCGCCTCGGGTACGCCGTCTCCGTGGTGCTGCCCGGCGGCGCGACCGTCGGAGCCGTCGTACCGCAGGACGGTGCACTCGACCGGGCTCGCCGCGGCGGCTCGTTCACCGACGACGTCGCCGGCGGGATCGCGGTCTACGCACCGGTCGTCGGACCGGACGCGATCGCGGTCGTCCGCGTCGTCGTGCCCGATGCGGCGCTGCGCGACGGGGTGCATCTGACCTGGGCCGCGCTGGCCGCGCTGGGCGTGCTGCTCACCGGCGTCGCGGTCGTTGTCAGCGATCGGCTGGCGGTCGGCGTCGTCCGCCCGGTCGCCGCGCTCGCCGACACCGCGCGGCGCCTGGAGCGGGGCGAACTGGACGCGCGCGTCGACCTCGCCGGGCCGCCCGAGGTCGCGGCGGTCGGCAACGCCATCAACCGGCTGGCCGTGCGGGTGCGCGAGCTGCTCGACGCCGAGCGCGAGTCCGCGGCCGACCTCGCGCACCGCCTGCGCACGCCGATGACCGCGCTGCGGCTCGACGCGGAGGGACTCGCCGACCGCGACGAGTCGGCGCGGCTCACCGACGACGTCGACCGCCTTGCCCGGGCCGTCGACCAGGTCATCTCCGATGCTCGCCGGCCATCTCGCGTCGGCGTCGCGGCTGTGGCCGACCTGCGCGCTGTCGTCGAGGAGCGGGTCGAGTTCTGGGCCGCGCTCGCCGAGGACCAGGGCCGTCCGATCGGCCTCACCGTCGACGTCCACGAAGCGCCGGTCGCGCTGCCCGCCGCCGACCTGACGGCCGCTGTCGACGCGCTGCTCGGCAACGTCTTCGCCCACACGCCCGACGACGCCGGTGTGCAGGTCCTGGTACGCCGAGCCGGTTCCGGCCTGGTCGAGATGGTCGTCGACGACGACGGCCCAGGTCTGCCGGCGGACGCGCTCGAGCGCGGGGTCAGCGGCGCCGGCTCCAGCGGGCTGGGGATGGACATCGCCCGTCGTACGGCGATGGCCGGCGGCGGCGGGATCACCGTCGGCCGCTCACCGTCGGGTGGTGGCCGCGTCGTGCTCGGCTTCGCGCTGGCGGGCGGTCAGTCGTCGTCGCCGCCGTGACCGGACGAGCCGCTGTCGTCACCACCCGAGCCGGAGTGGTCATCGCCGCCGCGCCCTGAGCGGTCGTCCGCCGATCCGGACCGGTCGTCGTTGTCGTTGTCGTCTTCGTCGTCCTCGAGCGTGCCGTCGCCACGCCGATCGTCGCCGACAGTGCCGTCGTCCTCCGGGGTGCCGTCGCCGCGCAGGTCCGGCGTACCGGCGACGCCGTCGTCCTCGGGCGTGCCGTCGCCGCGCTGGTCGACGGCAGCCGCACTCCGGACCGGCGAGGGCGTGGCCGGGGTCGCCGGCACGATGCCACCGCAGGCCGGGTCGGTCGCGTGCTCGGCCTCGTCGCAGGGCCCGGAGACCGACGACGTCGCCGCCGGCACCGGCGCCGCCGGCGACGTGCCGGCGGACGACGAGAGCGCCCCGGAGAGGGCGGCGAAGACGGCAGCACCCACGACGACGGAGGTCGTGGTGGTGGCGACGGTGGTCCTGATGCTCATGGCGGTCTCCCAGGTGGTGTCGGCTGATGCGGTGGACGATGCCTGCGAAGACCTCTCGGTGACCTCCTCTGGACGCTAAGCCTCGGCTAAGGCATGTCCGGTTCGTGCTGGTACGCGCGGGGATCGCTACCATCGAGCCGTGCCGCTCTAGATCCGGGCGGCGCTCGAAGCCTGTGGCTCGGGGCGGCGAGGTGACGGTGTCGGTCGTGGGGCGCGCGGAGCAGTGGCTGCGCCGGACGCTGCCCCAAGGTCAGCGGCTCCCCGACGAAGCCTGGCAGGCCAGGCACCGCGCGATCGTCGCGCTGCTCTGCGCGCACGCGATCGTCGTTCCCTTCATCGCGGTCGCGCGCGGCCTGTCTGCGCCGCACGCCGCGCTGGAGAGCCTCGTCCTGCCGCTGATGACCGTCGCGGCGCTCTGGCCCAGGCTGGACCGCCGGGCCCGCACCGCCGCGGCCAGCCTCGGCCTGCTGTCGGCGTCCGGCATCCTGGTCCACCTCTTCGGTGGGCTGATCGAGATGCACTTCCACTTCTTCGTCATGGTCGGCGTCGTCGCGCTCTACCAGGACTGGATCCCGTTCCTCACCGCCATCGCCTACGTGCTGCTCCACCACGGGATCGTCGGCGTGCTCGACGCCGACTCGGTCTACAACCACGCCGGCGGTCGCGAGAACCCGTGGAAGTGGGCCTCGATCCACGCGCTGTTCATCGGCGCGATGAGCATCGGCTGCCTGGTCACCTGGCGGTTCAACGAGAAGACGCTCGCCGACCGCGACCGCGCCGAGGAGAGCCTGCGCCAGGCGAACTCACGGCTCGCCGTCCTCGCCGAGGCCACGAAGATCCTCAACTCCTCGCTCGAGGTCGACGGCGTCGTCCGCGGACTTGCCCGGCTGGTCGCGCCGACGATCGCCGACTACTGCGTGCTCGACCTTGTCGGCGATGACGGGTCGGTACGCCGGATCGCGTCGGTCGCGACGTCCGAACGTCGCGACTGGACCGTGGAGATCCCGCCGACCTCCGACGAGCTGCACCGCGACGCGTCCGACGCCGCGCTGTGGCTCTCCGATGCCATCGTCGATCCGGAGTACCGCGCGCTGATCGCGCAGGATCCGCCGACGTCGACGATCGTCGTACCGGTCGTCGGTCGCGACGGCGGCATCGGCACGCTCTGGCTGGCCACCGGCTCCGAGTCGGGGCGTTGCCTGACCGACGACGACCGGCCGTTCGCCGAGGAGCTCGGCCACCGCGTGGCGACGGCGGTCAGCAACGCCCGGAGCTTCGCGCGTCAGCGCAGCCTGGCCGAGACGCTGCAGCACAGCCTGCTGCCGGACCGGCTCCCGCACATCCCCGGCATCGAGACCGCTGCCCGCTACCTGGCCGGTGGTCCGGGTGTCGAGGTCGGCGGTGACTGGTACGACGTGATCCAGCTGCCCGGTGGGCGGATCGGCCTGGCCATCGGCGACGTCGTCGGCAAGGGCGAGAAGGCGGCCGCGCTCATGGGCCACCTGCGCAGCGCGCTGCGGGCCTACGGCATGGACGGCCGTTCGCCGGCCGAGGTGATGGACCGCCTCAACGCGCTGCTGCTCGACACCGGGCCGGACCAGATGGCGACCGTCATCTACGTCGTCCTCGACCCCGAGACCGGCGTACTGCAGTTCGTCAACGCCGGTCACCCCCCGCCGCTGCTGGCAGCACCCGACGGCACCGCCACCTACCTCGACGACAGCCGCGGGATGCCCATCGGGGCTCTCCCGGGTGCGCACTACGTCGAGTCGACCGCGGCGATGCCGCCCGGTGCGCTGCTCGTCATGTACACCGACGGGCTGGTCGAGGACCGCGAGAACCCGATCGACGTCGGTCTCGATCGCCTCCGTCGGGCAGTCGTCCAAGGGCCGGCCGACCTCGACGCGCTCTGCGCCCAGGTGCTCGCGCAGGCGCTGAAGGGTCGCGAGGCGCACGACGACACCGCGGTGCTCGCCGTGCGGCTGCAGCTGCTCGAGGCGCGCCTCGACCTGCGGGTGCCGTCGCACCCGAACATGCTCGCGCCACTTCGCAGCACCATGCGCCGCTGGCTGATGGACCGCGGGGCGACCGACGCGGAGTGCTTCGAGCTGCTGGTCGCGTCCGGCGAGCTGTTCACCAACGCCATCCGGCACGGCACCGGCTCGCGTGCGCACTTCGACGTGCACGCCGACGTCGATGACGGGGTGCTGGTCTCCGTGCGCAACCACGGCGCGTGGCGCGCGAGGCGTGGGGGCGTCGGGGGACGGGGGCTGGACATGGTGAACCAGTACGCCGACCGCGTCGACATCAGGCGTGGTGAGTCGGAGACCGAGGTCCGCATGCACCGGCGGCTCGGCGTCCACACCGCGGTGAGCCCGTGAACCGCGATCTCGAGGTCCTCGTCGACGGGCCCGTGGTCGTCGCGCGGCTCCGCGGCGACATCGACATGGCCGCGGTGCCGTCGATCTCCGCGCATGTCCTCGACGCGCTGACCATGGACTCCGCCGGTCTGGTCGTCGACCTCACGGACGTCCGATACGTCGACAGCGCGGGCGTGCAGATGCTGTTCGACTTCGCCCGCCGGCTCGAGGCCGGTCGGCAGGGGATGGCGGTGACGCTGGCCGAGAGCTCACCGGTGCGCGGCTTGCTGCGCATCACCAGCCTCGACCAGGCGATCGCGATCTGCTCGACGTACGACGACGCGGTCGTCGCCGTCACCTCCGGGGCCCGCCGCTCCTACTGACCGACGACACCCGCACCGAATTGTGTGTCGACTCCGACGGTCCGCGTGCTCAGCCGGTCGCACAGTTGGGGGTCAGCGGTACGTGGCGACCAGCTTCTCGACGCCGGCCAGGTCGAACGGGTGGTTGCTCATCGCGATGAGGTGCGTCGCGCCGGCGTCGACCCACTCCTGCGCGCGGTCGAGCTCGTCCCAGCGGATGCCGACGGTCCGCTCGATCTCCGCCGGGTCGCGGCCGACCTTCGCGCACCACTCGTCGAGGATCGCGTTCTTGCCGGCGTACTGCTCCGGCGTGCCGAGCCCGTTCCACATGGTCGCGTGCTCCGCGACGAGCCGCAGCGTGACCTTCTCGCCGCCACCGCCGATGCAGATGGGCAGCGGTGACTGGACCGGCGGCGGGTTGAGCTTGGCCAGCCGCGCCTCGATCCGCGGCAGCGCGTCACGCAGCGCGCGCAGCCGGTCAGGCGCCGTGCCGAACTCGTAGCCGTACTCGTCGTAGTCCTTCTCGAACCAGCCCGCGCCGATGCCGAGGATCGCCCGGCCGCCGCTGATGTGGTCGACGGTGCGCGCCATGTCGGCGAGCAGCTCGGGGTTGCGATAGCTGTTGCACGACACCAGCAGCCCGAGGTGCGCGTGGCGGGTGTCCGCGGCCATCGCGGCGAGCAGCGTCCAGCCCTCGAAGTGCGCGCCGTCCGCCTCGCCGTACAGCGGGTAGAAGTGGTCCCACGTCCAGATGCTGTCGACGCCGAGCGAGTCGGCGGCCCGCCAGGCCGCCCGCAGGTCGTCGACGGTGGTGTGCTGCGGGTGCAGCTGCACCCCGATCTTCACCTGCGGCACGGCAGCCTCCGGACGGAGTGGGACGCGTGGCGGAGGATGCGAGATTCGAACTCGCGAGGGGTTGCCCCCAACACGCTTTCCAAGCGTGCGCCATAGGCCAACTAGGCGAATCCTCCGTCGGAGAGGATAGCCGAGGATCCGGGCGGCTCAGACCGCGCGATCCGCGCGGTAGCGCCTGGTCTGCGCCTCGACCAGGACGACCAGCAGTACGCCGTACACCGGCAGGTGCCCGACCAGCTCCCGCCAGCCGAGCAGCGGCAACGTGGCGTTGAACGGCAGGCCCACCAGGACGACCGACGCCCGCGGCAATCGGCCGAGGACGAGCAGCGCGCCGAGGGTCAGCTCGATCGCCGCGGCGGTCCAGATGAACTGGTCGGTCGTGAAGATCCCGAGCGCGGCGTAGATGTCGAAGGTCGGCTTGAAGTCGAGGAACGCTCGGGCCAGCCCAGGGTTGAGCAGCTTCTCGGTGAAGGCCAGCAGGATCAGCGCGATCCCGGTCAGCACGCGCATCACCGCGGCCGCGGTCGGGTTGACCTCGGCCCTCTCCTCCGGCGTCGCGCCGCGGCCGCGGGCGAAGGCGAGGTAGACCGCGATGCCGAGCAGGTCGGCCCGCTCGAGCACCGGCAGCAGGCCGAAGAAGGGGATCCCCAGTACGCCGGCCGCGACCAGCAGCGCGGCGGCGGTGTGCCGGCGGTAGCCGGTGATCAGCATCGCCGCCGTGACCACCTCGACCACGACCAGGGTCGCGGCCACCGCGCCGTCGCCGAGCCGCATCGACGGGGCGAGGTAGCCGCCGTCGAGGGCGGTGCCGAGCAGGGCGAACCCGGCATGCAGGCCGAGCAGCCGCGGCAGCCACGGCCGGATTCGGACCAGGACGTCGAGCCGGCGCAGCCGCGGCTCGCCCCACCGGCGGTCGACGTACCAGAACACCAGGCAGGACACCGCGGCGACCGCGACGGCGACCAGGGTGGCGACGTCGCCGAGGCGATCCCACTCGACCGGGAACCGCCGCGGGTGGTCCACGAACCAGGACTCGTGCGCGAGTACGTCGATCACCCGCCCAGTCTCCCCCGGGGGATGACGGGGCTGTCCGCCACCCGATTAGACTGGCTCGCAGACCCCTCGCGCGGCGTACATCCTGTGAACCTCCCCAGGGCCGGAAGGCAGCAAGGATAAGCGGGCTCTGGCGGGTGCGCGGGGGGTCCTTATTCGAGGATCTGGGGACGGTCTCGTGGCGCTCGCGCTCTACCGCAAGTACCGGTCCAGGACGTTCGCGGAGCTGGTCGGCCAGGAGCACGTCACCGAGCCGCTGATGCAGGCGCTGCGCAACGACCGCGTCCACCACGCCTACCTCTTCTCCGGCCCGCGCGGCTGCGGCAAGACCTCCAGCGCGCGCATCCTGGCCCGGTCGCTCAACTGCGAGCAGGGGCCGACGCCGGACCCGTGCGGCACCTGCGACCAGTGCGTCGCGATCGAGAACGGCTCCAGCCTCGACGTCGTCGAGATCGACGCGGCGAGCCACGGCGGCGTCGACGACGCGCGCGACCTGCGCGAGCGGGCGTTCTTCTCCCCGGTGTCCGCGCGGTTCAAGGTCTACATCGTCGACGAGGCGCACATGGTCTCGCGCGAGGGCTTCAACGCGCTCCTCAAGCTGGTCGAGGAGCCGCCGGACCACCTGAAGTTCGTCTTCGCGACGACCGAGCCGGACAAGGTGATCGCGACCATCAAGTCGCGCACCCACCACTACCCGTTCCGGCTCATCCCGCCGAAGCAGCTGGCAACGCTGCTCACCGACGTCTGCGCGTGGGAGAAGGTCGACATCGACCCGCGCGCGCTGCAGCTCGTCGTCCGCGCGGGGAGCGGCTCGGCCCGTGACGCGCTGAGCGTGCTCGACCAGCTGATGGCCGGGGCCGGCGACGCCGGTGTGACCTACGAGCTCGCGCGCGACCTGCTCGGCGTCACCGACAGCGCGCTGATCGACGAGCTGGTCGACGCGGTCGCTGCGCGCGACGGCGGCGCGGTCTTCGACGTCATTTCCCGGGTCATCGAGGCCGGCCACGACCCGCGCCGCTTCGCCAGCGACCTGCTCGACCGGTTCAAGGACCTGATCGTCATCCAGCGGGTGCCGGACGCGATCGACAAGGGCATCCTCGACTGCCCGCCCGACTCCGGCTCGCGCCTCGCGCAGCAGGCCGGCGTCCTCGGCGCCGGCGAGCTGTCCCGCGCCGCCGATCTGCTCTACGCCGGCCTCACCGAGATGCGGGGTACGACGAGCCCGCGGCTCACTCTCGAGCTGGTCTGCGCGCGGATCCTGCTGCCGGCCGCCGCGACCGACGAGGCCGCGACGATGGCCCGGCTCGACCGGCTCGAGCTGCGCCTCGGCATCGCCGGCGACACCGGCGCGCTGCCGGTCGCCGTCCCCGCTGTCGCCCCTGCCGCGCCTCCCGCTCCGCGCGTGTCCCGTCCGGCGCCCGTCGCGCCCGCCGCGCCGGTCGCGTCCGCGCCGACTATCGCGCCCGTCTCCGAGCCGGTCGTCGAGGTTGCCGAGTCCGTCGCCGAGCCGTCGCCCCCGCCCGCCCCATCAACCGATGATCCTGTGGTCAGTCCACAGCCGACCGCAGAGCCCGTCGTCGCGTCCGGCGACGTCGACGCGGCCGCCGTACGGCGGGTGTGGGAGCAGGTGCTCGACGCGCTGTCCAAGCGGAGCAAGACCACCCGCGCCCTGCTGCTCAACGCGAGCGTCACCGCCGTGACCAGCACCGAGCTGACGCTGTGCTTCAAGGACAGCCCGCTGGTGGGGATCTTCGAGAAGGACGCCCACCCCGACAACGTCGCGGCCGCGCTGCGCGACGTGCTCGGGGTGACCTGGAAGGTCAAGGCGGTCTTCAAGGACGAGGCCGGCGAGTGCGTCGACGACGCGCGCGCCGCCGACGCCGCGGTGGCTGCCCCCCGACCCGCGGCGCCCGTGCCCGCGGCGACCGAGGACTTCGCGCCCGGCGACGAGCCGGAGCCCGAGCCGGAGTCGGAAGGCGGCGCGGCGGAGCAGGCGGCGCCGCGGCGTACGGAGGAAGATCCTGCTGTCGCGCTGCTGCGCTCCGGTCTCGGCGCGCAGGTGATCAGCCGGCGCGACGGCGAGTAGCCCACCCCGAACTCTCGAGAGAAGGCCCCACATGCGACCGCCGGCCGGCCAGCCCAACATGCAGCAGCTCATGAAGCAGGCGCAGAAGATGCAGCAGCAGATGCTCGCTGCGCAGGAGGAGCTCGCGCAGACCGAGGTCAGCGGCACCGCGGGCAACGGCCTGGTGACCGTCACGGTGCTCGGCTCCGGCGACCTGCAGTCGATCGCGATCAACCCGAGCGTCGTCGACCCCGACGACGTCGAGACGCTGCAGGACCTGATCGTCGCCGCGGTCCGCGACGCCAACGCTGCCGTCGCCGACCTGCAGGCCCAGAAGATGGGCCCGCTGGCCGGCGGCATGGGCATCCCGGGGCTGATGTAGCGGGTGTACGAAGGCCCGGTCCAGGACCTCATCGACGAGCTCGGCCGGCTGCCCGGCGTCGGGCCCAAGAGCGCGCAGCGGATCGCCTTCCACCTGCTGCAGGCCGACCCGGCTGACGTACGCCGCCTCGTCGCCGCACTGACCGAGGTCAAGGACAAGGTGCGCTTCTGCAAGACCTGCTTCAACGTCGCGGAGCAGGAGGAGTGCCGGATCTGCCGTGACCCGCGACGCGACCTCACCGCGATCTGCGTCGTCGAGGAGCCGAAGGACGTCGTCGCGATCGAGAAGACCCGCGAGTTCCGCGGGCGCTACCACGTGCTCGGCGGCGCGATCAGCCCGATCGAGGGCGTCGGCCCGGACGACCTGCGCATCCGCGAGCTGATGGTGCGGCTCAGCGACAACACCGTGACCGAGGTGATCATCGCGACCGACCCCAACCTCGAGGGCGAGGCGACGGCGACGTACCTCGCGCGCCTGGTGAAGCCGATGGACCTGCGCGTCACCCGCCTCGCCAGCGGACTGCCGGTCGGCGGCGACCTCGAGTACGCCGACGAGGTCACCTTGGGCCGCGCCTTCGAAGGCCGCCGCCTCCTCGACGTCTGATGCCGGGGGCGGCTGAAGCAGCCCACCCGCAGGTGTGAGTACAGCCCCGCACGCGTGAGGTGTCGGGCGCTCACACCTGCTCAGATCGGTGGCGCCCCTCGCGCAGGTGTGAGTACAGCCCCGCACGCGTGAGGTGTCGGGCGCTCACACCTGCGGCGGTCTAGGACGGGGTCGCGCTCGGGAGGTCGGGGAGGGCGATCGGCGTCGCCGGCGGGTCGAACGCGGTTGGCAGCGGCGTCGGTCCGCGCGAGGCCAGGGTGAGCGTCCCGGTCGAGACCTCGAGCCGGGTCAGCACGCCGTCCGCGCCGAAGCAGTAGCGCCCGGTCTCGAACCCGGTCGGGTCCGCCGTCGGCAGCGACGGGGGAGACGCGCTCGCCGAGCCCGACGCCGACGGCTCGACCCGTCGCACGTCGAAGCACTCCGCGTCATTCAACGGGGTCGCCGACGACGTCTGGACGGCGTACCGCTCGGGGTTGGCCGCGAGGTCGGCGACCGCGTCGGAGAAGAGGCGTTGCACCCCGGGGTCGAACAGCTCCGGCACCTGCTCGCCCGGCCGCGCGACCAGGAAGCACGACGCCTTGCCCGCCGTCGAGGTGCACGAGACGACGGTCCCGTCGCGGTCGATGAACGTCGACGGCTTCCCGCCCCCGACGGTCACGTCGACGCGATAGCTCGGCGGCGCGGCGACGATGCGGATGGTGCCCTTGTCTCCGGTGCGCGCGTCGAGCGCATAGGTGACGTCGTACGACGCCGACGCCGCGAGTCCGGCCAGCTCGGCGAGCCGCCGCTGCGCCCCGCTCAGCGCGTCGGACGCGACCGGCGTGGGGTCCTTGGTCGTGTCGTCGCTGCAGCCGCTCGACAGACCGATCGCCAGCCCCACCAGGAGGGTGCCTGTCGTGCGCGCGGATGTCCTCACCCGCAAGATGCTGTCACGCCGGAGGACGCCCAGCTCGGTCGTTTCTGTGTCCGGTTCCGAGCGGCAGCGCGCCGCGCACGCGGACACAGAACAGCGGTGGCCGGCAGTTGCCTCTCCGGCTCACTCCGTTTCTGTGTCCGGTCCCGAGCGGCAGCGCGCCGCGCACGCGGACACAGAACGGGAGTGGTGCGCCGGTAGACTCGGCTGCTCCACCGCCGCTCACGTCGCCCGACAGAGGGAGGGTCCGTGCCGCTCGTCGTGCAGAAGTACGGCGGCTCCTCCGTGGCCGACGCCGAGCGGATCAAGCGCGTGGCCGAGCGGGTGGTCGAGGCCAGACGCGCGGGCAACGAGGTCGTCGTGGTCGTCTCCGCGATGGGCGACACGACCGACGAGCTGATCGACCTGGCGCACCAGGTCGCGCCGCTGCCGGGCGGCCGCGAGATGGACATGCTGCTGACCGCCGGCGAGCGCATCTCGATGGCGCTGCTCGCGATGGCGATCGGCAACCTCGGCCACGAGGCCAAGTCGTTCACCGGGTCGCAGGCCGGGATCATCACCGACGCCAAGCACGGCAAGGCGCGCATCCTCGACGTCACGCCGGGCCGGATCCGCACCGCGCTCGACGAGGGCGCGATCGTCATCGTCGCCGGCTTCCAGGGTGTCAGCGTCGAGTCGAAGGACATCACCACCCTCGGTCGCGGCGGCTCGGACACCACGGCGGTCGCGCTGGCCGGCGCGCTGCACGCCGAGGTCTGCGAGATCTACACCGACGTCGACGGGGTCTACTCCGCCGACCCGCGCATGGTGCCCACCGCGCGCAAGCTGCCGGTCGTCTCCTACGAGGAGATGCTCGAGATGGCCGCGTCCGGCGCGAAGGTGCTGATGCTGCGCTGCGTCGAGTACGCCCGCAACCACGGCATCACCATCCACGTGCGCTCCTCGTTCACGAGTGCGCAGGGGACCCTGATCGTCAGCGAGGAAGAGGCAGCGACCATGGAGCAGGCGATCATCAGCGGCGTCGCTCACGACGTCACCGAGGCGAAGGTCACCGTCGTCGGCGTACCCGACAAGCCCGGCGAGGCGGCCGCGATCTTCCGCGCGCTGGCCGACGCCGAGATCAACATCGACATGATCGTGCAGAACATCTCCCAGGCCGCGACCGGTCGCACCGACATCTCGTTCACGCTGCCCAAGTCCGACGGCTCGGTCGCGATGGGCGCGCTGGACAAGATCAAGGACACCATCGGCTTCGAGTCGCTGCTGTACGACGACCACATCGGCAAGGTGTCGCTGATCGGCGCCGGCATGAAGTCGCACCCCGGCGTCTCGGCGACGATGTTCGGCGCGCTCGCCGACGCCGGCGTCAACCTGGAGATGATCTCGACGTCGTCGATCCGCATCTCCGTGGTCTGCCGCGACACCGACGTACCCGCTGCGGTGCGCGCGATCCACTCGGCGTTCGACCTCGACGCCCCGACCGGCGAGCTCGCCGAGGTCCACGGCGGCACCGGCCGCTAGTCGCCTGACAATCTCGACTTCACCCACTCCCACGTCGAGTTCGGGCTCCTAGACAGGCAATTCACGACGTCCAGCTGGGTGAAGTCGCGGGGGGTTCAGCCTCGGCGGCGCTGCTTCGGGGGCGGCGCGGTCTCGACGGTCGCCTCGTCGAGGGTCGTGCTATCGACGTCGAACGGCGAGCCGCTCATCCCGTCGCTGATGTCGCCGGCCACGTGCTTGTCGCGGACGATGCCGAGCAGCGGCAGGGTCACCGATCCGCCGTTGACCGTGACCGTCGTCTGGGTGACCGGCGGCGCCCACCAGCTGCCGTCCGCCGCCGACAGGTGCAACCCGATGCGATGCCCCGCGCCGAACACCCAGTCCTGCGGGTAGAGCCGGTACGCCGCCGTGATGTCGCCCGTGCGCAGCGACGCGAAGGCGCCGCGCGTGACCAAGGTCGCCGTGCCGTTCTCGTCGATGTCGTAGAGGTGGGCGATCACCTGCGCGCTCGGTGCGACCGTCGTCACCTCCGCGCTCAGCTGCGGCTCACCCGCGAGGTGGGCGGCGTACGGCAGCGGCGCAGTCACCGACCAGTGCCCCTGCCCGGCGCTCGAGCCGTCGCCGGTGTTGCCCTGGGTGTCGACGTAGCTGCCGGCGCGCAGCGGCATCGTCCACGGCTTCGCGTCGGCCGGCGGCCACTGCGTCTCGGTCCGCCAGCGACCGTCGCCGTTGCCCTCCTGCACGGTGATGACCGGGTCCTTCTTGGCGACCTTCACGCCGCGGACGTAGCGGTCGAGGAAGCGCACCGACTCGTCGAGGAAGCCCTCACGGCCGACGCCTTCCTCGTGCCCGCGCACATGGGTGTACTGCCCGAACCACGCCTGCTTCGGCCCGCGCAGCGAGCTCCAGATGTCGAGGTGCACCGGGCGGGTGTTGGCGTCCCAGAACCCGTGCGACCAGAACGTCGGCACGGTCGAGCCCTTCGCGCCGAAGTACGGCTCCTTGCCCATCCAGAACGGCGCGTTGCGGTCGGCCACCGCGTTCATCCCGACGAAGGCATCGGTGCGGCAGGTCGGGTCGGCGGTGTAGCCGCTCGCGGTCGCGGCGGCGTACTCCGGCGACGTGAGGTTGTCCTGGTTCTGCGTCGGCGCGAGGTCGTCGACGGCGTACGTCGGCGAGGTCAGGTAGCGACCGGGGAGGTCGTAGTGGACGCCGTTCATCCAGAGCGCGGTGTACGACGAGAGCCCCGGCGACTGGATGACGGTCGCGGCGAGACCGCGGGGCCGGCTGGCCAGCGCGAGCACCTGCTGCGCCGCGTCGTACGACTTGCCCCACATGCCGACCTTGCCGGTCGACCAGGGCTGGTCGGCGGCCCACTCGACCGCGACCTTCACGTCCTGCGCCTCGTCGGGCATGTAGTACTGGAAGCAGCCGCCGGAGCCGCCGAAGCCGCGCACGTCGACCTGCACGTAGGCCCAGCGGCCCTTGCGCCACGCCGCGTGCTCGAACATCTCCGGGAAGCGGATCGTCGGCCCGGTCATGTTCGTGCCGGAGGCTCCGCCGCGCGGGGACGTGTATGGCGTCGACGTCAGCAGCACCGGGTGCCGCTCGTCGTCCTTGCGGTCGTTCGGCAGGAAGACGCCGGCGTGCAGCTGGGTGCCGTCGAACGACGTGAACCACATGTCGGTGTAGGTGTAGCCCTCGGGTGCGGGCACGGCGTGCGCGGGCACGGCGAGGAGTGCGCCGGCGACCGCCACCACGCCGAGGAGCGCGCGCAGCCGACCGGGGAGGTGACGTCGTCTCATGAGGCTCCGACTTCGCGGCGCATACCCGGTCGACCTGCCCGCAGCGCCTCGTAGACTGGTGTCCATGAGCCGCCCCACCCTCGCCGTCGTCGGCGCCACCGGTGCCGTCGGCACCGTGATGCTTGAGCTGCTCTCGTCGCGCCCCGACGTGTACGGCGAGATCCGGCTGGTCGCCTCTGCCCGCTCGGCCGGCCGCAAACTGCGGGTGCGCGGCGAGGACGTCGTCGTGCAGGCGCTCGCGCCCAAGGTCTTCGACGGCGTCGACATCGCGATGTTCGACGTGCCCGACGAGGTGTCTGCCGAGTGGGCGCCGATCGCGGCGGCCCGCGGCGCGGTGTCCGTCGACAACAGCGGTGCCTTCCGGATGGACCCGGAGGTGCCGCTCGTCGTACCGGAGGTCAACGCCGCGGCCGCCCGCAACCGGCCCAAGGGCATCATCAGCAACCCCAACTGCACGACCTTGTCGATGATCGTGGCGATGGGCGCGCTGCACCGGGAGTTCGGGCTGGAGGCGCTGGTCGTCGCGTCGTACCAGGCCGCGTCGGGTGCGGGTCAGGTCGGCATCGACACGCTGCACGACCAGATCGAGAAGGTGGCCGGCAACCGCGAGCTGGGCTCGCGACCGGGTGACCTGCGCGAGGTCATCTCCGACCTCGGGCCCTTCCCCGCCCCGCTCGCGCTCAACGTCGTGCCGTGGGCCGGGTCGCTGAAGGACGACGGCTGGAGCTCGGAGGAGCTCAAGGTCCGCAACGAGTCGCGCAAGATCCTCGACCTGCCGGCGCTTCGAGTGTCGGCGACCTGCGTGCGCGTGCCGGTGGTGACTACGCACTCGCTCGCGGTGCATGCGACGTTCCGCGACGAGGTCACCGCGTCCGCCGCGCGCGCGATCCTGCAGCGCGCCGACGGCGTCATGGTCGTCGACGAGCCCGAGCTCGGCCGCTTCCCGACCCCCGCCGAGGTCGTCGGCACCGACCCGACCTGGGTCGGCCGCATCCGTCAGGCGCTCGACGACCCGCGCTCGCTCGACCTCTTCCTCTGCGGGGACAACCTGCGCAAGGGCGCGGCGCTCAACACCGCGCAGATCGCCGAGGTCGTCGCGGCCGAGCTGACGGCGGGCTGACCGGCTCTTGGCCGAGTACGAGTACCGCGCCCTCGACCTGCCGGCGCGCGCCGGCCGCGACCACGTGCGCGAGGTGCTGACGATCCACGCGCAGTACGGCGACTGGGAGCTCGCGCGTCACCGCATCTGGCCGGACGGCCGCCGCCGCGTCACGGTCCGCCGCCGCGTCCGCCCCGGCGTACCGCCCCCGCCCCTGCCGTCCTGACCACCCGCCTTCACCCCACGACACGCCGTACAACGGCCCTCGCGCACGGCGTGTCATGACGATCCGTGGGGCGAAGGGGGGTGTGGCCGGGAAGCGATCAGGGCCACCGGCGTGCCGGCGGCCCTGATCGCGTGGTGCTGGAGTCGGGATGGGGAGATTTGAACTCCCGGCCTCCACGTCCCGAACGTGGCGCGCTAACCAAGCTGCGCTACATCCCGATTGGTGCCCGGCGAGTCTACCGGGCACCCAGCGCAGCGGCCGAATCCGCGTCCGCACCGACGGCGACGCGGGTCGTGAGGCGCAGCAGGGTCGCCTCCGGGCGGCAGGCGAAGCGGACCGGCGCGTACGGCGAGGTGCCCAGCCCTGGGGACACGTGCAGCCAGGACCGGCCGTACGCCGACAGCCCCCGCGCCCGGGCGCGGTCGATCCCGCAGTTGGTGACGATCGCCCCGAAGCCGGGGATCCGCAGCTGCCCGCCGTGGGTGTGGCCGCAGAGCATCAGCTCGAACCCGGCCGCGCTGAAGCGGTCGAGGGCGCGCGGCTCGGGCGCGTGGACCAGCGCGACGTGCAGCGGGTACGCCGGGTCGACGACGCCGTCGGCGACGGACAGGTCGTCCCGCTTGAGGTGCGGGTCGTCGACCCCGGCGACCTCGATCGTCACGCCGCCGACCGCGAGCGTCGTACGCCGGTTGGTCAGGTCGGTCCACCCCGCATCGGCCATCCCGGCCACCAGGTCACGCCACGGGTTCTCGATGCCGTGCACGCGCTTGTGGTTGGCGAAGAAGTACTTGAACGGGTTCTTCGGCTTCGGCTCGTAGTAGTCGTTGGACCCGAGGACGAACGCGCCGGGGAAGGCGAAGAGAGGCTCGAGCGCGGCCAGCATCGCGGGCACCCCGTGCGGCGACGACAGGTTGTCGCCGGTCGTGAACACGACGTCAGGGCGCAGCTCGGCCAGTCCCGCGACGAAGGCCTGCTTGCGCTTCTGGTCCGGAGTCATGTGCACGTCGGACACGTGCAGGACCCGGACGTCCGCCAGGCCGGGCGGCAGCACCGGCACCGACACCTCGCGCAGCCGGAATGCGTTGCGCTCGATCAGCGACGCGTACGCGAAGGTCGCCGCGCCGGCGAGGCCGAGCGACGCGGGTACGGCGAGCGCGGGACGCAACTGTCCTCCGGGCTAGGGTCGAGGTCGTTCGATCATCCCTCACCATCACGGCAGGACAGCGATGAGCGCGCTCAAGGACCGCCTGCAGGCCGACCTCACCACCGCGATGAAGGCGCGTGACGAGCTGCGGCTTGCGACGCTGCGCATGGCGCTGACGGCGGTGAAGAACGCCGAGGTCGCCGGCGGCGAGGCGCGCGAGCTCGACGACGAGGAGGTGCTCGCCGTCGTACGCCGGGAGACGAAGAAGCGCCGCGAGTCGGCCGAGGCGTACGACGCCGCGAGCCGGCCGGAGCTGGCCGACCGCGAGCGCGCGGAGGGAGCGGTGCTCGAGGAGTACCTGCCGGCGCAGCTCGACGACGCCGAGCTCGCCGCGCTGGTCGACACGGCGATCGCGGAGTCCGGCGCGACCGGCCCGCAGCAGATGGGTCAGGTCATGAAACTGGTCACGCCGAAGGTGGCCGGCCGCGCCGACGGCGGCCGCGTCGCCGCCGAGGTCAAGCGCCGCCTGACCTCCGCGGGCTGACGCCGCGCGTTGAGTGTGGAGCGAAACTCGACCTGACGGCCGGTTCTTGCTCCACGGTCGGCACCCGCCGCTAGGTCGGGGCGGGTTCCTGGGTCGGGGGACCGCCGGGGCGGGACCGCGACGGGGTCGGCGATGCCGAGGCGCTCGGCGACGGGGACGGCGATGACCCGGTCGGCTCGGGCGACGGGCTGGGCTCGACGCTCGGCTCCGGTGAGGTGCCCGGCGACTCGGAGAGCGACGGCGACGGCGAAGGGGTCGGCGACACGATCACCGGCGGCGGCGGCACCCGGCCGTTCGACGGGAACAGCTGCACGGTCACCCCGATCGGCACCTCCGCGCCCCCGGCCGGGTTGGTCGCGCCGACGAGTCCGGCCGCGATCGGGAACGCCGCGACGGCGGTCGTGCTGCGCGCCCCCTTCAGCCCGAGCTTGCGCAGGATCTCCTGCGCCTGGTCGAACGTCAGCCCGCGCAGGTCGGGCACGCCGACCCGCTTCCCCCGGTACGCCGACTCGATCGGCGGCACGAACTGCTTCACCGGCAGGCTGGCGTGCGCCTCGGCCATCATCGAGTGCCAGATGCGCGCCGGGAACGAGCCGCCGGTCACTGCTCTCAGTCCCTTGAACCCGACGAGCGGGAACTTCACCGGCTTGTCCGGGTGCGCCATCGTCACCGAGCCGGCCAGGTCGGGCGTGTAGCCGATGAACCACGCGCTCGCGCTGTCCTGCGACGTGCCGGTCTTGCCTGCTGCGGGCCGCCCGATGTCGGCCGCCTTCCCGCTTCCCGCGTCGATGACGCCGCGCAGCATCTGCGTCACAGCATCGGCATCCTCGGGACTGAGCACCTGCCGGCACTCGGTCTTCTGCACGAGCAGCTCGATGCCGTCCGGGTCGGTGATGCTGGACAGCCCGGTCGCGGGGCAGTGCTTGCCGCGCGCGGCCAGCGTGGCGTACGCCTCGGCCATCTCCAGCGGGCTCACCTCGGGCGCGCCCAGCACCATCGACGGTCGCTTGTTCTTCTCGAAGCCGAAGCTGTGGATGCCCATCGCCTGCGCGAGCGCGTGCGGCCGGTCGAGCCCGGTGCGCTCCTCGAGCTGGATGAAGTAGGTGTTGACCGAGTTGGCCGTCGCCTTAGCCAGGTTGATGACGCCGAAGCCGCTGCCCCGCCCGCCGAAGTTCGTCACCCGGTAGCGGTCCCCAGGACATCGGTTCGGGCCGTTGTCGGAGAACGACGAGCAGACCTGCCCCGGCGCGTTGAGCGTCAGCGACAGGGGTATGCCCTGCTGCACCGCGGCGGCGAGGACGAAGGTCTTGAACGTCGACCCGGCCTGGATGCCGCTGGTGCCGCCGAGTGCGTGGTTGACCTCTGTCTGCCCGGGACCCTTGCCGTAGACCTGGTTGCTCGCCATCGCGAGCACCTCACCGGTGCCCGGCCGCACGATGATCGCCGTCGCCGCGGCCCGCTTGCGGTCGTCGGCGTTGAGCGTCGAGTTCAGCGCGTTCTGCGCCGCCTTCTGCAGCGACGGGACCAGCGTCGTCTTCACCGTCAGACCACCCTGGAACACCCGGGCGATCCGGTCGGTCTGCGTCGCGCCGAGACGCGGGTCGTCGACCAGCGCGTCCCGGACGTAGGCGCAGAAGTACGGCGCGAACGTCGCCCCGCACTCGCTGGTCAGCCGGGACGGCCGGAGCATGCTCTTCAGCGGTACGGCGAGCGCCGCAGTCGCCTCCGCAGGTGTCAGGAACTCCTCCCGGCGCATGACGCTGATCACCAGGTCGCGCCGCGCGGTCGACTCCGCGGGGTGGGTGGTCGGGTCGTAGAGCTTCGGGTTCTTCACCATCCCCGCGAGCAGCGCCGACTCGGGGACCGTCAGCTGGTCGACGCGCTTCGAGAAGTAGTGCTGCGCGGCGGTGCCGACGCCGTACACGCCCTGCCCGAAGTAGGCGATGTTGAGGTACTTCTCCAGGATCTGCCGCTTGTCGTAGCGCTGCTCCAGGGCGAGGGCGAACTTCGCCTCGCGCAGCTTGCGCGTGGTCGACCGCTCGGTCGCCTTGCGCACCGCTTCCTTGTCCGTCGCGGACTCGATCAGCACGTTCTTCACGTACTGCTGGGTGATCGTCGAGCCGCCCTGCGTGACCCCGCCCGCCTGCTGGTTCTTCACGAAGGCCCGGGCGAGGCCGCGCAGGTCGATGCCCGCGTGCTGGTAGTACCGGCTGTCCTCGATCGCCAGCAGCGCGAGCTGCATGTGCGGCGGCACCGCGGTGATCGGCGCGAGGATGCGGTTCTCGTTGAAGAAGATCGTGGCGAGCACGGACCCGTCCGCCGCGAGGATGCGCGAGCGCACCGGCACCGGTCCCTCGATCACCTCGTCCGGCAGCTGCAGGAACGATTCGGCCCCGGCCCGCGCGGCGAGCCCGAGCCCGCCGACGAAGGGGAACAGCGCGCCGGCGGTGAGCACGCCGGCCAGGACGCTGACGACCAGCACGAGGACGGTGCGGTGCAGCAGTGCACCCGGCCCGTCGTCGACAGTCGTGAACGTCACAGTCCAGCCAGGGTAACCCGCTGTGATCGCCGCCGTACCGGGGTCCGGGACGTTCGCGGCTGCGGGGCTAGTCAGAAATGACCACGGGAAACCATCCGACCTGCGGGTGTCGGCGGAGAGCCCTGCTGCCTACGGTCGAAATGCCACCTTTCACCCCTTGGACCCGTGGATGAAGGACACCGTGATGCAGGCAGACTCAACCGCCACCGAGTGGATCCTCAACGCCTCATGCCGGACTGCTCCGCCGGACGAGCTCTTCGTCCAGGGCGCCGCGCAGAACCGCGCGAAGCAGGTCTGCATGGGCTGCCCGGTCCGCACCGAGTGCCTCTCCGACGCCCTCGACAACCGGGTGGAGTTCGGGGTGTGGGGCGGGATGACCGAGCGTGAGCGCCGCGCTCTCCTGCGTCGTCGCCCCAACGTGAAGTCCTGGCGCCTGCTGCTCGAGTCCGCGCGCAGCGACGTCCTCAACGCCGCCGTCTGACCGACCTCCCCCGGCGGTCAGCCGGCCAGCTCGAGCCCGATCTGCCGCAGTCCCTCGATGTCGTGCACGTCGGTCGCCATCGCCTCGACCTCGGCGACCGCGACTGCCGGCAGCCCTGAGCTGAACGAGCCGATCACCCGCCGCTCGCGGGCCGCGATCGCGACGCGGTCGGCGTGCAGCCGCAGGACCCCGACGGCGACGTCGCTGCCGCCCCGCTCCGCCAGCACCTCCGCCGCGGCGCCGCAGCGCTCCGCCGTCAGCTCGGGCGCGCCGGTGCGGTGCACGCGGTTGACGACGACGCCGGCCAGCGGCATCGCGTCGGTCGACAGCCGCTCGACGAAGTACGACGCCTCGCGCAGCGCCGCCGGGTCCGGCGCGGCGACGACGACGAACGCCGTGCCGTCGGCCTTGAGCAGGTCGTAGGTCTGCTGCGCCCGCTCGCGGAACCCGCCGAAGAGCGTCTCGAACGCCGTGAAGAACTCGCGCAGGTCGGTGAGCAGCTGACCGCCGGTGATCCGCTGGATCACGCCGGTGAAGGTCTGCACCCCGACGTTGAGGACCTTCATGTACGCCCGCCCGCCGGCCTTCGCCGGTGCGAGCATCAGCCGGATGAACCGGCCGTCGAGGAACCCGGTCAGCCGCTGCGGCGCGTCGAGGAAGTCCAGCGCGGAGCGGGTCGGCGGGGTGTCGACGACGACGAGGTCCCACTCGCCGGATGCGTGCAGCTGCCCGAGCTTCTCCATCGCCATGTACTCCTGCGTGCCGGCGAGGCTGCTCGACAAGGAGATGTAGAACGGGTTGGTCAGGATCTGCTGCGCGCGTTCCGGGTCGGCATGCGCGACGACGATGTCGTCGAACGTGCGCTTCATGTCCAGCATCATCGCGTGCAGCTCGCCGCCGCCTGAGCCGACCCCGGCCACGCGGCGTGGGGTGTTGTCGAGCTCGCTCAGGCCCAGCGACTGGGCCAGCCGCCGGGCCGGGTCGATGGTGACGACGACCACCCGTCGGCCGCGCTCGGCCGCGCGCAGCGAGAGCGCGGCGGCGGTCGTCGTCTTGCCGACCCCGCCGGAGCCGCAGCACACGACGATCTGCTTCGTGTCGAGCACGGCGTCGAGGTCGAGCCGCAGGGTCGCCGCGGTCATGGCGTCAGCAGCCCGGCCAGCACGCGCAGCGCTCCGAGGTCGACGGCATCGGTGAGCAGCGGCAGCTCGACCAGGGGCGCGCCGAGACCCTCCAGCTCGACCCGCTCCGCCTGCTGGAGGGCCACCCGCTCGGCGTGCTGACGCGCTTCGACGCCGAGCACCTCGACCGCCTCGGGCGCGGCGTCGAGGCCGACCGTCTTCAGCGCGGCGCTGATCTCCGGGAGGTCCAGCTCGCCCCGTCGCGCCCGCTCGAGGTCGGCCGGCGCCAGCTGGGGCTCCCGCACCTTGTTGATGACGATCGCGCCGATCGGCAGCCCGGCCTTGCGGATCTCGGCGACGCCGTCGACGGTCTCCTGGACCGGCATCTCCTCGAGCAGGGTCACCAGGTGGATCGCGGTCTGGGATGAGCGCAGCAGTGTCATCACCGCCTCCGACTGCCGGTGGATCGGCCCGACCTTCGCCATCTGGCCGACCTCCTCGTTGGCGCCGAGGAAGCGCACGATCCGCCCGGTCGGCGGCGCGTCGAGGACGACCGCGTCGTAGGCGTGGTGGTCACCGGACCGCCGGATCACCGACTCCTTCACCTTGCCGGTGAGCAGCACGTCGCGCAGCCCCGGGGCGACCGTCGTGACGAAGTCGATCGCGCCCATCCGCCGCAGCACCCGGCCGGCCCGGCCCATCTTGTAGAACATCTCGAGGTACTCGATCAGCGCGAGCTCGGGGTCGACCGCGAGCCCGACGACCTCCCCGCCGCCGGCCACGCGGGCCAGCCGGGTCTCGGCGTACGGCAGAGGCGGGTGGCCGAACAGCCCGCTGACGCCCTGCCGGCCCTCGACCTCGACGAGCAGCACCTTGCCGCCGTCGCTCGCGAGAGCGACCGCCAGGGCCGCGGCCACCGTCGTCTTGCCGGTGCCGCCCTTCCCGGTCACGACGTGCAGGCGTACGCCGGGGAACCAGGTCACCTCGGCAGGCTAACCCTGCCGTTGATGAGCGGCTCGTCCGGGGCCGTAGAGTGACGCTCCGTCATGGAGACCACTCGCCGCCCGCGCGGCTCTCGACGCCTGCTCGCGTTCCTCCTCGCCGTGGGCGGGCTGCTGACTGTGCTGACCGGCGTGCAGGCCGCCGAGGCGCAGCAGGACCGCACCCGGATCGTCGACGTCGTCGAGGTCTCCGGCCGCATCGACGCGTCGTACGCCGACTACATCGTCGACCAGCTCGAGCTCGCGGCGCGGGAGAAGCACGCCGCGGTGGTCCTGCGGGTCATCGGCTCCGGCTCGGTCAAGGTCGACGACGTTCGGCTGATGACGGCGATCCGCGACGCCGACGTGCCCGTCGCCACCTGGGTGGGCCCGGTCGTCCTCGACCACACCGAGGCCGTGGCCGGGGCGCACACCGCGATGTGGCTCGCCGGCGACGTGCGCTTCGTGGCCAACGGCGCTCGCGTCCGGTCGATGATCCCGCTGCAGCCGGGCGGCGATCTGGGGGCGGAGGAGCGCCGCGTCGTCCAGGCGCTCAGCGCCGTCGCTCCCGAGACATTGCGCCTCGACCGGGTCGAGCTGACGGAGCGCGAGGTGCTCGAGAGCGGGCTCGCGACGTTCGTGAAGCGCACCGGCGCCGACCCCGACGGCCGCATCGTCGACGGCACCGTCAACTCGATCGACGACGTGATCCGCGCGCTGGACAAGAAGGTCGTCGACCTGCCCAGCGGGCAGCGCACGCTGGTCTTCTCGGACGCGCAGGCGTTCGACACCCGGATCGCCAATCCCGGGCTGGTCACGAAGATCCGTCGCTCGCTCGGCACGACGCCGTGGCTGGTCTACCTGCTGCTGCTCTCGGGCGCCGGCGCGATCGTGTTCGAGCTGTTCCAGCCCGGCTTCGGCCCGGCCGGCTACAGCGGCGTGATCCTGGTGGCGCTCGCGGCGTACGGCCTCACCTCCCTGCCGATCGCACCGCTCGGCCTCGCTGCGCTGCTCGCCGGCATCGCGATGCTCTCGCTCGACGTCGCGCGCGGCGGCTTCGGGCTTCTGACCTGGGGCGGTACGGCGGCGCTGACCGCGGGTTCGTTCCTCTTCATCGACGGCTACCGACCCGGTCTGCGCGTCGGCTGGCCGGTCATCGCCCTCGGCGTCGTCGGCTCGTGGGTCTTCTACGTCGTCGTGATGACGGTCGTGCTGCGCGCGCTACGCGGCCAGACCGCCGCGACCGAGGGCCTGCTCGGGCAGGTCGGCGAGGTGCGCAGCACGCTCAACCCGCAGGGGCACGTGCTGATCGACGGCGCCCTCTGGCGCGCGCGTGCCCTGGAGTGGGACGGTCCGGTGAGCGCGGGCACCCGCGTCACCGTGACCGGTGTCGACGCCGAGGCGCTCATCCTCGACGTGGAGCCGGTCAGCTAGAGGGGGAACCCCATGAACGCCGCCGGCGGACTGCTCGTCGTACTCGGCCTGATCGTCTTCTTCGGCGTCATCTTCGGGCTGCGCATCGTCCAGGAGTACGAGCGCGGTGTGGTGTTCCGCCTCGGCCGCGTGCAGAGCGCGATCAAGGGCCCCGGGCTCAACGTGATCATCCCGATCATCGACCGCATGGTGAAGGTCAACATGCAGGTCGTCACGATGGGCGTCCCGGCGCAGGACGGCATCACCCGCGACAACGTGACGCTGCGCGTCGACGCGGTCGTCTACTTCAAGGTGATCGATCCGCTGAAGGCGACCGTCAACGTGCAGAACTACCTCTTCGCCACCTCGCAGGTCGCGCAGACCTCGCTGCGGTCGGTCATCGGCCAGAGCGACCTCGACGACGTGCTGTCCAACCGGCAGGCGATCAACGCGCAGCTCAAGACGATCATCGACCTGCTCACCGAGGAGCCCTGGGGCATCGCGATCGAGCTGGTGGAGATCAAGGACGTCCAGCTGCCCGAGACGATGAAGCGCTCGATGTCGCGGCAGGCCGAGGCCGAGCGCGAGCGCCGCGCCCGGGTCATCTCCGCCGAGGGTGAGCTGCAGGCGTCGCAGAAGCTCGGCGAGGCGGCCGCGATCATGGCGGCCAACCCGGCGGCGTTGCAGCTGCGCCTCCTGCAGACCGTGGTCGAGGTCGCGGCGGAGAAGAACTCCACGCTGGTCATGCCGTTCCCGGTCGAGCTGCTCCGCTTCTTCGACAACGCCACCCGCGCCGCCGACACCCCCCGCTGAGGTGTGACCACGGTCACGACGGGGCGCCGCTGAGCGCTGGGTAGGCTGGCCGTGGCCGCCCACCGCCGGGCGCCGTGAGGAGCCCGCCGTGCAGAAGTGGGAGTACGCGTCCGTGCCGCTGCTGACGCATGTGACGAAGCAGATCCTCGACACCTGGGGCGACGACGGCTGGGAGCTCGTCACCGTCGTGCCCGGCCAGAGCGCCGAGCAGCTGGTGGCCTACTTCAAGCGCGCCAAGGAGTCCTAGTGCCCACTCCCGAGGAGCGGCTCGCCGAGCTCGGTCTCACCCTGCCCGAGGTGGTCCCCCCGGTCGCGGCGTACATCCCTGCGGTGCGCACCGGCAACCTGGTCTACACGTCGGGTCAGCTGCCGATGGTCGCCGGCGCCATGTCGGCGACCGGCAAGGTCGGCGCGGAGGTCGACGCCGAGACGGCGAAAGACCTGGCCCGGATCTGCGCGCTCAACGCGCTCGCTGCGGTGAAGTCGGTGACCGGCGACCTCGCCGCGGTACGACGGGTCGTCAAGGTCGTCGGGTTTGTCGCCTCGGCTCCGGGCTTCACCGGCCAGCCCGGGGTGGTCAACGGGGCGAGTGAGCTGTTCGGCGAGGTCTTCGGTGACGCCGGCCGACACGCGCGCAGCGCCGTCGGCGTCGCGGCGCTCCCTCTCGACGCCCCGGTCGAGGTCGAGGTCGTCGTCGAGGTCGACTAGCGGTGGGCCGATGACCGCGCGCGACGAGTCGGCGATGCGCCGTCTCCCACCTGAGCTGCACGAGCGTGCACGCGCGGTCGCGAGCGGCTCGACGCCGGCGGTCACGCCGCGCAACGCGGCGACCGTCGTGCTGCTCCGCGACGCCGACGCCGGGCATGGCGTCGAGGCGTTCGTCCTGCGCCGGGTGACGACGATGGCGTTCGCCGGCGGGATGCACGTCTTCCCCGGCGGCTCGGTCGACCCGCGCGACGCCGAGGCGGAGATCGCGTGGCACGGGCCGTCGGCGGCGGAGTGGTGCACGCCGCTCGCGGCCGACGTACCGCTCGCGCGGGCGCTGGTGTCGGCGGCGGTGCGCGAGACGTTCGAGGAGTCCGGCGTGCTGCTCGCCGGACCCGATGCGACGTCGACCGTGGACGTCGCGTCCGACGACGCGCACTGGGCGCGCGAGCAGGCCGCGCTGCTCGACCGCTCCGCGTCGATGGGCGAGGTCCTCACGCGCAACGGCCTGGTCCTGCGCGCCGACCTGCTGCGGCCGTGGGCGCACTGGGTCACGCCGGAGTTCGAGCCGAAGCGCTTCGACACCCGGTTCTTCGTCGCCGCGCTGCCGGCCGGCCAGGCGCCGGTGCGGTTCAGCGGGGAGAGCGACTCCAGCCGCTGGATCCGCCCGGCCGACGCCGTCGAGGGCCACGCCCGCGGCGAGATGGCGATGCTGCCACCGACCGTCTTCACCCTCGCCGAGCTCTCCGAGTACGCCGGCGTCGACGAGGTGCTCGCCGCCGCGGCGGCGCGCGACATCCGGCGGATGCTGCCGCGGGTGCTGGTCGACGGCGACGACGTGCTCTTCCTCCTCCCCGGCGATCCCGACTACCCCGGCCACGACGCGGCCGAAGGGCGCTGAGCCCCATGTCCGCCGACGTCGTGAGCGCGCGGGCCCGGCGAGTGCTGGCGCCCAACCCGGGCCCGATGACGCTGGAGGGCACCAACACCTGGCTGCTCGCAGAGCCCGGCTCGAGCGACGTCGTCGTGCTCGACCCGGGACCGGAGGACGCGACCCACCTCTCCGCAGTGCTGCGCGCGGTGCAGGACAGCGGCCAGCGGATCGCGCTCGTCGTGCTGACCCACGGCCACCGCGACCACAGCGCCGGCGCCCGGTCGCTCGCCGCGGCCGCCGGCGCGGACATCCGCGCCTTCGACCCGGCGCACCGGCTCGGCGACCTCGGCCTCGCCGACGGCGACGTCGTCGAGGTCGGTGGGCTCGAGCTGCGCGCGCTCGCCACCCCCGGGCACAGCGCCGACCACGTCTGCCTGGTCATGCCCGCCGAGAGCGCCGTCCTGACCGGTGATCACGTCCTCGGACGCGGTACGTCGGTCGTGGCCCACCCCGACGGCCGCATGCGCGACTACCTCGACAGCCTCGAGCGGCTGCGCGACGTCGGCGCGGCACGGCTGCTGCCCGGGCACGGACCCGTCGTCGACGACGCGGCGAGCGTCATCGCCTACTACATCGCCCACCGGCAGCAACGGCTCGCCGAGCTCGTCGAGACGCTGCGCGTGGTCGGCCTCGCCACCCCGCGCGAGCTGGTCGAGCGCATCTACCGCGACGTCGATCCCGTGCTCTGGCGCCCGGCCGAGCTGAGCGTGCGGGCCGCGCTCGACCTCCTCGTCGACCGCGGCGAGGTCGCCGTCGACGCCGACGACCGGCACGAGCTGGTCGGCTGAGCCATGGTCGACGACGTCCTCAAGTGCCCCGCCTGCGCGACGCCGACGGTCCCGGGCGCGCGGTTCTGCTTCCACTGCGGCGCCGGCCTCGACCAGTCAGCGGCGACCGCGCAGACCGCCGACGGTCCTGAGCGAGGCGGCGCCGAACGGCGCGTCGTCACCGTCCTCTTCGGCGATCTCTCGGACTTCACCGCGTGGGCCGAGGACCTCGACCCTGAGCGGGTGGGGGTCGTCACCGACACGCGTGCTCGCGTCGCTCGCGTCCGCGGTCGCGGCGTACGGCGGGCACGTCGACAAGCTCACCGGCGACGGCATCATGGCCGTCTTCGGCGCGCCGACCGCGCACGAGGACGACGCGGAGCGGGCGGTGCGCGCCGCGGTGCAGATGCAGGAGGACGTCCGCCGCCTGGTCGCGGAGGAGTCCGGCGGTGGCCGCCAGCTCGGTCTGCGGGTCGGGCTGAACACCGGCGAGGTGCTGGCCGGGGTGCGCGCCGCCCTCGCCTACACCGTCGTCGGCGACACCGTGAACACCGCGTCACGGCTCTCCGACGCCGCCGGGGTCGGAGCGATCCTGGCCGGCCGCGACACCGCAGTGCCGACGCTGTCGATCGGCTCGTGGCGAGCGCTGCCGCCGCTGCGGCTCAAGGGCAAGCGCGAGCCGGTCGCGGCGTACGAGCTGATCGGCCTCCGCCCGCGGTCCGCCGTGCGACTCGGTCTCGGTGACGAGGCGCCGCTCATCGGGCGCGAGGCCGAGCTGGGTCTGCTGGTGGGCCGCGTGAGCGACGCCGTCGACCGCCGCGCGCCGACGACCGTCGTCATCACCGGCGCGGCCGGCGTCGGCAAGACCCGGCTCTGGCGCGAGCTGGCGCGCACCGTCGCCGAGCTGCCGGGGTCTCGTGTCCTGGTCGGCCGGTGCACGCCGTACGGCCGCACCCGCGGCCTTGCGCCACTGGTCGAGATCGTCCGCACCGCGAGCGGCATCTCCGACGACGACCCGCCCGCCGTGGCGCGCGAGCGGGTGCGCCGGCTGGTCAGCCGCGTCGAGCACCCGGCGCGCGGCACCTACAGCCCGGTCGCGCTGGCGGACACGCTGCTCGGTCTGCTCGGCCTCGGCGACGACGACGCGACGCCGCGCGAAGCGGCGCCGCCGGGTGATCCGGAACGCCGCGGCGACGACCTGGTCGTCGCGCTCAGCGGGGTGCTCGCCGCCCTCACCCAGGAAGGTCCGCTGCTCCTCGTCGTCGACGACCTGCAGTGGGCCGGCGACGACCTGCGCGAGGTGCTGATGGCGATCGCCGAGCGCGCCGCCGGACCGGTGACCATGGTGGCGATCGGCCGACAGGAGATGCTCCAGCGCCTGTCGGAGTGGACGCCGCGGCTGCCCGACCCGGTGCTGCTTCCGCTCGCGCCGCTGGAGGAGCCGGCCGCTGAACGGCTGCTGCGCGCCTACCTCGGGGGCTCCGAGCTGGCGGGCGACGTCCGGCGCACGCTGCTCGACCGGGCGCAGGGCAATCCGTTCTTCCTGGCCGAGCTGCTGCACCTGCTGGTCGACCGCGGTCTGCTCCGTCGTACCGACGAGGGCTGGGTCGTCGCCGGCGAGCTGCCCGCTCAGGTGCTCCCGGCCGGGGTGCAGGCGGTCCTCGCCGCGCGCATCGACGAGCTGCCGCAGGCGACCCGCGCGACCCTGCGCGACGCTGCCGTGGTGGGCAGCCGATTCTGGGCGTCCGCGCTGGTCGCGCTGAGCGGTGAGCCGTACGACGACGTCGTGGCGCGGATCGGCTCGCTGCTCGACCACGGGATCGTGGTGACGAGCGGCGCCGACGCCTACGGGTTCACGCACACGCTGACCCGTGAGGTCGCCTACTCCGGGCTGCCCAAGACTGAGCGCGCCCGCAAGCACGCCGTCGTCGCGCAGTGGGCAGCCGCGGAGATGCCTGGCGGCCCGTCCGACGTCGACCTGTTCGTCGCCGCGCAGGCCGAGCTGGCCGCGTCGCTGTCCGCGGAGATGCGACTGCCGCCGGGGGACGCGGCGTGGGGTGCCGCGCCGAGTGGCGTCCGGGCGCTGCTCCGGCTCGGCCGGGCCGCGCTCGCCCGCGACGAGAACGCCAACGCCATCGAGCTGCTCGGCCGGGCGCTGATGCTGGCCGGCGACGACGCCCCGGACGACGTCGACACCGACCTGCGCGTCGGCTACGCCCAGGCCCTCGCCGCTCTGCACCGGCTCGACGACGCGCTGGCCGCACTGTCACCGGTCCTGGCGAAGCCCGGCAACGGCCCGGCCGCGTCGGCGCTCGTCGTCCTCGGTGACATCCGACGCAAGCAGGGTGACGACAGCGCCGCGGCGGAGGCCTTCGTCCGCGCGTTGACCGCCGCGGGTGACGCCGGCGACGAGCGGGTCGTCGCCGAGGCGCTGCGCCAGCTCGGGATGCTCGACTACTTCGCCGGTCGGCTGCGCTCTGCCGAGCAGCACTTCACCGAGGCGCTCGACCTCGCCCGTCGGGTCGGCGACGACCGCGGGACCGGGTGGGCGCTGCAGCACCTCGCATGGAGCGCCACCACGCGCGGCGACTACGACCTGGCCGACGCGTCGCTGCGTCAGGCTGCCGACGTGTTCGCGAGCTTCGGCGACGACGGCGGACTCGCCTGGTGCGCCGGAACCGAGGCGCTGGTGCGGCTGCTGCAGGGCCGGCTCGCGGAGGCGCGGGCACTCGCGCAGCGGATCCTGCCCCGCGCGCAGGAGCTCGGTGACCGGTGGGCCGTCTCCGCCACTCTCACCATCGATGCGATCGCCGCGGCCGAGCTCGGTGACGTCGCGTTCGCCGCCCGCCAGGCCGCCGACGCGCACTACGGCTTCGAGCTGCTCGGCGACACATGGGGTCAGTCGATGGCGCTGCTCGCCCAGGGCATGGCGGCGCGCAACGCAGGCGACGGTGACGCGGCGGTGCGGCTGCTGTCGGAGTCCGAGTCGCTGGCCGGCCGGCTCCGGCACCCGACGATCCAGTCACTCGCGCTGGTCGTGCTCGGCTGGTGTCGCTACGAGGCGGGCGACCTCGACGCCGCCGAGGACGCCGTACGCCGAGCACTCGCCCTGGCCGAGGAGGTCGGCCTCGCCGCCCACGCGGCCATCGGCGAGCGGGTGCTGCTCGGCCTGGTCGAGCGGGCTCGCGGTCACCGTGACGAGGCGCTGCGCATCCTCGGCGAGATCGCCCACGCGGCGTCCGACCCGACCCTGCTCTTCCCGATGCGCCAGGCCGTTGCGCACCACGCCGCGACGCTGCTCGAGGCGGGCCGGGTGGACGATGCGCTGGCCGAGGCGCGGCGTGCCGTGACCATCCCGGCCGAGGACGTCCGATCCCGGGTGATCGCGCTGCGCGCACTCGGCAGCGCGCTGCTCGCCGCCGGCGCCGTCGGCGAGGCGGAGGCGACCCTGCGCGAGGCGCTCGCCGTCGCGACCGCCAGCGAGCACGTCCGCGAGGCGTCCGTCACCCAGCGCCTCATCGACGACGCCACCCCGAAATTTGCCCGGTCAACCGGCTGACTCGACCCCCTGAGCCCGCTCGGGGGGTCGAGCCGGCCGGTCAAGCGATCGATCACCGGCCCGGGTCAGCCTGAGCGCTGGGCCAGCCGCTCGGGGTCGAGGAGTACGACGGCCTTGCCGTCGAGCCGGATCCAGCCTCGGCCGGCGAAGTCGCTCAGCGCCTTGTTCACGGTCTCCCGCGAGGCGCCGACCAGCTGGGCCAGCTCCTCCTGGGTGAGGTCGTGCGTCACCCGCGGGCCGTCGGCGGTCGGCTCGGCGAACCGGTCGCCGAGCGAGAGGAGCGCCTTGGCGACGCGGCCCGGCACGTCGGTGAAGATCAGGTCGGCCATCGCGTCGTTGGTGTCGCGCAGCCGGCCGGCCAGCACGGTCAGCAGCGCGGGCGCGACCGAGGGCCGCTCCGCGAGGTAGGCGTCGAACTCCGCCGCGCCGAGCCGGAACAGCGTCGTGTCCGTGACCGCCGTCGCCGTCGCAGTGCGGGGGAGCGAGTCGAACAGGGAGAGCTCGCCCAGGAGGTCGCCCGGGCCGAGGACGGCGAGGAGGTTCTCGCGGCTGCCCGCCGAGGCGCGGGTGATCTTCACCTTCCCGTCGCGGACGACGTACAGGCTGTCGCCTGCGTCGCCCTCGCAGAACACCACGTCAGCACGCGCGACCACGACCTTGGTCACGCGGCCGACCAGCGCCGTCCAGTCGTCGTCGTCCAGCCCGGTCAGCAGCGGCGTGTGCCGCAGGACGTGGTCCACCGCTCCTCCGCGTCCGCGCGGGCGCGCGGTCACGATCAGGGTACGGCGGTCAGCCGACCGTGCTGCCGGCCGGCCGGCGGCGACGCCGCCAGTAGCGGTCGAGCGCCGGCGCGTAGCCCTCGCTGACAAAGGTCTCGATCTCCTCGGGCCGCGCGTTGCTGAAGAACGACTCGAGCTGCAGCCCCACCTCGTCGACGCGCAGCGGGCGCTCGACGCGCTCCATGAGCAGCAGCGCAGCCAGCAGGAATACCGGGAAGACGAGGACCACGACCGGGAGCAGGGCGTCGGCGAGCATGCTGTCGGCGTACCCGGCCGCAGACGTTCGAAGCACTGCCGTTAGGGTGCGCCCGACGGGGTACCGACCGAGGAGTCAGCTGATGAGAGCGGTCGTCTACCGCGGCGAGCACGACGTCCGGGTCGAGGACGTCGCCGAGCCCGAGCTGGTGGCGCCCACCGACGCGATCGTCCGGGTGCGCAAGGCCGCGATCTGCGGGTCGGACCTGCACTTCTACAACGGACGCGTGCCCGGCGTCTTCGAGGGGACGGTCGTCGGCCACGAGTACGTCGGCACCGTGGTCGCCGTGGGCGACGCGGTGCGCGGCTTCCGGGTCGGCGACGAGGTGGTCGGGTCGTTCCAGATCGCCTGCGGCACCTGCGGGCCCTGCACCCTCGGCCGCTTCAACATCTGCGACGACCTGGCCGTCCTCGGCTACGGCGTCTTCGTGGGCGACCTCGGCGGCTCGCAGGCGGAGCTGGTGCGCATCCCCTTCGCCGACGTCAACCTGCTCGCCGTACCGCCGTCGCTCACCCCCGAGCAGGCGCTCTTCGCGGGCGACATCCTGACCACCGGCTGGTACGCCGCCGGCATCGCCGACGTGCAGCCGGGCAGCTCCGTCGTCGTCGTCGGCTGCGGCCCGGTCGGGACGTTCGCCCAGCTGGCCGCGCACGCGATGGGCGCCGCGAAGGTGGTGGCGCTGGACATGGTCCCGTCACGCCTCGAGCTCGCCGCGTCACTCGGGTCGATCCCGGTCAACACCGCCGAGCGGTCCGGCTCGGTCGCGGTCGAGGACATCCTCGGCGGACAGGCCGACGTGACGATCGAGACCGTCGGACTGCCTGCGGCGCTGATCACCGCGATCGACTGCGTGCGTCCGGGCGGCACGGTCAGCGTCATCGGCGTGCACACCGAGTTCGAGTACCCGCTGCCCCTGGCCAACCTTTTCTCCCGCAACGTGACGCTGCGCTTCGGCGGCTCCTGCAACGTGCAGGGCTGGTGGGACAAGGCGATGGCCGCGATCAGCTCCGGCCAGGTGGACCCGACGGTGATCATCAGCCACCGGCTGCCGCTCGAGGACGCGGCTGAGGGCTACCGCCTCTTCGAGGCCAAGGAAGCCATGAAGGTCGTGCTCGACGTCTCGGACTGAGCTCTAGATGGGGCGGCGACGAGCCCGAGATGCGTACTCGAGCCAGTGCAGGTCTGGGATGCGGGGATTCCTGAGGTCGACCCGAGCACGTTCGTGAGCGAGAGCGACGCGTGCGCGCTGCTAAGGGTCTCGGTCCGCGGCATCAGATGGTTGCAGGTCGAGGGACATCTCGGTTCCGCGCAATGCGCTGGCGTGAGAGGCGTCACGCGAGAGTCGCTTCTCGCCGAGGTTGAACGCCGGAAGCGGACGTCTTCGATCGGGAGGATCGCAAGGAGCGTCGTTCACTGGATCAGCGGCTGATCGGGTCCCAAGCGAGCGATAGGCGTCCCGAATCTTGCGAAATCATGATCATGAGCATCGGCGCTCGATAGAGCGTGATGTAGTCGCTCGTCGAACAGAGCGTCAGGCCGAGTGCGCGCGACCTGACCGCACGGGCTGGGAGGGCAGGACGTCGAGGCAGAGCGCGGGCTGCTCGCGGTAGCGGGCGATCAGCTCGGCGGTCGCGGCGGCGAGGCGGCGGTGCAGGGCGGCGCGGTACGACGACAGCTGCCCCTCGGCCACGGCGAGCTCGGCGATCAGCTCCTCGCGCGCAGCGCCCGCGCTCTGCGAGGTGCGCGCCCACAGCTCGGCCAGGTTGGGCAGCGGCGGGATGTCGTCGGCGGGCACGACCTGGATCAGCGCGGTGCGGCCGCGGGTCACCCGCTCGTCCGTGAGCATCGCGCCGAGGTTGTCCAGGTCGGTCGCGGTGCCGTCGTTGCGCAGCGTGTCGAGGCGGCCCTGCAGGATGCGGCGCCAGTAGGAGACCCGGCTCTCCTCCTGCCCGAGCGCGTGGCGGTAGTCGCGCAGGCCGGGCAGCGGGAGCTGGGCGAGCAGGGGGTCGCGCTCGACGCCGACGGCTCGCATGTCGCTCGTCGTCGTCACGTCTCACCCCAGATCGCCCGTGCGGTCGGCTCACCCGCGTCGGCCGCATTCGCGCCGACACAGGGGGGCATCGTCATGCCGTCCGGTTCCCTTGAGTGGGCCAACCGGGTGACGGGCAGGGTGACGCGGGCGCCGACGTACGCTTCGAGGCGTGGTCACCCCGCGAGCGCTCGCTCCGCCCGCCTCGCGCACGGCGCTCGTCCGGCGCGCGCGGGCGGTCAACCGCACGCTCGCCGAGACCTACCCCGACGCCCACTGCGAGCTCGACTTCGCCAACCCGCTGCAGCTGGCCGTCGCGACCATCCTCAGCGCGCAGTGCACGGACAAGAAGGTCAACGAGGTCACGCCGGCGCTCTTCGCCCGATACCGGACAGCGGAGGACTTCGCCGCCGCCGATCGCGCGGACGTCGAGCGGCTGATCAAGCAGACCGGCTTCTTCCGCGCGAAGACCACCTCGATCATCGGGCTGGGCCAGGCGCTGTGCGAGCGGTACGGCGGTGAGATCCCCGGCAAGCTCAAGGACCTGGTGACCCTGCCCGGCATCGGCCGCAAGACCGCCAACGTCATCCTCGGCAACGCGTTCGACGTCCCGGGGATCACGGTGGACACCCACGTCGGCCGGCTGTCGCGGCGGCTCGGCTGGACCGTCGAGACCGACCCGGTGAAGGTCGAGTTCGAGATCATGGAGCTCATCCCGCGTCGCGAGTGGACGCTGCTGTCGCACCGGCTCATCTGGCACGGACGCCGCTGCTGCACGGCGCGCAAGCCGGCGTGCGGCGCCTGTCCAGTCGCCCGGCTCTGCCCTTCGGCCGGCATCGCCGGGGGTGACGCGTGAAGCGACTCGCCGCTGTCCTCGTCGTCGTCGCGACGTTGGCGACGGCGTGCTCCGACAACGGCATGACGCCCAACCCCACTCCGCGCGAGTCGGAGTCGCTGCCGCCGATCGGCACCGCCGACTGCCCTGCCCCCGAGGAGCTGCTCACCCCCGCGCAGGCGAAGGCCGCACCCGGCGACCGGCTGCCCGACCTGACGCTGCCGTGCATCGGCTCGGCGCGCACGGTCGCGTTGCGCGCGATCGGCGGTACGCCGACCGTCCTCAACGTCTGGGCCTCGTGGTGCCTGCCCTGCCGCAAGGAGATGCCGGCTGTGCAGGGGCTGCACGCCACCGCCGGCGAGCGGGTCCGCTTCCTCGGCGTCAACGTCGCCGACAACGAGAGCGCCGCCCGCTCCACCATCCAGTCGACCGGGATCGCCTACGCCAGCGTCCGCTCGGAGGGCCGCCGGATGCTGCAGGCGCTGCGCGTCCCGGGGCCGCCGATCACGCTCTTCGTCGACGCCCGCGGCACCCTCGTCCACCGTGCCGTGGGCGAGCTGACCGCTGAGGAGCTGCGTGACCTGATCGCCGAGCACCTCTCCGTCGACCTGCCGCCGCCGGCGCCCCCCGCGTGACCGACGCGCTGCCGGGCTGGCTGGCACCGCTGGCGGCAGCGCTGCCGGGCGTGCGTGCCGAGGACATCACCCGCTTCGTGCCGCCCCCGGGCGAAGGGCGGCAGAGCGCCGTGCTGGCGCTCTTCGGCGAGGGGCCCGAGGGTCCCGACCTGCTCTTCATCGAGCGCGCGCACACGATGCGCTCGCACGCCGGGCAGCCGGCGTTCCCCGGCGGCAGCGTTGATCCGGACGATGCGGATGTGGTCGCCGCCGCGCTGCGCGAGGCGCAGGAGGAGGTCGGGCTCGACCCGGCGGGGGTGACGGTGTTCGGCGCGCTGCCGCCGCTGTTCCTGCCGCCGAGCGGCTTCACCGTCACGACGGTGCTCGGCTGGTGGCACGACCCGTGCGAGGTGTCGGCGGTCGACGTCAACGAGGTGGCGGCCGTCGTACGCGTTCCCCTCTCGCACCTCGCCGACCCCGAGCGCCGCTGCCGGGTGCGGCTGATCGCCGACTACCAGGGACCCGGCTTCCAGGTCGGCGGCCTGCTGGTGTGGGGCTTCACCGCCGGTCTCGTCGACGCGCTGCTGCGGCTAGGCGGCTGGGAGCGGCCGTGGGGTCCGGGCGTGCTGGTCGAGCGGCCCGGGTCGCTCGGTGGCGAGGCGTCCGCGCCGTACGATCCGGCCACGCCGTCGCCGCCCGGAGGGACGTAGAGAGTGCTCCGTCCCGTCAGTCGCGCGCGCGCCGTCGGCGGTCTGGCGATCGTCGTCGTCGTCCTGCTCGTGCTCGCCTTCGGCGGCGACGTGGCCGGCGGCATCAAGCACCTGCTCGAGCGGATGTCCCGGCTGCCCGGCCCGGTCTTCGCCGGGGTCGTCGGCGGGCTGGCGCTGCTCGAGACCGCGGCCTTCGCCGGTCTGGCTGTGCCCGGCGAGCTGGCGGTGATCCTCGGTGGCGTCGCGGCGTCCGAGGGCAAGGTGCCGGTGGCGGTCATGGCGGCGTGCGCGGTGGTCGGCGCGATCCTCGGCGACTCGCTCGGCTTCTACCTCGGCCGCCGGCTCGGCACGAAGTTCCTCGACAGCCGGCTCGGCTCGATCATGGGCCGGTCGCGGGTCGAGGCGACGATGGGTCGCATCCGCGCCGGCGGCATCAAGGTGATCGTCCTCGGCCGATTCGTCGGCGTGCTGCGCGCGATCATGCCGTTCGCGGCCGGCGCCTCGGGGATGCGCTACGGCCGTTTCGTCGTCGCGAGCGTCCTCGGCGCCGCCGCGTGGGGCACCGGCTTCACCGTCCTCGGCTACGTCGCGGGCAACTCCTGGCAGAGCGTCGAGCGGTACGTCGGACGCGCCTCCACCCTGCTCGCGGTGACCATCGCCGTCGTGGTCGTCCTGGTCGTCGGCGCCCGCCAGGTCGCCGCGCGGCAGGAGCAGCTTCGCGGCTGGTGGCTGGTCCAGCTCGAGCGGCCGCGGGTCGCCGTGGTGCGGGTGCGCTACGGCCGGCAGATCGGCTTCCTGACCGGGCGGTTCCGGCCGGGCGCGGCAGCGGGCCTGCAGCTCACCGATCGCGCTGCTCGGCCTCGCGGCGCTCGGCGGCGTCCTCGCCCTGGTCATCGGCGAGTCGCTCGGCACCGGCGGCATCGTCGACGTCGACGAGCCGGTTCGCCGGGTGCTGGCCGACAGCCGCACCGCTGACCTGGTCGCGTTGACCAGGACGGTGCGCGAGCTGCTGTCCCCGGATTCGCTCGCCATCGCCTCGCTCGTCGTCGGCGTCGCCGCGTGGGTCGTCGACCGCCGCCCCCGGGCTCTCGTGCTGCTGCTGGTCGCGCTCGGCGGCGCGGTGCTGCTCGCGCAGACCGTGGAGGCCGTCGTCGAGCGCTCGCGCGCCATCCCGACGCTCGACGGCTTCGCGACGTCGACGTTCCCGTCCGGCCGGATGACGGTCGTCGGCGCTTTCGCGATCGCGATCCTCACTGTGGTGCTGCCGCGCATCCGGCGGTGGACGCGCAAGGTCGGCGTCGCCACGGTCGTCCTCGGGGTCGTGCTGCTCGGCGGCCTCGCCGTGCTGTTCCTCGGCGAGGTCTACCTCTCCGACGTGCTGGGCGGCGTCACGCTCGGCGCGGTGTGGGGACTCGCCGTCGCGACCGCGGTGACAACGGTGTGGCGGCCTCCGCCGCCGCGCCGCGTCGAGGTCGTCGCAACCACCGACGACGTCGTACCGCCGTTAGAGTCGCGCCGATGAACGGCAGCCTGCTCGACCTCCTGCTCGTCCTCGCCATGGTGCTTTTCGGGTTCTCCGGATACCGCCAGGGCTTCCTCGTCGGCGTGCTGTCCTTCGGCGGGTTCGTCGGGGGCGGCATCCTCGGCACCCTCGTCGCGTCGCCGATCGCCAGCCGGGTCGCGAGCGGCGGCGGCGAGTCGCTCGTCGGCATCGCGACCGTGCTGGTGACGGCCAGCATCGGCCAGCTCGTCGGCACCACGGCGGGCTCCGCGCTGCGCCGGCGGGTCGTCGGCAAGCCGGCTCGCACGATCGACGCGACGGGTGGCGCGGCCGTCTCCGTCCTGGGCGTGCTGCTCGTCGCGTGGCTGCTCGGCACCGCGGCGAAGGACTCGTCGTACCGCAGCGTCGCGGACGCGGTCCGCAACTCCCAGGTCCTGCGCCAGGTCGACTCGGCGATGCCGCCGGCCCCCGAGGTCTTCGCGTCGTTCCGCCGGCTGCTCGACGAGCAGGGATTCCCGCAGGTCTTCACCGAGCTCAACCCCGGTGCCACTGCCAAGGTGCCGCCGCCCAACCCGGCGGTGCTCAACTCGCCGGCGATGCGCAGCACCCGCACCCGGGTGCTGAAGGTCATCGGCGTCGCGAAGTCGTGCAGCCGCCGCCTCGAGGGGACCGGATTCGTCTACGCCGCCGAGCGGGTGATGACCAACGCGCATGTCGTCGCCGGCGTACGCGACCCCGAGGTCGAGCTGGGCGACGGGTCGCGCAAGCGCGGTCGGGTCGTGCTCTTCGACCCCAAGCGCGACGTCGCCGTCGTCTACGTGCCCGGGCTCAAGCTCGAGCCGCTGACCTTCCGCGACGACGCGCGCAACGGCGACGACGCGGCGGTCGTGGGGTACCCCGAGGACGGGCCGTTCTCAGCGACCGCGGCACGGGTGCGCGAGGAGATCACCGCCGTCGGCCGCGACATCTACGAGAAGTCGACCGTGCGCCGCGAGGTCTACTCCCTGCGCGCCGTCGTCCGGCCGGGCAACTCGGGTGGCCCGCTGCTGGCCAAGGACGGCCGGGTCTACGGCGTCATCTTCGCCGCCGACGCGAACGACCCGGAGACCGGCTACGCCCTGACCGCCGGCGAGGTCGCGACGTCGGCCCGCGCCGGCGCGACCCGCACGGAGCGGATCAGCACCCAGGGCTGCGATTGACACCTGAGCACGTGCCCCGCAAGGGGTGACCTGCGTCACGGTTCGGATCGGCTGGATCGGGAAACCTTTATGGCGCTTGCTCGTTGCTTACTATTGCAAGCACAGGTCCCAGACCCCGACCGAGACGAGCCCCAGATGCCGCGCATCAGCGTGACCCGCACGATCGCCGCCGACCCGACCAGCACCGCTCTCCTCATCGCCGGGCCGACCGCGACGGAGAGCTGGGCCCACTCGTCCGCGACGCTGCGCGTGCAGACCCCGTGGCGTACTCCGACGGACTACGTCAGCCGACTCGTCATCGGCGGACCGGCCCTGCCCGACGCCTCCGGCCTGCTCACCCTCGGCTACACCGACGAGGACGGGGTCGTCCGCACCGCCGCGTCGCTGCGGCTCGACTTCGTCGTCGTGCCCGGCACCGACTCGGTCGCTGTCGAGAACGCGCTGCGCCAGCTCGCCGTCGACCTGCTCGACACCCTCGCCACGCTGGCCGAGGAACGGGCCTTCGCCGCGTAGCGGCTGCTCAGGCCCCCAGCAAGCGGCACCGCGAGCTCCGCGGGCGTCACGTCGGCGGGTCCGCTCGCCTCGACCCGTCGCGCGAGCTCGCGCGCCGTCGCGACCAGCCGCGCCACGCCGACGCCGCGATGACCGTCGGCGTACGCCGCGAGGTTGTCGGCGCCCTGGCAGGATCACCGTCGCGCCCACGCGGTTGCCGCGCTGGATGTGGGTGAGCCCTACCGCGATCTGCGCGAGGCCCTGCCAGAACGCCCGCTCCGCCGGCTCGGCAAGGTGCCACGGCCCCTCGAGCACCTCGTGCGCGTAGAACGGCTGCACCGCCGAGGATCAGCCGCTGGGCCTCGGCCAGCGCCTCGTCCGGCGGCAGCGCCCGCTTCGCGTCGCGTCGGCGAGCCGCTCGCGCCAGCTGGCGTCGGCGTACCGCGCGGCAGCGGGCGCCCGGTGCGTCGCGCGGCCGCGTTGTGCGGCGCGACCGGTCGCGTCGCGGTCGCGCTCGGGCTTCCGGCGGCCGGTCAGCCACCCTTGCACCAGCGGACGATCTCGCTGGTGACCAGGTCGGGGCCTCCTCGGCGAGGAAGTGCCCGACGCCGTCGAGCGAGCCGCCACTCGTACACGCCGGTGACGAAGCGGCCGGATCCCTGCGCGGTCCGCGGGCAGGACGCAGGTGTCGAGCGCGCCGTGCAGCTGCAGCGTCGGCGCGGCGACCGGCTGCTGGATCCGCTTGAAGTATCGGATGCCGTCCGGCCGGACCGCCGAGCGCACCGCCCAGCGGTAGTACTCCAGCGCGCAGTACGCGACCTTCGGGATCTGGATCGCGTTGCGGTAGACCTGCTCCGCGTCGTCGCCGCGTCCGGCGAGCCCGGGCCGCCACTCGGCGCAGCATCTGCCCGACCCGCGCCGCGTCGTCCTTGAGCAGCGCCCGCTCCGCGAACCACGGCGTCTGCGCCGCGAAGATGTACGCAGCTCGCCCGCAGCTGACCGCGTCGGGTCGCGCACGATCGCCGCGCGCTGCCGCAGCGGGTGCGGCATGCCGAGGATGACCAGCTTCTAGACGACGCCGGGATGCAACGCCGCCACCGCCCAGCCGAGCAGCCCGCCCCAGTCGTGGCCGACGAGCGGTCACCGACTTCTCGCCGAGCGCGCGGACCATGCCGGCCATGTCGGCGGCGAGCGTGTAGACGTCGTAGCCGCGCGGTGGCTTGTCGCTGGCGCCGTAGCCGCGCAGGTCGGGCGCGACCGCGTGGAAGCCGGCGTCGGCGAGGCCGACCAGCTGGTCGCGCCACTCCACCAGAACTGCGGGAAGCCGTGCAGCAGCAGGACCGTCGGGCCCTCGCCGGCCTCGGCGACGTGGAAGCGCGCGCCGTTGGCGGAGACGTCCCGGTGGGTCCAGGCCCGGGGATCAGGACGTCCGAGTCGGCGGGCATGCGGCAGTGCAGAATGCACCGGATGTTCCGCCGCCGCACCCTCCCGCCAGGCTCTGATCTCCGCGTGTACGAGGCCGTTCCGCGCCTGCGCGGAGCACGTCGACCTCGCGCCAGCGCGCGATGCTCCGCTGCGTCCCTCATCGCCGCGCGCCACCGCGCTGCCGCTCGCCGTCGGCGCGGACACGGTGCGCGCGTCGCTCGCCGCGACCGCTGAGGTGATGCCGGGCTGGCGGCACCCGTTGGTGGAAGCGCAATGGCAGCTGTGCCGGGCCGCTCTCGTCGAGACGGCCGCGGCGCTCGACGCCGCGGTCGCCAGGCGCGGCGCAACGGGAGCTCGAGGTCGCGCTGACGGCGGTGCAGGACCTGCTCGTCCCGCTGCAGCGTTCGTCGACGCCGAGGAGCGGTTCGCGCAGCTCCGCCGCGAGGGCGGTTAGCCGACCGGCGGGACCCGGCAGGCGCCGGAGCCGCGGTGCGCAGCCAGCAGGTCAGGCGTCACAGCTGCCCTGCTCCTCCTCGACCAGGTAGGCGATGCCGCCCGGCAGCAGCGTCACCTTCACGACGATCCCGTCGACGTGCTGCGGGTCGAACGCGTCGACCACCGTCTCGACGACGTCGCTCGTCGTACGCCGGATCTGGTAGGTGAAGTCGGCGCTGTCCGGACATACCAGCCCGGCCGTGAACCGCACCGTGTTGAGCACCGCCCGGCGTCGGCTCTCCGCCTGCTCGGCGGTGATCCGCTCGGGCGACCGCGACGGCCGGGGGGTCGGCGACGCGAACTGCGTGACCCGGCGCAGCCCGCCGTCGTCCGCCGACCGCCGGTCCTCGACGACCGCGGTGGCGACGATCAGCGAGGTCACGATCGCGAAGGCGACCGCCGAGCTGCCCTTCGTCAGGGTGAGCAGCGGCGGCGCGTCGGGAACGCCGATGACCTCGGCGGTACGCCGGTCAGCCACTCGCGCAGCCGCCGTACGCCGCTGACACCCGGGCCAGGTAGCCGCCGTCGTGCCAGACCAGGTCGAGCATGAAGCCGGCCGACTTCCGCGGGGTGTCGGTGAGCCGGGCGACGACGTACGACGAGGTGCGTCCGTCGGGGCTGCCGCCTTCGCGGCGGTAGCGCGGTCGCTCGAGGTTGCGGCACTGCCGTGCCGCGATGAGCTGCGCCGCGCGACGGGCAGCCGGGATGCTCGGTCCGTCGATCGGCCGAACTTCCAACCCCTCCGGAGCGACGCGCACCTCGGCGAACTCGGCCGGGTCCTCGACGCGCACCACGACGCGGCGCGCGACCTCGGCGACCTGTGCCCGGCGCGGCGCGGGTCGCACCGACCCGTCATGCACGGCGAGCACGCCGCCGAGCAACGAGATCGCGACGGCGGCGCCGACGGCGCGGGTCAGCCGGTCGCCGCGCCACGTCCACGGCAGCGGCTCTCGGTCGGGACCGCCGACGACGAGGACCTCCGCGCGCGGCACTGCGCTACTCGTCGTCCGCGTGCGACGCGGCGTTGGCGCGGATCGCGCTCGACGACGGTCGGGTCGGCCAGCGTCGTGACGTCGCCCAGCGTCGCGGCTCTCCGCGACGTCGCGCAGCAGCCGGCGCATGATCTTGCCGGACCGCGTCTTCGGCAGCTCCGGAGTGAAGAGGATCTGCCGCGGCTTCGCGATCGGGCCGATCTCCTTCGCCACGTGCGCGCGCAGCTCGCGTGCGAGGTCGTCGCCGTCCTCGACCCCGCCGCGCAGCGTGACGAACGCGACGATCCCCTGTCCGGTTGTCGCGTCGCTCGCGCCGACGACCGCGGCCTCGGCGACGCTCGGGTGCGACACCAGCGCCGACTCCACCTCGGTGGTCGAGATGCGGTGGCCGCGACACGTTCATCACGTCGTCGACGCGGCCGAGCAGCCACAGGTCGCCGTCGTCGTCGAGCTTCGCGCCGTCGCCGGCGAAGTAGCGGCCGGCGTACTTCGACCAGTAGGTCTCGCGGTAGCGCTCGTCGTCACCCCAGATGCCGCGCAGCATCGACGGCCACGGCTCGGTCAGCACCAGGTAGCCGGCGCCGCCCCGGGAGACCGGCGTACCGGACCCGTCGACCACCTGCGCGGAGATGCCGGGCAGCGGGCCGCATCGCCGAGCCGGGCTTGGACTCGCTCACGCCTGGCAGCGGGCTGATCATGATGGCGCCGGTCTCGGTCTGCCACCACGTGTCGACGACCGGGCAGCGGTCGCCGCCGATGGCGCGGCGGTACCACATCCACGCCTCGGGGTTGATCGGCTCGCCGACGCTGCCGAGCAGCCGCAGGCTGGTCAGGTCGCGGCCCGCGGGCAGGTCGTCGCCCCACTTCATGAACGTGCGGATCGCCGTCGGCGCGCAGTAGAGGACCGTCACGCCGTACTTCTCGATCGTCGCCCACCAGCGGTCCTTGGCCGGCGTGTCGGGCGTGCCCTCGTACATCACCGACGTCGCGCCGTTGCACAGCGGGCCGTACACGATGTAGCTGTGCCCGGTGACCCAGCCGATGTCCGCCGCGCACCAGTAGACGTCGGTCTCCGGCTTGATGTCGAAGACCGCGTGGTGCGTCCACGACACCTGGGTGAGGTAGCCGCCGGTCGTGTGCAGGATGCCCTTCGGCTTCGCCGTCGTCCCGCTCGTGTAGAGGATGAAGAGCGGGTGCTCGCTGTCGAAGAACTCGGGCGTGTGCGTGTCGGCCTGCGCGGTCGACGACGTCGTGCCACCACACGTCGCGGCCGTCGGTCCATCGCGGTGCTCCTGGCCGGTACGGCGTACGACGAGGACCGTGCGCACGTCGGGGCACTTCTGCAGCGCCTCGTCGACCGCGGGCTTCAGGGCGGCTGCGGCGCCGCGGCGGTAGCCGCCGTCGGCGGTGATGACCACGCGCGCGTCGGCGTCGTGGATGCGCCCGGACAGCGCGTCGGCGGAGAAGCCGCCGAAGACGACCGAGTGCGGGGCGCCGATGCGCGCGCAGGCGAGCATCGCGATCGCCGTCTCCGGGATCATCGGCATGTAGATCGCGACCCGGTCGCCCGCCTGCACCCCGAGCTCGGCCAGCGCGTTGGCGGCCCGCGACACCTCGCGGAGCAGGTCGGCGTAGGTCACCGTGCGGGTGTCGCCGGGCTCGCCCTCCCAGTGGAACGCGACCCGGTCGCCGCGCCCCGCGGCGACGTGCCGGTCGAGGCAGTTGACCGAGACGTTGAGCTTCCCGCCGACGAACCACTTCGCGTAGGGCGGTCCCACTCGAGCGTCGTCGTCCAGGGCGCCGCCCAGTCGAGCCGGCGGGCCGCCTGCTCCCAGAACGCGAGCCGGTCCTTGGCGGCGTCGTCGTACGCCGAGCCGCTGACGTTGGCCGTCGCGACGAGCTCGGCCGGCGGCGCGAACCGGCGCGTCTCGGTGAGCAGGTTGGACAGGGTCTCGTCGGTCACTGCGGCTCCCGGGTGGCGGCGTGAGTCCTACCCTGTCCGATCGCCGCCACCGCCGCCAGGACGACTACTTGCCGACGGTGTACGTCGTCGCCGTCTCCGCGCGGTCGCCGGTGTTCTCGGCGCCGCCGCCGGCGAGCACGCCGCCGATCGAGTTGTTGGCGTTGATGCCGGTCAGGGTCGTCCCCGGCTTGAGCGCGCCCTTCGCCGCCATCGTGAACACGACGGTGTTGCCCTTGGCCGTGGCGCTCACCGGGGCGTCGGAGTCCGACCCGCGGCAGCCGCCGGAGACGTCGTTCTCGGCGAAGAAGTTGCCCCGCCAGTCGCAGTCACCAGCGGTGAACTGCAGCTGGTAGGCGTAGGGGATCTGGCCGTTGGGCGCGTCGGAGAACTCGATCGTGACGATGAGCTTGGACTTCGAGGTCACGAACAGCCCCGACACGATGTCCGCTCCCGCGACCGGGTAGTCGCCGGCCGGGTCGGTGAGCTGGGGTGTGGGCGCCGCCTCGGCCGAGGGCACGAGGACGGCGATCGCGCACAGGGCGAGGGCTGCTGCGGTGCGTCGCACGGATGTCTCCTTGGTCTGGGTGCGCTGCTCTTCGTCGCGGTCGGCGCGGGCACCTGCTGCGGCAGCCGCTAGGGTCGCCGCTCGTGACCCCCGACCCGCTCGCTCCGCTCATGCGCCTGCCCGGGGTCGAGGACGCCGTACTCGCCGCGCGCGCCCAGGTCGACCGGCTGCTCGGCGAGCGGCTGCTCCGCCGGCGCAGCGCGGAGGTGTCGGTCGAGGCCGGGCTGCGCTGCGTGCGCGCCAGCGCGGCCCTGGACGGCCATGACGTCACCCTCGACGCGCTGCGTGACGGCAGTGCGGTCGACGACCCCGTCGTGCAGGGCGCGCTGCGGGTCAGCGCCGAGCTCGGCTCGCTGGGCCCGGTCCTCGACCGCGCGCCGATGCAGGCGCTGGCCAGACTGCACGTCCTCGCCGCGTCGGGGCTCGTCGCGCGGGAGCGGCTCGGGCGGCCGCGCATCACCGGCGATCCTTCGCCCGAGGCGGTGTCGCGTCGTCTCGCGACCCTCGCCGACGTCATCGCCGCGCCGACCGCGGCGTCGGCCGTCGTCGTTGCGGCGGTCGTGCACGGCGAGATGCTCGCGCTTCGCCCCTTCGACGACGGCAACGGGCTGGTCGCCCGCGCCGCCGCTCGGCTCGTCCTGATCTCGCGCGGCGTCGACCCGAAGGCCGTCACTGCTCCGGACGTCGGCCACGCGGCGGACGCGGCGGCGTACGCCGAGGCGGCAGCGAGATTCGCGGCCGGCGACGTCACGCCGTGGCTGCTGCACTGCGCCGGCGCGCTGGCCGCCGGCGCGCAGGAGGGCCTGGCGATCTGCGCCGCCCTCGAGCGCGGCTGAGCCGGAGCCATCTGCACCAAGAGGACGTCCGCCGGCCGATCAATGCCGCACGAGGCAGGTCGACCGGGCTGCCTCTTGGTGCTCGTAGCTCCCTCGGCTGAGGTCAGCCCTCGACGTCGCGCAAGGCGGCGGGCAGCTCGTCGACGAGGTCGCGCGCGAGGTAGCCCAGCGGGCCGATCCGCTCGGCCAGCCGATCGCCCGCCGTCGCGTGCAGGTGCTGCGCCCACACCGCCGCCTGCGCCGGGTCCGCACCCCGGGCGAGCAGCCCGCCGACGACGCCGGCGAGGACGTCGCCGGAGCCGGATGTGCCCAGCCCGGGGTTGCCGGCCGCGTTGCGCCACACCCGGCCGTCCGGCGCCACCACGCTGCCCCGCACCACCGTCACGGCGCCGTGCTTCTCTGCGACGGCGCGGGCGCTGTCCTCGTCCTCGGTCGCGTCGTCGACGTCGAGCAGCGCCGCCAGCTCGCCTGCGTTCGGCGAGAGCACCGTGCGCTCCGGCAGCGAAACGCGGTCGGCGACGTCGGCCAGCGCGACGAGGGCGCCCGCGTCCAGCGCGAGCGCAGCGTCGCGACTGACGGCGTCGAGAACCCGCTCCAGCAGCTCGCCGAGCCCGGCGCCGGAGAGTCCCGGCCCGAGGACGACCGCGTCGGCGCTGCCCACCAGCTCCGCGACCGCGTCCACCGACGCCGCGGTTGGAGCGCCGCCGTCGCCGGTCGCGAGCCCGACGACCAGCGACTCCGGCACCGCGACGCCGACCGCGACCGCGACGGTCTCGGCTGTCGCGATCTGCAGCCGGCCCGCGCCCACCCGAAGCGCCGCCACGCCGGCCAGCAGCGCCGCGCCCGGCGTCGTCGTCGTACCGCCGACCACCAGCACCGTCCCCCGGTCGTGCTTGTCGCCCGCGCCGTCCGGCCGCGGCAGCGGCCAGCCGCGCAGCAGCTCGCCGGTGACGTCCACTAGTGCGGCCCGACCGGGACGTCGGGCTCCGCGGTCACCGGCGCGTCCTGCTCCTCCAGCGCGGTGACCTCGTTGTAGGTGAGCAGCCGCATCCCGCCGCGCGGGCCGATGCCGGCGTCGAAGGCGTACGACGTGACCGAGCAGTTCGCCACCTCGCCCGCGGCGTCGACGGCGAGGATCTCCTGCTCGGTCATCGACTCGACGACGTAGCGCACGAGCAGCACGACGACCTGGTGGGCGACGATCGCGACCCGCTCGCCGTCGCAGTGCGCGCGCACGTCCTCGAGCACCGACCGGACGCGCAGCGCGACGTCGGACCACGACTCGCCGCCCGGGGGCCGGTGGTAGAACTTGCCGAGCCGCGTGCGCCGCTGCGACTCCTCCGGGTAGATCGACGTGATGCCGCGCCGGGTCAGACCGTCGAGGATGCCGAACTCCCGCTCCCGCAGCCGCTCGTCGAGGACGGACGAGACGGACAAGCCGCCCTTCTCCACCGCGATCTCCGCGGTCTGCTGCGCGCGGACGTACGGCGAGACGTAGAGGACGTTGGGCCGCTGGTCATCAGGCTGCTCCGCCCACCACGCCCCGAGCGCTGCGGCCTGCTCGCGGCCGCGGTCGGACAGCGGCACGTCCATGTCGCGCTCGGCGATGTCGATGCGCTCCAGCGCGCCGGCCTCCGCGAGATCGCGCGCGACGTTGCCGGCGCTCTCGCCGTGGCGCACGACGTGAAGCCGGCTCGGCCAGGGCACAGGAGTGGGCACGCGCGGAGCGTTCCCGCTCATCGCCGGGAGACACCCAGCGGCGCAATGTAAACGGCGCCCCAGCGTTGCCGCTGAAGCGCCGTTTCTCACGATGACCGCGAGTTACCAAGCGTGCTCCTACTCGTCGGAGTGGTCGGGCGCTTGCGCGTCTCCTCGCTCCGACGTGCCTCCCGCGGCTGGTCGCACGTGGGTGCTCGTAGGCCTTCGTGAACGGGGAGTCGCAGGGGGGACTTCGCCCTCCGCAACGGCTACCCGCACCCGATGTTGTACGCCGGTCGTCCTACGTTGTGAAGAGCTGTCCGGCAACTACTTTGGGTAGTCCACGGTCACGTTGCGCGAGGTGTCCGAAAGGTCAGGTCCGTCCCTTGCGGCGGTGGCTGTAGACCTGCCAGCCGACGGCCGCCGCGCTGACCCCGAGAGCGGCCGCGGTCAGCACCTGGGCGGACGGCCGCGGCATCGCCGAGACCCGCGAGCGCAGGGTCACCGGGCGGACGAAGTCGCAGATCTCCCACTCCCGCTCGGTCGCGATGCGCCGCAGCGCCTTGTCCGGGTTGACGGCCACCGGGTGGCCGACCACGTCGAGCATCGGCAGGTCGGTCATCGAGTCGCTGTAGGCCCAGCAGTCCCGCAGGTCCCAGCGGCGCTCGGCCGCGAGCTCGCGGATCGCGTCGGCCTTGTGCACCCCGTACGCGTAGAACTCGATGTCACCGGTGTACTTGCCGTCCTCGACCACCATCCGCGTGGCGATCGCCCGGTCGGCGCCGACCATGTCCGCGATCGGCCCGACGACCTCCTCGCCGGAGCTGGACACGATGACCACTTCTCGTCCGGCGGCGTGGTGCTCCTCGATGAGCGACACCGCCTCGTCGTACACCAGGGGGTCGATCAGGTCGTGCAGCGTCTCGTCGACGATCGCCCGCACCTGCTCGACGTCCCACCCGGCGCAGAGCGTCTTCAGGTAGTCGCGCATCTTGTCCATCTGGTCGGCGTCGGCGCCGGCGATCAGGTAGACGAACTGCGCGTAGCTGCTCTTGAGTACCGCGCGGCGGTTCACCAGCCCGCCTTGGTAGAACGGCCGGCCGAAGGCGAGCGTGCTCGACTTCGCGATGACCGTCTTGTCCAGATCGAAGAACGCCGCGCCTGACATGGTGTGAAGACTAGCCAGCGCCCGCGTTTCCGCTCGTGCACACCGGGTAATCACAGAGCACCGGCACCGGACATCGCCGGCCAACTGTGGGGGTTCACATGCGCAGAGTCGTCACTGGCGGCACGGTCGACGCCGTCTCCGAGACGCGGGTCGTCGAGCACTCCTCGATCGCCGACACCATCGCCGCGATCCTGTCTGTCATCTACACCGCGATCATGTCGATCATCGGCCTGGACACCCTGCTCAAGGCGCTCGACGCCCGCGAGGCCAACGGCTTCGTCAGCGCGATCGACACCCTGGCCGGCGTGTTCCTCCGCCCGTTCGAGGGCGTGTTCAGCGACCAGCGCTACTGGGGCACCGCCCTCATCGCCGCCGCGGTCTACACGGTGATCTACCTGATCGCCATGGCGGCCATGCGCCGCGACCGCGCGGTCATCTAGACCCACACGTCCTGACGTCACCCCCCCCGACGTCAGGCGCGTCTGGCTCAACCCCCCGGAGCCAGACCCAGGACGACCCCCGCCACCCCCCCGGCGGGGGTCGTCCCATGTCCGCGGCCATGTCCACAGATGTCCGGTACGCCGGTACGCCGGCCCCGCTCGCGCGATGAGACTCGACGGCATCCGCACCGCCGATCGAGGGATCGCCGATGGCCCGACCGCTGATCGTGACGTCCGACGACCGCGCCCGCGACGCGCTGCTGCGACTGGCCGCGGCGGCCGGCGTCGAGGCCGAGCTGGTCGACGGGCCGACCGACGCGCGCCGCCGCTGGCTCGACGCGCCGCTGGTCGTCGCCGTCGCCGACCAGGTGCCCGCGCTCATCGCGGCGGCGATGCCTCGCCGACGCGGGGTCCTGCTGCTCGGCGACGACCTCGATGACGCCGGCGTCTGGCGACGTGCGGTTCAGCTCGGCGCCGAGAACGTCGTCTTCCTGCCCGACGCCGAGCCGTGGCTGCTCGAGCGGTTCGCGGCGGCGATCGACCCGGCCGCGGAAGGCGTGACGGTCGGCGTCGTCGGCGGGCGCGGCGGAGCGGGCGCGTCGACCTTCGCCGCCGCCCTCACCACCTGCGCGGTCCGCCTCGACCGGTCCGCGGTGCTCGTCGACGGCGACCCGCTCGGCGGCGGCATCGACCTGCTCATGGGCGCCGAGGACGCGCCCGGCGCCCGCTGGCCGCAGCTCGCGCGCGCCGTCGACCGGGCCGCCGGTGCGGGCGTCTCCACGCTGCTGCCGTCGGTCGCGCGCGTGCCGTTGCTGTCCTGCTCGCGCGACCAGGACGGCGACGTCGCGCCGGGCGCCGTCACCACCGTGCTCGGCGCGCTCCGCCGGGAGTGCGACCTGCTCGTCGTCGACCTGCCGCGGCGCGTCGACGCCGGCGTCCTGGAGCTGCTCACGGCGCTCGACCGGCTGGTCGTCGTCGTCCCGGCCGACGTCCGCGGCGTCGCGGCGTCCGCGCAGGTGGCGGCCGCGGCGTCGGCGTACGTCGACGACATCCGGGTGGTCGTGCGCCGGCCGTCCTCGGGTGGCATCGACCCCGCCTTCGTCGCGGCGACCCTCGGCCTGCCGCTCGCCGGCCACTGCAAGCCGGACCGGTCGGTCGCGGCCGACGCCGACCGCGGCCTGCCGCCCGCGTCGGGCGGTCGCGGTCACCTCGCGCGGCTGTGCACGGCCGTCGTACGCGACCTGGTCCGGCTCTCCGACGAGCGGCGGATGCCGGCCGCGTGAACGAGGCCGACCTGCTCCACCGGGTACGCCGCCGGCTGGCCGCGGACACCGCGCCGGTCACGCCGGCTCGCATCGCCGCGGCGGTGCGCACGGAGTGCGGCGGCCGCGCGCTCGACGGCGGTCTGTCGGTGCTGCAGCGGCTGCAGGACGACCTGCTAGGCGCCGGCCCGCTCGCGCCGCTGCTGCGCGACGCCGCCGTCACCGATGTCCTGGTCAACGCGCCGGACGAGGTGTGGGTCGACCGCGGTCGCGGGCTCGAGCCGGCCGGCGTCGCGTTCACCGACGACGACGAGGTGCGCGGCCTGGTCAACCGACTGCTCCTGCCCTCGGGCCGTCGGCTCGATGCCGCCGCGCCGTGGGTCGACGCGCGGCTGCCGGACGGCACCCGGCTGCACGCGGTCCTCTCGCCGATCGCGGCTCGCGGCACCTGCGTGTCGCTGCGTACGTTGTCGCGCCAGCGCTTCACCCTCGACCAGCTCGTCGCGTCCGGGTCGGTCACCGAGACGTGCGCATCGCTGCTCGACGCGGCGGTGCACGCGCGGCTCGCGATCCTGGTCAGCGGCGGCACCGGCACCGGCAAGACGACGATGCTGGCCTGCCTCCTCGGCCTGGTCGACCCGGCTGACCGGGTCGTGGTCGTCGAGGACGCAGCGGAGCTGCGTCCGGCATGTGCGCATCTCGTCACGTTGGAGGCGCGGCCGGCCAACGTCGACGGTGCCGGCGAGGTGACGTTGCGCGACCTGGTGCGCCAGGCGATGCGCATGCGACCCGACCGGCTCGTCGTCGGCGAGGTCCGCGGCGCCGAGGTGGTCGAGATGCTGTCGGCTCTCAACACGGGTCACGAGGGCGGCATGTCGACCGTGCACGCCAACGCCGCGTCCGACGTGCCCGCACGGCTCGAAGCGCTGGCCGCGACCGCAGGTCTGGACCGCACCGCGCTGCACTCGCAGGTCGCGGCCGCGCTCGACCTGGTGGTGCACCTGCGGAGGGACAGCGACGGGCGGCGCCGGGTGGCCGAGCTCGCCGTCGTCCAGCGAGACGAGGGCGGGGTCCGGGTCGTCCCGTCGATGTCATCGCGCGGTGGAGCCGACGACGCCGGACCGGGATACGACGCCCTGCACGCGCTTCTGGTGCAGCGCGGCGTCAGCGCAGCGGCATGAGCCCGCTCCTCGCGGCGGCCGCGGCCGCCGCTGCGGCATGGCTCGCGACGGGTGCGTCGCCGTCGTCGCGGCTGACGCCACGGAGGGACCCGTCGACACGCGCGACCCTGAGCCCCTCGGCCGGGTCCCTGGCGGCCGTCGGTGCGGCGGTCGGCGTCTGGACGGTGGGTGGCGTCGTCGGGCTCACCGTCGGCGCGGGCATCGGGGCGCTCGTGTTCCGGTGGTGGCGGCAGCGCCGCGACGAGCGCCGAGCGGCTGCCGTGCGCGACGCGCTGCCCGACGTGCTGCGGCTGCTCGCGGCCGAGCTGCATGCGGGCGCATCGCCGTACGACGCGCTGTCGGCTGCCGCGTTGACCGCGCCCGCGGACCTTCGCCGTCATCTCGAGCAGGTCGCCGCTGCCGCGCGGCTCGGCCTGCCGCCGGAGGAGACGCTGCTGCCCGGCCCGGCGGGCGCCGGCGCGCTCGCGGCGTTGGCGGTCTGCTGGCGGGTGAGCGCCGCCGCCGGCGCGGGGCTCGCCGACGGCGTGGCGCGGCTCGCGGCCGGACTGTTCGCCGAGGCCCGGTGCCGCGCCGAGGTGGAGGCGCAGCTCGCCGGCCCGCGGGCCACCGCCGCGGTGCTCGCCGTGCTGCCTGCGGTGGCGGTGCTGATGGGCGCCGGGCTGGGTGCCGACCCGATGGCGTTCTTCCGCACACCGCCGGGTGTCGCGTGCCTCGTCGGCGGCCTCGTCCTGGACGCCGCAGGTGTGGCGTGGACCCGTCGCATCGCCTCGGGCGCGTCTCCGTGAGCGCAGTGACTGTCGCCGTCGCCGTCGGGCTCGTCGTCCTCCTCGGCGGCGAGCCCGCGCGGGCGCGCGCGCATCGGGTGCTCGACGGCCGGGCATCGGCCCGACCCGACCGCGGGCCCGACCGCCGGCTCGAGCTGCCGCTCGCCGCCGCCGCGGCGGCCGGCATCGCCGTCCTGGTCGGCGGCTCGACCGGCGTGCTGCTCGGCGCGGTCACCGCGTCCGGATCAGTGTGGGTGCTGCGGCGCAGCGTTCGACGTGACCGGGCACGGGAGGCCGCCCAGCTGATGAGGTCCCTGCCGCTGGCCGGCGACCTGCTCGCCGCGTGCATCGCCGCCGGTGCCGCGCCGACGGAGGCGCTGGCCGAGGTCGCCCGCGCCGTCGACGGTCCGCTGTCGTCGACCTTCGCCGGCGTGGTGCGCGCTGTGACGCTGGGCGTGCGGCCGGATGAGGCATGGGCGCCGTACGTCGCGGACGGCCCACCGGCGGCGCTGCGCACCGTGGCCGCCGCGCTGGTCCGCACCTCAGTGTCCGGCGCATCTCCGGGGCCGGTGCTCGAGTCCCTCGCGCGCGACCTCCGTGAGGGTCAGCGCCTCGCCGGGGAGGCGGCCGCGCGTCGAGCCGGCGTGGTGATGGTCGCGCCGCTCGGTCTCTGCTTCCTGCCGGCGTTCGTGCTGATCGGCGTCGTACCCCTCGTCGCCGGTCTGATCGGCTCGACGCTGTCGTCGCTGTGATCTCGGCCGACGTCCACAGATGCGTCGTACGCCGACCGCGTCGCGTTCTGCGGCATCGATCGTGTCAGGGCGGATCCGCTCGGATCTGCTGCCGGACCCAGTGCCGGCATCGCAGCACCACACGGGAGGCCTGATGTCACGGATCACGGCTATGCGCCAGGCGCGGGACGCGGGGATGGTGACGGCGGAGTACGCCGTCGGCACGGTCGCGGCCTGCGGGTTCGGCGGCGTTCTCTACAAGCTGCTGGCCAACGACTCGATCCTCGCCCTGCTGACCAAGCTCATCAGCAAGGCACTGAGGTTCGGGCTGTAGGAAGCGGCGACGGCGGGCGCCCTCGCGTCCACAGATGCGTCGTACGCCGACCGCCGGGCACCGCCGCCGCTCGATCGTGACAGGGCGGTTCCGCTCGGAGCCGCTGCCGGACTCAAGCGCCGGCATCGCAGCACACACGGGAGGCTCGATGTCACGGATCACGGCGATGCGCCAGGCGCAGGACGCGGGGATGGTGACGGCGGAGTACGCCGTCGGCACGGTCGCGGCCTGCGGGTTCGGAGGAGTCCTGATCAAGCTGCTGACCAACCAGTCGGTGCTCAAGCTGCTGACCGACCTGGTCCGCAAGGCGCTGTCGTTCGGCCTTCTGTAGCGGCCGGGGTGATCGGAGGGGCCGGACGTCGCGACGTCCGGCCCCTTCCACGTCCGAGGCGCGAGCGTCATCGCGCGGGTCAGGAGGTGCTGAGGTCCTCGATGTCGGTGCGGGTGCCGCGGGGGAGCGGGAGGCAGCCGCCGTCCTTCTTGCGCGCGTCCTGGCGGCCGAGGTGGACGACCTCCCCGGACAGCCCGTGCACCGAGTGCGTCTCCGACGCGGAGAAGCACGGCTCGCCGTCGCCGGTCAGCGCCGTGTTCGGGTTCTGCTCGAACAGCACGACGTAGTAGATCGGGGTGTTGGTGAACCGCAGCCGCGCGGGCGCGACCAGCTGTCGGCTCGGCGTGATCGGGCGGAAGTCGTCCTGGAAGGCGAGCGCGCCGAAGACCGGGAAGTCGCCGGGCCCGACGTCGCGCGACGTCCCGTCCACCCGCGCCGCCAGCACCTTCGCCGCCGCCTCGTCCGCGTCGAAGCGGCTGCTGCGCACGCCGTACGGGACGAGCGAGAGCACCGCGAGCAGCGCCGCGACGGCCGCGAGCGCGGCGACCCCGCGCCACTCGCGGTCGATGCGACCGGCCCGGCGGGCGAGTGCGCTGCGACCGAGGAAGGCCGCCGCTATGCCGAGCAGGGCGAACGCGACGTACGGCGACGCGCCCGGCAGGGTCCAGGTGAACATCCAGGCGAAGATCAGCACCGCGCCGCCGATGCGCGAGTCCGGGTCGCGCGTCCGGTCGCCGGCGAGCAGCACCACGGCGATCAGGCCGAGGAAGTAGTTGCCGACCACGACCAGCACGCCGCCGGTGAAGACGAGGAACGGCGTACGCCGGTACCACGGCCGCAGCGAGGGCGGCTCGAGGTCGAGCCCGTCGTCGGGGCGGTCGAGGTCGGTCGGCATGGCCTCCGGATGCGTCTCGCTCATCGCGCCAGTCTGCCAACTCGTCGCGGCCAGGTCAGATCGGCGCCGTGCGCTCCTCCACAGATCCGCGGATCAGCCGACTGCTCGGGAGCGCGGAGCCGCACCGTGGCGGGATGACTCGCATCCGTGACAGCCGGGGCAGTGTCACCGCGGAGACCGCCGTGGTGCTGCCCGTCCTCGTCCTGCTGCTCTGCGTCGCGCTCTTCGCGCTCGGCGCGGTCGCCGCCCAGCTGCGCTGCGTGCAGGCGGCCGGGGCCGCGGCCCGGGCCGCCGCGCGCGGCGAGGGACCGGCCGAGGTTCGGGCCCGCGGACGTGAGGCCGCCGGCGGCGGCGCCGCCGTGCGCGTGCGCTCCGACGGCGCGATGGTGGTGGTCGACGTCTCCCGCCGGGTCGTGCCGCCCTGGCCGGGTCTCGCCCGGCTGCTGCCGGCCGTCACCGTCCGCGCGACCGCGACCGCCGACGTCGAGCCCGGCGAGCTGACCCCGTGAGCCGGCGTACGGCGTTCCGCGACGACCGCGGCTCCGGCACGCTGCTCGTCCTCTGGGTCGCGCTCCTCGTGCTCGCGGTCGGCATCGCCCTGGCGGCGGTCTCCGCGGTGCGCGTCGCGCAGGCGCGGGCGGCGAGCGCCGCCGACCTCGGCGCGCTCGCCGGGGCAGCCGCGGCGCAGCGGGGGGACGACGCCTGTGCCCGGGCCCGCGCCATCGCCAGGCGCGGCGGGTCGGCGGCGACCGCCTGCCACGTCGCCGACGACGGCGTGGTGGAGGTGTCCGTCGAAGTCCCGCTGGGGGGGGCGATGCGCCGGTTCGGGCCGGTTCGGGCCGACGCCAAGGCCGGCCCGGCCGCGTTTCCGCCCGCCGAGGGGTAGCCCCGCCCGGTCCGGGGGTACGCCGACCTCGACCCGATCGAGGAGACCGCGATGCCCTGCCAGACCTGCCACGCCGAGCTGCCCAGCACGACCCGCTTCTGCCCGGGGTGCGGCAGCCCGGGTCAGGTCGCCGTCGACACGGGGGCGATCGGCGACGACGACCCGGAGACGGCCGCCATGCCGGCCGACCACCTCGACCCCTATCCGGCGGACCCGGACAGCGGCGGTGTCGCGACGGCGACCTCGTCCAGGACGGCTCAGACCAGCGCCACGACCCTGCTCGCCGCGCACCACGAGGCGCCCTCCGGACCGTCCCTCGGCGAGCGAGTTGCCCCCGTGGCCGACGTCGCCCGCGACCGCGCGCGGCACTGGGCCGGGCGGTTCGACCGCCTGCCGATCGACGTGCGGGTGGCGATCGTCGGTGCGACGATCACCGTGATCTCCTTCCTCTTCCTCCCGTACACCGCCGGATTCGGCGCGCCGGTCGAGGTCTCCGGCCGGTTCTGGTGGCGCCCGATCATCGCCGTGGCCGCGACGGTGCTGCTCGCCGCGTCGGTGGCACGCGCCGCACGCCCGAGCGCCGGCAGCGACGTGCCCCGGCGTACCGACGGCCTCGTCGCGGCGCTCGCGCTCGCCGCGACCGGCGTCGGCGAGGCTGGGCTGCTCGGGCTGCTCGCCGGTGACGTCGTGAAGCCGAGGGCCGGCTTCTACGGGATGCTGCTCGGCCTGGTGATCGTGCTGGTCGCGGCGGTCCGCGTGGCTCGGCGCACGCTGCGCTAGCGGGAGCAGGCTCGGCCCGGAACTTCTGAGCGGCTCGCGCGTTGGGTCTGACAGACCCCGCCCAGCACCCTCCCCGTACGGAGCAGCCGCCGATGCACCCGTCCTTCGTCACGCCGCCGGTGCCCGAGTCGCCGCGACCGACGGGCCGCCTGATCGGCGACGCGATGCGCCGTCCGGGTGGCCGCCGCGCCCTGTCCGTGCTGAGCCTGGTGCTCGCGCTGGCCGGCGTCGGCATGTTCGCCTACCCGTTCGGCACCGACCTCTACTCCAAGCGGATCCAGAACCGGCTGAAGAGCCAGTTCGACGACCAGGAGTACATCCAGGCCTACCGCACCCGGACCATCAAGGTCGGCCAGGGCCTCACCCGGCTGCGCATCCCCAAGCTCGGCGTCGAGGTGCTCGTCGTCGAGGGCACCACCCCGGCCGCCCTCAAGGCCGGCGCCGGCCACTACATCGGCACCCCGCTGCCCGGCGAGGAGGGCAACGTCGCCATCGCCGGGCACCGCACCACCTTCGGCCGCCCCTTCAACCGGGTCGACGAGATGACGGAGGGGGACAAGGTCTTCCTCGACACCCCGTTCGCGTCGTTCGAGTACAGCGTCGTGCCCGGTTTCGACAACCACCCCAACCCGTGGCCCACCAACCCGCAGGACTTCACCGTCGTCGGGCCGCCCAAGGTCGACGGCCACAAGACCCTGACGCTCACCTCATGCCACCCCAAGGGCAGCGCGAAGCAGCGGCTGATCCTGCGCCTGCAGCTCACCAAGACCACGCCGACGAAGCGGGCCGGCGCCTGACCGAGAGGTGACGATGCAACCGCGAGGCGACGCGGTACGTCGAAACCCCGTCCGGAGCGCCTCCGAGCCCGTAACCTCGTGGCTTCTGGGGCGTTGAACCGGACACCCCGGCACGACCGGCGTGTTCCAGGCACGAACGTGACGCCCCGCACCACCAGACAGACACCGGCATCCCAGACCTCGAGGACGGCAGCAGTGCGGCAGTGGCCCCGGCGGATGGCGCTTCTCGGCCTCGCGCTCGTCGCGTCTCCGATGATCGTCGTCACCGCTCTCTCGACCCCCGCGCTGGCCGCCAGCGGCACGATCTCCGAGCCGCCGGCCAACTCGACGTACACCACCGGCACGACGCTGATCGTGAAGGCCCGGATCCGCCGCGGCTTCAACGACGGCGGCAAGGTCACCATGACCATGCAGATGCCCGGCTCCGCGACCGAGTACGAGCTGGCCAGCCACAGCGGCGGCGGCACCGGCGGCGGCGACTACGACCTGCAGTTCACCTACGACCCGAGCTGCCCGGCGTTCCCCGGGACCCCGTGCCAGGGCCGGCCGGCGATCAACGGCACGCACGTCGTGCGGCTGCGAGGCACGAGCAGCACGGTCGAGCGCCCCTTCGTGATGCGCGTCCCGCCGCGCAAGCCGACCGGCGTCAACGCGACCGCGAACGGCCAGCAGATCACCGTGCGCTGGGACCGCGGCAACGAGCCCGACCTCACCGGCTACGACCTGTTCACCAACGGCGACGCCGTCGTCGAGCGGGGCATCGCCGCGGATCGCAACGAGTACGTCGTCAACTACCAGTCCGGGCAGGAGGGCGACAAGACCTTCTACCTGGTCGCCAACCGCCGGGCGTGCGCGGGCTGCTCCGACACCCTCGCCTCCCCCCGGTCCGACTCGGCCGGAGCGCGGATCGACGCCCCGCCTCCTCCGCCGCCCTCGGCCGACCCGTCGTACCAGCCCGAGCCCTCCCCGAGCGCCGAGCCGAGCACTGACCCCAACGCCTCACCGGGCGCGACACCCGGGCCCGGCGCCACCGGCAACCCCTCGCCCGGCGCGACCGGCGGCACCGGCACCAACGGGTCGGGCTCCGGCTCCGGCTCAGGATCAGGCTCGAGCGCCAACCCCAACGCGTCCGGCGCGCCCACCCCGAGCGCCACGTCCGGCAGCGGCCGTGGCACGTCTCCCGTGCTGGCGCAGAAGCAGGCCTTCGCGCTGCAGTTCCGCAACTTCTCGCCCAAGCTCGGCGCGCCCAAGCTGCCGCCGCTGCCCAACTTCGACGACCCCGAGATCGCCGAGGACGAGGGCACCTACGAGGAGACGCTCGACTTCGGCGAGCAGGACATCGAGGAGCTGGTGACCTCCGCGCAGGGCGGCGGGCAGCGCTCGGTCGTGGAGGAGTTCGTCTCCACCGCATTCGAGGGCCGCAAGCTCTGGAGCAGCATCGGCTGGTCGCTTGTGCTGTTCCTCATCGCCGGCCACCTGCGCCGCTGGCTCAACGCCCCCCAGCGGGACGACCTCTTCCGGTAGCCAGCCCACCCCCGCACCCGCAGGGGGCTGTTACTCGGCCGGGCGCTTCTCCCGGTCGACCGCGGGCGCGAGCGCCGCGTTGAAGGCGTCGGTGGCGGCCTCGGGCCGCGGCACGGGCGTACCGGCCTCGGTCGTGGTCTGCGGCGCCGGCGGGGCCGGCGGCGGCGGAGCCGCGGCCTTGCGCGCGGCCGGCCGCTGCGGAGTGACGCCGGCGCGTGCGAACGGGCGGGTGGGTGTGGCCGGCTCAGAAGCGGCGGATGGCGCGGTCGTCGCCTTCGCCGCCGCGGCGCGGCCGGCCGAGGCCTTGGCCGGAGCGGTTGCCGGAGCGGGAGCAGGAGGCGGGGGAGTCGCGGCGACCTTCGCCGGTGCCGCCTTGGCCGGCTTCGGGGCCGGCGCGCGGGCGGGCGCGGGTGCGGACGTCGGCGCCTCGGGCAGCTCCTCGCGGTCGTGGCGGATCCGGCCCAGGACACCGCGGTGGTCGGACTCGGCGTGCTCCGGGTCGTCGACCGGGGCGGCCGCGACCTGCGTGGACGCGTCGGCGTCCGGGTCGGGCGGCGGCACGACGCCGCCCAGGGTGGCCTGGTTCATCCGCTCCTCGACCAGCTCCTCGCGCAGCCGGTCCGCCTCGGACACGGCGGCCGACTTCTCCCACTGCGCCTGCCGCGCCGCCTCGACCTGACGCGCCTCGAACGCCTCGCGCTCGGCCTTGCGCTTGCGCATCCGGCGCAGGCCGGAGTCGACCAGCAGGACACCGAAGAAGAGAGCGACCGTGGTGGCCGAGCCGAGCAGGTAGTAGCCGCCGGCGGACAGGTGGGTGATCTCCTGCCCGAACGCCTCGCCGACCGTCTCGGTGTGGTTGTTGCTCACGAACAGCTCGATGCCGAGCGCCGTGGATACGGCGATCAGCAGCAGACCGAGCACGATCATGGAGTCCTCCGGCGGGTCGCGAGTCGGGCGAATGTATCGCCGGGGGCATACCCACGTCCCCATCCGCGTACCGGGGCGAGTCGGTCAGCCCGCCCCGGCGAGCACCGCGTCGAGCAGCCGCACCGCCCCGGCCTTGTCGAGCGGGTTGTTGCCGTTGCCGCACTTCGGCGACTGCACGCAGGACGGGCAGCCGGATCTCGCAGCCGCAGTGAGCGATCGCCTCGCGGGTGGCGCGCAGGTGATCCCGGCCGGCGGTGTAGCCGCGCTCGGCGAAGCCCGCGCCACCGGGATGGCCGTCGTACATGAAGACCGTGGGCAGCCCGGTGTCCTCGTGCAGGGCGGTGCTCACGCCGCCGATGTCCCACCGGTCGCAGGTGGCGAACAGCGGCAGCAGGCCGATGCCCGCGTGCTCGGCCGCGTGCGCCGCGCCGGGTACGTCGGCCCACTCCACGCCATGCCGGGCGAGCAGCGGCAGGGTGGCGGTGTACCAGACCGCGCGGGTCCGCAGCTCGCGGGGCGGCAGCTGCAGCGGCTCCTCGCCGAGGACTTCCCCGGTGAAGATCCGCTTGCGCAGGTAGCCGACGACCTGGTTGCTCACGTCGACGACCCCGAAGTGCAGCGCCGACTCGCCCCACGACACCGAGCGCAGCGTCTCGACGATGCGGATGTCGGTGATGTCCTGCGCCGACGTCGTGTAGTCCGGGTCGGCCGCGCTCACCAGCGCCACGTCGTGAGCGAGGTCGAGGACATCGACGACGTAGGTCTCGCCCTGGTGCAGGTAGACCGCGCCGTCGTGCACCGCGCCGTGCGAGGCGGCCGCGTCGACGGTGCCGAGCAGCCGGCCGGTCGACTGCTCGACGATCCGCACGGGCGGGCCGCCGGTGCCGCGGATGTCGGCCAGGTCGCTAGCCCGGTCTCGCCGCGCCCAGTACCAGCCGGTCGGCCGGTGACGGAGGAAGCCGCGGCGCACCAGGTTGGCGAGCCGGGCCTCCGTCGTCGGTCCGAACAGCTCGAGGTCTGGTGCGGTCAGCGGCAGCTCGGACGCGGCCGCGCACAGGTGCGGGTCGAGGATGTGCTCGTTGTCCGGGTCGAGCACCGTCGCCTCGACCGGTCGGCCGAACAGCGCCTCGGGGTGGTGCACCAGGTAGGTGTCCAGCGGGTCGTCGCGGGCGACGAACACCGCGAGCGACGCGGTCGCCCGACGGCCCGCGCGGCCGGCCTGCTGCCACATCGACGCGACCGTGCCGGGGAAGCCGGCGAGCAGCACCGCGTCGAGGCCGCTGACGTCGACGCCGAGCTCCAGGGCGTTGGTCGCCGCGACGCCGAGCAGCGTGCCCGACTGCAGGTCGGCCTCGAGCTTGCGGCGCTCCTCGGGCAGGTAGCCCGCGCGGTACGACGCCACCCGCGACCTGAGCGACGGGTCGACCTCCTCGAGCAGCCGGCGCACCTGGGCCGCGATGATCTCCGCGCCGCGCCGCGACCGGACGAAGGCCAGCGTGCGCACGCCGTCGACGATGCAGTCGGTCAGCAGGTCCGCGGTCTCCGCGGTGGACGACCGGCGTACGCCGGCGTCGGGGTCGGTCAGCGGCGGCTCCCACAGCGCGAACTCCATGGGCCCGCGCGGTGAGGCGTCGTCGGTGACCGCGACGACCGGCGCGCCGACCAGGCGGCCCGCGGCCACCTCCGGGGACGACACCGTCGCCGACGCGAGGACGAACACCGGGTCGGCCCCGTACTTCGCGCAGAGCCGGCGCAGGCGGCGCAGCACCTGAGCCACGTGCGAGCCGAAGACGCCGCGATAGCCGTGGCACTCGTCGATGACGACGTAGCGGAGCCCGCGCAGGAACGTCGCCCACCGCGGGTGGGCCGGCAGCACGCCGCGGTGCAGCATGTCCGGGTTGGTGAGGACCAGGTTGGCGTACTGCCGCACCCAGTCGCGGTCCTCGCGCGGCGTGTCGCCGTCGAAGGTCGCGGCCCGCACCTGCGCGATCGACAGCGCGCGGATCGCGCGGAGCTGGTCCACGGCGAGCGCCTTGGTCGGCGCGAGGTAGAGCGCCGTCGCCTTCGGGTCGCCGATCAGCGCGGAGACGACCGGCATCAGGTAGCCGAGCGACTTGCCGCTCGCGGTGCCCGTCGCCAGGACGACGTGCGCGCCGCTGTGGGCCAGGCCGGCGGCCGCCGACTGGTGCGTGTAGGGCGCAGCGATGCCGGCCAGCGCCAGCCGGTCGACGAGCAGGGGGTCGACCCACGTGGGCCAGTCCGTGGTCGTCGCGGCCCGGGGCGGGACGTGCTCGACGTGCGTGAGCTGGCCCTGGTAGCGCGGTCCCTCGAGCAGCCGCGCCAGCATCGAGCCGCCCGGGGGCACGGGACTAGTTGAAGGGCGAGTCGGAGGCGTCGGCGTCGTTGGGCAGCGTGCCCTCCGGCAGAGCCGGCTCCTTCGCCGGCCACCTCAGCGACGCCCAGATCGACCCGCCGATGCACAGCGCGATGACGCCGAGGCTGACGAAGGTGTTGATGTGGATGTGGAACGCCGTGAGCAGCATCTTCGTGCCGACGAAGCTCAGCACCGCCGCGAGGCCGACCCGCAGCAGGTGGAACTTCCCGACCACGCCGGCCAGGAGGAAGTAGAGCGCCCGCAGGCCGAGGATCGCGAAGATGTTCGAGGTGAAGACGATGAACGGGTCGACCGCCTCGACGTTCGGGAAGATGCCGATGACGGCCGGGATCGAGTCGACTGCGAACACCAGGTCGCTCACCTCGATCAGGACCAGCACCGCGAAGAGCGGGGTCGCGAGCCGCTTGCCCGGCTGCGGCACGCCGCCCACGCTGCCCTCGCGGGTGAAGAGCTTCGCGCCGTCGTAGCTGTCGGAGATCGGGATGATCCGCCTCAGCAGCTTCAGTGTCCGGTTGTCCTCCGGCGCGATCGGCTCGCCGTCGTGCTTGAGCATCTTCAGCCCGCTATAGATCAGGAACGCGCCGAAGATGTAGATGACGAACTCGAAGCGCTCGATCAGCGCGACGCCGGCGAAGATGAAGATGGCCCGGAAGATCTGGGCGCCCAGCACGCCGTAGAAGAGGACGCGGTGCTGCGCGGCCGAGGGTACGGCGAAGAACGAGAAGATCAGCACGAAGACGAAGATGTTGTCGACGCTGAGCGACTCCTCGACGAGGTAGCCGGTGATGAAGTAGGTCCCCTTGTCGGACCCCTCGATCACGAAGACCCCGACGGCGAAGAGCATCGCCAGCGCGACCCAGCAGGCCGACGTGATGGCGGCTTCCTTGGTGGTGACCTCGTGCGCGTCCTTGTGCAGGACCTTGAGGTCGACCACCAGCGCGGTGAGGACGAACGCGACGAACCCGGCGTACGCGATCAGTGTGCCGTCCACGCGGTGCTGGCCTCCTGGATTTCGCTGTCGTCGGCCGCCGCTCCGGCGGCCGTCCGGAGCCAGTTTCCCACGGCTGGCGGAAACCTCGCTTCGTGGTTAGATCCGTGGGCGCGGGGGTAACGCCTGCACGCGGGGCACACCTCGCTCACCGCTCACCGTCGACTTCCCGTTCATTCGGGCGCTGCCAGGAGGATTTCGTGGACCTGTCTCTCGAGACCCGCACCGAGGGAGACCGCACCGTCGTCGTGGTCGGCGGGGAGATCGACGTCTACACCGCGCCGAAGCTCCGCGAGCAGCTCATCGACCTGGTGTCGGGTGGTGCCTACCACCTGGTCGTCGACATGGAGAACGTCGACTTCCTCGACTCGACCGGGCTCGGCGTGCTCGTCGGCGGCCTCAAGCGGGTCCGCGCGCACGAGGGCTCGCTGCGCCTGGTCTGCACCCAGGAGCGCATCCTCAAGATCTTCCGGATCACGGGGCTGACCAAGGTCTTCCCGATCCACGCCACCGTCGACGAGGCCGTCTCGGCCACCGACTGATCTGCCCGACTCACACGTGCCTACCGTCGAGCTCGGGTTCAGCCCCCTTCCTGCCAACGTCCGCACCGCTCGCCTGATCGCGTCCACCGTCGGGCGGCGCTGCGGGCTGGACGACTCCCTCGTCGACGAGGTCAAGCTCGCCGTCGGCGAGGCCTGCGCCCGCGCGGTCGGCGCCCACCGCCGCAACGACCTGACCTCCGACGTGGTCGTCACGTTCGCCGACGACGACGCCACGTTCACCGTGACGGTGTCGGACGGCGCCCCGGCCGACCCCGAGGTCTCCCTGGTCGACCTGATGGACGTCGCCGAGGACCTCGACGGCGACCTGCCGTCCGGCGTCGGGCTGGCCGTGGTCTCCGGGCTGGTCGACGACGTCGAGGTCACCACCGCCAACCCGGGGACCGTCGTCCGGATGCGCTGGCCGCTCAAGGCCTAGGCCCGCCCGTCGCGCCCCTGGCGGTCTCCCGCGCGGCGCTTTGTCCCGGTGGCGGCCGGGTGCGTACACTCCCCGCCACGAGGCGGCCCTGCGCGCGCCGAGAAGACCATCTGCACGACACCCACGCTCGGCAGCGAGCGGCGGTGGCGTGCGCCCATGTCGTCAAGGAGGACGCATGCAGTTCCTCGCCGTAGGCGGCGGGACGATTCCGAAGATCGAGGGCAGCGACCACACGGTCGTCCTGGTGATCTTCGCGATCTCGTTCCTCGCCCTGGGCGTCGCCTACTACCTCTCGCGTGAGGTCCTGGCCGCGAGCCAGGGCTCGGCGAAGATGCAGGAGATCGCCAAGGCGATCCAGGAGGGCGCCAACGCCTACCTGGCCCGTCAGTTCCGCACGCTCGCGATCTTCGTCGCGCTCACCTTCTTCGTGCTGTTCGCGCTCCCGGCCGACTCGAACAAGGTGCTGTTCGGCCGCTCGATCTTCTTCGTGGTCGGCGCCGCGCTGTCGGCGATCACCGGGTACGCCGGCATGGGCCTCGCCGTCCGCGGCAACGTCCGGGTCGCGGCCGCCGCGCAGGAGTCCGGTCTCAAGCGGGCGCTGCGCATCGCCTTCCGCACCGGCGGAGTCGCCGGCATGTTCACCGTCGGCCTCGGCCTGCTCGGCGCGACCGTCGTCATCCTCATCTACCAGGAGGAGTCGCCCAACGTCCTCGTCGGCTTCGGCTTCGGCGGCGCGCTGCTCGCGATGTTCATGCGGGTCGGCGGCGGCATCTTCACCAAGGCCGCCGACGTCGGCGCCGACCTGGTCGGCAAGGTCGAGCAGGGCATCCCTGAGGACGACCCCCGCAACGCCGCGACCATCGCCGACAACGTCGGCGACAACGTCGGCGACTGCGCCGGCATGGCCGCCGACCTGTTCGAGTCCTACGAGGTGACCCTGGTCGCCTCGCTGATCCTCGGCAACGCGGCCTTCGGCATCAAGGGCGTCATCTTCCCGCTGATCGTCCGCGGCATCGGCGTCCTCACGTCGATCCTCGGCATCTTCGCCGTGTCCCCCAAGGACAGCGACCGCAACGGCATGGCCGCCATCAACCGCGGCTTCTTCTACTCCGCGGCCGCGTCGGCTTTGGCCGTCGGCGTCGCGGCGTACACCTACCTGCCCGACTCGTTCTCCAAGCTCAAGGGCGTCGACGAGACCATCCAGGGTCTCAACGGCGACCCGCGGGTCATCGCGACGACCGCCGTCATCATCGGCCTCGTCCTCGCGTCGGTGATCCAGGTCCTCACGGAGTACTTCACCGCCACCGAGCGCAAGCCGGTGCAGGACATCGCCAAGTCCTCCCTCACCGGTCCGGCCACGACGATCCTGTCGGGCATCTCGGTCGGCCTGGAGAGCTCCGTCTACTCCGCGCTGCTCCTCGGCGCGTCGGTCTACGGCTCCTACCTCCTGGGCCGCGGCAACGCCGAGGTGGCGCTGTACGCCGTGGCGCTGACCGGCATGGGCCTGCTCACGACCGTCGGCGTCATCGTCTCGATGGACACCTACGGCCCGGTGTCGGACAACGCGCACGGCATCGCCGAGATGTCCGGCGGCCTGGGCGAGGAGGCCGACGAGATCATGGCCGGCCTCGACGCCGTGGGTAACACCACCAAGGCCATCACCAAGGGCATGGCGATCGCGACCGCGGTGCTCGCAGCCACGTCGCTGTTCGGGTCGTTCAAGGCCGTCGTGCACACCGCGCTGGGGGACGCCGGGATCGACCCGGAGAGCTTCTCGCTCTCGATCGACCGGCCCGAGGTGCTCGTCGGCCTCGTCGTCGGCGCGTCGGTCACGTTCCTGTTCTCCGCGCTCGCCATCAACGCGGTGTCACGCGCCGCGGGCCGCGTGGTCTACGAGGTGCGCAAGCAGTTCCGCGAGCACCCCGGGATCATGGACTACACCGAGAAGCCCGACTACGGCGCGGTCGTCGACATCTGCACCCGCGACTCGCTCCGCGAGCTGCTCACGCCGGGTGTGCTGGCGATCCTCGCTCCCGTCGCCATCGGCTTCGGCCTCGGCTACGGCCCGCTCGGCGCGTTCCTCGGTGGCGCCATCGCCGCCGGTCAGCTGATGGCCGTCTTCCTGTCCAACGCCGGTGGCGCGTGGGACAACGCCAAGAAGCTGGTCGAGGAGGGCGTCCACGGCGGCAAGGGCTCCGAGGCGCACAAGGCGACGGTCATCGGCGACACCGTCGGCGACCCGTTCAAGGACACCGCCGGCCCGGCGCTCAACCCGCTGATCAAGGTGATGAACCTGGTCGCCGTGCTGATCGCCCCGTCGGTCGTCAAGTACGGGATCGGCGACGAGAAGGACAACTGGGTGCGCATCCCGATCGCGCTGGTCGCGGCCGGTGCGATCTTCGCCGCGGTGCTCTACAGCAAGCGCCGCAGCGTCGCCTCGGCGACCGAGGTCCAGCTCGAGGCTGCTTCCTAGCCGCACCGTCAGCCGGTACGACGAGGCCCGTCCCTTCACCGGGGCGGGCCTCGTCGCGTTCTCCCCGACCTGCGTTTCTCCCGTGAACGTGGGAACCAGGAACGTCTAGAGTGGGTCGGTGAGCCAGCTCTCCTTCTTCTCCGCCGATGCGCTGCCGGCGTCCCCCGAGGACCTCGAGGGACTGCTCTGCGGCGCGGGCCAGGTCGTGCGCCAGGGCGACCAGGCCCGGGTGTCTGGTCGTGGTCCCCGAGGACGAGCAGTGGCGGGTCCAGGTGCTCGTCGAGGCCCTGCACGAACTCGGGCTCGGCGGCGAGATCGTGCCGGCGGAGGGCGACGCGCTGGCGGTGCGCACCCCGTTCACTCCCGTGCTGACCGCGCTCGCGACGCGCTGGTCCACCGCCGGCGCCAAGCGCCCGCCGGTCGACCTCGTGCTCGACGGACCACGCCTGCGCTGGTGGGCGATCGCGGCCGGCCGACCCGACCTGCAGGGCTACCTGCTGCGGCTCGGCCCGCAGGACGAGAGCAGCTGGCCGGGCATCGGCGCGGCGCTCGCGCGGGCCGGTCTGCCGGCCGCGCTGCTCGGGCCGCGCGCTGACGGTCCGGCGTACCGGCTGATCGGCGCGAAGCGCCTCGCCCGGCTCCGCGAGCTGGTCGGCGCACCGCCGGCCGGCTTCCCCGACGACGCCTGGCCGAAGGGCCGCTGACCGCGCGCGGCATTTGACAGGCCGGTGACGGCCGTGCCCACACTCCGCCCGGACGACCGCTCCACTTCCGTCCGATCCCGCCCCTCATTCGACCGTAGGAGAAGCGTGCCCACGACCGCCGAGCCGCGCGACGAGACGTCCGCGCGCCCTGCCACGGGCATGCGCCTGGTCATCGTCGAGTCGCCCGCGAAGGCGAAGACCATCGCCGGCTTCCTCGGCGCCGGCTTCGTCGTCGAGTCGCTCGATCGGGCACATCCGCGACCTGCCGCGCAACGCCGCCGACGTCCCGGCCGCGTACAAGGGCGAGTCCTGGGCCCGCCTCGGCGTCGACGTCGACAACGACTTCAAGCCGCTCTACGTCGTCTCCGCCGAGAAGAAGCGACCAGGTCGCGCAAGCTGAAGGCGCTGCTGAAGGACGCGACGAGCTCTACCTCGCCACCGACGAGGACCGCGAGGGCGAGGCGATCGCCTGGCACCTGCTCGAGGTGCTCAACCCGCCGAGGCTGCCGGTCAAGCGGATGGTGTTCCACGAGATCACCCCGACCGCGATCGCGCACGCCGTGGAGAACCCCGCGAGATCGACCGTCGGCTGGTCGACGCGCAGGAGACCCGGCGCATCCTCGACCGCCTCTACGGCTACGAGGTGTCGCCGGTGCTCTGGAAGAAGGTCATGCCGCAGCTCTCGGCCGGCCGGGTGCAGTGCGTCGCGACCCGCGTGATCGTCGAGCGCGAGCGGGCGCGCATGCGGTTCCGCGCCGCCGGCTACTGGGACATCGACGCGACGCTCGACGCCCCGTCCGCACCGACCGGCATGAGCACGACGTTCAGCGCGACGCTGGTGACGCTCGACGGCAGCCGGCTCGCGACCGGCAAGGACTTCGGCGAGGACGGCTCGCTCACCCGCGAGAGCGCGGTCGTGCTCGACGAGAGCCGGCCCGCTCGCTCGCCGAGCGGCTGACCGGCGTCGACTTCGCGGTGCGGTCGGTCGAGGAGAAGCCCTACACGCGGTCGCCGTACGCGCCGTTCATGACGTCGACCCTGCAGCAGGAGGCCGGCCGCAAGCTGCGCTTCCCGTCGCAGCGGACCATGCAGATCGCCCAGCGGCTGTACGAGAACGGCTACATCACCTACATGCGCACCGACTCGACGACGCTGTCGGAGACCGCGCTCGCCGCCGCGCGGTCGCAGGCCCGCGAGCTGTACGGCGACGACTACGTGCCGGACGCAGCCGCGGCGCTACGAGAAGAAGGTCAAGAACGCGCAGGAGGCGCACGAGGCGATCCGCCCCGCCGGCGACGCCTTCCGCACCCCGGAGCAGCTGGCGCCGCGAGCTCGGCGGCGACGAGCTGCGCCTCTACGAGCTGATCTGGAAGCGCACCGTCGCGTCGCAGATGGCCGACGCGCGCGGCCAGAGCGTGCAGCGTCCGCGTCGGGCGCGACGTCGACCGACGGGCGAGGACGCCGAGTTCGCCGCGAGCGGCAAGAGTCATCACCTTCCCCGGCTTCCTGCGGGCCTACGTCGAGGGCGCCGACGACCCCGACGCCGAGCTCGACGACCGAGAGGTGCATCCTGCCGCCGCTCGGCGAGGGCGACGCCCTCGCCGCTCGCCGGGCTCGAGCCCAAGGGGCACACGACGCAGCCCGCCGGCGCGCTACACCGAGGCCTCGCTGGTGAAGGCGCTCGAGGAGATGGGCGTCGGCCGGCCGTCGACGTACGCCTCGATCATCGGCACCATCCAGGACCGCGGCTACGTCTGGAAGAAGGGCATCGGCGCTGGTCCCGACCTTCACCGCGTTCGCCGTGATCGGCCTGCTCGAGCAGCACTTCGCCCAAGCTCGTCGACTACCGCTTCACCGCGTCGATGGAGGACGACCTCGACGACATCGCCGGCGGCGACGCCGAGATGGTGCCGTGGCTCGCGCGCGTTCTACTTCGGCACAGCGAACGAGGCCAACGACGCGCCTGGCCTGAAGAAGCATGGTGTCCGAGCACCTCGGCGAGATCGACGCGCGCGAGGTCAACTGCATCCCGATCGGCGCGACCGTCGACGGCGACGCGACGTCGTCGTCCGCGTCGGTCGCTACGGCCCCTACATCCAGGTCGGCGAGCGACAAGGCATCGGTGCCGGAGGACCTCGCCCCGGACGAGCTGACCGTCGAGCTGGCGCACCGAGCTGCTCGACGCGCCGAGCGGCGACCGCGAGCTCGGCGCCGACCCCGACGTCGGGCTTGCCGGTCCTCGCGAAGGCCGGCCGCTACGGCCCCTACGTGACGACCGTGCCGCCCGAGGGTCGACAAGACAAGCCGCCCGACGGCGTCGCTGTTCAAGACCATGGACCTCGTCGACGATCACCCTCGACGACGCCCTGCGGCTGCTGCACGCTGCCGCGGGTCGTCGGCGTCGACCCTGCGGACGGCGTCGAGATCACCGCGCAGAACGGCCGCTACGGCCCGTACATCAAGAAGGGCAAGGACTCGCGGACGCTCGGCTCCGAGGAGGAGCTGCTCACCGTCACCCTCGACCAGGCGCTGGCGCTCTTCGCCCAGCCCAAGCTGCGCGGCCGGGCCGCCGCCGCTCCGCCGCTGCAAGGAGCTCGGCGCCGACCCGGTCAGCGGCGAGCCGATCGTGGTGAAGGAGGGCCGCTTCGGCCCCTACGTCACCGACGGCGAGACCAACGCGTCGCTGCGCAAGGACGACGACGTCGAGGACGATCACCGATCGAGCGGGCGGCCGAGCTGCTCGCCGACCGGCGGGCCCGCGGCCCGGCGCCGAAGAAGCGCACCGCCCGCAAGGCGCCGGCGAAGAAGACGGCCGCGAAGAAGAGCACCGCGGCCAAGAAGGCCGGCCAAGAAGGCCGCCAAGAAGGCCTGATCCTCCGACGACGGCCCGCGGCTACAGTGTCACTGCTACGTCCCACCCTCATGCGCCGGACACGTCAGGGAGCCCCGTCATCGCCACGGCAAAGCCTCCGGAGACGGCCGCGCTGCCTGACCTGGTCGCCGGCGGTGCGGACGCCGAGGGCGTGCGCCACGTCCTGAGCTACCCGGCGTTCCGGCGGCTCTGGATCGCGCTGTCGGCTGTCCAGCTTCGGCGACTGGCTCGGCCTGCTGGCCACGACCGCGCTCGCCGCCGACCTCACCGGCGGCGGCTGTCGACGGCACGGCGTTCGCCATCGGCGGCGTCTTCTTCTTCCGGCTGCTGCCCGCGCTCCTCTTCGGCCCGGTCGCCGGTGTGTTCGCCGACCGCTTCGACCGCCGCCGGCTGATGGTGTCCTGCGACCTGCTGCGCTTCGGCGCTCTTCGCTGTCGATCCCGTTCGTGCACGCACGTCTGGCTACCTGCTCGCCGCGTCGTTCCTGATCGAGGTCGTTCAGCCTGTTCTGGATCCCCGCCAAGGAGGCGTCGGTCCCCAACCTGCTGCCGCCGGCACGGCTGGAGTCGGCCAACCAGCTCAGTCTGATCTCGACCTACGGCACCGCGCCGGTCGCAGCCGCGGTGTTCGCCGGTCTCGCGGTGCTGAGCCGCGCGCTGGCGCTGCGTTCCCGTTCTTCAAGTCCAACCCGACCGACCTCGCGTTCTACTTCGACGCCGCGACGTTCCTCTTCTCCGCGTTCACGGTCTGGCGGCTCAAGGAGATCCGCGGCGCGCAGCGCACGACGCATGCCCAGCGCGCGCCGAGCTTCCTCGACGACCTCGCGGGAGGGCGGCAGTTCGTCGCGCAGCACGCCGCTGGTGCGCGGCCTCGTCGTCGGCATCCTCGGCGCGTTCGCGGCCGGCCGGCGCGGTCGTCGGCCTCGGCCACCTCTTCGCGCAGATCCTGGGCGGCGGCGACGCGGCGTACGGCATGCTCTTCGGCGCGGTCTTCGTCGGCCTCGCGCTCGGCATGGGCCTCGGCCCGCGGCTGCTGCGCGGCGATCTCGCGGCGACGCAAGTTCGGCCTGGCCATCTGCGCGGCCGGCGCGTCGCTCGTCGCTGATGGCGCTCGCTGCCCAACCTGTCCTCGGCGCTCGTCGCGACCGTCGCCGTCGGGATGTTCGCCGGCCTCGCGTGGGTCACCGGCTACACCCTGCTCGGCGGCGAGGTCGAGGACGAGGTGCGCGGCCGCACCTTCGCCGTCGTGCAGTCGCTGGTGCGCATCGACCTGCTGCTGTCGCTCGGCCGTCGCGCCCGGCGCTCGCCGGCGCTGATCGGCGACCACCGCATCGGCGGTCGGCTCGCGTGCAGCATCCGGCTCGACGGCGTCGACGATGGTGCTCTTCGTCGGCGGCCTGGTCGCCATGCTGGTCGGCGTCTTCGCCTACCGGCAGATGGACGACGGCACCGCGGCCGCTCCGGCAGCGACCTGCCGACGCGTTCCGCCGCCGCACCGGGCTCGCAGACCGAGACGCGCAACGGCGTCTTCATCGTCGTTCGAGGGCGGCGAGGGCGCCGGCAAGTCGACGCAGGTGGCGCAGCTCGCCGAGCGGCTGCGCGAGGACGGCTACGAGGTCGTGACGACGTTCGAGCCCGGCGCGACACCGCTCGGCAAGCAGATCCGAGCGCTGCTGCTCGACCCGCGCACCACGCGGTCTCACGCCGCGGGCCGAGGCGCTGCTCTACGCCGCCGACCGCGCGCAGCACGTCGCCGACGGTCGTGCGCCCGGCGCTCGAGCGCGGCGCGGTCGTCGTCACCGACCGCTACATCGACTCCTCGCTCGCCTACCAGGGCGGCGGTCGCGCGCTGTCGTCGGAGGAGATCGCGCAGCTCTCCGCGTGGGCGACCGGGAGCCTGGTGCCCGACCTCACCGTCGTGCTCGACGTCACCCCCGAGGTCGGCCTCTCCCGGCTGCGCGGAACGGCCGACCGGATGGAGCGCGAGCCGCTGGAGTTCCACGAGCGGGTGCGACGAGGCGTTCCTGTCGTTGGCCGGGTCGAGCCCGAGCCGTTACGCCGTGGTCGACGCGACGCAGGACCCGGACACCGTGCACAAGGCGACCGTCGAGGCGGTGTGGGAGCGCCTCGGACCGGAGATCGCCGCGGCGTCCCCGTCGGCCGAGCTGGCGGCCGACGTACCGGGCGACGACGTCGAGGTCGCCACGCGATGAGCGTCTTCGATCGGCTCGTGGGACAGGCACCGGCCGTCGCGCGGCTGCGCGCCGCCGCGACCGGCGAGGGCATGACGCACGCCTGGCTCTTCACGGGCCCACCCGGCTCCGGCCGCTCCATCGCGGCGCGGGCGTTCGCCGCCGCGCTGCAGTGCGCCGACCAGGGCTGCGGCGAGTGCGCGAGCTGCCACCAGGTCGCGGCCGGGTCCGCGCCGGACGTCACGCAGCTGCGGCCCGAGGGCGTGCAGATCAAGAAGGAGGACGCCGAGCTGCTGATCGGCCGGATGTTCCGCAAGCCGCAGTCGTCGCCGTGGACGATCGTCATCGTCGAGGACGCAGACCGGCTCAACGACACCGCCGCCAACATGCTGCTCAAGACGCTCGAAGAGCCACCCGCGCAGGCGGTCCTGATGCTCTGCGCGCCGAGCGTCGAGGACGTCCTGCCGACCATCCGCAGCCGCTGCCGGTCGGTGACCCTCGGCCTGCCGAGCTCCGACGCGATCACCGCAGTGCTCACCGCCGAAGGCATTCCCGAGCAGCAGGCGCGCTGGGCGGCCGGGGCGGCGCAGGGTCACATCGGCCGAGCCCGTGCACTCGCCACCGACGAGGAGTCGCGCGACCAGCGCGCCCGTGCCCTGGCGCTCGCCGACCGGCTGGCCAGTGTCGGCGACTGCCTGACCGCGTCGGCCGAGCTGGTCAGCTCCGCGGTCGCGGAGGCCAACGACCGGACGAAGGATGCGGTCGCCGAGGCCGATGCGCTGCTCGAGGCGGTCGGCAAGGTGCGCGGGTCGGCCGGGCTGCGCAAGGAGGTCGAGAGCCGGATCAAGAACCAGACCAAGCGGTCGCGCCGTGACGCACTCGACCGCGCGCTGGTCGACCTGGCCGCCTGGTACCGCGACGTTGCGGTCACCGGCCTCGGCGGCACGCAGCTGGTGCACGCCGACCAGGCAGACGTGATCCGCGCTGCCGCCGCGACGTCGACGCCGGAGCAGAACCTGCGCCGGGTCGAGGCGATCCTCGAGTGCCGCACCGCGCTCACCGACACCAACGTCGACGACCTGCTCGCCGTCGAGCGCATGGCCCTCGCGCTCCGCAGCGCCTGACCCGTCCGCCGTACCCCCTCGGTTCTGTGCGCGCCGCAGCGAGGGCGGCGTGCTCGGGGACGGAAACAGAACCGGCGGGCTGGCGGGGGCGCACTAGCATCGCGGCATGGGGATGATCTGTGCCGTCTCGTTCGAGCGGTACGGCCGGCTGTACTACCTCGACCCCGGCGCGCACGCGCCGACCGTCGGGGACAAGGTGCTGGTCCCCACCGACGACGGGCCGGAGATCGCCGAGTGCGTCTGGGCGCCGCAGTACGTCGCCGACGACATCGGCGGCCTGCCGGTGGTCGCGGGCATCGCGACGCAGGCCGACCTCGACCGCGACGAGCGCAACCGCGGCCGTCGCGCGCAGGCTCGGGTCGCGACCAAGCGGCTGGTCAAGGAGCACGACCTGCCGATGAAGATCGTCGGCGTCGACTACGTGAGCAGCGACAACCGGTTCACCGTCTACTTCTCCGCCGAGCACCGCGTCGACTTCCGCGCCCTCGTCCGCGACCTGGCCCGCACCCTCGGCGCGCGGGTCGAGCTGCGCCAGCTGTCTGCGCGCGACGAGGCGCGGGTGCAGGGCGGCATCGGCCCGTGCGGACGGGATCTGTGCTGCGCGACGTTCCTCAAGGACTTCGAGCCGGTCTCCATCCGGATGGCCAAGGACCAGGACCTGCCGCTCAACCCGCTGAAGATCTCCGGAGCCTGCGGCCGGCTGATGTGCTGCCTGAAGTACGAGCACCCGCTCTACCAGGAGTTCAAGGCCGAAGCGCCCAAGCTCGGCACGACGGTCGAGTCGCCGGAAGGGCCGGGCGTCGTCGTCGGTCACAACGTCCCGGCCGAGTCGGTGGTGGTCCGCGTCACCGAGACCGGTCGGCGGTGCGCCTGCTCGGTCGCGTCCGTCTGCGGGTCACGCAGCGAGTTCGACACGGCGTACGGCGACGGGTCGGTCGGCTCCGGTGCCGCGCCGACCACGTCCGGGGAGTAGCCCAAAGCCCGGTACACTTCCCCGGTCGTTGTCCTGCTCGCCCAGGGCGGCGCGCCGCCTTAGCTCAGTCGGCAGAGCGTCTCACTCGTAATGAGAAGGTCGTCGGTTCGATTCCGACAGGCGGCTCCATCGCGCACATCAGTCCCGGTTGATTGCGAGGCCAGCGATCCACCGATCCCGACGGCTGGTCACGGCGACCGCCGGCTGGCTGATCCTGCTCATGACGGTCGCGTCCGCGCACCCCACCTGGAGCCCGGACTCGGTACGCCGAGGCTCGACGGACCTCGAGCTCTACGTCCCGGCGGAGTCCAGCGGTGCGTTCGTCGAGAACTCCCGGGTCGACCTGCAGCTCGCCGCCGGCTTCCGCGCCGAGTCGTGCACCGCGCCCGACGGCTGGGCGTGCGACACCGGCGGCGGTGACGGACCGGTCGTCTTCGAGCGGGGGCTCCGCGTCGGCGGCGGCGTCGACCGGTTCCCGGTCCGCCTCGCGATCACCGCGGCGCCGGGCGACTACCGCTTCCCGGTCACGCAGACCTACAGCGACGGCTCCGGCGTCTACTGGGCAGGCGACCCGGACGACGAGTTCGCGGCGCCGTACCTGCGCGTCGTCGGCTCCTCGTCGACCAGCCGGCCGTCGAGTCCCCCGCCGACGCACGCCGGGTCGGCCCAGGCCACGCCGTCGATGAGCCGCAGCGCGTCGGCGTCCGCGACACCGACCGTCACGACGGGACCAACCGCGTCATCCGTCGCGACCGCGCCGCCGCCGTCGTCCTCCTCCAGCGGCGCGGTGATCGGGCCGGCGCCGTCGCCGTCCGCGCCGGGTCGCTTCTCCGCGAATCCGATCGGGTCCGACGAGGGATCGCGCTCGACCTGGCCGGCCGTCGCCGCGCTCGCGCTGGTCCTCGGCGTCCCGGCGTCGCTGCTCGTCGTACGCCGTCGCCGGGCTAGTGCAGCCCGCCGGCTTGGGTGAGCCGCACGCGCGACGCCTCGATCTCCGCCTCCGCCTCCGCCCGGCCGACCCACGTCGCGCCTTCGACCGACTTGCCCGGCTCGAGGTCCTTGTAGGTCTCGAAGAAGTGCTGGATCTCCAGCAGCAGGTGCGGCGGCACGTCGTCGAGCTCGGTCGCGACGATGCGCGGGTCGTCCAACGGCACGGCGAGCACCTTGTCGTCGCCGCCCTTCTCGTCGGTCATCCGGAACATGCCCAGCGCCCGGCAGTGGATCAGGCAGCCGGGGAAGGTCGGCTCGTCGAGCAGCACCAGCACGTCGAGCGGGTCGCCGTCCTCGCCCAGCGTCCCGTCGACGAAGCCGTAGTCCGCCGGATAGCGGGTCGCGGTGAACAGCATCCGGTCCAGCCGGATGCGTCCGGTCTCGTGATCCATCTCGTACTTGTTGCGGGTCCCTTTCGGGATCTCGATCGTCACGTCGAAGTTCATAGAGTGGAGTGTGCCGTGTCTGTCGCGGGCATGGGCCGGGTCGACCGAGGAGAGGACGTCGCAGGTGTTCCGCAGGCGCAGCACCCACCTGTGGATCGCGCTCGCGCTGACGACGGCCGTCGTGGCGGGCGGCGCGGCGTACCAGGTACGCCGAGGCGGACTGCTCGCGGACTCCGACGATGCTCGGCCGCCCCTGATCTCCGCCTCCCCAGCGCTGCTCGCGCCGGACGACCCGCGCCGCAGCCCCGCGCCGCTGCCGACGTTCGGCCGGCCGCTGTCGCCGGATGCCGCGCTGCCCACCCGGGCCGGGGTCGCGACCGCGCTCGACGTCGCGTTCGCTGACCCCACGCTCGGCCCGCGGGTCAGCGCGGTCGTCACCGACGCGGTGAGCGGCCAGGTCCTCTACTCGCGCAACAGCGCACTGCCGGTGACTCCGGCGTCGACCGCGAAGGTCGTCACTGCCCTCGCTGCGCTGCACGTCCTCGGCCCCGACCGGCGCATCGTGACGACCGTCGTACCGGACGGGGTGGTCTCGGGAAGCGTGCTGACCGGTCGCCTGGTCCTCGTCGGCGGCGGCGACCCGACACTGGCGTCGCCGGCCGGCGCGCGGCGAGTCGGCTATCCCGAGCTGGCGCAGGTCGCCGACCTCGCGCTGGCGGTTCGCGCGAAGGGCATCACCTCCATCACCGGCGGCGTGGTCGTCGACTCGACGTTGTTCACCGGACCGCGCACCGGTCCCGGGTGGAAGCCCAACTACCTGACCGAGGGCTCGGTCGCGCCGGTGACCGCGCTGATGGTCGACAGCGGCCGGGTCGAGCTCGGCGAGTCGGATCGCTTCCGCGACCCCGACCTCGCGGCGGGACGAGTGCTGCGCGACCTGCTGCGCAAGCAGGGCGTCACCCTCCCAGACGCCGTCACGCGCGCTCCGGCGCCGGCCAGCGCCGAGCCGATCGGGTCGGTGTCGTCGCCGACGGTCTCCGCCCTGGTCGAGCGGATGCTCGCGGTCAGCGACAACAACCTCGCGGAGATGTTCGCCCACCTGATCGCGAAGGAGCGCGGTCGGCCGGCCAGCTTCGCCGGCGGCGCGCTGACGATCGGCGATGCCCTCGGCGAGCTCGGCGTCGCGGGCGACGCCGGGGGGCTGGTCGACGGGTCCGGCCTCTCCCCGCGCGACCGGATGACGACAGCCGGCCTGGCGCGCGTGCTCGCGGTGGCGCTCGACCCGAAGCGGCCGACGCTGCGACCGCTGGTCAGCGGCCTGCCCGTCGCCGGCTTCGGCGGCACCCTCGAGGAGCGGTACGACGAAGGCACCGCCACCGCCGGCGCGGGCTGGGTCCGGGCCAAGACCGGCTCGCTCAACAACGTCAGCACCCTGGCCGGCGTCGTCCAGACGGCGAGCGGTCGCCAGCTGGTGTTCGCGTTCTCCGCCGACCGGCTGCCCAACCGGCTGGCGACCTTCGGCGCCGAGGTGCTCGACGCCGCCGCGGCTGCCCTCGCCCGCTGCGGCTGCACCGCTTGACGGTGGCTAGTATTCGGCGCATGCGTACACGTCTTCGCGCCCTCACGGGCCTGCTGACCGCTCTGGTGCTCGCCGGCGTCCTCTCGCCGCAGGCCGCGCTCGCGCAGGTCGTCGACATCCCGCCGACCCGGGAAGAGCTGGCGCCCGCCGACAACTGGACATACAAGCTGATGCTGGCGCTCGCAGCGGGTGCCGTCCTCCTGCTTCTCCTCACGCTCGTGGGGTATGTCGTGAAGGCTCGGGACTTCAAGGCGAACGCCAAGCGGGGCGGCTCGAAGTAGCCACGCTCGTTCGGCGGGGGTTTCGGACGGACGACGCCCCGGACCGCTGAAGGAGCCCACCGCATGGCCGCACCGCAGATGATCGACTGGGACATCGCCGCCGCCACCGCGCGCCGGCTGGTGCGTCCCGGCCCCGCAGTCACCGCACTCGAGGCGCGCGAGGTCGGCGAGGAGCTGCGCCGGATCGTCCCGGCGGCCGAGCGGCACGTCGCCGAGCTGACCGGGCTCACGCCGCCCGACGTCGACGTACCCGTCGCGGTCGTCGACCGGGTCGGCTGGGTGCAGGCCAACGTCGACGGCTTCCAGATCCTGCTCGGGCCGCTGGTCGACAAGATCGCCGCGAAGCGCGGTGACCGCGCGGCGTCGGGGCTCGTCACCGCCGTCGGATCGCGCATCACCGGCGTGCAGGTCGGCACGCTGATGGCCTACGTCGCCTCCCGCGTCCTCGGTCAGTTCGAGCTGTTCGTGCCCGCCGGCGGCGCGGGGCGCCTGACGCTGGTCGCCCCCAACATCGTCGAGACGGAGCGCCGCCTCGGCGTCGACCCGAGCGACTTCCGGATGTGGGTGACGTTGCACGAGGTGACGCACCGCACGCAGTTCACCGCGGTTCCCTGGCTGCGCGACTACTTCACCGAGCAGGTGCAGGAGTTCATCGACGCGAGCGACCTCGACCCGGCCCAGCTGATGGCCCGGCTGCGCGGGGCGGTCGGCGCGATCCGCGGCGGGTCCGACGGCGAGAGCGTCAGCTTCATCGAGGCGATCCAGAGTCCCGCGCAGCGCGCTGTGCTGGCCCGGATGCAGGCGCTGATGAGCCTGCTCGAAGGGCACGCCGACGTCGTCATGGACGAGATCGGGCCGTCCGTGGTGCCGAGCGTCGCCGAGATCCGCCGGAAGTTCGACGAGCGGCGAAAGGGTTCTGGTCCGATCGACCGGATGATCCGCTCGCTGCTCGGTCTCGACCTGAAGATGCGCCAGTACGCCGAGGGCGCTGCATTCGTGCGGCATGTGGTGGATGCCGAGGGCATGGCCCGGTTCAACCAGGTCTGGGCCTCGCCCGAGACGCTGCCGCTCCCGGCCGAGATCAACGACCCCGACGCATGGGTACGACGCGTGCTCGGGGCGACTCCGCTGCCGGTCCAGCTGCCGGACGAGCTGCCGGCGGTCGCCGACGGTGGTTGAGCCGCACCCGGCCGTCGCCGCGGTCCGCGTCGCGGTCCGCGCCGCGCTCCGGGATGCCCGCCCCGGCGCGCTCGTGCAGGCCGCGGTCTCCGGCGGCGCCGACTCGCTGGCGCTGATGGCGGCGCTCGCGTTCGAGGCGCCGCGGCGCGACCGGCTGGTCGAGGTCGTCCACGTCGACCACGGGCTGCAGCCGGGCTCGGCCGAGCAGGCCGAGCGGGTGCGGGAGCAGGCGACCGCGCTCGGCATCTCCTCGGTCCTGGTGCGCCGGGTCGCCGTCGGGACTGCTGCGGACGGGCCGGAGGGCGCGGCCCGACGCGCCCGGTACGCCGCCCTCGACGAGGCCGCCAAGGACTCCGGCGCCGACCGGGTCTACCTCGCGCACACGCTCGACGACCAGGCCGAGCAGGTCCTCCTCGGCCTGGCCCGTGGCTCCGGTGCGCGGTCGCTCGCCGGCATCCCGCCGCTGCGCGAGCGCTACCAGCGACCGCTGCTGCACCTCACCCACGCGACGCTGGTGGAGGCCTGCCGGGCGCAGGGTCTCGAGCCGTGGGCGGATCCCAGCAACGACGACCCGGCGTACACGCGCAGCCGGGTCCGCCATCGCGTCCTGCCGGTGCTCGAGGCGGAGCTCGGCCCCGGCGTCGCGGCCGCGCTCGCCCGCACCGCCGAGCTGCTGCGCGCTGACGCCGAGCTGCTCGACGCGCTCGCCGCGGACGCCTGGCTGCGCTGCACGTTCGACGAGGAGACGCCCGACCCGGAGGGGCTGTCGACGCGGGTCCTGGCCGAGCTGCCGGACGCGCTGCGCACTCGGGTGATCCGCACCGCGATCACCCGGGCCGGTGCGCCGCCGACCGATGTCGCGCTGTCGCACGTCCGCGCCGTCGAGGCGCTGGTCCTGGACTGGCACGGCCAGGGCCCCCTGTCGCTGCCCGGAGGTTTGGTCGCCGTACGCCGCTGTGACAGGCTCGTCGTCGAGGCACCCTGACGCACTGCATGGAGGCTCGCGACGTGCCCGTCCCACACCAGGACAGCGACCTCGGCGAGGTGCTCGTCTCCGAGGAGCAGATCAAGGCCAAGGTCGCCGAGCTCGCCGCGACGATCGATGCCGACTACCAGGGCCGGGAGCTGCTGCTCGTCGGCGTCCTCAAGGGTGCGTTCGTCATCATGGGCGACCTCGCCCGCGCGCTGAGGACTCCGACCAGCGTCGACTTCATGGCGGTGTCGTCGTACGGCAGCGGCACGTCGACGAGCGGGGTCGTGCGGATCCTCAAGGACCTCGACACCGACATCGGCGGCAAGCACGTCCTGGTGGTCGAGGACGTCATCGACTCCGGCCGGACCCTCAACTGGCTGCTCCGCAACCTCAAGACCCGCCAGCCCGCCTCGCTGGAGGTCTGCGCCCTGCTGCGCAAGCCGGAGGCCGCCGAGGTCGAGGTCAAGGTGCGGTACGTCGGGTTCGACCTGCCCACGGTCTTCGTCGTCGGCTACGGCCTCGACTACAAGGAGCGCTACCGCAACCTCCCGTACCTCGCCACCTTGCACCTCAACGGAGCCTCCGGGTCCCCTCGCTGAGCCTCTCCGCCCGGTGTTACCGTGGGACCTTCGCAAACCCGTTCTCGACGACCGATGAATCCGCCGCACTCGCTCGCGCGAACGGCCAAGTCGGGGTCACATCACGCGGCAGGAGGAAGGAGCCCCGCACCTCGGGGCTCCGGTAGAGAGTGAACTTCAGACGCTACGCGCGCGGACCCTTCCCGTTCATCGTGGTCACGCTGCTGCTCGTGCTCGTCTTCATCAGCTTCGCGCGGCCCCCGAGCGCGAAGAGCAAGCCGCTGTCCTTCATCCAGGACAAGATCGCGGCGCATGACGTGAAGAAGGGCAAGGTCTACGACAAGGAGCAGCGCGTCGAGATCGAGACCAAGTCGGGCGTGAAGTGGCGCGCGAGCTTCGCGTTCGAGCAGGCGGACGACCTCCAGCAGGCCATCAAGGAGTCCGGCGCGGACAGCAGCGGCGTCGAGGTCAGCAAGGAGAACGTCCTCATCAGCCTGCTGTTCAGCCTGCTGCCGATCGCGATCATCGTGTTCCTGCTGTTCTTCTTCATGAACCAGATGCAGGGCGGCGGCTCGCGGGTCATGAACTTCGGCAAGTCGAAGGCGAAGCTGGTCACCAAGGACACCCCGAAGACGACGTTCGCCGACGTCGCCGGCGTGGACGAGGCGATCGAGGAGCTCCAGGAGATCAAGGACTTCCTGGAGAACCCGGCCAAGTTCCAGGCGCTCGGCGCGAAGATCCCGAAGGGCGTCCTGCTCTACGGCCCGCCCGGCACCGGCAAGACGCTGCTGGCTCGCGCGGTCGCGGGCGAGGCGGGCGTCCCGTTCTACTCGATCTCCGGCTCGGACTTCGTCGAGATGTTCGTCGGCGTCGGCGCCTCGCGTGTGCGCGACCTGTTCGAGCAGGCCAAGGCCAACGCGCCGGCCATCATCTTCGTCGACGAGATCGACGCCGTCGGGCGTCACCGAGGCGCGGGTCTCGGCGGCGGTCACGACGAGCGCGAGCAGACCCTCAACCAGCTGCTGGTCGAGATGGACGGCTTCGACGTCAAGGGCGGCGTGATCCTGATCGCCGCGACCAACCGGCCGGACATCCTCGACCCCGCGCTGCTGCGCCCGGGCCGCTTCGACCGGCAGATCGTCGTCGACCGCCCCGACCTGCAGGGCCGTCGCGGCATCCTCAAGGTGCACGCCAAGGGCAAGCCGCTGGCCAAGAACGTCGACCTCGACATCATCGCCCGGCGTACCCCTGGGTTCACCGGCGCCGACCTCGCCAACACCATCAACGAGGCCGCTCTCCTCACTGCCCGCATGGACAAGAAGGAGATCACCAACGAGATCCTCGAGGAGAGCATCGACCGGGTGATGGCCGGGCCCGAGCGCAAGAGCCGGGTGATGAGCGACAAGGAACGCAAGATGATCGCTTACCACGAGGCCGGACACGCCCTCGTGGGTCACGCGCTGCCCAACAGCGATCCCGTGCACAAGGTGACGATCCTGCCCCGCGGTCGTGCGCTCGGCTACACGATGACGCTGCCGGTCGAGGACAAGTTCCTCGTCACCCGCTCGGAGATGATCGACCAGCTGGCGATGCTGCTCGGCGGCCGCACGGCGGAGGAGCTCGTCTTCCACGAGCCGACCACGGGCGCGAGCAACGACATCGAGAAGGCGACGTCGATCTGCCGCGCGATGGTCACCGAGTACGGCATGAGCGACAAGCTCGGCGCGCTGAAGTTCGGCCAGAACAACGGCGAGGTCTTCCTCGGCCGTGACATGGGCCACCAGCGCGACTACTCCGAGGAAGTCGCGGCGATGATCGACGCCGAGGTGCGCAAGCTGATCGACGAGGCGCACGACGAGGCGTGGGAGGTCCTGGTCACCTACCGCGACGTGCTCGACGACATGGTGCTGCAGCTGATGGAGAAGGAGACGCTGAACAAGGACGAGGTGATCGAGCTCTTCGCCCCCGTCCGCAAGCGTCCCAGCCGCGGCACGTGGATGGGCAACGGCGGCAAGCGCAAGCCGTCTGACCGCCCACCGGTGCTCACGCCGGCCGAGCGCGCGCTGATCGACTCCAGCCCGGCGAGCGGCGCCCGCTCGCGCAAGGTCGCGCCGTCCAACGGCTCGGCGTCCCCGCGCAAGGCCGCGCCGGCTCGCGCGGTCCGCCGCACCGGCGCCGTACCGGAGAAGGGCACACGCGCGCGGCGTACGACGGGGCGGTGACCGACCGGCCCGGGCCGCCTGGCTTCGACGCCGCGCGCGCCGAGGCCGCGGTCCGCGAGCTGCTGATCGCGGTCGGCGAGGACCCGGATCGCGAGGGCCTTCGGGACACTCCCGCGCGCGTCGCGCGGTCGTACAAGGAGATCTTCGCCGGGCTCGGCCGCGAGCCGCGCGAGGTGCTCACGTCGGTGTTCGACGAGGGCCACGACGAGCTGGTGCTGGTCAAGGACATCGAGCTGTTCTCGGTGTGCGAGCACCACCTGGTGCCGTGGATCGGCGTCGCGCACGTCGGCTACATCCCCAACGCGCAGGGTCAGATCACCGGGCTGTCCAAGCTGGCCCGCCTGGTCGACCTCTACGCCCGGCGACCGCAGGTGCAGGAGCGGCTCACGACGCAGGTCGCCGACGCGCTGGAGGAGGAGCTCAAGCCGCGCGGCGTCATCGTCGTGGTCGAGGCCGAGCACCTGTGCATGTCGATGCGCGGTGTCCGCAAGCGGGGTGCGCGCACGATCACCTCTGCCGTCCGCGGCCTGATGCGCGACAGCGAGTCGACCCGCAGCGAGGCGATGAGCCTCATCATCGGCCGGGGTTAGCGCGTGTCGGCTCCCGCCGTACCCGGTGTCACCGCGCCGTCGCTGGGCCGCTGCCTCGTCATGGGCGTCGTCAACGTGACGCCGGACTCGTTCTCCGACGGCGGCGTCTACGCCACCACCACCTCGGCCGTGCAGCGCGGACTGGCGCTCGTGTCCGACGGCGCGGACATCGTCGACGTCGGCGGCGAGTCGACACGTCCGGGCGCTGCGCGCGTCGACGCCGAGGCCGAGCTGGCCCGCGTCGTGCCGGTCGTCGCCGCGCTCGCCGAAGCGGGCGTCGTCGTGTCGGTCGACACCACGCGCGCGGCGGTCGCCGAGGCGGCGATCGCGGCCGGCGCGGCGATCGTCAACGACGTGTCCGGCGGGCTCGCCGACCCGGACCTGGTGAAGGTCGTGGCCGCCGCTGACCTGCCCTACGTCGTGATGCACTGGCGGGCGCACTCCGACGTCATGCGCGAGCACGCGACGTACGACGACGTCGTGGCCGACGTCGCACGCGAGCTGCGCGAGCGCGTGGACGCGGTGGCCGCGGCGGGCGTCGACGTCTCGAAGATGGTGCTCGACCCCGGGCTCGGCTTCGCCAAGGACGCGACGCACAACCTGACGCTGCTCGCCAACCTCGCCGACCTGCTCGACCTGGGGCGACCGCTGCTGGTCGGCGCGTCGCGCAAGTCGTTCCTCGGCGAGCTGCTCGGCGGGCGCGACGTCGACGACCGTGAGGACGCGACGCAGGCCGTGACAGCGGTCGCGGCGCTGGCCGGCGCGTGGGCGGTGCGCGTCCACGAGGCGCGACCCGCGGCCGACGCGGTGCGCACCGTCGCAGCGATCCTGGCGAGGGCGCAGCGATGAGCGAGGCCGTGGTCGCGGTCGAGGCGGCGAACGACGAGTTCTACGCCGCCTTCGAGTCGGCCGACCTCGACCGGATGCGCGACGTCTGGCACGACGAGGACGACGTCTGCTGCGTGCACCCCGGCTGGGACGCGCTGCGCGGCTTCAGCCGGGTCATGCGCTCGTGGGCGGTCATCTTCGCCAACACGCCGTACATCCAGTTCTTCCTCAGCGACGTCGACATCACGGTGAGCGGCGACCTCGCCGTCGTGCGCTGCGCCGAGAACATCCTCACCGCGCCGGGGGAGCCGGGCGGCGACGCGAAGGTGCTGTCGACCAACGTCTACCGTCGGGTCGGCACGCAGTGGCGGATGACGCTGCACCACGGCTCGCCGGTGCTGCGCCAGGTGGCCGAGGAGACCGCTGATGAGTGACCACATCACCCTGCGCGGGCTGCGCGTGCGCGGCTTCCACGGCGTGCTGGAGTCGGAGCGCCGCGACGGGCAGGACTTCGTCATCGACGTCACGTTGACGGTCGACCTGCGGCAGGCCGGAGTGAGCGACGCGCTCGACGACACCGTCGACTACGCCGCGCTGTCGGAGCGGCTCGCGGCGATAGTCGCGGGGGAGCCGGTCAACCTGATCGAGACGCTCGCCAAGCGGCTGGCCGACGCCTGCCTCGCGCACCCGCTCGTCGAGGGCGCGGAGATCACCGTGCACAAGCCGTCGGCGCCGGTGTCGGTCGCGCTGGACGACGTGTCCGTGAACGTCGTACGCCGGCGTCGCCGGTGAGCCGAGCGGTGCTGTCTCTCGGGTCGAACCTCGGCGACCGGCTCGCGCACCTGCAGCAGGCGGTCGACGAGCTGGCGTCCGCGGGTGACGTCGCCGCGGTGTCGCCGGTCTACTCGACCGTGCCGGTCGGAGGTCCGGAGCAGCCGGACTACCTCAACGCGGTGGTGCTGCTCGACACCGAGCTGCACGCCGACGAGCTGCTGGAGGTGTGTCACTACCTCGAGGACCAGGCCGGGCGCATCCGGGACGAGCGCTGGGGGCCGCGCACCCTCGACATCGACATCGTGGTCTTCGGCGACGTGGTGTCCGACGACCCGGCGCTGACCCTGCCGCACCCGCGCGCGGCCGAGCGGGCCTTCGTCCTGCGCCCCTGGCTCGACGTCGACCCGACCGCGTTTCTCTCCGGCCTCCCGGTGAGCGACCGACTCGCCACCCTCACCTCCCCAACCACCCCAACCCCCACCCCAACCGATGATCTTGTGACCTGTCCACAGCGACTCACCCCTCCCACCGGATGATCTTGTGACCTGTCCACAGCTGATCGGCCGTCCGCGATGAGGCCGACGCGGGTCCGCGACCTCGCCGCCGCAGCGCTCATCGCGGCCGCGGTCGCCTGGCTGCTGGTGCGCTGGTTCTACGGCAACCTCCCGCCGCTGCCGCCGACGTACGCCGTCACCACATTCCTGCTGGCGATGACCGAGCTGTTCCTCGCCCAGTCGATCCGCGCGCGCCTCGCCGGAAAGCCGCGCACCAAGCCGATCGTCCCGATGGCGGTCGCGCGAATCGCCGCGCTCGCGAAGGCGTCGTCGCTGCTCGGCGCGCTCGGCGTCGGCGCGTGGGGCGGCACGATCCTCTACCTGCTCGCCCACTGGGAGCTGCGGCAGACCCACCCGGACGCGTTCGTGGCCGTCGTATCGGTCGCCGTCTCGATCCTGCTGACCGTCGCCGCGCTCCGCCTCGAGAAGTCCTGCCGAGTACCCACCGTCCCCGAGCCCGCCCCCGAACCCTGACCGAACTTTGAGGCGATTCGGCCGGTTCCAGGCTCAGGTTGCCGCAAAGTTCGGACGGGTGGGGGCGAGGCGCATCCACAATCTGGCGTACGCCGACCGTCCGCCGTGCTCCGGGCGGCGACTGTGTCGGGATGGATGAGGCGATCGCTGCCGAGGCGCGGCTGCGCAGCGGCGTGCTGCTCCGCGACGAGATCGGGCGTGACCTTCGACGACGGCGCCTCGGCGCAGGAGAGCTGAAGGAGCTCGGACGCCGAGCGCTGGTCTCTGCCACGACTCCGTCCACCTGGGAGCAGCGCCTCCACGTGGTGCGAGCGGAGGTCGCCGATCCGATGTGCTTCACCGGCGCCGCGGCCGTCCGCCTGTACGACGTGCCCCACCCGCCTCGCGCACCGCAAGTCGTCAAGGTGCTCGTGCCGAAGCAGCGAGACCCGCTCGAGGTCCCGGGGGTCGAGATCATCCGCGCGGGCCTGCCCGACCTCGTGGGACAGCGGCAGATCCGCGGTCTGCCGGTCGCCTCTTTGGAGGTGGCCCTCAGGCACACCGCCCGGGAGGTCTCCGCACAGAAGGCGATCACCCTTCTGCAGGATGAGCTGCGACTCCGCCACACCACGCCGCGGCGACTTCTCTCGGCGATGGGACGAGGTCGTCACGGGTCAGCGGCACTCCGCGCGGCACTGCTGGTCGCTGGCGATCAGGCGCACTCACGGCAGGAGCGGCGGATCCACCAGCGGATGGTCGCCCGCGGGATCGGCGGCTACCGGCGTGGATTCAACCTCGTCACGGCTGCGGGACTGACCTACTGGCTGGACTTCTTCTGGGAGCACCTGCTCGCTGCCCTCGAGGTCAACGGCGGGGCGCATCTCGATCCGATCCAGGCGGCCTACGACGCCCGTCGCGCTCGCCGGGTGCTGACCGAGTTCGGCATCGTCCTGCTGCCCATCACTGCGGCGGAGGTCGACGCAGACGTCGAGGGCGCCGTCGACGAGGTGGATGCGTTCCTCAGGTCACGTGCGGCGAAGCTCGGCGTACCCGTCCCCATCACCGAACTTTGAGGCGATTCGGCCGGTCCCAGGCTCAGCTTGCCGCAAAGTTCGGCAGGGGTGGAGCGCGCTACTTGTCGACGTCGCCGACGACGAAGAACATCGAGCCCATGATCGCGACCAGGTCCGGCAGCAGCGTGCCGGGCAGCAGGTGCGAGAGCGCGTGGATGTTGTTGAACGACGCCGAGCGCAGCTTCATCCGCCACGGCGTCTTCTCACCGCGCGAGACCAGGTAGTAGCCGTTGATGCCGAGCGGGTTCTCGGTCCAGGCGTAGGTGTGGCCCTCGGGCGCCTTCACGACCTTCGGCAGCTTCACGTTGACCGGTCCGCCGGGGATCCGGTCGAGGCACTGCTCGGCGATGTTCAACGACTGGTAGACCTGCTCGAGCAGGACCTCGAACCGCGCGAAGCAGTCGCCCGCGTCACGGGTGACGACGTCGAAGGCCACCTCGCTGTACTTGAGGTACGGCTCGTCGCGGCGCAGGTCGAAGTCGACGCCCGAGGCGCGCGCGATCGGACCGGTGACGCCGTAGTCGAGTACGGCGGCCGGCGACAGCACGCCGACGCCGACGGTGCGCTCGAGGAAGATCTCGTTGGTGTGCAGCAGGTTGTCGATCTCGCGACATGCGACCGCGTACGGCATGGATGACCTCGCGGCAGCGATCCTTCCAGCCGGCCGGTAGGTCCTCCTTGAGGCCGCCGACCCGGTTGAACATGAAGTGCAGCCGCCCGCCGGAGACCTCTTCCATCACGCGCTGCAGGGCCTCGCGCTCGCGGAACGCGTAGAACATCGGCGTGATGGCGCCCAGCTCGATCGGGTAGGACCCCAGGAACATCAGGTGGTTGAGGATCCGGGTGAGCTCGGCCATCAGCGTGCGGATCCACAGCGCGCGCTCGGGCGTCTCGAGCCCCATCATCCGCTCGACCGCGATGACCACGCCGAGCTCGTTGGCGAACGACGACAGCCAGTCGTGCCGGTTGGCCAGCATGATGATCTGCCGGTAGTCGCGGGCCTCGAACAGCTTCTCCGCGCCGCGGTGCATGTAGCCGATGATCGGCTCGGCGGAGACGATCTTCTCGCCGTCGATGGTGAGGGCGAGGCGGAGCACGCCGTGGGTCGACGGGTGCTGCGGCCCGATGTTCAGGACCATGTCGGCGGTGACGAGCTCGCGCGCGCCGATGCCCATCCCGACCTCGGTCGTGACGAGGGGGCGAGCCGGTCCGGACAACGTGGTGTCGACCATCAGATCCTCGGGTTCGAGCGGTGCGACGCGGTCCCGCGCATCGTCCCATGAGACCGCCCGTCGCCGCGAAACCAGGGGCGAGTCACGGGTCCGGCACAGTGAGCACGGCCGGTACGTCGACCCCCACGCCCTGCACGAGCCACCGGAAGTCGCCCAGCCCGTCCGGCGCGATCAGCTCGGCCTCCTGCCCGGCCGCGGCCAGCGCCAGCAGGTAGCCGCGCGGGTCCGACCGGGCCATCTCGACCCCGGGACGGGCCCCGCGTACGCCGAGGGCCCGCAGCGCCGTCCGCTGGTCGGTCAGCAGCGTCGAGGTCGCGCCGCCGAGGATCCCCGCCCCCACCACCGCGTCGATCGCCACGTGCGCGGTCAGGTCGCAGGTCCCGTCCGGCACCGGCGGCACCTGCCGCCCGTCGCGATAGCCGGTGAGAGTCCCGGCGGCCAGCAGACCGGCCTCCCGCTCGGCCAGCACGTGCGCGTAGTCGACGCAGACCGCGACCCCGCGCTCGAGCCGCGCGATCGCCCGGAGCCACGCCGCGTCGCGCCACACCCCGATCTCGGCCCGCTCGCCGTCGTCGCACAGCGGCCACCAGTCGTCGAGCCACCGCTGCTGCTCGACGTCGACCGGCTCGCCGAGCCGCTCCTCCCCGGAGACCGAAACCTCGACCACCCGCGCTCCCGACGAGGTCTGCTCCACGACGTCGACCACCACGTTGTCGAGCCACTCGTTGGCGATGAGCAGGCCGACCGGCCGCGGTACGACGGCCTCGTCGTCACCGACCCACTCCACCCGCGGGTCCAGGTCACGCGGACGCGCGGCCGTCTCGATCCCCACGAGCCGCAGCCGCGGCGCCAGCTGTGGCGCCTCCTCGTCGGCGTACGCCGCCATCGCCGTCAGCAGCGCCCCCCGCGCCGCCGCGACCTCGACCACCGTGAAGACGTCCGGGAAGTCCAGCGCCGCGTCGACATGCGCGGCGAGCCGTAGCAGTGCGCGGGCGAAATGCGCAGACGCCGTGCTCGACGTGCGGAAGTGGTGCCCTGGGCCGCCCTCGGGCCGGTGGTAGAACCCGCCCTCGCCGTACAGCGCGTCAGCCATCGCCTCACGCCACGGTCGCCATGTCTGCCCAGTCACCGGCGCAGCCTAGGCGACCGAGTACGCCGTACGCCGTCCGGGCGGCTACCCTGACAGCAGCCGAAGTCACGACGTCCGGTACCCCACGTGGACTGGAACGGAAAGGCCTGCCGCCCGCATGGGTGATCTCCCGAGCCCTCCGCACCCCGCCCGCCTCGCCGTGGGCGTGGTCGGCTTCGGCCGCGTCGGCTCCGCCCTCGCCCTCGGCCTGCAGCGCCGCGGCCACGAGATCGTCGCCGTCTCCGGCAGCACGGCGGCCACCAGACGACGCGCGGCGGAGATGCTGCCTGACGTCGACCTGCTGCCCGCCGAGGACGTCGTACGCCGGTCCGACGCCGTGCTGCTCACCGTCCCGGACGACGCCCTCGAGAACCTGGTCGAGACGCTCGCCGCGCAGGGCTGCTTCCGCCCCGGCCAGATCGTCATCCACACCAGCGGCCGCCACGGCGTCACAGTGCTGGCCCCCGTCGCGCACCACGGCGCGGTCGCCCTGGCGCTGCACCCGGCGATGTCGTTCCCCGGCAACCCCGAGGACCCGGACCGGCTGCCCGGCGCGGTGTGGGGCGTCACGTCCGACCCGGCCGTGCGCGTCGTCGGCGAGGCGATCGTCCTCGAGCTCGGCGGCGAGCCGGTGTGGGTGCCCGAGGAGGCGCGCCCGATCTACCACGCGGCGCTGGCCTGGGGCGCGAGCTACGTCGTCACCCTCGCCACCACGGCGGCCGACCTGCTGACCCGCGCCGGCGTCGAGCACCCCAACCGGATCCTCGCGCCGCTGCTCGGCGCCAGCCTCGACAACGCCACCCGGTACGGCGACGCCGGCCTGACCGGCCCGGTCGCCCGCGGCGACGCGGGCACTGTCGCGGCGCACCTGCGCGCGCTGGCCGAGCATGCGCCCGAGGTCGTCCCGGCGTACGTCGCGCTCGCCCGGCTCACCGCCGACCGCGCGCTGCAGAGCGGCCGCCTCGACGCGGTCGCCGCGGAGAAGCTGCTCGAGGTGCTGGCCACGCCGAGAGCGGAGACCGGCTCGTGAAGCTGCCTGCCGTCGCCAAGACGATCGAGGAGCTCGAGGTCCTCGTCGACGACTTCCGCGCGCGCCGCAAGTCCATCGGCGTGGTGATGACGATGGGCGCGCTGCACGCCGGCCACGCCGCGCTGATCCGCGCGGCGCATGACGAGACCGACGTCGTCGTCGTCACGATCTTCGTCAACCCGCTGCAGTTCGGGCCGACCGAGGACCTCGACCGCTACCCGCGGCAGCTGGTGAAGGACCTCGACCTCTGCGGCCGCGAGGACGTCGACGTCGTCTTCGCGCCGTCGGCGCAGGTCATCTACCCGGAGGAGCCGCGCGTCACGGTCAGCGCGGGCACCCTCGGCGAGCGACTGTGCGGCGCGTCGCGGCCCGGCCACTTCGACGGCGTGCTCACCGTGGTCGCCAAGCTGCTGCACATGGTGCGCGCCGACGTGGCGCTCTTCGGCGAGAAGGACGCGCAGCAGCTCGCGCTGATCCGGCGGATGGTCTACGACCTCGACTACCCGGTCGACGTCGTCGGCGTGCCGACCGTTCGGGAGGACGACGGCCTGGCGCTGTCCAGCCGCAACGCCTACCTGTCGGCTGAGGAGCGGCAGCATGCGCTGGCGCTGAGCCGGGCGCTGCAGGCCGGGGCCGCGGCTGCCGATGAAGGACCTGATGCGGTACGCCGTGCCGCGCAGCAGGTGGTCGACGACGCCGGCGACGCCGTGCGCCTGGACTACCTGGAGCTGGTGGACCCGTTCGACCTGGACGCGCTGACCGACGGCGGGCCGGGACTCCTCGCGATCGCCGCGTGGGTCGGGACTACCCGCCTGATCGACAACGTTGAGATGATCGTCGGCAGCAGCACAGCTGCCGAGATGGCACGTACTCACAAGGAGCCGTGACCCGTTATGCAACGCACCATGCTCAAGAGCAAGATCCACCGCGCCACGGTGACCCAGGCCGACCTGCACTACGTGGGATCGGTGACCATCGACGCCGACCTGCTCGACGCGGCCGACCTGCTGCCCGGCGAGAAGGTCAGCATCGTCGACGTCACCAACGGCGCCCGGCTGGAGACCTACACGATCGCCGGGCCGCGGGGCTCCGGCGTCATCGGCATCAACGGCGCGGCCGCCCGGCTGGTGCACGAGGGCGACCTCGTCATCATCATCAGCTACTGCACGGTCGACGACGCCGAGGCCCGCGAGCTGGTCCCGCGGGTGGTGTTCGTCGACTCGGCCAACCGGATCGCCGGCACCAGCGTCGACGCGGCCGATGCGCTGCCGACCGATCTCGACGACCTGGTCGAGGTGCCCGACCGCCACCTGGTCCGCGGCGACACGCTCTCCTCCAAGACCCAGTGACCGGTACGCCGGCGCTGCCCACCCGACTGGCCGCGCCGCCGGCCGGCTGGACGCGCACGGCGGACGTCATCGTGGTCGGCTCCGGCATCGCCGGGCTGACCGCCGCGCTCGCGGCCCGGCGCGCGGGTCGCGTGCTGCTCGTCACCAAGTCGCTCGTCAACCACGGCGCGACCGCGTGGGCGCAGGGCGGCATCGCCGCGGCGCTGTCCCCGCTCGACTCGCCGCGCGAGCACCTCGAGGACACGCTCGTCGCCGGCGCCGGCCTGTGCGACCCGGTCGCTGTCGAGGTGCTGGTCACCGAAGGACCCGGCCGGGTGCGCGAGCTGATCGCGCTCGGCGCGCAGTTCGACATGCAGGACGGCGAGCTCGCGATGACCCGCGAGGGCGGGCACCTGAAGTCCCGCGTCATCCACGCCGCTGACGCGACCGGCGCCGAGATCGAGCGCGCGCTGGTCGACGCGGTGCGCCTGGCGCCGGAGATCGAGCTGATCGAGCATGCGCTGGTCCTCGACCTGCTGCGCACCGCCGACGGCGCGACCGCGGGGCTCACCCTGCACGTCCTCGGCGAGGGCACGACCGACGGCGTCGGCGCGGCGATGGCGCGCGCGGTGATCCTCGCGACCGGCGGCATGGGCCAGGTGTTCGCGTCGACCACCAACCCGCCGGTCTCTACCGGCGACGGGCTCGCACTGGCGCTGCGCGCCGGTGCGGTTGTCACCGACCTGGAGTTCGTGCAGTTCCACCCCACCGCGCTGCACCTCGACGACGCCGTCGGCGGCCAGCAGCCGCTGATCACCGAGGCGATGCGCGGCGAGGGCGCGGTGCTGGTCGACGCGGCCGGCGTACGCGTCATGGACGGCGTGCACCCGCTCGGTGACCTTGCGCCGCGTGACGTCGTCGCCAAGGCGATGAGCCGGCTGATGACGCAGCAAGGCGTCGACCACCTCTACCTCGACGCGCGCGGTCTCGGCGAGGACAAGCTGCAGCACCACTTCCCGACCATCGTGGCCCGCTGCCGCGAGGCCGGCATCGACCCGGTGCACGACCTGATCCCGGTCTCGCCCGCTGCGCACTACGCGAGCGGCGGCGTGCGCACCGACCTCGACGGGCGCACGTCGATCCCCGGGCTCTTCGCCTGCGGCGAGGTCGCCTGCACCGGCGTGCACGGCGCCAACCGGCTGGCCAGCAACAGCCTGCTCGAAGGCCTCGTCTTCGCCGAGCGGATCTGCGACGTCCTCGAGCGCGACCTGCCGCCCGCCGCCCCGGCGGTCGACGTACCGGCCACCGTCGGCCTCGTCGACTCGAGCGACCGCGACACCATTGCGCGCACGATGACGGCGGGTGCCGGTGTGCTGCGGAGCGCCGAGTCGCTCGCGTCGACCGCGAAGGCGCTGTCGGCCATCGACGATCGTGGGGATGGCGTCGAGGTCGGGCCGGCCGCGTGGGAGGCGACCAACCTGCACGCCGTCGGCACCGCGCTGGTGCACGCCGCGCAGCTGCGCGAGGAGACCCGTGGCGGCCACTGGCGCGAAGACTTCCCCGACGCGCGCGACGAGTGGCTCGGCCACATCGCCATCCGGCTCGACGGCAGCGGGCACCTGACCACCGAGTTCCAGCCGCTGGCCGCGCGATGAGCCTGCCCGACGCGATCGCCGACGCGCTGACCGAGGCCGGCCTCGACCCGAAGCGGATCGCGCACTTCGCCAAGCGGACCCTCGACGAGGACCTGCTCGGCGGCGTCGACGTCACCAGCGTCGCGACCATCCCGGCGGACCAGCGCGGCGTCGCGGACATCGCCGCCCGCGCGCGCGGCGTGGTCGCCGGGCTGCCGGTCGCGGCCGCGGTGTTCGCGGTCGCGGGCGACGTCGACGTCGAGCTGCGCAAGAGAGACGGCGACGCGGTCGAGCCGGGCGACGTGGTGCTCACCGCGACCGGCCCGACCCGCACTCTGCTCACCGCAGAGCGCAGCGCGCTGAACATCGCGTGCCACCTCTCCGGCATCGCCACGCAGACCCGCCGATGGGTCGACGAGGTCGCCGGCACCGGCGCGCAGATCCTCGACACCCGCAAGACGACGCCCGGGCTGCGCGTGCTGGAGAAGTACGCCGTCCGCTGCGGGGGCGGCAGCGGCTTCCGGATGGGCCTGTCCGACGCGGCGATGGTGAAGGACAACCACGTCGTCGCCGCCGGTGGAGTCGTGGCGGCGTACCGCGCGGTGCGGGAGATGTTCCCCGACGTGGCGGTCGAGGTGGAGTGCGACCGCGTCTCGCAGGTGGCCGAGGTCATCGAGGCCGGCGCCGACCTGATCCTGCTCGACAACATGAGCCTCGACGACCTGCGCGAGGCGGTCCGCGTCGCGGCCGGCCGCGCCAAGCTCGAGGCGAGCGGCGGGCTCTCGCTCGACCGCGCCCGTGCCGTCGCCGAGACCGGCGTCGACTTCCTCTCCGTCGGCGCGCTCACCCACTCCGCGCCGGTGCTCGACCTCGGCTTCGACCTGCGCCCCGTGAACGGAGACTGACGAGATGCTGCTGACCATCGACGTCGGCAACACCCAGACCGTCATCGGCGTCTTCGACGGCGAGGAGCTGGTCGACCACTGGCGGGTCGGCACCGACGCGCGCCGTACGGCGGACGAGCTCGCGCTGACGCTGCAGGGGTTCCTCGCCCTGCGCGGCACCGACATCGACACCGAGATCGAAGGCGTCGCAGTCGCCTCGGTCGTCCCGGCGCTGACGCACTCGCTGCGCGAGATGGCCGCGCGCTACTTCCGCCAGCACACCGTGATCGTCGAGCCGGGCGTGAAGACCGGGGTGCCGATCCTCACCGACAACCCGAAGGAGGTCGGTGCCGACCGCATCGTCAACTCCCTCGCCGCGTTCCACCTCTACGGCGGGCCGGCGATCGTCGTCGACTTCGGCACGTCGACGAACTTCGACGTCGTCAGCGAGCGCGGAGAGTTCATCGGCGGCGCGCTCGCGCCGGGCGTCGAGATCAGCATCGACGCGCTGGCGTCACGCGGCGCGCAGCTGCGCAAGGTCGAGATCGCCCGGCCGCGGTCGGTCATCGGCAAGAACACCGTCGAGTGCCTGCAGTCCGGCATCCTCTACGGCTTCGCCGGCCAGATCGACGGCATCCTCGAGCGGATGATCAAGGAGCTCGGCCAGCCCGCGAAGGTCATCGCCACCGGCGGCCTCGCCCCCCTGATCATCAGCGAGTGCACCTACGTCGACGTCCACGAGCCCTGGCTCACCCTGGTCGGCCTGCGCCTGGTCTACGAGAAGAACGCGAGCGACTGACCCCGCCGTTCGCCGGTAGGTTCCCCTTCGTGAGCGACCAGCCGACATCTCCCGACCCGACTGACGACAGCGAGTCGCTGCCGGAGCAGATGCGGATCCGGCGGGAGAAGCTCGAGCGGATGCAGGCCGCCGGTGTCGACTGCTACCCGGTCGGGTTCGACCGGACGATGTCGATCGCCGAGCTGCGCGACCGGTACGACGGCCTCGTCGCGGACACCGCGACCGGCGATCGCGTCGGCGTCACCGGACGGGTCGTCAGCAGGCGCGGCCACGGGAAGCTCGCGTTCGCGGTCATCCGGGACGGCACCGCCGACGTCCAGCTGATGCTCTCCCTCGACCGGCTCGGTGAGGAGCGTCTCGAGGCGTGGCAGCACGACGTCGACCTGGGGGACCACGTCGGCATAGAGGGCGAGGTCATCAGCAGCCGGCGCGGCGAGCTGTCGGTGATGGCCGAGTCGTGGGCGATCACCAGCAAGGCGCTGCGTCCGCTGCCCAGCCAGTGGCACGGCATGGACACCGAGTCGCGGGTGCGCCAGCGGTACGTCGACCTTGTGGTCAACCCGGACGCCCGCCGCGTGCTGGCCGTCCGCAGCGCCGTCGTACGAAGCCTCCGCGACGAGCTGACCGAGCGCGGCTACCTCGAGGTCGAGACGCCGATGCTGCAGGTCATCCACGGCGGCGCAGCGGCCCGGCCTTTCGTCACTCACATGAACGCGCTCGACATCAACCTCTACCTGCGAATTGCGCCCGAGCTGTATTTGAAGCGGCTGCTCGTCGGCGGCGTCGAGCGGGTCTTCGAGATCAACCGCAACTTCCGCAACGAGGGCGCCGATTCCAGCCACAACCCCGAGTTCACGATGCTCGAGGCATATCAGGCGTACGGCGACTACAACTCGATGGCGATATTGACCCGCGAGCTGGTCCAGGCCGCCTGCCTGACCGCCACCGGCGGCTCCGAGGTCACCCTCCCCGACGGCTCGGCGCTCGACCTGGCGGGCGACTGGCGCGAGGTCACCCTGCACGCCGCCGTCTCCGAGGCGCTCGGCGAGGAAGTCACCGTCGACACCCCGCGCGAGGCGCTGATCACGCACGCCGCGCGCACGGGGGTAGAGCTCGACCCGAAGTGGTCTGCCGGGGCGATCGTGCTCGAGCTGTTCGAGAAGCTGGTCGAGCACACGCTGCGCGCGCCCACCTTCGTGCGCGACTACCCGGTCGAGGTCCGCCCGCTCACCCGCCAGCACCGCTCCGAGCCGCGCCTGACCGAGTCGTGGGACCTGATCGTCAACGGCCGCGAGCTCGGCACGGCGTACAGCGAGCTGGTCGACCCGGTCGAGCAGCGCCGCCGCCTGGTCGAGCAGGCCGCGCTCGCGGCGAAGGGCGACGCCGAGGCGATGGCGCTCGACGAGGACTTCCTCCGCGCGCTGGAGCACGGGATGCCCCCGGCCGGCGGGATGGGCATGGGCGTCGACCGGCTCGTCATGCTGATCGGCGGAGTGGCCGGCATTCGCGACGTGATCCTCTTTCCGCTGGTGCGCCCGGAGTAATCCCTCCACATTCCGCACCGGCGATATTGCATGAGCGATATCGAGGGCTATTGTCTGACGCGGCGGGGGCCCAGACATTCATTTCCACGGAAGGCATTTCCATGGCGCAGAAGATCAATGTCACCCTCGTCGACGACATCGACGGCGGCGAGGCGGCGGAGACGGTCGAGTTCGCCCTCGACGGCACCCGCTACGAGATCGACCTCAGCGCCGGCAACGCCCAGGCGCTGCGCGACGCCTTCGCCCCCTTTGTCGCCGCCGCCCGTCGGGCCGGCCGTGGCGCCAGCGCGCCCAGCTCCTCCGGCAGCGGCCGCCGGGCCCGTCGCGGCTCGACGTCGATGGACCGCTCGCAGGTGCAGCACATCCGCCAGTGGGCGCGTGACAACGGCATCAAGGTGAGCGAGCGCGGCCGCATCGGCGCCGACGTCCTCGAGAAGTACCAGGCCGCCCACTAGAGCCGATCCGCAGGGGCGTCGGCCGTGGTCGTGCCGGCTGTTCACGGAGGACTCTGATGCTGCGCCGGGTCCTGCTGCTCGTCTGCCTTGCCGCGATGACCGGCTCGGCCGCATCTGCTGCTCCCGCCGCGACCACCACAGCCCTACGCCACTCGAACACCATCACCGCGGACGCCTCGAGGTCGATGCTGGTTCGGCTGCCCGCCCCCGTAAGCGTGTCCGGGGAAGGGTCGTTCGGCGACCTCACGGTGCAGCAGAACCCTGACATCACCGTGTCGGGAGTCGGTCGCATCACTGGCCTCGTGCTGACCCAGAACACCGCCGTTCGGACACACCGGGAGCGGGCCAGCGATGGTGCGACCCTGGTGTACCTGTCCTACGGGATGTGCACCGGCATGGCCTGCCGCCCGAATCGGCCCACGCTGGTCACCTTCGGGTTCGGCCCCGGAGTCACGCAGGACGAGGACTCGACCATTCACCTGCCTGCCGGCGTGTACCGCCTGTTCATCCTGGCCGACGGCGGTCCGGTCACGGCGAGCCTGCGCCTACACGGCCTGGCGGGGACCTCGCGGCTTCGCCCGAGCCAGCCCGCGGTCACCTCTCTCCAGGAGTCGCTGGCCGATGCGCCGGGCGCGCGCTTCGTCTCCGATGACTACCACGAGCTGCGCCGCCCCGGACTCGCCTTCATCAGCGGGTTGGTGCGGAGCCACACGGGCAGCACGATCGCCGGGGGCTGGTGCCTCGCTGCTGCGGACCCGGAGACGACCCGAGCGACCGATCCGGTCGATGGCGCGACGGCCTGCAGCTCGCGCGCCGCCGAATCAGCCGCTCAGCTGGTCACGGGCGGCACGCCCACGCCCTACTCAGGACACGGGGGCCAGCGCACTTTCGTCGGAGATGACCCGCCCAACGGTGTCGTCGCGGCGTACGCGACGCTCGACCCGGTCAGCTACCGGCTGCAACAGGATCAGACGACCACGCCGGCGTACGACGGCACGGCATTTCTCGGGCTCTTCCTGAACCTCGACTAGGGCGTTTCGGACTCGGGGGAACACCGCCCCTCACGGGTGAGTTGGAACAGGTCGAGACCACATCACCGACGACCCAGACCAACCGACTGACCCACCGCAGCGAACGACGTATGACCCAGCGGCTGCGGGGATAGCATGCGGGAGGCCAGGTGCCACCACGGCATCGGGTCACGCCCGTGAGGGAGCGACACCATGTTCGAGAGGTTCACCGACCGCGCGAGGCGCGTCGTCGTCCTGGCCCAAGAAGAGGCCAGGATGCTCAACCACAACTACATCGGCACCGAGCACATCCTGCTCGGGCTGATCCACGAGGGTGAAGGCGTCGCCGCCAAGGCCCTGGAGTCTCTCGGCATCTCCCTGGAAGGCGTCCGCCAGCAGGTCGAGGAGATCATCGGCCAGGGCCAGCAGGCGCCGTCCGGCCACATCCCCTTCACGCCGCGCGCGAAGAAGGTCCTCGAGCTCTCGCTGCGCGAGGCGCTGCAGCTCGGCCACAACTACATCGGCACCGAGCACATCCTGCTCGGCCTCATCCGCGAGGGTGAGGGCGTCGCCGCCCAGGTGCTGGTCAAGCTCGGCGCCGACCTCAACCGCGTGCGTCAGCAGGTCATCCAGCTGCTCTCCGGCTACCAGGGCGGCAAGGGCGAGCCGTCGACCGGCCCGGCCGAGGGCACGCCGTCCACGTCGCTGGTCCTCGACCAGTTCGGCCGCAACCTCACGCAGGCCGCTCGCGAGTCCAAGCTCGACCCGGTCATCGGGCGCGAGAAGGAGATCGAGCGGGTCATGCAGGTGCTGTCCCGCCGTACCAAGAACAACCCGGTCCTCATCGGCGAGCCCGGCGTCGGCAAGACCGCCGTCGTCGAGGGGCTGGCCCAGGCGATCGTCAAGGGCGAGGTGCCCGAGACGCTCAAGGACAAGCAGCTCTACACCCTCGACCTCGGCGCGCTCGTCGCCGGCAGCCGCTACCGCGGTGACTTCGAGGAGCGCCTGAAGAAGGTCCTCAAGGAGATCCGCACCCGCGGCGACATCATCCTGTTCATCGACGAGCTGCACACGCTCGTCGGCGCGGGTGCCGCCGAGGGCGCGATCGACGCGGCCAGCATCCTCAAGCCGATGCTCGCCCGCGGTGAGCTGCAGACGATCGGCGCGACGACGCTCGACGAGTACCGCAAGCACCTGGAGAAGGACGCCGCGCTCGAGCGCCGCTTCCAGCCGATCCAGGTCGGCGAGCCGTCGTTGGCGCACACCATCGAGATCCTCAAGGGCCTGCGCGACCGCTACGAGGCGCACCACCGCGTCTCCATCACCGACGCGGCGCTCGTTGCCGCGGCGACGCTGGCCGACCGCTACATCTCCGACCGGTTCCTGCCCGACAAGGCGATCGACCTCATCGACGAGGCCGGCTCGCGCATGCGCATCCGTCGCATGACCGCGCCGCCGGACCTGCGCGAGTTCGACGAGCGGATCGCCGGCGTACGCCGCGACAAGGAGTCCGCGATCGACGCGCAGGACTTCGAGAAGGCCGCGTCGCTGCGCGACAAGGAGAAGACCCTCCTCGGCGAGAAGGCGCAGCGCGAGAAGGAGTGGAAGGCCGGCGACATGGACGTCGTCGCCGAGGTCGACGAGGAGCAGATCGCCGAGGTCCTCGCCATCTGGACCGGCATCCCCGTCTTCAAGCTGACCGAGGAGGAGACCGCCCGCCTCCTGCGCATGGAGGACGAGCTGCACCGGCGCGTCATCGGCCAGGAGCAGGCGATCAAGGCGGTGTCGCAGGCGATCCGGCGTACCCGCGCGGGCCTGAAGGACCCCAAGCGCCCCGGCGGCTCGTTCATCTTCCTGGGCCCGTCCGGCGTCGGTAAGACCGAGCTGTCCAAGACGCTCGCCGAGTTCCTCTTCGGCGACGAGGACTCGCTGATCCAGCTCGACATGAGCGAGTTCATGGAGAAGCACACCGTCTCGCGCCTGGTCGGCTCGCCCCCCGGCTACGTCGGCTACGAAGAGGGCGGCCAGCTCACCGAGAAGGTGCGCCGCAAGCCGTTCTCCGTCGTGCTCTTCGACGAGGTCGAGAAGGCGCACCCCGACGTCTTCAACACGCTGCTGCAGATCCTCGAGGACGGTCGCCTGACCGACGCGCAGGGCCGGGTCGTCGACTTCAAGAACACCGTGCTGATCATGACCAGCAACCTCGGCACCCGCGACATCGCCAAGGGCTTCAACCTCGGCTTCGGCAAGGGCGGCGACAAGGCGGTCGACTACGAGCGGATGAAGACGAAGGTCAACGAGGAGCTCAAGCAGCACTTCCGGCCGGAGTTCCTCAACCGCATCGACGACACGATCGTCTTCCACCAGCTCTCCGAGGAGGAGATCGTCCAGATCGTCGACCTCATGCTGGCGCGGGTCGAGGTGCAGCTGAAGAACAAGGACATGGCGCTCGAGGTCACCGACGCGGCCAAGGCCCTGCTCGCCAAGAAGGGCTACGACCCGGTGCTCGGCGCGCGTCCGCTGCGCCGCACGATCCAGCGGGAGATCGAGGACGCGCTGTCCGAGAAGATCCTCTACAAGGAGCTCGGCCCCGGGCAGATCGTCGTCGTCGACGTCGATCCCGAGAACGGCGAGTCGCACGTCGACGCGAAGTTCACCTTCCGCGGCGAGCCCAAGCCGATCGAGGTGCCCGACGCACCGCCGGCCGACATGGCTGAGTCCGGCACCGGCACCACCGGCCCGGCTGCCGCCGAGTAGCACCACGCCGTACGCCGAAGAGGCGGTCGTCCCTCGGGGCGGCCGCCTCTTCGCGTCCGCGCCGCCGATCGACGAGCGGACAGCAGCGCCCTATTGCCGCGGGACGCTCATGATCATGGAACGGCGACGCGGGGAGGGCCCGCCGGCCGCTACGACGGCAGCCGGAAGCGGCCGCGGGAGTCCTGCTCGACCAGGCCGTCGGCGAGCAGGCCGGCCAGGGCACGGTCGCGCTGGGCCGGCTCGTCCCACACTGCGTGCAGCGCCGTCGCGGGCAGCGCTCCGGGCGCATCGCGCAGAGCCTGCAGGAGCCGTCCACGGACCTGGCGGTCGGTGCCGGCCCACGCCTGGGTACGCCGTACCGGCTGGTCGAGCGGCGGGTAGCCGGCCGCGCGCCACAGACATGTCGCAGCCAGCGGGCAGACGTCGCAGCGCGGCGCCCGCGCGGTGCAGACCGTCGCGCCGAGCTCCATCAGCGCGGCGCTGAACACTGCCGCAGCCCCGTCCTCGTCCGGCAGCAACGGCTCCACCAGCCGCAGGTCGGCCGCCGCTGACGCCTTCGCGTCGGCAGTCCCGACAGCTGCCCGCGCGACGACCCGACGCACGTTGGTGTCGACCACCGCGTGCCGCTGCCCGTGCGCGAAGGACGCCACCGCCCGCGCGGTGTAGGAGCCCACTCCGGGCAGCGCGAGCAGCTCGTCGAGGTCGCGTGGCACCGCACCGCCGTGGCGTACGACGATCGTGACCGCCGCCTCGTGCAGCCGCAGCGCACGGCGCGGGTAGCCGAGCCGCCCCCACGCCCGCACTGCCTCACCCGGCGAGTCCGCGGCCAGCGCACGCGGCGTCGGCCACCGCTCGAGCCACTCGGCGTGCGCCGGGAGCACCCGCGCCACCGGCGTCTGCTGCAGCATCACCTCGCTGACCAGCACCGCCCACGGGGTGGCGTCCGCGCGCCGCCACGGCAGGTCCCGCGCGTGGTCGGCGTACCACCCGGTGAGGGTGCGGACCAGCTCGGAACCGGACATCCGTCGATGCTATGAGCACGCGGCCACTACCATTCTCGCGATGGACGCCGACGCGCTGATGCACCCTCGCGGTCCGCTGCCGCCGGTCGTCTACTGGCGCCGGCGGGTCATCACCCTCGCCGCCGCGCTGCTCGTCCTGCTCGCGGTGCTCAAGGCCTGCGGCGGCGACGGCAAGGACTCGCTCACCGCGACGCCGGGCACGACCAGCCGATCACCGGCCGCGTCCGCCCCCGCGAAGACCACCGCGCCTGCCCCGAGCACGTCGGCCAAGCCGGCCACCTCCCCCTCTCCGTCGCCGTCGCCGACCGGCCGGCCGGAGGGCCAGCCGTGCCGCGACACCGACATCGAGGTCTCCGCGACCGCCAACGCCAAGGAGTACGCCGCCGGCGCCCGCCCGCGCCTCACCCTCGTGGTGAAGAACCGCGCCCCGGTGTCCTGCACGCGTGATCTCGGCGCCGCGGCGCGTGAGCTGCGAGTCGTGTCGGGCAGCGACCGGGTCTGGTCCAGCGACGACTGCTCTCCCGGCGGCGACGCCGAGGTGGTCACCATCCCGGCCGGCGGCTCCCGCTCCTTCCCGGTCACCTGGTCGCGTACCCGCTCCAAGCCGGGCTGCCCCGCGGGGCGTGAGCCGGTCGCCCCCGGGACATACCGCGTGGTGGGGCGGCTGGGCTCGATCGAGCGCCCCGGGGACGTGTTCGCCCTGCGCGCCTGACGGCGCACGCTCAAGGCGTCGGCCGGCCCGGTCGACGCATCGATGGCAGCACCCGCGACGTCAGGTGGAGGTCTTCAGGTGGCAGAGGGGAATGCCCCGACGCCCCGACCTGCCCTGAGCGCGGAGCAGGCCGAGGGGCTTCGCGAGGCCTTCGCCCACGAGGTCACCGCCCGGCTCGCCCCGCTGCAGACCGCCCTCACCCAGCTCGCCGCGTCTCACGCGCTCGACGCGGCTCGTGTCGTCCTCGAGCACTCGCACACCCTCGCGTCGAGCGCCGTGATCCTGGGCGAGGACCTCGCGGCGTACCACGCCCGACGCTGTGAGCAGGCGCTGGTCGACCACGTCGACGCCGGCGTCGAGCCGCTGCCCGATGACGTCGTGCGCGACGCGGTGACCGAGGGGGAGACGCTCGTCGTGCTCCTCGGGCCCTGGCTGGTGGGCACGGGCCATGGCGACTGACCGCACGAGCGGTACGCCGGAGCCGGCCGCCGCCGTCGTAACCAGCGTCCCGGTCGTCCTCGTCGACGACTCCCGGGTGCAGCGCCGGTTCCTGCGCAGCGCGCTGGAGAGCACCACCGAGTTCGAGGTGGTCGGCGAGGCCAGCAACGGCCGTGAGGCGGTCGCGATGGTCGAGCGGCTGCGCCCGGCCGCCGTCCTGATGGACCTCGACCTGCCGCTGATGAACGGCATCGAGGCCATCGAGCGGATCATGGCGAGCCGCCCGACGCCGATCGTCGTCTACTCCGCCTTCGTCGACGCCGAGCACTCGGCCAACGCGATCGAGGCGCTGGCCGCGGGCGCGGTCGACGTGTTCGCCAAGCCCGCGTGGGGCGAGGGCGGTCGGCTCGACGAGCACGGTGACGAGATCCGCCGCCGGCTGCGCGTCGCGGCGCGCGTCCGCGTCATCACGCATCCGCGCGGCCGGCTCCGGGGCTCCGCCTCGACCTCCACCGCGCTGCCCAGCCCGGCACCGGTCACGCCGGCACCCGAGGATGACGCGGGGTCCGCGCGGCCGGCCCCCAGGTCGATCCCGAAGCCGGCGGCCGCGGTCGCCGGCAAGGTGGCTGCGGTGAAGGCCACCGCGCAGCGCGTCGCCGGACGTCGGCGTACGACGGAGATCACGCCGCGTACGACGATCACCCAGCTGGTCGCGATCGGCGCGTCGACCGGCGGGCCGCAGGCGCTGCGACGCTGCTGTCGCACCTGCCGCGCGACTTCTCGCCGTCGATCCTCGTCGTGCAGCACATGGCCGAGGGCTTCATCCCCGGCCTGGTCAGCTGGCTCGACGGGCTGCTGCCGCTGCCGGTCGTGCAGGGCGAGTCCGGCCGCCGGCTGCAGCCCGGCACCATCACCATCGCCCCGAGCGGCCGCAACCTGCTGGTGCGCGACCAGCTGCGCGTCGTCTGCGAGCCCGCTCCGGAGAAGCAGTTCCACGTGCCGGGCATCGACGCGTCGTTCGCGTCCATCGCCGACTCGGTCGGCGATGGGGCGATCGGCGTGCTGCTCACCGGCATGGGGCGCGACGGCGCGGTGGGCCTGAAGGCGATGCGCGACAGGGGCGCGACGACGCTCGGCCAGGACGAGGCGACGTCGCGCCGTCTACGGCATGCCGCACGCCGCCTTCGCGCTCGGCGCGGTGGAGCACCAGCTGCCGATCGGCGAGATCGGACCCGCGCTGCTCACCCTCGTGCGCGGAGCGTCCTCGTGAGGATCGAGCTCAGCTCCGAGGAGTTCGTCGAGGTGCGCACCCTCCTCGACCGGACCGCGGGACTGGTCTTCGACGAGAGCCGGCGCGACTCGCTCGCCTACTCCGTCGGCGAGCGGATGCGCGCATGCGGCGCCGCCAAGGTCGTCCGACTACCTCGCCCTGCTCGCACGACCCAGGCGCCGACGAGATGCAGGCGCTGCTCGACGAGGTGACCATCCAGGAGACGCACTTCTTCCGGAACCCGCCGCAGTTCCGCGCGCTGCGCCAGCACGTCCTGCCCGGCCTGGTGAAGCACGCCGCCACCGGCGTCGCGGCGGCTGCGCATCTGGAGCGCCGGCTGCTCCACCGGCGAGGAGCCGTACAGCGTCGCGATGCTCCTCCGAGAGCTGCTGCCGCTGCTCGACGGCTGGGACATCAAGGTCGCTCGGCACCGACATCTCGACCCGCGCGCTCGACGCCGCGCGCGTCGGGCGCTACACGGCGCGCGCGCTCGGCGTCGCCGACCCGGCCGACGTCGCGCGCTGGTTCATCCGCGACGGCAGCGACTACGTCGTACGCCCCGAGGTCCGCGAGCTGGTCGAGTTCCGCCACCACAACCTGGTGACCGACCCGCCGCCCTTCGCCGGACGAGCTCGATCGACCTCATCCTGTGCCGCAACGTCACCATCTACTTCGGCCGCGACACGACCCGCACGCTGATGGGCAGCCTGCACGGACGACTGACCGACGGCGGCTACCTCTTCCTCGGTCACTCCGAGACGCTGTGGCAGATCAACGACTCCTTCCGCCTGGTGACCCTCGGCGACGCGTTCGTCTACCGCCGCGACGGCGCCGGCAGCGCCGGTGTGCCCAACGCCGCGGGTGAGCGCCGATCCGTGCTGCCGGATCGGCGTACCGGTGACGACGGCACCCCTCACGGAGAGCGGCGGGCGGCCAAGACCGAGCGGCGGTCGGCAGCGTGGGAGGTCCTCACCAAGCCGCGGACACTCCCGTTTCCCCGCCTGCGCGACAGGCCGCCCGGCGACGGCGACGGCACCGACGTCCCGGCCGCGCCGGCCACGTCGGCCGTGGAGACCGCGAGGCCGGCGCCGCGCCCCGCCGCCCCGGCGGCGGTCGACCTGATCGTCGAGGTGCGCGCCCAGCTGGCGCAGGGCCACTACGAGCAGGTCGTCACGCTGGCTCGCGCCGTCGCCGAGGCGGAGCCCCTGCGGGCGGAGGCGCACTACCTGTGCGGGCTGGCGCTGGCCAACCTCGGCCGCGACTCCGACGCGCTCGGGCACCTGCGCAAGGCGATCTACGTCGACCCGACGCTCGGCTTCGCGCACTTCGCCCTTGCCGGCGCGCAGAGTCGGCTCGGCGACACGACCGGCGCCGGCCGGTCGTACCGGGCCGCGGCTGAGACGCTGGGTCGCAACATCGACGACAAGATGGCGGCAGAGCTCGGCGGGCGCGATGTCGCCGAGCTCGTCGACCTGTGCTGGCAGCTGTCCGGCACGAGGAGGACCGCGGGATGAGCGACTACGTGACGTTCCAGCTCGACGGCTGCGACTACGCCACGCGGATCGAGAAGGTCCGCGAGGTCGTGCGGCTCGCCGAGCTCACCCGCCTGCCCGGCATGACCAGGCCGCTCGCCGGCGTACTCGACCTGCGGGGTACGTCGTTGCCGGTGCTCGACATCCGCGCCGAGGCCTCTCCCGAAGGGGACGTGCTGGTCCTCAACGTCGGCGGCCGCGACTACGGCTTCGCGTGCGACCGGGTCACCGCAGTCCTCGAGGCCGAGCTGCTCGTGCCGGAGGAGGCTGACGAGAAGCGCAAGAGCGTCCTGCCCGGCTACGTCGAGCAGGTCATGCGCGGCCCGTCCGGCGCGGTGTTCCTGGTCGACGTCGACGCGATGGCCGGCGACAACGCCCTGCGCGCCCTCCCCGACACCGTGAACCTCACCCGCTGACCCCGACTTCACCCACTACGACGTCGTCAAGAGGCCGATTTCGGGCCTCGATTCGACGTGGGAGTGGGTGAAGTCGGGGTTGGAGCTAAACGTAGCGCTCGAGGATGGACGACTCGGCGAGGCGGCTGAGGCCCTCGCGGACGGTCTTGGCCCGTGACTCGCCGACGCCCTCGACCGCCTGCAGGTCGTCGATGCTCGCGGTGAGCAGCTTCTGCAGCGCGCCGAAGTGCTCGACCAGCCGGTCGACGACCAGCCGAGGCAGCCGGGGCACCTTGGCGAGCAGCCGGTAGCCGCGCGGGGCCAGCGCACCCTCGATGCCGTCGGCGCTGGAGGCGAAGCCGAGTGCCTTCGCGATGGTGCCGAGGTCGAGCAGCTCCTCGGGTGTCAGCAGGTCGAGGTCCTCGAGCACCGCGTCGACCGAGCGCGCGCGCTTGCCGGTCGCGAGGTAGTCGCGACAGACCAGCTCACGGTCGGTCTCGACGCCGGCCATCAGCTCGTCGAGCTGCAGGCTGAGCAGCCGGCCGTCGGTGCCGAGCTCGATCGACGTAGCCCTCGATCTCGCTCGAGATGCGGCGGACCATCTCGAGCCGTTGGGTCACGGCGACGACGTCGCGAACGGTGACCAGGTCCTCGACCTCAAGCGCGCTCAGCGTGCCGGCGACCTCGTCGAGGCGCAGCTTGTAGCGCTCCAGCGTCGCGAGCGCCTGGTTGGCGCGGCTGAGGATCGCGCGCGCCCTGGTCGAGCACGTACCGCCGGCCGGCGACGTACAGCGCGATGATCTGCATCGACTGGCTGACCGAGATGACGGGGTAGCCGGTCTGCTTCGCGACCCGCTCCGCCGTGCGGTGCCGAGTGCCGGACTCCTCGGTCGCGATCGACGGGTCGGGCACCAGGTGCACCGCCGCGCGCACGATCTTCGACAGGTCCTCGGACAGCACGATCGCGCCGTCCATCTTGGCCAGCTCGCGCAGCCGGGTCGCCGAGAAGTCGACGTCGACGACGAAGCCGCCGGAGCAGAGTGTGTCGACGACCTTGTTGGCGCCGAGGACGATCAGCCCGCCGGTGTTGCCGCGCAGGATCCGCTCGAGGCCGTCGCGCAGGTCCGTGCCGGGCGCGACCGCGGCGAGGGTCGCGAGCAGCTGGTCGTCACGTTCCGGGGGAGCGGGCACCGTGCGAAGTGTAGTGATCCTCAGGTCGCTGCGGGCAGGCTCACGACGCGCGCAGAGCGGGTCGCGACGTGCAGCGCCGACGCGAGATCGCCGACCTCGATCACCTTCATGCCGGCCGGCGCGTCGGCGCCGCACCCCTGCGGCACCAGCCCGATGGTGAAGCCGAGCCGCGCCGCCTCGGCCAGCCGGCGCGCGACGCCGGACACCCGGCGTACCTCGCCGGCCAGCCCGACCTCGCCGAGCGCGACCATCCCGCCGGGCAGGGGCCGATCGCTCGCCGCACTCGCGACGGCGAGGGCGACCGCGAGGTCCGTCGCGGGCTCGGTCAGCCGTACGCCGCCGACGGTCGCGGAGTAGACGTCCTTCATCGACAGGGTGATCCCGCCGCGACGCTCGACGACAGCGAGGATCATCGCTACCCGCGCGCTGTCGAGACCACTGCACGCGCGTCGTGGGGCGGGCAGGCTGGTCGGCGCGACCAGTGCCTGCACCTCGGCTACCAGCGGCCGACGTCCTTCGACGGTGACGGTGACCGCCGTGCCGGACACCGGCTCGCTGCGGTGCGACAGGAACAGCCCGGACGGGTCCGGCAGGCCGACGATGCCGCCCTCGGTCAGCTCGAAGCAGCCGACCTCGTCGGCTGCGCCGAAGCGGTTCTTCACCGCGCGGACCATGCGCAGGCTGGCGTGCCGGTCGCCCTCGAAGTGCAGGACGACGTCGACGAGGTGCTCGAGGACGCGCGGCCCGGCGATCGAGCCGTCCTTCGTGACGTGGCCGACGAGCACGGTGGCGATGCCGCGCTCTTTGGCCACCTTGATCAGCGCCGCGGCGCACGCGCGCACCTGCGTCACGCCGCCGGCGCCGCCGTCGACCTCAGGGTGCGCGAGCGTCTGGATCGAGTCGATGACGAGCAGCGACGGCGCGACCTCGTCGATGTGGCTGAGCACCGCGCCGAGGTCGGTCTCGCTGGCCAGGTAGAGGTGCGGCGACAGCGCGCCGGTGCGGCCGGCGCGCAGCCGCACCTGCGCCGCCGACTCCTCGCCGGAGACGATGAGCGAGCGGTGCTCTGCGGTGGCCGACTGGTGCGCGACCTCGAGCAGCAGCGTCGACTTGCCGACGCCGGGCTCACCGGCGAGAAGCACGACGGATCCGGGCACGAGCCCGCCGCCGAGGACCCGGTCGAGCTCGCCGACGCCCGTCGTACGCGTGTCGGCGCTGGTCATGTCGACCTCGCCGATCGGCCGCGCGCGGGTTGTCACCGCGCTCGGCCGGACCGCCTTCGCCTCGACCGCGCCGACCTCGGCCATCGAGCCCCAGGCCTGGCACTCGGGGCAGCGCCCGACCCACTTGCTCGCGGTCTGGCCGCACTCGCCACAGCGGTACGGCGCTCGCGTCGCGGTGCTCTTCGTCGACATCCCCCGAGGCTAGCCGCGCGCACCGACACGATCGGCGTACGCCGCGCCGCCTGTGCACCGGCGCCACCACCCGACGAAACGCGACCGGGTCGCAATCCGTCGATTTCCGTGCGGGGGCTGCGACCGGGTCGCGTTTCGTCGGAGGGTGGCGGCGAGTGGGTGATCAGGCGAGGGAGGCGCCTCTGGCGATGAGCAGGCCGACGGCGACCGCGGCGGTGACCAGGGTGAGGCGCCAGCCGAGGCGTGGGTGCCCGCGCAGGCCGGCGACGACGACACCGGCGACGCAGATCAGCGCGACCGCGGTGGCTGCCGTGGTCGCCGCCGTGCCCGCGGTGCCGGTGCCGTCGCCGTCGAGCGCCGGAGCGATCGCGAGGACGACGACGGCGCCGCCGAGCAGGGAGGCGGCGAGCGCCACGGACCAGGTGAGCCCGACCCGGTGCGGCAGGCCGTGGACCCCCGTCTGCGCGTCGGTCGCGAGGTCGGGCACCGTGTTGGCGAAGTGCGCACCCGCGCCGAGCAGACCGCCGGCGAGCGTCGCCCACCACGGCGCGGCCGGCGAGCCCGGCAGGCCGAACGTGACGTACGACGGCAGCAGCCCGAACGCGACGACGTAGGGGAGCGGAGACAGCGGGGTGGACTTGAGCCGGAGGTTGTAGGCCCACGCGAACGCGACCCCGGTCAGGTGCGCCGCCGCGGCGCGGGGCCCCGACGCGAAGCTCAGCGGCACGCAGGCGACCAGGGCGACCGCCGCGCCGATGCCGACGGTGCGCGCGGACACCGCGCCCGAGACGATCGGCTTGTCGGCGCGGTCCGCCTTCAGGTCGCGATCACGGTCGATCCAGTCGTTGCTCCAGCCGACCGACAGCTGGCCGGCCAGGACGCCGGCCAGCACCCAGAGGCTGCCCCAGCCGCGGCCGGCCGCGACGGCGAGCGCGGTCATGAGGGTGGTTACGGCGGCCGTCGGCTCGGGGTGGCACGCCTTGATGAGGCCTCTCATGCGCCCCAGTCTTGTCTACCGGTCCAGCGCGCCGAGAGCCCCCGGCCTGGCGGCCGGGGGCTCTCGGAACTACCTGTCGTGGTTCAGCTGGACGTTAGAACTGCAGGCTCCAGCTGTTGGTGTAGCCGGTGTCGCCGTTGTAGCGGTCGTAGACGCGCAGCTTCCACGTGCCGTTGGCGACCTCGGTGGACGCGTTGACCGTGTACGTCGCCACGACGTTGTCGGCCGAGTCGGAGTTGCTGCTGTTCTTGAGCCGGTAGAGCGAGCCGTCCGGGGCGACCAGGTCGATCTGCAGGTCGCCGCGGTAGGTGTGCACGATGTTGACGCCCACCTTCAGCGTCGACGGCGCGTTGCCGGTGCGGCTGACCGCGATGGGGCTGTCCGTCGTCGCCCGGTCGGTGATCGGGTAGTCGGTCGTGTTCTCGAAGAACGACTGCTGCGCCGGCGGCGTGGTCGGCGCGACCGTCGGCGACGGGCTGGACGACGCGGTCGGGCTCGCCGACGCGCTCGGGCTGGCCGACGGCGAGGCCGATGGCGACACCGAGACGGTCGGCGTCGGCGTCGGCGTGGTGCCGAGCGACAGGATCGTCTTGGTCGCGTCGACCAGACCCGCGCCGCAGCCACCGGAGCAGGTGCCGACCAGCGGTCGGGTGTTGGCCTTGAGCGTCGACTCCACCTCGGCCGGCGTCATCGACTTGACGCTGAGCATCAAGGCGACGAGGCCGGTGACGTGAGGCGTCGCCATGCTGGTGCCCTGGTAGTACGCGTAAGCCTCCGTGCCCGGCGTCGTCGTACCCGTGTTGAGGGTCGAGAGCACGCCGTTGGCCTGCGTCGCGGTCTCGCCGCCGGGCGCGGTCACGTCGACGAGTGCCCCGTAGTTGGAGTACGACGCCCGGTTGCCCTGACGGTCGCTCGACGCGACGTTGACGACGTTGGCGCAGCTCGAGGGCTGATAGCCGCTCGTGTCGGCGTTGTTGTTGCCCGCCGCGACGACGACCGTCGTACCGCGAGCCACTGCGCCGTTGATCGCGTTCTGGTACGTCGCGCCGCAGGTGCCGCTGCCGCCCAGGCTCATGTTGATGACCTTCGCCGGGGTCGCGTTGGCCGGGATGCCGGTCACCGTGCCACCCGAGGACCACGTGACGGCGTCGGCGATGTCGGCCAGGGTGCCGCCGCAGCGTCCGAGGACACGGACCGCCTGCACCTTCGCGTTGAACGCGACGCCGCTGATGCCCTTGGCGTTGTTGGCGACCGCCGCGATGGTGCCCGCTGTGTGCGTGCCGTGCCACGAGCTGCTCGACGAGGTGCCGCCGATGCAGTCGCCGAGGTTGTACCAGTCGCCCTCGTCGGCGGGGTTGCTGTCCCGCCCGTTGCCATCTCTCGCCGTGGTGGCGCTGGAGATGAAGTCGTAGCCGGCAACAACGTTCGCGTTGAGGTCGGAGTGGTTCGTGATGCCGGTGTCGATGTCGGCGACGACGACGCCGGCGCCGGTCGCGCTGTCCCAGGCGGTCGGCAGGTTCATGCCGGCGGTCGCCTCGAAGTAGTCCCACTGGCTCGGGTAGCTGGTGTCGTTGGGGACGAACGTCGCCGACATGACGACGTCGGGCTCGACGTAGGCGACGCTCGGCCGCTCGACGAACCGGGCCATCAGCGACTTCGACTCGTCGACGTCGAGCGGGCGGTCGACGGTGACGAGCGCGCCGGTGGTCGACAGTCGTCGGGTGAACGCGAGGCCGTGACCCGACGACTGCTGCACAGCGGCGATCTCGCTGCGCGCACTGTCGTCGTTGCGCTTGGCGGCAGCGGGGTCGGCGAAGTGGACGATGAAGCGCTGGTAGCTCTGGCCCGGCTCGAGGCCGGACTCGTTGGCCTGGCCGCCGCCGCCGCTCCCGTCGGGTCGCGCAGCGCTCGCTGGGGTGGACAGGACGATCGCGCTGGCGGCGCCGGCCGCGAGCAGCATCGTCGCGGCGAGGATCTTTCGGGTACGGGTCACGTTCGAGTGCCTCCGGCCGACGGGTGGGCCGGGGTTGGCCCACATGGAGTAAACGTGGTGAGAGCCGTTTGCTCGCGGCACACTCTGCTGTCTGCTTCGCCAGGTTAAGCGCCGGAGTCGACACCGTCGGCCGAACCGGAAAAACTGCCCACATGTCCAACCGCCGCCGTCCAGCCGGCCCGATCCGGCCCCGGAACGACCTCGCGCAGTACGACGACCTGGCCGGCGAGTGGTGGGCCGAGCGCGGCCAGTTCGCGGCGCTGCACTGGCTGGCCGAGGCCCGCGGCGCCCTGCTGCCCGAGCCGTCTGACGGCCAGGTGCTGGTCGACGTCGCGTGCGGCGGCGGCCTGCTCGCGCCGTACGCCAAGGGATTCCGGCACATCGGCGTCGACCTCACCGAGAGCGCCCTGCAGATCGCGCGACACCACGGCGTCGAGCCGATCCGCGGCGACGCGGCGCGGCTCCCGCTGCGCGACGCCTGCGCCGACGTGGTGGTCGCGGGCGAGGTGCTCGAGCACGTCACCGACCTGCCGGCCGTCGTCGCCGAGCTGGCCCGGGTCCTCAAGCCCGGGGGCACCCTCGTCGTCGACACCCTCGCCGACACGCTGATCTGCCGGATCACCATGGTGTGGATCGGCGAGCGGATGCCCGGCGGCCCGCCGCGGCACATCCACGACCCTGCGCTGTTCGTCTCCCCGGCGCGACTCGTCGAGCTCTGCGCCGGCCACGGCATCTCCCTCACGGTCCGCGGCCTGCGACCGCACCCGGGCGACTACCTGCGCTGGCTGCTCGGCCGTCGCCCAGCGGTGCGGATGCTGCCCACACGGTCCACCGCGAGCGTCTTCCAGGCGCACGGCCGGAAGGAGGCGGCGTGACGGAGGCCCCGGTCGACGTCGCGCGCCGGCTCGCCCCGGCGCTCGCCGAGCGCGCGGCCGACCACGACCGCGACGCGTCGTTCCCGAAGGCCGACTTCGACGACCTGCGCGCCGGCGGCCTGCTCGGGCTGATGGTGCCCACCGCACTCGGCGGCCTCGGCGCGGGCTTCGCCGACTACGCCGACGTCGCATACGAGCTCGCCCGCGGCAGCGGCGCGACCGCGCTGGTCTACAACATGCACGCCTCCGTCACCGGCGCGCTCGCCAGCACGCCCGAGGAGCTGGCCCGAGCGCTCGGCGCTCCCGACTCCTTCTTCGCCGCGCGCGACTCCGTCCTGGCAGCAGCTGCGGAGGGTGCCCTGTACGCCGTCGCGATGAGCGAGCGCGGTGCCGGGTCGCGCTTCACCGCGATGACGACGACGTACCAGCGCGAGGGCGACGGCTGGCGCATCCGCGGCCGCAAGACGTTCTGCTCGGGCGCCGGGCACGCCGACGCCTATCTCGTCGTGGCGCGCTCCGTCGACGGCGATCCGCCCCGGATCAGCCAGTTCCTCGTGCCGGCCGGGCCCGGTCTCGTGGTGCACGAGACCTGGGACCCGCTCGGCATGCGCGCGACCGCGAGTCACGACCTCGAGCTCGACGTGGTCGCGCCCGACGACGCGCTGCTCGGCGGCGTCGAGGGCCTCGCGGTGCTGCTCGCCCAGGTCATGCCGCAGTGGCTCGTCGCGTCGTACGCCGCGGTCTACGTCGGTGTCGCGCGGGCGGCGGTGGACGCGGCGGTCGAGTCACATCGGGCAGCGCGGCCTCACGCACCTGCCCGCGGTCCGGGCGCGCGTCGGTCGTGCCGACGCCGCCGTCGAGGCCGCTCGGCTCGTCGTCCAGGATGCCGCGGCGCGCGTCGACGCGGCGCCGGGTGACCCCGAGACCAACCGCTGGGTCTACCGGGCCAAGCTGCTCGCCGGCGAGACTGCGCAGGAGGTCGCCGCGTCGATGCTCGAGGCGTGCGGCACGTCGGCGACCCGGCGCGGCAACCCGCTGGAGCGGCTCTACCGCGACGCGCGCTGCGGGTCGCTGCAGCCGGCGACGAGTGACGTCTGCGCCGACTGGCTGGGCGCGGTTTCATTGGGGCTTGACCCGAACGCGAGCGAGGTGAGCCGATGGTGACGGCGGCAGTCCAGGGCGTCGGCATCGCCGTACCCGGGCCGATGGACCAGCAGGGCCTGTGGGACGACTGCTTCCGCGACGTGTACGGCGGGAGCGAGGTCGCCGAGCGCATCTGGAGCAGCTCCGGCATCTCCACCCGCCACGGCGTCGTCGACCCCCGGGTCGAGGACGTGAGCGGCTGGGGCACCGGTGACCGGATGCGCCGCTACCTGGCGGAGGCGATGCCGCTCGGCAAGGACGCCGTCGGCAGCGCGCTGGAGCAGGCCGGCGTCGCCGCGGCCGACGTCGACCTGTTCGGCGTCGTCTCCTGCACCGGCTACGTCACGCCGGGCATCGACATCCTGCTGGCCCGCGACCTCGGGATGCCGTCGACCGTGCAGCGCCTCGTCGTCGGGCACATGGGCTGCTACGCCGCCGTACCCGGGCTCGCGTCGGTCTCCGACGCCGTCCGCGCCCGCGGGCTCACCGCGGTGATGCTCTGCGTCGAGCTGCCCAGCCTGCACGTCCAGCCGGGCACCGACGACGTGCAGCAGATGGTCGCGCACGCGCTGTTCTCCGACGCGGCGGCCGCCGTCGTCATCCGGCCGGACGCACCGGGGCTCGAGGTGGTCGACGTCGTCGCGTCGACCGACGTCGAGCACCACGGCGACATGACGTGGGACGTCACCGACACCGGCTTCCGGATGGGCCTGTCGCCCAACGTGCCGAAGGTGCTGGCCAAGCACGTGCGGTCCGTCACCGACGAGCTCCTGGGCCGGCACGGGCTGGAGATCGGCGACGTGGCGGGCTGGGCGGTGCACCCGGGTGGGCCGCGCATCCTCGACGTCGTCGAGGAACGGCTCGGGCTCGCGTCGACCGCGCTCACCGCGTCGCGGGAGACGCTGCGGGACTACGGCAACTGCTCGTCCTCGACGGTCCTCATTGTGCTGGACCGGCTGGTCCGTTCGGCTCCGCCCGCGGACGGCGACCACCTCGTCGCGATGGCGTTCGGCCCTGGCCTGACCCTCTACGCGACCCTGCTTCGCCGGCGATCCTGAGCCCGACGGGGCAGGCCGCGGACGATGCGCGCCGTCACCGGAGAATCGTGGCGGCAACGCCCACGCCGACGGTCGGCCCGCCCTCGAGAAGCGCGGCCCCCGCGACCGCCAGCAGGAGGCGGTCGTTGGCCTCGAATCCACTGAGGCGGGGCATGGTCCGGCGGGCCCGGGCCGTCAGCGCGTCGCCGCTGGTCAAGGCGGCGCGGCGCCGGGTCAGCTGTCCCTCGTCGTCGCCGGGATGCGCGGCGTAGAGCGTGGCTGCCGCGGCGAGCTCGACTGCCGCGGTTCCCGCGACCACAAGGCGGCGTCGAAACGGAACGGGAGCCACGAGCAGTGAGAGCCACGTGTCGTCGGGCGGATGCCAGCCGAGTCCGGCGGCCGCCTGCCGGACGTCGCTCGGCGCCTCTGGGAGCTCGACCGGGCACTGCGCGTTCGCGAGCAGCCGTCCGGGGTCGATCTCGCTCAGCACCACGAGCGTCACCGCCTCCGCCGCAGATGGCCAGCCACCGGTGAGCCACGCGGCTCCGATCCACGCCTCGATCGAGTCGCCCTGCCGACCTCTCGAGTCGCCGTCCGATCGTCGCGGCCGCTCGGCGGGCTGCACTGACGGCAAGGTGTGCCGCTGCGCTGACCGGCGCAGCGACAGGTCCTTCACGAGCGCGGAGTGCAGCTTCGCCAGCCGTTCCACGGAGACGGTGTCCGGCTCGCTCAGGCAGAGATGTCGCGACACGAGCACGTCGAGCACGCTGTCGCCGAGCCACTCGAGCCGATCGAACTCACGCTGACCCGCGAGCAGCGCGTCCGCCCGATCGGCTCCCGCGAGCTCCGCCAACCGCGCCGCAACGTCCACGGCGGGAGGCTACGGGGCCGGTACGTCGGCTCCTTCCCCGGTGAGCGGCGCGGCGGCCGCCCGACGCCGGCCCCTGGTGTCCTGACCGGTGATCAATGCGCTCGGCGCGGCACGCCGGGGTACCCGGTGTCAAGCCCCTGACCTGCGGCTTTGGAGATTTCGACCGGATTGGATCTTGCTGTGGGCTGGTAGACTAGGGGTCTCCTCGAAGGGATCGATACGCATATGTCGTTCAAGGTCGGCGAGACTGTTGTCTACCCCCACCACGGTGCCGCGCTCATCGAAGCGATCGAGACGCGGACCATCGCCGGTGAAGATCGCATCTACCTCGTGCTCAAGGTCGCCCAGGGCGACCTGACCGTGCGCGTGCCCGCCGACAACGCCGAGATCGTCGGCGTACGCGACGTCGTCGGCCAGGAGGGGCTCGAGAAGGTCTTCGACGTCCTCCGCGCGCCGCACACCGAGGAGCCGACCAACTGGTCGCGCCGCTACAAGGCCAACCTCGAGAAGCTCGCCTCCGGCGACGTCAACAAGGTGGCCGAGGTCGTCCGCGACCTATGGCGTCGGGACAAGGAGCGCGGGCTGTCCGCCGGCGAGAAGCGCATGCTCTCCAAGGCGCGGCAGATCCTGGTCAGCGAGCTCGCGCTCGCCGAGGGCACCAACGAGGACAAGGCCGAGATGGTCCTCGACGAGGTCCTCGCCTCCGAGCTCGCTTCCTAGGACGCCGCTCACTGCGGCCCCTGAGGGCTGTCACGCCAGACTGCATCTGTCCGGTTCCTACGGGGGAATGGCAGACTCTCTGATATGTCGCCTGCACAGCGGCGGAAGTCACCCAGCGCTGTAGTCGAGCTGCTGCGGCTGCTCGCCGTCATCTTCTTCGCCGGGATCGGCTTCGAGGTCGGCGGCGCGATCGGGGACAGCGAGCTGGGCCTGCTCGGCTCGCTCAACGGGGTCGCGATCGGCGTGATCGTCGGGTCCGGCGTCGGCTACGTCATCGGCGGCGTCCTGGGCCGCACGACGGTGACGACGGTCGACAAGACCGCGACCAGCCTGCGCGAGGTGTCGGTCGAGAGCCTGATGGGCGGCATCATCGGCCTCGTCGTCTTCGTGCTCGGCGCGGCGGCGGTCGGCCTGCCGCTGTTCCTCATCCCGCAGCGCTTCATCGCGCTCCCGCTCTACATGCTGCTGGTCCTAATCTTCGGGCTGCTCGGCTTCCGGGTCGGGCAGTTCAAGCGCGGCGAGATCCTCGGGCTCTTCGGCGCGCGCGCCGGCATGGCGCCGCGGCAGACCGCGACGTCCCTGCGTCCCCGCCTGGTCGACAGCTCGGTCGCGATCGACGGTCGCGTCCTCGACGTCGTCCGCAGCGGGTTCCTGCACGGGACGATGGTCGTCTGCGCGCCGGTACTCGCCGAGCTGCAGGGCCTGGCCGACGCCGGCGACGACGTACGCCGAGGTCGTGGTCGCCGTGGCCTCGAGACGCTCGAGGCGCTGCGCCGCGAGCCGGGCATCGAGATCGAGGTCTGGGACGACACCGTGCCCGGCGTCACCGAGGTCGACGCCAAGCTGGTGCGGCTGTGCATCGACAAGGAAGCGGCGCTGCTCACCCTCGACACCAACCTGGCCAAGGCCGCGGCGCTGGCCGGTGTGCGCGTGCTCAACCTGCACGCGCTCACCCTCGCGCTGCGCCCGGTGGTGCAGGCCGGCGACGACGTGACGGTGCTGCTGATCAAGCCCGGCAAGGAGACCGGCCAGGCGGTCGGCTACCTCGACGACGGGACGATGGTCGTCGCCGAGCACTCGCGGTCGAAGGTCGGCAGCGAGACAACCGTGCGGGTGACCAGCGTGCTGACCACGGCGAACGGCCGCATGGTGTTCGCCAGTCCGCCCCCCGCGTCGCCGACGGCCTCGCCGACGCCCGGGGCACTCGCCGGGAAGCGCCGCGGGTCGACGGAGTGAGGACTGCCGCGATCGTGCCGGCGGCCGGTCGTGGCGAACGGCTCGGCCCCGGCGTCCCCAAGGCGCTGCGACTGCTCGGCGGCGTACCGCTCCTCGTCCATGCGGTGCGCGCGCTCTCCGGCGCCCGGCTGGTCGACGTCGTCGTGGTCGCCGCACCGCCCGACGGCGTGAGCGAGGTGCGGGCCGTCCTCGACACCCACGAGATCCCGGCCGAGGTGCGGGTTGTCACCGGCGGCGCGACCCGGCAGGAGTCGGTGCGCCTCGCGCTCGAGGCGCTGCCTGCCGACGTGACCGCGGTGCTGGTGCACGACGCGGCCCGTCCGCTCGCGCCGAGCGAGCTCGCCGACGACGTCGCCAACGCACTGCTCGGGGGAGCGCCCGCGGTCATCCCGGTGATGCCGGTCGCCGACACCATCAAGCGCGTCGACGCCGCCGGCCGCGTCGTGCAGACACTGCCGCGGCACGAGCTGTTCGCGGTCCAGACGCCGCAGGGCTTCTCGCGCTCGGTGCTCGCCGAGGCGCACGACGCGGCGGTCGTCGACGGCTTCGAGGGCACCGACGACGCGAGTCTCGTGGAGCGCCTCGGCGTACCGGTGTCGGTGCTCCCCGGGTACGATGACGCGTTCAAGGTCACCCGGCCCGGCGATCTCGCTCATGCCGAGGCCGTCCTGCGCCGGCGGGTCGAGCGCCGTGGCTGACTCCGCTGCGCCGCCTTTCCGCGTGGGCACCGGCGTCGACGTCCATCCCTTCGAGGACGGCCGCGCACTGTGGCTCGCCGGGCTCGAGTGGCCCGGCGAGACCGGGCTGGCCGGGCACTCCGACGGCGACGTCGCGTGTCACGCCGCGTGCGATGCGCTGTTCGTCGCGAGCGGTCTCGGCGACCTCGGCGGGGTCTTCGGGGTGAGCGAGCCGGAGTGGGCCGGTGCGTCCGGCGTGACCCTGCTCGCTGAAGCGGTGCGCCGCTGCGCCGACGCCGGCTGGGCGGTCGGCAACATCAGCATCACGGTCATCGGCAACCGACCGAAGGTCGGCACGCGCCGCGCCGAGGCCGAGGCGCTGCTGTCCAACACCGTGGGCGCTGTCGTCGGACTCGCCGCCACCACGACCGACGGCCTGGGCCTGACCGGTCGCGGCGAGGGCATCGCCGCCATCGCCACCGCAATCGTCTTCCCCTTGCAGTGAGGGAGCGCGCCGAGAGGTGTGAGCGCCCGGCACCTCACGCCCGCACGCTTGTGCTCACACCTGCGGGTGGTGTCCGCAGGTGAGACGCCAGCGGGTCTCCTCCGGGTCGCCGTACGAGGGGACCTACGGGTACTCGCGGGCGGTGCGGGTCGACGACCGCGTCGTCGTGTCCGGCACCGCGCCGATCTGGCCCGACGGGTCGTGCGACCCGGACCCGACGGCGCAGGCGAGACGGTGTCTCGAGATCATCGGCACCGCACTCGAGCAGCTCGGTGCGTCGTACGCCGACGTCGTGCGCACCCGGATGTTCGTCACCGGCACCGACGTCACCGACGCGGTCGGCCGCGCGCACGGCGAGGTGTTCGGCGACATCCGGCCGGCCACGACGATGGTCGTGGTGCAGGCCTTGATCGACCCGCGTTGGGTAGTGGAGATCGAGGCCGAGGCGATCGTCGACGACGAGGGAGAACTGACATGAGCGCAGCCCTGCCGGATCAGGCGAAGGACTGGATCGACGCCAAGAACTTCGCCGTGCTCGCCACGGTCAGCGCGGCAGGCGAGCCGCAGCAGGTGGTGATGTGGGTGACCCGCGACGGCGACGACGTCCTGATCTCGACCGTCGAGGGGCGGATCGCGCACCGCAATCTGTCCGGCAACCCGCGCGCCAGCGTCGTCGTCTACCCGCGCGACAACCCGTACTCCTACGTCGAGGTCCGCGGCACCGCGACGATGACCAGCGAGGGCGGCGACGACCTGATCAGCGCGCTGTCGCAGAAGTACCAGGGCGTCACGCCGTACCCGCGGATCGGCCCCGACGAGCCGCGCGTCGTCATCCGGATCACGCCCGAGAAGGTCGTGCTCCGCGACTGACCCGCCCGGCCCGTTGACTTCGCGCAGATATCTTCCTATAACAGTGGCATGCCTCGGAGACGTGCCGGAGACCTGCTGCCGATCGAGATCGGGATCCTCACCGCGGGGATGGCCGCGCGGGTGTCCGGGGAGCCGGAGTTCCACGGCTTCCAGGTCGCGACCGCGCTGCGCGACGCCGACTCCGCTCGCCGGCTGACCGCGCACGGCACGCTCTACAAGGCGCTGGCCCGGCTGGAGGTGCGCGGCCTGCTGTCCAGCCGCTGGGAGGACCCGGACATCGCCGTCGAGGCGGGTCGGCCGCGCCGCCGGCTCTACCAGGTGACCGGCGCCGGCGAGCTGGCGCTGCAGTCCCTCCCGCACGAGCGGACCGCGCCCCGGCCGTCGATGCGTCGGGCCGGGGCGGAGACGTGACCGCGGCCACGGGTCCGATGTGGCCCGGTACGCCGAGGATCACCGAGCGGTGGGTCCGCACCTACACGCTCGGGCTGCCGGCCGACGTCGCCGAGGTGCGGCGGCTCGAGCTGACCAGCGACATCTACGAGCAGTACGTCGCCGATGCCGCGACCGCAGGGTCGCGCGCCGTGCGGCTGGCAGTGGTCGGGCGCACCGCGCGCGGCGTGGTGGACGACCTGGCATGGCGTCATGAGCAGAGGCGGATCATGAAGCAGGCAGCCGGCACCGATCAGGTCACGGGACTTCGCGCGGCGTGGGCCGCGGCAACGCAGGCGTGGTTCGCGCCGGCCGCTGTGCTGTGCGGGCTGTTCAACGCCGGGCTCGGCGTCGGCATCCTGCTGGACGAGGACAGCACGATGCCGGGTCGCGTGGTGGGTCCGATGTTCCTGTTCGCCTTCGCGGCGGCGATGGCGGCGGGTCTGCGGATGCGCTGGGCGGCCGGCCTGCCCTCACACGCGCCGGCGGTTGCCGTCACTCGGCAGACGCGTGCGGTGGCCGGGATGCGCTACCTGATCGTCGTGGTGGCCGTCGGGGCGCTGGCTTTCGCGGTCACCGGCTCGCGGATCGGCGTCATCCTGAGTGCCGTCGCGCTGCTCGCACTGGGCGCGACCATCCCGTCCTGGCGCCGCTCGCGTGCCTCCGGTCCCGCTGAGCGCACTGCGTCGTCGATGGCCGGCGCGGACGCGCTGGTCATCCTCGGCACCCTGCCTGCGTTCGCGTTCTTCTGGATCGTCGTGCCGGCCGTGCTCGCGCTGATCACGGTCGTCGGCGTGGTCGGCACCGGGCCGGGCGTCCGCGCCCGGGCGGCGGCTGCCTGACCCGTTCGCGACTACGATCGGGCACCCATCCGTCGTACGCGCTGAAGGCAGGTCCACCGCGGTGCCGCTCGTCCTGCACGACACGATGACCGGGCAGGTGCGCCCGTTCGTCCCCGTGCGCGAGGGCCACGTCGGCATCTACGTCTGCGGGCCGACCGTGCAGAGCGCGCCGCACGTCGGGCACGCGCGCAGCGCCGTCGTCTTCGACATCCTGCGGCGCTGGCTGCTGGCGAGCGGCAGCGCGGTGACCCTGGTGCGCAATGTCACCGACATCGACGACAAGATCATCGTCAACGCGTTCGCCGAGAAGGTCAGCGTCTGGGAGCTCGCCGAGCGCAACACCCGCGCGTTCAACGCGGCGTACGACGCCCTCGGCGTCCTCGCCCCGACGGTGGAGCCGCGGGCCACGGGTCACGTGCCGGAGATGGTCGAGCTGATGCAGCTGCTCATCGACCGCGGGCACGCGTACGCCGCCGACGGCAGCGTGTGGTTCGACGTGATGAGCTTCGGCGACTACGGCGCGCTGTCGGGCCAGAAGCCGGACGCGATGCAGCCCTCGACCGAGCCGGTCGGCGGCAAGCGCGACCCCCGCGACTTCGCGCTGTGGAAGGCGGCCAAGGAGGGCGAGCCGACCTGGCCGACTCCATGGGGTCCGGGACGTCCGGGCTGGCACCTCGAGTGCTCGGCGATGGCGGTGAAGTACCTCGGCCAGCCGTTCGACATCCACGGCGGCGGGCTCGACCTGGTCTTCCCGCATCACGAGAACGAGACCGCGCAGTCGGTGTGCGCGGCGGGTGCGGCGTTCGCCAACTACTGGCTGCACCACGGCATGGTGAACATCGGCGGCGAGAAGATGAGCAAGTCGCTCGGCAACTCGTCAGTGGTCGCCGACGTCCTCGAGTCAGGGGTGCGCGCTCCGGTGCTGCGCTACCTGCTCGGCGCCGCGCACTACCGCTCCGGCATCGACTACACCGACGTCGCGCTCGGCGAGGCGGCGGCAGGGTACGGCCGGATCGAGACGTTCGTGCGCAACGCGGTCGACGCGCTCGGCGGCGTCGGCGAGGCCGAGGCGCGTGGCGTCGAGGCCGGCGACGACGCGACGTCGATCGACGGGTGGCAGGCGTTCGGCGTCGCGCTCGACGACGACCTCGGCGTACCGCGGGCACTCGGCGCCGTGCACGGAGCGGTGAGCGCCGGCAACGCCGCGCTCGACGCGAGCGACCTCGACGGCGTCGCGCGCAGCCTCGCGTGTGCCCGGAAGATGCTCGACGTGCTCGGCCTCGACCCGATCAGCCAGTGGGCGGGCAGCACCGCGGGCGGCGTCGTCGACACGCTCGACGCCGTGGTGCAGATCGCGCTCGAGGCAAGAGCAAGGGCCCGGGAGAGCAGAGACTTCGCCGGGGCGGACCAGATCCGCGACCGGCTGGCGGCGGCCGGCGTCGTGGTCGAGGACACGGCGGGAGGCGCCCGATGGCACCTGGCAAGGGGATAGCGAGAGGCGCCGGACGGGTCAGCGCGAAGAAGGCCGCCAAGCCCAAGCCGAGCATCGCCGGTGGCGGGCACGGCGGTCGCGCGGGCAAGGCCGGGTCGTCGCGCAAGGGCGCGCCGAGCGGCTCCGGCGGCCAGGGCAAGGACCGGCTCAAGGGCAAGGGCCCGACGCCGCCGGCCGAGGAGCGCAAGGGTCACCCAGCCGCCCGCAAGGCAGCGGCGGCCGCCCGGCGGTCGTCTGCGCCCGGTGCGCCGCGTGGGGCGAGCGGCGGGACCCGCGGCGCTGCGGCCGGCGGCGGACCACGTCGTACGGCGGTCGGCATCCCGTCGCGGCGCTCGTCGTCGACGGCGGAGGGTCGCGAGCCGCGCCGCCCGCACACCCGCTCGAAGCGCCCGGGCGAGGAGCTCGAGGAGGTCGTCGTCGGCCGCAACCCGGTCGTCGAGGCGCTGCGCGCCGGCGTACCCGGCCGGGGACTGCTGGTCGGGCGTGGCCTCGACCACGACGAGCGGGTGACCGAGGCGCTCGAGCTGGCCGGCGAGGCCGGCATCCCCATCCGCGAGGCGGTGAAGGCCGAGCTGGACCGGCTCGCCGACGGGTCGCTGCACCAGGGCCTGGCCCTGCAGGTGTCGGCGTACGACTACGCGCATCCGGAAGACCTGCTGCACCGGGCGATGGAGCACGCCGAGCCGGTGCTGCTGGTGGCCCTCGACGGGGTGACCGACCCGCGCAACCTCGGCGCGATCCTGCGCTCGGCGTCGGCGTTCGGCGCGCATGGGCTGCTCGTGCCCGAGCGGCGGGCGGCCGGGGTGACCGCGGCCGCCTGGCGGACCAGCGCGGGCGCGGCTGCGCACGTCCCGGTGGCCCGGGCGGTCAACCTGGCCCGCGCGCTGAAGTCCTACGCCGACGCGGGGCTGACCGTGGTGGGCCTCGCGGCTGACGGCGACCTCACGCTGGACGACCTCGAGGTCGCGGTAGGCCCGGTCTGCCTGGTCGTCGGGTCGGAGGGAAAGGGCCTGGGCCGGCTGGTCGGGGAGACCTGCGACCTGCTGGTCAGCATCCCGATGGCCGGGCGCACCGAGTCGCTCAACGCCAGCGTGGCCGCCGCCGTGGCCCTCGCCGAGGTGGCCCGCCGGCGGCGTACCGCCTGATCGGTCGGTTCGGCGGCGTCACCGCAGGTCAGGTGCCTCGTTGAGGTCGTCACGACGGGAATCCGGGCCTGGTCGGGGCCGGATCTCCGGGGAAATGTCGCCAGAGGCAACTATGGCCACCGGGACAGGTCCCGCGGTACCCTGGGCTAGGTATTTTCTTCACGCATTGACCTGTTAGATCCCGGTGGCGAGAGGGCTCTCGAGTGCGGCGGCACCGTGACGGCAGCGACGACGAGCTGGTGCGCTCGGACGACGAGCTGGTCATGGCCGCCAAGGCCGGCGACGACGTCGCCCTGGCCGAGATCCTCACCAAGTACCGCAACTTCGCCCGGGTCAAGGCGCGCTCCTACTTCCTGGTCGGCGCCGACCGCGAGGACATCATCCAGGAAGGCATGATCGGCCTCTACAAGGCGGTCCGTGACTTCAACCCGGACATGCTCACGTCGTTCCGCGCCTTCGCCGAGCTCTGCGTCACCCGCCAGATCATCACGGCGATCAAGACCGCGACCCGGCAGAAGCACGGCCCGCTCAACTCCTACGTCTCCTTCAACCGCCCCGTCGTCTCCGACGAGGACGGCGACCGCGTGCTCGGCGACGTCATCCCGAGCACCGCGATCTGCGACCCGGCCGACCTGGTGATCTCCTCGGAGCGCATCCGGCACCTGCAGCGCCACTTCGACGAGGTGCTCTCCGACCTCGAGGCCGAGGTGCTCTGCTCTACGTCGAGGGCAAGAGCTACCAGGAGATCGCCGAGATGCTCAACCGGCACGTGAAGTCGATCGACAACGCCCTGCAGCGCATCAAGCGCAAGCTCGACATGCACCTGCGCGCCCGAGAGATCGCCGACGTCTCCTAGCCCTGCCGCAGCCCCGCACTTCCCCGCACCGCGTCGCCCAGCCCGACCCGCTCGAGGAGGTAGGACCATCCGCCGCGTTCCGCGTCGTCCTGCGCTCCTGCTCGTCGCGCTCATCTCTCTCGTCACGATCCTGCGTCCGTCGTACGCCGACGCTCGTGAGGGCATCTCCCTCAAGGGCAACGGCACGGGGTACGTCGACGTCTTCGTGCACCAGATCGTCGACATCCGGCCGAGCGACATCGTCGTCAAGGGCGGCGGTCGCTACGCCGGCTTCTACCTGGTCCCGGACACCTCCACCCGGCACCCGATCGGCGCGCTCGCGGCGCCCGGCGCCGGCGCCGGCGGTGACTCCGGCGGCGCGCTGGTGCCGTTGGGCGAGGACTACCAGGTCGCGCCCGGCACCTACCGCCTCTACCTGATCGCCGAGCGTGGCCCGACCGAGGTGTTCATCCCGATCCCGGAGGAGCCGTTCGTCGAGGTTCGCCCGCAGCACGCGACGCAGGCCGCGCTGCAGACGACGACGTACACGGTCAACGCTGACGCCACCTCCGACGAGCGCCGGCTGCGCGTCCACCCGGGCCGCACTTCGGTTGTCGCCGCGCTGCAGCAGGTCACCTCCGCCGGACTGACCGGCTTCGACTACGTGTCGACCTGCCTCGTCGCCCCGACCGAGTCCTGCGACGGGTCGGTGGTCCGCAAGACCCGGCTCCCCCTGACCGCGGCGCGCTCCTCGTCGCACGCGGTGATCCGGCCGAGCAGCTACGACGCTGCGTTCCGGGTCGAGCGCGGCTTCGGCATGCACGCGGAGACCACGGTCTCGGCGGCTGTGTTCAGCCTGTCCCTGGTCTGGATGAAGGGCTCGCCGATCCCGGCGTAGCTCGCCCTCGCACCCCACCTCCGCACTCTCGTCGAACGACATGCGACCGGGTCGCATCTCGTGCGTTTCTCGTGCGGGGGCTGCGACCGGGTCGCGTCTCGTTCGGGTCAGCGGTTGGCGCGCAGGTGCCAACGCACCGTCATCTCGGCAGTGGTCTGGGTCGCGTCGGCGATGGTCACGGCGACGTCGAACTCGGCTTTGCCGTTGGCCTCGAGGTTGGCGAGCACCTCGGCGCGGTCGCGCTGCAGCGTCGCGGTCGCCGTGACGTCGCCCATCGCGACCTTCTTGTAGGCGATCTCTGCGCTCTTCGCGAGCGGCGTCACCGTGGCGAGCAGCTCGGCGAAGTTGGCGATGACGATGCCGCCGGACGCCGCCTCGCCGAGGGAGAACATCGCGCCGGCGTGCGGGCCGCCGACGTGGTTGTGCAGGTCGGCCCGCTCCGGCAGGCGCAGCACTGCACGCTCGCCGCTGAGCTCGTCGTACTCGACGCCGATCGTGGAGTTGAACGGGACGGCCGCGACGAGTCCGGCCTTGAGCGCCTCGAAGTCCATGCCCGGCACGCTATCCGACGTCGATACCATCGGCGTACGCCGCCTTAGCTCAGTTGGCAGAGCGCCTCACTTGTAATGAGGTTGTCGTCGGTTCGATTCCGACAGGCGGCTCTCAGAGGCGGTAGTCGACCGTCACGTCGAGGAAGTCGCACACCCGGCTCTTACCGGCACCGAGCAGACTTCCCCGGACCGATCGACAGCGAGGAGCTGGCCATGTCCCGTCGCCTGAGATGGCTGATCGCCGTACCGCTGGTCGCCGTCGTGGTGGTCGTCGGCGGCACGTGGCTCTACGTCAACGTCATCTCCGGCGACGCGCCGGAGGAGCTCCAGCTGTCGTCCGCTCCGACCACCTCGGCGAGTGTCGCACCGGATGCGGATGCGCCTACGACGACCGACGGGACCTGGACGGTGACCTCGGACAGCGTCGCCGGCTACCGCGTCAAGGAAGTGCTCTTCGGCCAGGACGCGACCGCGGTGGGCCGCACCAACGACGTCGAGGGCTCGGTCGGAGTCGCGGGCAGCACGGTCTCGACGGCGACGTTCACCGTGCAGATGGCCACGGTTCAGAGCGACCAGTCGCGCCGGGACAACCAGTTCCGCGGCCGGATCATGAGCACCGACCAGTACCCGACGGCGACCTTCGCGCTCTCGTCGCCGATCGAGCTCGCCTCCCTGCCGGCCGACGGGGTCGCCATCACGGCCAAGGCGACCGGGGACCTGACTCTTCGCGGGAAGACCCGCTCCGTCACGTTCGAGGTGAAAGCGCAGAGATCCGGTGCCCGGCTCGAGATCAACGGGTCGATCCCGATCACCTTCGACGAGTGGGGGATCCCGAGCCCCAGCTTCGGCCCGGCCACGGTGGAGGACCACGGCTCGCTCGAGTTCCTGCTGGTGCTGGCCCGTTCCTGACCCGACTCGCCGGCGGCAGATCAGCGCCGGGGTCGGCGTACGCCGCTGCCGTCGTACGTCGGGTAGCTGAACGTCCACGTGTACGGCGACCTGACCGGCTGCGGGTAGACGTACGCCGGGGTCGTCGCGGGACCGGTGAGGAGCGGCGGCACGACGGGCGGCGGCGACGCGAGGGCCGCGGACACCGTGGCGGACTCGACCGCAGCCGCTTCGGCGGCGGCCGCCGCCTTCGCCTCGGCCGCCAGCGCCGCGACGGCAACCGGGTCCGCGACGAAGAGGTGGCGCATGCCGCGCAGCTGCGCGGCGGTCGGGCGCCCGGCCAGCTGGGAGCTGAACGAGTGCGAGCCGACCACCCACACGGCGAACACCTCGGCGAAGTCGCCGGCGCCCGAGGCGTAGTCCGAGCAGGACCCGCACGGCCACCACGCCGACGAGATCCCGCGCAGTCGCAGGTACTCGTCGCGCCGCGCCTTGGTGCCGTAGGTGATGTCGACGGCGTGGCCGATCTCGTGCGCCAGCGTGTCGAGCAGCGAGCGGTCGGACTGGCCGGCTCGCACGTAGATCGTGATGCTCCGGTCCTGCGGCTCGGTGAGGCCGAGCAGACCGGTACGCCCTCCGGCGAGGACGACGGAGAACCCCAGCGCCCGCCAGTTGTAGGGAACCATCGCGAGTAGTCGCGCGCGCCGCTCGGCGAGCGTCTCGGGGCCGCGGCGCACCGTCGTCGTCGACCTCGTCGTCGCGGCGCGGCCGGCGAGACCGTCGTCGTCGACGGCGACCGAACGCGGTCGGGTTGTGGCGGTGGCCCTCGACGTTGCGGCGGGTGCCGTCGCCGCTGCCGGCGGCTGGGCCGCCAGGTTGACGGTCGGGACCGGCTCGGGCACGGCCGGCGCGACGGCGTATGCGGCAGCGGGGGTCACCGACGCCGGGGCGGACGGGCCGGTCGACCAGATCACCCCGAATGCTGCGCACGACAGCGAAAGGGCGACGCCCACGGGGCGGACGAGCCTCGGCAGCAGGTTGCTCATGACAACCGGGATGGTGCGCGCTCTTCGCCCCGGCACGGCCCGAATCCGGCAGAACCGTCAGCCCTGACTAGGCGGCCTAGTCCCTACGGCAGCCCCTGTGGCTAGCTGGCGACGATCCGTCCGTCGCGCAGCCGCACCCGGCGCGCGGTACGACGGGCCACGTCCTCGCTGTGGGTCACCACGACGACGGTGACACCCGAGTCGTCGACCAGCCGGCGGAGCGTGTCGACGACCTCGCCCGCCGTCTCGGTGTCGAGGTTGCCGGTCGGCTCGTCGGCGAGGATCACCCGCGGGAAGTTGGCGAGTGCGCGCGCGATCGCGACCCGCTGCTGCTCGCCGCCGGAGAGCCGCGACGGAAGGTGCGCGGCCCGGTGGGCCAGCCCGACCCGCTCCAGCACCGCCGCGCTGCGCTCGTGCCGCTGCGCCGACGACAGGCCGAGCGGCACCATCGCCGCCTCGACGTTCTCCGCGGCGCTCAGCGTCGGGATCAGGTTGAATGCCTGGAACACGAAGCCGATGTGCGTGGACCGCAGCGACGTGAGCTGCCCGTCGCTCATCTTCGACAGCTCGTGGCCGTCGAACCGCAGTGACCCCGACGTCGGTCGGTCGAGCGCGCCGAGCAGCTGCAGCAGCGTGCTCTTCCCGGAGCCGCTCGCCCCTTCGACCGCGAGCAGCTCGCCGGTGCCGATGGTGAGGTCGATGCCGGCGATCGCGTGCACGTCACCGCCGCCGGTGCGATAGCTGCGGCGCACGTCCTGCAGCTCGAACAGCGGACCGCTCGCCGGATCCGCCGCGGGCGTCGACAACAGAGCGTCGGCGCTCATCCGAGGTTCCTCAGCGCGACCGCCGGGGAGAGCCGAGCGGCTCGCCAGCCGCCGGCGAGGCCGGCGAGGATGCCGCCGACCAGCGCGAAGACGACCCCGAGGACGAGCGTCGTGGCGTGCAGCGGGGCGGTCACCGCGATCTTCGTGGTCTGCGCCGCGGTCGTGGTCTGGCCGAACAGCTCCGACAGCGTCGAGCCGTTGATCCCCGGTACGCCGGACGACGTGGCCGAGAGCGCCGGCGAGCTCGACTCGACCAGCTGCGCCACGCCGAAGCCGACGGCGACGCCGAGCATCCCGCCGACCAGTCCGATCAGCACCGTCTCGCCGAGCAGCTGTCGCACGACGCGGCCCTTCGACCAGCCGATCGCGCGCAGCGTCCCGATCTCGCGGACCCGCTTGCCGATCGAGGACAGCGTGAGCAGCACCGCGATGCTGAACGCGCTGACCAGCACGATGACCGCGAGCGCGCCGCCGAGCCGCGACGCCAGGTCGCGCGCGTCGGAGAGGCTGCCGGTCACCTGGTCGGCGAGCGCCTGGGTCGTCACGACCTCTGCTCCCGGCAGGATCTTCTTGATGCCGGCGGCGACCGCGTCGACCGACTCGGCGTCCTCGGCCTTCACCAGCACCTGGGTCACCCGGCCGGGCTTGCTGGCCAGCTTCTGCAGCGTGGTCACCGGGAAGTAGACGTCGGCCGTGCTGCCGGTCAGCGTCGGGCGCACCAGCCCGACGACGGCGTACGACGTGCCGTTGATCGGCAGCTTCGCGCCGACCTGCAGCGACTTCGTGTTGGCGTAGGCGACGTTGAGCAGCACCTCGTCGGTCGCGGTCGGCGCGATCCACCGTCCGGTCACCAGCTGCTCGGCCGTGACCAGTCCGACGTCGCGGTGCGTCGGGTCGATGCCAGCCGCGGTGTAGCTGACGTTGGTGATGTCGGTGCTCGGCGGCGCGACCACCTGGCGCAGCGTCTGGATCGGGGTGATGAAGCGCGCCCGCAGCTCGCGGAACCGCGCCGGCAGGCACCGGTCGAACGCCTGGCCGAAACCGCCGCGCTGCCCGCCACCCGAGCCAGGTGACGCGCCGGGGCTCGGCCTGGCCTGCCCGCCCTCGCGCGCGAAGCACGCCTCGACCCCGGACCGTTCGGCCTCGGTCAGCGGCGCGGGCCGCACGGTCTGCTCGAAGGTCTGCCCGCCGGTCTGGATGCTCGCCACGATCTCAGGCACCATGCCGGTCTGGTGCTGGGCCAGCTGCACCAGCCCGCCCACCGCGGACTCGACACCGGGCAGCTTCGACACCTCCTCGACCGCGTTGTCCGGGAAGCTCAGCAGCGTCGCGGAGAGGAAGAAGTCGCGGGTGAACGTCGTCCCCGGCTTGCCGAGCTTCGACAGATCGGTCGTGACGTTGCTGTTCTCCTCGAGCAGCGCCTGCGCATCCGCCTGGTTGAGCCCGGCGGCGCCGCGGCCGAGGCCGCCACCGCCGCCGCCGAAGAACCCGCCGCCCCCGGGGCCGGGTCGCGGCTGGACGGCCGCGCTCGGGCTCGGCGACGCACTGGCGCTGGCCGCGGTCGTCGAGCCGACGACCCGGGTCACGAGGATGTCGGTGCCGACCGAGCCGAGCGGCGCGAGGACGCGGTCCTGCGCGTCGTCGAGCCCTTGCGACACACCCATGATCGCGATGACCAGGCCGACGCCGACGGCCAGGCCGAGCGCGGTGAGGATCGTCCGGCCGAGCCTTCGCCGCAGCTCGCGGACGACGTACAGGAAGGAGAACATCGCTGCAGTGAACCGCCTCTGCGCGTGACGAAGGTGTGAGCCGGGTAAGGACCCGCGGCGCGAGCTCTTACCGGACTCTGTGCTGAACCCAGAACGTCCTCACAGGTTCGATCCCCATTGTGGCCGCATGGCTGACTTCGACCACGCACCCACCGTCCTCCTCGACCCGAGCGCGCCGACGTACGACGTGCCGCCGCCCCCGGCGGTTGCGCCGCCGAGGCGGCCCCGCCGGCTGGCTGCCGCCGTGATCGCGACGGCGGTGCTGGCAGGGGCGACCGGTGGAGCGGTCGGCGCCTGGCTGGCCCGACCGGCCGCCGTGAACGCGGTGACGACCACGACCGCTGCCGGCTCGACGCCGGTCGTCGCCCGCACCGGCCTGGCCGCGATGGCCGCCGCCCTCGCGCCCGCCGTGGTCGAGGTGTCGGTCGTCGGTCGCTCCGGCTCGGGCGTCGGCTCCGGCATCGTCATCGCGGCGGACGGCTCGATCCTCACCAACCAGCACGTCGTCGACGGCGCCGAGCAGATCCGCGTGACCTTCTCCGACGGCACCACCAGCGCGGCGACGCTGGTCGGCGAGGACGCGACGACGGACCTGGCCGTGGTGCGCGCAGCTGCGAGTCGCGACTACGCCGTCGCTGTCTTCGGCGACAGTGACGCGGTGGCGGTCGGCGACCAGGTGGTCGCGGTCGGCAGCCCGCTCGGGCTGAGCGGCTCGGTGACCGCGGGCATCGTCTCCGCGCTGCATCGGCCGGTTCGCGCCGGCGGCGGCGTCGGGTCGCCGGCGGTGCTCGACGCCATCCAGACCGACGCCGCGATCAACCCGGGCAACTCCGGCGGCCCGCTCGTCGACACGTCGGGCCGGGTCATCGCGGTCACCAGCGCGATCGCCACGACGGGCAGCGGCTCGGGCAGCATCGGTCTCGGCTTCGCCATCCCGGCCAACGAGGCGCGCCGGGTGGCTGACGAGCTCATGCGCACGGGTACGGCGCGGCACGCGCGCCTCGGCGTGACCACCTCGGACGACGTCGACAGCACCGGCGCGCTGATCCGCGGCGTCGTCGCCGGCGGTGCCGCGGCGGCGGTCGGCCTGCTGGCCGGCGACGTGGTGGTCGAGGTGGACGGCGTGCGGGTGGCCGGCTCCGACGGCCTGGTCGCCCTGGTCGGCGCGCACGCTCCCGGTGAGCGCGTGTCGGTCGTCGTGCTGCGCGCGGGGGCGCGCCGGACCTTCGCCGTCACCCTCGGCACCGCCTGACCCCTCACCCCCTCCCGAACTGCGCGACGCGCTGAGCACGGCGAGCGCTGTGCATTCCCGCGCAGTTCGGGGTCAAGCGGCGTAGTTGCGGACGGCCCGCAGCACGTCCGGGCCGCGGTCGCCGGTCGTGGTCAGCGCGGACTCATCCGGCCGCATGCGCTGCGCGCCAAGCCGGCACCAGTCGCCGGCCGGCCCGGTGACCGTCACGTCGGCGCCGGGCTCGCCGAAGCGCCACGTGTCGCCGCTCGGCGCGGTGAGCTCGGCGTACACCGTCGGCACGTCGGTGGCGGGGAGCGCGAGGGCGAACGCGTAGGGCAGTGTGCGGTGCGCCAGCCAGGCGACGTGCCGCAGCCGGTCGGTGTCGTCGTAGGGGATGTCGAGCGGGCCGGTGATGTCGAGGGCGTGCGCCCAGTGCTCGGCCAGCCGGGTGGTCGCGAGCGACGCGGGCTTGAGCGGCGCGGCCACCCACTGCAGCGGCTGGTCCTTGTCGGCGGATCTCAGCGCGGTCGTCGAGTCGGCGACGGAGGCGCGCCAGCGGGCGAACACCTCGTCGTACGGCGCGCGCTCGCGTTCGACCAGCGTGTCCATCACCGCGTCGACGCTCGGACCGGCGAGGTCCAGCCGGGCGCCGCGGTCGCCGCCGGTGCAGCTCGCCACCACGAACTCGTTGGTCTGCGCGAGGTGCAGAACGACATCTGCGACGGTCCACGGTGGGGCCCCGGATGCGGCCAGCCACTGCTCCTCCCCGAGGCCGGCGAGCAGCCCGTCGATGCGGGCCAGCTCGGCCTCGAGGTCGTCGAAGATCTGCACGCCGGGCAGCGTAGGCCGGTAATCGCGGCGCACCAACGGCAGCGCGCCCCCTACGATCGGCCTATGTACTTCGCCCTGCTCTACACGGTCGTCGACGACTACCTCGAGCGCCGCGGCGAGTTCCGCGCGGAGCACCTCGGCCTGGCGAGCTCGGCGCGCGAGCGCGGCGAGCTGGTCATGGCCGGAGCGTTCGCCGAGCCGGCCGACGGCGCGCTGCTGGTCTTCCGGGCCGACGACGTGTCGGCGGTGGAGGCGTTCGCGGCGAGCGATCCGTACGTCGTCAACGGGCTGGTGAAGGAGTACCGCATTCGCCCGTGGACCGTGGTCATCGGCGGGGAGTGAGCCCGCTGACTCTCGACGTCGAGGCGCTGCGCCGCGACACCCCCGGGTGTGCCGATCTCGTCCACCTCAACAACGCCGGCGCGTCGCTCTCACCGCACCCCGTGCTCGACGCCGTGACCGAGCACCTCGCGCTCGAGTCGGAGCTCGGCGGCTACGAGGCTGCTGACGCGCAGGCGAAGTCGCTCGACGGGGTCTATGCCTCGGTCGCGGGGCTGCTCGGCGCGGCGCCCGACGACATCGCGCTGATGGAGAGCGCGACCCGCGCGTGGCAGGCCGCGGCGTACTGCGTCCCGCTCGCCGCCGGAGACCGGGTGCTGATCGACCGGGCGTCGTACGCGAGCAGCGCGATCGCGCTGCTGCACCTGTCGCGTCGCACCGGCTGCACCGTCGAGGCCATCCCCGACGACGAGCACGGCCAGGTCGACGCGGCTGCGGTGGCGTCCATGCTCGACGACCGGGTGCGGCTGGTCAGCGTCACGCACGTGCCGTCGCAGTCCGGGCTGGTCAACCCGGTCGAGGCGGTCGGCGCCGCGCTGCGCGGCAGCGGCGCGTGGTACGTCGTCGACGGCTGCCAGTCGGTCGGACAGGTGCCGGTCGACGTCGGCGCGATCGGCTGTGACTTCCTGTCGGCGACCGGCCGCAAGTACCTGCGCGGCCCGCGTGGCACCGGACTGCTCTACGCGTCGCCGCGCGCCCGCGCCGAGCTCGAGCCGCACGTGCTCGACCTGCACGCTGCCGACTGGACCACGGAGTCGACGTACGCCGTCCGTCCGGACGCGCGCCGCTTCGAGGTGTGGGAGCGCTCCGCGTCGACCGTGCTCGGGCTCGGCGCGGCGGTGGACTACCTGACCTCGCTCGGCCCCGACGCGGTCTTCTCGCGGGTCGCCGAGCTCGCCGCGCGACTGCGCGGTCTGCTCGCGGAGGTGCCTGACGTGACCGTCCGGGATCGTGGACTGCGGCTCGGCGGCATCGTCTCGTTCACCGTCGACGGACTCGACGCGTTCGACGTGCGCGACCGGCTCCGGCCGCAGCGCATCAACGTCAGCGCGACCGCGCCGTCGGTCGCGCTGCTCGACCTCGGCGGCCGCGGCCTGCCCGGCGTCGTCCGCGCCTCGGTGCACGCCTACAACACCGACGACGAGCTGACTCGCCTGATCGCGGCGCTGCGCGATCTGCGCTGACCGACCGGGTCCGGCCCTGGGATACCGTCGGCCGATGGGCGGGGTCGACTGGCTGAGCGACGGCGCGGCGCGCCGCGCCGAGGCGGGACTGCACCGCACGCTGACCCCTCGCGCGGCCGACGACGGCGTGCTCGACCTAGCCGGCAACGACTACCTCGGGCTGGCCCGGCACCCCGACGTCGTGGCCGCGGGGATCGCCGCCATGACGGCGTACGGCGCGGGTTCCACCGGCTCGCGACTCGTCACCGGCACCACCGAGCTGCACGCCGAACTCGAGGATGCGCTCGCCGCATTCGCCGGCGCGGAGTCCGCGCTGGTCTACTCCTCCGGCTACCTCGCCAACCTCGGCGCGGTCACCGCGCTCGCCGGGCCCGACTGCCTGGTCGTCAGCGACGAGCGCAACCACGCGTCGTTGGTCGACGCCTGCCGGCTGGCCCGCAGCCAGATCGTCGTCACGCCGCACCTCGACGTCGACGCCGTGCAGAAGGTCCTCGCCGACCGGGTCGAGGAGCGCGCCCTCGTGGTGGCCGACGCGGTGTTCAGCGTCGACGGCGACGTGTCGCCGCTGGCCGAGCTGCACGCGATGTCACGCGCGCACGGCGCAGTGCTGATCGTCGACGAGGCGCATGCGCTGGGTGTCGTCGGTGCCGACGGCCGCGGGCTCTGCGCGCTGGCGGGTATCGCCGGCGAGAGCGACGTGGTGCAGACGGTGACGCTGTCGAAGTCGCTCGGCAGCCAGGGTGGTGCCGTGGTCGGCTCTCGGGCGGTCCGCGACCACCTCGTCGACACATCGCGCCCGTTCATCTTCGACACCGCGCTCGCGCCTGCGTCCGTGAGTGCGGCGCTCGCGGCACTGCGCCTCGTCTCGCCAGAGCGGGTGGCCGACGTGCGAGCGGCTGCGAAGGCGCTCGCGTCGGCACTCGGTGTGGTCGCCACGGCGGGCGCGTTCGTGCGCGTCGAGGTCGGCGACCCGGTGCGCGCCGTGGCCGCCCGCGACGCCTGCCTCGCCGAGGGTGTCCGGGTCGGCTGCTTCCGGCCGCCGTCGGTGCCGAGCGGCGAGGCCTGTCTGCGAATCACCGCTCGCGCCGACCTGACCGCCGACGACATCGTTCGGGCCGTCGACGTCGTACGCCGATCTCTGGCATGACCCGGCTGCTCGTGACCGGCACCGGCACCGGGGTCGGCAAGACGATCGTGACGGCGGCGATCGCCGCGCTGGCGCTCGACGCGGGCCGAACCTGCACGGTGGTGAAGCCGGCGCAGACCGGCGTGGCCGGCGACGAGGACGGCGACCTCGCCGATGTCGTACGGCTGGCCGGCGACGCCGTCGACACGATCGAGGTCGCGCGCTACCCCGACCCGCTCTCGCCTGAGGCAGCGGCCCGACGCTCCGGCCGGGCGCCGGTGCGTCGCGACGTCGTCGCCGACGTCGTGCGCCGCGCATCCGCGGACTCCGACGTCGTGCTGGTCGAAGGCGCCGGCGGACTGCTCGTCCGGTACGACGACCGCGGCCTCACCGTCGCCGACATCGCGCGCGATACCGGCCTGTCGGTGCTGCTCGTCGTCGCGGCGGGACTCGGCACGCTGAATGCGACGGCGCTGACGATCGAGGCGGTCCGCGCGCGGGGCCTCGACCTGGCCGGTGTGGTCATCGGCGCGTGGCCCGCTGAGCCGGACCTCGCGGCGCGCTGCAACGTCGAAGACCTCGAGACCCTTGCGGGCGGCGCCTTGCTCGGCGTCCTCCCTGACGGCGCCGGAGCGTTCTCCCGCGGTGAGTTCCTCGACTTCACCCGGGTATCTCTCGCGCCGTCGCTCGGCGGCTCGTTCGACGCGGACCTGTTCCGGTCGGTTGTCGATGGGTGACCTGGTCGCCCGCGACAGGGACCATGTCTGGCACCCCTACGCCTCGGTCACCGAGCCGTCGCCGCTGTACGAGGTCGTCGCGGCGAGCGGGACTCGGCTGACGCTCGCCGACGGCCGCGAGCTGGTCGACGGCATGTCGTCGTGGTGGGCGGCGATCCACGGCTACCGGCACCCGGTCCTCGACGCAGCAGTGCACGCGCAGGTCGACCGCTTCGCGCACGTGATGTTCGGCGGGCTGACCCACGAGCCGGCAGTCGAGCTGGCCGAGCTGCTGGTGCGCATCACGCCACCGACACTGAACCGGGTCTTCTTCGCCGACTCGGGCAGCGTCGCCGTCGAGGTGGCGATCAAGATGGCGCTGCAGTGCTGGCGGGGTCGCGGCGAACCGGGACGTCACCTGCTGCTCACCGTGCGCGGCGGCTACCACGGCGACACCGCGGGGGCGATGTCGGTCTGCGATCCGGTGTCGGGCATGCACTCGCTCTTCCGCGGCTACGTCGCCGAGCAGGTCTTCGTCGCGCGGCCACGACCGGCGTACGACGAGGCATGCCTCCCGTCGGACATCGACGAGGTGCGCGCGGTCCTCGACGCGCGCGGCCACGAGATCGCGGCGCTGATCGTCGAGCCGATCGTGCAGGGCGCGGGCGGGATGCGCTTCTACTCCCCGGCGTACCTGCGCGAGCTGGTCGCGCTGTGTCGCGCGTACGACGTGCTGGTGGTCTTCGACGAGATCGCGACCGGGTTCGGCCGCACCGGCACGCTGTTCGCGATGGAGCACGCCGACGTCGTGCCGGACATCCTCTGCGTCGGCAAGGCGCTGACCGGCGGCTACGTCTCGCTCGGCGCGACGCTGTGCACTGATGCGGTCGCGGCGGACGTGTGCCGGGTGCCGGGCAGCGCTTTCATGCACGGACCGACGTTCATGGCCAACCCCCTTGCGTGCGCCGTCGCGAAGGCGAGCGTCGAGCTCCTGCTGTCGACGCCCTGGCAGGAGCGGGTGCGCGCGATCGAGGCCCAGCTGCGGCGCGAGCTGTCGCCGGCGCGCTCTCTCCCGGGGGTCGCCGACGTGCGGGTGCTCGGCGCGATCGGCGTCGTCGAGACGGTCGACCCGGTGGACGTGCGGACCCTGCAGCCGCGGCTGGTCGACCTCGGCGCCTGGGTCCGCCCGTTCTCGAACCTCGTCTACACGATGCCGCCGTACATCTCGTCAGAGGCCGACATCACGACGGTCACGTCCGCCATCCTCACCGCTCTGAACCCCAGGTCGTGAACCTGTGGTCAATCCACAGGAAGGACGCCTGTGGATTGACCACAAGATCACGACTTAGGCTTGTGAGGTCTCGGTGATACGGGTGAGGACGAGGTCGACGAGGCGGTCGTCGAGGTCCAAGGACTGGGTGATGCGCGCGGTCGTCGACTGGTGGCGCGCCGCGGCGGCGGCGACCTGCTCGGGGATGTCGCGCGACGTGTGGTTGCCGGGGTAGAGGAAGTACGGCACGACGACGACCTCGGTGCAGCCGGCTGCGGCGAGGGAGTCGTAGCCCTCGCCGATCGTCGGCGCGCCGATCTCGAGGAACGCCGGCTGCACGACGTACGACGGCAGCCGCTCGGCCAGCCGCGACGCGACGGCGCGGAGGACGTCGTTGGCGTCCTCGCGCCGCGAGCCATGCCCGATGAGGAGGAGGCCCGAGCTCACAGGTGCAGCCCGCACTCGGTCTTCGACGACCCGGCCCACCGACCGGCGCGCGGGTCCTCGCTCGGGTCGACGCGGCGGGTGCACGGCTGGCAGCCGATCGACGGGAAGCCATCTGCCAGGAGCGGGTTGACGAGGATCCCGTTCTCCGCGATGTAGGCGTCGACCTCTGCCCCGGTCCAGGTGGCGAGCGGGTTGACCTTCACCTTGCCGCGCTTGTCGTCCCAGTCGACGACCCGGATCGCGAAGCGGGTGCGCGCCTCGTCGCGGCGGATGCCCGAGGCCCACGCGTCGTATGGCGCGAGCGCGCGCGACAGCGGCGCCACCTTGCGCATCGCGCAGCACTTGTCGGGGTCGCGCTCGTGCAGTCGCGGTCCGTAGCGGAGATCCTGCTGCGCGACGGTGAGCTCCGGCGTGATCGTCTGCACGTCGACGGCGTACGTCGACGCGATGGCGTCGCGGGTGCCGATGGTCTCGGCGAAGTGGTAGCCGGTGTCGAGGAAGAGCACCGGCACGTTGTCGGCGATCTGCGACGCCATGTGGATGAGCACCGCGTCGGCCATCGACGACGCGATCGCGAAGCGATCGCCGAACTCGGTGATCGCCCACTTCAGCACGTCCTGAGGGGAGGCGTCCTCGAGGTCGTGGCCGGCCCGCACTGCGCGGAAGCCCAGGTCGTGAGCGGTCATGAGGTCTCCCTCGGTGTCGCGCCGACGCCCACGAAGCGCAGGGTGAAGTGCCGGTCGCAGGCCTGGCAGTGGAACCGGCCGGCGTCCTCGCCGAACGGCTCGAGGTCCTCCTCGCCGCAGTAGGGGCAGTAGAACGGCGACGCGTGGGGTGTGCTCACTGCAGAGCCCCTTCCTCGGCGCGCGCGGCCCAGGTGTGGAACACCTCGCCGTCAGTGCGGTCGGCCTCGAAGCGGCGCAGCACCCGCTCGACGTAGTCGGCGGTGTCAGCGGCCGGCATCCGCACCCCGCGGAGCTTGCGGCCGAACGCCGAGTCGTCACCGAGATGTCCACCCAGATGAACAGAGAAGCCGTCGACCTTGGTCCCGTCGTCGCGGGTGACGACGGTGCCCATCAGACCGATGTCGGCCACCTGGAACCGCGCGCACGAGTTGGGGCAGCCGTTGACGTTGATGCGCACCGGCGAGTCGAAGCCGGGCAGCCGCTGCTCGAGCTCGGTGTAGAGCCACTCGGCGCGGGCCTTCGTCTCGACCAGGGCGAGCTTGCAGAACTCGATGCCCGTGCAGGCCATCGTGCCGCGACGGAACGCCGACGGCCGCACGCGCAGGTCGGCTGCCTCGAGCTCGGCGACCAGGGCGTCGACCGACTCGGTGGGCACGTCGAGGATGACCAGCTTCTGCTCGGTGGTGGTGCGCACCCGACCCCCGGCGTACCGCTCGGCGAGGTCGGCGACGGCCGCGAGCTGGCGGCCCGACGTACGGCCGGCGCGCGGCGCGAAGCCGACGTAGTGCCGGCCGTCGTGCTGAGCGAAGACGCCGACGTGGTCGCGCCCGCCGACCGCCGCCGTCGGGGCCGGTCCGTCGGGCAGGGAGCGCTGCAGGTACTCCGTCTCCAGCACCTCGCGGAACCGCTCGGGCCCCCAGTCGGACATCAGGAACTTCAGCCGCGCGCGGTTACGCGAGCGCCGGTAGCCGTAGTCGCGGAACACCGAGACGACGCCGGCCCAGACCTCCGGCACCTCGTCGGCGGTGACGAAGACGCCGAGCCGTTGGGCGAGCTTGGGGTTGGTCGACAGCCCGCCACCCACCCACAGGTCGAAGCCCGGCGTGCCGGTCGCATCGCGTACGCCGACGAACGCGACGTCGTTGATCTCGTGCAACGTGCAATGGGCAGAGCAGCCGGAGATGGCGGTCTTGAACTTGCGCGGCAGGTTCGAGTACGCCGGGTCGCCGACGTACCTCGCGGTCGTCTCCAGCAGCGCCGCGGTGCCGTCGATGACCTCGTCGTCGGCCACCCCGGCGAGCGGGCAGCCGAGCATGACGCGTGGCGTGTCACCGCACGCCTCGCAGGTCGACAGCCCGACCGCCTCGAGCGCGGCGAAGATGGTCGGCACGTCCTCGATGCGGATCCAGTGCAGCTGGATGTTCTGCCGGTCCGTCACGTCGGCGACATCGCGACCGTATGTCGTGGACACGTCGGCGATGACCCGCAGCTGCTCGCTGGTCAGCTGCCCGCCGTTGATGCGCACGCGCAGCATGAAGTACTCGTCCTCGAGCTCCTCGGGCTCGAGCGCGCCGGTCGCGCCGCCGGGGATGCCGGGCTTGCGCTGGGTGTAGAGGCCCCACCAGCGGAAGCGACCGCGCAGGTCCGACGGGTCGATCGAGGAGAAGCCGCCGTGCGCGTAGACCGACTCGATCCGCGCCCGGCACTCGAGGCCGTCGCTGTCCTTCTTCATCTGCTCGTTGCGGTTCAGCGGCTCGCGGTAGCCGAGCGCCCACTGCCCCTGGCCGGTGCGGTTCACAGCCCGGCCCCTGGCAGTCCGGCGACCTCGCCGATCACGATGACCGCGGGCGAGGTGATGCCGGCGTCGGCGATGTCGCGCGCGACGTCGTCCAGCGTCGTGCGCAGCGTGCGCTGCCGCGGCGTCGTGCCCTCGCTGACAACCGCCACGGCCGTGTCACCGCGCCGGCCGTGCTCGACCAGCGTGGTGGCGATCTTGCCGATGGTGTCGACGCCCATCAGCACGGTGATCGTGCCGCCGGTCAGCGCGACCCCGGCCCAGTCGACCGTCGACGACGGGTGCCCCGGCGGCACGTGACCGCTGACGACCGTGACCGACTGCGAGACCCCGCGGTGCGTCACCGGGATGCCGGCCGACGCCGGTACGCCGAACGCCGCGCTCACCCCGGGCACGACCGTGGACTCGACGCCCGCGGCGACGCAGGCCACGACCTCCTCACCGCCGCGACCGAAGACGAACGGATCGCCGCCCTTGAGCCGCACGACGATCTGCCCCGCGAGCGCCCTAGACACCAGCTCGGCGTTGATGTCGTCCTGCGTCGACGCCGGCCCGCGCGGCGTCTTGCCGACGTACCGGACCTCCGTGCTCGCCGGGATCAGCGCGAGCACCTCGGCCGAGACTAGCCGGTCGGTGAGGACCACGTCGCAGGTCTGCAGCAGCTCATACGCGCGCCGGGTCAGCAGGCCGGGGTCTCCCGGGCCTGCGCCGACGACGTGCACATGTCCGGTCATGTCGCAGCGCCGCCATGCAGGATCGCGCCTGCGCCGACGACGGCGCGGGTGTCGGGGTCGAGCACGGTGACGGTGCCGAGCGCGAAGTCGACGTGGTGCGCCTCGACCGGCAGCGCGTCCGCGGTGCGCAGCGCGACGGTCGCGACGTCTCCGGCCGCGAGCTCGCCGGTCTCGACGTCGATCGATCGCACGATCGCCTGCGTGCGGTGCGTCGCGTGCCGCAGCTGCACCCGGTCGCCGACCCGAAGCGCCGATTCGCCGGCCCAGGTGAGCCGGGCGACGACATCCCTCGTGAGGACAGGAGAGTCGTCGGCGCGGGCGATGACGTCACCACGCGATACGTCGACCTCGTCGGCCAGCCGCAGCGTCACCGACTGACCGGCGACGGCGGCATCGAGGTCGCCGTCGTAGGTGTCGATCGCCACGATCGTCGTACGCCGTCGGCTCGGCAGCACCACGACCTCGTCGCCGACGCGGAAGGTGCCCGACGAGACCTGACCCGAGTAGCCGCGGTAGTCGCCGCCCATCGGCCGGGTGACGTACTGCACCGGAAGGCGCCCTGCGGCATCGTCGAGGACCAGCTCGTCGTCGAGCTCGTCGCTCTCCTCGACGACGCGGCGCGGGTCGAGACCCTCACGCGCGAGGTAGCGGCGCACGTCGACCTCGGTCCACTGCGCGAGCAGCGACTCGGGAGTCACGACGTGGTCGGGTCGGCGGTCGGCGACGTCGTAGGCGCCGACGATGGCGATCGGGCCGCGGGCCGGCCAGAACGCCTTCTCGGCGAGGCGGAGCAGCACCTTCGACGCGCGGTCCGCGGTGCGGGGGAGCACCGGGCGCTCGTACTCGCCGGCGATGTCGCGCAACGCGGAGATGGCGGCGGACTCGAGCGCGTCGAGGGCGGTGCGGCGAGGGGCGTAGAGGAGATCAGCGGTGGCGGAGTAGGACTCGATCGTCGAGTCGGTCACGAGTGTGGCCTCGGGATTCTGGAGGATTCGGCAGGGGGCGCATTGCCGTCCGGGTGCCGAGGCCGTGGGTCACACGGTCGAGGGGCGCCGACGGACGGCGTCCCGACAGGGGGTTGCGGAGTGCGGCGGATGTGCCGCGGGTGCTACCGGCCCGGTCGGGACGGTGCACAGACCGCGCTGGCCACGCGCTGCAGGTCCACATGCAGCCGGGCGACGAGCACGAGGGCGGTCATGGAGCTCACAGTACACCGGGGGTTCCAGCGGATTCTCCCGACCGAACGGTCGCCGGCAGACCCCGCCCGGTCAGCTACGCGCCGTCGAGGAACCGCAGCTGCAGCTCGGTGACCAGCCGCTCGTCGGGGTCGGCCAGGTCGAGCCCGCTGAGCTCCTCGAGCCGCCGAAGGCGATAGCGGAAGGTGTTGGCGTGGACGTTCATGCGCCGCGCGGCCGCGGCGATGTCACCGAAGGCGTCGAGGTGGGCGCGCAGCGTCTCGACGTACGACGTCTCCTTCGCGGCATCGTGCTCGACGAGCACCTGGAGAGGTCCTTCGTGCAGGTACTCCTCGCGCGCGGCGAGGTCGCCGAGCCGGCGGAGCACGACCTTCGCGCGCACGTCGTCGAGGGTCGCCCACCGCACCGTGCCGTCGCTCTCGGCGAGCACCCGCAGGACCTGGTCGACCTCCCACCTCGACCGCGGCACCGCGGTCAGGCCGTTCACCCGGCCCCCGATGGCGGCCAGCACGACCAGCCGCAGCGAGGCGCGAACCCGCTCGAGCACCGGAGGCACGAGCGTGCGCAGTCGCTCGTGGGCGGCGCGGCCGTCGCCGGCGAGCGGCACCACGGCGTACACGGTCCGGCTGATCGCCGCGCACGCCGCGCCGCGAGCGACGCCTTCGGCGTGCAGCGCGACCACGTCGGCGAGCCGCTCCACCAGCGCGACGGCGTCTGCGCCGTCCACGCCCTGCACCTGGAAGCCGACCACGCACACGGGTTCGTCCGGCGGCAGGTCGAGGAGCTCGGCTGCGGTGGTCGGCGGCAGTCGGCCCTCGAGGACCGCGCGCACGGCCTCGCTGCGGCGTCGGCGCTCGAGGTCGTCGGACTCACGGTGATGGAGCAGGTGCAGCGCGACCAGCTTCGCCGCGGATCGCAGTGCGGCCTCGGCATTGGGGCCGAGCGGGTCCCCGACCTCGGCCACCCAGATGCTGCCGAGCACCTCGCCGCCGGCGCGTACGCCGACGACGACTCGCGGCCGGAGCTCGTCGGTGCCGTCGAGCCGGACGATCTCGTCGCTCGACGTGATGTGCTTGAAGACGCCGCTGTCGCGATAGCGCTTCACGTACTTCTCAGCGACACGCCGGCCGAGGATCGCCTGCTTGCGCGGCTCGTCGACCTCTTCGCTGCCGTGGGAGTACGCCAGCACGACGGAGTGCGGGTCTTCGATCGTGACCGGCGCGCCGACCATGTCCGCGACCGCGTCCGCGAGGCGGAAGAGGTCGCCGAGTGGCACGCCGACGCCGGCCGCGGTCCCCGTGCCCGTGCTGCGCAGCAGCGTGTACAGTCGCCCCCAGCTCACATCGGGCGGAGCGGACAGCAGCGCCACGCCGGTCGTCTCCGCAGCGTGCAGCGCAGCGGACGACGCGGACTCCTCGAGCGCCACGACCACACCGGCAGCAGCGCCGACGGCGGCCCGCTCGAGCAGTGTCGGGACGTCCCGGTTCCGCGCGCCGACGGCGAGCACGAGGTCCGAGGCTCGGATGGCGGAGACGTCGTCGACGGCGCACAGCACGGGCTCGCCGACCTCGACGGAGAGACCTCGCGGCGCGCAGAGCACCGTCAACGTCCCCGGCAGGAGGGCGGCGAGCACGCTCTCGAGCGTCGGTGCAGCGGCGCGCTCGTCGCCGTCGGTGCTGGACACGGCTCGGCCCTCCTCGAGGTCAGGGTAGCGGCGCCGTGGGGGGTGGTCAGGTGGGCGTGAGCCGCGAGGGCTGCTGCTCCTCCACGAGCTGGGCCACGTCGAGCACCAGCGCATCCGCTCCCGCCGCGCCGACGACCTGCAGCCCGAGGGGCATCCCGTCCGACTCCGTGCCGCCGGGCACGGCGCAGGCCGGCAACCCGCACACCGACGCCAGCAGGGTGTGCGCCAGCACCGCGAGGCGCAGGTCCGCAGGCGTGCCGTCGATGTCCACGGTGTTCGGGTCGTCGACGGTCGAGGGCCCGGACGCACTGACCGGCATCACCACGACGTCCACGTCCGCGAGAGCGGTGCTCACGGCCGCGCGGACCGTCGGGAGCAGGGCGGCCGCGCTGAGGTCGAGGTCCTCGGCGGCGCGCAGCCGCTCGGCGACGTCGGCGGCGTAGGCGCCGGCATGAGCCGGCCAGCGCCCGGTCGCCCGGTGCCAGGTCAGCGCCTCCTCGGACTGGATGGCGAGGAAGACGCCGGCGAGCTCGAACGGGTCGGGCAGGTCGAGGAGACGCACCTCCGCGCCGTCGTCGGCGAGGGCGTCAGCGACCCGCTGCACGGCCGCCGCCGCGGCGCGCCCGGTGACCACGTGCGCGGGAGAGCGCACCAGCCCGACCCGCAGGCCACGGGCGTCGTGTCGCAGGCGCTGGTACGTCGAGCCGGTGAGGACCGACAGGGCGAGACGTGCGTCGTCGACGCCTGACGTCAGCGCGCCGACGTGGTCGAAGGTCGGCGCGAGCGGCACGACGCCGTCGGCGGGCACCAGCCCCCAGGTCGGCTTGTGGCCGACGACCCCGCACCAGGCTGCCGGGACCCGGATGCTGCCTGCGGTGTCGGTGCCGAGCGCGATCGACACCACGCCGGCAGCGACCGCCGCGGCCGAGCCGCCGCTGGATCCGCCGGTCACGCGCGAGTGGTCGTGCGGGTTGTGTGCCCCGCCGAGCACCGGGTGTCGCGTCGTGAGACCCCAGGCGAACTCGTGGGTGCGAGTGCGGCCGACCACGACGGCGCCGGCCTCGCGGAGCCGGCGTACGGCGGTCGCGTCAGCGTCTGCGGGCGGTCCGGCCGGGACGAGTGACCCCGCCGTGGTCACCTCGCCGGTGACGTCGAAGATGTCCTTCACGGCGACCGGCACGCCGTGCAGCGGGCCGCGCGTGCGGCCCGCTCGCAGGTCGTCGTCGAGCGCGCGCGCCTCGGCGCGGGCGCGATCGGCGTCGACGTGCACGAAGGCGCGCAGGTCGCCGTCGGTCACGGCGATCCGCTCCAGCGCCGCGTCGACGAGCTCCGCGGACGTCGCCTCCCCGACCGCGATCCTGGCTGCCTGGGCGACTGCGCTCGGCGGGTTCGACGTCACCAGGTCACCTCTTGTCACCATTCGGGCTCGGCACGGTGTCACTCGACGAAGACACGCTGCCAGGTCGGTGCAGGCGAACCAACCGGACAGTCGAAAGAGGCAGCAGAATCCGCTCAGGAGGTTCCGTTGCCGACTCGACACATCCAGCACACGAGGCGCTTCATCGCGCTCGGGCTGTCCGTCGTGGCGCTGGCCGCATGCGGCACGCGCGTCCAGACCGACGCGGCCGGCGCCCCGGTCCAGCCGGACGGAGCTGTCGTCGCTCCCGCCGCCGGCGAGGTCGAGGCCGGGCTCGACGCCGGGACCGTCGTCGTGCCCGGAGGCACCGTCGCGCAACCGGCGGGGACGACCGGCTTCGGCGGCGGTACGTCGACCGCCCCCCGCGGCGCGTCAGGCGGTACGTCAGGCGGCAGCGGTGGGTCGGCGAGCGGCGGCGGGTCGGCCTCGGCCGGCACCGGCGGCTCGACCGCCGTCGGTCCGGGCATCACCGCCACCAAGATCTACATCGGCGCGCCGTGGAACTCCGACGCCAACGCCGGCAACGCCGCGCTCGGGGTGTCGCAGGCGGACTCCGGCGACGAGCGCGACTACTGGGCGGCCGTGCTCGACGACCTCAACAAGCGTGGGGGAATCCTCGGCCGCAAGGTCGAAGTGATCTTCGCCGAGTTCAAGGCCGCGACCAACGAGCCGGTCGAGGCGCAGCAGCAGGCCGCATGCGACACGTGGACCAAGGACAACAAGGTGTTCGCCGTCTACGGCGGCGGCGGCGAGGTGATGCTCGAGTGCAGCCGCAAGGCCGGCGTGCTGGTGACCGGGGGCGGTGTCTCGACCGGGCCGGTCTACCAGCAGAACCCGCAGCTGGTCGACGTGTCGGCGATCCGCTTCGAGCGGCTGGGCCAGGTCAGCGTCGACGGGCTCGGCGCGCTCGGCTACTTCAAGCCCGAGCCGCAGTGGCCGACCGGGAAGGTCGGGCTGATCAGCTGGGACACCCCGGACTACCGCTACGCCTACGAGCACGGCTACGTCCCGGCGCTGAAGAAGCGCGGCGTCACGCTCGCGGACACCGCGTGGGTCGCCGAGCCGGCGACCGTGAACGCCCTCGGCGACGCCAGCGCCGCGATCAGCTCCGCGGTCCTGCGGTTCCAGTCGGCCGGCATCGACCACGTCTTCATCCAGGACGGGGCGGCCGGCGTCTTCCGCGGTGGCGGCCTCACCATCCTGTTCCTGCGGACGGCCGAGTCGCAGCAGTACCGGCCCCGCTACGGGTTCAACGCGAACAACTTCCCCGGCGACCCGAACCTGCCGGCCGAGCAGCAGCACGGGATGCTGGCGATCGACTACGCCGACTTCAACCCGATCAACGACGAGGGCATCGCGCCCAATCCGCACCGCGAGCGCTGCTTCAAGATCGTGACGGCCAAGGGGCTGTCGGTCGCCGATCCGCAGAAGATGGCGAACGCCGCCGCCTTCTGCGAGTTCACCTGGTTCATCGAGACGACGCTCAAGCGCGCGTCAGCGCTGACGTTGGCCGGCGCCATCAGCTCGGCGGAGTCACTGGGTACGTCGTTCGGGTCGCCGACGACGTACGGAACGCGGCTCGGGCCCGGCCGGCACGACGGCGTCGAGCTGGTCCGGGCAGCCCGCTTCGACGATGCCTGCGCGTGCATGAAGTACGCGACCAAGCCCTACGCGCCCTGACCGTCCGCGAAGCAGGGCTCGACGTCAAGGGATCACATGGACCAGCGCACGCTGCAGCAGCGCGTCGACGAGCTCCACGACCCGGCGAAGCTGCCCGGTGTCGTCGTCGCGGTGAAGCACGGTGACGACGTCGTCGAGGCCGCGAGCGGAGTGCTGGACGTCGAGTCGAAGCGGCCGGTCACCACAGACGCGGTCTTCCACCTGGCGTCGGTGACGAAGGTCTACACCGCGACGCTGGTCATGACGCTGGTCGACGAGGGTCTGGTCGACCTCGACTCTCCGGTGCGGACGTACCTGCCCAGCTTCGCCGTCCCGGACGAGGCGGCCGCTGTCGGGATGACGACGCGCCACCTCCTGACGCACACGTCGGGGATCGACGGCGACAAGTTCGACAGCTTCGGGCGCGGTGACGACGCCCTGGAGAGGTACGTCGCGAGCTGCGACTCCATCGGCCAGGTGCACGCGCTCGGCGCGACGTGGTCCTACTGCAACTCCGGGCTGAACATCGCCGGGCGCATCGTCGAGGCGGTCACCGGCCAGACCTGGGACGAGGCGCTTCGCGAGCGCGTTCTCGCCCCGATCGGCGCTGCTCGCAGCGGCACGCTGCCCGAGTACGTCGTGTGGTGGCCCTTCGCGATCCCGCACATCGAGGGGCCGGACGGGAACCCGACGCCGCTGCGCACCTGGCAGGGTGACCGCGCGTCCGGCCCGTGCGGTGGTGTGCTGGCCTCCGCCGGCGACGTGCTCCGCTTCGCCGCGCTGCACGACAGCGGCGGCGTCGGCCCCGACGGCACGCGCGTCCTGGCAGAGGCGACCGTCGCCGACATGGCCCGCTCCCACTTCGCTCTCCCGGCCGACGGCACCGGGACGGCCAACCACTCCGGTCTCGGCTGGTCACTCACCGAGCTGCCCGGTGGCCGGTGGATGGTGGGACACGGCGGCGACCTGGTCGGGACCCACGCGGTCTTCGAACGGGTGCCGGACGAGCGGTTCGCGGTCGTCGTGCTCGCGAACGGCGACGGCATCGGCGACGTCGCCGAGCCGCTCCTCGACGAGCTGCTCGGCGAGCTCGGGATACGCCGACCCGACAAGCCGCGGCTGCCCGACGTGGTGCCCGACGTCGACGTGGCTGCGCGGGCCGGCGTCTTCCGCACGGTCGCCGTGGAGCTCACGGTCGAACCCGCGGCGGATCACCTGGCCGGGACGATCCGCATCCGCGACCAGCGGATCGCCGAGATGTTCCCGGAGTCGCAGCGGGTGCAGCGCTTCCAGCTCTACCCGGTGTCGGCCGACCACTGGCTGGCCAGGATGCCGGGCACCGCCGAGCTCACGCCCGCGGTGTTCTCCGAGTCGGACGGCCGGCGCTACCTGCACATGGGCGGTCGCGCCTTCGTCGGCGCGTAGGAGTGCACGCTCTCACAGCGTGATGGTCTTCGTCGTGACCGTGAGGCTGTCGAGCACCGACTGGTCCACCGTCACGCCGAGTCCGGGACCGGTCGGCACCTTGACGTGACCGTCGTCGAGGACGAACGGCGCGGTGATCAGGTCCTGGCTGAAGAACCGGTCGGACGCCGACGTGTCGCCCGGCAGCACGAACCCGGGCAGCGCGGCCAGGGCGATGTTCGCCGCGCGACCGATGCCGGTCTCGACCATCCCGCCGCACCACACGGGGATGCCGTTGGCGGCCGCAACATCGTGGACCTTGACGGCCTCGAGGTAGCCGCCGACACGGCCGGCCTTGATGTTGATGACGGAGCAGGCGCCCAGCGCGATCGCGTCGGCGGCCGAACGCGCGGAGGTGATCGACTCGTCCAGGCAGACCGGCGTCCGGATGACCTTCGCCAGCTCCGCGTGCCCGCGTACGTCGTCCTCCGGCAGTGGCTGCTCGATGAGCAGCAGGTCGAACTCGTCGAGCTTCTGCAGGTGCCGGGCGTCGGCGAGGGTGTACGCCGTGTTCGCGTCCACCTGCAGCGGCGTGTCGGGGAACTGGTCGCGCACCGCGCGGACCGCCTCGACGTCCCAGCCGGGCTCGATCTTGAGCTTGATCCGGACGTAGCCCGCCTCGACGTATCTCGTCACCGCGTCGAGCAGCTGGGGGATCGAGTCCATGATCCCGACGCTCACGCCCGAGGGGACCGAGTCGACGACGGAGCCGAGCCGCTCCGAGAGCGGCTGGCCGTAGGTGCGCAGCTCTGCGTCGAGCACCGCGAGCTCCAGCGCGGCCTTGGCCATCGGGTGGTTCTTGATCGGCTCCAGCGCGGTGGTGACCTTCGCCGCGGTGAGCCGCTCGCCGAGCGCCGCGATGCGCGGGATGAGGAAGGTCTCGATGACGTGCTGTGCGGAGTCGACGTACTCGCTGGAGTAAAGCGGGTCGACCATCGCGACGCACTCGCCCCAGCCCTCGGCATCCGGCGTCTCCACCCGCAGCAGCAGCACGTCCTTCGTCGTCTGCGATCCGAACGACGTGCGGAACGGCGAGACCAGCGGCATCTGCACGCGCCGGAGCTCGACCAGGTTGAGCTTCATCGCGTCGCGTCCTTCGGGGTGAGCACGTAGTAGCCGGAGCGGGTCATGCCGGTCGCGCGGTAGCCGTCGACGACCGCCGCCCCGAGAGCATCGCGCACTGCTTGCCGCCACTGCGCCGCGAGCGGCAGATCTCGACCACGCAGGTCGACGACGTCCGCCGGAGTGCCGACCAGCAGCATCTCGGGACCTGGCGCGTACGCCTCGAGGGCGACCGGTCGGCCGTCGACGGCGTCCAGCAGGACATGGGCTCCCGAGGCGCGGAGCGCATCGGCGTCCGGCTCGGTGAACGCGCCGGCCGCCGCGTCGACCGCGCGACGGGACATCAGGTCCCACCGAGCGTAGAGCCGGTCGCTCGAGTCGCCGGCGTTCACGCCGTCGCGCATCGAGCCGTAGAAGTCCGGCAGGTACTCGTCGCAGATCGCGCCGAGCTTGCTCAGGTTGAACCACGCATTGCGGCGGACCAGCGGGTCGAAGGTCCAGGTGACCGAGCCGATGCCGCGATCGAGGCACCAGGCGCGCTGATCGAGCTTGAGCGCGCGGCCGACGCTTCGACCCTGCAGGCCCGACCGCACTCCGGAGATGTGGCTGTGCAACGAGCCGTCGGCGGCGAACAGCCCGACCGAGCCGCCGACCACCGTGCCGTCGGAGTCTGGGCCGTCCGCGTACGCCGCCGCGACGTATGCGCCGGCGTGAGACAGCGCGCGCAGCAGGTCGCGGTTGACGGGCGGGTCGTCCTGTCGCGTGTGCCAGACGTCGACGAACAGGTCCGTCACGTCCTGCATCGGCTCGAGGTCGTGCAGCTGACGAATCGAGACGCCCGCCTGTTCGGGCGACGAACGCCGCCGCCGCGGCGGCGTCTTCCGCCGGGCCCGCGGCGGTCTGCAGCACTCCTTCGGTCACCAGGTCAGCCTGCCGGATTCGTCGGTGCCGCGACTCGTCGTTTCACGAGAACCTCGGGCCGGAGGTTCGTGTGGCGGCACCATCGTCGCGTGCGTCAGCGGCCGAGCACCGAGGCCGGAAGTGAGCCAGGCGTCCCGACCACGCCGCCGCGGATGACCGTCGCGCCGAGCTCCTCGGCGGCGGAGCGCCGGGAGGGAGAGTCGACGCCGTGGCCGAGCACCGTCGCCCCGCTGGCGCGCGCCCAGTCGAGCATCTGCTGCACGCCGGGTGCCAGCGAGGCCGGCTGGCGGCCCGGCAGGTCGAGGTCGAGCCGGATCCAGTCCGGCCGGATCTCGTCGAGCAGGCCCAGCGCGGCCGGGCTGTCACCCACGTCGTCGCTGACCACGCGCCATCCCCACTGCCGGTGCTCGGCGACGCCGCGGAGCAGCGACGACGGATCGTCGTACGCCGCCAGCGGCAGCTCGGCGGCCAGGGTCAGCGAGCGCCGGGCCTCGCCGAACGCGGCCGCCAGCCGGGGCGGGCAGGGCGAGCCGTAGGTGACCGGCTCAGGAGTGAGGTGCAGGGGGAGCGTCAGGCCGCGGGCGAGGGCGAGTACGTGGACGCGATATGACCAGTCGAGCCGCTCGAGCAGGCCGGTCCCCTCGGACGCCGCGATCAGCTCGGCGTGGTTGGCGGTGCCGGCCTCCGTCGAGCCACGCGTGCGCGAGCGGTACGCGACGACTGCGCCGGTAGCGATGTCGATCATCGGCTCGAAGCCGACGGTGAGGTGGTCGGGTGAGTCGATCAGGTCCTGGACGATCGAGCGGTTGCGGGCCAGCCGCTCGACGACATCCGTCAGCGCGCCGGGGCTGTCGTGAAGCGACATCTCAGGAGGTCCTCTCGGCATGGGGCGGGGCGGTCGTGAGCAGATCCTGCACGAGGCCCGCGACCAGTGCTGCGCGCTCGGCCATCGCGGCGACCACCACGTGCTCGCCCTCGGCGTGGGCGCCGTCGCCGACCGCGCCCAGCCCGTCGAGCGTCGGCACGCCGACGCCGGCGGTGAAGTTGCCGTCCGAGCCGCCGCCGACGGCGACGTCGGCGAGCGGCCGCAGCCCGAGGGCCTCGGCGACGGCTCGGGCGCGGACGAGCAGGTCCGCGCTGGCCGCCGCCGGCAGAGGCGGGCGGTTGGGACCCCCGAGGACCTCCACCCGAGCGCCGGGCAGCCGTGCGCGGCGCTCGCGGATCGCTGCGTCGACGCGGGACTGCTCGTCGGGCGTGGCCACCCGCACGTCGACGGCGGCCCGGGCGGCCGCGGGCACCGTGTTCGTCGTGGTGCCGCCGGACAGCACCGTGGGAGTCACGGTGGTGCCGAGCGCCGGGTCGGCCAGCGACTCGAGGTCGAGCAGCTGATGCGCCAGCTCGATCGCCGCGTTCACGCCCTTCTCCGGCTCGAGACCTGCGTGAGCGGCCCGGCCGTGGGCGATGACGTCGTACATCGAGACGCCCTTGCGGGCGCTCTTCAGCGCGCCGGCCGCACTCGGCTCCAGCACCAGGGCGGCGCGTGCGCCGCGCGCCGACTCCTCGATCAGCGCACGGCTCGTCCCGCTGCCCGTCTCCTCGTCGGTCGTCACGACGAACGCGACGCCGGAGAGGTCGTCGAGCAGCGAGAGCGCGTGCAGCCCCTGCACCAAACCGGCCTTCATGTCGAAGACGCCTGGGCCGGTCGCCGTGCCGTCGGCGACGTGGAACGGCCAGCGCGCCGAGGTGCCGAGCGGCCACACCGTGTCGACGTGCCCGACGAGCAGCACCCGGGTCGGGCCCCCGCCCTCCCACCGAAGGTGGACCCGACCGCCGTCACCGAGTCGCTCGGCCGGGTGGCCGAGCAGCTCGCGGAACAAGGCGTCGACGGCGTCAGCGGCCCGCGTGGTCGCATGCAGGTCGGTCGACGGGGACTCGACGCCGACGAGGTGCGCGAGGTGGTCGAGCATCGCGTTCTCGCGCCGCATGAGCTCGGGCAGGACTTCGGCCATGCCCGGAGTCTGCCGGGTGCGTACGTCGCCGTCCTCGTCGAGCCGCACCGCCGATCCTGGGGGTGGGCTGTCTCGCCGGACGAAGTGCTCGATGCCTTCTCGTCGCGTGTCACGAAGCACGCTACGTTGCCGAGCCGCCACGATGTCGCCACATGGTGCGCCCCGACCGCCGCGGAGGAACGTCAGTGCGATCGAGCCGACTGGCTCTCGGCATGGTCGCGGTGGTCCTCGCGGCGGTGTCCGGGTGCGGCTTCGGCCGGGCCGGGCTCGCGTTCACCGCCGACGATCGGGTGCGGATCACCAGTCCACGCGACCGCGCGAAACTGCGGCTCCCGGTCACGATCGACTGGGCGGTCGACGACTTCGAGGTGACCGGACCCGGTCGCGGATCCGGGGAGGCCGAAGGCTACTTCGCGATCTTCGTCGACCGCGCGGCGGTGCCGCCCGGGAAGACGCTGCGGCACGTCGCCAAGGACGACCGCTCGTGCCGGTCGGATGACGGATGCCCGGACGAGGACTACCTCGCCCTGCGCGGGGTGTACACCACCACCGAGACCGAGCTCGTCCTCGAGACGCTCACGAAGACCGCCCGCGACGGCCGGCGGGAGTTCCACAACGTGACCGTCGTCCTGCTCGATCCCGACGGCCGCCGGATCGGCGAGAGCTCCTGGCACGTTCGCTTCGAGCTCGACCGCCAGGTTCGCTGATGCCTCCTCGCGCCGGCACCCGTCGCTCGGCACCTCGGCCGGGCCTCGACCTCGTCGACGAGGTCACCTCGACCCGGGCCGCACTGCGCGATCAGGCGCGCCGGACGCTCGGTATCACGGGTGACGACGACACGCCGCGACTGCGGCCGCTCCTGCGGGAGAACGGGGTCACGCTCTACCCGCTGATCGTGCTCGGGCTGCTCGCTGTCGTCGACACGTTCCAGGGCTACGCCTTCCAGGTCCTGACGCCCGAGATCAGCCGCGCCATCGGCGTCGGCCCCGGCACGATCGCCGGTCTGCTGTCGCTCGAGTTCCTCGCCGCCGGCATCGCGCCGCTGCTGCTCGCGGCCATGGTCCAGAACCGGCCGCGACGGGCGCTGCTGTCCGTCGTGACGGCTGCGGCGTGGGCACTGGCGACGCTCGCCACCGGGTTCGCCGTGGCAACCACCGGCATCCTGCTCGTCCTGCTCGCGGACGGATTCACCTCCGGCAGCGTCGGGGCGCTGCACCAGCCGCTGCTGATGGACAGCTATCCACCGCCCGCCAGGGTGCGCGTGCTCAGCTCCTACAACGCGCTCGCCGTCGGTGGGACGGTCGCCGCGCCGCTCGCCGTGGCGCTGCTCGTCGGCCCGTTCGGCCTCACCTGGCGCGGCGTCTTCATCGTGATGGGTCTGCTCTGCGTCGCCGTCGTCCCGGTCGCGTCCCGGCTGCGCGACCCGGGTTTCGGCAGATGGGACACCCAGCAGCTCCGTCAGTCGGTCCACGAGCTGCACGGGGACACCGATCGCCTCACCGACCAGGACGTGCAGCTCGGCTTCTTCGAGATCTTCCGGCGGCTGCTGCTCATCCCCACGGTCAAGCGGCTGCTCGTCGCCTATGGCGTCTTCGGGGTTCTGCTCATCCCGTTCCGGACCTTCCTGTCGTACTACCTCGACGAGGACCTCGGGCTGTCGGCGACAGATCGCGCCCTCTTCTTCGCCTACCTGTCGGCGGCCGGCATCGGCGCGCTCGCCCTCTACGGCAAGCGCGGCGAGGAGATGTTCCGGCGCAGCCCGCGACGGGTGATCGAGATGTCCGGCTGGCAGCTGGGGTTGGGGGTCGCGCTCATCGTCGCGGCGATCGCATCCCCCTCGCGGCCGCTGACCATCCTGCTCTTCGGCGTCGCGAACGGCCTGCTCGTCTCGTTGCTCCCCGCGTTCGTCATCACCCTGCTGTCGATCGTCCCGGCCCAGATGCGGCCGCACGCTCAGGCGCTGCTGACCATCTCCTGCGGCGGGCGTCGGCGGGATCGCCGGCGCGCTGCTGCTCGGCACGGTCCAGGACGAGTACGGCATCGCCGGCGCGCTCGTGTGCTCTGCTCATCCCCGGTGTCATCGGCGCGATGCTGCTCCACAGCGCGGGCAAGACCGTCGAGGCCGACCTGGACCGGATGATCGACGAGGTCCTCGAGGACGAGGAGATCACGCGGATCAAGCGCGCCGGCGGGCACCTGCCGATGCTGTCCTGCAAGGGCATCGACTTCTCCTACGGCCAGCTGCAGGTGCTCTTCGACGTCGACTTCACCGTCGACGACGGCGAGATGGTGGCGCTGCTCGGGACCAACGGCGCCGGCAAGTCGACGCTGCTCAAGGTCATCAGCGGGGTCGGCCTTCCGTCGGCCGGCACCGTGCGATACCGCGGCCAGGACATCACCTACCTCGACGCCGAGCGACGGGCCCGGCTCGGCATCACCCAGGTCCCCGGCGGTCGCGCGGTGTTCGGCCCGATGGCCGTGGTCGAGAACCTGCGCAGCCTTCGGCTACACGCTCGGCCGCGACAAGGCCACGCTCGACGCCGCTCATCGAGCGAGTCGCTTCGAGGCGTTCCCGCGGCTCGCCGAGCGCCGCAACAGCACTCGCCGCCACCCTGTCCGGCGGCGAGCAGCAGATGCTCGGCCTGTCCAAGGCGCTGATCATGCAGCCGAAGCTGCTCGTCATCGACGAGCTCTCGCTCGGCCTCGCACCGGTGATCGTCGGCCAGCTGCTCGAGATGGTGCGGAAGATCAACGCAGACCGGCACGGCGGTCGTGCTGGTCGAGCAGTCGGTCAACATCGCGCTCAACCTCGTGCGAGCACGCCTACTTCATGGAGAAGGGCGAGATGCGCTTCGACGGGCAGAGCGCCGATCTGCTCGCCCGCGACGACCTGCTGCGAGCCGTGTTCCTCGAGGGCGCGTCGAAGGGCCGGGGACAGTGAGCGTCGCCGGCGACCTGAAGGCCGTTCGCGGCGGCGTGCCGATGAGCCGGGCGAACCTCGCGAAGGCGGGCGCCGGACGTGGTGCTGGTGGTCGGCGTGCGCTGGTTCTTCGGTCCGCGCGATCGACGTCGAGACGCCGCTGCCAGTCCGTCGCCCTCGGCATCGATCATCGGCCTCACCTACGGCCTGCTGCTCGGTCGGCCTCGTGCTGGTCTACCGCAGCAACCGCATCATCAACTTCGCGCACGGCGAGATCGGGCGCGTTCGGCGCGGCCCTCTTCGGCCTGCTCGCGGTCGAAGTACGGCCTCCCCTACTACGTGGCGCTGCCGCTGGCGCTGCTGGTCGGCGGCGGCGCCGGCGCGCTGGCCGAGGTCGCGGTGATCCGCCGGCTGCGCAATGCGCCTCGCCTGATGTGCTGTCGTCGCGCACGCTCGGCGTCGGCCAGTTCCTCGTGCGTGTTCTCGGTCCTGGTCGTCAACACCCAGGCCGGTGCCGGCTCGACGTACCCGTCAGCCTCCGGGCATGCCGGACTTCAAGATCGGCGCTCTTCCTCGTCACGCAGGCCTACGCCGGGCATGCTCTTCTTCGGACCGGTCGTGGTCCTCGGCCTCGTCTGGTTCCTGAAGCGCACCCGGTACGGGCTTGGGCATCCGCAGCGCCGCGGCCAACCCCGAGGCGGCCCGGATGGCCGGGCATCCCGGCAGCGCGGATGTGCGCGCTGGCCTGGGCGATCGCCGGCGGGCTGTCGGCGTTCACCGCGATCCTCACCGCGCCGACGCAGAGGCTTCACGACGGGCGAGACCTTCGGCCCGGGGCTGCTGCTGCGCGCTCTCGCCGGCGCGGTGCTGGCCCGGATGAACAACTTCGGGCTCGCTCTCGCGGGCGGCGTCCGGCTGGGCGTCACCGAGCAGCTGCTGCTGTGGAACACCCGCCAGTCCGGGCTGGTCGAGGTGGTGCTCTTCGCGATCATCCTGGTGGCGCTGCTGTTCCAGAAGCAGCGCGGCGGGCGCGACGAGGAGAAGGGCTCGTGGGCCGCGGTCACGGCGGCCCGTCCGGTCCCGGAGGCGCTGCGCGAGGTGTGGGCCGTCCGCAACCTCGGCCGGATCCTCGGCTACACCGGTCTCGCCGTGATGGCGGTGCTGCCGGCCGTTCATCACGCAACAGCTCGTCGATCACCTTCGTCAGCATCATGTCGTTCGCGATCGTGGGCCTGTCCGTCGGACATCGTCACCGGCCTCGGCGGGCAGCTGACGCCTGGGTCAGTTCGCGATCGCCGGCATCGGCGCGTGGGCGTCGTTCGAGGTGTCCTCGCGCACGGGCAGCTTCGCGTTGTCCTTCCTGTACGCCGGCCTCGCCGCAGCGGTCGCGTCGCTCGTCATCGGGCTGCCGGCGCTGCGCATCCGCGGGCTGCTGCTGACGGTGACGACGCTGGGCTTCGCCCTCGTCACGCCGGCCTGGCTGCTGCAGCAGGACTGGGTGCTCGGTGACGGCGTCGATCCCGGCCGCCCGTGCCTCGATCGCTCGTGCGAGCACGCCCTCGACATCCGGCAAGAGCTACTACTGCTTCGCCCTGGTCGTCTTCGTCCTGTGCGTGCTGGCTGTCCGCAACGTGCGCGCCGGCGGCTTCGGGCGGCTGCTGGTCGCCGTCCGGGACAACGAGGACAACGCCCGGGCCTTCACGGTCCGCGCCGCGGTCGTGAAGACCCAGGGCTTCCTGCTGGCGGGCTTCGTCGCCGGGATGGGCGGTGCGCTCTACGGCCATGCGCTCTCGCGCATCGGGAGCTCGTCGTTCCCGACCGCGTCGAGCATCGACGTCGTCGTCATGACCGTGCTCGGCGGCATCTCGCTCCTGGCCGGGCCGATCCTCGGCGTCGTCTTCGTGATCGGCATCCCCCGGTTCGTCGACCTCGGCACCGCCGGGCTCGCGGCCACGAAGCTCGGTGCGCTGATGCTGATCCTCTACGCGCCCGGCGGCCTCGCCCAGCTGCTCACACCGGTGCGCGACCGCATCTTCGCGATGCTGGGTCGACGCGCGGGCATCGACGTGGAGACGGCGTACGCCGCTGCCGTCATGCCCGTGCCCAGCTCGGTCGGCGTGTCCACCACGACCGCTCGGCGGGTGTCGCCGATCGCGTCGCCTCCGCGGCTCCGCCCGCCCGGTGCGGTGCTGCTCGAGGCGCGCGACCTGCGCAAGCGATTCGGCGGGGTCGTCGCCGTCGACGGCGTCTCCTTCGACGTCGCCGCCGGCGAGACGCTCGGCCTGATCGGCCCCAACGGCGCCGGCAAGACGACGACCTTCGAGCTGCTCGGCGGATTCACCAGGCCGGACTCGGGGGTCGTGCGCTTCGACGGTCGCGACGTCACCGCGCTCGGCCCGGAGGCCCGGGCCCGGCTCGGGCTGATCCGCTCGTTCCAGGACGCGGCGCTGTTCCCGACGCTGACGGTCCTGGAGTCCGTGCAGCTCTCGCTCGAGCGCACCATGCCGACGCCGACTGACGGCCGACCTGCTCGGCCTGCGCGGCGGCGAGCGGCGGAAGGAGGCGCTGGCCCGCGAGCTGATCGCGTTCATGGGGCTCGACGCCTACCGCGACAAGCAGATCCAGCAGCTGTCCACCGGCACCCGGCGCATCACCGAGATCGCCTGCCTGGTCGCGCTGCAGCCCGGTGCTGCTGCTGCTCGACGAGCCGTCATCCGGCATCGCGCAGCGCGAGACCGAAGCGCTCGGCACCCTGCTCGGCGACCTCAAGGCTGAGCTCGACGCTGACGCTCGTCGTCATCGAGCACGACATCCCGCTGATCATGGGTCTGTCCGACCGGATCGTCGCGATGGCCGACGGCGAGGTCATCGCGGAGGGGACGCCGAGCGAGGTGCGCGACGACCCGGCGGTGATCGAGGCCTACCTCGGCGGCGATCCCACGGCGATCGAGCGCTCCGGCGCGGCCCGGCGGGGCGCGCTGCGATGACTCTCTCGCGCGCGACCCGCACAGTGCTGATCCACCTGATGGACCGACCGATCACCGAGGACTCGAGGGAGCACCAGGCATGAGCAGCAGCGAAGTCATCGGCGCGAGCACGTCGTACGACGTCGACAGCTCCGGGTCCGGCACGTCGCGGCGCACCGTGCTCCGACCCGAGTCGCCGGTGCCGGTCTACATCGGCATCGCGCTGTGCCTGCTCGGCTTCGGGCTGCTCGCCTACACCTGGGGTCGGGTCGCCGACGAGGTCCAGGTCTTCAAGCAGATCCCCTACCTCGTCTCCGGCGGCTTCACCGGTCTGGGGCTGGTGCTGGTCGGTGTCACGGTCGTCAACGTGGCTGCGAAGCGGGCCGACGCGGCCGACCGCGAGCGGCAGCACGGGCAGCTCACGGCAGCGTTGCGCGAGCTGCACACCGCGCTGGCCGAGGACTCGCGTTGACCGAGCTGTTCGACGCGCTGCGCGCGCTGCGCAAGGCGGTGCTGGCGCCGGTGGTCAGCACGACGCTGGTGCTCGGCGCCATCGCGTCGTCGGGGTTCGTCGCCATCTGGCTCGCGTGGCGCGGCGCCGCGCACACGCCGTACGTGCCGTTCGAGCTGCCGTTCGTCGTCTCGGGCGGGCTCGGCGGGCTCGCGCTCATGGTCTTCGGCCTCGGGCTGCTCGACGTGCACGCCAACCGGGTCGAGGCGGCACAGAGACGGGCGGACACCGACGTGGTGCTGCGTCAGGCGGTCGAGCTGCTGGCGCTGGCTCCGACCGCTCGCGCGCGTCGCCGGACGACGGTCAGGCGGTAGGGGCGAGCAGGTCGCGGGTGAACGCGCGGACCGACCAGCCCGCGCCGGCCAGCAGGGCGATCGGCACGAGGAACACGGACGGGTAGGCGAACCGGCCCGCCGTCTCGACCGGGGCGAACGCCGGAGCGGAGTCGACGACCGGCGGCGCTAGCGGTGCGGTGGTCGGTGTGGCCTGCGGCTGCGTCCCGACCGGCATCACGGGAGCGAGCGCTGCTGCCGGCGCGACGAGGGGCCGGCCGACCGGCCGGACGTCCGACGCGATGGTCGCGGTATCGGCGTTGGTCGACGTCGGCGGTCCCGCCGGCAGGCTGAACGTCACCCGCGCGCTCGGCGCCGCGGTCGCGGCGCCCTGCCGGGTCGAGCTCGACATCGCGACCCGCCACTGCCCGGTCGAGTCGGCGGCCGGGACGATCGCGAGGCCACGCGAGGTGTCAGCGCGCAGCAGTCCGGCCAGCGGCGCCAGGTCTGCGGTGAAGCGAGTCGCGCCGGCGTCGAGCACGGCCGGCGTGCTCGTGGTGCAGTCGATGGCCGGCGGGTCAGCCGCGCCCTCGGCCGCGGGGTCGAACTCGGCGGTGGCCAGGCACACCCGCAGCTTGGCGGTCGCCGCGGCGGACGTGCCGTCCGCTGCCGGCGCCACGGGCAGCGTCAGCGTCCCGCCCGAGGTCTGTGCGCCGAGCGGCAGCCGGGACAGGTCGAGCCGGAGGTAGGTGCGCGCCTCCTCGGCGCCGGTCATCGACGTGCCGACATGCAGCGTGCCGACCGGGTACGACGTGAGCGAAGGAAGCGCCGCGCAGCCCACGCCGTCGGCGCAGGTGGAGCTGACGGCGTACCAGCCGTCGGTGGTGACCGGCGAGCTGACCGACTGGTCGCCCGGTGCCGCGGTGGCGGGGGCAGCGACGCCGACGACGGCGAGGACCGTCGTCACGGCGAGCAGGGACAAGCGCATACCGGACATCGTCGCCGACGACCTCGCATCTGTCATGCGCCAGTTGCACCGACTTGTCCGGCCCTCGTCGTGCGCGACGACGACGACCGGGATCGCCAGGTCAGCCCATGACGGTGAAGCTGCTGTCTCGGTTGATCTCGCGGCGCCGCGAGAACGCGCCGAGGTTGATGGTCAGGCCGGTGTGCTGCCCGGTCCACCGCACGGGATCCGCGTCGTGGTCGTGCCCCGACTCGCAGGCGTCGACGATCGAGCGGAGGAAGCTGCCGGCAACCGGCGCGTTCTTGAACTGGTTGCCGCTCGTGCCGATCGCGACGTAGAACCCGGGCAGCAGCGTGCGGTCGTAGATCGGCGTCCAGTCGTCGGCGACGTCGTACACACCGGCGATGCCCGTCGGCGCACCGGGGACGTGCAACGCCGGGAGCCGCCGCGCCGCGCGGGTCACCTGCGCCTCGAAGACGTCGACCGTGACGTGGGGGTTCGCGGCGTCCGGGTCGTCGAGCCACTGCAGCGTGTCGCACTCCGGCTCGGTGCCCCCGACCAGCACGCCGTCCCCGGGAGCGCCGCGGAGGTAGGTGCCGAGGTCGAGGTCGGCGACGACCGGACCGGGCAGGTCGTCGGAGTTGAAACCGGGTGGCGCCGCGAGGTGGTCGACCTCCTGGCGCATCGGCCGGGTGGAGACGGTGAAGTCGTCGAGTACGCCGGCGAGGGCGTTGACGTACGACGAGTGCGGTCCTGTCACGTTGACGACGACCGGGGCGTGGATCGCGCTGCCGTCGGCGAGCGTCACGCCGGCGACGCGACCGGCCGACCGGCGTACGTGGGTCACCTCTGCGTGGAAGACGAACTCCGCGCCGTGCCGCGCCGCGGCCGACATCAGGTTCTGCGCGGCCAGCTGCGGGTCGTCGACGTAACCGGCGTCAGGAGTGAAGAAGCCGGTCAGCTCGCCGGTGCCGTCGGCCCAGAACGCCGGGTCGGCCAAGGTCTTCGGGGGCCAGTGCCTCGCGAGGTCGATGCCGGGGACGCGAGCTCTGATCGAGTCGGCGTCCCACTCGTCGTACGGGATGCCGGCTCGGTCGAAGAGCTGCAGCACGCGCCCGCGATCCATCGGCGGCGCGTCCAGGACGAGGCAGCCGCTGCGCACGAACCGCGCGAGCAGCTCGCCGTCCGCCGCGCCGAGGTGGTCGCGCCAGACCTCCCAGCAGTGCCTCGCCTCCCACGACGCGGCGACCCCGTCCCAGGTCGAGTAGAAGAAGCGGACGATCGCGCTCGACGCGCTGGTCGAGCCCTGGCCGGCGCCGCCGCCGCGGTCGACGCAGACCACCCGCCGTCCGCCGCGCGCGAGCTCGTAGGCGACCGAGCAGCCGATCACGCCGGCGCCGATGACGACGGCGTCCGTCGTGCGGTCGGCCACTGTGCCGCTCAGCTGTCGAGACGGCGCAGCAGGCCGGCGTACCGCTCGCCGTTCATCCGGTAGAGCGTGGCCGCGGCGTCGATCCGGTCGTGCTGGTTGGCGTCGCCCTTCACCCGACCCGGTACGCCGAGGACGAGCGCGCCTTCCGGCACGTCCATGCCCTCGGGCACCAGTGCGGCGGCGCCGACGACGGCTCCGGTGCGGATGCGCGCGCGGGCCAGCACGATGCTGCCCGAGCCGATCAGGCAGCGGTCCTCGACGACGCAGCCCTCGAGATGCGCGAGGTGGCCGACGACGCACTCCGCGCCGATGACCGTGGCGTCGATCCCGGTCGCGTGCACCACGGTGCCGTCCTGGATCGACGTGCCGGCGCCGACGCTGATGACGCCGTAGTCGCCGCGCAGCACGGCCCGCGGCCACACCGTTGCGCCCTCGCCGAGGGTGACGTCGCCGATCACGGTCGCGTCCGGGTGGACGTACGCCGACGGGTCGATGGTCGGCACGAGGTCGCCGAGCGCGTAGATCGCCATGCGGCCGGAAGTTACAGGACGCGGTGGCCGTACATCTCGCCAAGGGGGTCGGCGATCAGCTCGAGCCGGGCGCCGTCAGGATCCCTGAAGTAGATGGAGGTGCCGCTCTCCAGCTGGTACGGCACGCCGGCCGCCTCGAGGTTGCTCCGCAGCTGCATCCAGCGCTCGGGCTCGACGCTGATCGACAGGTGGTGCAAGCCGCCCAGCACCTCGGCGTACGGCCCGAGGTCGAGGTCGGGGAAGTCGAAGAACGCGATGAGGTTGCCGTGGCCGAGGTCGAAGAAGAAGTGGTTGGAGCCCGGGTAGTCGCGGTTCTCGAAGATGTCCGTGAGCGGGAATTCGAGCACCTCGGCGTAGAACCGCACGGTCCGCTCGACATCAGCGCTGAGCAGCGCAACGTGGTGTACGCCGCGCGCGGACGACGCGGCCCGCTGCTCCGGCGCCCTCAGCCAGGTCGCGCGGATGCGCTCCCGCTCGCGCTCGACGTGCTCCAGGTCGGTGCCCGACATCCGCGTCCTCCTCGCCCTGCCCCCACCGGAGAGGATGGCAGGTCGTGAGCACCGGCTCGTCGAAGTCCGTCGACATGCGCATCGGGGGACCCCTACGGCTCTGGCTCGCCCTCGCGGGCCTGCTGCTCGCCCTGGCCGCGCCGGCCGACGCCGCGGTCAAGCGCGGCGAGCTGGTGCTCCGCGGCGATGCCGGCGCACAGACGTTCGTGCTGCCGGAGGTGCGCCTGCTGGTGCCCGACGGCGCGGTGCCTGCCGCGCACGGTCACATCCGCGGCTACGTGATCCGCGAGGCGATCAGCGGCGAGCTCGTCCTCGCGGCGCTCTCCTACGACCTGCCCGGCTTCTCCCGGGTGCGCGTCTTCTCCCGGGGTCAGGGCTACGAGTCAGGCCACCTGGCCGCGGGTCGCTACCGGATCGCGCTGCTCGGCGACGCCAAGGGCGCGAAGGACATCACGATCCCGGTCGAGGGGCTGATCTCAGGTCGCCGGGTCGTCCCGCTCAACGGTGGTCTCTACCTGCGCGGCATCGGGATCGCCGAGCCGACCGGCGCCGGCTCGTCGTACCGCTCGGGTCCGATCCGCATCGCCTACCCGATGGGGCTGATCTGGGGGTGGGGCGCCGAGCGCGGGATCGGCGTGCACCGCACCGAGTTCTGCTTCGTCCCTTCCGGCACCGACTGCTCGCCGGACACCTCGCTCGCGGTCCACCCGGCGCCGACGCGGCTCGGCGGCTCGCACTTCTCCGCGCCATCGACCCGACCGCCGGGTGAGTACGACCTGGTGCTCAACAGCACCAGCGTCGGGCCGGCGGGTCCGGTGGCGATCGTGGCCTGGGTCTTCCTGTAACAAGACGGCGACGCACTCAGACCGCGAGGACCTTGCCGGGGTTGAAGATGCCGAGCGGGTCGAGCGCGCGCTTGACCGCCTGCTGCATCGCGATCGACCCGGGGTCGAGCTCGCGGAGCATCCCGGCCATCTTCAGCGTGCCGATGCCGTGCTCGCCGCTCACCGTCCCGCCGAGCGCGATCGCCGCGTCGAGGATCTCCTCGAACGCTCGCTGCGCCGCGAGCCGAGCCGCGTCGTCGCCGGGTGGAGTGAGCAGCAGCGGGTGCAGGTTGCCGTCGCCGGCATGCGCGATCGTCGCGATCCGGACCCCGTGCTGTACGCCGATGGCCGCCACCCGTTCCAGCATCTCCGGCAGCGTCGAGCGCGGGACGCACACGTCTTCGCTCAGCACCGGGCCTAGCCGCTCGAGCGCCGGGTAGGCGAGCCGGCGCGCCTCGAACAGCGCCTCCGCCTCCGCGTCGTCGGTCGAGCGCACCGCCCACAGCGCGCCGGCGTCGGTGAAGCACTCCGACAGCGCTGTCGCCTCGGCGTCACCGACCGCACCCGCCGTGTCGACGCGGGCCAGCAGCAGCGCGTCGGCATCCGGCTCGAGTCCGAGGTGCCTCCACTCCTCGACCGCTTCGAGGCAGATCCGATCGAGCAGCTCGAGCGCCGACGGGATCAGCCCGCGCCGGGTCACCGCCGCCACCGCGCGCCCCGCCGCGACCAGGCTGCTGAACGCGCCGACGACGGTGCGCGGCGTGCCGACCGGCGCCGGTCGCAGTCGCAGCGTCACCTGGGTGACGACGCCGAGAGTGCCCTCCGAGCCGACCATCAGGCCCGTGACGTCGTACCCGGCCACGCCCTTGGTGGTACGCCGGCCGAGCGCGACTGCCGTGCCGTATTCCACCGGTCCGCCGACCACGGCGCGGAGTCCGAGGACGTAGTCGCGAGTCACGCCGTACTTCAGGCAGCACAGGCCACCGGCGTTGGTGGCGACGTTGCCGCCGATGGTCGCCCACGCGGCGCTGGCCGGGTCGGGCGGGTACCAGAGCCCGTGCTCCGCGACGGCCGCCTTGAGGTCGTTGTTCACGACCCCGGGCTCGACGACGCACAGCAGGTTGTCGGCGTCGATCTCGACGATGCGCGTCATGCGCGAGAGGTCGAGGACGACGCAGCCGTCGATCGCGTTCGCACCGCCGGACAGGCCCGTGCCGGCGCCACGCGCGACGACCGGCGCGCCGAGGTCGGCGCTGACCGCGACGACGTGCTGCACCTCGGCCTCCCTCCGAGGGCGGACGGCGACGGCCGGCCGCCCGACGGCCGCCCACTCGGCCTCGTCGTGGGACAGGCTGCGCAGGACGTCGTCGTCGACGGCCAGCCGATCGGCGGTCAGGCCACGGGCGAGCGCCTCGACAAGGGCGGCGGTGCCGGATGTCACCGTGGTGGTCACGACTCGGCAGGGTAGTGCCCCGATGGGAGACTGCCCGGGTGACCGACACCGACGCCCTGGTCAGCCTGGACGACGTCCGCGCTGCGGCCGAGCGGATCGCGCCGCACGTCCGTCGTACGCCGGTGCACTCCGCGACCTCGCTCGGCGCGCTCTGCGGCACGTCGAACCTCTTCCTCAAGGCCGAGCTGTTCCAGCGCACCGGCGCCTTCAAGTTCCGTGGCGCGGTCAACACGCTGCTGCAGCTGAGCCCGGAGGAGCTGGGGCGTGGCGTCTGCGCGATGTCGGCTGGCAACCACGCGGCCGCGCTCGCGCTCGGGGCGCAGCAGGTCGGGGCTCGCGCCGTCGTCGTGATGCCGGCGCACGCCTCGACGTCGAAGGTCGAGCTCACCCGCGCGTACGGCGGCGAGGTGGTCCAGGTCGACGGGCCGATGTGGCCGGTCGTCGAGGGACTCATCGCCGACCGCGGGCTCACCCTCGTGCACCCGTTCGACGACCCGCGCGTCATCGCCGGCGCCGGCACCGTGGGACTGGAGCTGCTCGAGGACCTGCCGGACGTCGACGTCGTGGTCGTCCCGGTCGGCGGCGGCGGGCTCATCTCCGGGCTGGCCCTCGTCGCCAAGGCGCTGCGCCCAGGGATCCGCGTCATCGGGGTCGAGCCGCGCGGCGCCGACGGCATGACTCGCGCGCTCTCCGCCGGCGGGGTGGTCACCCTGGAGCGGCCGATGTCCGTCGCCGACGGGCTCTGCGCGCCGTTCGCCGGCGCGCACACGCTGCGACACGTCCGGGAGCTCGTCGACGAGGTCGTCGTCGTCGAGGACGACGAGATCGCGGAGGCCACCCGGCTCGTCCACCAGCGGTCCAAGCTCGCCGCGGAGCCGGCGGCCGCGGCCGGGATCGCGCTGCTGCTGCGCGGCGGGATCGTCGGCGCCGGTCAGACGGTCGCGACGGTCGTCACCGGCGGCAACGTCGACGCCGCGGTGATCTCGCGGGTGTTCGCGCCCTCGGGGGCCGTGGCGCCGTAGGCTGCATCGGCTGAGACGGCAACGGAGCCGGCAGGGGAGACGATGGCGCGTCGGCAGGACCTCATGCGCGACGAGGCAAAGGACACCCTGGTCGCCTCCGCCGCGGCACTCGCGCGGCACGGCGCACCCGATCCGGAGCGCGCCGCCCTGGTCGCCTCCTTCGTCGGCCAGTACTACCACCACGTCGCCGCCGACGACCTCCTCGGCCGCACCCCCGACGACGTCTACGGTGCCGCGGCCTCGCACCTGCAGCTCGCCGAGCGGCGCACGCCGGGCACCGCCCTGGTCCGGGTCATCCACCCGAGTGCCGACGCCGACGGCTGGCAGTCCCCGCACACCGTCGTCGAGGTGGTCACCGACGACATGGCGTTCCTCGTCGACTCGGTCACCGCCGAGCTGACCCGGCACAACCTCGGCATCCACCTGGTCGTCCATCCCCAGGTCGAGGTGCGCCGCGACGCCGTCGGCCAGCTGCTCGAGCTGCCCGAGCCCGGCGAGACCGGGCCGGACGTCGTACGCGAGTCGTTCATCCACGTCGAGATCGACCGGCAGAACGACCCGGCGATCGCCGATCAGCTGCGCAACGACCTGCGCCGGGTGCTGGAGGACGTGCGCGCCGCGGTCGAGGACTGGCAGAAGATGCGCGCCCGCGCGCTCACGGCGGTGCACTCGCTCGAGGTGGTCGCTCCCGGGGCGGAGCCGGCCGACTTCGCCGAGGCCAAGGCGCTGGTCGAGTGGATGCGCGACGACAACTTCATCTTCCTCGGCTTCCGCGAGTACTACCTCACCGCGGCGGAGGCCGACCGCACGCTGTCCTCGGTGCCGGGCACCGGACTCGGCATCCTTCGCGACGCCGGCCTCGAGCCGCTGCTGCGTCCGTTCGCCGAGCTGCCCGACGAGGTACGCCGCCGGGCGTTGGACGCCAACCCGCTGATCCTCACCAAGGCCAACTCGCGCGCGACCGTGCACCGCCCGGCGTACCTCGACTACGTCGGGGTGAAGACGTTCGACGAGGCCGGGCGCGCGGTCGGCGAGCTGCGCTTCCTCGGCCTGTTCACGTCGACGGCGTACAACTGCCCGCCGAGCGCGATCCCGGTGGTCCGGCGCAAGGCCGCCGCAGTGCTCTCCCGCGCCGGCTTCGCCAAGGGGAGCCACGACGCGCGCGACCTCGAGCACATCCTCGACAGCTACCCTCGCGACGAGCTGCTGCAGATCTCCGCCGACGACCTCTACGCCAATGCGCTCGGCATCCTGCACCTGCAGGAGCGCCGCCAGGTGCGGCTCTTCGTGCGCCAGGACACCTACGGCCGATTCACGTCGTGCCTGGTCTTCCTGCCACGCGAGCGGTACACGACCGGCGTGCGGCTGAAGATCCAGGACATCCTCACCCGGGCGTTCCGGGGCGTGAGCATCGACTACACGACGTCGGTGTCGGAGTCGGTGCTCGCCCGACTCCACATCGTCGTGCGCACCGAGCGCGGGGACACCCCCGACGTCGACCTCGAGGAGCTCGAGGCCCAGCTCGCGGCGGCCACCCGTTCGTGGAACGACGAGCTGTCCGACGCCGTGGTCGAGGCGGTCGGCGAGGCGGCGGCGCCGACGCTGATCACGCGGTACGGCGACGCATTCCCGGAGGCCTACAAGGAGGACTTCTCCGCGACCCGCGGTGTCGTCGACCTCCAGCGGCTCGAGGCGCTGGAGCGCAGCGGCGGCGACGTCGACGTGACGCTCTACCGCGAGGCCGGGTCGCCGGGCAACGAGCGCCGATTCAAGATCTTCCGCATCGGCGAGCCCTTGTCGCTGTCGGAGATCATGCCGGTGCTGCAGAACATGGGCGTCGAGGTCACCGACGAGCGGCCGTACGAGGTCGAGCGGCCGGGCGAGCCGCTGGCCTGGGTCTACGACCTCGGGCTGAAGCTCTCCGGTGTCACCGAGCTCGAGGCGACCGATCGTGAGGCGTTCCAGGACGCGTTCACCGCAGTCTGGCGGGGGCAGGCGGAGAGTCACCGGTTCAACGCGCTCGTGCTGGTCGCACGACTCACCTGGCGCGAGGTGTCGGTGCTCCGCGCCTACGCGAAATACCTGCGGCAGGCGGGCACCGCGTTCTCCGAGATGTACATCGCGGAGACGCTCGCGCACAACGTCGACGTCACGCGCTGGCTGGTGGACCTCTTCCGCACCCGGTTCGACCCGGCGTACGCCGGCGACCGCGACGCCGGCGTCGAGGCGCTCGTCGCCGACATCGGCGCGGCGCTGGAAGCGGTGGCCAGCCTCGACGAGGACCGGATCCTCCGCAGCTATCTCGCGCTGATCGGCGCGACGCTGCGCACCAACTACTTCCAGCGGCTGCCCGACGGATCGGCCAAGTCCTACCTGGCGCTCAAGCTCGATCCCGAGCGGGTGCCCGACCTGCCGATGCCGCGGCCGAAGTACGAGGTGTTCGTCTACTCGCCGCGGGTGGAGGCGGTGCACCTGCGCTTCGGCGCGGTCGCGCGCGGCGGCATCCGCTGGTCGGACCGGCGCGAGGACTTCCGCACCGAGATCCTCGGCCTGGTGAAGGCGCAGATGGTGAAGAACGCCGTCATCGTCCCTGTCGGCGCCAAGGGTGGATTCGTCGTGAAGCGTCCGGTCGCCGACCGCGACGCGATGAGCGCCGAGGTCGTGGCCTGCTACTCCGACTTCATGCGCGGGCTGCTCGACATCACGGACAACCTGGTCGACGGAGTCGTCGTACCGCCCGCCGACGTCGTGCGCCACGACGGCGACGACTCCTACCTCGTGGTGGCGGCCGACAAGGGCACCGGCACCTTCTCCGACATCGCCAACGCGATCTCGATCGAGTACGGCTTCTGGCTGGGTGACGCGTTCGCCTCCGGCGGCTCGGCGGGCTACGACCACAAGGAGATGGGCATCACCGCGCGCGGCGCGTGGGAGTCGGTGATGCGGCACTTCCGCGAGCTCGGGCTCAACACGCAGAGCACGTCGTTCACCGTCGTCGGCATCGGCGACATGTCGGGCGACGTCTTCGGCAACGGCATGCTGCTCTCTCCGCACATCCGGCTGCTCGCGGCGTTCGACCACCGGCACGTCTTCCTCGACCCCGACCCGGACGAGGCGACGTCGTACGCCGAGCGGCAGCGGCTCTTCGACCTCCCGCGGTCGAGCTGGGACGACTACGACACGTCGCTGATCTCCGCCGGCGGTGGGGTCTTCCCGCGCACCGCGAAGTCGATCCCGGTCTCGGCTGAGGCGGCCGCGCGCCTCGGCATCGAGCCAGGCCCGCGGACACCGGCCGAGCTGATGAAGGCGATCCTGCTGGCACCGGTCGACCTGCTCTGGAACGGCGGCATCGGGACCTACGTCAAGGCCACCACCGAGACGCACGCCGACGCGGGTGACAAGGCGAACGACGCGATCCGCGTCGACGGCGCGGCGCTTCGCTGCCGGGTCGTGGGTGAGGGCGGCAACCTCGGCTGCACCCAGAAGGGGCGCGTCGAGTACGCGCTCGCGGGCGGGCGCATCAACACCGACGCCATCGACAACTCCGCCGGCGTCGACACCTCTGACCACGAGGTCAACATCAAGATCCTGCTCGGCCAGGTGGTCGCGGCGGGCGAGCTCACGCTGCCGCAGCGCAACGCCCTGCTCGCCGAGATGACCGACGAGGTCGCCGACCTGGTGCTGCGTGACAACTACGAGCAGAACATCGCGCTCGGCAACGCTCGCGCCCAGGCCAACGACATGCTGCCGGTCTATGCGCGCTACATCACCAGGCTCGAGCGAGAGGGCGACATCGACCGGGCGCTCGCGGTGCTTCCCGACCAGGTGGAGATCACCCGACGCGACACGGCGGGGCAGGGTCTGACCAGCCCGGAGTTCGCCGTCGTGCTCGCGCACACGAAGATCGGCCTGACCGCCGACCTGCTCGACTCCGATCTGCCCGAGGATCCCTACCTCTCTCGCGAGCTGGTCAACTACTTCCCGAGCGCGCTGCGCGGGCGGTTCGCCGAGCGCATGGCCGCGCACCCGCTGAGGCGCGAGATCGTCACGACGGTCGTGGTCAACAGCATGGTCAACCACGCTGGCGTCACGTTCGTCTACCGGATGGCGGAGGAGACCGCGTCGGCGGCGGCGGACATCACCCGCGCGCACACCGTCGCACGCGAGGTGTTCGACATGCCGGCGTTCCTCGCCGAGGTCGAGGCGCTCGACAACGTCGTGGCGACCTCGGTGCAGACGTCGATGCTGCTGGAGGGTCGCAAGCTCATGGAGCGGGCGACGCGGTGGCTCCTGCACAACCGGCGTTCGCCGCTCGACATCGCCGCGACGATCGCCGCGTTCGCACCTGGCGTGGCCGAGGTGATCGCCGGGCTCGACGAGATGGTCGTCGGCGCCGAGCGCGACGGCCTGGTCGTCCAGTCGGCGCTGCTCACCCAGGCCGGCGTGCCGGAGTCGCTCGCGCATCGCGTCGCCGGCTTCCCGTCGGCGTACGGCGCACTCGACATCGTCGACGTCGCCTCGCGCCTCGGCGTACCTGTGTCCGAGGTCGCCGCGGTCTACTTCGCCCTTGACGACCGGCTCGAGCTGCACCGGCTTCGGGCCGGCGTCCTCGCGCTGCCCCGCGACGACCGCTGGCAGACGCTTGCCCGGGCCGCGCTGCGTGACGAGCTGTACGCCGCACATGCGGCCCTCACGACCGACGTGCTCGCCGCCACCGACACCGGCGACGCGGAGAAGCGGATCGGGGCCTGGGCCGAGCTCAACTCCGCCTCGGTCGGCCGCGCCACGCTGCTGCTCTCCGACATCGTCGCGTCCGAGACCTTCGACCTCGCCACGCTGTCGGTGGCCCTGCGCCAGATCCGCGGCCTCGCCGCCGCCAAGTCCGAAGAGCCAACCCCCAAGTCGTGATCTTGTGCTCAATCCACAGGCGATCTTCGGCGGTCTCAAGCGGCTGATGCAACGAGCAGCGCGTTGAGTGCCTCGGCTGGATTGTTCCAGTCAAGGGTCATGCGGGGTCGACCGTTGAGACCGGCGGCGACGTCGTCGAGTTCGTCCTGGCTGATGGTGCGGAAGTCGGCCTCGCCTTTGGGGAAGTACTGGCGGAGCAGGCCGTTGGTGTTCTCGTTGCTGCCGCGCTGCCAGGGGCTGTGCGGGTCGCAGAAGTAGACCGGGCAGCCTGATTCGACCGTGAACTTCGCGTGCTGAGCGAGCTCCGTGCCGCAGTCCCAGGCCAGCGATCGGCGCAGGTGCTCTGGAAGCCGGCCGATCAGGTCGGACAGCACGCCGATGACCGCTTCGCTGGCTCGGTCGCCGGGGAGCTTGCCGAGCATCACGTAGCGGGTGCTGCGCTCGACCAGGGTGATGATCGCCGAGCGGCCACCGGCACCAATCAGCAGATCCCCCTCCCAATGACCAGGCACGGCCCGGTCGGCCGCTTCGGCCGGCCGCTGGCTGATGTGCAGGTCCGGGGTGATCCACGCTCTCGCCGAGCGCACTGCGCCCCCGGGCACGGTCTGCTTGCGTCGGCTCGCCCGGCCCGAGCGCAGCGCGACCTGGCGGGTCAGCTCCTCGCGCAGCCCACCGCGTGACTGCACGTAGATCGCCCGGTAGATCGTCTCGTGCGACACCCACATCTCCGGCTGGTCGGGATAGTCCCGACGAAGACTGGCCGCGATCTGCTGCGGAGACCAGCGCTGCCGCAGCATCCCGACGACGAGCTCCCGCAGCTCAGTGCCGACCGAGAGCTTCGCAGCGCGGCGTCGACGAGCCACCCGCCACGCCGCGTCCTGGGCCCACGTCGCGTCGTAACCCCACCGGTAGACACCACCACGCTGCCGACCCTGCGGGTTCTTCGGCCCGTGACGGTAGGAGTTCCGTCCCGCCAGCTCTCGCCAGACGGTGCTCCGATGACGGCCGATCACCCCGGCGATGTGCGGGATCGACCGACCCTCCGCCCACAACGTCTCGATCCGAACCCGATCCTGCTCCGACATCCGAGAACCAGCCATGACCAAGCCTCTCCATCAGAGGCCCGTTGCAACAACCGGTTGAGCCCGCCTTCCTGTGGATTGAGCACAAGATCACGACCTGGGGAGAGGACTAACGGACGGTCGGGAGGACCAGGACGGACTGGTCGAGGAGCAGGGTGTTCTGCGCCCGCATCTCGTCCGGGACGACCCAGGTGGACGACGACGACGAGACGATCAGCTCGAGGTGGTGGCCCTCGGCGACGACGTGGTCCTTGTCGATGAACTGCAGCGGCGCGACGTAGAGCTTGCCGGGCACCAGGTCGGACCCGACGTCCTTGCCCTCGAGGTAGCGCGCGTTGAGGAACGCGCGCGACACGACCTTGCAGGCACCGTCGCTGCCGACGTCGCAGAGGATCGCGTCGAGCTGCGTCGACGGCATCGACGAGGAGAAGGCGAGCCGAAGCACCGGCCGGCCCTGGATGTGCAGTCCCTCGGACCTCGGCACCGGGATGCGGACGAACCGCTGGCCTTCACCCGCGCCGGCGAACATCTGCTCGTCCTCGACCGCGCCGTCGTCGACGATCGTGGTCGGCGTGCCGCCGAGGGCGAGGACCTGCTTGCGCGCGCGGCCCCACTCGCCGAGGCGCCACTCCCGGTCGCTGGACTGGATGCGCACCGGCGGCTCCTTCTCGACGCCGTTCTTCACGCCGTACAGCCAGCGCTCGAACCACTTCGTCAGGAACTCGTTCCAGTCCGGGTACTTCCCGCGCGGTGACGCGTGCGGCCACTGGCCGAGCACCATCGCCTTCTCGGTGCGCAGCGCTTCGTACCAGGCGGTGCCCTCCCAGGTCTTGACGTTGAAGTCGAGCAGCCCGTGCGAGATGAGCACCGGCACCTTCACGCGCGACGCGAGCCGGAGGTAGTCGCGCTCGACCCAGAAGCCGTCGTAGTCGGGATCGCTCGAGTAGCCGTGCTGGGTCTGGGTCACCCGGTCGCACAGCGCCCACCGCATCGCGATCTGCTGCGCGCTGGTGATCGTCGTGGGGTCCGGCGGCGGCACCATGCCGTAGGCGAGCATGAAGTCGGTCGGGGTGTCGCCGGGCGGGTCTATGTCGTCGGAGGTGCCGGAGTACGACGCCCGCGCGCCCTGCTGATAGGCATAGCCCCACCATCGCGAGATGGCCGACACCGGCACGATCGTCGCGAGGTGCGGCGGCTGCTCGACGGCGGCGGCGTTGGCGGTGGTGCCGTCGTACGACGCCCCGGTCATCGCCACGCGACCGTTGGACCACGCCTGGGTCCCGAACCACTCGACGATGTCGTAGCCGTCCTGGCGCTCCTTGAGGCCGCCGTAGTCCCAGCAGCCGCCGGACGCCCACGTGCCGCGCACGTCGGCGACGACGTAGGCGTAGCCCATCGGCACGAAGAGCTTGGCGTCACCGGCGGGCAGGTCGGCCTCGTTGCTGTCGAGCGCCTTGTAGAGGGAGTGGTACGGCGTGAGCTGCAGGATGACCGGCACTCGCACCTTCGCCGGCGTGACAGGTCGGTAGACCGTCGCAGACAGCTCGACGCCGTCGCGCATCGGCACCCGCACGGTCTCGACCGTGAAGGCGTCGTAGTGCCGGTCCTCGCGCCGCGCGACAGCCTCGCCGGGGGAGCCGGCGAGCACGGGACCGGCGAGGCCGGCGACGAGGGCGGTGACGAGGCCCAGCAGGGCGGTGCGGCGCATGCCCACGACTTCGGCGCCGCCGCCGTCTGACCTCCTGGGCTACGGTCAGCCGATGACAGCAAAGGGGATGCACGCACCGACCTACGACCTGACCGACACCAGGCTGGCCAACGGGCTGCGCGTGGTCGTCAACGAGGACCACGCCGTCCCGATCGTCGCGGTCAACCTCTGGTACGACGTCGGCTCCCGGCACGAGGAGCCCGGACTCACCGGCCTGGCCCACCTCTTCGAGCACCTGATGTTCGAGGGGTCGCAGAACGTCGCGAAGAGCGAGCACCTCAAGCTGCTCCAGGCGGTCGGCGCGTCCCTCAACGCGACCACCTGGTGCGACCGGACCAACTACTTCGAGACGCTGCCGAGTCACCACCTCGAGCTGGCGCTGTGGCTCGAGGCCGACCGGATGGGCGGCCTGCTCTTCTCGCAGGAGACGCTCGACAACCAGCGCGCGGTCGTGCAGAACGAGCGCCGCCAGTCCTACGACAACCAGCCCTACGGTGGCTGGATCGAGCAGCTGCAGCAGCTCGCGTTCCCGCCGGGTCACCCCTACCAGCACTCGACGATCGGCTCGATGGACGACCTCGAGGCGGCGTCGCTCGACGACGTGAAGGAGTTCTACCGGCGGCACTACGCGCCCAACAACGCGGTGCTCACCCTGGTCGGCGACGTCGACACCGCCGAGGCGCTCGCGCTGGTGGAGAAGTACTTCGGCGCGATCCCGGCCTGCCCCGACCTGGTCGGCGCGCCCGACGGCACCGCGCCGCCGACCATCGGCGAGGAGATCCGCAAGACGATCCCGGACAACGTGCCGCTGCCGGCCGTCTTCCTCGGCTACCGCTGCCCGCCGTTCGGCACGCCGGACTTCGACGCGCTCTCGGTCCTCGCGACCGTGCTCGGCGGCGGTCGCGGCAGCCGGCTCTACCGCGAGCTGGTCCTGGAGCGGCAGCTGGTGCGGCCGTCGGAGGAGTTCGTCGGCGCGTTCGACTTCGTCGGCGGCGCGAGCCTGCTGATCGCCGACCTGCACTGCGCCGAAGGAGTCACCCCCGAGGAGGCCGAGACGGCGTACGACGAAGTGGTGAGCGCCACCCTGGAGGGCGGCATCACCGACGACGAGCTGACCCGGGCCCGCGCACTGCTCACCAGCGACCTGCTCGGCCACCTCGCCTCGCTGGACAGCCGGGCCGACGCGTTCAGCCAGCACGCGACGCTCTTCGGCGACCCGGCGCTGGTCAACACCCGGGTCGAGCGACTGCTCGCGCCGACCGCCGACGACCTGATCCGCGTCGGCCGCGCGGTGATGCGCCAGGACAACCGGGTCGTCATCACCTACGTGCCCGACCCGGCCGCTGCCGCCGACGACGCCGACCACGACGCCGAGGAGGGCGAATGACCGCGCTCGTCACCACCCGGCCGATCGGCGGCGACCCGCGGCCCTACCGCTTCCCCGCGTTCACCCGGGTCGAGGTCGACGGCGGGACGGTCATCGCCTGCCACCTCGAGCGCCGGCCGATCGTGTCGATGGCGCTGGTGTCGCGGGTCGGCGCCGCCGCGGAGACCGCCGACGAGGCGGGCGTCGCCAACCTCGCCGCTCAGCTGCTCGGACAGGGCGCCGGCGGGCTCGACGCCTACGACTTCGCGGTCGCCGGCGAGCGGCTCGGCGCGAGCTGGTTCGCCGGCGTCGGGTGGGACGCGACCCACCTCGGCTTCGACGTCCCGTCGTACGCCGTCCCGGACGCCGCGGCCCTGCTGCAGTCGGCGCTGGTCAGCCCGACGATGGATCCCGAGGAGCTCGAGCGACTGCGTGACGAGCGGCTCGACGAGTTCGCCGCCGACGGCGCCCGGCCGCGCACCCGCGCGCTGCGCGAGCTCGCCGCGCAGCTGTGGCGGTCGGGCACCCGCTACTCCCTCCCGCAGGCCGGTCCCGCATCCACTGTCGAGAAGGTCGACCTGGACGGCGTACGACGCTGGCACGAGACGCGGCTGCTCCCCGGCGTCGCTGCCCTCGTCCTCGCCGGCGATCTCACCGACGTCGACGTCGAGTCGGTCGGTGCGACCGTCTTCGCCGGGTGGAGCGGCGGGTCCGGCGAGGCGGGCAGCTCGACGCCCGCGCCGGCCGGCAGCGGCCGACGCGTCGTCGTGGTCGACCGGCCGGGCTCGGTCCAGTCGGCGCTCGCGATCGGCACCCCCGGGCCGTCCCGTGGCGGCGACGACGAGGTCGCGCTGACGACCATGCAGTCCGCGCTCGGCGGCCTCTTCACCTCGCGGCTCAACTACACGCTGCGGGAGAAGAAGGGCTACACCTACGGCGCGTCCGCGCAGTACGACCTGCGCCGCGACGCCGGCATCTTCGTCGCGCAGTCCGAGGTCAAGACCGAGGTGACCGCGCCGGCACTGACCGACGCGGTGGCCGAGATCGTCGGGATGCGCGACGGCGGGATCCGCGACGACGAGCTGGACGACGTACGCCAGCAGCGGGTGGAGCGCTATCCCCTGGCCTTCGCGTCGCCCCGGGGCGTTCTGTCAGCCCTGACTGACATCGTGGTCTACGGGCTGCCGGACGACTACTTCGACCGGCAGCGGGAGCGGATCGCGGCCGTGACGAAGGAGGAGGTCGATGAGGCGGGACGGCGCCACCTTCTCGTCGATGACCTGGTCACGGTCGTTGTCGGAGATGCGCAGGCGGTCGCCGGCGACCTCGAGTCGCTCGGCCTCGGGCCGGTTGAGGTCCACCCCGACGCCTGACCCCGGGAGCCCGGTCAGGCTTGCTTTGTCCGCCCGGCGTGCCAGAATGACAACGTTGTCATTTCCCGGCACCTCGCCGGCTGAGCGCAAAGGAGCTCGCGTGGAGGCCGCCCCTTCGATCGGCGCCGCGCCCGTCGGCGAGCTGACCGACCGCGAGCGCGCGATCCTCGCCTTCGAGCGCCAGTGGTGGAAGTACGCCGGCGCCAAGGAGCAGGCGATCCGCGACCTGTTCGATATGAGCGCCACCCGCTACTACCAGGTGGTCAACACCCTGATCGACCGCCCTGAGGCGCTCGTCCACGACCCGATGCTGGTCAAGCGGCTGCGCCGCCTGCGCGCCACCCGCCAGCGCACCCGCCAGGCCCGGCGCCTCGGGGTCGACGCCTGACGGAGGAGTGGCGCGGCCGACGCGGGCCGCGTGAGGCGCTCGGCGCGCTCGGTGCGGTCGCCCTGGTCGCCCTCGGACTCCTGGTCCTCAACGCCCTCTTCGGGCACTCGACTCGGCCGGCCCTCGACGCGGGGCTCGGCCCGGCCGTCGTCCAGTCACCTCCGCCCGACGTCTTCCCGACCGACGACGACCCGGTGCTGTCGTCGTCCACGCCGCCGGACACCCCACCCGACCCGGCCACCCCGGCGCCGTCGGAGTCGCCGGTCGTCGAGCGGCCGCCGCTGACCGTCTTCAACTACTCCCGCGTCACCGGGCTGGCCAAGAAGGCGGCCGAGGACTTCACCCGCGGCGGCTGGGAGGTGGTCGAGGTGACCAACACGCGGTACGCCGTCACCGAGACGACCGTCTTCTTCGCCCCCGGCCAGGCCGCGGCCGCGGCCGAGCTGCGCGCGCAGTTCCCCGCCGTACGGCGGGCGGCTCCTCGTCCGTCCGGGCTCCAGGGCAGCGGCCTGACCGTCGTCGTCACCCGCGACTACCCCCGCTGACGTACGGTCGGCGACGTGGACGAGGACGCGCTGCGGGAGATCCAGCGGCGCAACCAGGCGCAGTACGGCCGGGTCGCCGACGCCTACGCGACCAGCGAGAGCCACGCCGGCGGCGACGACCTGGCCTGGTTCACCGCCCGCGCCGGGTCGGTGCTCCCCGGGCTCGCGCTCGACGTCGCATGCGGCGGCGGGTTCGCGACGCGCGCGCTGATCGCCGCGGGCCACCGCGTCGTCGGCACCGACATCACGCCGGAGTCCGTGGCCGCCGCGCGCGCGACCACCGAGCGGCCCGCGCTCGGCTGGGCGGTCGGCGCCGCCGAGCAGCTGCCGGTGCGCACCGGGTCGATGAACGTCGTGTCCTGCCGGATCGCGCCGCACCACTTCGGCGACATCGCGCGGTTCGTCGACGAGGTGGCGCGCGTGCTGGCACCCGGCGGGATGCTCCTGCTCGTCGACACGACCGTGCCCGAGGACGAGGACCTCGCCCGCTGGCTCGACGACGTCGAGCGGCTGCGCGACCCGTCGCACGGCCGGTCGTGGCCGGCGTCACGCTGGCGCGCGGTGCTGCGCGGCTCCCGGCTCGACGTTGCCGAGTCGATGCTCACCCGCAAGCGCCACGACCTGGAGCCGTGGCTGACCCGCTCCGGCTGCGTCGGCGACACCGCGGACGAGGTACGCCGGCGCTTCCGCGAGGCCGACGCCGACACGCGGGCGGCGTACCGGGTCGAGGTCGAGGCCGACGGCACCGTGGCGGCGTACACCGACACCAAGCTCTGCCTCCGCGCCACCAAACCCGGCTAACGCAGGCGGGATAGGGCGGCCGCGACGTGGGCGGCGGTGAGCTGGGGGGAGTCGCGGTTCTCGCGCATCGCGGTCATCGCGGCCTCGCGCACCAGCCCTTCGAGATCGGCGCACGACCGCCCCTCGGTGGCCGCCGCGACGGCGGCGAGGTCGACGTCAGAGGCGAGCGGCGTACGACGGGTGACCGCGCGCAGCACCGCCTCCCGTGAGGCGACGTCCGGCGGCCCGACCTCGACCAGCCGCTCGATCCGGCCCGGCCGGAGCAGCGCCGGGTCGACCAGGTCCGGCCGGTTGGTCGCCGCGACGACGACCACGTCGCGCATCGGCTCGATGCCGTCGAGCTCGGTGAGCAGCGCCGCCACGACCCGGTCGGTCGCTCCCGCGTCGCTGCTGCCGCCGCGCACCGGGGCAAGCGCGTCGACCTCGTCGAGGAACACCAGCGACGGTGCGGCCGCGCGCGCCCGCTGGAACAGGTCGCGCACGCCGCGCTCGCTCTCCCCGACCCACTTCGACATCAGCTCGGCGCCCTTGACGCTGAAGACGTTGACCTGCGCGCTGCCCGCGAGAGCGCGTACGACGAACGTCTTGCCGCAGCCGGGCGGGCCGTGCAGCAGCACGCCGCGTGACGGCGCGACGCCGAGCCGGTCGAAGGTGTCCGGGTAGAGCAGCGGCCACACCACGGTCTCGGTGAGCACCTGCTTCACCGACTCCATGTTGCCAACGTCGTCGAGCGTGATGTCGCCGACGACCAGCGCCGCGCTGTCGACGGTGCTCGGGCGCACGACCTCGAGCGCCGCGGTGAAGTCGGCGTGCTCGACGCGCAGCAGCGCCGGCGCGTCACCGGCCGCCGCGATCCGCTGCGCGGCGCGGACGGCGGCCTCGCGGGCGAGGGCGACCAGGTCGGCGGCGACGTAGCCCGGGGTCGCGAGAGCGATGTCGGCGAGCCGCACGTCGGGGCCGAGCGGCAGGGCGCGGCTCTGCACCTCGAGGATGCGGCGCCGGTCGTCCCGCTGCGGTACGCCGATCGCGATCTGCTGCTCGAGCAGACCCGGCCGGAGCAGGTCGGCGCAGACCTCACCGGGATGCGCCGTGGTCGCGACCACCGCGATCTTCGCGGCAGCGACGAGACGCTCGACGTGCTGCAGCACCAGGCTGACCAGCGGGCCGCCGTTCTCGCGCGGCAGCACCACGTCGACGTCCTCGATCAGCAGGACGGCGGGCGGGTCTGCCTCGACCGCGGCGATGACCCGGTCGATCTCCGCGACCGCCGGGCCCGCTTCGATGCGGGTGAGCGCCGGCCCCCACAGCCGGTGCACGGAGGCGCCGACCGCGGCGGAGACCGCGTTGACCAGCGCGACCTTGCCGGAGCCCGGCGGGCCGCTGACCAGCACCCCGAGCATCGGCGACGAGCCGAGGCGGCTGAGCAGCTCGTGGCGGTGGAAGCCGATCTCGAGGCGCTCCTGCAGCGACTTCGCGGCGGCCTCGAGGCCGGGCAGGTCCGCGACTGCCGCGGCGCGCGCCGCTCCCGCCTCACCGGCCGACGCGGGCGCGACCGGAGGCGCGAGCATCGGCGTACCGGAGCTCGTCGTCTGCGCGCCCGCCCACGTGACCGTCGTCTCCATCGACACCCGCACGACGCCGGGCGGCACCGTCTCGGCGACCGTCACGGCGATCGTCGTCCACGACTCGCCGAGGCTGCGGGACAGCGACGCGACGACGGCGCTCAGCTCGTCCGGACCCACCCCCTCGGTGGGGACGAAGTCCTGCGGCAGCAGGCTGATCGCGTCGCCGGCGGTCATCACCTTGCCGAGCAGGGCGAGCCGCAGCGCTCCCGGGTGCACCGTCGTGCCGGCCGGCGGCTGGTCGGCGAGCCGGATCGACGACGCCGGCTGCGCGGCGAGCGGGCCGACCACGACCAGTGCGCCCGGCGCCGTGCCCGCGTTGGCGCAGGTGAGGTCGTCGAGCACGATCTCCGCGGGGTCGGACCCGGACGGTGTCAGGGCCACCAGCGCGGCGGTGAGCCGGCTGCCGGAGATGCCGACGACGTCCCACGCCTTCAGGCCGAGCGCCTGCAGCGCGGTCGGGTGCAGCCGCGCCACACCGCGGCGGGTGTCGAGCGCCGACGGCGAGACGGACACGCGCAGCTCGAGCCGTCCGCCGTCCATGCGCCGAGACCCTACGGCCTCTCTCCCCATCCCACTTCACCCACTCCACCTACGCCATGAGCGCGATTCGCGGCGTCAGCGCGTAGGTGGAGTGGGTGAAGTGCGAGATTTGGGCGGGAACCGGCGGCTAGGAGGAGAAGGGGACCACCAGGGCGCTGGGGTGCGCGGCGTCGTGGTAGATCGACAGCATCGCGCCGGCCGAGTCGGCCAGCTGCGTCAGCGGCGGCATCAGGTGCGGCGCGTCGGCGGTCTGCAGCGAGATCCGCAGCGAGTGCCCGGCCTTGATCACCGCGGCGGTCGGGAACACCTCGATCTGCACCTCGTTGACCTCACCGGCGGTCACCGGCAGCTTCGACTCGCGGGTGAACGGGTGCCACGGGCGTACGACGTGACCGCCGCGCACCGTGCTCTTCGAGCGGTCGAGCGCGCGCAGCGACAGGACCTGCCAGCCGGCGCTGATCTGCGTCGACGTGCCGTCGGGCGCGACGTCCTCGACCCGGGCGGTGAGCATCGCGTCGCGCGTGCTCTCGACGAAGAGCCGCGCAGCGACCGGCCCGGCCAGCGCCGTGTCCTTCGTCACCGGCAGGTCGTAGGACAGCGCGGTCGCGTCGTCCGCCCGGTTGTCCTCCTCGCACGGCGAGCCGGACGCGGCGCCCGCCGTCCACTGGGCCGTCGATCGGGTGCAGCCGCCCGCGAGCGGGTTCCAGAGCAGGGTGTCCGGCGCGGCCGCGGGGTCCGGCGCGACGCCGAGCGTGCCCGGACGGCCGGGCTGCGCGGCGCCGCCGAGCGGGAGCGCGCGGTACGACGTACCGCTCGGCGGCCAGGACGTCGCGGTGCGGTAGCCGGCCTCGCCGAGCCGGTGGTAGGTGACCGGCGCGATGTCGCGGTCGAGCGTCGGGTCCTTGGCGCCGCGGACGTAGTGGTCGAACCACCGGAGCTCGAGCTCGTCGAGGCTCGGGAAGCCGGACTCGACGAAGCCCGGTGCGTCACCCGCGGTCAGGTGCGTCCACGGGCCCATGACGAGCCGCGTCGGCGTGCCCTGCGCCCGAAGTCGCTCGTAGAGCAGCGGCTCGCCGCGCTGGAAGAGGTCGAACCAGCCGCCGGTGATGAATGTCGGGACCCCGACCTTGCCGATGATCTCGATCGGCGAGCGGGTTCGGTGGAACGGCCCGTCGTAGGCGATGTCTCCACCGGTCATCGCGCTCGCGACCGTCGCGATCTGGAACGTCGTCGTGTTGCCGACGTGGCCCGCGACCGTCGTCGCCGCGCCGACCGGGTCGCTGCCGACGTAGGTCGGCGGCAGCAGGCCGAGGCTCGTCACCAGCCCGAGCCAGAGCGGGATGAAGCTGGTGTTGACCTGGCCGCCGCTCGCGACGATGTCGCGGTAGGTGTCGGCCTCGGGCACGATCGGGAAGAGCGCCTTGAGGCCCTTGGGGTGGTGCGCGGCGGTGAAGAGCTGGTTGATGGCGCCGTACGACGTGCCGTGCAGGCCGACCCGCCCGTCGCTCCACTCGCGCTTCGGCGACGAAGCCCACTCGACCAGCTCCTTGCCGTCGAGCTGCTCGCGGTCGTCGAAGGACCGCCAGTTGCCCTCGCTGCTGCCGGTGCCGCGGACGTCGGAGATGACCTGGACGTAGCCGCGGGTCACCAGGTAGTCGGTGCGGAAGGCCAGCGTGCTGCCGTTCTTGTTGTACGGCGTCTGCGTCACGAGCACCGGGAAGCGGCCGGGTGCCGGCTTGCCCTCGATGGCCGGACGCACGACGTCGACGGCCAGGCGCACCCCGTCGCTCATCGTCACGCGCACGTCGGTCTCGACCACCGTGCCGTACGTCGCGGGGCGCGCCGTCCACGTCGCGGGGGCGGCGGTGCCGACCGCGGGGGCGCCGAGCAGAGCGAGCGCCGGGACGAGCAGCAGCGTGAGTCGAGCGCGCATGGGGTGACCTCTCCGCGGGGCGACGTGCCTACCGAACGCGGTTCGACATACCCGTCTCACCTTCCTGCCACCCCACCGAAGCGCCGACTTCACCCACCTGGACGTCGGAAATCGGCCCGGAATCGGGCCGATCAGGACGTCCAGGTGGGTGAAGTCGGTCAGGAGCGGCCGAGGACGTGGCGGATCGCCTCGGCCCAGCCCAACGAGAAGCCCTGCTCGGTGATCGTCACGTTGTCGTACGCCGCCGCCGCGGCGAGGGTGGCCGGCGCCGCCGCGCCGTTGGCGACCAGGAAGAAGCGCCCGACGTGCCCGGCCATCGCCAGGTCGCTGCGGCTGTCGCCGATGGCGACGGCGTCCGCGCGTCGCAGGCCGCGCCGGGCGAGGTCGCGCGCGACGCCGAAGCCCTTGTCGATGCCGCCGGGGAGCAGGTGGTAGACGTGCACGGGGTCGGTCGTGTCTGGCAGCGTGCGCCCCGGCAGCACCCCGTTGTCGTGCAGCGCGAGCCAGCCGAAGCCGCTCTCGCCGAGCCAGGCCTGCGCTTCGTTGACGTCGACGTTGCCGCGCAGCATCAGGTCGGCGACGTGGCCGACGTGCCAGGGGGAGTGCCACTCGAGCCGTCCGGGGAACCGCGCGAAGAGCCGCTCCGGCAGTGCCGCGTCACAGGCGACGTCGTACGGCGTGCCGTCGAGGTCGTCGGGCATCTCTCCGCGCAGCACCTCGACCTGGCGTCCGTGATCCCAGCCGAGCACCGCGCCGAGCTCGCCGACGAAGCCGTCCGCGCCGGTGATCGCGGCCGCCTCGCCGAGCTGCTCGCGCGTGCGGCCGCTCACCAGCACCAGCGTGATCCGCGCCTCGTGCAGGGCGACCAGTGTCTGCGCCGGCACGACGGTCGGCGTACCGGATCCGTCGGCGAAGAAGCTGCCGAATCGACCCACCATCGTGCCGTCGAGGTCGGTGTAGACGATGCGGGTCGGCGTCACTGGTGCGTCACTCATCGGCGTCACAACTCGGTTGACCCGGGGATCGGAGGCCCCGGAGACTCCGCGAGCCATGACCACTCCGACCGCACTGCGTCCCGCGACGCTCGACGACGTCGACGCGCTGACCGCGATGCTCGACGCGTGCACGCGCGCCTACGTCGATCGCGGCAGCGACGCCGGCAGCACCCGAGCTCGGCTCACCACGCCCGGCTGTGAGCTCGCGACCGACTCGTTCATCGCCGAGGGCGCCGCCGGCGACGTGCTCGGCTTCGGCCAGGCGTGGACGACGCCGGGCGACGAGGTGAAGACCTTCACTCGCGTGCATCCGGACGCCCGCGGCCGGGGTCTCGGCACGATGCTGCTCGACGCGGTGCTCGCGGCCGCACGCCGCAAGGCCGAGGGACCCGGCTGGTCCGTGAAGGCGACGACGTGGGCCCGCGACGAGACCGCGCCGGCCGTGCTGCGCGCCGGTGGGCTCACCGAGGCGCGGCACTTCCTGCGGATGGTGCTCGACCTGCCCGCTCCGGCATCCGACGTGCCGCCGCCCGCAGGTCTGCGGCTCTACCGGCCCGGCGAGGACGACGACGAGCTGTACGACGCGTCGACGGAGGCGTTCCTCGACCACTGGGGCAGCGAGAGCGTCGACGCGGACCGCTGGTGGTGGGACGAACGTGACTCGCCGGACAGCGGCTACGACCCGACGCTGTGGGTGGTCGTGGAGGTCGACGGCGTCATCCGCGGGCACGCGATCGGGCGGGCGAAGGAGCGCGGCGGTCGGTCCGAGGGCTACGTCTCCGAGCTCGGCGTGCGTCCGGCGTGGCGCGGCCGGGGCATCGCGCAGGGCTTGCTGCGGCACCTGTTCGCCGAGTTCGACCGCCGCGGGCTCGACCGGGCCGCACTCGACGTCGACGCCGACAACACGACGTCGGCGCTGCGCCTCTACCGCAGCGTGGGGATGGCGTCGGAGCCGTCGTTCACCGTCTGGAGCGCACCGCTCGACGGATGACGCGGCGGGCCGGCGCAGCGTCTTCATCGCAGCGGCCCGGTGCGCTGCGCGTACTCGGGTACGTCGACCAGCGGCGGCCGCTCCGTCACCGGCAGCTCGTGCACGTTCATGCGGTAGTCGGCGAGCCGGTTGCGGAACTGCGCGAGCCGCGGCATCGGCGCGTCGGTCAGCGTCATGCGCCCCTCGCGCTGCATGCGCGACATCAGCGACTGCTGGATGACGAATGCCATCCGGCCGAGCTTCTCGACGCTCTGGTTGCGGTGCACCCGCCGCTCGAGGTCGACCTGCGCGATCGCGTCGAGCCCGACCGCGTCGTACACGTCGATGAGCAGTCCGACCTCCACGCCGTAGTCCGAGACGAAGGGCAGCGTCTCGAGCAGCGCGCGCCGGCCGGCCTGCTCGCCCGCGAGTGGCTGGATGAGACCGGCCAGGTCGGGCCAGAACATGTTCAGCCACGGCCGCGCGACCAGCTCGGTGACCCGCCCGCCGCCGGTCGGCCGCAGCCGCTCGCGCTCGGCGAACGGCCGCTCGTAGAACCCCTTCACGAAGCTCACGCTCGGGTCGGTCAGCAGCGGACCCAGCAGTCCGAACGCGAAAGACGCGTCGATGTTCTCGATGTCGGCGTCCACCCATGCGACGACGTCACCGGTCGTCGCCGCGAGCGACTTCCAGAGCGCTTCTCCCTTTCCCTTGTTGTCGCCGTAGGCCGCCAGCACGTCGCGCGACGCGACCACCGTCGCGCCGGCGTCGCGCGCGATCGCAGCTGTCTCGTCCGTCGAGCCGTGGTCGAGGACGACCAGCTCGTCGACGAGGGCCGGCCCGTCCGGCGCCATCAGCGAGCCGCGGATGCAGTCGACGATCGACCCGACGGTCGCCTGCTCGTCGCGCGCGGGCAGCACCACGCTGACCGTGGTCTCGCCCTTCGCGGCGACCAGCGCGTCGAGGTCGGCGTACGTCGACCAGTGGTAGGTCCGGTGCGCGAGCCAGTCGGCTGCCTCGTCCCCGGCCATCGCTCGCTTCGCCCTCTCGTCGCGCATCCCGTTTGACTCATCACCTGCGCGGTGCCGACACTACGACCACAACTTCATACGCAACTCATCACGAGGGACTGAGGGAACGGCCCGTCGACGTCCCGGCAACCACCGCGGAAAGCGCTGCACCGCAGCCGCCGCCGCGACAGGTGCCAACTCCGGCCCCGGCGCGCTCCGCGCCAGGGGAAAGATGAGGAGAGGCTCGAGTTCCTGTGACATCTGTATCCACCGATGTGTCTGCCGACGTATCGACGGCTGTCCTCGGCCTGCGCTGCCGCGAGTGCGGTCGCGACTACCCGGTCGCCGCCAGCCACGTCTGCGAGTTCTGCTTCGGCCCGCTCGAGGTCGCCTACGACAAGGCCGTCTGGCAGCGCACCGTCACCCGTGAGTCGATCGAGGCGGGCCCGCACACCATGTGGCGGTACGCCGACCTGCTGCCCTCCGGCCACGACCCGGCCACGCGCGTCGACCTGGGCGCCGGGATGACCCGGCTCGTCCGGGCGCGCAACCTCGGCCGCGCCCTCGGCATGACCGAGCTGTGGGTCAAGGACGACAGCGCCAACCCGACCCACTCCTTCAAGGACCGTGTCGTCTCGGTGGCTCTCTCCAAGGCGGTCGAGCTCGGCTTCGACACCGTGTCCTGCGCCTCGACCGGCAACCTGGCCAACAGCGTCGCGGCGCACGCGTCGCGCGCCGGCCTGCGCGCCGTCGTCTTCATCCCGGCCGACCTCGAGGTCGGCAAGGTCGTCGCCACCGGCGTCTACGGCCAGACCCTCGTCGCGGTCACCGGCTCGTACGACGACGTCAACCGGCTCTGCGCCGAGGTCGCGGGCGAGCTGCCGTGGGCCTTCGTCAACGTCAACCTGCGCGCGTTCTACGCCGAGGGCTCCAAGACTGTCGGCTACGAGATCGCCGAGCAGCTCGGCTGGCGGCTGCCCGCGCAGGTCGTCGCGCCGGTCGCCAGCGGCTCGCTGATGACCAAGGTGGACAAGGGCTTCGGTGAGCTGGTCTCCCTCGGGCTGGTCGCCGACACGCCGTACGCCGTCTTCGGCGCTCAGGCCACCGGCTGCTCGCCGGTCGCGACCGCGTGGAAGAACGGCTGGGACGTCGTACGCCCGGTGCGGCCGTCGACCATCGCCAAGTCGCTCGCCATCGGCAACCCGGCGGACGGGCCCTACGCGATCGACACGGCCCGGCGTACCGGCGGGTCGTTCGAGGACGTGAGCGACGAGGACGTCGTCGCGGGGATCCGGCTGCTCGCCGAGACCGAGGGGATCTTCGCCGAGACCGCGGGCGGTGTGACCGTCGCGTCGCTGCAGCGGCTGCTCGCCACCGGGCAGCTGCAGGCGGATGCTCCGACCGTGCTGCTCAACACCGGAGACGGCTTGAAGACCATCGACGCCGTGGCCGCGACCTCGCAGCCCACACACACCATCCCCGCCAGCCTGGAGGCGTTCCGCGCCGCCGGTCTCGCCTCGCCCCAGGGAGCGTCATGAGCGTCACCGTCCGCATCCCGACCCCGCTGCGCGGCCTCACCGGCGGCAACGCCGAGGTCGCCGTGGAGGCCGGCTCGCTCAACGACGTCCTGAAGGCGCTCGAGGTCGCGCACCCCGGCGTCGCCGAGCGGGTCCTCGACGAGACCGGTGCACTGCGCCGCTTCGTCAACGTCTACGTGGGGGACGACGACGTCCGCTTCCTCGACGGCCTCGACACCGTCGTACCCGACGGCGTCACCGTCTCCGTGATCCCGGCCGTCGCCGGCGGCTGACCCTCCCCAGGGGCTCCCAGCCCGGCTGCTGCGTCCCTGGTGACTCACGTCAAGATGCGCGCGTAGCTCCGGTCGTTGACTCATGAGTGGATGCGCGCGGAGCGATGGCCTTGATGGAGGGCTTGTTCCTGGCCGCGGCCTTGCTCGTGGTCAGGGTGAGCAGCTCGGCGGTGAGGGCCTGGATCTGGCGCTGGATCGCTGCTGGGTTGAGCCCGGCGAAGGTGTCTCTCAGGATCGTCTTGTCCTCATCGGCGACGCTGTCGTGGCGGTCGGCCCGCTGGTGTGGCGTGGTCGCGGTGTCGTACTTCTTCGTGACCTTCGCTCCGTCGCGGACCTTCAAGATGAGCTTCTGCTGGGCGAGGAAGTAGTTCGTGATCAGCGACTGGAGCACCCAGATCTTGTTGAGCAGCAGCAGTTCCGCGGGCGTGTCGTAGCGGTGGTAGGCGACCACGGTGCGGACCACTGCCCAGTTCTTCTGCTCGACGTGTGCGCCGTCGTTGGAGTTGCCCGACCGGGAGCGGGTGAAGGTGATCTTCCGTTCCTGGCACCAGGACAGCAGGTGCCAGTTGATGAACTCGCTGCCGTTGTCGCTGTCGATGCCCAGGATCGGGAACGGCATGACCGCGGCGATCTCGGCGAGCGCCTCGACGACCCACTTCTGCGCCTTGTTGGGCACCGAGCGGTTCTCGGTCCACCCGGTGGCGATGTCGGTCACCGTCAGCGTGTAGGCGTGCTCACCGAGGGCGTTGCCTCCTTCGTGGCCGACCAGGTCGATCTCGACGAAGCCGGGCACCGCGTCGTCCCACTGCGCCCAGGTCCGGATCGGGATCTGGCTCTTGAGCAACGAGCCCGGCTTGGTGTGACTGCGGCCGCGCAGGGCCATCGCCGCGCGCGCCGCAGCCAGCCGGCGGTCCATCGTCGCCGGGCTCATCGCGACAAGCGCCACGGCGACGTCGTCGCTGATCACGAGCTCGCCGAACCGGCGCAGACGCGCCACCAGGTCGGCGAGCACCGGGGCCAGGCGCTTGCCGGTCGGTGCGCCGAGCACCGCCCAGCAGAACTGCAGCGCGACAACCACCTCGACTCCGTAGATCGGGGTCCGCGGACGCCGCGGCACCACCACCTGCGGCCGCAGGGCGCCCGCGAGCGCTTTACGGGCGTGGCTGCGATGCCACCCGGTCGTCGCGCACAGCTCGTCGAGGATCACACCCTTGCCGGCCCGGCTCGCCTGCGCATACCGGGTCGCGGTCACCTTCGTGACAGCCTTGCGCTGGCTCATCGTTAGTTCCATCCTCGAGGCCTACCGGCCACCCGAGGACCCGCTCGCCAGGCGCGCCCCACGCGCGCATCCCTAGATGAGTCAACGAACCCACCCACGCGCGCATCCGTGGTGAGTCAATCCGGCGTCTTGCACTCTCCACCTGAGAGTGCTAAACCTGAGGTTGGCACTCGCCCACTGTGAGTGCCAGATCGGGCGACGAGGCCCCTAGCGCCGTACGACGGGGCGCAGGCGGCCGTCCGTCGCGGGCGTCACCCGGTCGCCATGGCACTCACACCCGCAAGTCTTGGGAGGACCCACCCGCATGTCGAAGATCATCAGCTTCGAGGAAGAGGCGCGCCGCGGCCTCGAGCGAGGCATGAACCAGCTCGCCGACGCCGTCAAGGTCACGCTTGGCCCGAAGGGCCGCAACGTCGTCCTCGAGAAGAAGTGGGGCGCGCCCACCATCACCAACGATGGTGTGAGCATCGCCAAGGAGATCGAGCTCGAGGACCCGTTCGAGAAGATCGGCGCCGAGCTCGTCAAGGAAGTCGCCAAGAAGACCGACGACGTCGCCGGTGACGGCACCACCACCGCGACCGTCCTCGCCCAGGCGCTCGTCCGCGAGGGTCTCCGCAACGTCGCCGCCGGCGCCAACCCGATGAGCCTCAAGCGGGGCATCGAGGCCGCCGTCGAGTCCGTCGTCACCGCCATCGGCAACATGGCGAAGGACGTCGAGACCAAGGAGCAGATCGCCTCCACCGCGAGCATCTCCGCGGGCGACACCACGATCGGCGAGATGATCGCCGAGGCGATGGACAAGGTCGGCAAGGAAGGCGTCATCACGGTCGAGGAGAGCAACACCTTCGGCCTCGAGCTCGAGCTCGTCGAGGGCATGCGCTTCGACAAGGGCTACATCTCGCCGTACTTCGTCACCGACTCCGAGCGCATGGAGGCGGTCCTCGAGGACCCCTACCTGCTCATCGTCAACAGCAAGATCAGCGCCGTGAAGGACCTGCTCCCGGTCCTCGAGAAGGTCATGCAGAGCGGCAAGCCGCTGGTCATCCTCTCCGAGGACGTCGAGGGCGAGGCGCTCGCGACCCTGGTCGTCAACAAGATCCGCGGCACGTTCCGCTCCGCCGCTGTCAAGGCGCCGGGCTTCGGCGACCGCCGCAAGGCCATGCTGCAGGACATCGCGATCCTCACCGGCGGCCAGGTGGTCTCCGAGGAGGTCGGCCTCAAGCTGGAGAACGCGACGCTCGACCTGCTGGGTCGCGCCCGCAAGATCGTCATCACCAAGGACGAGACCACCATCGTCGAGGGTTCGGGTGACGCCGACCAGATCGCCGGCCGGGTCAACCAGATCAAGGCGGAGATCGAGAAGAGCGACTCCGACTACGACCGCGAGAAGCTCCAGGAGCGCCTCGCCAAGCTCGCCGGCGGCGTCGCCGTCATCAAGGCGGGCGCGGCCACCGAGGTCGAGCTCAAGGAGCGCAAGCACCGCATCGAGGACGCCGTTCGCAACGCGAAGGCGGCCGTCGAGGAGGGCATCGTCGCCGGCGGTGGCGTCGCGCTGCTCCAGGCGTCGACCACGGCCTTCGAGAAGCTCGACCTCGAGGGTGACGAGGCGACCGGTGCCAACATCGTGCGCCTGGCGCTCGAGGCTCCGCTGAAGCAGATCGCGATCAACGCCGGCCTCGAGGGCGGCGTCGTGACCGAGAAGGTGCGTGGCCTCAAGGTCGGCTTCGGCCTGGACGCCAGCAACGGCGAGTACGTCGACATGATCAAGGCGGGCATCATCGACCCGGCCAAGGTCACGCGCTCTGCGCTGCAGAACGCCGCGTCGATCGCCGCGCTGTTCCTCACCACCGAGTGCGTCATCGCCGACAAGCCCGAGAAGGCCGCTCCGGCCGGCCCGGGCGGCGGCGGCATGGGAGACATGGACTTCTAGGTCCCCCAGTACGACGTCCGAGAGGGCGGGTCCGCTTCGGCGGGCCCGCCCTCTCGTCGTCTCCGGCCCGGCCCCAGCCGTTCTGTGTCCCGTCTGCCGCTCGCGACCGCCGCGTCGGCGTACACAGTTCCTCGGCAAGTCATGGCAGGCTCTTCGGCATGACGACGAGCAGCAGCGGTCCCGCGCCCGGGTGGTACCCGGACCCCTCCGGCCAGCACGACCAGCGCTACTGGGACGGCACCACCTGGACGGATCAGGTCACCTCGCGCGAGGTCGCGCCGGCGGCGCCGACCATGCCCAGCCCGCACGGAGACCCCTACTACGCCGAGGTCCCGGCAGCACCCCGGCAGCCGATGGCCGAGGCGTACGGCGGCGTGGCATCCACCGGACCAACCGCGCCGGTGCAGGGCGCCCCGCCGCGGCTGCACATCCTGCAGAAGGTCACGCCGTTCCAGAACGTCTACCGCGTCTTCTGGGACGAGGCCGGCAAGCCCGGCCAGCTGGTCGCGTTCGTCAAGCAGAAGCGGATGGCGCTCAAGGAGGCGTTCACCGTCTACTCCGACGAGAGCGCCACGCGGCCCGTCGTCTCGATCAAGGCCGACCGGCGCCTCGACATCAGCTCGGTCATGAACGTCACCGACGCGCAGACCGGTCAGCTGATCGGCACGGTCAAGAAGCTCGGCGCGAAATCGCTCATCCGCTCGACCTGGGAGCTCAACCAGCCCGGCCTGCTGACGGTCACCATCACCGAGCGGAACATGCTGATCGCGGTACTGCGCCGCTTCTGGGGACTCATCCCGTACGCCGAGAACATCCCGGTGCCGTGGGTCTTCCACTTCGACGGCACGATGGGCAGCTCGCCGGTGTTCTCGCACACCCGCATCTGGGGCTGGCGCGACCGTTACGTCATGGAGATCCAGGACCAGCGGCTCGACTTCCGGATGGCGATCGCCGTCGGCATCCTCATGGACTCCATGCAGCACCGGTAGACCAGTGGACCTCTCCGGCAAGCTCGCGCGCCTCGACGAGATCCTGTCGTCGTACGACGGCCTCGTGGTCGCCTTCAGCGGGGGCGCGGACTCGGCGTTCCTGCTCGCGCGCGCGGCGACCGTCCTCGGCGCGCACCACGTCGTCGCCGCCACCGCCGTCTCGCCCAGTCTCCCTGCGGTGGAGCTCGACCAGGCGACCGCCTTCGCGACGCAGCTGGGCGTCGCGCACCACCTCCCGCCCACCGACGAGATGTCGCGCGAGGGATATCGCGCCAACGCCGGCGACCGCTGCTTCTTCTGCAAGGCCGAGCTGATGGACACCCTGCGCCCGCTGGCCGACTCGCTCGGCATCGCGCTCGTCGCGACCGGCACCAACGCCGACGACGCGCGCGCCGGCTTCCGGCCCGGCATCCGCGCCGCGAGCGAGCGGGGTGCGGTCACGCCGCTCCGCGACGCGGACCTGACCAAGGCGGAGGTTCGCGCGGCATCCAAGGACGCCGGGCTCCCGACGTGGGACAAGCCGGCAGCCGCGTGCCTGTCCAGCCGGGTCGCCTACGGCATCGAGATCACGCCCGCCCGGCTCGCCCGGGTCGAGCGCGCCGAGGCCGCGGCCCGCGCGTGGCTGCACGACAACGACTTCGTCGTACGCGATCTGCGGGTCCGCGACCTCGGCGACACCGCTCGGCTCGAGGTCGACGCGACGCTCGTGCCGGAGCTCGAACGCCGTACGACGGAGGTCTGCGCCGCCATCGTCGCCGCCGGCTTCGAGCGGGCCGAGCTCGACCCGGTCGGCTTCCGCTCCGGCGCGATGAACGAGCTGCTCGTCGACGTCGAGGCGTACCGCTGATGGCGACCGCGCGCTGGCACCTCACCTACTCCGAGGAGCTGGTCAGCGAGCCGCTGCTCTGGGAGCTCGCGACGCAGCACGGCCTGGTCACCAACGTGCGCCGCGCCAACGTCGAGGACACCCTCGGCTGGGTGATCGTCGAGGTGCACGGCGAGCCGGCCGCGCTGACCGAGGGCCGGGAGTGGCTGGTCGGCCGGGGAGTGCAGGTCGCCGACCTCGGCGGCGACGTCGTCGCCGGCTGAGCTGAGCGCCGCCCGGCTGCCGATCCGGGGAGCGATTCAGTGACTGAAACTCGGTCCGGTGCGGCTTGCAGTGACTGAAACGCTCCCCGCATCGAGCGGCGACGTCGTCGCCGGCTGAGCTACCGGGTCTCAGGCCCGGGACGACTGCGACCGCGGCCGCGCAGGCCTTCGCGCCTTCGGACGCGAACCGCGCGGAGACGCACGGCTTCGGCTCCAGGCAGATGCAGTGCGCATGCGCCACGGCGATCTCCGCGAAGGCGTGACGGGACGTCTCGATCGCCTTCTCGAAGTCACGCCGGGCGATCTCGAGGCGATTGATCCGCTCCAGCAGCCGCCCCTCGTGCTCGACGAGCGCCGCCTTCGACCCCGGTTTGTGCGACGAGCACATGAAGCAGGTCGTCGGCTCGGGCTCGCCGTCCTCCCAGACCAGCTGGGTGAGCGCGCAGCAGCTGCAGAACACCAGCTCCTTCTCGGTCATCCGCACCTCCGCGCCGTCGTACGCCGACCGCGCGGACGCTACTCCGGCTGACGGCGCGTTCACCTCCGCGCTTCGCGCCGACATGCGCGGCGGGTCGCCGGTGAAGTGCGGAGCCGAGGCTAGATCTCGCCCTCGCCCTTGATGCTCGCGCCGGTCTCGGTCATCTCGCGGTAGTGCTCGGCGACCTCGGGCGACGCGGTCAGGCCGTCGGCGGCCGCCATGCCCTCGACGTCGTCGACGGGTCCGGCGTCGGGGCCGGTCACCGCCTCGTCGCGGGTCGCGGCGCGCTCGGCCTCGCGGCGGGCACCGGGGTCACGGAAGTCGGACTGCGACATGGTCGGTCTCCTCGGGTCAGGGGCAACACCGGACCCCTACCCCGCTGCGCCGATGACGACGCGCAGCCGCACCGTCGAGGTCGAGCCGTCGCGCGACGACGTCAGGCCGACCGCCTGCACGGGCGCGAGCCCGCGCGGGAAGTCCGGCTGCGTCCGCGCGATCGAGGCGATGTCGACGTACGCCGCGATGCTCACGTCGCCGGACATCGAGCCCATCGCGTCCCGGAACAGCTCGCTGTCGCCGAGGTGGCCGGCATCGCCGAGTCCCTCGACGTACGCCGATCCGGTGGCCGCGTAGACACGTCCGCCGCGGATCGCGACGTCGGCGGTGAGCCCGGCCTTGCGCAAGGCGTCACGCACGCGCAGCAGCGGCACCTCGGCGTTGCCGGGTGCGGCGACGTCGGCGACCAGCATGAGGGACACGTCGCCGCGGCTGCTGGCGCCGCCGGGCAGCGGGCCGAGCACGAGCGCCGTCGTGCCGCGCAGCAGCGGCAGCAGATCCGTCTCCAGCTCCTGGTCGAGCGGCTCCAGCGCGTCCGACACAGCAGACATCGAGCCGTCGTCGACCGGGAACGCGCCGAGGCCGACCCCGAGCAGCCCGGCGCCGCCGATGGCGCCGAACGCGCTGTACGCCGCACTGCTCGCGCGCAACGCCGCCGGGTTGGTCAGCAGCACCGCCGCCGTGGTGCTGGTCGGCAGCGCCGTGAGCATCGACACGTCGGCCGGCGTACCCGCCGGCCCGGCGTCGGCGCCGACGGAGATCGACTCGAGCTCGACGTAGCGGCGCGTCGCGTGCAGCCCGACCACCGAGCGACCGCTGATCCCCGCACGCGGGTCGTGCGCCGTCGCGTCCATCTCCAGCTCGGTGACGACGCCGCTGAACACCCGGTCGTAGAGCTGCTCGTTGTCGGCCCAGCCGATCGCGATCTGGTCGCCGGACAGCTCGGCGATGTCGCGCGCGAACCCGCGGTCGGACCCCAGCGGGGTTTCTCGTGCCTGGCGCACGGCGGCATCGACGATGTCCTGGGTCTCCGCGATGACGGCGTACCCGCGGAGGAACGCGACGCCGCCCTCGACGTCAGCCTTCTCGATCGCCTCGCGCGCTGCTGACTCGTCGCTGACCTGCACGGCAGCGACCGGGTGCATCTCGTCGTCGACCACGAACCCGGCGACGGCGTAGCGGTCGCCGAGCCACGGCTCGACGTCGGTGTCGAAGTCCAGGCCGAGCGGCTCCACCAGCTCGCTCGCGGCGGCGTCGCGCAGCTCACGCAGGTCGTCGCCGGGCGAGTCGGGGAAGTGCCGGGCGAGTGTGCGGACGGCCAGCTTCTGCGACGCCGGCGGATCGAGGTCGAGCTTGGCGAAGGCGAACGCCGACGCCGGCAGCGCGTCCTCCGGCTGCGGGCCGCCGCCGGAGAGGCGTACGACGGCCGTGACCCCGGTCGTGAGGATCAGCGCGATCGCCACGGCGAGCGCGATGAGGACAGAGGAGGCGCGGAGCGTCGGGCGGCCCCGGGACGGGCGCGGCTGCGGCTCGTCCCCCGAGGCGAGCAGGTCCACGGTGGTCACCCGCCCGACGCTACTCGCGGTCGGCACCGACGTCGGCCGGAACTGATTCGTTGCGCGGCAGGCGACCGACTAGCCTTGCGGATGCCTGCCGCCCTACGGCGCTGGCCCCTGACGGCTCCATCGACATGAAGAGGTCCGGCGTGCCTACCGGCAAGGTCAAGTGGTTCGACGTGGAGAAGGGCTTCGGCTTCCTCTCCCGCGACGACGGCGGCGACGTCTTCGTGCACACCTCCGCGCTGCCCACCGGCGTCGAGGCGCTCCAGCCCGGCCAGCGGGTCGAGTTCGGCGTGGCCGAGGGCAAGCGCGGCGAGCAGGCGCTGTCCGTCCGGGTCCTCGAGGACGCGCCCTCGCTCGCCGGCGCCGCGACCGCTGCCGCGCGCCGGGAGCCCGAGGAGCTGCACGGCATGATCGAGGACATGATCAAGCTGCTCGACACCGTGCAGCGCGACTACCGCCGCGGGAAGCACCCCGAGCGCAAGTCGGCCAAGAAGATCGCCGAGGTCCTCCACGCCGTCGCCCGCGAAATCGAGGCTTAGAGCTCGACTTGCGGGACCAGGCCGGCTGAGGCTGCTCTGGACAGGAGCTCGCGGGCGGCGGTCAGGCCCTCGTCGCCGAGGTCGGCGGTGAACGCGTTCACGTAGAGCGCGATGTGCTGGTCGACGACGTCCGGCGCGAGCTCCTGGCTGTGCGCGAGGACCCACTCGCGGCTGTGCGCGGGATGCGCCCACGCGTGGTCGACCGACCGGCGTACGCCGCCCTCGACGGCCGCGATCACCGAGTCACCCAGTGAGCGCCGCGCGACGATCGCGCCGAGCGGCAGCGGCAGCGGCAGCGACGTGACCGACTCCCACCACTGCCCGAGGTCGGCGACCTGGTGCAGCCCGTAGTCGCCGTAGGTGAACCGCGACTCGTGGATGACCAGCCCCGCGTCGACCGATCCGTCGCGCACCGCCGGCATGATCCGGTCGAAGGGCATCACCTCGACCGACCCGAACCCGGGGTCCCACAGGCGCAGGAGCAGGTACGCCGTGGTCCGCTCACCCGGCACCGCGACCCGCGCGCCGACCAGGTCGGCCGGCGACGACGGCGCCGCGGTCAGCACCAGCGGCCCCACGCCGCGGCCGACCGCTCCGCCGGACCTCAGCAGCACGTGGTCGGACAGCAGCCACGGCAGCGCGGCGTACGACACCTTCACGACGTCGAGCGATCCGGCAGCGGCGAGCGAGTTCAGCTCGTCGATGTCGGCGAAGACGATCTCGATCTCCGGCCCGTCGACGAGCCCGTGGGCCAGCGCGTGGAACACGAATGTGTCGTTGGGGCACGGCGAGATCCCGACCCGCAGCGGTGCGGTCACCACCCAGGCCCGAGGACGGCGCGCGCGACGGTGGTCAGGCTGGTCAGCGCGGCGAGGATGTCCCACGACTCTCGGTCGCGTACGCCGACGTGATTGCTGATCGTGCGCAGCTCGAGCGTCGGCACGCGGTGCAGTGCTGCGACGTGCGCGACCCCTGCGCCCTCCATCGCCTCGGCCACCGCGCCGTGCTCGCTCATCAGCTGCGCCGCGCGCTCCGACGTGCCGGTCATCGTCGACAGCGTCAGCACCGGCCCGGTCGCCACCGGAAGGCCGGCGGCCGTCACCCGCTGCACCGCGATGTCCACCAGGTCGGCGGCACACGTCACCGCAGCCCCGCCGTCGAGCCCCATCGCGCTGAGGTCGAGGAACCGCTCCGGGCTCATCGCGCCGAGATCCGCCGCGACGATCGTCGACGCGACGGCGACTCCGCCCATCGGCAGCGCCGACCCGGTGAAGGCGCCGGCGATCCCCATGCTGATCAGGGTCGTCACGTCGTGGCTGCCGACGACGTACGCCGCCGCCGCCGCGGCTGCCGCGGGCCCGATGCCGCCGGCGACGATCAGCACGTCGTCGCCGTCCGTCTCGCACCGCTTGCTGCGCAGGTAGGGGCCGACCGGGATCTCGTGCGGGTCGCCGATGCCGTCGGCGACCGCGTCGCGTTCGACGTCGACCGCGGTGACGACGACCGTCAGCCCCTTCGTCATGCGCGGCCGGCCCGGGCCGGTGACAGCGCGGCGCGGATGGCCTGCTCCGCGTCGTCGAGGTGTGCGCGCAGGTCGAGGTCGAGCTGCTCGGCGCGGCAGTCGTCCGCGCGGGACCGCCACGCGGCGAGGTCCTCGTCGAACGCCGCCCGCTCTCGACGGCTGAGCCACGTCGCGCGCTCCACCAACGCGGCAGCTTCGCGGACGAGCAGATGGGCCCGTGCAGTACGACGTACGTCGGGGTCGTCGTCGTCGCCGAGCGATCCCCAGTCGTCGAGCTCGGCCAGCCGGGCGCGTGCCCTCGCTCGGAGCGTCGCGGACACCGCAGGGTGCGCGTAGACGACCTGGGCGATGGCCAGCTCCTCGCGTCCGCTCAGCGAGTCCCACGCCTGCTCGCGCGCGCTCTCGTCGACCACGAGGACGAGGTGTCGCGCGCGCTCGCGGGCGGACAGCGCGTTGCGCGCGGCCTCCGACGTCACCAGCAGGGCACGAGCTCGGTCACCCTCCGCGGTGCCCGGCCAGCCGTCGGCGACGTGCTCGAGGGTCTGCACCACGTCGCGTGGCGCCGTCGCGGCGAGCGCGTCGGCGAGCAGATCCGCGGCCAGGTCGCCCGCCGGCTCGAGCGGTCCGGTCGCATCGTGGCGCGCCCGGCGCGGCCGCTCGCCCGCCGACGTCCGGCCGCACACGCGGTAGGCCTCGGCCAGCTCGGCCATCCGCCGGTGCGCCTCGGCCCGCACGTCGTCGGGCAGGTCGGCGACGCGATCCGGGTGCATCAGCTGCGCGGCGGCGCGGAACGCGGAGCGGCACGCGTCGGGGGAGGAGCCCGGTGGCACGCCCAGCACCCGCCACGCCCAGGCCGCATCCATAGGGCGAGGCTACCTGCGCTCGGCCCGTCGGGCGGCGGTGATCGAGCTGGCGGTCGCCGCCGCCATCCCCGCGGCGGCGAGACCGAGCCCCAGTCCGCCGCGAAGCGGGAGCGCGATGCCGACCGCTCCGCCGACCACCCAGGCCAGCTGCAGCGCGGTCTCCGACCGGGCGAACACCTGACCGCGTACGTCGTCGTCGACGTCGCGCTGGAGCATCGCGTCGAGCGAGAGCTTGCCCAGTGACGCGGCCATTCCGCTGCACAGGGCGGCGGCTGCCGCGGTCGTGAGCGAGAACTGCCAGGCCGCGACCGCGCACCCGGTCGTCGCGACGGCGAGGGACGCGGTGAGCAGGGTCTCCGGGGCCCGGCCGCGCAGCCCGGCGCCGATGCCGGTGCCGATCATGCTGCCGGTCGCGCCGGCAGCGATGACCACGCCGAGGGCCGTCGTACCGCCGCCCTCCGAGCGGAGGAGGAACGCGAGGAACATCGTGAGGTAGCCGGTGAGCGCGCGCAGCGACACCGTCGCCACGAGGGCGTCGCGCAGGTGCGGGCCGAGGTGCACCGGGCCGGCCGGCGCGGGAAGGCCGTGCCGCGCGGCGGCCGGGCTGTTGACCGCGGCCGGGAGCCGCATCGCGAAGACCGCGCCGATCACGAAGACGACCGTCGCGACGCGCAGCGACCAGGCCGGGCTGGACAGCGCGACGACCGACGCCCCGACGCCGGCGGCCGCCGCGCCGGTCACGATGCCGGTGGCGGTGAGCCGCGCGTTGGCCTCCACCAGCGACAGGTCCTCGGGCAGCAGTCGCGGTACGGCGGCGCTGCGCGCGACGCCGTACCCCTTCGACAGGACCAGCACCCCGAAGGCCAGCGGGTAGAGCGTGAGGGTGCGGCTGCCGGCCATGAACCAGGCGAGCACGCCGCGCGAGAGGAGCGAGACGGCGAGCGCGCTGCGCCGGCCGCTGCGCACGCGGTCGAGCAGCGGGCCGATCACCGGCGCGATCACCGCGAACGGCGCCATCGACGTCAGCAGGTAGAGCGCGACCTTGCCGCGGGCCTCGCCGACCGGCACGGAGAAGAAGAGCGATCCGGCGAGGGAGACAGCGATCAGCGCGTCGCCGGCGGTGTGCGTCGCGTGCACCCGCACCAGCGGCACGAAGCCGCCGCGATGCCAGGGGAGCGGCCGCGCGCGGGTCCGGTCCGGTCCGGCGGCGGTGGTGCGGCGACCCCTCACGATGCGGCTCATCATGCCGGGGCGCGGCCGGGCTCCGGAAGCCTGCGATGATGTGGGGGTGACGACCACTCTCCTCGAGGCGCCCGCGGCCGCCCGGCACGCCCCGGACACCGTCTGCGTGGCCGCCGAGGACCTGGCCCGCGCGGTCGCGATCGAGGAGGTCGGCGAGGCGTCGGTCGGCGCGCACGTCGGCGTCGAGGTCGACGGCGAGCGGGTCCTCACCCACCTCTTCGAGTGCCACGACGAGGGCTACTCCGGCTGGCGCTGGGGAGTCCAGGTCGTGCGCGCTTCGCGCGCGAAGGACGTCACCGTCAACGACGTCTTCCGCGTGCCCGGACCCGACGCCCTCACCCCGCCGCCGTGGGTGCCGTGGGCCGAGCGCCTGCGTCCCGGCGACCTCGGGGTCGGCGACCTGCTGCCGGCGGCTCCGGACGACGACCGTCTGGCGCTCGCGCTCGAGGACGCGCTCTCCGACGCGCCGCTCATCGAGTGGGGCCTCGGCCGGCCGCGCGTGCTGTCGCAGGAGGGGCGCACCGAGGCGGCCGAGCGCTGGTACGAGGGCGACGCCGGACCGGACAGCCCGCACGCCCGGCAGGCGCCGGCGCACTGCGCGTCGTGCGGATTCTTCGTCCCGCTGGCCGGTGGCCTCGGTCAGGGCTTCGGCGGCTGCGCCAACGAGTTCTCTCCCGACGACGGTCGCGTGGTCGCCGTCGACCACGGATGCGGCGCGCACTCCGAGGGCAGCGCGCTGGTCGCCGAGATCGGCCCGGCGCCGGCGCTGATCGACGAGTTCACCTTCGAGGTGCTCGACGACGAGCCGGCGGCCGCCACTGCGGAGGACGACGTCGAGTCGCCGGCCGAGCTCGACGGGTCGGCCGACTACGCGATGACCGACGAGTCGGCGTCCGACGGGACCGAGCCGACCGAGCAGCCGGCCGACGACTCTGCCGACGTCGCGGTCGACGAGCCCGCGCCGGTCGACGCCTGACCCCTCAGGACGTGCCGCCAGACCCGTCCGGCCCAGACCCGTTCCACACCGGGTCACTGCGCGAGCGGGTGCTCGCGACGTGGACCGCCAGCCCGATCCGCCTGCGCGAGGACGCCAACGCCGAGGACGACGCCGCGCGCAGCGCCTACCAGGACCGCCTCGTCGTCGAGCTGGCGCAGAACGCCGCCGACGCAGCCCGCCGCACCGGCGTACCGGGGCGCCTGCACCTGCACCTCGCCGGTGACGTCCTGTACGCCGCCAACCCCGGCGCGCCGCTCGACGCGGCCGGCGTCGAGGCGCTGTCGCACCGCCGGGTGTCGACCAAGGGCGCCGACGACGTCGGTCGGTACGGCGTGGGCTTCGCTGCGGTCCTGTCCGTGTCGGATCGGCCGTCGGTGCACGCGTCGACCGGCGGGGTGCAGTGGTCGCGCGAGCGCGCTGCCGAGCTGCTCGCCACGGTGCCGGAGGTGGCCGCGGAGCTCGGCCGTCGCGACGGAGCGGTCCCGGTCATGCGCCTGCCGTGGCCGGCCGACGACACCGACCCCGTCGTACGCCGGCTGCTCGACGGCGGCGCGGCGACGGTCGTCCGGCTGCCGCTGCGCGACACGTCGGCGGTCGAGAAGGTCACCGAGCTGCTCGACGGGCTCGACCCGCTGGTGCTGCTCTTCCTCGGCGGCCTCGACGAGCTCACGGTCGACGGCGACGTCGCCACGCGACGGGTGCTCGCGCGACGCGACGGCGGCGACGTCGAGATCGACGACACCGGCGTGACGACGTCGTGGCGGGTGCGGAGCACGAGCGGTGTCCTCGACGCCGACCTCCTCGCCGAGCGGCCGACGGAGGAGCGGGAGCGGCCCGGGTGGTCGGTCACCTGGGCCGGTCAGGTCGTCGAGGGGCGGGTCGTGCCGTACGACGGCGATCGCCGGCTGCGCGCGCCGCAGCCGCTCGACGACGTCGTCGACGTGCCGCTGCTGCTGTCTGCCTCCCTGCCGCTCGACATCGGGCGCCGGCACGTCGTCGCGTCGTCGGTGACGGACGCGGTCGTCGGCCACGCCGCGCGGGCCTACGCCGACTTCCTCGCCGACCTGACCGCTGGTCCGGACGTGGTCGACCTGCTGCCCGGGTCGCTGCCAGCCGGTCCGGTCGACCTGGGGCTGCGCGAGCGGCTGGGCGAGCTGCTCCCGCGGACGCGCTTCCTCGGCTCCGCCGCCGACGCCGACCTTCGGCTTCGACCCGACGAGGCGCAGGTGCTCGACCTGGGCGCTGCCTCCGTGGTCATGACCTCCCTGCTCGCGCCGCACCTGCCACGGCTGATCGACCCTTCGCACGTCGCGGGTGGCCGGCGGCAGGCCGCGCTGGTGTCTCTCGGCACCCGGCTGCTCGACACCGCCGACGTCGTCGACCTGCTCGGCGCGGTCGACGCGCCGCCCGCCTGGTGGGGCGACGTCGTCGCGGCGCTGGCCACCGCACCCGACCGCGACGCGCTCCGCGCGCTGCCCCTGCCGCTCGCCGACGGCAGCGTCGTCGTCGGGGCGCGCGACCTGCTGCTGCCGGGCGACGACGACGTCGACGAGGCGGTCGAAGCCGCCGGGCTCGAGGTGCGTCGGCTGCACCCGGACGTCGCGCGCCGGCCCGAGGCCGTCGAGCTGCTGCGCGCGCTCGGAGCGCGCGACGCCGATCCGGCCGCGTTCCTCGACGACCCGCGGCTGCGCATGCTCGTCGAGTCGGCGCTGGACGACGGCGACGACCTCGTCGCCCTCGCCGACGCTGTGCTGTCCCTCGTCGCCCGGGTCGCCGACTCCGTCGAGCGCACCTGGCTGGCCGAGCTGCCGCTGCCCGACACGACCGGCGAGCTGCGGCCGGCCGGAGAGCTGGTCCTGCCGGCGGAGCACGGTGGCCGTCTCGTCGGTCTGGTCGACCCGGCCGGCCCGCTCGGCGTCGTCGACCACGACGTCGTACGCCGGCACGGTCCTGACGCCGTCGTCGCGGTGGGCGTGCTGCGTACGTTCGCGACGGCGTCCGAGGACGACGTCGTGGTGGTGCCGGACGGGTTGGCGACCTACCTCGACGAGTCGGAGGCGTGGCTGCCTGATCTCGTCGCGGCGCTGCCCGACGGCGACGGCCCCTGGGTGCTGTCGCACGTCGAGGCGGTGCGCGACCTCGAGCTGGTCCGGTCCGACGCCGCGGCCTGGTCAGCCGCGCTGGCCGAGCTCGGCGACGTGCACCTGCGGGTCTGCACCGAGCCGGTCGTCGCCGTGCGCGACGCCGCACGCGTGCTGCTGCCGTCGTACACGTCGTGGTGGCTGCGCCGGCACGAGTGCGTGCCCGACGCCGAGGGCCGGCTGCACCGTCCCGACCGGGTGGCCGCAGCCGACGCTGATCCGGCTCTGCTCGCGCTCTACCCGTCCGCGGCGAGTCTCCCGCCGGCCGCGGAGACCCTGCTCGCGCAGCTCGGCGTGCTCCGGCACGTCGGCGGCCTCGACCGCGACCAGCTCGCGGAGACGCTGCGGCGACTCGCCGCCTCGGGTCCGTCGATGACGCGACGCGACGTCGCGGCGGCGTACGCCGACCTTGCGGCGCGCGCTGACGTCGTCGGCCTGCCCGAGGTGCCCGAGGAGGTGTGCGCTCTCGTCGCTGGCGCGCTCACGGCCGTCCCGCGCGCCGACGCGGCCGTGATGGACGCGCCCGACCTCGCGCCGCTGCTCGGGCCGGTCGCGGTCGTGCCGAGCCGGGTCACGGACGCAGCGACCGTCGCCGATCTGCTCGACGTCGAGCTGGCGAGCGAGGTCGTCGACGGCGGGGTGCTGTCGACCGCCGACCGTGAGGCGAGGGTCGACCCGACCGCCCTGCCCGGGTCGTGGGACGCCACGCCGACGTCGTACGCCGTGCACGCTCCGCTGCACTGCGCGGACGTCGGCGGGACCGCGGTGCGGGTCCCATGGCGGGTCGTCGGGGACGCGCTGCACGTCGACGCGGAGGACGAGCTGGGCAACCTCGCCCGGGCGCTCGCCTGGTCGGCGCGACGGTGGGGCGACCGGCACCTGGTGGAGGCGCTGCTGCGCGCCGACGCGAAGGACCGGGCATCGCTGCTCGCCGAGAGCGATCTCGACTGACCGCTCCTCTGCGCGGGCCGACGTTCTTCGTGAGACTCTCCGCTCGATCGAAGGGGGGCCCGTGAAGATCCGCCACGTCGTCGTCGCGCTCGCTCTGGTTGCTGCCTCCGGATGCGGAGGCGACGGAGCCGTCGACGTGGCTGCCCGCGCCGCCGTCTCCGCCTCGCCCTCGCCGGAGGCGTCCCTTGCGGCGACAGCTCCGGCCGCCGTCCCGTTCGGGACCCGCCGGGTGGCTCGACGCGGAGCAGCGACGGCACGCCGACCAACTGATCAGCACGTTCGAGAACAGCACCACGGAGATCAGCTACGACTACGCCGAGGACCTCGGCGACGGCCGCGGGGTCACTGCGGGTCGCGCTGGTTTCACGACGGCCACCTGCGACGCCTTCGCCGTCATCGACGTGTACACGACCGCCGTTCCCGGCAACCCGCTGGCCCGGTTCCTCCCGGAGCTCGACCAGCTCTGCCGTGACTCGAGCGACGACACGACCGGCCTGCCGGCGGCGCAGTACGTCGCAGCCTGGAAGCAGGCAGCGCGCGACGCCGCGTTCCGCGCGGCGCAGGACGAGATCGTCGACCGCGACTACTACCGACCGGCGATGACGGCGGCGGACGAGCTGGGCCTGCGCTCCGCGATCGCGCGGGCGCAGCTCTTCGACACCGCGATCCAGCACGGCCCCGGCGACGACCCGGACGGTCTGCCGGCACTCATCGCGCGCACGACGGCGAAGGTCGGCCTGCCGTCAGCCGCCGGCGAGGCACGCTGGCTCGCGGCGTTCTTCGACGTGCGGATCGCGGATCTGCGCAACCCCGCCAACCGGGAGACGGCTGCGGCTTGGCGTGACTCGGTCGACCGGGTGGAGTGCATGCGTCGCCTGGTCGCGACGGGCCACGTCGACCTGCACGGGCCGATGAGCTTCTCGGTCTACGGCGACGACTTCACGGTCGAGTGACGTCACCGCTCGCGGCGTCGAGCGCGGCCGCGTCGAGCGCGGCGTCGCGGGCGATCGCGCGCTCCCGCCGCTTGCAGTAGTAGGCGCCGACACCGCCGAGCGCCATGCCGCACACGCACATCCAGTACAGCCACAGTCGGCCGTCGTCCTCGAGCCGGCCGTAGAACGGCAGCAGCGCCAGGAACGTGAGCGCGAAGGCCGCCGTGCCGACCGCGACCGTGCGCACGTCGTTCGTCTTCAGCGGCGGCGGGTCGGGACGTCGGCTCACCCGCCGCACGCTACCTCGCGCTGGCCGGCCGGTGCCCCTCGCACAGGTGTGAGCGCACGGAACCTCACCGCCGCACGCTTGTGCTCACACCTGCCGAAGTGTCTGAGCGCTGGGTGTCCCTCGTCGCGTCTCGGCGCCATAGACTCCGCGCTGCAACGACGGCGTACGCCGCTCGCGCACCCAGCAGCTCGAGGGGGACGTCATGTCCAGGTCGCTTCGCCGCCGCGGCGTGCTTCGCGGGCGGCTCGCGGTGGTCGCCGCGATCACCACCATGCTCGCCTCGACGGCGTGCGCCGCGCGCTTCGAGCGGCCCGAGCCGGGCGCCGCGGGCGAGCCGGTCGCCGTCGGCGACGGACTCGTCGTCGACAACACCACCGGTGAGGTCATCGACACCGGACCGACCGCTCCGCCGCTCGGCGGCGTCCCGACCACCGGAGGTGTGGTCATCCCCGGCATGCCGACGAGCGGTCCGCGCCCGACGTCAGGTCCCGCGTCGACCGCGAGCGCTCGTCCCGGCGCGACCGCCGGTCCGCGCCCGACCTCGGGGACGACCCAGCCGTCGACGGTCGACCCGGGCCGCAAGACCGGGATCACGGCGAGCACCGTCAAGCTCGCCTACCTGATCCCGAAGACCGGAGCCGCGCCGGTGCCGCCGCAGGTCGAGCAGGGCATCCGCGCCTACTGGGAGTACCTGAAGACCAAGGGCGGCATCGCCGGCCGCAACGTGCAGGTGACGGTCTACGACACGACGTCGAACGAGCAGGTCGCGCGCGAGGTCGCGCAGCAGGCGATCGACGACGGCAACTTCGCGGTCGTCGCGCTCGACCGGCTCGGCGTCCAGCAGGCGATCGGCAAGTTCCTCGACGACCGCGGCATCCCGAACCTCGAGGTGCAGACCCCGGTCAACCTGCCGTCGTCGCAGAAGTGGACCTTCGGCCTGACCATCGACCACGACGAGCAGGGCACGATGATCGCCGACTACTTCAAGCGGGTGCTGAAGGTCGAGAAGGCCGCGGTCATCTACGAGACCGACAACACCCTCAAGCCCGGTGTCGAGGCGTTCAAGGCGGAGGCGAAGAAGGTCGGGCTGAACGTCGTCTACGAGACGCAGGTCGACGGCAACGGCAACGACTTCTCGGCGCAGGCCGCGTCGGCGCAGAACTCCGGCGCGACGGCGACCTGGCTCTACATGGCGCCCATCCCGGCGGCGAAGCTGACCAACCAGGCGCAGGCGATCGGCTACCACCCGACGTGGTTCGCCAACTCCATCTCCTGGAACTTCGACATCGTGTACGGCAAGGGCGCCAACCAGTCGCTTCGCGGCGCGCGCGCCTTCAGCCCGTGGCCGGCGCTGAGCGACCCGCGCACGGCGACGTACCAGAGCGCCTACCGGTCGATCTACTCCGACCCCCCGGAGGACCTCGGCATCCCCGGCTGGGGCATCGGCCAGATCATCGCCAACGCGCTGAAGAACGTCGGCCTCGACCTTGGCCAGAACAACTTCCGCGCGGCCATGCAGTCTCTGCAGACCGGCGCCACCAGCGTCGTCGACGGGACGCCGATGCTCTGGTCGCCGCTGCGGTTCGGCGCCGGGGTGCGCATCGGCGCCAACCAGGTGATCACGTTCAAGGAGCAGGGCCTGGCGTGGACCGGCGAGGCCGACTACCGGTCCGGCTACTAGCGGTGGAGCTGATCTCTCAGGTCGTCACCGGGCTCGCGGTCGGGGCGGCGTACTCGCTGATCGCGGTCGCCGTCGTCCTCATCTACTCCGGTACCAAGACGCTGTCGATCGCCATGGGCGAGATCGGCGCGTTCGGCCTCTTCGCATCGCTGCACTGGCGGACCGAAGGCCTGTTCGGCTACCACCCGTCGGCGCTGGCGGCCGGACTCATCGCCGTCGCGCTCGGCGGGCTGCTCGGCGTCGCCGTCGAGCGGCTCATCATGCGACCGCTGGTACGCCGGCCGCCGCTCGACGGCCTGATCGCAACGCTCGGCGTCGCGCTGCTGCTCGCGCTGCTCGAGCTGAAGATGTACGGCTCGGACCCGGTCTCCGCGCCGTCGCCGGTCGGCAACCACGTGTTCCACTTCCTCGACGCTCCGCTGCCCGCGACGCGCGTCGCCGCGTTCGTCCTCGCCGTGATCGTCGCGGTCGCGCTGTTCCTGTTCCTCACTCGGACGAAGTTCGGCCTCGCCACGCGCGCGGCGACGAGCGACCCGACCGTCGCGCGCCTGCTCGGCGTGAAGGTCAACTCGGTCTACCTCTTCGCCTGGGGCGTCGGCGGTGCCCTGTCCGGTCTCGCGGCCGCGGTGCTGGCGCCGGCCTTCGGCAACCTCACGCCGTTCGCACAGACGCAGTTCTCGCTGCGGGCGCTCGCCGGTGCTGTCATCGGTGGTCTCGACAGCGTGTGGGGCGCGATCGTCGGCAGCTTGGCTGTCGGCGTCGTCGAGACGGTGGTGCAGTCCAACGTCGAGTCGAGCCAGAACGGCTACGCCAGCATGGCCGTCCTCGTCCTCGTCCTCGGCACGCTGCTGGTGCGGCCGCGCGGGATCCTGGGGACCACCGGTGTCGCGTGACCTCTTCGCGCCACGTGCGCGACCGCCCGTCGTACCCGCCGTCTTCGGGGTGGTCGTCGCCGCGGTCGTGCTGCTCGGGCCGCTCATGCTCAAGCCGGGCAAGGTCTCCACGCTGGTGACCGCGCTGGCGATCGCGATCGCGGCGCTGGCGCTCGACCTGCTCGTCGGCACGACCGGCCAGCTCTCCCTGGCGCACGCCGCGCTGCTCGGGGTCGGCACGTTCTCCGCGATCGGCATCGGCGGGCGCGGCGTCCCGTGGCCGGCGGCGTTCCTCGGCGCGATGGCCATCACCGCGGCGGTGTCGACGCTGATCGGCCTGCCCAGCCTGCGCATCCGCGGCCTGCAGGTGGCGATCACCGCGCTGGCGTTCCAGATCTTCGCCGACGCCTACCTGTTCCAGCAGAGCGCGGTGAAGGACAACACGCTCAACTTCGCCGCGCCGTCGTTCTTCGACCCGGCGCAGCACGGCTTCCGGCGGCTCTACTACTTCGGCGTCGTGCTGCTGGTGATCACCGTGCTGGTGCTGCGGCGCGTCGGCGGCACGCGCGCCGGCCGGTCGTTCGTCGCCGTACGCGATGTCGAGCAGCGGGCGGTCGCCTTCGGGATCCGGCCCGGCCCGACCAAGCTGCTGGCCTATGCCATCTCCGGCGCGCTGGCCGGTCTGGGCGGCGCGCTGATCGCCTTCAAGGAAGGCACTGTCAACGACGCCGGCACGTTCAACCTGCAGGCGTCGCTGCTGCTGGTCGCGATCGTGGTTGTCGGCGGCGCCGGCTCGCCGGTCGGCATCTGCCTCGGCGCGTTCTTCGTCCGCGCGCTGCCCAACCTGATCCCGGCCGGCGCGTCCGCGCCGCTCATCGGCGACGTCGCCACGTCGATCCCGATCATCTTCGCCGCGCTGCTGATCGTGAGCATCGTCGGCAACCCCGAGGGCACCGGCGGCGGTCTCCGCGCCGCGCGCAGCGCGATCGAGCGGCTGATCTCCGGTCCGGCCGAGCACCCGTCACCGCGCCCGCGCTCGACCGATCCCGTCGCGTCGGCCGTGCATGCGTCGGACCTGCGCACCGTTCCCCGACGGCTGCCAGGCCGGCTGCCGGTGCGAGCGCTGCTCGTCGCCAACAACGTGACCGTGCAGTACGGCGGAGTACGCGCGCTCGCCGAGGTGTCGCTCGAGGTGCGCCGGGGCGAGATCGTCGGGCTGATCGGCGCGAACGGCGCGGGCAAGTCGACCTTCTTCAACGCCGTCAGCGGGCTCGCGCCGGTGCAGGGCTCGATCCGCTACCGCGAGCAGGAGCTGGTCGGACGCGACCCGGCGAAGCGCAGCCGGGTCGGGATCGCCCGCACGTTCCAGGACATGGGCCTGATCCGCGCGGACACCGTGCGCGAGAACCTGCTGCTCGCGCAGCACTGGATCACCCGCTACCCGTCGTCGGCCGGCATCCTCGGCCTCGGCACCAGCGTCCGCGACGAGCGCGAGGTACGCCGCCGCGCCGATCTCGCGCTCGAGCTCTTCGGCCTCGACCACCTCGCCGACGAGACGCTCGGCGGACCTGCCCTACGGCACGATGCGGATCTGCGAGATCGCGGCGGCGGTCAGCGCCGGGCCGGACCTGCTGCTGCTCGACGAGGCGAGTGCCGGCCTCACGCCGGAGGAGGCGTTCGCACTGGGAGACCGGTTCCTCGCGTTACGTGATGAGCTCGGGCTGACCCTCGTCGTCATCGAGCACCACGTGCCGCTGATCGCGCGAGTGTGCGACTACGCCTACTGCCTGGAGTCCGGCGAGCTGATCGCCGAGGGCGCGCCCGACGTCGTGACCGCGCAGCCGCGGGTGATCGAGTCGTTCCTCGGCAAGGGGTCGCTGCGGGAGGTCGGCGTATGAGTGCGTCATCCGCTGCCAAGCCGCCGCTGCTCGAGCTCGAGTCGCTCTGCTCGGGGTACGGCGCGCTGCAGGTGCTCTTCGACGTCTCCCTCACCGTGGGCGAGGGGGAGGTCGTCGCACTGATGGGCTCCAACGGCGCGGGCAAGACCACGACGCTCCGCACGATCACCGGGCTGATCAAGCCGATGTCGGGTCACGTCCGGCTCGACGGCGCCGACATCACGGGCCGCCCACCCGAGAGCCTCGTGCCGCGAGGGGTCGTGATGGTGCCGGAGGGCCGCGGCATGCTGCGTGACCTCACGGTGTCGGAGAACCTCGCGCTCGGCGCCTACGTCAGCAAGGACAAGGCGGCGATCGCCGAGTCTCTCGACCAGACGTTCACGACGTTCCCGATCCTCGCCGAGCGGCGCGAGCAGAAGGCCGGGACGCTCTCCGGCGGGCAGCAGCAGATGCTCGCGCTCGGGCGCGCGATCATGTCGCGGCCGCGGCTGATGCTCGTCGACGAGGCGTCGCTCGGACTGTCGCCGATCATGACCGAGACGGCGTTCAACCTGATCGCCGAGGTCAACCGCACCTCCGGCGTCGCAGTCCTCATCGTCGAGCAGAACGTGCTGGCCCTGGACCTCGCTGAGCGTGCCTACGTCCTCGAGAAGGGCCAGGTCGTCGCGACCGCGTCCGGCGACGAGGTGCGCACCATGCAGGGCCGACTGCGCGAGGCCTACCTCGGCCGGGCGGCGACATGAGCGCCGTCGACCTCGGCGGCGCGTTCGCGCTGGCCTGCTTCGGCCTGATCGTCGCCGTGCTCGGACTCACCGTCGGGGCGTCGTACCTGCGTCCCTCGTCCCGCCCCACCCGCTCTGATCCCGGAGGCACCACCATGGTCCCGAGCCGCTCTCGCCTCTACACCGGCGTCGGCTTCCTCGTCCTCGCCGCGATCGTGGCCGGCGTCGGCTGGTACAAGATCTCCGGCGAGCCGGCGCTCAACCGGCAGGTGCCCCTGCTGGCCAGCGCGGGGATGGTCGTCGTGCTGCTGTCGGTCGCCGGCGGCGCGCTGCTCGCCGCCGACCAGCTGCGGGGTGACGACCGGCGACTCGACGACCTCGAGGCCGCGGTGACCCAGCTGTCCGTGTCGCTCGCGCCGCTGATCGAGTCGCCGGCCCGGCTGCGCGACGCGAAGGCGGCTGCCGCCTCGCGTACGACGCCGGCGCTGCCGTCGCCGAAGCCGGCCGAGGAGCAGGCACGGGTCGCGAGTGCTCAGGTGACGCCGGAGCCCGCTCCGGTGCCGGCCGCGGCGTCGAAGGCGATCAAGGCCGCCGACCCCGCCGTCGCCGCCGCGAAGGCGACCGCTCCGGACAAGCCGGCCCTCACTCCGCCGGCGGCGACCGCTCCGGTCAAGCCTGCCGCGGCCAGCGCGTCGGGCGAGAAGCCGACGGCGCTGGCTACGGCCTCCGCTCCGGTCAAGACCGCTGCGGCCGCGAAGCCTGCGGAGCCGGCGAAGGCGGCCGAGCCCACGAAGGCTGCCGAGCCGGCGAAGGCGGCCGAGCCCACGAAGGCTGCCGAGCCGGCCAAGGCGGCGGCGACGAAGCCGGCTAAGAAGGCGGCAGCGACGAAGACCGCGGCGACTAAGGCGCCGGCCAAGAGGACCGCAGCGAAGAAGGCCGCAACGAAGAAGACCGCACCGAAGAAGGCCGCAGCGAAGAAGGCCGCAGCGAAGAAGGCCGCACCCGCGAAGGCGCCCGCCCCGACGGCGGCGCCGACCCGCCCGGCCGAGTCGGCGGTCACCGTCGTACCGACGCCGTCCGCCGAGCCCGTCGCCTCACCGCCGCCCGCCCCCGCCCCGCCCGTCCCCTAACCCGTACCGGGGAGCGGTTCAGTCACTGAAGGCAGGTCCAGACCGGGTTTCAGTGACTGAAACGCTCCCCGGCTCTCTCGCGGGATTTCGTTAGCAGGACTCATGAGGTATGCTAACGATCGTGTCGACGACCGATGAGCTCCGGCCCACGCGCAGGCCCGACCCCGCCCTCTCGAGCGAGCTGCGCATCGCCGTGATGCGTCTTGCTCGCCGGATGAGGCTGGAGCGGGCGAGCGACTCCTACACCGTGTCCCAGCTCTCCGCGCTGGCCACACTCGAGCGCGAGGGCGCGCTCACCCCCGGCGCGCTCGCCGCGGCGGAGAAGGTCCAGCCGCCGTCCATGACCCGGATCGTCGCGTCGCTCGAGCTGGCCGGACTGGCGGCGCGTACGCCGCACCCCACCGACGGCCGACAGGTGCTCCTGACGGTCACGGCGGAGGGCACCAAGCTGCTCGCTGTCGACCGCAGGCGTCGTGATGCCTGGCTCGCGAAGCGCCTCGCCGAGCTGGGCGAGAGCGAACGCGCCACACTGCACTCCGCCGCCGAGATCCTCGGGAGGCTCGCCCAGTCGTGAGAGACGTCTTCCGCTCCCTGTCGGTCCGCAACTACCGGCTCTTCGCCACCGGCCAGCTGATCTCGCTGGTCGGCACCTGGATGCAGGTGGTCGGCCAGGACTGGCTGGTGCTGCACCTCGGCGGAGGCGGCGTCGCGCTCGGCGCGACGATGGCGCTGCAGTTCGTGCCGACGCTCGTGTTCGGCCTCTGGGCCGGCGTGCTCGCCGACCGGTTCCCGAAGCGCCGGCTGCTGATCGCGGTCCAGTCGTTCATGGGCGTCTGCGCCGTGCTGCTCGCGGCGCTCACCGCCGCCGGCGAGATCCGCCTCTGGATGGTCTACGTCCTGTCCGCGCTGCTGGGCCTTGCGACCGTCGTCGACATCCCGACCCGCCAGGCGTTCGTCTCCGAGCTGGTGCCGCGGACCGAGGTGTCCAACGCGGTGGCGCTCAACAGCGCCACCTTCAACACCGGCCGGATCGTCGGCCCGGCCATCGCGGCGGTGCTCATCTCGACCGTCGGCGTCACGCCGGTCTTCTTCCTCAACGCCGCGTCGTACGCCGCCGTGATCGTCGGCTTGGCCCGGATGCGCGAGTCGGAGATGCAGCCGCACCGGCTCACGCCCCGCGCGCGCGGTCAGGTGCGCGAGGCGCTCGACTTCGTCCGCTCGCACCGCGACCTGCTGCTCACGGTCGTGCTGACCGGAGTGGTCGCGACGTTCGGGCTCAACTTCCGCGTCACGCTCGCGCTGATCGGCCGGCACGACTCCGACGGCGGCGCCCGCGCCTACGGGATCCTCTCGGCGGTGCTCGCCTTCGGGTCACTGCTCGGCGCGCTCGTCGCGGCGAAGCGGAGCCGGCCGCGGCAGTCGATGCTCGTCGGCTCTGCCGCCGGCTTCGGCGCGCTGCTGACGATCTCCGCCCTGATGCCGACGCGGCTGCTCTTCGGCCTCGCGCTGATCCCGACCGGAGCCGCGATCATCCTGTTCACCTCGACGGCCAACTCGACCATCCAGCTCGGCACCCCGGCCGCGCTGCGCGGCCGCGTGATGTCGGTCTACATCCTGGTGTTCGTCGGGGTCGCGTCGTTCGGCGCCCCGCTGACCGGCTGGCTGGCCGACCTCGCCGGACCTCGTGCTGCCATGGCGGTCGGCGGCGTCGTGACTGCGCTCGGCGGGGTCGCCGTGGGCGCGGTCCTGCTGCGCAGCGCGGGCACGACGGCCTGGCGCGAGCTCAAGCTGATCCGACGTACGACGCTCGCCCCCGGCGCCCCCGCCGACCTCGTCCGCTAGCCCCGCGCCACCCGCGCCCGTCGGGTCGCCGCCGTCGCGAGCAGCGCCGCTGTTGCTGCGCCGACCTGCCACGGGAGGCCGCCGCCGGTCGCGGGCAGCGGGGCGGGCTTCGGCGCGGGTGCCGGCGCGGGCGCGCTGCTCGGCGCGGGCCGGACGGGAGACGGGACCGAGCCGCTGCGCGTCGGGTTGGTGTGCGAGAGCAGGTTCTTCACCAGCTCGAACCCGGCGTAGGTGATGGCGTAGTCGTCGAGCCCGTGCGGGTGGAAGTGCTCCGTGGACGGCATCGGGATGAGCGAGCCGAGGATCCGCACCTGACCCTCGCCGAGCGGCAGCTCGCCGAGCGTCACGTCGCCGTTGATGCGGCCCACGACGCGACCGCCGGCATCCGTCCAGGAGTCGGGCGCCACCGCCCACTGCGGCTGCGTGTTCGCGTCGCCACCGCCCTCCCCGAGGATCGCGAAGCCGATCGGCCCCGGGTCGGTGATCTGGTGCCGGTTGTCCGAGCCCTCCGCCGCACCGGGCTGCGCGACGTTCGCCGCCAGCGGGTCCTCGTACGTCGTGACGACCGCGCCGGTCTCCTCGTCGAGCTTGTTGAAGCTGACGTTGCCGGCGTAGACATCGCCGCTGGCGACCGAGCCGGCCGGCACCGCCTTCATCCACTCGAGCGCCTGCAGCGCGTCGTCGGTGAGGACGACGTTGCCGCCGCGCACCGCGAAGTCGTGCAGCACCTTGCCGACTGCGGCCTTGGCGGCCGCCGTCTTGGCGAAGGCGAACGCGCCGTCACTCGCGATGACGCTGTCGTAAGGCCGCAGGCTGTCGGCCGTGAGCGATGCCGCTGCCACCCGGTTGAGCTGGTCCGGCCGGGCGACGTGCCGGGTGAGCTCGGTGAAGAAGTCCATGTTCGACGCGTCGAACGGCAGCTGCGCCGGCTCCTGGTAGCCGATGTCCTTGCTGAACGAGATCTGCCCGTTGATGGTGCTCGGCGGCGTGCCGGCGATGCGCACGCGGTACTTGCCCGGCACCGGCGAGATGACGTCGACCTGCGCGCCGCCGTGGGCGTAGACGTCGCCACCGGCGTTGTCCGACTGCACCGTCTCCCAGCCGTCGGCGTCGGTCTCGGCATGCGGGTCGTCGGCGGCGTACCGGTCGAGGTGCACCTGGAGCTGGTCGCCGATGCCGACGCCCTGCACGTTGGTGAACGTCGCGTACGCCGACACCCCGCCGTTGTAGACGCCGTCGGCCGGGCTCTTGACGTCGAACTCGAAGACGGCGTCGTCGTTGAGCGGCTTGGTCAGCGAGTAGTCGATCGGCTCCTGCGCGGGCAGGTTCTTCACCGCGATCGGCTGCGGCGTGCCGCGGTTGGTCACCCGCCGGCCGTGGTCGAGCCACGCCGCGCGGCCGGTGTAGCGGAAGGTGGTGTCGTCGGGCAGCAGGGTGAAGTTGATGAGGCCGTAGATGAGCGACTTGTTGCCGTCGACGTGCAGCTGCTCGACCTCGGGGAGGAAGCAGTTGCCGGTGCCGCAGTTGGTGACGTGTGACAGCGACATCTCGTTGCTGATCGAGTCGGCGCCGAGGCCGAGGTCGGCGTCGAACCAGTTCGAGATCGACCCGGTGTTGGTGTAGCCGATGGTGTCCCAGGTCGTGCCCCACTTGACGCCGTACAGCCGCGGGTCGCTCGCGTCGGTGCTGTTGGGCTTGATCAGCGTCGACCACGAGAGCCGCGCCTCCGCGTCGCGCCACGCGCCGGTGACGTACTGCAGCATCCGCTGGTTCTTGTCGTAGGGCCGCTGGCTGGAGCGCAGCAGAGTGAAGGAGAACGAGTCGGCGTTCATCTGCCCGTGCAGGTCGAGACCGCCCTGCCACTTCGGCTTGATCGACTTGAGCACCTTGCCGAAGGACCGCGACTCCGGCTCCGACCACGCGGTGTACGGCGCGTAGGTGTAGCCCTGCGCCGGCCAGTCGCGGTTGAGGTCCACGCCGTTGCCGTTGTAGCGCATGAAGAACGGGCCACCGGTCGTGAGGTCGCCGCGCCGCCACCCGTCGGGGTTGGCCAGGACGAAGTAGACGCTCGACTTCTTCAGCACCTCGCCCACCGGCAGGCTGTCGTCGAGTGTCTCCATGATCTTCTGATCGGGTGTGGTCGCGCCCCACGTCGCGAGGTCTTCGACCGCGCGCAGGCCGCCCTCGGCACCGGCCCGCTCGATGCCGTGGATCGACAGCGACACGGCGAAGTGCGCCTTCTGCTTCTCCGGCATCGGCGACTTCTCATCCGTGACGCGGACCAGGTAGAGCGGTGACTTCGTCCGCTCGCCGAGCGTGGTCGGCAGGCCGGCGGAGAAGCCGTCCCCCCGCGCGAGGTCGAGCACGTCCTTGAAGTCCTCGTCGAGCTGGTAGACCTCCACGAAGTCCGGGAACCTCGACTCGAGGTAGGTCAGCCCGCTGATCGCCTCGTCGTAGGAGATGAACGTCGCGGCGCGGCACGGCGCGTTGCCCTTGGCGAACGGCGACATGCCCGGCAGCTGCACCGGCAGCGGGCCGAACGCCTGCGGGTCGGGGAAGACGCGCCCGCAGGCCGTGTAGAGGGCGTCGTTGTCGGCGACCGGGCCCTTCAGCCCGGCCGGGCGCTCGAGACTCGCGGCGGCTCGAGGGAGCGCGGCCGGCCGCATGAGCACCGGCACGGCGACCACCGCGGCGAGCGCGAGGCTGGTGCGGACGACGCGGTACGACGGCCTCATCGGGCTCCTCACACGTGCCGGGCGGAATCCCGGGCGACCTGCGTCAGCCTTTCGCCGTACGAGAGGGGTCTCCTTCCGCGGTGTCGCGGCCACCCGAAGCGGGCAACGATGAGGGGAGTGACGGCGTCTAAACTTCACCGACCGTCGCGACCTGCGCTTCCCCGTCGTACCCGAGAAGGCCTGCGAACCTGTGAGCAGCACCGTCCTGCCCGACCCCGGCATCACCGTCGTCTCACCCCGCCCTGGCCGGAGGCGCGTCGTCGCCTACGTCGCGATCGCGCTCGGCTTCCTCGGCCTCGTGTACGCCGTTGACGTCGCGCTGGCCCGCGACGACGTGCCGCGCGGGGTGCGGATCGCCGGCTTGGAGCTCGGCGGCCGGTCGACGGGCGACGCGCAGCGGATGCTCGCGGGGGCGCTCACCGACGACGCCGTCGCTCCGTTGGCGGTGACGGTCGGCGGCTTGCCGGCGACGGTGGACCCGGCGCGAGCGGGCCTCAGCGTCGACGTCGCCGCGACTCTCGACCGCGCGTCGACCCAGGCGCTCAGCCCGTTCAGCCGCGTGCGGTCGTTCTTCACCACCCGCGACGTCGAGGTGGTCACCCGCGTGGACGAGGCCGCGCTGCGCGCCGAGCTGGCGCGGCTGGCTACGCAGTTCAACCGCGCGCCGCGCGAAGGTGCCGTGCGCTTCGACGGCACGACCCCGCTGCCGGTGCTGCCGGTCACCGGTGTGACGCTCGACGTCGACGAGTCCGCGAAGGAGGTCTACGACGCCTACCTGGACCCCACTCCCGACAGCGCGCCGGTCGCGCTGCCGGCGACCGTCGTACCGGTGAAGTCGACCGCTGACGACGTTCGCCGGGTCGCGGCCGAGGTCGCTGCCCCGGCGGTGTCCGGGCCGGTCCTGCTTCGATCCCCGGTCGGCGCGTTGTCGCTGCCGCCGACTGCCATCGCGAAGGCGTTCCGCGCCGAAGCCGACGAGACGGGCCGCATCGTGGCCCGCGTCGACGGCAAGCAGCTGGACCTGGTGTTCGGCTCGGTCCTCGCCCGCGCCGAGGTTCCGGCGAAGAACGCGACGTTCGTCTTCACCGGCCCGGCGATCGCGATCGCGCCGTCCGCCAACGGCCGTGAGGTCGATCTCGACGCGCTGTCCGAGCGACTGCTGCCGGTGCTGTCCCTCACCGGCTCCGGACGCGTGGTCGACCTGCCGATCATCTCGAGCGAGCCGAAGGTCACCACCGCTCGCGCGCAGAGCCTCGGCATCCGCGAGGTCATCGGTCAGGGCACGACGTTCTACCCGTGCTGCAAGCCCCGCGTGAACAACATCCACCGCATCGCCGACATCGTCGACGGCGCGATCGTCCTGCCCGGCGAGACGTTCAGCCTCAACGGCCACGTCGGCCAGCGCGATCGGGCACGTGGCTTCGTGGAGGCGCCGATGATCCTCGACGGCGAGTTCGTCCCGTCGGTGGGCGGCGGCGTCAGCCAGTTCGCGACGACGATGTTCAACGCGGTCTTCTTCAGCGGCCTCAAGGACGTCTACCACAAGCCGCACAGCTACTACATCAGCCGTTACCCACCCGGCCGCGAGGCGACGGTTTCGTTCCCCGCGCCCGACCTGAAGTGGACCAACGACTCGCCGCACGGCGTCGTCGTCAAGACGTCGTACACCGGCACCTCGATCACCGTGACCTTCTGGGGCACCAAGCAGTACGACGCGGTCGAGGCGATCACCGGGCCGCGGACTCGCCCCCGCAGCGTCACCACCGAGTACCGCTCCGGCGGCGGCTGTGAGAGCCGCGGCGGCGCCCCCGGCTTCGACATCGTCGTGACTCGCGTCTTCAAGAAGGCCGGCAAGGAAGTGCGCCGCGAGCGCTTCTTCACTCGCTATCTCATGGAAACCAAGATCGTCTGCCGCCGCAGCTGATCCAGCGCCCGACCTGGGTCGGGGGAGCCATCCGCATCAAGAGCCGGCGCGAATGCCGCGAGCCCGCGCTCAAGCTCCCTCAGGTCAGACGTCTCTTGGTGCTGATAGCGCCTCCACGCCGCTGTAGGTACGGCGCACGGGCGCCTCAGCCGTATTCATCGGCGTCCAGCGCTGCGCCCACCTCGGCGAGGAAGTCGAGGACATCGCGACTCAGGTGCCATCCGAGGAGCTGGTGCTGCCCGCTCAGCTTCTGGAATCGGCCGATGGTCACGTCGTCCTCCTCCACGCCTTCCTCATAGTCGAAGTACCGCACGACCTCCATCACGGGGGAGGCAGTGGAGTCGGCGTCGAGGAACGCCCTGATCTTCGACGAGATCGGCCGAAGCCTGTCCACGACCTCAGCGACCTGTTCGTCGACGCGCATTCCCGGCTGGTCGCAGTCGACGCACCACCCGTGGTGGAGAGGACGGTCGAGTTCGACCGATACCGATCCACGCACGATCGACCTATCCGGTTCCATACCGAGAAATGCGGCGATCGCTCCGGAAGACGTCATCGTGCTGTGGATCGCGAAGTACGCGCGTTGCAGGATCCGCACGTCAGGGGGTAATCCGAGTGATCAGACGTCCACAGGTCGGAGTTACCAGGCGTAGGCCTCGGGGGCGGTGCCGCCGGGGCCTGGCCAGATGTCGTCCATGCGCGCCAGCGTCTTCTCGTCGAGCGTGATCTCGAGCGCGCGCAGGTTGCCGGCCAGCTGCTCGGCGGTGCGCGGGCCGATGATCGGCGCGGTCACCGCGGGCTGGTGCAGCAGCCAGGCCAGCGCGACGTCCGCCGGGTGCTCGCCGAGCTCGGCGCACAGCGACTCCCACTGCTCGACCTGCGGGCGGTGCTTGTCCAGCAGCTTCTGCGTGGTCTCGCTCGCGCTGCGGCCCTCCTTCGCCTTCGCCAGGATCCCGCCGAGCAGTCCGCGCGCGAGCGGGCTCCACGGGATCAGGCCGAGGCCGTAGCCGAGGCAGGCGGGGATCACCTCGAGCTCGACCTGGCGCACGGCGAGGTTGTAGATGCTCTGCTCGCTGACCAGCCCGGTGAAGTGTCGCGCCTTCGCCGCCTCCTGCGCCTGCGCGATGTGCCAGCCGGCGAAGTTCGACGACCCGACGTAGAGGATCTTGCCCTGCGCGACGAGCACCTCCATCGCCTGCCAGATCTCCTCCCACGGCGTGTTCCGGTCGACGTGGTGCATCTGGTAGAGGTCGATGTGGTCGGTCTGCAGTCGCTTGAGGCTCGCGTCGCACGCTCGCCGGATGTTCAGCGCGGAGAGGAACGTCTCGTTCGGCCAGTCGCCCATCGAGCCGTAGAGCTTGGTGGCGAGCACGACCTTCTCGCGCCGTCCGCCGCCCTGCGCGAGCCATCGGCCGATGATCTGCTCGGTCCAGCCCTCGCCCTTCTTCCACCCGTACACGTTCGCGGTGTCGAAGAAGTTGATGCCCTCGTCGAGGGCGCGATCCATGATGGCGAAGCTGTCCGGCTCCGTCGTCTCCGGCCCGAAGTTCATCGTGCCGAGGCACAGTCGGCTGACCTTCAGGCCGGTGCGGCCCAGCTGGGTGTAGTCCACGACGCCACCTTCCTCGCGAGCGACAACATCCTGCAGCCTATGCGGGGCGTGTTGATCATGACTTGCGTGAAGTGGAAAGGTGGCCGCACTCGGCCATGAGCCGCCGGCAAGAACACTGGAGGAGATGTGCAGAACAAGCTCCGACGTACGTCGGCCGTCGTCGGCCTCGTCCTCGCCACGATGAGCGGACTCGCCGCCTGCGGCGACGACGACACCGACGGTGACACCAACGCCCAGCCGAGCGCCGCCGCGACGTCCGCGTCGCCGACTCCGCCGGCGACGAACGAGGTGACCATCACCGGCGTCGACTACGGCTACACGCTCGACAAGCCCGCGGTCGACTCGGGCACCGCGAAGATCACCTTCGTCAACGGCGGCAAGGACGGCCACATGCTGGCCATCGGCGAGATCGCCGCCGGCAAGACGCTCCCCGACGTCGTCGCCGCGCTGCAGAGCGAGAGCGAGGACGACGACAAGGCTGTCCTCCCGACCTTCGACGATGACAACGCCGGCCCGTTCGGCACGCCTCAGGTGCTCACGCCGGGGTCGAAGACGGCGACGTGGGTCGAGTTCGCGAAGCCCGGCAACTACGTCCTGGTCTGCTTCTTCAGCACTCCGGAGGGTAAGCCGCACTTCGCCGCCGGCATGGTCAACCAGCTCGTGGTCAACGCGACGGCGACGACCGCCCCTGCTCCGACGGCGACCGCCGAGGCGACGCTGGCCGACGACAAGATCACTGTCCCGGACCTGTCGTCGGGCAAGGCCGTGATCAAGGTGACGAACGCGGGCAAGAAGAATCACGACTTCACCGTCGTCGCCGCGGCATTGGGCAAGACGTTCGATCTGACGATCACCGCGGTCGACACGTACTTCCAGGGCAAGGCGAAGGTCGACTCGATCGCGGGCGTCTTCCAGGGTGGCATGTCGGCCATCAAGCCTGGCACGTCGACCTTCCTCGAGATCGACCTGAAGCCCGGCACGTACTACGTCATCTGCACCGAGAGCGACACCGATGACGACGGCAAGGAGCACTTCCGCCTGATCCCGGGCGAGAAGGTCGAGTTCAAGGTCGCGTAGCGACGCTGCACTGACGGGAGGGGCTCCGCTTCGGCGGAGCCCCTTCTCGTTTGCGCAGGCCCGGCGGGTGGTGGTCTGCTCGCAGACGTGACGACCGACCGCGACCTCGCCGACCGCGCGGCGTCGGCGTACGCCGCCGGTGCGCGCAGTCACCCGGGCCTCCCGCAGCGCGGGGCGCTCGACGTGGGCGGGGGGCTGATGCGACGCGCGACCGGGTCACCGGTGCCCTACTTCAGCTGGCTCTACGTGACCTCCGACGACGTCGATGACGGTGCGCTCGCCGACGCGGTCGCGTGGTTCGACGCGCGCGATCAGCCGTTCACCGTGCGCCTGCGGGAGCACCAGTCCGAGCGGCACGACGCGACGCTTCGGGCGCTCGGCTTCGAGCCGGCCCTGGCGATGCCGGGGATGGTCGCCGCGCCCCTGCCGTCCGTCGCAGGTGGGTCCCTCGCGCTCACCGTGGAGCAGGTGACCGAGCCAACGTCGTACGACGAGTTCACCGCGCGCGTCGCCCCCGGAGCGCCCGGCGAGTGGCTGACCACAGAGCTGTACCGCGACTTCATGCCACCTGAGATCCTCGACGACGCCGATCTCGCGCTGTTCGTCGGGCGCGTTGACGGCCGACCGGTCGCCAACGCGGCCGCGCGCGTCGACGAAGGTGTCGTCGTGGTGTTCGCCGTCGGCACCGATCCGGCGTACCGACGTCGAGGCATCGGCGCCGCGATCACCGGCGCCGCACTCGACTGGGGCCGGGAGAAGGGCGCCGACCTCGCGTTCCTGACCAGCTCGGACATGGCTCAGTCGATGTACGAGGCGATGGGCTTCCGCACCGTCGACACCTGGACCTTCTACCTCCGCCCCTGGCCGGCGCCCGTGCCCGCATCCCCAAGGTCATGAGCGCCTGCCGGCAGTAGGGCGCTGCCAGCCGCTCGTCGATCCTGGGAGCGGCGCGGCCGCACGTGCGACGTTACGGTGGGCCGATGCTGAACGACGCCGCGCGGGAGCTCATCGAGTCGGGTGCGCTCGCGCACATGGTCACCATCGACGACGACGGCTCCCCCCAGGTCGCGGTGGTCTGGGTTGGTCTCGACGGCGATCAGCTGGTGTCGGCCCACCTCGACGGAAACCAGCGAAAGCTGCGCAACCTCCGTCGCGACCCCCGGGTGGTCATCTCCTTCGAGGCGACGACCGACAACGGGATCGGCATGAAGCACTACCTCGTCGTGCACGGTCGCGCGCGCATCACCGAAGGTGGGGCGCCGGAGCTGCTGCAGCGCCTCGCGCAGACCTATGTCGGCCCCGGTCCGACGTTCCCGCCGATGCCCGACCCGCCGCCCGGCTTCATCACCCACATCGAGGTCACCAAGGTCGGCGGCGCCGGTCCGTGGTTCTGACCGCACGCCTGTGCGAATCGGTTCTTGTCCGGGCACGTCGTACCCGCCAGACTCCCGGCATGCGCCTTCGACTCAGCATCGCAGCTGTCCTTGCCGTCGCTCTCGCGGCCGCAACGGGGGCCTCTGCCGAGCCATCCGCACGGCTTGACCGTCGTCATCCACGGGTCACGCTCACCGGGCACCTGCAGGGGGCATCGACGTACGGGCCGTTCTACCCCCTCGGCGGCCCGGCGTTCGACCGCACCTGCGTCGACCTCGGCTGCCAGGACCACGACCTGGTCGTCGTGGTGCCGGCTGGCACCCAGGGCCGGCTGGACTGGGGCGTCGAGGCGCCTGCCACCGGACCGGGCGTTGATCTGCGCATCCTTGACGAGAACGGGGATGACATCACCCGTCGCGGCGGCGGGTCCATCGACACTCCGACGCCGACGACCGGCACGTACGGGTCGGTCCGATCGATCCGACCCGGTCGTTACACGGTGCGGGTGTCGGTGATGGCTGGAGTGACCGACTACGAGGCTCGGCTGCAGCTCTCGCTCATCTAGTGGCGGCCCGCATTCAGCGCTCGTCCGGCGCGGCTGCGTGACGAGCGTTGATCGAGCGGAGCCAGCGGAACGCCGACCCGACGAACGCGATGCCGAGCACGACCAGCGCGAGACCCACCAGCGGAGCGCCGTCGGCGAGTCGGCTCACGCCGGTTGCCGCGATCCCCATGCCGACGGCAGCCAGGAGCGCGAGCAGCAGAGCCAGCGTCGTACGACGGGATCGCGCGGTCGGCACGGTCAGCCGAGCCGGCTCACGACGTAGTCGATGCACTGGGTCAGCGCCGTGATGTCCGCCGGGTCGATCGCCGGGAACATCGCGATGCGCAGCTGGTTGCGGCCGAGCTTGCGGTAGGGGTCGGTGTCGACGATCCCGTTGGCGCGCAGGACCGCGCACACCGTCTCGAAGCTGATCGACGGGTCGAGGTCGATCGTGCCCACCACATGTGAGCGCTGCTCCGGGTCCTTGACGAACGGCTCGGCGTACGCCGACGCCTCGGCCCAGCCGTAGAGCCGCGCGGCAGAGTCGTCGCAGCGCGACGCCGCGCCCTCGAGACCGCCGAGCGAGTTGAGCCACTCGACCTGCTCGGCTAGCAGCAGCAGCGTCGCGAGAGCGGGCGTGTTGTAGGTCTGGTTGAGCCTCGACTGCTCGACCGCCGTGGTGAGCGAGAGCGACGCCGGGATCCACCGGCCCGATCCCGAGATCGACGCGATGCGCGTCAGCGCCCGCGGCGACACCAGAGCGAGCCAGATCCCGCCGTCGGACGCGAAGACCTTCTGCGGCGCGAAGTAGTAGACGTCGGTCTCGGTGACGTCGAAGCGCAGCGCGCCGGCTGCCGACGTCGCGTCGACGCAGACCAGCGCGTCGGCGGCCGCGCCCGACGGTCGGCGCACCGGCATCGTCACGCCGGTCGACGTCTCGTTGTGAGTCAGCGCGTAGAGGTCGACCGACGGGTCGGCCTCGGCGACCGGATGCGTCCCCGGCTCGGCCTTGATGACCTGCGGCTCGGCGAGGAACGGTGCCGCCGCAGCAGCCGCCGCGAACTTCGACGAGAACTCGCCGAAGACGAGGTGCTGGCTCCGCTCGCGGATCAGCCCGAAGGTCGCGATGTCCCAGAAGCCGGTCGCGCCGCCGTTGCCGAGCAGCACCTCGTAGCCGTCCGGCAGCGAGAAGAGGTCGGACAGACCGGACCGCACCCGGCCGACCACGTCGCGCACCCGCGGCTGCCGGTGCGACGTCCCGAGGTACGTCGGCGCGGCGGCGGCCAGCGCGGCGACCGCCTCGGGCCGCACCTTCGACGGACCGGAGCCGAAGCGACCGTCGCTCGGCTTGAGCGAGTCCGGGATGGTGATGTCAGGCACACCCATCGCGTCAGCCGACCGCCGAGACCGGACGCGGCCCGGGGCCGACGTACTTCGCGCTCGGGCGGATCAGCTTGTTGAGCCGCTTCTGCTCGAGGATGTGCGCCGACCAGCCGGCCGTGCGCGCGCAGGTGAACATCGACGTGAAGAGCGCGGCCGGCACCTCGGCGTGGTCGAGCACGACGGCCGACCAGAACTCGACGTTGGTCTGCAGCACCCGGTCCGGCTTGCGCTCGGCGAGCTCCGCGAGCGCGGCCTTCTCCAGCGCCTCGGCGACCTCGTAGCGCGGCGAGCCGAGCTCCTTCGACGTACGCCGCAGCACGCGGGCGCGCGGGTCCTCCGCGCGGTAGACGCGGTGGCCGAAGCCCATCAGCCGCTCGCCGCGGTCGAGGACCTTGCGGACGTACGCCGTCGCGTCGCCCTCCTTCTCGACGTCGTCGAGCATCGCGAGCACGCGAGCCGGCGCGCCGCCGTGCAGCGGGCCGGACAGCGCGCCGACCGCCGCCGACAGGCAGGCGCCGACGTCGGCGCCGGTCGCCGCCACGACGCGCGCGGTGAACGTCGACGCGTTCATCCCGTGCTCGGCTGCAGAGATCCAGTAGGCGTCGATCGCCTTGACGTGCGCCGGGTCGGCCTCGCCCCGCCAGCGGATGAGGAACCGCTCAGGGATGCTCTTCGCCTTGTCGATCTCCGACTGCGGCACCGGCGACAGCCGCTCGCCGCGGGCCGACTGCGCGACGAAGCTCATCGCGACGACGGACGCGCGGGCGAGGTCCTGGCGGGCCTGCTCCTCGGTGATGTCGATGAGCTGCCCGAGCCCCCACAGCGGGGTGAGCTCGGCCAGCGCGGCCTGCACGTCGACCCGCGCGTCGCCGGAGCGCAGCGGCAGCGGGCACGGCTCGGCCGGCGGCAGGCCGGGCGTGAAGGCCCCGTCGACGAGCAGCCCCCACACCTGCTCGTAGGGCTTCACCCCGACCAGGTCCTCGATGTCGACGCCGCGGTAGCGCAGCGCGCCGCCCTCGCGGTCCGGCTCGGCGATCTCCGACTCGAAGGCGACGACGCCTTCGAGCCCGGCCTTGACCTCGGTCATCTGCTGCCTCTCCTCGCCGTGCCGCCTGGTGGGCGGCCTCGGGCTGGTCCGCGGGTGCGCGCCGTCATCCTCTCACCGGGCGACGCGGCATGATGACCCGCGTGCCTCGCCCGCCCCGCGACCTGACCTCGATCCGCCGGGAGTACGGCCTGCAGCGCCTCGACGAGGCGCTCGCCGACCCCGACCCGCTGGTCCAGTTCGACCTCTGGTTCGCCGACGCGGTGGCCACCGGCGTACCCGATCCCAACGCCATGACGGTCGCCACGGCCGACGCCGACGGGGTCGTCTCGGCCCGCACGGTGCTGCTCAAGGGCGTCGACGCCAAGGGCTTCGTCTTCGCCACCAACTACCGCAGCCGCAAGGGCGGCGAGGTCGCGGCCAACCCACACGCTGCGCTGACCTTCTACTGGCGTGAGCTCGAGCGCCAGGTCTGCGTCGTCGGCACCGCCGGACGCACCGCGCGCCCGGAGTCGGATGCGATCTTCGCGGCCCGCCCGCGTGAGGCGCAGATCGCCGCGTGGGCCTCCGAGCAGAGCTCGGTGCTGGCCGGCCGCGAGGACCTCGAGGACCGCGTCGCCGTCGTGACCGAGCGGTACGCCGGCCGCGAGGTCATCCCGCGTCCGCCGCACTGGGGCGGCATCCGGGTCGTGCCGGAGACGGTGGAGTTCTGGCAGGGCGGGTCGGCGCGGCTGCACGACCGGCTGCGCTACCGCCGCGCCCGCGGGGGTTGGCGCCTCGAGCGACTCTCTCCATGACCCTGGGCGAGTCCGAGGAGGAGCTCCTCCCGGAAGGCGGCGTACGCCGGCGTGGTCGCGCGCGACGGGTGGTGACCGCCGTCGCGCTCGACGTCTCGCCGCTGCGCGACAACCCGGCGTACCGCAGGCTCTGGTGGGGCGAGGCGGTGTCGTTCGTCGGCAGCCAGATGACCAGCGTCGCGATCGCGCTGCAGGTCTACGACATCACCCACTCGTCGTTCGCGGTCGGGCTGCTCGGGCTGTTCGCGCTCGTGCCGCTGGTCGGGCTGGGGCTCTTCGGCGGCGCGATCGCGGACGCCAACGACCGACGCAGGCTCCTGCTGCGCACCCAGCTCGGGCTGGCCGGCTCGAGCGTGCTGCTGGCGATGCAGGCCGCGGCAGGCCTCAACCGGGTGTGGGTGCTCTACCTGCTGATGGCCAGCGTCAACGGGTTCTTCGCACTCAACTCGCCGGCGCGACGCGCGGTCACGCCGCGCCTCCTGCCGCCCGAGCAGCTGCCGGCCGCGGGTGCGCTGAGCCAGGTGCTGTGGAACTCCGGCATGGTGATCGGCCCGCTGCTCGCCGGTGTGCTGGTCGGCTCGATCGGCTACACGTCGGTCTACGCGATCGACGCGGTGTCGTTCGTCTTCGCCATCACCGCGATCGTCGCGCTGCCGCCGATGCCGCCCGAGGGTGGCGGCACCAAAGCCGGGCTCGCGTCGGTCGTCGAGGGTCTGCGCTACCTGCGGTCACGGCAGGTGCTGATGATGACGTTCCTCGTCGACATCAACGCGATGGTCTTCGGCATGCCGCGCGCGCTCTTCCCCGCCCTCGCCGCGACGCGCTTCGGCGGCGGCTCGTCGGTGACCGGGCTGCTGTACGCCGCCCCGGCCATCGGCGCGGTCATCGGCGCGCTCTGCGGCGGCTGGTTCAGCCGGATCCGCCGGCAGGGCCTCGCGGTGCTGATCTCCGTCGCCGCGTGGGGGCTGGCGATCACCGGCTTCGGCCTGACGACAGCGCTGTGGCTCGCGTGCGTCCTGCTCGCCGCCGCGGGTGCCGCCGACATGGTCAGCGCCGTCTTCCGCACCACGATCCTGCAGGCCGCCACACCTGACTCGATGCAGGGCCGGCTCAACGGCGTCTTCATCGTCGTGGTCGCCGGCGGCCCGCGCCTCGGCGACCTGGAGGCCGGCGCGATGGCCTCACTCGTGTCGCCGCAGTTCTCCGTGGTCTCCGGCGGCCTCGCCTGCGTCGCGGGAGTCGCGCTGCTCGCCGGTCTCGTCCCGCGCTTCGCGAGGTACGACGCGGAGGACCCGACTCCCTAGGTCTGCGCCGTCCATTTCGTCGCGTCGATCCGCACCCACGTCGCCTTCGCCACCGCGACGACCGCCCCGTCCGGATCGACCAGCGCCGACGCAGCGAGGAACTTCTTCGGCTGATCCTCGAGCGGCCAGCCGAGCACGACCAGCGACTCGCCCACCTCGACGGCGCGGCGCTGATCGACGGCGAGCCGCCCGAGCACCGCGGGCCGCGCCGCGCTGAGCTCGCCGGCCCAGCCGCTCGGGCAGTCCAGCGCCGCCCACACCGCCGCCGAGCGCACCGCGCCGTCGTCACCCGCGACGGACCTGTCCGGCCGCCACACCGCCGCGAGCAGCCCGTCGCCGGCCGGTCCTGGGAACACCCGAAGCCCGTCGCCCTCGGCTCTTGCCGGACCGCACGCGAAGCACTCCGGGAACAGGTGCGCGTCGAGTCCGGCGTACGACGCACTGGCCGCTGCCGCCTCGTCCACCGTCACGACCCGAGGCGGGACGAGGTCGGCCATCGACGGCGCCGGTCGCGCCTCGGCGACCACAGCGTCGCCGTCGCGCAGCACCACCACGTCGTCGGTGCGCAGGACGTCGAGCGGCCGGTCGAGCGGCGGCGGCATCCGCAGCGTCACCTCGGCCGGCGCGCCGTACGCCTCGGCCAGCAGGCCGGCCGAGAAGCCGCCGTTGCCGGACTTCTGCGGGCCGCGGTATTGGCGGTCGATGACGATGTGCTCGGCCATGCGCGGAAGGCTAGTGCAGGATCGGCGCATGAGCGGCAGCGTGGTGGGCCGCATCGGCGCGCTCTGGCGGCACCCGGTGAAGTCGTTGCAGGGGGAGTCGCTCGCGACGTCGGAGGTCGGCGCGCACGGGCTGGCCGGGGATCGCATGCACGGCGTGCGCGACGGTCTCACCGGCCGGGTGATGACCGCGAAGCGCGAGCCGCGACTGCTGCTGGCGAGCGCGCGCTACGCCGATGGCGCGCTGCTGGTCGACCTGCCGACCGGCGAGACACACGCGGTCGACGACCCGGCGCTCGACGTCGCGATGACCGAGTGGCTCGGCCGCCCGGTCGTCGTGGTGGCGGCGTCGATGGTGCGGCCGTCGCACGACCCGTTCATGGACGACAGCGCGCTGCACCTGCTCACCGACGCGACCCTGCGGCTGATGGCCCGGCAGCACCCCGGCGGCGAGTGGTCGCCGCGGCGGTTCCGCGCCAATGTCGTCGTCGAGGTCGACGGGTTCGGGCTGGTCGAGGACGGCTGGCTCGACTGCGCGCTGGGGATCGGCGACGTGGAGCTGGTGGTGCGGGCGCGGACGATCCGCTGCGTCATGACGTCGGCGGCCCAGCCCGGCCTGGTCGCCGACCCGGACATCCTCGCCACGACAGGGGTGCTCACCGACAAGCGCCTCGGCGTGTACGCCGACGTCGTACGCCCCGGTCGGATCTCGGTCGGCGACGAGCTCCGCCTCCTCCCCACCCCTTAGGTCGTGATCTTGTGCTCAATCCACAGGCGCGTTTCCTGTGGATTGAGCACAAGATCACGGCATCAGGAAAGGGGCGGGCGGCCGGGGCCGGGGAGGCCGGCGAAGGCCTGCGCGATCTCCAGCCACGCACTCGCGGCGTCCCCTGTCGCGCGCACGTCGACGTCGCCGCGATGCCGGCGCTGGGTGACGAGCAGGCAGAAGTCGAGGGCGCTCGCCTCGACCCGGTCGGCCGCGTCCGCCGGCCCCCACTTCCACACCTCGCCGTCCGGCGCGGTGAGCTCGACCCGCACCGGAACGTCGGGCGCGCTGCGTCCGCGCAGCACGTAGGAGAAGCCGCGGGTCCGCACGCCGATGTCGGCGACGTGCCGCAGCCGCGCCGTCGGTGGCCGTCGTACGCCGAGGGCGTCGACGACGTCCTGGCCGTGCGCCCACGTCTCCATCAGCCGCGCGGTGACGAAGCTGGCCGGCCCCATCGGCGGTCCGAACCACGGGATCCGCTGCGCCGGGTCGAGCCCGGCGAAGGTGTCGAGCATCACCGCGCGGCCGTCGCGCCACCACTGCAGCACCTCGCCCGGCGACCGGGCCCTACCACGATCGATGTCGCCCTGGATGAAGCCGTCCGGGTCGGCCGCGACGCCGGGCAGTCGCGCCGCGAATTCCTCGGGCCGGCTCACCGCGAGCACCGCCGCCGCGTTGGACCCCGCGAGGTGCGCGATCGAGTCGCGGACGTCCCAGCCCTCGGCCGGCGTACGCGTCAGCCATCGCTCGTCGTCGAGATCCGCGACGACCGCATCGAGGTCGGCGAGCTCGTCGGCGAGGTCGGAGCGCAGTGCGTCGAGGTCGGCCACGGACCGGACGTTAGCGCGGGGCTACGTTTCTAGGATGATCGACGACACCGAGCGAGAGCACCACCTGAGGCGCGCGTGCACCCGCTGGCTGCGCGGGCACGGCGACCGCTCGACGTCGGCGCTGCTCGCCGAGCTGCCGGACGTCATCGAGCCCGACGTGTACGGCGCCGGCGGCGTCGTCACCGACCTCGAGCACGAAGTCGCCGCGCTGCTCGGCAAGCCGGCAGCGGTCTTCATGCCGAGCGGGACGATGGCGCAGCAGATCGCGCTGCGGATCCATGCCGACGCGCGCGGCCGTCGTACCGTCGCGTTCCACCCGACGTGTCACCTCGAGCTGCACGAGGGCAAGGCCTACCAGCGGCTGCACGGCTTCGTCGGCCGTCCGGTCGGCGACCCGCGCGAGCCGCTGACCGTCGAGGCCCTGAGGTTGGTCGCCGAGCCGCTGGCCGCCCTGGTGGTCGAGCTGCCGCAGCGGGAGATCGGCGGGGTGCTGCCGACGTGGGACGAGCTCGTGGCGCAGGTGGAGTGGGCCCGCGAACGTGGCGCCGCAGTGCACCTCGACGGCGCGCGGATCTGGGAGTGCGGACCGTTCTACCAGCGGCCGCTGTCCGAGATCGCCGCGCTGTTCGACACGGCGTACGTCTCCTTCTACAAGGGCCTTGGCGGCATCACCGGCTGCTGTCTCGCCGGGCCCGAGGACGTGATCGCCGAGGCGCGTGAGTGGCGCAGCCGGCACGGCGGGACGCTCTTCGCGCTCTGGCCGTACGCCGCGTCGGCGCTGGCAGCGCTGCGGCTGCGCCTGCCGCGGATGGCCGAGTACATGTCGCAGGCGACCGCGATCGCCGCGGCGCTGTCGGACCTCGACGGCGTGCACGTCGTGCCCGACCCGCCGCACGTGCCGATGCTGCACCTTCACCTGCGGACGACCGCCGACGCGTTTCGCGAGACGGTGCTGCGGATCGCCGGGGAGCAGCAGGTCTGGACCTGGCAGCGCAGCATGCCGACGGACAACCCGGCGTACCGCATCGTCGAGCTCCCCGTCGGCGACGCCACGATGTCGTTCACTCCGGCAGAAGTCCGCGCCCTCGTCGCGGGCCTCATCCCGAGCTGACTCTTCCCGAACTGCGCGACCGGCTGAGCACGCGCAGCGCCACGTACGCCGCGCAGTTCGCGTCGGGACGACGACCGGATCGGGCCTTTGGTCCTACGACGCCTGGGCACTCTGACTCTGGTGGGTGATCCGGGCGACGGCGATCGTGCTCACATGACCACGCGGATCGGTGCCCTCACGCCGGCTGTTGAAGCCCTCCGCGACGACCGTCCGCTACCCCTCTCGTCGGCGGCAGCAGCGATCCCGAGCGCCCGGCGGAGCCGAGTTGCCGTTGTCGCCCCGAACGGTGACCCGGGCGCGGATGTCGCCAGCGGGGAAGGTTCGGACGGCGCACCGGCCGATCTCGTCGGCAGCGCTGAGCGCGACGTCCTCGTGGACGCGACCCGCGCACTGCTGTGGATCCAGACGCCCGCTGACGCGGCTGCTGCCGCCGCCCGCTTGATCGCTGACCTGGGCGGCACGTTGGTGCCGGCCCGCCGCCCAACCGGTGATGCGCTGCCGATAGACGTCGCCTTCGGTCAGGGAGAGCCCCTCTTGCCGACGGCGCCTGCTTTCAGCGTCGCCAGGATGCTGCTCGAACGCCATCTGCCCTCGTTCATGCTCGATGCCCAGCGGGCACTGGAGCTGGCGGACAAGACGGTCCGCCTCGCCGAAGACGCCTCGGTCGACGCGCTGACCGGTCTGGCCAACCGTCGCATGCTCGACCGCCTCCTCGCCCGGCTCTCGCCGGAGGACACGGTGATCATGGTCGACCTCGACCACTTCAAGGTCGTCAACGACACGCTCGGGCACCCCGAGGGAGACCGGGTCCTCGCGACGCTCGGCCGCGCCCTGGCCGCCACCTTGCGAGCCAGGGACCACGCCGGCCGCTACGGCGGGGAGGAGTTCGTCGTCCTGCTCGCCGGTGACGGCCAGCCCGACCCCTTCCTCGACCGCCTCCGATCGGCCTGGGAGGCGACCCGGCCGCACCTTGTCACGTTCTCGGCCGGCATCGCACCTGCCCGACCCGACCCGGCCGCGGCACTGCGAGCCGCCGACCGTGCGCTCTACCGCGCCAAGGAATCAGGCCGGAACCGTTGGACGCACGCGACCGAGGAGGACTACACGTGACGCTGGCAGTCGCGACCGAGACGGTCGTGTCGACCTCGTTCGTCGCCGTCAGCGACCTGTCTGTACCAGAGGCTGGTCGTGCCGCGCTGATCGCCGCATTCGGGCAGCGACTTGGGGCGGTCGACAGCTGGCCTGGGTTCCAAGGACTTCAGGTCTGGACCGATCAGAGCGATCCGACCGCGCTGGTGATGGTGTCGTGGTGGGACAGCCAGGAGTCCTTCACCGCATACATGGGCTCGGCCGACCACCGCTGCTCCCATGCCCGGATCCCGGGTGGCCCTGACCGCGCCCGCCCCCGCACGTTCCGCCGTTATCAGGTCATCGCCCGATGACCGCGCCCGCCGTCATCGACGACTCGGTCGAGCCCTTCCTCGATCTCGCCATCCGCAGTGAAGGGCCCGCTGCAGTCCGTCTGGCCCTTGACCTTCTCGACCGGGGCGCGACAGCCGAGACGGTGATCGTGGACGTCCTCGCCGCCGCGCAACGGGAATCCGGTCAACGCTGGCTCCGCAACGCGTGGACCGTCGCAGACGAGCACGTCGTCAGCGGCGTGACCCAACGCGCTCTGGACGCCGTCGCGAACACTGCCACCGAATCCGGCAGGCCGGTGCTGTCGTGGTCGCCTGCGCGGAAGGCGACTGGCACTCCCTGCCGTCCCAGATGTTCGCCGAGATCCTGCGGTCCCACGGATACCGAGTGACGTTCCTCGGCGCGTCCACACCGGTCGAGCACCTCGCCCGTCTCCTGACCCGTGATCGCCCCGACGCGCTGATCGTGAGCTGCAACCTGCCGTTGTTCTTCGGCGGTGTGGCCAGGCTCGCCGACGCCGCCCATCGCACTGGCGTCCCCGTGATCGCCGGTGGACGAGCCCTGACCAGCGAGTCTCGGGCGCTACGGCTCGGCGCGGACGCCTGGGCGTCAGACCTCAGCGGGGCGCTCGGCACCTTGCGGGACTGGGCGGACCGACCGCGGCCACCCGCACACTCCCCCGTCAGCGAGCTCGTCGCCGTTCAGCTCGAGTTGGACGGCCCGGCGCTGGCTGATGTCGCCTTCGAGTCGATGATGGGCTCTCATCCGTACATGCGCGGCTTCTCCCCCGAGCAGCTCGAGCGGACCCGAGAAGACCTCCTGTCCATCGTGCGTTTCGTCGCGGCCGCCCGGCTCGTCGACGACGCGACGGTCCTCACCGATTTCCTCGACTGGCTCGCCGAGCTGCTCGGCGCGCGCGGCGTCCCCCTTGCCGCGCTCGTCGCCGGCCTGGAGGCGCTCGTTCCGGCCGTCGACGCCTCTGACGGACACGCCGGCGAGCTCATCCGGCACGGGCTGCGACACCTTGGTCAGCGCCCCGAACCGATGGAATCGTCTTCGTCGTGACGCCCATCCCGAACTGTGCGACTGGCTGAGCACGCGGACCGTCGAGATCGCCGCGCAGTTCGCGTCAGGTCGCGGCAGGAGTGCCCCCGGCAGGATTCGAACCTGCGGCACACGGTTTAGGAAACCGATGCTCTATCCCCTGAGCTACGGAGGCGCGGGGGACAGCCTCCCACGACGTACGCCGCATCTTTTCGACCCTGCGACCAGCTTGGGTTCCCGAAAGTGGTCGCAGAGTCGAAAGGAGCGGTCTGGCGAAGCAGCGAGATCGGCTACTTCTCCTCGAGCACGTTGAGGTTGTAGAACTTCGGCGGCCCGGAGGCGAGGCCCATCATCTTCTGCGAGAACTCCTGCGTGGTCGGGTGGTTGGAGTTCTCCATCGCGTCCTCGTAGGAGTCGAAGACGACGATGTTCACGTAGTGCCCGGGCCGGTCGCGGTCCTCGCACATGGTCCGCTGGACGGCCTTGCTGCTGGCAGCGGCAGCGGCCTCCCACTCGTCACCGAGCGTGCGCATCTCGTCGATCTTGTCCGAGTCGAACTCGATGACCTGGATGAACTTCACGGGTGTCCCCTTCCGGTAGGTGCCGCGACCGTACGCCGATGGCCACGCAACCCGCACCCCCGCGTGACTCGCCTAGGGTGGAGGAGGCCCGGTAGTAACGAACCGCGCCCCCACTCACACCCACAACCAGAGGCTCCTGCATGCGCCCGTTCCGCCCCGGCCTCGCCGCCGGCACCGCTCTTCTCGCCGTGACGCTGCTCGCTCCGACGAGCCCGCCCGCGACAAGCACGGCCCCCCCGTCGTACGCCGACCGCTTCACCCCGGCCGCGACGCAGGCGCCGTCGCCCACCGCGATCAAGGCGCCGTCGCCGCTGGCGAGCGTCTCCTGGGCGGTCGGGCGAGTCGACGTCTTCGCGCAGGGTGTGAACAACACCCTCGAGCAGGTCACCTACGTCGCCGGCCGGGGCTGGACGCGGGCGCCGAGCCACGGCGGCAACCTCAGCTCCGGCCCGACCGCCGCGTCGACGGAGCTTGGCAAGCTCTACGTCTTCGCCCGCGGCGGCGACGGCGCCGTCTGGACCAAGCGCTTCGAGGGCGGCAAGTGGTCGGGCTGGAGCAGCCTCGGCGGCGCGATCCTCGGCGAGCCCTCGGTCGTCGCGGTCGGCAAGGGCCGCCTCGAGCTGTTCGCCCGCTTCGCCGACAGCACCCTGCGCCAGCGCAGCTTCCGTGACGGCCGCTGGACGGCGGACTGGACCGACCTCGGCGGCGAGCTCACGTCCCCGCCGGCCGCGGCCCGCACCGGTGCGGACAAGCTCGTGGTGTTCGTCCGCAGCGGCGGCGACGACGCGATCTGGATGAAGGCGCACGACGGCGTCGGCTGGCAGCCGTTCGCGAAGGTCGGCGGAACCGCGACCAGCTCACCCGCGGCGACGTCGCACACCGACGGCCTCGTCGACCTCTACGTCCGAGGCACCGACGGCGGGCTCTACCACCGCACGCTGCGCAACGGCGTCCTGTCCAACTGGCTCAACCTCGGCGGCATCATCGGCTCGGGCGCGGCGCCGACCACGTGGGGCCCTGGCCACCGCGTGGTCTTCGTCCTGGGCACCGACGGCAAGGTCTACCAGCGCAGCTTCTCGGCGAGCCGGTGGGCGGCGTACACGACCGCGCCGGTCGACGGCGTGACCCGCTCCTTCGAGGAGCCGCTCGCGCCCGGCGTGACCTTCCGCTCGATCTTCGAGCCGGCCGGCCCGCAGACGATCCAGATCGTCACGGTCGACCTCACCGGTCCGACGACGATCGACACCGCACTCGCCGACGACATGCTGCCCGGCCTCGAGACGACGTCGTCGATGGCGCGACGCCACCACGCGCTCGTCGCGGTCAACGGCGACTTCGCGCTGTCGTCCGGTCGGCCGGTGCACCTGTACGCCGAGGACGGCCGGCTGCTGCAGAGCGAGCAGACGGCGGGCCGCGCGTTCGCGGTGAGCCGCGACGAGACCGCGGCGTACGCCGGCTTCCCCAAGCCGGTGATCACCGCCGAGATCAACACCGGCATCCGCACCGACATCAAACGCGTCAACTCCGGCGCCCCGGGCTTCGACGACCTCGTCGAGTACACGGAGGAGGGCGCCAACCTCGAAGGCCCGGCCGGCAACGGCTGCTCCGCGCGCTACCCCTTCACCGACCGGCCGCAGCTCGACTCACTCGGCGACGTCGTACAGCACCACGTCGTCGAGACCGTGCAGTGCGACGGCAACCCGCTGCCCGACGCCCCCGGCGACGTCCTCTCGGCCGTCATCGGCGGCTCGAAGGAAGCGTTCATCAGCACCCTCGTGCCCGGCCAGAGCATCACGCACCGCTGGGGTCTCACCGGCTGGCCTGGCGTGTACGACGTCACCGGCGGCAACCCCACGCTGATCGAGGAGGGCGTCGTCATGCCGAGCGTCGACGGCTCCGGCGCGTTCTTCGGCCCCAACCCGCGCACCGGGGTCGGCTACGCGCCGGGCAAGCTGTTCCTGGTCGTCGTCGACGGCCGCCAGCCCGGCTACAGCGCGGGCATGACGCTGCGGCAGTTCGCCAATGTCTTCCTCGAGCTCGGCGCGCGCACCGCGCTCAACCTCGACGGCGGCGGCTCGACCGAGATGGTCGTCGACGGGCAGGTCACCAATCGCCCGTCGGACGGCGTCGAGCGCGGCGTCGCGACCGCGCTGATGGTGCTGCGCGGCAGCGACCCCGGCGAGCAGTCCGATGCCGTGCCGCCGGCCGCGCCGCGCGCCTGGATGCCGCGCTCGCAGCAGGACATCGACGCGCGCTTCCTCGACCCTGCGTCCACCGGCGGGTACGCCGACGCGCTGCGGCGCAAGGGACTGCCGCTCGGTCCCGGACTTCGAGAAGCCGCCGCCCGATACGCCGCCCGCTAGGCCAACGCACAACTCCACTTCACCCACTCCACCTACCTGCTGAGCGGACGAATCCTGCTCAGGGCGTAGGCGGAGTGGGTGAAGTCGGGGCGGGGGTCAGCAGTCGCCGAGCTCCGCCAGGACGGTGTTGCCCGTCGTGCCGTCGACGAGGTACTCCGCGCACTGCGGCAGGCGGCCGGAGAACAGCTCGGCCAGCCGCTTGAAGCCCGCGATGTTCTGGATGTGCGTCTCGCTCGCCTCCGACGCGTGCCCGGCGAACGGCGACGTGTAGAGGCCGGTCGGGTTAGGGAGGTAGCCGTCGAGCGTCGTACCGGGCTCCGACGAGTCGCCCCGCGTGCCGAACGTGTGGAACTCGGCGGGGACGCCGATCTCGTGCAGCCGCAGGCGCAGCTCGCGGCCTTGGTCGTAGGGCACCAGTCCGTCGCCGACGCCGTGCATGAGGATCGCCGCCTTGACGCCCGAGGCGGCGATGTCGCCGATGCGGTTCACGACCGTGTGGTCGAGGTAGACGTCGCTCTTCTCCTCGAACGTCCCGCCCATCTCCCGCTCGATGTCCTCGACCGCGTTGACGGCGGTGGAGTTGTCCGACGCCTGCAGGCCTCGCGCGCCGAAGTAGGTCTCGACGACGTTGCTCGCGCCCTCCATCTGGAACCAGTAGTCGTAGAGCGGCGCGCCGTTGGCGCGGGTCGGCTTCGCCGCGAGGGCGAGCCCGGCGGTGTTGCCGCCCATGCTCACGCCGTACAGCACGATGGTCTGCAGCCCGGAGCAGCGCCGCTCGATCAGCTGCGCGGCCGCGTTGGAGTCCATGGCGCCCTCGGCCACCTGCCAGCCGCGTGACGTGGGGCGCGGCTCGTCCTTCTGCGCCGGGGAGATCACCTCGCCGTGGTAGTTCATGGCGACCGCGATGACGCCGTTGCGGGCCGCGGTGTTGACGAGGTGCCGGCGCCACGACTCGGCGGTGTGGCCGTAGCCGTGGGTGAAGACCACGAGCCCGCGAGCCTTGCCCTTGGGTACGGCGTAGAGCCCGGTGGTCGGGTGGCCGTCGACGGTCAGCGACAGCGGTCGCGCATCGCCGCCACCCGAGCAGAAGTCCTGCGCCGGCACGGGCGTCGTCTTCTTGTCCTTGCCCTTGTGCTTGCCGTTGTCCTTGCCCGGGTCGGCCGAGGCGGACACGGCCGTGGCGAGGACCAGCGCGGCGGTGACGCCGAGCGCGAGGCGATGAGCGGTGGTGCGCACGTGGGCTCCTGGGCTGGGCGGTCCGGTGTACAGCGATCGTTTCGACGTACAACGCGGGCTGACCTGCGCAGGCATGGCCTCGTGACTCCTTTGGGGAACCTGTACAAAGACACCGTGACCACGCCCAAAGGCACCGCGGCCAGCACGAAGCGGATGGAGCGCGCCGCGGGCACGCTCGCGACGGCCGCCGTGGCGCGCATGAGCGACGAGCTGGAGTGGTTTCGCGAGCTCTCTCCCGAGCACCGCTCGTGGGTCGGCCTGGTGGCTCAGACCGCGATCGGCGCGTTCGTGAAGTGGCAGCAGGCGCCGGAGGACGAGGTCGCCCGACCGGTCTTCGGCGTCGCCCCGCGCGCACTGGCCCGGGTCGTGTCGCTGCAGCAGACGGTGCAGCTGGTCCGCGTCATGGTCGACGTGGTCGAGGAGGCGGTGCCCGGGCTCGCGGCGGCGGGGGAGGAGGCCGCGTTGCGCGAGGGGGTGCTGCGCTTCTCCCGGGAGATCGCCTTCGCGGCCGCGCAGGTCTACGCCTCGGCGGCGGAGGAGCGCGGGGCCTGGCACGCGCGGTCGCGCGCGCTGCTCGTCGAAGCGCTGGTGCGCGGCGACTCCGCCGAGGCACTGGAGGCTCGCGCGGCCGCTCTCGCCTGGCAGCCGAGCGGCCGTCTCGTCGTCGCGGTGGGCACCGCCCCAGCAGGCGAGGCGGAGCTGGTGCTCGACGAGGTGGAGCACCGCTGCCGTACGGCGGGGCTGGAGTCGCTCGCGGGACTGCACGGCGACCGGCTCGTCGTGCTGCTCGCGGCCGACCCCGAGCCGGCGCTCGGGCCCGAGCTGGCGGAGCTGTTCGCGCCCGGCCAGGTGGTGGTCGGGCCGACCGTCGACGCGCTAGCGGAGGTCGTCGACTCGGCCCGCGCCGCGCTGTCCGGGCTCCGCGTGGCGTCCGCCTGGCTCGATGCGCCGACCCCGGCGTACGCCGACGAGCTGCTCCCGGAGCGCGCTCTCGACGGCGACGAGGACGCGCGCGCAGCGCTGGTCGAGCGGGTGCCGGTCGCCCTCGCCGCCGACCCGACGGCGCTGGCGACGGTGTGCCGCTACCTCGCCGAGGGACGGTCGGTCGAGGCCACCGCGCGGGCGACCTTCCTGCACGCCAACACCGTCCGGTATCGACTGCGCAAGGTGGCCCAGATCACCGGATACGACCCGCTCGACGCGCGCGCGTCGTACGTCCTGCAGGTCGCGCTGACCCTCGGTCGGCTGGGCTCCGCGTAGCCGGGACCCCTCGACCGTCCAGACGGTTACTTGTAGGAACCCTCCAACGCTCCCCGGCATTCTTCGGAGGTGTCGCCCGTGGTCGCGGGCGGCTCGCGCCGACAGGCTGATCAGGTGCTCGCACTCCTCTCGCCCGGTCAGGGCGCCCAGACCCCCGGCTTCCTCGAGCCCTGGCTCGACCACCCGGACATCCGCGCTCGGCTGCGGTGGTACTCCGCCGTCGTCGGCCGCGACCTCATCGCGCTCGGCACCACCGGCACCGCGGACCAGATCCGCGACACCGCCGCGTGCCAGCCTCTTCTCGTCGCGACCGCGCTCGCCGTCGGCCACCAGCTGGTCGACGGCAACCCCGCCGCCATCCGGCTGCTCGCCGGGCACAGCGTCGGCGAGCTCGCCGTCGCCGCCCTGTCCGGCGCGCTGAGCGACGAGGCCGCGCTCACCCTCGTCCGCGAGCGCGGCGAGGCGATGGCCGAGGCCGCCGCGGTCGAGCCGACCGGCATGTCCGCGGTGCTCGGCGGTGACGCGGACGTCGTCCTCGCCGCGATCGAGGCGGCCGGGCTCACCGCCGCCAACCGCAACGGCGGCGGGCAGATCGTCGCCGCCGGCGAGCTGGCCCGGCTCGCCACGCTGCCGGCCGCGCTCGACGGCGTCGCCCGCGTCATGCCGCTCGAGGTCGCGGGTGCGTTCCACACCGCGTTCATGAGCTCGGCGCGCAAGCACCTGGCCGACGTCGCGGCGGCCGCGCCGGTGCTCGACCCGCGCACCCGCGTCGTGTCCAACGCTGACGGCGCCGTGGTCTCCGACGGCCGCGAGCTGCTCCGCCGGCTGGTCGAGCAGGTCTCGTCGCCGGTCCGCTGGGACGCCTGTCTCGACACCCTCGCCGCCGCCGACATCACCGCCGTCGTCGAGCTGCCCCCGGCCGGCACGCTGAGTGCTCTGGTACGACGGGCGCTGCCCGGCGTCGAGACGCTCAAGCTGCGCAGCCCGGACGACCTCGAGGCCGCCCGAGCGCTGCTCGAGAAGCACCAGGCCGCCACGCCGGCGCACGCGCCGTCGTGGCGGGTCGTCGTCGCCCCGTCCGGCGGCACCTTCACGTCGACGGCCGATGCGCTCGACTCGGTCGCGCCGGGCGCGCGCGTCGGGCACATCGAGGCCCGCTCCGGCGTCGTCGACGTCGTCTCCCCGCACGGCGGCGTCCTCGTCGAGTGGCTCGCCCTGGACGGCGACCCGGTGAAGCCGGGTCAGCCGCTTGCCCGCATGCACCCCGGAGGGACCGACCTGTGACCGCTGCCCTGCCCCGGCTCGCCGGCGTCGGTAGCTACCTGCCGTCGCGCACCCTCACCAACGCCCAGCTCGAGACCATGGTCGACACCAGCGACCAGTGGATCCTCGAGCGCACCGGCATCGCGACGCGGCACATCGCCGCCGACGACGAGTCGGTCGCGACGATGGCGATCGAGGCCGGCGCGAAAGCACTGGCCGCCAGCGGCGTGGATGCCGCCGACATCGACCTCGTCCTGTCCGCCACCTGCTCGATGCCCTTCGCGGTGCCTGGCGCGGCGGCGACCATCGCGGATGCGCTGAGCATCGCCGCGTCCGGCGCCTGCGACGTCAACGCCGGCTGCGCGAGCTTCACCTACGCGCTGTCCTGGGCCGCCGACGCGATCCGCTCGGGCAGCGCGCGTCGCGTGCTCGTCACCGGGTCCGAGAAGATCTCGCCCTTCATCGACTACACCGACCGCAGCACCTGCATCATCTTCGGCGACGGCGCCGGCGCGGCGGTCCTCACCGCCGACGAGCGTGGCGGCGTCGGCCCGGTGGTGTGGGGCAGCGACGGCGCGCAGGCCACCGCGATCCAGGCGGTACGACGCGACAGCGGTGAGCACTTCCTCGAGATGGACGGCATGACCGTCTTCCGCTGGGCCACCTCGCAGATGGTCGACGTCGCTCACCGCGCCTGCGCCGCCGCCGGTGTCACCACCGACGAGCTGGCGGCGTTCGTCCCGCACCAGGCCAACCTGCGAATCGTCGACTCGCTCGCGCGCAGCCTGCGGATCGCCGACGACAAGGTGTCGCGCAACGTCGTCGACACGGGCAACACGTCTGCCGCATCGGTGCCGCTCGCGCTGGACCGGCTGCTGCAGGAGCGGCAGATCCCGTCCGGCGAGCCGATCCTGCTGATCGCGTTCGGCGCCGGCCTGACCTACGCCGCCCAGGTCGTGAACGCCCCGTGAAGGACGCCACGCCCACCCGAACCGTTCTCGTCACCGGCGCGTCCGGCTATCTCGGCCAGGCGATCGCCACGGCGCTTGCCGCGCCCGGCACGCACGTCGTCTGCCACTACCGGTCAGACCTCGCGGGTGCCGAGAAGGCGGTCGCGGCCGTCGAGGAGCGCGGTGGCACCGCGTCGCTGGTCAAAGCGGACCTCGCCGACCGCGGCGCAGTCCAGGTGCTTCTCGACGCCTGCCCGGCCACTCCCGACGTGCTCGTGGCCAACGCCGGCACGACGGCCGACGGGCTCTCGATGATGATGAGCGACGAGTCGTTCGACCTCGTCGTCGACGCCAACCTCTCCGCGTCGTTCCGCTGCGCGCGAGCCGTCCTCAAGCTGATGCTGCGGCAGCGATCCGGCCGCGTCGTCTTCGTCGGCTCGGTGGCCGGACTCCTCGGCAACGCCGGGCAGGCCAACTACTCGGCCGCCAAGGCCGGCCTCGGCGGGATGGCCCGCGCGATGGCTCGCGAGGTCGCCGCCCGCAACATCACCGTCAACGTCGTCGCGCCGGGTGTGCTCGAAGGCGGGCTCGCGGGAGCCGTCGCGACATCGACGGGACCCGACACGACCGCAGCGGTCGACGCGCTGGCCGCGGCGATCCCGGTGAAGCGCCGGGGCCGCGCCGACGAGGTCGCGGCCGCGGTCGCGTTCCTCGCCTCGCCCGAGGCGTCGTACATCACCGGCGCGACGCTCGCCGTCGACGGCGGCCTGTCCATGGGCTGCTAGCCCACCACCTTTCCCGCACTGCTCATCCACTGCACCACTACCGAGAGGAACCACCATGACCGACGCCGAGTACCTGACCGGGCTGGCCGAGATCGTCAACGAGATCACCGGCATCTCCGCGGACGCCGTCACTCCCGATGTCCGCTTCAGCGACGACCTCGACGTCGACTCGCTGTCGATGGTCGAGATCGCGCTTGCCGCCGAGGAGAAGTTCGGCGTGCGCATCCCGGACTCCGACCTGGTCAAGCTGAAGACCCCTGGTGACGCGGTCGCGTTCATCAAGAAGGCCGGCGTGCCGGCGTGACCGATCGCACTTCCGCACGAGTCGTCATCACCGGACTCGGCGCAGTCACCCCGGTCGGCGACGATGTGTCGTCGACCTGGGGTGCGCTGCTCGCCGGCGAGTCCGGCGTGGCGCTGCTGACCGATGAGCGGTACGCCGACATGCCCGTGCGCATCGCAGGCACGGTGAAGACGGACCCGGCCGAGCGGCTGGACCGGGTCGAGGCGCGCAACCTCGACCGCGGCCAGCGGCTCGCGCTGCTCGCCGCGCGTGAGGCGTGGGCCGACGCGGGCTCCCCGACCGTCGACGCGGAGCGGCTCGCCGTCGTGGTCGGCACCGGCGTGGGCGGCGCGATCACGATGCTCGACCAGTGGGACATCCTGCGCGAGAGCGGCCCGCGCCGCGTGTCGCCGTACGTCGTCCCGATGCTCATGCCCAACGGTCCGGCCGCCACGGTCGCGCTCGAGCTCGGTGCGCGGGCCCAGGTCCGCACCCCGGTGAGCGCCTGCGCGAGCGGTGCCGATGCGATCGCCCTGGCTCTGGACCTCCTGCGCACTGGCACCGTCGACATCGTCGTCGCCGGCGGTGCCGAGGCGTGCATCCACCCGCTGCCGCTCGCCGGATTCGCGCAGATGCGCGCGCTGTCCACGCGCAACGACGACCCGCAGGCTGCCAGCCGACCGTTCGACGCCGGCCGTGACGGCTTCGTGATGGGCGAAGGTGCCGGCCTGCTGGTCCTCGAGACCGAAGCCCACGCAACCGCTCGCGGCGCTCGGTGCTACGCCGAGCTCGCCGGTGCCGGCGTGACCTCCGACGCGCATCACATGACCGCGCCCGAGCCGACCGGTGAGGGTGCTGTCCGCGCCATGCGCGCCGCACTCGCTGCCGCCGGCGTCGACGCCGACCTGGTCGGCTACGTCAACGGGCACGCGACCTCCACGCCGGTCGGCGACGTCGCCGAGGCGCAGGCGATCCGCGCGCTGCTCGGCGCCCGCACACCGTCGGTGCCGGTGTCTGCGACCAAGTCGATGACCGGCCACCTGCTCGGCGCCGCCGGCGCCGTCGAGGCGGTCGTCACGGCGCTGTCCGTGCACCACGGCCGGGTCCACCCGACGCGCAACTACGACAAGCCCGACGAGGCGATCGACCTCGACGTCGTGCCCGAGGGCGCCCGCGACGTCTCCATCGACCTCGCGTTGTCCAACTCGTTCGGCTTCGGCGGGCACAACGTCTCGCTCGCTCTGCGGCGGCTCGCGTGACGGTGCTCGACGTCACGGCCGACCCGGGGCTCGACACCTCTCCGACAGGGAGACTCGCCTCCCTGCTCGACGAGGGCACGGTCGCGATCTGGCCGGGCCTCGTCGACGGCACCGGTGTCCTGGTCGCTGATGGACAGGTCGACGGCCACGAGGTCGTCGTCTACATCACCGACCAGTCGGTCAAGGGCGGCGCGCTCGGCGCGGCCGGCTGCCTCGACATCGTGCGCGCGATCGACGCGGCGCTGTCCCGCAACGTCCCGGTCATCGGCGTCTGGCACTCCGGCGGCGCGCGGCTGCAGGAGGGCGTCGTCGGCCTCGACGGCGTCGGCCGGGTCTTCACCGCGATGGTCCGCGCGTCGGGCCGCGTGCCGCAGCTCTCCGTCGTGCTCGGCCCGTGTGCCGGCGGCGCGGCGTACGGCCCCGCTCTCACCGACGTCGTCGTCATGGCGCCGGACGGCCGGATCTTCGTCACCGGCCCCGACGTGATCCGCACCGTCACCGGCGAGTCCGTCACCGCCGAGCACCTCGGCGGCCCGCAGCCGCACGGCCGGCGCAGCGGCGTCGTCAGCGTCGTCGCCGACGACGAAGCCGAGGCGATGGTGACCACGCGGTCGTTGACCGCACTGCTCGCCGGACAGGGCCGGCTCGACCTGCGCGGCGTCGAGGCCGACCCCGACATGCGCGACGTCCTGCCCGCGTCGATCCGCCGCGCGTACGACGTCAAGGCCCTGGTCGAGCGCGTCCTCGACCCGGGCACCGGCGTCGTGCTGCACGCCGGCTGGGCGCCGAACCTCAACACCACCCTCGGTCGCCTCGGCGGCCGCACCGTCGGTGTCGTCGCCAACAACCCGATGCGCCTCGCCGGCTGCCTCGACTCCGCCAGCGCGGAGAAGGCGGCGAAGTTCGTCCGCTTCTGCGACGCGTTCGGCATCCCGCTCGTCGTCCTCGTCGACGTGCCCGGCTACCTGCCCGGGCTCGACCAGGAGTGGGAGGGCGTCGTACGCCGGGGCGCCAAGCTGCTGCACGCGTTCGCCGAGTCCGTCGTGCCGCGGGTCACCGTCGTCACGCGCAAGGCCTACGGCGGCGCCTACATCGCGATGAACTCCCGCTCCCTCGGCGCGACCGCCGTCTTCGCCTGGCCGGACAGCGAGCTCGCCGTGATGAGCGCCGCGGCCGCCGTGCGGATCCTGCACCGCCGCAAGCTCGCCGACGTCCCGCCGGAGCAGCAGGAGGCGCTGGTCGCCGAGCTCGCCGAGGAGCACCGGATGCTGGTCGGCGGACTGGTCGAGTCCCAGGAGCACGGCCTCATCGACGCGGTCATCGACCCGGCGATGACGCGACGGGTGGTAGCCGAGGCGATCGAGGCAGCACCCTCCCTCAGAGGCCAGCACACGAATATCCCCCTCTGACGCGGCGCACGAGCCCGCTAGAACGAACTATGTCCGGCCACGCGCGCAGCGCCGTGGCCGGACATCGTTCGTTCTAGCTGGGACTCGGTCGTCATCGCCGTGGCCGGACATCGTTCGTTCTAGTCGAGCCGGACTCCTCGGTATCCTGGCCGACCCGGCCGAGATCGAGGAGCCACCCGTGCAGGTTGCCGACGTCATGACCAACGCGAGCGTCACCGAGTCGCCGGGCGACTCGCTGCGCTCGGCGGCCGAGACGATGTGGAAGCAGCAGACCGGGTCCCTGCTCGTGATGGACGGCGAGAAGCTGGTCGGGATCATCACCGAGCGCGACGTGATGAAGGCGGTGGCCCGCGGTCGCGACGTCGACGCGACGCCGGTCAGCGAGATCATGACCGGCGACGTGCTCACCGTGGTCCCGCAGACCAGCCTGCACGAGGCGGCTCGGCAGATGGCCTCTCGCTGGATCCGGCACCTGCCGGTCATCGACGGCGACCGGGTCGTCGGAGTGGTGTCGCAGCGCGACCTGGTCGGCATCTTCGCCGCGCTGGTCCAGGACGACACCGGCGGCCGGGCGCTCGCCAGCGACGAGCTGGTCCGATCGCAGCGTCTCGCCCGCATCGAGCACGGCGACCTTGACTGAGCCGACGCTGCCGACCGCGCCGGACGACTCCGACGAGGGTTGGGGCGAGCCGACGTACGACGAAGTGTCGGCCGAGGAAGCCGCGGCGCGCCGGCTCAACGAGGACCGCCCGCCCCATCACGACCGCGACTGAGTCGGGTACGACGACGGCGCAGGTCAGGCGACGCCGCGGCGCACGTCGGCGAGGTCGGAGTCCGCGGCGTCGAGGGCACCCGGCTGGTGCGGGATGAGCTGGCTCAGCTGACGGTTGCCGTCGTCGACGGCGTCCGCCACGGACGCCCGCTCGAGCTCGATCGTGAAGCAGGCTCCGGATGGCCCGCCGTCGGCGGGCGCGTCCCCGACCTGCACGCGGCCGCCCATCACGCCGACCAGCGCCCGAGCGATCGGCAGGCCGAGCCCGATCCCGGGCAGGGTGCGGCTGCCGTCCAGCCGGACGAACCGCTCGAAGACGCGCTCGCGATCATCGGCGGCGATGCCTAAGCCCGAGTCGGTCACCGTGATGGCGAGCCGTTCTCCGCGCTCGACGATCGCGATGTGCACCGGTGTCGCTCCGTGCAGCAAGGCGTTGTCGACGAGCTGGCTGAGCGCGTCGCGGAGCATCGCCTGGTCGGCGAGCACGACGGCCGTCCTCACCTGGCTGTCGACGACGACGACCCGGAGCGACCCGCGGTGCGGCGCGACCGCCGACGCGACCAGCTCGCCCAGGTCGACGGGTACGACGTCGGCGTGGGGCGCCTGCACGCCGAGCTCGGCGGAGATGAGCAGCCGCTCGACCATCGCCGCGAGCCGGCGCGCCTGGGTCTCCGCGATCCGCAGCAGCTCGTCCCGGTCGTCCGGCGCGACGTCGGAGCGCCGCGCCATGGTGGTGCACCCGACGATCGACGTGAGGGGGGTGCGCAGGTCGTGGCTCACCCCGGTGATGAAGTCGGTCTTCGTCTGCTCGAGCCGGACCAGCTCCTCGACCCGTCGGGCGTCGTCGTCGTGCATGCGGGCGTGCACGATGCCGCTCGTGGCGTGCTCCGCGAACAGGCACAGGAGCCGCAGGTCGTAGTCGTCGAAGTGCATCCCGCTGGGCGCGGTGATGTTGAGCACGCCGAGCAGTCGCCCGCGGTGGATCAGCGGGACGCTCATCGCGCTGTCGTTGGGGCGGCCGCGCGGCACGACGCCGGGGAACCGCTCCGGTGACGCCGGGCCGTCGACCAGCACCGGCTGCAGGGTGTGCGCCACCCGGCCGGCGATGCCGTCGCCGAACCGCACCCGCGCGCCGAGCGCCCGGTCGTTGCCGACGGCGGACACGCAGACCAGCTCGTCGACGCCCTCGACGAGGGACACCGAGCCGCGGGCGCCGGAGAACAGCTTGAGCGCCTGGCCGAGCACCGCGTCGAGCACGTCGCGCAGGTGCAGCTCCGAGTTGACCGCGCGCCCGGCCGCGAGCAGCGAGGTGAGCTCGCCCAGTCGGCCGGTGACCTCCGCGGAGTACTCGCGCTCCTGGGCGAGCAGCTTCTCCAGCCGTCGGAGGTGGACCTCCTTCTCGAGGCAGTAGGTGCAGAACGCCACGATCAGCGCGGTCAGCGCGCCGACGCCACGACCCGGCGAGACGGTGAGCGGTGAGCCGATCTGCGGTGACGTGGCGATCGCGGCGAGCGAGGTCGCCACTCCGGCGGTGACCAGCCCGACCAGGACGTAGAGCTGCCGCCGCCGCCGCCGGACGGCGACCACCGAGACCGGGCGGCCGACCTTGATGCCGGCTCCGCGGGCTTCGCGCAGCACTGCTGCCGTGACGTCGACCACGCTGCTCCCTCCGCACGAAGTCCGCGACATCGGTGTCGGACGTCACCTGCGGGAGCGCAGTACCCGAACGGGTGAAGGGACGGGGGACAGATGTCGCGTGTCCGGCATGCCGGGACAACCTCAGCCGAGGAGCACTCCCGGATTGAGGATCCCGGCCGGATCGAGCGCCGACTTCGCGGCGGCGAAGGCCGTCGCGAAGGCGTCGGGCCGCTGCGCGTCGTACCACGGGCGGTGATCCCGTCCGACGGCGTGGTGATGCGTGATCGTCCCGCCGCCGGACGCGATCGCCTCGGCTGCCGCGGCCTTCACGTCCGCCCACTGGGCCAGCTCGCTGCCACGGCGCGCAGGGGCGAGCACGGTGAAGTACGGCGCCGCTCCGTCGGCGTAGGCGTGGGTCGTCCGGCAGGTCACGGTGCCCCCGCCGCAGGCCCGCCGCAGCGCGTCGAGCGTCGCCGCACGGACGTCCTCGACGAATGCGTCGAACCGGTCCCACGTCACTGCCGTCTCGAACGTCTCGGTCAGCACGCCGAGCAGGACCAGCGTCTCGCGCAGGTACGGTGCACGCAGGAACGTCTCGCGCCACCTGCCGCTCGTGCCGCGGGCGCCGTCGCGGTCGAGCGCCTCGCCATTGCTGTCGCGGCAGGCCTCGACCGCGTGCGCCAGCTCGCCGTCGACCGGGTAGTCGGTCGACTCGAAGGCGAGGACCAGGACGGCCCGGCCGTCGTCGAGCGTTCCGGTGAGCCGCGCCTCGGTCGCGTCGACCAGCCGGCAGCCGGCGGGGCGCAGACCGGACTGCACGATCCGGCGTACGGCGGTCGCGCCGTCGCGCCACGTCGCGAACGCGACCGCAGCGCCGGCCCGATGAGCCGGCCGTCGCTGCACGCGGACCCACGCGTCGGTGATGACGCCGAGCGTCCCTTCGGACCCGAGCAGCAGCCGGTCCGGACTCGGTCCGGCACCCGACGCGGGCAGCCGCCGTGACGACCACGTGCCACCGGGCGTCACGGCGGTGACCGACTCGACCAGGTCGTCGATGTGCGTCGGCCCGGTCGCGAAGTGCCCGGCCGCGCGGGTCGCGATCCAGCCGCCGAGCGTCGAGCGCTCGAACGACTGCGGGTAGAAGCGCATCGTGTGCCCGGTCTCGCCGAGCTCGCGCTCGAGGTCCGGCCCGAGGCTGCCGGCGCCGATGCGCGCCGCGCGGGACACGTCGTCGACCTCCATCACCCCGCCGAGCCGGCCGAGGTCGAGCGAGACGACGCCCCGGAGGTCGCCGCCGTCGGGCAGCGCCGGCTCGACCCCGCCGACCACGCTCGAGCCGCCGCCGAACGGCACGACCGCCCACCGCTGCTCCGCGCAGCGCTCCAGCACCGATGCGACGTCCGCCGCGGGCGCACGACGACGTCGGGCGGGTGCGGCACATCGCCGCGGATGCCGCGTACGACGTCGCGGTAGCTGCGGCCGATGCCGTGGCGGGCTCGGTCCACCGGGTCGGTCGACCCGAGCTCTCCGAACACGTCGCCGTCGATCCGCGGCGCCGCGAGCTCGCGCAGCGCCGCGGGCGTCTCCGGGTCCTGCGCCGGGAAGCCGAGCAGCTGCGACACCCACGGACCAGCGGCGACGAGGTCGTCGTGCCTCGGCTCGTCACCGGGCCCGCCCCACCCCCACACCGCGTAGCTCACGGGTGGCCGCGCAGCGCGACTGACAGCCGCGAGGTCGTCGCCGCGCGGGCGAGAGCCCTGGCCGTCGCGGGCGAGACAGCCACGACCAGCAGCGACCCGTCATCGGTGGACGGCTGGTCCGGGGTCGCGAGGACCAGTGCGCCCGTCGCGACGACGACGACCGCGCCCGGCTGCCCACCTGAGTCGACCGGCGCGGCGAGGACGTCGACGCGGTCGCCCGCGCGCACCAGCCGGACCGCGTCCGCGTCGGCGAGCCGCACCGGCACCGCGACGACGTCGTCCGGCGAGCCCAGGCCGGAGAGCAGCGACGGCCCGACCAGCCGCGCGTCGGTGAGCGGCTCGCCGCGGCGCACCGGCCCGGCCACCGAGCGGCCGAGCACGGCCGCGCCCGGCCGCAGCGCACCGTCCGGGACGACCGCCGCCGGCAGCGGGACGGCCCGCAGGTCGTCGCCGGTCAGCACGGTCCCGGCGATCAGGTCGCGTGACGCCGCGAGCACCTGCACCACCGGCGCGGGCCGCGGCGCGAGCACCTCGACGACGCCGGCGACCGCGAGGGCGGCGCAGCCGGCGGCGATCAGCCGCCGGTGCAGGCCGAAGGCCCGGCGTACGCCGAAGGGCAGCGTGAGGTCCATCCGCGTCAGTGGCCGGACTGGTCGAGCGCGGCGGCGCACGGGCAGGTGCGCTCCGCCGGGAGAGCGGCCACCAGCGTGTCGAGGAGCCCGCGCAGCCGGACGTTGTTGTCGGCGAAGACCCGCATCACCTCGTCCATCGTCACGGCCGGCACGTCGGGCAGGCCCGCGGGGCCGGCGTCGTAGTCGGTGACCAGGGCGAGCGCGGTGTAGCAGAGGCCGAGCTCGCGGGCGAGCACCGCCTCGGGGTGGCCGGTCATGTTGATCACCGACCAGCCGGCGGCGGCGTACCACTGCGACTCGGCGCGGGTGGAGAACCGCGGGCCCTCGACGACCACCATCGTGCCGCCGTCGTGCACGTCGACCCCGGCCGCGCGCGCGACCCCGAGGGCGGCGGCGCGGCCGTGCGGGCAGTAGGGGTCGGCGAAGGACACGTGCACGGCCCGGTCGTCGTAGAGCGTCTGCGCGCGACCCGACGTCCGGTCGACGAGCTGGTCGACGACGACGAAGTCGCCGGGCGCGATCTCACGGCGCAGCGAGCCGACGGCGCACGGCGCGATCAGCTGCGTGACGCCGAGGTGGTGCATCGCCCAGATGTTGGCGCGGTAGGGGATGCGGTGCGGCGGGAACTCGTGGCTGCGGCCGTGCCGCGGCAGGAACGCGACCTCGCGGCCGCCGATCCGGCCGAGCACCACGGGAGCGGCCGGGTCGCCGTACGGCGTCTCGACGACCATCTCGCTCGTCGACCCGTCGTCGAGCAGCGAGTAGAAGCCGGACCCGCCGAAGATGCCGATCTCGGCGACCTGCGACACCCCGGGCTCCCTGCGGCTAGGCGACGGTGCCGACCCTAGCGGCGGTACGACGTCCGGCTGCGCGGCCGCGGCCTCGAATGTGGACCGCGGCCGGTCAGCCCGTGGTGCCGGTCGCGGCGGGCTTCGCGGCGGGAGCCGTTGACTCGGACTTCGACGAGTCCGACTTCGCGGGGGACGTCGAGCCGGTGGACTGCTTCGTCTCGCTCGACCCACCCGAGTCGCTCTTGCTCGACTCCGACTTCTTGGCCGGCGAGCTGCTGCTGCGGCTGTCCGTCTTGTAGAACCCGCTGCCCTTGAAGACGACGCCGACGGGGGAGAAGACCTTGCGCAGCCGGCCGCCGCACGACGGGCACTCCGTGAGGGATGCGTCGGTGAAACTCTGCACGACCTCGATGTGCTCGGCGCACGCGGTGCAGGCGTACTCGTACGTCGGCACGTGGTCACTCCTCGGCGGTTAGCACTCGCGGTCGGCGACTGCCAATCCTAGCAGCCGCCGGGCGCCGTTCGCCGGACTCCGCCGGGCGTGACGACGACGTGCACCGGACGGTCGTGCGCCTCGCTCGGCACCGCGTCGACGACGACGTCGTCGGGGCCGACGCCGACCACGAGCGCATCTGCCGCGACGTCGCCGAGGGCGCGGTCGTAGGAGCCGCCGCCGCGGCCGAGCCGGCGCCCGGCCCCGTCGTACGCCAGACCCGGTACGACGACCACGTCGGCCTCCGTCAGAAGGACGTCCGGTGACTCGGCGGCGGGTTCGGACGTCCCGCGCCTGCCCGGCTGCAGCGGCGCAGCGGGCGACGTCGCGCGCCACCCCAGCGAGTCGTCGTCGCGGAGCACCGGCAGCAGCACGCGGACGCCACGCCGATCGAGCTCGGCGAGCAGCGCGCCGGTCGGCATCTCGCCGGGCATCGCGGCGTACACCGCGATCGTCCGCGCGCGGCGCACCTCGGGAAGCGACAGCAGGTGCCCGGTGACGGAGCTGCCCACGGCGTCGAGGTCGGCGCGCGCCCACACCTCGCGGATCTGCTCGCGCAGCAGGCGCTTCGCGGTGCGCGCGCCGGCCCCCGTCGTCGCGTCGTCCATCCGTGGAAGCATGTCATTCATGCCGCTGCGGGTGCGTCTGTCGATCGCGTTCGTCGCGGTCGTCCTCGTCCCGCTCGTGGTCACCGGACTGCTCGTCCGCGGCGCCAACTTCCGCAACCTGGACCGCGAGTACGACGCACCGCTCAGCGCGGCGCGCAGCAGTGCCGAGTCGGTCGTCAGCGGTCTGCGCGAGCGCTCGGTCACTGCCGCGACGGCGCTGGCGACCCGGGCCGCGCCCGACCGTCAGGGTCGACTCGTCGAGCTCGGTGAGCTGATCCAGGTCGACCGCTCCCGGGTGCCGGGGCTGGTCGCGCAGTTCGTCCGCGACTTCCCGGGATCGACCGACTTCGTGTTCGTCGCCGACGCCGGCGGACGGGTCATCGACGACGCTGCGGTCGGTCGGGCCAGCGAGTTCGTGACGTCCGCGTTGCAGTACCAGCAGATCGCCGACGAGGTGACCGCCGAGCTCGCCCGTCCCCGCGCGGTCGGCGAGGACGAGCGGTCCACGACAGACCGCTACGTGCGCTCCCGCGTGCGGCTGACCGGCCCCGGTAACCGGCGGCTCGGCCTCGTCGTCGCAGGGTTCTGGCTCGACCGTCGGATGCTCGACAAGGTGACGCTCACCAACGGCGTCGGGCTGACCCTCGTCGACAAGGGCGAGGTCGTCGCGACCACGATGTCCGTGCCGTCCGCCAAGGCGCTGGTCGGCGCCGCCGGCCGGTCCATCCGCGCGACACCGCAGCAGGTCGGGGACGACCTCGTCCTGCACAGCGCTCTGGCGCCGGATCAGTCGGGTACGCCGACGCTGCTCGTCTCGGTCTCGCTGGCCGACGCGATCCGCAGCAAGTCCAACACCGACCGCGGGCTGCTCGCGATCACCCTCGTCTCCATCGCCATCGCCGCCGCGTTCGGCTGGCTGCTCAGCCGGGTGACGACGAGGCCGCTCGCCGAGCTGGTCGACGCCGCGCTCGCCGTCGCGGGCGGCCGGCTCGACACCAAGATCGAGGTCCGCTCCCGCGACGAGGTGGGCGCGCTGGCCAACGCGTTCAACACGATGACCGACGAGCTGCGCACCTACATCCAGGCGCTGCAGGACAGCCGCGACGAGCTCAAGCGCAACCTCACCCGCCTCGGCGACACGCTCTCCAGCACGCACGACCTCAACAAGATGCTGACCGTCATCGTCGAGACGGCGATGGTGACGGTGCGCGCCGAGGCCGGCTCGCTGATGCTGCTGTCGCCCAACGCCGACGAGCTGTTCGTGAAGGTGGGCCGCGGCATCGAGGAACGCGGCAGCCGGCCTGACGCGCGGCTGTCGGTCGGCGACGGCGTCGCGGGCGCTGTCGCCCGCACCGGTCAGGCGCTCCGCGGCGCGGTCGGGCCCGGCCCCGACGAGCTCGACCTGCACGACGCGGAGCCGCGGGTGTCGACGGTCCTCTCGGTGCCGTTGAAGAGCCAGAACCGCGTGATCGGCGTCCTCAACCTCTATGACCGGCTGACCGGCGGGCCGTTCGACGACGATGACCTGGCGACGATCCGCTCGTTCGCCAGCCAGGCGACCGTCGCGATCGACAACGTGCTGCTGCACCAGGAGGCGCAGCGCCTGTCCATCACCGACGGGCTGACCGGGCTGTGGAACTACCGCTACTTCCAGATGACGCTCGACAAGGAGATCGAGCGCGCCAGCCGGTTCGCCCGCCCCCTTGCCCTGCTGGTGATGGATCTCGACAACTTCAAGGGAGTGAACGACCAGCACGGCCACCAGCGCGGCGACTCCGTGCTGGTCGAGCTGGCCACGCGGATCCGCAGCACCATCCGCGAGGTCGACGTGCTCGCCCGGTACGGCGGTGAGGAGTTCGTCCTGGTCCTCCCCGAGACCGACCCGGAAGGCGCCGCGCAGCTGGCCCAGAAGATCTGCGCGCTGGTTCGCGGTCGGCGGTTCGGATCGGCCGGCGATGTGCCGATCCAGGTGACCGTGAGCATCGGCGTCGCGATGCACCCGACCCACGGCCGCAACGGCACCGACCTGCTGCGCGCGGCCGACACCGCTCTCTACGCCGCGAAGGCAGCCGGGCGCGACACCTACCGCGTCGCCCCCGACCCCGGCGTACCGGCACCGCCGCCGACGTCGGCCACCGAGGACCGGCCCGATCTCGGCACGCTGCCCCGCCCCCGTTAGGTCGCGAGCCGCTGGGTAGGGTGCGGGCCATGCCCCCAGCGACGATCCGCAAGGCCGTCATCCCGGCCGCGGGCCTCGGCACCCGGTTCCTCCCGGCGACGAAGGCCACGCCCAAGGAGATGCTGCCGGTCGTCGACAGGCCCGCGATCCAGTACGTCGTGGAGGAGGCGGTCCGCGCCGGCTTCACCGACATCCTCATGGTCACCGGTCGTGGCAAGGGCTCGCTCGAGGACCACTTCGACCGCGCGTGGGAGCTCGAGGCGGCGCTGGAGGCGAAGGGCGACACCGAGCGCCTCGCGCTGGTGCGCGACCTCGCCGACCTCGCCGACTTCCACTACGTCCGCCAGGGCCAGCCGCGCGGTCTCGGCCACGCCGTCCTCTGCGCGGCGGAGCACGTCGGCGACGAGCCGTTCGCCGTGCTGCTCGGCGACGACTTCGTCGACCCCGACGCGCCGCTGCTGTCGACGATGGCGAAGGCGCAGGCCGAGCACGGCGGCAGCGTGATCGGGCTGATGGAGGTGCCGGCCGACCAGATCGGCCTCTACGGCTGCGCCGCGGTCGAGCCGACGGATGACGCCGACGTCGTGCGGATCACCCGGCTGGTGGAGAAGCCCGCACCCGGGGAGGCGCCCAGCAACCTCGCGATCATCGGCCGCTACGTCCTCTCGCCCACCGTCTTCGAGGTGCTCCGCAACACCGCGCCCGGACGCGGCAACGAGATCCAGCTCACGGATGCGCTCGAGACCCTGTCGGCGCACGAGCCGATGCACGGCGTCGTCTTCCGCGGCCGCCGGTTCGACACCGGCGACCGCGCGGAGTACCTGCGCACCGTCGTGCAGCTCGCCGTCGAGCGGCCCGACCTCGGCCCGGAGTTCCTGGCCTGGCTGAAGACCTACGTCGCCGACAAGTCGTGACTGCTGCCCCGCCGGGCATGCGCGGTGTCGACGAGCACCTGCAGCAGATCCTCGGCACCGTCCACCCGCTGGGCCTGATCGAGCTGCCGCTGCTCGACGCCCACGGCTGCGTGCTCGGCCAGCCGCTCGTCGCGAGCTCGTCGCTGCCGCGCTTCGACAACTCCTCGATGGACGGCTACGTCGTACGCGCCGCCGACGTCGCCCGGGCGACACCCGAGACGCCGGTCACCCTGCCGGTGATCGGCGACATCCCGGCCGGCTCGGCGCCGGGCATCACGGTCCAGCCCGGGCTCTGCGCGCGGATCATGACCGGCGCCGCGATGCCGCCCGGCGGCGATGCCGTCGTACCGCTGGAGTGGACCGACGGCGGTCTCGCCCAGGTGCGCATCACCCGCGCGCCGGAGCTGGGCGCCTACGTCCGCCGCGCCGGCGAGGACGTGCAGGCCGGTCAGTCGGTGCTCGCCGCAGGGACGCTGCTCGCCGCGCCGCAGATCGCGCTGCTCGCCGCGCTCGGCAGCTCGCGGGTGCTGGTGCACCCGCCGCCGCGCGTCGTCGTCATCTCCACCGGCAGCGAGCTGGTCGAGCCGGGTGAGACGCCCGGCCCCGGTCAGATCGTCGACGCCAACGGCTACGCGCTCGCTGCCGCCGCGCACGAGGCGGGCGCAGTGCCCTACCGCGTCGGCATCGTCGCCGACGACCCGCGACGGCTCACCGAGGTGATCGAGGACCACCTGATCCAGGCCGACGTCATCGTCACCTCCGGCGGCGTCAGCGTCGGGGCGTACGACGTGGTGAAGGACGTGCTCGGCCGGCTCGGCGACGTCACCTTCGCCCGGGTCGCGATGCAGCCGGGCATGCCGCAGGCGTTCGGCACGATCGGCCCGGACGCGACGCCGGTCTTCGGCCTCCCGGGCAACCCGGTGAGCGCGCTGGTGTCCTTCGAGGTCTTCGTCCGACCGGCGCTGCGCCGGATGCTCGGGGCCGAGCAGCTCGGCCGACCGCAGGTGCCCGCTGTGATGGCCTCGGGGCTGACGTCACCGCCGGGCAAGCGGCAGTACGTCCGGGTCCGCGTCGAGTACGACGGCACGCGCTGGGTCGCGGCACCCGTCGGCGGCAGCGGCTCGCACCTGCTCGCGCCGATGGCCGCGGCGAACGGGCTGGCCGTCGTACCCGAGGCCGTCACCGAGGTCGCGGCCGGCCAGACCCTCACCACCTGGCTCCTCGAGCGCCGCACCCGCTAGCAGCCCTCCCCCCACCCCCCCACCCCGCCTTCACCCCACCGATCGTCACGACACGCCGACGGCGTACGGCGTGTCGTGACGATCGGTGGGGTGAAGGCGAGCTCCGAGGGATGGGACGGGGCAATAGGGTCGCGGTCATGGCGGAGCTGACGCATCTGGACGGCGCGGGCGCCGCGCGCATGGTCGACGTCGCCGGCAAGGAGGTGAGCGTCCGCACCGCCACCGCCACCGGCCGGGTCACCGTCTCCGCCGAGGTGGTCGCGCTGCTGCGCGGCGCCGGCGTGCCGAAGGGTGACGCGGTCTCCGTCGCGCGGATCGCCGGGATCATGGGCGCGAAGAAGGTGCCCGACCTGATCCCGCTCTGCCACCCGATCGCACTGCACGGCGTCACCGTCGACATCGCGATCGACGACGACGGCGCAGCGATCACCGCGACCTGCCGTACGGCGGACCGCACCGGCGTCGAGATGGAGGCGCTCACCGCCGTGGCCGTCGCCGGTCTCGCGCTGGTCGACATGGTGAAGGCCGTCGACCCGGCGGCCGCCATCACCGACGTGCTCGTCGTGGAGAAGACCGGGGGCAAGTCCGGCGACTGGCACCGGCCGTGAGCATCCCTGACGGCGCGCGCGCGACGGTCATCACCGTGTCCGACCGGTCCCACGCGGGCGCGCGTCACGACTCCTCCGGGCCGCTCTGCGCAGAGCTGCTCGCCGCGCTCGGGTTCGCGGTCGGCGAGGTCGTCGTCGTACCGGACGAGCAGCCGCGCATCGTCGACGCGATCCGCTCGGCGGCGCGTCACGCCGATGTCGTCGTGACGACCGGCGGCACCGGCTTCGGTCCGCGCGACGTGACGCCGGAGGCGACCCGCGAGGTGATCGAGCGCGAGGCGCCCGGGATCGGCGAGGCGATCCGCCAGCACCACCGCGACGTGGTGCCGACCACGATCCTGTCCCGCGGCGTCGCCGGCACCCTCGGCGCGACGTTCGTCGTCAACCTCCCGGGCTCGACCGGTGGTGTCCGCGACGGTGTCGAGGTGCTCGCGCCGGTGATCGGCCATCTCGTCGCGCAGCTGCGCGGCAGCGACCACGACTCGTGAGCCGGACGCCGGGCTGGCCGGCCGTCCTGCGCGACGGCGAGCTCACGCTGCGTCCCTACCGGATGCGCGACGCCATCGCGTGGAGCGAGTCGCGGATGGCCAACGAGGAGTGGGTCACCCCGTGGGAGCCGGTCGCGCCCGCGCCGTACGCCGAGTGCAACAGCCCGACCTGGTTCCCCGCCGTGGTCCGCGCGGCCCGGCGGCAGGCGCGTGACGGCAGCCGGCTCGCCTTCTCGATCTGGTGGGGCGACGCGTACGTCGGCCAGCTCAACGTCAGCATCATCCGCGGCGCGCTCAACGGCGGCAGCCTCGGCTACTGGGTCGACCAGCGGTACGCCGGCCAGGGCATCTGCCCGACCGCCGTCGCGATGGTGACCGACCACTGCTTCGGCCCGGTCGGCCTGCACCGGATGGAGGCCAACATCCGTCCGGAGAACCACGCGAGTCGTCGCGTCGCCGAGAAGCTCGGCTTCCGCGAGGAGGGCGTGCACCTGCGCTACCTGAAGATCGACGGCGCCTACCGCGACCACATCTGCTACGCGCTGACGACAGAGGACGTCCCGGACGGGCTGATGCAGAGGTGGCGCGCGACTTTGCGCTGATTCGTCGTCGAATCCGCACAGAAACACAGACGCGACACGACTTTTTGATGACGCGTCGGTGTTCGATTTCCCGCGTTCGCGTCGTTAGCGTGCGATGCAGCACCAGCGCCCCATCAGCAACATCGTCACGACGAGTCAGGCAGGCACCGCTCCCGAAGCAGGAAGGAGAGCGTCCTGAGCCCTGTGCTCCTCATCGTGCTCGCCGGCCTCTGGGCCGCCGTGCTGATCCCGGCGACTCTGAAATCTCGCGACCACGCCCATGACGGGCGCACGATGGACGGATTCCACACGGCGATGCGCACGCTCTCCCGACGTACGACGCCGACCGACTCGCGCCGGATCCTGGTCCCGCCGCCGTCGTTCACCGCGCCTGTGCCGAGCTCGCCGAGCGTCGCGCGCCGCCGCACCGCCTTCCTCCGTGCGGTGTGGGCCGTCGCCGGCACCCTGCTGCTCGCCGTCGCCTTCGGCGGGACGCTGCTCTGGCTCGGCCAGCTCGCGGCCGACGCGGCGCTGGTCGGCGTGGTCACCTGGCTGCGCCGGATCAGCGTCGTCGAGGCCCAGGAGGCGCGCCGTGCGCGTCGGGAGATGCACGCCGAGCGGCTGCGCCGGGAGGCCGCGCAGGTCGCCGTCTTCACCGCGCGGCGCTCGCGCCCGGCGTACGACGAGCTCGCTCACCGTCGCGCCGTCAACGACTGACCGAGTCCCCCGCGTCTCGGTGGTAGCGTTGCGCCCCTACTGGGGGTGTGGCTCAGTCCGGTAGAGCGCTTCCCTCGCACGGAAGAGGCCAGGGGTTCGAATCCCCTCACCTCCACCCAACGTCGCCGCGCCAGCCGAGTCCCACTCGCTGGCGCGGAGTCGTGTCCGGCCCAGCACGCCCGCACCGCCTGTGTCACCGCTGCGACGGCAGGAACCCGCCTGCGCAGCACAGAAGGCATGAAACAGCAGCACCGGATACGACCTGACCCGCGTCCCGCCGACTAAGAAGGCACTGACCATGCGCGCTCCCCGTCTGATCGCCGCCGCCGTCGCCACAGCGCTCCTCCCGCTGGCGTGGCTGTCCATCCCGGACGCTGCCGGTGCGCCGACCTTCCCGTCGATCGGGGAGAACGGCGTGACCTTCAGCGCCAGCGTCCCGTCCGACGTGCAGCGCGACGAGGGCGAGCCGGAGATCTCGATCGACCCGGCGGGCAACATCTACACCTGCGGGCCGTCCGGCTTCTCCAACATCGCCGACTACGCCCAGGTCTCGCGCGACGGCGGCGACCAGTTCCACCTGATCGGCCAGCCGCCGCGCGGCCAGATCTCCGGCGGTGAGGGCGGCGGCGACTGCGGCCTCGCGAGCGCGCCGTACCCCAACGCTAAGGACCAGTACACCTGGGCCTACACCGGCCTCGGCCCGCTGACCAACTTCTCCACCGGCAGCTCGGACAACACCGGCCAGTCCCTCAAGGTCTCGCCGGTCAGCGAGTCGATCCCCGGGGTCGACCGCCAGTGGCTGGTCTTCACCGACACCAACACGGTGTTCTTCAACTACAACCAGCTGGTCAACGGCTACACCGTCCAGAAGTCGACCGACGGCGGCGTGACCTACGGCCAGGGCGTCACCGTCTCCTCCGGCGGAGGCCGCATCGGCCCGATGCGCGCGATCCTCAGCCCGGACAAGGACGCCAGCAAGGCGATCGTCTACTTCCCGTCGTACTCCGGCAGCCAGATCACCCTGATCCGCTCGATGGACGGCGGTACGACGTGGGGTGAGTGCGTCGTGCAGGACACCGAGATGGACCCGAGCGCCGGCTTCGTGGTCGCCGACCACGACCGCGACGGCAACATCTACACCGCCTACTCCCAGAAGGGCGCCCCGGACGACGAGGGCGTCGGCAACGACACCTACGTCGTCGTCGCCAAGCGGGAGAAGCTCGCGGGCTGCGAGGACGGCGCCGACCCGATCGGCACCGGGAAGGCGCTGCGCGTCAACCGGGACAAGGTCGAGACCACGGTCATGCCGTGGCTGGTCGCCGGCGGTGCCCCCGGCCGGATCGCGGTCACCTTCTACGGCACCGACAAGGTCGGCGACCCGGACGCCGGTACGGCGTTCCAGGCCGCCTGGTACCCGTACGTGAACATGAGCCTCAACGCGCTCTCCGCCAACCCGACCTGGTCGCAGACCCGGGCGGTCAGCCACCCGACCCACTACGACTCGATCTGCCTGGGCGGCCTCGGCTGCGACGTCTCGATGGGCGATCGCTCGCTGGTCGACTACTTCGCGATGGACCTCGACCCGACTACCGGCCGGCTCTCCGTCGTCTACAACAACACGGCGAAGATGCCGGGTGAGACCGAGGGCCACGTCGGCCACCCGATCGTCTTCGTCCAGGAGACCGGTCCGAGCCTGCTCGGCACCACGCTGGCCCGTCGCAAGGACAACGGCGTGCCCCGCCAGGTGCTGCGGACGAAGTCGGTCGACAAGGTCGACGACGCGCTGACGCCGTACGGCACGCTCTGCCCGCCGGTCGGCACCTGCCCGGAGCCGTCGACCGCCAACGAGCCGGCGCTCGACATCGAGAGCGTCGAGATCGGCCCCGAGATCGACCTGGCCTCCGGCGAGAAGGTCGACGACGGCGGCTTCACCGTCACCCTCGACCTGGCCGACCTGGGTGCCCAGGCGCTGCAGGGCGCGCTCACCCGCAACACCCAGAACGGCAACCCGGCCTCGTCGCTGATGTGGCTCTTCCGCTGGGTCAACGGCTACCAGCCGGTCGGCGCGACCGCGCGCTGGGATCCGGCGCGCGGCTTCACCTTCGGCTTCGACGCCTACACCACGGCCAGCACCCAGTCGGGGCAGTACGACCCGACCGCGGAGAAGATCGTGGTCTGGCCGGGCGCGCAGGTGATCCCGGGCGACGTCAACGAGGACACCGGCGTCATCCGGTTCTCGGTCTCGCGGGACAAGCTCAAGGCGCTCGGTGCGCCCGACGAGGCGGGCCGTCCGACCGAGGTCGAGGCGGTCGCGGGCTCGCGCCTGTACGACGCGGTGGCCTACGCGTTCACCTCGCCGCTGCTCCCCGAGGCGCAGACCTACCTCTACCCTGTGGACAACGCGCCGGCGATGGACTTCCTGGTCCCCGGGGGTGCGGCCGTCCAGCCCGTCCCGGTCGACCCGCAGCCGGCCCCGAGCGTGCCGCCGGCACCCGCGCCGTCGCCCAAGCCGGTGCCCAAGCCCGACCCCGCCCCGCTGCCCGCCACGGGTGGTCTGAGCCTCGCCGTCCTGGCGCTGCTCGCCACGGTCGGCGCCGTCGCGGTACGCCGTACCCGCACGCATGGAATGAGCGTGTAGCGGGCACACCGTGGCGAGGGACGATCAAGAAACCGGACAAACATTATGTCGCCGGTTTTTTCCACCCGAATGAGCGATGGGATTTCGGCCGTCGCTGGTTTACTAAGAGGAGATAGCACGCATTGCACCGAAGCAAGCACGCACTACACCGAAGTGACAGCAACACCAATGTGTCGGGAGAGTGGAACGTGAAGCGCACGCTGAGCCGCCTGACGATCGGCGCCATGATCGTCTCCGCAGGACTCGTCCTGCCCACCGCCGGACCTGCGCAGGCGCAGACCGCCGAGACCGTGAGCAAGGCCGCCGCGTCCAACGCGGTCGGCATCGGGCTCGACATCGACGCCACGCTCCTCGGCGTTGTCGGTGCGCCGCTGCTTGACCAGCGGTTCGGCGACGCCTACCAGGCGTTCCCCCCGGGCGCTGCCGCGCCGGCTGAGAACACTGAGATCCCCGTCAACGCCGCGCCCCTCGCCTCGGCGTTCACCATCAGCGGTATGGCCGGCGCGACCGGCGCTCCGCAGGCCGTCGCCTCGGGTCAGGTCGAGGCCCTCAAGATCCTGCTGCCGAGCCCGCAGGCGCCGCTGATCACCGCTGACCTGGTGCGCGGTCAGTCCAACAGCGACTGCGTCAACGACCCCAACGGCGCCGGCACCATCATCACCAGTCTCAAGGTCGCTGGCACCGACGTGCTTGCTCCGCTCAACGGCACCTTCACGCCGAACTACGAGTTGCCGACGCCGCTCAAGGACGTGCTGGCCGCTCTCGGCCTGCGGCTGATCATCAACGAGCAGCACCCGGCGGCCAACGGCCGCGGCTTCGTGGTCAACGCGCTGCACCTGTTCGACATCGAGCCCAACCCGGCCGGTGCGCTGATGGACGGCGACATCCGGGTCGGCCACGCCGAGACGACGGTCAACTGCCCCAACGGCCGCGGCTCCACCGGCCTGACCAGCAACATCGTCATCGACAAGGACGCCAGCGTCTCCTCCGCGGCGCCCGGTTCGACCGTCACCTACACGGTGAAGGTCGACAACAAGTCGACGTCGGCCTGCCTGGTCAACCAGTTCATCGACCACCTCGCCCCGGCGTTCGAGTTCGTCAGCACGGCGGGCGACCTCGGCACCGCCGCGACCCTCGAGGCCAAGGGCGGCGGGATCACGGACGTGGTCATCAAGCCGGACGCCAAGACGATCGCCCCGGGCGGTTCTGTCACGCAGACCTACGTCGCCAAGGTGAAGTCGGACGCTGCTCCGGGCACCTACTTCAACACCGTCGAGCTGCTCTGCGCGACGCAGGGCAACTACATCGCCTCCGACGCTCCGGTCACCGTGACCGGCGGCAAGCTGCCGCAGTGCTCGGACAAGGTCGACAACGACGGCGACAAGAAGATCGACTTCCCGGCCGACCCGGGCTGCTCCTCGGCCCAGGACGACACCGAGATCGACTTCGAGTGCAACGACAAGGTCGACAACGACGCCGACGGCAAGATCGACTTCCCGGCTGACCCGGGCTGCTCGAGCCTGACCGACGACAGCGAGACCAACTCCCTCCCGCGCACCGGTGCCGACGGCACCGTGGCTCTGGTCGGTGGCGCTCTCCTGCTCGGTGCCGCTGTCACCGCCCGCAAGCTGAAGTGGTCGCTCTAACCGCTTCCTAGCCCGTCCGAGAGGGCCGCACCCCACCAGGGGTGCGGCCCTCTCGCCTGTCCCGCCCCCAACCCCCCCCGACTTCACCCACTCCACCTACGTCCTGACGGCCGGAATCGGCGTCAAGACGTAGGTGGAGTGGGTGAAGTGGGGTTTTAGGGGTGCTTGGCGGCGACGACGGCGTCGAAGACGACCCGCTTCGGTACGCCGGTCGCGGCGGCCACGTCGGCGATCGCCTCCTTGCGCGCCTGTCCGGCCGCCTCCCGCTGGGCCACGGCCGCCGCGAGGTCCGCCGGCTCGGCGCCGATCGCCGCCGACCCGGAAGCGCCGGCCACGACCAGCGTCACCTCACCGCGCACCCCCTCGGCCGCCCACAGCGCGAGCGAGCCCAGCGAGTCCCGGCGTACCTCTTCCCAGGTCTTGGTCAGCTCCCGGCAGACCACCGCCGCCCGCGACGCGCCCAGGCCCGCGGCGAGGTCGGCCAGGCAGGCCGCCAGCCGGTGCGGCGCCTCGAAGAAGACCAGCGTCCGCGGCTCGGCCGCCAACGACGCGATCCGCGCCCGCCGCGCGCCGCCCGACCGCGGTAGGAACCCCTCCATGCACCACCGGTCGGTCGGCAGCCCGCTCACGGCCAAAGCGGCGGTCACCGCCGACGGCCCCGGCACCACCGACACCCGGACCCCCGCCGCCACCGCCGCCGCCACCAGGCGGAAGCCGGGGTCGGACACCGACGGCATCCCCGCGTCGGTCACCAGCGCGACGGTCTGACCGGCCACCAGTGCCGCCACCAGCTCGGGCACCCGGGTCGCCTCGTTGCCCTCGAAGAAGCTCACCATCGGCGCGGTGCGGATCCCGAGGTGGCGGGCCAGCCGCACCAGCCGCCGGGTGTCCTCGACGGCCACCACGTCCGCTGACACGAGCACCTCGGCCAGCCGCGGCGTCGCGTCGGCCGGGTTGCCGATCGGCGCGCCGCACAGGACCAGCACGCCGGATGCACTGTCGCCCGCCTGCTCAGCCGCCATGCGTCCATCCTCGCAGCGTGCGCGCCCCCTACGATGACCGGAGCCGGAAGAGCACCCGCCGCGAGAGGACGACCGTGTCGACGAGCACGACCGAGGCCACCGACGAGTGGACGCCGGACGCGACCCTCGAGCCCTCGGTACGCCGTCGCATCGCGGAGCGCCTGGTGCGGCCGATGCCCGCCGACGAGGTGGCCGGCTGGCTCGGCCCCATGGCGGTGTTCCTGGTCGCGCTGCTCAGCCGCCTGCACCGCCTCGCGATCCCCAAGGCCGACGCGTTCGACGAGGTCTACTACGCCTGCGACGCGCGGTCGCTGCTGCGCCACGGGATCGAGGTGGCGCACAAGGCGCGTGAGTCCGGCTTCTGCATCGAGGACACCGCCGCCAAGGAGCCCGGCTTCGTCGTCCACCCGCCGCTGGGCAAGTGGATGATCGCGATCGGCGAGAAGATGTGGGGCTTCGACAGCTTCGGCTGGCGCTTCACGGCGGCGATCTTCGGCGCGCTGTCCGTGCTGCTGCTCTGCCGCATCGCCCGGCGGATGTTCCGCTCGACGCTGCTCGGCTGCATCGCCGGCGGCATCATGGCGTTCGACGGCCTGCACTTCGTGCAGAGCCGGATGGCGATGCTCGACATCTTCCTGCTGTTCTGGGTGGTCGCCGCGTTCGGCTGCATCGTCGTCGACCGCGACGACATGCGGCAGCGGCTCGCGGCGAAGCTCGGCGGCAACCTGTCCACCCCGGCCCCAAGCTCGGCCTGCGCTGGTGGCGGATCGGCGCCGGCGCCTGCCTCGGCGCGGCCTGCGCCACCAAGTGGACCGGCCTCTACTTCGTCATCGTCTTCGGGCTGCTCACCTTCGCCTGGGACGTCGGCGCCCGTCGTACGGCGGGTGTGCCGTGGCCCTTCATGTCGACGATCCGCCGCGAGGCCGTGTCGCTGGTCGCGTGCATCCTGCTGGTCGGCAGCCTGGTCTACGTCGCGTCGTGGGGCGGCTGGTTCGGCGGCAACATCGGCTGGCGTCGCGCGCCGGGCACGTTCGGCACCAACCTCGCCCACCAGGACCGCTACGGCCCGGTGAAGGGCTTCGTCGAGTACCACAAGGAGATCTGGCGCTTCCACCAGACCCTGCAGACCGACCACTCCTACGAGTCGAAGCCGGAGAGCTGGTTCCTCCTCGTCCGGCCGGTCGCCTACTACTACACGACGCCCGAGGAGGGTCAGAGCCAGGCCACGCTCGGCGTCGGCACGCCGGCGATCTGGTGGGGCTCGATCGCGGCGTTCGTCGCGCTCGGCTGGGCCTGGGTGTCCAAGCGCGACTGGCGGGCCGCCGCGATCCTGGTGACGATCGGCGGCAGCTATCTGCCCTGGTTCCTCGAGAGCCAACGCACGATGTTCCTCTTCTACGCGCTGCCGTTCGTGCCGTTCATGGCGCTCGCGCTGGCCTACTGCGCCGGCCTCGCGGTCGGCACCCCCGAGCACTCGGTACGACGGCGCCGCATCGGCGCGGGACTGGTCGGCGCCTATCTCGCACTGGTGGTCTGGAACTTCCTCTACCTCTACCCGATCCTCGCCGCGAAGGTGATCCCCTACGCCGAGTGGGCGGACCGGATGCTGTTCAAGACCTGGATCTGACATCACCGCTCCGGGCTCGCGCCGCAGTCGAGTCGTCGCTGCCTGGCTCCTTGCCGGCGGCCTCGCGGTCGCGGCGGCGGCCACCGGCGCGGGGCCGTTCCTGCGCGCCGACCGCGACTTCGTCGGCCGTCCGTTCAAGGTCGGCCGCCCGCTGCGCATCGGCAGCGCCGACGACACCGGCTCGCTGCCCCCGGGGCTGGCGCGCGCGAGCCGCGTCGCCGAGGTCGTCCTGGTCGTCCTCGTCGCAGTGGTCCTCGTCGCGATGGCCGCCGCGCTGCTGGTGGTGTTCGTCCGCGGGCTGGCCCGGATCCGGCTTCTGCGCATGCGCGCGTCGAGCGCCGACGTACCCGACTCCTACGACGCCGGCGAGCTCGCCGACGACGAGGGCCCCGAGCCGCTGCGCCGCAGGCTGCTGCAGCAGCTCGAGCTGGGCGAGGACGCGCTCGATGACACAGCTGCTCATGAGGTCGTCATCGCCTGCTACCTCGCGCTGCTCGACGCGGTGACCGCGGGCGGCACCTCGCCGCGGCCGCACGAGACGCCGACCGAGCTGCTCGAGCGGGTGCTCGCCGAGCGTGACGTGTCGCCGTCGTCGGTGCGCGCGCTGACCGAGCTCTACCGCGAGGCCCGATACAGCCGCCACGTCGTCGACGAGCAGATGCGCGCCGCCGCGCGCACCGCGCTGGCCACTGCGCGCGGAGAGCTCGCCGCATGACGCGGACCCGGGTGCTGGCCGTCGTGCAGTGGGCGATCGTCTGCGCCGCGGTGTTCTTCGCGACACCGCCGCAGCGGTCGACGCCGCTTCGGGTCGTGGCGGTCGGGTCGTTCCTCTTCGTCGCCGGCTGGGTCGCGACCCGCACCGTCGTCGGCGAGCGGGTCGCGCCGGTGCTGCGCACCGTCCCGGTCGAGCTGGCGCCGCCGGGCGCCCGCTCGGTTCGGCTGGCCCGGCTCGAGACGTCGCTCACCTACGCGACCGAGTCGGCCGGTCAGTACCACCGCACGGTCGCGCCGCTGCTGCGCGAGCTGGTCACCGAGCGGCTGCGCCGCCGGCACGGCATCGACATCGAGCACTCACCCGCCGCCGCGCGGGCCATCATCGGCGAGGAGCTATGGCAGCTGTTCGAAAGGGACCGGCCGGCACACCACGACGGGCCGGGGCCGCAGCCGGTACAGCTGGCGCAGCTGGTGGCGGCGGTCGAAGGCGTGTAGCCGCCGCGAGGAGCACCGCGCTGTCGACGGACGACGTACGACGGCGCTGCGAGCTGGTGCTCAGCGAGGTCGAGCGCGTCGTCGTCGGCAAGCGCGACGCACTCGAGCTGGTGCTGCTCGGCGTGCTCGCCCGCGGCCACGTGCTGCTCGAGGACAACCCGGGGCTGGGCAAGACGCTGATCGCGCGGTCCTTCGCGCAGGCGCTCGGGCTCGGCTTCCGGCGCGTGCAGTTCACGCCCGACCTGCTGCCGATGGACATCACCGGGTCGTTCGTCTACGACCAGCGCGACGGCTCGCTCGACTTCCGGCCCGGCCCGCTGTTCACCCACGTGCTGCTCGCCGACGAGATCAACCGGACGCCGCCCAAGACGCAGGCCGCGCTGCTCGAGGTGATGCAGGAGGGGCAGGTATCCGTGGAGGGGCACACCTTCGTCCTCGACCCGCCGTTCGTCGTACTCGCCACCCAGAACCCGATCGAGTACGAGGGCACGTACCCGCTGCCCGAGGCGCAGCTCGACCGCTTCCTGCTGCGCGCGCGGCTCGGCTACCCGGCCGCCGACGACGAGTGGGAGGTGCTGCGCAGGCGCATGGACCGCGCGACCGACTCGATGACCGTGGACGCCGTCGTCGACCGCGCGGAGCTGCTCGCGATGCAGGCGGCGCTCGAGCTCGTCCACGTCGACGAGACCCTCGGCCGCTACATCGTCGACCTCGTCGCCGCGACCCGGACGCACCCGCAGGTGCTCGTGGGTGCCAGCCCGCGCGGCGCGCTCGCGCTGATGCAGCTCGCCCGCGGTCGCGCGCTGCTCGACGGCCGCGACTACGCGACGCCCGAGGACGTGAAGGCCGTCGCCGTACCCGCGCTCGGCCATCGGATGACCCTGCGCCCCGAGACCTGGGTGCGCCGGATCACCGGCGACGACGTCGTCGCCGGACTGCTCGGCACCGTCCCCACTCCCGCCGCCGCCCCGCCCGCCCCCCGCTACCTCAACTCCTGATGTCCCACCCCCTAACCGATGATCGTGTGGTCAATCCACAGGCGCTTTCCCTGTGGATTGACCACACGATCATCGGGTTGTTGGGGAGCGACCGATGAGGTGGCGGGCGGCGCCGCAGCTGGGGCGCCTGGTGCTGCTGGCCGGACCGCTGCTGCTCGGCGCGCTGGTGCTCGGGCGGGTCGAGCTGCTCGTCCTCGCCGCACCGCTGCTCGTCACGGCCAGCGCCGGTCTGGTGCGGACCAGCCCGTCGGTCACCGCCGAGCTGCGGCTGTCCGCCGCGCGCTGTCTCGAGGGCCAGCGGGTGGTCGCGATGGTGCGGCTGCAGGCCGACGCCGGCGCGGGCGTCGCCGACCAGGTCGACGTCGAGCTGCTGCTCGACCCGCGGCTGCGCGCCCTCGGCCCGACCCGCGTCAGCGTCCACCTCGAGCCGGGGGAGACGCGCGACATCACCGTCGGCGTCCAGCCGAGCCGATGGGGCGTGTACGACGTCGGCCCGGTCACCCTCGTCGTCCACGGCCGGCGCCGGCTCTTCGCCGGGTGGTCGTCGCAGTCGCCGGTGCAGCTGCGCGTCGTACCGGTCATGGAGGACTTCGGTGCCGGCGACGCGCACCCGTTCCGCCGGGCGCTCACCGGCAGCCATGTGAGCCGGGCCGCGGGCGAAGGCGTGGAGTTCGCCGGTGTGCGGCCCTACCACCCCGGCGACTCCCTTCGTCGCGTGCACTGGCGCGCCACCAACCGATCGGGCGACCTGCACGTCACCGAGCGGCTGGTGGAGCGCAACGCCGAGGTCGTGCTGATGCTCGACACCTTCGACGAGGTCGGCCCGCCCGGCGCGACGACGCTCGACGTCGCGGTCCGCGCGGCGATGGGCATCGCGGAGCACTACCTCGGCCGCGGCGACCGGGTCGGCGTGGTGACGTTCGGCGGCACGACCCGATGGGTGACGGCGGCCGCCGGCAAGGTGCAGCAGCACCGCGTCACCGAGCACCTGCTCGGCGTGCAGGTCGGGATGAGCCACGCCTGGAAGGACGTCGGGCTGCTGCCGCCGGGCTGCCTGCCGCCGCGCGCGCTGGTCATCGGCCTCTCCCCGCTGCTCGACCTGCGCGCCACCACGGCGTTCGCCGATCTCGCCGGCCGCGGGTACGCCGTGGTGGTGGTCGACACCGCACCGGACGACCTCAGCGGCGGCGTCGCCCGGTCGACCCAGTACGCCCTCGCCGAGCGCCTCTACGCGCTCGAGCGGGAGTCGCTGCTGGCCCGCCTCGCCGAGGTTGGGGCCCCGGTCGTCCGCTGGACCGGCCGCGGCGGCCTCGACGCGGTGCTCACCGAGGTGTCCCGACTGCACGCACGACCTCGGCTGGCCCGGCGTTGAGAGGGCACAGATGAGAGAGCTGCTGCGGCTGCTCGCCGCCCTCGCCGCGCTGGCACTGCTCGGCTACGCGTTCACGCTGACCGGCCTGACCCGCGGCTACCTCGCGCTGTCGGTGCCGGTGCTGCTCCTCGTGCTGTCGTCTCTGCTGCTCTGGAGCGAGGGCGCCGTGACGATCGGCGCGGCTGCCCTGGTCTTCCCGTACGTCGTCGCGATCACCGTGGAGGAGCGCCCGGTCGACACTGTCTCTCCTGTCGCTGCCGCCCTCCTGCTGGTGTTCGTCACCGTCGCCGACACCGCGATCGCCGTACCGCCGCGGACCCCGGTGGACGGCGTCTTCCTGCGCCGGCTCGGGCTCGACTGCGCGCGGCTCACGGCGCTCGCCCTCGTGGTCGGCGGGGCGGTGCTCGGCATCTCCGCGCTGCCGGTGCCCGACAGCCAGCCGCTGCGCGCTCTCGGACTCGCCGCCGCGGCGGTCGCGCTCGTCGTACCGGTGTGGCTGCTGCACGGCGAGCGCGCGCAGCGACGAGCCCGGGTACGCCGGGGACGCGGCTTCACCCCCGCGGGGACGCTCGGCCGACGCCCGACGATTCGGAGTTGATCGCGCACCTAGGATGACCGCATGGAAACCGACGGCGAGAAGACGTTCTTCGTCACGACGCCGATCTACTACGTCAACGACGTGCCGCACATCGGTCACGGCTACACGACGGTGGCCGGCGACGTGCTCACCCGGTGGCACCGCCAGCGCGGCGAGAAGGTCCACTACCTGACCGGCACCGACGAGCACGGCGAGAAGATCCTCACCGCGTCGCAGGAGCACGGCATGACGCCGCAGGAGTGGACCGACCACATGGTCACCACCGCGTGGAAGCCGGCGTGGGAGACCCTCGACATCGCCTACGACGACTTCATCCGGACCACCGAGGCGCGGCACGAGGACCGGGTCCGCGACTTCTGGATATCTCTCCACGCGCAGGGAGCAGTCTTCAAGGGCAGCTACACCGGGCCGTACTGCGTGGCCTGCGAGGAGTTCAAGCTGCCGGCCGACGTCGTCGACGGCAACTGCCCGGTGCACGGCCGTCCGGTGAAGGAGATCAGCGAGGACAACTACTTCTTCCCGCTGTCGAAGTACGCCGACCGGCTGCTCGAGCACTACGAGGCCAACCCCGGCTTCATCGCGCCGGAGAGCGCGCGCAACGAGGTCGTGTCGTTCGTGCGCGGCGGGCTGCAGGACATCTCGATGAGCCGGTCGAGCTTCGACTGGGGCGTGAAGGTGCCGTGGGACGACAGCCACGTCATCTACGTCTGGATCGACGCGCTGCAGAACTACCTCAACGCCACCGGCTGGCCCGAGCCCGGCTGGGAGGACAAGTGGCCGGCCGACGTGCACCTCGTCGGCAAGGACATCCTGCGGTTCCACGCGGTGATCTGGCCGGCGATGCTGATGGCCGCGGGCCTGCCGCTGCCGAAGAAGGTCTTCGCCAACGGCTGGCTGCTCGTCGGCGGCGAGAAGATGAGCAAGACCAAGCTGACCGGCATCGCGCCGTCGCAGATCACCGACGTGTTCGGCTCGGATGCCTACCGCTACTACTTCCTGCGCGAGCTGTCCTACGGCCAGGACGGCTCGTTCTCCTGGGAGTCGATGCAGCAGCGCTACACCAGCGAGCTGGCCAACGACTTCGGCAACCTCGCCTCGCGCGTGACGTCGATGGTCGAGCGATACCGCGAGGGCATCCTCCCGGCGACCGACGACCCGGCCGACTTCAACCTGGCCGCGGTGGTCGCGGACGCCGACGCGGCGATGACGGCGCTGGACTTCCAGACCGGCATCGCCCGGATCTTCGACCTGGTGCGCGACGTCAACGGCTTCATCTCCGACACCCAGCCGTGGGCGCTGGCCAAGGCCGGCGACGAGAAGGCGCTCGACCGGGTGCTCGCGAGTGCCGCCGACGGGCTGCGCGCGATGGCCGTGCTGCTCAACGCCGTCATGCCGAAGTCCTGCGCGATCCTCTGGTCGTCGCTGGGCGCCGAGGCCGAGCTCGGGCAGCTGTCGGCGCAGCGGATCGACCAGGTCGCGGGGACCCGGCTGCCGGCCGGCGTGCGGCTGACCAAGAGCGAGCAGCTCTTCCCGCGGATCGAAGAGACGGCTTAGTGCGCAAGAGGCGGCGGTGAGGGAGCGGAAGGACGGCGGGGCGCGCGACACCGAGCCCGCGCCGGCACCGCCGCGGCTCGCGGTGGACGTCGTCGACGCGCACTGCCACCTCGACCTGGTCGGCGGCGACGTCCAGGCGGTCCTCGACGCCGGTGCCGCGGTCGGCGTACCCCGGGTCGTCACGATCGGCATCGACGTCGCGTCGTCGCAGCACGCGGCCGACCTGGCGTCGGCGTACGACGCGGTGGTCGCCGCGGTCGCGATCCACCCGAACGAGGCCGGTACGGCGGACGACGCCGCGCTGGCCGAGATCGCCCGGCTCGCGGCGCTGCCGCGGGTGCGCGCGATCGGGGAGACCGGGCTCGACTTCTACCGCGACTCCGCCGACCCCGCGGATCAGCAGCGCAGCTTCCGCGCGCACATCGCGATCGCCAAGGAGACCGGCAAGGCGCTGGTGATCCACGACCGCGACGCTCACCGTGCTGTCCTCGACGCTCTGGATGAGGAGGGCGCGCCGGAGCGGACCGTCTTCCACTGCTTCTCCGGCGCCGCCGAGATGGCGCGCATCTGCGCGGACAAGGGCTACGTCATGAGCTTCGCCGGCAACGTGACGTTCAAGAACGCGCAGCCCCTGCGAGACGCGGCAGCGGTCGCGCCGCTGGACCTGATCCTGGTCGAGACCGACGCGCCGTTCCTCACCCCGATGCCGCACCGCGGCAAGGCCAACGCGCCGTACCTGATCCCCCTGACCGTCCGCGCCCTGGCCGAGGTCAAGGGCGTGTCGGAGGACGAGCTGTCGACAGCCATCGCCGCCACCGCCGAACGAGTCTTCGCCCCCTGGTAGCCCCCCCGCGCCTTCACCCCACCAACCGTCACGACACGCCGTGTCCGGCGCCGGTTCTACGGCGTGTCGTGGGGTGGGGCGGGTTGGCGGGTTGGCTAGAGGTGGCGCGTGGCGGCGCGGCGGCGGCGCCAGGCCTTGATGCCGAGCAGGACGGCAAGCGCGCCGACGACGCCGGCGATGCCCTGCTGCACCTTCGGCCGGCGTACGACGTTGGCGGGGCGCACCGACTCCTTGATGTCGGCGACTTTCTCGCCGATCTCCTCGACCGTCGCGGCGAGGTCGGCGCGAGTCTGCTCGATCTGCGCCTCTAGCTGTTCGGGTGTCGCGCCCACTCCACGTCCTCCTTGATGGTCTTCGCGGTGCGGGGTGCGCCGCCGACCGCCGCGAGCCGGCGGGTGCCGAGCAGCCCGAGGACGCCGGCGACGAGCAGCCAGACCGCGGCGACGACGAGCGCCGCGCCGAAGAGCGGCAGTCCGGCTCGGTCGAGCCCGAACATGACGGCGAGGGAGACGAAGAGCATCCCCATCAGCCCGGTGACCCCGGCACCGCCGAGCTCGCCGGCGCCGATCCCGGCGTTCTTCGCGCTCTGCGCGAGCTCCGCCTTGGCCAGCGCGATCTCTTGACGGACCAGCGTGGACATGTCGGCGGCGGCTTCGGAGACCAGCTCGCCGAGCGAGCGGTCGGTGCCGGTCGGCAGGGTGGCCGGGGGTCGGTCGGCAGTCTCGACGGCCGGGTCGGCGGTCGAGGTGAGGTCGATGTAGGTCATGGTGTCCGTCTACCCCGGGTGATCTGCGCCACGCCTGCCCGAAATGTCCGGCTCGGGCTGGACGCCCCATATGACCCTCCGTTATCGTCTCGTGACAAGTCAGCCGGGTCGGGGAAGCTCTGCTGCCACCCTTCGATGCCCTCGGGCATCTGTGTGTGGCTCTCCCCGTGCCCGGACCCGCCGACATCGGAGTCCCGTGGCGCGTCGTCTCGTACAGATCGTGATCCGCACTCTCGTCCTGGCCCTGATCGTCGGGTCCGGCCTCGCCTACGTGCAGGCCGACAAGACGGTGACCGTCGTCGTCGACGGTCAGCCGCGCACGGTGCAGACGTTCGGCCGCACCGTCTCGGCGGTGCTCAAGGCCGCTGACCTCACGATCGGCGAGCACGATGTCCTCGCGCCGGCTCCCCATGTCGCCGTCAGCGAGAAGACCCAGGTCGTCGTACGCCGGGGCCGTCGCCTCGACGTGATGCTCAACGGCAGCCCCAAGACCGTGTGGGTCACCGCCCTCACCGTCGACGACGCGCTCGCCCAGCTCGCGGTGCGCGACACCGCCCTCGCCTTCGTCTCCGCGTCGCGCTCGAGCCGCATCCCGCTCGGCGGGCTGTCGATGGAGGTCCGCACGCCGGCCGCCATCAAGGTGATCGCCGACGGCAAGGCGCGCTGGGTCACCTCGACCGCCGCCACCGTCGCCGACGTGCTGCTCGAGTCCGGCGTCACCCTGGCCAGCTCCGACACGCTGTCCGTGCCGGCTGAGGCGTTCCCGCGCCAGGGCATGGCCGTCAAGGTCACCCGCGTCCGCGGTGCGCAGGTCGTCGAGAAGACCGCGATCCCGTACGCCGTGGAGCGCCGCAACGACGCGACGATGTACAAGGGCAAGACCAAGGTCGCGACCGACGGCGTCATCGGCATCCGCGAGCGCACCTACGCCGTGACCTACACCGACGGTCAGGTGAGCTCCCGCAAGCTGGTCCGTGACCGCACGCTGCGTCAGCCGCGCGCCAAGGTGATCCTGGTCGGCACCAAGCCGGTGCCGGCGCGCAAGACCAGCGTCGACCACCTGAACTGGTGGGCGCTCGCGCAGTGCGAGTCGGGCAACCGGCCGCGCGCGGTCTCCGCGGGTGGCACCTACCGCGGCCTCTACCAGTTCAGCCGGAGCACCTGGCGGGGCGTGGGCGGCGTCGGCGACCCGATCGACGCGTCACGCGAGGAGCAGACCTTCCGGGCGAAGCGGCTCTACCTGCGCTCCGGCGCCAGCCCGTGGCCGCACTGCGGCCGCCGCCTCTACAGCTGACGACCGACAGCGGGGCCGGCGACGGACTGCTCGGCGCGGCGGAGATCCGCCGGCTGGCCGCGTCGCTCGACCTGCGGCCGACCAAGACGCTCGGCCAGAACTTCCTGCTCGACGCCAACACGGTGCGGCGCATCGTGCGCGTCTCGGGCGTCGGTCCTGATGACGTCGTCCTCGAGGTCGGTCCCGGGCTCGGCTCGCTGACTCTCGGCCTGCTCCCCGCGGTGCGCCGGGTGGTCGCGGTCGAGATCGACCCGCGGCTGGCACGGCTGCTGCCCGAGACCTGCGCGCGGGTCACCGGCGACCTCGAGGTCGTGACGGCCGACGCGCTGACGCTGACCGCCGTGCCCGGCCCGGCGCCGACCGCACTGGTGGCCAACCTGCCGTACAACGTCGCCGTACCTGTGGTCCTCACCCTGATCGAGCGCTTTCCCTCGATCAACCGGGGCCTGGTCATGGTCCAGCAGGAGGTGGCCGACCGGCTGACCGCCGCCCCAGGATCGCGGGTGTACGGCGCACCGACGGTGAAGCTCGCGTGGTACGCCGAGGCACGCCAGGCCGGCTCGGTCTCCCGCTCGGTCTTCTGGCCCGCGCCCAACGTCGACTCCGGGCTGGTCGGCTTCACGAAGACGGCGTCGCCCGAGGGCGCCGATCGCGCGGCCACGTTCGCGGTGGTCGACGCGGCCTTCGCCCAGCGGCGCAAGACCCTGCGCGCGGCGCTCGCACCCTGGGCGGGCAGCCCGGCGCTCGCCGAGGAGGTCCTCCGCCGCGCCGGCGTCGACCCCGGCCTGCGGGGGGAGGCGCTCGGGGTGAGAGACTTCGCAGCGATCGCCTCTGCCCGCACGCCGTGACGAGAGAGCCTGTCCTGGTCGATCTCCGTGGCCCGGCCGGCGTACCCGACCCGGTGACGGTGCGGGCGCCCGGCAAGGTCAATCTGCACCTCGCCGTCGGCCCCCTCCGGCCGAACGGCTATCACGACGTGACCTCGGTCATGCAGGCCGTGTCGCTGTACGACGAGGTGACCGCGAGCGCGTCGAGCGACGAGGTCACCTGCCACGTCACGGGCGAGGGCGCGGCCGAGCTGCCCCGCGACGCCGGCAACCTCGGGGTCGCGGCCGCGCTGCGGCTGGCGGTGCGCACCGGCGCAGCGGCCGGCGTGAACCTGCACATCGTCAAGGGCATCCCCGTGGCGGGCGGCATGGCCGGTGGCTCGGCCGACGCCGCCGCGGCGCTGGTGGCCTGCGACCTGCTGTGGCAGACCGGGCTGGATCGCGTGGAGATCGCCGAGCTCGCGTCGCTGCTCGGCAGTGACGTGCCGTTCACCCTCGCCGGCGGCACCGCGCTGGCCACCGGTCGCGGCGAGCAGGTCACGTCGGTGCTCACCCACGGCACGTTCCACTGGGTCTTCGCCCTCGCCGACGGCGGGCTGTCGACCAAGGACGTGTACGCCGAGCATGACCGGCGCGCACCCATGGTCGAGGCGTCGCCGGACGCCGTACTCGCCGCGGTGCGCTCCGGCGACCCGGTCGCGCTCGGGAAGTCGCTGCACAACGACTTGCAGGCCGCGGCGCTGCGGCTGCGGCCGTCGCTGCAGCGGACGCTCGACGCCGGCCTCGACGCGGGCGCCCTCGGCGGCGTCGTCTCCGGCAGCGGGCCGACCTGTGCGTTCCTCGCCCGCGACGACGCCGACGCGGTGGCGCTCGCCGCGACGCTGTCCGGCGCGGGGGTGTGCCGCGCGGTGCGCGTCGCGCACGGCCCGGTGCCCGGCGCACGAGTCGTCGACCGCGACCGCGCCCACTCGTAGTGGCCAACCTGGTCAACCTCGAGGACGTGTCGGTGGTCTACGGCACGGCCGCCGTACTCGACGGCGTGTCACTGGGGATCGGCGAGGGCGAGCGGATCGGCGTCGTCGGTCGCAACGGCGGCGGCAAGACGACGCTCACCCGGGTCATCACCCGCGCCGAGGAGCCGCAGACGGGCCGCGTGACGCAGACCGGCGGCCTGTCGATCGGCTGGCTGCCGCAGCACTTCGACCTCGACCCGACCGCGACCGTCGGGCACCTCGTGATGGGCGACCGACCGGAGCACACCTGGGCGAGCGACCCGCATGCGCGCGCGGTGCTCGACGGACTCGGACTGCCGCCGCTCGACGCCGTCGTCGGCCCGATGTCCGGCGGCGAGCGGCGCCGCGTCGCGCTCGCCCGGGTCCTGCTCGAGCGGCACGACCTGCTGATCCTCGACGAGCCGACCAACCACCTCGACGTCGAGGTGATCGCCTGGCTCGCGGGCCACCTCGCGGCGCGTCGCGAGGCGCTGCTCGTGGTGACTCACGACCGGTGGTTCCTCGACACGGTGTGCACTGCGACCTGGGAGGTCGCCGACGGGCAGGTGCATCGGTACGACGGCGGCTACAGCGTCTTCGTCCTCGCCCGTGCCGAGCGCGCCCGGGTGGCGCAGGTCACGGAGTCGCGGCGGCAGAACCTCATGCGCAAGGAGCTGGCCTGGCTGCGCCGCGGCCCGCCCGCGAGGACGTCGAAGCCGCGGTTCCGGATCGACGCGGCCAACGCGCTGATCGCCGACGAGCCGCCCGCGCGCAACAGCGCCGAGCTGGTGCGCCTCGGCACCGCTCGCCTCGGCAAGGCCGTGTACGACGTCGAGGACGTCACCGTCCGGCTCGGCGAGCGGACGCTGATCGAGCACCTCACCTGGCACCTCGGGCCGGGCGACCGGGTCGGCATCGTCGGCGCCAACGGCAGCGGCAAGACCACGCTCCTGCGGCTGCTCACCGGCGAGGTGACACCGGTGACGGGCACCGTGAAGACGGGCTTGACCGTCAAGTCGGCGTACCTCGACCAGGAGATCGGCGACCTGCCGAAGGAGCGGCGGGTGCTGGAGGCGGTCGAGGACATCGCCAAGAGCGTCGACCTCGGCAACGGCAAGTCGATGTCGGCCGGCCAGCTGCTCGAGCGGTTCCTGTTCGAGGGAGAGCGGCAGTGGACGCCGGTCGGCGAGCTCTCCGGAGGGGAGCGGCGGCGGCTGCAGCTGCTGCGGCTGTTCCTGCTCGAGCCCAATGTGCTGCTGCTCGACGAGCCGACCAACGACCTCGACATCGAGACGCTGACCGCGCTCGAGGACCTGCTCGACGGCTGGCCCGGCACGCTCGTCGTGGTGAGTCACGACCGGTACTTCCTCGAGCGGGTGTGCGACCAGGAGTGGGCGCTGCTGGGCGACGGCCGGCTGCGGCATCTGCCCGGTGGCGTCGACGAGTACCTCGAGCGCCGTCGTACTGCGGTCGCCCCGACATCGTCGGCGCCGGTCGCGAAGCCGGCGGGCGGCGACAGCCGGGCGGCGAAGAAGGAGCTCACCCGGCTCGAGCGCGCGCTGGTGAAGCTGGACGAGCGCGAGGCGGCGCTGCTCGCCGAGATGGCGGTGCAGGCGACCGACTACGTCGCGATGCAGGCGCTCGACGAGCAGCTGCGGGTGGTGCGCGAGGAGAAGGCCGCCGCCGAGGACGCCTGGCTGTCGCTGTCCGAACACTGACCGCTCTGCGCCCCCCGAGTGGCGCCATCAGCACCAAGAGGACGGCCTCCGGTCAGAAGCCGAGCACGAGCTGACCGCTGGCGAACTCGCTCTTGGTGCTGATCGCGCCTCCGGAGTCGGGCCTCGCGCGACCCCCGTGCGCGCGACGCCCGACGTGGGTACACGCACGAACGGCTCCCGCCTGACGGAATGCCTGGTGGGCTGTCGGCTCGGGGCGACCCTGCACGACCCGGTGACCGAGGGCTCGGACTGGCGTCCCTTCTATGCCGAGCCGCAGCACCTGCCGCGCTGAGGTCTACGGGATCGGCGCGACGCTGGGCAGGGGGGTCGGCAGGAGCGGGCCGATCCTCGGCGTGCAGTGGTACCCGATGGGTGGTCCGAGGTCGGTGCACATGAGCGGCCCGGAGGCGTCCGGGTCCCGCTCGACCCACACCGAGCCGCCCGGCACCTCGCGCCCGAGTCGGGTCACCCGGCTGCTCGGAGTCGGCGCCGGTCCGGCCACGGGAGCGTTCCCGGCGCCACGCGGCGCTGCGACGGGAGGGGTGGGCCCAAGGGCAGTGCGGTCGCGCTCGGCGAAGCCGGACGCTGCCGGCCCGTTCGCCCGGCGAGCTGGCCTCGCGCCGCTCGGCCAGGTCAGCCCGAGGATGAGCGGGAGCGCGAGCCACGCCACGGCGACCGGCACGGCGACGACCGAACCTGCCTTCAACGAGCGGCGTGCCTGGGTCACGCCGAGCCAGCCGATGACGCCGCGCACCGCTGCGCGCAGCTTGGCCCGAGCCCGGTAGCGGGCGGAGTGCTCGGCCGCGCCGACGTCGGTCACCCGCTCCTCGACCGCGAGGACGATCGTGCGGCGGTCGCCGTCGGACAACGACGGCCAGGCGTCGACCACTGCCTGGAGCGCCAGGCGGCGGTCGACCTCGTGGGGGACGTCGACGTCGCCAGCCCGGCGGACCAGCGCGGCATCCTCGGCGAGGTGTCGGTCATGTCGCCACGCGTCGATGGCGAGTCGCCGTACGACGACCGCGGCCCACCGGAAGAGGTCGTCGGCGTCGTCGTACGGGACGCCGCTGTCGAGGACGCGGAACGCTGCTTCCTGGACGAAGTCCTCGGCACGGGACCGCGGCACGTCGTGCCTGCTCAGCAGTCCGAGGAGGCGCCGCTCGGCCTCCGGCCAGACGTCCTCGAACCGTGCGGCCGTCAGCGCGTCGACCTTGACGCGGGATGCCTCCGTCCGGGTCCCGTGCGGGACCCCACGGTCACGGAGGTCGGTCATGGCTGCTACCGCTTCTCGTCGGCTCGGGGGAGGGAGTCTGCGCGTGATCTTCCTCATCGGTGCCCCGGGTCCTGCGCGAGGGGCCGCTATCCCGCTGCTGGCGGCTTCCGCTTCGACCGCAGCGTCGGCTTCGGCTCGAGGTGGCCGAGGCCGTTCCACGCGAGGTTGACCAGGTGTGCGACGACCTCCTCGCGCTTGGGCTTGCGAGCCTCCAGCCACCACTGCCCGACGAGGGCGACCATGCCGACGAGGGCCTGGGAGTACATCGGCGCGTTCTTCGGGTCGAAGCCGCGGGCCTTGAACTCGGCCACCAGGATGTACTCGACCTGGCTGGCGATGTCGCCGATCAGCGAGGCGAACGTGCCGCTGGTCGACGCGACGGGTGAGTCGCGGACGAGGATGCGGAAGCCGTCGGTCTCGTCCTCGATATAGCTGAGGAGGGCGCCCGCCGCCTGCTCGAGCAGGACTCGAGGGTGACCGCCGTCGAGCGCTCCGGTGACCCTGGTGATGAGGCGCTGCATCTCGCGGTCGACGACGACGGCGTACAGGCCCTCCTTGCCGCCGAAGTGCTCGTAGACGACCGGCTTGGACACGCCGGCCCGGTGCGCGATCTCCTCGATGCTGGTGGCCTCGAAGCCGCGCTCCGCGAACAGCGCGCGGCCGACGTCGAGCAGCTGCACCCGGCGCTGCTGGCCGGTCATGCGGACCCTCGTCGTACGCGCTGCCTGTTCGCCCCCGGTGTCGGTCATGCGGTCATGCTGCCCGACGAGCGGCGAGCCGCTCGGCATCGGGCCATCGCACGTCGCGCGCCCAGCCGAGCCGCTCGAAGATCTCGATGACGTGCGCGCTGGTGTCGAGCTGGCCCTTCTCGACGCCGTGGCGGGCCAGCGTCGGGTCGGCGTGGTGCAGGTTGTGCCACGACTCGCCCATCGAGATGAACGCGAGCGGCCAGAAGTTGGTCGACTTGTCGCGGTTGCTGAACGGCCGGGTGCCGAACATGTGGCAGACGCTGTTGATGCTCCAGGTCACGTGGTGCAGGACGAAGACCCGCACCAGGCCGGCCCAGAAGAACGCCGACAGCGCGCCCTGCCAGCTCCAGGTGATCAACCCGCCGAGGACGGCCGGCATGAGCAGCGAGGCGCTCATGATCGCCGGGAACAGCCGGTGCACCCAGACGATCGCCCGGTCGGCGAGCAGGTCCGGCGCGTACTTCTTCAGCGACGTCTGCTCGGGGTCGAACAGCCAGCCCAGGTGCGCATGCCACAGTCCCTTGAGGGTGGCGCGTACGCCGGAGCCGTAGCGGTGCGGCGAGTGCGGGTCGCCGTCGCGGTCGGAGAACGCGTGGTGGCGGCGGTGGTCGGCGACCCAGCGGATCACGGGGCCCTGGATCGCCATGGAGCCGGCGATCGCGAGGCCGACGCGGAGGGCCCGAGTCGCCTTGAACGCGCCGTGGGTGAAGTAGCGGTGGAAGCCGACGGTGATGCCGTGGCCGGAGACGGCGTAGAAGACGACCGCCAGGACGACGTCGGTCGTGCTGATGCCGCGTCCCCAGAGCAGGGGTACGGCGGCGATCACCGCGAGGAACGGGATCGCGACGACGGCGAGCAGCGCGACCTGCTCGCCGGGGCGCTTGCGGGTGTCGAGGTGGCTCTGGACCGGCGGGGGCGCGGCTGCTGTCGTCGTCACTCCGCCAGCGTAACTTACGGTTCCGTAACTTACGAGGCCACGGTCGCGGACCCCTGTGGACAGGCCGCCGATTCCGTCGTACGCCGTTCCTACCGTCGAGGGATGAGACGACGACAGATCGAAGGCCCGGAGCGCGACGAACTCGTGGCCAAGGCTCGCGACCTCCGCCGCGCCGGCGCCACCGCGAACGAGATCGGAGCAGAGCTGGGGGTCCCCCCTCGCGGCTCGATCGTCCGCGAGGCTCTGGGACGGCCTGGCTTCGGCCGGGAGGAATTGGAGGACGCACGCGCGGAGGCCGTGCGACTCCGCGCGTCAGGCCTGAGCTATGACGACGTGTCGGCGGCGACCGGAGTGGCGAAGTCCTCTCTGCACGCGTGGCTCATGGACGTCGAGCTCAGTCCAGCAGCGCACGCCGTTCTGTTGGCCACTCGCAATCAGAAGCTCCGTGGCGGAGCCGCCGGAATGCATCGGCAGGCGGTGGCGCGGGACGCACGGTTCCGCGACTCCACGAGGCAGTGGGTGTCCACGCTGACGAGCCGGGAGCTGCGGTTGATCGGCGCGATGGCATATTGGTGCGAAGGCGCGAAGTCGAAGCCGTGGCGAACGAGCCGCGCGGTCATGTTCATCAACTCCGACCCGATGCTGATCCGGCTGTTCCTCGCCTGGCTCGACGAGATGGGCGTCGACCGGACGCGCGTGACCTATCGCGTTTCGATCCACGAGAGCGCCGACGTCGCCGGCGCTCTGTCCTTCTGGGCGGCGCTAGTGGGCGTGCCAGCGACGGACTTCCGCCGGCCGACGATCAAGCGGCACAACCCGAAGACCATCCGCAGGAACACCGGCGCGGCGTACCACGGCTGTTTGATCGTGCGGGTCGCGAAGAGCGCGGACCTCTATCGCGAAGTCGTCGGGCTGGTGGAGGCGATCGTGGCGTCCGCCGCGCCCTCAGAGACATTGGGCGGTGATTGACGCCCTACGATGTCCTCAGCGATCCGGGGTCGTCTAATGGCAAGACGGCCGGTTTTGGCCCGGTCAATGGGGGTCCGATTCCTCCCCCCGGAGCTGATAGGGAGAAGAACCGCATGGCTCAGCTGGCGGCGGTGGTGGTGCTCGCCGCGGGCGAGGGGACGCGGATGCGCTCGGCCACCCCCAAGGTCCTCCACGAGGTCGGCGGTCGGACTCTCCTCGGTCACGTACTGCACGCGGCCGCGCCGCTGCACGCGACCCGCACGCTGGTCGTCGTCGGCCACGGCGCGGGACCGCGTCGTCGAGACGCTCGGCGCGGACGTGACTCCGGTCGTCCAGGCGGAGCAGAACGGCACCGGTCACGCCGTGCGCCTGGCGCTGGAGACCGCACCCGACCTCGACGGCACCGTCCTCGTGCTGTGCGGCGACACCCCGCTGATCCGCACCGAGACTCTGCCAGGCGCTGACCGAGAGCCACCGCGGTGCCGCGACGGTCCTCACCACCGTGGTCGCCGACCCGACCGGCTACGGCCGGATCGTCCGCGACGACGACGGCGGCGGTGACCGGCATCGTCGAGCAGAAGGACGCCGACGAAGCCCAGCGGTCGATCTGCGAGATCAACGCCGGCATGTACGCCTTCGACGCGGCCGCGCTGAGGGACGCGCTCGGCCGGATCGGCACCGACAACGCGCAGGGCGAGGAGTACCTCACCGACGTCCTCGGCCTGATGGTCGCGGCGGGGCTGCAGGTCGCCGGTCACCAGGTCGCCGACCCGCTCGAGGCGCTCGGCGTGAACGACCGGGTCCAGCTCGCCGCGGCCGCTGCCGCGCTCCGCGACCGCAAGGTGCGAGGAGCTCCAGCAGGCGGGCGTCACGGTCACCGACCCCGCCACGACGTGGATCGACGACACCGTCGAGTGCGAGCCGGACAGCGTGATCGAGCCGTTCAGCATCCTCAAGGGCGCCACCGTCGTACGCCGGGGTGCCGTGGTCGGCCCCTACTCCACGCTCACCGACACGACCGTCGACGAGGGCGCGACGGTGACCACGAGCACCTGCGTCGGCGCGGAGATCGGCCCCGAGGCGACCGTCGGGCCCGTACACCTACCTGCGCCCCGGCACCCGCCTCGGCCGCGGCGCCAAGGCCGGCGGCTTCGTCGAGATGAAGAACGCCACCGTCGGCGACGGCTCCAAGGTGCCGCACCTGTCCTACGTCGGCGACGCCACCATCGGCGAGCGCAGCAACATCGGCGCGGCCACCGTGTTCGTCAACTACGACGGCCAGGACAAGCACCACACGACGGTCGGCGACGACGTCCGCGTGGGCAGCGACACGATGCTGGTCGCACCTGTCACAATCGGCGACACCGCCTACACCGCCGCCGGCTCGGTCGATCACGACCGACGTCCCCCCGGGGGCACTCGGAGTCGGGCGGGCGAAGCAGCGCAACATCGAGGGATGGGTCGAGCGCCGTCGTGGCGCGTCGCCCGGTGTCGACCACGCAGCGCCTGACGAGCAGGGGGAGAGCCAGCAGTGAGCGGCCTCGAGATCGCCGGACACAAGACGCTCATGCTCTTCTCGGGGCGCGCCTACCCCGAGCTCACCAGCGAGATCGCGACGCACCTGGAGTGCCCGCTCTCGCCCGGTGACGCTGCACGACTTCGCCAACTCGCGAGATCTACTGCAAGTTCGAGGAGTCGGTGCGCGGCAGCGACGCGTTCGTCGTGCAGAGCCACGCCGCGCCGGTCAACACCTGGCTCATGGAGCAGCTGATCATGGTCGACGCGCTCAAGCGCGCGTCGGCGAAGCGCATCACCGTGGTCGCGCCCTTCTACCCCTACTCCCGCCAGGACAAGAAGACGCAGGCCCGCGAGCCGATCACCGCCAAGCTGGTCGCCGACCTCTTCCGCACCGCCGGCGCCAACCGGATCATCGCGATCGACCTGCACACCCCGCAGATCCAGGGCTACTTCGACGCCCCGCTCGACCACCTCACCGCGCTGCCCCTGCTCAGCGACTACCTCCAGGACAAGCTCGACCTGACGCGTACGACGATCGTGTCCCCGGACACCGGCCGCGTGCGCATCGCCGAGAAGTACACCGACCGGCTCGGCAACGACGTCAACCTGGCCTTCGTGCACAAGCGCCGCGACCCGCTGGTGCACAACGAGGCGAAGGTGTTCGAGGTCGTCGGTGACGTCGAGGGCCGCACCTGCGTGATCGTCGACGACATGATCGACACGGCCGGCACCATCACCAAGGCGGCCGACGCGCTGTTCGCCCGCGGTGCCTCCGAGGTGCTCTGCGCGGCGACCCACGGCGTCTTCAGCGGCCCGGCGATCGACCGGCTCAAGAACAGCGTCATCAGCGAGGTCATCGTCACCAACACGCTGCCGATCGCGGATGACAAGCGCTTCGACAAGCTGACCGTGCTCTCCGTCGCGCCGATCGTCGCCGCCGCGATCAAGGCCGTCTTCGACGACACCAGGTGTCACGGTCTCTTCGACGGCACCACCGCCTAGTCTGCGCCGCTTCGTTCCACCGTTCTGTGTCCGTTCTCGGGGCGTTGTCGTGCTCGTGGGTGGACACAGAACGCGGTGTGGCGCGCAGGGTCAGGCGCCGACGCAGAAGAAGCCGTAGGGGGCCTGCAGCGCGCGCAGCGGCAGCGGCAGGTCGGCGTACGGCGAGCGCACGACGGTCGGCGGTCCGGCCGGGATCGGCGCCGCGCGCTTGATCACCGGGTCCTTGCGGGAGAAGCGCGCCGGGCTCGAGTTGCCCTCGACGTACCCGGCCTGCTTCGACCTCCTTCGCGAACTTGCCGGTGTACTCGAGGATGTAGCAGCCCGAGGTCGATGTCGCGACGTAGACCAGTCCGTCCTGGACGACCGGGTAGGACCACATCGCGCCGATCCACTGGTTGTTGCTGTTGCCCGGGAAGAACAGCCGGGTGTCGCGGCGGCCCGGCTCGAAGGTCGGCTTCGGCACGAACGCGCCGGCCTCGGTCGGGTGCGCCGGGTCGCTGATGTCGACCGCGCGCAGGCCTCCGGCGTACCAGCCCATCAGCACGACGTTCGGGGAAGACGGTCTGGTTGTGCGACGTGAACGTGCCGTTGAGCTCCTTGGCCCGCTCGCAGTCGTTCTCCTGGATCGTGAACTCGCCGAGCAGCTTCGGCGCGGCCTCGTCGGTGACGTCGGCCATCCGCAGCCACCCGAACGGGCAGCCGGTGCCGGCGTTGGCGTAGGCCTCCTCCACGACCACCGCGAGCGGCCGGCCGGGGACGCGTGACCGCGCCGTGCACGTTGCTGCCGTAGTTGCAGCTTGCCGACGCCGACCGGTCGGACGATGCCGGGCGCGCCGTCGACGATCGGGTCGGCCAGCATCGAGGTGTCGGCGACGTAGAAGCCGTAGTCCCAGGTGCCCATGTAGGCGCGGGTGCCGTCGTCGGTCACCGCGAGCGAGTGCAGGTAGCCGCTGCCGCTCGTCGAGCACCGCCGCGGTGTTCTCGCGTCGATGTCGATGCCGAGGTCGTAGACGCCCACCACCGTCGGCGCGCGCGGATCGGTGATGTCGAGGACTTCGAGGTCCGGGGAGAACAGCGTGTATGGCGAGGTAGACCAGCGCGCGTCCCGGCCGCTTCGCGTCCTTCCAGAGGAAGAACTCGTGCGGTGACCGCGGGCCCATGTCGAACGTCGACGAGCAGCGCCGGCTTGAGGCAGTCGGTCGCGATGTCGTAGGTCTGGACGTTGTTGCCGGCGCCGCCGGTCGAGAGCGAGTAGTTCATGACGACGAGGAGCCCGAGGCCGACGTCGGCGCGCAGCTCGCGCTGCGTCGACCCTGACACCGGCGGGATGACGCCGACCTGCGTGGGCTTGCGCGGGTTGCGCACGTCGACGATCGCGATGCCGTTCTTGTCGTACCGGTCACCGACGTAGACGCAACGCCCGGCCACCGCCAGCGGCGAGTTGACCCCGCGCTCACCCAGGTTCGTCGACCCGAGCAGCCGGAAGTTCTTCACCGCGCCGTACGCCGACTTCGTCGGCAGCGCCGGTCCGGCCGCCACGGCCGGGAGCGCGGTGAGAGCCGCGCAGACAGCGGCGACGGTCGTCGTACGGCGCAGTCTCGTCATGGCGTCCGGTTTCGACGCCCGGGCGGTCGCCCCCTGCCCGTTTCGTGCTGGGCGGCCGGGCCGGTAGACTGGCCAGTCGGCGTCTGAAATTCCCTTTCCGTCCTTGAGTGCTGGAGCAGTCGTGTCTTCTGAGGTCCGCATCCCCGCCGAGTCCCGCACGGAGTTCGGCAAGGGCTTCGCGCGCCGCACCCGCAAGGCCGGCAAGGTTCCCGCCGTCCTCTACGGCCACGGCGAGGCGCCCCGTCACCTCGCGCTGCCCGCCCGCGAGCTCCAGCACGCCTTCAAGGGCGAGGCCGGCGCCAACGTGCTGCTCCGCCTCGAGCTGGCCGACAGCGCAGAGCTGGCGCTGCCGCGGCAGATCCAGCGCGACCCGCTTCGTGGCGACCTCACCCACGTCGACCTGCTCCTCGTCCGCCGCGGCGAGACCGTCGCGGTCGACGTACCCCTCCTCATCGTCGGCGACATCCCGGCGGTCAAGACCGGCGGCATGCTCGACCAGCAGGCGACGGTCCTGCACGTGCAGGCCGAGGCGACGCACATCCCGACCCAGATCGAGATCGACGGCTCGCAGTTCACCGAGGTCGGCGCGTCGCTGCACGCCGGGGAGATCGCGCTGCCCGAGGGCGTCACGCTGCTCACCGACCCCGAGGCCGATCGTGTTCCAGATCGTCGGCGCGCAGAGCGAGGCGGAGTTCGAGGCCGAGCTGGCCGCCGACACCGAGGCCAACGCGCCCGAGGCCGCTGCCGACGCGCCCGAGGCCGCTGCCGAGGGTGACGCACCGGCCGAGGACGCTTCCGCCGAGGGATGACCGAAGGCGTCTGGCTGATCGTCGGGCTCGGCAACCCCGGGCCGAAGTACGCCGGAAACCGGCACAACATCGGCTTCATGGTCGTCGACGAGCTCGCGCGTCGGATCGGCGGCTCGTTCAAGGCCCATCGCGGTCGCGCGGACGTCGTCGAAGGCCGGCTCGTGGGCCAGCGCGCGATCGTCGCCAAGCCCAAGTGCTACATGAACGAGTCCGGCGGGCCGGTCACGTCGCTGCGCGACTTCTTCAAGATCCCGACCCCGTCGATCGTCACCGTGACGGACGAGATCGACCTGCCGTTCGCCTCGCTGCGCCTCAAGCTCGGTGGCGGCGACAACGGCCACAACGGGCTGAAGTCCGTCACGCGCTCGCTCGGCTCACCCGACTACCACCGGCTGCGCGTCGGCGTCGACCGCCCGCGTGGCCAGCAGGACCCGGCCGACTACGTCCTCGACGACTTCAGCCGGGTCGAGCAGCGTGAGCTGCCGTTCCTCGTCGACCGCGCCGCCGACGCGATCGAGAGCCTGATCACCGACGGCCTCCCCGCCGCCCAGAACAAGTACCACCCCCCGGACGTCCCCGCCGGCTGACCCCCGGGGTTGGCCTCAGATCAGGCGGCGGCGGAGCAGGCGGCGCGCGCCGAGGCCCGCGACGAGCAGGACCGCACCGGCGAGCACCAGCAGCGCGAGGGTGCCGGACGCGGCGATGACCCACTCCGCGCCGTCGCCGAAGTTGTCCTTCGCCCGGTCCCAGGCCGACGAGAGCCGGCCCGGCTCATCGAGCGTCGCGAGCTCGTCGGACTTCTCGAACACCGACACCGTGAGCGTCGCGTAGGCGACCTGGTCGCGCAGCACCTTGAGCTTGCCCTCGAGCTGCTCGATCTGCGTCTGCGCGCCATTGATCTGCTGCTGCACCGACAGCACCTCGCCGATGCTGCGCGCCCGCGACATCAGCGTCTCGTACACCGCTCGCGTCTGCTTCAGCGTCTTCAGCCGCGCCTCGGTGTCGACGAACGCCGCCGTCACGTCCTCGCCGGTCGACGTCGCGGTGCGCACCTCACCCAGCCCCCGCACCCGGCCGAGGAACGCCTCGTACGACCCTCCCGGCACCCGCATCGTCACGACGCCGGATGGCGAGTCGCCGGTCTCCTGCGTCTTGCTGTCCGCGACGAACCCGCGGGTGCCGGCGACCAGCGTCTCCAGCCGAGCCAGCGTCGCCGGCACCTTCCCGTCCGGTACGACGATCTCCACCGCCCCCGTCTTGATCACCTTGGCCAGGTTCCCCGCCTGCGGTGCGGCCGCGACGGGAGCGAGACCCGGCATGGGTGCGGTGCCGCCACCCGATGTCCCCGACGCGGTTCCCGTGGAGGTCCCGCTACCCGCGCCGCCCACCGAACACGTCGGGCACGAGTCCGTCGCCGGCTGCTGCGGCGCCGGCATGACCGTGGACACGCCTGGCCCGCTGTCGTCCTGGCGGGAGTACGCATCGACCCCGCTCGTGGTGTCGAAGTCACTGCGCGGCACGCGGTCGGACTGGACCACGACCACCGTCGCGATGGCGGCGACCAGCGCGAGCCCCGCCGCGGCGCCGAACACCGGCCGCGGGATCCGCCGCCGGGCCAGCGTCGCGACGGTGGCCCGCGCGGCCGGTCGCGGACCTGCCGCCGCCTCGAGGATCGCCTCGCGGGCGCCGGGCGGCTCGTCGTACGCCGAGGCCGCGGCTGCGATCTCCCGGGAAAGGACTTCCTCGTCGATCATCGGGCTTCCTCGTCGGTCTCAGGGTCATGGAGGGCGCGCAGCCTCGGGTCGGCGGCGAGCCGCTCCCGCGCCTCGTGCAGCCGCGACTTCACCGTCCCCGCGCGGCGGGAGATCGCGGTCGCGATCTCCTTCTCGCTCAGCCCGGCGTAGTAGCGCAGCACCACGGTGATCCGCAGGTGCTCCGGCAGGTCGGCGAGCGCGTCGACGACGTACCGCGTCGACTCCGACCGCAGGCTGAGCAGCTCGGGCGTCGGGTCGGGGTCGACCACGTCCGTCTCGCCGAAGTCCTCACGTCGCGACCGGTGCGGCGACTCCGCGCGCAGCTTGGAGCAGCAGGCGTTGACCACGACGCGGTAGAGCCACGGCCGTATCCCCGCCTCGTCAGCGGGCAGCGCGTCGCGAAATCGCCAGGCCCGCAGGAACGCGTCCTGCACCGCCTCCTCGGCGTCCGCCGGGTTGCGCAGGATGAGGCAGGCCGTCCGGTACGCCGGGCCGTAGCTCGTCGCCAGCCAGCCGCTCAGGTCGTCCGTCGCAGTTCCGGTCACAGCCGCCGTCCCCGTCATCGCGCCTCCCTCCCTTCTACTCCGCGTCCGCCGGAAAGGTTCGCGGTCTCGCGGCTTCGACGCCGCAGGTAGGCTGGGGGTTCACCCCCTACCGCTCGCCGGTCGGGGGTTGCCGTGCTGAACCGACCCGGTCTGTTGAGGTAGCGAGACATGTCCCTGCCCGGCCTTGTCGACGTCGTCGCCGAGGATCCCGCGCTGCGCCGGGCGATCGCCGCGGTCGGTACGACGACGCTGGATCTCACCGCCCCGACGGTGCTGCGTCCGTTCGTCCTCGCCGCGCTGGCCCGCGAGAGCGACCGCACCCTGCTCGCCGTCACGGCCACCGGTCGCGAGTCCGAGGACCTGGTCTCGGCGCTGAAGTGCCTGCTCCCGCCCGACTCGGTGGTGGAGTTCGCGGCCTGGGAGACGCTGCCGCACGAGCGGCTCTCCCCGCGCGCGGACACGGTCGGCCGGCGCATCGCCGTCCTGCACCGCCTCGCCCACCCGGGCGCGACCGGACGCATCAAGGTCGTCGTCGCCCCGGTCCGCTCGATCCTGCAGCCGCAGGTGAGGGGTCTCGGCGACCTGCCGCCGGTCGAGATCAAGGCCGGCGACACGGTCGAGCTCGACCGCCTGGTCGAGCAGCTCGTCGACTACGCCTACACCCGCGTCGACCTGGTCGAGAAGCGCGGCGAGTTCGCCGTGCGCGGCGGCATCCTCGACGTCTTCCCGCCGACCGAGGAGCACCCGGTCCGGGTCGAGCTGTGGGGCGACGAGGTCGAGGAGGTGCGCGCCTTCGCCGCGGCCAGCCAGCGCTCGCTCGGCCTGGTCGACACGCGGCCTGTGGGCGCCGCCGTGCCGCGAGCTGCTGCTCACCCCTGAGGTGCGCCAACGCGCGAAGGAGCTGCTGGAGAAGCACCCCGAGCTCGCCGAGATCCTCGACAAGGTCGCCGACGGCACCCCGGTCGAGGGCATGGAGGCGCTCGCGCCGGTCCTCGTCGACGAGCTGGTGCTGCTGGTCGACGAGCTGCCGGCCGGCACGCACGTCGTGCTGTGCGACCCCGAGCGGGTCCGCAGTCGCGCGCACGAGCTGGTCCGCACCAGCGAGGAGTTCCTCGAGGCGTCGTGGGCGGTCGCCGCCGGCGGCGGCAAGGCGCCGGTCGACCTCGGCGCGGCGGCGTACCGCAGCGTCGGCGACGTACGCGACCGCGCGAGCGAGGTCGGCATCCCGTGGTGGTCGGTCACGCCGTTCGCCGCCGACGAGGTCGCCGACGACGACTCGCTGGTCGTCCGCGCGCGGCCGCACGACGCCTACCGCGGCGACATGGAGAAGGCTCGTCGCCGACGCGAAGGCATGGCTGCGCGACGGCTGGCGCGTCGTCTTCGTCACCGAGGGCCACGGCCCGGCCGAGCGACTCGCGGAGGTGCTCGGCGGCGAGGACGTCGGCGTACGCGTGCAGTTCGACCTCGAGGACGCCCCCGTCCCCGGTGTCGCGCACGTCGCCACCGCCAGCGTCGACGGCGGCTTCCTGCACGAGCAGCTCAAGCTGGCCGTCCTCACCGAGACCGACCTGTCCGGCAGCGCGCAGCGCGACCAAGGACATGCGCCGCATGCCGAGCCGGCGCAAGAACGCCGTCGACCTGATGACCCTGCCCCCGGCGACTACGTCGTCCACGAGCAGCACGGCGTCGGCCGCTACGTCGGCATGGAGCAGCGCACCATCCACGGCGGCGAGCGGGAGTTCCTCGTCCTCGAGTACGCCCGCGGCGACCAGCTGCGCGTGCCGACCGACGCGCTCGACCTGATCACGCGGCTACGTCGGCGGCGAGGCGCCGTCGCTGCATCGCCTCGGCGGCAGCGACTGGGCCAAGGCGAAGGGCCGTGCGCGCAAGGCGGTCAAGGAGATCGCCGCCGGCCTGATCCGCCTCTACTCCGCGCGCATGGCATCGCCCGGTCACAAGTTCGCGCCCGACTCGCCGTGGCAGCGCGAGCTCGAGGACGCGTTCCCCTACGTCGAGACGCCCGACCAGCTGGCCGCCATCAACGAGGTCAAGGCCGACATGGAGTCGGGCGGTGCCGATGGACCGCGTCATCTGCGGCGACGTCGGCTACGGCAAGACCGAGATCGCGGTTCGCGCGGCGTTCAAGGCGGTGCATGGACGGCAAGCAGGTCGCGATCCTCGTGCCGACGACGCTGCTCGCGCAGCAGCACTTCCAGACCTTCTCCGAGCGGTTCGCGCAGTTCCCCGTCGTCGTGAAGAGCGGTCAGCCGCTTCAACACCGCGAAGGAGCAGGCCGCGGTCCTCGAGGGGCTCGAGGCCGGCACGGTCGACGTCGTCATCGGCACGCACCGGCTGCTCTCCGGCACGACCAAGTTCAAGGACCTCGGCCTGGTCGTCGTCGACGAGGAGCAGCGCTTCGGCGTCGAGCACAAGGAGCACCTGAAGAGCCTGCGGGTCGCCGTCGACGTCCTGACGATGAGCGCGACCCCGATCCCCCGGACGCTCGAGATGGCGATCACCGGCATCCGCGAGCTGTCGACGATCGACACGCCGCCGGAGGAGCGGCACCCGGTGCTCACCTTCGTCGGCGCGTACGACGAGAAGCAGATCGGCGCCGCGATCCGCCGCGAGCTGCTGCGCGAGGGCCAGGTCTTCTACATCCACAACCGCGTCGAGTCGATCGAGAAGGCCGCGTCGCGGCTGCGCGAGCTCGTGCCGGAGGCGCGCATCGCGACGGCCCACGGCAAGATGCCCGAGGACTCGCTCGAGCGGGTGATGGTCGACTTCTGGGAGAAGCAGTTCGACGTGCTCGTCTGCACGACGATCGTCGAGTCCGGTCTCGACGTCCCCAACGCCAACACGCTGATCGTCGAGCGGGCCGACGCGCTCGGCCTGTCCCAGCTGCACCAGCTGCGCGGCCGGGTCGGCCGCGGCCGCGAGCGCGCCTACGCCTACTTCCTCTACCCGCCCGAGCGGCCGCTGTCCGAGGTCGCGCTCGATCGGCTCGCGACCATCGCGCAGCACTCCGAGCTCGGCGGCGGCATGGCGGTCGCGATGAAGGACCTCGAGATCCGCGGCGCCGGCAACCTGCTCGGCGGCGAGCAGTCCGGCCACATCGCGGCGGTCGGCTTCGACCTCTATGTGCGACTGGTCGGCGAGGCGGTCGCGGAGTTCAAGGGGGAGGTGCAGGAGGAGGACGTCGAGGTCAAGGTCGACGTACCCGTCACTGCTCACCTCCCGCACTCCTACATCCCGGAGGAGCGGCTGCGGATCCAGGCCTACCGCCGGCTCGCGGGCGCGAGCAGCGCCGAGGACCTGGCTGCGGTGCGCGAGGAGCTCGAGGACCGCTACGGCGCGCTGCCCGACGTCGTGGCCAACCTGGTCGCGGTCGCGACCTTCCGCGAGCAGGCCCGCAAGCACGGCCTGCGCGAGATCACCGTGCAGGGCAAGTACCTCAAGATCTCGCCGCTGGAGCTGCCCGAGAGCGCCCAGCTGCGGCTGGTCCGGCTCTACCCCGGCTCGATCGTGAAGGCTCCAGTGCGTACCGTGCTGGTGCCCAAGCCCGACCTCCGGGACACCGCACTGCTCGACTGGTGCACCGACCTGCTCAGCGCTGTTGCGCCACTGCCCGTCTCCACCTGACCGACGAAGGAACCTCGACTGTGAAGCTCTCGCGGCTCTCCGTGATCCCCGCGCTCGCCCTCGCCGTGACCCTGGCCGGTTGCGGCTCCGGTGTAGCCGGCAAGTCCGGTGCCGGTGTCGCCGCGCGCGTCGGCGACGAGGTCATCAGCGTCGATGACCTCAGCGACGTCGTCCTGCGCGCGCTCGAGGACCGGGCGATCGCGGCGCAGGCGGCGAGCGACAAGAGCGGCTTCCAGCGCAGCGTGCTGACCCGGATGGTGCTCTCCCAGGTGTACGCCGAGGCGGCCCGCGACCTCGACCTGTCGGTCACCGACGACGACGTCACGGCGAACATCGCCCAGATCGAGGAGCGGCTCGGGGGACACCCCCAGCTGCTGCAGGCCGCCGCCGGCATGGGTCTGGTCGAGGCGGACATCGCACCGTTCGTCCGCGACGGCATGCTCAACGACGCGATCGGCACCACGCTGGTCGCCGAGCGCCCGGTCACCGAGGCGCAGATCCAGGCGGCGTACGACGCCAACCGCGCGCAGTTCGACGCGGCGCACGTGCAGCACATCCTGGTCTCCACCGAGCCGGCCGCGAAGGCGGTCCTCGCCCGGCTGGCGAAGGGTGAGGACTTCGCCGCGGTCGCCAAGGCCGTCAGCACCGACCCGGGCAGCAAGGATCGCGGCGGCGACCTCGGCTCCAACCCCCGCGGCACGTTCTTCACGCCGTTCGAGGACGCCGTGTTCAGCGCGAAGATCGGCGTGCCGGTCGGGCCGGTGCAGACCGAGGCCGGGTGGCACGTCATCAAGGTGCTGTCGCGGGAGTCGAAGTCGCTGGCCGAGGCACGCCCCGACCTGATCGCCGAGATCCGCAACGGCGGTCGCGAGCAGGCGCGCGCGGAGTACCTCGGCGACCTGTCGACGAAGATGCGGATCCGGGTCAACCCGCGCTTCGGCCGGTGGGACCCCGACACCGCGAGCGTCATCCCCGCCGATGACGAGCTGTCGTCGCCGGAGCCGGCGCCGGGCCAGGTCGACCCGGGCGGCGGGCTGCTGCCGCCGGAGGACCCGAACCAGCCCGGCCAGCCGCCGGCCAACCCGGCGCCCCCCGCCGGCGCGCCCGCAGCGCCCGCACCCGCGGCAAGCTGACGACGGTGGATCGCATCGTCCTGGTGGCCAACACGCACCGGGTCGCGCCCGGCCTGCTGTCGTGGCCGGCGTGGGAGGAGCTCAGGGCAGGTCCGGTCTTCACGTCGGACGCCGCGCACCCCCAGCTGCCGTTCCTCGAGATGTCCGGCGTGAGCGTCGAGATCCTCTCGGCGGCCGACGGTCCGCAGGGGCTCAGCGTCGGCTACCTGCTCGGCGGCGGCGACTCGTCGCAGACCGCGCTCGCGCACCTGTTCCGCGAGCGCGCGCGCGGCGGCCAGGCGGTGTGGCTCGCGACGCAGGGCGGCGACCCCGACTTCGTCCGTGCTCTCGGCGACCTGGTCGCGCGGGAGGGCGGCGTCGAGATGGAGGTCGTCTACGGCTCCTACGACATGCCCGGCGCGCGCCTGCTCGACCTGGTCGCGACGATGGACCGGCTGCGCTCCGAAGGTGGCTGCCCCTGGGATGCCGAGCAGACGCACTCCTCGCTCGCGCCCTACCTCGTCGAGGAGACCTACGAGGCGATCGAGGCGATCGAGTCCGGTGACCTGACGTCGCTGCGCGACGAGCTCGGCGACGTACTGCTGCAGGTCGTCTTCCACGCCCGCGTCGCGCAGGAGCGCGAGGACGAGACGGCATGGACGATCGACGACGTCGCGGGTCGGATCATCGAGAAGCTGGTACGCCGCCACCCGCACGTCTTCGGCAGTGTCGCCGTCTCGGGAGCGGCTGACGTCGCGGCCAACTGGGAGGACATCAAGGCGGCGGAGCGCGGCGAGGACTCCGGCCCGTTCGACCACGTGCCGCTCGGCCAGCCCGCCCTCGCGCTGTCGGCCGCGCTGCAGCGCAAGGCGGAGAAGGCCGGGCTGCCCACCGCGGTGAGCGAGGGCTCGCTCGGCGCGCGGCTGTGGGACCTCGTCGCCGAGTGCCGCGCCGCGGGTCTCGACCCCGAGGCCGAGCTGCGCGCCATCGCTCGAGCGTTCCGCGACCGCGCCGGCGCGTAGCGCTCGGCGCGCTTCGCCGTTCTGTGTCCGCCGGCGCGGCGAAGCCGTGCCGTGGAGCGGACACAGATCGGCGTGCGGCCTGAGAGATCGGCGTGCAACCGGCCGGTAGGCTGAGGGCGTCTCCCACCCCGCCTACTTCCTCCGAGGTCACTCATGGCGTCCATCGAGGCCGTTGCCGCACGCGAGATCCTCGACTCCCGCGGCAACCCCACGGTCGAGGTCGAGGTCGCGCTCGACGACGGGACGATTGCGCGCGCCGCGGTGCCGAGCGGAGCATCGACGGGCGCGTTCGAGGCGGTCGAGCTGCGCGACGCCGACGGCCGGTACGGCGGCAAGGGCGTCACCAAGGCGGTCACCGCGGTCGAGGACGAGATCGGCCCCGAGCTGCTGGGCTTCGACGCGACCGAGCAGCGGCTCGTCGACCAGGCGATGGTCGACCTCGACGGCACACCCGACAAGGGACGCCTCGGCGCCAACGCGATCCTCGGCGTCAGCCTCGCCGTCGCCCGGGCCGCGGCCGAGTCCGCCGGTCTGCCGCTCTTCCGCTACATCGGCGGGCCCAACGCGCACACGCTGCCGGTGCCGATGCTCAACATCCTCAACGGCGGGGCGCACGCCGACACCAACGTCGACATCCAGGAGTTCATGATCGCGCCGATCGGCGCGGGCACGTTCGCCGAGGCGCTGCGCTGGGGAGCCGAGACGTACCACGCGCTCAAGGCGGTGCTGAAGCAGCGCGGGCTGGTCACCGCGGTCGGCGACGAAGGCGGCTTCGCGCCCGACCTGCCGGCCAACCGCGACGCGCTCGACCTGATCCTCGAGGCCGTGGACAAGGCCGGGTTCACGCCGGGCCGCGACATCGCGCTCGCGCTCGACGTCGCCGCGACCGAGTTCCGCACCGATGACGGCTACCGGTTCGAGGGCGCGACGAAGAGCAGCGCCGACATGACGGCGTACTACGCGGGCCTCGTGTCGTCGTACCCGATCGTGTCGATCGAGGACCCGCTGGGCGAGGACGACTGGGCCGGCTGGGCGGCGATCACCGCCGAGCTCGGCGCGCAGGTCCAGCTCGTCGGCGACGACCTCTTCGTCACCAACCCGACGCGGCTCGCGCGCGGCCTCACCGAGCGCTGCGCCAACTCGCTGCTCGTGAAGGTCAACCAGATCGGCACGCTGACAGAGACTCTTGATGCGGTTTCGATGGCGCACCGCGGTGGCTACAGCTGCATGATGAGCCACCGGTCCGGAGAGACCGAGGACACGACGATCGCCGACCTCGCGGTCGCGACCGACTGCGGTCAGATCAAGACCGGTGCGCCGGCGCGCAGCGAGCGGGTGGCGAAGTACAACCAGCTGCTGCGCATCGAGGAGGAGCTCGACGACGCGGCGCGCTACGCCGGCCGGCTCGCCTTCCCCCGCTTCAGCGCGCAGGCGTAGGACCGACTCGATGGCCCGTCGCGCGCGCCCGGACCGGGGGCGCACCCCGGCTCCGGACGCACGCCGGGCTCTCGCGCACGTCGCCCCGACCAGCGCCGTCGTACGACGGGGGTCGCGCTCCCCACGTCGGCGCGCACTGCTGCCGCGGCGGCGCGGGCGCGACGGACCACGCTCACCACGCGCGCAGCGTTCCTCGCGCTGCTGGTCTGCGCGATGGTCCTCGCGCTGACCGTGCCGATGCGGCAGTTCTTCGCGCAGCGCGATCGGCTCGTGACGGTGCAGGCGGCGGAGCGCGCGCAGGCCGCGCGGGTCGCCGAGCTGGAGGAGCGCAAGGAGCGGCTGCACGACCCGGCCTACATCGAGCGGCTCGCCCGCGAGCGGCTGCGCTTCGTGCGTCCGGGCGAGGTGCCGTTCATCGTCCTGACCCCCTCCGGCAAGCCGGGTGCCGAGCCGGTCGTCCGACCCGACGGCACGGTGGAGCCGGCGAAGACCGAGCGGGCCTGGTACGCCGAGCTGTGGGCGTCCGTGGAGGACGCGGGCGCGGCCCCGGTCGCCTCGCCCTCGGCCACGCCCAAGAAGTGATCTCGGACGCCGACCGCGCGGCCGTCGAGGCCCAGCTCGGCCGCCCACTCCGCGGCCTCTGCGCCGTTGCGCATCGGTGCGACTGCGGGCTGCCCGACGTCGTCGAGACGGCGCCGCGGCTCGAGGACGGATCGCCGTTCCCGACGCTCTACTACCTGACCTGCCCGCGCGCCGCGTCGGCGATCGGCCGGCTCGAGGCCGACGGCGTGATGGCTGCGATGACGTCGCGGCTGTCGACGGATGACGCGCTGGCGTCGGCGTACGCCGACGCGCACGCCGACTACCTCGCTCGCCGTGACGCCGTCGAGGTGCTGCCCGGCGCGCCGGGCGCCGGCGGCATGCCGGAGCGGGTGAAGTGCCTGCACGTCCTCGTCGCGCACGAGCTGGCGACCGGCGCCAACCCACTCGGTCGCGAGGCGCTCGACCTCATCGTTTCCGACCCCCGCTGCTCGTGGGGTTCGTTGCCGCCGTGCGTCGAGGTCGCGTCGTCGTGACGCGCGTCGCGGCCGTCGACTGCGGCACCAACTCCATCCGGCTCCTCGTCGCGGACGTGATCGACGGGCGGCTCGTCGAGCGGACCCGGCAGATGCAGATCGTGCGACTCGGCCAGGGCGTCGACCGCACCGGCTCGTTGGCGCCGGACGCGCTGGAGCGGACGTTCGTCGCGCTGCGCGACTACGCGCGGATCATCGGCGAGATGGGCGCCGAGCGGGTGCGCATGTGCGCGACGTCGGCGACCCGCGACGCGAGCAACCGCGACGAGTTCGTCGAGGGCTGCACCGCGATCCTCGGCGTCGCGCCGGAGGTGATCACCGGTGACGAGGAGGCCGCGGCGTCGTTCCGTGGCGCGACGGCCGAGCTGCCGCGCGACCTGCACCCCGCGCCGTACCTCGTCGTCGACATCGGCGGCGGCTCGACCGAGATCGTGCTGGGTGATGGCGAGGTGGCGCAGAGCATCTCCCTCGACGTCGGCTGCGTGCGTCTCACCGAGCGGCACCTGCGCTCCGACCCGCCGACACCCGACGAGATCGCGGCCGCTGAGTCCGACGTCGACGCGATGCTCGCGTCGGCCGAGTCGACGGTCGACGTACGCCGGGCGCGGACCTTGGTCGGCCTCGCCGGCAGCGTCACGACCGTGGCCGCGCTCGGCCTCGGCCTGACCTCGTACGACCCGACGCGCATCCACCTGTCGCGCACGTCGTACGCCGAGGTCGACCGGATCACCACGATGCTGCTGACCTCGACCCGCGCGCACCGACTCGATCTGCCGGTCATGCACCCCGGCCGCGCCGACGTGATCGGCGGGGGAGCGCTCGTGCTGCGCGCGATCATGCGCCGCTGGTCGATCGGCGAGGTGGTCGCCAGCGAGCGCGACATCCTCGACGGCATCGCCCTCGGCCTCGCCTGACGAGCTGGAGTCAGGGCGACCTTCCTCCTTGGACACCGCCATCTGCGCCGTCCAAGGGGGCCGGGTGGCTGCTGACGGGGGAACGTCGCAGCGACATCCTCGACAGATGACGCGTAACGCTCTCGCCGCCGTAGCCCTCGCCTGTGCCGCTGTCGTCGCCGCGGCGCCCGCCGCCTCCGCGGCACCGAGCTACAAGAACTGCACCGAGCTGAACAAGAGCTACCCGCACGGGATCGGCCGGGCCGACGCCAAGGACAAGACGTCGGGCAAGCCGGTCACCACCTTCAAGAAGGACACCGCCGGCTACAACAAGGCGGTCAAGGCGAAGAGCGACCTCGACCGCGACCGCGACGGGATCGCCTGCGAGAAGCGCTAGCAACCCACCCGCTCGCGGATCGACGAGCGGATAGCAGCGCCCTATCGCCGCGGGGCGCTCGTGATCTTGGCGGAGTCTTCACCGCGCCGCGTGCGACGCTGTCGGCGTGATGCGACCGCGCCCGACGTTCGACGTGACCCGCCCGGCCGTCGAGCGACTGCTGGACAGCACGGTCACGTCCTACGACGCGGTCGAGGAGGGCGGCTACTCGCCCACGAGCCGATGGCTGGTCACCCTCGTCGGCGGTCGCTCGGCGTTCGTGAAGGCCGAGCTGGAGGGATCCGACGACCACGGGTTGTCGCTGGAGCACCTGGTCTACTCGTCGGTGTCAGCGCGGAGCATCCCCGCGCTGCTCGGGTACGCCGCCGGCGACGACAGCACGCCACGGGTGCTCGTCACGGAGGACCTGTCCGGCGCGCGCTGGGGCACCCCCCTCGACGAGGCCGACGCGCTCGCGCTCGGGCGTGCGCTCGACGAGCTGCACGACGTACGGCCGCCCGACGGCGTACCCGCCGTCGACCTCCCCGCCGGCTGGGCGACCTTCGCCGCCGATCCCGCGCCGCTCGTCGCCACCGGGCTGCTCGACGAGGACTGGGCAGTGCGGTGGCTGCCGGACCTCGTCGCTGCGGCCGCGTCGATCGACACGAAGGGCGACCGGCTCCTGCACTGCGACCTGTGGCTGCAGAACTGGTGTCGCGCCGATCGCGGTGTCGTCCTGGTGGACTGGGCGGGGGCGCAGGTCGGCAACCCGATGCTGATGCGCGCCTTCGGCGAGGGCGCCGTCCGCGCCGCAGGGGGACCGGCCGGCCACGTCCTCCGGGGCGAGCCGGGCTGGGCGGCGTGGATGGCGGGGATCACCGCCGAGTACCTCACCGAGCCGCACGAGGGTTGGCCGCCGCGGCTGCTCGAGACGGAGCGCAGGGAAGCGCTCGCCTGCCTGCGTTGGGCGTGCGGCGAGCTCGACCTCCCCGAGCCGCGGCCCGATCCGGTGTTCCGCGCACTCGGCCCCTGGCGCCCGTAGCCGTCGATCGCCCACCATGGGCGGGTGAACCTCCAGCCGTACGTCGACGCCGGGCTCTACGACCCCGCCGCGCCCGACGCCGACGTGCGGGCGAGCCTGCTCAAGTACCTCGACGCCGAGGGCTACTCCCTCGAGCGGATGGTCCGCGCCAACGACGCCGGCCGGCTGTTCGGGCTCGCCGGCGATGAGCTGCTTCGCCCCGGCTTCGACCAGCTCACCCTCGAGCAGGCGGCCGCGCGCAACGGCATCGACGACGACGCGATGCGCCGGATCTGGCGCGCGCTCGGCTTCCCCGCGCCGGAGCCAGGTGTGCCGGTCCTGTCGCCCGATGAGGCCGACGCGCTGGGCATCTTCAGCGTCGCGGCGAGCTTCCTCGGCGAGAACAGCACGATGCAGGTCGCGCGCGTCATGAGCTCCGCGCTGCGGCAGATCGCCGAGGCGGAGAACACCGCGGTGATCCTCAACGTCGACGGCATGTCGCTGGAGAGCGCCGACGAGCTGACGACCGCCCAGACGTACGCCGGCACCGTGTCGCTCGTGCCCGGACTCGGTCGCGTGCTCGACGCGCTGCACCGGCTGCACATCTTCGCCTCGGCGCGCCGCCGCGAGGTCGAGATCAGCCCGGACACCGAGGGCACGCTGCGCCTCGCCGTCGGCTTCGTCGACCTGGTCGGCTACACGGGGCTCAGCCAGCACCTGTCGACGGCGGAGATGGGCGCGCTCGTCACCGAGTTCGAGGACCGCGTCAGCGAGGTCATCGCGACCAACGGCGGACGGCTGATCAAGCTGCTCGGTGACGGCGCGATGTTCGTCACAGGCAACCCGATCACCGCGTGCCGACTCGGGCTCGCGCTTGTCGAGTCTTTCGGCGGCACGACCGAGCAGCCGCCGGTGCGCGTCGGCATCACCTGGGGCGACGTGCTCCCGCTCGGCGGCGACTACTACGGTGCGGTCGTCAACCTGGCGGCCCGGGTGATGGCACTCGCCGAGCCGGGCACGGTGCTGGTGTCAGCGTCTCTGCGGCACGCGACCGAGGCCGCCGACGGGATCGCGTTCCTCGCCCGTGAGGCGCAGCTGGCGAAGGGGATCGACGAGCCCGTGCTCGCCTTCGCCCTCGCGCGCGCAGCCGCGCAATAGGGTCACCGTCGAGCCACCGACGAGAGCAGGAGCAGGCCACGTGAGCGAGCTGGTCCACTACCCGAGCAACGGCGGCACCGCGCAGGGCTACCTCTCGCTTGCGGCCGGCGTCGGTCCGGCGGTCGTGCTGCTGCAAGAGTGGTGGGGGCTCGTCCCGCACATCGTCGACATGGCCGAGCGGCTAGCGGCGGAGGGCTTCGTGGTCCTCGCGCCGGACCTGTACCACGGGGAGATGACGACCGAGCCCGACGAGGCCGGCAAGAAGCTGATGGCGCTCGACATCCCGCGGGCCGGGCGGGATATCGCGGGCGCCGCTTCGTACCTCCTCTCGCGCGGTGAGGTTACAAGCGAGTACGTCGGCGTCGTCGGCTTCTGCATGGGCGGCAGCCTCGCGCTGTGGGCCGGCACGATCACCGACGCGGTCACCGTCGCCGTGCCGTTCTACCCGGCCATGCCCTGGCAGATGCTGTCACCGGACTGGTCGGCGTACGCCGGCAAGCACGTGCAGATGCACCTCGCCGAGGGCGACGGCGGCAGCGGCGCCGACGGCGTGCAGGAGGCCCGCGCCGCGATCGAGGCGGCGGGCGGCGACGTCACGCTGTTCGACTACCCGGGCTCGCACCATGCGTTCATGAACGACACTCGCCCCGAGGTTCACGACCCCGCGCACGCGAGTGTTGCCTGGGATCGCACGGTCGCCTTCCTCCGTCAGCACCTCTCCTCGTAGCGGACGACGAAGCCATGGCGTTCGTCCCCGCCGGCTCGGAGCACCCGGCCGAGGTCGCGAAGAGCAGCACTCCGGTCGCCTACACACCGGCCGACGTCGCGCGCCTCGCCGCGTCCTCGGTCAGCCACGACCACCTCGACGCGCGGGTGTCGGTCTGCCGCGCCTGCCCGCGTCTCGTGGAGTGGCGCGAGACGGTCGCCGACGAGAAGAAGGCGGCGTACGCCGACGAGCGCTACTGGGGGCGGCCGGTCCCGTCGTTCGGACCTGAGCGGGCGCGGATCGGCATCGTCGGGCTCGCGCCCGCGGCGCACGGCGGCAACCGGACCGGCCGGATGTTCACCGGCGACCGCAGCGGCGACTGGCTCTACCGCGCGCTGCACCGCGCCGGTCTCGCGACGCTGCCGACCTCGACGTACGCCGGCGACGGCCAGCGGCTGATCGACACGCGGATCATGGCCGGCGTCCACTGCGCGCCTCCGGCGAACAAGCCGACGCCGCAGGAGCGCGACGCGTGCCGGCCCTGGCTGCAGCGCGACCTAACGCTGCTCGCCCCTACGCTCAAGGCGATCGTCGTGCTCGGCGCGTTCGGCTGGAGCACCGTCTTCCCCGCGATGGCTGCCGCCGGCTACGAGCCACCGCTCTTCGGCGACGTCGAGTTCGGCCACGGTGTCGAGGTGCTGATGGGCCGCAGCGGCCCGACGGTCATCGGCAGCTACCACGTGAGCCAGCAGAACACGTTCACCGGCAAGCTCACCGAGGAGATGCTCGACGCCGTCTTCGCGCGGGCCGTGCAGATCGCCCGCGCCCGCTGACGTCGACGACCCCGAACTTTGCGGCAGTCTGAGCCTGCGACCGGCCGGATCGCCGCAAAGTTCGGTTAATCGCGGAAGTAGCTGAGCAGGCGCAGGATCTCGAGGTAGAGCCAGACCAGGGTCACGACGAGCCCGAAGGCGGCGATCCACGACTCCCGCTCGGGCGCGCCGGCCGCGATGGCCTTCTCGACCTGGTCGAAGTCCAGTGCGAGGAACATGCAGGCCACGCCGATCGCGGCCAGGCTGAACAGGATCGCGAGTGGCCCGCCCTCGCGGATGCCGAGGCCGCCGTCGGTGAACATCCCCGCGACCAGGTTCACGACCATGAGCCCGAGCAGCCCGAAGCCCGCTCCGACGACCATCTTGGTGAACCTGGGCGTGACCCGGATCCGGCCGGACTTGTAGGCGAAGAGCATCCCGGCGAACGCCGTACCCGTGCCGAGCACGGCCTGTACGACGATGCCCGGGTAGGCGAGGTCGAACGAGTGGCTGATCGCGCCGAGGAAGACCCCCTCGAGCGCGGCGTAGGCGAGGATCAGCGGCGGGCTGGTCACCTTCTTGAAGATGACCACCATCGACACGACGAACGCCGCCAGCGCGGCAGCGATCGCCGGCCCGCGGCCCAGGTCGAGCACCCACGCGAGCGTTCCCGTCGCTGCGATGACGGCGAACAGGGTCGCGGTGCGCATCACGACGTCGTCGACAGTCATCCGCGCCGGGGCGGCGTACATCGACTCGAGGTCGCTCACCGACGGCGGCGCGTCCTGGACGCGGCTGAACGTGTCCGGGCGGGTGAGGACGGGGTTGCTGCTCTTCATGGTCTGGGTGCGCTCCTGTCGGGCCCGCGCGGTGCGGGTACACCACCGTAACGACTGCCGAACCCGAGACGTGCCCGCGCGCTCATCGGAGCGGCCCGACCTACGATGGATCATCCCTACGCCACGGAGCCGACTCATGCCGCGCCCTCGCCGTCCCCTCGCGCTCGCCCTCGCCGTGCTGCCCGTCGCCGCATTGGCCGCTGCCACCGCGCCGGCCGCGAGCGTCACCGCGGCCGCGCGGCCAGTGCCGGTCCGCTGCCCCGTCGGCACCATCGCGACGAGCCACACCGGGCTCGACGGCGGGCCCGGCTGCCGGCCGCGCGCCGAGCTGGAGCGACCGGCCGAGCTGCTGGCCGCCCGCGCGGTGCTGGACGAGCGATTCCAGGGCGTCAGCGGCGAGGAGCGGGTCGAGGCCGTCGCGGCGTACCGGGCGATGCTCGACCGCGCCGAGAAGCGACGGGCCGCATCGGGGGAGACGTCGTACCGCACGGTCTCAGGGGCGGCCGTGCCCGACAGCGCCAACACCTGGCGCAACCTCGGCCCGCGCCCGATCCGCGTCGACGGCGCGGCGTTCCCCAGCGTGACCGGGTACGGCGTCGACCAGGCCGCCGGTCGGGTGACGTCGATCGAGGCGGACCCGCGCGACACGACGGGCAGCACGGTCTACCTCGGCGCGGCCGGCGGCGGCGTGTGGCGCACGCGCGACGGCGGCGTCAGCTGGACGCCGATCGCCGACGCGCTGCCGACGCTGGCGATCGGCGACGTCGCCCTCGACCCGGCCAACGGCTACCTGCACGTCGGCACCGGCGAGGGCAACACCGGCAGCAACAACTACGCCGGCGCGGGCGTCTACCGCTCGACCGACGGCGGGACGACCTGGACCCGCAGCAAGGGAGTGCCGTCCGACCTCGTCACGACGCACGTCGAGGTCAGCGGCGCGAAGGTCTTCGTCTCGACCAGCGGCGGCCTCTACCGCTCGCTCGACCGCGGAGCGTCGTACTCGCTCGTCGCCCTCCCGACGGCCGGCAGCGCTCCGTCGGACAAGGCGTTCGGCAACTTCGTGACCGACGTGCGGGCCCAGCCCGGCTCGCCCGACGTGGTGACAGCGGCGGTCGGCTGGCGCTCCGGTGGCGTGCAGCCCGCGCCCGGCCTCTACCGGTCGACCGACGGCGGCGACTCGTTCACCAAGATGGCGGCGACCGGCTTCGGCGCGGCCAGCACCTCGACCGACCCCATCGGCCGGATCTCCCTGGCATACGCCGAGGGCCCCGACCAGGACCACGACATCCTCTGGGCCGTCGTGCAGGACGCCGGCCGGCTGAACAACGAGAACACGCCACTGCCGCTGGTCACGCCCGGGCAGGTGACGCCGTTCGTCAACGACAGCAACCTCAACGGCGTCTACCGCTCCGGCGACAACGGCGCGACCTGGCTGCTCAAGGCCAACCAGCGCAGCTTCGCCGCGGCGCCTGGCACCGGCCTCGGCATCCAGGTGCCGAGCAGCTACGGCGCCGGCGTGCAGGCCTGGTACAACCAGTATGTCGTCGTCGACCCGACCGACCCGACCGCCGGCCGCGTCCTCGTCGGGCTCGAGGAGATCTACCAGACGTCGGCCAACGCCAACGGCCCCGGCCCGGCGCAGTGGACGACCGCGGCGCGCTACTGGGACGCCTGCATCCAGGTCCAGGTGCAGCTCAACTGCAAGGACCTCGGCGTCCCCGGCTACGACAACATGACCGTGCACTCCGACCAGCACGCCGGCGCGTTCGCGGCCACGCCGACCGGCGCCGTCTACTACGCCGGCAGCGACGGCGGCGTCTGGAAGCAGGAGGTCACGCCGGTCGCCGGCCTGAGCCAGAGCAGCTGGACCCCGGTCAACGACTCGCTCTCGATCTCCCAGCCCTATGCCGCAGCGATGAGCCGTGACGGCGTCGTGTACGCCGGTCTGCAGGACAACGGCCAGATCAAGATCGGCAAGGACGGCGTCGCCAACGAGATCTACGGCGGCGACGGCTTCGACACGATGGTCGACCCGGACGACTCCGACATCACCTACGAGGAGTACGCCAACGGCGACATGATCGTCAGCCAGGACGGCGGCGTGTCGTGGGGCAGCTCCATCACCCCGACCGGCGCGACCGGCATGCGGTTCTCCACGCCGTACGAGATGGATCCGCTCGACTCCGGCCACCTCATCTTCGGCGCGAACCAGGTGTGGGAGTCGACCGAGGGCTCCGGCACCACGGCGGACAGCTGGGTCAACGTCTTCACGCTCACCGATGTCGACGTCGCGCCCGGTGCGTCGTCGACCGCGGTCGACGTGCAAGGCACCGCGTCGTACGTCGCGTGGTGCGGGCTGCCGCCCGCGCCGCCGCTCGGCGCGACCGCGTGCAACATCGTGACCAAGGACGGCAACTACGACCCGAGCCTGCTGGTCCGCGGGATCGCGACGAACGTGAAGAAGGGCTGCGCGCGCGCGGCCGCGTCGCCGGACTGCTGGCATCAGGCCGCGGCGATCGGCCTGCCGCTGCGCTTCGTCTCCAGTGTCACGGTCGACCCGGCCGACCCGAGCACCGTCTACGCGACGGTGCAGGGCTACTCGCGGCGCTGGACCTACGACCCATCTCGGCTGCCGCCGGGCGTGGTGTTCAAGTCGACCGACGGCGGGGAGACGTTCGCCGACATCAGCGGCAACCTGCCGAAGACGTTCGGCGCCGACCTCGAGGTGCAGGGTGGCCGGCTGATCCTCGCCACCGACGTCGGCGTCTTCGCGACCGCGAGCACCGACTCGACGGAGTGGGTGCCGTTTGGCAAGGGGCTGCCTGCGGTGCCGGCGTACGACCTGTCGACCGACCCCCAGGGCAAGACGCTGGTGCTCGCCACCCACGGCCGCGGCATCTACACGCTGCCGCTCACCGGCGCGGTCGGCGTCGTCGTGAAGCCGCCGGTCGTCGTCGGGCCGGTCGCCGGCCCGAAGTCGGGTGCGCCGCGTCCGTCGCCGATGCCCGCGACCGGCTCGCCGGAGTGGCTGCTGGTGGCCCCTGCCCTGGTCGCCCTCGGCGTACTCGCGCGTCGTCGGTTGCGCCGCGTCACGTAGTCCTGTCGTTCGAGTACTCCTCCGCGCGGGCACGAACCCCTCGTACGACCGTGCACGCGACCCGAAGGAGACTGACCGTGGGTGACAACGACCGCATGGACGACGGCAGCGTCAAGGAAGCGATCAAGAACGACTGGGAGCAGACCAAGAGCGACGTTCCCGGCCTCGACGGCAAGGACATCGACCAGGACGTCGACGACACGGTCAAGCAGGCTGTCGGCGCCGAGCCCGCCACCGGCACCCAGAACTAGCTCCCCTCCGAAGTCGTGATCTTGGGCTCTATCCACAGGCGCATTTCCTGTGGATCGAGCCCAAGATCACGACAGAGGTGAGGTCGGCCGCCGCTATCGTGCGTTCTGCCCGGCCCGGGTGGCGGAATCGGTTTACGCGGCCGTCTTAAAAATGGCTGCCCGAGAGGGCATGCGGGTTCGAGTCCCGCCCCGGGCACCTCGCAGATTCACCGCGCACCGGTAGCGTGCCCCGCATGACCTCCTTGTCCGTGTCGGCGATCGGGGTGGACCGTCCGGGCATCGTCGCGGGCGTGACCGGCGTGCTCGTCGCGCAGGGATGCAATCTCGAGGACACCTCGATGACCATCCTGCGCGGCCACTTCGCGATGACGATGGTGGTGGAGAGCCCCGTCTCGGCGCCGCAGCTCAACGACGCGCTCCTGCCGGTCGCCGCCGATCTCGGGCTGCTGGTCGACGTGCGGGAGATCGCGGCGGCGCCGGAGCACACCGACGCCGGCACGCCGTACGTCGTCGCCGTCCACGGCGCGGACCACCCGGGCATCGTCAACGCGATCGCGACCGCGCTGGCGAAGAGCGGCGTGAACATCACCGACCTCACCACGCACCTCGTCGGCGACGACGAGCGGCTCTACGTGATGACGCTCGACGTCGAGGTCCCGCCCGGTGTCGACGCGGAGGGGCTGGCCGCCGAGCTGAGGCAGACCGCCGACCGACTGGGTGTCACCGCGACCCTGCATGCCGCCGACGCCGACGTCCTCTAGTGGCGGTCCGGCCTGTCGTGCGGCTGCCGCACCCGGTCCTCGTCGCGGTGTCCTCGGCGACCGACCTCGACGACCCGGCGTTGGCCGAGCTGGTCACCGACCTGGTCGACACCATGCGCGTCTCGCCCGGCTGCGTCGGCCTGGCCGCGCCGCAGATCGCCGTCGGCCTGCGCGTCTTCGCGATGGACGTCACCGGGCACCGCAAGGCGCGGTCGTGTGCCGGTCTCGTCGTGCTGGCCGACCCCGAGGTCATCAGCGCGATCGACCCCGAGGTCGCGCGCGAGGGCTGCATGAGCGTCCCTGACCTCACCGGGAACGTCGCCCGCGCGACCAAAGTCGTCGTACGCGGCACCGACCTGCTCGGCGGTGGCGTGCGCGAGGTCGAGGCCGACGCGATCGAGGCGCGCGCGCTTCTGCACGAGATCGACCACCTCGACGGCCTGGTGTTCCTCGACCGGGTGCGCAGCGCCCGGCACGACGTCTTCGCGCGCAAGACCTACAAGTAGGGTGCGCGCGTGACACTGCCCGTCTACGACGAGATCGGCACGCCCGGCTCCGTCCGGGCGGTGCGGCTCATGCTGCTCGGCGCCGGCGAGCTCGGTCGCGAGGTGGCGATCGAGGCGATGCGGCTCGGCGTCGAGGTGATCGCCGTCGACCGGTACGACGGCGCCCCGGCCATGCAGGTCGCGCACCGCTCGCACGTCGTCGACATGCTCGACGGCGCGGCGCTGCGCGCGGTCATCGAGCGCGAGGATCCACACCTCGTCGTCCCTGAGCTCGAGGCGATCGCGACCGAGACGCTGCTCGCGCTCGAGGCCGAGGGCCGGCGGATCGTGCCAACAGCGCGAGCGACGCGGCTGACGATGGATCGCGAGGGCATCCGCAAGCTCGCCGCCGAGGAACTCGGCCTCGCGACGTCGCCGTACCGCTTCGCCAGCGACGAGGCGGAGTACCTCGCCGCAGTCGAGGCGGTCGGCACGCCGTGCGTCGTGAAGCCGGTGATGAGCTCGTCCGGCAAGGGCCAGTCGACGGTGCGCACGCCCGACGACGCGCTCGCGGCGTGGACCTACGCGCGGTCGTCCGGTCGGGTCCACGACCAGCCGGTCATCGTCGAGGGCTTCGTCGAGTTCGACTACGAGATCACCCTGCTCACCGTGCAGCACGCGGGCGGCGTCACGGTCTGCCCGCCGATCGGCCACCGGCAGGAGAAGGGCGACTACCGCGAGAGCTGGCAGCCGCAGCCGATGAGCGACCTCGCGTGGGACCGCTCGGTCGAGATCGCGACGAGGGTGACGTCTGCGCTGGGCGGCTGGGGGCTGTTCGGCGTCGAGCTGTTCGTGCGCGGCGACGACGTGCTCTTCTCCGAGGTGTCGCCGCGACCGCACGACACCGGCATGGTGACGATGGCGACGCAGCCGCTGAGCGAGTTCGCGCTGCACGTGCGCGCGATCCTCGGCCTGCCGGTGGACGAGGCGCACGTCGCGCTCGACTCGCCCGGCGCGTCGGCCGTCATCCTCGCCGACGCGACCGGCGACGCCCCGTCGTACGCCGGCATCGCGACAGCTCTGCAGGTCCCGACCAGTCAGCTGCGGATCTTCGGCAAGCCCGACTGCACGCCCGGCCGTCGCCTCGGCGTCGCCCTGGCCCGCGGCGCCACGGTCGACGACGCGCGGCAGCGCGCCCGCGACGCCGCCGCCGCAGTCCGCGTCCGCACCTGAATCCCGCGGTCGTCCCCGCGAACTTGGGGCACCCCTGAGCACGAACCTGTCCCAGATCCGGACCACGTTCGCGGGGGGATCTGGCGGATCAGCCGGAGACGGTGGGGCCGGCCCGCTCGATCGTCATCCGCACTAGCACGCGCTGCTGGTCGACCATCGCCGCGCGGTACTCGTCCCAGTCCGGGTGCTCGCCGGCCACCCGGCGGTAGTAGTCGACGAGCAGCTCCAGCGCGTCGGGCAGCGACACGATCTCGACCGGACCCTCGACCTGCACCCAGTCGCCGTAGAAGCCGTCGTTCATCACGCACAGCGCGGCGTACGGCTCCCGCCGTAGGTGCGTGATCTTCATCGCGGTCTCGCGGCTGCTGACCACCACCCGACCCTCGGCGTCGACGGCGGCGGTCACTGGGCTCATCTGGGTGCGGCCGTCGCGTCGCCGGGTCGCGATCACGGCGCGGTGAGAGGACGCGAGGAGCTCACGTGCCTCGTCGACAGTCAAGGAAGAGGGCCCGGGTCAGATCGGGCGGGTGCGCTTCCGGTCGTGCTCGTGCACGAGGGCAGTGGCGTAGCCGTGCGGCAGGTCGTGCTCGTCCTTGAGCCAGGTCACCCGCTCCTCGAACCGGAGCAGGGCGGGGCCGTTGTCCAGGGCTTCGAACCAGTGGGGCAGCTGTAGTCCCGTCACCTCAGGGATCCGCTCGAGCAGGTTCTGATGCGTCTCCGTGGAGTGATGAAGGGACATGAGCGCCTCCGCGTGGTCGGTGTCCCCTCAGTCTCCCCTCCGCCTCGCCAGGCTGGCAACCACCTGTCCGGGGGACAGGCCGGTCACCCGGGGGGCAGGGCCCCTTCGCGACGGAAGATCCGGATCGCCTCCGGCGCACTGCCGAACGCCTGCTCGATCGCCCGGATCGACGAGATGCTGTTGGCCCGCGCGGCGACGTAGCAGCGGACCAGCCCGTCGAACCGCGCCGCGCCGACGGCGTCCCGGGCGTCGAGCAGCATGACGGCGCCCTGGACGTAGACCGACCGGTAGTAGTCGGCCGTGTGCGCGTCCCAGTAGGTCATCGGCTTGCCCACCCGGTTCACCCCGGACGAGGGGATGGTCTTCTGCCGGTACGACGACCCGGTGCCCCGGTGCAGCGCCTCGGCGTACGTCGCGAACGCCTCGTCCAGCCACGGGTCGCGCCCCTGGTTGTCGCCGACCAGCCCGTAGAACCACTGGTGGGCGACCTCGTGCGACAGCGTCGCGTCGACCTGTCCGGGCCCGAGCAGGATCGCGCCGGGGTACTCGATGCCGCCGCGGATCGTCGGCACCACCGCGACCTGGAGATCGCTGAAGCCGAAGCGCCCGAACCGCGCCACGTGCGCCCGCAGCGCCGCCGCATGCAGCTGGGCCAGCCGGACCGGGTCGTCGCTCATCCCGGGCGCGACACCGACGGCGATCGGCACGCCGCCCTCGGTACGCCGGCTCACCCGGAACGGTCCCGACGCGACCATCACGTCGCGCACGGCAGGCGCGCTGAAGTAGTGCCGGACCTTCCCGCCCGGCCGGGTCTCGACCGGACCCGCGCGACCGGTCGCGAGCACGACGTCGGAGCCGACTGACTCGACCGTCATCGCGCGCAGCTCGAACGCCTCGCTCGTCGTCGCCTCGGCGAAGGCACGGGTTGCCGGCTCGCGGACCCACCCGCGGCCGCGCTCCCACGCGAGCAGCGGGAACGCGCTGGCCCACCACGCCGTGGCGCCCGATCGACCCACCCGGTCGTCGCTGCCCGAGCCGAGTGCGACGTCGAAGTCGAGCACCGCGTCGATGCTCTGCCCGGCCGGGACGGGCGCGTTCAGCCTCAGCCGCAGCAGAGTCCCGGGCTTGCCCGACGGCGCGCCGGCCGACTCGACGGTGAACCGGCTCGCGCCGTTGGCCAGCGCGCGGTGCACGGTCATCCGCACGCCGGCGTTGGCGGTGCGCGGCGCGTTGGGCCAGAGCCGGAAGACCAGCTCGTCGACCTGCCGGTCGGGCGTGAAGCGGATCTTCTCCTGCCCCAGCACGCTGGTGCCGTTGGCGCTGCGCCAGAAGGCCAGCGAGACGACAGGTCGCTTCGGGTCGGGGGCGGCGTACGTCGTGGAGCAGCTCGACGCCTGCTGCGCCGCGGTCGTCGCCGGCACGACCTGCGCGGGGCTGCTGGACGTCGCCGCTCCGACGGTCGGCGTCGCCGCCGCCGTGGTCAGCGACGGCGCCGGCTCACTTGCGCCGGTCGCTGCCGAGGTCTCGGGGGACGAGGAGGGCGCGAGTGCGTCACCGCTGCCGCCGGTGCAGGCGACGGCGAGCAGGCACATCGCGAGGCCCGCGAGCTGGGATCGACGGCTCATCCGACCACGGTAGCCTCGCCGGGTGGCCGGTGCAGAGCGCGCGACGAGCGCCGGCGCCGACCTCGCCGCGCTCGTCGACCACATGGCGACGAGGCTGCGCCGCTTCGGCAGCCGGCACTGGCGCGAGGCGGTGGGCCACCCCGGTACGTCGGCCGCCGACGCCGTCTACGACCTCATCTGCTTCTGCGCGCGCCGCGAGGTCGAGGTCGCGTCGGACCGGCCGCCGGGCGCGCCCGAGGTGCCCACCCGACCGGCGTACGACGCCGCCCTGGCCGATCAGCTCGCCGTGGTCGGACGCGACCTGGCGCTCACGCTGGAGGCGCACGGTGACGAGGCGCTCGCCGGGCAGGTGCTGGCCGAGGTGCGCGACTGCGCGCGAGTGCTGCGGGTCGAGCCCAAGCCCTAGGAACCTGCCCTAGGACAGGCGCTCCAGGATCATCGCCATGCCCTGGCCGCCGCCGACGCACATCGTCTCGAGGCCGAACGTCGCGTCGCGCGTCTGCAGCCCGTTGAGCAACGTGCCGGTGATCCGCGCGCCGGTCATGCCGAACGGGTGGCCGATCGCGATCGCGCCGCCGTGGACGTTGACCTTGTCGATGTCGAGGCCGAGCTCGGTGTAGCTCGGGATGACCTGCGCGGCGAACGCCTCGTTGATCTCGGCCAGGTCGATGTCGCCGATGCTCATGCCGGCGATGGCCAGCGCGCGGCGGGTCGCCTCGACCGGGCCGAGGCCCATGATCTCCGGGCTCAGGCCCGAGACGCCCGTCGCGACGATCCGCGCGAGCGGGGTGATGCCGAGCTCCTTCGCCTTGGTGTCGCTCATGATGACGACCGCGGCGGCGCCGTCGTTGAGCGGGCAGCAGTTGCCGGCGGTGATGGTGCCGTCAGGACGGAACACCGGCTTGAGCTGCGACACGGCCTCGACGGTGACGCCCGCGCGCGGGCCGTCGTCGGTCGACACGACTGCTCCATCTGGGGTCGTGACAGGTGTGATCTCGCGCTCGAAGAAGCCGTTGGCGATCGCCTTCTCCGCGAGGTTCTGCGACCGGACGCCGAACTCGTCCTGCATCTCGCGGGTGACGCCCTTGAGCGCCGCGACGTTCTCGGCGGTCTGGCCCATGGCGATGTAGACGTCCGGTACGGCGCCGTCGCCGCGCGGGTCGCTCCAGGTCGGCGCGCCGCCCTCCGCCAGCTTCTCCGAGCGCGCCTTCGCGTCGGCGAAGAGCGGGTTGGTCGTCTCCGGCAGCGAGTCGCTGTTGCCCTTCACGAACCGGCTGACCATCTCGACCCCGGCCGAGACGAAAACGTCGCCCTCGCCGGCCTTGATCGCGTGCAGCGCCATCCGCGTGGTCTGCACGCTCGACGCGCAGTAACGCGTCGCCGTCGTACCGGGTACGTCGTCGAGGCCGAGCAGCACCGCGACCACGCGCGCCATGTTGAAGCCCTGCTCGCCGCCGGGCAGGCCGCAGCCGAGCATCAGGTCGTTGATGGTGTGCGGGTCCAGCGCCGGCACCTTGTCCAGCGCCGCCTGCACGATCGTCGCGGTCAGGTCGTCGGGTCGGAAGTCCTTGAGGCTGCCCTTGAACGCGCGGCCGATGGGGGAGCGGGCGGTGGCGACGATCACGGCCTCGGGCATGGGGATCTCCTTCGAAGCGAACCGGATTCGGTCGATCACGCTAGCCCGCCGCAGCCCTGGGCGAAACTCCGCGGCCGGGTAAAGGGGCGGGGCCGAAAGCGCCGAAGCAGGACATATGACCCTGCGCTCGATCTCGGCCGTCCTCGTCGTGGCAGCCGCGGCCCTCGCCACCCCCGCCACCGCCGGACCCCTCGGCTGCCCGCGGCTGGTCGACCCGGCCGGTGACTCGTCGTACGGCATCCTCGGCGCCGGCAGCACCGACCTCGACATCCACGAGGTGCAGGTCGCCTCCGGTGCCAAGACCGTCGTGGTCGCGGTGAAGCTCGCGTCGATGGCGCTGAGCGACCCGGAGCTGACCATCGGCGCCCGGGTCAACGCGCGGATCAGCCTCGCGCCGGTCGACTACTTCTTCGCCGCGCGCCTGAAGCTCGACGGCACCTGGAGCTTCTCGGTGACCGGCGTGCGCATCGGCCCCGACGGCAAGCCGTCGGAGATCCCGGAGCGGACCGTCGACGGTCGCGCCGACCCGGCGGCCGCAGAGGTGGTCTTCGTCGCCAACAAGGCCGACTTCGCCGAGCCCGTCGGTGGCCGGGTGATCCGGGTCGTCAGCGGCCAGACCTTCGTCGGCGCCGACGCGTCGGTGCAGGAGGCCGACCGGGTCGAGGGCAGCGTCGACTACCGCGACCGCGCCCCAGGGTGCCGCATCGCAGACTGATCTGCTGGCAGAGTGCGCGACATGCCCCCGGTGAAGCGCGCCGCCACCGCCGCCAAGACCGACGAGCAGTTCCGATCACGGCTGCGCCGGACCGTGATCGCCGCGGTCGTCGGGCTCTTCGTCCTGCTGGCGCTGCTCTGGGTCCTGGAGCGCCTGCGCAACGTCCTGCTGCTCGTGGTGCTCGAGCCTGTTCCTCGGCTTCGCGATCGAGCCCGCGGTGAACGCCCTCGCTCGTCGCGGTTGGCCGCGCGGTCGCTCGACGCTGGCGGTGTACGCCGTCCTCTTCGCCGTCATCGGGCTGTTCAGCGCGGTCCTCGGCACGGTCGTCGTACGCCAGGTCGCCGACCTGGTCGAGGGGCTGCCGCGCTACGCCCGCACCGTCGCCGACTACGTCGAGGACCACCTCGGCGTCGACCTCAACCAGTCGAGCATCGCCGGCGCCGCAGGGCAGGCGGGTGAGGTGGGGCGACTGCTCACCCGCAACGCCTTCGGCTTCGGCGCCACGATCCTCGCGCTGCTCTTCGAGCTGCTCACGGTCGCGACGCTGACGTTCTACTTCGCCAAGGACGGCCCGGCGATGCGCCGAGCCGTCTGCTCGCTGCTGCCGGCTGAGCGGCAGAGGGAGGTGCTGCGTGCGTGGGACCTGGCGATCGACCGCACCGCGAGCTATGTCGCCTACCGCGTGACGCTGGCCGTGCTGTCGGCGGTCGTGCACACCGTGGCGTTCACCCTGCTCGACGTGCCGTCCGCAGTGGCACTCGGCGTGTGGGTCGGCGTCGTGTCGCAGTTCCTGCCGGCGGTCGGGGTCTACCTGGCCGGTGTCCTGCCGGTGGCCGTCGGCCTCACCCAGAGCCCGCGTACCTCGCTCTACGTGCTGCTCTTCGTGGTCGCGTACCAGCAGATCGAGAACTACGTGATCTCGCCGCCGCTGTCGGCCCGGACCATGAAGGTGCATCCCGCCGCCGGCTTCGTCGCAGCGCTGTCCGGGCTCGCGATGTTCGGCCCGATCGGCGCGCTGCTGGCGCTGCCGGTCGTCGCGACCGCAACATCGTTCGCGTCGACGTACCTCACCCGCAACCCGCTCGTCTCCGACGAGCTCCTCGAGGACTCCTGACCCTCTCCGCCATCTACTCCCGACTTTCGCCGCCGCGAAGTCCTTGCCGCGGCCCCTCGTGAAGATCATGAGCGACTGTCGGCGCTCTTAGGCGACGTAGTCGCTCATCGATCCGTCCGGCACGTCAATTCGAGATCATGGGTGACTGGCCGCAATCGGGCGGGTCGGTCAGCGCGCTGCCCCCGACCGGCAACGGGAGTCGCCGACGACGTGCCGGTGCCCCTGCGACGTCCGGTCGACGGTGGATCCGGAGAACACCGAGTAGCCCGCCGCCCCGGCCTCGACCAGCGCCCACGAGTCGACCGTCATCCCCTGCAGGACGACGCCCTCGCTCGCGTCGATCGCCTTGAGCGGCACGGACAGGTTGAGCCGATTCGCCACTTCGTCGAACGAGCCCGTGACGCCGTCGCCGGCACTCCCCACCGGGAGCCCGCTCTCGTCGCCGCCGATGAGCTTGAAGGTGTCCCCGTTGAGGAGCGACCGGTTGGCCTCGACGATGTACGACGACTCGCCGTTGTTCAGGTAGAACGAGTACATCAGCCGCTCGGCCGGACCTGCTGGCGCGACGTCGGTCAGGGCGATCACGACGCCGAAGGTCGTGGCGTCAGACCACACCGAGGCCGACTGGATGTCGAGCTCAGGCCTCTGCCGGCGACCCGGTGTCGCGTCGTCCGGCTGCCACGCGTCGCCCGCCTCGTCGGTGAGCAGCGGGCAGCCGCGCGCCGGCGCCGCGACCGCCGGCCCGGCGACGACGGCAATCCCGATCGCGATCCCCACCACAGCACGCACGTCGCCCCCCACGTCATCGGATCGCGACAACGTCGCACATCCCGACGCGGTCGAGAAGCCGGCAGGCCGGGGTCAGCCGGTGGCGACGAGGCCGGCGGCGGCGCGGACCTGAGGCAGCAGCGCCTCGGCCCAGAGCCGGTAGCCCTCGGCGGACGGGTGGAACTCGTCGGCGGAGAGGTAGCGGTCCGGGTCGTCGCGGAACGCCGGGCCGGTCTCCGCGCCGATGTCGACGACCAGTGCGCCCTCGCCGGCTGCCGCGCTGCGGATCGCGTGCCCAATCGCCCGGCCGCGCCAGGCGGATACCAGCCGCAGCGGCTGGTGGAACGCGGTGGCCGAGCCCATGTCGGCACAGCTGCCGACGACCACCGCGGCGCCCGAGGCGCGGAGCCGGCGTACGGCGTCGGCCACGTCGTCACGGACCGACGAGGCCGACGTCAGGTGGGTCACGTCGTTCGGCCCGATCAGGATCACCGCGACATCCGGGTGGTGCAGCAGCGCGCGGGAGACCTGCGGTGCCAGGTCGCCGGACCGGGCACCGGACACGCCCAGCCCGTCAACCGCGACCGGTCGCCCGGCGGCCGACGCCAGCGCGGCGCCGACCACCGCGCCCACCGTCTCGCGAGTGGCGGTGACGCCGAGACCGGCCGCCGTCGAGTCGCCGAGCACGGCGAGCCGCAGAGGCGCGCCCGACCCCGATCCGACCGAGCCGGAGACGGGTGGCGCGGAGTCGGCGCTCGCGTACTCCCGGCGCCGGGCCAGCTCGGCCTCGACGCCCAGCACGCCGGCGCCGATGACCCCGGTCGCGACGACACCCACACCCGCGCGTACGGCGGCCCGGCGTACCGATGACATGGCCCTCACGATAGGACTCGGGGCCGCACTACGCTGATGCACATGGAGTACTTCGAATCTCTCGTCGATCTGGTTGGCAACACGCCGCTGGTCAAGCTCACCAAGGTCACCCACGGCCTCAAGCCGACCGTGCTCGCGAAGGTCGAGTACTTCAACCCCGGCGGCTCGGTGAAGGACCGCATCGCGCTGGGCATGGTGCTGGCCGGCGAGGAGTCCGGCGAGCTCCGGCCCGGCGGCACGATCGTCGAGCCGACCAGCGGCAACACCGGTGTCGGCCTGGCCATCGTCGCGGCGCAGCGCGGCTACAAGTGCGTCTTCGTCATGCCGGACAAGATGAGCAGCGAGAAGATCGCGCTGCTGCGCGCGTTCGGCGCCGAGGTCGTCGTGTGCCCCACCGCCGTCGCCCCCGAGCACCCCGAGTCCTACTACTCGGTCAGCGATCGGCTGGCGCGGGAGATCCCCGGCGGCTGGAAGCCCAACCAGTACCAGAACCCGATGAACCCGCAGGCGCACTACGACTCGACCGGTCCGGAGATCTGGCGGCAGACCGAGGGCAGGATCACCCACTTCGTCGCCGGCGTCGGCACCGGCGGCACGATCAGCGGGACTGCGCGCTACCTCAAGGAGCAGAACCCGGACATCGTCGTCGTCGGGGCCGATCCGGAGGGCTCGGTCTACTCCGGCGGCACCGGCCGGCCGTACCTCGTCGAGGGCGTCGGCGAGGACTTCTGGCCCGGGACGTACGACGCCTCGGTGGTCGACCGGATCGAGGCGATCAGCGACCGCGACTCGTTCATCACCACCCGCCGCCTCGCTCGCGAAGAGGGTCTTCTGGTCGGCGGCTCGTGCGGGCTGGCTGCCGCCGCCGCGCTGCGCGTCGCCGCTGAGCTCGACGAGAGCGCCGTCGTCGTCGTGCTGCTCCCCGACGGCGGCCGCGGCTACCTGTCGAAGATCTTCAACGACGAGTGGATGGCCGACTTCGGCTTCCTCACCAAGGACACGTCCGAGCCCGCCGTACGTGATGTCCTCGGCCATAAGGCGAACGCGATGCCCGAGCTCGTCCACGTGCACCCGCACGAGACGGTCGGCTCGGCCATCGCGGTCCTGCGCGAGTACGGCGTCTCGCAGATGCCGGTCGTCAAGGAGGAGCCGCCCGTGATGGCGGCCGAGGTCGTCGGCTCCGTCGTCGAGCGCGACCTGCTCCAGGCCGTCTTCGCCGACCGCGCCGCTCTGGACGAGCCGCTCGAGCGGCACATGTCCAAGGCGCTGCCGACCGTCGGTGCCGGCGAGTCGGTGTCGACCGCGATGGGCGAGCTGGAGAGCGCCACCGCGGTGATCGTGCTCGACGACGGCAAGCCCGTCGGGATCCTCACCCGCAGCGACCTGCTCGGGTTCCTCGCCGGAGGTGCGAAGTGACCGACGACAGTCGCAAGGACCCAGCTTGGGACGCCGCTGAGTTCGGCTTCGAGACCCTCGCGATCCACGCGGGCCAGGACCCAGACCCCACGACCGGCGCGGTCGTCACGCCGGTCTACCTCACGTCGACGTACAAGCAGGACGGCGTCGGCAACCTGCGCGGCGGCTACGAGTACTCGCGCTCGGGCAACCCGACCCGCACCGCGCTCGAGACCTGCCTCGCGGCGATCGAGCACGGCTCCCGCGGGCTGGCCTTCGCGAGCGGGCTCGCGGCCGAGGACTGCCTGCTGCGCACCGTCTGCTCACCCGGCGACCACGTCGTCATCCCCGACGACGCGTACGGCGGCACCTACCGGCTCTTCGCGCGCGTCGCTGAGCGGTGGGGCCTGGCGTTCACCCCCGCGTCAGTGTCGGATCCGGCCGCGGTGAAGGCGGCGATGCGGCCGGAGACCAAGCTGGTGTGGGTCGAGACGCCGACCAACCCGCTCCTTGGCATCGCCGACCTCGCTGCGCTCGCGACGATCGCGCACGAGGGCGGCGCTCGGCTGGTCGTCGACAACACCTTCGCGTCGGCGTACCTGCAGCAGCCGCTCGCCCTCGGTGCCGACGTCGTCGTGCACTCGACGACGAAGTACATGGGCGGGCACAGCGACGTCGTCGGCGGCGCGCTCGTGGTCGCCGACAGCGCGCTCGGCGACGAGCTGGCCTATCACCAGAACGCCATGGGCGCGATCGCCGGCCCGTTCGACGCGTGGCTGGTCCTGCGCGGCATCAAGACCCTCGGCGTGCGGATGCGCCAGCACTGCGCCAACGCGCAGCGCGTCGTCGAGCTGCTGCAGTCGCACCCGGCCGTCGACCGCGTGCTCTACCCGGGTCTGCCCGAGCACCCGGGTCACGAGGTCGCCGCGAAGCAGATGAAGGACTTCGGCGGGATGGTGAGCTTCACGATGCGCGGCGGCGAGGAGGCGGCGCTCGCGATGGTCGCGCGGACTCGCGTCTTCACCCTCGGCGAGTCGCTCGGCGGGGTCGAGTCGCTGATCGAGCACCCGGGCCGCATGACGCACGCATCGGTTGCCGGCTCGCCGCTCGAGGTCGACAGCGCGCTGGTGCGGCTCTCGGTCGGCATCGAGGACGTGTCCGACCTGCTGGCCGACCTGTCGCAGGCGCTCGGCTGAGCAGTACGCCGGCACGGCGCATCTCCCTGCAGACAGCTCGCCGCGCCGCAGTCACCGCGCAGCTGCTCTGTGCACCCAGGCCGGCGAAGGATGCCGACTCGATCACTGACGTCGTACGCCGCCTCACCTGCCTGCAGGTCGACCCGACCCGCGCGGTCGAGCGCACCCAGCTGCTCGTGCTCTGGAGCCGGCTCGGCCGCTTCGACACCCGGCTGCTCACCAGGCTTCAGGAGCAGGACCGGGTGCTCGTCGAGTACTGGGCGCACGAGGCGTCCCTCGTCCTCGCGGAGGACTGGCCGATCCACCAGGTGCAGATGCGCACCTGGCCGCCCGCGGAGCGGCGCGGCTACGACAGCACGCGCGAGTGGCTGCAGGCCAACGCCGACTTCCGGCGCAGCGTGCTCGATCAGCTCCGCGATCGTGGCGCGATGCGCGCCGCCGAGATCGAGGGCGCGATGCCGGCCGTCTACCGATCGGGTGGCTGGAACGACGGTCGCAGCGTCGGCCGGCTGCTCGAGCTGATGTGGGTCCAGGGCGACGTGACGATCTCCCGCCGAGGGGGCGGCCAGCGGGTATGGGATCTGATGGAGCGGTGCGTGCCGCCCGACGTCATCGGCGAGGAGATCAGCGAGGCAGAGGCGGTACGACGGGCGGCCGCTCGCAGCGTCCGCGCGCTCGGGGTCTGCTCCGCCCGTGACGTCACCCGCTACTTCACCCGCGGGCGCTACCCCGACCTCGCCTCGGCTCTCGACCGGCTGGTGCGCGACGGCGAGGTCGTCCCGGTGACTGTCGACGGGCTGAAGCTCGACCGCTTCGCGCACGCCGACGCGCTGCCCGAGATCGACGCGATCGAGCGCGGGGAGTGGCGACCCCGGACGACGCTGCTGTCGCCGTTCGACAACCTGGTTGCGGACCGGCGCCGGGCCGAGGAGCTCTGGGACTTCACGTTCCGTTTGGAGATCTACACGCCGAAGGACAAGCGCCAGTACGGCTACTTCGTCCTGCCGCTGCTGCACGGCGACTCGCTCGTGGGTCGAGTCGACGCCTCGGTCGACCGCAAGCGCGGCGTGCTGACGCTCATCGCGATTCACCTCGAGCCGAGCGTGCGCGCGACGAAGTCACTCGCGGCGGCGGTGGCTCGCAACGCGCGTGACCTGGCCACGTTCGTCGGCGCGGATGACGTCGAGGTGCGCGCCGCGCCGGACGGCTGGCGCGAGCTCATCAATACCGTTTGACCCCTGATGGTTCGGCCCCTAATATTCGAGTGTGCCGAGAAACGCTGTTGCAGACGACCTCGACGGGATGCCCCTCGGCCGGCTGCTCTCGGTCGCCGGCCGACTGCTCAGCCAGCACTTCCACACGCTGCTCGAGTCGGCCGACCTCAGCCCGGCCGGATGGCATGTGCTGATGCGCCTGCAGCAGCAGGACGGCCTCACCCAACGCGAGCTGGCGGAGCTGTGCTGGGTGACGCCGGCGACCATCACCGGCGTCGTCGACACTCTCGAGCGCGAGGGCTTGGTCTCCCGCGAGCGGGACACCGAGGACCGGCGGGTCGTGCGCCTGCAGCTGACACCGGCCGGCCGCAAGCGCTTCGAGACCACCAAGAACCTGGTGACCGAGCAGATCACCCCGCTCTTCGCCGACGTGTCGGCGCGCGACGAGGCCGTCGTACGCCGGTTCCTCGTCCGCACCGTCGACCGACTCACGACCGACCCGGAGCAGACCCGATGACCGTCCAGACCGACCCAGCAGCCGTCGCGCCGATCCGCACCGAGGATCTGCGGAAGACGTTCCACGGCACCCGCGGGGACGTGAAGGCCGTCGACGGCATCGACCTGGTCATCCGCGAGGGCGAGTTCTTCGGCCTGCTCGGCCCCAACGGCGCCGGCAAGTCCACGATGATCGGGATGCTGACCACGCGGGTCATCCCGACCGGCGGGCGGGCCTACATCGCGGGGATCGACGTCGTCGCCCATCCCGCCGCCGCCAAGGTGCACATCGGCGTGGTCGCGCAGACCAACACCCTCGACCGCCAGCTCACCGTGCGGGAGAACCTCGAGTTCCACGGCCGCTACTTCGGCATGAGCCGCAAGGACGCGACCGTGCGCGCCGACGGACTGCTCGAGCAGTTCCGGCTCGCCGACCGAGCCAAGGCGTCGGTCCACGAGCTCTCCGGCGGCATGGCGCAACGGCTGATGGTGGCCCGCGCGCTCGTGCACCGGCCGGCGATCCTCTTCCTCGACGAGCCGACGTCGGGGATCGACCCGCAGAGCCGCCTTGCGCTGTGGGAGGTGCTGCGAGAGCTGCACGCGGCGAACCAGACGATCCTGCTCACGACGCACTACATGGAGGAGGCCGACGCGCTCTGCGAGCGGCTCGCGATCATCGACCACGGCCGGCTGCTCGCGCTCGGCACGCCCGCCGAGCTCAAGCAGGGCCTCGGCGCGGAGACCGTGCTGACGCTGACCTTCGCCGACGACTGCGGCGCGCTCCAGCCGAAGATCGAGAAGCTCGCCGCCGTCGACCACGTCGAGCGCAGCGACGACACCCTTCGGGTGTACGCCGGTGACGCCGACGGCCTGCTCGCCCAGATCGTCACCCTCGCGACCAAGGCCAAGGTGCACGTCACCGAGGCGTCCTCGCAGCCACCCTCCCTCGAAGCCGTCTTCCTCTCGCTGACCGGACAGGACCTCCGCGAATGACCGCCACCACGATCGACGTACCGCGCGCTGTGACCACCACGGCGGACCGCCGGCTCGCTCTGCACGCGTTCGGCGCACTGCTGCTGCGCGACCTCCGCGTCCTGCGTCGCGGCTTCAAGGCCTTCCTGCTGCGCACCGTCATGCAGCCCCTGCTCTTCGTCTTCGTCTTCAACTACGTCTTCCCGAAGATCGGCCAGGGCATCGGAGGCGGCGGTGGGCCGCGCGAGGCCGGCGCGAGCTCGTTCGCGACGATCCTCGTGCCCGGGCTGATCGCGGTGGCGATGATCTTCCAGGGCATCCAGGGAGTGGCGCTGCCGCTGGTGCAGGAGTTCTCCTACACGAAGGAGATCGAGGACCGCGTCCTCGCGCCGATGCCGGTGTGGGCCGTCGGACTCGGCAAGATCGTCGCCGGCGCGGTGCAGGCGATGCTCGCCGCGCTGGTCGTCTTCCCGCTCGTGCGCTGGGTGCACGCCAGCGGCGAGACGGTCGACGTCCACATCGACAACTGGCTGACGTTCCTCGCGGTGCTCGTGCTCGCGGCGCTCATCGGCGCGTCTCTCGGGCTGCTGATCGGCACGTCGGTCGCGGCGCAGTCGGTGCCGCTGATCTTCTCCATCGTCGTGCTGCCGATGACCATGCTGGGCTGCATCTACTACCCCTGGTCGGCGCTCGACCCGATCCGCTGGCTCAAGTTCGCCGTGCTGATCAACCCGCTCGTCTACATGAGCGAGGGCATGCGGCTGGCGATGACGCCCGACGTGCCGCACATGCCGACGCTCGCGATCTTCGGCGTGATGACCGGGGCGGTCCTGGCCATGGCCGGCTTCGCGCTGCGCAAGTTCAAGGAGCGCGTCGTCTCGTAGCGACCCCGCAGTCCGCGGGCGGTCGGCGTACCCCGTCTGTCCGTCGTTCTGTGTACGGCGTCGCGGCGCCGGGGCGCTCACCGGCGGACACAGAACGGAGCGCCGCGCCGACGCACCGGCCGTTCTGTGTACGGCGTCGCTGCGCCGGGGCGCTCACCGGCGGACACAGAACGGAGCGGCAGGGGCTCAGACAGCGCGTGCCGTCTGGGATCGCCCCGCTAGGCTCCGCGGAGCGACCGCCCCGCTCCCAGACCGAAGGGCCTGTCCTTGGACGTCCTCTCGCGCTTCCGGCTCGACGGCAAGGTGGCCATCGTCACCGGCGCCTCGAGCGGTCTCGGCGTCGCATTCGCCGAGGTGCTCGCGGAGGCCGGCGCCGACGTCGCCCTGGGCGCGCGCCGCGTCGACCGGCTCGCCGACACCGCCAAGCTGGTCGAGGCGCACGGCCGCCGGGCGATCGTCGTCGGCACCGACGTCAGCGACCCGGCGTCCTGCCAGGCACTCGTCGCGGCGACGGTCGAGCAGCTCGGACGGGTGGACGTGCTCGTGAACAACGCCGGCGTCGGCACCTCGGTCCCGGCGTCGCGCGAGACCCCCGAGCAGTTCCGCGCCGTCATCGACGTCAACCTCAACGGCGCCTACTGGATGGCGCAGGCGGCAGCGCAGGCGATGTCCGACGGCGGCCACGGCGGCTCGATCGTCAACATCTCCTCGGTGCTTGGGCTCACCCGCAGCGACCTGCCGCAGGCGGCGTACCTCGCCAGCAAGGCCGGCCTGATCGGCCTCACCCGCGACCTCGCGTCGCAGTGGACCGCGCGCAAGGGGATCCGCGTCAACGCGCTCGCCCCGGGCTTCTTCGCGAGCGAGATGAGCGAGCCGCTCATCTCCAACGACCGCATCCGGGAGAGCGTCCTCGCGCGCACGCCCATGGGTCGCCTCGGCGAGCCCGAGGAGCTCTGCGCCGCGCTGCTGCTGCTCGCCTCCGACGCCGGCTCCTACATCACCGGAATCACGCTGCCGGTCGACGGCGGCTGGACGATGCCATGACAACTCCGAGCGTGATGGGACTAAATGCCGTGCTGACCCCAGGGGGAACGATGTCGCTGAGCGACTCCATGGACGAGATGCGCGCCAACCGCGCCCTCATCGAGGACCTGATCGAGAACCCGCAGCGGCTCGGGCCCGACTTCCAGCCGGTACGCCGCCTCGCCGACGACACGCTGGTCGGCTACAAGGCGACCGGTCGCGGGCAGCAGGGCACCGAGCTGGACAACACGCTCGCGCTGCTCGAGTCGGCGCAGGGCCTCGGCCTCGTGGAGCGGCTCGACTGGGCGTTCCGCTGCCTGGCGTTCGACGTCTTCCTCGACCGCGGGGTCGACGTCGAGCTCTACATCACGCCGGAGCCGGAGACCTACCGCGGCGCATGCCCGCCGCGTCTCGCCGGGGCGTTCGGCCGTGGCCGGCGCGGCCTCAAGGTCGCCGCCGAGGTGCCCGCACACGCGTTCGCCGACCCGACCGCGCTGCTCGACGCCGTCGAGGAGTACCGCGGCTGGGGCTGGCGGATCGTCGCCAACGATGTGGCTGACGTCGCCGGTGCGATCGGCGTGCTCGACCGGCTCCGTCCCGACGTGGTGCGTCTCGACCTGACCAAGCCGGGCCGGCAGCTCGGCGCGCCGTCCGAGAGCGTCCGCGCGATGCTCGAGTGGGCCGAGCGGGCCGGCGCGACGGTCATGGCGATCGGCGTCGACGACGAGGCGGCCCGGTCCGCCGCGCAGCAGCTCGGCGCCACCGTCGGCCGCGGCCGGCTCCTCGGCCCGCCCGCCCCGCTGCCCGCCTGAGCGCACGCCTCCCCGCGGGCGCGGCGCGGGCGGACAGGCAGGAGCGGGGCTTCCGCCGTCGAACGGAGGATGTGACACTGAGTGACTGCAGTGGCACTTCCCCCGCCGTGACCCGCGTTCCGTCCCACCGGAGGCCCCCCGTGCGCAGCTCGCACCGCATCCTCAGCACCGTGATCGCGCTCGGCGCGATCTTCCCGGTGGGGCTTCCGGTCGCCGACGCGACCGAGGTCAAGCTGCCGGTCGAGATCGGCGCCTGGTTCTGGGACGACCAGCAGGACGACACCTCTGCGGCGACGACGCCCAAGCCGCTCTCCGGCGTACCGGACGGCGACCTCGCCGTCGCCATCACCACGGGTGCGGGCGAGGCGGCCGAGGTGCAGCCCAACAACCCCGACGACCCCACTGACGACGAGACGCAGAAGCACTCCAACAAGGAGACTTTCCTGCAGTGGGACACCACGGCGTACGCCGAGGGCTCGATCGTCGAGAAGTTCCTGGTGACGCTCTTCGTCGACCCCGCCGCGCACAACGTCTTCGTCCCGGTCGTCGCGGCCCCTGGTCAGACGCCGCGCGGGGGGCAGCCCAACCTGCTCGCCTGCCGCCCCCTCATCGGCTTCGGCGAGGGCGAGGGCATCGGCTACATCAGCAAGCCCGCGCTCGACTGCCGCGACGGCCAGTCCGGCCTCTACGACGTGGCGACCAACTCCTACACGTTCGACCTGACCGTTTTCGCCCAGGACTGGATCGACGGGACCATCGACAACCGCGGCATCGGCATCCGGCCCGAGCTCGACGAGGACGACCCGTTCAACATCGCGTTTTTCGGGCCGGCCAAGGTCGTCACGCTCGCGGAGATCACCGAGGCGCTGCCGGAGATCGACGAGCCGGACCTCGCGCCCGTGCCCGACGCCGGCCCGGTCGACAGCGGATCCTCCGGCGGCGAGTACTTCGAGCCCGCCCCGGTCGTCGACCAGCCCGCCCCAGCCCCTGCCCCCGCCGCCAACCCGGCGCCGGTCGCGGCGAAGCCGGCCGTGACCTTCCGGCAGGCCGCCGGCCGTCCGGTCGAGCGCGACCTCACCGTCGGGCTGTCGTTCTGGCTCGCGCTGGTCGCCGGTGTCGGCCTCCTCGGCGTGATGTCGCTCGTGCTCGGCGACCCGATCGTGCCGGTTCGCGGCCAGCGCGGCCTGCGCGCCGGCCGCCCCAGCCCGGTGGCCGCCACGCTGCGCGCTCGCCGCACCGGCGTCGCAGTCCGGCCGCACTCGATCTAGGCTGGACTGGCTGCACCCGGCCGATCGCCGGGCTCTGTCGACCGTCTAGTCGAAAGCTGTGGTCATGACGAAGCGTTCCCTGCGGCGCGCCTGCGCCGGATTTGTCCTGCTGAGTCTGTTCTCCACTGCCTGCGGGCTGAAGGACGACCAGCTCAAGACGCTCGACTCGCAGCGCGGCTCCGGCCCGCTGGTCGACGACGGCTCCGGAACGGACACCGGCACGGACACCGGGACGGACGCCGGCACCGACACCGGGACCGGAACAGACACCGGCACCGACACCGGGACCGGGACAGACACGGGGACCGGGACGGGCACCGGCACCGGCACCGGCACCGGGACGGGCACGGGGACCGGGACGGGCACCGGCACCGGCACCGGGACGGGCACCGGGACCGGGACGGGTTCCGGCACCGGGACCGGTTCCGGCACGGGCACCGGGACGTCGACCGGCAAGGGCACGACGACCGGGATCACCGCGACCGAGATCCACATCGGCATCCACGCGCCGCTCACCGGCGCCTCGCCGGTGCCGTCGGAGTCCTTCCAGAAGGGCGCGCGCAACTACTGGATCGGCAAGAAGGTCTTCGGCCGCAACGTCGTCGTCGAGGTCCTCGACGACACCTACAAGCCGTCCGGCGCAGTCCGGGTCTGCCAGCAGATGGCGCGTCGCGACTTCATCGTCGTCGGCGGCGCCGGCACCGACCAGATCCAGGCCTGCGGTCGTGACCGCACGCTGCAGCGTGCCAACACGCCGTACCTCTCCGCCGGCGTCACCGAGAACGGGCTCGGCGGACTCAAGACCTACTTCGCGGTGAGCACGACGTACAAGGAGCAGGCGCCGCTGGTCATCCAGTCGGCCATCGGCCAGGGCTTCCTGGAGAAGGCCAACAGCACCGGTGAGAAGAAGTGGGCCGTCGTCCTGTCCGAGACGCCCAACTTCGCCGACGCGAAGGCGGCCATCGAGGCACAGCTCAAGGGCAAGAACGTCACGTACAAGTACTTCGGCGTGCCCAAGGCCGGCTCCGACTCCGACGCCGTCTCGCTCGCGCAGAACCTGCGGACCTACAACGCGCCGGTGGTCTTCATCCTGGGCCAGCCCACCTTCTTCCTGAAGGTGCTGGCGCAGACCGGGTCGACCTACACGCCGACCTGGACCGGGGTCGGCATCAGCTTCGGCATCAACCAGGTGCACGGCCTGGCCTGTGACGCCACGCAGAACCGGTACGACGGCCGCTTCCTCTCGCCGTACCACGGCCTGGACAAGGCGCCGAAGGCGTTCCTGGACAGCGACGGCGGCCGGGCCAAGGACGACATCGAGCTCACTCTGTGGGGCCTGAGCGAGATCATCGAGAAGGCGCTGCTCAAGACCGGCGGCAACCTCACCCGCGAGAACTTCATCGCCCAGCTGGAGAAGTCGTCGCTGACGGCCGGGGTCTACCCCGAGCTGAAGTACACGCCGACGGACCACTTCGGGGGCTCGAAGGCCTGGCAGCTGAAGTCCAACTGCGGCGGCACGCCGAATCAGTACGTCACCGTTGGTGCCGCTCCCATCGGCTGATAGGGCATGATCCGCCCCATGCTGCTCGCGGTGGACATCTCGCAGGACATCACCACCCCGCTGGTGTCAGGGGCGATCCAGGGTGCGGTCTACGGCCTGCTCGGCCTGGGCCTGGTGCTGCTCTACAAGGGCAACCGGATCTTCAACTTCGCCCAGGGCGAGTTCGGCACGGTCGCGGCTTCTCGCTCGCGCTGATGTTCGGCACGCGGCCTCGGCTGCCGGAGATGCCGTACCCGCTCGCGATCGTCTTCGGCCTGCTCGCGGGCACGCTGATGGCGCTGCTCGACCGAGCGGCTCGTCATCCGCCCGCTGTTCCGGCAGCCGAAGGTGACGCATGGTCGTCGCCACCGCCGGCGTGGCGCTGCTCGCGATCCCGGTCGGAGCTGTTCTTCAACGGCGCCAACGGCCGCACCGCTCCGGCCGATCGTCGCAGCGGCCAGGCCGTCTCCGCCGGCGGCCTGCCAGTCACCTGGCAGCAGGTCGTCATCGTCGGTGCGTGCTCGCCGCGCTGGCCATCGCCTCGGCGCTGTTCTTCAGCCGGACGCAGACGGGCGTCGCGATCCTCGCCGTGTCGCCAGGAGCCGACCGCCACCAGCCTGGTCGGCATCAGCGTCGAACCGGATCTCCGCGCTCACCTGGGCGCATGGCCGGCTTCCTCGGCGCGGTCGCCGGCCTCCTGCTCGCGCCCGACGACTCTGTTCGCGTCCTGGCTTCATGACAGCCAGCGCCCTGATCCCGGCGTTCACCGCCGCGGTGTTCGGCGGCATCACCAGCCTGCCGGGCGCATTCGTCGGCGGGATCGCCATCGGCATCGTCGAGCAGTTCGGCAACCAAGATCCCGACGACGTCGTCCCCGGAGCGCAACCGCGTCGCGGTCTTCGTGGTGCTGCTCGTCATCCTGCTGGTGCGGCCGTCCGGCCTCCTCGGCAAGGAGGCCTGACGTGGCCGCTCTGCCACCGAGCCGACCGCGCGCCCGGCGCACGTCTTCGAGCGCCCGCGTACCGCGCAGACGGTGATCAGCTGGATCCTCCGCGCGGCGGTCTACGTGCGCGCTCGCCTACCTCGTGCTGCGGGTCATGCCGGTCGACGACGACCGCGCGGGCAAGGTCGTCCGACGCCGTGCAGTTACGCGCTCGTCGGGCTGTCGCCTGAACATCATCATCGGCTACACCGGCCAGCTCGTCCTCGGCCACCAGGGCTTCGTCGGCGCCGGCGCGTTCGCGGCGGCGTACAGCCTCACGGTGAAGAACGTCGCCGTTCGCGGTGACGTTCGTCATCGCGATGGCGGTCGGCGCGCTGTTCGCGCTGCTTCTCGGCCTGGTCGCGCTGCGCATCACCGGCCTCTACCTCGCGCTGATCACGCTGGTGTTCGGGCTGACGCTCGAGGAGTCGCTGTTCGAGGTGGCGGAGTTCACCAACGGCGGCGCCGGCCAGCCGGCCGATCCGGCCGGACTTCCTGATCCCGACCACAGCGCTACTACTACTTCTGCCTCGCGCTGCTCGCCGGTCGTCGTCTACGTCGACTGGCGGCTGACCCGCACCAAGACCGGGCGGGCGCTGTTCGCGCTGCGTGAGAACGAGCGGGTGGCCGCGGCGTTCGGCATCAACGTCACGGCGTTCAAGCTGCTCGCCTTCGTCCTCTCCGGCGCGATCGCGGGTCTCGCCGGTGCGCTGTTCGCCTACCGCTACGAGTACGTCACCGGCGCCGACTTCGACTTCTTCCTCGCGCTGACCTTCGTGCTGATGGTCGTCGTCGGCGGGCTCAACTCCCGCGTCGGCGTGATCCTCGGCGCGGTGCTGTTCTTCGCCGCTCGGCCTCGAGATCCTGCTCGAGATCGACAGCGTGCACGACTTCATCGCGGCTGCATCCCCGGCATCGGCGACGGCCGCGCGCAGTTCATGCCGCGCATGATCGGCGCGCTCCTGCTGCTGCCAGACCGCTGGTGTTCAACCCGGGCGGGATCGCGCAGCAGCTGCGCCCGGTCACCCGATGGCTCGGCGGCAAGCCGTTCACCTTGCACGGCGACAAGGACTCCGGCCCGGCAGTGGTGGAGGGCTCCAGTGTCCGTGCTTGAGGTCCGCGACCTGTCGATCCGCTTCGGCGGCCTGCAGGCGCTCGAAGGACGTCAACATCGACGTCAACGAGTGGGAGATCGTCGGCCTGATCGGCCCCAACGGCGCCGGCAAGACGACCGCCTTCAACTGCATCACCGGCTTCTACAAGCCCGACACCGGCACGCGTGCGCTACCGCGGCCAGGACGTCACCCGGATGCCGCCGCACCAGAAGGCGGCGATGGGCTTCGGCCGGACGTTCCAGAACGTCGGCATGGTGAAGAGCGCGACCGCCCTGGAGAACCTCAAGACCGCGCAGCACGCGAAGGTCGACTACGACGTGCTCAGCGGTCTCGGCGGTGCGCCGGCGTCGTGGCGTGAGGAGCGCGAGCTCGAGGAGAAGGCTGACGCGATCCTCGACCTGCTCGGCCTGTCGTCGATCCGCGACTCGCGGGTCGGCGGCGCTGTCCTACGGCACGCTCAAGCTGCTGGAGCTCGGGCTGCGCCCTCGCGACCGACCCGGACATCCTGCTGCTCGACGAGCCGTCGTCGGGCATGGGCCCGGAGGAGTCCGACGAGCTCGGCGAGCGGCTGCTGACGCTGCGCAAGGAGTTCGGCCTGACCATGCTGCTCATCGAGCACCACGTGCCGCTGGTGCTGCGGGTCTGCGACCACGTCTACGTGCTCAACTTCGGCCGGCTGCTCGCCGAGGGCCAGCCGTGCGTCATCCAGACGCACCCCGAGGTCGTCGCGGCCTACCTCGGCGGCGAGGCGCCGGAGGCGCTGGCCGCAACGCACGAGACACCTGAGGACGAGGCCCTCGAGGCGGCGACCGTGCGGCCGGCCAGGAAGCCGGCGGCCCGCAAGGCTGCGGCGGCGAAGGCGCCGGCCGAGCCGGCCCGCGAGCCGGCGCGCAAGGTCGCGCAGGACGACGTGCCCGCCGTCCGCAAGACCACCGCGCGCAAGCCCGCCGCCCCCCGCAAGATCGCCCCCGCGGGCGGCGAGACGACCGCGGCCGAGGCGGGCGCGACGAAGCCCCCGGCCAAGAAGGCGGCGGCGAAGAAGGCCTCCTCGACGACCACGCGCATGATCACCGCTGTGCCGGCACCGGCCGCGCCGGTGGCCAAGCCTGCCCGCAAGCCGGCGGCCCGCAAGGCCGTCGTACCGCCGGTCGAGAGTCCTGATCCGGCCGAGTCGGCCACCGTCGACGAGGAGCTGTCGTGAGCCTGCTCGAGGTCGAGGGCCTGCGTACCGGCTACGGGATCCTGCCGGTGCTCCAGGGCATCAGCTTCAACGTCCAGGAGGGTCAGACCGCCGTCATGTTCGGCCTCAACGGGGCCGGCAAGACGACGACGGTCAACGCGATCGCCGGACTCCTGCCGGCGTGGAGCGGGGAGATCCGCTTCGACGGCAAGAACATCGCCGAACCTCGACGCGCCGAAGATCGTCAAGCACGGCATGTCGCTGGTGCCCGAGGGCCGGCGGGTGTGGCCGGCGCTGTCGGTGATGACCAACCTCAAGCTCGGCGCGTGGACGCGCGAAGAAGTCGGCCGGGGTCGAGGAGACGGTGCAGGAGGTCTTCACCTACTTCCCGCGGCTCGACGAGCGCAAGGACCAGATGGCCGGCACCCTCTCCGGCGGCGAGCAGCAGATGCTCGCGATCGGCCGGGCGCTCATGAGCAAGCCGCGGCTGCTGCTCATCGACGAGGCGTCGCTCGGCCTGTCGCCGAAGCTCGCGCAGACCGTGTTCCAGGTCGTCAGCCAGATCAACGACGACGGTACGACGGTCATCATCGTCGAGCAGAACGTCGGCGTGCTGCCCTACGCCGACCAGGCGCTGATCATGGAGAAGGGCACGCTCACCTTCGACGGCACGCGGCGAGGAGCTCGAGCGCACGGGCGAGCTGCGCAAGACCTACCTCGGCGAGGAGTCCTAGCCGCCCCGGGGGGAGTCCGAACTTTGCGGCGATTCGGCCGGTCACAGGCTCACGGTGCCGCAAAGTTCACGGTCCGCTAGCCCTGTACGCCGGCCGCCACGCGCTCGACGCCGGCCGGCGTGCTGAACTCCGTGGTCGCCCACTCGCACGCCGCCCAGCCGAACGACCCGAAGACCGCCAGCACGATGACGACGCCCGTCGCGCCGGGGATCAGCCGCGCGGTCTGGCTCACCCCGAGCGACAGCGCGCCGGCCGCGATGCAGAACGTGACGATCGCGTTGGGCGTGGAGATGCGCGCGCGCAGCGAGTCGTAGTCGCTCGCGGTCGGCGCGCGCACCGACCAGAGCATCGCGATGCCGGTCAGCGCGGCGGTGCGCCCGACGGCGAGGAGCAGCGCGACCAGCACCTCGCGCACTCCCGGGCGCAGCACGACGGCGCCGAGCAGCGTCACGGCGAGCTGCGTCGTGTAGAGCGCGGCGAAGACCGCGGTCGCCTTGGCGTAGAGGACCTCGCGCACCGACACCGGCCAGGTCAGCAACACGGCCGCGCCGCCGCCGTCGAACGCGAAGGCGTTGATCCCGAGCACCGTCGACGCGGCGAGCCCGGCGATGCCGCCCATCGCGAGGACCGGCACCTCGACGAAGTCGACGCCGGGGAACCGCGTCAGCGTCGGCACGGCGAGCACGCCGGCGATGGCGACCTGCGCGCCCACGGCCCGGCCGACCGACCGCAGGTTGGCGACCACCAGCGCACGTCGTACCGTCCCCGCCGACATCCAGGTCGGCGTGCCCCACGGGCGCGCGCCGACGCCGCGGCTCGCCGCCTCGCGGTCGAGGCCCGCGCGCGCGAGACGGGGGCCGAGGAGCAGCGCCAGCGGGACGGGTACGGCGAGCGCGAGCACCCAGCCGGCGTACGCCGTCGCCTCGCCGTCGACGAACGCGGTCACCGCGTTGGAGACCCAGCCGCCGGGCAGCACCGCGCCCACGTCGTCGACGCCGGGCAGCAGCGTGGGAAGCAGCGCGAGCAGGCCGACCACCGCGCCGGTGAGTAGCAGCGCGGAGACACCGGTGCGCCGGCGGCCGGCGAGCATCAGGAAGGACAGCCATGCGACCAGCTGGCCGGCTGCGGACGCGCCGGCGACGAACACGACGGCCGCGACCAGTCCCGCCACGCCGGCCTCCGCGAGGCAGAAGCCGACCACGAGCGGCAGCACCACGAGGTACGGCACGTCGAGCAGCGACGTCGCCCAGGTGCCGCCGAACACCGCTCGCGCGCTGACCGGGTACGGCGCGAGGCGATGCGCGGCGACGAGCTCGCCGCCGCCACCTCCGAGCAGCGGCACGACCGCCCACAGCGGCCAGGCGGCTCCCGCGGCGACCGCCAGCCCGACGTCGGCGGCGAGCTGGTTGGTGCGGTCGGCCTGCAGGCAGCCGGAGGCGATCAGCACGAACCAGGCGAGCAGCCCCGCCCCGAGCAGCACCAGTCGGGCCGGGTCGCGCGACTCGCCGAGCCACTCGCGGGTCTTGAGCCACATCAGCGCGCGGACGCCCTGCGGCTGCACCTCGCGTCCGGCCTGGGTCATCCCGAGGCGCCGAGCGGCTCGCCCGCCTCGGCCATCAGCGCGAGGTAGGCGTCCTCCAGCGGTCCCGGCCGCCCGGCCTGGCGCCGCAGCGCGTCGGCGTCGCCCTCGGCGATCGCGACGCCGCTGCGGATGACGATCATCCGGTCGCTGATCCGCTCGGAGGCGTCGAGCAGGTGGGTGGAGCAGAGGACGCCGGCGCCGTCGGCGACCGCGTCGGCGACGATCCGGCGTACCGCAACCGCCCCGGCCGGGTCGATCCCGTCGAACGGCTCGTCGAGCAGCAGCAGTCGTGGCCGCGGCAGCGCCGCCACCGCGAGGGAGAGCTTGCGCGACATGCCGTGGGAATACGTCGACGTCCGCCGGCCCGCGGCGTCGGAGAGCCCGAGCTCGTCGACCAGGGCGCGCGCCCGGTCCACCCAGTCGGGTCCGATGCCGTGCAGCCGCGCGCCGAGCTCGAGGTGCTCCCAGCCGGTGAGTCGCGGGAAGAGGCCGCCGACGTCGGGGACGTAGCCGAGCAGCCGCCGCGCGCCGAGCGGGTCGGTCGCCAGGTCGATGCCGGCGAGGCGCACCGTCCCGGTCGTCGCGCGCGCGACACCCGCGCAGATCTTCATCGTCGTCGACTTGCCGGCGCCGTTGGGCCCGAGCAGGCCCACGACCTCTCCGGCCTGGACGCTGATGTCCAGTCCGCGCAGGGCGCGATGTCCGCGGTAGTCCTTGGTGAGGCCGGCGGCGGTCAGGGCCGGCGGGAGGTTGCCCAACGAGCTAGCGGACGGCCACGTTGCTCGGCTCCGGCTGGCAGACGCGGCACGCCTGCAGGAACCGGGCGCGGGCTTCCTCGGGGGTGAGGTAGTCGACCTCCTCGCGGCCGTCGACCAGCCGGCAGCCGGGGGTGTGGTACGACGCCGAGCCGGCGACGACCAGGCCGCCGAGGTCACGGGGCGCGGGCGCGCCGGCGCCGCGGGAGATGCCGCCGCCGCGGGAGACGACCGAGATCAGCTCGTCGAGCTTGGCCTCGAGCCGCATCCGCTCCTCGCGGTAGGCCTGGATCACGATCAGCGCGGCGCCGACGATGATGAACGCGAGGCCGAGGACGCCGCCGGAGATCAGGTACGGGAACTGCGCCGCGACCCGCGGGTCGGACGACGCGCCGTTCCAGCCCAGGCCGATCGCCAGCAGGCCGAGGCCGATCAGGATGACGGCGAGCCGGCCGCCGAACTTCCCGTAGCCGCTGCGCAGGCGCGACTGGAGGTCATTGGGGTTCATGGGGCGTCCTTCGTGATGTGAGCCGGCGGGAGGACCGTGTAGGGAAGTATGCCGCCCCGGATCGCTCCCGCACAGCACCCGGCGCTCAGCGGCCGCGGCGGCCACGTCGGGCGCGGAGGTAGTCGCTCACCACGTAGTCGCCGAGCCGGTCGGCGGCCGGGGCGAAGACCCGCCCGCCGTTGAGCTTGGCCAGCGCGTTGACGAACTCCACCAGCCGCGGCTCGTCGTCGAGCATGAACACGTTGATCGTCGCGCCGCGGCGAGTCAGCTTCACCACCTCGGCGTACGTGAGGTCGAGGGTCTCGGGCAGCGGCGGCCAGTGGAAGAGCGGGTAGCCGTCGCGGGTGAGGTGAGCGGTCGGCTCGCCGTCGGTGACGACCAGCACGACGTGCTCGGCGGTCGGCTGCTTCGCCAGGTGCCGCCCGGCGATCATCAGCGCGTGCTGCAGGTTGGTGCCCTGCACCATGTCCCAGCTCAGCCCGGCCAGCTCGGTCGGCCGCAGCTCGCGCGCGTAGTCGCTGAACCCGACGATGAGCAGCGAGTCCTGCGGGTACTTCGTCGTGATCAGCGAGTGCAGGGCGAGCGCGGTGGACTTCGCGATACCCCACGTGCCGCGCAGCGCCATCGAGTAGGACAGGTCGACGAGCAGGCAGACCGCGGCCGACGTACGCCGTTCTGTCTCGACCACCTCGAAGTCGGCCACGTCCAGCGCGACGCGGCCGGGCCCGGGCGGACGGCGTACGACGGCGTTGCGGACGGTGCGCACGACGTCGAGCGGCTGCTCGTCGCCGTAGCGCCACTCGCGCGACGAGCCGGTGAGCTCGCCCGCCGCGCCCGCGTCGGCGACGTCGTGGTCGCCGCGGCCGCGCGCGTCGAGCTCGCGAGAAGACGCGGGCGAGCGCGGTCGCGCCGACCCGTCGTACCGCCTTCGGTGTCAGCTCGAGCCCGTCGCCGGTGCGGCGCACGTAGCCCTGCTCGGTCAGCGCGCGCTCGAGCTCCTGCAGTGCCCGCACGTCGTCGACGGCGCTGCGTCCCATGGCGCGCTCGACGCGCGTCGAGGTCGACGTCGTCGAGCGACGCGCCGGGGTAGTCCTGGCGCAGCGCGCTCTCCACGTCGTCGAGGTCGGCCAGCTCCTCGAGCGCCGTCGTCGCGTCGCCCATGCCGAGCGCCTCGTCGCCGGTCATCCGCTCGCCGTTGCTCCAGTCGAGGTCCGGCCGGCGGGCCTGCAGCGCACGGCGCAGCCGGTCCATCTCGCTCTGCAGGTCGGCGTCGCCGAGCGCCTGCGACATGAGGTTGGCCAGCTCCTCGCGCTGCTCGCGCGACAGCGATGCGAGCATCCGCTGCGCCGCGGCGGCGCGGCGCGCCAGCGAGTCGGCCAGCTCCTCCAGCGTCTGCGGCTGCTCGGGGAACATGTCGCCGTACGTGTCCATGAACTCGGCGAACGCGGCGCTGGTGTCCTGGCCCTGCGCGTCGGCGTCGAGCATCGCGTTGAGGTCGGCGAGCATGTCCTTGACCCGGCGCATCGCCTCGGGGTCGGCGCCCTCGAGCGACTGCTTCATCCCGCGGAACTGGCTGTCCAGCACCTCGCGGCGCAGCAGGTCGCGGATCTCCTCGTACGTCGCCGCCGCCTCCGGCGACGTCCACTGGTAGTCGGCGAGCCGGCGTACCGCGCGGGCGGTGTCGCTGGGCAGGGAGTCGAGCTCGGCCTCCGCCATCCGCGCACGGTCGTCGGGATCGGGGAACAGCGCCCGCCGCTCCTCCTCGACCGCGCGGTCGAGCAGCTCGCGCACCTGCTGCAGCGTGCCGTCGAGCTGACCGCGCTCGCGCGCCGCGCGACGTCGCGCCCGGGCCTCGCGCATCAAGGCGTCGAGGCCCCTTCTCCCCGCAAGTCCCTTGCGCATCATCGACTGCAGCGCCTCCGCGGGACTCGCCCCGTCGAGCACCGCGTCGCCGATCTCCGACACCGCCTCGGTGACGTCGTACGGCGGCTCCAGCGGGTCCGGCCCGCCGGCCCACGCCCCGTACCGGACGCTCACGTCGAGTCCAGCCGCGTTCGGCGCGCTCTGGTCGCAATGAGGCACCTGGTCAGGTGTTTCACCCGGAGCGCTGCCGGTGTGCGCCGACGCGAGGCGACTGCCGGGAGCCCGCTCATGCGCATTCCGTTTGCTCTAAGCGCCGTAGACGCTGCGGCCGGGGAGCTCGTCCTTGCTCAGCCGCTTGTTCAGGTGCAGGCCCTCCATCGCCAGCTCGAGCGCGGCGGCGGCCTGGCCGGGCGACTCGTCGCCCTCGTGCACGCCGAGCCGGCCGAGCAGCTGCGCCAGCCCGGTGACCGGTCCGATCCGCCGGAGCAGCTCGTCGGCCGGCACCAGCTCGCCGGTCTCGACCGTGCCGCCGTCGGCGAACTTCGCGACCAGGTCGCTGAGGTCCGCGCCGGCCAGCCGCGCGCGGAACACCTCCGCGATCGCGCGGCGCAGCAGGTGGCCGAGGATCTCGTGCTCGCGGCCCTCCTCGAGCTGGTCGAACTCCACCTTGCCGCGCGAGCTGGCCACCACCGCGGGGAGGTCGACGACCCGCGCGACCGGCGCCGACTCACCCGTCAGAGCCGCCCGTCGTACGGCGGACGCCACGGCCGTCTCGGTCGCCGCGATGGCGAAGCGCGCGGACACACCGGAGCGCGCGTCGACCTGCGGTGCCTCTCGAACCAGCCGGGTGAACCGAGCAATGCACTCCAGCACGTGCTCGGGAAGGGTGACATCCGGGGGAAGCACCGCTTCCTGCCGGATCATCGCCAGCTCGTCGTCGAGTCGCAGCGGGTAGTGCGTGCGCACCTCGGCGCCGAAGCGGTCCTTGAGCGGCGTGATGATGCGGCCGCGGTTGGTGTAGTCCTCGGGGTTGGCGCTCGCGACGAGCAGCAGGTCGAGCGGCAGCCGCAGCGCGTAGCCGCGCACCTGGATGTCGCGCTCCTCCAGGACGTTGAGCAGAGCGACCTGGATCCGCTCGGCCAGGTCGGGCAGCTCGTTGACGCTGAAGATGCCGCGGTGCGCGCGCGGCACCAGCCCGAAGTGGATCGTCTCCGCGTCGCCGAGCGTCCGCCCCTCGGCCACCTTGATCGGGTCCACGTCGCCGATCAGGTCGCCGACGCTGGTGTCGGGCGTCGCGAGCTTCTCGCCGTACCGCTGCGAGCGGTGCCGCCAGGTCACCGGCAGCTCGTCACCGGCCGTCGTCGCGAGTGTCACGCAGCGTGCGCAGACCGGGTGATACGGGTCGTCGCTGATCTCGCAGCCCGCGACGACCGGCGACCACTCGTCGAGCAGCCCGACCAGCGTGCGGATCAGCCGCGTCTTGCCCTGGCCGCGTTCGCCGAGCAGTACGACGTCGTGCCCGGCCAGCAGCGCGCGCTCGAGCTGCGGCAGCACCGTGTCGTCGAAGCCGACGATCCCGGGGAAGGGTCGCTCACCGCCGCGCAGGCGGGCGAGCAGGTTGGTGCGGATCTCCGTCTTCACCGGCTGCGTGGTGATGCCGGCGCTGCGGAGCCCGCCGAGCGTGGTCGGCGCCGGGGCCGGGGTCAGCTGGTCCATGCGCTCGACGTTACTCTGCCCCCATGGCGAGATTCGGTGACGGGATGGCGAGCGGGACCGACCTGGCCGCCGCCGCGGAGCGCGCGACGCGACAGGCGATCGAGCCGCTCGGCGGGCAGCGGCCCGACCTGGTCTGCGTGTTCGTCTGCGCGCCGCAGCCCGACGACGTCGAGGCCGCAGCGTCGCGGGTCGCCGCGCTCTCCGGTGCGCGGCACGTCATCGGCTGCTCGGCCGCCGGGGTGATCGGCGGCGGCGAGGCGCTGGAGCAGGCGGCGGCGGTCTCCGTGTGGGCCGCGGTGCTGCCCGGGGTGACCGTGCGCACCTTCGACCTCGAGGTGCTGCAGACCGGCGAGGGTCTGGCCGTCGTCGGCATGCCCGACCCGCGCGACGACGACCGCATCTGCCTGCTGCTCGGCGACCCCTACTCGTTCCCGGCGGACCTGTTCGTCGAGCAGGCCAACACCTCCCTGCCCGGGCTGCCGATCGCCGGCGGAATGGCGTCGGGACTCGGCGGACGCGGCTCGTCGCGCCTCGTCATCGACGACCGTGTGCTCGAGCGCGGGGCTGTCGGCGCGATGCTCTCGGGCCCGGTCGGCGTCAGCACGATCGTCAGCCAGGGCTGCCGTCCGGTCGGCCCGGAGATGGTCGTGACCGCCGCCGAGGGCAACGCGCTGCTGTCGCTCGCCGGCACCCCGGCGCTGGACAAGCTCGAGCAGGTGCTCGCCGCGCTGCCGGCGGATGACCAGGCGCTGGCCAGCCGCGGACTGCAGATCGGCATCGTCATGGACGAGTACGCCGACACCCACGAGCGCGGCGGTTTCCTCGTCCGGCCGGTGATGGGCGGCGATCGTGACCGCAGCGCCGTGCTGGTCGGCGACGTCGTCGAGGTGGGCCGCACGGTGCGCTTCCAGGTGCGCGACGCGCAGGCTGCCGAGGAGGACCTGGACGCGCTGCTCGCGACTGCACGATCGTCGATGCACTACGTCGAGGGCGCACTGCTGTTCTCCTGCACCGGTCGCGGCGCCGACCTCTTCGCGTCCGCCGACCACGACACCGTCGCGTTGCGGTCGCACTTCGAGCAGGTGCCGGTGGCCGGCTTCTTCGCCAACGGCGAGATCGGCGCCGTCGGCGGGCGCAACCACCTGCACGGCTTCACCGCGAGCATCGTGACGTTCTCGCCCGCCACCGCGTGACGGAGCGGACGCGGTGAGCGCGCCGGCACTCGCGCTCGACGTCGGCGGCACCAAGCTCGCCGCAGCGCTGGTCGGGCCCCAGGGCCGGGTGCACCGGCGTACCGAGGTGCCCACGCCGGCCGACTCCGACGCCGAGGCCGATCTGGTCGGCGGTGACGACCCTCCTCGACGACGTACGACGCGGCGTCGACATCAGCGGCGTCGGGGTCGGCAGCGGCGGGCCGATGGTCTGGCCGGCCGGCGATGTGAGCCCGCTCAACATCCCCGGCTGGCGGGACTTCCCCCTGCGTGCCCGACTCCTGAGCCGCTATCCGGGACGCCCGGTGCGGGTGCACAACGATGCAGTGTGCGTCGCGGTCGGTGAGCACTGGCGCGGTGCCGCGCACGGCGTCTCCGACGTGCTCGGCATGGTGGTGTCGACCGGTGTCGGCGGCGGGCTGGTGCTCGGCGGCCGGGTCGTCGACGGCGCGTCGGGCAACGCCGGTCACATCGGCCACGTCGTCGTCGAGCCGGACGGGCCCGAGTGCGCGTGCGGCGGCCAGGGCTGCCTCGAAGCCGTCGCGCGCGGTCCGGCGATCGCGGCGTGGGCCGTCGCCCGGGGCTGGCGCGAGGACGGCGCGACCGCGCGTGACCTCGCCGCCGATGCGCGCGCGGGTGACGCGATCGCTCGGCAGGCGTTCGCCCGCGCGGGTCACGCACTCGGCGTCGCCATCGCGTCAGCGGTGCACCTCTGCGACGTCGAGGTGGTGACCGTCGGCGGCGGACTGGCACAGGCCGGGCCGCTGCTCTTCGACCCGCTGGACGAGGCCTACCGGCACCACGCGGGGCTCGGCTTCGCGCGGCGCACGAGAGTGACGCTGGCCGCGCTGGGCCAGGACGCCGGTCTCGTCGGCGCCGGCGCGCTGATCCTCGAGCCCGACCGCTACTGGTCGGCGGACTAGCCGGTTCGGGCGACCAGCTCGGACAGGAACCCCTCGACCTCTTCGGCGACCCGCTCGGGCCGGTCCTCGGGCAGCAGGTGACCGGCGTCCGGCACCGGCACCCACAGCGAGCCGGGCAGGTCGCCGACCACCCGACGGCCGTACGCCGGTCCGTGCCACACGTCCTGCTCACCCCACAGCACCAGGGTCGGCGGCGGGTCGGCCGCGACGAGGTGCATCGCCGACTCGACCGCGGCGCCGTCGTACGCGCGCACCAGCGAGAGCAGCCCACGGGTGCCGTCGCGGGTGAGCAGCGGGTCGGCGTAGTGGCCGAGCACGTCGTCGTCGATGCGACCGGACGCGGTGCTGCGACCGAGCTGCATGCCGAGGTAGCGGCGGCCGATGGTCGGCAGGAGGCGCAGCAGCGCGGTCTGCGTCTCGCCGAGTGCCGGCGCGATCAGGCTGGCGACCGATGGGACCGGCCAGGTGTCGGCGTGCAGCGGTGAGTCGACGAGCACCAGCGCGGCGACCCGCTCCGGCGCGAGGGCGGTGAGGTGCACCGCGGCGGCGCCGCCGATGTCGTGCCCGACGACGGCGACCCGCCCCAGGTCGAGCGAGTCGAGCAGCTCGACCAGCAGCCCGGCCTGGCTGGCCAGGTCGTAGCGTCCGTCGGCCGGTCGCTCCGAGCAGCCGAGGCCGAGCAGATCAGGAGCGAAGGTCCGATGCGTGTGCTCCATGTCGCGCTGCACGTCACGCCACAGGTACGACGTGGTCGGCAGGCCGTGCAGCATCAGGACCGGCAGCCCGGGACCTGCGCCGTGGGCGACCACATGCAGCCGTACGTCGCCGACGAGGTGGTCCACGCCGGCCAGCGGGTGCGCGTCGCGCATGGGACGACCCCTCTCACGTGGGCTGGGTCGTGACCGTACCCCTCGAGCGGCCTGCCCCGTCAGGGGTCGTCCGGGGCCGTCAGAGTGGAAGGATGCCGACGTGGACGACGGCCTGGTCACCCTCGAGGAGATCCGCGCGGCGCGCGAGCTGCTGCGCGACGTGGCGGTCGTCACGCCGGTCGAGGGGTCGCGCCCGCTGTCGAAGAAGGTCGGCGGCGACGTCCTGCTCAAGTGCGAGAACCTGCAGCGCACCGGCTCGTTCAAGATCCGCGGCGCCTACGTGCGCATCGCGCGTCTGACGGACGAGGAGCGCGCCCGCGGCGTCGTCGCGGCCAGCGCCGGCAACCACGCGCAGGGCGTCGCGCTCGCCGCGTCGCTCACCGGCGCCACGTCGAAGATCTTCATGCCGACCGGCGCGCCGTTGCCCAAGATCGCGGCGACCAAGGCGTACGGCGCGGACATCGAGCTCACCGGACTCACCGTCGACGACGCGCTCGTCACGGCCAAGGAGTACGCCGAGCGGACCGGGGCGGTGCTGATCCACCCCTTCGACCACGCGCACATCATCGCCGGGCAGGGCACCGTCGGCCTGGAGATCGCCGAGGCGGTGCCGCAGGTCCGCACCGTCGTCGTCGGCACCGGCGGCGGTGGTCTGGTGTCCGGCGTGTCCGCGGCGATCAAGCGGCTGCTGCCCGGCGTGCGCGTCGTCGCCGTGCAGGCCGAGGGAGCGGCGGCGTACCCGGCGTCGCTCGCGGCCGGTACGCCGGTCACGCTGTCCAGCATGTCGACGATCGCCGACGGCATCGCGGTCGCCTGTCCCGGCGGCATCACGCTGCGGCACGTGCAGGAGCTGGTCGACGACGTCGTCACGGTGTCGGAGGAGGCGCTCTCGCGGGCGCTGCTGCTCTGCCTCGAGCGGGCCAAGCTGGTCGTCGAGCCGGCCGGCGCCGCGGCGGTCGCCGCGATCAACGAGCACCCGGGCGCGTTCGAGCCGCCGGTGGTCGCGGTGCTCAGCGGCGGCAACATCGACCCGGTCCTGCTGATGCGGGTGATCCGCCACGGCATGGTCGCCGCGGGTCGCTACCTGTCCTTCCGGCTGCGGATCCCCGACCAGCCGGGCGAGCTGGCCCGGCTGCTCGGCCTGCTCGCCGACGCGGGTGCCAACGTCCTCGACGTCGAGCACCAGCGCACCGGGCCCAAGCTCGACCTGGACGAGGTCGAGGTCGCCCTGCAGCTGGAGACCCGCGGCCCGGACCACTGCGACGACGTGCTCAGCCGCCTGCGCGGCGCCGGCTACCCGTTGCTGTTCGGCTAAGCCCGGCCGGACGCCGCAGGAGCCGCACGGGACACGGCGAAAGGGGACGTATCGCCCGTCTCAGCTGGAGGCTCTCCGTGCGTCGTACCGCTGTCGTCCTGTCGCTCACCGCCGTCACTCTCGGCCTCGCCGCCGGGCCGGCCCTCGCGACGCCGGTCTGCACCGACGGCTACATGGGGGGTGCTCCGCTCGCCGCCTGCGGCAACCGGGTCTTCCCGGAGGCGACCAACACGCAGGCCTACATCCAGTACTCCGCCAACCCCACCGGGTTCCGCGAGTTCCAGCACGGCATCGAGTTCCTCGCGCAGAAGTACCCGCGCTGGGTCTCTGTCTACTCCCTGTCCAGCAAGTACGGCGACCTCGCCAAGAGCGCCGGCAAGGACGGCATCCGCGCGGGCGAGGACGGCGACACCGGCGACGGACTCGACATCTGGGTGGTCCGGCTGACCGACCACGAGAAGCCGGACGCCGGCAAGGAGAAGATGTTCTTCTCGCTGTCCGTGCACGGCAACGAGCGCGGCGGGCTCGAGGGCGGCATGCGGGCCGTCGAAGACCTCGCGATGGCGGCCGAGAACGGCGGCGAGATCACCGACGGCGTCGAGAACTACACGACCAACACCGGCAAGGCGCCGGAGTTCCACTCCTACGAGGTGGCCGACGTACTGGCCAAGGAGGACGTCTACTTCGCGTCCTTCAACCCCGACGGCTGGGCGATCGGCGACATCGTCGGCGGCAGCGCGCCGCTGCCGTTCGTGCGCGCCAACGGCGCCGGCATCGACCTCAACCGGCAGATGGCGACCAAGGGCAGCATCAACGTCGGCCGCGACCCGCTGACCGAGCACGAGACCAAGTTCGCCGTGAAGGAGATCGGGTCCGTCGCGGCCAAGGGCGTCGGCGGGCTGATGGCCTACGGCGCCGACATCCACGGCGAGCTCACCTCGCGCGCCTACGTCGACATCATGTACCCGGCCGGCCAGTTCGACTCGGTCAAGCACCGCCAGCTGATGGCGATCGCCGAGCGCACCAAGTCGGTCATCGACGCGACGCTCTACCAGGGCATCCAGAACGAGATCGAGAACGCCACGGGCGGCAACGACGGCGAGGGCATCGAGGACACGGTCCCGGTGCCGGGCAACACGATCCCGACCATGCCCGCCCACTGGGCGACCGTGTGGGACACCCTCGCCTACACCGACACCGGCTTCATCGGCGACTACCTCGCGACCGACGTCGCGGTCACCGGCATGGACTACGAGATCATGCTCAACCACACCGTGCCGGACAAGACGTGGAACGTGTACCTGCAGGAGAACCACATCAACGCGTCGCGGGCGATCATCAAGACCGCCATGGCCTACGCGCTGACGCAGACGCAGGAGTTCAACGACAAGAACGTCGTCCTCGACACCGGTGGTCAGCCCGGCTTCGTGTTCAACCCCGACCGGGTCACCGACAAGGACAAGGACGGGCCTGGCGCGGGCTTCAGCCCGGAGAGCAACGACGGCAGCAAGATCACGCAGGCTCCGTACTCCGTCAGCAACCAGGACTGGTTCACCGAGACGAGCCGGCTGATGCCCAAGCCGTTCGTGGGCCTGCTGTCCGCGGACATCGCCAACGACCCCACGACCCTCGACCAGCTCGACACGCTGGTGCTGGCCGACGTCGCGATGCCTCGCGACGCGAAGGGCCGCGCGGTCGACGCCACCAAGTACTACGCCAACATCAAGAGCTGGGTGGCACGTGGCGGCAACCTGGTCCTCACCGACAAGGCCGTGCGCGTCGCGGCCACCCTCGGGCTGATCGGCGACGAGGCGGTCATCGACACCGAGGTCTACCAGCCCAACGCGACCAGCATCGACTTCGAGCACCCGCTCGCGGCCGGCCTGCGCGGCAACGCCAAGCAGCTGGTCGAGGCCGCGATCCTCGGCTACGGCATCGGCGACAACGCGTCGCCCATGACCGTCGTCGACGCGGCCGCGCTGACGGCTGCCGGCGGCAGCGTGATCGGCAACATCGAGCGCGGCACGGGCGAGGACACGACCGTCGCAGCGCTCGGCGAGCTGCAGCTCGGCAAGGGCCTGGTCCGGCTCATCGGCGGTGCTCTGCCGATGCCCACCGAGGAGAACGACCACCGCTACGGCCTGCGCAGCTACGGCCTCACCTACAGCGGGCTCTTCGTCATGGAGAACGCCGTCCGGTACGACGCCGCGGGTCTCGGCATCACCGCGCCGATCGGCTTCAACCCGGTCCGTCCCGAGCCCGCACCGCCGGCCGCGCCGAAGCCGGCCGAGCCGCTGCCGGCCACCGGCGCGGGCTGGGAGATGACGCTGGTCGGCTGCGCGTTCCTCGTCGCCGCGCTGCGGCTGCGCCGTCGTCGTACGGCGATCCGCGGGGCCTGACGGAGCGCAGTGCGCCGGCAGCTGCGTGACACGATGGCGCCGTGACAGAGGCGACGTTGGGCGAGGCGCCGAGCGCCCCTCCCGGGCGCACGCGGCGTGAGCTGCCGACGCTGGAGATCCTCGCCGTCGCGCTGGTCGCCGCCGGCGTGCTGCGGCCGCACCTCGCCGGGCTCTTCGACGACCCGGCGGTGCAGACCTGGTCGACGGTGTTCGTGTCGATCGCGATCCAGGCGCTGCCGTTCCTCGTGCTCGGCGTCGTCATCAGCGGGCTGATCGCCGCGTTCGTCACGCCGGAGTGGTTCGCCCGCGTGCTGCCGCGCAACCCGGCGCTGGCGGTGCCGGCTGCCGGCCTCGCGGGGGTGGCACTGCCCGGCTGCGAGTGCGGCTCGGTGCCGATCGCCGGCCGGCTGGTGTCGCGTGGCGTGCCGCCGGCGGCGGCGTTCGCCTTCCTGCTCTCCGCGCCGGCGATCAACCCGGTCGTCCTGGTCGCCACCGCCGTCGCGTTCCCCGGTCGGCCCGAGGTCGTGCTGGCCCGGTTCCTCAGCTCGATCATCACGGCCGTCGTCATCGGCTGGCTCTGGACCAGCCTCGGCAAGGACGCGTGGATCACCCGCCGGGCCCCGGCGTACGACGCGGACGCGAGCCGGTGGGCGACCTTCCGGGCGTCCGCGCGGCATGACTTCCTGCACGCCGGCGGCTACCTCGTGGTGGGCGGGATCACCGCTGCGACGCTCAGCGTGGTGATCCCGAAGAGCGTGCTCGACTCGCTCGCCGGCAACGGCGTCATCGCCGTGCTGTCGCTGTCCGTGCTCGCGGTGCTGCTGGCGATCTGCTCGGAGGCCGACGCGTTCGTCGCGGCCAGCCTCAGCGACTTCTCCCTCACCGCGCGGCTCGCGTTCCTGACCGTCGGGCCGATGGTCGACGTGAAGCTGATCGCGCTGCAGGCCGGGACGTTCGGTCGGTCCTTCGCGCTGAGGTTCGCGCCGGCGACGTTCTCGGTCGCGGTGCTGAGCAGCGTGCTGATCGGCTGGTGGCTGCTGTGATGAGTCGTGAGACGCAGAACGCGATCACCATCCTGGTCGGCGTCGCGGCGCTGCGGCTCGGCCTGACCGACGCGCACCTGCGCTACGTGAAGGCGTCGCTGGGGCCGTGGCTGGTGGTGGCCGGGGTGCTGCTCGTCGCGCTCGGCGCGCTCGGGCTCTTCGACCGAGGGCCAGGGCCGGCCGACGACCACGAGCACCACGGCCCGTCGATCGCGTGGCTGCTGACCCTGCCGGTGCTGGCGATCTTCCTGGTCGCTCCCGCGCCGCTGGGCTCGTTTGCCGCAGCGCGCAACACGACCCGACTCGAGGCGCCGAAGGCGAAGTTCCCCGCGCTGTCGGCGGAGCAGCGCGGCGCCGTGCCGATGACGCTGCGCGAGTTCAACCTGCGCACCTTCTTCGACGACGAGAAGTCGCTCGAGGGACGGACGGTGCGACTCGTCGGCTTCGCCACCCCCAACGGGCCGACCGGCACGTTCCTGACGCGCTTCATCCTCAGCTGCTGCGCCGCTGACGGTCGGCCGATCAAGGTCGCGTTGCGCAATCTCCCCGGCGTCCGACCTCCTGCCGACCAGTGGCTCGAGGTCGAGGGCACCTGGGTCGAGCCCGAGACCGACCAGCGCGGGGAGGCGCTGATCGGGCGCTCCGCCGAGCTGGTCGTCACCGCCGTACGACCGGTCTCCGCGCCTGCCCAGACCTACGAGTCATGAACCGAGGAGAGCACCGATGAGCGTCGTACCTCGCCGTCGCCGGGCGGCGCTGCTCGCCGCTGTCGCACTGGCCGCGGCTGCCGTGGTGCCGTTCGCGACGTCGTACGCCGGTCCGGTCATGTGCGCCGAGGGCGACGTCTCGCCGGACGGGCGGGTCTTCCCCGAGCCGCTGGTGAGCAACACGTTCGTGGCGTTCGACGAGTTCGAGTGCGGGATCCGCTTCCTCGAGTCGAAGTTCCCGGACCTGATCCAGGTGACGACCATCGGCAAGAGCCTCGGCGGGCACGAGATCTACGACATCCTGCTGACCGACGAGACGATCACGACGCCCAAGCAGAAGCTGCTCATCGTCAACTCGATCCACGGCAACGAGCCGGGCGGCCGCGAGGGCGGCATGCGGGTGATCGAGGACTGGGTCGACCCGCGCTTCGACGCCGAGGCCGACTGGGTCGTCGACGGGCTGAAGAAGTTCGTCGTGCACTTCGTCTTCCCCAACCCGGACGGCTGGGTCGCCGGCGACATCGCCTCCGACGAGCAGGGCGCCGGCGTGATGGCGGCGCGCGGCAACGACAACGGCCGCGACCTCAACCGGCAGTTCCCGGTGACCGGCTACATCTACGAGCCCAACAGCACGCTCGAGGAGCCCGAGTCAAGGCAGTGATGGCCAAGCTGTTCGACAAGAAGGGCTGGTACCTCGGCACCGACAACCACGGCCAGGGCCCCGACACCTACGGCGCGGCCGGCCTGCAGATCGTCGGCCAGTTCGACTTCCAGAAGTCCGAGACGCTCGCCCGGTACGCCGACGCGATCAGCGACGCCTTCGCCGAGAACAACGTGCTGTCGTCGCTCGAGACGCTCAACGACGTGACCGGCCAGGATCATCGGCGCGTACCACTGGGGCACGCTCTACGACATGCTCGGCTACTCCGCGTCAGGCTCGATGATCGACTACTACAACACCTTCGACGGCCTCGACGGCACCGGCTACGCGACCGAGCTGACCGCGGGCAACGAGGTCAACCTCGCCGCGTGGCCGCGCCCGCTCGCCCAGCTCTGGGTCGACCTGATCCGGGCGATCAACGACACGATGCTCAAGCAGGCGCTGGTCGAGCAGCGGTTCACCTTCCCGGTCGGCGGCTCGGTCGGCTACGTCTTCGACCCCGAGGTGATCCGGGACGACGACGCGAACAAGGCGGGGCCCGAGGACGCCGGCGCGCTGCAGAAGCCGTACGCCGTGAGCCGGATGAAGTTCTTCACCGACCTCAACAAGTACGCCTCGCGCACGGTCACGTCGGTGCGGGTGAAGGACATCGTCGCCGACCGGCGGCAAGACGCTCGACCGCTTCGACTCGCTGGTCCTCGCCGACGACCCGATGCCGGAGACCGCCGACGCCGACCTCTACTACGCGGCACTCAAGGCGTGGGTGCAGCGCGGCGGCAACCTGGTCGTCACCGATGCGGCGGCGCCGGCGATGCAGGACATCGGGCTGCTCTCGCACGACGAGGACGTCGTCCGCAACGACCTTCGCTACGTCGGCTCGGTCGAGTTCGCGACACGTGATCACGAGCTGGCCCAGGGTCTTCGTGGCGTCGCGCGACAGACCTACGACTCGGTGCCGATCGGCTTCGCGTTCCCGCCGGCCGGCGAGAACTGCCCCAACTGGTCGGTCGCCACGACGGCGTGGGAGGCCGCCGGCGGCGAGGTCGTCGGCAACCTGGTCGGGACCGGCGGCACCGCCGACACCACGCGGACGACGTACGGCCAGGCGAAGTACGGCGAGGGCATGGTGCGCTTCATCGGCGCTCTGCTGCCGCAGCCGACGGAGGCCTTCCTGCACCCCTACGGCCTGCAGAACTACGCCGTCACCTACACCGGCTACACGCTGCTGCAGAACTCCCTCAACTACGACGCCCCACCCTCGGCGGCGCAGCACCGGCACCGCAGCCGGAACCGGCACCTGCCCCCGAGCCTGCGCCGGCACCCAAGCCGCGTCCCCTCCCCGCCACCGGCCTGCCGACCGCGGTCGGACTGCTTGCGCTGGCGGCACTCGCGTCGGCGTGGGCGACCCACCGCACCCGGGAGCGTTTCAGTAACTGAAGTGCGGTCCGGACCGGGTTGTCGTGTCGGAAACGCTCCCCGGTCCGGTCTGGGCTAGAGGTTGCCCCGGCGCTCCTGCTCGCGCTCGATGGCCTCGAACAGCGCCTTGAAGTTGCCCTTGCCGAAGCCTTGCGACCCGTGCCGCTCGATCAGCTCGAAGAAGACGGTGGGCCGGTCCTGCACGGGCTTGGTGAAGATCTGCAGCAGGTAGCCCTCGTCGTCGCGGTCGACCAGGATCTTGTGCCGCCGAAGGTCCTCCATCGGCACCCGCACCTCGCCGACCCGCTCGCGCAGCGTGTCGTCGTAGTAGGAGTCCGGGGTGTCGAGGAACTGCACGCCCGCGGCCTTCATCCGCTCGACCGAGCGCACGATGTCATTCGTCGCGAGGGCGATGTGCTGTACGCCGGGGCCGCCGTAGAACTCGAGGTACTCGTCGATCTGGCTCTTCTTCTTGCCGGCGGCCGGCTCGTTGAGCGGGAACTTGACCCGCCGCGTCCCGTCGGCGACCACCTTCGACATCAGCGCGGAGTACTCCGTCGCGATGTCGTCGCCGACGAACTCGGCCATGTTCGTGAAGCCCATGACCCGGTTGTAGAACTCGACCCACTCGTCCATCTTGCCGAGCTCGACGTTGCCGACGACGTGGTCGACCGCCTGGAAGTAGCGCTTGTCCGGCGGCTCGACCAGCGGCGCGCGCTCGACGAAGCCGGGCAGGAACACCCCGTCGTACGCCGTCCGCTCGATCAGCGTGTGCCGGGTGCTGCCGTACGTCGCGATCGCGGCGGACACGACCTTGCCGTGGTCGTCCTCGACGATGTGCGGCTCGACCAGCCCGGTGGCGCCGCGCGAGAGGGCCACCTCGTAGGCCTTCGTCGCGTCCGGCACCCGCAGCGCGATGTCGACGACGCCGTCGCCGTGCACCGCGACGTGCGGCGCGAGCGGGCCGTCGGTGCGCAGGTCGGTGGCCAGGACGAACCGCGCCCCGCCGCTCTCCAGCACCCACTCGGCCTGCCCGGGGTGGTTGGTCTCCGGGCCGCGGTACGCCGTCACGCGCATCCCAAACGCGGTCGAGTAGAAGTGCGCGGCCTGCCGGGCGTTGCCGACGGCGAAGGCGATGTAGTCGATGCCCTCGACCGGGAACTCGTCGTTCATCAGCGCGCTCCCTGCGACGTCAGCCGTGGTACGGCTGCACCGACACGATGCTGACCTTCATGGTCGCGCCGCGCGGCGCGGTGTACTGCACGGTCTCGCCGGCCTGGTGGCCGAGCACTGCCGCGCCGAGCGGCGAGGACGGCGAGTAGATCTGGTAGCCCTCGACCCGGTCCTCGCGGGAGCCGAGGAGGAACGTCTCGGTCTCGTCGTCGCCGTCGAACTGCACCTCGACCAGGGTGCCGGCGGTCGCCCGGTCGGTCTCCTGGGGGGCCTCGCCGACCTGCGCGTCGCGCAGCAGCTCGGTGAGCACCCGGATTCGCGCCTCGAGCTTGCCCTGCTCGTCCTTGGCGGCGTGGTAGCCGCCGTTCTCCTTGAGGTCGCCCTCCTCGCGGGCGGCGGCGATGCGCGAGACGACGTTCTCGCGCACCGGTCCGGTGAGGTCGGCCAGCTCGGCCTGCAGCCGGTCGTACGCGTCCTGGGTCAGCCAGGTGACGGTCGGGGTCGTCTCACTCACTGGGGCATCTCCAAGTCGGGGCGGACCCTGACGCTAGCACCGGCGGCGGAGGTCCTCACCTGGTCCGGGTGATCTGGCAGGTGGCCACGGCGGCGCTGACGGCCGTCTTGACCGGGGTGATCACGACGACCGTCTTGCGGGTGGTGCGGGATCCGTCCGTCGTGGGCTCGACGGTGATGTTGGTGAGCCGCCCCGCGTTGTTGTGCTTCGCGTCGAACGCGGCCACCTGGCACTCGGCCGTCGTCAGCGGTGGCTTGTCGACCTCGAAGGTCACGGTGATCTGCCTCGGGTCCCCGATCTGCACGGCGACGGTCCGCCACGCGATGTCGGTGCGACCGGTCCCGCCCAGGAAGAACAGCACGAAGACCATCAGCGCGACGAGGGCGACGCCGATCCCGAGCACGGCGTACTTCACGGTTCGCACGCCTCCTAGTATCCCGTCCATGGACAACACCACCGCCGACGGCGACCGCCTGCGCCTCATGGCCGTCCACGCCCATCCCGACGACGAGTCGAGCAAGGGCGCGGCGACGATGGCCCGCTACGCGCGCGAGGGCGTCGACGTGCTGGTCGTCACCTGCACCGGCGGCGAGATGGGCGACATCCTCAATCCGGCGATGGACCGGCCCGAGGTGCTCGCCGACCTGGCCGGCGTACGCCGCCAGGAGCTGGTCACCGCGATCAACATCCTGGGGGTCCGCCAGGTCGACCTGGGCTTCCACGACTCCGGGCTGCCAGAGGCGCCCGAGGGGGAGCCGCTGCCGCCGCTGCCCGAGGGCTGCTTCGCCCTGCAGCCGATCGAGGTGGTGGGCGCCGCGCTGGTCGAGATCGTCCGGCGCGAGAAGCCGCACGTGATCATCACGTACGACGAGAACGGCGGGTACCCGCACCCCGACCACATCATGTGCCACAAGGTGTCGGTGGAGGCCTACGAGGCGGCCGGCGACCCGGAGCGCTATCCCGACGCGGGCGAGCCGTGGACGCCGATGAAGCTCTACTACGTGCACGGCTGGCACAAGGAGAAGGTCGTCACGATGCACGACGCGCTCGTCGCGCGCGGCATGGAGTCGCCGTACACCGAGTGGCTGGAGAGCTGGGTCGACAAGCCGGAGGACGAGCGGCGGATCACCACCCACATCTCGTGCGCCGAGTACTACCCGCTGCGCGACCAGGCGCTGATCGCGCACGCGACGCAGGTCGACCCCGACGGTCGGTGGTTCATGGTGCCGGTGGAGATGCAGCGCGACTACTGGCCGACCGAGGACTACGAGCTCGCGCAGTCGCGGGTCGAGTCGGCGATCCCCGAGGACGACCTCTTCGCCGGCATCCGGGCGTGAGCCCGGCGCGCCCCGCTCGCCGGCGGCCGCATCGGCTGCTGGTTGCGGTCGCGCTGCTGCTGGCGCTGGCGGCCTGCTCGACGATCGGCACCCTCGTCCACACGACGTCGGTCCTCGAGAACGCCGGGTACGACGACGTCAACATCAGCCTGATCTCCACCGACGGCATCGAGCAGCTCGACGTCAGGTACCAGGGGATCGACGACGCGGTCGAGGAGCAGCGCAGCCGCGCGGCCGCCCGGATCGTGTGGGAGGAGCTGGAGCTCTACTTCGACCACCTCGTCTTCTACGTCAGCGGCTCCGCGCAGTACGAGAACGCCAGGCTGGGCTACACCCGCGCCCAGCTCACCGGCCTCTTCGGTCCGCGGCCGGCCGGCCTCGACGAGCGCCACTTCGAGAAGGAGTTCGTGAAGGTCGGGAAGACGGTGGTGATCTCCGCTGCGGCCGGCCTGGCGCTGGTCGTCGGGATCGGCGTGGTGATCGCGGTGATGCTCAGCCGTCGACGCCGGCGACCCGGCTACGCCGGCGCGCCGGGCTACGACCCGACCAACCCCTGGTCGCCGCCGGCGTACCCCGTGTCGTCGTACCCGCCGCGGACCGACGCCGTGCCCGGCGACCCCAACGACCCATGGGCCGCACCTCCGCGCTGAGGCTCAGTCGTCGTCGGAGCGGCGCAGTCGCTTGATCTCGCCGCGTCTCTTCTTGGTGGCGATCCGCTCCTCGACCGCGCCACGCGACGGACGCGTCGGCCGGCGGGTCTTCGGTGGGGGAGCGATCGCCTCGCGTACGACGGTCGCCAGCCGCTCCCGCGCGGCCTCCCGGTTCTGCAGCTGCGACCGGCGCTCGCTCGCCACGACGGTCAGCACGCCGTCGACCAGCCTGCCCTGCAGTCGCTGCAGCGCGCGGGTGCGCGCCGTGGTGCTCAGCGCTGTGGATTGGGCGACGTCGTACATCAGCTCCACCCGGGTGTCCGAGGTGTTCACGTGCTGCCCGCCGGCGCCGCCGGAGCGGGAGAACCGCCACGTCAGCTCGCGCTCCGGGATGACCACCCGGGGCGTGACGCGCAGCCCGTCGTCCATGTGAGCAAGGATCGCACCATGGCCAACCGACTTGCCGACTCGACGTCGCCGTACCTGCTCCAGCACGCGGACAACCCGGTCGACTGGTGGCCGTGGTGCCCCGAGGCGTTCGCGGAAGCGGAGAGCCGCGGCGTGCCGGTGCTGCTGTCGGTCGGGTACGCCGCCTGCCACTGGTGCCACGTGATGGCGCACGAGTCGTTCGAGGACGACGCGACCGCGGCGCTGATGAACGAGCACTTCGTCTGCATCAAGGTCGACCGCGAGGAGCGCCCCGACGTCGACGCGGTCTACATGGAGGCGACGCAGGCGATGACCGGCCACGGCGGCTGGCCGATGACGGTCTTCATGACGGCGAAGGGCGAGCCGTTCTTCACCGGCACCTACTTCCCGCCAACGGACCGTCATGGCATGCCGAGCTTCCAGCGGCTGCTGCACTCGATCGCCGAGGCCTGGGGTGAGAAGCGCGGCGACCTGGAGGCGAGCGGCGCCGACATCGTCCGCCGGCTCGGCGAGCGCGGTCCGGCGGACGGCTCGTCACCGCTCACCGCCGCGGTGCTCGACGCGGCGGCCGCATCGCTGGCGGCGTCGTACGACGAGCGGCACGGCGGTTTCGGCCGGGCGCCGAAGTTCCCGCCGTCGATGTGCCTGGAGTTCCTGCTCCGGCACCACCACCGGACCGGCGACCTCGAGTCGCTGTCGATGGTCGGCGCGACGTGTGAGCGGATGGCCCGCGGCGGGATGTACGACCAGCTCGGCGGCGGCTTCGCGCGCTACTCGGTCGACGAGCAGTGGGTCGTGCCGCACTTCGAGAAGATGCTCTACGACAACGCGCTGCTCTGCCGCGTCTACCTGCACCTGTGGCGCGCGACCGGCAGCCCGCTCGCGCGGCGGATCGCGCTGGAGACCGCCGACTTCATGTTCCGCGACCTGCGCACCCCGGAGGGCGGCTTCGCCAGCGCGCTCGACGCGGACAGCGAGGGCGTCGAGGGCAAGTTCTACGCGTGGACCCCGGAGCAGCTGGTCGAGGTGCTCGGCGACGACGACGGCACGTGGGCCGCCGACTTCTACGCCGTCGGCGCGAGCGGGTCCTTCGAGCACGGCACGTCGGTGCTGCAGCGGCTCGGCGAGACCGACGACCTCGACCGGCTGGAGTCGGTGCGGTCGCGGCTGTGGGCGGCGCGTGAGGAGCGCGTCCACCCGGCGCGCGACGACAAGGTCGTCGCCGCGTGGAACGGCCTGGCCATCGCCGCGCTCGCCGAGACCGGCCTGCTGCTCGACCGGCCCGATCTCGTCGTAGCGGCAGAGACCGCGGCCGACCTGCTGCGTGACGTGCACTACGACGTCGCCACCGGCCGGCTGCTCCGCACGTCCCGCGACGGCAAGCCCGGCACCAACGCGGGCGTGCTCGAGGACTACGCCGACGTGGCTGAGGGGCTGATCGCGCTGCACGGCGTCACCGGCGACCCGCGCCGCGCCGACGGCGCCGGCGCGATGCTCGACATCGTGCTGGAGCACTTCGGCGACGGCGCCGGCGGCTTCTACGACACGGCCGACGACGCCGAGGCGCTGGTACGCCGGCCGCAGGACCCGACCGACAACGCGACCCCGTCCGGCTCCTCGGCCGCGGCCGGCGCGCTGCTGTCGTACGCCGCGCTCACCGGATCCGAGCGGCACCGCTCCGCCGCGGAGGCCGCGCTCGCGACCGTCGTACCGCTGATGTCGCGGCACGCCCGCTTCGTCGGCTGGGCGGCCGCGGTGGGGGAGGCGCTGCTCGGCGGCCCGGCCGAGGTCGCGATCGTCGGCCCGCCGTCAGCCGAGCGCGACGCGCTGCACCGTGCGGCGCTGGGCTCGACGTCACCCGGCGCGGTCGTCGCGATCCCCGGGGTCGAGGTCGACGGGCATCCGCCGGTCGCGCTCCTCGCCGACCGCCCGACCGTCGACGGCAAGCCCGCGGCCTACGTGTGCCGGCACTTCGCCTGCCAGGCCCCGGTCACCGACCCGGCGGCCCTGTCCGCCCAGCTCAACTCGGCCGGCTGACCCTGCCCTCTCCGTTCTGTGTCCGGACCCGAGCACGCCGCCACCGCGGCCGCGGACACAGAACGGCGGGAATCACGCGGTCACCCAGTCTGTTGCTGTGTAATCATGTAATACGAGCAACAGGAGGGGCTATGGGAAGCGAGACGACGGAGACGGTCCGGGGCTGGTTCACCGGGCGGCTGCCGCAGGAGTGGTTCACCGGCGCACCCGACGTGACGGTCGACCGGGAGGAGATCCTGGTGGTCGGCGAGCTGCCCGAGCCGGCGTACGCCGAGGGCGCCGGAGAGGCCGAGAAGGCCGCGACCAGGGCCGGCCGGGTCAAGGCATTTCGGGAGGACACCCGGACCGTGCGGATGGCCCTGGCAGATGAGGCCGAACGGCGTACTGCACGCAAGGTCAGCTGGGGGGTGCGGGTCGGTGGCGACACGGTCCTCTTCACGACCCACAGCGTCCCGGTGATGACTCGGCTGAGGCAGCCGGAGCGGCTGGTCCTCGACACGCTGGTCGAGGCGGGGGTCGCCCGCAGCCGCAGCGACGCGCTCGCCTGGTGCGTCCGGCTGGTCGGCCAGCGACAGGAGGAGTGGATCGCCGGGCTGCGCGAGGCGCTGGCCGGCGTCGAGGCCGCCCGGGCCGGCGGGCCGACCGCCTGAGCAGACGACTCATGCTGCGCCGCAGCAGAACAGACGAAGAGCCGTGACCAGCCCCGGAGGATTCTCCGGAGCCGGCACGGCTCTTCGGGTGACCGGGCGACGCGTGGGGCGCGGCCCGGCCGGTGAAGCGTCTGAGCTACTTCGCCGCCGGCGGCAGGCAGGCGCTCTGGTCGACGACCTGGTCCTGGACCTGCAGGTGCACGTCCACGCACACCGACGGGTCGGCCGAGGCCGGGCCTACGGCGAGTCCGAGCGCACCAGCGATACCGGCGATGACGACGAGCTTCTTCAGCATTGCTCCCCCTAGGGGTAGTCGGAGTGGGCCGATCACTAGGGATAAACGGGCGTACGGCGGAACCCTCGCGGCGCCCTTCGCACTAGTACGGCCGTGTGGCGGGCAGGTGACATGCCTCCGGTAGGCTTGGGTACACATTTGCCCGCGCAGTCCTGGTCCGGGCACGCTGCGCTGTCACTGAAGCTGTCCCGAGGAGCTGACTCCCTGATGACGACCCCCATCGCCGGCCTCGACGCCGCCCCGACGAAGCACGCCAAGCTCGTCGCGTGGGTGACCGAGATCGCCGAGCTCACCCAGCCCGACCGGGTCGAGTGGGCGACGGGTCCGCAGGAGGAGTGGGACCGCCTCACCGCAGCTGCTGGTCGACAACGGGACCTTCGTCAAGCTCGACGAGGCCAAGCGCCCCAACAGCTTCTACGCCGCGTCCGACCCGACCGACGTCGCCCGGGTCGAGGACCGCACCTACATCTGCTCGCGAGAACGAGGCCGACGCCGGCCCGACCAACAACTGGATGGACCCGGCCGAGATGCGCGGCACCCTCAAGGCCGCTGTTCGCCGGCTGCATGCGCGGCCGGACGATGTACGTCGTCCCGTTCTGCATGGGCCCGCTCGGCTCGAAGATCAGCCAGCTCGGCGTCGAGATCACCGACTCGCCGTACGTCGTCGTCTCCATGCGGATCATGACCCGGATGGGCAAGGCCGCCCTCGACGCAGATCGGCGACGACGGCTTCTTCGTGCCGGCCGTGCACACCGTCGGCGCGCCGCTCGCCGCCGGGCCAGGCCGACGTGCCGTGGCCGTGCAACGACACGAAGTACATCGTCCACTACCCCGAGACCCGCGAGATCTGGTCCTACGGCTCCGGCTACGGCGGCAACGCGCTGCTCGGCAAGAAGTGCTTCGCGCTGCGCATCGCGTCGGTCATGGCCCGCGACGAGGGCTGGATGGCCGAGCACATGCTCATCCTCAAGCTCACGCCGCCCGAGCGGTGAGCCGAAGTACGTCGCGGCCGCGCTTCCCGAGCGCGTGCGGCAAGACCAACCTCGCGATGCTGCAGCCGACCATCCCGGGCTGGACGGTCGAGACGGTCGGCGACGACATCTGCTGGATGCGCTTCGGCGACGACGGCCGGCTCTACGCGATCAACCCCGAGGCCGGCTTCTTCGGCGTCGCGCCCGGCACCGGCGAGGACACCAACGCCAACGCGGTGAAGACCTTCTGGGGCAACAGCATCTTCACCAACGTCGCGCTGCACCGACGACGGCGACGTGTGGTGGGAGGGCCTCACCGACGAGCCGCCCGCGCACCTGATCGACTGGAAGGGCAACGACTGGACGCCGGCAGTCCGAGACGCCCGCGGCCCACCCCAACGCGCGCTTCACCACGCCGGCCGGGCAGTGCCCGACGATCGCGCCGGAGTGGGAGGACCCCAAGGGCGTGCCGATCTAGCGCGATCCTCTTCGGCGGCCGCCGCGCCACCGCCGTACCGCTGGTCACCGAGTCCTTCGACTGGCAGCACGGCGTCTTCCTCGGCTCGACCGTCTCGTCGGAGACGACGGCCGCCGCCGCCGGCGCGATCGGCCAGCTGCGCCGCGACCCGTTCGCGATGCTGCCCTTCTGCGGCTACAACATGGGCGACTACGTCGGCCCACTGGCTCGAGATCGGCGAGGCCACCACCGCCGACAAGCTGCCGCGCATCTACTACGTCAACTGGTTCCGCAAGGACGCCGAACGGCAAGTGGCTGTGGCCGGGCTTCGGCGAGAACAGCCGCGTGCTCAAGTGGATCGTCGACCGGCTCGAGGGCACGCGCCGAGGGCGTCGAGACGCCGATCGGCATCCTGCCGAGCCGCGATGCGCTCGACCTCGACGGCCTCGACATCCCGGCCGAGGACCTCGACCTGCTGCTCGTCGGTCGACGCCGAGATCTGGAAGCAGGAGGCCGGGCTGCATCCCCGAGTTCTTCGAGCAGTTCGGCGACCACCTGCCCAAGCAGCTCCGCGAGGAGCACGCCGCCCTGGTCGACCGCCTCAACGGCTGACTTTCCCGCTCACGACGAAGGCCGCGCTCCCGGTGGGGGCGCGGCCTTCGTCGTGAGCAGTCAGGTCAGATGCAGCGGCCGGTGAGGGTGTAGACCGGCTCCTTGCAGACCGGCGGCCACGCGGACGCCGGCACGGCGAGGGCGAGCGTGGCGCCGATGGTGACCGCGGCGACGACGAGGATGCGCTTCATGAGACCTCCTGGGTGACCGACCGTTGGCGCGGACCCTAGCCGAATCGGGACATCTCGGGCGCGGTACGACGGCCGCTCAGCTGGCGGAGGGCTCCGGCGAGGGGGTGGCGCTGGGCGACGGGCTCGCCGACGGCGAGAGCAGGGGCGGGAAGCTGCTCGATGACGGACTCGGCGAGGGTGACGCAGACGCCGGCGCGGCGGAGGGCGACTCCGACGGCGCGTCCGAGGGCGTGTCGCCGCTCGGGTTGTCGGTGCCCGGCGCCGACGAGCCGGCCGGGAACGTGTGCGTCCCGCCGTACACGTAGACCGAGATGCCGACGCTGATCGCCTTCAGCAGGTACTTCGCGTCGGCGCGAGTCACCCGCACGCAGCCGTGGCTGGCCGGGTACGACGGCACGCTGTTGGAGCCGTGGATCGCCCAGCCCCGGTAGAAGTACTGCGGGTCGTAGAGCGTGCCGAGGTCGGCCTCGCGGACCCCCTCGATGCGCCGCTCGACCTTGTACCACCCGACCGGGGTGAGCGCGGTCGCCTTCTTGCCGTTCTTCTGCAGGTACTTCTTGCCGTTGCCGGAGCTGACCGGCATCACCCGGGTGATCGTGCCGTGCGTGACGACGTAGAGCACCTGCTTGGTGAGGTCGACCTCGACCCGGTCGGCCGGCGCGGTCGCCTTGAGCACCGGCGACTTCGGCTTGTCGAGCGCGGCGTAGTCCGCCTTGCCGACGGTGCCGGTGACCGGCAGCCCCTGGACCTTCTGGAACGCCATGATCGCGCTGCGGGTGGCCAGCCCCGGCTTCCCGTCGATCGCGTCGACGTAGTACTTCAGGACGGTCAGCCGCTTCTGCACCGCGACGACGTCGTACGTCGGCTTCGGCTTGGGCTTCGCGGTGGGTGACGGCGTCGGGCTCGCGGACGTCTCGGCCGGCGTGGGGATGACGTCGAGCGACGGGTCGAGGGACGGCATGACCACCGCGGCGGGGCTGGGCAGCGTCGAGACGGCGCGTCCGTCGCCCGACGTGCAGCCCGCGAGCGCGAGGGCGATCGCGGTCGTGACGACCACGGCCGACATCGATCGACGCACGACGGACTCCTAGCTGGCGAGAGGTGGTCCCGGGCAGTTAGACGCTCGAAGTGGTCGAGACGTTGCGCGGAAGCTCACTCACGGTAGCAGCCGGTGACGGTGTCGCAGGGGTGAGATCCTCGTCGGCCGCCCGCGGAACCTCCCCTGAACTTGGGGCACCCCCGAGCACAGATCTGTCCCAGATCCGGACAAAGGTCGGGGTACGCCGGGGCGGCGTGGCGGCAGAATGCGCGGCATGGCCGAGGTGCGGTGCGTCGACGGGTCGGTCCTCGGCGTGCATCAGGTGCCCGTCGTCGACCGCGACGACGTGCCGTACGAGCTGACGCTGCGGCTGACCCGCGACGGCGCGCCGTACGGCGAGGTGGGTGAGCGGTGCGGCTGGTTCGTCGCGTCGACCGCTGCGCGACTGCGCGCCGCGATGGCCGAGGGCTCGTCTTCGGCAGCGCGCTGGTCGAGCCCCGACGACCGCTTTCCGTCGTCGTCGCTGGAGGGTGGCCTGCGCGCGTGGGCCGACGACGAGGGACTCGACGTCGACGCCACGTGGACTGCGCTGGAGCGCTACCTGCCCCGCGACCGCGACCTCTTCGCGTTCCGGCATCGGGATCCGGACGACCTGACCAGCGCCGGCGAGCTGCGCTGCTCGGTGCAGACCGAGCGCGCGTGGGAGGGCGGCGACGGGGTGTTGGGCGGCGGCGGTCGCTGGCGCATCGCCTGCCGCGCCGTGCTCGACGCGTGGGGTGACGGCGGCGTCGGCGTGCGCGCGGTGCTGACCGCGCCGCAGCTCGCGTCGTTCTTCGCCGACCTGCTCGCCGAGGCCGCGGCGCTCGGCTGCGCCTACGACGTGGACGAAGCCGACGACGTCGTCGTACGCCGCCCCGCGGGTTAGGTCAGCACCTCGGGCGCGAGCTGGCGGGTCCACCTCGTCGCGTACGGCGCCCAGCCGAGGCTGCGCCAGTGCGGCTCCGCGGCCATGTTGGTCAGCCGCCAGTCCGACCAGCTGACGGTGTGGCCCTGCGCGAGTGCCCACGCGCGCCCCGCCGTGTCGAGCGCCGCGCCGACGCCCCGCCCCCGGTACGACGGCCGCACCGCGGCATGGCTGAAGGCGACTGCGCATTCCGGTACGCCGATGCGCCGCGGCATCGGCTCCCAGCTCGCGAAGCCCACGTCGACGCCGTCGATCGAGGCGATGAAGTCGAGGACGTCCGGGTTGTCGAAGTCCTCGCGGAACATGTCCGGCAGCGTCGCGGCGAACTCCGGCGACCGGTAGCCCCACACGGGCGCGTACTTCAGGTGCTCGTCGGTGATGGCGCACATGTCGAGCAGCGAGTCGAGGTCGGCGCTGCTCGTGGCGATCCGCACGTCGACGTCCGACGGCGGCGTGGCGCGCGACGGCGTCACCGGGCCGAGCGCGAAGACGTGCTCCTGCCCGAAGGCCAGCCGCGACCACGCGCCCTCGGCCATCGGGTCGCCGGCGAGCAGGACGACCGCGTGCCGCAGCCCTCCTGCCGCGACCCATGAGGTCGAGGCCTCGGCGTACAGGAGCCGGGTGGTCAGCTCGTCGACCGCGGCGTGGCCGCCCAGGTCGACCCAGGTCGCGTACTCGTCGACCCGCGACAGCAGGTAGCCGACGACCTGCTCGCCGTCGAGCGCCACCCAGCCGTGTGACGCCGCCGCGCGCACCGCGCCGACCGCCGTGGCCAGGTCGGCGTCGCGGTCGAGCTGGGGGTGCCGGCTCAGCGCGGCGGCGTACCGCTCCTCGAACAGCGCGACCGACGCCGGCAAGTGCTCGTCGGCCAGCTCGGTGACGACGACCGGCATGGGATGACCTCTCGACGAAGTGGGAATCACCACAGTGGGATCAGCACGGCGGGAAACAGCACAGGATCTCCGATCGACGCAGCGAGGGCGAGTGGGATTCGCGGCGTACCGTGAGGACATCCGGCGTACGACGTGAGAGCAGGTGACGAGTGGGGCTGCGCGACGTGATGTACGGCGTCTACGAACGCCGGCTCGCGCGTCAGCTGCACGGCACGCCGGTGCCCCGCCACGTCGGCGTCATCCTCGACGGCAACCGGCGCTGGGCGCGCTCGGTCGGCGCGCAGTCGCAGGACGGGCACCGCAAGGGCGCCGACAAGATCGCCGAGCTGCTCGGCTGGTGCGAGGAGAGCAACGTCGAGGTCGCCACGCTGTGGCTGCTGTCGACTGACAACCTCACCCGGCCGCCGGAGGAGCTCGCACCGCTGCTGCGGATCATCGAGCAGACCGTCACCGACCTCGCCCGCCCGGACAACGGCTGGCGCGTGCAGGTGGTCGGTGCGCTCGACCTGCTGCCCGGCGACACCGCGACGCTGCTCAAGGAGGCCGCCGCGTCGACGGTCGACCACGACGGCATCACGGTCAACGTCGCCGTCGGATACGGCGGCCGTCGCGAGATCGCCGACGCGGTCCGCTCGCTGCTCGCGTCACATGCCGAGCAGGGATCGAGCCTCGAGGACGTCGTCGCGACGCTCGACGTCGACCACATCGCCGACCACCTCTACACCCGCGGCCAGCCCGACCCCGACCTGGTGATCCGCACGTCCGGCGAGATCCGGCTGTCCGGCTTCCTGCTCTGGCAGAGCGCGCACTCGGAGTTCTACTTCTGCGACGCCTACTGGCCCGACTTCCGCCGGGTCGACTTCCTGCGCGCGCTGCGCGCCTACGGCCAGCGCCAGCGCCGCTTCGGCACCTGACCTCCGGTACGCCGTAAGGTCCGGGTCATGAGGGATCTGGTCACGGAGTACTGCCTGCTGGGCCTGCGGTTCGATCGGCTGGTCGAGGGCTTCGTCGACGCCTACACCGGCGACCCGGAGCTCAAGCGCGAGGTCGACGCGGAGCCGGCGCCCGACCCCGCGCAGCTCGCGGTCGACGCCGCGCGCCTGCGCGCTGACCTGCCCAACGCGGGTCTCGCCGACGACCGCCGTGCCTACCTCGACGCCCAGCTTCGAGCGCTCGAGGTGAGCGGCAAGACGCTGGCCGGCAACCCGATCGGCTTCGTCGACGAGGTCGAGGCCTACTTCGAGGTGCGCCCGGAGATGGGCGACCAGGACAAGTACGCCGCAGCGCACGACGCGCTGTCCGATCTGCTGCCGGGGCCGGGCTCGCTGGCCGAGCGCTACGGCGCCTACCGGGTCGCCGACGAGATCCCGCCCCACCGGCTCGAGGACGCGATGCACGCGCTGTCCAGCGCGCTGCGCGACCGAGTGCGCACGTCGTACGGCCTCCCGGAGAAGGAGACGGTGACGTACGACGTCGTCACCGACCAGCCGTGGAGCGGCTTCAACTACTACCTCGGCGACTACCACTCGCGGGTCGCGGTCAACGCCGACCTGCCGATGCGCTGCGCTGACCTGCCGCACCTCGTCGCGCACGAGTCCTATCCGGGCCACCACACCGAGCGCTGCCACAAGGAGCAGCTGCTGGTAGAGGGAAAGCGCTGGGCCGAGCAGACGATCATGCTGGTCAACACGCCCGAGTGCCTGATGGCCGAAGGGCTCGCCGACCTCGGCCTGCAGGTCGCGGTCGGCAAGGGCTGGGGCCCGTGGGCGCAGGAGGTGTACGCCGACCTCGGGCTGCGCTTCGAAGGCGAGAAGGCCGAGGCGATCGCCAAGGCGCGCGCACCGCTCGGACTCGTCAGCCAGGACGCCGCGCTGATGCTGCACGACCGCGGCGCATCGCAGGACGACGTGGTTGCCTACATCAGCCGCTGGTCGCTCGTGCCCGAGACCCGCGCGCGCAAGTCGCTGCAGTTCCTCACGTCACCGCTGTGGCGCGCCTACACGTCGACGTACGCCGAGGGCTACCGGCTGCTCGGCGCCTGGCTCGAGGCCGGCGACGAGCACGAGCGCTTCCTGCGCCTCCTCGACGAGCCGCTCACCCCGAGCACCATCGCCACCGAGCTCGCCGCCGCCTAGCCACGGACGACCGACCGGTGTCGCGCTCAGCCCGAGGCCGAACAGCGTTGCCGATCAAGATGCGTGTGGGCTCCTACAGTGGTCCTGCAGGGCTGGACGGCGGCGGCCTGCTACGTCCCCGCCTGGAAGCGCAGCGCGCTTCGGACCGCCTTGCACGAAGCCGGGTTCTCAGTCGATGAGAGCAAGACGTGGTTCAGCTCGGCGGCGCGGCGAGTTCGGCAGATCTCCCGCAACCAGGGGTGGTGAACGCAGCGTCCCCCAACTGCTGTCGGTTATCCCCTAGCGCCAGGATGCGATCGACGAGCGTCTGGCAGCGCTCTATCGCCCCGCGACGCTCATGATCTTGACTGGATCCTGATGGACGCCGCAGCAGCCGATCGACGAGCGACGACGTCGCCTAAGAGCCCCGCGGGACGCTCATGATATTCGTCGGCGGGCGCTAGACGGTACGACGGCGGCGTACCGCCACTGCGCCGAGCACCGCGAGCAGGGCGACCAGCGCCATCGCCGGGTCGGCACCCGTCGCCGGCAGCGGCTCGGGCTTCGGCGCCGGCTCGGGAGCCGGCTGCGGCCCAGGCGCCGGCTCAGGAGCCGGAGCGGGTCCGGGCGCCGGAGCACCCGGGCGCGTGAAGCTCAGCATCGAGTGGAAGACCTGGCCGCCGGCGATCGTCACGCCGTAGCTGGCCAGTCCGTCGATCGGCTCGTTCTCGGCCGTGGGCGTCGGCAGCACCGCGCCGAAGATGGAGATCTTGCCGGCGCCGCGCGGCAGCTCGCCCAGGATGGTGAACGCGCCGTCGCCCGGGTCGATGGTGCCGACCGTGGTGCCGCCTGCCGCCTCCCACTTCGCCGAGTCGACGCCGTAGTGCGGCGCGGCCGACGTCGGCGCGAAGCCGATCGGCACCTCGTAGTAGGTCTGGCTCGCCGTCGCGACGAGGTCCTTCTCCCACTCGTGGTCGCGGGTGCCGAAGTCGACGTGGCCGGCGTTGGTCTGGGCTTCCTTGATGTCGGCGTCGTCGCCGAAACCCATCTGCCCGAGCAGCGTGACGGCCTTGTCGGTCAGCACCAGCTGCCCACCGCCCTTGGCGAAGGCGTCCAGCGCCGCGATGTACTTCTCGGAGTCGTACTTGCGACCGAGCCGGTCCACCGGAGTCGTCACGTCGGCGAGCACCAGCGAGTCGTACGACGACAGCTTCGCCGTCCCGTTCGCGATGTCGGCGGGGTCGATCGGCGTGACCTTCACGCCCGCGTCCTTGGCCAGGTCCGGGAAGTAGTCCATCTGGCTGGTGTCGTAGGCGTCGACCTCGCCCGCGCCGCCGCCCTTGACCCGGCTCTTCGTGAAGACGTAGCCGACCCGCCCGAGGTGCAGGTCCGCCTCGACGTCGTCGATGAAGAGCGCCTCGACGATGATCGCCTCCATCAGCCCGCGCACGCCGGCGATGTGCGCCTGCTCCAGCGGGCCGACCCAGACGTTGCCGGGCGCGATGTGCGAGAGGAAGTTCTCCGCGTCGATCTCGACGGCGCCGAGCTTCTGGGTGAACCAGTCACCCATGAAGCCGCCGTCGTCGTACCCGACGACGTCGTATCCGGTCGCGGCGGTCGACGGCGTCATGATCCCGGCCGCCTCTGCGGCCGTGCCCACGAGGACGCCGTCCTCGGCGAACTTGCGCTGGATCGTGCCGATCGCGTCGAGGCCGAGCTGCAGCTCCTTGGCCTGGTGGTCGGGCGTCCACTCCCCGGCCGGCCACATCAGGTCGGCGAAGGAGTTGTTGGCCGACGTCAGCTCGCCGTGGATGTCGGTGCCGGTAGCGAACCTGCCCTTCGACATCAGCAGCTTGACCCAGTAGATCGCCTCCGGGTCGGACATCGGAGTCGCGCTGAGGTTGGGCCAGCCCAGCGTCGGGAACTCGCGGTTGAGGTCGGTGCCGTTGTCGTTGGCGCGCGCGTTGACCGACTCGCCGCCGAGGTCCATGTGGTTCCAGCCGTCCGGGTTGCACATGCAGATCCACGTCTCGGTCTGCGCCATGACGGTGGACAGCGGGAGCGACTTCTCGCCCGCGTAGACCTCGCGCTCCTTGTCGCCCACCCACCAGCGGGCGACGTCCTCGATGTAGCGCATGCCACCCTCGCGGCCGGCCGACTCCTGGCCGTGCACCGACAGCGAGATGGCGACCTTGCGCTTCACGCCGGTCTTCGACTCGTCGGTGAGCCGCACGACCGGGATGTCACGCCCGCCGGCGGACACCGCCTCGGCGACGCCGGTCGCCTCGGCCATCGTGTAGACCTCGACCACGTCCGGGGCGATCGCCTCGATCGCCTCGAGCGCCGGCATGGCCTCCTCGTACTGCAGGAACGTCGCGGTGCGCAGCGCCTCCGCGACCACGCGATCGCCGCACACGGCCTGCGGTACGGCGCCCGTGCAGGTCGGCGCGGCGCCGGCCAGCGGCACGACCGCGGCGGCGCAGACGGCGGCGAAGACGGCGATGACGCGACGCATGGAGTTGCTCCTCGAGGCTGGCCGGCGACAGGGACCCGGCTCTCGCTCACTTCTGGTCGCCGGAGCACGACTCCTGCCCCGGAGTGTCCGGATTTCGCCCAGGTTTCCCGGCGCGCCACGCTGCCGGGCGTGTCGCTGCGCGGTCGTCCATGATCGCCGCCGTACCGTCGACCTGCGTCCCCAGTTTCCGGCCTACCAGCCCCGGGAGAACACATGGCGTCGACGAAGAGCTCTGCCCGCAAGACCGCGAGCCGGTCAGGGGGCGGGACTCCTCGCCGGAGGAGCTATGTGATCGACACCAGCGTCCTGCTGTCCGATCCGATGGCGCTCAAGCGGTTCGACGAGCACGAGGTCGTCCTGCCGCTGGTCGTCATCGGCGAGCTCGAGGACAAGCGGGCCCATCCCGAGCTCGGCTGGTTCGCGCGCACCGCGCTGCGACTTCTCGATGACCTGCGGATCGAGTACGGCCGCCTCGACGAGCCGCTGCCGCTCAACGACGCCGGCGGCACGCTGCACGTCGAGCTCAACCACAGCGACCCGTCGGTGCTGCCGATGGGCTTCCGCACCGACGCCAACGACCACCGCATCCTCGCCGTCGCCCTCAACATGCAGGCCGAGGGCCGCGACGTGATCCTGGTGTCCAAGGACCTGCCGCTGCGGGTCAAGGCGGCCAGCGTCGGCGTCGCCGCGGAGGAGTACCGCGCCGAGCTCGCCGTCGACGCCGGCTGGACCGGCATGGCCGAGCTCGACGTCACACGGGAGGACCTCGACCGCCTGTACGCCGAGGAGACCATCGAGCTTCCCGAGGCGCGCGAGCTGCCCTGCCACACCGGCCTCGTCCTGCTCGGCGGCTCGTCGTCTGGATTGGGTCGGGTGCAGGCGGACAAGTCCGTGCGGCTCGTCCGCGGCGACCGCGACGCGTTCGGCCTGCACGGTCGCAGCGCGGAGCAGCGCATCGCGCTCGACCTGCTGCTCGACAACGAGGTCGGCATCGTCTCCCTCGGCGGTCGCGCCGGCACCGGCAAGTCGGCGCTCGCGCTGTGCGCCGGACTCGAAGCCGTGCTCGAACGCCGGCTGCACAAGCGGGTCGTCGTCTTCCGCCCGCTGTACGCCGTCGGCGGCCAGGAGCTCGGCTACCTGCCGGGCAGCGAGGGCGAGAAGATGGCGCCGTGGGCGCAGGCCGTCTACGACACCCTCGGCGCGCTCGTCGCGTCGGAGGTGATCGAGGAGGTCATGGACCGCGGCATCCTCGAGGTGCTGCCGCTGACGCACATCCGCGGCCGGTCGCTGCATGACTCGTTCGTCATCGTCGACGAGGCCCAGTCGCTCGAGCGCGGCGTACTGCTCACCGTCCTGTCCCGCATCGGCGCCGGCTCGCGCGTCGTCCTCACCCACGACGTCGCGCAGCGCGACAACCTGCGCGTCGGCCGCCACGACGGAGTCGCCGCGGTCATCGAGGCGCTCAAGGGCCACCCGCTCTTCGCGCACGTCACGCTGACCCGCTCCGAGCGCTCGCCGATCGCCGCCCTCGTCACCGACCTCCTCGAGGACATCCCCCTGTAGGCGCCCGACCCGCCCGACCCGCCCGCCCCGCCCGGCCGAACCGTGTCCGGATCTGTGACAAGTTCGTGCTCAGGGGTGCCCATAGTTCGCGCGGGTAGGCTGCGCCGTCATGGCTGAGAGATCCGGGCGGAAGCCCGCTGCGAAGAAGGCTGCGCCGGTCAAGAAGGCTGCGCCGGTCAAGAAGGCTGCGTCGGCCAAGAAGGCTGCGTCGGCCAAGAAGGCTGCGTCGGCCAAGAAGGCTGCGCCGGCGAAGAAGGCTGCGCCGGCGAAGAAGGCTGCGCCGGCCAAGAAGGCTGCGCCGGCGAAGAAGGCGGTGCGCCCGCCGGCGACGAAGGCGGTCTCGCGTACGCCGGCGCCGACGCCGGACGTCATCCGGGTCGAGTCGCCCGCCGTGCACATCGACGACCGCGCCGTCGCGATCGAGACGACCGCGCTGGCCCGGACCTTCAAGGGCGGCGTCGACGCGGTGCGCGGCGTCGACCTCACGGTCTACGAGGGCGAGGTGTTCGGCTTCCTCGGCCCCAACGGCGCCGGCAAGACGACGACCGTCCGCATGCTGTGCACGCTGCTCCCGCCGACCGGCGGCACGGCCCACGTCGCTGGCTTCGACGTCGCGAAGGACCAGGCGAAGATCCGCCGCCGCATCGGCATCGCGCTGCAGGAGATCGGCCTCGACCCGGTGCAGACCGGCCGCGAGATCCTCGAGCTGCAGTGCGGCCTCTACGGCATGAACGGCGCCACCGCGAAGAAGCGCGCGCAGGAGCTGCTCGAGCTGGTCGGGCTCGTCGACGCCGCCGACCGTCGTACCAAGACCTACTCGGGTGGCATGCGCCGTCGCCTCGACCTCGCGGCTGGCCTGGTGCACAACCCGGAGGTGCTCTTCCTCGACGAGCCGACGACCGGGCTCGACCCGGCGTCGCGCATCACGGTGTGGGACGAGGTGCGCCGGATCAACGAGTCCGGCACGACGGTCTTCCTCACCACGCAGTACCTCGAGGAGGCCGACCAGCTCTGCGACCGCGTGGCGATCATCGACAACGGCCTGATCGTCGCCGCCGGCACACCCGAGGAGCTCAAGAGCGCGATGGGCATCGACGTCGTGACGATCACGCTGCCCGGCGGGGACGTTGCCGGTGCGCACGCCGCACTCGTCGGACTCCGCGGCGTCCAGCAGGTCGTCGACGAGTCCGGCTCGCTCGCGCTGTACGTCGACAACGGCGCCGAGTCGATCTCCGAGCTGGTACGCCGTCTCGACAAGGCCGGCATCGCGCCCGGTGCGATCTCGGTCTCCCGGCCGACGCTCGACGACGTGTTCCTCCAGGCCACCGGCCGCCGCATCGAGGGCGCCGACGCGACCGAGAAGGCTTCCGCATGAGAACCCTGCTGCTGCTCGGCCGGCGCGCGGTCCGCGAGGGACTGCGTCAGCCCGAGTCGTCGATCCCGATCATCTTCATCCCGGTGTTCTTCCTGTTCGTGAACCTCGGCTCGCTCGGCGACGCGTTCAGGGGCGAGTCATGGCTGCACGGCCAGAACTACGCCGCGTTCCAGCTGCCCGTGTCCATGCTGTTCGCGGTGACCGGCGCGGCGTCGCCGTTCGGCCTGGTCACCGACATCGAGAACGGCTACTTCGACAAGCTGCTCGTCGCGCCGATCCCGCGGACGCTGATCCTCGTCGGCCGGCTCGCGGCTGACTTCCTCCGCAACGTCGTCGCCGCGAGCCTCGTGCTGCTGCTCGGCTTCATCCTCGGCGTCCGAGTGGAGACCGGCATCGCCGGCGTCGTCGTGCTGATCCTCGGGCGTCGCGACCTTCGGCGTCGCGTACGCCGGCTTCGGCACGCTCGTCGCGCTGAAGGCCCGCACGGCGCAGGCCGTCAACGTGACGTCGATCCTGTTCTTCCCGCTGCTGTTCCTCTCGCCCAACGTCGTGCCGCGCGAGGACATGCAGGGCTGGCTGCAGGTGCTCGCGCGCTACAACCCGGTGACCTACGTCATCGAGGGGCTGCGCGTGCTGATCCTCGAGGGCTGGAACGGCGAGCAGCTGCTGTACGCCGCCATCGCCACCGTCGACGGTCGGCGTCGTCCTGCTCAGCCTGAGCCTGCGCGCGCTGAAGAACTACAACAAGTAGCGGGCCCGACTACGTCGCAGGGCGGGTCATCGACAGCACGTCGAGCGCGGCGTCGAGCTGCTCCTCGTCAGCTTGCCGGCCTCGACATACCCGCGCTCGAGGACGACCTGGCGGATCGTCTTGTCCTCCTTCAGCGAGGTCTTGGCGACCTTGGCCGCCTCCTCGTAGCCGATGTACTTGTTCAGCGGCGTGACGATCGACGGCGAGCTCTCGGCGTAGAGGCGGCACCGCTCGACGTCGGCCGTCGATGCCGTCGACGCACCGGTCGGCGAAGCAGCCGGCTGATGGTGGCGAGCGATGCGGATCGACTCGAGCAGGTTGCGCGCGATGACCGGCAGCATCGACGTTGAGCTCGAAGTTGCCGGCCGCGCCGCCGAAGGCGACCGCGGCGTCGTTGCCGATCACCTGCGCGACGACCTGGCAGACCGCCTCGGGGATCACCGGGTTGACCTTGCCCGGCATGATCGACGACCCGGGCTGCAGGTCGGGCAGGCTGGATCTCGCCGAGCCCGGCGCGCGGGCCCAGACGACATCCAGCGCAGGTCGTTGGCGATCTTGTAGAGGCTGACCGCGATGGTGCGCAGCACGCCGGACGCCTCGACCAGCGCGTCGCGCGAGGCCTGCGCCTCGAAGTGGTCGCGCGCCTCGGTGAGCGGCAGGCCGAGGTCGTCGGCGAGCCGGTTGATCACCTTCTGCGCGAAGCCCGGCGGCGCGTTGATGCCGGTGCCCGACCGCCGTGCCGCCGAGCGGCAGCTCGCCGATGCGGGGGAGCGAGGAGTTGAGCCGCTCGACGCCGTACCGGATCGCGGCGGCGTAGCCGCCGAACTCCTGGCCGAGGGTGACCGGCGTCGCGTCCATCAGGTGGGTGCGGCCGCTCTTGACGACCTCGGCGAACTCGGCCGCCTTGCGCTCGAGCGACGCGGCGAGGTGGTCGAGCGCGGGGATCAGCTGCTCGACGATCGACCGGGTCGCGGCGATGTGGATCGCCGAGGGGAAGACGTCGTTGGACGACTGCGACGCGTTGACGTGGTCGTTGGGGTGCACGGCGCCGCCCGAGCGGCTCCGTCGCGAGCGTGGCGAGCACCTCGTTGGCGTTCATGTTCGAGAGGTGCCGGAGCCGGTCTGGAAGACGTCGATCGGGAACTGGTCGTCCCAGTCGCCGCGCGCGACCTCGGCGGCGGCATCGGCGATCGCCTTCGCCACGTCGCGCGTCGATGATGCCGAGCTCGGCGTTGGCCATCGCGGCGGCGCCCTTGATCGCGGCGAGCGCGGCGATCAGCGCGGGCTCGATGCGCAGCGCCGTGACACCGGGAAGTTCTCGACCGCGCGCTGGGTCTGCGCGCGCCACTTGGCGGCGCCGGGAACCCGCACCTCGCCCATCGTGTCGTGCTCGATGCGGAAGTCCTGCTCGGTCATCGCAGCTGTCTCCTCGGTACGCCGGCGCCGTTGCCGACCGCCATTGTCCCCGACCCGGTGCGAGGTGGAGAAATCTCGGCCGGGCACCCTCAGCCGAACAGAGTCGCCGGCAGCTCGGGTACCGGAGCGACGCCGCCGTATCGCTCCTCGAGCGCAGCGAGGTCGGTCTCGACGCAGGCCGGCAGCACCAGCTCACCGCGCGAGCCTGCGACGGCCGCGACCAGCGCACGCGCCTCCTCGGACCGACCGGTCGCGAGCGCGACGACCGCTCCCTCCACCAGGCAGCCGAGCAGGTCCCGCAGCGCCCAGCGCCGGTTGGTGTGCTCGTCGTCGTAGAGGCGCGCCAGCCGATCGCGCGTCTCGACACCGGCGAGGCGCTCGAGCTGCAGCGACCGCCACCGCAGCCACGGCGCGTTCGGCTGGATCTTCCACGCCCGGGCATACGCCGATGACGCGGCCTCGTGATCGCCGGCGGCGCTCGCCAGGTCGCCGATGAGCATCTCGGCGTCCGCCACCCGAGCGGGGTCGACGTCGCGCAGGTCGGCGACGAGAGGAGTGAGTGCGCCCTGGTCGACGATCCCGGCCCGCACCCGAGCGCACGCGAGCCCGAGCGTCGCCCGCGCCGCGTAGTGGCTGTCCTGGCGTTGGGCGTAGCCCTCCGCCGCGCGGAGGAAGAGCGGCTCGGCTGCGGCGAGATCTCCGACGTCGGCGAACGTCTCGGCGAGTGCGAGGTCGAGGTAGGCGACGGTTCCGGTCCGACCGGCCTTCGCCGCCATCCGCTGGAGCGCCTGCACTTCTGCCGTCACGCTCCGGCGGTCCGACGTGCCCGCCAGGAGGAACAGCAGCGCTTGTCCGGCGCCGATCTCGACAGCGTCCGGGCGCGTGACGCCCCAGCGGATCGGGCAGCCGGCGTCACGGGCTGTCCGGGAGAGCTCTACCGCCGCCTCGAACGCGGCCCGCGCCGCCGCGCGGTTGGTGAGCACGCTCGCGAGCGTCTGCTGCGCGAACGCGCGGACCAGCAGATCACCGCACTCGTCGGCGAGGTCGACGGCGTCGTGCGCCAGCGCGATCGTGGCGCCGACATCGGGACTGAACATGTTCATCCAGATCTCGACCGTGGCCGAGAACGCCCACAGGTCGGCGTCCCCTCTCGGGCCGCCGACCTGCTGCCGGGCGTCGCGGATCTCCTCGCGTCCCTCCACGGTGTGCCCGGCGCTGAACCACCACTCGAAGAGGTTCACGGCGAGCAGCAGTCGGTCGTGGGGTCGTCCGACCCCGTGGGCATGAGCGAGCGCCGCGCGGAAGTTGTGGATGTCGCGAGCCTGCTCATCGGTCCAGAGCTCGTCGCCCGGGGCGTCGGCGGTGGTGGTCCCCTCTACCGAGCGGGCCAGGAAGTGGGACAGGTGCGCATCCGCCAGCGCTCGGCCGGTCCGGTAGTCGAGGTGCTCCGCCGCGAACTCCCGCACCGGCACCAGCAGCGAGAAGCGCGGCTCGCCCTCGTGGTCGGTGCGTCGTACCAGGCTCTTCTCGACGAGAGAGCGGAGAAGCGGCAGCACATCGAGCGGCTCGTCGCCGACGGAGGCGCAGGTCCCCTCTATCGCGTCCAGGCCGGCCGAGCCGGGGAAGACCGCGAGCCGGGTGAGCAGCGACCGCTCGTCGTCGGTGAGCAGGTCGTAGGACCACTGGACCATCGCGCGCACGGTGCGGTGTCGTTCGGGGCGGTCCTCTTCCGCGCCGCCGAGCAAGGGGAGGCTGCGCTGCAGTCGCTCCAGCAGCCGCTCAGGGGTGAGCACCGAGACCTGGGCTGCGGCGAGCTCGATGGCGAGGGGCACGCCTTCCAGCCGCGCGCAGATCTCGGCGATCGCGTCGCTGTGCCGCGCCGAGAAGTCCTTGCGCACGTCGCGAGCTCGATCCGTGAACAGCGTGGCGGCCGAGCCGTCATCACCGCTGCCGCCGACAGGGAACGGCTCGAGCCGAAACCGCGACTCTCCGCGCAGGCCGAGCGGCACGCGGCTCGTCGCGAGCACCTGCACGCCGGATCCTCGCTCGAGGATGCGCGCGACGAACGGCGCGCACCCGAGGACCTGCTCGAGGTTGTCCATGACCAGCAGCAGTCGCTTGTTCACGACGTGATCAGCGATCGCCGCGGGGTGACCCTGACCGCCGTCGCGTACGCCGAGCGCGCCGCCGACCTCGCGCGGGACATCGGCGGCCTCGGTCACCGCCGACAGGTCGACGAACCACACGCCGTCAGAGAAGTCGTCGGCCAGCTCTGCCGCAGCTGCCAGTGCCAGCCGCGTCTTGCCCATCCCGCCGAGTCCGGTGACGGTCGTCAGTCGCGCTCCGCCGCGGACTCCGGCGACCAGGTCACCGACCTCCGTCGCGCGACCGACCAGGCTGGTCAGCTGCAGCGGCAGGTTGTGCCGAACCCGTTCGAGCGAGACCAGCGGCGGGAACTCCGTCGGGAGCTCCGGATGGTCGAGCTGCCAGACCGACTCCGGCTCGGTCAGGTCCTTCATGCGATGCGCGCCGAGACTGCGCAGCGATGCGCTCTCCGGCAGTCGCTCCCGCACTGCATCGTGGGCCGCGAGCGAGAGCAGCGTCTGGCCGCCGTGGCCGATGCCCCGGATCCGCGCGCATCGGTTGATCGTGTCGCCGTGGACGTTCTCGCCACGGCGTACGACGGGTCCGACGTGCACTCCCATCCGGACGAGCAGCGGCCGCGGCGTGGGCCACTGCTCGTGACGCAGGGCGAGCTGCAGGTCGAGCGCGGCGGCGACCGCGCATCCGCCGCGTCGGCGAAGGCGAGCACCGCGGAGTCACCCTCGCCCTGCTCGGTCGGCCGCCACCCGCCATGCTCGGCGACGACGCCGGAGACGAGTTGCGAGTGCCGCGCCATCGCGTCGTACATCTGCTCGGGCGCGTCGCGCCACAGCGCGGTGGAGCCCTGCACGTCGGTCAGGACGAGCGCGATCGTCTCCGCGGCGTGCATCCCCCGGTGGTCCGTCAGTGGTGGCTGAAGTCGACGGAGCTGTACTCCATGAGCTTGCGCAGCCGGTGCTGGCTCTCGACGTAGCGGATCGTCCCGCTCTTGGAGCGCATCACGAGGGAGTGGGTCGTCGCGCCGCCGCCGCGGTAGCGCACGCCCTGCAGCAGCTCGCCGTCGGTGACGCCGGTCGCGACGAAGAACACGTTGTTGCCCTGCACCAGGTCGTCGCAGCCGAGCACCCGGTCGAGGTCATGGCCCTGGTCGATCGCCCGGCCGCGCTCCTCGTCGTTGCGCGGCCAGAGCTTGCCCTGGATGGTGCCGCCGAGGCACTTGATCGCACACGCCGCGATGATGCCCTCCGGCGTACCGCCGATGCCGATCATCAGGTCGACTCCGGTGCCGTCCTTCGCCGCCATGATCGCGCCCGCGATGTCGCCGTCGGAGATCAGCTTGATGCGCGCGCCGGCGTCGCGGACCTGACGCACGATGTCGTCGTGGCGGGGTCGGTCGAGGATGCAGACGGTCACGTCCTCGGGGTCTGCCCCCTTGGCCTTTGCGACGGCCTGGATGTTGGTCTCGATCGGCGCAGTGATGTCGATGACGTCGGCCGCCTCCGGGCCGGTCGCGATCTTCTCCATGTAGACGCATGCGCCGGGGTCGAACATCGTGCCCCGGTCCGATACGGCGAGCACCGCGATCGCGTTGGGCATGCCCTTGGCGGTCAGCGTCGTGCCGTCGATCGGGTCCACGGCGACGTCGGCGAGCGGGCCGGTGCCGTCACCGACCTCCTCGCCGTTGAAGAGCATCGGCGCTTCGTCCTTCTCGCCCTCGCCGATGACGACGACGCCGCGCATCGAGACCGAGGAGATCATCGTGCGCATCGCGTCTACTGCTGCGCCGTCAGCGCCGTTCTTGTCGCCGCGGCCGACCCAGCGGCCGGCGGCCATCGCGGCCGCCTCGGTCACGCGGACCAGCTCGAGGGCGAGGTTGCGGTCGGGTGCGTGCGCGGCGCTGGGCACGGGCACTCCTTGGCAGCTAGGCCCCGGTCGGGGGAGTCGGAGCGGACCTGGCCGAGTCTAGGGCGGTGGCGCCGAGCGGTGCCCAGTGCAGCGCGAGCCCGACCAGCAGCGACCAGGCGAGGTTGCCGGTGGCGAGTCCGACCACGCCCATCGTCGTGGCGACGAACAGCGGGTACCCCCGCAGCTGGGCGGCCAGCCCGGCGTGCATGACACCGGTGAATGCGAGCATCCCCGCCAGGACCGCGACCGGCACCAGGCCGAGCACCGGTACGACGGACGGCCCCGCGAAGAGCCCCGCCGCCAGGAGCGGCACGCCGATCACGAGATTCATCCGCGCGGTGGTCGCCCCGGCGCGGACGTGGGCGGTGAGGCCGCTGGATCCGTGGCACATCGGCATGCCGCCGAGGGAGCCGACGGCGATGTTGGCCAGGCCGCAGGACAGCCCGATCCGTCGTTCGGTCACCCGAGCGGCGCGACCCGGGAAGTACTCCTGCTCGAGCCGGGTGACCCCGACCACCGCGTTGCCGAAGGTGAGCGGCAGCTGCGGCACGACGAGCAGGCCGAGCGCGGACCACAGCGTGGCTCGGTCGACCTCGGCGATGGCCAGGTGGGGATGCCACACGCCGACGCCCAGCGTCAGGTTCGGGTCGTGGGCGAGCGTCCAGACGACGCCACCGAGCACGAGCAGCAGGGCGACGGGCAGCCGTCGCCCGGTCGAGATGAGCAGGGTCGCCGCGACCACTGCGGCGGTGACGAGCACGGCGATCGTCGGGCCCGCGCCGAGCAGCTTCAACGCGGTGCGCAGCAGGACCAGCCCGACGCCGGCCTGCAGCCCGCGGACGATGGGTGGCGCGAAGACACCGGCGAGCCGCGATGTGAGCCCGGTGAGCGACAAGGCGACCAGGATCAGCCCGAGGATCAGCCCGGCCGACGCCAGCTGCTCCGGCGGGAGTCCGCGCGCGATCGTGATGGCCGCGGCGGCCTTGATCGGCTGAACCGGCACCGGTACGCCGAACACCCAGCCGGCGACGACGTACAGCGCGCCCACCCCGACGAGGACGGTGCCCGCGTCGAACCCACCGGTGAGGACGAGGGTCGCGACGATCGGCAGCAGGACCCCGAAATCGGCGACCGACCCCGCGACGTCGCCGACCAGCTGAGGTCGAAGCGACCGGAGCACCCGCATGCGCAGACCGTACCCGGCGGCGCACACGCCGAAGGCCGGTCCCGACGGGGAACCGGCCTTCGGCGACTGGAGCTGGGGCTATACGCGGTTGCGTCCCGTCGCCAGGTTGACGATGACGAGGACGAGCGCGACGACGAGGAGGAGGTGGATGAGGCCGCCGCCGACGCTGCCGATCACGCCGAGCAGCCACAGGAGCAGCACGATTGCCAGGATGGTCCAGAGCACGAGGATCGCCTCCGAGAAGTGAAGCCCCCGACCGGGGCTGCTGTAATGGCGGTCTTCCCGGGTAAGCGACCCGTCACACCAACGAAGATCGGCGCGGTGGATGTTCGAGACGGCCGAGTCCGACGAAACCGGACGTTTGGGCCTCGATCCCAGTGATGTCGCCGGCGGGGTTTACGCCTTGCTCAACAGCGTCGTCGTCCCGCGGCCGATCGCCTGGGTGTCGACGACCTCGCTCGACGGCGTCGACAACCTCGCCCCGCACTCGTTCTTCACCATCTCCTCGGTGAAGCCGCCGGTCATCCAGTTCACGTCCGTCGGGGTCAAGGACTCCCTGCGCAACTGCGAGGCCACGGGCGAGTTCGTCGTCTCGCTCTGCACCGAGGACCTGGTCGAGCAGGTGAACATCTCCGCGGTGCCCTTCCCGGGCGACGTCAGCGAGTTCGACCGCGCCGGGGTGACCCGCGCTCCGTCCGCGCGGGTGACGCCGCCGCGCGTCGCGGAGTCGCCGGTGTCGCTCGAGTGCCGCGTGGTGGGGACCAAGGACTTCGGCGGCGACTCCACGGTCGTCTTCGGCGAGGTCGTCTGGATCAGCGTTCGTGCCGACGTGGTCGTCGACGACCGGGTGACGGTCGACCTGCTCCGCCCGATCGCGCGGCTCGGCGGGGCGGCGTACGCACCGGTGCGCGATGTCTTCGCGATGCCGCGCATCACGCTCGACGAGTGGCACGCGCGCGCGGGGGAGGAGTCGGCCTGATGGCGCGGCAGTCCGAGCGCGCTGCGGCGACCCGTGAGGCGCTGCTGGCCGCCGCGCACCAGGTCTTCACGACCCAGGGGTTCAACGAGGCGAACATCACCGAGGTGGTCGCGCTCGCCGGCGCCAGCGTCGGCAGCCTGTACCACCACTTCGGCGGCAAGGCCGACCTCTACCTCGCGCTGTTCGAGGACTACCAGTCCCGGCAGGAGCTGCGCGCCGCGCAGGCGGTGGCCGCGACGCGCGCCGCAGGTGAGTCGTCAGCGGCCGAGCTGTTCGTCGCCGGTGCACGGGCGTTCCTGTCCGGCTGCTGGACCGACCGCGAGCTGGCCCGGCTCTTCCTCACCGGCGGCGGCCCGGCCGGCTTCGAGCTGGTCGCCCGCCGGCGCTATCGCGACTGGATCCGGCTCAACGAGCTGCTGCTCACCCGGCCCGGGCCGGTCGGCGAGGAGCTGTCGACCGAGGTGCTCGTCATGGTCCTGACGGCGGTCGTCGCCGAGGCCGGCGCCGAGGTGGCGGTCGCCGAGAACGAGGACCGCGCGGTGCAGGTGACCGAGGAAGTGCTGACGCTGGTACGACGCATCGCCGTACCGCAGCAGTGACCCGCCGACCCGGAAGGTGCCCGTGCACGCCGACCTGCTGAGCCGCCGCGACGACTACCCGATCCTCGCGGGCAAGACCTACCTCATCAACAACTCGCTCGGCGCGATGCACCGCGGCGTGCGCGACCGGCTGGCCGAGTACGCCGAGCTGTGGGCGACCGAGGGCGTCGTCGCGTGGACGACCTGGCTGCCCGAGATGGTGCGCGTCGCCGACCTCGTCGGCGCCGTGATCGGCGCGCCGCCGGGGACGACCGTGATGGGGCAGAACGTCGCATCGCTCCTCGGTGCGCTCGCGTCGGCGCTTGACTTCGCCGCCCCGCGCAACCGGGTCGTCTGCACCGAGCTCGACTGGCCGGGCTCGCACTACCTCTGGACCGAGCACGCGAAGTTCGGCGTCGAGACGGTCGTCGTCGGCAGTGACGACGGGCTCACTGTCGACAGCGCGCGCGTCGTCGACGCGATCGACGAGCGCACCGCCGTCGTGTCCATCAGCTACGTGCTGTTCAAGTCGGCGTACGTCGTCGACATCGCGCCGATCGTCGAGCGCGCCCATGCCGTCGGCGCGCTCGTCGTCCTCGACGCCTACCAGGGCGCGGGCGCGGTGCCGCTCGACGTGGTCGCGGCCGGCGTCGACGTCTGCGTCGGCGGGTCGGTGAAGTACCTCTGCGGCGGGCCCGGCAACGGCTGGATGTACATCCGCCCGGGGCTGTCCGACGACCTGCGGCCCGCGCAGGTCGGCTGGTTCGGTCACGCGCGGCCGTTCGGCTTCGAGTTCGACCAGGTCGACTACGCCGAGGGCGTCATGCGCTTCGCCGGCGGCACGCCCGGGGTGCCGGCGGCGTACGCCGCAGCGCCGGGCTACCAGGCGATCCTCGACGTCGGCGTCGACCGCATCCGCGAGCGGTCGCTGTCGATGACGCAGCCGCTGCTCGAGGAGGCGCTCTCGCTCGGCTTCACCGTGCGGTCACCGCACGACCCTTCGCGGCGCGGCGGCCACGTGACGATCGACCCGGGCGACTCGCAGCACGTGCACGACGAGCTGATCCGCCGCGGCTTCGTCGTCGACCACCGGCCCGGCGCCGGGATCCGCGTCGCGCCGCACTTCTACAACACGCCGGAGGAGTGCTCCGCGATCCTCGCCGAGATGCAGGCCATCCGAGAGGGCCGCTAACCGCCCTGGTCGGCCCACTCGTCGCGGGTGACCGAGTACCAGACGTGCGGTATCGACTTGTACGTCGCGTCGCCGCGGTAGCTGAGTCCGAGCTTTTCCATCACCCGGCGTGACGCGGTGTTGGTCGGCCGGGTGAACGAGATCACGTGATCGGTGTCGAGATGCTCGAAGGCGGCGCGAAGACTCACGGTTGCGCCTTCGGTGGCATAGCCGCGCCCCCACACGTCCCGGGCCAGCGTCCAGCCGACCTCGAACGGCGACGGCTCGAGCTCCCAGGCCGTCGCGACGCTGATCCCGATCCGGCCGACGAGTCGCCCGGTCGCCAGCTCGTCGACCGCCCACCACATCGGCGTGCCCGCCGCCCAGAGCGACTGCGCCCGCGCGACCTGCTCCCGGGTCGCCTCCAGCGTGGTCGGGACCAGCTGTCGCTCGACCTCCGGGTCGGCGTAGATCTCGGCGAGCGGCTCGACGTCGGAGTCGCGCCACTGCCGCAGCAGCAGTCGCGGCGTCTGCAGCTCGCGCGGGTAGTCGCTCACCCGTCGCTCATTCCGCCGGTCGGGCCGCGTCCAGTCGGGCCCGTGCGCCATCGAGCAGAGACTGGCAGGTGGCGGCCAGCGCCTCCCCGCGCTCCCACAGCGCGAGCGACTCCTCGAGCGCGACGCCACCGGACTCCAGGCGGCGTACGACGTCCTCGAGCTCGGCCCGGGCCTGCTCGTAGGTCAGCTCCTCGGCCACGCGTGCAGCTCCGTCCGGGCGGTTGGCAGAATCGTCGTCGTGACCCTACGACGTGCGACGCCCGGCGACGCCGCCGCGCTGACCGAGCTGCGCGCCGAGATGTACGTCGCGTGGGGTGATGACCCGTCCGGCGAGGAGTGGCGCGAGAGCGCGACCGCGATGTTCGAGCGTCGGCTGCGCGACGAGCCCGACGACTTCGTCGCCTACGTCGTCGAGGGCGACGACGGCCGGCTGGTCGCCTCCGGCGTCGGCTGGGTGACCGAGCACCTGCCCAACCCGCACAACCTCACCGGCCGTCGCGGGCACATCGCGTCGATGTCGACGGTCGAGGCGGAGCGGGGCAAGGGCCACGGCCGCGCCGTCATCAACGCGCTGCTCAAGTGGTTCGACGAGCGCGATGTGCAGCGGGTCGACCTGGTCGCGACGCCGATGGGTGAGCCGCTCTACCGCAGCGTCGGCTTCGCCGACCACGGCAAGGCCACCGCGCTTGTGAGACGCCCCCCGTCCCACACCGCCTAACCCGTTCTAAGTCGCGATCTTGACCACAAGATCGCGACCTAGGGGTCAGGCGATCTAGGGGTCAGGCGAGGTGGCGGCGGCGGACCATCAGGCCGGCGCCGAGGGCCAGCGCGAGCAGGGGGAGCAGCACCGTCGTAGACGTCTCCGGTACGACGGGTGTGGGGTCACCATCGGCGGCGAGCCGCGGCAGGGTGAGCAGGCTCCCGGTCGGGCTGAGGCTGATCGTGTAGACGGACGGCGGGACCGCGGCGCGGTACATGTCGTCGGTCGACGCCAGCGTGAACCGCACGCTGTGCCCCGCCGCGAACCGGTGCGCGATCGCCGGCAGTGTCAGGGTGACCGGGCCGTTGCCGACACGGGCCGGCGCGACCAGGTGCCGGATCAGCGTCGCCGTGCCGTCGGGCGCGACGTCGAAGAGCTTGCCGAAGATCGTCGCCTCGCCGGTCGGCGAGGAGATGGAGAAGGTCGCCACCGGCGCACCGACCACGTCGGTCGCGGCGGTCAGCGGTGCGCTCGTCCACGACTGCGCCTGACCTGCCGGGTCCGAGGGCGCCAGGTCGGAGAAAGGAGCAGTGTTCTGGAAGTTCGACGTCTCGGTGTGCGAGGCGGGCAGGCCTTCGGCGGGCGCGACGATCGGCACGTCGCCGGAGATCGCGTCGGCGAGCGTCGCCTGCAGCGTGCTGTCGGCGGATAGCGCCAGCGCCAGCGGCGAGGTTGTCGGCGGGTACGACGGCGCCGTACCGAAAGCAGGTGCCGCGTTGCCCGAGTACGTGACCCAGTCGCGGAAGTACTCGAAGCCCGGGCCGGTGTCGGCGGCGGCGTTGGCGCGCAGGTAGCGGTCGTACCACGCCAGCACCCGGCTGTTGATGACGTCCGGGCCGGTCCACGACTCCTGACCGGCCTTCGTCGGGTGCCCGTGTCCGCCGTCGAACCAGATCATCTTCACCGGCGTGCCGTTGGCCTGGATCGCGGTGTAGTTGGCGATCGCGTCGTTGAGGTTGAACAGCGTGTCGGCCTCGCCCTGGATCAGCAGCGTCGGCGCGTGCAGCTGGGTGCGCTTCGTCTCGGGCGACGACGTGGCGAGGATCTCCAGCGTCTCGGGCGACGCGGCGCCGAGCGCGACGCTCGTCGCGTAGGCCTCGCACAGGCCGCTGACGAAGCCGAGGCACTCCGACGGCGGCGTCGAGTTGCCGGCCGGGCTGCTCGCCGGCTGCGCGGTGCCGAGCGCGAAGAACAGCGACGTCCAGATCTGCTTGAAGACGCCGACCTCTTCGGTGCCGTGTCGTAGGTCGGGCACGTCGTTGTCGGGGCTCAGCGCGTAGACGAGGGAGTTCCAGGTGATGCGCGGCACGATCGCGTCGATCCGCGCGTCGTGCTCCGCGGCCATCAGCTGGATGCCGCCGCCGTACGACGGCCCGTACATCCCGACCCGCGGGTCGGTCGGCCCGTCCTTCAGCACCTCCGGTCGCGCGGCGAGCCAGGTCAGCAGGCCCTTGACGTCCTTGACGTCGTAGTCGGGGGAGTCGAGGCCGATCTCGCCGGTGGTCGCGCCGAAGCCGCGCGAGGAGTAGGCGAGCACGACGTAGCCGGCCTTCGCGTAGTACGGCCCCTGCGTCGTGAAGTCGCTCTTCGACCCGCCGAAGCCGTTGGCCATGATGATCGCCGGCGCGGGGGTGCTCGAGGTGGCCGTCGACGGGACGTAGAGGTCGGCGTCGACCGCGATCGGGATGTCGCTGTCCGGCCCGTCCAGCACGTTGATCGTCACGGCCGTCGTCGTCACGGTCACGGCGCCCTGGGCCGACGCCGGTGCGGTCGCGAGCGGCAGTGCGACGACGGTCAGCGCGGCGGCGGCGGTCGCGGCGACGAGGCGGGCAGCGCCGGGGCGCGCGAGGGCACGGGTCGAGCGGGGCATCGGGTCTCCGGGGATCACTCGCTCACGGTGCGGGGCGGTCGCCCAGCGGTCCCGCGCGGTCAGGGCAGGAGCCCTGCTTTCGCCACTGTGACGCCGATCACCTGCCGGCGCGGTTACTCACTGTGATCGACCCCTGGGCCAGCCGGACCCGCAGCTCCTCGTCTGGCTCCACCGCAGAGGCGTCGCGTACGACGGCGCCGTCGGCGCGCTGCACCACGGCGTACCCGCGGTCGAGCGTCCCCTGGGGCGACAGCGCGGTCACCTGCGCGCGGAGCCCGGCGACCTCGCGCCCCTCGTCGTCGAGCAGCCGGCGCAGGGCGTACGCCGACCGCGTGACGGCCTGGGCCAGCTCGGTCGCGCGGCCGGACACCAGCGTCTCCGGCGCCGCGAGGCACGGCCGCGACCGCAGCCCGTCGAGCCGGGCCTGCTCGCGGTCGACGTGGGCGTGCAGGCAGCGCCAGATCGCGCGCCGCGACCGCAGCACCCGCTCCTGCTCCTCCCCGACATCCGGTACGACGAGCTTGCCGGCGTCGGTCGGCGTCGACGCGCGGACGTCGGCGACGAAGTCCAGCAGCGGGGTGTCCTGCTCGTGGCCGATCGCCGAGACAACTGGCGTGAAGCAGGCGGCCACCGCGCGGCAGAGCGACTCGTCGGAGAACGGCAGCAGGTCCTCGACCGAGCCGCCCCCACGCGCGACGACGATGACGTCGACCTCGGGGTCGCGATCGAGCTGGTGGATCGCCGTCGTCATCGCGGCGACCGCGCCGACGCCCTGCACCGCGCACTCGACGACGCTGATCCGCACACCCGGCCAACGCCGGCGCGCGTTCTCCTCGACGTCGCGCTTGGCTGCCGACTCGCGGCCGGTGACCAACCCGACGCAGCGCGGCAGGAACGGCAACGGCTTCTTCCGGTCGAGGTCGAAGAGCCCCTCCGCGGCGAGCAGTGCTTTCAGCTGCTCGAGCCGCGCCAGCAGCGCACCCGCGCCGACCGGCCGGATCTCGTGCACCGCGAGCGAGAGCTGGCCGCGGTTGAAGTACCACTCGGGCTTCACCAGCACGACGACCTGCTGGCCGTCGGCGACCGGCGGCGCGCAGGCGTCGAGCAGGTGCCGCGACACGCTCATCGGCACGGAGACGTCGGCGGCGGTGTCGCGCAGCACGAGGTAGCAGCGGGCCTGGCCGGGCCGTCGTACCAGCTCGGTGATCTGCCCCTCGACCCACACCCTGCCGAGTCGGCTGATCCAGTCGCCGAGGTGCCGCGACAGGGTGCGGACCGGCAACGGCGATTCCGGCGTCGACGGGTTCGGCACGCCGTCAGCCTAGGAGGCGCCCCTGTTCTGTGTCCGCCGCAGACCTCTCAGCTCTGTGTCCGCCGCAGCGGTGGTCCGGCGCGGCAGCCCGGACACAGAACCGTAGGAGAGCAGTGGCTAGAGCGTGACCAGCGTCGCCTGCTCCGCACCCGGCGTGGCCGCGGCGAGGGACTTCAGCCGGTTGTCGAACGCCATCAGCACCGGGAGCCGGTTGCCGTGCGCGCGCTCGTAGTCGCGCAGCTGGATCAGCTCCGGCGCCTCGAGCTTGCGGATCCGCGCCCGCAGCGAGCCGAGCGTGAGGTGGTCGTAGTCCTCCAGCGGCAGCTCGTCGTGAGACAGCGTCGCGCCGGGCGTCGTGTCCTCGACCAGCTCAGCCACCGGCTCGGGCAGCGAGAACGGGTCGAGCACCGTCTCGACCGCCGCCGTCTGCTCTGCCTCGGTGGGCACGCCGCGCAGCTTCGCGATGGTTGCGAGCCCCTGCGTAGCAACCGTCTCGAGGGAGCTGGCCGCCACCCCCTTCACCTTGCCGGCGAGCGGCGGGGTCGGCAGGTGCCGGGCGATGCCGACACCGGTCGAGACGACGGTCGAGCCGATGGAGAACGAGGTGGTGACGGCGCGCGAGGCGAGCGAGCGCACGGAGAGAGTCATGGTGGTGAGGGCCTTCCGGGTCGTGTGCAGGTGGTACTCGTCGTGGTCCCCAGGCACCCCACGCGGTAACCCTTCTGGCGGGTGAGCCTTGCCGGCGTGAACGTAGACTGGACCCATGGCGGCAGGTGTGATGGGCGAGCGGGTGACGAGCAGGCGCGTGCTGCTCGCGAAGCCCCGCGGCTACTGCGCGGGCGTCGACCGCGCCGTGCAGACGGTCGAGCGCGCGCTCGAGGTCTACGGACCCCCGGTCTACGTGCGGAAGCAGATCGTGCACAACATCCACGTCGTACGCCGCCTTGAGTCGCTAGGCGCGGTCTTCGTCGAGGAGGCCGACGAGGTGCCGATCGGCGCCACCTGCGTGCTGTCGGCCCACGGCGTCGCGCCGACCGTGTACGACGAGGCCGCGGCGCGCGACCTGCGGGTCATCGACGCGACCTGCCCCCTGGTGACGAAGGTGCACGTCGAGGCGCGGCGCTTCGCCGAGGAGGACTACGACATCGTCCTCATCGGGCACGAGGGCCATGAGGAAGTCGTCGGTACGACGGGTGAGGCGCCCGACCACATCCGCCTCGTCGACGGCCCCGGGGAGGCCGCGCACGTCCAGGTACGCGACCCGGCGAAGGTCGCCTACCTGTCGCAGACGACGCTCTCCGTCGACGAGACCAACGCGACGGTCGACGCGCTGCGCGAGCGCTTCCCGCTGCTGCAGGGTCCGCCGAGCGCCGACATCTGCTACGCCACGTCCAACCGCCAGCTCGCGGTGAAGGACATCGCCCGCGAGAGCCAGCTGGTGCTCGTCGTCGGCTCGACCAACTCCTCCAACTCGGTGCGCCTCGTCGAGGTCGCCCGGCACTCGGGTGCGGATGCGGCGTACCTCGTCGACGACGCGTCGGGCATCCGCGAGGAGTGGCTGGCCGGCGTCACGACGGTGGGGCTGACCAGCGGGGCCAGCGTGCCCGAGGAGCTGGTCGCTGGGGTGCTGGCGTGGCTCGCCGATCGCGGATACGCCGATGTCACCGAGGTCGACTCAGCCGAGGAGCACCTGATCTTCGCCCTGCCCCAGGAGCTCCGCCGCGACATGAAAGGCGCCGACGCCGTCGACGCGTGACGGCAGCGCGCTCCCCGGGGTTACGGGGATCTACCCGCATGGGCACGTCGCGACCGGGCATGCCGTAGCCGGACATTCCCGGCCACGGAGGAGACATCGTCATGACCCAGTCACGCCTGTCTGCGCAGGACCTCGAGGCGGAGGGCGCCACCGCGCTGCCCAACAAGGAGGTCATGTCGCTGCTCGACCTCAACGCCGACGTCGACCTCGCGCTCGACCTCGCCGCCCCGGTGGACCTCGCGGTCGCCGCCAACCTCAACGTCGCGGCGCCCATCGACGCCGCCGCGTCGGCCAACGTCCTGTCCTTCGGCTCCGAGGCGACGGGTGTCGCCCAGCAGCAGGTCCTCATCGACCAGCACCTCGCGGGTGACGCAACCGCCGATGCTCCGCAGGTCTCGTCGATCGACCAGACCGAGGACGTGCTGCCGGAGACCAGCCTGCCCGAGGTCCCGTCCGACGACGGCTCGGTCTCGATCGGCGACCTCGCGGCCGGCGGCAGCCTGCTCGACGTCGACCTCGACATCGACGCGAGCGTCGACGGTGCTGCGCCGATCGCCGGTGCGGTCGCGGCCAACGCCAACGTCGCGGCCCCGATCGACGCGGCCGTCGCCGCCAACGTCGGGTCGATCGACTCCACCGCGACTGCGGTCGCCGACCAGACGGCGCTCATCACGCAGGACCTGGACGACGTGTCTGCGGCGGCGACAGCCACGCAGGACTCCACGATCACCCAGTAGCGGCACCGCCTCCGTGGATGCTCGCCCTGGCACCTCAGGCACCGTCACCGCACCCACCGTCGCACAGCCGGCGGTGGGTGCGGTGCCGTGTCTTGCTTCCGGCGTCGAGGTGCTCGGCCCGCTCAGCGGGTCGGGCTACCGTGACGCCCCGACGCTGGTACGCCGCGGCGACGGGCAGACGCTGCAGGTCACGCCGATGCTGGCGGCGCTGCTCGAGCTGATCGACGGCAACCGCGACGAGGAGGCACTGGCCGAGGCGCTGTCGGAGCGGCTGGATCGCCGGGCCCTCGCGGAGGACGTGCATCACCTGATCGAGAAGAAGCTGCGTCCGCTCGGCCTGCTGCACGACGAGTCGGGCGAGGCGCCCGACCCCGTTCTGTCCAACCCCCTGCTCGCGCTGCGCTTCAAGGTCGTCGCGTCGCGCCCCGAGGTGACCCGACGGATCACCGCGCCGTTCGCCTGGCTGTTCCACACGGCGTTCGTCGTGCCGACCCTCATCGCATTCGGCTTCGTCTGCTGGTGGGTGCTCGCCGAGAAGGGGCTCGCGTCGGCGACGCACTCCGCGTTCTACGACCCGCCGATGCTGCTCGCGATCCTCGGTCTCACCGTTGTCTCGGCGGGATGGCACGAGTTCGGCCACGCCGCGGCCTGCCGCTACGGCGGCGCGACGCCCGGCGCGATGGGTGCCGGTCTCTACATCGTGTGGCCGGCGTTCTACACCGACGTCAACGACAGCTATCGCCTCAGCCGCTGGGGACGGCTGCGCGTCGACCTCGGCGGTCTCTACTTCAACGCGCTGATCGCGGTCGGCGTCGCCGGCTGGTGGTGGTTCACCCGGCAGGACGCGCTGCTGCTCGCGATCGGCGCGCAGCTGCTGCAGATGCTGCGTCAGCTCGCGCCGTACATCCGCGCCGACGGCTACCACATCCTCGCCGACCTCACGGGCGTGCCCGACCTGTTCGCCCACATGAAGCCGACGCTGCTCGGCCTGCTGCCGTGGCGCTGGGGCAAGTCGCCGGCCACCGGCCTCAAGCCGTGGGCTCGGCTGGTGATCATCGGGTGGGTGCTGCTCGTCATGCCGATGCTGGTCGGGATGTTCCTCGCCGGCGTGCTGCTGCTGCCGCGGATCATCTCGACGGCGTGGGACAGCGGCGGCAGGCAGGCGGCGGCGCTGACCGCGGCGTGGGGCGACGGCGACGTCCTCGAGGTGCTGGCCCGCTCCGTCTCGATGGTCGCGCTGGCGCTGCCGGTGGTCGCGGTGTCCTACCTGCTGCTGCGCTTCCTCCGTCGTACGCCGCTCAAGATCTGGCACAGCACCGAGGGTCGACCGGCGATGCGCGGGCTCGCGCTCGTCGCGGCCACCGCCCTGCTCATGCTCGTCGGCTCCGCGTGGTGGCCGGACGGGCAGTACCGACCTGTGCAGGCCAACGAGCGCGGCACTCTCGGCGACCTGGTCGGCAGCAGCCGAACGGTGGTCGTGCCGGCGGAGACCCGTGCGCGGGCGACCCCGATGTCGGCGCTGGCGCTGGTGCCGAAGTCCGGCGACCACCCGGCGATGCTCCTCGTCGACGGCGAGGACGGGCTGCGCAGCATCTACACCGACGGCACTGACGGCGGATCGGCCGCGGCCGGCACGGCAGCCCCCTTCGCGCTTCCCGACCCGCCCGCCGAGGGCGACAACCAGGCGGTCGCGGTCAACACCGAAGACGGCACGGTCGAGTACGACGTCGCGGTAGCCCTGGTCTGGGTGACCGACGGCGATCCCGCGCTCAACACCAACTCGGCATACGCGCTGGCCAGCTGCACCGGCTGCACGACGGTGGCCGTCGCCTTCCAGGTCGTCCTCGTCGTCGGCCAGACCGACGTCGTCGCGCCGACCAACGCCGCTGTGGCCGGCAACCGCGCGTGCCTGCAGTGCACCACCGCGGCGCTCGCCGCTCAGCTCGTCGTCACCCTGCAGGAGATGCCGACCGACGAGGTGAAGGCGCAGATCGAGGCGGCGATGTCAAAGCTCGACGGGCTCGAGGAGCTGACCGCGACGCTGGATCTCGGGTCGGTCTACGAGCAGATCAAGGCGGTCGAGGCCGAGGTCGTGTCGATCCTCGTCACCAACGGCCTGGTGGATGAGTCGATGCTGGCGCAGGTCACCGCGACGACGGCGGCGTCCGCCTCGTCATCACCCGATGCGAGTGCGACGGGCGATCCGTCGGCGACCCCGTCGGCCGAGGATTCGACGAGCCCCTCGGCGAGCGAGTCCGCAGAGTCTTCGCCCAGCCCCTCTGAGTCTGCCAGCCCAAGTCCCAGCGACAGTCCCACCCCGTAGCGGATCGCTAGAGCAGCGGGGCGGTCTGCAGCGTCAGCGTGGTGCCGATGAGCTTGCCGGCGCGGGCGAGGTGCGGGCCGAGACGGTTGATCCCGATGTTGCCGAGCGGGCCGTAGGCGAGCTGGGTGACCAGGCCGACCGCGCCGCCGCCCTCGCGCATCAGCGCGCCGCCGGAGTCGCCGAACGACGCGACGCCGTGCGCGTAGACGTAGTCGGGCCGGTAGAGGCCGTCGGGAGCGACGGCGCTGCGTCCGCGCAGCCCGGCGATGCCGGTGCCGACGTGTTGGAAGACCAGCGTCGTGGAGTCGGCAGAGGTGTCGAGCGAGGTCGGCCCGCCGAAGTGGCACATCTGCGGGTCGGCCGGCACGCCGACGTCGAGGCGGATCAGCGCGAAGTCGGTGACGCCGTTGCTCGGCGCGGGAATCTTCCGGTGGACCGCGTACACCACGGTGCCGATCCGCTTGCCGTCGGCGTCGGACGCGACCGAGCCGGTGCCGTCGGACCAGCTCTTCTCGCCCTCCTCGGTGCCGAAGACGCAGTGACCCGCGGTGGAGATGTAGCGCCGGCCGTCACGGCCGCTGAAGAGGAAGCCCATCGAGCAGGGTCCGTGCTCGGTGAGGATCTCCGCGCCGGGGCGCACTCCGGTGCACGGCGAGGTGCTGTACGGCGGGGCGTCGGCCGGCCCGGCCGGTGCCTCGGTCAGGTTGCAGACCGGGACCGTGGGCGCGTCGACGAACGTCGAGGTCCGTGCTCCTGCGGGCGCGCCGATCAGGGCCGCCGCCGCCAGCGCAGCCGCCAGCCCGAGACGGGCGAGGGCGGTCTGGTTCACAGGTGGTCTCCGGGCAGCGTCGATCGGGCGACGGGCGTCGTCAGCGTGCGCAACGACGTGCGGAGGCTTTCGTGACGGGCCGGGGCTATCCCTGCGGCGTCGTGGTGCGGGCGGCATCCAGGGCCGCCGTGCGCAGCGCAAGCCAGCGCAGACCGGCGATCACGCCGGTCGAGGCCGAGGCGAGCAGCAGCGCGGGCGCGCCGAGGACGAGCGCGGAGAAGAGCTGGAGCATCTGCTCGACCAGGAAGCTGCCGCCCACCCCGCTGGCCTTGCCCAGCCCGGCGAAGAACGCCAGCGCGACGTACACCAGCGGCGGGATGACGACGGCCGCTGCGAGGTCCTCCTTGTGCACCTTGTACGCCGCGATCGAGCAGCCGAGGGTGAAGAGGACGGCGAACGCCGTACGCAGGCCGGATCCGGTGTTGACGTCGATCAGCGCGCCGAGGATGCCCGAGCCGAGCGCGAAGGCGACGGCCCCGGTCGCGGTCAGGCCGCGGTGGTCGCCGACGTGCGCTCCTGCGGGCAGCCGCAAGCTGGGAGTCGAGTAGTACGTCTCCTGCATGCCGACGGTCCTCCACGAAGCGAGCGGTTGTCGGCACCTACGGTATTGCGGCTCCGCGCGCTCGCCTACGACATCGCGCGGCGAGTCAGGAGAGGCCAGCCGCCCGCTTCAGCTCGTCGTCGAGCTCGAACATGGGCTCGGCCGGGGAGATCGCGAGCACCGGACGGGACAGGGCTGCGGACTCGACGAGCTCCGGCGCGACCAGCTGCCGCGGCTGCTCGCTGACACCGACCAGCTCGGGGATCTCGGACTCCGTCACCTTCAGATCGCGGAAGCGGCGGGCCTGCGGCAGCACGCTGGTCTCGAACGAACCGACCGTCTTGTTGTACTGGGTGACCGCCCGGTTGAGGCTCTTTCCGAGTTCCTCGACGTGCCCGCCCATGGTCGACAGTCGCTTGTAGAGCTCACGGCCGAGCTCGCAAACCTCGCGCGCGTTGGCGGCGAGCGCCTCCTGCCGCCACGTGTGCGCCACGGTGCGCAGCAGCCCGATCAGCGTGCTCGGCGTGGTGAGGATCACCTGCTTCTGCGCCGCGTGTTCGTAGAGCGACGGGTCGGCGTCGAGCGCGGCGGCGAGGAACGAGTCGCCCGGCACGAAGAGCACGACGAAGTCGGGTGTCGACTCGACGTGCTCCCAGTAGGACTTGCCTGCGAGCGCGTCGACGTGAGTGCGCAGCTGCCTCGCGTGGTCCTTCAGCCGTGCCTCGCGTACGGCGTCGTCGGTGGCCTCGGCCGCGTCGAGGTACGCCGCCAGCGGGACCTTCGCGTCGACGACGAGGCGCTTGTTGCCGGCCAGCTGGACGACGAGGTCGGGCCGGATCCGGCCGTCCTCGGTCGTCGTCGAGGCCTGCTCGGTGAAGTCGCAGTGCTCGACCATCCCGGCCAGCTCGACCGCGCGGCGCAGGTGCATCTCGCCCCACTGCCCGCGCACCTGCGGCTTGCGCAGTGCGGTCACCAGCGCACCGGTCTCCTTGCGCAGGTCGGCCGACGTCTGGCGCATCTCGCTCACCTGCGCCATCAGGCCGCGGTAGGCGCCCTCACGCGCGACCTCGATCTGCTGCAGCTGCGCCTCGACCTTGCCGAGCGACTCCTTGACGGGGGCGACGAGGTGCTCGACCGCCTGGCGGCGCTGCTCGAGGTCGGCCTTCGACTCGGCCTGCGACGCCTTCAGCGTCTCCTGCGCGAGTTCGAGGAACTGCGCGCTGTTGGCCTCGAGCACCTGGCTGCTCAACGACCGGAAGCGGTCGGTCAGCTCTGCCTCGCTGCGCTGCAGGTCGGCGAGGCGCTGCTGGGCGGACGACTTCTCGTTCTCCAGCCGCTCGACGGCGACCGCTGCGTCGGTGCGCGCCACGGCCAGCTCGGCCTGCAGCGCTGCTACTGCCTCGGCCGTCTCAGACTGCGCGTCGCTAGTGGCGGCGGCCACGGCGGCGGCGGCGCGGCCGCGGGCCAGCGACCAGCCGGCGAGCAGGCCGAGCGCGGCGGTGATCGACGCGAGGAGCACAGCGGTGAGGTCCATACCCCGATCGTGGCAGCGCCCTGCGACAAATCCGCGGAGGACACCCCGCCGCCCGCCGCCCACCCCGTCTAAGTCGTGATCTTGTGGTCCGTCCACAGGCGTTCTTCCTGTGGACGGACCACAAGATCACGACTTAAGGGAAGGTCAGTCGAACCAGTCGCGGGTGAGCTCGAGCCAGAGGCCGAGGCCCGCCCAGCGCTCGAGCGGCGCGTAGCGCTCGGCGATCTCGGCGTCGGTCATCGCCTCGCGGCCGAGGATGCGCGGCAGCTTCGCCCGGATCCACGAGTCGAGCGCCAACCCGCGCGGCCGGCCGACCAGCCCGAGCATCCCCTCGGCGGCGTACGGCCCGAAGCCGCGCAGCGCCTTCACCTGATCCAGTACGTCGGCATCCGACAGATCAGCCGAGAACCACGAGTCGGAGTCGATGTCTCCGTCGACGAATCGCTGCGCCAGCTCGACGAACGCCCGCGCCCGGTAGCCCGCGCGCACCACGTCGGTGAAGTGCGACTCGCCTGCGGCGACGAAGGCCGAGGGCGGCGGGAAGGCGCGCTCACCGGCGGGCCCGACGACGGCCAGCGTATCGACGATCCGCTCGGTCATCAGCTCGGTGAGCCGCCACGAGCAGTTGGTCGTCGCGAGCGTCTTCACCAGGTCCTCGAAGACGGTGGGCGACCGCAGGATCCGCCCGACGCCGAGGTCGCGCACCCACCGCAGCGACTTCACCTTCGCGCACCGCGCGTGCAGGTCGGACAGGTCGTCGTCGAGCGCGAGCATGTGCCGCAGCTGTCGCTTGATCTCGATCCGGTCGTCGCAGGTCCCGTCGACCCGTCCCCACGACGCGCGCAGCTTTCCGTCCTTCGACTGCGTCACGGTGACGGTCAGGGGGCCGGCGTCGGGAAGCGACAGCGTGCGATGCAGCGCGTCGCGGCGGTCGTCGTACGCCGTGGGTGCGAGTGCGCACCAGCCGTGGCTCATCGCGGTACGACGCAGGCTGAAGGCAGCCAGCACCGGCCCGAGCGACATCCGCCCGACCCGCGGCAGCTCCGCCCCCAAGGGCAGCCGGCCGTGCAGACCGTCCGCGGTCAGGACCTCCTCGGCCAGCTCTCCCACGGCCGCGACGCTACCTCGCTGCTCCGTCGGTTCTGTGTCCGGATCCGTGCGGACTCACGCCGCGGCACCGGACACAGAACCGCGCAGACGAGACGGACCTACCGAGTGCGACGCGTGGGCTCCTGCTCGGCCTCGACGCCCGGCTCGGGCTTGCCGGGGCGACGATCCGGTACGGCGACTCCCGGCCGCACCTGGCCGTCGTTGCCGACCGAGCTCACCCCGATCGCGCCGGGGCCGGCGCCGGCGCCTTTACGGCCGATGCCGCGCAGGCGGGTGCGCCCGGTCGCGGTCTCACCGGCGTGGTCGATCACGATCGACGGGAGGTGGTTGTTGCCGGGACCTGAGGCGAGCCGCGCGGCCTCGGCCTCGTCGATGACCGCGGTCTTCGGCGCCGGCGTCGGCGGCGCGCCAACCAGACGGCCGGCCAGGTTGTTGATGCGCGACGCGAGGGAGATGTCGACCTCGCTCACGCCACCCACGTCATGGGTGGTCAGCGTGAAGGTGACAGCAGTCCCGTCCCGCTCCACGGACGGCTGGTGGTTCAGCGACTGCGCCGACGCGTCGACCTGCGAGATCAGGTCGACCACCTGCGACGGCGAGTCGAGCCGGATCGTCCGGTGGATCGAGGACGTGTCGCCGGCCCAGTCGGTCAGGGCGGCGAGGGAGCTGTCGACGAGCTGGGGCGTGAGGGCGGTGGGCACGGGTTCCTCCTGTGACAGGGCGTCACCACTCGTCGTGCCCCCAGGACCGCCTCGCTATGCGTCCGCGGCCGCGCTCTCGTCGGCCGCGCACACCTCGTCGACCAGCCCGTCGATGCGCCGCGCGAGCGTGATGTCGAGATCGGTGACCCCGCCCGACGAGTGCGTGCACAGCACGAACGTCACGGACCGGAACCGGATGTCGATGTTCGGGTGGTGGTCCATCTCCTCCGCGACCTCGGCGACCGCGTCGACCAGGCGGATCGCGTGCCGGAAGCTTGGCAGGTCGCGATGGCACTGGATCCCGGTCTCGCGGTGGCCCTCCCAGCAGTGCAGCTCGGAGAGCGCGTCACGCAGCTGGTTCTCGTCCAGGAGTGTCGGCATGGGCCCAAGCCTGCCACTTTCGGCACACTGCCTGCATGGTCGCGTACGACGGACGCCAGGTGGTGGTCGGTGCGGCGATCCTCGCCGGTGACCCGCCGTACCAGCGGGTGCTCGCGACCTGCCGCAGCGCGCCTCCGGCGCTGGCCGGGATGTGGGAGTTCCCCGGCGGCAAGGTCGAGGCCGGCGAGTCCGAGACCGGCGCGCTCGTGCGCGAGTGCGAGGAGGAGCTCGGCCTCACCCTCGAGGTCGGCGGGCGTCTCGGCGACGACGTGCCGACCGTCGACGGGCAGCTGACCCTGCGGGTGTACGTCGCCCGCGTGGTGACGGGTGACCTGGGCCTGACCGAGCACTCCGAAGCGCGCTGGCTCACGGTCACCGAGCTCGACGACGTGCCGTGGATTCCGACCGACCGGCCGGTGGTCGAGGCCCTGCGTGCGCTGATGAGCCCAGAAAGCCGGTAGAATCAGCCGGTTGCCCGCTGCGGCGACGTCCCCGACCTCAACTTTTCGGAGTTCCCGCATGCCCACGCGCGACGACCTGCGCAACGTCGCGATCATCGCCCACGTCGACCACGGCAAGACCACGCTCGTCGACGCGATGCTGCTGCAGTCAGCGGGCCTACACGCAGCACACATCAGGACGACGGCGGCATCAACGACCGCGTCATGGACTCGATGGACCTCGAGCGCGAGAAGGGCATCACGATCCTCGCGAAGAACACCGCGGTGCGCCGCAAGGACCTGCTCATCAACATCATCGACACCCCGGGCCACGCCGACTTCGGCGGTGAGGTCGAGCGCGGCCTGTCGATGGTCGACGGCGTCGCGCTGCTGGTCGACGCGTCCGAGGGCCCGCTGCCGCAGACCCGCTTCGTGCTGCGCAAGGCGCTCGCAGCAGAACATGCCGGTCATCCTCATCATCAACAAGGTCGACCGGTCCGACGCGCGCATCGCCGAGGTCGTCGACGAGACCTACGAGCTGTTCATGGACCTCGACGCGACGGCCGAGCAGATCGAGTTCCCGATCGTCTACTGCCAGGCCAAGACCGGGCAGGCGTCGCTGAACCGGCCGGCCGACGGCACGAGCCCGGACGAGCGCCAACCTCGAGCGCGCTGTTCGAGGTCATCAAGAACACCATCCCCGCCCCCGTGTACGACGAGTCGATGCCGCTGCAGGCGCACGTCACCAACCTCGACAGCTCGCCGTACCTCGGCCGTCTCGCCCTGCTGCGCATCCACAACGGCTGGATCAAGAAGGGCCAGACCGTCGCCTGGTGCAAGCAGGACGGCACCGTCGAGCGCGTCAAGCTCACCGAGCTGCTCGGCACCGAGGCGCTCGACCCGGGTGCCGATCGACGAGGCCGGCCCGGGCGACATCGTCGCGATCGCCGGCATCCCGGAGATCACCATCGGCGAGACGCTGGCCGACCCCGAGGACCCGCGTCCCCTGCCGCTCATCACCATCGACGAGCCGAGCATCTCGATGACGATCGGCATCAACACCGCGCCGCTCGCCGGCAAGAGCGGCAAGAAGCTCACGGCGCGCCAGGTCAAGGCCGGCTCGACAAGCGAGCTGGTCGGCAACGTCTCGATCCGCGTCCTGCCGACCGAGCGTCCCGACACCTGGGAGGTCCAGGGCCGCGGCGAGCTGCAGCTCGCGATCCTCGTCGAGGTCATGCGCCGCGAGGGCTTCGAGCTCACCGTCGGCAAGCCGCAGGTCGTGACCCGGCTGATCGACGGCAAGACCCACGAGCCGATGGAGCGGCTCACCATCGACACGCCGAGCGACTACCAGGGCGTGCTCATCCAGCTGATGGCGCTGCGCAAGGGACGCCTCGAGCAGATGGTCGACCACGGCACCGGCTGGACCCGGATGGAGTACATCGTCCCGGCCCGCGGGCTGATCGGCTTCCGCACCGAGTTCCTCACCGAGACCCGCGGCACCGGGCTGCTGCACCACATCCACGAGAGGTACGAGCCGTGGCACGGCGAGATCCGCACCCGCCCGTCCGGCTCGCTGGTCGCCGACCGCTCCGGCCCGACGACCGGCTTCGCGCTGGCCAACCTGCAGGAGCGCGGCACGATGTTCGTCGGCCCCGGCACCGAGGTCTACGAGGGCATGATCGTGGGCGAGAACTCCCGGTCGGACGACATGGACGTCAACCCGACCAAGGAGAAGAAGCTCACCAACATGCGCCAGTCCTCCTCCGACATGCTGGTGCCGCTGATCCCGCACAAGCAGCTCTCGCCTGGAGCAGGCGCTGGAGTTCTGCCGCGAGGACGAGTGCGTCGAGGTGACGCCGGCCACGGTGCGCATCCGCAAGGTGATCCTCGACGCGTCCGAGCGCGAGCGGAACCGGGGCAAGCGCGCCAAGGCGAAGCTGGAGTCCTAGATGACGTACGACGCCCGGCGTACCGCCATTGCTGGCGGGATTTGCGGGGTCATAGCCCGCGAACTCCACCAGCTCGTGACCGTCGCGTCATCGGGAGCGCGCTGATGGGCCTGTCGATCGGGATCGTCGGACTGCCGAACGTCGGCAAGAGCACGCTGTTCAACGCGCTGACCAAGAACAACGTGCTGGCGGCGAACTACCCGTTCGCGACCATCGAGCCGAACGTCGGCGTCGTCGGCGTACCGGATGAGCGGCTCGCCAAGCTCGCGGAGATCTTCGGCTCCGCGAAGGTCATCCCGGCCACAGTCGACTTCGTCGACATCGCCGGCATCGTCAAGGGCGCGAGCGAGGGCGCCGGCCTCGGCAACAAGTTCCTCGCCAACATCCGCGACAGCGACGCGATCTGCCAGGTCATCCGCGCGTTCGAGGACCCCGACGTCGTGCACGTCGACGGCAAGGTCTCCCCGCGCGACGACATCGAGACGATCAACACCGAGCTGATCCTCGCCGACCTGCAGACCATCGAGAAGGTCATCCCGCGGCTTGAGAAGGAGATGCGGCTCAAGAAGGAGTCGGCGATCCAGCTCGAGGAGGTACGCCGCGCGCAGGAGGCACTCGACTCCGGACGCACCGTCTTCGCTGCGGGTCTCGACCGCGAATTGCTGCGCGACCTGCATCTGCTCACGGCCAAGCCGTTCTTGTACGTCTTCAACCTCGATGAGGACGAGCTCGGCAACGCGGCGTTCCGCGCCGAGCTGGCCGCGCTGGTCGCGCCCGCGGAGGCGGTCTTCCTCGACGCCAAGGTCGAGATGGAGCTGATCGAGCTGCCCGACGACGAGGCGCTCGAGCTGCTGCAGTCGCTGGGCCAGGACGAGTCCGGGCTGCACCAGCTCGCGCGGATCGGCTTCGACACCCTCGGCCTCCAGACGTACCTGACGGCCGGGCCGAAGGAGACGCGGGCCTGGACGATCCGCAAGGGCGCGACCGCGCCCGAGGCGGCCGGTGTGATCCACACCGACTTCCAGCGCGGCTTCATCAAGGCGGAGGTCATCAGCTTTGACGACCTGGTCGCCGCCGGCTCGACGGTCGCCGCGCGCTCCGTCGGCAAGGCGCGTATGGAGGGCAAGGACTACGTCATGCAGGACGGCGACGTCGTCGAGTTCCGCTTCAACGTGTAGGGGCCCCGCGCCAGCTCTGGCGAGCGGCGGAGTCGCAGCGCGCAACGGGGACGAACCCCGGCCGTGACCAAGATCCTGGCTTTCGGCGAGCGTCGAACGAAGCGCTGGAAGCCAGGATCTTGCTCCGGCTGTCGCTGGTCCGCTCGGATTGAAGATCGCCGCGCGTAAGGTCCGCAGCATGGTCGCGGTAGCCGGCGCCGTCGTCGGGTGTGCGCTCGTGCTTGCGCTCGCGGTCTTGGTGGCCAAGTCACCCACCTCGCACAAGGGCGGGTCATCCTGGTTTCCCAGATCACGCGGCGGTCGGGCGATGCAATACATGGACCGCCGGCGCCTACGCGTGGAGGACTACGTCCCAGAGGAGCTGCGCCGGGCGGACCGTCGCAAGCGCTGAACCACGCGGACTCGTCCTCCACAAGGAAGCACTCCCGTCGCCCTGTGCCACCGGTGGTACCATATGTGGCATGTCGGTCAAGACCACGCTGTACCTGCCGGACGAGCTGAAGGCGGGGGTCGAGCGCGAAGCCCGTCGCCGGGGGATACCGGAGGCCGAGGTCATCCGGCTCGCGTTGGCGGCCAGCCTGAGTCGGCCCAGCCCGAGGGCCGGCATCGTCGACGGGCCAGCGATCGCGGAGCACGTCGATGAGCTGCTGGACGGCTTCGGCACGCGGTGATCGCTGACACGAGCGGGTTGCTCGCGTACTACAACGCGGCCGAGCCGGCGCACGAGCGGGTCAAGGCTGCGGTCGAGTCGGCGGAGGAGCCGTTGGTCGTCTCCCCGTTCGTCGTCGCCGAGCTCGACTACCTCCTCGCCACCCGGCTCGGCGTCGGCGCCGAGCTGGCGGTTCTCCGGGAGCTGGGCTCCGGCGCCTACGAGCTGCCGACCCTGACGGCGGCCGACATCGTCACCTGCGCGCAGATCGTCGAGCAGTACGCCGACCAGCAGCTCGGCGTCACCGATGCGTCGTTGGTCGTGCTCGCCAAGCGCTTCGACACTCGCGCCATCCTCACGCTGGATCATCGCCACTTCGACGTCCTGAGGCCGCTGCAGGGCAAGAAGTTCGTCGTGGTCCCGTAGAGCTGAGTCGCCCAGCACGAGGGCCGGTCACCGCGGATGCGGCGACCGGCCCTCGTCGTACGTCGTGGTGCTACTTGACCGGCGTCACGCAGCTCGCGTCGCCGATGGTGAACGTCGCGGTGGACTCGTCGGTGGCGTCGAAGGAGTGCGAGACGCCGCCCGGCGGTAGTGTCGCGACACCCCAGCTATGCGTGGCCAGCACGTCGTGCGACCTGGGGAGTGCCGTCCAGAACGGGACGGGTCCAACCAGGGGGAGCGCATGAGCGAGTTCGGCTTGTCCGACGGCATGGTCTACCTGGCGTCAGACGACCAGTGGTACCGCTGGCCGGATCCGACGCCGTACCCGACCGAGGAAGCCGCCCACGCGGCGTCTCTACCCGACGAATCACCCGCGCCCGAGCCTCCGGCCGAGTCGCAGTTCGCGCCCCTCGAGACACCCGCAGGCTCGTACGGCGCCCCGGCGCAGTCGTTCGACCCGCAGGCGTACGGACCGCCGACGTCGGCGTACGGCGCTCCCGGCTTCGGCGCCGCTCCCGGCTTCGACGCGACACCGTCCGGCCCGCCGGAGGGCACCAACCGGTCGGCGAGGGCGTCCCTGCTGCTCAGCATCTTCGGCGCGATCGTGTTCAGCATCCCGTTCGGCATCGTCGGCCTGGTCCAGACGAAGAAGACGGGGCAGAAGGGCCGGCGGCTGGCGATCGCCGGCCTGGTGATCTCCGCGATCTGGGCGGTGGGCATCGGCGCCGCCGTGGCCGTCTCCTACGCGAACCGGGCTGACCGCGCGGAGACCGGCGAGATCGTCGCGGGCGGCGACGTGTCCGCGTTCGACTTCCGAGTGGGCGACTGCGTCAACGGGCTCGTCGACAACGCGGTGACCACCCAGCTGCCCGGGGTGCCGTGCGCCGAGCCGCACGAAGGCGAGGTCTTCGCGACGTTCGAGCTGCCAGCCGGCGACTACCCCGGTCAGGACAACGCGAACGCGGACGCCGAGAGCGGGTGCCTCGAGCGGTTCGCGGCGTACGCGGGTCCGGCCGCCGAAGCCGACGACGCGATATCCCTCTTCTACCTGGCGCCGACCCCTGGGTCCTGGGCGCAGGACGACCACGGGGTGACCTGCATCGCCCACGTCCCGGGGCAGAAGCGAACCGGCTCGATCAAGGGCTGACGGGCGCCGCTGTCTCGGGTCGACGTGCGCGCCGGGCAGCTTCACCAATCCCGCGGCCTACGTCGCGACCTCCCCGGCAGGCTGATCGAGCGCCGGGACGGTGTCGTCGTCGTGGGCGATGTGCGCGAGCTGGCGCCAGATGACGACGACGAAGACGGCCGACCCGACGAAGGCGAACCAGAACGGCGCGGTCACGCCCCACCGCCGCGCGATCGCGCCGCCGACCGCCGCCCCCAGGACGAGCCCGCCGTACACGCCGATGCCGTTGACGCTGCCCACCCGGCCCTGCAGGTCGATCGGCACCGCGCGCTGCCGTACGGCGATCGACGTGGTGCCCCAGATGAACGCGTGCGCTCCGAAGACGAAGAAGATCCCCATCGCGACGGCCGGCTGTGTCGTCAGCGCCAGTGACAGGTGCGTGAGCGTCTCGACGATCAGGCCGATCCGCATGACGTCGCCGAGGCTGACGCGCCGGGTGATCCACCCGTACGACGCCGTGCCGGCCAGCCCGCCGAGCGCCGACACGGTCGTGAGCAGCCCGTATCCGATCTCGCCCATCCCGAGCCGTTCTCTCGCGTAGAGGACCAGCACCGACCACGCCGCGCCGAACGTGATGTTGAAGGTGAAGATCGTCAGCACGAGCGTGCGCACCGCGGCGTTGTGCCGGACCCACTGGAAGCCCTCGGCGATGTCGGCGCGCACCGGATGCCCTGTCAGCACCTCGCGGCCGTGGCCGGGCAGCGCGATGCGCGACACGAGCAGCGCGCCGAGGCTGACCAGCACCGCCTGCACCGCGAACGGCCAGGCCATCCCGGCCGCGAACATCGCCGCGCCGATCGGCGGGCCGGCCAGCTGGTTGAGCGTCAGCACCCCGGTCTGCAGCCGCGCGGTGCCCAGCGCGAGGTCCTCGCGCTCGACCAGCATCGGCAGCAGAGTGCTCGACGTGCTGTCCGCGAACACCTCCGCCGTGCCCATGAGGAACAGCGCGCCGAGTACGACGGCGATCGACACGACTCCGGTCGCGATCGAGGCGCAGAGCACGACCAGCACCGCCGCGCGGACTAGGTCGACCGTGACGACGATCACCTTGCGGTTCGCCCGGTCGGCGAGCGCGCCGGCGTACAGGCCGAACACGAGCCACGGCAGCTGCTGGAGCAGCACCGCCATCGCGACCAGCAGCGGGTCGCGGGTCTGCGACGCGACGAGCAGCGGACCGGCCGCCAGCGCGACGCCGTCACCGAGGTTCGACACCCACGACGACGCGAGCAGCCGCCGGAACCCAGGACCGAGACGGCTCGGGGCGACGATCTCGACGAGGCGGCTCACGGGGCCGCGACGCTAGCCGCGCGAGCCGAGCCCGACAACGTGATTGAGGCTCAGAGCAGCCGGGTGACGACCATGCCGATGAGGACGACGGCGCCGAGGATGCGCCGGAAGAGGCTGTCGCCGCGGGCCACCTCGTCAACCGCCCACCACGCCAACGCCAGCCCGGCCACCACCGACACCGCCGTGCCGACGCCGCCGTCGGGGTGCAGCAGCAGCCGCACCGCCGTCGCGAGGAGGAAGACGATCAGCGGTGGATTCGGCGTCTGCCAGAGCACCAGCTCGCCGGTCTCCGGGTTGCGGAAGACCCGGTCGGCCAGGGTGCGCAGCGTAGGTCGGGTCGAGCTCGTGGACAGCGACATGCGGGTGTCCCTACCCGGACGACGCGATCTCAACAGCAGACCGGCGGGTCGTGCGCGTGATCGTCATGAGCGGGACGCTCCGCTAGCGCACCGACAGGGTCAGTGACTTCGAGCCGTACGCCGTCCCGGAGTGCGCCGACGTGTAGACGACGTACGTCGCCGTCCCCGTCGGCATCGTCGCCGGCAGCGTCCACTCACCCGTCGACGACGTCACGCTCTTCCCGAGGAAGGTGTAGCTCCCGCCGCGCACCACCGCCAGCCCGATCTCGACGCCGGGCAGCACCGGGTACGTCGACCCGACGAACGTCGTGCGCTGCGCGACCGAGGCACCCGGCGCCGGTGATCGCACGGTGATCCGCGAGTGCACTCGGACGACCGATGCCGCGCTCGCCGTCCGCCCGCGCGTGGTGTGCACCACCGCGACGTACGCCGTCTGCACCGTCGGCCGCACCACGTTCGCGATCGTCCCGTCGGCTTCGGTGGCGGCCATGCCGATGCGCCGGTACGAGCTCTCGCCGTACGTCTTCTCGTAGAGGTCCACCCCGCCGTACGCCGGGGAGCCGTCGTCGGTCGTCAGTCGGGCAGTGACGACGGGGGAGTTGCCGGCCGTCACCGTCGAGTGGTCCAGCGTCACCGCAACACCGCGCGGCGTTGAGCCCGGCGTGCCGACAGCGACGTGCCAGGGCAGCCGCAGCACCGACGCGACGCACATCGGCTCGTCGTGGATGCAGTCGGGTACGCCGTACGCGTCCACATCGAGCAGCCCCGACGTCTGCATGGCGCGCAGCACGACGTGGGTCGTCGTGCGGTCGAGGTAGGACTTCTCGACGAAGTACATCCCCGGCGCGACGACCTGGTGGGCGTAGTCGAGCCGCACCGACAGCCGCTGACCCTCTTCGAGCGTGAAGACGCCGTCGGCGTTGCTGCGGTCCACGTCGATCGCGTCCGGCACCGCGGCGTCCGGCAGCTCCGGCGGCGCCGGGTACTGCTCCGGTCGTGGACCGTCGTCGACCACGACGGTCATCTCGAAGGACGCGGTCGGGGAGAGGCACTGCGGATTGCTGTGCGCGCACGGCAGGTCAGACGCGAGCGTGATGGTGTTCGTCGACGCCGACCTGGCCTGGAAGAACCCGTCGGTGACCGTCCCGTCGAGCTGCAGCCCGGCCAGCAGTACGCCGATGTCCTCGCCGCTCACCTGCGGCTGGCCCCACCGCGCCCCGGGGTCAGGTGTGAGGCGCACCCGGAACGCGTCGCCCCGGGTGACGTGCACCGTCCGTCCCGCGTCGGCCTCGGTGAAGACCACCACCTCCGCCGCCGCCGCCACCCGCGACGCGATCGGCGACACCAGCGCAGACGCGAGGACGGCGAGGAGGAGAGGAGAGCGCGGTGATCTCATGGATCGCACGCTAGGCCACTGCGGCATCGCCGGGGGAGTCACTCGACTCCGGCGTATGGCGGGGAAATGGCTCGAAACGGCGATGTACGCCGGAGTCGAGCGAGGGACGAAGCCGAGAGGGCTACGCGACGAGGACGGCCGTGCTCTCGAAGGTGTCCGACTCGAGGTCGATGCCGAGCGCGGCCAGCAGGTCGACCTCGTTGCGCCGGGCCGGGGCGTACAGCTCGCACAGCGCCGCGGCGAGCACTTCGCTCGCGACGGTGATGGGGCCGGCGACCGTGTCGATCGTGTACAAGGCGTGGGTCCAATCACTGGGGGTGATGTGCTCTAGGTAGATCGGGTCATCACCACCCCCCGGCAGACCCGCTTCCGGCCGAACTCGCCATCGGCAGTCGGGTACGACGGCCGTGCTCCGATCGGCCCAAGCAGCGCCGCCGGATGGCCGTTCAGGTGGACCTCCGGGCAGGGATCGCGCCGCAGAGGCCGAACGAGTCCGGGAGACCCAGCCGAACCTCGGAGGAACTCCCGTGACCGCAGCAGCCGCCCGTCGTACCCGACGCATGCGCCCGGCGATCGCGATCATCGCGCTCATCGTCACCGCGATCTCGGCGCCCGGCCTCGCTGACAACTCGCGCAAGGCTGCCGCGCACGGCCCCGGCGGCCGGCGGGTCGCGGCGCGCAACGCCCCCGAGCCGCGGATGTTCAACCTCAAGCACGGCACCGGCGAGCCGACGCTCGGACTCACCAAGTCCGGCACCGTCTTCGTGACCTCCAGCGACGGCTGCGTGACGTCCTGCGCCGGCTCGACCGAGGCGATCTCCACCGTCGCCCCGGGCGGCCGGGTCGTCTTCGCCAGCCCGGACAAGGGCAAGACCTGGGAGGACCGCACCCCCGGCGTCGGCGCGCTGAGCCCGCACGTGCTGTCGATGGACCCCTACATCTACGTCGACCAGCGGACCAGCCGGATCTTCAACATCGACCTGACTGTCGCGTGCGCGATCCTGTCGCTCTCGGACAACGAGGGCCTGTCGTGGATCACCAACCCGCTGGCCTGCGGCGAGCCGGTCAACGACCACCAGACGCTCTTCGCCGGGCCGCCGGCCACCAGCACGACGATCGGCTACCCCAACGTCGTCTACTACTGCTTCAACCACCCGGCCGTGACGAAGTGCAACAAGTCGATCAATGGCGGCCTGTCCTTCATGACCACGACCGACCTCACCGGCCCGACCTGCGGGGGGCTCAACGGCCACGGCATCACCGACGCGGAGGGAGTGGTCTTCATCCCGCTCGGCTCCTGCGGCCGGCCGACGCTGGGCATCAGCCGCGACGAGGGCAACACCTGGACGACGGTCGAGGTGGCCGACCTGCCATCCGACTCCGGCGGCGACCCGAGCGTCGCTATCGACGAGAACGGCACGCTCTACTACCTCTTCGTCAGCTCCGAGGACCGCCTGCCCTACCTCGTCACCTCGCGCGACGGGGGAGAGTCGTGGAGCACGCCGATCATGGTCGCCCCGGCCGGCGTGAAGGCCACCAACCTCGCCACCCTCCAGGTCGGCAAGCCCGGCAACGTCGCGCTCGCCTACTACGGCACCACCAGCGACGAGGCCGACCGCTGGAACGGCTACCTCGCGGAGGGCTTCGGCATCCTCGGCCGCAGCCCGGTCTTCTACACCGCGACCGTCAACGACCCCCGTGAGCCGTTCAAGGCCGGCGCCTGCGGCCCCGGCCGATGCGGTCGCGTCCTCGACTTCATCGACGTCGAGATCGCACCCGACGGCCACCCCTGGGCGGCGTACGTCGACGCCTGCGCGAAGGAGTGCGAGGAGACCGGCACGGAGAGCATCGCGGACAACGAGGGCGTCATCGGCACCCTCGTCGGCGGGACTCGACTCAAGTAGCGTCCCGTGGGACACGCGGTGTCCTACGATGCGCGGATGCGACTCGCGGAGCTGACGTTCGCCCCGGCGTCCGAGAGCGTCTCGGCTGCCCGGCGGTTCACCGCCGACACCCTGTCGCAGTGGTCCGCCGACGGCCTGGTGTGGACCGCGCAGCAGGTCGTGAGCGAGCTCGCCACCAATGCCGTGCTGCATGCCGCGACCGACTTCAGCGTCGTCCTCTCGTACGCCGAGGACGTGCTGCGGATCGAGGTCCGGGACCAGAGCGCGCGCGCGCCCCGGCAGCGGCACTACGGCCAGGACGCGACCACCGGCCGAGGGCTGACCCTGGTCGCGACCCTCGCCCGGGCCTGGGGCGTCCAGCACGACGCGGAGGGCAAGCACATCTGGTGCGAGCTCGTCGCCGAGCTCGGGGACGACGACGCGGAGATCGACCTGGACGCGTTCCTCTCCGCTGACGACGTCATGGACGTCGGCGAGCAGCGCGGCGGTCGGGATCGCGCTCCGGGCGAGGCGTCAGCGCTGCGACGGGTCGCGTGAGCCCCAACACCATCGTCGAGGTTCGCCTCCGTCGCCTGCCACTGGGTCTGCACCACCGGGCTCAGCAGCACACCGAGGAGCTCATGCGCGAGTTCCGCCTGATCGCTGACCAGCCGACCGACGCGCCGAGCGGAGTGCCGCGGCGGCTGCTCGAGCTGGTCCAGGTGCTCACCAGCCGCTACGGCGGGCTCAACGAAGAGCAGGAGAACCGGATCGAGCAGGCGATCGCTGCCGGTGAGCCCTTCCTCGACGAGATCGTGTTCACCATCCCGCGGCACGCCGCGGACGCGTCCGGGCAGCTCGGCGCGATGCTCGACGAGGCCGACGAGTTCTGCCGCGCCGGGGAGCACCAGCTCACGCTGGCGACGCCCCCGGACCTGGTCGCCTACCGCCGGTGGTACCTCGACGAGTTCATCGCCCAGATCGGAGGCGCCGACCCGACGCCGTGGGCCGGCACGTCGTGATCGGACGGGTGTCGGGAGTCTGACACCCGCGAGGCGTTGCGCCTCGTCCACGCGCTCGGCACCGTAGGGGCATGCAGTCGCGCCGCCTTCCCGCCCTCGTCCTGACCGCCGCCCTGGCCGCATCAGGCTGCAGCGCTCGGTTCGACCCCAGTAGCGCGAGGGCGTACGACGCCACCGGCCTGCCGATCGTCGAGTCGACGTACGACATGTCCACCCCGTCCGGAGCGGCGAGCGTGTCGTCGATCTCACCGACGTCAGGCCCGCTCCGCCGTACGCCGGGGTCTACGTCGATGTCGACGCCGGGCGCCGCGGCGGCGTTCACGGCGGGGTCAGCGCGCCGCGGGCCTTCTCCCGCTGCCGCGCCGTCGAGCCCCCGGTCCGGCTCGCCCTCGCCGGCGAGCGTGCCGGCGGGCAGCCGTCGCGGAGTCACCGCCACGTCGATCAAGATCGCCTGGCTGATCCCGAAGACCGGTGCCGCCCCGGTGCCGCCGCAGCTCGACCAGGCGATCCAGGCCTACTGGCGCTTCGTCAACGAGACCAAGGGCGGCATCCTCGGCCGCCAGATCACGTCCACCGTCTTCGACACCACGTCCAACGAGCAGGTGGCGCGGGAGAAGGCGCAGCAGGTCATCGACGACGGCTACTTCGCCGCCATCACGCTCGAGCGGATCGGCGTCACCAAGGCGATCATCGACTACCTGGAGCAGCGCGACTTTCCGGTGATCGCGCTCAACCAGCCGCCCGGGATCGACCCCCGCAGTCAGTGGAACTTCAGCATCAACCTCGACCAGCAGGTCCAGGGTGGGCTGATCGCGCGCTACCTCGCTCACGCGCTGCACCAGACCAATGTCGCGGCGGTCTACGAGAACGAGGTCGGCGTCATCCCCGCGATCGACGAGTTCGCCCGGCATGCCCGTGGCGCCGGCGCCGCGGTGGTCGCACGGGTGGCGATCGATCCCAACGCCAGTGACTTCTCCGGCGTCGTCCGCCAGCTGCAGAGCGCCGGCGCCGCCGCTGTCTGGCTCTACATGACGCCGACCGTCGTGATCAAGCTCGTCAACCAGGCGCAGGCAGTCGGCTACCACCCGACGTGGATGAGCAGCTCGGTGGCCTGGACGTTCGACCTCACCATCCAGGGCACACCCACCGGTGGTCTCGCCGGCGCCCACGGCTTCGCACCGTGGCCGCCGATGTCCGACGTGCGGACTCAGACCTACCGCGAGACCTACCAGCGGTTCTACGCCGATCCTGCGATCGACATCGGGCTGGCCGCATGGGGGTCGCAGCAGGTGGTCGCCGCCGCCCTGCTCGCGGCCGGCCGAGACCTCGGCCAGAACCGGTTCCGTGCCGCCTTCCAGGCGCTCCGGGTGTCCGGCGTCGGCCCGGTCGACGGGACGCCGCTGCTGTGGCCGAGCATCAGCTTCGGCCCCGGCGTGCGCAACGGCGCACGCGACGTCATCACGCTGCGGGAGGAACGCAGCACCTGGGTGCTGGAGTCGAACTACCGCTCCGACTACTGAGGCGAGTCAGCGCAGCAGCGCCGCCGCCCGACGCTCGAGCCCGGGCATCCCGAGGTCGCGCGCAGTCTGCCGGGCCGCCTCCAGCAGACCCGCCGCCCGCTGGTCGTCGCCCGGCTCGCCGCGACTGAGCAGCATCCCCGCCCAGTCGTACCGCGTTCGCGCTAGCCAGGTCGGGGCGTCGATCGCCTCGTGCATCCGGCCGGCCTCGATGAAGTGCTGCTCCGCGACGTCGTATCGCCCGACGATCCCGGCCAGGATCCCGAGGAAACGGTCGACCGCGCCGTTCACGGTTGCGGTGTTGGTGATGATCTGCCCGGCGTACGGCGCCAGCCGCTCGTAGAGGATGCCCGCGCCGTCGTGGTGGCGCAGCGCGCCGCACACGTCGGCGAAGAGCGACAGCCCGGTGGACCAGACCGGGTCGTACATCAGGTCCGCGAAGCCGCGGTCGACCTCCTGCTGGAAGATCGGGCGAGCCTCGTCGTGCCGGTCGAGGTCGCAGTACATCGCCAGCAGAGCGGCCCGGAATCCGGGCAGGCCCGGGTTGTCCTCGACCGTCGCCTCGATCAGCGGCTCGAGCTCGTCGAGCCGCCCTTGGTCACGGCGTACGGCGAAGAGCTGCCCGGCGTAGATCGCCAGCGCGTTGGGCTGCCCGCTCTCGTTGGCGATCACCGCTGCGGCGTCCGCGAGCGCCTCGGCCTGGTCGATGTCGCCGGCGAGCAGTGCCCGCCAGGACTGCGCCCACGTGGCGACCCAGCGCAGGAACGGCTGGCCGAGTCCATGGGCGAGCTGCACCGCCTCCGTCGTGCACCGATCCACCTCCGCGAGGTCGACCGCCTCCAGCGCCGCGCTCGCCCGGAAGTTCAGCGCCCAGAACCGCGCGACCGGGTCGCCGAGGGACTGCGTCAGCTCGAGGTTCTCGGCGGTCTCGACGAGACGCTCCTCCAGCGTGTGGGGCACGTTGATCACCGTGTACCGGGCAGTCAGTGCGTAGGCCAGCGTCGTCGGGTCGCCGACCCGTTGGGCCATCGCGAGCGACTCGTCGGTCAGGCCCCGGCGGCGGTCCCAGTCGCCGGCGTACGTCAGCTCCGCAGCCAGCGTCATCAGCAGCCGGGCGCGTTCGACGCTGTCCTCCGTCGACTGCACCGCGAGCGCCGCCTCGATTGCCGCGACGCGCTCGTGGTCGACCTCCCCGTTGCTGCTCACGAAGCCGCGGTTGTTCGCAAGCGCGGCGCGGACCATCAAGTCGGGATCGCCGCAGTCGCGTGAGAGCGCTGTAGCGCTGAGCAGAGTCTCGCGGTACGCCGGGTCGCCGGCCTGCCGCTGGGCGTCGCCGAGCTGCACGAGCAGCGCGCATCGCCGGCCGACGTCGTCGACCTCGGCGGCGTCGACCATCTCCAGTGCCTCGGCGAACCAGCGGGCCGCCTCGTTGGGAGCGAGCCGCGCGAGCGCCTGCTCGCCGGTGCGCCGCGCGTAGTGCACCGCCGTGTCGACCGCGGCCACTCCGGTCGCCTTGATCCAGTGCCGCGCGAGCTCGCCCAGCCGGTCGCCCGGATCGTCGCCGCACATCCGCTCGAGTGACTCGGCGACCCGGCGGTGGATCCGCGCCCGACGCGTCGCGCCGAGCTCGTCGTACAGCGTGTGCTGGATCAGCGCGTGCGCGAAGCTGAAACGTCCGGGAGTGTCGACGCTCTCCCGGATCACCGACGCCAGCGCCGCCGCGTCGAAGGCGTCGAGCAGGTCGTCCTCGTCGGCGTCGATGACCGCGGCGACCAGGTCGAGGTCGAACTCGTGCCCGACCACGCTGGCTGCGCTGAGTGCCTTCGTCGCCAACGGGCCGAGCCGGTCGACGCGGTGCTCGACGACCTCGCGCACGCTCTGCGGGATCCCGAGGGAGGTCACGTCGCCGCGGTAGATCCACCGGCCGTCCTGCTGGAACAGCGCCTTCGACTCGGTGAGGTGACGCAGGATCTCCTTGACGAAGAACGGGCTGCCACCGGTCTCCCTGCGCACCTCCATCGCGAGCGCCACGCCCGACTCGTCCATCTCGTGCCCGGCCGCCGCCTCGAAGAGCGAGACGACCGACAGGCCGTCGAGGCCGTCGAGCTCGATCCGCTGCGCGCCGCCTTCGCGGCGCAGGTCGGTGAGCACCTCGACCAGCGGATGCGTCCGGGACACGTCGGTGCTGCGGTAGGTCCCGATCACGAGCAGAGCCGTCGGCTCCATCAGCGTCGCGATGTGCCGCAACAGCAGCACGGTCGGCTTGTCCGCCCAGTGCAGGTCATCGACGAACAGCACCACAGGCGCGTGCCGCGCGGCGTCGACGAGCAGCGCGCGGGCCGCCGCGAAGAGCAGGTAGCGCTCGGTCTCGGGGTCGGTGCGTGCCGTCGTCCGCTGCGCAGACACCCGTTGTCGCAGTCGCGGCGCGAGCGGCTCGAGCAGGTCTCCATGCGCGGCGACGTGCGCGTCGAGGACCTCTGCCGGGCCGACCTCGACGTAGTGGCTGAGCGCCTCGACGAACGGCTGGTACGGCACGCCGAGCTCCTGGTCGCAGCGCCCGTAGAGAACCGTCGCCCCGGCGGCGTGCGCGCGCATCGCGACCTCGGTCGCGAGCCGCGTCTTGCCCATGCCCGGCTCTCCGCTGATCAGCACCAGCTGCTGCTCGCCGTTCGACGCCGCCTTCCACGCCCGCTCGAGCTGCTCGGACTCCGCGGACCGCCCGAAGAACCGCGAGCTCGACGTCGCGACCAGCTTCGGCGGGAGCGGGGTCGCTCCGGCGGCCTCGGCCGACATCGGCTCCCACGCCAGCTCGTACGCCGGCACCCCGTCGCCGATGCCTTTCAGATCGAACGCGCCCGCCGGGATGAGCGTGAACGGCGCGCCGGAGGAGAGCAGCGCGACCGTGTGCGTCGCGAGGACCTGGCCGCCGCGGGCAACGGCGCACAGGCGGGCCGCCTCGACTACCGGCGGTCCGAACCAGTCGCCGTCCTCCGTCGTCGCCTCGCCGACGCTGATGCCCACCCGGATCAGGTCGGGGGAGTCCGAGCGACTGCCCGACAGGTGCGTCCGCTGCTGCATCCCCACTGCGGCGGCGAGCGCCGCCGTGACGCTGTGGAACACGACCATCAGGCCGTCGCCGAGGTTCTTCACGATCGTGCCGCCGGCTTCGGCGGCGGCGTCCGCGAGCAGCGCGAAGTGCTTGCGTCGATGCTCCTCCGCAGCCTCGCGGCCGAGCCGTGCGGCCAGCTCGGTCGAGCCGACCAGGTCGGTGAAGAGCACGGTGACCGTGCCAGTCGCGCTCATCCGGTCCCCCTTGCCTCCGGCCGGCGCAGCGCAGAGCGCGCGAATGCACGCTAGCGCGACATGCCGGACATCGCGACAGGTTCTCAAGATCACCCGGTGGGGACTGTCAGCGGGCCGACAGGGGCGCGAATCTCTGCGAGGCGGTCGCTTCGGCGACGAGGACAGACCCTCGTACCACACCGCGTCGAGGGTTACGTGCCGACGGCACGGGGGCACGACGTCGGAGTGACTTCCCGTGCGCCGGACCCCCAGACTCGCGTGCGCGTGCCCCTGCCCGACGACGCCACCGCCCCGATGGTCGCCCGGCGGACGGTGCGCCGCCTGCTGACCGGCTGGCGTCTGCCCGCGCTCGTGGAGCCGATGCTCCTCGCCACGTCCGAGCTGGTCACGAATGGGTTCAAGCACGGCAAGCCGCCGTTGCGCATGACGGTACGGCGCTCGCGTGGCCGGGTGAGCATCGCCGTCGGCGACGGGAGCACGCAGCGCCCGAGGGCCCTCGACGCGCGTCCCGAGGACGAGTCCGGCCGCGGCATGGCCATTGTCGAGCAGCTCGCGTCGGACACCGGCTCCCGCACCGGATCCGAGGGCAAGGTGGTGTGGGCGGGGTTCGACATCGATTCCGCGGAGTAGGGCGGGCGGCTGCCGCCGAATCCCCCGTTCGGCGCATCAATGCCGGCCCGGTTCGGGTCGATGTGTTCGGTGATGCGCCATCCAGCTGGCGCGTGGCAGAGCGAGGACCGATGGCCAGAAGCACGCGAGACGCCGACCCGGTCGACGGGCACGTCGAGGAGGTGTCGACCCTCACGCGCCCCGAGGGGGCTGACGAGCACCGCCGCGCCCTGCTCGCCCAGCTCCCCAGCCAGCTGGCCTGTGTGCTGACCGAGCCGCTCGGCCCGCTCGGCCTGGCCGGTGCGACGTCAGACGCCCAGGAGCACCGCTCGCGTGACCGTCGCACGGCGCAGCTGCTGCGTGACTTCGCCGACCGGGCGGTCGACGCCCTCCCTGAGTGGGACTTCGGCTCCCGCGCCTGATTCGTCCCGTTGGCCAACGGCCGCGTCCGGTTTCGACCTTTTGGACCTATCCACACCTCTTGTCGGCCTGTAGACAGGTGCCATCCCCCTTGTCAGTGCTCCGAGAGGCCATCGGTTGCTGCCCCAGACAACGGCACGCCGCCTGTTCGTCCCCGCGCTCGTCCTGCTGACCTTGTCGCTCCCCGTCGCGGCCCTGCCGGGTCCGCCTTCGGGCGAGTCCGCGGTCGCGTCCCGGATGCCCGCGATCCTGACGGAACAGCGACCTTCACTGTCCGGCGCCGAGTCGGTCCTGCTGCCGCCGCCGGGACCGGTCGCGACGGTCACGACGAAGGCTCGGGTCGCCCCGGTCGCGCCGGCGGCGCAACCGGCAGTGCAGGGGCCGACCAGCCGCGCGCGCGCCGCGTCACGTTCGCGGGCCGGCGAGTACCGCCCCGGGTGGGAGGCACGGCGCGGCTACACCGCGCTGGCGCTGATCTCCTACCCCTGGCGTGATCTCGGCTGGGACATCAGCTTCCACGAGGCCCGGCCCGGGCTGCTCGGGCTCGCCTATGAGCCGGAGAAGCACATCTACATCTTCGTGCGGCGCAACCAGTCGCTGCGGGCGCTCGCGTTCACGATCGCGCACGAGATCGGCCACGCCTACGACTTCACCAACAGCACGCGCGAGTCGCACAACCGATGGCTCGAGCTGCGCGGCATCGACCGGATGACGCGGTGGTCCGGCTGCAACGGCTGCAGCGACTTCGAGACCCCGGCCGGCGACTTCGCCGAGGTGTTCGCGGTCTGGCAGGTCGGCCCGGTCGACTTCCGGAGCCGGATGGCGCCGCTCCCCGAGGGCGAGCGGCTGCGGGTGCTGAGCCAGGAGTTCGCGCCCTCGAGCGGGGCATCCGCCACATAGGATCTGCGGTCATGCCCTCCGCCGACCGCCGCCTGCTCCTCGTGCACGCCCACCCCGACGACGAGTCGATCGGCACCGGCGTGACGATGGCCCGGTACGCCGCCGCGGGGGTGCACATCACGCTCGTCACCTGCACCCGAGGCGAGCAGGGCGAGATCGTCGTCGCCGACATGGCTCACCTCGGCACCGGCGCAGCCCTTGGGGCAGAGCGCGAACGAGAGCTGGCTGCGGCGTGCGCGGCGCTCGGCGTGGCGGATCACCGCTTCCTCGGCACCCACACCGACAGCGGGATGATGGGCACACCCGAGAACGACCGGCCGGACTGCTTCTGGCGCGCTGACCTCGACGTCGCGACCGGCGAGCTCGTCTCGGTGATCCGCGAGATCCGCCCGCAGGTCGTCGTCACCTACGACGACAACGGCGGCTACGGTCACCCGGACCACATCCAGGCGCACCGGGTGACGATGCGCGCCGTCGACGCCGCTGCCGACGCCTCGGCGTACCCGGGCCTCGGCGAGCCGTGGACGGTGAGCAAGGTGTACGCCGGCGCTGTGCCCAAGTCGCTGCTGCAGGCGGGCATCGAGGCGTTCAGGAACAGCGCCGAGCCCGGCTTCTTCGCCGGCGTCGAGTCGGTCGACGACCTGCCGTTCGGCGTCGAGGACGCCGTTGTCACCACCGAGGTCCGTGGCTCGGACGAGGACTACCGGCGCAAGACCGAGGCGATGCGCGCGCACCGCACGCAGATCTCGGTCGACGGGCCGTTCTTCGCGCTCGCCGACAATGTCGCGCAGCAGGCGTTCGGCGTCGAGCACTTCATCCTCCTCCGCGGTGAGCGGGGGCCTGCCGTCGGTCCCGACGGCCGCGAGGACGACCTGTTCTCGGGGCTGTAGGGCGGCCGTGTCGCTGAGCCGGGCGAGCAGGCTCGCCGCCTTGACGATGGTGGCGTTCCTCGCGTTCCTGTTCGCGGTGTTCGGCGCTTTCCTGGTGCCGACCACGCCGATCACGTGGGTCTCGCTCGGCGTCGTCATCGCGGTCGTCGGCAACGTCGGGCTCGGGGCACTCGGCCGTCGGCTCACCGGGTCGACGTCGGGGGCCGTCGTACCGGCCGTCGTGTGGCTCGTGGTCGCCCTGGGCCTGGCGAGCGGCCAACGCGAGGGCGACGTCGTGCTCACCAACGAGGCGGCCTCGCTCGCGTTCCTCCTCCTCGGGGCGATGGCGTGGGCGGTCGCGATCGGCCGTCGCCCGGCCCCGCGTCCCGCCGTACCCGCCGACGACCTGGCCGATGACGACCTCGCGGGCTGAGCCATCTGGCCCAGCGCGCGCTCGGCTCGGGTTCAAGCCTCGCCCCCAGATGCCGATGCACCTCGCATGAGCCATGTCGTCGTCCGCCTGGGCGGAGGCCGCTTCGCGCTGCCCATGGACGTGGTGGCGGAGGTCGGCCGGATGCCGGGGCTCACCCGCGTGCCCGGCACCCCGAGCTGGGTGGCGGGGGTCGCCAACTGGCGGGGCCGAATCCTCGGCGTGCTGGACCTGCACGTGCTGCTCGGGCTGACGAGTCAGGCTGGCCGGGGCGACGGCACCAGCCGGCTGGTCGTGCTCACGCGTCCGCCGGTGTCGGTAGGGCTGATCGCGGAGCGCGTCGAAGGTGTTCTCACGGTCGACCCGGACGAGCTCGAGCCGCCACTGCTCACGCTCCCCGCGGAAGCCGGCGCGCTGCTCGAGGGGCAGATCACCGACTCGGAAGGGCCGGTCGGCGTCATCGACGCCGGAGCGGTCTTCGCACTGCGGCACCGCTTCGGCGCCGTACGACGCACTGGATGAAGGGCGCGCACTAGAAGTGGACTTCTCGAAGAGACTCGCCCGCGTCGCCGCGGTCGCGACGTGGGGCTCGCTGGTCCTGGCGGTCGTCGCGGCAACGGTGATCGACCGGCTCGGTGGCCAGGTGGAGGTCAACCTCTCCGCGGTCTACGTCTGCGCCGGCTTCGGCGCGGTCAACGCGGTCTTCCTCACCCTCCTGCCCGCTCTCCAGGCTCAGGTCCCCTCGGTGCAGCGGCACATCAACGCGTGGCGCATCGTGCTGCTCGCTGGTGACGTCATGTTCATCACCGCCAACCTCGGCTTCACCGGCGGCGTGAAGGGCCCCTTCTGGCTGCTCTACCTGCCGATCGTGCTGTTCGCCGCGGTGTCGATGAAGACGGCGCAGTCGATCACCTTCGGCGTCGTCGCGTCCCTCGGCGTCGTCGGCGCGACGGCGTTCGCCGGCGAGCTGGACAAGGACGCGCTGGGTGCCCTGGTCATCGTGGCGCCGATCTTCCCGGCCGCCGCGTGGTTCAACTCGAGTCTGTCCAGCGCGGTGTGGAAGATGCGCAAGGAGGCGAAGGCCGAGCGGGACATCCTGCACTCGCGGGTCTCCGACCTCTCCCAGCTGCTCGAGCAAGCCGCCCGCGGCGACCTCGCGGTCGACCTGGTGAGCAAGGCCGACGAGCTGACGCCGGGCGAGCGCGACTACGCGCGCCCGATCTCGATGCTCTCGTCGTCGTTCAGCCACACGCTGGGCAACCTGCGCCAGCTCGTCGCGCAGATCCGCTCGGGTGGTGAGCAGATCGCGCGAGCGCCGGGGAGCTGCTGGCGACGGCGGAGGAGCACGCGGTGTCGGCGACGGAGCAGTCCAGCGCCGTGACCGAGACGACGTCGACGATCGAGGAGCTGGCGGCGACGGCGGCGCAGATCGCGGACACGGCGGAGGCGGTCGCCCGGTACGCGGCGGAGACGCTGCGTTACGCCGAGCAGGGCCGCGAGGCGGTCGGCGCGAGCGTGGACTCGATGGACCAGATCTCCGTACCGGGTGGAGCAGATCGCGTCGCGGGCGCTGTCGCTGGGGGAGAAGAGCCACGAGATCGGCCGGATCCTCGATGTGATCGATGACCTGGCGGACCAGACCAACCTGCTGGCGCTGAACGCGGCGATCGAGGCGGCGCGGGCGGGTGAGCACGGCCGTGGCTTCGCGGTGGTCGCGTCGGAGGTGCGCAAGCTGGCGGAGCGCTCGATGACGGCGACGAAGGACATCCAGGGGATCATCGGGGAGATCCAGTCGGAGACGAACTCCACGATCATCGCGATCGGAGGAGGGTGCGAAGGAGGTCAAGGCGGGTACGTCTCTGGCGCGGGGTGTCGTGGAGGCGCTGGAGCGGATCTCCGGGATGGTGGACGAGACGACGACGGCGGCGAAGGAGATCTCCATCGCGACCCAGCAGCAGCGCTCCGCGTCGGATCAGGTCGTGGCGGCGATGAACCAGGTCAGTCCGACGTGTCCCGGCAGTACGCCGTCGGCTCCAAGCAGGCCGCTGCCGCCGCCGCACAGCTCAACGTCCTCGCCGCCGAGCTGCGCGCCTCCATCGCGCAGTTCAAGGTCGCCTGAGAGGCCTGGGCCATGTCCGCGTGGGGTGACGACCCGGAGCTGGTGGCGACCTTCCGCGCGGAGGTCGAGGAGCGGCTCGCCTCGTTGGCGACCGGCCTGCTCTCCCTCGAGTCGCACCCGCGCGCCCGGGAGGTCGTCGCCGGGCTGTTCCGCGACGCGCACACCGTCAAGGGCTCCGCCAAGATGCTCGGCCTCGACCACGTGGTCAGCGTCGCGCACCTCATGGAGGACCTGCTCGGAGCGGTGCGCGACGGCCGGCTCAAGGTTCGCCCCGACCTCATCGACCTGCTGCTCGCCTCCTGCGACGCGGTCGGACGCTGCATGCCCGGCGCCGCGGCTCCGCTCGACGTGACCTCGCTCGAGCCGGTCGTCGCCGCGCTGCAGTCCGGCATCGCCGGTGACGACCCCGTCGACGTGCCCGTGCTGCCCGCGGCGCACGCCGCTGACGACGACGACGCCGACGACGTCGACGTGCCGGTGCGCGGTCGCGACCAGGTCGACTCGGTCCGCGTCGCGGCCAGCAAGGTCTACGACCTGATCGACATCGTCGGCGAGGCGGCCCTCGGCGCCCGGCGGGTCGAGCAGACGTCGCAGGCTGCTCGGCGACCTCCTCGGCGAGCACTCCCGCTGGACCCAGGTGCTTCGGCAGCTGCGTCCCGCGACGAGGCGCTGCCCGAGCAGGCCGCACTGCGCGCTGCACCGCCTGCTCTGCCCTGAGCGACCAGATCGCTGCGGTCGACCAGCAACCTGCGCGAGTTCATCGAGGCGCAGCTGGGCCGCATCGCACTCGTGCGCGACGGCGCGATGGGCCTGGCGATGGTGCCCCTGCGCCGCGTGGTCGCGGCGTTTCCCCGGCTCGTGAGAGACGTCGCGCTGTCCTACGGCAAGGACGTCGCGCTTCGAGCTGGTCGGCGACGACCGTCGAGCTGGACAAGCAGGTGCTCGACGGCATCGCCGACGCGCTCAAGCACCTGATCATCAACGCGGTCGACCACGGCTGCGAGACGCCCGAGCCGTTCGGGTGCTCGCCGGCAAGCAGGCACAGGCGACCGTCCGGCTGGCCGCGCGCACCGCCGGCGGTCACGTCGTCATCGAGGTCTCCGACGACGGCGCCGGCATCGACGAGGACGCGCTGCGGTCCAAGGCGATCGAGCGCGGTCTGCTGCCTCGCCGACTCGCTGGCCAGCGGCACGACGCTGCTGTCGGTGCTGTTCACCCCGGAGTTCTCCACCGCCTCGCAGGTCACCGAGACGTCCGGCCGTGGCGTCGGACTCGACGTGGTGAAGACGGCGGTCGACGACCTCGGCGGGTCCATCGACATCACCACCGGCGCGGGCACCGGCACGACCTTCACGCTCACCCTGCCGGTGACGCTCGGCGTCATGCGCTGCCTGATCTCCGAGGTCGGCGGCGAGCGGTTCGCCATCCCGATCACGAGCGTGGTCGAGTCGATCAGCCTCCGCGACGCGGCCCTCGGCGAGGTCGGCGGCATGCCGGTCGTCGCCCGCAACGGCCAGTCGCTGCCGCTGCTCGACCTCGGCGACGCGCTCGAGGTGCCCGGCGACCTCGCGCCGCGCGCTGCCCTCGTCGTACGCCACGGCGACCGGCAGGTCGCCTGGTCGGTCGACCGGCTCGAAGGCGAGATGGAGCTGGTCATCAAGGACCTCGGCACCTTCCTCGCCCGGGTGCCCGGCGTGGCGGGCGCGACCATCGGCGGCGACGGCAACGTCGTGGTGCTCGCTCGACCTGCGCGAGCTCGCCGAGCGCGCCCTCGGCCTGGGGCGTCGCTCGGCCGCGCCGGCGGCCGCGAGCCTGCCGGCGACCGACGGACGGCCGAAGGCTCGGGTGCTCCTGGTCGAGGACTCGATCGGCGTACGCGAGCTGGAGCGGGTGATCCTCGAAGGCGCCGGCTATCAGGTGGAGACGGCGGTCGACGGCCTCGACGGCGCGTCGCGGCTGCGCGCCGAGCCGGCCGACATCGTCATCAGCGACGTGGAGATGCCGGGCATGGACGGCTTCGCGCTGACCCGCACGATCCGTCGTACCAAGGGTTGGGAGGAGGTCCCCGTCGTCATCATGACGTCGCGCGACGACGAGCAGGACCGCCTCGCCGGACTCGATGCGGGAGCCAGCGCCTACCTGTTCAAGCAGGACTTCGACCAGGCCCAGCTCGTCGACACCGTCCGCCGTCTCGTCGGCCGTTGAGCCGGGCGCGAGTCGGCGACATCGATCGGTAGGGTGGGGGCATGCCAGGTCGCATCGTGGTCGCGGACGACAGTCCCACCCTGCGTCGCATCGTCGGCTCCGTGCTGACCAAGGAGGGCTTCGAGGTCGTCGAGGCCGAGGACGGCGTCGAAGCGGTCCAGGCGGTCTTCCGCAGCCAGCCCGACGCGGTCGTCATCGACGTGCAGATGCCTCGGGTCTCCGGCTACGTCGCCACCCGGCTGCTCAAGGACGACTGGCAGACCGCGGAGATCCCGGTGATCCTGCTGACGTCGCTCGACGCGGCCAGCGACCGCTACTGGGGCCGCAGCGCCGGCGCCGAGCGACTACCTGACCAAGGACTTCGAGGCCTACGAGCTGGTCGACGCCGTCACCGGCGTGATCGACCGCGCGGCCGACGCGCGTGGCGGGCGTCCGGCGCTGAAGGCCGACCCGGTCGACCTCACCGACGACGACGTGCTCTCGAAGGTCTGCGACCTCCTCGACCGCAAGCTGTTCGAGACCTCGGTCGCCGCGTCCGTCACCGAGCTCGCCACGACGCCACGGGTTCGAGGCCACGGTGGCGGGGTTGCTCGACGTCGTACGCCGGTTCGTCGACTACCACCTCGCGGCAGTGCTGCTCCTGGAGGAGCGGGTCGCCTACGTCGCGGTGAAGCACGAGGCGACGCGGGGCCACTTCGACGAGTTCGTCGCCGCGGCCGCCAAGACCATGGGGGAGTCCTCCGGCCAGACGTTCGACGCCGCGGCGCTCGACGCGCGCGTCGTCGACCCCGAAGGGCTGCTCGGCAGCGACGACGAGGGGCCGCTGGCGACCTTCTTGTCCATGCCGCTGCGCGGGAAGGGCGGGCACGTCGTCGGCGTGCTCGCGTTGAGCTCGTCGCAGAAGAACGCGTTCAGCGAGACATCGCTGTCGACGCTGAAGCTGATCGAGGGTCCCGCGGCGATCGTCGTGGACAACGCCCGGCTGTCGGTCGCGCGCGCGGGCTGATCGTGCCCACCGGCCCCGGCCCGCTCGACGATCCCGCAGCCACGTCGATCGACCCGGTCGCGTTCCGCGGCGTCGCCGGCCGGTTCGCCACCGGCGTCACCGTCCTGACGACGGCCATCGACGACCACCACCACGCGATGACCGCCAACTCCTTCACCTCGGTGTCGCTGGACCCCGTGCTCGTCCTGGTCAGCGTCGCGAAGAACGCGCGGTTCCACGACGTCGTGCTGCGGGCGGGGAGCTTCGGGGTCACTGTCCTCGCGCACGACCAGGAGGACGCGGCGCGGTGGTTCGCGACCCGCGGCCGGCCGCACGACATCACGCAGTACGCCGACCACCCGCACCGTCGCGGGGAGCGGACCGGCGCGGTCCTGCTCGACGGCGCGCTCGCGACGCTCGAGTGCCGCACCGGCGCGGTGCACGAGGCCGGCGACCACACGCTGGTCGTCGGCCAGGTCGTCGCGATGGACCTGCCGCGGCCGGACGCCGAGCCCCTCGTGTTCTACGGCGGCGGCTACCACCGGCTCTCCCTCGAGAGCTGAGCGCGTCGTGCCCAGGACCAAGATCGTGGCCACGCTCGGGCCGGCCAGCGCTGCGCCCCAGGTACTCGCTGAGATGCTGCTCGCCGGCGTCGACGTCGTGCGCATCAACTGCTCGCACGGCACGCGGGACGCCCACCTCGAGGAGGTGGCGCTGGTCCGGCAGGTGGCGGCGTCGCTCGGCAAGCGGGTCGCGGTGCTCGCCGACCTGCAGGGTCCGAAGATGCGCGTCGGCAACCTCGCAGACGGCGGCGTCACGCTGTCGGAGGGTGCGCGGGTCACGTTGCGGGCGGGGGCCGAGACCGCCGACCCGGGTGTGATCCCGGTGACCTACCGCAACCTCGCGAACGACGTGCGCCCGGGCGACCGCGTGCTGCTCGACGACGGGATGCTCGAGCTGTCGGTCGTCTCGGCCGACGGCCGCGACGTCGAGTGCGACGTCGTGCACGGCGGAGTGCTGACCAGCCGCAAGGGGGTCAACCTGCCGGGCGCCGCGGTGACGGCGCAGAGTCCGACGCTGAAAGACCTCGACGACCTCTCGGCGATGGTCGAGGCGGGCGTCGACTACGTCGCGCTGAGCTTCGTGCGCACCGCGGACGACGTACGCCGGCTCCGAGACGCGATCACGAATCTCGGTGCCACGACGATGGTGGTCGCCAAGCTCGAGCGGCCGGAGGCCATCGACCACCTCGACGAGATCCTCGCGGTCAGCGACGCGGTGATGGTCGCCCGTGGTGACCTCGGCGTGGAGATGGGCCCCGAGCAGGTGCCGGTCCTGCAGAAGCGGATCATCGCGGCCGCCAACGCGCACGCCATCCCGGTCATCACCGCCACCGAGATGCTCGAGTCGATGGTCACCGAGGTGCGCCCCACTCGCGCCGAGGCGTCGGACGTCGCCAACGCCGTCTTCGACGGCACGTCCGCGGTCATGCTCTCCGCCGAGACCGCAGTGGGTGTCGACCCGGCCGAAGTGGTGCGCTGGATGTGCCGGATCATCGCGAGCGCCGAGTCGGCGCCGGAGCTCGAGTCACGAGGCGCGGCACCTCATGGGGTGATCACGCCCGCCCGCGCTGTCGCCCGATCGGTCGTGCAGGCGGTCAAGGACCTCGGCGCGGTCGCGGTGGTCGTGCACACGCAGACCGGCTCGTCGTCGCGACTGGTCTCCTCCTTCCGCCCGGGCGTGCCGATCCTCGCCCTGTCGCCGAACGCGTCGACCGCGCGGCTGGTCGCGCTGCACCACGCGGTGCGGGGCGTCGTCGTGCCGGCCGTCGACGACTCGCTGGCGCTGATGGCGCAGGCCAACGAGATGGCCCTGTCCAGCGGCATCGCGAAGGATGGCGACACGGTGATCGTGGTCGCCGGCGCTCCCGGTCAGGCCGGCGGCACCAACCGCATGCTGGTCCACAAGGTCGACGCCACCATCCCCCCCTGGACCCCTCCGCAGGCGGCCCCCCAACTACCGGATGATCTTGTGGTTAATCCACAGCCGGAGCACCCTCCTGCCAAATGATCTTGTGGTCGATTCTGTGGATTGACCACAAGATCATCGGTTAGGAGGGAGTGGCGGGGGCTGGCCGACCCGCGAGGTGAGGTCGAGGCCGACGATCGCGTCGAGGTGGGCGAACATCTCGAACCGACAGCCGGGCGGCAGGTCGGGATCGAGCTCGATCTCGCGCATGACCGCGAGCACGGTGGCGGCGTCGACGTCGTCGTCGACCGCTGCGTCGGCGCGCTCGACGTACTCCGCGCACATCGGCTTCGACGGCGACTCCGCCCACTCGGCGACCAGCCGCTGCCAGTCCGCGACCTGCGCGCCGACCGTCGTGCCCCCGAGAAGGGCGTAGCGCAGCTCGAGTCCGGACACCTCGGGCAGCGGTGTCGCGTCGTCGCGGACGTCGCGGACGGTGACGTCCGGCGCCGTCGACTCGGCGGCGAGCGGACGGCAGTTGAGCTCGGCCATGAGGGCCTCCAGCTCGGCGGTCGGTGACGACACGGCGACGACGCGGGCGACCGCGCGGTGCCGATCGGCCGCGCGGCGGATGGCGTCGGCGCGGACGACCCGGCGTACGTCGGTCGTGAGGTCGCCCGTCAGCTCCACGCCGATGACCAGCGGGTGGCGCGGCGCCAGCTGCAGCTCCACGACTCTTCCGTCGGCGGCGCGCAGGTGCAGCGTCATGACAGGCGGCTGCGGACGAGCTTGGCGTCCCGCAGCGACTTCTCCGCAGCGGCCGGGTCCGCGCCGGCCACGGCCTCGGCGTACCGCTCCAGCTCCGCCGCCGACCCGATGTAGTCGCCGAGGCGCGCGAGCAGCTGGCCGCGCTCCCGACGGAGCGTGCTGTTGTGGTGCGGGAGCAGCAGCGCGAGGTCGACGGCCCACAGCTGCGTCCGCAGCGCGTCTCTCCTCGCGGCGTGGGCCCTGATGTTGGCGAGCACCCGACCGATGATCTCCGTCGCGGTCCAGGGCGCCAGCGCGTCCCCGGCCAGCTCGACCGGCGAGCCGGTGAGCTCGGTCGCGCGTACGGCGAGCTCGGCCGCCGACGTGGTCCGGCCGTGCAGGAAGGGGTCGAGCAGGACCGGCTCGTCGCCGCCGAAGACGCCGACGACGAAGTGACCGGGCAGCCCGATCCCGCCGACCGCGTGATCGAGGCGACGGGCCACCTCGACGTACACGACCGAGAGCAGGATCGGCAGACCGCGCCGGCGCAGCAGCACCTCGTGCAGCAGTGAGGACCTGAGGTCGTCGAAGTCCTCCGCGGTGCCGTGCAGACCGGCGCCGCGCCCGAGTGCAGCGCCGAAGCCCGTCGCGATCTCCTGCGGCGTCGTCACGCCCGTCAGCGCGGTCGCCGTCTCGTCGGCCAGCGAGTCCAGGACGGCGAGCGTGGTCGGTACGTCGAGGTCGGGCGACACCTCGACGCCGATCAGCGCGCAGGCCAGGCCGAGGTCGACGTCGTCGGAGCGCACCGCCGCCGCGAACAGCTCGCGCGACCGCGCGGTCAACGGGCCGACCTGCGCACCGGGGGCGGCGGGATGCGCCGTCCGGACACCATCGCCGACTCCTCGACCCCGACGACCCGGTCGTCCTTCGTCCGGATCTCGAGCCGCCCGTCGGCCCACGAGACGAGGTCGCCGAGGACGTCGCCGAGACCCTCGCGGCCGTCGTCGAGCACTCGCCGCACGGCGACTCGCGCCCCGACGTCGGCGGGCGTGATGCGCACCGTGTACAGCTTGCGCCTCGGGCCGTGGTCGGTGATCGTCGCCTCGTCTCGGGGGATGATCGGTGTGGATGTGACGCTCCCCGCGTCGGCTGTGATACTAGTTGCGCAGCGCAGCCTTGAACCTGACGGCGTACCCCTCGAGGAGGAGCTCCACGTGACCTACACCATCGCCGAGCCGTGCGTCGACGTGAAGGACAAGGCCTGCATCGAGGAGTGCCCCGTCGACTGCATCTACGAGGGCGTGCGCTCGCTCTACATCCACCCCGACGAGTGCGTGGACTGCGGCGCGTGTGAGCCGGTCTGCCCGGTCGAGGCGATCTTCTACGAGGACGACGTCCCGGCGACGTGGAAGCCGTTCACCAAGGACAACAAGGACTTCTTCGTCGACCTCGGCTCGCCGGGCGGCGCGTCGAAGATCGGCCCGCAGGCGTTCGACGGCCCCTACGTCAAGGCGCTGCCCGAGTAGACCGCCCCACTCCTTCGGCCACCACGAGGGGTCCACCTGAGCGTCGGCCACCTGCTGCCCGACTTCCCCTGGGACCGCCTCGTGCCGTACGCCGAGGTCGCCCGGGCCCATGCCGACGGCATCGTCGACCTGTCCATCGGCACGCCGGTCGACTCGACGCCGCCGGTCGTGACCGCCGCACTGACCGCTGCGGCCGATGCCCCGGGCTACCCCATGGCGGCCGGTACGCCGGCACTGCGCGACGCCGCGTCCGGCTGGCTGTCCCGACGCCTGGGCGTCGACTGCCCGCCGGATCAGGTCATGCCGACGATCGGCTCCAAGGAGCTGGTCGCGCTGCTGCCCTTCCTGCTCGCCTGTCGCGGCGCCGTGCTCTTCCCGGCGCTGGCCTATCCGACGTACGACGTGGGTGCGCGGCTGGCCGGCTGTGAGCCGGTGCCCGTGCCGCTGCGCGACGGGCTGCTCGACATCGCCTCGCTCGACGCGTTGTCCGGCGGCGCCTCGCTGCTCTGGGCCAACTACCCCGCCAACCCGCACGGCCGGGTCGCGCCCGCGTCGCACGTCGCCGAGCTCGTCGCGTGGGCGCGCGCTCGTGGCGTGCTGCTGGTCAGCGACGAGTGCTACGCCGAGCTGGCCTGGGACGCGCCTTTCACGTCCATGTTGAGCCACGGCACGGAGGGCGTGCTCGCGGTGCACTCGCTGTCCAAGCGCTCCAACGCGGCCGGCCTGCGCGCCGGCTTCGTGGCCGGTGACGCCGACATCGTGGCTCGACTCCTCGCGGTACGACGGCACGCCGGCTTCCTCGTCCCGGCTCCCGTGCAGGCGGCGATGATCGCCGCCCTCGGCGACGACGCCCACGTCGAGCAGCAGCGCCTGCGCTACGCCGCTCGTCGTACGACGTTGCGCCCCGCCATGGAGAAGGCCGGCCTCGTCGTCGACCACTCCGAGGGCGGGCTCTACCTCTGGGCGAGCCATCCGTCGTACGACGACTGCTGGTCGCTCGTCGACGCGATGGCGCGACGTGGGATCCTCGTCGCGCCGGGAGAGTTCTACGGTCGGGACGGCGCGCGTCATGTGCGCGTCGCGCTGACCGCTACGGATGAGCGGGTGGCCGCGGCCGCGCGACGCCTCGAGGAGGAGCAGCTGTGAAGGCCGCGATCAACGAGCTGTGGGAGCGTCGCGCCGACCTGACGCCGGCCGACGGCGATGCGCGCACGGTGGTGACGAAGACGATCGAGGCACTCGACCGCGGCGAGATCCGCGTCGCCGAGATCGACGGCACGGGCGAGGTCGTCGTACACGAGTGGGTGAAGCAGGCGATCCTGCTGTCGTTCAAGGTGCTCGAGATGGCCGCGAGCGAGGCCGGGCCGTTCGTCTACCTCGACCGCATGCCGCTGAAGACCCGCTTCGAGGGCGTGCGCGTCGTCCCCGGCGCGATCGTGCGGTGGGGCAGCTACGTCTCACCCGGCACCATCCTGATGCCGTCGTTCGTCAACATCGGGGGCTACGTCGACGAGGGCACGATGGTCGACACCTGGGCCACCGTCGGCTCGTGCGCGCAGATCGGCAAGCGCGTGCACCTCTCCGGCGGGGTCGGCATCGGCGGCGTGCTCGAGCCGCCCACCGCCGTGCCCGTCGTCATCGAGGACGACGCGTTCGTCGGGTCTCGCTCGATGGTGGTCGACGGCGCCCGGGTACGCCGGGGCGCCAAGCTCGGCGCCGGGTGCATCCTCACCGCATCGACCCGCGTCTTCGACGCGGAGACCGGTGACGAGCTCGCTCGCGGCGAGGCGCCGGAGCGCGCCGTCTGCGTCAACGCGTCGCGGGTGAAGAGCTTTCCCGGCGGCGACTTCGGCATGCCGTGCCTGCTGGTGCTGCGCCGGCTCGAGGGCACCGAGCACGACAAGCTCGCCCTCAACGACATCCTGCGCGAGCACGGGGTCGCGACGTGACGGCTCCGGTCAAGGCGTCGTCTCTGGACCTGACGATGCCGGCGGATGAGCTGCTCGCGGTCATCGTCGACACCTCGTCGGTCAGCGGCCGTGAGGGGCCGCTGTGCGACCTGGTCGAGGAGGCGCTCTTCACCCTGCCGCACCTGTCCGTCGACCGCGACGGGGACGCAGTGGTGGCGCGCACGTCGCTCGGCCGCGGGCGCCGCGTGCTGCTCGGCGGCCACCTCGACACGGTGCCCGTCGCCGACAACCTGCCGTCGCGCGTCGTCGACGGGCGGCTCTACGGCTGCGGCTCGTCCGACATGAAGGCCGCGATCGCGGTCATGCTCCGGCTCGCGTCGTCGCTGATCGAGCCGCGACACGACCTGACCTACGTCTTCTACGACAACGAGGAGGTCGAGGCCGAGCGCAACGGCCTCGGCCGCGTCTCGCGCAACCACCGCGACTGGCTCGACGCCGACCTCGCGATCCTCATGGAGCCGACCAACGGCGCGGTCGAGGCAGGCTGCCAGGGCACGATGCGCGCCGATGTGCGGCTGTCCGGGAAGCGCGCGCACTCGGCTCGCTCGTGGCTCGGGTCCAACGCGATCCACGCCGCCGCGCCGGTGCTGTCGGCGCTCGCGTCGTACGACGCCCGCCGGGTCGTCATCGACGGCTGCGAGTACCACGAGGGCCTCTCGGCTGTGCGCATCTCGGGCGGGGTCGCCGGCAACGTCGTACCGGATGTGTGCACCGTCGAGGTCAACTTCCGCTTCGCGCCGGATCGCTCGGAGGAGCAGGCGGCCGACCACGTGCGCGAGGTGCTGGCCGGATTCGACGTCGAGGTGTCCGACTCAGCGCCGGGCGCGCTGCCCGGCCTCGACCGCGACGTCAGCCAGGAGTTCCTCGCGTCGGTGGGCACCCCGCCCGCGGCGAAGCTCGGCTGGACCGACGTGTCTCGCTTCGCCGCACTCGGGATCGCCGCGCTGAACTTCGGCCCCGGCGATCCCAACCTCGCGCACACCAAGGACGAGTACGTCGAGCTCGCCCAGCTCGGCACGGCCGAGGCGGCGCTGCTGAAGTTCCTGTCATGAGCGTCGACAAGCCCGAGGACCACCCGCTCGAGAAGCGCCGCGGCCCGGTCGTGCTGCGGCGGCAGGCGGTCGAGCCGGGCACCACCGATCAGCGGCTGCTGGACACCCGCGGCCGCAGCGACTGGCTGCACACCGACCCGTGGCGGGTGCTGCGCATCCAGAGCGAGTTCGTCGAGGGCTTCGGCCTGCTCGCCGACCTCGGCCCGGCCGTGTCGGTCTTCGGCTCCGCCCGTACGCCGTCCGACCACCCCGAGTACGCCCAGGGCGTCGAACTCGGCGCCGCACTGGCGCGGGCCGGCTTCGCGGTCATCACCGGTGGCGGCCCCGGGATGATGGAGGCGGTCAACCGCGGCGCGTGCGAGGCCGGCGGCGTATCTGTCGGCCTCGGCATCGAGCTGCCCTTCGAGCAGCGGCTCAACGAGTGGGTCGACGTCGGCATCCAGTTCCGCTACTTCTTCGCCCGCAAGACGATGTTCGTGAAGTACGCGCAGGCGTTCGTCATCACGCCCGGCGGCATGGGCACCCTCGACGAGCTGTTCGAGGCCATCACCCTGGTGCAGACGCGCAAGGTGACGATGTTCCCGGTCGTGCTGCTCGGGTCGGCGTACTGGAGTGGTCTCGTCGCGTGGATCCGCGACACGATGCTGCCCGCCGGGAAGATCTCGCCGCAGGACCTCGACCTGCTGCGCGTCACCGACAGCGTCGAGGAAGCGGTCGAGGTCATCGTCGAGTTCGCCAAGGCCAGGGAAAACGAAGGTCGAGTCTGAGGCCCGTCTTGCTCACCATCTGCGTCTTCTGCGCGTCCGGCGCCGACGTACCTCGCCGGTACGTCGAGCTCGCGGCCGAGGTGGGCAGTGAGATCGCGCGGCGCGGGCACGCCCTGGTGACGGGCGGCGGGTCGGTGTCGCTGATGGGCGCGGTCGCGCGGGCCGCGCGCGCCGGGGGAGCGCGCACGACCGGCGTCATCCCGCGCGCGATCCTCGACCTGGAGATCGCCGACCACGACGCCGACGAGCTGGTCGTCGTCGACACGATGCGCGAGCGCAAGGGCGAGATGGACGCGCGCAGCGACGCGTTCATCACGCTGCCCGGTGGGATCGGCACCCTCGAGGAGCTGCTCGAGGTGTGGACCGCGCGGACGCTGTCGATGCACGACAAGCCGGTCGTGGTCTGCGACCCCGACGACGCCTTCGCGCCGCTGCGCGCGCAGATCGCCCAGCTGATCGAGCGCGGCTTCGCCCGCCCGACCATCAACAACGCTCTCTCGTGGTGCCGTAACGCCGTCGACGCCGTCGACCTCGCCGAGGGCTCCGGCCACGCAGCGTCCCCCACGGCCGCCGAGCTCCTGGAAGCCGACCCCTCCTAACCCCCCGCCCCCCCCCGCCCCCCGCCCCCCGCCCCCGAACCGTGTCCGGATTTGTGACAGTCGCGTGCTCAGCCCACTCCATAGTTCGGGCTAGAGGCCGCACCTGCAGCGACGTCCAGGTAGGTGCTCGATGGTGAGTCGCGCGCCGACCCCGCGCGCACGCGCGTCGGCGCGGGCGTCGAGCCAGCGAGCTCGCGCCGACGCCGGGTCCGCGATGTCGGCCGCCCGGAACCTCGGCAGCGGGATTCCCATCTCCTTCGCGAGGGAGCTCTTCGCTTCGTCGCGCTTCTCTCGTCTGCGCCCGGAGTACGCGGCCCGTCCGTCGATCTCGTAGGCGGCGCCGTCCTCGTGGAAGCCGTCGACCGGGCCGAGGCGTCGTCCTTCGGGATCGACGAGGACGACGTTGCAGTGCATCCCGGCTGAGTCGCCCGCGGTGAGCACGGCGTAGCTCGTCACCTCGAAGGCGGAGTCATGCCCAAGCAGGTACGTCGCGGCGACGCGCCCGATCCTCGGCGAGCCCGGCAGCCCGCGACGTCGACGACCAATCAAGTCGGAGTGGCGCAGCTGGTCGCGGTACACGGCCTCTTGGACCGCCGCGAGCAGCAGCCCGTCACTCACGAATGCCGCTGCGGTGACGAGGCTGTCGACCGGCGAGAGCACGGGTAGCCCTCCGAGGCTCGCCAGCTCGTCGACACGTGCCTGCGAGTCCCACCACGTGATCCGCTGCAGGTCGACGTCGCTTCGCCGTACCAGCTTGCGGTCCGCGGGCACGCCGATCTGCGGTGGGCAGCCAGGCACCGCCGGGATCAGGTTGCGCGCCCACAGCGCCCATTCAGCCCGCAATGCGCACGGCTGCCCGACCGAGAGCACGGCGGCCCACGCCCGCTGCAATGCGTCGCGCGGAGCGCCGGTCAGGACGAGCACGCCGTGCCCGCGATTCTCGAGAACCCCGGAGTCGGCCAGACGGTAGAGCGCGCGCCGGTCAGCCCGGGCGCTGCGGGCTTCGTCGATCGAGATGGTGCCGCTCTGCGTACGAGACGTCGCCGCAAGGGCTTTCGGGAAGGCGCGTTCGGTCATCCCTCGAGGGTCGCCGGACTGCGCCGCACTGTGTCGACCCGACGAGCGATCTGTGGACCAGGCCCAACCGCGAACTATGGAGTGGCCCGAGCACGGATCTGTCACAGATCCGGACACGGTTCGGGGGGCGGGGGCTAGGTGTACTGACCACAGACGTTGTTGACATGAAGTGAGCCTCCGGGCGAAGTGAGGGCTGTCTAGACACCCCGCTTCAGCCCAGGAGGCTCACATGGCTCACCGTAATGCCCGTTTGACCCCGGCGGGTCGGCTCACGATGTGCGAGCGGATCTGCGATGGCCGGCCGATCGCCCACGTCGCGCACGAGATGGGCGTGTCTCGTGCGACCGCGACGAAGTGGTGGCAGCGGTATCTGCTCGACGGCGTCGACGGGCTGCAGGACCGGTCGAGCCGCCCGCACCGCTCGCCGCGGATGGTCTCGACGCGGCTCGAGGCCCGGGTGGAGCGGCTTCGCCGGAGCGAGAAGCTCGGCCCGGTGCGGATCGGGTTCCGGCTCGGCCTGGCGTCCTCGACGGTCTACCAGGTGCTGTGCCGGCTGCGGCTGAACCGGCTGGCATGGATGGACCGTCCCACCGGGCGGGTGATCCGTCGGTATGAGCGCGCCCGGCCGGGCGAGCTGGTGCATGTCGACGTGAAGAAGCTCGGCAAGATCCGCACTGGCGGTGGGTGGCGCGCCCACGGCCGCGACAGCGAACTCGGCCGCCGCAAGGCCCACTCCAAGAAGCAGCGCATCGGCTACGACTACGTCCACTCCGCCGTCGACGACCGCAGCCGCTACGCCTACTCCGAAACCCTCGCCGACGAGACCGGACCTTCCTGCGCCGGCTTCCTGCGCCGCGCAGCGGCGGACTTCGCCCGCGTCGGCATCGCTATCGAAGAGGTAATGACCGACAACGCGCTGAACTACCGCCGCTCGAACGACTTCCAGGCAGCCCTAGCCGAACTCGGCGCCCGGCACGTCCTCATCCCGGCCTACCGGCCCCAGGTCAACGGCAAGGTCGAACGCTTCAACCGCACCCTGCTCGAGGAGTGGGCCTACGTCCGCGTCTACACCTCAAGCGCCCGACGGGCCGCAGCCCTCGACAAGTGGCTGCACACCTACAACCATCACCGAGCCCACACATCACTCGGCGGGCTCGCGCCGATCGACCGCGTCAACAACCTGTCCGGTCAGTACAGCTAGGGGCGAGGGGGGACGACCGGGATCGGCAGCAGAGGCGGGAGTACGGCGCGGCCGGGCTTGGCTGCCGCGCGATCCAGCGCCAGCCGCTCGGCCGGCCATCGCTTGCGGGAGTTCAGCGCGAGCTTGTTCATCAGGTTCACCGCGGCCGGGTCCTCCGAGGCCGGGCGGGTCTCGATCAGCCCGGCCTCGGCCAGCCCGTGCATCCAGTCGACACCGCGCTTGGTGCGTACGACGGTGAGCGTCCACCCGTCACCCTGCCCGAGACCGCCGGTCGAGATGTCGGCGTGCTCGGCGGCGAAGTCGGGACAGGTGATGCAGCCCGGCCGGGTGTGCACGTGCGTCGACTTCAGCGGGATGTCGACCCGGTTGCCCAGCCCGTCCGGCCCGGTCCCGGGCTCGCCGTGCCACACGATGAACTTGCCCTTGATGTTCACCTTGTTGATGGACTCCAGCGGGATCTGGTGCTCGTTCACCAGCGCGTCGGCGTACATGCCGTCGTAGGTGAACGTCTTGGAGCAGAGCAGCCCGATCGTGATCGCGATGCGGTTGGCGTACTTGTTCAGCCCACGCGCGTTGACCGTGCCGTTGATCGACGCCTGGCAGCTCATGCCGACCAGCGCCAGCGACTTCAGCTTGAGCTCCTCGGCCTGCTTCATCGCCAGCGGGTTGGCCGAGTAGGTGTAGCGCGACCCGGCCGTCCGAAGCACGCCCTCGCGATCGGTCACGACCGCCGGTACGGCGTCGAGCGTGCGCTCCGGTGAGGCGTCGGACACCAGCGCCCCGTCGATCAGCCCGGTCTCGAGCCCCCAGATCAGCAGCGCGGAGACCAGCCCGCCGTCCTGCCCCGCGGCATGCACGGCGGGGTCGACGGCCCGGACCAGCAGCAGGTTCTCGTAGATCCCGATCGGCTCGTCGGCGTGTCGCTCGCGCCCGAAGAGGGCGACGTCCGACGCGACCTCCCAGTCGCGGAAGCGCGGGCACGCGCGGGTGCAGATGTCACAGCCCTTCTCGCCGAAGACGCAGTTGTCGGCGAGCGTCGTCTCCTCGACGTTGAAGGGCTGGTACGACGTCGCGTGGTCGTAGCCGAGGACGTCGCGCGGACACGCCATGACGCACGCCGCGCACCCGGTGCAGATGCCGGTCTGCACGACCTCGTGGAAGAGCTCGTGCCACTGCGGTTTCGCGTCCGACTCGCCCGGCTCCGCCGGCGAATCGGACTCGAGGTGATCGACCGTCATCTGACCTCCCAGTCGCACCTTAGCGGCGCCGCCTACGCTCGTAGCGTGACGGAGAAGACCTCGGAGGGGCGGCGGCTCGCGATCCGGTGGGCGGTCGGTACGACGGCCGCCACCGCAGCCCTGGTCTTCGGGGCCGGCAGGCTGCTGCACCACGATCTCGCGCAGACCGCGATCAGCGCCGTCATCTTCGTGGCGCTCTTCGCCGGCACCGCCGCGTTCCTCGGCGTCGAGGTCGCGTCGGCGCGACGGTGCCCCCGGTGCGAGACCCAGCAGACGTCACGCGTCGGCGACTGCCCGAGCTGCGGGTACGACGTGAAGACCCGCCCGAAGTTCGTCTGCTCCGAGCGGCACGGCTCGTTCGAGCCGGGCATCTGCCCATGCGGTCGTCGGCTGCAGCCGTGGGTGCCGCCGGACATCGGCGGTCATGTGAAGCGGTCGATCTACTGGGGCGCGGCGCTGCTCGTCGCGATGGTCGTCACCGGCGTGGTGCTGGGCCGTTAGGCGGGCTCGCCCTCACGGTCGGGAGCGTCCTGCCGGTCCTGCGCGCCCTCGGGCACGACGCGCACCTGCCGAGCGAGCACCGACGACGCGCTGCGTCGTACGCCGTGGGCCTTGACGTCGTCGCCGACCGCGAGCGGTCGCTGCGTCTCGTCCTTGGGCGCGGTGCGCACCTTCGTCTCCGCGTCGCGGGTCCAGGTCAGCGTGAAGCCGTCGCTGCTGCGCACGGTGAACGTCGAGCCGGAGATCGCGGTCACCACGCCGCGCTGCACGACGTGGGTGACGGTGCCGTCCTCCGCCTGCACCACGGTCTCGCCGTGGAGCACCCGTCGTCCGATCCGCGCCTGGGCCGGCTTGCGCCGCCGCTGGCCGTCGGACGGCTTGGGCTTCGGCCGCTCCGAGGCGCGAGCTCCGGGTGACCGGCTCGGCCGCGGGGTCGCACTGGCCTCCGCCGACTCCTGCGCCTGGGGCTGAGCGGCGGGTCGGGTCTCCGGCTGCGCCAGTGCGTAGCCGCTGAGCAGTCCGGCGCCGAGCAGCGCGGCCGTCGTCCAGGCCGCGATGCGGCCGACGAGACGGGTGGTGTCGTTCACGGCAGTCCTCCGGGCGGTGCGGCGCGAGTGACGCCATCGTCGACCAGCAAGGTAAGAGCCGGACAAGACTCAATAGTCGGGCCCGATGAACTCCTCAGGAGTCAGCGCCAGCATCGCCACCGGCTGACCCTTCATGCAGTGCTCGGTGATGATCGCGTCGCAGTCGTCGACGGTCACGCCGCCGTACCAGACGTTGTCCGGCATCACGGCGACCACGGGTCCGGACGTGCAGGCCTCCATGCAGCCGCCGTACACGACCTTGATGTTGACCAGGTCGTGCCGGCCCTGCGCCTCGCGCAGCTCGTTGAACACGTCCGCCGCGCCGCGCTGGAAGCACGACCCGCGGGGGTGGCCGGCGTCGCGCTCGTTGATGCAGACGAAGAGGAAGCGCTCGGGCATCGCCATGTCAGGAGTCCTCGGGTACGTCGTGGGTGTGCGGCTCGGAGCAGGCGCACGCGCCGGTCGACCCCGGGTGCGACCACACGAACTCCGAGCCGTGCGCCGTCGTCCGGTGGTCCAGGGTCGCGCCGGGCAGCGCGAGCATCGAGGGTACGTCGACGTACATCCGCACGCCTCCCGACTCGACCGTCAGCTCGCCGGGCTCCGGTGACGTGGCCAGGTCGAGCACCGCGACGAACCCGTCGCACCCCGACGACTGCACCCGGACGCGCAGCCCGCCGTCGGAGCATCCGCTGCGCGCCAGCAGCGCCGTCGCGCGGTCGGCCGCGGCGGGAGTCACCGTCACCACCGGCTCGGCGCTCACGCGAGCCCTCGCCGCGCGACTGCCGGGGGCGTTACGCCGCGGATCGCGTCGACCATCCGCAGCGTGCGCACGGTCGGCACGACGTCATGCGCCCGGAAGACGCGCGCGCCGAGCCATCGTGAGATCGAGGTCGCGGCGAGCGTGCCTTCCAGCCGCTCGTCGAGGGTGACGTCGAGCGACTCCCCGACGAAGTCCTTGTGCGACAGCGCGACCAGCACCGGCCACCCGGTCGCGACCAGCTCCGCCGTACGACGGGTCGCCTCCAGCGAGTGCCGCGTGCTCTTGCCGAAGTCGTGCCCCGGGTCGATCAGCACCGACTCGCGCGCGACGCCGGCGCCGACGGCTGCGCCCGCCAGCGCGGTGATGCGGGTGATCACGTCGGCGGCGACGTCGTCGTACTCGACCCGGTGCGGCCGGGTGCGCGGGGTCGCGCCGCCCGTGTGCGTGCAGACCAGCCCGGCGCCGTGCGACGCCGCGACGGAGGCGATCTCGGGGTCGACCCCGCCCCAGGCGTCGTTGACCAGGTCGGCGCCGGCCGCGCACGCCGCGTCGGCGACCTCGGCGCGCCAGGTGTCGATGCTGATGACGATGTCCGGGTGCCGCTCGCGTACGGCGGCGACGAGGTCGACGGTGCGCGCGATCTCGGCGGCGGCGTCGACCGGGTCCCCGGGGCCGGCCTTTACCCCGCCGATGTCGATGATGTCCGCGCCCTCGGCGACGGCCAGGTCGGCCCGCTCGACCGCCGCGTCGAGGTCGTACGTCGCCCCTCGGTCGTAGAACGAGTCCGGCGTCCGGTTGACGATCGCCATCACCACGAACGCGTCGGCCGGGAACACGCGCCGTCCGAGCCGCAGGTCCATCGATCCCCTTCCCGCGTCCGCGGTGCCTGCCGTGAAACCATGCTGCCCAGGCGGTCACCAGGTGAGTCCCGGGAGGTCCATCGTGTCACTCGTGCTCGGCGTCATCGCGGTGGTCGCCATCGTCGCCGGGGTCGCCCTCCTCGCCACGTCCGGCGACCGCGGGTTCGCCGACGTGTCGCCCGACGGCCTCGAGGTCGCCCTGCCCGACGACCGGGCCCTCGCGCCCGCGGACATCGAGGCCCTGCGCTTCGGCCTGGCCTTCCGCGGCTACCGCATGCAGGACGTCGACGACGTGCTCGACCGGCTCGCGACCGAGATCCGGGAGCGGGACGACCGGATCACCGAGCTCGCCCGCGAGGTCGACGAGCGCAGCCGATCCGGCCGTACGTCGATCGCCGGCACGCAGCCCGAGCCGTTCCGCCCGCCGGTCGAGACGCGCCTGCCCCAGGAGGCCGAGCGCCCTCGGGTGACCGACGACGTGCCAACCTCCGTCGCGCCCACGCCTGGCCCGGCCGCCGAGGCCGCCGCCGCGGTGGTCGCCGCCACGCCCGACCCCTTCCACGCCGCGGCACCCGAACCCGAGCCGACCGCGCCCGAGCCCGAGCCGACCGCGCCCGAGCCGGCGCCGCAGGTGACCGAGCCGGCAGCGCCGGCATCCTTCGCGACGACCCCGGTTGCCGCGCCCACCCCGTCGCCGAGCGCGTGGACGCCGCTCGCGCCTGACCCGGAGCCGGCTCCCGCGACACCCGCGATCGCCGACGAGACAGCGACCGAGCAGTTCGCGCTACCCGCGGAGCCGGCGCTGTTCGCGCCGGCGGAGCCTCCCTCGGCCGCTCCCGCCGCCGAGCCCGACCCGGTCCTCGAGGCAGCGACGCCCGACTACGTCGAGACGGTTCCCCTGCCGGAGACCGTCTCCGACGACCCGGCTCTCGACCCGCTGCAGCCCGAGAGCCCGCCGGCCGCGACGCCCAAGCCGGAGACCGAGCGGGTCGCGACCGATACGGTCCACGACCTCGCGCAGCCCGCACCCGAGCAGCCGGCCGAGCACCGCGAGTCCGACGAGACCGCGACGTAACGCCCGGTGCCTGAGGTCAGCGTCTCGGTCGACGTCGACGCGTCGCCCGAGCAGGTCTGGCGCACGGCCGTCGACTGGCCGACGCAGGCGCGCTGGATGTTCCTCACGCACGTCGACGTGACGTCCGGCGACGGCCACCAGGTCGGCGACGAGCTCTCGGCGTTCACCGGCATCGGGCGCGTCGGCTTCGTCGACACCATGACCATCACGGCGTACGACGCCCCGCAGTGCTGCGTCGTGCGCCACACCGGCAAGGTCGTCCGCGGTACGGCGGCCTTCGAGGTGGTCGCGCTCGGCCCGGACCGCGCCCGCTTCGTCTGGACCGAGTGGCTCGAGCTGCCGCTCGGCCTCGTCGGCCAGGTCGGCTTCGCCCTCTTCCGCCCGCTCTTCCTCTGGCCCTTGCGCCGCAGCCTCCGTGCCTTCGCGGCCCAGGCCGCTCGGGGTTAGCGCCCCTCGAACGTCGGCTTCTCCTTGGCCAGGAACGACTTCACCGCGTTGCGGTGGTCCTCCGTCGCGCCGGCGAGCGACTGCAGCTCGGCCTCGAGGTCGAGCGCCGCATCGAGGTCCGACGTCGCGGCCGAGCGCAGCATCTTCTTCGTCCACGCGTACGCCGCCGTCGGCCCGGCCGCCAGCATCTGCGCCAGACCCGCAGCGGTCGCACCGACCTGATCGGCCGGGACGACCGACGTGACGAGTCCCCACTCCAGCGCCTGCTGCGCCGTCACCGGCTCCGGCGAGATGAGCATCTGCATGGCGCGCGGATAGCCGACCAGCCGCTGCAGCGTCCACGACGCACCCGAGTCCGGCACCAGGCCGATCGCGGTGAACGCCATCGAGAACTTCGTCGTCTCCGCCGCGATCCGGAAGTCACAGGCGAACGCCAAGGCAGCACCCGCGCCGGCTGCGGCGCCGTTGATCCCGGCGACCACCGGCTTCGGCATCGCCGCGAGCACGCGCACGATCGGGTTGAAGTGCTCCGTCACCGTGTTGAGCGGCGCGGAGTCACCCGACGCGAGCAGCTCCGCGTGCTCCTTGAGGTCCTGGCCGACGCAGAACGCGCGACCGGTCCCGGTCAGCACCACCGCGCGCACGGCCGGGTCGCGCGACGCCTGCTGCAGCGACTCGAGCAGGGCGAGCTTCGTCGGCACGTCGGCCGCGTTCATCGCGTCCGGCCGGTTGAACGTGATCGTCGCCACCGCGCCGTCGACGTCGTACAGCACCGGCTCGGCCATCTACTCGCCTTCCTCGGACTCGGGCGCCATGCAGGAGTCGACGAACCGCGTGGCGGCCGGCAGCAGCCGGTGCGACTCGGCGTCGAAGTACGCCGCCGCCTTCAGGCCCGGCCAGTCCACCGGGAGCAGCGCGGGCGGGAGGGCCGGGTCGCTGAACAGGAACTTCCGCCACTCGTGCACCAGCCGGGTCCGCGCGATGAAGGCACCCCGGTCGGAGCTGTCGGAGGGATCCGCGAGCAGCGCGGCCTCGTCCAGGAAGCGCAGGTAGGCCCGGGCGAGCCCGTCGAGGTCCCACGCCCGGCCGATCAGCATGCTGGAGTCGCCGTCGTGGCGGGCGGTGAACCGCTCCGCCCGGGCGCCCTCGCCCGAGAGCAGCGAGTCCGCCTCGGCGGCCGGACGCGGCGCGACCCAGGTCGCGTCCTCGAGCGGGCCGTAGCCGAGGAACCCCAGCCCGGCGCGCACCCGGTCGCGAGCGGATCGCCCGCTCGGCATCGAGACGACGAGCAGGTGCCAGGTGCCGTCCCAGTCCTGCTGGTCGGTGCGGTAGATGCGGGCGTGCGCGTCGTCGAGGCGGCGGGCGGCGCGGGCGGTCAGCGCGTAGCCGGCCGCGCCGTCGATCTTCACCGGCTTGAGCCAGCCCTGCCGGACCATCCGGGAGATGGCGGTGCGCACCGCCGGCGGGGCCACGCCGAGCGGCGCGAGCAGCCGCACGAGGCAGGCGACGGGGGCCTGGCCGCCGCGGGCGCGCAGGTGGTCGCCGTAGACGTCGAAGAGCGCGGAGCGGGCGTTCATCCAGGCCTCCTCTCGCGTCGTGGTCAGCCAGGCGGGTCGTCCCGCCGGACTGTACCTGCGGGTGGTGTTGCCGCCGAGACGACCCGCAGCGCTCGGAAGCGTCCTATCCTGGTAGAGACGCAACCAGCGGGGGAGGCTCAGTGGACCCGGACGACCGCTCCGCGCCGTCCTCCGACGTCCCGGCTGACCGACCGAGCGTCCCCGTCGCCGACGCCGAGGCAGCTGCGGTCCTGCGGTCCGCGACCCCCGAGTTCGACCACGAGCTGGCCGCCGCGGTCAACGCCGCGCTGGTCGGCGAGCTCGACGAGGGCCTCGCGGTCGACCCCAACACCCCCTTCGGCGACGAGCGCCGGCTCTTCGCCGCGCTCTACGTGCGCCACCGCTACTCCATCGGCCAGACCGCGTGGCGCTACCTGAAGGACCAGCGCGACGTCGACGAGGTGGTCCAGGAGACCTTCCTCCGCCTCTTCCTCGCGCTGCCGGACCTCGAGTCCGAGGCCCAGGCGGTCGCCTGGTGCCGCCGTACGGCGGCCAACCTGTGTATCGACCGCTACCGCGCCGCCCAGCGCCGCCCGTCCCTGGTGGACCTCGACAACGTCGCCCACGAGCTGGTCGTCGAGGAGGAGCCGTCGGACCCGCTGGTGCAGGCCGAGGACGCGGCGATCGTCCGGCACGCGCTGGCCATGCTCAGCCCGCTGCACCGCGAGGCCCTGGTCAAGCGCGAGATCGAGGAGAAGTCGATCCCGGAGATCGCCGCGGAGCTCGACATCCCGGAGGAGAGCGTCAAGCACGTCCTCTACCGGGCCCGGCGCGCCCTGCGCCGACTGCTCGCCGACACGACGGTCGCCCCCGGCCGCGGTACGGCGCTGCTGATCGTGATCGCGCTCGTCATGTCGCTGCCCACCGTGATCGTCCCCGCGCTCAAGCGCGCGGCGGGCCTCGGCGGCGACCGGGGCCGCGTCGAGTCCGCGACGTCCCCGCCGTCCGGTCGGCTCGGCAGCACCCCCACCACGCCGACCGTCGGGTCGCCGCCGGCGCTCTCGGTCGCCTCGCCCCAGGGTGAGCCTGCGAAGCCCGCCGTCCAGGACACCGTCACCGCCCCGCCGGTCACGGCCGTCCCGGCGAAGCCGTCCACGCCGGTCGCCACGGCTCGCCAGCCGCTCGTCCGCGCCCCCCGGGAGGCGACGGCGCCGTCCGCGCCGACCCGGGAGGCCGCGATCGAGGCGCCCGCTCAGACACTCGCCGACGCTCCCGAGATCGGGGCGGCCACTGCCGAAGCCCCCGCTGCCGCCGAGCTCGCCGCCGCCCCGGTCGCGGCGACCGCCGCTCCGGTCGCCGCGCGGACGTTCAGCTCCGAGCCGCGGTTCACGCTCAAGGGCATGCCGGTGATCAGCACCGAGGCGTTCGTCCAGGAGCAGGCGCTCGACCTCGACGCCAGCGGGGCGACGGTCGCCCGCAGCACCTTCGTCGGCCAGACGCTGGACGTGGACCTAACTCTCAACCAGACCATGAGACGCAACACGGACCAGTCGATCGTGTTCAGCTTCCAGCCGCTGATCACGCAGTTCGGCCAGACGCTCATTGCGAAGGTGATGACGTACGACGCCTCGGCCGTCACGAACGACGACGGGACGGTCACCGTCTCCGTGCTGGCCGCTCTGGACAGCCCGATCCGCGACGCCGGCCTCCGGCCGTTCGGCAGCACCGGAGCCGCCGTCACGCCCGCCGAGGTAGAGCCGATCCCGCGCCTGGTGCGCATCCTCGCCGTCTACAGCGGCGACCTGACCGACCTCCTGCGGGAGTCCGTCACCGCGAGCTGAGCTCGCCCCTGGATTGTTTCCCTCTGGACGGGGAAGTATCACGTTTGGTCCCTGCTGCCCGACTTCGGGTAGGGTCCGGCGTAGTGGAAATACGCCATCCGGCCGATCAACGTCCGCAAGAAAATGTGCGGGCAAAGGACGACTCGGGGGCTTCCACCTCGTCAAGGGAAGTGAAGGGCAGCTTTCAGCTTGGCCTCCGTGTGGGCGTTCGCCCGCTCGGGCGCCACCTGGCAGAGGTGTTGGAAGGGGGTGACTCTCCGACCGGCTAGGCTGCGCCGCGAACGAACGGGCGACGGGGCATACGGCCTCGTTCCCATGGTGCCGAGACGACCGCTCAGCGGGTCCCGGCCCAACGACGAAAGGGAAATGTATGTTCCGAACGACCACACCGAGGATGAGGCGCTTCGCCTCGATCCCGGTCGCGTTCGCCGCAGCTGCGGCGATCAGCGTCCCCCTGACGGGGGTAGCGAACGCGGCTCACATCGCGTCGCTCACGATGACGCCGGAGTCCGACTCCGCCGCCGTCGGCACCTGCAACCAGTTCACGGTCACGCTCGTCGCTCCCGGTGGTGGCCCCGTCCCCGCCGAGATCGTCGACGTCACGCTGACCGAGAACCCGCCGTCGGGCACCGCGACGATCGACTTCTGCAACGGGTCGAACGACGCTGACCCGGCGACGACGTCGGTTGCCCCGAACGCTGCGCCGACCGTGTTCCTCAACGGCACGCGCGCGGAGTTCACCACGGACGCCAACGGCAAGTTCGTCTTCGGTGTCACCTCCACCGACGTCGTGAGCATCGCCATCTCGGCGTTCTACGACGCCAACACCGACAACAACGACAACGACGCCATCCGTGACACGTCCACCAAGACGTTCACCGCCGGCGGCCAGCAGAACGCCCGCACCCTCACGGCGAACCCGGCCACCGACACGAACATCACCGGTGAGGTTCACAACGTGAACATCACCGCCAAGAACGCTGCTGGCGACCCGATGCCGGGCGTCAACATCGTCGGCAACATCACGTCCGGCCCCAACTCCGCCCTCGTGCTCAGCTGTGAGCAGGGCGGCGCCGGCGTCAACACCAACCAGCAGGGCGTCGCGGTGTGCAGCTACACCGGCACCCTCGTCGGCACCGACAACCTGGTGTTCTGGGCCAACCAGAACAACGCCGACAACAACGTGGTCACCGTCGACACGACCGGCCCGAACCCCGACGCGGGCGAGCCGTCGGTCACCGCGACGAAGACCTACTTCGCCCCGGCCCCGGCCGGCATCGACATCGATGTCACCTGTGCCGACCACGCGAACGACCCCGAGGTCTGCCAGAACGCGCTCGGCGACCACACCGAGGTCTTCACCGCTGTCTCGACCGTGCCTGACGGCCCGGACGCCGACAGCGTGCGCGACCCCGCCTCCGGCATCCTGATCCGCTGGACCGTGGCGGACCCGGGCCCGGACACCGTGGCCAACCCCGACGCGACCGTCTCCCCGACGTCCTGCACCACGGACGCCACGGGTCGCTGCTCCACCACGCTCAACAAGGTCAACACCTCCACGGCGACCGGTGTCATCACCGTCACCGGCACCGTCGCTGGCGGCGGCCCGGCCGACGCCGGCACCAAGGAGTTCCTGGCGGCCGGCAACACGTCCGCGCGTCGCATCGACGTCGCGCCGGACACGGCCAACACGGCTCCGGGCGGCTTCCGCACGTTCACGGCGACCGTGGTTGACCGCTTCGGCAACCCGGTTCCCAACGTCCAGGTCACGTTCACCGAGTCCGGCCCCGGCCGGTTCGCGAACGGCTCGGACACGATCGTCGCGGTGACCAACGCCGCCGGTCAGGCGACCGCTGAGGTCACCTCGTCCAACTCGGAGATCGGCTTCCAGACCGTCACCGGCACCATCACCGGCTATGTCGCCGGTGGCGTCGTCACCCCCCGTGGTGCCGGCACGGCCGATGACGAGTGCGAGCAGGCCGCTGGCGCGTCGCTCTTCTCGGGCAACGACCCGAACCTGACCGCCGGCAAGTGCTCGGACAGCTCCACCAACACCATCGGCAGCCCCACGCCGACCGCGACGCCGAGTGGCAGCGCGACCGGTACGCCGACGTCCAGCCCGACGGCTTCGCCGACCGGTAACCCGGCCTGCACCGTCGGTACCCCGTCGTCCGTCTCCCTGGCGGCCAACGTCACGCAGATCACGGCCGGCAACTCGCCGACCCTGACCGGCACCGTGCTCAACGCGGCGAACCAGCCGTGTGCCAGCACTGCTATCACCATCTACAAGAAGTCGTACGGCGAGGCCAGCTACACCGCCCTCGCGACGGTCTCCACCGACGCGAACGGCAAGTTCACCCTCGTCGTCCGGCCGCTGACCCAGACCGCCTACGGTGCCAACACGGCCAGCAACGCTGTCCGCTCGAACATCGTGGTCGTCCGGGTGTACACCCGCGTCAACATCACCACGCCCGCTGTGCCCGCGCCGGCCAACTCGGCCCGCGCGGTCACGAACCCGGTCACCTTCACGGGCTCCCTGCTCCCCGGCTACGGCAACGTGGCTGTCGGTCTCGGGACCTTCGTGAACGGCCAGTTCGTGGTCCTGCAGCAGACGGTGACGAACGCCGCTGGTGGTTACTCCATCACTCGCACGCTCCGTGCGGGCCAGGGCGTCTACGTGATCTTCACGTCGGCGCACCAGGGCACGGACAAGGGCTCGAAGTCGCTCCTGCTGAGCGTCAGCTAGTCAGCCCCTGATCCACGCACGACCAGCTCGACCCGGACGGCCGGTGGCGAAAGCCACCGGCCGTCCGGCCTTTGTCGGACATGTCCTCCATGGTCGGATACCGCTACGCTCGGCGGAGGGGAAGATCCACTCCATGACTCAGGGGGAAACCCGCATGCTCCGGACCGCCAGCTCGCGCACGCGCTCACGCCTTGCGCTGCCCGCCGCGATCGCGACCGCTCTCGCGCTCACCGTCCCGCTCGGCGGCATCGCGTACGCCGACCACATCGGCTCGCTGACGATGACGCCAGATGCGGACTCGGCTGCGGTCGGGACCTGCAACCCGTTCACCGTCACGGTGCTCGCTCCGGGCGGCGGCCCGGTGGCCAACGAGATCATCGACGTGACGCTGACCGAGAACCCGGCGTCCGGCACGCAGGACGTCACCTTCTGCACGACCCCCAACGACGCCAACCCCCCGGTCACCCCGGTCGCGCCCAACGCGCCGGCGTCGTCCTTCCTCAACGGGAAGCGGGCCGAGTTCACCACCGGCGCTGACGGCAAGTTCACCTTCGGCGTCGCGGCCGTCGAGCCCGGGACCATCGCCGTCGTCGCGTTCTCCGACACCGACGGCGACAACAACGACGACGACACGTTCCGCGACTCCTCCACCAAGACCTTCACCGCCGGCGGCACCCAGGCGGCCCGCACGCTGTCGATCAACCCCGCCTCGGACACCAACGTCGTCACCGAGCAGCACGTCATGGTGGTCACGGTCCGCAACGCCAGCGGCGACCCCGTCCCCGGCGTCGCCGTCACCGGCGACGTCGTCGCCGGCCCCAACAACGCGACCCCGGTGACCTGCGCCAACCCGACCAACCAGCAGGGTCAGGTCCCGTGCAGCTACGTCGGCAACGCGCCGGGCACCGACCAGATCTCGTTCTGGGTCAACCAGGTCAACGCCGACAACAACGCAACGACCGTCGACACCGCAGGGCCGAACACCGGCGAGCCCTTCGGCCAGGCCAGCAAGACCTGGAACGGCGCGCCGAGCAACCTGATCCTCGACCTCACCTGCGGCAACTTCGCCAACGACCCGGACGTCTGCCAGAACCCGCTCACGTTCCGCACCGAGGTGTTCAACGTCGTCGTGACCGCCCCGGACAGCCCGGACGCCAACGACACCCGTGACCCGGCCTTCGGCGTGATCGTCCGGTTCGCGGTCTCCGACCCCGGACCGAACACCACCGCCAATCCCGACGCGACGCTCAACTCGACGTCATGCACGACCGACTCCGCCGGTCGCTGCTCGATGACGCTGACCAAGACCAACCCGTCCGCCGCGGGCAACGGCACGATCACCGTCACGGCGACCGTCGCGGGCCAGAACGCCGGCAACGACGCAGGCGGCGTCCAGACGACCAGCGACAGCGCGACCAAGACGTTCCGGCAGTCCACCCGATTCGAGGCCCGCAACGTCGACCTCCGCAACCCCGGCTTCCGGACGTTCACCGCGGTCGTGGTCGACCGCTACGGCAACCCGGTGCAGGACGTCGAGGTGACGTTCAGCACGACCGGCGCCGGCCGCTTCGCCAACGGCCTGAGCTCGATCACGACGATCACCAACGCTGCGGGAGAGGCCGGCGCCCAGTTGACGTCGGGTGACTTCTCCGGCACGGACCCGATGACCGCCACGATCACCGGCTTCGCCAACCCCACCGCGCCACGCGGCGCGGGTGCGTCGGACGACGAGTGCGAGCAGGCCGCCGGCCAGTCGCTGTTCTTCGCCGGCAGCGGCCCGAGTGTCATCGCGGGCAACTGCGCCGACTCCAACCCGGCCAACAACCCGGCCATCACGACCGGCGGGACCGGCAACACCGGCACCGGTGGCGGCGGCACCGGTGGCGGCGGCACGGGTGGCGGGGGCGGTGGGGGTGGCTCCACCGCGAGCGCGATCCCGCTGCCGTCCTCGGGTGTGTCGAGCCCGACGCCGAGCGCCGCCCCGACAAGCGCGGCGCCGACGCCCTCGACGGCCCCGACGCCGGGGGCAACCCAGCCGCCGGCCGGCGGGTGCGCCGCGCTCATCTCGCTGTCGACCAACCTGGCGCAGATCACGGCGGGCAACGCGCCGATGCTGTTCGGGACCGCCACCACAGCGGCCGGTCAGCCGTGCTCGGGGGCGGGGATCGTCATCCTCAAGAAGTCCTACGGGGAGACGTCGTACACCCCGCTCGCGACGGTGACCACCAACGCGTCCGGCGCCTTCAGCCTCGTGGTCCGTCCGCTCACGCAGACGGCGTACGGCGCGAACACCCCGGACGGGGCGGTGCGCTCCCTGGTCGGCGTCATCCGGGTCAACACCCGGGTGAACATCGACACCCCGAGGGCACCGGGAGCTGGCGAGACCTCGCGCGCGGTGGTCAACCCGGTCACCTTCTCCGGCTCGCTGCTGCCGGCGTACGCCAACGTCGCGGTCGGCCTCGGCACGCTGATCAACGGCAAGTTCGTCGTGGTGAAGCAGACGGTCACCGACGGCTCGGGGCGCTACGTGATCGGCCGGTCGATCCGCCCCGGCACCGGTGTCTACATCGTGTTCACGTCGGCCCACCAGGGCACCGACAAGGGCTCGAAGTCGATCACGCTGACCCAGGGCTAGCGCCGGCGACTGCGCACGCACGCACGCGAGCGGCCGGGACCATCACGGTCCCGGCCGCTCGTGCGTTCGAGCCCATTTCTCCCAGCGGCCGGTCATGCGAGAGAATGGCGCACTGACGCGCCCGGCCTCGCCGGGAGTGTCCTGAGACGACAAGTCACTCTCGAGGGGAGTTCCACATGGCGGCGATGAAGCCGCGGACGGGCGACGGTCCGCTGGAGGTCACGAAGGAGGGGCGCGGCATCGTGATGCGCGTGCCGCTCGAAGGTGGCGGCCGGCTCGTCGTGGAGCTCTCTCCCGACGAGGCCTCCGCCCTGGGGGACGCGCTGAAGAGCGTCGTGCCCGCCTGACCCGCTCGAACCAGACCCGACGCGGGGGGTGACCGCACCGGTCGCCCCCCGTGTGCATGCTCGCCGCCTCGTGCGCCGAACCTGACGCCTCGCGAAGGGATCGATGGGTGACACAGCTCGACGTCCGTCTGGTCGGCACGCCCCTGCGCGCCGGCGCCGCGCCGCTGATCGCCGTCGCGGTGCAGTCGGGTTCCGACGGTCCGGTCCCGGGCGCCGACGCGACCGCGCTCGCTGCCGAGCTAGGCGTAGACCTGGCCGCTCACCTGGCCGGCGAGAAGGCCAAGGGCGAGGTCGGCGAGGTCCACGTGCTGCCGGCGTACGGCCGGCTAGGCACCACGACCCACCTGCTGCTGGTCGGCGTCGGAGCGCCGGACGGCCCGCCGCACGCGCTGCGCCGCGTCGGCGCTGCCCTGGCCCGGCGTGCCACCAAGCTCGGCACCCACCTCGCCACCAGCGTTCCTGCGGGGCGGAGCGCCGATCACCTCGGCGCATTCGCCGAGGGCCTGGCGCTCGCGTCGTACACCTTCCGCACGACGGTGCCGAAGGGGGACGAGCCGAGCGGGCTCACCACGGTCGACGTGCACGGCGCCGGCAAGAGCGCGTCGGCGCGGGCGGCGGCCGACCGCGCACGGACGCACGTCGAGGCCGTGCTGCTGGCCCGCGATCTGGCCAACGAGCCGAGTCTCGACAAGACCCCGGAGTGGCTCGCCAAGCGCGCGGTGAAGGCCGCGAAGGCGGCCGGCGTCGCGACCGAGGTGCTCGAGCCGGCCGAGCTCCAGCGGCGCGGCTTCGGCGGCATCATCGGCGTCGGGAGCGGCGCCGGCGCGGCCCGCGGCCCGCGCTTCATCCGGCTCGACCACATCCCGGGGCGACGCAGGAGCCCGCACGTGGTGCTGGTCGGCAAGGGCATCACCTTCGACACCGGCGGCCTGTCGCTCAAGCCCAACGAGGGCATGGCCGCGATGAAGACCGACATGAGCGGCGGCGCCGCGGTCATCGCCGTCCTGCAGGCCGCGGGTCGCACCGCGCTGCCGGTGCGCCTGACCGGACTGGTGTGCGCAGCGGAGAACATGCCGAGCGGCACGGCGATGCGTCCCGGCGACGTGCTGCGGCACTACGACGGCCGCACGGTCGAGGTGCTCAACACCGACGCCGAGGGCCGGCTGGTCCTGGCTGACGGGCTCGCATACGCCGTCGCCGAGCTCAAGCCCGACTACATCGTCGACATCGCCACGCTCACCGGCGCGATCGGCATCGCGCTCGGCAAGCGGACCGCTGGGCTGTTCGCGAGCGACGACGGCCTGGCCTCAGCGCTGCTCGCCGCCGCCGACCGCGCGGGGGAGACGCTTCTGGCGGATGCCGCTGGTCGAGGACTACCGCGAGGACCTGGACTCGCCCGTGGCGGACCTGAAGAACATCGGCGGCCGGTTCAGCGGCGGGGCGATCACCGCCGCGCTGTTCCTCCGGGAGTTCGCCGGCGGGGTGCCGTGGGCGCACCTCGACGTCGCGAGCGCGGCCCGCTCCGACGCCGACGACGAGGAGCGCGCCAAGGGCGCCACCGGGTTCGCGGTGCGGACGCTGCTCTGCTGGCTCGAGGACCTGGCGAACGCCCGGTGACGCTGCCGCCCTCCGTCGTACCCGCAGTCCTCGGGAAGGTGGCGCAGACGCCGTTCAACGGCTCGCGCGGCGTCTTCGCGGTCATCCTGCTCGAGATCGCGCTGGGCAGCCTCGCGGTGCTCTGGGTGACGCCCGTGTGGGGCGTGGTCAAGCGCGGCTTCTTCCTGCTGGTCGCGAGCACGGTGGCGGTCTGCGCCGTGCTCGGCCAGCTCGCCGCCTCAGGCCCGCTCGACCGGCTGACCGGCGCGGGTCGCGCCACGGCCGCGCTGTGGGCGTTCAGCGCCCTCTCGGTCCTCTTCACTGCCGCGCTGGTGCTCAAGCGGCTGCCGGTCGCCCGGGTCCTCGGGATCCTCGGCGTACCGGCCGGGGTGTGGGCACTGGTCGAGATCGCCCTGCTGCGCGCCGACGGCGACGTGCCGCGGGCGATCGGCGGCGTCGCCGCGCTGCTGACCGGCGCGGTGTTCCTCGGCGCCACCTGGGACGGCATGGTGCTGGGCCACTGGTACCTCGTCGACCGCAAGCTCTCGCCGCGCCCGATGGAGGCGCTGGCGCTCGCGTTCTCGATCAGCGTCGGCCTGGCGCTGGTCAGCGCGGCGCTCGGCCGCGGTGGCGAGGTCACCGCCGCCGAGCAGAACCTCAACCCGCTGCTGCTGGTGAGCAGCCTGACGCTCTACCTGGCCATCGGGCTGGTCGCCGTCAACGCGCTGCTCGCGTTCTTCGTGCACAAGCTGGTCAACGAGGGCTCGATCCGCGCCGCGACCGGGATGCTCTACCTCGCGGTGATCATGGCCTTCAGCGCGGAGTTCGCCGCCAAGGCCCGCTTCTTCACCGTCTGACCCCCCCTCAAAACTGCCCGGTCAACCAGCTGACTCGACCCCCCGACGGTCGCCAGGGGTCGAACTGGCCGGTCAAGCGACCTCGGTACGCCGGACTACGGCGTCGGCGCGGGGGCCTGGCTCGACCCGCCGCCGGGCACCGGCTGCTGGGACACCTGGTCGGCCTTGCCTGCCTCGCGCACCCGGTCGACGCTCGGGTCCTGCTGCGCGACGGCGACCGCGGCGGAGCGGTTGGCCGCGGAGGCGTCGGCGGTCCAGTTGATCCGCAGCCGCTTGACCGACTGGTCGTAGACCACGCTCTCGACGCCGTCGAGCGGGACCAGCTTCTCCCGCAGGTCGAGCGCGTTGAGGTCGGTGGCGTTGGGCTTCATCAGCACGATCGCGTCCGCGGTTGCCGCCAGCGTGTCCGTCGTGGGCGACGGAGTGCCGCCGTCCGAGCAGCCGGGCAGCAGGGCGACGGCGACCAGCAGCGCCGCGAGTCGGGCAGGGGTGCGCACGGTTGTCCTCTTCCCTCTCAGGTCAGGCGGTCTTGATGGCGACGAGCAGGCCGTCGCCCACCGGCAGCAGGGCCGGCACCAGGTCGTCCCGGTCGAGCAGCAGGCGGCCGAGCGAGCGGACCGACTCCGTCTCGGCGTCGCCGACGGCGGGGTCGGCGACCCGGTCGTGCCACAGCGCGTTGTCGAACGCGATCGCTCCGCCGGTCCGCAGCAGCCGCAGGCCCGCGTCGAGGTAGTCGGGGTACTCGCTCTTGACTGCGTCCACGAACACCACGTCGTACGCCGCGTCGGAGAGCCGGGGCATCACCTCGAGCGCCCGGCCGTTGATGAGCCGGACCCGCTGCGAGCTGAACCCGGCCTCCTCGAAGCACATGCGGGCCAGGGTCTGGTGCTCGCCCTCGGTGTCGACCGAGGTGAGGACGCCGTCCGGGCGCATCCCGCGGAGCAGCCACAGCCCGGACACGCCGGTGCCGGTGCCCAGCTCGACGACGTTCTTCGCCTGTACGGCGGCCGCCAGCATCCGCAGGGCGGCCCCGCCGCCGGGTCCGATCGGGGTGACCCCGACCTCCGCGGCCCGCTGGCGGGCGGCCAGCAGGGGCGGGTCCTCCTCGATGTAGCGCTCGGCGTACTCCCGGGTCCCCCGGTGGGTGCTCATGGGCGCCAGCCTAGCGGGCGGACACGCTCGGGAACCGTGCCGGGCTCCCCGTCGTTGGGGGGAGTGCCGGGTCGGGAAACCGCTCGGCAGTGGCTCGCCGGGGTCGGCGCGACCCCGACCCGCTCCGACCCCCGGCGAGCCCGCCACGACCGTCGCGACCAGTTCCACAGGACGAGGAAGGGGAGCCGGCGCGATGATGCACGCAGCGGTTCTCCCCCGAGGAGGTGTGCGCGTGACGGTCGGGCCTGAGGACGGCTCGCCGCGCGCCGATTCCTCGGCCGACATCGTCGAGTGGGTCGCGCCCAGCTGGGACGAGGTCGTCCGCACCCACTCCGCGCGCGTCTACCGCCTCGCCTACCGGCTCACCGGCAACCCGCACGACGCCGAGGACCTCACCCAGGAGGTCTTCGTCCGGGTGTTCCGTTCGCTCGCCGACTACCAGCCCGGGACGTTCGAGGGCTGGCTGCACCGGATCACCACCAACCTCTTCCTCGACCAGGTACGCCGCAAGGCGCGGATCCGGTTCGAGCCGCTGCCCGAGGACGCGGAGCGGGTCGCCGGCAAGGACCGCAGCCCCGAGCAGCACGTCGACGACGCGCTCTACGACCCCGACGTGCAGTCCGCGCTCGACGCGCTGCCGGCGGAGTTCCGCGCGGCGGTCGTGCTCTGCGACGTCGAGGGCCTCTCCTACGAGGAGATCGCCGCGACGCTCGGCATCAAGCTCGGCACGGTGCGCAGCCGCATCCATCGCGGCCGCGCCCAGCTGCGCGAGGCCCTGCCGCACCTCGCGCCGCGCGGGCCGTCGGCGCCGCGACAGCGAGATCCCGACGGCGACTACCGCCGACCCCTCGACCCCGACGACCCCCGACCGGACCAGGAACAGGACCCCCGATGAGCCAGCACCTCGAGGACTGGGCAGCGGCGCTGGTCGACGCCGAGCTCACGCCGACCGAGCGCGACCGCGCGCTGGCGCACCTCGCCGGCTGCCAGCCGTGCCGCGCCGAGGTCGAGCGCCAGCGTCAGGTCAAGGCGCGGCTCGCCCCCGGGCCGGTCGCCGAGATCTCGGTCTCGTTCACCGCGCGGCTGCTCGCGATCCCGGCCGGCACCGACGTCGGGCCGCAGCGCTCCGGCGACGTCGTACGCCGGTCCGCCGCTCCGTCGACCAGGCCGCTCGGCTCCCGTCCGTGGTCGCGCCGCTCCGACCGCCCGGTGCCCGCGCGTCGCCGCAGTGTCGGCCGCATGGCGCTCAACTCCGCCGGCGTGGTCGCCGCCGCGATGGCGGTCGCCGTGCTCGCCGGCGGCGAGGCGCCCGGGCAGGTGCGCCCGCCGGTCGGCACCTACGTCGTGGAGCACACCGCGACGACGACGCAGCTGCCGCTCAACGACATGGCCGCCGACATCGTGATGATCTCGACGCGATGAGGCGAACGCCCCTGTGGTTGGCCGTGGGGGGGTGCAGCGCGGCGCTCCTCGTGCCGGCGCACGCGTCCCTCCCGGCACCCGGGGGCGGCGGGGTCAGCGGCGTACCCGGTGTCATCGGCGACGAGACCGGTGCCACGCTGCTCGACGAGGCCGCCCGCGCGGCTGAGTCGCTCGACTACCAGGGGTCGCAGTTCGTCGCCTTCTGGTCCGACTCGGGGTCGACCAGCGCGATCGTCGAGGTCTCCCACGTGGCCGGCGAGGGCTCGGTCATGCGCATGCTGCCGACCCCGCAGAACCCGGCCGGCACGGTCTTCCGGTCCGGCGGTGAGGGTGCGCCCGAGGCGGTCGGCTTCGACCCCGCGACGCTCGACCTGCTGCAGCGCAACTTCGAGACCGCGCTGGCCGGCTCGGACACCGTCGCCGGGCGGGTGACCGACATCGTCGCCGTACGTCGGCCCGGTCAGTCGCCGGTCGCGCGCTTCTGGCTCGACCGTGAGACCCGGCTGGTGCTGCGGCGCGAGGTGCTGGACGGCGACGGGCAGACGCTGCGCGCCAGCGCTTTCTTCCGGGTCATCGTCGGCACCGCACCGACCACCATCGACCCGTCAGGCGCCGAGAGCACGCCGCACGCCGCGGGCGAGTCGATCGTCGAGCCGAAGGTGGCCGCCCTCGTCGACGACGGGTGGAAGCTGCCCGAGCGCCTGCCGAGCGGGCTGGAGCTGTTCGACGCGCGGCTGTCCGGCAAGGGCGACGACCAGCGCCTGCACCTCACCTACTCCGACGGCGTGTCGACGCTGTCGCTGTTCCAGCAGCGCGGCCGGCTCGACACCGACAGCCTCGACGGGTTCCGGCGTATCAAGGTGGGGGACACCGGGGTCTACGCGTCGACGACCTTCCCCCGCCGCGTCGTGTGGTCGGGCGGCGGCGTGGTGTTCACCTTGGTCGCCGAGTGCCAGAAGGACATGCTCGAGGCGGTGGTGAACGTCCTGCCGCACCGCGACCCGGGTCGGGGGATCCGGGGCCGGCTCTCTGCCGGCGTTCGCCGGCTGGGCGGCTGGGTCAACCCGTTCTGAACCGAACCGATCGAGAGCAGGAACGACTTCTATGACTGAGCAGTGGCCGCGCACGTGGGGCGCGCCGGCATCCGAGGACCCGGCCGCGCCGGCGGACCCGTCGCCATGGGACGCGCCCGGCGACCAGCACGACACCGAGCAGCTGTGGTCGTCCTACCTCGGCTCCACCGAGCCCCCGCCCGAGCCCGCGAAGCGGAGCGCGCTCAAGGGAGCGGTGGCGATCGCCGCCCTCGCCGCGGTGGTCGGCGGGCTCGCGGGCGCGGGCGCCACGGTGCTCGCGCTGCGCGCCGACACCAAGGACGGCCTGCTCGACCGTGACGCCAGCCTCGGCACCGGCACGGTCACGCCGCGGTCGGCCGAGCAGAACCCGATCGCCGCCGTCGCGGAGAAGGTGCTGCCGAGCGTCGTGTCCATCCAGGTCAGCGGGGCCCAGGGCTCGGGCTCCGGCTCCGGGGTCATCATCCGCGGCGACGGATACATCCTCACCAACAACCACGTCGTCGAGGGAGCGACCGAGCTCGAGGTGCTGCTCGCCAACGGCCGTCAGGTGGCGGCGCGCGTCGTCGGCCTCGACCCGCTCGCCGACCTCGCCGTCATCAAGGTCTCGGCTGGCACCCTCCCGGCGGCGACGCTCGGTGACTCGAGGTCGCTCAAGGTCGGCGACACCGTCGTGGCGATCGGCTCGCCGCTCGGACTGTCCGGCACGGTGACGTCCGGCATCGTCAGCGCGCTGAGCCGCCAGGTCGGCGGCGGCAACGGCACCGTCAACACCGTCTTCAACGCGATCCAGACCGACGCGGCCATCAACCCGGGCAACTCCGGCGGCGCGCTGGTCGACCTCGGCGGCACGGTCGTCGGCATCAACTCGGCCATCGCCTCCACCGGTGGCGGCAGCATCGGCCTCGGCTTCGCGATCCCGATCAACGAGGCGCGCGACGTCGCCGAGCAGATCATCCGCACCGGCCGGGCCAGCCACCCCTACCTCGGGGTCGCCAACTTCGCCGCGGTCCGTGAGCTCGGCCAGGGTCAGAGCGACGGCGTGCTGGTCCGCGAGATCCCGCCGGGCACCCCGGCCGCCGCGGCCGGGCTGCAGGCCGGCGACATCATCGTGAGGATCGGCGACAAGACGATCTCCTCGTCCGACGACCTGATCCTCGCGATCCGCGAGCACAAGATCGGCGAGAGCGTCGAGATCACCTACATCAGATCCGGCGAGCGTCGTACGACGAATGCAGTGCTGGCGGAGCGCCCGAGCGACTGACCCCCTAACCTGGGTGGCAGCGCTCGTCGGGATCGAGGGAGGTGCGGCGTGTTCAACAACCTGGGATGGGGCGAGTCCGCCGTGCTCCTCGTGCTCGCGCTGCTCGTCTTCGGGCCGGAGCGGCTGCCGCGGATGGCGGCGCAGGCGGGCCGGATGGTGCGGCAGTTCAAGCAGATGGCCAACGGCGTCACCGACGACCTCAAGCGGGAGATAGGCGCCGAGAACCTCGACCTCGGCGAGCTGCGGGCCATGGACCCGCGGCGCATGGTCGACCCCCGCCGGCTGATCAACGACGCGGTCAACCCCGCGTCGGCACCCCGGCGTACGGCGGCGACCGCGTCGCCGGCTCTGACGCCGGGCGAGTCCGCCCCGTTCGACCCCGACGCCACCTAGCCCCGGACGGGGTGAACCTTCCGGCCACCGGGAGGATCTACCCCTGTGGGGAGCGAAATGCTCCTGTGACGTCCCAGTCGCTCACACTCACAGGGGGAACACCCATGCGCCGCCGTCCGATTCTCGCCGCCGCCCTCGCGACCGCTGTCGCGCTCGGGCCGTGGGCCCACGCCGCCGACCCCCAGGTCATCGACCCGACCGGTGACGCCAACCTGTCCGGGATGGTGCTCGACGGCGGCTCGACCTCACCCGTCGGCAGCCAGCCTTACGCCGACATCGTCTCCACGAAGTGGGAGAACGCCAAGAAGGACGGGAAGCCCGCTTTCAAGGTGACCCTCACCCTCGCCGCGCCGCCCGTGCCGAGCTTCGGGACGGTCGTCTACCGCGTCCTGGGCATCCCGTCGAACTGCGGCTTCTTCGGTGTCGCGTACTACACATCGAAGGGCAGCGATCCCACCCAGCCGCAGTCTGCGGTGCGCGACAACTGCATCGACGCGACCACCCGCCTCACCGAGATCCCGCTGCCAGAGATCAAGGACGCCACCTTGACGTGGGTCGTCCCGCTCTCCGTCATTCCCGTCGATACGAAGATCACGGCCGGGAGCACGCTCACTGACCTCTTCACGACTGTGAACGAGATCGAGGACTTCGGCGGACCGTGCCTGCCGGACCCGATCCCGACCTACGGCGGCGCCTGCGGCCTGGGCTTCGGCGAATGGGACCGCGCGGAGTCGACGGCGTCCTTCAAGCTGTAGAGCCACAGCGGGCGAATCCGCCTGCGCACGAACTATGTCGCTTCCTTTCTCGGTACGCCGAGGGGGAGGCGACATCGTTCGTTGCGGCGGCGGCTACCTGCCGGCGGGGGTGATGCCGAGGGAGCGGCCGACCAGGCCGCGTGCTCGGGTGGAGAGACGCTCGGCGATCGCGCGCAGCTCCTTCGACGCGGGCGCGTCCGGGTCGGTGAGCACCAGCGGCACGCCGGAGTCGCCGCCCTCGCGCAGCCGCACGTCGATCGGGATCTGACCGAGCAGCGGCACCGTCGTACCGGTCGCGGTCGACAGCGCCTCGGCGACGGCCGCGCCGCCGCCGGAGCCGAACACGTCGACGTGCTCGGCGCAGTGCGGGCAGTCGAGGCCGGACATGTTCTCGACGACGCCGGCGAGTCGCTGGCGGGTCTGCAGCGCGATCGTGCCGGCGCGCTCGGCGACCTCGCGCGCGGCGAGCTGCGGCGTCGTGACGATGAGGATCTCCGCGCTCGGGATCAGCTGCGCGACGGAGATGGCGATGTCGCCCGTGCCCGGCGGCAGGTCGAGCAGCAGCACGTCGAGGTCGCCCCAGAAGACGTCGGCGAGGAACTGCTGCAGCGCGCGGTGCAGCATCGGCCCGCGCCAGACGACCGGCGCGTTGCCCTGCACGAACATGCCGATCGAGATGACCTTCACGCCGTGCGCGGTCGGCGGCATGATCATCGACTCGACCTGGGTCGGCTTGCCCTCGACGCCGAGCATCCGCGGGATCGAGAAGCCGTAGATGTCCGCGTCGACGACGCCCACCTTCACGCCCTGCGCGGCCATCGCGACGGCGAGGTTGGCGGTGACCGAGCTCTTGCCGACGCCGCCCTTGCCCGACGCGATCGCGTAGACGCGGGTCAGCGAGCCGGGCTGCGCGAACGGGATGTCGCGCACCGGCTGGTCGCCGCGCAGCTGGGTCTGCAGCGCCTGCCGCTGCTCGGCGTCCATCACGTCGAGGACGACGTCGACGCCCGTCACTCCGTCGAGCGCCGAGACCGCCTCGGTGACGTCACGGGTGATCTTGTCCTTGAGCGGGCAGCCGGCGACGGTCAGCAGCACGGTCACCTTGACCCGGCCGTCGTCGGCGAAGTCGACCGACTTCACCATGTTGAGCTCGGTGATCGGCTTGTGGATCTCGGGGTCCTGGACCGCGGCGAGCGCAGTCATGACCTCGTCGGTCGTGGGCATTCGTGTCCTCGGGAAGCGTTGCGGGGGGCGGCGCCGCAGGTGTCGCGCCGTACCTGATCCTACGTCGCCGGGCCGATCCAGCCGTTCTGTGTCCGTCCGGACGAGCGTGACCGCAGCGGCGGCGTACACGGAAACGGCGCCGCCGCCGCCGCCGCAGCGGTCCGACGACTCCCGTTCTGTGTCCGGTACGTCGAAGGGCTCAGCCGCTGCGGCGTACACGGTTCGGGTCGGCCGGCTGGGCCGCCTCGATCTCTCGGACCCGAGCCTCCACCTTGCGGACGAGCCATGCCGGCGAGCGGAGCACCTTCTCCGCGTCGAACCGAGCCGGCGTGTACCCGGTCAGCTCGACCTCGACGTCTTTGCGCTCGTCCCGTTCCCGCTGTGCCGGCTCCTCGTGGTGGGGCCCGTCGATCTCGCCGGCCAACCCGTAGCGGCGCGTTCGGTCACGACCCCTAATGACGAAGTCTGTCTCGCCGATGCCCGGTGCCAGCTGGACGCCGGTCTCGACGACGAAGCCGGCATTGCGCAGCGCGCGTACGCCGACCTTCACGCTGATCGACTCGATCCCGGTGTCGATGTCGAGACAGGCCGCGCGTACGGCGGTCGAGCCGGTGACTCCCCGGCCGCATCGCCGGCGCAGTGCGGTGGTGGTTGTGGCCTTGCGGAACACTGTTTCCTGTACGAGGCCGAGCAGCTTCGGCTCGGACAGGCGGGACGCGAGGTCGACGATGGTGTCGGTCGGCGACGCCACCACCAGACCGTCGATCACGACGAACTCTCGTGCGCCCCACGTGCGAAGCCGGTGATGCACCGCCCTGTCGAGATCGAGTGCCCGGGCACGGAACTGGGTGCCGATCTCGATGACATCCGGCTCGGGCCATCCGGGCAGGGTGAGCGCTCCTGCGGCAGCGCCGACGACTGCCGCGCGGCGCTGACTCGACTCCGACGCGACTCCCGCGTGCAGCACGGCGAGGTACGCGCACCAGCAGCGCGTCGCAAGAGTGTCGGGGGTGCCGGCAGGGACGTAGACCCTCGGCTGCCTTTCCTCCCACACCCCGCGGGCGACCCGCCCGTCGATCTGGTGTCGCGTGGCACCGAGCGCCAGAAGCTGGTCGCGGTGCGCAGCAGCGCCTTGTCGCGCGAAGAGATCGGGTACGGACGAAGACAGCATCCACTCACGGTGGGGGCCGGCGAGGTGTGCTGGGTCCCGCGCCGACCGATCTGTGTACGGCGTTGACCCGCCGGCAACTGTGTCCGGTACGGCGGCGTCGGTGCGCGCCGGAGCGGACACAGAACGCTCAGGCCGGGTCCGCGCCACTCCACCTGGAAAGGAACCGTGTCCGGCCCCGCGGCGCTGGCGCGCGCGGGACCGGACGCAGTTCCGAAGAGGAACTGGACACAGTTCCGAAGAGAGGTGGAGAGCGGGAGGGCTAGTTCTGGCGGATCGCCGAGACGTCGAGGCTGATCGTCACCTTGTCGCTGACGAGGACGCCGGCGCTGGCCTCCAGCGGGGCGTTCCAGGTGAGGCCCCAGTCCTTGCGGCTGATCGTGGTCGCGCCCTCGAAGCCGATCCGCTCGTTGCCGAACGGGTCGGTCGCGGTGCCGGTGACCGTGACGTCGAAGCTGACCGGCTTGGTGACGCCGTGGATCGTCAGGTCGCCGCTCAGCGTGTAGCCGTCGTCGCCACGCGCGGTGGCGCCGGTGCTCGCGAAGGTCATGGTCGGGAACTTCTCGACCTCGAAGAAGTCTCCGGTGCGCAGGTGCTCGTCACGCTGGGAGTTGCCGGTGTCGACGCTGGTGAGCTGGACGACGACCTCGGCGGACGAGCGCTCCGGCGCCTCCTCGTCGAGGCGCAGGGTGCCGGTGAAGTCGGTGAAGCGGCCGCGGACCTTGGTCACCATCGCGTGCCGGACGATGAAGTCCAGGCTCGAGTGGGTGGGGTCGATCTCCCACGTGCCGGTGCGGGTGGCGGTCTGGGTGCTGGTGGTGGTGGTCATGACGGGTGGTCCTTCCGGTGAGGTGTTTGCTGGTGCAACTACCGGGGATCCCGAGATATTTCTTGCATACGCAAGTATTATCGGCTCCATGACCGCCGTACCCGCCCTGCCCCGCGCCACCCGGCTCACCGAGCCAGAGATGGCTGCCTGGACCGGTTTCCTGCGCGCTCACGCGCGGGTGATGCGCCGGCTGGACCGCGAGCTGGAGGAGGAGTGCGCGCTGTCCCTCGCCCAGTACGACGTGCTGATCCACCTCGCCCGTGCCCCACACAAGCGGCTGCGGATGACCGACCTGGCCGACCAGGTGCTGCTGTCGCGCAGCGGTCTGACCCGGCTCGTCGACCGGCTGGTCACGCTCGGGCTGGTCGAGCGCAGCGCCTGCCCCAGCGACGCCCGCGGGGTCTACGCGGTGATCACCGAGGAGGGGTTGGCCCGGTTCCAGACCGCCTCGGTCGTGCACCTGCGCGGCGTGCGGGAGCACGTCATCGGCCGGCTCGACGCCGACGAGCAGCGCTGTCTGGCGGCCACGATGGGCAAGCTGCTAGACCCGTAGCGAGGTGACCGACAGGAGCGCCTTCACCCGCTCCTCGAGCAGCGTCGCGTCGACCGGCTTCGGCAGCACGTCGTCGACGCCGGCGCGCTTCGCCTCCTCCAGCATCGCCACGTCACTCGACCCGGTGAGCAGCATCAGCGGCAGCAGGGTGGTGCTCGCGTCCGCGCGCAGCAGGCGGGTGATCTCGATGCCGGACAGGTCGGACAGGTGCAGGTCGACGATCGCCGCGTCGACCTTCTCGACCGCGCAGATCCGCAGGCCCTCCTGGGCGGTCGCCGCCTCGAGCACGTCGGCCACATCGATCAGAGCGGCCGCGGCGAAGGCGCGCACCGACGGGTCGTCGTCGATGATCACGATGCGCGGCCGGTGCGCGCCCTGTACGGCGGCGATCTCGGGTGCGCCCGAGCGGACGCTCTCGGCGACCTCTGCCCGGCACCAGGGGCAGTGCCGCCAGTCGGCCTCCAGCCGCGCGGAGCAGCTCTTGCAGGTGTTCTCGTCCACCGCAGTCGCGCACCACGGGCAGTAGACCATCCCGTCGTCGAGCACGCGGTAGCAGCCGTGGCAGCGGGTGACGGCGACCGCGTCGACCTGCGTCACGCGGATGACCTCCTCCAGGGTGGTCAGCCCGCGCAGCGCCTTGGCGATGCCGTCGGCGCGCAGTGACAGGCAGCCGGCCGAGCGAGCGGCCGACCGGATCGCCGACTCGGTCGGCGACGCAGTGAGCACGGCGCGCAGCCGGGCGTCGATCGGCATGACCTCGAAGATCGCCTGCCGGCCGCGGAAGCCGGTCTGCCCGCACAGCTCGCAGCCCGCGCCCCGGCGCAGCTCATAGCCCTCGAGGTCCTGCGCCACCATCCCGAGCTGCTCGAGGGTGCGCGGGCTCGGGGTGTACGGCGCGGCACAGCCGGCGCACGGCACGCGGACGAGCCGTTGGGCGACTACCAGGGTGAGCGACGAGGAGATGAGGAACGGCTCGACGCCCATGTCGACCAGACGCGTGACGGCGCTGGAGGCGTCGTTGGTGTGCAGCGTGCTGAACACCACGTGGCCGGTCAGCGACGCGCGCAGGGCGAGCTCAGCGGTCTCCTGGTCGCGGATCTCGCCGACCAGGATGACGTCGGGGTCCTGACGCAGGATCGCGCGCAGGCCGCGGGCGAAGGTGACGCCGGCCTTCTCCAGCACCTGCATCTGGTTGACGCCGGACAGCTGCATCTCGACCGGGTCCTCGAGCGAGACGAGGTTGCGGTCGGGTGTGCGCAGCTGCGTCACCGCGGAGTAGAGCGTCGACGTCTTGCCGGACCCGGTGGGGCCGGTGACCAGGATCAGGCCCTGGGGCTCGACCACCGTCTCGAGGAAGATCTCGAGGTGCTTCTCGCTGAGGCCCATGCGCCCGAGAGGTACGACGCCCTCGGTGCGCGTAAGGAGGCGGATGACGACCTTCTCGCCGTGCATCGTCGGCAGCGTCGAGACGCGGGCGTCGACCTGCGTGCCGTCGACCTCGAGCCGGGTTCGGCCGTCCTGCGGTCGTCGTCGCTCGGCGATGTCGAGACCGGACACGATCTTGATGCGGCTGGTCAGAGCGCTGCGCGCGCCGCGCGGAACGGTCATGACGTCCCGCAGCAGGCCGTCGACGCGGTAGCGGATGCGCAGGCCGTTGCGCTCCGGCTCTAGGTGGATGTCACTGGCGGACGCGCGGGCCGCGTCGGTGAGGATCTGGTTGATGAGGCGCACCACCGGTGCGTCGTCCATCCCCGAGTTGACGATGTCGTCGTCCGGGTCGGGCAGGACCTCGCTCTCGATCTCGTCGAACGCCGCGACGTCGGCCGCGCTCTCGCCGAGGCTCCAGATGCGGTTGAGCTGCGTGCGGATCGCCGTCGGCGTCGCGACGACGACCTTGATGGCGCGGACCTGGGTGTAGAGCCGCACGTCGTCGAGCGCGACCACGTCGGTGGGGTCGCTCATCGCGAGCGTGAGCTGGTCAGCCGCCGTGTCGGTCGCGAGAACGCCGTACCGCTCGGACACCGACCGGGGGAGCAGGCGCGCGGCAGAAGGCGACACCGAGGCGTTGGTGAGGTCGGCCATCTGCAGCCCGAGGACGCGCGCGAGGCTCAGCGCGATGTCCCGCTCGGACACGACGCCCTTGCGCACCAGGATCTCGCCCAGTCGCTGCCGGGACCCGGCGGGCTGCGAGGCCTGCGTCGCCAAGGTGTCCATGAGCGCGGACTCGCTGAGGGCCCCCGACTCGACGAGCACCTCGCCGAGACGTCGTCGCTGCCGCCCGGGTCGGCGGCGCTCGGTCGGTGGTCCGACGCGCTCCTCGGACTCGTCCTGCACGCTCATTCCGTGAGCATAGGCGCCCATCGGCACCGGACGTCAGGAGCGGATCACCGGTCGCGGCGCCTTTCCTGCCCGTCGTCCCGCAGGTCGTCGGCCAGCCGGCCGAGCTCGCCGCGCAGGAAGTCCCGGGTCGCCACCTCGCCCACTGCGAGCCGGATCGACGCGACCTCGCGGGTGAGGTACTCGGTGTCGGCGAGCGCGCGGGCGTACTGGCTGCGGTCCTCGTCCAGGTTGACCCGGTCGCGGTCGGCCTGCCGGTTCTGCGCGAGCAGGATCAGCGGGGCGGCGTACGCCGCCTGGAGGGACAGCACCAGCGTCAGGAAGATGAACGGGTACTCGTCGAACCGCAGGCCCTTGTCCGGCACGAAGAGGTTCCACACGACCCAGCCGATGACGATGAACGTCTGGATGACGAGGAAGCGCGCGGTCCCGATGAACCGCGCGATCGTCTCCGAGAACCGGCCGAACGCCTCGGGGTCGTAGTGCGGCCGCGGCAGCCCGCGGCGCGGGTCGCGCGGGACGTCGAGCCGGTCCCGGTCCCTACGTCCCATCGTCGGCCTCGTCGCGCCAGTTGGCCGGCAGCAGGTGGTCGAGGACGTCGTCGACGGTCACGGCGCCGAGCAGTCGCTGCTCGGTGTCGGTGACGGGAGCGGCGAGCAGGTTGTACGTCGCGAGGTGCCGCGTCACGTCTCGCAGGGTGACCTCGGGCTGCAGCGGGTCGATGTCGGTGTCGACGCACGCGCCCACGAGCGACGAGGGCACCTCGCGGAGGAGGCGCTGGATGTGCGCGATGCCGAGGAACCGCCCGGTCGGCGTGTCGGTCGGGGGGCGCACGACGTAGACCTGGCTGGCCAGCGCCGGCGTGAGGTCCGGCATCCGGATCCGCGCGAGCGCCTCGGCGACCGTGGCGTTGGGCGGCAGCACGATCGGCTCGCTGGTCATCATGCCGCCGGCGGTGTTGTCGGCGTACGCGAGCAGCCGTCGTACCGGGGCGGCTTCCGACGGCTCCATCAGCTCGAGCAGCCGCTTGGCGTCCGCGGGCGGCAGGTCGCCGAGTAGGTCGGCGGCGTCGTCGGGTGCCATCTCCTCGAGCACGTCGGCCGCCCGCTCGTCCTCGAGGTGGGACAGGATCTCGACCTGGTCCTCCTCGGGCAGCTCCTCGAGGACGTCCGCGAGCCGCTCGTCGTCGAGAGCAGCCGCGACCTCGGTACGCCGCTTCTCGCTCAGGTCGTGCATGACGTTGGCCAGGTCGGCCGGGCGCATCTGCGAGAAGACCGCGAGCAGGTTCGCCGCGCCCTGCTCGTCCTCCCGAAGCGCGAAGCCGGTCACCTGGTCCCAGTCGAGCTGCTGCACAGCGCCGCGGCGACGGACGAGCCCGCTGTGCACCTCGCCGACGGCGGCCCGGGTCAGGTGCCAGTCGCCCCCGCGGACCGGCTCGATCGAGCAGTCCAGGACGCTGACCGTCGCGCCGGTGTCGACGATCGTCACCTTCTTGTCCAGCAGCTCCTCGAGCACCAGCGTCTCGCCCGCGCGCTTGGTGAACTGACGGAGGTTCACGACCCCGGTGCCGAGGCGGACCTGCCCGGCGTCGATGCTGGTCACCCGGGTGATCGAGACGAAGATGCGGCGGCGGCGCTGAACGTCGACGGTGAGTCCGACGACCCGCGGCGGGTCACCCCCGGGGCGCAGCGTCACCACGACGTCGCGCACCCGGCCGACCTGGTCGCCGTTGGGGTCGAAGACGGCAAGGCCGGCGAGCCGGGCGACGAAGATCCGCCCGGCGCGCTGCGGGTTGCTCGTCGTCGCCGTCACGTCCGAAGGCTACCGCCGGGATAGCCGCAGATCGCGGCACTTAGTGCTGGGGTCTGCGGCGGCGCGCGGGCCGACGAGTGGTCTAGTGGCCTTCGAGCCGCTTGGCGCGCGGACGGCCGTGGAAGGTGATCGGGATGCGGGTCTCGGTGGTCGCCGGCGACGGCGGCGGCGACTCGCGCCGTGAGTCTGCGCGAACGTTGCCAGGCTCCTCGAGCAGGTCCCCGGTCGGCACCAGGCGCGCGACGCGGCACTCCTTGGCCCAGCGAGCCGGGGCGGCGTCGCCGTCGCGGTTGTTCAGCCGCTTGCCGACGAGCAGCGGGGTGACCTCGTTCCACGCGGGCGTGCCCGGCGGGACCAGCTCGACGGCGGCGCGCCACGCGACGACCGTCCCGCCCTTGTCCTTCGACCGCACCGTGACGACGACGGAGTCGGCGTCGACCAGGCCCGGCATGCGCTGCTCGGAGCCGTCGAAGACGAGGTACGCCGCGCCCTGGTGCCACACGTGCCAGGCCGGCCGGGCCTGCTGGCCGCTGACCTCGCGCTGGTCGGGGACGGTCAGCCACACCAGGTCCGACTTCTTGGTGGCCGCGTCGATGATCGGCGCTACCAGCGCGGGCGGCCCGCCGACCGCGCCGGGACCGGGCTCGACGAAGACCGGCACGCCCGGCACGACGTCGCCGTCGACGGTGAAGACCAGCTCGTACTCGCCGGTGTCGAGGCGGACCTCGTCGAGGCGGTCGTCGACGTCGTTGGTGTAGTACTCACCGGAGAGCTCGACGATCCGCGGCTCCGACTTGTACGCCGTCACGCGGGTGTCCGACCGGACGATGCGGAACTGCTCGACGTAGGCGCCCTGCGGCCCGGACCAGCCGCGCCGGACGAGGAACGGGGCGGTCGTCCCGTGCCGGCTGCCGTAGACGTGCACCACCGGATCGGCGGATCCGTCGCGGTAGAGCGCGGCGTCGATGGCGATGGCATAGCGCAGGCGGGCCTTCGGCATGCGGGCAACTATAGAGGCCGTCGACGGCGTCCTATAGTTCGCCGCATGGCCGCCGACCCCACGCGTGTCGGCGTGCTGGCGCGGCCCTCCCGCACCGACTTCGTGCTCATCGCGATCGCTGTCGGCGGCGTGTCGACCTCGGCGCCGCTGATCAAGGCCGCCGCCGCGCCGACGCTCGCCATCGCGTTCTGGCGCAACGCCATGGCCTCCGGAGTCGTGCTGCCGTACGCCGCCCTCCGGCACGGATCGGAGCTGCGCGCGCTCGACCGCCGCGAGCGCCGGCTCGCGGTGCTCGGCGGTCTGCTGCTCGCGGCGCACTTCGCGACCTGGATCCCGAGCCTGTCCTTCACGACGGTCGCGTCGTCGGTGGCCCTAGTCGCGACCCAGCCGGTGTGGGCGGCGCTGGTCGCGCGGCTGCGCGGCGACCAGGTCACGCCGCAGGCATGGCTTGGCATCGGGATCGCGGTCGCCGGCGCGGCGCTGCTGTCCGGCGTCGACTTCCAGATCTCGCAGCGGGCGCTGCTCGGCGACCTGCTCGCGCTGGCCGGCGGCGTCCTCGCGGCGCTCTACATGACGGTGGGGGCGGAGGTGCGCCGCACGGTCTCGACGACGGCGTACACCTCGGTCTGCTACCTCACGGCCGCGGTCGCGCTGCTGGTCGTCTGCCTCGCTTCCGGTCAGACGATGGGCGGCTACGCGGCGGGGACGTGGTGGCGGATCGTCGCACTGACGGTGCTCGCGCAGCTGCTCGGCCACTCGGTCTTCAACCGGGTGCTGAAGACGACCAGCCCGACGGTCGTGTCGATCTCGATCCTGTTCGAGATCGTCGGCGCCGCCGTGCTCGCGGCCATCTTCATCGGGGAGCGACCGCCGCTCGCGGCCCTGCCCGCCGCTGCGCTGATCGCGGCCGGCGTCGTCCTCGTCGTCCGCTCCGGCAGCCGCCGCCCCGAGATCTCGGGCACCCCCGCGATCGAGTGACTCAGACCTCCTCGGGCACGCCCACCAGCTTCGCGGTGGCGATCCAGAGGAGCTCGGCCAGCACGTCGTCCTGCGCCATCGCCGACGTCGTCGCACGGCGCCGGCTGGCGTAGTAGCCGCCGGACTCAGTGGCGAGCTCCGGCGCCGTCGCTGCCCACACCGTCGTGCGCGCGCCGGCGGCGGGGGAGCGCATGAAGGGCACCACCTTGTAGATCCGGCCGAAGAACCAGTTCTCGCGGAACAGCGCCGTGCGGATCATCCCGGGATGGACGGCGTACGCCGTCACTCCGGTGCCGTCGAGCCGGCGGGCCAGCTCGCGGGTGAACACGATGTTGGCCAGCTTGGAGTCGGCGTAGGCGCGGAAGCTCGACCACTCCGTCTCGTACTGCAGGTCGGTCAGGTTGATCGCCCCGCCCTTGTGGGCCAAGGAGCTGACCGTGACGACCCGTGAGGGCGCTCCCTTCTTGAGCGCGTCCAGCAGCAGGTGCGTGAGCAGGAATGGCGCGGCGTGGTTGACCGCGAACGTCTCCTCCAGCCCGTCCGGGGTTATCCGCCGCTCATTGGTCGCCGTGCCCGCGTTGTTGACCAGCACGTGGAGCTCGTCGTGCCGGCCGAGGATCTCGGCGGCGACGCGGCGCACCTCGTCGAGGCGGCTGAAGTCGGCGAGGTGCAGCTCCGGCTCGACCTTCGCGACCGCGGCGACCCGAGCCAGGGCGGTGCGTGCCTTCTCCGGGTTGCGGCCGACGATGACGACCTGTGCACCGAGCCGCGCGAACGCTAGCGCCGTCTCGGTGCCGATCCCGGCGCTGGCGCCGGTGACGACGCACACACGTCCGGTCAGGTCGACGTCAGGCATCTCGGTAGCATCGCAGTCGCGACCGACCCGCGAAGGAGAACTCCCGTGGCCCTGCGCTCCCGCCGCTCCAACCTCGCCGTACCAGGATCGTCGATCAAGATGCTGGGCAAGGCGCAGGGGCTGCCCGCCGACCAGGTCTTCCTCGACCTCGAGGACGCCGTCGCGCCGCTCGAGAAGGAGGACGCTCGCAAGAACATCGTCTCCGTCCTCAACGACGGCGACTGGGGCGACAAGGTCCGCACCGTTCGGGTCAACGACCTCACGACGAAGTACACCTACCGCGACGTGATGGAGGTGGTCGAGGGCGCCGGCCAGAACCTCGACTGCATCATGCTGCCGAAGGTGCAGCACGCCTGGCACGTGAAGTGGCTGGACACGATGCTCACTCAGATCGAGCAGACGATGGGCTTCGAGCGCCGCATAGGCATCGAGTGCCAGATCGAGAACGCGCAGGGACTGGTCAACGTCGACGAGATCGCGTTCGCGTCCGACCGCGTGGAGACCATCATCTTCGGCCCGGCCGACTTCATGGCGTCGATCAACATGCCGTCGCTGCAGGTCGGCGCGCTGAGCCCTGACTACCCCGGCGACCCCTTCCACTACATCCTCATGCGGATCCTGATGGCCGCCCGCGCGGCAGGGGTGCAGGCCATCGACGGCCCGTACCTGCAGATCAAGGACGTCGACGGGTATCGCGAAGTGGCGAAGAAGTCGGCCGCGCTCGGCTTCGACGGCAAGTGGGTGCTGCACCCCGGCCAGCTCGACGTCGCCAACGAGGTCTACGCCCCGGCGCAGGAGTCCTACGACAAGGCCGAGCTGATCCTCGACGCTTACGAGTACGCGACGACGGTGGAGCGCAAGGGCGCGGTGATGCTGGGCGACGAGATGATCGACGAGGCGTCGCGCAAGATGGCGCTGGTCATCGCCGGCAAGGGCCGCGCCGCCGGGATGTCCCGGACGACGTCGTTCGAGCCGCCGGCCGCCGAGTGATCCGGTGAGGCAGCCGCGTCGCTTCGACGCGACCCTCGTGTACGACGGCGACTGCGCGTTCTGCACGCGCTGCGTCCAGTGGATGGAGCGGTACGTCCCGGTCCGCCTGACCGTCGTGCCCTGGCAGTGGGCCGACCTCGGAGCGCTCGGCGTGACCCAGGCGCAGGCCGAGCACGCGGTGCAGCTGGTCGAGGCGAGCGGCCGGCGCAGCAGCGGTGCGCTGGCGATCGCACGGCTGCTGGTCCAGGCCCGCGGGCCCTGGGCCGGGCTGGGCGCGCTGATGATGGTGCCGCCGGCCAGCTGGCTCGCCGCCGCGGTCTACCGGCTGATCGCGATCAACCGCGACCGGATGCCCGGCGGGACGGCGGCCTGCGCGCTGCCGCAGGCCGAGCGCGACGCCATGCGCGCCCGGATCGCAGCTACGAACGACGAGGACCCGGCCGCCTGAGCGACCGGGTCCTTCGACGTACGTGGAACCGAGTGACTAGGCGCCGACCTTGAGGCAGGACGCGTCGCCGGCGACATAGGCCTTGGTGCCTTCGGCCGTGTCCTGGGTGAACGTCAGGCCTCCGGTCGGGACGAGCACGCCGCCCGCGACCGGCGAGGGCACCGCGCGCTGCCCGAAGAGCTGGCGCGCATCTGCGGTCAACGTGCCCAGGCTGGAGCCCGGCTTGAGCAGCGCCGCGAACTCCCCGAACGCGGCGATGTCCGCCGTGATCCTGATCTCGCTCTTCGCCTCGTCGAACTCGCCCGTCGCATCGGCGATCTTGTACGAGGTGTTGATCGCACCGGTTGCGTGCGGCGCCTGGCGTCCGACGACGAACTCGTCGCCGCCGGTCGGCGTCGAGTAGGCCGCGAGGAACAGGAAGGTGTTCGGCTCCGGCAGCCCCTTGGGCAGGAACTGGAAGAACCAGGCCTGCCCCAACGGGGCGCCGCTGTCGGTCTTGGACAGCTTCGCCACGCGGACCACCGCTGTGATCTTGGTCTCCGTGCTGGCGATGTCCGCCCCGATGACGTCCACCGACGGTGTGCCGGGAGTCGGGGAGTCGTTCATGTCCCCCGTGTCGTCCTTGATGAGGTTGCATACGGGCGCTGCGTGAGCGCTGCCGGCGTAGCCGGTCAGCACGATCGTGGCGGCGAGCAGGCTGGTGCGCAGTCGCATGGGAGTCCTCTTCCGCTGGGTGACGGGTTCTGATGATGTGGGTGGTCGGCACTACTTCCCGACGGCGACGCAGGACTTCGTGCCGAGCACGTAGCTCTTGCCCTCGGCGGTGTCCGCGGTGAGCGTCAGGCCGCCGAGCGGGGCGCGGACCGGGCCGACCTGCTGGGAGGGCACGACACGCTGGCCGAACACCTTGCGACCCTCGGCGATTAGCCCGCTCAGCTTCTTGCCGGGCTTGAGGTCTGCCTGGTCCTTGAACGCGTCGATCGGCACGCTCACGCGCAGCTCGTTCTTGTCCATGTCGACGGTGCCGGTGCCCTCGCCGAGCGAGTACGACGTGTTTATCGTCAGCACCGGGTCGACCGCCTGGTAGCCGAAGATGAACTGGTTGCCGGTCGGGTAGAGCCCGGCCGAGACGAAGAGCTGGTTCGCCGCGCCCGCCGCCGAGAAGACCAGGAAGTAGGACTGCCCGAACGGCGACAGCGGGTTGGGGTTCGCGATCTTCTTGATGCGGATGACCGCCGTCAGCGTCTTCGCGTCGCTCGCGACGTCGGCCGAGACGATGTCGACGGAGTCGTCGCTCGGCCCCTGCACCGTGACGGCGTCGCCCTCGGCGTCGACGATCAGGTTGCAGACGGGGGCGGCGGCCTGCGCGCTGCCGGCGTATCCGGTCAGCACGAGCGCGGCGGCGAGCAGGCTGGTGCGCAGTCGCATGGGGTCCTCTTCCGCTGGGAAACGATCACCCGACTGCTTCGCGGTCGTGAGCGCGGAGTCCTGCTCTCCCCGCGGCGCGTCGTATCCTCCCCAGCCATGGGACGACTGCAGCAGACCGAGGGGCTCACCGACATCCAGCAGGAGATCCTGCAGGCGGTCCGGACGTTCGTGGACAAGGAGATCCTCCCCCACGCCACCGAGCTCGAGCACAAGGACGAGTTCCCCGACGCCATCGTCGACGGGATGAAGGAGATGGGCCTGTTCGGGCTCATGATCCCCGAGGAGTACGGCGGCCTCGGCGAGTCGCTGCTCACCTACGCGCTGGTGGTCGAGGAGATCGCCCGCGGCTGGATGAGCATCTCCGGCGTCATCAACACGCACTTCATCGTCGCCTACATGGTGCGCCAGCACGGCACCGAGGAGCAGAAGCAGCACTTCCTCCCGCGCATGGCGACCGGCGAGGTCCGCGGCGCGTTCTCGATGAGCGAGCCCGGCTGTGGCTCCGACGTCTCCGCCATCAAGACCAAGGCGGTCCGCGACGGCGACGAGTACGTCATCGACGGCCAGAAGATGTGGCTGACCAACGGCGCGCGGGCCGGCGTCGTCGCGACCTTGGTGAAGACCGACGAGGGCGCGGAGTCGGTCTACAAGAACATGACCACGTTCCTGGTCGAGAAGGAGCCCGGCTTCGGCAAGACCGGGGGCATCACGATCCCGCCGAAGATCGAGAAGATGGGCTACAAGGGCGTCGAGACGACCGAGATGGTCTTCGAAGGACACCGGGTGCCCGCGTCGTCGGCGCTCGGCGGCGAGGACGGCCTGGGCCGCGGGTTCTACCAGATGATGGACGGCGTCGAGGTCGGTCGGGTCAACGTCGCCGCGCGCGGCTGCGGCGTCTCGCTGCGCGCGTTCGAGCTGGCGATCGCCTACGCGCAGCAGCGCGAGACGTTCGGCAAGCGGATCGCCGACCACCAGGCGATCCAGTTCAAGCTCGCCGAGATGGCCACCAAGGTCGAGGCCGCGCACCAGATGATGGTGATGGCCGCGCGCAAGAAGGACTCCGGCCAGCGCAACGACGTCGAGTCGGGCATGGCCAAGCTGCTCGCGTCGGAGTACTGCGCCGAGGTCGTGAGCGACTCGTTCCGCATCCACGGCGGCTACGGCTACTCCAAGGAGTACGAGATCGAGCGCCTCTACCGCGAGGCGCCGATGCTGCTGATCGGCGAGGGCACCGCGGAGATCCAGAAGATGATCATCGGCAAGGGCCTGCTCGCCGAGTACGCGCTGCGCGGCTGAGCTGACCGACGTCCTGCCCGCCGTCGAGGCGCACGTCGTCGCGACGCTCGGCAGCATCTCCGGGCGGGCCGGCGTCACGTTCCTCGGCATGGAGCCGATCGAGGTGCTGCGGTTCGGCCCGGGCGGCGACGGCATCGTCCGCTACGTGACGCTCGGGATGTCACGGCAGCCGCTGCCCGACCCGACGTCACCGGTCGTCGAGCCGGTCTCCGGTCCGCGCGCCGAGCTGGTCCTGAGCCTGCGCGGGTCGCACGACAGCGTGCTGCGGCCGCTGGCGGTGCTCGCGGCGGCGCCGGCGGTCGAGGGCATCCGGCCCACCCCCGGGTCGTCGTACGACGTGGGCGAGCCGCTCTGCGACGGCGCGTCGGTGTCGGCCGTGCTGCTGGGTGCGCCGGACGGCCTGGTCCCCGACCTGCCGCTGGCACCGACGGACGACGGGCAGGACCGCGGGCCCGTGCAGTTCTTCCCGCTGCTGCCGATGACCGCGGCGGAGGCGGAGTGGAAGCGCGCGCACAGCGCCGAGGATCTCGAGGAGCGCTGGCTCTCGGCAGGCACCGACCTACGCGACCCCGAGCGCCTCGGCGTTGGGCTGGCGTGAACGGGTCGGGAGCGGCAGCCACCTCGGGGCGCGGATCCGCTCGAGCGGCAGGAAGGCGAGCAGGCACATGACGTGCGGCAGGAAGATGATCGTGATCGTCGCGTAGGTCACCAGGTGGAAGAGCACGCAGAGGGCCACCATCGCGCGACCGAGCCTCCCGCGCAGCAGCAGCAGCGGCGACGCCAGCTCGAACCCGATGATGCCCCACTGCGTCAGCTGCAGCAGCCACGGCGCGTTGAGCAGCGGCGTGCCGAGGAAGGTGCCGCGGCGCAGCACCGCGCGGGTGAGCGTCGCGCCGTTGCCCCAGTCCCAGCCGCCGAACCGGAACTTCGCGAACGCGGCGAGGAAGTAGGTGGCGACGACGGCGACCTGGATGCAGCGCACCGTCCACCCGGCGTCGTCGGCCGGCTCGACATCGCGGTGCCGCCCGCGCCCGACGGTCGGCAGCACCGCCAGAGCGACCAGGTAGGCGAAGCGGTCGTGGTCGACCTTGCCGTAGCTCATCGCCACGACCATCCACTCGAAGTACATGACGAACACCGCGGCGCCGAGCAGCCGCGGCAGACGGCCGGTCGCCGCGACCAGCGCGGTGGCCACGAGAGCCACCTGAAGCGTCTGGACCAGCGACGCCGTCGGCACCGGGAGGTGGAGCAGGCGACCGACGTACAGCGGTTGGTAGAGCGCGCCGGGTACGTCGGCGTGGTCGCTCACCCACGAGGTCGTGAGCAGCACGTCGACGGGAACGAAGAGGTAGAGCAGCGTCCGGAGCCAGGCGATGCGACCGCGGGCCACCGGCTCGAACCACCAGCCGGTCACGGCGCGGTCCACACGGCGACGGGGCGCTCGACGTAGCCGACCTTGCGGCCGTCGGACAGCTCCCAGCGCGCGGCGATCAGCCGCACCTCGCGCAGCGGGCGCGCGTTGGGGCGAGCTCTCGCCCGCGCGTCGACGAGGACTGCGAGCAGCGACGGGTCCTCCGCGATCCGCGCGAGCTGGCCCTCGAACTCCGCGCGGCGCAGCCCGAAGCTGGCCATCGACAGCCGCACCTCTTCCCCGTCGGCCGTGACGCCCCGGATCAGCGAGACGTTGACCGCGCCGTCGCGCGAGGTCTTGGTCGAGAACATGCGGAACGGGCCGACCGGGAAGTGGTCGTCGTCGCCGACGGCGGTGCCGATGAGGGTCAGCGCGAGGACCGCGGCCGTGGTGCCCCCCCGCAGCCTCCGCCCGAGGGGGCTGAGCATGCCGCCAGGGTAACCTCCGCACCGTCACGCAGGGTGGACGATCCGGCAGACGTGTCTCGAAGGGATGCAGATGCAGTTCGGCAGGTATTTCGAGGAGTTCGAGGTCGGCGCGACCTACAAGCACTGGCCCGGCAAGACGGTGACCGAGTACGACGACCACCTGTTCTGCCTGCTGACGATGAACCACCACCCGCTGCACATGGACGCCAACTTCGCCGAGAAGACGACGCAGTTCGGCAAGAACGTCGTCGTCGGCAACTACATCTACTCGCTGCTGCTCGGCATGTCGGTGCCGGACGTGTCCGGCAAGGCGATCGCCAACCTCGAGGTGGAGTCGCTCAAGCACCTCGCGCCGACTTTCCACGGCGACACGATCTACGGCGAGACGACGGTCCTCGACAAGACCGAGTCGAAGTCGAAGGAGGACCGCGGCGTCGTCCACGTGGAGACCAAGGGCTACAACCAGGACGGCACGCTGGTCTGCGTGTTCCGCCGCAAGGTGATGGTGCCGAAGCAGTCGCACGCGGTCGGCGGGGAGCAGCCGGGCCGACCTGAGCCGAGCGGCTCCTAGACGCGGCCGCTAAACCTCTCGGCAGCATTTATTTCGACGCTTACGCTGCGGCGCAGGCGGTTTCACGCCACTTACCAACGGGCAACCCTCACTCGACAGCAACCGCAGCCGGAACGGATCCGGCGCTAGCGAGGAGGATCCTGTGGCCCGCCGCATCGTCGAAGAGGACGTTTCCACCCCCACCAGCACGACTGTGCTCGAGGGCGACGGCTCCTGGGTGGGCCGCACCATCGTCTCGCTCGTGCTCATCGCTGTGCTCGTGCTCGGCGCCATCTGGCTGTTCAACAACGTCGGTGACGGCGACGGCGGCACCGGCGACAACAAGGACACGACCAACAACGTCGACATCGACAACCCCGACGTGGACGTGAACGTGCCGAACGACCAGGCTCCGGCCGACGCGCCGCAGGGCTGACCGACATGAACGTGATCCTGTTCCTGATCCTGCTGCTCATCATCCTGGCGATCGTCGCCTCCGTCGGCGGGCCGCGGGTCTACTCCCGCCGCCGGACGACGGTGATGGATGACTCGCCCCGGGTGACCACCCGGCGGACCGTCGTCGAGACGATCGACGACGACCCGCTGGTCTGATCGTCACAGCACGTCACGAGAGCCCGCCGGCCTTCGCCGGCGGGCTCTCGGCTGTCACCGCCGAGGTGGTCATTCCTGCTCTTGACGGTCGCCGGACCCGACGAGGAACGTGGTGAGCATGAGCGCCGAACCCACCTGCCCGCGCTGCGCCGTCGTCCTGCGCCCGCCGGGGTTCTGGTCCAGCGCCTGGCAGTGCGACCGGCACGGCGAGGTCCACCCGCTGCACCTCGCGCCGGTGGCGACGCAGGCCGCGCTCGAGAAGCTCGCTGCTGACTCCCGCGTTCCCGTCTGGGTCCCGAGCCCGCTGCCGGCCGGCTGGACCATCACCGGTGTCGGCGGCGCGGGTGACGACCGCACCGGCGTACGCGCGTCCGTCGTCGCGATCAGCGGGCCGCACCCGTTGGGCGGGCCGGCCGACGTGATGCTCATCGCGGAGGAGCCAGGCATCGGCCTCGGCGCGCGGTTCGCAGGACTCGTCGGCACCGACCCCGGCGCGGATCCGGACGGCGCCCCCGACGCCAAGCTCGAGGCCGCGGGCCATCCGACCGCTCTGTGGCGGACCGCCACGGGCGACGACACCCCGTGCGCGTACGCCGGCGAGGCCAAGGGCCTGTGGCTGTGGGTGGTCGTCTGGCCCGACGAGGGACTCCAGGTCGTCAACTCGATGACGCTGCACGACATGCGCGACGGCCCCCTGCCGGAGCTGGAGCTGGTCTTCGGCGCGCTGATGCCCCGACTGGCGACCGCGGTCGAGCCCACGGGCTGACGCACCACCGCCGCACCGCGCCGTAGGGTCGGTCAGGTGCGCATCGACCTGCACGCCCACTCCACCGCCTCCGACGGCACCGAGTCGCCCACCGAGGTGATGCGCCGGGCCGCGGAGGCCGGCCTCGACGTGGTCGCGCTCACCGACCACGACACGGTCGCCGGCTGGTCAGAAGCCGCGCACTCGCTGCCGCCGACCCTGACCCTCGTCCCGGGCGCGGAGATGTCCTGCTCGGTGCCCGGCGACGGCCGCTACGTGTCGGTGCACCTGCTGGCCTACCTGTTCGACCCGGTCGCCGAGCCGTTCGCGACCGAGCGGGAGCTGATCCGCACCGACCGCACCCGTCGCGGCGAGGCGATGGTCTCCCGGCTGGTCGAGCTCGGCGCGCCGGTGACCTGGGAGCGGGTGCAGCAGATCGCGGCCGGCGGCGCCGTCGGCCGGCCGCACATGGCGCAGGCGCTGGTCGAGGCGGGGGTCGTGCCCGACGTGCCGTCCGCCTTCAGCGACGAGTGGATCGGCGGCCGTGGCCGGGCGTACGTCGAGAAGCGCACGCTCGACCCGGTCGAGGCGGTGCAGCTGGTCAACGCCTCGGGCGGGGTGTCGGTGCTGGCCCATCCCGGCGCGGAGAAGCGGGGTGCCCTGCTCGACGAGGCGGTGATCGAGGCGATGGCCGAGGCCGGCCTCGCCGGCCTGGAGGTCGACCACCCGGATCACGACCCGGAGACGCGTGAGCGGATGGGAGCGCTCGCCACCAGGCTGCGCCTGCTGCAGACCGGGTCGAGCGACGACCACGGTGCGATCACCGGCCACCGACTCGGCGCCAACCTCACCGCCCCCGACGTGTGGACCGCCCTGCGGGAGCGGGCCACCGGGACGACGCCGATCCACGGATCGCCCGTCGCCTGACCGACTTTGTCGGTCCCGCGACCGACAATCGGCGGGTGACCCAGCAGATCGAGCTCACCGGCATGCCGCAGCGGCTCTTCCGCGCAGCGCCGGCCCGCCTGACCACCTGGCTCGACTGCCCGCGCCGCTACCGCTTCAGCTACGTCGACCGACCCGCTCCGCCGAAGGGCCCGGCGTGGGCGCACAACTCGTTCGGCAACACCGTGCACAACGCGCTCAAGGCGTGGGCGACCGGGCCACCGGAGCGTCGTACGCCGGATGTCGCGCGACACCTCGTCGACACGAGCTGGGTCCGCGACGGCTACCGAGATGTGGAGCAGGAGGACGCCCAGCGCGAGCGGGCCCGCGAGATGGTGGCCGGCTACGTCGCCACCCTCGACCCGGCCGACGAGCCGGCCGGCGTCGAGCGCACCGTCGCCGCCAAGCGCGGCACGCTCGCCCTCGAGGGCCGGGTCGACCGGATCGACCGGCGCGGGGACGAGCTGGTCGTCGTCGACTACAAGACCGGGCGTGCGCCACTCACCCACGACGACGCGCGCGGCTCCCTCGCTCTCGCGATCTACGCGATCGCGGCGTCGCAGACGCTGCGCGCGCCCTGCCACACCGTGGAGCTGCACCACCTGCCCACCGGCGAGGTGCTCTCGCACACGCACACCGATGACTCACTCGCGCGGCAGGTGCGCCGTGCCGAGGCGATCGCCGACGAGGTGCGCCGCGCCGTGGACGCGGAGGACTACCCGGCTCGGCCGGGGTCGAGCTGCCAGTGGTGCGACTTCGTCCGCGCCTGCCCCGAGGGCCGGGCCCGGGTGGCCGCGCCGCGGCAGCCGTGGGACGGCATCCCGGCGTGAGCGCTCAGGCGCTGCGGCGCCAGTAGTAGCCGGTCCAGTCGATCTGCACCAGCTCGTCGGTGATGCCGTGCGCGCTGCGGTAGTCGTCCGTCGCCTGCCGACAGGCGTCGATCGCGCCGTAGTCGTCGATGACCACGAAGCCGCCGTACGCCACCTTGGGGTAGAGCGCGGTCAGCGCGTCGGTCGTCGACTCGTAGAGGTCGCCGTCGAGCCGCGCGACCGCGATCTGCTCGATCGGCGCCGTCGGGAGCGTGTCCTTGAACCACCCCTCGAGGAATCGCACCTGGTCGTCCAGCAGGTCGTACTTCGCGAAGTTCGCCTGCACCTGCTCGAGGCCGACCGCCAGCTCGGGCCGGGTCCAGTGGTCGTCCCCGGCGTCGGCCGGGTAGCGCTCGGGGTCGGGCGGCGGGAGCCCGGCGAACGAGTCGGCGACCCACACCGTGCGGTCGGTGCAGCCGTGCGCCGCGAGGACGCCGCGCATGAAGATGCTCGCTCCGCCCCGCCACACCCCCGTCTCCACCAGGTCGCCGGGCACGCCGTCGCGCAGCACCGTCTCGACGCAGTGCCGCAGGTTGGCCAGCCGCGCCGCGCCGACCATCGTCTCCGCGTCGGACGGCAGGTCGGCGCCGACCTCGCGCTGCCGCGGGTCGGGCCGGTAGCGGTAGACGACCTCCGCGCCGCGGCGGCGCGCCAGGCGGTGGGCCAGCCGGTCGAGCGGCGCCGAGCTCTGCAGCGGCGCGACGACCTCGGTCTCGAAGCCGGTCCGGGTGAGCGCGCGCTGCAGCAGGTCGAGGTAGAGGCCGGCCGCGTCGCGCATCCGCCGATCGTAGGCAGTACGCCGCCGCACTCGGGAATCGCGGCGCCGCCGTAGGGTGGCCGCGGCAGCGGCAGCACCCGGACCGGGAGCGAGACATGCGGGTCAGCGCGAAGGCGGAGAGCTTCACCGAGTCGGTCATCCGGGAGATGACCCGCCTGGCGATGGCGCATGACGCCGTCAACCTCGCGCAGGGCTTCCCGGACTTCTCCTGTCCGGACGAGCTCAAGGAGGCCGCGAAGGCGGCGATCGACGCCGACGTCAACCAGTACGCGATCACCTGGGGCGCGAAGCGGTTCCGTGACGCGATCGCGACGAAGGTCGCCGCGACGTACGACGGCTGGGTGGTCGACCCGGAGCGGGAGATCTGCGTCACCTGCGGCTCGACCGAGGCGATGATCGCCACCTGCCTCGCGTTGGTCGACCCGGGCGAGGAGGTCATCGTCTTCGAGCCCTACTACGAGAACTACGGGCCGGACGCGATCCTCTCCGGTGCGACTCCGGTCTACGTCACGCTGCACGAGCCCGACTGGTCGATCGACGAGGCGGAGCTGCGCGCGGCGTTCAGCGACCGGACCCGCGCGATCATCGTCAACACGCCGCACAACCCGACCGGCAAGGTGTTCTCCGCCGAGGAGCTGGCGCTGATCGCCGAGCTGTGCCAGCGGTACGACGTCCTCGTCATCACCGACGAGATCTACGAGCACATCCACTACCTCGGCGACGGCGGGCACGTCCCGCCCGCGCGGGTGCCGGGGCTGGAGGACCGCACGATCACCATCAACGCGCTGTCGAAGACGTACGCCGTGACGGGCTGGCGGGTCGGCTGGACCGTCGCGCCGCCGGCGTACACCAGCGCGATCCGCAAGGTGCACGACTTCCTCACCGTCGGCGCGGCCGCGCCGCTGCAGGAGGCCGGCGCGGCCGCTATGGCGATGCCGAAGGCCTACTACTCGGACATGGCGGCGAAGTACCTGGAGCGGCGTGACCTGCTCTGCGACGCGCTGGAGAAGGTCGGCTTCGGGCTCCGGCGGCCGGACGGCGCCTACTACGTGATGTGCTCGACCGTCGGGCTCGACCCCGGGCGCGACGACGTCGCGTTCGCGCGGCGCCTGGTCACCGACATCGGGGTTGCCGCGGTGCCCGGGTCGAGCTTCTACGCCGACCGCTCGAAGGGCGCCGACAAGATCCGCTTCGCGTTCCCGAAGAGGCTGCCGACCCTTGAGGCCGCGGCCGAGCGCCTGGCTGAGCTCTAGCCGGCGACGAGCCTCAGCTCGGCGGCCCGGCGCTGCGCGTCCTTGACCTGCGGGCCGTCGCGCAGAGCCGCCGGCACGAGCATCGCCGTACGCCGGAACGCCGTGACCCCGGCGGAGGCGAGCACGTCGGTCACCGGCAGCCCTGGGGCGCCGTAGAGACGTCGCGCCCACCTCGGCTGCAACGAGAAGGACAGGCCCGCGATCGCGGCCCACGCCGGCCGGGTCGGCCACGCCACCGCCGGCATCGGCGGTACGTGCACGAACCACAGCGCCTCGCGGGCCGGTGGCGTGAGCCGCAGCTGCGGGCGGACCGACTCGAAGTAGGCCGCCATGTCGGCCTCGGTCGCCGGGACGTCGGCCGGGTCGAGTCCGACCAGCTCGGCGGCGCGCACCTGCTCGGCGTAGTAGCGGTCGGCGTCACCCGGCCCGACGCGACCACCCGCGCGGCGGTACGTCGTGAAGAACGACTCGACTTCCGCGCAGTGCACCCAGAGCAGCAGCGCGGGGTCGTCGACCCGGTAGGTCGCGCCGCTCTCCGGTTCGATCCCGGCCAGGCCGCGGTGGATGCCGCGCACGCGAGCACCGGCTCGCTGCGCCTGCGCCGTCGTGCCGAACGCGACGACGGTGACGTACTCGGCGGTGCGGAACAGGCGTCCCCACGGGTCCTCGCGGAACCCCGAGTGCTGCGCCACGCCGGCCATCGCCAGCGGGTGCAGCGCCTGCAGGAACAGCGACCGCAGCCCGCCGAGCAGCATGGTCGGGTCGCCATGGACCCGCCACGTCACGCTTTCGGGGCCGAACAGCCCGAGGTCGCTCACCGGACCACCTTGTCATCCCTGCGCGATGCGCGCAGGTCCGACCAGCGCGCTAGCCCAGCGATGTCTCGACCTCGGACCAGAACGCGCCGAGCGCGTCGGCGAGCGCCTGCGGCGTCTCGACGGCGGGCGAGTGCATCGCGCCCGGGATGACGACGTACCCCGCGCCGAGTCGAGCGGCCATGTCGGCCTGGTCCGCGATCGGCCACGCGTCGTCACCCTCGCCGTGCGCGACGAGCACCGGCACGGCGCTGTCGCGCAGCTCGGCCACCCGATCGGCCTCGCTCAGGATCGCGTCGCCCATGCCGACGTACGCCGCCCGCGCGGTCGACTCGAATCGCCGGCGCAGGAACGCGCGCACCTCCGGCGGCCGCGCGACGACGACCGGGTCCTGCTCGCCGAGCTCGGAGACCTGCGCGACAGTCAGCGTCGCCAGCAGTCCGGTCAGCGCGCGCACCCGCTCGCCGGTCGCACCGGCCACCGCCGCGGGTCCCGTGCAGAGCAGCGTCAGCGACGCGAAGGACGCCGGAGCCGCGATGGTCGCGGACCGCGCGACGAGCCCGCCGAAGCTGTGCCCGACCAGGTGCACGCGGTCGTCGCCCAACGCGGCGCACACCGCGACGACGTCGGCGCCGAGCGCCGCGACCGCGTACGCCGAGGTGTCGTCCGGTCCGGGTGTCTCGTGCTGTCCGCGGAGGTCCAGCGCGACGACGCGGCGACCGGCCGCGACCAGGAGGTCGACGATCGGGCCGAAGTCCTCCTTGCTGCCGGTGTACCCAGGTACCAGGAGCACGGTCGACCGGTACGCCGGCGGGCGCTCGTCGATCACCGCGAACCGGGTCGAACCGACGCAGATCGACCTGGTGGGGTGGCTGCTCGGGCCGACGACGCTCACCCGCTCACCCTATTTGCCCCCAATGTGGTGACCCGTCCGATCTCATGATTTTCGTTGTGTCCCAGGGCTTATCAGCACGACGTCGATGGCCGATGCTAGGGCGGCGCGAGTCGGTCGACTCGCGGCGTCCTTGTCCGAGATCCACGCCCTGCCGCTCAGGAGCGCCCGTGCCCCGACGTCTGCGCAACTCCGCCTTCCTCGCCTGCGCCGTCGTCGCGGCCACCGCACTGCCGTCCGCGGCACGAGTCACCGTGGCCGACCGTCCGGCATCGGCGCGCTACGTCGTCGCGATGCGACCCGGTGCCGCGTCGGCGCTCGACCCGCTGCTGCGCCAGGTGACTTCGCGCGGGGGCCGGGTCGAGCGCGTCTACCGGTACGCGCTGACCGGTTTCGCCGCGACGCTGCCGGCGGCGCTGGTGCCGCTCGTGCGCGCGCTTCCCGGTGTCGCCTACGTCGAGGCCGACCGCGCGGTCCGCGTCGCCGCGCGGCAGACCGGCGCGACATGGGGCATCGACCGCATCGACCAGCGCGCTCGCCCGGTCGACGGCGTCTACAGCTACGCGCTGACCGGCAAGGGCGTGACGGCGTACGTCGTCGACACCGGCATCCTGATGGCGCACCGCGAGTTCGGCGGCCGTGCGGTCGGCGGCTTCGACGTCGTCCGAGGTGGCAAGGCCCTGGACTGCAACGGTCACGGCACGCACGTGGCCGGGACGCTCGGCGGTGCGACGTACGGCGTCGCGAAGCAGGTGCGCCTCGTCGCCGTGCGGGTGCTCGACTGCGACGGCGAGGGCACGACGGTGGGCGTCATCGCCGGCATCGACTGGCTGACCGGCCACCACCGCCCGGGGCAGCCCGCGGTCGCGAACCTCAGCCTCGGGGGCGGCACGTCGCAGGCGCTCGACGACGCCGTGCGCCGCGCCATCGCCGACGGCGTGACGGTGGCCGTCGCCAGCGGCAACGGCGACGTGCTCGGCAGCGGCGTCGACGCCTGCGGCGAGTCACCGGGCCGCGTCGCCGAGGCGCTCACCGTCGGCGCGACGGACAGCGCTGATGCCCGCGCCTCCTTCTCCAACTACGGCCGCTGCGTCGACCTCTACGCGCCGGGCGTCGACATCACGTCGTCGTGGAACACCGGGCCGACGGACTTCGCCGTCGTGAGCGGCACGTCGATGTCGAGTCCGCACGTCGCCGGCGTCGCAGCGCTGGTGCTGCAGCGCAGCCCGCGGGCGACGCCGAAGGCCGTCCACGACCGCGTGGTCGGCGTGACGACGAAGGGCATCGTCACCGGCACCGCGGTCCGCGGCGGGCTCCTCGGCCTCGGCGGCAGCTCGGACGAGGTCAACAACCACCTGCTGTTCAGCGGGGTCTGACCCCGCGGTCAGACCGCGTGCAGGGTCACATCGCGCAGGACGCCGTCATCGGCGTACGCCGTGAGGTAGGTGCCGGTCGGCTGGCGCCTGCGGTCGGTCGGCGACCCGGGGTTGAGCAGCCGCAGCCCGCCGGCGGTCGTGGTGTCCCACGGGATGTGCGAGTGCCCGAACACGACGACGTCGGCCTCCGGGAAGCGCGCGTGCAGCCGAGCCTCGCGTCCCACGGCGCCGCCGGTCTCGTGCACGACGGTGAGCCGGACGCCGGACAGCTCGGCGGTGGCCACCTCAGGCAGCCGGGCAGCCAGCTCCGCGCCGTCGTTGTTGCCGACGACACCCAGCACCGGGGCACGTGCGCTCAGCGCATCGAGGAGGTCGACCCCGACCCAGTCTCCGGCGTGGACGACCAGGTCCGCGGAGTCCACCGCCGTCCAGACTGAGGACGGCAGGTCCTTGGCGCGGCGCGGGACGTGGGTGTCGGCGATGAGCAGGAGTCGCACGCGGGGCAGCGTACGGCGAGCCTCAGATGCCGGCCTTGAGGTCCTCGATCGGCAGCCCGCCGCCGTCCATGTCGGTGACGCCGTCGAGCGTGCCGCAGCCGACGCAGCGGACGCCGAGCGCGAGCCAGGTGACCCCGCCGCCGTCGACGTTGAAGCCGGCGCCGAGCTCGAACATGGACTGCCCGCAGGTGCTGCAGCTGAGCATGGGCGGGTGGTTCCAGCGCTCCTCGGAGTCGAGCACGTGCTTGACCCCGCCACAGGCGAGGCAGCGCCTCCGGGCGACCCCCTCGCGCGGGTCGCCCTCGACGTAGAACCAGGTCGGCGCATCCTCGCCGTGCACCGGGTTGTCACAGGTCGCGAGATGCGTGGTGGTGATCGGGGGGCACCCCTCGAGCCCCTCGAGCCACTCACGCAGGTCGGTGCTGTCCTCGCCGACCTTCTTGCCGGCCACCTTGTGCACCGTCACGACTCGCCTCCGCCTGCTGTGTCAGACGTTCGTCGGCCGGTCGGGGGGTCGGCTTGAGTCAGCCGTTGGTGACGTCGCCCTGACCGGGCGCCGGCGTGGTGCCCTCGGCGCCCCGGCCGGAGCCCCGGCGGCGTCGTCGTGCGCGGGGGGCGGCGCCGCCCTCGGCGGGCCTGCCGCTCGTCTGGTCGCCGCTCGCGACCGCCGCGGACGCGCCGGACGCGGTGCTGCCGTCTCCACCGCTGCGAGTGCGGGTGCGGGGCCGGCTGCGGCCCGCTCGCGCCGTGTCCGCGGCCGGAGCCGCCGTACGCCGCTCCGCCGGACGGTGGTCGCGACCGCCGGAGCGGGGGCCGTCGTCGGTTCGCTTGCGACGGGCCGAGCCGGTGTCGCCGATGTCCTCGAGCTCCTCGGCCTGCAGTCCGACCCGCACCCGGGAGCCGCGAGGCAGGGTGCCGGTCTTGCCCTTCGGGATGTCGAGCGCCTCGTAGAAGTGCGCCGAGGACGAGTAGGTCTCCGGCGGCTCCGGGAACGGCAGCCCGAGGGTGTCGTTGATCTCCTTCCACCGCGGCAGGTCGTCCCAGTCGACGAACGTGACCGCGATGCCGGACTCGCCGGCGCGCCCGGTGCGGCCGATGCGGTGGACGTAGGTCTTGTCGTCCTCGGGGCACTGGTAGTTGACGACGTGCGTGACGCCCTGGATGTCGATGCCTCGGGCCGCGACGTCGGTCGCGACCAGCACGTCGATCTTGCCGGTGCGGAACGCCCGCACGACGCGCTCGCGCGCCGCCTGGGCGAGGTCGCCGTGCACGGCGGCGGCCGCGAAGCCGCGCTCGGCCAGGTCGGCGCCGACTCGGTCGCAGCTGCGCTTGGTCCGGCAGAACACGATGGTCAGCCCGCGCCCCTCGGCCTGCAGGAGGCGAGCGATCATCTCGACCTTGTCGAGCGCGTGCGCACGGAAGACGTGCTGCGCGGTGGTCGGCACCATCGACGTCTCGGTCGGGTCCTCCGCACGCATGTGCACGGGCTGGTTGAGGAAGCGCCGGGCCAGCGTGAGGATCGGCCCGGGCATCGTCGCGCTGAACAGCATCGTCTGCCGGTCCGACGGGGTCTGCGCGAGGATCTTCTCGATGTCCGGCAGGAAGCCGAGGTCGAGCATCTCGTCGGCCTCGTCGAGCACCATCGTGCGGATGCCGCCGAGGTCGAGGTGGCCCTGCCGGGCCAGGTCGAGGAGTCGCCCGGGGGTGCCGACGACGACTTCGACACCGGTGCGGAGCGCCTCGACCTGCGGCTCGAACGCCCGGCCGCCGTAGATCGCGACGACCTTCACCGACCGGGTCTTGCCGGCCCGGTGCAGGTCGTCGGCCACCTGGATGCACAGCTCGCGGGTCGGGACGACGACGAGGGCCTGCGGCCGGCCGTTGGCGGGCAGCAGCCGGTCGAGCAGCGGTACGCCGAAGGCCAGCGTCTTGCCGGTGCCCGTGCGCGCCTGGCCGATCACGTCTGCGCCGGCGAGCGCGATCTGCAGGGTCAGCGACTGGACCGGGAAGGGCTGGGTGATGCCCATCGCCGCGAGCGCGGCGACGGTCTCGGGGGACGCGCCGAGCGCGGCGAAGCCGTTGACCTCGGGGGTGTCGACCGCGGGGGTCTCGACCACAGGGGAGTCGGACACGGGGGAGTCGGACACAGTGATGTCGGACGTGGACAGGGGAGTGCCTCTCGACGGCGTCCGACTCGGGTCTGCGCGCCTGCGACCCGTTGCCAGTGGAGCGGCGGGGCGACGCTTCTATGAGTCGGACGAGGGTGATGTGACGACCCTCGGTCAGGCCGTCGTACTCCGGAGCGACGCCTCGGAGCCCTTGTTCAGCGCCAGTCTACAGTGCGCCCATGACGGACGCGGGGACCTCGGGGCGACGGCAGGCCGTCGTCGACCTGCTGGGGGCGCTCGCGTACGGCGAGCTGTCGGCGTTCGAGCGGCTCGCCGCCGACTCCGCGCTGGCGCCGAGCATCGGCGACAAGGCCGTGCTCGCCCAGATGGCGACGAAGGAGTTCGCGCACCACCAGCGGCTCGTCGCCCGGCTTGCCGACATGGGTGTCGACCCCGAGGAGGCGATGGCCCCGTTCGTGGAGCCGCTGAACGCCTTCCACGACTCGACCGCCCCGAGCGACTGGGCCGAGGGGCTGATCAAGGCCTACGTCGGCGACAACCTGGCGGCCGACTTCTACCGGGAGATCTCGACGCTGCTCGACGACGAGGCGGCGAGGGATCTGGTCCTCGACGTGCTCGCCGACACCGGGCACGCGAGCTTCGCGGTCGACCGGGTGCGGGCGGCGATCGCCGCCGAGCCGGCCATCGCCGGCCGGCTCGCGCTCTGGGCCCGGCGGCTGGTCGGCGAGGCGCTCACCCAGTCGCAGCGGGTCGCGGTCCAGAGGGACTCGCTCTCGCACCTGATCGGCGGCGCGGAGGACCTCGCCGAGGTGACCAGGATGCTCGCGCGGATCACCGACCGGCACGCCGAGCGGATGAAGGCGCTCGGCCTGTCCGGCTGACCGGGCGGCACGAAGCCGTGAGTCGGCGTGGCGGCGTTGCGGTATCCGCCGCCACGTTCGGTAGCATCGGCGCGCCTGCCCGGCCACCGGGTGCGCGAACGCGAGAGGGACACGGCATGGGTCGCGCGTACGACGCGTGGAAGAAGATCAAGGGCGCCTGGATGGACGGCGACCCCGAGCCGCTCCTCGACGTCTACGCGGCGGACGCGGTCTACCTCGAGGCGCTCAACCCGCCGCACGAGGGGCCGACGCTGATCCGGTCCTACCTCGACGACTTCCTGACCGCGCGGCCGAACATCGAGATCACCGAGACCCGAGTGATCGACGGCGGCGACTCGTGCGCGGTGGAGTGGGCGTTCTCCTACGACCAGCCGACGCGGCGGGTCACCAACCTGCGCCGCTGCACCGTGATCGTCGTCGACGGCGACGGCCTGGTGAAGTCGCACCGCGACTACACCTGACAGTCAGTTTCCGGGCTTCACACAGCTGGGTTCGCCGATGACGTACGGCGTCTCGCCGCGAGCCTCGTCGGATCCGTTGCTGATCGTGAACCCGCCGGGGTAGGGCACGCCGGAGTGGCCAGCGGAGCCGACCGTGCGCTCGGTCTCGGCGACTAGGTCGGTGAGCCGTTCGCCGTCCCGCAGCGCGTCGAACTCTGCGAATGCGGCGCGCGGTGCCGTCACGCGGACCTCGCTCGCGTCGTCGTCGAAGACGCCGTCGACGAAGGCGAAGATGCGCGAGCCGCTGACCGCGCCGAGCGGCTCGGAGCGGGCGACCCAGAAGCGCATGCCGCCGTCGGCGGTGCGCCCCGCGGTCATCGTGAACCGGTCGAGCCCACGCGTGAACGACAGGTTGTAGTCGGTGCCGCTCGCCGAGGACGCGTCGAGCGCCGTCAGATCTCGGACACGCACCACCGCGGTCACCCACCGCCGGTCCGCGGCGACGTCGGCGGAGACGATGTCGAGCGGCCCGCTCGACGCCGGCGCCGGTCCAGCCGGCTCCATGGCGGCGTCGTCGCGCTCGGCGTCGACGACCAGGCGACAGGTCTCGCGAGGAGACGCAGCGGCCGGCGCCGCGACGATGAGGGCCGTGATGACGGCCGCGTGAGCCCGCACGTGCCAGCCCTCCCTCGGCAAGGCCGTCCCGATCGCGTCTGGGCTAGACGCGGCTGAAGCCGACCGAGCGGTTCTCGTCGGACGAGGCGATCTCGACGTACGCCAGCTTGTCGACCGGTACGACGACGCGCCGGCCCTTCTCGTCGACGAGCGTGAACAGTCCGCCCTTCACGAGGGCGGCGTCGAGCGCAGCCTGGATGTCCTCGGGCTTCTCAGCGCTCTCGATCACCAGCTCTCGGCTGCCGAACTGGACGCCGATCTTGACCTCCACGCTGCCACCTTCCGCTGTGCCTCTGTGCCTGACCCGAGGCTATCCGACGGATCGCCTCCACCGGGCGGCACTCGCTGCGCCCTCAGCGAACGCGGGTCAGGCGCCGGTGCGCGGGCTGCCGGCGAGGCCGCGCCAGGCGAGCGCCGCCAGCAGCTCGACCGCGCGCTCCTTGCTGATCCGGCCGCCCGACGCCAGCCACCAGCGGGCGGAGACCTCGGCCTGGCCGGCCAACGCCACTGACAGCAGCCGCGCCTCCGCCGCGTCGACGCCGGTGTCGGCGGCGATCGTGTCGGCGATGGCGTCCACACACGCGTCGAGGGCGTGCTCGACCCTCTCTCGGACGCTCGGCTCGTTGCGCAGGTCCGACTCGAAGACCAGCCGGAAGGCCTCGCCCTCGTGGTCGACGAAGTCGAAGTACGCCGCGACCGTGGTCTGCACCCGCAGCCGGTTGTCCGTCGTCGAGCCCAGCGCCTCACGCACCCGGCGCACCAGGTCGGCCACATGCCGGTCGAGCAGCGCCAGGTAGAGCTCGAGCTTGCCGGGGAAGTGCTGGTAGAGCACCGGCTTGCTGACCCCGGCCCGCTCGGCGATGTCGTCCATCAGCGTCGCGTGGTAGCCCTGCGCGACGAAGACCTCCTGGGCGGCTTCCAGCAGCTGCGCCCGTCGCGCCGAGCGAGGCAGCCGCGCGGCGCGGGACGCCGTCGCGGTCGGTCTGCTGGTCACGGGGCGGAAGTCTCCTCGGAGGTGACGGCGCGGGCTCGCGCGGCATAACCTACTCGTCGGTAACAATGCTGTCGCCCACGCCGCGCCGCCGGCACTCCCTGAGAGGGACCACCCACGTGACGTTCTCGATGAGCCTGACCGAGGAGCAGATCGCCACGCAGAAGTGGGCGCACGAGTTCTCCGAGAAGGAGATCCGCCCGGTCGCCCCGGGCTACGACGAGTCCGAGGAGTTCCCGTGGCCGGTGGTCGAGAAGGCGCGTGAGGTCGGCCTCTACGGCCTGGAGTACTTCCAGATGGCCGGCTCCGACGAGTCCGGGCTGACGTCGGCGATCGTGTCCGAGGAGCTCACCTGGGGCTGCGCCGGCATCACGTTCGCCATCTTCGGCACCGGCCTCGCGCTGGCCGGCCTCGCCGGCAACGGCACGCCCGAGCAGTTCGGCAAGTGGGCGCCGAAGATGTTCACCAAGGAGGACGGGTCGATCGCCCTCGGCGCGTTCGGCGTCACCGAGCCCGGCGCCGGCTCCGACGTCTAGCTCGCTGCGCACGCGAGCGACCAAGGCCGAGGGCGGCTGGCTGCTCAACGGCCGCAAGTGCTTCATCACCAACGGCGGCATCGCCGACATCCACGTCATCGTCGCGACCGTCGACCCGAGTCTCGGGCACAAGGGTCAGGCGACGTTCCTCGTGCCGCCCGGCACGCCTGGGATCGCCGGCGGCAAGAAGGAGCGCAAGCTCGGCATCCGCGCGTCGCACACCGCCGACGTCGTGCTGGAGGACTGCTTCGTCCCCGACGAGTGCCTGCTCGGCGGGGAGGACAACCTCAACCGCAAGATGGAGTCGGCGAAGACCGGTACGTCGGTGCGCAAGTCCGGGGCGCTGTCGACGTTCGAGGCGACCCGCCCGATCGTCGGCGATCGCAGGCGCTGGGCATCGCCCGCGCCGCGTTCGAGTTCTCCCGCGACTACGCCAAGGAGCGGGTCGCGTTCGGCAAGCCGATCATCAGCAACCAGGGCATCGCCTTCAAGCTCGCCGACATGGCGACGGAGATCGAGTGCGCGCGGCTGATGGTGTGGCGGGCCGCCTGGATGGGCCGCACCGGCGTGCCGTTCAAGCAGGCCGAGGGGTCGATGTCGAAGCTGAAGGCGGGCGAGGTCGCGGTGAAGGTGACCGACGACGCGATCCAGATCCTCGGCGGCTACGGCTACATCAAGGACTACCCGGTCGAGAAGTGGCACCGCGACTCGAAGATCTACTCGATCTTCGAGGGCACGTCGGAGATCCAGCGACTCGTCATCTCCCGCGCGGTCGGCGCGGCCGGGAACTGACGCTCGCCGAGCGCTAACGCTCTTCGTCGTCCAGCGGGAACGGGTGCGCCTGCTCCAGCGCATCCGCCTCAGGCACGTCGTCGCGGAGCTCCACCGCCTCTGGGTGCGGGGCGTCGTTGGTGACGACCTGCTCCTGCTCGATGACGTCGGCGTCAGGGGCTTCGAGGTCAGGCACTAGCCGCGCCCGTCCAGCTCGCGACTGCCCGCACGGGTCCGCAATTCATCCGGCGTCGTGCGGTCCGGGAAGCGGTTCGCGTACTCCGCCTCCAGCTCGAGCATGCGGTCGGTGTGCGCCTGGAACGCGTCCTCCGAGCCGTTCATGAAGGTCTCGTGCCGGGTCTCGTGCAGGTGGGTGACCTCGCGTTCGAGGTCGGCGTCGTCGAGCTCGGTGGCGGGCTTTCCGGTCATCAGCATGGGATCGCCTCTCGGTTCGTGAAGTCGTCCTGCTCGGCATACCCCGACCGACCACGCGATCACCTCGTCGTTTCGGCTGCTGTCCTGACGGGGACGCTCGGGTCACCGTCCGGTGACAGAGGAGCCGCATGCCGACGTCCGAGCTCGTGATCGGCCCGAGGTCCGCGACTGACACGACGCCGACCTGGCGCGGCATCGCCCCGGTACGCCGGGCGCGGCTCGCCCGTCGGGTCCTGCTCTGCCTGTTCGCGACCTTCCTTGCGCTGGGCGCGACCGGTGCCCTCGGAGTCCGCTCGGGTCACACCACCGCGACCGGTGGCGGCTATCAGCTGCTCGTCGAGTACCCCAGGGTCACCCGCCCGGGGCACGCCGTGCCGCTCGTCGTCGAGGTGCGTCATCCCGGCGGGTTCGGCGACGAGCCGGTCGTGATCGCGCTGCGCGCCGGCTACTTCGCGCTCTTCGACGCCAACGGCATGTTCCCCAACCCCAGCGCTGAGACGGCTGACGGGAATCGGGTGATCTGGGAGTTCGACCCGCCGCCTGGCGACGTCCTCCGGATCCGATTCGACACGCGAACGGGCCCGAACAAGCAGCGCGGAGAGAGCGGCTTCGCCTCGGTGATGGTCGGCGACGAACCGGTCGTCACTGCGACGTTCCGCACGCGGGTGATGCCCTGATGGACGTCGTGTGGCGGGCCGCCGCGATCTACCTCTTCCTGTTCGTCTTCACCCGCGCGCTCGGCAAGCGCGAGCTGGCCGAGATGTCGCGCGTTCGAGCTGATCGTGCTCGTGACGATCGGCGACCTCGTCCAGCAGGGCGTCACGCAGGAGGACTTCTCGATGACGGGCGCGGTGCTCGCCGTCAGCACTTTCGGCTTCCTCGCGCTCATCGGCTCCTACGTCGCGTTCCGCTTCCCGCGCACGCAGCCCCTGCTCGAGGGTCGGCCGGTCGTGGTGGTCCACCAGGGCAAGCTGCTCGACGACGTCATGCGGGTGGAGCGCCTGTCGTCCGACGAGATCCACGAGGAGGCCCGCAACCAGGGCATCGCTGATCTCAAGGACGTGCGGCTCGGAGTGCTGGAGCCGGACGGCACGTTCTCGTTCCTCAAGGCTGACGGCGAGCAGCACCCCGCCGAGGAGAAGCACAAGAGCTAGCTCGGCAGCTTCTGCTTCAGGGTCAGCACGGGCGCGTACAGGTCACCGTGCTCCTCGACGCGGGCGAGCACGTCCTCGGTCTCGAAGACCAGCCGGAGGTCGCCGGCCGCACTGCGTCGACCTCGTCCCACGTCACGGGCGTCGAGCAGGTGGGACGCGATCGCGCGCGCAGCGAGTAGACGGACGCTGTCGTCTTCGAGTCGACGTTCTGGCTCCAGTCGACGAGCACCTTGCCGACCCGCAGCTCCTTCTTCTGCTTCGACACGACGAGATCCGGGTGCGTCCTTCTCCAGCCGCTCGGCGATCTTCTTCGACCATGGCGTCGTCACGTCGTACGACGTCGCGGTGTTCACCGGCACGTAGACCTGCAGACCCTTCGACCCCGAGGTCTTCGGGAACGACTGCAGCCCGAGCGAGTCGAAGTGCTCCTTGAGCAGCAGTCCAACCCGGCAGCAGGTGACGATGTCCGCGGGCGCGCCGGGGTCGAGGTCGAAGACCACCATCGTCGGCTTGTGCGGCGTCTTCGCCAGCGCCATCGTCGTGTGCATCTCGAGGTCGGCGAGGTTGGCGGCCCAGACCAGCGTGGGCAGGTCCTGCGCCAGGCAGTAGTCGATGTCGCGGTCGTTGGAGTCGCTCCACACGGCCTGCGTCTTGACCCATGGCGGCCGGTGGTCGGGGCAGTTCTTCTCGTAGAAGAAGGGGCCGTCCACCCCGTTGGGGTAGCGCTTCAGGGTCAGCGGCCGGCCCTTGAGGTGCGGCAGGAGCACCGGTGCGATCCGCGTGTAGTAGTCGATGACCTGGCCCTTGGTGAAGCCGACCTCGGGGTACATCACCTTGTCCAGGTTGGACAACGTGAGCTCGCGGTTGCCGACCTTCACCCGGATCTCGGTGCGCGCGGGTGACATCAGGTCGGCTCGCGTACGACGTCGCGCGCGGGCTTGTCGAAGCGCAGCCCCTTGTACGACGGGTGCCGCAGCCGGCCTTCGCGCGTCCACTCGGTGAACTCGACCTCGCAGACCAGCTCCGGCTCGACCCACGTCGACTTCAGCGCGTGCGCGCGCGGCACCGCGTTGTCGAACGGCGAGTCCTCGCGCCGCAGCGGCTCCAGCTGCTTCGCCAGGTCCTTCAGCGCCGCCTGGGTGAAGCCGGTGCCGACGTGGCCGGCGTACCGGAACGCGCCCTCGTCGTCGTAGTGGCCGACGAGCAGCGAGCCGATGTGCCCGCTCCGCGTGCCCTCACCCTGGGTCCAGCCGCCGATGACCAGCTCCTGACGTCGGATGTTCTTCACCTTGCGCCACGCGTCGGCACGCTTGCCCGGCAGGTAGGCGCTGTCGAGGCGCTTCGCCATGATGCCCTCGAAGCCCTTGGCCTGGCTGGCTTCGAGCACCGCCGCGCCGTCGCCCGGGAAGTACGGCGGCACCTGCCAGGTCGGCCCGGACAGGCCGAGTGACTCGAGCAGCGCACGCCGCTCGGTGTAGGGCAGGTGCATCGTGGAATGGCCGTCGAGGTGCAGCAGGTCGAACGCGAGGTAGACGACCGGGACGGTCTGCGCCATGCGCCGCACCGCGGCGCCGGTGAGCTTCATCCGCTGCTGCAGCAGGCCGAAGTCGCTGCGGCCGTTGTCGTCGAACGCGACCAGCTCACCGTCGAGCACCACCTGTCGCGCACCGAGCGACTCGGCGAGGTCGGCCAGCTCGGGATGCGACGCGGTGATGTCGAGGAGGTTGCGGCTCTGCGCCCGGGCGCGGCCGCCGTCGACGTAGACGATCGCGCGGACGCCGTCCCACTTGAACTCGAAGCCCCAGCCACTGTCGTCGGCCGGCAGGCCACCGCCGGACGTCGCGAGCATCGGGACGATGGTGACGGGCAGGCTCGTGGCGACCGATCGGCGATTCGTCAACGGACGACCGACCAGAGCAGCTTGCCCCTCACGAGACGCCGACCGGCAGCGGCAAGGATCGTCGTCAGCGTGGGTGACATGGGATCGACCTACCCTCTTCGGTGCGGCGTACCGCGCGTCGTCCACAGGTGGCAGCCGGCAGTCTTCCGTGACGGGGTCGGGTGGACCACCATCCGCCCATGCGCCTGCCGCCGTGGGTCCTCGCCGCCGCCGGAGCGGTCGTGCTGGCCGGGGTGACGGTGATGGCCCGGCCGGGCGAGCCGGAGTCCGCGCCGCTCGTCCTCGCCGTGCCGGCCGACTCGGTCGCTGCCGACTCGGCGACCGTCGACTGGACCGACGTGGTCCGCGCCCTCGACGTCGCCCGGCTCGCGGCGTACGCCGATCCGCTGTCCGCGGACCCCTCCCGCTGGGTCGACGCCGCGTGCCCGTGCCTCGCGGTCGAGCGGGCACGGCTGCAGAGCCTCCTGCGGGCCGGCCGCGTGGTCCGGGCCACGCCGCCGGCGCTGCGTGACGTCCGAGTGGTGACCTCCACCGCCGACTCCGCCACGGTGGACGTCACCGACGTCATCGCCGCGTACGACGTCGTCGAGGCGGGCCGGCCGGTAGCCCGCTACGCCGGCCGGGGCCCGCTCACCTGGCGCGGGGTGCTGGTGCGGCGCGGCGGCGGCTGGCGCTGGGCCGACCTGCGGCCGGCAGGTCACGATCGGGGCAGCGGCGTGGACCGCGCTGGCGCCGGGTAGCACGATGTCGCCAGGACGGCGCGATCCCCCGCGCCGTCGCACCGGGAAGGCGACCGACGCATGCGCTCCATCTGGAAGGGCTCGATCTCGTTCGGCCTGGTCACCATCCCGGTCAAGCTGTACTCCGCGACGGAGGAGAAGGACATCTCCTTCCGGCAGGTGCACCGGCAGGACGGCGGTCGGATCAAGTACAAGCGCGAGTGCACGATCGACGGCGAGGAGGTGCCGTACTCCGACATCGCCAAGGGCTACGAGATGCCCGACGGCTCGATGGTGGTCCTGACCGACGACGACCTCGCCAGCGTGCCGATCACGACCAGCCGGGCCATCGACGTCGTGCAGTTCGTGCCGCTCGACCAGATCGACCCCATCTACTTCAACCGCAGCTACTACCTCGAGCCGGACAAGGCCGGGGTGAAGCCCTACGTCCTGCTCGCCAGGGCGCTCGAGGAGTCCGGCCAGGTCGCGGTCGTGAAGGTGGCGCTGCGCCAGCGCGAGTCACTGGCGGCGCTGCGGGTCCGTGACGGCGTGTTCGTCCTCGAGACGATGCTCTGGCCGGACGAGGTGCGCGAGGTCGACTTCGGGTTCCTCGACGACGACATCGACGTCCGCCCGCAGGAGCTGGCCATGGCCGGCACGCTCATCGAGAGCCTGAGCGGCGAGTTCGACCCTTCCGCATTCACCGACGCCTACCGGGAGAAGCTCGAGGAGCTGATCGAGGCGAAGGTCGAGGGCCAGGAAGTCGTGCAGCCGACCTCGGCGGCGCCGGACACCGGCGCGGTGGTCGACCTCATGGCGGCGCTGCGGGCCAGTGTCGACGCCGCGAAGGCGCGCGGCACCGGCTCTGCGCCGGCGTCGATGTCGGCGCGGGCCGCGAAGAAGCCCGCGGCGAAGGCGGCGGCCAAGACCGCGACGCCGAGCAAGCCGGCGAAGGCCGCGGCGAAGAAGCCGGCCGCGAAGAAGTCGGAGAAGGCAGCCGCGAAGCCGGTCAAGCAGCGGGCCGCGGCGCGCAAGTCCGCCTGACCCGGCGCAGCGATCAGCCTCTGCGGTCCTTTCGACCGCCGGGGCCGCCGGCTGCGGCGAGGGGGTGCCCGAGGTGGCACCGTCCGCGCGCGTGGTCGATCGGCACGGTCATGCCGCACATCGCGCAGTGCGCCTCGGCGATCGGCAGTCGGATCGGCTCGGTCGTCATCGGCGGCGTCGCGACCGGCTCGGGCGCCATCTCGGGCGGAGGTGCGTACGCCGGAGGTGCAGCGACCGCGGGTGGGGGCTCGTAGGCCGGCGCGGGAGGCGGCGGGTAGCTGGCCACCGGCTCGGGCAGCGGTGCCGCGGCCGGCGACGCCATCGCGGGGAGCGGGGCGACCGCCTCGATCGGCGGGGCGACCGTGATCGGCGGGGGCGGGTCCGCGACGACCACCGGGGGGTCGTCGTCGAGCATGCCGAACAGCTCGGAGAGCTCGCCCGCGTCCTCAGCCGGCTCCGTGCCCTCGACGTCGGCGACCTCGAGCGCCTCGAGCGCGGCGGAGTAGAAGCCGGACCCCGACTCGGGGTACTCGTAGCTCGGGGCGTCCGGCGCCGGCGCCGCCTCGGGCGGCGGCGAGAAGAAGCCCCGCCCGAGCCGTGCCTCGGGCAGATCGTCGGCGGGCGCCGCGCTCTCCGGCCCGACCTCGTCGTCGCTGGTCATCGGGTTCCCCTCGCTGGTGGACGGCCCTGCTCGAGCGTACGAGGCGAGGGGTCCGACCGCGTGGAGGTACGCGACGCGACTCCTAGGCGACCCGCAGGTCACGGACGTAGACGGTGGCCTGACGGCCGGCGTACGCCGCGGGGTCCAGCGCGGCCAGCGCGGTCCGGCTGACGTGCAGGACGACCTCGTTGCGCCAGCTGCGTGCTGCAGCCGGGAGGGGAAGGGTCATGGTGACGTTGCGCCCGCTCGGCACCGAGACCGAGCCGACGTTGATCGTGCCGCCGAAGGCGGTGCGCACGGCGACGTTGACCGTCAGCGCCCGGCGGGTTGCGGTGACCGCACCGACGGTGACGGTCACGGTCGAGGCGCCCGACAGGTCGAGCGCGTCGCGAAGCCGCAGCTCGGCGCCGCCGCCGGAGCCGGCCGCCGTCTGTCGAGCGACGAACTTCCCGGCCTGGTCGCCGGCCGCAGGCGCGTCGTAGGCGATCGGCGTGACGGTCAGCCCACCGCCGGTGACGGCGGTGAGGATCCGGGCATCGCGGCCGGACTCGAAGTCGGCGAGTGCGATCGGGCCGGCGACGGTGCGGGTGTCGAGGAAGCTGCCGTACGCCGGCTCCCGGGTCGGCCCGTAGGTGCCCGAGTAGGAGTCGACGAAGTTCTGCGTGTTGTAGCCGGTGTGGTCGGGCAGCTCGGCCCACCCGATGCCGAGGAAGCGGTACTGCGGCGCCAGGATGTTCGCGCGGTGTCCGGGGCTGGCCATGTAGGCGTTGAACAGCGCCACCGGGTCACGGCCGTGGCCGACGTTCTCCGCCGCGGCGCGCCACGACGCGCTGCCGGCGGCGGCGATCTGGGCGGCGTACGACGGGTTGTGCGACATCGTCCTGCGCGTCGCCTGCGTCGCGGCCCAGCGACGGGCGACGTCGGTGGTGCCGGCCGCGATGACCAGCGGGGCGATGCCGCGCGTCGTACGAGCGGTGTTGATGAGGGACGCGAGCGTCGACTCGTTGGCGTTGAGCCGCACCCCGCTGTAGACCGTGATCGCGCTGGCGGAGGAGGCGCCGATCGCGCCGAGCGGCACGACCACGACGGCGACCGCGAGGGAGAGCGCGAGCCCCATTGCGCGACGGCCGGCACGCGCAGTGACCGTGACCGGGGTGAGGTGTCCTTCTTGTCGCATGTAGGAGGGATCGGACGGTCACGCCCGGTGACTGTCACCCGCCCGGGTGATCAGTTCCCGGTTCGGGAGCCCACCGGCTCCCGGTTACAGTCGGCGTATGGGCTCCGCTGACTCCGACGCCGCCGACTCGCTCGGCACGGACGACGCGCGGGTGAGCTGGCCGGGGCGCACCGTCACGTCCGGGCCGCGCAGGCTGTACGTCGCGCGGGCCGAGTCGCCCGGTGCCCCACCCGCGGTCTTCGTGCACGGCCTCGGGGGCAGCTCGACCAACTGGGTCGACCTGATGGGGCACCTGCTCGGTCACGTCGACGGTCACGCGGTCGACCTGCCCGGCCACGGTCGCAGCCCCGCGCCCGCCGACGGCCGTTGCGACCTCGATGCCCACGTCGCCGCTGTCGTGCAGTACGTCGAGGACCTCGACGCGGGGCCGGTGCACCTCTTCGGCAACTCGATGGGCGGCGCGATCAGCACCCGGATCGCCGCGCAGCGCCCGGACCTGGTCCGGACCCTCACCCTCGTCTCGCCGGCGCTGCCGAACCTTCGGCCGGCGAAGGGCAGCGATCCGAAGCTGGCGATGCTGCTCGTGCCGGGGCTCAGCGGCGTGGTCCAGCGCCGACTGGAGCGCGCCTCGCCCGCAGACCGCGCGCGGGCGGTGATCGAGATCTGCTTCGCCGACCCGGCCGTCATCCCGCCGCACCGGCTCGCGGAGGCCGTGGCGGAGGCCGAGCGCCGTCAGTCGTTGCCCTGGGCGATCCCCTCGCTCGTCGGCTCGCTGCGCGGGCTGATCCGCTGCTACGTCGACCGCTCGCCGCGCAACCTCTGGGCGCAGGCGGCCCAGGTGAAGGCGCCGACCCTGCTGATCTACGGGGGTCGCGACCGGCTCGTCGCCCTGTCCACCGCGACCCGGGCGGCCGCGACCTTCCCGGACAGCCGGCTGGTGACCCTCGACGCGGTGGGGCACGTCGCGATGATCGAGGCGGCCACCGTGGTCGCCGAGGCGGTGCTGCAGTTCCTCGCTGAGGACGGCGTGTCGCTCACTGCCTGATCACGACGCCCTCGGGGACGGCGTTCGCCAGGGGACGGGCCGGTCGGGACGACCGGATAGTCGACGCTGCCGCGTCGGGCGTCGCATCGGAGCGCCTCGATCGATACTCTCGCGTCCTCACCCGTGCGCAGATCCGGAGTAACACGTGGACGAACGCTTTCCTGGCGGTTCCGAGCCCGAGGCACCGCCGCCATACCTCGGCGGCGGCGCGACCGGTGCCGGGATGTCCGATCGCATGCAGTCGATGCTGGCGCGCGCGGCTGAGGAGCAGATGGCCGAGCAGCGCCAGCTGCAGGTGCTCGTCAACGACGTGCGCGGCTCCCTCGCCCAGCTCACCCAGGACGTCCGGCAGAACGCGGGTGCCGCCACGGTCGAGTTGATGCGCGGCGAGGTCAACGGCCTCGGCGCGGAGCTGCGAGGTGCCACGGCCCAGCTCGGCGAGCGGCTCGAAGCCGTCGTCCGCGCGGTGACCGCGAGCGTCCAGGCCGTGCAGTTGGTCGGCAGCCAGCTCGAGGGCATGCACCAGACGCTGGCCCAGCAGCAGACCGCCGTCGCCGGGCTGCCCGGCCTCGTGCAGCACGCCGTCGTCGAGGCGACCCCGCCGGTCGACACGACCGTGCCCGCCGAGGTCTCCGCGCTGCGCGCCGAGCTCACCGCGCTGCGCGCGGAGGTCGCCCAGCTGCGCGCGTCGACCGCTGACATCGTCCGTGGCGAGGTTGCGGCGCTCCGTGAGCTCGCGCTGAGCACCCAGTCCTCGCTCGCCGACGTGCTCACGGCGACCCGCTCGGAGGTGGCCGAGTCCGAGCGGCGGCTGGGCAGCCACGTCGACGAGGCGGTCCTCGCGCTCGCCGAGGCCATGCTGAGGCGTCGCCCGACGACGCCCGGCGTACCGGCCAGCCTGCCGGCGCCGGCGCCGACCGCGCCGCTCGCCGCGCCGACCGCCGCCGTGGAGCCGGCGCCCGCCGGGCCCGATGACGCGTCGGTCCCGACCGGTGTCACCAGCTCTGCCGCACCGCGCCTCGCCGCGCCGCCACCCCCGCCGGCGCAGCCCACGACGGCCGAGCCGGACGAGGCGGACGAGGCTCAGGCCGACGTGGCCGGCGACGAGATCGGGCACGCGCTCACCGAGGCCGACGTCGACACCGCCGCCGCGCAGCTCGACGAGGGTGTGCTCGACGGCGACGCGGACCTCGCGGCCGACGACTCACTCGGCCTGGTGGACGAGGTGGAGCTCGAGGTCGACAGCGCCGGCACCGCTGACGACGAGGACGTCGAGGGCAGCGACGACGAGGATGACGACGAGGTCGACGAGGTCGCTCCGGCCGATGTCGATGACGTCGACGATGATGATGACGACGACGACGACGACGATGACGACGAGGACGACGACGACGAGGACGACGAGCACGAGCCGGCGATCGAGGTAGAGCCGGCTGCTGCTGCCCCGCCGCCGCCGCCGATGGCACCGCCGGCGCGCGAGCCCGCGGCCGACGCGGGCGAGGAGAGCCCGGTGGGCTGGTTCGGCGGGAGCGACGACCGCCCGCAGTCCGCGTTCACCCTGCAGGACGGGTGGGACCGAGCCGGCCGCGCCCCCGCCAAGGAGCGCACCGGCGAGGAGGACGACTCCGACACCGAGCGCCGTCGCCCCTGGTGGCGACCGGGCGGCTGAGTCGCGCCGAGACCGAGCACACGCAGAAGCCCCGGACCAGTGCGGTCCGGGGCTTCTGCGTTGGCGCGGTCAGCGGTTAGCTGAAGGCGTCCTTCACCTTCTCGCCGGCCTGCTTGAGGTTGCCGGTGAACTGGTCCTTCTTGCCCTCGGCCCGCATCGAGTCGTCGCCGGTCGCACCGCCGACGTGCTCCTTGACCTGGCCCTTGAGCTCCTCGGCCTTGTTCTCGATCTTGTCAGTGGCACCCATCAGTTCGGCTCCTTCTCCTTTGGGGACGTGCACTGCACGGCGTACCCGGAGGGTCCCGGCGTACACCGGGGGGTGACGTGTGTCACGTCGAGGGCAGGCAGGGGACAATGGCGGAATCGACGGTGGACGCCCGAGGTTGGGCTGATCCGGACCTGACTTCCCCACAAGGAGCCGTGCGCATGTCGCTGCCACCCCTGGTCGCTCCGGCCGAGGTGCTCACCAATGACGAGGTACGCCGTTACTCGCGTCACCTGATCATCCCCGACGTCGGGATGGACGGGCAGAAGCGGCTGAAGAACGCGAAGGTGCTCGCGGTCGGCGCCGGCGGTCTCGGCTCGCCGACGCTGATGTACCTCGCCGCGGCGGGCGTCGGCACGCTCGGCATCGTCGACTTCGACGTCGTCGACGAGACCAACCTGCAGCGGCAGATCATCCACGGCAGAGCGACGTCGACCGGCCCAAGGCGGTCAGCGCGGCGGAGACGATCCGCGAGATCAACCCCTACGTCGACGTGCGCCTGCACGAGGTGCGGCTCGACTCGACGAACGCGCTGGAGATCTTCGCCGACTACGACCTGATCGTCGACGGCACCGACAACTTCGCGACCCGCTACCTCGTCAACGACGCGTGCGTGCTGCTCGGCAAGCCCTACGTGTGGGGCTCGATCTTCCGGTTCGACGGCCAGGCGTCGGTCTTCTGGGCCGAGCACGGCCCCTGCTACCGCTGCCTCTACCCCGAGCCGCCGCCGCCCGGCATGGTGCCGTCATGCGCCGAGGGCGGCGTGCTCGGCGTCCTCTGCGGGTCGATCGGCGCGATCCAGGTGACCGAGGCGATCAAGGTGCTCACCGGCATCGGCGAGCCGCTGGTCGGCCGGCTGATGATCTACGACGCCCTGGAGATGTCCTTCCGCACGGTCAAGGCGCGCAAGGACCCCGAGTGCCCGCTCTGCGGCAAGAACCCGACGATCACCGAGCTGATCGACTACGACGCGTTCTGCGGCGTCGTCTCCGACGACGCGATGGCGGCGGCGGCCGGCTCCACCATCACGGCGACCGAGCTCAAGGCGAAGCAGGACGCGGGGGAGGACTTCCTGCTCGTCGACGTCCGGGAGACCGGCGAGTTCGAGATCGTCCGGATCCCGGGCGCCGTGCTCATCCCCAAGGGCGACCTGCCGGCCCGTCTGTCGTCGCTGCCGACGGACAAGCCGATCGTCCTGTACTGCAAGACCGGAGTCCGGTCCGCGGACGCGCTGGCGCTGCTCAAGGGCGCCGGCTTCGCCACCGCCACGCACGTCCAGGGCGGGGTGCTCGGCTGGGTGGCCCAGGTCGACCCGAGCCTGCCGACGTACTGATCGAGGCCTGCCGGGGTTTGGCAGAGCTTCATACTTTGTGACAGACGCCTGACATGCGTGACATCGGCGTGACACATCGTTACTGTCCGAGATGTCCGTTTCCGCACATGGGGGTCAGTCGTGCGTCCGGTAGTCCTCCCAGCCCGTCCCAGCCGTAGCCGTGAGTGGGTCTGAGCCCGCTCGCTCCTCGCTCCGCCCTATCTGCGCATGGCGCCGACAGCGTGCCGCCGTATCGCTCGCTAGCGTCGGCGGTCCGATCTGTCCCGTTTCGTGGAGGTTCCTCGTGCGTCGTGCCCTGACCGCTGGTGTGCTCGCCGGTGTCGCGCTCGTCCCGCTGCTCGCCGGATCCGCGTCGGCCGACCCGGGCCTGGTGCACGTCCGCAACGACGAGTCCGGGATCGGTGTCGGCGTCGGTCCCGAGTACAGCCCGATCGCCGGCGCCGGGGTCAACTACAGCGGCCCGACCGTGTGCGTCGGCATCGGCCTGTGGACCGCCTGCACCCCCGTCGTCAGCTGACGGAGCCGACGCCGTACGCCGAGCGGGTGCTCGCGGTCGTGGCGCGGATCCCGCGCGGCAAGGTCATGACGTACGGCGACGTCGCGGAGTACATGGGCGAGGGCGGCGCGCGCGCCGTCGGCACGGTGATGCGCAGCTTCGGCGGGTCGGTGCCCTGGCACCGCGTGGTCGCGACGACCGGCCGGCCGGTGCGATCGCTGGACGACCTGGCCTGCGCGCTGCTGGTCGACGACGACACCCCGATGACCGCGGACGGCCGCCGGGTCGACCTGCGCCAGGCCCGCTGGAACGGCCGCTGACCCCCTCCCTCAACGAGACGATCTTGTGGTCGATCAACAGCGACGCCGGGCCCCTGCCGGTGGATTGACCACAAGATCATCTGGTGGTGGGGAGGCCCGGAGCGCGCTGGGGTGTCGGATGTCGGTGGTTTGCTAGCGCGCGTGTCCTCGACCGTCCGCTACGTCCTCGACCGGACGCCGCCGTCCCCGGTGGCGGTGCCGGTGCTCGACCCCGAGCAGCAGCAGGTAGTCGACCACCGCGGCGGGCCGCTGCTCGTCCTCGCCGGTCCGGGCACCGGCAAGACCACGACCCTGGTCGAGGCGGTCGTCGACCGGGTCGAGCGCGACAGCACCCCACCGGAGCGCGTGCTCGTCCTGACGTTCTCCCGCAAGGCCGCCGACGAGCTGCGCGAGCGGATCACCGCGCGGCTCGGACGCACGGTGACCTCGCCGTCGGCGTACACCTTCCACTCCTGGTGCTACGGCCTGGTTCGGGCGTACGACGTGGCGCCGGGTGCCGAGCCGCCGCGGCTGCTCTCCGGCGCGGAGCGCGACGTCCGGGTGCACGAGCTGGTCGTCGGCAACGCCGAAGGTGCCGGCAAGACGCGGTGGCCCGACGCGCTCGCGCCGGCGCTGCGGCTGCGCGGCTTCGCGCGCGAGGTGGCGTCGTTCCTCGACCGCGCCCGCGAGCGCGGCCTCGACGGCGAGGACCTGCGCCGACTCGGCGCTCAGCACGGTCGGCCGGCCTGGGTCAGCGCGGGCGACTTCCTGGCCGAGTACCTCGAGGTGCTCGCCAGCAGTGGTGAGCTCGACTACGCGGGGCTGGTGCGCCGAGCTCTGACGCTGCTGTCCGACCCGGCGATCGGCGCTGAGGTCAGCGCGCGGTACGACGTGGTGTTCGTCGACGAGTACCAGGACACCGACCCGTCGCAGGAGCAGCTGCTCGCGCATCTCGCCGGCGGCGGCCGCGACCTGGTCGTCGTCGGCGACCCGGACCAGAGCATCTACGCCTTCCGCGGCGCCGACGTCGCCAACATCCTCGACTTCCCGGCGCGCTTCGCCACGTCCGCCGGCACGCCGGCCACCACCGTGGCGCTGCGCCGTTCGCGTCGCGCGGGCGCCGAGCTGCTCGCGTCGACCCGCGCCATCGCCGCGCGGATCCCCGCCACCGGCCCGCTCGCCCGGGTGATCGCGGGCGAGCACCGCGCCCTCGAGCCGGTCGTATCCGACGTCGCCGCGAACTGTGTGGCAGGTGGGACGGTCGGCGTGCTCGCGCCGTCGCACAGTTCGGGAGCGGTGGAGCGCGCTGCGGTAGAGATCCGGCTCTACCCGACGGTGGCGGAGGAGGTCACCGGCATCGCCGACGTCCTGCGCCGCGCGCACCTCGAGGACGGCGTGCCGTGGCGCGAGATGGCCGTGCTGGTGCGCTCGGGCGTGCGGAGCATCCCGGTGCTGCGCCGTGCGTTCTCCACCGCCGGCGTGCCGATCGCCGTGGCGGCCGACGAGGTGGTGCTGTCGAAGGACCCGACCGTCGTGCCGCTGCTCGCCGCACTCCGACGTCGCCGCCCGCGGGTGGAGCGCGCTCGACGCCGACGGCGCGCTGTCGCTCTTGCAGAGTCCCCTCGGCCGCGCGCAGCCGTTCGTCGTACGCGCCCTGGGTCGTCGCCTCCGCGCGCTGGAGCAGGCGGCCGGCGTCGAGGTGCCGCAGCCCTCGTCGGACGCGATCCGTGCAGCGCTGGTCGACCCGCGCGACACGGTCGCGATGGAGGACTGGGTCAGCGCTCCGATGCGCCGGCTGCACGACCTGCTGGCGAAGGCGATCGACCAGACCAAGGCGGGGGGCAGTCCGGAGGAGGTCCTTTGGACGCTGTGGGAGGGCAGCGGCTGGGGGCGCCGGCTGGCCGGTGACGTCGCGCGCGGCGGTGACACGGCACGAGCGGCCGACCGCGACCTCGACGCCGCGCTGGCGCTGTTCGACGCGGCCGCGCGGCTGGAGGACCGGCGTCCGCACGCCGGGGTCCGCGAGCTGCTCGAGGAGATTCGCGCGCAGCAGATCCCGCGGGTCAGCTCGAGGAGCGCCCGGGGCAGCCGACTCGGTGCGGCTGCTCACCGCGCACCGGTCCAAGGGCCTCGAGTGGTCGGTCGTCGTCGTGGCAGGCGTGCAGGACGGCGTGTGGCCTGACCTGCGCCGGCGCGGCACGCTGCTCGAGCCGGACCTGCTGGGTCAGGACGGGCTCGGCACACCGCCGTCGACCAAGCAGCTGCTCGCCGACGAGCGCAGGCTCTTCTACGTCGCCTGCACGCGCGCGAAGCGCCGACTGCTCGTCACTGCGGTCAGCTCACTCGACGACGCGGGAGATCGGCCGTCGCGGTTCCTCGACGAGCTCGGCCTGACGACGTCGTACGACGAGTCGACGGCGCTCGATGACGCGACGGAGCCGCCGATCGCCCGGCACCCGGGCGCTCAGCATCCAGGCACCGAGCTGCTCGCGGTGCACTCACTCGTCGCCCGGCTGCGCCGCTGCGGACTCGACCCGGCGTCGTCGCCCGCGTTGCGCGATGCGGCCGCCGTCGAGCTCGCGTCGTTGGCCGCGGCCGCCGACGAGAGTGGGGCGCCGCTGGTGCCGGCTGCCGACCCGGCAACCTGGTGGGGTCTCGTCGACATCACGCCCGGTGCGCGGCCGGTGCGCGACCCCGAGCAGCCGCTCGCGCTGTCCGGCTCGGGCGTGTCCGGCTTCGAGCGCTGCCCGCTGCAGTGGTTCCTCGATCGTGAGGTGCACGCGAGCGGGGCGTCGTCGGCGTCGCAGGGCTTCGGCACGGTCGTGCACGCGCTCGCGCAGGCCGTCAGCGACGGCGAGCTGGCCGCCGATCCCGACGTCCTGGTCGAGGCGCTCGACAGCGTGTGGAACCGGCTCGGCTTCGAGGCGCCGTGGCAGGCCGAGCGCGAGCGGCGCGAGGCGCGCAAGGCGATGGTCCGCTTCCTGCAGTGGCACCAGGCCAACCCGCGCGACGTCGTCGGCACCGAGGTCGACTTCGCGGTCGAGCTCGGCGACGCGCGGATTCGCGGTGCCGTCGACCGGGTCGAGCGCGACGCCGACGGCTGTGTGCACATCGTCGACCTCAAGACCGGCAAGTCGGCGCGCTCGAAGGACGAGCTCGCCGTCGACGCGCAGCTCGGCGTCTACCAGCTCGCCGCGCGCGAAGGAGCGCTGTCCGGTGAGCCGCCACCCGTCGCGGTCGGGGGCGCCGAGCTCGTGCAGCTGCGTCAGGAGGTCGCGAAGAGCGGCGGTCCCAAGGTGCAGGTGCAGGACCCGATCGGCGCGGAGACGTCGTGGGCCGACGAGCTGGTCGCCCGGGTCGCCGCCGACATCCGGGCCGAGGAGTTCGCGGCGCGGCCCGGCAAGCCGTGCGGCAGCTGCGCGTTCCGCAGCAGCTGCCCGGCGCATGACGAGGGTCGGCAGGTGATCCCGTGGCAGTGACCCCGGAGGAGACCGGCCGCTACCTGCGCGACCTGCTCGGCGAGCGCGGCCGGCCCATGCCGCTGACCGACGAGCAGCTCGACGTCGCGACTCACCCCCTGTCGCCGCAGCTCGTCGTCGCCGGCGCCGGCTCGGGCAAGACCGCGGTGATGGCCGCACGGGTCGTGCACCTCGTCGCGTTCCACCGGGTCGACCCGTCGGCGATCCTCGGCCTGACCTTCACCAACAAGGCCGCGGCCGAGCTGGGCGAGCGGGTACGCCGGCAGCCTGCGCAAGCTGGTTCTCTCCGACGAGGACACCGAGCTCCCGACGGTGTCGACGTACCACGCCTACGCCGCCTCCGTGGTGCGCGACCACGCGCTGCGGATCGGCCGCGAGCCGTCACTTCAGCTGCTCACCGAGGCGACCCAGTGGCAGCTCGCGATGCGCGCGGTGCGCCGCGCGCGCGGGCCGTTCGACCACCTGACGTGGACGCCGGCCAACGTCGCCGCGAAGGTGCTCGCGCTCGACGGCGAGCTGTCCGAGCACCTGGTGTCGATCGACCAGGTCCGGGCGTACGACGCCGCGGTGATCGCGTCCGTCGACGCAGCGGAGAAGGCGACCAAGGACGTCACCGGCTGCGCCGACGCCGCGCGTGCCCGCGAGGAGCTGCTCGACCTGGTCGCGGCGTACCGCGCTCTGAAGGTCGACCTCGACCTGATGGACTTCGGCGACCAGGTCGCGCTCGCCGCGGAGATCGCCGCGTCGCCGGAGGTCGCGGCGCTGGAGCGGCAGCGCTTCGCCGTCGTCGTCCTCGACGAGTACCAGGACACCGGTGTCGCACAGAGAGTCCTGCTGCAGCGGCTCTACGGCGGCGGCCACCCGGTCACCGCGGTAGGCGACCCCAACCAGGCGATCTACGGCTGGCGTGGCGCATCGGTCGGCAACCTGATCGGCTTCTTCGGGCACTTCGCCTCCGGCGTCGGCGACGCCCAGCCGCTGATGACGTCGTTCCGCTGCGGCGGTCGCATCCTCGACGTCGCGAATGCCGCAGCCGCGCCGCTGACCGCATCCGCGGACGCGCGCGGGCGCGCCCGGCTCGACGTCCGCGAGCTCGGGCCGACGGATGACCGCACCGACGACGGCGAGGTGGTCGTCGCTCTGCACGCCGATGCCGAATCTGAGGCGCGCTGGGTCGCCGACCAGGTGCGGGCGGCGCACGATGCCGGCACTCCGTGGTCGGAGGTCGCGGTGCTCTGTCGGCGCCGATCCGACTTCGCGCACCTACACCGCGCGCTGGTCGAGGCCGACGTGCCGGCCGAGGTGGTCGGCCTCGGCGGGCTGCTGCAGATGCCCGAGGTCGCCGACGTCGTCGCGACCCTGCAGGTGGTGGTCGACCCGACCGCCAACCCGGCGGTCGTGCGGCTGCTCACCGGGCCGCGCTGGCGGATCGGCCCGCGCGACCTGGCGGCGCTCGGGCATCGCGCCCACCGGCTCACGATGATCGAGCCGCACGACGACGACAGTGCAGAGCGGGTCGCGTCGCCGCCCACCAGTCCGCTGGTGAAAGCCACGCAGTCGGTCGACCCGGTCGACGTCGTCTCGCTGCTCGACGCGATCGAGAGCCCGGGCCGCGCCGAGCACTACTCGCCCGAGGCGGTCGCGCGATTGGCGGCGTTCCGCGACGAGGTGCGCGCGCTGCGGCCGCTCATCACCCAGCCGGTCGTCGAGGTCGTGGCGACCGTCGTACGACGTACCGGGCTCGGGGTCGAGATCGAGAGCGACACGGCCGCGCTGGCCACCGCGCGAGTCGCCAACCTCGCGGCGTTCGGCGACCACGCCGCGCACTTCACCGGGCTGGAGGGGGAGAGCGACCTGCGCGCGTTCCTCGCCTACCTCGACGCCGCGGCCGACGAGGAGGACGGGCTCGACGTGGGCGGCGTCTCCTCGGCCGACACGGTCAAGCTGCTGACCATCCACAAGGCCAAGGGCCTCGAGTGGGACGTCGTCGTCCTGCCGGCGATGACCAAAGGCGTGTTCCCGTCGACGACGGCTCGTTCGCGGTGGACCAAGGCCGCGCACGTGCTGCCCTACTCCCTGCGCGGTGATGCTGCTGATCTGCCGCCCGATCCGCCGATGACCAACGCCGGGCTCGGCGCGTTCGCCGACGACTGCAGGGCCGACGACCGCGACGAGGAGCGGCGGCTGCTCTACGTCGCCATCACCCGGGCGCGCCGTCGCGTCGTCGCGAGCGGCTCGTGGTGGACCGGCACCCGTGCGACGTCGCAGGGCGCGTCGGACTTCCTCGCGGAGGTGCACGCGCACCCGCACGCCCGCGAGGACCTGTGGGTCACCGAGGAGCAGGCGCCGCAGGAGAACCCGCTGCTCGCTGCCGCCCGCCAGGACGTCGCGTGGCCACGGCCGTACGACGACATCGCGGTGTCGCGTCGACGCGCCGCCGCGGCGGCGGTCGACGCGGCACGCGCCGGCCGACTGCAGGCGCAGCTGATCGGCGGCGCCGAAGGCGACCGGATCGACCGGTGGCGGGCGGAGTCGGAGATGCTGCTCGCCGAGCTGCGGCGCGAGCGCTCGGTCGAGCGCGTCGTGCCGCTGCCCCGCCGGCTCACCGCGTCGCAGGTCGTCGCGCTGTCGCACGACCCGGCCGGGCTGGCCCGCCAGCTGGCGCGGCCGATGCCGTCGGCGCCGGTGCGCCAGGCGCGACGGGGCACGCGCTTCCACGCCTGGGTCGAGTCGCTCTTCGGCGAACGGCCGCTGCTCGAGCCCGACGACCTGCCCGGCGCGAGTGACGACGACATCACCGACGCCGACCTGGTCGAGCTGCAGCAGCTCTTCCTCGCGTCGCCGTGGGGCGCCCGGCGGCCGCACGCGATCGAGGCGCCGTTCGAGCTTGTCGTCGGCGGTCGGGTGCTGCGCGGTCGCATCGACGCGGTCTACGGCGGCGACGACGGGCACTACGACGTCATCGACTACAAGACCGGCCAGGTGCCGAAGGACTTCGCGTCCGCCGCGCTCCAGCTGTCGGTCTACCGGCTCGCGTGGGCGGGCATCACCGGGGTCGACCCCGCTCTCGTCGACGCCGGCTTCCTCTACATCCGCACCGGTGAGGTGAAGCGCCCGGAGCGCCTGCACAGCGCCGACGAGCTCGCGTCGTTGATCTCCGGCGAGGTGATCACGTGACGGACGCCATCACCGTCGTACCCGCCAACGAAGCACCGTGGGAGGACCTGCAGGCCGTCTTCGGCAAGGGTGACTGCTCGCGGTGCCAGTGCCAGCGCTTCAAGATCGGGCGCTACGAGTGGACCCCGGAGCCGTGGGAGGAGCGCACCGCGCGGCTGCGCGAGGAGACCGGCTGCGGTGACCCGTCGGCCCCGACGACGTCGGGACTGCTGGCCTACCTCGGTGACGAGCCGGTCGGCTGGTGCGCGGTGGAGCCGCGTACGGCGTACCCGCTCCTGCTCACCAATCGGTCGCCGGTGCCGTGGAAGGGACGCGACGAGGACAAGGCCGACGGCACGGTCTGGGCGATCACCTGTCTCGCGACCCGGGTCGGCTACCGGCGTCGTGGCCTGAGTGCGGCGCTCATCGCGGCGGCGGTGCCGTTCGCGCGCGACCGCGGAGCGCGGGCGATCGAGGGCTACCCGATGCTCACCGAGCCGGGCAAGGACATCACCTGGGGTGAGCTGTTCGTCGGCAGCCGCAGCAGCTTCGCCGACGCCGGCTTCGTCGAGGTGAGCCACCCGACCCCGCGCCGCTACGTGATGCGCGTCGACTTCTAGCCCAGGTCCGCGGCAAGAGCGCGATGGTCGCTGACCGGGAGCTGCAGCGCCTGGGTGCGCGTCACCTCCGGCAGCCCGCCGCGGGCGAGCAGCCAGTCGAACTGCACCACCGGCTTCGGCGACGGGTACGTCTTGGCGTTGCCGAGCGACCGCCAGCCGGACACCACGCGCGGGATCGCGCCGATCAGGTTGAGGTCGCCGGCGAGGATGTACGGCGGGGGCAGCAGCTGCCGCACCTCACGCACCAGCGTGCGCAGCTGACGCACATTGACGCCAGGCACGAACGACAGGTGCGTGGTCGCGATCGTCATCGCGCCGAGCGGCGTCTCCACCCGAGCACACAGGGCCACGCGCGGCTCGTCGCGCAACCACACGACCCGGCGAGTGCCGGGCACGACGAGCGGTGAGCGGACCTGTGACACCGGGAGCCGGATGACCTCCCACTGCGAGACCGGCCAGCGCGACACCAGCGCGACGCCGTACCCGGACTGCCCGACGCCGAGGACGTAGTCCTCCGCTTCGGCCGGGCGCCATGACTCGCCGGGCGTCCCGATCAGCGCCGGCTCGAATCGCCAGTGCTCCGCTCCCATCGCCTCGGCGACCGCCGCCGTCATGTCCGCACCGTCGGACCGCTCCTGGTCGCGGTCGACCTCCTGCAGCCCGAGCACGTCGGCGCCGATGCTCGCGCAGGCCGCCGTGAGTCGTGGCAGGTCGACGAGCCCGTCGGTCAGCGACCGCCCATGCAGGAGGTTGAACGTCGCGACGCGCACACCCGTGACCGTAGCCGCGGCCGCCGGGCGAGGGCGACGTCAGCTGACGACGATGGTCACCTGGAAGAGGCGGTTGGGCGCGGCGCACGGCGGCTCGCTCTGATGGCAGGCCAGCGAACCCTCGGAGCGGATCACCGTCGTGCCGCGAGCGACCGGGCGGATCTCCCATTCGGCGTAGCCCGGATCCTGGATGAAGTGCCGCTGCGCCAGCTCGACCGACGACCCGTCGCGTTCCGGCTGACTCCAGATCCAGCCGTTGCCGAGGCGAAGCAGCGCATCCGCGGTCGACATCGTGATGGTGAACGTCTCACCGCTGTCCTCGTCGGTGATCACCAGCTGGCCCGTCGGGCGCGGCTTGGGCGTCGGCGGCGCGGTCGGCTGCACGGTCGACGCGGGCGAGGCGGAACCCTGGCCCGCTGTCGCGCTCACGACGGGACCCGGCGTGCGCCGCGGTGCGGAGGTGGGAGAGGGCCGGGGAGCCGCGGTCGGTGAGGGCTTCGCCTCGGCGGTGTACGACGGTTCCGGCCGGTCGGTGGCTGAGGTCGGCACGGCGGACGTCGACGACGCTGCGGAGGAGCAGCCGGCCGGCGGGCCCGGGTACGCCGCCCACCCGCCGGTGCACGACGGGGAGGGGTCGTCAGACCCGACGCGCAGGCCCTGGGACGCGCCGTCGCCGCACCCGGCCAGGAGGAGCCCGGCGAGCGCGGCGGCGGAGAGGAGCTTCACGCGGTTCACGGTAGTAGGACGCGACTCACCCCGTGTGCGGTTCCAGGGACTCGAGGATCTCGATCAGCTCGGCCCGCGTGGCGTCGCCGGACACCGTGACGACGAGTCGTTCGCCGAGCGCCCAGACGTGCGGCACGGTGTGCGGTCCGATCAGCGCCTGAGCCGGAGCGCCGTCGAGCGCCCCGGCCGACACCGACAGCGGCTCGGGCTCGTCGATGAAGCCCTCTCCGCTGGCCAGCGGGTCCGACCACGAGCTGTTGCCGAGGCACTCGGTGCACTGCCCCGGCGCGGACCCGGGCTCGCGGCCGTCGACGATCGGCCCGCGCAGCCGCGTCGTGACGAGGATCTGGTCGAGCCCGCGGTGGAAGGCCATCGACACGGCCTCACGGGTCGGCGGGTTGAGCCCTTCGACGCCGGTGCCCTGCGCCCGGTCGGCCACAGAGATCTGCTGCAGCGTGAAGCCGTCGGGCAGCGCGTCGTCGCGCGGCACCAGTGGCGCGTAGCCGACCTCACGGCGCGCATCGGCGAGCGACGGCAGGCGGCGCCAGCCCTCGTCGAAGCGGCTCACCTCGACGCCCGCCGGGAAGTCGACGGTGAACTCCGACCGGTCGACGTCGCCCTCGTTCGCGGTCAGCTGCTCGAGCCGCAGCTCGCGGAAGAACGCGCCGCGCACCGTCTCGACGACGCGGACCGGGTAGCCCGACTCCTGGTCGACCGTGACGGCGAGGTGGTCCGCCCCGCCGCCGAGCTTGTTGGGCTCGACGTCGAGGTCGAGCTGCCAGGCGGCGCGGTCGTCGTACGTCGTCTCCTCGACCGTCACGCTGTCGTCGCCGTCGAGCAGGGCGCGCACGGTCGAGCCGAGCTCCCGGCGCAGGATCCACGTCGCCGGCCCGCCGTCGGGCAGCCCGGGGGAGATGCCGGTCCGCTCGCCGCCGAAGTCCGGACCGGTCGGGTCGACGAAGTAGGTGCGCTCGACGCCGGTGCGCGCGTCGTACGCCAGCTCCTCGGTGCGGGTCAGCCCGCTCTGCCGGAAGTCGCCGGCCTCGGTCACGACGAACCGCGACCGCACCTCGCCGTCAGCGTCGCGGAAGACGATCTCGCCGCGCAGGGTGTGCGCCGACGCCAGCGCCTCGTGCATCGTGGTCGCGACCTCGACCGCGCTCAACGCGACGACCGGCGGTGCGGTACGCCGCGGCGACGACGCAGGGGGGCTGTCGAGGTTCGCCCCGACCGCCACGCCGATCACCCCTGCGGCCGCCGCGACGACCGCGAGCCGCAGCGTCTGCCGGCGCCACCGACGCCGCCCGGTCGCGCGGCCGATCGGCACGGCGGCGGGGTCTGCGGCGGCGGCGCCGTCGAGGTCGGCCTGCAGCCGGTCGAAGAAGCCCTCGGCGTGCTCGGGCACCGGCAGCGCGCGCAGGGCCGCGGCGAGCTCGGGGTCCGGCTGCGGCAGCGCGCCGTCGTCGTCGCGGAAGTCGGTCATCGATCGTCTCCAGTCGTGAGCGCGGCGCGCAGGGCGGCCCGGCCGCGGCTGACCCGCGACCCCACGGTGCCGGCCGCCACGCCCAGCACCGCACCGGCGGCGGCGTAGTCGAGTCCGTCGGCGTCGACGAGCAGCACGGCGGCGCGCTGATCGAGGGGCAGTGACGCGAGCGCGGCGGCGAGGTCGGCGCGGTCGGCCGCGACATCCCCCGGATCACGGGTCGTCGACGCGACGGCGTACGCCGACTCCAGCGGCTCCGCCGGGCGCCGCGCCGCCGACCGCAGCAGGTCGAGGCACACGTTGTAGGTGATCCGGTAGAGCCAGGTGCCGATCGCGGCCTCCCCGCGGTACGAGGAGTGCGAGCGGTACGCCTTGAGGTAGGCCTCCTGCATCGCGTCGTCCATCAGATGGCGGTCGCCGAGCAGCCGGAAGGTGAGCGCGCGCAGCGACGCGTCGTGGCCACGCACCAGCGCGAGGAACTCGCTCGGTGACATCGGGGCGGCTGGGAGCGCCTCCACGAGCGCGGCCGTCTGCGTCATGCCGGGTTGGACGTCGCCCACCCCCGGTTCCTTCCGCCCGATCATCGGCCGACCCTACGGCCGGCCGGCGTGTCCTCACCTTCTGTGTCCGTGCCGGAGGCGCGACCGCGCTCGTCAGCGGACACAGAACGGTCCGGACCCGGACCGACGACCTCTACGCTTCCGGCCCATGACCGAGATCCGCGACTACGTCGCCGCGCACGCCGACCGCCTCTACGCCGACCTGGACGCCTGGCTGCGCATCCCGAGCATCTCCGCCGAGCCGGAGCACGCCGCCGACGTGCGCCGCAGCGCGGAGTGGGCGGCGGAGGCGCTGCGCCGCAGCGGGTTCCCGACCGTCGAGGTGTGGGAGACCGAGGACGGCGGGCACCCGGCGGTGTACGCCGAGCGGCTGGTCGGCGACGACCGGCCCACCGTCGTCGTCTACGGCCACCACGACGTGCAGCCGGTCGACCCGGTCGAGCAGTGGCACACCCCGCCGTTCGAGCCGACGGTGCGCGGTGACGACCTCTACGCGCGCGGCGCGGTCGACGACAAGGGACAGGTGCTCTTCCACCTGCTCGGCCTCGAGGCGGCCCTCGCGGCGTACGGCGAGCTCGGCGGTCAACCTCAAGGTCGCTCGTCGAGGGCGAGGAGGAGATCGGGTCACCGCACTTCAACGCGCTCCTGCGCACGCACCGCGAGCGACTCGCTGCGACGTCGTCGTGGTCAGCGACACCGGGATCTTCGACAAGGACACCCCGTCGATGTGCGTCGGGATGCGCGGCCTCGTCTACTGCCAGGTCGACCTCTACGGACCCGACGTCGACCTGCACTCCGGCATCGTTCGGCGGCGGCGTGCCCAACCCGGCGCTGGCGATGGCCAGGCTCTGCGCGCCGGCTGCACGACGCCGACAACCGCGTCACGCTGCCCGGCTTCTACGACCGCGTCGTGCCGCTCACCGACCGCGAGCGAGAGCTGATGGCCGAGCTGCCGTTCGACGAGGCGGCGTGGCTGCGCGACGCCGCGTCGACCGCGACGTGGGGCGAGAAGGGCTACACGACGCTCGAGCGGGTCGGCGCCCGGCCGACCGCCGAGGTCAACGGCATCTGGGGCGGCTACATCGGCGTCGGCCGCAAGACGATCGTGCCGGCTGAGGCGCACGCGAAGATCTCGCTTCCGCCTGGTCGCCGACCAGGTGCCCGAGGAGGTCGAGGAGCAGTTCCGCGCCTGGCTCGCCGAGCGCGGTCCCCGCGGGCATGCGGCACGAGGTGACCTTCTCCGGCGGCGTACGCGCCGTGCCTCACCCCGCTCGACCACCCGGCCGTGCAGGCCGTGACGCGCGCGATGGAGCGGGCCTTCGGCGGCCGGATCCTCTACACCCGCGAGGGCGGCAGCGGACCGGAGGCCGACCTGGCCGAGGTGCTCGAGGCGCCGGTCGTCTTCCTCGGCGTCGGACTTCCCGACGACCGCATCCACGCGCCGAACGAGAAGGTCAGCCTGCCCAACCTGCTGCGCGGCGCCGAGGCGGCGGCGTACCTCTGGCGCGAGCTCGCCGAGAGCCTGCCGGCCCGACCGTGAAGGGCACGACGATCCTGACCGTCGCGCGGGTGGCGGCGCTCGCGCTCGCCGGGCTGGCACTGCTCGCCGCCGCGGACACCGCGATCCTCGTCGCGCACACGCTCGACGAGGTGACGACCGGCCGGGTCGTCGCGTGCCTTGTCAGCGCAGCGGTCACCGCAGCGCTGGGCTTCGGTGCGGTGCGGATGTGGCGGCGCGGCGCGACGCCGCCGGACGGGCCGGGCTGACCGCTACCGGCGGCCGAGCTCCGTCGAGAGCGACACCGAGGCGTCGGTGACCGAGCGCACGACGTCACCAGCGAGGGCGTGCACCGCGGATCCCGCCGCGCCGGGAGATCCTGCGCAGCGTCTCGAAGGCCTCCCGTGGCGTGACGCCGCGGCGCTCCGCGATGACGCCGATGGCCTGCTCGACGATCACCCGCGCCGCGAGCGCGTGCTCGAGCTGGGTGATCGACGCGCGCAGCCGCGCGGCTCGTCGAGGTCGGTCGCAGCCGCTCGGGCGGCGCGCCGCGTCGAGGTCGTCGGCGAGCAGGTCGGCCAGCACCATCGCGCTGGTCAGCGACGAGCTCGTGCGTGAGTCACCGACCGCCCAGCCCTTCGGGTACGCGGCGGATCTGCACCCGTCGCTGAGCGGCGTGGTGGCCTGCCGCGCGGAGATGACGCCGGCCAGCTCGGTCAGGACGCCGATGACGTGCTCCCCGACCTCCACCCGACGGCTGTCGAACCCGCACAGGGTGCCGATGACGGCGCCGTCGGGGCCGGTGACCGGCACGCCGGCGTACGAGACGACGACCGTTCCCGGGAGCTGCTCGATCGCGCCGTACACAGGGTCGTTGGCGACGTCGAGGTGGCGGAGCGGCGCGCCGTCGACCATGCGGCGGCAGAACGTGTCGGCGAAGTCGACGACGGAGCCCTCCGTCGACGCCCGCCGACGTCCCGATCACGCGCTCGAAGCGGACGTGTCCTCGTCGCGGTCGATCCGGCCGAAGTAGACGACCTCCATGCCGAGCAGCGTCGAGGCGCAGGCCAGGGCGGCGTCGATGACGTCGTCATGCAGAGAAACCGGGTGCATGGGCGCCTCTCGTCGGGCGGACCGCCATCGTGACGCAGAGCAAGCCGGACACGGAAGAGCCGGATTCGGAAAAATCCGTCATACGGGACCGGCGAGGGTCTCCTGGATCTGGGCCGGGTCGGGTTGGTCAGCCGCGGTGCCGTCCGGGAACAGCAGGGTGGGCACCGTGCGGTTGCCGCCGTTCACGCCCTCACGAACGCCGCCGCCTCGGGATCGAGCTCGATGTTCACCTCGCGGTAGGCGAGGCCGGCGCCGTCGAGGAACCGCTTGAGGCGGACGCAGTAGCCGCACCAGGTCGTGGTGTACATGACCAGTCGCCGGACACCTCGCTCCTCCTGCTCCGCATGCGGGTTACCGCGTGCCACCTGCCCCAACGCTGTGCTTGCCAACACCGCCCCTGCCCCGATTTCATCCCCGGCAGTCTTCGTGACGGCCCCCGCAGTCGGTGCCGGCTGAGAGACTCCTCCCCTCATGACCGCCGCCAGCCCGCCCGCCGACAGTTCGCCGTCCTCGATCCTGGCCGGGCTCGACCCCGAGCAGCGCGAGGCGGTCCGCGCCGCCGCGCGGGCCCGGTCCGCATCCTGGCCGGCGCCGGCACCGGCAAGACCCGCACGATCACCCACCGGGTCGCGTACGCCGTGGCGACCGGGAGGTGCAGCCCGACCACGTCCTCTGCGGTCACCTTCACCGCCCGGGCCGCGGGCGAGCTGCGCGGCCGGCTGCGCGCCGGCTCGGCCGCGGTTCGGGCGTCGAGCGGTGTCCAGGCCCGCACCTTCCACGCCGCCGCGCTGCGGCAGCTGTCCTACTTCTGGCCGCGGGCCGTGGGCGGCGAGATGCCGGCGCTGGCCGAGAACAAGTTCCCCCTCGTGTCCAACGCGGCCGGCCGCACGGGGCTGCGACCGAGCAGCACCGAGCTGCGCGACCTGCCTCGGAGATCGAGTGGGCCAAGGCGCGGCTGGTCGGGCCCGACGACTACGCCGCTGCGGCGAAGTCGGCCGGCCGTGAGCCGCCGCGCTCCGGCGACGAGGTCGCCGCGGTCTACGCCGGCTACGAGGAGGCTGAAGCGCCGCAACGGCCTCGTCGACTTCGACGATCTGCTGCTGCTGACCGCCGCGATGGTCGAGGAGCACGAGTCCGTCGCCGACGAGGTGCACTCGCGCTACCGGCATCTTCGTCGTCGACGAGTACCAGGACGTCAACCCGCTGCAGCAGCGGCTGCTCGACGCGTGGCTCGGCGGCCGCGACGACCTGTGCGTCGTCGGCGACGACGACCAGACGATCTACTCGTTCACCGGCGCGAGCCGCGACTACCTGCTGCACTTCTCGCGGCGCTATCCCGAGGCGACCGTCGTACGGCTGGTCCGCGACTACCGCTCGACGCCGCAGGTGGTCGCGCTGGCCAACCAGGTCATCGTCGGCGGCACGACGCGGCGAGGCGTGGCGAAGGAGCTGGTCGCTCAGCTGCCCGACGGACCGGAGGCGTCGCTGGCCGAGCACGACTCCGAGCCGGAGGAGGCCCGCTGGGTCGCCGCGCGGGTCAAGGCGCTGGTCGACGCAGGTACGCCGCTCGCCGAGATCGCCGTGCTCTACCGCGTCAACGCGCAGTCGCAGGCCTACGAAGCCGCACTGGCCGCGAGCGGCATCCCCTACCTCGTGCGCGGCGGCGAGCGCTTCTTCGACCGGCGCGAGGTGCGCGAGGCGATCGCGGCGCTGCGCGCCGCGTCTCGCGTCGAGGAGTCCGACCCGCTGCTCGAGCAGGTGCATCGCGCGCTCGGCGAGCGGATCGGCTGGCGGCCGGACAACGCCCCGGCCGGCGCAGGGGCGGCGCGCGACCGGTGGGACGCGCTCGCCGCGCTGGTCGGCGTTGCCGCTGATCTCGCGACGGCGGATCCGGCGGCGCGGCTGCCGGAGCTGGTCGCCGAGCTCGACCAGCGGCTCGCCGACCAGCACGCGCCGTCGGTCGCCGGGCGTGACGCTCGCGTCGCTGCACGCGGCCAAGGGGCTCGAGTGGGACGCGGTGTTCCTCGTCGGGCTCGCCGACGGCACGATGCCGATCCAGCACGCGACGACGCCCGAGCAGGTCGCCGAGGAGCGCCGGCTGCTCTACGTCGGCATCACCCGGGCCCGGCGGCACCTGTCGCTGAGCTGGGCGCTGGCCCGCGCGGAGGGCGGTCGTCGTACGCGGAAGCGGTCGCGGTTCCTCGACGGGCTGGCCGGCGCGCCGGACCGCGCCGGGCCCGACCGCAGCGCGCGGAAGAGCAAGGGGCTGGCCAAGTGCCGGGTCTGCGGCGCGCCGCTGATGAACGTCGCCGACAAGCACCTGCGGCGCTGCGCGGGCTGCCCGTCCGACTACGACGAAGAGCTCTTCGAGCGGCTGCGCACGTGGCGCAAGGGCCGCGCGGCCGAGCTGGGCCAGCCGGCGTACTGCGTCTTCACCGACGTGACGCTCACCGCGATCGCCGAGGCGAGGCCGGCGTCGGTCGAAGATCTGGCGGCGATCCCCGGCGTGGGCGGGCCGAAGCTGGACAAGTTCGGGTCAGAAGTGCTGGATCTTGTTGCGAACACGTAACGACCGCAGGGCAACTGATTAATTCGCTTGCGACATCGGCAGGCCGGCCCTAACCTCGCGCCAGCGCTGACCGAGGGGTCAGACCGGGCCGGCTGCCAACGGACCGCACGAGGATCGATCGACGAAGGGAGGTGCCCTCATGCGCAACACCTACGCGAACACCGCGACCGCCATCGGTCGTGGGCTGCGTGCTGCCGTGCTGCCGGGTTCCTCTCGGTGACCGATCCGCACATCGGCACGCTCGCGCCCACCAGCCCGATCACGGCCGTCCCGGCGACGCATGTCCTCGCCGCCTTCCCGGCGACGAATGCCATGAAGCGCCAGGGGAGCCACCCGCCTCGAGCTACGGCAGCTCTGAACTGAGAGTTCAGAGCCACCACAGCCCCGAGGCCGTGGATCCCCTACCGGGATCCGCGGCCTTTTCGTTTCACCAGCTCCGCCGTACGGCCCGCACCACCTGCACCGCCCGCCCTGTCCGCCCACGAGCCACCCGCCCAAACCTGCCAAGGAGGTGACCTGCGATGGTGGACCTGTTCGCGATCGCCCTGCCCGACGACATCGAGGCGCTCGACCTGCCCTGCTGGAGCGAAGACCCGGACCTGTTCTTCGCCGAGTCACCGGCCGACGTCGAGCTCGCGAAGTCGCTCTGCATCAGCTGCCCCATCCGGGCCACCTGCCTCGCCGGCGCCCTCGAGCGCCGGGAGCCGTGGGGAGTCTGGGGCGGACAGCTGTTCGTCCAGGGCCGATCGTGGCGCGCAAGCGGCCCCGTGGCCGCCCCCGGAAGGAAGTCGCCGCGTGAGCGGCGCTTCGAGCCAACCCACACCACACACGTCAAGGAGTCCTGCCATGTACCTGATCCACGAAGAGCTCGCCCGATCCCAACAGCTCGAGCGACAGCGCGCGGCCGAGGCCGAGCGCCTCGCCGTACGGCTCGTCCTGGCCCGCCGGTGGGCGCGCCGGGCCGAGGCGGCCGGCCGACGGGCACGCAGTGCCGCCCGTGCGGTCGCCGAGCTCGCCTAGGTGAGCACCGCAACCTGCACCACCCGCGTGACCCGGAGCCCCGACGCCTTCCCCGGCGCCGGGGCTCCGGCGTTCCCGGGCCGCCGCGCCCGTCGGTCCGGCTAGGCTCGCCAGCGCCCCATTCGCGCGTGACGGGAGTGCTCGATGCCGCTGCCCGACCGCGTGCTCGAGGCCGTTGGTACGCCGGGCGCGGGTGAC
>CAVXXT010000006.1:0-52467 GCA_963765815.1 uncultured Actinomycetota bacterium | reverse complement strand
CTCGGCGAGCTGCGCGCCCGCGCGCTCGAGGTGCTCACTTCGCCGGACCTCGCGCACGTCGTGGACCTGATCGCGTACGCCGACGGCGACCTGATCCGGGTGGTCAACGCCGACGGCGAGCAGGTCTTCGAACGCACTCCGCCGTACGCCGTGCGCTCGGTCACCGGCCGCGACCCGATCGCCGAGCAGGACCCGCTCGCGTTCACCCCGCTCGACGCCGAGCCGCACGCGCCGAACAACGCCGCCAACGTCTACCCGCTGGCCCGCGAGCGGCTGGCCGACCTCTTCGAGCACCCGGCCGCGCCGGACCTCGCGGTGGTGCACACGGCCGGCCACTTCTGGGCCGAGCGCGGCGGGCACCTCGGCGAGCACGGCTCCCTCGACGTCGTGCAGTCGCGGGCGCCGCTGGTCCTATCCGGCGCCGGCGTACGCGATCGCGGTCTGCTCGACCGCTTCGCCCGCACCGTCGACGTCGGCCCGACCTTGCTGCACGCGTTCGGCGTCGCGGCCGGTGACGACGGGTTGCACCACCGCAACCAGACCGGCCGCGCGCTGACCGACCTCGTGACCGCCGGCGCGAAGCACGTGGTCGGCCTGCTGTGGGACGGCTGCAACAGCAACGACCTCTACGCGATGGCGGAGAGCGGCGAGCTGCCCAACGTCGCGCGGCTGCTCGCGCGCGGGTGCGCGCTGCGCGGCGGCGCGGTCGCCGAGTTCCCGAGCGTGACGCTGGTCAACCACACGTCGGCACTGACCGGCGCCGGGCCGGGGAAGCACGGCATCCTCAACAACGCGTTCTACGACCGCCGTCGCGGCGAGCAGATCGTCGCGAACGAGTCCGCGACGTGGCATCGCGCATCCGAATGGCTGGAGCCGACGGTCGAGACGGTGTTCGAGGTCGTCGCGCGGTCACGACCCGAATCGCGTACGGCGTGCGTCAACGAGCCGGTCGACCGCGGCGCGACGTACTCCACCTTCGGGCTGGTCCGCGACCACGGCCACAGCGACGGCGCGAAGAGCATGGGCAGCAGCCTGCCGGACCCGACCGGCGACGAGCACTCCACCCAGCAGTACGTCGCCGCCGACTCCGGCTACTCGTGGGGGTCGTCGGTCGACATCACGGGTCTCGCGCAGGTGCTCGGCCTCTGGGGCAGCACCGATGTCCGGCCCGACCTGATGTGGTGGAACAGCACGCTCACCGACTCCGCGCACCACGCCGGCGGACCGCATTCGCCGATCGCGCGCGCGTCGATGCGCGACGCGGACGCGCGGCTCGGCGTCTTCCTCGACCAGCTCGACGCGAACGGCCTCACCGACGACACGTTCATCCTGCTCGACGTCCGACCACGGCTCGGAAGCAGCGGACCCGACCTGCAGAGGCGACTGGGACGCCGCCCTGACCGCGGCCGGCATCCCCTTCCGCGACGAGGCCTACGGCTTCCTCTACCTCGGCGACTGAGAGCACCTCACCGACGAACCCCTCGGAACCGTGTCCGGGTCATCCGCGTGGATCCGCACAGATCCGGACACAGAACCAGGGTGGCCACCATCCGACAGACCCGTCGTACGCCTCGCGGAGGATGTCGGCGTGGCCGGCGTGCCGCGCCACGTCGTAGGTCACGTGCACGATCACCCGCTGCAACGTCACGTCCTGCCGGCCTGGGGTCCACCACGGCACGACGCCCGGCGCGTCGAGCGGCAGCGTCTCGATCGTCTCGTCCGCGAACGCGGCAACGCGGCGATAGAGGTCGACCAGCGCGTCCTTCGTCTCCTCGGGACCTGCGTACCAGTCGGCCTGCGGGTCCTGCTCGTAGGCGTCCGACTGAACCAGCCAGTGCTTGACCAGGCCGAGCAGGCTGGTCGCCTGTCGGAATCGTTCAACTCCGGCGTACGGCGCGACACGGCGGCGATTCGGCGACATACGCCGGAGTTGAACGTCGACGCAGGCATCATCGGCGGATGACGAAGCCGTCGGCGCGCACCGTCGCGCTGCTCATCCTCGCCGCGACCGTCGTACAGCTCGCGGTCGGGGCGTTCGCGGACCTCGAGCAGTTCGAGGGCAAGGGGTTCGGCGCGCGGCTGGTCGGCTACCCGGTGATGATGCTGGCCGTCCCCGCGGCGTACGTCGTGGCTGCCCGCGCGAAGCATCGTGCGGTCGACATCCCGTGGGCCGGCGTGGCGTTCATCATGGCGCCGTTCCTCGTCGACGTGACCGGCAACACCGTCGACTTCTACGACCGCCTCGTCTGGTGGGACGACGCCAACCACTTCGGCAACTGGCTGCTGCTCTGCTTCGGCATCGGCCTGCTGCTGCGACGCGCGGACATCCGCCCGCCGTGGGCGCTCGGCCTGCTGGTCGCGGGCATCGGCGCCGGGCTCGCGATCCTCTGGGAGCTCGGCGAGTGGTACACGTTCATCCGCCACGGCACCGAGCTGGCGACGGCCTACGAGGACACCCTCGGCGACGAGGTGCTGGGCACCCTCGGCGGCTCCATCGCGGGCTACCTGGTCGCGAGACGGGGACGCGCCCGGGGCTGACCCGTGCAGGGAGGCGGCGCGGACCTGTCGGGCTTGCCCGCGACGTAGACCACGAGCCCGCCGTCGACGTCGGTGCGGGCGAGCCGCGGGGCGGATGTCCTGACGTAGTGGAGCACCGGCGACTTCGGGTGCCGTCTCGCGAACGCGCAGTCGACGACGATCGCCGCCACCTTCCGGCCGGGCACCAGCCGGGTCAGCACCGGCTGCTCCGGCAGCAGCACCGCGACCCGGTCGGCGTACCCGAGGACGAGTACGACGTCACGTGGATGGGCGCGGGCCTGCACCAGCGGAGTAGCGCCGAGGAGGTCGTAGTCGGTGTGCCGCAGCCGGCCGAGCTCTGCGCTGGTCGACGCGCCCAACGTGATCAGCGGCACCAGCGACGCCGCGGCGAGGACCGGTCCGAGGTAGCGGCCGCGCCACAGCGCGCCCGCGCCGAGGCCGGCGAGAGCCACCAGCGCCGGCTGCCAGACGAGGTAGTAGAACGGCAGCGCGATGCCGGCGCCCAGACTCAGGAAGAGGAACGGCGCGGCGATGCCGGCGAGCAGGTAGACGCCGAGTCCGCCAGGCCGCGCGAAGAGCCCGACCAGCGCCAGCAGGCCGAGCACCACCGACACCTCGACGCCGTAGCTCTGCGTCTGGAACCACAGGTGCGACCACCACGGCGGATGCAGGTACTCCGTGCCCGCGACCGTGACGAGGTGTCCCGTGGCGCGGTGCGCGGACTGCTTCTCGACCATGTAGCGCACCGCCTCCGCGCCGCGTGCACCCGCGACGGCGTACGACGCCACCGCGGTCAGCTCGGTCGCGATCGCGCAGCCGATGACCTGCGCCCAGGCGGTGGCGCCGCGGCGTACGACGAGCGCCGTCAGCAGCACCGCGGGCAGCACGACGACCCCGGTGACCTTCGTCGTCATCGCCAGCCCGGCGGACACACCGGTGAGCAGCGCCCAGTGCCACGCGCCGGTGCGCGTCCACCGCCAGCCGGCGAAGAGCACGCCGAAGACGAGCAGGGTCAGCATCGGCTCGAGCAGGCCGAACCGGTCGATCCGCACCGGCAGCTCGGGCGCGGAGTGGGGGAGCACCAGCCACAGCCCGAGTGCGGTCACCGCCGCGACGAAGCCGGCCTCGCGGCGCAGCAGCGCGTAGACGGCCAATCCGGTGAGCAGGCTGGCGATCGCCGGCACGAGCCGGCTCTGCGCCTGGCCGCGACCGACCAGCAGCTGCCCGGCCCCGAGCAGCAGCTTGCCGGTGAACGGGTGGTCGAAGTTGTGGTCGAAGTGGCCCTTGACGTACTCCCACCCGGTGAAGTGGTAGGTCAGCTCGTCGCCGACCCAGTTGGCCGAGCCGAGCCGGTAGAGGTTCTGGAAGCAGCCCCACGCGACGACGCCGCAGAGCAGCGTCGCGGCGGCGACGCGCATCGGGATGGTGACCGGGGCAGTCGTCGTACGGGCAGCGGGCATGGCGAGGCCGGCCCTTCGCTTCCGGTGGTCGCCCGGAACGGGGCCTGGACGCCCCGATCAGGGCGTGCGCCATCGCGCGACCGCCCCGCGGGGGAGCTCGGTGCGGCCGACGAGATGACGTCCGAGGTGTCGCGGCGGCGGCTGCCGCAGCGTTCACCCCAAGGACGTCGTGGCGGCCGGAAGGTTCAGCGCCGCAGGAGATTCGTGGGCTAGGGACGCAGCCCGGGACGGATCCGCCACGCGGTGCCGTCCTCGAAGTTGGTGACCCACACGTCGCTGCCGTGCGCGGCCATGACCGCCGGCCCGCGACCGCCGAGCATCCGCTCGATCACCTCGCCGGTCGTCGCGTCGATCCGGGTGAGCAGCCCGCCCTGGTCGTCCGGCACCCAGATCTCCGGCCGCGCGACCGGGAGCGCGACGAGGTTCACCGGCCGTACGCCGGCGAGTGCCGTGCCGAGGATCGCGCCGGTCGTCGCGTCGAGCCGACTGACCGTGTGGCCGCCCTCGTCAGCCGTGAAGACCGCGCCGGCGGCCGCGGCCACGAAGGCCGGCCGCGCCCCGGCGCTGAACGTCTCGATCGCGCCGGTGCGCGGGTCCATGCGGACGACGTCGGTGCTGCCCGACGTGTCGTTGCCGATCCAGAGGCGGTCGCCGACCGCGACGATGCCGCCGGGGTTGGTGCCGGGCACGTCGATCGTCGCGACGACCCGGTTGGTGCGCGGGTCGACCCGCGACACCGTGCCGCTGTTGCGGTTCGTCACCCACACAGACCCGAACGCCACCAACGGCTCGTACGACGTCTCGCCGACCGGGATCCGCGCGACGACGCGCCCGGTCGCCGGGTCGACGCGGTCGAGGACACCGCTCTGCGTCGCGACCCACAGCGCGCCGTAGCCGAACGTGAGCTCGCACGGCGTCGCGTCGACGGGGGTCGACGTCACCACGGCGTTGCTCGCCGCGTCGATCCGGACCAGCGTCGCGCTCTGCGCGTCGGTGACCCACACCGCGCCCGCTGCGGCGACCACCCCACAGGGCTGGCCGCCGACAGCCACCTTCGCGACGACCTCGCTCGGCTCGCCGATGAGCGGTCGGACCGGTCCGGACGGAGCGGCCGAAGGAGCCGGACTCCGCGGCGCGGTCGCGGCGCCGGTCGGCGTGGCGGCCACGTCACCGCCGGAGCAGGCGGTCGCGGCGAGCAGGACTCCGACCAGGGTGCGGCGCATGCGCCGAGTATCGGGAGGCTGTGCGGGGGTGTCGAGATTTTTCGACAGTCGTTACCGGACCGTGCCCCCGAGGAAGTCGCGAAGGGCCCGGTCGAGCTCTCCCGCCGCCGCCCCCCGCATCGAGTAGAGGGTGCCCGCCGGAGTGACCTCCGTCGTCAGCAGCCCGGCCGCCCGCAGCAGGGCGAGGTGGTGCAGCAGGGTCGTTCGCGGCGCGTCGAGCGCGGCGCACAGCGCCGACGACGTGAGGTCGCCGTCACGGAGCGCGGCCAAGATGGCGAGGCGGGTCGCGTCGCCGAGCGCGCGGGCGACGCGCAGCACGACCTCACTCGACTCCTCGGCCGGCGATGCCGGCGGGTAGGCGATGACATGCGCGACGACGTCGTCCACGACCACGACGACCGGCCGCACCGACGGTGCCGGCACGAGGAGAACCTCCCGCGGCCCATAGTCGGGCAGGTAGGTGAGACCGCCGACTACTGCGCGGACCACGTCGCCCCCGGACGCGCGGCCGTGCGCCGCCCGACGGGACTCGACATCAGCGGAGAGCGTGGCCCGCAACGCCCGCTCCTCCGCTGCGGGAAACCGGACGGAGCGCCACTGGGCGAGGACGTCGACCAGCCGTTGCTTGACGTCGTCGGACGGCGTTCGGGTCAGCCACGGCGTGATGCCGAGCACCGTGTGACCGGAGGCGAGCGCGCTGCGCACTGCCCGCACCGCAGCCCGGTCGCCGTCAGCGGCGGCATCCAGCGTCGTCTCGTCGACCAGCTCACGCAGCTGCCCGCGTCTTCCCCGAGCATGGCGACGTGCAGCTCGCGTGCGGGCATCCGCCGCACCCGGGCGACCAACGACGACATCGAGTGCGCAGCGGTGCCGGCGTACGCCGGCCCGAGCAGGTTGAGGAAGCCGAACCGGCCGAACAGCGCGACGTCCCGGACGAAAACACGGCCGCATTCCGCCGTCGCACGTCGCCGCTCCGCCTCGCCGCCGTCGAAGACCTCGCGCCAGTCGGGGTCGGCGATGGCCGCGAGGCTGATCAGCAGCTCGGCGGCGGTGCCGTCGTCGAACGACGCGGGTAGCGCGGCGGGTGCTCGGCGCGACGTCACCGCGGCATTGTCGCGGAGTAGCGTCCACTCCCGTGGGAGCCAAGAAGCCGACGACCGCCGCGACCGCAGTGTCGTGCAGCTGGTGCGGCACCACGTCACCGGACGGCCCGCCGCTCGGCTGGTCCACCCAGACGTCGGAGCGCGGCGTGCAGACGCTGTGCGAGGCGTGCACCCGCACCAACGTCCGCTCGATCGAAGCCAAGCTGGATAGCGAGTGGTGGTAAAGGAAGCGGAAGTGGCAGTCGCGGGCTCCCGGCGGTACGGCCGCGCCGGCCCCACCGGCCGCGCTGTTGAGTGAAGCCCCTGACCACGTGCCCTCTTGCGCCTACTGCTTCTTTCGGCGTGCGCGCGACTTCTTCTCTGGTGGGGCGTAGCCGGGGAGGAGCTCTTCGGCGAGCGACTTGAAGTCGCCGCTGGTGCCGAGCTGGCACAGGACTCCGGTCGTGCCGGTCGCGACGCGGTGCACGAGCAGGTACGTCGGCGGCAGGTTCATCTGCCGGCCGAGTCGGCCCATCGGCCCGCGCGGGTCGCCGACCCGGGCCGCCTCGTGCCGCAGCCAGGCGCGGCTGAAGGTGAACTCGTCGACGACGACCGACTCGAGCACCGGGCCGACGTACTCGAGCACCGCGCCGGGGTCGACGACGACGTCGTCGCGCAGGAAGCCCTCGCGCCGGAAGAGCGCCTCGACCCGATCCGCGTCGTCGTCCGCGACCGCGCGGGCGATCTCGCCGAGCCCGCGCGGCATCCCGCCGGGCAGCCGCGCGACCGCGCCGAAGTCGATGACGCCGAGCCGCCCGTCGTCGAGCAGCCGGAAGTTGCCGGGGTGCGGGTCGGCGTGCAGCAGCCCGACTCGGGTCGGCGACTCGTAGAGGAACCGCGCGAGCAGCATCCCGGCGCGGTTGCGCTGCTCGGTCGTGCCGTTGCGGATGATCGCCGAGAGCGGGATGCCGTCGAGCCACTCGGTGACGATGACGCGCTCGGACCCGGCCACCACGTGCGGTACGACGATGTGCGGGTCGCCGTCGTACGCCGTCGCGAAGGCCTCCTGCGACACGGCCTCCTGGACGTAGTCGAGCTCCTCGGCGACGCGCTCCTTCATCTCCGCGACGAGCGGCTTGACGTCGAGGCCGGGCGCGAGCACGGCGAACATCCGGGCCAGCCGGCCGAGCTGGGTGAGATCGCTCATCAGCGCGGCCCCCGCGCCGGGGTACTGCACCTTCACCGCGACCTCGCGCCCGTCGTGCCACGTGCCGCGGTGGACCTGCCCGATGCTCGCTGCCGCTGACGGGACGTCGGAGAAGCTGCGGAACGCCTTCTCCCACTCGGGGTCGAGCTCATCGCGCAGGACGGCGTGCACCTGCTTCACCGGGAGCGGCGGCGCGGCCTCCTGCAGCTTGGTCAGCGCGGTGCGGTAGGGCCCGGCGAGATCCTCGGGCAGCGCGGCCTCGAGCACGCTCAGCGCCTGGCCGAGCTTCATCGCGCCGCCCTTGAGCTCGCCGAGCACCGCGAAGATCTGCTCGGCGGTGCGCTGCTGCAGCTCGTTGGCGACGATCTCGGCCGGCCGGCCGCCGATCCGCTTGCCGAGCCCCAGGGTCGCCCGACCGGCGACGCCGAGCGGCAGCGTCGCCAGCTTGACGCTGCGAGTCACCGCGCGCCGCGGGATGTCGGACACCCCACCACTATGACCGGCGTGCGCCAGACGTGACCGGCGTACGCCGTCAGCCGGCGATCGCGCCGGTCGTCGAGGTGCAGCCGCAGGCGGGGTGCGGCCGCCACGCCCGCCGGCGCACCGACCAGTCGGGCACCCGCACCTCGAGGGTCGCGTCGAGGCAGAGCGGGGCGGCCGAGCCGCCGATCGCGGCGAGGGTCTCCGCGCTGGCGAGACCGGCGACGACGGACACCAGCGCCGCGCTGCCCGACTCCGGCCGTCTCGAGCGGGTGGCCGCGAGCTGGGCCACGACCGCCGGCCATGCCGCGTCGCGCTCCGCTCGGGCCAGGTCGAGGCAGCGCGGGCACGACGTGCGCCCGGGCCGCACGAGCGGGCCCACGGCGCCGCACGTCTCGCGGATCCCGGCCAGCAGCCAGCTCACGCCCTCGCCGTTGAGCAGCGAGACCAGGGCAGAGTCGGCAGCGGAGTGCAGGTCGCCGGCGACCACGACGACGTCGGCGTCGGCGCAGTCCTCCGCCGACGGCCGTCGTACGGCGGCGTCGACGTCGGCCTCGCCCGCGCGCTGCACGGCGGCTGCAGCCGCGAGCACGCGTGGTGCGCCGAGCACGGCGGGCGACGCACCGCCCGGCACGTCGGACGGGCCGGCGTCGAGCTCGTCGCGCAGGAGCAGGCGGCCCACGCCCGCCGCGGCGAGCAGCACGCCGATCGCGGTGCCGAGCCGGCCGCACCCCGCGACCACGACCGTCGCGCGCCCGCGGTCCGCGAGTGCCGCCGCGCTGCTGCCGGGCGGGCCGTGCAGGCTCAGCTCGCCGGCCTCGGGTGCGAGGCGCAGTCGCGCCCGGGCGGGCAGCGGCGCGGCGACGGCGGTGTCCTCGAGCGCGCCGGCCCGCAGCAGCAGGTCGAGCAGGCGCTCCGCGTCGGCGCGCTCGACGCCGAGCACGGCAGCGGCGGCGAGCACGGAGGCCCAGTCGTGCGTGCCGTCGAGCAGCGCGAGCACGGTCTCGCCGTGCGCGGTGAGCCCGTCGAGCACGACGCTGTGCCGCGGGTCGACGCCGAGCTGCAGCGTCGTCGCGTCGCGCCAGATCAGGCGCAGAGCCGGGTTGAGCACGGGTCGCATCGCACCCCCACGTGGTTGGGCGGGAAGGCGAGGAGGGTGCCATCGCTGGGGTGCGGCGTGTGCGCGCTGTCCACACGCGCGCAGCGTCCCCAGATCGGCGTACGGCGCTGGACACGCGAGAGGCGGCGCCCTACGTGCGGGCGCCGCCTCTCGCGGAAGTGCAGGTCGGCTAGGCCTTGCCGAGGATCCGGTTCATCTTCGTGCCGCAGACCGGGCAGGTGCCCTTCGCCATGCGTCGGCCGTTGTCCGTGGTCGTGACCTCGCCGTCGAACTCGCGCTTCTCCTTGCACTTCACGCAGTAGCCCTCGTACTTCTCGGCCACGGTTCCTCCTGACGATGGGTGCTGGACGAGATCCAGCGTAGCCGCCTGAGCACGAAATCTACGTTAGGCCGTGCTTGTCGGGCCTCCGTTGGGGTACAACCGGCTTGCCGCGGGGCCACCCCTGCTACCCGGTGAAGCGACTTTCCGGCGTGTCGCTGCTTGCTGTTGCAAGCGCCGGATGAGATGCTGCCTTTAGCAAGCACCCGGCGCCACGCGCCGTCCGACAAGACCGAGAGGCAGGTGAACCTCCCAGCCGCACGCGCCGAAGCCGTCGACGACCCCACCGCACCCGCGCGGGGGTCACGGGTCGGCGGCGCGGGGGACCCACCGGACCGGCCACGCCGGCCCACGGGGCTAATCGCCAGGCCTCCAGCCGGCGACGGGACCTCCCATCCCGAGCCCGTCAGCTCACCTCGTAGGCGCTTGGGAACCACGAATGACGACTCCTCACCCCCTGCTGGCCCCGTTCCGCCCGGCCAGCTATCGCGAGCTGCCCCGGGTACGACGTCCCGTCGCGCTCGGCGGCGCGATCCTCGTGCTCGGCGTGCTGCCGGTCACCGCCGCGCTGCGCCACGAGCCGCGCCCCACTGCGCCGGCCGCTCTCGCGGCCGCGGCGCACGCGCCCGTGCCGTCGTACCCCGTGCGCTCTCGCGGTGCGGTCTCTGACGCGGCGGCCGAGCGCGCCCACCTCCGCCCGGCGCTGGCCTCCGCCCGCTCGGCTGTGCTCGCCGACGCCCCGCGGGCGTCCCGATCGACGGCTCGTCCCCCCGCGCGCCCGATGCGCACCCGCACGGTCCAGCGGGTCGTGTTCGAGCAGCGCGGCCGCGCGTCCTGGTACGGCCCGGGCTTCCACGGCCGTCGTACCGCGAGCGGCGAGCGCTTCGACACCGGCGACATGACCGCCGCGCACAAGACCCTCCCGTTCGGGAGCAAGGCCCGCGTCTGCACCAAGCGGAGCTGCGTGACGGTGCGCATCAACGACCGCGGCCCCTTCGTGCGCGGTCGCGTCGTCGACCTCTCGCGTGCGGCCGCCCGCGCGCTCGGCATCGAGGGCAGCGGCACCGCCCGGGTCACCGTGACGGTGCTGCGTACGACGACCGTGCGCGAGCCGGTGCCGGCCGCGCCCGCCACGCCGGTCGCCCGTCCCGCCGCGCGGATCGTGCGTCCCGCCGCCGCCCCGAGCGCCGTCGCCTCGCCCGCGCTCGCGCTGGCCGGCAGCGACCGCTCGTCGACCGCCGGCGGCGATGTCGCCGCGGTCTCCGTCGTCGCGTCGATGGTCCTGCTCATGTGGGCGGCACCCGCCGTCGCGACCCGCCGCCGCCGCGAGGGCCTCGACTTCACGCGCTAGCGTCACCGCGCCGGCGTACGACACCGTGGAGGCGACATGACCGACCGACCGCTGCGCGTGGAGCGCCCGTCCGACGGCGTCGTGCTGCTCACGCTCGACCTGCCGGACCGGCGCAACGCGATGACCGGCGAGCTCACCGAGGCCTGGACCGACGCGATCGCTGCGCTGGGTGCTGACGACACCGTGCGAGCGGTCGTCGTCACCGGCGCCGGCAGTGCGTTCTGCGCCGGCGGCGCGCTGTCGTGGCTCGCCGAGTCGCCGGACATGACGGTCGCGGACCTGCGGGCCCGGATGCTGCCCTTCTACCGGACCTGGCTGTCGGTGCGGGACCTCGACGTGCCGGTCATCGCCGCGGTCAACGGACCGGCCGTCGGCGCCGGCCTGTGCCTCGCGCTGGCCTGCGACCTGCGTTACGCGTCGACCGCCGCGACGTTCTCCGCGCCGTTCGTGAAGCTCGGCATCCACGCCGGGATGGCGGGCACGTTCCTGCTGCCCGAGGCGGTCGGGCTGCCGCGGGCCCGCGAGCTGCTGCTTACCGGCCGGCGGGTCGACGCTGACGAGGCGCTGCGGATCGGCCTGTGCGAGGCCGTCCACGCGCCCGAGGACCTGCTGCCCGCCGCGCTGCGCACCGCAGCCGACGCCGCCGCGGGCGCACCGGTCGCCGTGCGCCTGACCAAGGCGGCCCTGCGGCACGCCGGCCACCGCTCGATCGAGGAGGCGCTGGCCTGGGAGGGCGTCGCCCAGCCGATCACCATGGCCACCGCCGACCTGCGCGAGGGCCTCGCCGCCCAGGCCGAGCGCCGTACCCCCCGCTTCACCGGCCGCTGACCTCCCGGGCCGGGCGCCGCACCCCCCGCTTCACCGGCCGCTGACCCCCCGGGCCGAGCGCCGTACCCCCCTCGCTCCATGATCATGAGCGGCTACGCACACCTCTAGCGCCGGTAGATGCTCATGATCATGGAAGAGCGGCCGGCGCAGGCGCCGGGCGGGCGGGCGCCGCGCCCCGGACGCGGCAAAGCCCCCGGTCTCCTCGCCGCCACTCGCCTTCCCCTTGCGAGTGGTGGCTCGGCCCCCGGGGGCTTCGTCGAGAGGGGACGTTAGGGGCGGCGGTGGGGGCGGTCAACGGTCCGCGACGCCGGCCTGTGGACGACGCTGGGGACACCCTGGGGACAGGACCCGGCGAAGGTGTGGACGACCTGTAGAGCCGGCTGTGGACCGCCGCGGCGGCGCCCCGCCCGCACCGGCGCTGACCTGCGGTGACGTCGTCCCGAGGCTGTGCACGAAAGTTTGCGGCCGGAAATTTCTGGACCGATCGGCGCGTCGTACGCCGGAATGCCTGGCCGCTGTCCGAGCGCCGACGTACCGTCGACGCGTGACCGAGCTGGCCCGAGAGTCGACCCCCGCCCGGCGTACGCCGGCCGTGGAGGTCGACCTGCGCCTCGGCGACGGCACGGCGGGCGTCGTCGAGGTCCGCCGCAGCACCCGGCGCCGGCGGACGGTGTCGGCGTACCGCGACGGCGACCGGACGATCGTGCTCGTCCCGGCTCGGCTCAGCCGCGCCGAGGAGGAGCGCTGGGTCGCGACCATGCTGGAGCGGCTGCGCACGCAGGAGGAGGGCCGCACCCGCGGGCGGTCCGACGACGAGCTGGCCGCCCGGGCGCGCCGGCTCTCGGCCGCGCACCTCGGCGGTCGCGCCCGCCCGGCGAGCGTGCGCTGGGTGACCAACCAGGCCAGCCGCTGGGGATCGTGCACGCCCCTCGACAAGACCATCCGGCTCTCCCACCGGCTGCGCGACATGCCCGACTGGGTCGTCGACTACGTCCTCGTCCACGAGCTCGCGCACCTGGTGATCGCCGACCACTCCAAGGAGTTCTGGGCGCTGGTGGAGGGCTACCCGCTCGCCGAGCGGGCGCGCGGCTACCTGCTCGGCGTCGCCGACACCGCGCGCCTGCGCATGGACGTCGCCGACCCGCTGGCGGACGAGCCGGACGCCGAGGCCGACTGCTCGTGACGGCTGACTGCGGGTGACTCCGGCGATGGCGGCTGCGGTGCTGGTGGCCGCGCCCGCCGAGGGGCTGCGCTCGGCCCCGCCCGGTGTCGACCCCGCGGCCTGGTGGCGCGCCCTGGTCGAGGACACCCACGACGTGGTCCACGCGCTGGAGTCGGTGCGCGCGGCGGCAGCAGTCGCCGCCGACGTCGACGCCGAGGCGGTCCGCGCGCTGACCTGGCCCGGTACGCCGATCGTGCGGCTGCCGGCCGGGCTCGCCGCCGCCGACCTGGTGGTCGCGACGCTCGACGCACTGGCCGGGCTCGGCGCAGAGCTCGCGGTGGTGCTCGCCGCCGACGTCCCCGACCTCCCGGGGCTGCTCGTGGGCAAGCTGTTCTCCGCGCTGGAGGACGCCCCGGTGAGCGTGACCCCGGCCCGCGCGGGCGGGGTCTGCGGCCTCGGCGCGCGGCTGCCGGTGCCGGGCTGGCTCCGCGACTGCGGGCCCGACCTGGACGACCCGGACGTGCTCGAGCGGCTGCACGCCGCCGCTCCGGTCAAGGGTGTCGTCGTCGGCCCGGGCTGGCATCGGCTGCGCGAACCGACAGATATCCGGCACCTCGACGCCAACCTGGAGGGATGGGACGCTGTCCGGGCGCTGCTCAGCGCTGGCTGACCTTTCCCCGGAGGTGTGCGCGTTGGCCCGTGCCGCCCTCCGGCGCGTCGTCGCCGCGACCGCCTGCGCCGCCGTCGTCGCCGGCCCGGCCCTCGCGCAGCTCCTGCACGTCGATGCCGCTCCGGGCAGCTGCGTCGGCGTAAGGGCGCGGGCCGACGGCTGGCACGCGCTCCCCGCGCCGCCCGGGTTCGCCGACATGGGCGTCACCGACTACGCGGTGTCGACCGCCGACCCCGACGTCATCTACGTCACCGACGGCCACCTGGTCGCCGCGTCGACGACCGGGGGCTGCACCTGGTCCGACGTCCTCGACCGCGACACGCTCGTCGCCGACGACCTGGTGTACGTCGACATCGACCGGGTCACCGACCTGCGGGTGCCGGCCGGGCCGGCCGGCGTCGGGTGGGTCTACGCGCTGGTCGAGGCCGACGTCGCCGGCGTACGCCGCACCGACGTCGTCGTCAGCTCCGACGGCGGAGCGTCCTGGCGCAGCGGCGGGCTCGGCCTCTCGCCGCTCGGCGGCGCCGCAACCCTCGCTGTCTCGTCGGTGGATCCGCAGATGGCGTACGTCGTCGTCGACACGGCCCCGCTGCCGCAGCTCGCGACCGCGCCGGTCATCGGCGGCCGGGCCGTCTACGCGACCACGGACGGCGGGCTCACCTGGCTGCGCCGCACCGCGCCGGGCGCCGACGCCGCGGTCGACGCGGTGCTGCCCGATCCGGCGGACCCGTCCCGGCTGCTCGCGCGCACGGCGACCGGGGTCACGACCTCCGCCGACGCGGGCGCGACGTTCACCCCCGCCGCGGTCACCGGAGCGGTCACCGACCTCGTCGCCTCCACCTCAGCGCGCGGCACCCGCGTGCTCGCCACGGCTGCCGACGCGCCGACGATGCACCGCAGCGACGACGGCGGCCGGACCTGGCGCGGCGTCCGCCTGCCCGCGCCGGCGCACTCGATCGCGACACTCGACGGACTCGACCTGACGGCGGTCGCCGCGGACGGCGCGGTGCTGCTCCTCACCGGCGCGGACCTGCTCGACGTCACTCCGGCCGGGGGGCCCGCGGGTGGTCTCGCCCTGGTTGCCGCCCCCGCCGGACCCACCGTGCTCGCCCTCGCGGACGGCGGGCTGCTGCGCCGGTCCTTCGGCGTACGCGAGCGGCAGCGCACCGGTGCCGGCGCGCTCCCGCGGATCGACCTGCACGCCGCGCCGCCGTCGGTGGCCGGCGTGCCGACGCTCGCGCCCGCGCACACCGAGCTGCTGCTGCACGCCGGCGCGTCGCAGGTCGTGCCCTACACGCTCGATCTGCCGGCCGAGCCGACGCCGCTCGACGTGTTCTTCCTCGTCGACACCACCGGCAGCATGGGCCCGACGATCGACGGTCTGCGTCGCGGGCTCGCGGAGATCGTCAACGAGCTCGCCGACGCGCGGATCGAGGCGCAGTTCGGCGTCGCCGAGTTCAAGGACTACCCGTCGTCACCGTGGGGCGGGCCCGGCGACGTGCCCTATCGGCTGCTCCGCGCGATCGGGCCGGTCGACGCGTCGCTGCAGCAGGCGATCGAGGACCTGCAGGCGAGCGGCGGCGGTGACGGGCCCGAGGCGGCGCTGCCCGGGCTCTACCAGGCGGTGACCGGCGAGGGGCAGGGCGGCGGAGCGACGTACATCGAGCCGAAGCGCAGCGCGGGGTTCCGGCCGGGCGCGCTGCGCGTGGTCATCACGGTGACCGACGTGGCGTTCCACCGGGAGGGCGACTACCCGGGGCCGACGTTCACCGAGACGGTTGCCGCACTGCGCGGTCGCGACGTACGGCAGGTCGGGCTCGCGGTGCACGGCGGCGGCCGCAGCGACCTCGCCGAGATGGCGACCGCGACCCGCGCGTTCGCGCCCGCGACCGGGCTCGACTGCAACGGCGACGGCCGCCTCGACGTCGCGCCCGGCGCGCCGCTGGTGTGCAACGTGGGTGACAGCGCGGTGCTCAGCCTCGCCGACAACGCCGTGCTCGACGTGCTGCGGCCGCAGATCCGGATCGCGCCCGCCGTCGTCGCGCTGCTGCGCTCGGTCCGCGACGACGCCGCGGTCGAGCTGCAGACGCTTCGCCCCGACATCACCCGGGTGGTCGGCCGGGCGCGCATCGAGTCGGTCGACGGCAAGCGCGCGCAGCGGCTGCACTTCGCGGTCCGCTACACCTGCCCGGCCGACGGCAAGACCACCAACGCGCCGGCGCCGTTGCGCGCCATCCGCCGTGAATCCGTCCTGGCCGAGGCCGACGGCTTCCTGCGCTGCATCCCGCCGCTGGCGATCCTCGACGAGGTGCTGCCGCCTCGCGGTCTGCCGCCGCTCGCGGCGCTGCTGCTGCTCCCGCCGCCGCCGCCCCCGCCCGCGCCGGTGACCAACGCGCAGCCCAACACCAACCCCAATCCGAACCCCAACCCGCAGGCGCAGGTGCAGGGACAGGCCGGCGTCGCCGCGGTGGAGCAGCCCGAGCACGAGGTCGTCGTCGTCGACAACCGTGAGCGGCAGCAGGCCGAGGACGTGCAGGAGCTGGCGATGAGCCGGCGCAGCGACGCCGCTGACGCCCCGACCGCCGTCGCACTCGCGCTGGCCAGCGTGGTGGTCTGCGCCGGCGCGACGTTCGCCTTCACCCGGCGTACGACGGAGTCCCCCGTCCGCGCCCGCTAGTCCCGCTCCGCCGCCCGCTCCGCCGCCCGCCGCGGCCGAACTGTGTCCGCTGCCGCGGCGGTGTCGTGCGCCGTACCGGACACAGAACCGCAGCAGCCGGGCCGGGCCGGCCGGGCCGGGAGGGACTAGCTGTCGGGGGCCTGCAGGGGCTCGTCGAGGTCGCCCTTCGCGAACTTCTCCGGGTCGGCGAGGTCGACCGCGGACGGCAGCAGGTCGGGGTGCGCCCACGTCGCGTCGCGTCCGTCGGCGCCCCGCTCGGCGCGGATCGCCGCCCACAGCGCCGCCGCCTCGCGCAGCCGCCGCGGCCGCAGCTCGAGGCCGACCAGCGTCGCGAAGGTCTGCTCGGCCGGGCCGCCGCTCGCGCGCCGGCGGCGCATCGTCTCGGCGAGCGCGCCGGCCGACGGCAGGTTGACCGCGGCGGTCTCGACGACGTCGGCCACCCAGCCCTCGATCAGGGCAAGAGCGGTCTCGAGCCGTTCGAGCGCGGTGTCCTGCTCGGGCGTGCGCTGCGGCTGGAACAGCCCGCCGCCCATCGCGGCCTGCAGGCTCTCCGGGTCGCTCGGGTCGATCTCGCTCATCGCCCGCGAGATCGCCTCGGGGTCGACGTTGATGCCGCGCGCGTAGGCGTCGACGGCGCCGAGGACGTGTGCGCGGAGCCACGGCACGTGCGAGTAGAGCCGGTGGTGCGCGGCCTCGCGCAGCGCGACGTAGAGCCGCACCTCCTCCGCCGGTACGCCGAGGCCGTCGCCGAACTTCGCGACGTTGCCGACGACCAGCGCGCCGAGCCCGGCCGGACCGAGCGGCAGGCCGATGTCGGTAGACGAGAGCACCTCGCCGGCGAGCGCCCCGAGCGCCTGGCCGACCTGCGCGCCGAACATCAGCCCGCCGACAGAGCTGAGCACGCCGAGCAGGGGGCCGGCCTGGGCGCGCAGCTCGTCGGGCAGCGCTGTGCCCATCGCCGCGGTGACCCGCGCCGCGACCGGGTCGCAGAGCGTGGTCCAGGTCGGCTGGGTCCGCTCGACCCACTGCACGCGGGTCCACGTCTCGACGTTCGTCACGCCCGCGGGCAGGGCGGTCGCCACGTCGAGCCACACGTCGGCCAGCCGCATCGCGTCGCGCACGTCGTCGAGGTCCCGCGCGCCGGGCGCGGTGTCGTCCGCGGCGGCGGCGGCGATCGCGAGCTGCCGGGCCAGCTCCCAGTTGACCGGGCCGGACGACGACATCAGCTTCTGCAGCTCGGCGAAGAGCGGGATCTTGCCGGCCACGTCTTCAGGTATCCCGCCGAGTGGACCGGCCGGGTCACGACGCGCGGGGTCGCCGTCGGAGGAAGATCCGAACGGATCGAAGGAGGAAGGAGCCATGACCACAACCGTACGCGGTGGCGCAGTGGTCGCGGTCACCGGTTCCTCGGGTGCGCTCGGCTCCGGGGTGGTACGCCGGCTGGCCGCCCTCCCGCGCACCGTCGTGCGTCGCGTCGTCGCCGTCGACGCCGCGCGCGCGGACGAGGCGTGGCCTGATCGAGTCGTCGAGCGCCTCGCCGACGTCCGCGACCCGATGCTCTCGGACGTCTTCGCCGGCGCCGACGTCGTCGTGCACCTCGCGGGGCTGCATCGACCCGGCGCCGACCCGGAGCTGCGGCGCACCGTCAACGTGGGCGGCACCGAGTCGGTCCTGCTCGCCGCGGTTGCCGTGGGCGCCCGGCGCGTCGTCCTGGTGACCAGCGCGATGGTCTACGGCGCTCTGCCGGACAACCCGGTGCCGCTGACCGAGGACGCGCCGCTGCGCGCCCCGCGCGACCGCTCGCTGGTCGGCGACTTCGTCGAGATCGAGCGCCTCGTCGAGCAGCTGCGCACGGCGCAGGTCCGTCCCGACATCACCGTCCTGCGACCGACGACGCTCGTCGGCCCCGGCGCCGACAGCGTGCTGACCCGGCACTTCGAGGCCCCGCGGCTGCTCGTGGTGCGCGGCAGCTCGCCGCGCTGGCAGTTCTGCCACATCGACGACCTGCAGGACGCCTGCGTGCTCGCGGCCACGTCGGAGAGCGGCGGGGGAGCGTTCAACGTCACTCCGCCGGGCTGGCTCACCCAGCAGGAAGTGCAGGCGCGCAGCGGCCGTCGGGCGCTGGAGCTGCCGTCGACCGTCGCGGTCGCCGCGGCCGAGCGGCTGCACCGCGCCGGCCTGACCCTCGCGCCGGCGTCGGAGCTCGCCTACCTCACCCACCCGTGGATCGTCGACAGCAGCCGCCTGCACGCGGCCGGCTGGCGGCCGGCGCACGACCACGCGAGCGGACTCGACGCGCAGCTCGCGCTGTCCGCCGCGCACACCGCGGTCGCCGGGCGTCGGGTGGGCCGCGAGGACGCGACACGCGCCGCCGCGGGCGCGACCGTCGCGCTCCTCGGCACCGCAGCCGTCGTCCGCCGCGCGAGGAGGCGCCGCCGATGACGGACCGGCTGCTCGACCTGCGCGACACGCCGCTGTCGGTCGACGAGTGCCTCGACGCGGTACGCCGATCCGCCGCCGGCGGTGTGGTCGTCTTCGTCGGCATGGTGCGCGACGTCGACCACGACCGTGAGGTGGTCGAGCTGGAGTACTCCGCGCATCCCGGCGCGCGGGCCGAGCTCGACGCGCTCGCCGAGCGCATCTGCGTGGATCACCCGGCGGTCACGGCGCTCGCTGCGGTGCACCGCGTCGGCACCCTGCGGGTGGGTGACCTGGCCGTCGTCGTAGCGGTGTCGGCCCCGCACCGGGGTGAGGCGTTCGTCGCGTGCCGCGCGCTCATCGACGAGCTCAAGGCGACCGTGCCGATCTGGAAGCGGCAGGTGTTCGCCGACGGTGACGAGGAGTGGGTCGGCTGCGGCTGACCGTCCCGTGGAGGCCTGGTGACTCACGTCAAGATGCGCGCGTAGCTCCGGTCGTTGACTCATGAGTGGATGCGCGCGGAGCGATGGCCTTGATGGAGGGCTTGTTCCTGGCCGCGGCCTTGCTCGTGGTCAGGGTGAGCAGCTCGGCGGTGAGGGCCTGGATCTGGCGCTGGATCGCTGCTGGGTTGAGCCCGGCGAAGGTGTCTCTCAGGATCGTCTTGTCCTCATCGGCGACGCCGTCGTGGCGGTCGGCCCGCTGGTGTGGCGTGGTCGCGGTGTCGTACTTCTTCGTGACCTTCGCTCCGTCGCGGACCTTCAAGATGAGCTTCTGCTGGGCGAGGAAGTAGTTCGTGATCAGCGACTGGAGCACCCAGATCTTGTTGAGCAGCAGCAGTTCCGCGGGCGTGTCGTAGCGGTGGTAGCCGACCACGGTGCGGACCACTGCCCAGTTCTTCTGCTCGACGTGTGCGCCGTCGTTGGAGTTGCCCGACCGGGAGCGGGTGAAGGTGATCTTCCGTTCCTGGCACCAGGACAGCAGGTGCCAGTTGATGAACTCGCTGCCGTTGTCGCTGTCGATGCCCAGGATCGGGAACGGCATGACCGCGGCGATCTCGGCGAGCGCCTCGACGACCCACTTCTGCGCCTTGTTGGGCACCGAGCGGTTCTCGGTCCACCCGGTGGCGATGTCGGTCACCGTCAGCGTGTAGGCGTGCTCACCGAGGGCGTTGCCTCCTTCGTGGCCGACCAGGTCGATCTCGACGAAGCCGGGCACCGCGTCGTCCCACTGCGCCCAGGTCCGGATCGGGATCTGGCTCTTGAGCAACGAGCCCGGCTTGGTGTGACTGCGGCCGCGCAGGGCCATCGCCGCGCGCGCCGCAGCCAGCCGGCGGTCCATCGTCGCCGGGCTCATCGCGACAAGCGCCACGGCGACGTCGTCGCTGATCACGAGCTCGCCGAACCGGCGCAGACGCGCCACCAGGTCGGCGAGCACCGGGGCCAGGCGCTTGCCGGTCGGTGCGCCGAGCACCGCCCAGCAGAACTGCAGCGCGACAACCACCTCGACTCCGTAGATCGGGGTCCGCGGACGCCGCGGCACCACCACCTGCGGCCGCAGGGCGCCCGCGAGCGCTTTACGGGCGTGGCTGCGATGCCACCCGGTCGTCGCGCACAGCTCGTCGAGGATCACACCCTTGCCGGCCCGGCTCGCCTGCGCATACCGGGTCGCGGTCACCTTCGTGACAGCCTTGCGCTGGCTCATCGTTAGTTCCATCCTCGAGGCCTACCGGCCACCCGAGGACCCGCTCGCCAGGCGCGCCCCACGCGCGCATCCCTAGATGAGTCAACGAACCCACCCACGCGCGCATCCGTGGTGAGTCAATCCGGGAGGTTGCCAGACCCTGGGGGGCAGCGACTATCCTTCGTCCCGTCCCCCGCTCTCAACCGCCAGGTGCCTGACGTGCTGTTCCTGCTGCCCATCCCGATCAGCCTCGTGCTGGCGCTGCTGTGGGTTGCCTGGACCACTCGGCCGAAGCGCCCGGCGGAGGCGGTCGTGACCGTCGAGGAGTACCAGCGCGCGGTGGCGGTCCTCGCCAAGCCGCTGCCGCACCGGGTGCGCCCGCGGCCGGCGAAGCCGCGCGAGCTCGCGACCTCGCACCGCTCCTAGACGCCCCTGAACACAGAAGTCCCCCCGCCCGGAGGCGAGGGGACTTCTTCGATGAGCGAGGGTCTCCGCTGCTAGCGAGAGACGGCCCGGTCGCCGATCTCGACGCAGATGGCACTGCGGTCGTTGCTGTAGACGAGGCAGACCTGGTCCGGCTCGGCGTGCGCGGGCAGAGCGACGGCGGCGCCGATGCCGAAGACGACGGCGGTCGCGAGGATTGCGCGGCGGATCACTGGGAGTCTCCTTCGATGCTGCTGGGGGTATCGAGGCGGAGCGCCGCGTCGGCCGGGCGGCCAACGCGGTTGTTGGTGTTGCCGGCGCTGCACTCCGTGACCGGCGTGCCGGGGATGTGCTCACAGACGCCGACGAAGGTCTGACCGACGCCGACGCGGTCCATCACCGGGTTGTTCGGCAGCGTCGGGCCGATGTAGAGGACGTCACCTCGTCCGGTGCTGGACGTGACGCAGACCTTGCTGTCGCCGCTCTTCGCTGTGCACGGCGAGGAGACATGCTTGAGCGGGGACGGCCGACGTGGGTCGAACGCCGTGCTCCGGATCACCGGCGTCAGCGCGTCGAGGCGGTCGCCCGACGAGCCGGGCGCACCGGCCGACGCGGCCGGACCGGACACGTTGCTCGCCACGGTCGACGGACCGAGGACCGTCTGCACCGGCTGGCTCACCGGGTTGCCGCCGGCGCCGAAGCTCATGCCGAGCGCGAGCGCGCTCGCGATGCTCAGCGTCGCGACGGCGCTGACGTTGGAGCGGACGCCGGTGCGAGCCGCGTGGCGCAGCCGACCGAGGCCGCGCAGCGCGATCAGCCCGGGCGCCAGCGGGACGAGTCCGCGGAACGGCAGCGTGCCGCCGCGCGAGGCGTACTCCTCACGGAGGGCCTTGCGGCCGCGGTGCAGGAGGCTGCGGACCGCCGGCTCGGTGATGGCGAAGCGCTCGGCGATCGCGTCGTACTGGAGCCCCTCGACCTCACGAGCCCAGAGGATCGCGGCCTGCCGCTCGGGGATCGCCTCGAGCGCCTCGAGCGCGGTGCGCGCCTCGGCGCGGGCCACGACGATGTCAGCGGTGTCGCGGCCGACGCGGGAGTCCTCGGGCACCTCCGCCACAGCGACCGAGCGACCGCGCACCCGGATGCGGTCGATGGCGAGCCGCTGACCGACCACGGTCGTCCAGGCGATGAGCTCGTTCTCGGTGCGCAGGGTGTGCAGGTGCTGGTGCGCGCGCAGCAGCGTCTCCTGCGCGATCTCCTCGGCCTCACTCACGTCGCCGAGCTTGCGCATGATGATCCGCCGCAGCCGCGGGGACTGGCGGCGCACGAAGTCGTCGAAGTCGACCTCCGACGGCGGGCCGTCGAGGTCGGGCACCACGCGGAGCGGCGCCCGGTCGGGCAGGGGTGCGGGCTCCGTGTCGAGGGGGACCGTCAGGAGGTCAGCCTCGAGCGGGAGCTCGTACGGCGTGGACATGGGGCCTCTTCCCACGGGGCTGGGAACCCGTTGTGAGAAATAACGGAGAAGTCGCGCGAGACTCTCGCGACTTCCTCGTTAGAGAGTGTGACGCGTCCGGATCGCCCTGAGAAGAGCCTGCGGTCCGAGCTCGTCGTACAAGGGGCGGTTCGTCCGTCTAACGAGACTCCGCCGTCTTCGTGACGGCGGTGCGTTCGGGAGGGCCCCGGTACACCCGGCTGGGCGGGTGTGCCGGGGCCGTTCTCGTTCCTGGGCCGCCATCTCTCAAGACCATGGGCTAGCCTGCCGACTCCAAACGGAGTATCGATGCCCCGATCGAGCCACCCAGCGGAGGAACTCCCGTGGAGCACGTCGTCTTCTTCACCGGCCCCGACCAGGCGCCCCAGTTCCGGCGTACGCCGACGCTCGACGAGGCCGTCCGCTTCGTGGAGAGCCTCCGCAACGGCGAGGGCATCGACGACAGCAAGGTCTACGCGCTGAGCGAGGTGCCGCTGCGCTTCCAGACCTACTACCGCGTGGAGGTCCCCGCCGACGCCGCGCCGGTGTCCGCTCCGCCGGCCGCGCCGCCGCCGCCGCCAGCCGCGCCGGAGCCGAGCGCGCCGGCCGCTCCCGAGCCGACGTCGTTCGCCCCGGTCGAGCCGGTCTTCGCCCAGCCCGACGCCAGCTCGCCGTTCGAGCAGATCGCTGTCGGCGCCGAGTTCTCGCCCGCGCCGGTCGACGTTCCCGTCGAGACCCTGCCCGCCGCCCCGGCCGTCGAGACGCTCGAGGCGCCGAACGAGATGGTCGTTCCCGACCTGCTCAACGGCGGCGATGACGACTCGCTCGAGGCCGGCGCCAACGGCAAGCCGCATCGCGGCCTCGGGTTCTTCGCCCGCTAGCCACGCCCGGCTCAGCCGAGGCGGCTGAGCCCGAAGTAGATCGTGCCGGCGACCCCGATCGCCACGCAGAGCGTCACCGCAGCGAGTACCAGGGCTGACGTCGTACGGCGGATCGCCGCCGTGCCCCGGTCGGGCTCGGTGTCGGAGAAGACCCCCAGCACCGACGCGGACGTCGCTGCGCGCTCCGCTGGACGTGGGGCTCCATCGCGTGCCGGAGCTGGCCTCGGTCGGGCGCGCGGGACGACGCGCATCGTCACCGGCATCGGACCCGCCGCCGGCGCGAATGCGGGCGCGTGCGCGCGGACGACGAAGGTCGCCGGCCGCGGAGTCGCCGGCGCCGATGCCGGCGAGGCCGCCTCGGGCTCCGGCGCCGGCATCGGCTCGGGCTCCGGCGCCGGCATCGGCTCGGGCTCCGGGTCGGGAGTCGGCGCGGGCGCCGCACCGCCGAGCGCGTCGAGCGCAGCGACGACCCGGACCAGCGTGACCGGCGCCGGCGTCTCCGCGGGAGCGGTGGCCTCTGCCGGCGGAGCGGGCGGGTCGGACGGACCGGGGTCCGGACGCGTCGAGCTCGGACGCGCGAGGTCGACGAGGATCGCGAGAGCAGGCACCAGCACGGCGGCGAGGCCGGCCAGGACCTTCATGCACGCTCCTGGTGATCGCGGGGCCGGTGGCCCGTCGGGGGGCCAAGGCTATCGGGGGGCCGGGTTAGGCTATGGAAATGTCTGGACGCACCGCCACGCTCGTCGCCTCGGCCGTGCTCGCCTTCGGGCTGTCCCTCGTCGGCGCCCAGCTGCAGGTGCCCTACGTCGGACTGGGGCCAGGCCCGGTCTTCGACACTCTCGGCACGGTCGATCCGGACCGCGCCGGCGCCGACCCCATCATCAGCATCACCGGGACGACGACGTATCCCGCCGACGGGCACCTCGACCTGACGACGGTCAGCGTCTACGGCTCGGTCGAGCGCAGGATCAAGCTGGTCCAGGCGCTGGAGTTCTGGCTCGACCGCGACTACGCCGTCGTGCCGGCCGAGATCCTCTACCCCGAGGACAAGAGCCGGGAGGACCTCGAGCGCGAGGTTGCCGAGGAGATGCAGCAGTCGCAGCAGACCGCGGTGACCGCGGCGCTGCGCGAGCTGAAGGTGCCGGTCACCACGACGGTCGTCGTGAAGTCGGTGCAGGCGGGCGGGCCGTCGGCCACCGTGTTGCGCGACGACGACGTCATCACGTCTGTCGACGGCACGCCGGTGAAGGACGCGGCCGGTCTGCGCGCGACGCTGCGCAGCCACCAGCCGGGTGACGTCGTGCGGATCGGCTACCTGCGGTCGGGTACGACGGCGACCGCCGCCGTGCGCACCGGCACGAGCGATGACGGGGAAGGCCGCGCGATCATCGGAGTGGAGCTGACGGAGGAGTCGGAGTACCCCTTCACCGTCTCGCTGCGCACGGACGACGTCGGCGGGCCGAGCGCCGGTCTGATGTTCGCGCTCGGGATCATCGAGCAGCTGACGCCGGGGAGCATGACCGACGGCGTGCACGTGGCGGGCACCGGCACGATCACCGACGACGGTGAGGTCGGGCCGATCGGCGGGATCCAGCAGAAGCTGATCGCCGCCGCAGATGCCGGGGCCACTCACTTCCTCGTCCCGGCTGGCAACTTCGCCGACGCTGAGGACTCCGCCCCTGACGGGCTCGAGCTTCATCGGGTCAGCACGCTCAAGGAAGCGCTCGCGGCTTTGACCCGGATCCGCGCCGCCGCGTGACCTCGCGCCCGTAGACTCCGCGCATGAAGGCAGCGGTTCCGTTCGCGCTGCTCTCCGGCGTACAGCTGCTGTGCGTCGTGGCCGCCCTCGGCCTCGGCGTGCTGGCGCTCGGGGCGCGACACCGACGCATCACCTCGGTCGCGCTCGTCACCGGCGCGATGGTTCTCGCGATCTCGCACGGGCTCACCGCCACCCTGCTCGGCGACACCCTCGGCAGCCGGCTGGCCGTGCTGCGCGCCGTCGGCTACCTGCTGCTCGCCGGCGGGCTGCTCGGCTCGTCGCCGGGCGCCGTGCCGCTGCTCCCCGTCGTCGCGCCGATCGGCGCGGGCGGGTCGCCGGTGCTCTTCGCCGTGATCGGCGCGGCGGTCGCGGCAGCGACCTCGATGCGCGCGGAGCCCTCGCTCCGACGCTGGCTGGTGCCGGCGTTCTCGGTCGCGGCCGTCGCGGAGATCGCCGCGTTCGGAGCGAGCGACAGTGACGTGTTCGCCGTCATCACACTGCTGCTCCGCGGGGCCTGGGCGGTGCTGGTCTTCGCGGCGCTCACCGGCGTCGCGCAGCGCAGCGTTCGCGCCAAGGTGGTCGGCGCGATCGTCGCCGCCGTCGTCGCCATCGCGGTCGGCGCCTCGGCGGTCACCGGCTCCGTCGTGACCAACGGCTTCAACAGCAGCCAGCGGGAGCGGATCAGCTCCGTCGGCCGCGCCGAGACCGAGAGCCTCGAGGACACCGCCGAGCTGAACAGCCGGCTGTCGATCGTGCTGGCCGAGTGCTTCGCGACGGCCGACGACGCGGCACCACGGTGTCCCGAGCTGTTCGAGAAGTTCCGGCGTGAGTCGCAGCTCCTCCAGCCGCGTTACGACACCGCGGGTCAGCCGATCGACGACAAGGCGAACAACGAGCAGGTGCGCCTGCTCGGCAAGGTCGCGACCCAGGCTCTCGGCAGCAGTGACGCTGTCGCCGAGGTGCTGAAGAACGGCACCAGCATCGGCTCTCTGATGCTGCTGCCGGGCGCACCGCACCAGCTCTACGCCGTCGGCGTCTCGCCGATCCGCAAGGATGCGCAGGGCAACGGTGCGATCCTCGGGGCCGCGGTCTACGCGACCCGCGTCGACGACGCCCGGCTCGAGACCGACGCGGGCCGCGCCGGCTACGAGGTCACCGTGCTCGACCCCGAGGGCGCGGTGCTGGCGTCGAGCCTGGTGTCGGACGAGCAACCCGATGTCATCTCGCTCTACGCCGACACCGATGCGGTGTCCGCGCTCACCCGCGATGGTGCAGGCCTGCTCGTCGACGCCGACGGCTCGCGCCCCACTGTTCGCTACACCCCGATCTCCGACGCTCGCGGCGACCTCATCGCCGTCCTCGCGCTGTCCGCCTCATCGGCGCAGATCCTCAAGACGCAGCGCAACGTGCTGCGCGTGCTGTTCGCCACCACGCTGCTGATCGGCATCCTGGCCGCCCTGCTGGCGCTCGCCCTGGCGCGACGGATCACCGCGCCGATCGAGCGGCTGACGGTGACCGCCAGTCGCATCCGTCGCGGCGACCTCACCGCGACCTCGGCCGTGACGTCGCCGGACGAGGTCGGTGTGCTCTCGCGCGCCTTCGACGCGATGACCAGATCGCTGTCGGCGAGCAACGACGAGCTGCGCCGTGCCGCGGCCGAGCAGTCGAGCCTGCGCGCGCGCCTCGCGACGATCGTCGACTCGATGGGCGACGGCCTGCTCATCACCGACTCCGACGGCCTGGTCACCGGCCTCAACCCGGTCGGCGAGCAGCTGCTCGGCGTCACGCAGGACGTGGCGGTCGGCGAACCCGTCGACGAGATCCTGGTCGGCACGACCGCCGTGGGCGCGCCGTTGCTCGACGGCAACACCCGCGAGGCGCGCACCGGCACCGTCGTACGCCCTGACGGGACGCGCGTCGACGTCTCGGCGGTGCGCACGCCGCTGCGCGACGGCGGCGGCAGCGTGGTCGTGCTGCGCGACACGACTCGCGAGACGCAGGTCGAGCGGATGAAGACGGAGTTCCTCTCCAACGTCAGCCACGAGCTGCGCACCCCGCTGACGCCGATCCGCGGGTACGCCGAGATCCTGCACCGCAGACCCGACCTGCCGACCGAGAAGACGCAGCAGTACGCCGGCTCGATCCTCGACTCGAGTGTGCGCATGTCCAGGGTCGTCGACCTGCTCGTCGACGTGGCCGCGCTCGAGGCCGGCCGGGTCGTCCCGGCCCCGGCGCCGGTGTCGCTCAAGGAGATCATCGAGAACCGGGTCGCGGTGTGGCAGGTGCGCGCGCCATCACAGGACTTCCGCAAGCGCCTGGGCGCCAACCTGCCGCTGGTCGTCGTCGACGAGGAGTGGCTGGCCAAGGCGCTCGACGAGCTGATCGACAACGCGGTCAAGTACGGCGGGGCGGACAGCGTCGTGACCCTGATCGCGTCGGTCGAGTCGCCGGGACGGGTGCGGCTCGCGGTGAAGGACAGCGGCCCCGGCATCCCGGTCGAGGCGCAAGGGCACTTGTTCACCGACTTCGAGCAGGTGGACGGCTCGGCGACCCGCGCGATTGGCGGGCTCGGCATGGGCCTGTCGTTCGTCCGCCGGGTCGCCGAGGACTTCGGCCTTGGCCTCGGCTTCACGACCACCCCAGGTCGGGGCACGACCTTCTGGCTCGAGCTGCCCGCCGCATCGACGGATGCGCCGGGCCGGGGCCGTCGCGCGCCGAAGGCGTCGGCCAACGGCTCGTCGAGCCCCCGGCCGAAGAAGGCGTCGTCGGCCAAGCCGCGAGCCCGCGCCGCGAAGGCGGCCTCGAGCACGACCGCGACGCCGAGCACGAAGGTCCGCTGATAGGTTCGAGCCCGCCGCGAGAACGCACGGCGCGGCGTACCGCGCCCCCTTCTCGAAGGTGCTGCCCGTGGCCGTCCGGCCCGACTCTGCCCGCCGTCCGCTGATCGTCCCGATCGTCGCCGGCCTCGTCCTGCTCGCCGTCGTGTCCCTCGCCAGCGTCGGGGTCTACACCGATCTGCTGTGGTTCCGCGAGGTCGGCTTCAGCGACGTGTTCACGACTGTGCTGCGCACCAAGCTGCTGCTGCTCGTGCTGTTCGGGCTACTGATGTCGGTGACCGTCGGGCTCAACGTGGCGGTGGCGCACCGGCTGCGGCCGGCGTTCCGACCGCCGTCGATCGAGCAGCGGAGCCTGGACCGCTACCGCGTCGTGCTCGAGCCCTATCGCCGACGGCTGACCATCGCCGTGACCGCGGTCGTCGGGCTGCTTGCCGGCGTGAGCGCGTCGGGGTCGTGGCGGGTCTGGCTGCAGTGGCGCAACGCGACCAGCTTCGGCATCGAGGACGCGCAGTTCCACCGTGACGTGTCGTTCTACGCCTTCACCTATCCGTTCATCCGGATGCTGATCGGCTTCGGGTTCAGCGTTCTGCTGCTGAGCCTGGTCGCGTCGGCCGCGACCCACTACCTCTACGGCGGGATCCGGCTCCAGACCGCGGGCGAGAAGGTCATCCCCGCGGCGAAGGCCCACCTGTCGGTGCTGCTCGGCCTGATCATGCTGCTGAAGGCGGTCGCCTACTTCGTCGACCAGTACGGGCTGATGTTCTCGCTGCGCGGCGTCGTGCAGGGCGCGTCGTACACCGACGTCAACGCCAAGCTGCCGGCGCTGCGGATCCTCGTCGTCATCGCGCTGATCTGCGCCGCGCTGTTCATCGCCAACCTGCGCTCCCGTGGGTGGGCGCTGCCCGCAACCGGCTTCGCGCTGATGCTCCTGTCCGCGGTGGTCATCGGGGGCGTCTACCCGGCGGCGATCCAGCAGCTGCGGGTCAAGCCGGACGAGCTGGCCCGCGAGACGAGGTACATCGAGCGCAACCGCGACGCGACGCTGACGGCGTACGGCCTCGACGACGTCGAGTACACGTCGTACGCCGGGACCGCCAGTGTCGCCGATGAGCGGTTGCGGGCCGACAAGGGGACCCTGCCCTTCGCTCGACTGCTCGACCCGAACAAGCTGCAGCCGGTCTTCGAGCAGCGGCAGCAGCGCCGCGCCTACTACGGGTTCTCGGACACCCTCGACGTCGACCGCTACACCGTCGACGGCAAGACCGACACGTTCATCCTCGCCGCGCGCGAGCTCGACGTCGACGGCATCCCCGGCGGCGCGAGCTGGGTCAACCGGAGCCTGATCTACACGCACGGCTACGGCTTCGTCGCGGCACCCGCCGACCAGGTGGACGAGCAGGGCGAGCCGGTCTACTCGTCGTCGTTCGACGCGGGTGGCGCGATCTCGGTGGAGCAGCCGCGGATCTACTTCGGCGAGAACTCGCCGCACTACTCGGTGGTGAAGACCAAGCAGTCCGAGATCGACCGGCCGTCCGACGAGGCCGCCGCGACGAGCTTCAAGTACGACGGCAAGGGCGGCGTTGCGATCGGCGGCTTCGCGCGCAAGCTGGCCTATGCGCTGAAGTTCCGCGAGCGCAACCTGCTCATCTCCGGCGCGCTGACCGGCGAGTCGCGCATCCTCTACGTGCGTGACCCGCGGGACCGGGTCAAGAAGGTCGCGCCGTACCTCGAGCTGGACAGCGACCCTTACCCCGTGGCCGTCGGCGGTCGGATCCTCTGGGTCGTCGACGGCTACACGACGACGTCGGGCTTCCCCTACGCGCAGCGCGTCGGGTTCGGCGATGTCACCACCGACTCCCGTGGTGTCGGCGTCGTGCAGGAGCAGATCAACTACATCCGCAACTCGGTCAAGGCGACCGTCGACGCCTACGACGGCACGGTCACCCTCTACCGGTGGGATGACGAGGACGCGGTCCTGAAGACGTGGGAGAAGGTCTTCCCGGGTTCGCTCACCGACAAGTCGAAGATGTCGCCCGAGCTGCTCGCGCACGTGCGCTATCCGGAGGACCTCTTCAAGGTGCAGCGCAAGCTCTTGGAGAGCTACCACGTGAAGACGGCCAACCAGCTGTTCAGCGGCAACGACAACTGGAGCGTGCCGGCCGACCCCACCGTCGCCACCGGCGCGGTGCAGCCGCCGTACTACCAGTACCTGCAGCTGCCCGGGGACACCAAGTCGCGGTTCCATGTGACGTCGCCGCTGGCCGCGGCGAACCGCCCGAACCTGGCCGCGTTCATCGCCGCGTCGAGCGACCCGGAGGACTACGGGCGGATCCGGGTCTTCGAGCTGCCGACCAGCACCAACGTGCCGGCGCCCAAGCAGCGCGTGGGCACGTTCCAGAGCGACCCGGTGGCGTCGCAGCAGCTCGCGCTGCTCGGCCAGCAGGGCTCGGAGACGATCTTCGGCAACCTGCTCACGCTGCCGGTCGGCGGCACGCTGGTCTACGTCCAGCCGGTCTACGTGCAGTCGGACTCGGCCGACAAGATCCCGCAGCTGAAGCGCGTGTTCGTCGGCGTCGGGCAGAAGATCGGCTTCGGCACATCGCTTGCCGAGGCGCTGGACCAGGTCTTCGGCAAGGGCGATGACGTCGTCACGCCTGACCCGTCACCAGGGCCGGCCGGCGAGGTGAACGCGGCGCTGCGCAAGGCGGTCGCCGACGCGCGCAAGGCGTTCGCCGACGGGCTCGCCGCGCTCAAGGCCGGCGACTTCGCGGCGTACGGCGAGTCGCAGAAGCGGCTGAAGGAGGCGCTCGACCGGGTCGAGCGCGAGTCCCGCGCCCCCTCGTCGGCTCCGTCCGCGAGCGCGTCGCCGAGCCCTGCCGCGTCGCCCAGCTGAGCCATCACCCGCGAACTGTGTGTCGCTCCTGACGGTCCGCGTGCTCGGTCCGTCGCACAGTTCGGGAGGGACCGCCGGTTTGCCGCGCAACACCTGCGCCCGTAGACTGACCTCACCGACGCGGGGTGGAGCAGCTCGGTAGCTCGCTGGGCTCATAACCCAGAGGTCGCAGGTTCAAATCCTGCCCCCGCTACTACGAACGACCAGCACAGTTGGGGTGTCGCCGAGGCGGCGCCCCTTCTTGCTGGCCGGCGAGGGGGCAGGGGCCGGACGCCAGACGGCGAATCGCGGGGGGAAGCACGTTCCCCGCCTGGAGGCCTCCCGTGCGCATGACCACTCTCCGGATCGCCGTCGCGTCCGCGCTGGTCGCCGGCGTCTGCGTCACCGCGACCGCCGGTGCCCACGACGCGCCGGGCGGGATGCCCGACGCGCACGGCAGCGCGCGCCAGGTCTACGTCACCGAGCTGCCACGCGGCGCGAGGGTCGAGCTGCTGGACCGCTCGGGGAGGGTGGTCGCCACCCGGACTGCCGATGCCCAGGGCGGGCTGATCTTCCGGGGAGTCGTGCCAGGGACCGGCTACCGCGTGCGCATGGCCTCGACCAGAGCGACGTCCGCGCCGTTGACCGTGCGCAGCGAGGACCCCACGCCGTGGGACCCGAAGCTGTACGAGCAGGAGGTTCCTAGCCAGGGCTACGGCTACCTCACGACCCGCGACGGGACCAAGCTCGCGTACACCGTCCACCCGCCGACGATGCCGGCCGGGCAGGACGTCCCCGCGCACTCGATGCCCGCGGCCGGCGCGCCCTACACCGCGCCGTACCCGACGCTGATCGAGTACTCGGGCTACGGCTACGCCAACCCGGACGGTCCGCAGAGCGGCATCGCGGTGCTCGCCAACCTCATGGGCTTCGCGGTCGTCGACATCCAGATGCGCGGCACCGGCTGCTCCGCCGGTGCGTTCGACTTCTTCGAGCCGCTCCAGAGCCTCGACGGCTACGACATCGTCGAGACGATCGCACGACAGCCGTGGGTCAAGGGCGGCAAGGTCGGCATGATGGGCATCTCGTACGGCGGCATCAGCCAGCTGTTCACCGCAGCCCTGCGCCCGCCCTCCCTCTCGGCTATCACGCCGCTGTCGGTCCTCGATGCGACAGCCACCACGCTCTACCCCGGTGGTCTGCGCAATGACGGCTTCGCCGTGGCGTGGGCCAAGGAGCGCCAGCACGAGGCGAAGCCCGCCGGCCCTGATGCCGGCCAGCCTTATGCGTGGCAGCGCATCCAGGCCGGCGATGAGGTCTGCAAGGAGAACCAGCAGCTGCACGGGCAGGCCGCGGACTTGATGAAGAAGATCGAGGAGAACTCGCACTACGTCCCCGAGGTCGCCGACCCGCTCGACCCCATCACCTTCGTCGACAAGATCAACGTGCCCGTCTTCATGGCCTGCCAGTGGCAGGACGAGCAGACCGGCGGCCACTGCCCGACGCTCGCCGCGAAGTTCACCGGCACGAAGAAGAAGTGGTTCACCTTCACCAACGGGCCGCACATCGACTCGCTGGCGCCGGAGACCTACAACCGCTGGTACGACTTCCTGCAGCTCTACGTCGCGGGGCAGGCGCCGATTCAGAACTCCGCCATCACGCGCCTGGCCGCGCCGGTCATCTTCAACGGCGCGATGGGCACGCCGCAGGACGACCCTGTCACGCTGCCGATGGACCCGGTGCAGCTGCAGCCGACGTACGACCTGGCGCTCGCGGAGTTCGAGAAGCAGCCGCCGGTGCGGGTGCTCTTCGACCACGGCGCGGGCGCCTCGCCCACTGGTACGAAGACAGCGGGCAACCCCTACCCTGGCTTCGAGCAGTCCTTCGACGCCTGGCCGATCCCCGCGACGAAGGCGCAGCGCTGGTACCTCGGTGCGGGCGGCGTCCTCGGCGACCGCCCACCGGTCAAGCGGGCCGTCGACGGCTTCACCGCGGACGCCAAGGCGCTGCCGCTGACCAACCACGGCAAGAGCACCGGGGGCGGCGGGCTGTGGGGCAACGCCTCGCAGTGGCAGTGGGACTGGAAGCCGAACCCGTCCGGCACCGCCGTGTCCTACGTCACGCCGCCGTTGACGGAGGACACGACGGTCGTCGGCGCCGGCGCGGTCTACCTGTGGGTGCGCTCGTCCACGCCGGACGTCGACCTGCAGGCGACCGTCAGCGAGGTGTCCGAGGACGGCAACGAGACCTTCGTGCAGAACGGCTACCTGCGCGCGAGCATGCGGAAGCTGTCGACCGGCACGGACAACCCGATGAAGACGCCCAGCACGCTGCTAGAGCCGCAGCTGTCGATGCTCAAGGCCGATGCCAGGGCTATGCCACGCGGGACGTTCGTCGAGCTGGCCATCCCGCTCTACTACTCGGGACACGCCTACCGAGCCGGCTCCCGGATCCGCGTGACGATCGCGGCACCCAACGGCGCGCAGCCGGTCTGGTCGTTCAGCAACACGACGCCGGCCGGTAAAGCCCAGGTGTCCATCGCGATGTCGCCGAACGCGCCGTCCAGTCTGGTCCTGCCGGTGATCCCGGGCGTCGACATCCCGACCGCGCAGCCGAAGTGCCCGAGCCTGCGCAACCAGCCGTGCCGGACGTACGCCGCGCTGAAGAACCGGACCGACAGAGGCTGACGGACCGCCCCTGATAAGCCCTTGGAAGCCCGGCTCAGGAGTCCGCGGAGCCGGCGCGGCGGGCGCGGAAGGCCGCGACGTTGACGCGGTTGGAGCAGCCCGTCCCGCAGTAGCGGCGGGATCGGTTCTTCGACAGGTCGACCAGGACGTCGTCGCAGTCGGGCGCGTCGCACACTCGAAGCCGGTCCAGCTCCTTCAGCCGCACGACGTCGACGAGCGCCATGGCGGCCTCGACCATCATCCGGTCCGCGAGCGGTGCGGTCGGGGTCGTCGCGTGCAGGTGGTAGTCCCACTCGTCGTGCCGCACCAGCTGGGGCAGGGCGCCGCACTCACGGAGCATCTCGTTCACGACGGTCGCGACCGCGTCCTCGTCGAGGTGCCAGAGGGCACGCAGCCGCGGGCGCAGCGCCCGGACCTGCTCGAGCTCCGCGCGGTTGTGCCGCCGCGACCCGGTCCAGCCCCACTGCGCGACGAACCGGTCGAGCGCGGCGACATCGGTGAGCTCGTCCTCGCCGTGCGGCTGCTCGGTGTTCACGAGCGCGGCCGCGCCGTTCAGCGCGACCTCGGTGTCATGGGCGAAAAGCATTTGACCTCTTTCATCGCCACAGCTAATGTCATGAGTGTAGAAGGTTTTGACCATGACAGCCCAGTCACCGTGACAGCCAGTGACCATGACAGGAAGTGCGACATGCGGCAGGGGAGCGGTCCGGGGCTGGCGCTGTCGCTGACCTCGGCGGCGACGTTCGGCACCTCCGGCGCGTTCGCGGCGAGCCTGCTCGCCGCCGGGTGGACCACCGGGTCTGCCGTGACCGTGCGCGTCGTCATCGCCGCGCTGGTCCTCACGGTCCCCGCCCTGCTGGCGCTGCGCGGACGGCGGTCGCACCTGCGACGCGGCGGCAAGGTCGTCGTCGTGTACGGCGTGGTCGCCGTCGCCGGGGCGCAGCTGTGCTACTTCAACGCCGTGCAGCACCTGCCGGTGGCGGTCGCGCTGCTGCTCGAGTACTGCGGGGTCCTGCTCGTCGTCGGCTGGATGTGGGCGCGGCACGGCCACCGGCCGGGGCGGCTGACCGCGCTCGGCGGGCTGGCCGCGCTCGTCGGGCTGGCCCTGGTGCTCGACCTGCTCGCGAGCCGCAGCATCGATCCGGTCGGCGTGCTCTGGGGGCTCGGCGCGGCCGTCGGCCTCGCCGTCTACTTCGTCGTCTCGTCGAGCACCGACGATGCGCTGCCGCCGATCGTGGTGGCGTGGGGCGGGCTCACGGTCGGCGCTCTCGCCCTGCTGTTCGCCGCAGCGGTCGGCGCGCTGCCGCTCGCCGCGCCCCGGACGGACGTCACCCTGCGCTCGGCCGAGGTCTCCTGGCTCGTCCCAGTGCTCGGGCTGTCGCTGATGGCGGCGGCTGTCGCGTACGTCGCCGGCATCCTCGGCGCCCGGCGGCTCGGCGCCCGCGTCGCGTCGTTCGTGGGTCTTGCCGAGGTCTTGTTCGCGGTTCTCTTCGCCTGGCTCCTGCTGGGCCAGACGCCGCGCCCGCCGCAGATGGCCGGTGGGCTCCTGGTGGTCCTCGGCATCGTCCTGGTCCGCCTCGACGAGCCTGCCCCCGCGACGTCTGCCGTGGCGACTGCCTGACCGCCATCAGATGGTCCGGCACCGCGGCGCCGACATGCCCTACGGTCGCCCGGTGAGCGTGCGCAGCATCGTCGTCACCGGCGCCGGCCGGGGGATCGGCCGCGCCGTCGCCGAGCGGTTCCTCGCGGGCGGCTGGCGGGTCGCCGTCCTCGACGTCGACGAGCCGGCCGCGGCCGAGGTGGCCGCGGACCACCCGCTCGCGGTCGCCGGGCACCTCGACGTCCGCGACTCCGCGCAGTGGCAGAGCGCACTGGCCGAGTTCTGCGGAGGCGAGCCGCTCGACGTCCTCGTCAACAACGCGGGTGTGCTGACGTCCGGGCCCGTCGGCTCGATGGACGCCGCAGCCCACCGGCGCATGGTCGAGGTCAACCTGCTCGGCGCGATCAACGGCTGCGCCGCTGCGCACGAGCACCTGCGGCGATCCGACCACGGGACGGTCATCAACCTCTGCTCGGCAGCCGCGCTGTACGGCCAGGCGACGCTCGCGACCTACAGCGCGACCAAGGCCGGCGTGAAGTCGCTGACCGAGGCGCTCGACATCGAGTGGGCACCCGACGGCATCCGGGTGCGCAGCCTGCTGCCGATGTTCGTCGCGACCGAGATGGTCAGCCGTGACCAGGCCGGCTCGGCGGGAGTCGCGCGGTACGGCGTGCGCCTCACGCCGGCCGACGTGGCAGAGGCCACCTGGCGGCTGGTCCACGAGCGCGACCGCCGGCTGCGCTCCCCGCACCGCCCGGTCGGGCCGCAGGCGCGGGCGCTGTCAGCAGTCTCGGCGGTCTCGCCGGGCTGGGCCGCCCGCCTGGTCGCGCGGCGGCTTGCCCGCTGATCAGTCCGGTACGTCGGCGCCGAGGGCATCGCGCATCGCCGCGCGGTCCCCGGCCGATGCAAGCCGGTCCTTCTGCGCGCTGACCCGGTCCGACTCCGCGGCGAGCCGGTCCATCGCCGCCTCGGCTCGCTGGGCGTCGGCATCGTCGCAGCGCCGCGCGGTGAGCGCGCGTGAGTCGATCAGGTCGGCCCGGTCCGACGCCGCGGCGTCGCGGTCCCGCCCGGCCCACGCCCGGTCGAGCGCCGCCCGCTCGCGGTCGGTGATCGGGTCGACCGTTGGCTGCCCGTCGCGCGCGCTCGCGTCGGAGTCACGTCGCTCGGCGGCGCGGTCGCGCTCGTCAGCAGCGGCGACGATCGAGGGCACGTCGCGGTCGAGATGCGTCGTGATGACCTCGCGCGTCTCCGACTCGCGGTCGCGGCGGTCCGCTGCCCGGTCGCGCTCGTCGGCGTGCCGGTCGCGCTCGTCGGCCAGCCGATCCCGCTCGTCGGCGGCGATCTCACGCTCACTCACCAGGCGCTCCCGCTCCGTGATGGTCGGTACGTCGTCAGTCGTGCGGTCGGACATCCTGCGGGCGTACCTCGTGGGTCGGGGCGGCCGAGCGGCCGTCCGGGATCTGAGTCGAAGCGCTGCTTACCCGCCAGTGACGGATGGCACACCCGAGAGTCAGGCCGGGCGTCGCCGGCGGGCGCGGACGACGGCCGCTCCCGTGATCAGCGCAGCCAAGGCCGTGACCGCGGCGGGTGCGCCGGTCGCCGGCAGCGGGTGTGGCCGGACGGGCGGCCCGGCAGGTCCGCGTCGTCCTGGACCGGTGAAGCCGACGACATGCACCCAGGTGCCCCGGTCCAGGTAGGGCATCGTCGTGGTGGGCGGTCCGATGACCCCGGTGAGTGACTTGATCTCGGTGCGCGGGTGGTCCCGCCGCGCGGCGGTGATGTCCGGGTAGGTCTTCTGCAGCGTCGCGACTGCGTCGGCCAGCGCCTCTCGGAAGACGACGAGCGGCGCGCGGCCGCGCAGGTAGTCGTGTCCGATGCCGAGCGCGGAGACGCTGGGCCGCAGCGCTCGCATCGCGAGGTTGTCCAGTGGCGGGGCGTCGAACTTGTGGCTGCCGACGCCGGCCAGCCGGTCGAGGATCGCGTCGGAGCCGTCGTCGGGCAGCAGGCCGGTGAAGAGCTGCCGGCGTACAGCGAGGACCAGCTCGTCGTACAGCGCAGGGGCGGCGCCGTCGGTCGTCAGGTCGGCGCTGGTGTCCGCGCCCGGGCCGAAGTGATCGCCGCGCCAGCCGAGCAGCAGGCCGACCGCGGTGCGCTCCGTCGCCGACAGCCCGGGCGTGCGCGAGAGCTCGCGCACCAGCGGGAGGTAGAGCTCCTGCCGCACGTCCCGTGAGCCGACGGCGCGGTCGAGCACCGGAAGGGAGTCGAACGACCAGTCGCGGCGGCTCTCGACGACGCGGTTGATGTTCACGACGCGCTGGACCGGTCCGGCCGGCCGCGACGTGTCGCCGGTGCCGATGCCGTCGAACCAGTCGACGGCCGGCTTGTTGTTCCAGTTGGCCAGGTAGCCCTTCGCCGGGTCGACGACGTGCGGCATCTCGTCGAAGGCGAGCCAGCCGGTGAAGTCGTAGCCGCCGGTGCCGGGCACCGGGAGCCGCTGGTCGGACTGCGGGTTGCGCCGGGGGTAGCGGCCGGGGTGCCAGTAGGCGATGTGGCCGTCGGCGTCGGCGTACACGACGTTCTCGTTCCACGACACCTTGCGTACGCCGTCCTCGAACTCGGCCAGGGTGTCCGCGCGGTTCCACTGCAGCGTGCCCTCGACGGTGTCGATCTCGTGGTCGCGGATCGCATATTGCACCGACCGCGCGAGGGTGCCGTCGCTGCTCGTCGCGACGATCGGGCCGTGCACCGTCCGACACACCGGCACGGTCACCGTGAAGACCGGCGGCCCGACCGGCACGCCCTCGGGCGCCTGCCGGTAGTTGACGGTCTCGGTGCGGCAGTCGGCCGGCTTCCACGTGCCGTCGTGCAGGTACTCGAGCGCGCCGGGCTGCCCGCGCACCGTCTCGACGAAGCTGTCGATCGTCTTGCTGTAGCCGGTGGTCAGCGCCCACGCGATCCGCTCGCCCCAGCCGATGCCGACCGTCGGGAGTCCGGGCACGCTGACGCCGCGCGCGTCGTAGCCGCCGCCGTGCACCTCGTACTCCCACAGCAGCGACGGGTAGGAGAACGGCAGCTGCGGCTCGCTCATCAGCAAGGCGTTGCCGTCCTTGGTGAGTGACGGGCCGATCGCGAGGCCCCAGGACCCGCCGCGGATGCGCGCGCGCCACTCGCTCAGCGCCTTGGCCGCCTTCGCGGCTGCGACCCGGACCGCAGGTGCACGTGCATCCGTCGGGGCCGACGCCGGCGGCACGTCCGGCACCGGGAACGCGCCGGTGCCGGGACCGCTCGCCAGCTCGGGCGGCAAGGTCGCGGCCCAGTCAGCGAGGCGGTCGAAGACCGCCTTGCGCACGCCCGGGGGAGTGGGCTGGTTGGGGAAGCGCCCCTCGCTCGCCGGGATGGTGACCGCGGCCTTGGCGTCGTCGTTCCACACCAGGTCGGTGAAGACGGCGTGCGCGACGGACCGGCCGAGGCTCTCGGTCAGCTCACGCAGCGCGGCGACGTTGTCCATCTCGTTGCCGCCCTCGGAGGCGACGTAGCGCGTGATGTAGACACCGCCGGCCAGCGACCCGCGGACGGTGAACGGCTCGGGGACCGACGAGAGCAGGACGTACTCGGCCGGCAGCAGCCGCGGGTCGGCGATCACCTTCTCGCGCCAGGCGTTGGCGCCGTCGACGTAGCCCTGGAAGGCGTCACGCGCCTCCGGCGAGAGCCGCGCCTCCAGTGCGTCGTACTCGGCATCGGAGTAGGTGAGCACCCGGGCCTGCACGTCGGCGGGCACGTCGCCGGAGCCGGTCAGCTCGGCCAGCGTGCCCTCGCCGGTGCGGCGCACCGCATCCATGAGGAAGAGCCGGTCCTGGGCCGCGGCGTAGCCCGCGCCCCACCAGACGTCGCGGCCGGTGTCGCCGTACACCGCGGGTACGCCGGCGCTGTCGCGGTAGATCCGCACGCCGTCCTTCGGCTGCTCCGGCGTGCCCTCGGCGTGGAAGTTCGCGGGCTTGTGCGCGACGTTCCAGTGCTGCTCGCGCTGGTCGTCCTGGTGCGCGCCGAAGTCGGCGTTGTCCCCGGACGCGGTGCCCTGCGCCTGCGCGGTGACGCTGGTGAACCCGCTCTCGCCAGGAGGCAGCGAGCTGCCGGCGCGCAGCTCCTGCGGCGGCGGGGTGTCGGCGGACTGCCCGGCGGCCGGGCCTATGAGCAGGGACAGGGTCGCGATCGTGCCGGCGACGAGGGCGGTACGGCGGCGGCGCATGCTGCGGATCGTCGCACCTGGGGTGGCGCGGCAGCGTCAACCGGCGGCGAGGACTCCGCGCAGCGCGTCGAGGGCGGACGGCACGGCGGCGTACCAGATGTTCACGCCGCGCTTCTCGCTCGTCAGCAGTCCGGCCTCGCGCAGCACCTTGAGGTGATGGCTGACCGTGGGCTGGCTGCGGCCGACCGGCTCGACCAGGTCGCAGGCGCAGACCGCTCCGTCGGGGTCGGTCGCGATCATCGACAGCAGCTGCAGGCGCACCGGGTCGGCGAGCGCGGCGAACTGCTTGGCCAGCGTCGACGCGTCGCGCTCGGAGACGAGCGCGTCGCGCAGGGGCGCGCAGCACGGCTGCGTGACGGTCTCGACGACCGGCAGCGGCTTGCGGGCCACGGCTCACCTCCTGTCGCTGCTCATCAACTCATCGATGGGTGCAAATATTCTTCGACGTCGATATTGACAGCCGTCTATGCGACTGCCACAGTACGACGTATCGACATCGGTCAATGTACCTACATCCGCTCACCATCGCCAGGAGGCACGCATGACCAGCTCCACGATCAGCCCGCCGACCACGCTGACGTCGTCGCGGATCCAGCTCGCGCTCAACGTCGACGACCTCGAGCAGGCGGTGAGCTTCTACTCGCAGCTGTTCAAGACGCAGCCCGCGAAGCGCAAGCCCGGCTACGCCAACTTCGCGATCGCCGAGCCGCCGCTGAAGCTGGTGCTGATCGAGAACCCCGGCGCCGGCGGCTCGATCAACCACCTCGGCGTCGAGGTCCCGACCAGCGCCGAGGTCACCGCCGAGAACGCGCGTTTCGTCGACGCCGGCCTGGTCACCCTCGACGAGCGCGAGCAGACCTGTTGCTACGCCACCCAGGACAAGGTCTGGGTGACCGGGCCGAGCGGCGAGCGCTGGGAGGTCTACACCGTCCTCGCCGACTCCGAGACCTTCGGCGCCGACGCCGCGACCACCAGCGACGAGGCCTGCACCACCGCCTGCCAGTGCTGACGCGTCCCCTGCCAACCACCGACCAGACCTGAGGAGGTCACCATGTACGACTTCGCACTCTCCGCCATCGCCGACGCGCACCGCGCCGACCTGCTCCGCGACGGATGCGCGCACCGTCGCGCCGCCCGGATCGCCGGCACGCCGTCGCTCACTGCTCGGCTCGCGTCACTCCTGCCGGGCCACGCCGCTCGCGTCGCGCCCTGCCCGACCTGCTAGACCCGCGCTGTCTCGGCGAACCGTGTCCGGATCTGTGACAGCTCCGTGCTCAGCGGACTCCACAGTTCGCGACGTCGCCGATCGGTGTCAGGCCGCCCTGCGGCGTCCGACTGTGACGACCACGACCGCCAGTGCCGCGAGGGGGAGCAGCGCGGCGGGGGCTTCCGGTACGACGGGAGGCGGCGCGCTCGCCGCGCACGGCGCGGCACCCAGGCGGTGCTGCGAGAAGAAGTCGTACGCCGCAGTCGTGATGTCCGGCCCGATCGGGTCGGTGAACGTCCCGGCCGGGTCGCCGCCGGGGTAGTCGTGGCCGAGCCCGTGGATGATCCAGAAGTCGACGACCGAGCAGCCGGCCGCGTCGGCGTGCCGCTCGATCGAGTAGGGGTAGCTGTCCAGCCCGAGCACCGCGCCGGCGCAGGGGAACTGCCGGTTGCGCACGCACGTGTCGCCGACCGTCCCGGCGTTGTCGACGAGAGTCGCGTCCCAGCCGACGTGCTCGGTGCTGCTCGGCAGCCGCGGCACCGACCCGGCGGGGAGCCCGTCGGCGAGGTCGTTGGTGCCGACCTGCTGGCTGACCAGCGTCTCGCCCATCGCGAAGTTGTTGAGCAGGTCGATGGTGCCCTGCACGATCATCGACGGCACGACCCGCGCGTGCGTGCCCATCGCGGCGTACGCCGCGGAGCCGTCGAGGTCGGTGCAGGTGCGGTAGGCGCAGCCGCCGAACGCCGCCGACGCGGCGTACAGGTCCGGGTACGCCGCCGCCATCGTCACCGCCATGTCGGCGCCGGCGGACGCGCCGAGGATGTAGACGCGCGACGGGTCGACGCCGGCCGACGCGGTCACGGCCCGGGTGATGCCCGCGATCAGCGCGGGCTCCCCGGCGTCGCGCTGCTGGTGCTCGGGGAGGAACCAGTTCCAGCAGCCGACGCCGTTGCCGTCGCCGACGCCGCCCTCCTCCGGGTTGACGCGCTGCTCCGGGTAGGCCACGACGAAGCCGCGTTGCTCGGCGACCTCGTTCCAGCGCGTGCCGATCGCCGCGTCGGTCGCGGTCTGGTTGCAGCCGTGCAGGTAGACCACGAGCGGTCGCGGACCGGCTGCCGGAGCCGTCGGGACGTAGAGCCAGTAGTCGCGCGCGGCGGTGCCGTTGCTGAACGCGTGCTTGGTGAAGGAGCCGGGACCCAGCGCGGCCTCGGCAACCCGCAGCGGGCCGACGGCGATCGAGAGGATCGCGACGAGGAGGCCGGCCAGGCCGAGCCGGCGCCGTGCTGGGATGCGCATCCTGCGCAGTTCGACGGCGCGAGCTCCGCTACCTGCCGAGCGCGTCCAGGGCGGCGTCGTGCAGCAGGCCGTTGGAGCTGACCGCGCTGCCTCCGTCGGCGGTGTCGACGCCGGCCAGGTCGGTGAACCGCCCGCCGGCCTCGGTGACGATCACCTCGAGCGCCGCGAGGTCCCACAGCGACACCTCCGGCTCGAGCGCCAGGTCCACGGCGCCCTCCGCGACCAGCACGTGCGACCAGAAGTCGCCGAACGCCCGGGTCCGCCAGGCCTGCCGGGTCAGGCCGAGGAACCCCTCGAGCAGACCGCGCTCCTCCCAGCCGGCCAGGCTCGCGTAGGACAGCTGTGCGTCGGCCATGGTCGCGACCTTGGAGACGCGGATCGGCTCGCCGTCGGCGTACGCACCCATTCCTCGCGCCGCCCACCAGCGCCGGCCGAGCGCGGGAGCGGACACGACGCCGACCGTGCCGACGCCGTCGACCTGCAGTGCGATCAGGGTCGCCCAGACGGGGATCCCGCGGACGAAGTTCTTGGTGCCGTCGATCGGGTCGAGGATCCACCGCCGGCTCGCGTCGGTCGGGCCGTCGAGGCCGTCCTCCTCGCCGAGCACGGCGTCGCCGGGCCGGGTACGCCGGATCTCCGCCCGCAGCAGCGCCTCGACCCCCCGGTCGACCTCGGTGACCGGGGTGAGGTCGGGCTTGGTCTCGACGACCAGGTCGGCCGAGCGGAACCGGGGCAGGGTGACGGCGTCGGCCTGGTCGGCCAGCGCCAGCGCGAAGGCCAGGTCGTCGGCGGGTGCGTCGGGCGCGGTGTGCATGCAGGGAAATTACCCCGGGTGTGGAATGGTCCCCGTGGGGCACCCAGGTGCTGACATCTCACGATTTGTACGGAGGATTCGGACATGAGGGCTCTCGGTCGCGCGGCGGTCGGCTCCACGCTCTTCGGGATCGCGATGATGAGCGCCCAGGGCGTCGCCTCCGCGCAGGTCGCGCAGGCGCTGAACATCGAGGTCCGCCTCGACGCCACCGCCCCGAGCACCGGAGAGCTGATCTCCGGCGTCCGCACCGTCGAGGGCCTGGCCAAGGCGATCGAGGGCGTCCGCCGGATCGACCTCTACGTCATGCCGGCCGGGCTCTCCCGTGACGTCAGCCGCGCGGTCCCGGTCGACAGCATGATCTCCGACGTGCCGCTGGCGCAGACGGACTTCGCCCTGCAGTGGGACTCGCTGACCAACCAGCCGTCGCTCGTCGACCTGGTGGTCGTGGCTCGCAGCGCGACCCGCACCGGCACCATCGAGATCCCCGGCGTGCGCGTCGTCCGCGCGGTCGCCGACCAGGTGCCCGCCGCCCCCGTCGTCACCAAGAAGGCCGCCCCGGCGGCGCGGACGGCGACGGTCGTCAACGCCCCCGCGGCCGTCACCCCGCGCGCCGCCCGCAGCACGACGTCGAAGCGCGTCGTCCCGACGTCCACCGTGGTGCACGGCGAGGTCAGTGCCAACCAGGCGCAGGCGTTCTACACCACCTTCGGCCAGCTCCCCTACGCCGCCGGCGCGGCCTCGGCGACGCTGACCCGGCCGCAGCTGGTCAAGGCCGCCGCCGAGAGCTCACGTGGCGCGTGGCCCTACACCGCCGCCGGACTCGTGCTCATGGTCACCGCAGCGCACCTGCAGCACGCGGTGCGCATCGCCCCCCGTCGGGTCCGCGTCCTCTAGGACCTGCCGCACCGTCGCTGCGCTACCGTCGCACTCACCGTGAGTGACGATCTGCTTCGCGAGACGCCCGGCCTGCTTCGGCGCGCGCTCGCCGCGCTGCACGCGCGACCCCGGTTGCGCCGCGCCGCGGTCGCACTCAACCTCGCCGTCGCGCTCGTCGGCGCAGGCCTCGTCGGCTACCCCTTCGCGACCGACGCGTGGACCGAGCACCTCGTCCAGCCTCGGCTCGAGTCGCAGCTGGGCCGGCCCGGCCTCGCGTCGGCGTACCGCGCCGGGATCGTGCCCAACGCCTCCGCGGTGACCCGGATGAGGATCCCGCGGCTCGGCGTCGACACCGTCGTCGTGCAGGGGATCACCGTGTCCGCGCTGCGGGCCGGATCCGGCCACTACCCCGAGACCCCGCTGCCGGGGCAGCGCGGGAACGTCGCCATCGCCGGGCACCGCACGACGTACGGCGCGCCGTTCCGCGACCTCGATCGGCTCGCACCTGGCGACGAGATCCTCTTCGAGACCCCGCTCGGTCCGGTGCGGTACGTCGTCGACGTGCCGCCGTTCATCGTGGCGCCCGACGACATGCGCGTGGTCGCGCATGAGTCGCGCCACGTGCTGACGCTGACCACCTGCCACCCGCGCAACAGCGCGAAGCAGCGCCTCGTCGTGCGCGCCCGACTGGTCGGCGAGGTGATCGCGTGAGCCGGCTGAGTCGCGGCCTCCTCGTCGTGGGAGCGGTGCTGCTCCTCTCGTCGCCGAGCGCTCTCGCCCAGGCTCCCGACCCGCTCGCGGTCGGCGTCTGGCTCGACCAGACCAGCCCGGTCGCGGGCTCGGCCGTGACCGGTGTGCGGCATGTCGGCGGCACCGCGCAGGCGCCCGAGGGTGTGCTGTCGGTGTCGCTGTACGTCGTGCCCGCGGCGCACCCGCTCGACCTCGTCGCCGACCAGCCCGTCGCGACGTCGTACCCGCTGCTGCCGGTCGGCGAGATCGTCTTCGCCTTCGACTGGGACACCGCGACGGCGCCCGGTCGCGTGGTCGACGTGCACGTCGTCGCGACGACGTTGCTGCGCGACGTCGGCGCGGCCGTCCCGGGGCTGCGGATCGAGGCGGCGCGCGTCACCGCACCCGTCGCGGGTCTCGCGCCGACGCGGCCTTCCCGGCGACCCGGTGTCGTCCCGCCCGCCGTGACCGAGCGCCGGCAGGAGAGCAGCCGGCTCGGCGTCTACCTCGGCGGGTACGACGAGGCGCTGCCTTACCAGCGCACGCTCCTCCCCGCGCCCGCGACGCCGACCGAGGTGTCGGTCCGGCCCGCGGCGAGCGCGTCGTCGGCGCGGCGCAGCGGCTGGCTCAGCGCCGCGCTGGGCCTCATGCTCATCGTCGGCGCGGCGCACGTGCACCGACTCCTCCGCCCGCTCGCCCCGCCCGTCGACCCGAGAGGCAGCCGATGAGAGCCCGCCTGATCCTGCCGGCGCTCGCCGTCCTGGCCACGACCGCTGCCGCGCACGCGGCCTCGGGGGTGTCGCTGACGGCGACCGAGAACGCGTTCTCACCGAAGTCGGCGACGGTCGCGGTGGGGGACAAGGTCACCTGGACCAACCGCGGCCAGGCGCCGCACGAGGTCACGGCGACCGACGGCTCGTTCGCGTCCGGCAACATCGCGCCGGGCGCGTCGTACAGCTGGACGACGACGAAGGCCGGGACGATCTCCTACTACTGTCGCTACCACGGCACGGCGACGTCCGGGATGGTCGGGACGCTGTCGGTCGGGTCGGCCTCGGCGCTGCCGAAGACCGGCGGGGGGCGGGAGCTGGCGATCGGGCTCGCGCTGCTGACGATCACCGCGGTGGTCGGCGGCGGGCTGCGGGTCGCCACACGTGAGGGGAGCACTCGATGAGCCGGCGGATCCGGATCGCGATGGTCATGGCGGGCGTTGCGCTGGTCGGCGCGAGCCTGCCCGCGACCGCGCAGAGCGGCAGCCGTGCCGTCGACGTGAAGGACAACGTCTTCATCCCGAAGGACATCTCTGTCCCGGTCGGGACGACGGTCACCTTCACCAACACCGGGCGCTCGCCGCACAACGTGACGGCCGGCGACGACTCGAAGAAGTCCGGCAACATGGATCCCGGGGCGACCTTCCGGGTGACGTTCGACAAGGCGCAGACCTGGTTCTACTACTGCACCTACCACGCGTCCGGGACCGGCTCCGGCATGTCCGGCGTGATCCGGGTCGGCTCCGGCGGACCGGTCATCGGGGCGCCGAAGCCGCGCGGCGGCGCGACCCCGTCGCCGACCGGTCCGCAGGTGCGCCGCGTGCCGCAGACCTACCCGACCATCCAGAAGGGCGTCGACGCCGCGCGCCCCGGTGACCTCGTGCTGGTGAGTCCGGGCGTCTACAAGGAGTCGGTGAAGATCACCAAGCCGGACATCACGCTGCGCGGCACCGACCGCAACAAGGTGATCGTCGACGGCGAGTTCACCCGCGCGATGGGCGTGCTCGTGCAGGACGCCGACAACGTCGTCGTCGAGAACATGACGGCGCGCAACACGACGCTGAACAACTTCTACTGGACCGACGTCGACGGCTTCGCCGGGCGCTACCTCACGTCGTACAACTCCGGTGACTACGGCATCTACAGCTTCGCGTCGGCCAACGGGGTGTTCGAGGACTCGTGGGCGTCGGGCAGCCGCGACTCCGGCTTCTACATCGGCCAGTGCACCGACTGCCGGCAGACGATCCAGCGGATCAAGGCAACCCTGTCCGGCCTCGGCTACTCCGGCACCAACGCGGGTGGGCACCTGGTGCTCAAGGACTCCGAGTGGTGGGACAACTACGGCGGCGGCATCACGCCGAACACGCTGGACTCCGAGGAGAACCCGCCGCAGAAGGACATCGTCATCACCAACAACTTCGTGCACGGCAACCAGAACCGCAGCGCGCCGTACAAGGACCCGGCGTTCGCGTCGGTGTACGGCGTCGGCATCGCGCTGATGGGCGTCGTGGACGACGTGGTCACCGGCAACCGGGTCGAGGACCACGAGTACTTCGGCATCCTGGCAATGGGCATCCCGGGCCTCGGCCCGGGCGGCACCCCGACGGGGAACCTCTACCCGGCGACGGGGAACGAGATCCGCGACAACAAGGTGTCCGGGTCCGGCGTCGCCGACATCGCGCTGGGCGCGCCGTCCGGCGCCGGGAACTGCTTCTCCGGCAACACCTTCGGCGTCTCGCTGCCGCCGGCGATCGAGACGCTCTACTCGTGCGACAGCGGGCCGCTGTCGCCGGTCGGCGGCGGTGACGGCGCGGTCAGCGCGCTGATCGCGAGCAACCTCGCGCGCGCCGAGTCCGGCGAGCTCGCGCCGGGCGACTGGAAGACGCAGCCGGCCCCGCCGCCGCAGCCGAACATGCCCAACGCCGACAAGGTGACCTTCCGCTCGGCCGGCACCTCGCCGGTGACCGGCGCCGTCGACGACCCTGCGGTCGGCACCGGCGGCGAGCAGCTCGCGGTCCTGCCGAAGACCGGTGGCCGCGCGCCGTACCGCACGACCGGTGTGGTCCTGCTCGCGATCGCCGGCCTCTGGGGTCTCGCCTCCGTCGTCCAGTCCCGGCGAGGTGCGCTGTCGCGCGGGTAGCGGTCCGGCGCGACCTGCGCCGACTCGCTCCGGCGGCCGGCGCCCTGCTGCTGCTGGCGGCGTGTGCAGGGTCGGAGGAGTCGTCCGCGGGCGCCGCGCGGGAGATCGCGATCACCGCCAACGACGAGCTCCGGTTCGCCCCGTCGACCTTCACCGCGAAGGCGGGGGAGAAGGTCGTCCTCGTCGTCAGCAACACCGGTCGCATCGACCACGAGCTGGTGATCGGCGACGCGGCGTACCTCGACGCGCACGCTGAGTCCGGTGAGCACGCGGGTCACTCCGGCTCGGACGGCGGGGCAAGCGTCGCGGTAGCTGCAGGCAAGACGGGCCGGCTGACGTTCACCATGCCGGACGGCGACGCGCCGGCCTTCGCCTGCTTCGTCGACCGGCACGACCGGGCGGGGATGACCGGGACCGTCAGCTACACCTGACCCTGGTTGACACAGGTCGCTTCCGTGTAAATCATCGCCCCATGGGATCGGTGCGCGACCAGCTGCTCGACGCGGCGTACGCCGCCGCCGTACGCGACGGATGGCCGCGGGTACGGATGGCCGACGTCGCCGCGGCCGCCGGGGTATCGCGGCAGACCCTCTACAACGAGTTCGGGACACGCGACGGACTCGCTGGGGAGCTCGCGCTGCGCGAGCTGGCCCGCTTCCTCGACGGCGACGAGGCCGCGATGGACGGCGAGGACAGCCCGGTCGAGGCGGCCCGAGCCGCGACGGCGTACGTCCTGCAGCGGGCCGCCGTCGATCCGCTGGTCCGCTCGATGCTCACCGAGCATGGCGACGACGGGCTGCTGCCGTTGCTGACGACGCGGGCCGAGCCGGTGCTGCTGACCGCGCGCGGCCGGCTCTGCGACTACTTCACCCGTCGCTGGCCCGAGCTCGACGAGGCGGACGCGGCTCTCGTCGCCGAGGTCACGACGCGGCTGGCGATGTCCTACGTCGTGCTTCCCGCCGAACCACCCGACGTCGTCGCCGGCCGCGTCGCCGTACTCGTCGAGCGCATCCTCACGCCCGCTGCCCGGAGGTCATAGCGATGTCCACTCACGACGTCTACGCGATGCCGGCCGAGCGAGAGACGTGGGACGTGCCGATGGCCGGCGCGGCGCGCTTCACCTGGGAGTACGGCGAGGGCCGCGAAAAGCTGCTCGCGCTCTACGCCAAGGGCAAGGCCAGTCAGTGGGACGCGGCGACGCGCATCGACTGGTCGCTGCCGGTCGAGCCGGGCAACCCGCTCGACACGCCGGTCGAGATGCTGCCGATCTACGGCAGTGCGCAGTACGCCAAGCTCAACCCGCGGGAGATCGACGAGATGCGACAGCACTCGATCTCCTGGCAGTTCAGCCAGTTCCTGCACGGCGAGCAGGGCGCCGCGATCTGCTCCGCGCGCATCGTCGAGTCGGTCCCCGACCTCGACGCGAAGTTCTACGCCGCGACCCAGACGATCGACGAGGCCCGGCACGCCGAGGCCTACGCGCGGTTCCTGCAGGAGAAGGTGCAGCTCGTCTACCCGATCAACCCGCACCTCAAGGCGCTGCTCGACAACACGCTCACCGACAGCCGCTGGGACATGCCCTACCTCGGCATGCAGGTGCTGATCGAGGGGCTGGCGCTCGCGGCGTTCGGCATCCTGCGCGACGTCGCGCAGGCCGACCTGCCCAAGCAGATCCTCGCCTACGTCATGCAGGACGAGGCGCGACACGTCGCCTTCGGCCGGCTCGCGCTGCGCGACTACTACGCAAACCTCACTCGCCAGGAGCTCGACGAGCGCGAGGAGTTCGTGGTCGACGCCTGCTACCTGATGCGCGACCGCTTCCGGGCCGAGGAGGTCTGGACCAACTTGCAGTACGACGTCGCCGAGTGCCTCGAGTTCGTCGACCACTCGCCGCTGATGAAGCAGTTCCGGTCGCACCTGTTCAGCCGGATCGTGCCGTGCGTGAAGGACATCGGGCTGTGGGGACCGCGGGTGCAGAAGGCGTTCGCCGACATGGGCGTGCTCGACATGGCCGGCGTCGACCTCGACGCGCTGATGGGCGACGACGAGCGGATCGCGGCCGAGATCGACGAGGCGCGCGACCTCGAGCAGCGCCGCGCCGACGTCGACGCCGTCATCGACCTCGGCCGCGTCTCCTGACGCGCTCCGACCCGGGCGGCGTCACCGCGATCCCGATCGGGGAGCGATTCAGTCACTGCAGTGCGGTCCGGACCGGGTTGCGGTGACTGAAACGCTCCCCGGGGTTGACGGCCGGTGGGCTAGTCGTCGTCGGAGTCGGTGCCGCGGCGGGCGTCGAGCAGGCGGCGCCAGGACGCCAGTCGGGACGCGTCGACCGTGCCCGCGGTGATCGCCGCGTCGATCGCGCACTCGACGTCACCCGCTGAGTGGGTGCACTGCCGGAAGCAGTCGCGCGCTGCCTCGAAGAGGTCGGGGAAGGCCCGCAGCAGGTGCTCCGGGTCGACCAGCCCGAGGCCGAACGACCGCACGCCGGGGGTGTCGATGATCCAGCCGCCCTCGGGCAGTGGGAGCGCGACCGTCGAGCTCGAGGTGTGCCGGCCGCGGTCGACAGACGTCACCTCGCCGGTCGCTCGGAAGGCATCCGGCACCAGCCGGTTGACCAGCGTCGACTTGCCCACGCCGCTGTGCCCGACCAGCACGCTCATCCGCCCGGTGAGCCTCGACCGCAGCTCGTCGACGCCGGCGTCGCCTTCGCGCGGGTTCGTCGACAGCGCCTCGACGCCGAGCGGTCGGTAGAGCGCGAGCAGCTCGTCCGGCGGGGCGAGGTCGCTCTTCGTCAGGCAGAGGAGCGGCGTGAGACCGCCGTCGTACGCCGCCACCAGGATCCGGTCGATCAGCCGAGGTCGCGGCGGCGGGGCGGCGAGGGCGACCACGATCACCAGCTGGTCGGCGTTGGCGACGAGCACCCGCTCGGTCGGGTCGTCGTCGTCGGGTGAGCGGCGGAGCACCGTCCGCCGGTCGCCGATCCGCACGATGCGAGCGAGTGCGCCCTCAGCACCGCTGGTCTCGCCGACCAGGGCGACGTCGTCACCGACGACCACCGGCGTACGCCGCATGTCCCCGCCGCGCATCGCGACGACGAGCCGGCCGTCGACGAGCACGCCGAAGCGACCGCGGTCGACCGACAGGACCAGGCCGGACACCGCGTCCTCGTGCTTCGGCCGGGTGCGCGTGCGCGGTCGCGACCGCGGCGACGGCCGGCTGCGGACGTCGTCCTCGTCGAGGCCACGTGGCGTCATGAGGGCTCCGTCGAGAGCATCCGCGCCCACATCTGCGGGAAGTTTGGCATCGTCTTCGACGTCGTCGCGATGTCGTCGACCACGACGTCGTCGACGACCAGGCCGAGCAACGCCCAGGCCATCGCGAGCCGGTGGTCGTCGTACGCCGGGAGCACCGCGCCGCGCAGCGGACCCGGAGTGATCTCCAGCCCGTCGGTCAGCTCGGTGACGGCCGCGCCGAGGCGGCCGAGCTCGACCGCGAGCGCGTGGATGCGGTCGGTCTCCTGCGCGCGGATGTGCGCGACGCCGGTGATCCGCGACGGCGACGTCGCGAGCGCGGCGAGCGCAGCGATGACCGGCGTCATCTCAGGGCAGTCGCGCAGGTCCGCCTCGATGCCGACGACGCTGTCGCCGCCGCGCAGCTCCAGCCCGTCGTCGTCGATCGTCGAGTTCGCGCCCATCCGCTCGAGCAGCGACAGCAGCTGCCCACCCGGCTGGGTCGTCGTCGAGGGCCAGCCCGGGACACGCACGACGCCGCCGGTCGCGACCGCGGCGGCGAGGAACGCCGACGCACCGGAGAGGTCCGGCTCGATCGTGAGGTCGACGGCCAGGTAGCCGCCGGGGGAGACCACCCAGGTGTCCGGAACCGGCTCGTCGACGACGGCGCCGGCCGCCCGCATCATCGCGACGGTCATGTCGAGGTGCGGCCGGCTGGGCACCGGCGTACCGACGTGCCGGACCGTCAGGCCGTCCGTGAAGCACGGCGCGGACAGCAGCAGACCCGAGACGAGCTGGCTGGACGCGCTCGCATCGACCTCGACGTCGCCGCCGCGCACCTGGCCGGTGCCGTGCACCGTCATCGGCAGCCGCTCACCCGGCGCCGACACCGCGACGTCGAGTGAGCGCAGCGCGGCGAGGAGCGGCGCCATGGGGCGCTCGCGCATCCGCGCGTCGCCGTCGAACGTCACGTCACCGTCGGCCATCGCTGCCACCGCCGGCAGGAACCTCGCCACCGTCCCGGCCAGCCCCACCTCGATCGTCGCGTGGTCGGCGAGCCGCGGGTGCCCGCCCGTGCCGGTGACCGCCCAGCTCTCCGGTGGCAGGTCCCTCACGTCGGCGCCGAGGACCCGCACCGCGTCGGCCATCAGCTCGGTGTCGCGGCTGCGCAAGGGCCGTCGTACGACGCTCTCCCCGTCGGCCAGCGCGGCGATCACGAGCGCCCGTGCCGTCATCGACTTCGAGCCGGGCAGCGGCACGGTCGCGTCCACCGGGCGGTGCGCCCTCGGCGCCGCCCACGGCATCGCGGCACCGCTCACAGCACGACCGAGTCCGACATGGTCTCGATTGTGCTGCCTCTGCCGCGCTCAGCACGACTTATGCTGGACCCGTCCCCTCTCCCAGAACGGACTCGGTCCATGTCGCGCGAAGGCTTCGCCCGCTTCGCCGTCGCGCGCGTAGCGGTGGGCAGCGTGATGACGGTTCTCGCCCTCGCCGGCTGTGCGGGCGAGGCCGCTGCGCCGAAGGCCAAGCCGTCGTTGTCGCCGACGCCGTCCCCGGCGGTGTCCGCGTGCGCCGACGTCAAGCCCGCGAAGCCCGCGGTGTGGCCGGCCGAGGTCCCCGAGGACATCCCGAAGCCCCCCAACGCGACGATCACCAAGGTCGAGAAGACCACCACGGGTGTGACCGTCGTGCAGTTCACGACCAAGAGCTCGCTGCGCGAGGGCGTGCTGTACGTCGTCAAGGAGTTCCCGAAGTTCGGCTACACGCTCGGCCGCGGCGACGCCGAGGTGACCGAGGCGGACGCGCCGTTCCAGAAGGGCAAGGTGCGCGGCCTCGTCCGGATGCTGGCGCAGGAGCAGTGCGCGACGATCTGGCTGCTCGCGATCGGCCGCGAGGGCGGCGGACCGGCGCCGTTCGCGCCTCGCTCCCCGTCGAGCGGAGCATCACCGCTTCCCTTCGGCTAGCCCTCGCTCTTGCCCTTGTCCCTTGATCCCTGGAGTTTTCGAGCGAAGCGAGAAAAGTTCAGGGATGTCCCTTCACTACTCTGGCCCGATGGATCCGCAGGTCGCGCTGCAGGCGGTGCTGACCGGGCTCGCGCAGGGCGCGGTCTACGGCCTGGTCGCCCTCGGCTTCACGCTCGTGCACCGACTCGTCCGGGTGCTGAGCTCGCCCACGGCGACCTCGTCCTCGCCTCGGTCTTCCTCGGCGTGCTTGTCACCGTGGGACGCACGCCGGTGGTGACGACACCGTCGCCGGGCGCGGCGGTCGGCCAGGTCGTCGTGACCCTGCTCGCCGGAGTCGGTCTTTCAGTCGGCCTCTACGTCCTGGCGATCCGCCCGTTCCTCCGCGCCGCCGTGCCCGGCACGGCGAGCCACGGCGCGCTCGGCGTCACCGGCTGGGTCGCCGCCACC
>CAVXXT010000005.1:0-218457 GCA_963765815.1 uncultured Actinomycetota bacterium | reverse complement strand
GCACGGACCGAATTGGTCGTGATCTTGGGGTCCGTCCACAGGAAAGTCGCCTGTGGACGGACTCCAAGATCGCGACTTGGTGGCGAGTAGAGCTGGTTGACCGACGTCACCGTGAGGACGGCTTCGCCGGCCTCGTCGCTGACGGCGAGGTCGACCTCGGCGCTGATGCCCCAGTCGTGGTCGCCGGCCGGGTCGTCGAGGATCTGCCGGACCCCCCAGCGCCGGTCGGTCTCCCCGTCGATCGATGAGCATCGACGGGCCGCGCGCATCGGCGTCGGTGCCGATGAAGTGCGTGCTCGTCCAAGTACGGCGCAGCGCCTCCGCCCACGCGGCCGGCGTCCAGCCGCGCGTCGCCGTCGAGCTCGCCGAGGTCGACCAGTACCGCGCAGCGCGGCCAGCTCGACCCGGCGGAACAGCGCGTTGCGCACCATCACCCGGAAGGCGCGCACGTTGGCGTCACCGGCGGCGGCGCGCGTCGACGGCCCGCCGTCGCGACGGCCGACCGGCTCCCGTCGGCGTCGGGTCGACGCAGCTTCTCCCACTCGTCGAGCAGGCTGGAGTCGACCTGCCGCACCAGCTCGCCCAGCCACTCGATGAGGTCCTCCAGCTCCTCGGTCTTGCGCTCGTCCGGGACCGTCTGGCGCAGTGCCTTGTAGGCGTCGGCGAGGTAGCGCAGCACCAGTCCCTCGGACCGCGCCAGCCCGTAGTAGCCGACGTACTCGACGAAGGTCATCGCCTGCTCGCACATGTCGCGCACCACCGACTTGGGCGCGAGCGCGAAGTCGCCGACCCACGGGTGGCCGCGCCGGTAGATCTCGTACGCCGCCGTCGAGCAGCTCCTCGCGAGCGGCTTCGGGTAGCGTGACCTCCTCGAGCAGCTCCATCCGCTCCTCGTACTCGATGCCGTCGGCCTTCATCTCGGCGACCGCCTCGCCGCGGGCCTTGCTGCGCTGCGCCGTCGAGCACCTGCCGCGGGTTGTCGAGGGTCGCCTCGACCACCGACACGACGTCGAGCGCGTAGCGTCGGCGACTCCCGGTCGAGCAGCTCGAAGGCCGCGAGCGCGAACGGCGACAGCGGCTGGTTGAGGGCGAAGTCGGGCTGCAGGTCGACGGTGAGCCGGACCGTGCGGCCCGGTCGTCGGGCTCCGTCGAGCCGTTCGACCACGCCGGCGGCCAGCAGCGCCCGGTAGATCGCGATCGCCCGGCGGATGAGCGGCTGCTGCGGCGCGTCGCGGCTCGTGGTTGTCGTCGAGCAGCTGCGCGCATCGCCGCGAAAGCGTCGCCCGGCCGGTCGAGCACGTTGAGCACCATCGCGTGGCGTCACCCGCAAGCTCGACGTGAGCGTCTCGGGCTCGGCGGCCACCAGCCGCTCGAACGTCGGCTCGCCCCACGACACGAAGCCCTCGGGCGGCTTCTTGCGCACCACCTTGCGGCGCTTCTTCGGGTCGTCGCCGGCCTTGGCCAGCGCCTGCTGTTCTCGACGACGTGGTCGGGAGCCTGGACGACGACGTGCCGGCGGTGTCGAAACCGGCGCGTCCGGCGCGGCCGGCGATCTGGTGGAACTCGCGGGCCCTGAGGTGCCGGGTCTGCGGTCGCCGTCGTACTTGGTGAGGGCGGTGAACAGGACCGTGCGGATCGGCACGTTGATGCCGACGCCGAGGGTGTCGGTGCCGCAGATCACCTTGAGGTAGCCGGCCTGCGCGAGCAGCTCCACCAGCCGCCGGTACTTCGGCAGCATCCCGGCGTGGTGCACGCCGATGCCGTGCCGCACCAGCCGCGACAGCGTCTGCCCGAAGCCCGTGGTGAAGCGGAACCCGCCGATCAGCTCGGCGATCGCGGCCTTCTCCTCGCGGGTGCAGACGTTGACGCTCATCAGCGCCTGCGCCCGCTCCACCGCCGACGCCTGGGTGAAGTGCACGACGTAGACCGGCGCGCGCTTGGTGGCGAGCAGCTCCTCGATCGTCTCGTGCAGCGGCGTCGAGACGTAGCGAGTAGTGCAGCGGCACCGGCCGCTCGCCGCGCTGACGACCGCGACCGTCGCGCGCCCGGTACGCCGGGTGAGGTCTTCCTCGAAGCGCGTGACGTCGCCGAGCGTCGCCGACATCAGCAGGAACTGCGCGTAGGGCAGCTCGAGCAGCGGCACCTGCCAGGCCCAGCCGCGGTCGGGCTCGGCGTAGTAGTGGAACTCGTCCATCACGACGCGCCGACGTCGGCCTCCGCGCCGCGCGCGCAGCGCCATGTTGGCGAGCACCTCGGCGGTGCAGCAGATGATCGGCGCGTCGGGTTGACGCTCGCGTCGCCGGTCATCATCCCGACGTTGTCGGCGCCGAACATCGTCGCACAGCGCGAAGAACTTCTCGCTCACCAGCGCCTTGATCGGCGCGGTGTAGTAGCTGCGCCGACCGCGCGGCAGCGCGGCGAAGTGCGCGCCGAGCGCGACCAGGCTCTTGCCGCTGCCGGTCGGCGTGCTGAGGATCACGTGCTGCCGGAGCGACCTCGATCAGCGCTTCGTCCTGCGCGGCGTACGGCGTCAGGCCCTGCTCGCCGACCCAGGTGAGGAACGCTTCCAGCACAGCGTCCGGCGTCGGGTCGGCCGGGATACGGGAGTAGAGGCTCATCGGCCACCCATCGTGCCACCCGCCGCACGACGGAGGACGGCGCGGATATCGTCCCGGCCGACGAGAGGAGCGTCACATGACGTTCGACCCGCAGCAGTACAAGTCGACGACCCGCCAGCAGTGGGAGGACACCGCGGAGGCGTGGCACCGCTGGGGACCCACCCTCGAGACCTGGCTCGGTGAGGCCACCGACCGGATGCTCGACGGCGCCGGCGTGGGTGCAGGCTCGTCGGTGCTCGACGTCGCCGCCGGCGCAGGCGGCCAGAGCCTGGCCGCCGCCCGCCGGGCCGGGACCGACGGTCGGGTGGTCGCGACCGACATCTCGCCGACGATCCTCACCTACGCCGCGAAGCAGGCGACCGGCGAGGGCCTGACCAACGTCGAGACGGCCGAGGCCGACGCGGAGAACCTCGGGCCGCTCGCCGACGGCAGCTTCGACGCCGCGATCTCCCGCCTCGGACTCATCTACCTGCCCGACCAGCCGCGCGCGCTCGCCGGGATCCACGCCGCGCTCCGTCCTGGCGGCCGGGTCTCCGCGGTCGTCTACTCCACGCCGGACCGCAACGGCTTCTTCTCGGTGCCGGTCTCGATCATCCGCCGACGGGCCGGTCTCCCCGCGCCGGCCGCCGGTCTCCCCGGGCCGTTCAGCCTCGGCGCGCCGGGTGTCGCAGAGGGGGCGCTCGCCAACGCGGGCTTCGTCGACATCGTGGTCGAGGCGGTCGACGCGCCACTGCTGATGACGTCCGCGGCGGAGTGCCTGCGGTTCGAGAAGGAGTCCTTCGGCGCGCTGCACCAGATGCTCAGCGGGCTCTCCCCCGACGAGCGCGAGGACGCCTGGGGCGAGGTCGCCAGCGAGCTGCAGCAGTTCGAGACCGCCGACGGCTTCGTCGGACCCTGCGAGCTCCTGGTCGTCTCCGCCACCCGCTGACCGGCTGCCCCGTTAGGGGGTGTCCGGGCGTGACGCCTTGAGGCCGGCGACCTCGCGCTCGAAGTCGGCGAGGGAGTCGAAGCCGCGGTACACGCTGGCGAAGCGCAGGTAGGCCACCTCGTCGAGCTCGCGCAGCGGGCCGAGGATGGCCAGCCCGATGTCGCCGCTCGGGATCTCCGCTGATCCGGAGAGCCGCACGTGCTCCTCGACCTGCTGGGCCAGCGCCGCGAGCTGGTCGTCGTCGACCGGGCGGCCCTTGCAGGCACGGCGTACGCCGTTGATGACGTTGGCGCGGGAGAACGCCTCCTTGGTGCCGTTGCGCTTCACGACCTGCAGGCTCGCGGTCTCGAGCGTCGTGAAGCGGCGCTCGCACTCCGGGCACGATCGGCGGCGGCGGATCGCGGTGCCCTCGTCGACCTCGCGGCTGTCGACGACGCGCGAGTCGGGGTGGCGGCAGAACGGGCATCGCATGGCTCGGCACTCTACGGCCCGCGGGTGAACCGACCGGCGGCCTGATGCGAAAACCAGGCAACCACGGCGTACGCCGGTCACCCACTCCTGGAGGTCTCCCATGGCACTGAACGACTCCGGCGTCACCTCGACGCCCAACCGCATGCTCGGCACCGTTTTCGGCGCGGTCTACGTCCTCGTCGGGCTGCTCGGCTTCGCGGTCACCAGCGGCGTCGGCTTCGCATCGACGACCGGCAAGGACCTGCTCGGCATCTTCGAGGTCAACCCGCTGCACAACGTCGTGCACCTCGCCATCGGCGTGACGCTCATCCTCGCCGCCCGCAACAGCGAGATGGCGGCCCGCGCGATCAACGGCTCGGTCGGCGCGACGTACCTGCTGGTCGGCGTCCTCGGCCTCTTCATCCTGAACAGCTCGGCGAACATCCTCGCGCTCAACTCGGCCGACAACGGCCTGCACTTCGCCAGCTCGGTCGCGCTGCTCGGCGTCAGCCTGGCCGGCGCACGTCGTACCGCCACCGTCTGACAGGCCTTCCCCGGCATCGGAGCAGCGGCGTGGGACCTCTCCCCCGCGCCGCTGCTTCGTTGCGCGTGTGCCCGGCTCAGCTCGTCAGGAACGGGCTGTCGGTGAGGTCGCGCAGCGTCGTCGGCGCGAGGTAGTAGTCGTCGTGGCCGATGTCGAGGACCTTGTCGCGCAGCGGTACGCCGACGTACGGGAAGAGGATGTCGAACCGCTCCGGGTCGAGGTTGACCTCGGCGAGCCCGGCCGTGCACACGTGCCAGTAGCCGGGGACGCACTGGTGCAGCGCGGTCATCGGCACGACGCCGTCGTTGTGCATGATCTCCTGCTGCGCGATGGTCTCGACCATGCCGGCGGAGTCGACGGACGACGCGAAGTCGCGGGCCGCGCAGCCGGGTGACGCGTCGAGGTAGACCGCCGCGAACTGACCGTCGGCCGCGGAGTTGGTCGGCGACCCGAGCGGGTAGTAGGCCTCGCCGCAGACGTTGCCGGACTCGACGGCGGCGTAGATGAGGTAGCGCTTGCCGGCCTGCACGAGACCGGCGGTGATCAGGTCCTCGTCGATGCCCTGCACGCTGCTCACCTGCGACGACGTGAGCTGCGAGCGGAAGAACGTGACGTCGTACGCCGTCTGCCGTCCGCTCGGCGAGTCGAACGCGAAGGTGTCGAAGCGCCACGTGCGACCGCCGGTCTGCGTCGCGATCCACTTCTGCTGCGCGGCGACGGAGACGTCGATGACGCCGCTGATGTCGAGGCCCTCGTCGGGCTTGTCGGCGGGCAGGTAGTAGACGACGTGGACCAGCCGGCCGTCGTCGACCTCGTCGCGCCGGTCGACGGTCGACCGCGGGATCGCGTAGTCGTAGCGGCTGGCGGTCGAGCTCGGCGGGGTGTCCTCGATCGGCGCCATGCCGGGCACGTCGATCGGGAGCAGCTGGGCGACGTCGTAGCCGACGCCCCGCGGCCCGGACACCGCGGTGCCGTGCAGCGGGTGCGCCGCGACCGGCGAGACGGTGGCCGCGACCGCGATGGCGGCGAGCGCGACGGCGGTACGACGGCGCGCGGAGGTCTGGGCGAGGAAGCGCATCCTGCTGACTTCGGCGCAGCGGGCTGCGTCCCTCCCGGCCGAGCGGTCAGGACAGCGTGATGACGAACTTCATCGGGGCGCGGACCGGCTCGGCCGTCACGTAGGCGACGCCGTCGTAGCGGCCGGCGGCGAGCCGGTGGTTGGCGTCGTCGACGCCCTGCCACGTGGTCGCCCACTGCAGGCAGTCGCCGGGCTGCACGTCGAGGCTCATCATCACGGCCGGGAACGCCTGGCCGCTCGACCAGCGCCACACCATGCCCTCGCCGTCGTACACCTCGAAGTCGGCGCCGGGCGGGCCTGTCTCGAGCTGGCCGGGACCGGCGTCGGCGTCGCGGCAGGCGCGCACCGTGAGCTCCAGCGGCCGGCCGGCCGGCGTCGGCAGCGCGTCGGCGCACCACTCGGCGCCGTCCTTGCACTGGGTCGTGCCCTCGACGTACGTACGGCGCATCTCGCCGCGCGCGTCCTGGCTCGGCTCGGCGGTCGTCGTCGGCTGCGGGCGCGGGCTGTACGTCGGCTCGGCCGGCTTCGTCGGCTGCGGCTCCGGCCCCGGGTCGGACGGGTGCGGCGTCGGGTACGGCGTGTACGTCGTGGTCGGCTTCGGCCGCGGAGTTGGCGTCGGCTCGCCCGGCCCCGGGTCGGCGCCGCCGGAGTGCCCCGGCTCGGCGCTTGGCGAAGTGGGCGGTTCGGGATCGGCGTCCTCGCGACCGCAGCTGACGGCGCCGTCCGACTGCATAGCGCAGCCGGGCGCCGACTCGTTGTCCTGCGGCAACGAGGCCGGGGGCGAGTCGACGACCGCCGTATCGCCGCCGTCCGTGACGCCGAGGGAGTCGGTGGGGGCGCCGCCGCCGAGGTTGACCGCGAGGACGGTGGCGAGCAGCACCGCCGCGCCGGTGCCGCCGACGAACTGCAGCCGGCGCAGCCGCTTGGCCCGCGCGGCCGCGAGCACCGCGTCGAGGGTGCCCGGTGCGGCGGGCACCGACCGGATCGGGTCGGGCAGCTGCGGTGTGCTCATCGGTCGTCTCCCAGGGCCAGCCCGAGCGCGGTGCGCGCCTCGTGCAGCAGTCGTTTCACGGTGCCGTCGGGCAGCGACATCAGCGCGGCGACGTCGGCGATCGGCAGGTCGGCGTAGTAGCGGAGCAGGGTGGCCTCGCGCTGCCGGGCCGGCAGCCGCTCGACCATGTCGCGCAGGTCCACATCCGGCGGTGATGCCACCGACGCAGCGCGCGCGACGAGGTCGGCGTACGCGCTGCGCTCGACGGCGAGGCGCCGCCACCGCTCACGCGCGAGGTTGGTGGCGACGAGGTAGACGTAGGCCTTCGGGTCGCGGACGCCGACCCACTTGGCGAAGAGCCGCGCGAACGACTCCTGCGCGATCTCCGCGCCGAGGTGCCGGTCGCCGGTGATGGTGGCGCAGTAGCCGGCGACCCGGTCGAAGTGGGTCTCGAAGCACTCGACGTACGCCGCCGTGCGGGCCGCGGACATGCCGGCGAGTCGTGGCGCGCCGGACGCGCGACCGGCCATCGACACCCCCGCCAGCTCGACCATGCCCCGCCCCTCCTCGCCAGTGTGCCGAGGCTGAGATGCGCGAGCGGCCCGATCCGTTCAACCAACCCCACCCATCTCGTTAGGGGGGGTCAGGTGGCGAGGATCTCGTGGAGCAGGGCGTAGACCTGCTCGTGGCGCAGCAGGGCGAGGTGGTGGGCGCCGCCGACGTGGCGGGTCCGCTCGATCGGGAACGACGTACGCCGGCCGTCGCGGGCCTGGCCGTGCGCGGAGGCGGGCAGCACCAGCAGGTCGCCGACCAGCGAGCCGAGCCGCCCGTCGGGCTTCACGGTCAGCGTCGCGGCGACGAAGTGCTGGCGCGCAGTCGGATGCAGCGGTACGTCGGCGCCGCGGTCGATCCCGACCTCGTCGGCGTCATAGCCGGACCAGTCGTCGTCGAGCAGGTAGCCGTAGCGCAGGTCCTTGACGCCGGCGCTGCGCCGGTCGACCAGCTTGGCCAGCGGCGCGATCTCGGGCAGCCGGCCCAGCGCGGCGGTGATGACGTTGGTCGCGCGCTCGAGCGGCGCGCCGCGGTGCGGTGAGCCGAGCGACACGATGTCGGTGACCAGCTTGGGCCAGGTGTGCCCGGACCCGTCGGCGTAATGACACGCGCTGCGGATCACCAGCCCGCCCATCGAGTGGCCGACCAGCACCAGCTGCGTGACGGTCGTCGGCCAGTGCGTGACCAGCTCGTCGAGCAGCGCGGTGAGGTCGTGCCCGTTGTCGCTGATGTGCCGGCCGGTGTTGTAGCGGACATGCACCGCCGTGACGTCGTCGACGTCCTCGGTGAGGCGCTCGCCGTACGACGGCGCGCCCCAGACCGCCTCTGTCCCAGCGAGTCCGTGCAGGAAGACGACCACTCGCCCGCCTGCGTCCGGGAAGCTCACCGCGAGGCACTCGGCGGTCGTCAGCACGGCGCAGGCGTCGACGCGCACCGACATCTGCGCGGCCAGCGGGCTGCGCGCCTCGGCCAGCGCGTCGCCGAAGGCGCAGTTGAGCCAGCCGACGAGCTTCGCGGTCTTGGACTCCTCGAGCGCCGGCGCGGTCTCGTCGCAGCGCGACTCGGCGACCTTGCCGGCGGCGATCCCGGCGGCTCGGGTGGCGCCGCGCACGGCGGCGTACACGCCGGCGGTCATCGCCTGCTGCGCGACCCGGGGTACGACGGCGACCGGTCCAACGACGCCATAGGCGCGCTTGGTCACCGCGCGCTGCACGCCCTCGACGGCGCCCACCAGAGCGGTGATGCCGCCCGCGGTCGCCTCGGCGATGGCCCGTGCCTCGTCGCGTCGCATGCCCCCAGCATCGTGGGGTGTGCGTGTTTCGTCGACCTCAGGTCGACAGGTCACGCACGGTCACCGGGAGCTACCCGGAGTAGGGCAGCGTGAGCTTCTCGCCGGCCTGGATGGCGCGGCCACCGAGGTCGTTGAGCTCGGTCAGGCGCGACACCATGACCCGCGGGTCGGCGCCGGGCGCGATCCGCCGCGAGATCGACCACAGCGTGTCGCCGGGCTGCACGACCGTGGTCGGCCGCGGGGAAGCCGGCCGACCCGAGCCGCGCGAGGCGTCGGAGCTCGACGCCCGGCCGAGCGAGAACGCGATGAGCGTCAGCGTCGCCAGCACCAGCACCACGACGATGCGGCCGCGCCGGGTGAGGCGGGCGGGCGCGGTCGCGGGGCCGGTCGAGGCGGGGAAGGGGCGCTGGTAGGTCATGGCGGTCATGCTGGCTCCCGGGTCTGACAAAACGCTCGAGGGGTGGAAACGAACGGGTGTTCGTTCGAACGTCTGTGCGATGTATACCCCGGGGTGGACGCCGAATCCAGCCTTTGACCAGAAAATGTCGAACAGATGTTTGATTCCGGCGCCCGACCCCGCTACCGTGCCGATCGAACACCCGTGCGAGCAGGAGGACGCCCCCCATGCCGAAGCCCGAGCCGAAGTCCGTGAAGACCCCGTCCGGTACGCCGGCCGCCGACGTCACCGAGCTGCCCGACGGCCCGGCCGACGAGACCGGGCTCACCCCGCGGCAGCGCCGGGTGCTCGAGGTCATCCGCGACTCGGTCGAGCGGCGCGGCTACCCGCCGAGCGTCCGCGAGATCGGCGAGGCGGTCGGGCTGGCCAGCTCGAGCAGCGTCCACCACCAGCTCGAGACGCTGGTGCGCAAGGGCTACATCCGCCGCGACGCCAACCGGCCGCGCGCGATGGAGATCTTCTCCGGCCAGCCCGGCATGGACGACTCGGCCGAGGCCCGGGCCGCGCGTCCGACGCCGGCGTACGTCCCGATCGTCGGCGCCATCGCGGCCGGCGGCCCGATCCTGGCCGAGCAGCTCATCGAGGACGTCTACCCGCTCCCCCGCGAGCTGGTCGGCGAGGGCACGCTGTTCATGCTCAACGTCAAGGGCGACTCGATGATCGACGCGGGCATCTTCGACGGCGACCTGGTCGTCGTGCGCCAGCAGCCCAACGCCGAGCAGGGCGACATCGTCGCCGCGATGCTCGACGGCGAGGCGACCGTGAAGACCTACCGCCGGCGCGCCGGGCACACCTGGCTGATGCCGGCCAACGAGGCCTACGAGCCGATCGAGGGCGACGACGCCGTTATCCTCGGCCGCGTCGTGACGGTGCTGCGCAAGATCTGACGGCTAGAGGAGGTACGACGGTGCTCGTGAACCGCCTGCAGATCGCGATCGACTGCGCCGACCCAGCGTCGTTGGCGCGGTTCTGGGCGGAGGCGCTCGGCTACGTCGTGCAGCCCCCGCCCGACGGGTTCGACACCTGGGAGGCCGCGCTCGCGTCGTGGGGCGTGCCCGAGTCGGAGTGGAACTCCGCCAGCGCCGTCGTCGACCCGGCCGGCACCGGCCCGCGGGTCTACTTCCAGCAGGTGCCCGAGTCGAAGGCCGGCAAGAACCGGCTGCACCTCGACCTCGGCTACAGCGGCGGCCCGTCCATGTCGGTCGAGGAGCGCCGGCCGATCGAGCGGGCGGAGGCCGACCGGCTGATCGCGCTGGGCGCCACCGAGGTCGGCGAGGTCGAGGAGATGGGCGGCGTCTGGATCGTCATGCTCGACCCCGAGGGCAACGAGTTCTGCGTGTGCTGAGCGCCGTCACGTTCGACTGCTGGAACACCTTGCTCACGGCGTACGACGACACCGAGGCCGCCCACATCCGCGTCGAGGCGCTGGTCGCCGAGCTGGGGCTGTCCGAGGCCGACGCGCGCGTGCAGGTGACCGAGGGCTGGCAGCGCCACCACGAGGCGTGGCTGCGGTCGGAGTCCTACGTCGCGCGGCACATCGTCGACTGGCTGCTCGATCGCCATGGACGCAGCGACGACCACTCGCTGCGAGAGCGGCTGACCACGGTCTTCGAGGAGGCGTCGCTGTCCACCGGCGCCGGGGCCACGCCGTACGCCGTCGAGGTGCTCTCCTCCCTGCGAAGCGCCGGCGTCGGCGTGGCGGTGATCTGCGACTCGGGCTTCTCGCCGGGGCGGGTGATCCGCGAGCTTTTCCGGCGGGCCGGGCTCTACGACCTCGTGCAGGTGTGGGCGTTCTCCGACGAGGTCGGGGGCTGCAAGCCGCGGCCGGAGATGTTCGCCTGCGCGCTCGACGGGCTCGGCATCGCGGACCCGTCGACAGCTCTGCACATCGGCGACCTGTGGCGCACCGACGTCTGCGGCGGCCGCGCCTACGGCATGCAGACCGCCCGCTACACCGCCGTCTTCGACGACCCGCCCGCGCCCGGCGAGCCCGACGCCGACCACGTGGTGAGCGACCACCGCGACCTGCTCCCCCTCGCCCTCGAGTTGGAGTGACCGCGCGGCTTGTAGAGCGCGCTATCACTCCAACCCACCTCGTCGCCGGCACATCTTTCACACTGGTCACGCGGTCCACAGGACCCGTTGCCGGGTGCCCGGATTCGTCCCACAATCGCCGACGTGGGGGGTCCGTCCCGAGTTGCCGGCGTGGCGATGGCGTGCGTGCTCGGCCTGGCCGGCTGCGGCGGTGACGCCAGCGGCGCAGCAGTACTCCCCACCCGCGGTACGCCGACGTCGGTGGTCGCCTCGCCCACGCCGAGCCTGACGACGGCGCAGATCGCGGCAGAGGCGGTGGCCTTCGTGCGGAGCTACTACGCCGAGATCAACCACGCCATCGCGACGGGCGACACGACACAGCTCCGCGCGATGCAGAAGCCGACCTGCGCGTGCACCCGCATTACTCGGAAGGTCGAGGAGACGTGGGCGTCGGGCCGGGTCGTTGGAGAGACGTTCTTCGTCGTGCGCACGACGAAGCCTTTCGACGTGTACCCCGGTGTCGTCTCGGTCAAGGTCGACTACGACGGGCGCGCGTACCGCGTCGTCGACAAGGCCGGCCGAATCACGTCAAAGGTGCGCGCGCGAAGCGGATCCGAAGAGGTAGAGGTCGTGCGAGAGGGGGCGCGATGGGCCGTCAGCGATGTGCGACTGCTCTCGTCCTAGCTGCGTCTTTGCTCTGTCCAATCGATGCGAGCGCGGACCAGAGCTGCGGCCAGTTCTACGAGTGCGGTGGGCGGGCAACAGGAACAGCGTCCGGCAACGGATTCGAGCTGGGGCTCTTCGTGCCCGGCAGCGACGGCCGAGCGCACGACGTATCCGGCGGCGCGTACTCCTGCCCCGACTGCCGCTGGGAGATCGTCCCGGCCTGCGACGCCAACTCCCCCGGCACCGGCGACAACGACGTCAACTGCGCCCGGGCGGTCATCGCCTGCGCCGACACCGGCGGCACGCTGGTCGACGTCTACCTCAAGCGGCCGGGCCAGCCGTGGCGGGTCGTCAACAGCTTCTGCAGCAACCCGCGCCAGCCGGTCACCACCCCCGCCCAGATCGCCGAGCTCGCCGCCCAGCGACTCGAGGACCTGCCGCTCCCGCCGCCTGGCCTGCAGTCGCAGCCACCCGGCGGCACCGCGGTCAACCTGCCCACGGTGTTCTGGAGCGACGACACGGCGCCGATCACGATCAGCGTGACGCTCCGCGGATTCAGCGCCAGCCTGACCGCGACGCCGAGCAGCTGGCGCTGGGACTTCGGCGACGGCACCAGCCTGACCACGGCCCAGCCGGGCGCGCCGTACCCGAACCACTCGATCACCCACACCTACCTGGGCCGCGGCACCGTCACGGCGACGGTCACCACCACGTGGGTCGGCACCGTGGAAGTGCCGGAGATGGGCGAGCTGCCGATCACCGAGACCGTGACGCGCACGTCGACCCGCCGGATCGTGGTCCGGGAGGCGCGCACCGAGCTCGTGACCGAGGAGCGCTAGGGCGGCGGCCCCCTTGCTCCTAGACTGCGCGCGAACGGGTGTCGCGTCGCTGACAGTCGGCTGGGCGGCGACCTGCCACGCTGAGCCCACGCAACAGCAGCACCGACGGAAGGACGCACCATGCGCCGCCACGACAGCGACCTCGAGCACCTCGCAGCCATCCCGCTGTTCGGGGGGTGCACGAAGGACGAGCTGGCGCTGATCTCACAGAAGGTCGAGCGCGTCGCGTTCACCGCCGGCCAGGTGCTGACCAAGCAGGGCAGCCTCGGCTACGAGTTCTTCATCATCGTCGACGGCGAGGCCGAGGTGACCCGCGACGGCCAGGTCATCGCGACCCTCGGCGCGGGCGACTACGCCGGGGAGCTCGCGCTGCTCGACCGCGAGCCGCGCAACGCCACCGTCACCGCCACGACCGATCTGCAGGTCATCCTGCTCGGCTACCAGGAGTTCTGGTCGGTGCTCTCCGCCGCGCCGGGCCTGGACAAGAAGCTGCTCGTCGCCATGGCCAAGCGCCTGCGCGCCGCCGAGAAGCACACCGTCGGCTGACTCCCCGCACGACCGACCCCGGAACCTTGAAGCGCGGCACGCTCACAACGGTGCAGATCGCTTCAACGTTCGGGCGTGGGTCGGGGGGCTAGGTGTACTGACCACAGACGTTGTTGACATGAAGTGAGCCTCCGGGCGAAGTGAGGGCTGTCTAGACACCCCGCTTCAGCCCAGGAGGCTCACATGGCTCACCGTAATGCCCGTTTGACCCCGGCGGGTCGGCTCACGATGTGCGAGCGGATCTGCGATGGCCGGCCGATCGCCCACGTCGCGGACGAGATGGGCGTGTCTCGTGCGACCGCGACGAAGTGGTGGCAGCGGTATCTGCTCGACGGCGTCGACGGGCTGCAGGACCGGTCGAGCCGCCCGCACCGCTCGCCGCGGATGGTCTCGACGCGGCTCGAGGCCCGGGTGGAGCGGCTTCGCCGGAGCGAGAAGCTCGGCCCGGTGCGGATCGGGTTCCGGCTCGGCCTGGCGTCCTCGACGGTCTACCAGGTGCTGTGCCGGCTGCGGCTGAACCGGCTGGCATGGATGGACCGTCCCACCGGGCGGGTGATCCGTCGGTATGAGCGCGCCCGGCCGGGCGAGCTGGTGCATGTCGACGTGAAGAAGCTCGGCAAGATCCGCACTGGCGGTGGGTGGCGCGCCCACGGCCGCGACAGCGAACTCGGCCGCCGCAAGGCCCACTCCAAGAAGCAGCGCATCGGCTACGACTACGTCCACTCCGCCGTCGACGACCGCAGCCGCTACGCCTACTCCGAAACCCTCGCCGACGAGACCGGACCTTCCTGCGCCGGCTTTCTGCGCCGCGCAGCGGCGGACTTCGCCCGCGTCGGCATCGCTATCGAAGAGGTAATGACCGACAACGCGCTGAACTACCGCCGCTCGAACGACTTCCAGGCAGCCCTAGCCGAACTCGGCGCCCGGCACGTCCTCATCCCGGCCTACCGGCCCCAGGTCAACGGCAAGGTCGAACGCTTCAACCGCACCCTGCTCGAGGAGTGGGCCTACGTCCGCGTCTACACCTCAAGCGCCCGACGGGCCGCAGCCCTCGACAAGTGGCTGCACACCTACAACCATCACCGAGCCCACACATCACTCGGCGGGCTCGCGCCGATCGACCGCGTCAACAACCTGTCCGGTCAGTACAGCTAGGAGCCGGAGCGGGGCTCCGGGGCGCAGGTCGTCAGGGGGAACAGGCAGCGCGACGGGCGGATCTGATCGGGCTTCGCGAGCAGGCTCGCCCCGCTCTTCTGCTTGATGAAGATCGGGTTGGACACGATCTTCGGTACGCCGTTCGTGCCGCGCAGGGTCGTGTCCGCGGAGACGATGAAGACCCGCCCGGTGTGGTCGAAGTTGACCGTGAAGAAGTCGCCGAGGCGCCGGTCGCCGGCGGAGAAGTCGGTCGCCGCGTTGCAGCCGGTGCCGCCGAGGCAGATCGGCCCCTCGTGGATCGGGCGGCCGCTGGCGTTGGCGACCGCGAAGCGCGGCGGCACCCGCTTGCTCGACATGACCCGCCCGCCGCGGTCGCGGCAGGTCTCGACGCTGCCGACGCCGTTGTTGGTCACCGCGGCGAAGGCGTAGAACTTCGTCGGCTCGCCGGCGAAGTTCTGGTACCAGATCACCGCGACCCGGCCGTCGTCGCCGGCGATCAGCCAGGGCCACATCGCGTCGCCCTTGGGGATCGGGATCGAGATCGGCTCCGGCAGCCACTCCTTGGTCGCGCGGTTGAAGTAGTTGAACTCCACCTGACCGTCGGCCTCGGTGTCCTCAGCGCCGAGGTAGCCGCCGGCCGCCGCGGCGTAGATGTTGCCGGCCCGGTCGACCGCGATCGTCCCGAAGAACTGCGTCGACGCGGAGAACGCGGTGTCATAGGCCTCCCACGTCACGCCGCCGTCCTCGGTGATCGCCGCACCGCCGTCGCCGATCGGGCCGATCAGGCCGCCGTTGGGGTGCAGCGGGTCGACCAGCAGCTTGCCGTCGGCCGGGAACGCGGTGGACACGATCGTCCACGTCAGGCCGCGGTCGTTGCTGCGCAGCAGCTGCTTCGGCGCGTTGATGTAGAGGTAGACCTCGTCCTCGCCCGCGCCGGTGACCCACGGGCGGTCGCCGGACGAGGCGACCGGGTTGGCGATCGGCCAGCTCTTGCCGTCGTCCGGGCTGGCGAAGACGGCGACGTTGGCCAGGTTGATCTCGGTGTTGTAGAGGTTGCCGCTCGCGTCCATCGACAGGTCGGGGTCGCTGAAGCCGCTCGACGTGGGCGAGTGCGGGCCGAGCTCCGTGCCGCCGGTGCCGACGAAGCGCCACGAGCTGCCGCCGTCGATGGAGCGCCAGTTGAGCGTCTGGTTGGTGTAGCCGTTGAGGAAGTCGCTCGAGCCGAGCGCCACCGTCTGCGGGTCCTTGTAGGCGTGCGTCGTACCCGCATGGGTCGACACGGTGATCGAGCCGTCCTGCGCGACGACGCTGACCGGCTCGCCGCCGGCCCGGTTGCGGTCGATGAACGTCGGCTTGGCGAAGCTCAGCGTCGGCGTCTCGGCGCCGGTGCAGACGATGCCCTGCGACGGCTTGGCGATCGCGATCGGCGCGGCGACGCCGACCACGGCGGCGAGCAGGCCGAGGTGGACGGTCCGGCGCTGGGTGCTGCGACGCATGCTGAGCTCTCCGGGGGCCGAGGCGACAGGGCGACACGACGTACGCCGGACTCCTTCGCCGCCCCGCCCGCCGGCACCTTCACCGGCGGCACTGTCACCGGCGGCGGCGGCCCCGCGCAGCCAGCAGGCCGGCCGCGAGCCCGATCACGGGCAGCGTCGAGTCGGCGCCGGTCGCGGGCAGCGGTCCGACCGGCACCGGCGCCGGCACCGGCTCGGGGCGCGGTGCCGGCGACGGAGCGGGCCGGGCCGTCGGCGCCGGGGCGGCGTACGGCGCGCTGAGGAACTCCAGCGTGCGCGCCCACACGTTGGGCGAGTTGACGATCCCGGTGTGCGCGGCCTGCAGCGCCATGTCGTGCGCGCCCTGCCCGGTCATCTCGACCGTCTCCGCGCCGGCCAGCCGCGCGCTGTCGTCGAACTCGTGCGGGTTGCCCTCGGCGTCCTGGGCGGGCACCGCCGGCAGCACGCCGTCCCGGGCCGAGATGTAGACGAAGGACGCGTCGACGTTGACGAACGCGAGGTACTCGGTGGGCCCCGGCGTCTCGTCGCCGGCGTTGAGCCGGGTGAGGAACTCGGTGTGGTCGGTGCCGTACTCCTGGCACACCGCGCTGTCTGGGGTGAAGCCGAGGGTGACGTAGTAGTTCTGCGGGTCGGGCGAGCAGTTGACGATGCCGTGGTGCGGGCCGTCGATCGAGACGAACCTGCGGACGAGCGGGTACGCGCGGTCCTGTCGCATCCACTCCCGGGTCAGCGTCGCGCCGAGGCTGTGCCCCACGACGTCCACCTGGCTCGCGCCGGTGTAGTCGAGCACCGCGTGGACGAACGCCCGCAGGTCCGCCACGTTGGCCGCGGTGCTGTGCGGCTCCTTCGCCCGCCGGGTCTCGTCGGACAGCAGGTCGCACTGGTCGCCCTGGTAGCCGAGACCCCACAGCTCCCTGGTCGTGTAGCCACTGTCGGCGAAGTGCTGCGCGAACGCCTGCGGCGCGCCGTACGAGCCGTTGCACGTCGTCGGGTACGGCGTGTCGTTGTTGCCGTGCAGGAAGATCACCGGCGTGTGGGTGACCGGGCCGTTGCTGCCGCCGAAGCCGATCACCGGCACGCCGAGCGACGCGTCGTCGATGACCGGGAAGTCGGCCGGGAAGGCCTGACCGACCGTGCCCTCGGCGTACGCCGGTGTGGTGGTCCCCCCGACGACGAGCAGTGCCGCCGCGGCCGTCGCGACCCCGATCCCCCGCCAGTCGCTCATGGGTCGAGTCTTCGCCGTCGCGGCCGCCGACGGCAACGCTGGAACTCCCGAGCCGACCGGGCCGCGCTCGTGAGATCTCCAACGACGCGTGCCGGCCGGCGCCGTGCTTGACCGGCCTACTCGACCCCCCAGCCGCAGTCAGGGGGTCTGACTCGCCGGTTGACCGGGCAATTTTGGGGGGGTCAGAGGGTGAAGGCGGGTTCGCCGGCGGCGCCGAGGGCGAACTGGGTGGCCAGCGCGCGCTCGAGGTCCTCGGCCGGCATCGGCCGGTGGAACAGGAAGCCCTGGCCGTGCTGGCAGCGGTTCTCCAGCAGCGCGCGCAGCTGCTCGTGGGTCTCGACGCCCTCGGCCACGGTCTGCATGCCGAGCGAGCGGCCGAGCTGGATGACGGTGCGGGCCAGCTCGGTCGACTCGTCCTCGGTGCCCCGGCCGAGGATCTCCACGAAGGACCGGTCGATCTTGAGGATGTCCACCGGCAGCCGGTGCAGGAACGACAGCGACGTGTAGCCGGTGCCGAAGTCGTCGATGGCCAGCCGCACCCCCATCGCGCGCAGCGTGACCAGCAGGTCCATGGTGGCCGCGTCGTCCTCGACCAGCAGGCTCTCGCTCATCTCCAGGACCAGGCTGCCGGCGTCGATCTCCGATGCGTTGACCTGCCACGCGACGCTGCGGGCGAGCGACGAGTCCTGGAGCTGGCGGCCCGAGAGGTTGACGTAGATCTCCAGCGACGGCGTGCCGGCCGCGCCGTAGCGCCGCTGCCACTGGGCGCCCTGCGCACAGGCCGACTGCAGCAGCCACGAGCCGATCTCGAGGATCAGCCCGGTCTCCTCGGCGATCGGCATGAAGGTCATCGGCGCCAGCAGCCCGCGGGTCGGGTGGGCCCACTGCACCAGCGCCTCGACGCCGACGATCCGCCCGGTCGCGAGCTCGACCGTCGGCTGGTAGTGCAGCACCAGCTCGTCGCGCGCGACAGCGCCGCGCAGGTCGGCCTCGAGACCGTGCTGCGCGTCGGCGACCGGCGCCTGCGAGCCCGGGTCGAACACCGACCAGCCGCCGGGCCGCTCCGCCTTCGCGCGCTGCAGCGCCAGCGCGGCGTCCCGCAGGAGGTCCTCCGGGTTGTCGCCGGGGCGCGCCATGGCAGCGCCGGCGGTGACGGTCAGCGGTACGGCGACCCCTTCGACCTCCACCGAGCGGACGACCTGGAGCAGCCACTCGATCGACGTCGCGAGGTCGTCGCGGGAGCCGACGTCGTGCAGCAGCACGCCGAACTCGCCGCCGAGCCGGGCCACCTGGTTGTGCCCGCCGGCCTCCTGGCGCAGGTGCATGGCGATCGCGCGGATGACGGTGTCGCCGTACTCGTGGCCGTGGGTGTCGTTGAGCCGGTGCAGGTCGGTCAGGCCGAGCACCACGACGGCGAGCAGGCCCGACCCCGAGCGGCTGCTCGAGAGCGCCTTGCCGAGCTGCTCGGCGAACATGGCCCGGTTGGGCAGCCCGGTGAGCGAGTCGTGCATCGTCTGGTGCTGCAGTGCGCGCTCGAGCTGACGGCGCTCGGTGATGTCGCGCGAGTTGAGGACCACACCGCGGACGCTCCGCTCGCGCAGCAGGTTGGTCATCGTCGTCTCGGTGATGCGGTGGCCGCCCGCACTGTGCGCCATGCGCAGCTCGACCACGATCGGCAGGTCGGGCTCGTCGCGCACGCGCTGCAGCAGCGACTGGAATCGGCCGTGGTCCTGCTCGTGGATGAGCGTGGTGATCGGGCGCCCGACCAGCTCGTGCGCGCCGAGGCCGAGGACGCGGCCGACCGCAGGACTCTGGTAGGTGATGAGGCCGTCGACAGTGATGACCGTGGTGACGTCGCTGGAGTGCGCGACCAGGGCACGGAACCGCTCCTCGCGCACCTGGATCTCGGCGGTCCGCGCGTTGACGCGGTCCTCGAGGTCGGTGGCGAAGCGGTCGGTCTCCGACACGAAGATCAGCAGCCGCAGCGTGCAGATGACCAGCAGCGCCGCGCCGACGGCGCTGATGAACACGGTCGAGTGACCCAGCCGCACCACCTCGGCGATGCCGAAGCCGACCGCGACGAGCAGCGACAGGAACGGCAGCATCGTGCCGAGCGCGGTTGGCCGGATCTCCGCGTCGTCGCCGATGCGGGTGCTCGCGGTGCCGGCCCGCGGGTGACGGGCGGCGGCGAGGAAGGTGAGGAAGGCGAGGTACCAGCCGACGAGGACGCCGGCGGACGGCTCGCGCGTTTCGGCGGCGATCAGCGCGGCCCACGAGCTGTCGGACACGGCGAGCAGCAGGGCGCCGGTGCCGACCAGCACGATCGACGGCAGCGACACGCGGCGGCCGCGGCGTCCGGCCAGGACGGCGTACAGCGCGACGGTGCCGGTGATGAGCGCGACGACCGGGTAGCCGACGACGGCGAGCTGGGAGACGGCGCCGTCCTCGCTGGCGCGGTACGCCGGACCCAGCACCAGCACCCAGGACGCCGCGAAGACCGAGCCGGCGATGAGCAGGCTGTCGAGGACCGCGCTGACGACCGGGAGCAGGCCACGGCGCACGCCGACCATCGTGAGCAGGCTCGCGACGACGAGGGCCTCGGCGCCGAAGTGGCCGGCGTCGGCGATCGAGGGGATGCGGACCGCTGCGCCGGCGAGCAGCCGGGCCGCCTCGACCAGCTCCCCCACGGTCCAGGCCAGGGCCGCGCCGAAGAGCAGCGCGCCCGGGACCCGCCGGACGATGTTGTCCCGGCGTACGACGCTCATCGCGGACAGGCCGGCGGTGAGCCCGGCGACCGCGAGGCAGAGGTGCTGGACGGCCGGGTAGTCGGTCCACAGCGCGATGCCGAGGAGCCCGCCGAGCATCAGCACGGCGAAGACGAGGTCGCGCGCGTAGCGTCGATGCGTCGGAGAGAGCTGGATCACCTGGTCATTATCGACGATCCGGGCCGTCGAGCGCCTGCGGCGAACGGCCTATTCCCGCACGGCTGATCGCCTAGTCGGACCTAGACCTGCTCGACGGCGTACGCCGAGAGCTCGGCGGCCAGCGCCGGCGCCACCCGGGCCTTCACCCGGGTGCCCTCGCCGGTGTGCTCCTCGCCGATCAGCTCGGCATCGGTGTGCAGCCGGCTGACCAGGTCGCCGCGGCTGTACGGCAGCAGGACGTCGATCTCGACCAGCGGGCGAGGCAGGTCGTTCTCGATCGCCCCGACCAGCTCGTCGAGGCCCTCGCCGGTCTTGGCGCTGACGAAGACCGCATTGCGCTCGACCCTCCGCAGGCGTCCCAGCACCACCTCGTCGGCCGCGTCGACCTTGTTGACGACGATGACCTCGCGGACGCCGCGCGCGCCGATCTCGCCGAAGACCTCGCGCACCGCCGCGATCTGCGACTCCGGGTCGGGGTGGCTGCCGTCGACGACGTGCAGGATCAGGTCGGCCTGGCTGATCTCCTCGAGCGTGCTCTTGAACGCCTCGACCAGCTGGTGCGGCAGGTGCCGGACGAAGCCGACGGTGTCGGTGAGGGTGAAGGTCCGGCCGTCAGGGAGCGTCGACCGTCGTACCGTCGGGTCGAGGGTGGCGAAGAGCGCGTTCTCGACGAGCACGCCGGCGCCGGTGAGCCGGTTGAGCAGGCTGGACTTGCCGGCGTTGGTGTAGCCGGCGATCGCGACGCTCGGCACGAGGTTGCGCTTGCGCTCCTGGCGCTTGGTGTCGCGCACGGTGCTCATCGCCTTGATCTCCTTGCGGAGCTTGCTCATGCGGTTGCGCAGGCGACGGCGGTCGGTCTCGATCTTCGTCTCGCCGGGGCCGCGCGTGCCGATGCCGCCGCCGCCGGCGACGCGACCGCCGGCCTGGCGGGACATCGACTCACCCCAGCCGCGCAGCCGCGGCAGCATGTAGGACATCTGCGCCAGCTCGACCTGCGCCTTGCCCTCCTTGCTGGTCGCGTGCTGGGCGAAGATGTCGAGGATCAGCGCGGTGCGGTCGATGACCTTCACCTTGACGATGTCCTCGAGCTTGCGCAGCTGGCCGGGGCTCAGCTCGCCGTCGCAGATCAGCGTGTCGGCGCCGGTCGCGAGGATGACGTCGCGCAGCTCGATGGCCTTGCCGGAGCCGACGAACGTCGCCGGGTCGGGCCGGCCTCTCCGCTGCAGCAGCGCGTCGAGGACCTCGGAGCCCGCGGTCTCGGCGAGTGCCGCCAGCTCGGCCAGGGAGTTGTCGGCGTCGTCGCTGTTGCCCTCGGTCCACACGCCGACGAGGACGACCCGCTCGAGCCGGAGCTGGCGGTACTCGACCTCGCTGATGTCCTCGAGGTCGGTCCTGAGCCCGGCGACCCGGCGGAGCGCCTGGCGGTCCTCGAGGTCGTAGCCGTCGCCCTCGATGTCGTGGAACTCGAACCCGCCTTCCGTGGGTTCGACGTCCTCTTTCGGCTCGTAGCCGCGGTGGTCAGTCATCTGCCTTCATGATCCCACCCCGCGGTACGGCGTACACCTGGGTTTGTCCCTCGGTCAGACCGGCGTGGACATCGAGACGAAGGCGCACTCGCTGGCGGCGGCCAGGAGCGGGAGCAGCTCGGCGCGCTCGGCGTCGTCGAGCGCCGCCCACGGGGCTGCGGCCCGGGAGTCGGTGATCGCCTCGGCGTAGTCGCGGGTCGGCTTCAGATGTGCCACGTCCGGAAACGGCTCAGCCCACCCGAAGAACTTCGCGTTGCCCTCTCCCCCGGACGTGAGCACCGACTCGAGGGGGGTGAGGCCGGCGGCGAGACAGCAGACGCCGTGGATGCCGCCGCGGTACTCGCGGAGCACATGCGCGAGCTGCGTGACGCGGGCGGGGGCGTCGTCCGGCAGCGGCACGGCGCGCCACCCGGCGAAGAGCGGCGCCCCGGCGACCGGCGCACCCTGCATCGCCTTCTCGAGCAGCACCGCCAAGCGGTCGAGCTCCTTGGCCTCGGCCAGGTGCCGGCGGCCCCACTCGTGACAGGCGCCGGTGAAGAGCCCGACCGCGCCGGCCGGCGTGATGATCGCCCGCGCCTTGGTCCAGCCCTTGTGCACGCTCTCGGGCGGGAAGAAGTGGAACGCCGAGACGACGACGTCGGGGTGCACCTCGCCGAGGACACCGCCGCGGCCGAGCATGTAGAGCGCCCAGCCGCCGGTGCCCGCGCTCATCGCCGCGGCCTTCGCCTGGTCGCTCAGCATGAAGCCGCCACCGAGCCGCGCGATGTCGTTCTTGACGGCCGCGCTGACCTCTTCGGGCGTGACGGTCATGCGTTCTCCTTCTCTGCTTCGCGATCGGCGATGGTGAGGTCGGTCGCGGACAGCCACTCGGGTCGGAGCTCCCCGTCGTACGCCAGGACTGCGGGACCCGTGAGCAGGACGGCGCCTGACTCGGTCCACTCGACGGCCAGCGTGCCGCCCGGCAGCGATACGTCGACGATGCGGTCGGCGTAGCCGCGCAGGCTGGCTGCGACCGCGCTGGCGCAGGCGCCGGTGCCGCAGGACATCGTCTCGCCGACGCCGCGCTCCCAGACCCGCATGCCGATCGCGGAGCGGTCGACTACGCGGACGAACTCGACGTTGGTGCCGCCGTCCCACTCCTGCTCGATCCGCCGGCCGACCTCCTCGACCGGTGCGGTGGCGAGGTCGTCGGCGAAGAGCACGACGTGCGGGTTGCCCATGGAGACGAAGACGCCGTCGTCGGGCAGCAGCTCGGTGTCGCGTGCCTGGCCCATGTCGACGGTGACCTGGCCGCCGTCGGTGAGCCAGACCGTCTTCACGCCGTCGCGCGTGCCGATGCTGAGCTCGCTGCCGGTGACGAGCCCACGGTCCGCGAGGTAGCGGGCGAAGACCCGGATGCCGTTGCCGCACATCTCGACCGCCCCGCCGTCGGCGTTGCGGTAGTCCATGAACCACTCGGCTGAGTCGGCGTCCTGCGCCCAGCCCTCGACGTACCTCGTGCGGACCACCCGCAGGATGCCGTCGGCGCCGACGCCGCGACGGCGGTCGCAGATCGCGGCAACCGCGGCGTCGGTGAGCGCCAGCCGGCCGTCGACGTCGTCGATGAGCACGAAGTCGTTCGCCGTGCCGTGTCCCTTGGTGAACCTCACGCCGACGATCGTAGGCGCCGCGCCCAGCTGGCCCTGGTGTGGAGCGATATCCGGCGCCCACGCCGGCTAACGCTCCACACCCGCCGGTCCACAGCCTCGCCGTTCGGCCGCCGCGCGGCCATGCCGCCACCGCACCCTCGACGGATGGGGATCGTGGAACTCGAGCGCCTGCTCGACCGCCGTGGCTGGATCGACGTTGCCGACTGCCGTCGGCACGGCGTGACGAGCGACGTAGCGTGCACTCGAGTGGCGCGGCGGCAGTGGGAACGACTTCGCCGAGGGCTCTACGTGCGGCCGGACGCCAACGCTCGGACCAGAGCAAAGGCGCTGGCAGCGAGCGCTCCCACCGCCGCACTCGCCGGAAGGTCGGCAGTGTGGTGGCACGGCCTCGCTTCCGCCGGACCCGGCGCTCTCGAGGTCGTCACGACCGTCGACCAACGGCTTCGGGCAACCGGTGCGCTCACAGCTCATCGGACCCGCCACCTCTGTGATCGATGCACGGCGACGCTGGACGGCGTCCTGGTGCTGCGCCTCGAGCGCGCGGTGCTGGAGCACGCCATGGCCAAGCGGTCGTGGACCGATGCGGAGGCCTTCATCACCGGCGTGGTGCAGCAGGGCCAAACCAACGGCCCCCGCCTGGTGCAGATGGCCGAGCACCTCGGGCTGCGATCGATCCGGCTCGAAGAGCTGCTCACCCACATCTGCCTCGGATCGCGGTCGATGCCGGAGATCGACTACATCCGCGTCGTACGCCGGTTCCGGCTGCCGGAGCCGGAGCGCAACGTCCCCTTGTTGTGCGACGACGGCGTGACCCGCTACGCCGATCTCGGCTATCCGGAGCACGGCTACTACGTGGAGATCGACGGCCGGATCTGCCACTTCGCCATCCAGGACTGGGAGGCGGACCTGTCACGGATGAACGAGATCTCGATCGGCTGTCGGCTGCTGCCCCTCCGGTTCACCAGCCGGCAGCTCAGGCGTGAGCCCGCCAAGGTCGCCGATCAGGTTCGCCGCGCCCTGGGCGTGGAGCAATAACCGGCAGTCAGGTCGAGTTTCGCTCCACGGCCAGCCAGCCGGCCGGGGAGGGTTACTGGGTGGGGATGTGCCAGCCGGTGCCGCGGGTGAGCATCCAGCGGGCCTGGTCGGCGCGCTGCGGTCCGCTGAACAGGTAGCCGTGCGCCCGGTCGCAGCCCATGTCGCACAGGCGCGCGCCCTCGGTCCAGCTCTCGACGCCCTCGGCGACGACGGTCAGGCCGCGCGCGTGCGCCAGCGCGATGACGGCGGCGACGACGCCGTCCTCGTCGAGGTCGTGGCCGACCCCGCGGACGAACTGGTGACCGAGTTTCACCGCGTCGATCGGCAGGTTGCGGATGCCGGACAGCGACGAGTACCAGGTGCCGAAGTCGTCGACGGCGAGCATGACGCCGATCTCCTTCAGCGCGATGAGCACGGCACGGAGCTCGTCGCTGTGGGCGATCAGGTCGGCTTCGGAGATCTCCAGGCCGAGTACGCCGGCGTCGATCGAGGCGGAGTCCATCAGCGCGCCGCACCACTCGACGAAGTCGGGCTGCATCAGCTCGACGGCGGCGACGTTGACCCACATCTCCTTCTTGCGCGTGTAGCCGGGCGTGAACAGCGAGTGCCAGTTGGCGACCTCGCGGCAGGCCTCGGTGAGGACGAACTGGCCGATGTTGACGATGAGCTCGCTGCTGACGGCCGTCGGCAGGAACTCGCGGGGCTCGAGCAGCCCGCGCTCCGGGTGCTGCCACCGGATCAGCGCCTCGAGGCCAAGCACCTCACCGCTCGCGAGGTCCACCTGGGGCTGGTACAGGAGCCGGAACTGCTCCGCCTGGAGGGCGTGCTGCAGGGCCGAGATGAGGTCGGTCTCGAACATCGTCATAGCCGCAGTCTGTTCCGGGCGATCGGGGTCCGGTATGGCCCGATTGGGTCATCTTGATGACCACGTCGCTGCCGCTATGACGTCGTCACCCGGGGCGACCCAGGTGATCCGCTGATCGCGGCGGAACCACGACCGCTGACGGCGGACGAACCGTCGCGTCGCCTGGACGGTCCGGTCGCGCGCGGTGCGCTCGTCGTACTCGCCGGACAGGTGCGCGAGCACCTGCGCGTAGCCGAGCGCGCGACTGGCGGTGACGCCCTCGCGCAGGCCGTCGGCCTCCAGGCGGCGTACCTCGTCGACCAGGCCCTGCTCCCACATGTGGTCGACCCGGTGCTCGATCCGCGCGTCGAGGGAGTCGGTGTCGAGGTCGAGGCCGACCATCGTCGCGTCGTAGTGGGCGCGGTACGCCGTCATCCCGGGTCCGCTCGCGCTGTAGGGCTCGCCGGTGAGAGCGATGACCTCGAGCGCGCGCACGGTACGACGGCCGTTGCTCGGGTGGATCTTCGCGGCCGCCTCGGGGTCGGCCTCGACGAGCCGCGCGTGCAGAGCACCGGGGCCGACCTCGTCGAGCTCGGCCTCGAGCGCGGCCCGGACGTCGGCATCGGTTGCCGGGAACGTGAGGTCGTCGACGGTCGCCTGCACGTACAGGCCGCTGCCCCCGACCAGCACCGGCGTGACGCCGCGCGCGATCAGCTCGTCGATCGTGCGTCGCGCCATCGCCTGGTAGCCGGCGACGGTCGACGTCTCGCGGACGTCGAGCACGTCGAGGAGGTGGTGCGGGACGCCTTGCTGCTCCGCGGTCGTGAGCTTGGCAGTGCCGACGTCCATGCCGCGGTAGAGCTGCATCGAGTCGGCGTTGACGACCTCACCGCCGACCGCCTGCGCGATCGCGATGCCGGCGGCCGACTTGCCGACCGCGGTGGGGCCGACGACCGCGATCACCCGCGCTGTCATCGGCGTGTCATCGCTGCCAGGAGGCCACGAGGTAGCCGACGCCGTACGGCGCGTCGTCGTACGTCACCTCTCCCCGCCACGGGCCGACGTCGCCTGCCGCGCGGGCGAGCACCTGCCAGGCCGGCAGCCCGGCGACCATCAGCTCGTCAGCGAGCGTCTCGTCGAGGGAGAGCACCGCGTCGACATCTGCGTTCGCCAGCGCGCTCGCGACGGCCCGGTCGAACGGCTCGGCGCGGTCGTCGAACGCACCCGGGGCCTTCGGCGTACGACGGGCGCTGCCGTCGCCCATCACCAGCATCGCGAGCCGGTCGTGCTTCACCGCCAGGTCGAGTCCGGCGGAGGTGTCACGTCCGTCGACGGCGAGGCCCACCACGGCGCCGTCGTACTCGGCCTCGCGGAGCAGCCACGCGCCGACGGTGAGCGACAGCGGAAGCATGGCGTCGCCCTCGCCCTCGCCAGCGCCGAGCCGCAGCTCGGCCGGCACGCCGAAGCCGGCGAGGGATCCGCGCGACCCCGAGGCGTAGTAGCGGGTCTCGGGCCCGCGACCGACGACGACGAGCAGGTCAGGCCTTGCCGTGCGCAGCGTCTCGACGGCTGCGACACAGGCGATCCGGAGGCTGTCCAGCTCCGGAGCCGCACCCGACGCGACCTCGGGCACCAGGAGCGGCGGGTGCGGGCAGACCGCGGCCGCGACGAGGGACACGTCAGCCCATGGGGCGGACGAGGGGCATGCCGAGCGACACCGCGACCGGTGCGGTCGCGCCGGCCGGCGTGCCGCAGGAGTCGAGCCGCGACTCCCACACGTCGCCCGCCCGGGTGCGCCGGTGAGACAGCAGCGGTCCGTCGGCGATCAGGTGGTGCGGGGCGGCGTACGTGACGACGGCTTCGACCACATCGCCCGGGCGGATCGACGACGGGTCGGACGGCGCGGCGAAGTGGACGAGCCGGTTGTCCCGCGCGCGACCGGAGAGCCGGTGCGTCGCGCCGTCCTTGCGGCCCTCGCCCTCGGCGACCAGCACCTCGACGGTGCGGCCGACCTGGGACTTGTTGGAGTCCCAGGAGACCTGCTCCTGCAGCTCGACCAGCCGCTCGTATCGCTCCTGCACGACCTGCCGAGGGATCTGATCAGGCATCGTGGCGGCCGGCGTACCGGGTCGGATCGAGTACTGGAAGGTGTACGCCGACGCGAACCCTGCCTCGCGCACGACGTGCAGGGTCTGCTCGAAGTCGTCGTCGGTCTCGCCCGGGAAGCCGACGATGATGTCGGTGGTGATCGCGGCGTTGGGCATCGCGTCGCGCACGTCGCGCACGATCTGGAGGAAGCGCTCCTGGCGGTAGGAGCGCTGCATCCGGCGGAGGACCTCGCTGGAGCCGGACTGCAGCGGCATGTGCAGCTGCGGCATCACGTTGGGTGTCTCGGCCATCGCCTCGATCACGTCGTGGGTGAAGTCCTTCGGGTGCGGCGAGGTGAACCGCACGCGCTCCAGCCCGTCGACGTCACCGCAGGCACGCAGCAGCTTGCTGAACGCCGCGCGATCGCCGAGGTCGGAGCCGTAGCTGTTGACGTTCTGGCCGAGCAGCGTGACCTCGAGGACGCCCTGCGCGACCAGCGCCTGCACCTCGCCGAGGATGTCGCCGGCCGGGCGGTTGCGCTCCTTGCCGCGCAGGCTCGGCACGATGCAGAACGTGCACGTGTTGTTGCAGCCGACGCTGATCGACACCCAGGCGGCGTACGTCGAGTCGCGCCGCGTCGGCAGCGAGCTCGGGAAGACCTCGAGCGCCTCGTGGATCTCGACCTGGGCTTCCTCGTTGTGCCGGGCCCGCTCGAGGAGCGCCGGCAGCGACCCGATGTTGTAGGTCCCGAAGACGACGTCGACCCACGGCGCGCGCTCGACGATCGTGCCCTGGTCCTTCTGCGCGAGGCAGCCGCCGACCGCGATCTGCATGCCGGGGTGGGCCTTCTTCACAGGCAGCAGGTGGCCGAGGTTGCCGTACAGCTTGTTGTCGGCGTTCTCGCGGACGGCGCAGGTGTTGAAGACGACGACGTCGGGGTCAGCGCCCTCAGCCGCTCGCTGATAGCCGGCGCTCTCGAGCAAGCCGGAGATCCGCTCCGAGTCGTGCACGTTCATCTGGCAGCCGTACGTGCGCACGTCGTACGTGCGCACAGAGGTCTCCGCCATGCCGACAACTCTAGGACCCGTCCCCACCGGGGAGCGTTTCGGTCACTGAAACCCGGTCCAGACGCGCTTGCAGTGACGGAAACGCTCCCCGGTCGGTGAGGCCGGCGGGCAGCTGCCTCGACTGACCGGTCAGCCGCGGAGCTGCCAGTCGGCGCCCGCGGCGGTGTCGCGGACCTCGACTCCAGCGTCCGCGAGTCCGTCGCGGATCCGGTCGGAGTCGGCGAAGCGCTTGTCGTCGCGAGCCGCCGCGCGCAGCTCGAGCAGCAGGTCGACGTACGGCGCGACGGTGTCCCTTGGATCCGCCGTCCCCGTCTGCGCGAGGTCACCGAGGCGGACCAGCATCGAGCGCAGCAGCGCTCGGCCGCGTTCGCGGTCGTCGGACTGCAGCGAGTCGCGTGACCACTCGTCGAGCTGCTGCTCCAGCTCCAGCGCGCAGGACAGCGCCGCCGTCACGTCGCGCGCGGCGAGCGCGCTGTCGAACGACGCGCCCGCTCCGCCGATCGACGAGGCGAGCGGCGACTCCCCCGCCGACGGCTCGTCCTCGTCAGCGCGCGCGGCGAAGGTCGTCGTGACGCCGGTGCCGGCCAGCGCGGCGAGCTCGGAGACGGTGACGACGCGGCCGCTCTCGACCGTCGCGCTGCGCCCCTGAGCGCGCACGGTCACGACGCCGAGCCCGTGCACGGCCGCCGTGCCGGCGTCGAGGTCGAACACCACCGCGGTGTGCTCGTCGACGCCGAGCACGATCACGCCGGCGGGCAGCTCGGCCTCCATCGCGGCGAGCCGCTCCTCGCCGAGGTAGCAGAAGCGGGTGTCGTGGTGACCGCCCTCGGCGTTGTTGTAGTGAGGTACGACGGCCGCGCGCAGGCCGGTGAGCGACAGCAGGTCGAGACCCGGCAGCCAGTGCGGGTCCTCGCCGACCTTGTAGATCTCGTAGACCGGCACGGTCACGACGCCGAGCGTCAGCGCGGCGGCGCTCGCGAACGTGACCGCGCCGCCGGACGACAGCAGCGAGCGCAGGACATCCGGCACCGGCGACCCGGTCCACTGGCGCAGCGCGTACGTCGGGCTGCCGGGACCGGCGAAGACGTAGCGCGCGTCCCGGAGCCGGGCCAGCATCCGCTCGAGCGACACGGTGTCGATCGCGGCGGCGGACCGGTACGACGCGACGTCGAGCTCGGTGCCGACGCTCTCGCGGAAGTAGGACTGCGCCTTGGCGACCAGGTCGTCGGCGTTGGCCTGGAACCCGAACGGCGTGTCGAGCATCACGGCCGGCGTACCTGAGCGCGCGATCAGCTCGCGGTGCACCTTGACCATCGTCGGCGCCGTCTCGCCCGACCCCATGACGGTCAGCAGGCGTGGCACAGCGGCGGGCATGGCGGCCAGCCTACGTGCGGCGATCTGCCGCGGCCTACGTGAGTGGAGCGGTGAGCAGCGTGAGCCGCGTGCGCATGACCTTCTCCGCGATCGCGATCGGTCGCGCGAGGCGGGTGACCACGAGCCCGGCGTCGTATCCGGCTGCGCCTCGTTCGCGCACGACGTAGAAGTCGGCCAGGCCGACCGCCTCGCCGTCGGCCGTGACGACCGGCATGCCGGACTCGGTGAGCGAACCGCCCTGCACGAGGATCACATCGCGGTCGTAGAGGCCGCCGTGCGCGAGAGCAGGTCGGGACATCGACCCGTTGCTGCGGCCGAAGTAGAAGTCGGACTCGGTGAGCCCGGCAAGCGGGCCGACCATGACGAGCTGCACCGGGTCACTCGAGACGTCGGTGGTCAGGGCGGTCGGGCCGCCGTACTGGCACAGCTGCGGGTCGAACGGCACGCCGGCGTCGAGCCGGACCAGCGACATCGACACGTCACCCTCGACGACCCGGAAGGCCCACTCGCCGATGCGCTTGCCGTTGCGCGCGTCGAGCGCGACGGGACCCCTGCCGCGCTTCCAGGTCGTGATCGGCTCGGCGAACTCCCACGGGGGCGCGCAGTTGCCGCCGGTCGCGATGTACGCGTCGCCGCGGCGATCGCTGTAGAGGAAGCCGGCCACGCAGCTCGAGCTGCCGCCGTCGAGCGTGGCATAGAGCATGTCGCCGGGCCGCACGGACATGCACGAGGCATAGCCGACCGGCGGCACGGCACGGCGCGCTCCGGTTACTGCGGGTCCCGAGGCGCACTGGTGCCCCGTCGTATTCGCGTGGGCAACCGGTGCTGCGGAGGCCACGGCGAGCAGCACCGAGACGAGCGCGCGCCGCGCCCTGGACATCTGCATGGAATCCCCCGCGAACGAGCCCCCGCTCGAGGTGAGAGCGTAGCAACTGCCGCCCTGTCCCCAGCCTTCCGTGCGGATCAGACCAGCGGCGCGGTGAGCAGCGTGAACGTCGTGCGCAGCACCTTCGCCGCCACCGTCATCGGCTTCGTCGGCCGGACGACCACCATCCCTGTGCTGATGCCGACGACGCTGCCGCGCTGCTCCGAGCCGTAGTAGTCGCTGATGCCGACCAGCAGACCGTCATCGGTCACCACCGGCATGCCGTACTCGACGACGTTCTCGGCGGCGACCAGGACCAGGTTGGGGTCGTAGAGGCCCTCGGCGGCAACACCCGGGCGCATGAGCGAGCTCTGGACGTCGGCGTACGGTCGCAGGTCGTAGGACAGGAACCCGCCCTGGTCGCCCACCATCACCAGCGTGGTGGGGTCCTCGGACACGGCGGTGTTCAGCCCGGTCGGGCCGCCGTACTGGCAGATCTGCGGATTCGCCTGGATGCCGGGATAGAGCCGAACCATCGACAGGCCTCCGCTGCTCGCCGAGAAGCGGAACACCCACTCCCCGATCCGCTTCCCGGACCTGCCGTCGAGAGCGATCGGGCCCTTGCCGAACGTCCACGTCGTGACCGCCGCTTCGAAGGCGTACGGCGGCGCGCAGTCCGGGCCGGTGATGAAGTAGCGGTTGCCGCGGCGGTCGGCGTACATCGGGCCGATGACACACCGCGAGCTCGAGTCGCCGAACTCCGAGTAGAGGGAGTCGCCCGGGCGCACCTCCGGGCAGGCGGCGAGGCCGACCGGCGGGACCGGCGCGTCGGCGGCGCCGGCGGGGGCGCAGCTCGCACCTGGCTCCCCGGCGCGGCCCGGGTCGGTCGCGGTCGCGCGCGCCATCGGCGCACCGACCAGGGCGATGCCGCACGCGAGCACGGCGACGACACGACGGCAGGACGAGATCATACGAAACCCCCACAAATCGCTCCCCCGAGCGACGCCAGGGTAGCCCCGGATCAGCGCCGGGTGAACCCCCGTCGCCGTGCCCCGGCGAGGAGAGCCAGGCCGACGAGGCCGAGGGGAGCTGCCTGGGCCGGCAGCCGGAGGCCGGTGTGCGGCATGGACGGCCCGGACCCCAGCAGGGATTCGCGCACTATGGCTGCGCGAGCGTCGACGCGGTCCTGGGTCGTGCCGTCGCACAGGCTGATCCGTCGGTTGCCGCCGTACTCGACCACGAGCGCGCGCCGACCGGTCTCGAGGTAGGTGCCGCACGACGCTCCGCTCCCGGACGTCGAGACGGTGCGGTCGCCCGCGGCGTCGCCCTTCAGCGACTCGTCGACCCGGATCGAGTAGCGGACCTCACCGTCGCCGGGGTGCGGCACCGGCGTGCCGCCGGGTGCGGGCTGCGGCGCAGGGGTCGGCCTGCTCTCGGCGGTGACGAGTCCGGTGTAGATCACCTGGGCAGAGCCGGCCGCGGCGGCGTACTGCTCGCGATCGGACGCGTAGCCCTCGCAGCTGCACGCCCACGCCGCCCCGGACAGCAGCGGCACGAGCCCGCCGGCCAGGACGGCCGTCGCGACCGCGCGCGCCGCGTGTCGTCCCCACCGCGTCGTCATGCCGGTACGACGGGCCGCCGAGCGAGCCGGCGTCGACCGAGCAGGCCGGCGAGGAGCAGCACGGCGGAGACGGCGCCGACCGACGGCGTTGTGCCGGTCTCGGGCAGCGCGCGGTTGTAGCGCACGTACCTGGCGATCTCGCCGTCGACGTCGTCGTGAGTCGCGCAGCACTCGGACACGCGGCCACTCGGGTCCTCGGCGACGAAGGCCCGTCGGCCGACCTGGAGAGCGGCGCCGCAGCCTCCGCCCGAGGCGGACGTCACGACGACGCGGTCAGAGCCGACGACCGCGATCTTGAGCGACCGGTCGACCCGGATGCGGAATCGCACGTCCTGCTGATCGTCAGTTCGGCCGACCTGCTCGGCCACCGTGCCGACGTACACAGCAGCGGCATGCGCAGCCATGTACCGGTAGCCCTCGCTCTCGGACGCCGGCGCCTCCGTCCTGCAGGCCCAGGCCGTACCGCCGCTCAGGGGACAAGGCCGGCTGCGAGCAGCAGCACGGCGAGCAAGCGGCGCATGACGGGCTCCCTACTTGGCGTACTCGACCGCCCGGGACTCGCGGACGACCGTGACGCGGATCTGACCGGGGTAGGTCAGCTCCTCCTCGATCTGCTTCGCGACGTCCCGCGCGATCACCTGCGCCTGGATGTCGTCGACCTGGTCCGGCACCACCATGACGCGGATCTCCCGGCCGGCCTGCATCGCGAAGACCTTCTCGACGCCGTCCTTGCCCGACGCGATCTCCTCGATCCGCTCGAGCCGCTTCACGTAGGACTCGAGGCTCTCGCGCCGCGCGCCCGGGCGGCCGCCGGAGATCGAGTCAGACGCCTGGGTCAGGACCGCGCCGACGGTGCGCGGCTCGACCTCGTTGTGGTGCGCCTCGATCGCGTGGCACACCTCCTCGTCCTCGCCGTACTTGCGGGCGATCTCGGCGCCGATCAGGGCGTGGCTGCCCTCGACCTCGTGGGTGAGCGCCTTGCCGAGGTCGTGCAGCAGCGTGCCGCGCTTGATGAGCGCGACCGGCAGCTTGAGCTCGCTGGCCATCACGCCGGCCAGGTGGGCGGCCTCGATCAGGTGGCGCAGGACGTTCTGGCCGTACGACGTGCGGTAGCGCAGCCGGCCGAGCAGGTTGATCAGCTCGGGGTGCATGTCGGTGATGCCGACCTCGACGAGGGCGTCCTCACCGGCGCGTACGACGAGCGCCTCGACCTCGACCAGGCTCTGCTCGTGCATCTCCTCGATGCGCTGCGGGTGGATGCGACCGTCGAGGACCAGCTTCTCCAGGGTGAGCCGGCCGACCTCACGGCGTACCGGGTCGAAGCAGGAGAGCAGCACCGCCTCGGGCGTGTCGTCGATGATCAGGTTGACGCCGGTGATCTGCTCGTAGGCCCGGATGTTGCGGCCCTCGCGGCCGATGATCCGGCCCTTCATGTCGTCGCTCGGCAGGTGCAGAACACTGACGACCGACTCCGCCGTCTGGTCGCTGGCGACCCGCTGGATGGCCAGCGTGACGATCTTGCGGGCCCGCTCCTCGCCGTTCTCCTTGGCGTCGGCCTCGATGTCGCGGACGATCACCGCGGCCTCGCGCTTGGCCTGGTTCTCGATGCTGCGCACGAGCTCTGCCTTGGCGTCGGCGCCGGTCATGCCGGCCGTGCGCTCCAGGATCAGCCGGCGCTCCTCCTCGACGTCCTCGAGCTCCGCGCGCTTCTTCGCGATCTCGGCCTCGACCGCCGCCAGCTCGCGGTCGCGCGCCTCGACCCGGCTCTGCTCGGCGTCGAGGCGCTCCTCGCGCTCGGCGAGCCGCTGCTCGCGCCGCTCCAGGTCGGCCCGCGCGGCGCGCAGGTCCTCGTCGGCCTTGGCCCGGGCGTCGGCGGCGGCCGCACTGGCCGCGGCCTCCGCATCCCGACGTACCGAGAGGGCCTCCGCGTGAGCGGACGCGGTGAGGGTGCTGGCCTCGGTCTGCGCCTGGCTGGTGATGGCCGCGGCCTGGGTGCGGGCCTCGGCCACCAGCGCCTCGGCGCTGCGCCGGGCCTCGGCGACGGCCGTGTCGTCGACTCGGCCGGCGGCTGCGGTCGTCGCGGCCGGCGTGCCGGCCCGGTCGAGCAGCAGCTGGCGCAGCTCGGCGATCTCCGCGGTCGAGTCCGAGGAGGGAGCCGGGCGCCGGAGGACGACGACGAGGACGGCGAGGACGAGGACGACCAGTACGACGATCAAGACGGTTCCAGCGGCGCCCATGACAAGCCCCTGACTGAGCACGTACCCAGCCTCCGCGCCCGGTCAGGCGCGAAGGTGCACGGTGAGAGGGGCACAGCGCCCGCACGGCTGCATGGTGCGCAGCCGCACGGTGAGGAGCCGGCGTACGTCAGGCGGGTGGTGCGAGCGCCGTACGGCGCGGTCAGGTGTCTGAGGTCGTGTCAGCTGATCAGGTCACGCTATGCCGAGCACCGCGTCTGGTCACCCAGACCCGGATTGGTCCACTCACCGCCGCCGAGGCTAGGCCGGGCTGTCCGGAAGATCAAGTGCGCCGTGACCCGGCGCCAGCCCGCCGCCGGGGTGTGTGGATCGGTTCGCCGAAGTGAAGGTGTCCGGTCCCGCGCCGCGAACCTCTAGGGGCATGCGACGACGTGCCCTTGCCCTGGCGGTCCTGGCCATGCTGGCGGCTGCGCCGGCGTCCGACGCGCGCGCCCCGGAGACCTGGCAGGAGCGTCGCGTCCTCAACTTCGCCCACCAGGGCGGGGAGATCGAGGCGCCGTCGGACACCCTCTACGCGCTGAAGACGGCGAAGAAGAAGGGCGCCGACGTCGTCGAGATCGACATCCACGCCACGGCCGACGGCGAGATCGTCGCGCTGCACGACACGACCGTGGACCGGACGACCAACGGCACCGGCCGGGTCGACGCGATGACCCTGGCCGAGATCCAGCAGCTGGACGCCGCGCACTGGTTCATCGAGGGCTGCGGCACCTGCCTCGGCAAGCCGGCCAAGGACTACACCTGGCGCGGCGTGGCGCTGGGGACCCGCAAGCCGCCTCGCGGGTACGCCGCCTCGGACTTCCGGATCCCGACGCTGCGCGAGGTGCTCGCGGCGTTCCCGCACGACCTGGTGAACATCGAGATCAAGCGCACCGCGCCGGACACCACGCCGTACGAGGACAAGGTCGCGGCGATCCTCGCGGAGTTCGGCCGCACCGACGACGTGATCGTCGTGTCGTTCTCCGACCTGGCGATCGAGAAGTTCAAGGTCCACTCGCCGAACACGCCGACCGCGCTCGCGCTCGGCGAGGCGGGCGTCTTCAAGCTGTCGTCGCTGGCGGTGCTCCCGGGGCTGCCCAACCCGCGCTACGTCGCGCTGCAGGTGCCGATCGAGTACGAAGGCATCCCGGTAGTCGACGCCGACTTCGTCACCGACGCGCACGCCAACGGTCTCGCCGTGCACGTGTGGACCGTCGACGACGAGCCGACGATGCGCTCGCTCATCGAGATGGGCGTCGACGGGATCATGACCAACCGGCCGACACTGCTGGAGAAGGTCCTCAAGGACCTCAAGCTCCGCTGGACGCCGCGCAAGTAGCTACTCGTCGTCGGCGGCTTCTGCCTCGGCGATGGCCAGCGCCTCGGCGGCGGCCTCCCCCATGACCTCTCGGACGACGGCGAACGCCAGCCCGCCGCCGTAGCCCTTGCGCTGCAGCAGCCCGACCAGGCGGCGTACCTGGGTGGGCTTGTCGTAGCGGGCGAGGCTCGGCAGCCGCCTCGCCACCAGATCGCGGGCGGCAGCGTGCTCGTCGGCGTCGGACACCGCGCCGACGGCCTCCGCCACCGTCTCGTCGTCGACGCCGCGGTGCCGCAGCTCCTGGGTGAGCGCGCGGCGGCCGAGGCCGCGACCCAGGTGCCGCGAGCTGACCCACATCGCGGCGAACGCCTGGTCGTCGATCAGCCCGACGTCGCCGAACCGGTCGAGCACGCCGTCGGCGATCTCGACCGGCACGTCCTTGGCCCGCATCGCGTCGGCGAGCTGGGCGCGAGTCTTCGGGCCCATGGTGAGCAGGCGCAGGCAGATCGCCCTGGCCACCGACTCGGGGTCGGCGTCCGAACCGTCGTCGCGGGTGGCGTCGGGGTCGCGGTCGCGAGCGCTCCGTCGGCGGGCCGCGGTCGAGCCGCGACCCGCCGAGCGGGCGAACGCCACTTAGAAGTCGACCGGGGCGGGCAGCGGCTCGATCGGCGCGGCCTTCCCGAGGGGGCCCGGGTCGACCGAGTCGGCGACGGCGTCGAGGACCGCGCCGATGCCGAGCTTCTCCTTGATCCGCTTCTCGATCTCGTTGGCCAGGTCGGGGTTGTCCTTGAGGAAGTTGCGGGAGTTCTCCTTGCCCTGGCCGAGCTGGTCGCCCTCGTAGGTGTACCAGGCGCCCGACTTCTTCACGATGCCCTGGTCAACGCCGACGTCGATCAGCGAGCCCTCGCGGCTGATGCCGGTGCCGTAGACGATGTCGAACTCCGCCTGCTTGAACGGCGGCGCGCAGTTGTGGACGACGATGCCGTTCGCGACGAGGTTGTGCAGCTCGTCGACCTCGACGTCGAAGGTCCGCGCCGTGCGCACCGGCAGGATCTCGGTCACCGCGGCGTACGAGATCTCCTCCGCGATGACACCGGCGAGGAACGAGTCATCGAGCGCGTTGGCGAGTGCCTCCACGCGATCACGCCGAAGTCGGCTCGCGCCGAGCACCTGGCGCAGGCCACCGCGCGGATCTCCCGCGGACGGGCCGACCAGCCGCGCGGCCTCGCGAGCGCTCACACCGAGCTGGGCGACGTGAGCGAGCACCGGCTCCGTGTGCTCACGGCTGAGGTACACGGCCTGCGAGCCGCGACGACGCGTCTGAGCAGTCGACCCGAGCTGCTGGGTGATCCGCTGCCCCCGAGGGCCCCACATCGGGATGGCGGCGGCGAACGCTTCCACGTTGTCGCTGCCGGCGACTCGAATTTCCCAGATCGGACGACGCGCCTGCACGCGACGCCCCTTGATGATGCTCGGACGCTTCGTCGTCGGGTCGTAGGCCCGGACGCTGCTGGTGATTCCCCAGCGCAGGAGCAGCCATTGAATCTGGTGAGCCAGCTGCTCCGATGTCGTCGTGAAGCCGAGCCGGAGGGCACCGGTCTGCTCGACGCTCGCGCAGCCGTCGGTCTCGAACAGCCCGAAGACGAGATTTGCCGCGACCACACTGGTGAGCTCCGGGTCGAACGCCCAGGCGGGAAGGGTCTTCTCCCAGGCGAGCTTGCCGTGGATCCCGGCGTCACGGCACAGAGCGAGAAGGGCGTTCTTCTCTCCCTGCCGGTGCGAGAAGCTCATCGTGATGTCGTTCGCGGTCGCGTGCACGTCGCAGCCGAGTTCCTGCACGATCGTCGCCGCGTCGCTCTGCAGCGACGGCTCGACATTCGTGAACTGGATCGGCGTCTTGCCGCCGACGTAACCGTCGCCAATCAGGTAGCCGAGGATGCGCGCCTGGTCGGGGGTGACAGGAACGTTGGTGCCGAAACCGAGGAACTGCCGCGGCTTGGCGACCCGGTCGCCCGGCTGCAGCTCGCCGGCGAGGCGCCAACCGCGGTCGGTCAGCACCTGGTGGTCGGGAGTTGCCCAGATCTCGTGGCCACCGCGGACACGCAGCCCAAGCACCTCTTGCTCACCCTGGTCGAACCAGGACACGACTGGGCGGACCTGGATGGTGCCGTCCTTCGCCGCGCTCGCGACATGCACCGGCAGGTGGCCGTCGACGATGTCCTCGATGCGGTGGGTCGTACCGGTGACCGGGTCGAACACCAGGGTGCCTTCTGCTAGGCACTTGTTCTTGACGACCTTGACGCGGGTGCGGTTGCCGACGACGTCGGTGCCGTCCTTGAGCGCCTCGATGCGGCGCACGTCGAGGCGGATCGACGCGTAGAACTTCAGCGCCTTCCCACCGGTCGTCGTTTCTGGACTACCAAACATCACACCTATCTTTTCGCGGAGCTGGTTGATGAAGATCGCGGTGGTGTTGGACTGGTGCAGCGCGCCGGTGACCTTGCGCAGCGCCTGGCTCATCAGCCGGGCCTGCAGGCCGACGTGGCTGTCGCCCATCTCGCCCTCGATCTCGGCGCGCGGCACGAGCGCGGCGACCGAGTCGATGACGATGATGTCGAGCGCGCCGGAGCGGATGAGCATGTCGGCGATCTCGAGCGCCTGCTCACCGGTGTCCGGCTGCGAGACGAGCAGCGCGTCGGTGTCGACGCCGAGCGCCTGCGCGTAGTCGGGGTCGAGCGCGTGCTCGGCGTCGATGAACGCCGCGATGCCGCCGGCGGCCTGCGCCTGCGCGACCGCGTGCAGCGCCACCGTGGTCTTGCCCGAGGACTCCGGGCCGTAGATCTCGACGATCCGGCCGCGCGGGAGTCCGCCGATGCCAAGCGCCACGTCGAGCGCGATCGAGCCGGTCGGGATGACCTCGATCGGCACCCGCGGCGTGTCGCCGAGGCGCATCACCGAGCCCTTGCCGTGGTTCTTGTCGATCTGGGCCAGCGCTGCCTCTAGCGCCTTGTCACGATCCATGCCTGCCATCTGCTGGCCCTTCTGACTCGTCGGGTGCGACCGGCATTCACGCTAGGTACTCGGTGTGACAACAGGTGCTGCCGCAGCTGCATCTGTGGACCACCGCCCGCGTCGATCGCGTGATTCGAACAGTACCGAACGAGTGTTCGAACAACCAGCAGCGACACGCCGACCGTTATCGGTCCTTGGGCGGGATCTCGAAGGCGTCGCAGATGGCCAGCCAGACCTGCTTGGCCGGTACGCCGGAAGCCAGCGCCTCGTGCGCCGTACGCCCCTCGAGCTGGGCCACGGTGAAGTCGCGCGCCACCGACTCGGCGTACGCCGGTCCGAAGCGCGCGTTCATCCGCTCCCAGAAGACGGTCAGCCGCACGCCGCCCACCCTAAGCCGGACACAGCGCGACGCCCCCGGCGGGGAAATCCCGGGGGCGTCGCGGACTGTCTGGCGCCTACACGGCGGCGCTGGTTCGATGGTGCGCAGTGCGTGTTACGCAGCGCGGGGGATGCGCCGCTCGATCTCGGCGGCCTCGTCGGCCGTCTTGCGGGACAGGTCACCGACGTACGCCGTGACCTCGCGGACCACGTCGGCGACGCCGACGAGGACGAGACCGGTGGCGACGTGGTGCATCCACGTCTCGCGCAGGGGCTGGTTGAACGCGGTGAACACCGAGTAGTTCAGCGCCCACGCGCCACCCATCGCGATGACTGCGCCGACGGTGCGGGTCAGCGCCTTCGGAGCCTTGACGGGCACGAGCTCGTCGAGGATCCCCATTGCCACGCCGAGGCCGAGACCAAGGCCGATCAGGATGACGAACGCGTACACAGCTGCCTCCTTGAAGGCGTTTGTCGGCGGTGCATCCGCCGTACAACCAGTTCGACCGCGGTAGCGCGGCATGGGTTACACCGCTGTCATCTGTTTTTTCTCGAGGAGCGCCTGTCGGCCCGGCGAGGGAGAATCGAGCGATGGACCCGCTCGCGTCGTTCGCACCCGCGACCCGCGCGTGGTTCGAGTCGTCCTTCGCCGCGCCGACCCCGGCCCAGGCCGGCGCCTGGGCCGCGATCGCCAAGGATCAGGACGCGCTCGTCGTGGCCCCCACCGGTTCCGGCAAGACGCTCGCGGCGTTCCTCTCCGCCCTCGACCGGCTCGCCGCCGCTCCTCCGCCGGAGCCGAAGCAGCGGTTGCGCGTCCTCTACGTCTCGCCGCTCAAGGCCCTCGCCGTCGACGTCGAGCGCAACCTGCGCGCCCCGCTCGCCGGCATCCGCCAGGCCGCCGCGCGCCTCGGTCTCCCGGAGCCCGACGTCACGGTCGGCGTTCGCTCCGGCGACACCCCGGCCGAGGAGCGCCGGAGGTTCGCCGGCCGGCCGCCGGACATCCTCATCACCACGCCGGAGTCGCTCTTCCTCATCCTCACGTCTCAGGCGAGAGAAGCCCTGCGGTACGTCGACACCGTCATCGTCGACGAGATCCACGCGATGGTCTCGACCAAGCGCGGCGCGCACCTCGCCCTGTCCCTGGAGCGCCTCGACGCGCTGCTGGAGAGGCCGGCCCGTCGCATCGGCCTGTCGGCGACGGTGCGCCCCCTCGACGAGGTGTCGCGGTTCCTCGGCGGCGCGCGCGACGTCACCGTCGTCAACCCGAAGTCGCCGAAGACGATCGAGCTCAGCGTCGTCGTACCGGTCGAGGACATGACCGCGGTCGGCGCCGACAGCGGCTTCACCGCCGACGGCGCGACGCCGACCGGCGCGGCCGGGTCGATGTGGCCGGCGGTCGAGCACCGCATCGTCGAGCTGATCCGGGCGCACCGCTCGACCATCGTCTTCGCCAACTCGCGCCGGCTGGCCGAGCGTCTCTGCAGCCGACTCAACGAGATCGCCGCCGAGCAGAACGAGGCTGCGGCACTCGCCGATGACACGAATCGCGACCCGGTCGCAGCCCGTGCGGGGAAGGCAACTTTCGCGACCCGGTCGCGAAAGTCTAGGGGGCGGGTTCGGGCTGACGCCGCCGAACCTCATGGGCGAGAGCAGCGCGTTCGCGCAGTCCGGCATCGGCCGGGGCGCCACCGGCGCGCCGAGCGAGATCGCTCGCGCCCACCACGGCAGCGTCAGCCGCGAGCAGCGGGTCCTGATCGAGGAGGCGCTCAAGGCCGGCCGACTGCCCGCGGTGGTCGCCACCAGCAGCCTCGAGCTCGGCATCGACATGGGCGCGGTCGACCTGGTCATCCAGGTCGAGTCGCCCCCGTCCGTCGCGTCCGGCCTGCAGCGGGTCGGCCGCGCGGGACACCAGGTCGGCGCGATCTCCCGCGGCGTGCTCTTCCCGAAGTACCGCGGCGACCTCGTCCCGTCGGCGGTGATCGCCGAGCGGATGCGCGACGGCGAGATCGAGTCGATGCGCTACCCCCGCAACCCGCTCGACGTGCTGGCCCAGCAGGTCGTGTCGATGGTGGCGATGGAAACCTGGACCGTCGACGAGCTGGCCGACGTCGTACGCCGGGCCGCCCCGTTCGCGACGCTGCCGCAGAGCGCGCTGGAAGCGACGCTGGACATGCTCTCCGGCCGGTTCCCCAGCGACGACTTCGCCGAGATGCGGCCGCGGATCGTCTGGGACCGCGTCACCGGCGCGCTGACCCCGCGGGCCGGCGCACAGCGGCTGGCCGTCACCAGCGGCGGCACGATCCCCGACCGCGGACTCTTCGGCGTCTTCCTGGTCGGGGAGAAGGCATCACGCGTCGGTGAGCTCGACGAGGAGATGGTCTACGAGTCGCGCGTCGGCGACGTATTCCTGCTCGGCTCCAGCAGCTGGCGGATCGAGGAGATCACCCACGACCGGGTGCTCGTCTCCCCCGCGCCCGGACAGCCCGGGAAGATGCCGTTCTGGCACGGCGACGCGCCGGGCCGGCCGATCGAGCTGGGCCGCGCACTGGGCAAGTTCCTCCGCGACATGAACGCGCTCGACAAGGCCGGCGCGACCTCGAGAGCGCAGGAGGCCGGGCTCGACGAGTGGGCCGCGAGCAACCTGGTCGACTACCTCGAGGAGCAGCGCCAGGCGACCGGCCACCTCCCTGACGACCGGACCATCCTGGTCGAGCGGTTCCGCGACGAGCTCGGCGACTGGCGCCTGTGCGTCCACTCCCCCTTCGGCGCGCAGGTCAACGGCCCATGGGCGATGGCGCTGGCCGCGCGACTGCGGGAGTCGCTCGGCATCGAGGTGCAGTCAATGCACTCCGACGACGGCATCGTCGTACGCCTGCCGGAGGCCGACGAGGTGCCGAGTGCGAGCGTCGTGCTGCTCGACCCGGAGGACGTCGAGCAGGCCGTCCAGGACGAGGTCGGCGGCTCATCCCTCTTCGCGTCGCGCTTCCGCGAGTGCGCCGCGCGCGCGCTGCTGCTGCCCAAGCGCAACCCCGGCAAGCGCACCCCGCTGTGGCAGCAGCGCCAGCGCAGCGCCCTGCTGCTGCAGGTCGCGTCGCAGTTCGGCAGCTTCCCGGTGGTGCTGGAGACGATGCGCGAGGTGCTGCAGGACGTCTTCGACGTACCCGGGCTCAAGGGCCTGATGGCCGACGTGCAGTCGCGCAAGGTGCGCCTGGTCGAGGTCGAGACGCCGAGCCCGAGCCCGTTCGCCCGCATCCCTGCTCTTCGGGTACGTCGGCGCGTTCATGTACGAAGGCGACGCCCCGCTCGCCGAGCGCCGCGCGCAGGCGCTGTCGCTGGACAGCGCGCTGCTGGCCGAGCTGCTCGGCCAGGCCGAGCTGCGCGAGCTGGTCGACGCCGACGCCCTCGACGAGCTCGAGCGCGAGCTGCAGCGGCTCACCCTCGAGCGGCACCCGCGCGACGTCGACGGGGTCACCGACCTGCTGCGCGGGCTCGGCGACCTGACCACCGCCGAGGCGATCGAGCGCGGCGCCACACCGCGCTGGCTGGCCGAGCTCGAGGAGCAGCGCCGCGCGTTCCGGGTGCGCATCGCCGGCGAGGAGCGCTGGGTCGCCGTCGAGGACGTCGGCCGGCTGCGCGACGCCCTCGGCGTACCTGTGCCGCAGGGCGCGCCCGAGGTGTTCGCCGAGTCGGCGGCCGACCCGCTCGGCGACGTCGTCGGCCGCTACGCGCGCACCCACGGCCCGTTCCACGCGGCCGACGTCGCCACCCGGCTCGGCCTCGGCGTCGCCGTCGTCACCGGCACGCTGCAGCGGCTGTCCCCGACCGGTCGCGTCGTGCAGGGCGAGTTCCGGCCCGGCGGCGCCGGCATCGAGTGGTGCGACGCCGAGGTGCTCCGCTCGCTGCGCCGCCGGTCGCTGGCCAAGCTGCGCAAGGAGGTCGAGCCCGCGCCGGTCGAGGCGCTCGCGCGCTTCCTGCCCGCCTGGCAGTCGATCGGCACCTCGGCCGGTCGCGGCACCGACGCGCTGATGCGCGCGATCGAGCAGCTGCAGGGCGTGCCGGTCCCGGCCAGCGCGCTGGAGCGGCTGATCCTGCCGGCCCGCGTCAGCGACTACACGCCGGCGATGCTCGACGAGTTCTGCGCCGGCGGCGAGGTCCTCTGGGCCGGCGCCGGCGCGCTCCCGAGCGACGACGGCTGGGTCGCGCTGCACCTCGCCGAGACCGCCGACCTGACGCTGCCGCCGGTCGACGCCGACATCACGATGACGCCGCTGATGACGTCGATAGTCGAGTCGCTCGACGGCGGCGCCGCGTTGTTCTTCCGGTCGCTCGCCGACCGCGTCGACAGCACTGACGATGTCGAGCTCGTCCGCGCGCTCTGGGACCTGGTCTGGGCCGGCGTCGTCACCAACGACACCCTCGCCCCAGTGCGCACCCTGCTCGGCCGAGGTCGTACGCCGACCCGCCGACGCCCGGTCCCCGGCCGCGCCGGACGCCGTGGTGTCGCCATGCCCAGCCGGGTCGGCCCGCCGATCGCGGCCGGCCGCTGGAGCCTGCTGCCCGAGCGGTCGACCGACACCACTCGTCGCGCGCACGCGCTCGCCGACATCCTGCTCGACCGGCACGGCATCGTGACCCGCGGTGCCGTCATGGCCGAGCGCATCCCCGGCGGCTTCGCCGGCGTCTACCCGGTGCTCAAGGCGTTCGAGGAGTCCGGCCGCTGCCGCCGCGGCTACTTCGTCGAGACGTTGGGCGCCGCGCAGTTCGCGATGCCCGGCGCCGTCGACCGCATGCGCGCGATGACGGCCTCCACTCCCCCGGCTGCGCCCCCCGAGGACCTGTGGCTCGGCGGGCCGCAGCCGGTACGCCGTCGTACGCCGTCCGGCCCGCCCGCCCTGGTGCTGGCGGCGACCGACCCCGCCAACCCATTCGGCGCCGCGCTCCCCTGGCCCGAGCGCATCGTCAACGGCAGTGCGGAGAGGAGCGCAGGCGGTGACGCGAAAGGTCACCGGCCGGGCCGCAAGGCGGGCGCGCTCGTCGTCGCGGTCGACGGCACCCTCGTCCTCTACGTCGAGCGCGGCGGCAAGACGCTGCTCACCTGGACCGAGGACCTCGACGCACTGCAGCCCGCGGTCGACGCCCTGGCCCTCGCCGTCCGCGACGGCTCCCTCGGCAAGCTCGCCGTCGAGCGAGCCGATGGCGAGATGGTCGTCACCACTCCCCTTGGTGCCGCGCTCGAGGCGGCCGGCTTCCGCCCCACCCCGCGCGGACTGAGGCTGCGTGCGTGAGACTGGGCGCATGACCGAGGACCGGGTCCAGTCGACGCGCGCGACGTACGACGAGATCGCCGACGACTACACCGGCCGCAAGGACGTCGGCTCCCGCGACTGGCTCGACGAGATCCTCGTCGGCGCGGCCGCGGGCGGCCTGATCATCGACCTCGGGTGCGGTCCCGGCTTCGAGGCGCGGGTGATGCAGGGCGACGGCTATCGCGTCGTCGGGCTCGACCTGTCGACGTCGATGCTCCAGCTCGCCCGGCAGGCCGGCGTACCCGGGGTGCAGGCCGACCTGCGCCGGCTGCCGTTCGCCGACGAATCGGCCGACGCCGTCTTCTCGTCCGCGTCACTGCTCCACGTCCCTCGCGAGGACACGGTCCCCACGCTGGCCGAATGGCGCCGCGTCACTCGCCGCGGCGGACTGCTGGCGCTGTCGACGTCCAACGGCGAGGACGAGGGCTGGGAGGTGGTGCCCTACGCGCCGCCGCCCGAGGGTGAGCCGGATCGGCGTCGTTGGTTCGTGCACCGCACCCGCGACGAGCTGGTCGACGCGCTGCACGACGCCGGCTGGCGGGTCGAGCACGTCGGCGCGCGCGAGAGCCACCGGCGATGGCACCTGGTCCGGGCGCGTGCCTGAGGGCGACACCGTCTGGCTGTCCGCGACGAAGCAGCGCGAAGCGCTGGCCGGCCGAGTGCTGACCGTCACCGACTTCCGCGTCCCGTCACTCGCGACCGCAGACCTCACCGGTCACGCCGTGCTCGACGTCGTCAGCCGTGGCAAGCACATGCTCACCCGGATCGAGGGCGGCACGACGCTGCACACGCACTTCCGGATGGACGGCACCTGGCGGCTGCACCGTCCCGGGCAGCGCTGGGCCGGCGGCGCGGCGCACCAGGTGCGCGTCGTCCTCGGCAACGCCGACTGGGTCGCGGTCGGCTACCGCATGCCGGTCGTCGACCTGCTGTCGACCGACGACGAGGACACCGTCGTCGGCCACCTCGGGCCCGACCTGCTCGGCCCTGACTGGGACCCCGACGAGGCGGTACGCCGGATCGCGGCGCAGCCCGATCGCGAGATCGGTCCCGCGCTGCTCGACCAGCGCAACCTGGCCGGCATCGGCAACCTCTACAAGGCCGAGGTGCTCTACCTGCGCGGGGTCAACCCGTGGACCCGCGTCGCCGACGTGCCCGACCTGCGCGCCGTCGTCGTACTCGCCCAGCGGCTGCTCGAGGCCAACAAGATCCGCTGGGTCCAGGTGACCACCGGCGACACGCGTCCCGGACGGACGGCGTACGTCTTCGAGCGCGAGGGCCAACCCTGTCGCCGGTGCGGTACGCCGATCCGCCGCGAGGATCAGGTCGAGCTAGCGCAGCCGACGATGAGCCGGATCACCTACTGGTGCCCGTCCTGCCAGCCCGCCCCGAACTAGGTCGTAGAGGGGTCAGGCGGTGCGGAAGCTCGGCACATCACCTTCGTCGCGGAGCTCACCGGACTCGGCCGAGCTGGACGAGAGGGGTTCGGCGACGAAGCCGCCGACGAGGCGGTGGGCGGACTCCTGCACGGAGGTCTCGCTCGCCGGCCAGAGGGCGTGGGAGACGACCCAGCGCAGCGACGCGTCGACCAGGGACTCGGTGTCGTGCCGCGCGTGCAGCGACCCCGCGGCCTGCGCCAGGGAGACCCGCTCGCGCGTCACCATCCGCGCGCGCTGCCAGAGTTCGCCGGCGCCCGGCGTGATGAGTGACGCGACCAGCGCCGGCTCGGCGACGGCGAGGTGGCGCAGCACCGGGTGCTCCGACACGAACGTCGCCGCGGTGGCCAGCGCGGTGGTCAGCGTCGGCGCGCTGCCGGGCTGACCGCCGATGCCGTCGAGCCGGCCGACCAGCTCGTCGACCTGCGACGCGAGGAGCGCGGCGAGGACGTCGTCCTTGGTGCGGAAGTGGTTGTAGAGCGTCGCCTTGGCCACGCCGCCTTCGCGCGCGATGTCGCCCATCGTCGTCTTGCGCGTGCCGTAGCGAGCGACGCAGCTCGCGGCCCCGCCGAGGATCCCCGCGCGGGCCCGCGACATCCCGTTGCCGGCGCGCGTCCGACCCCCTGCAGTCGCGGCGGGCTGAGCGGGATCGACGGGCATGCGGCTGCCTTCAACGAGTGGATGGCTGAGGTGGACGAAGAATGCTCCGGAGTTCATCCCAGACGGTGACCAGCGCGGTCAAGTCGCACTTCGCGCGACCGACGACGGCAGATCTGTCAAGCCGCGCGCGCGGACCCGCAGGTGGGGCCGTCGGGCGACCGGGAAGCCTCGTCGTACGACGGCGCTGTGGTCACCGGGACGAGGCCGACGGCGACGACGGACGGCACACCCGACGTCGCGACCTCGAGCCGGTAGAGCGCGTCGGCGGTCTCCGCCAGCACTTCCGACAGCGGCGCGCCGAGCGCGCGGCAGATCGCCGACAGCAGCTCGCTGGACGCCTCCTTGACCCCGCGCTCCACCTCGGAGAGGTAGCCGAGGGACACGCCCGCGTCGGCCGCGACGTCGTGCAAGGTGCGCTGCTGCGCCTCGCGCCGGCGGCGCAGCGCCTCACCGAGGTGACGCCGCAGGAGCGTGCTCGCGCCCGGTCGGGTGGAAGCGGTCACGGAGCGGTGCGGAGTCGTCGTCGGCATGTGACCACCCTACGCCGGAGGGAGCTGCGGACGGCCGAGATAGAAGCCCTGTCCCCAGTCGGCGCCCCGGTCGCGCGCGGCCTTCACCTGCTCCGCCGTCTCGAGCGCGAAGGCCACCACCGTCGCTCCCACCTGGTGCGCCGCGGCCACCGCCGCCGCCGCCTCCGGGCCGGGCACGTAGACCAGCGCGCGGTCGAGCTTGATGTAGTCCGGGGCGAGCAGGGAGATCGTGTCGCGGATGTCCACGGCGTCCTCGGCGTACGCCACGGCAACCGGCAACCCGGCGCCACGACAGCGCGTCACGACCCGGGCGAGGTGACCGAGCACCTCGCGGCCGTGCGCGAGCTGCACCTCGATCACCAGCTGGCGCAGGCCGACCTTCGCCGCGGCCATCGACTCGATGATCCGGTCGAGCGCCAGCGTCGGCGAGGCGAGCATCTCCGGCAGCAGCCGGACGAAGAGCAGGTCCCCGCCGATCCAGCCGGCCGCGTCGCGGATCGCGACGGTGCGGCCGAGCAGATCCAGCCGGGCGGCGGTCGCGTCGTCCGGCGCGGCTTCGAAGATGTCCAGCGGCGCCATCTCGCCGTCGTCGACGCGCGCGTGCAGCGAGCTCGCGTGCGCCCGCACCGACCGCGTGTGCAGGTCGACGATCGGCTGGAACCGCGCGAAGAACGCCGACTCGTCGACGAGCAGGCGAGCCAGCAGCGCGGCGTCGTCGGTGCGGCTCATGACGTCGCCCCGAGCAGGTGCAGCCGCAGCAGGTTCATCGCCGTGACGCACGCGTAGGTGCGGATCAGCGGCCGGTCACCGGGCAGCTTCAGGGTGCGCGCCCACGCGCCCTCGGGCCAGGCCAGCCCGACGTGCACCTGCCCCACCGGCTTGCCCTCCTGCTCGCTCGGCCCAGCGACTCCTGTCAACGACAGCCCGTACGTCGACCCGCACCGCTCCCGCGCGCCGATCGCCATCTGCCGTGCTGTCTCGTCGGACACCGCCCCGTCGCGCTCGATGACGTCGCGAGACACGCCCAGCAGGTCAGCCTTGAGCTCTGTCGCGTACGCCGACACGCCGCCACGGTAGACGTCGCTCGCGCCGGCGGGTGCGCTCAGCGTCGCGCCGAGCAGCCCGCCGGTGAGCGACTCCGCGACGGCCACCGTCTCGTCCCGGTCGCGGAGCAGCTGCAGCACGACGTCTTCGAGCGTGTCCTCGTCCGCGCCGTAGCAGCCGGTGCCGAGCGCCGCCCGGGCCAGCGCCTCCTCCGGCGCGATCGCCGCCAGCGCGGTCTCGCGGTCCGCCGCCTTGGCGGTGAGCCGCACGCGGGTCTGACCACCGCTGGCGAGGAACGCGACCGTCACGCCCCTGCCTGTTTCGGACGGCGCGGCCTCGAGGCGCTCGACCTGCTCGGCCAGCGCGGCGGCGACCGCCGACTCCCACATGCCCGCGGTGCGCAGCACGCGATGCACGAGCACCTGCCGCTCCCCCGCAGCCGCGACCAGGTCGGGCAGCACCGACTCGGCGAACATCACCCGCATCTCGTGCGGGACGCCCGGCATCGCGTAGGCGACCCCGCCGAGCAGCTCGAACCGCAGGCCCGGCGCCGACCCGCGCGGGTTGGGCAGCGCGGTCGCGCCCTTCGGCTGGTCGGCCTGCCGGTAGTTCATCTCCGGCACGTCGCGGCGCAGCGCCTCGAACCGCGCGCGCAGCCCGGCCTCCAGGTTGGCGTTGCGCACCAGCGGTACGCCGGCCGCCAGCGCCAGCCCCTCGCGGGTCAGGTCGTCCTGCGTCGGGCCGATGCCGCCGGTGACGACCAGCGCGTCCGCCCGCGACATCGCCGATCGCACGGCGTCGGCGATGCGCTCGACGTTGTCGCCGACGACGACCGACGTCGCGATGTCGATGCCGTTCTCGGCGAGCTGCTGGCCGAGCCAGGCCGCGTTGCTGTTGACGATGTCGCCGAGCAGCAGCTCGGTGCCGACCGCCAGGATCTTGGCCCTCACCGCCGGCCCCCGGCGGCAGCGGCGCGGCGCGCCCGCTTCATCGCGGCCCGGTCGCTGGTCTGCCGCAACGTCATCGCCCGGACGACGTAGTCGACCCCCGTCGCGACGGTCACCACGACCGCGATGGCCATCACGACCGCACGCGTCGACGCCAGGACGCCGGTCAGCGGCAGGACGTAGAGGCCGATCGCCAGCCCCTGCAGTGCCGTCTTGAGCTTGCCGCCGCGACTCGCCGGGATGACGCCGTGCCGGATGACGAAGAAGCGCAGCAGCGTGACGCCGATCTCGCGCACCAGCACCAGCACGGTGACCGCCCACGGCAGCTCGCCGAGCGACGACAGCCCGATCAGCGCCGCGCCGGTGAGCGCCTTGTCGGCGATCGGGTCGGCGATCTGGCCGAACTTCGTCACCAGCCCGCGTGAGCGCGCGAGGTGCCCGTCGAGCCGGTCGGACAGGCTCGCGACCGCGAACACCGCCCACGCGCCGACCCGCCACGCGTCGTCGTCGCCGGACTCATGCAGCAAGATCACGGCGAAGAAGGGGACGAGGAGGGCACGGAGGACGGTCACGGCGTTGGCCGGGTTGACCGTCGAGACCGGGTCCGGCGGCAGCGCGGCCGGGTCCTCGGGCGCCGGTCGGCTCATCGCGCGCCGGCGAGCGCCGGCCCGGACTCCGCGACCCCGACAGGTACGGCGACCAGGTCCACTCCCTCGGCCCGGACCGCCCGGCAGCGCACCATGTCGCCGACCGCGAGTCCGGCGGCCGGCAGGGTCACCGAGCCGTCGACCTCGGGTGCCTGGTGCGCGGCCCGCCCCTTGGCGACGTCGCCGTCGACCGACTCGACCAGCACGTCGAGCAGCTCGCCGACCCGCTCCTCCGCCCGCTCCGAGGTGATGACGTCGACCAGCGTGCTGAGCCGCTCCACCCGCCACGCGATGACGTCGGCCGGCACCTTCGGCTCCAGCGCAGCGGCCTCGGTGCCGTCCTCGTCGGAGTAGCCGAACACCCCGACCGCGTCGAGCCGCGCCGCGATCAGGAACCGCTCGAGCTCGTCGTAGTCGGCCTGCGTCTCGCCCGGGAACCCGACGATCACGTTGGACCGGATGCCCGCATCCGGCGCGACCGCGCGGATGGTCGCGATCAGCTCGAGGAACCGGTCGGTGCCGCCGAAGCGGCGCATCGCCGTGAGCACCGTCGGCGACGAGTGCTGGAACGAGAGGTCGAAGTAGGCGGCGACGCCCGGCGTACCCGCCATCGCCTGCACGAGGCTGGGCCGCATCTCAGCCGGCTGGAGGTAGGCGAGGCGCACCCGTGTCACGCCCTCGACCGCGGCGAGCTCCGGCAGCAGCGCCTCGAGCAGGCGGATGTCGCCGAGGTCCTTGCCGTACGACGTGGAGTTCTCGCTCACCAGGTGCAGCTCGCGCACACCCTGCTCGGCGAGCCAGCGCGCCTCCGCCATCAGCTCGTGCGGCCGGCGGGACACGAACGAGCCGCGGAACGACGGGATCGCGCAGAACGTGCAGCGCCGGTCGCAGCCCGACGCGAGCTTCAGCGCGGCGACCGGGCCCGACCCGAGCCGGCGGCGTACCGGTGCGGGTCCGCTGGCCGGCCCGCCGACCGGAGTGTCGGGCTCGGCGACGAAGTCGGCCGGGTCGGCCGGCTGGGCCGTGACGATCGGCAGCAGCCGGCGGTCCTTCGGCGCGTGCGAGGGGATCGCCCGCCCGGCGATCAGGTCGTCGAGGCGGGCCGCGAGGTTGGGGTAGTGGTCGAAGCCGAGCACCGCGTCGGCCTCGGGCAGCGACGCGGCGAGCTGCTCGCCGTAGCGCTCGGCCAGACACCCCACGGCGACGACCGTGCGCGCCCGGCCGTCCTCATTCAGCGCGGCGGCCTGGAGCAGGGTGTCGATGCTGTCGGTCTTCGCCGCCTCGACGAACCCGCAGGTGTTGACGATGACCGCGTCGGCGTCCTCGGCGTCGTCGACCAGCTCGAAGCCGCCGGCGGCCAGCCGCCCGGCGAGCTCCTCGGAGTCGACCTCGTTGCGCGCGCAGCCCAACGTCACGAGGGCCACGCGGCGGGACGTCATTGACCGAGCGTACGGGAGCGGATCAGCCCGCGGCGCCGGCCGGGTCGCCGGGGCCGAACGTCGTCCGGACCACCTGACCGGTGCCGCCGGGCGAGCCGAGGTCGCGGCCGTTGACGACCAGGGTGACGGCGCCGGCGTTGCCGAGCACCAGGTAGAGCGGCTTGTCGGAGCGGAAGTCCTTGACCGCGCCGGTGGTCAGCGTGCCCTCGAAGACCTTCGGCCCCTTCGGCCCGCCTTCGCGGACCAGGACGTAGCTGCGCTGCTCGCCGGGGATCCGCACCCGGATGAAGACCCCGCCCTGGGGCGCGAGCGCGAGGTCCGGGCCGGGCGTGGAGCTGCAGCGCCGGCGCGCTGGTCGCCGGCGTGGTGGACGGCTCGGTCGAGGTGGCGGTCTGCGGCACGCCCTCGGCGACCGGGCTGGCCGGGGAGCGACCGTTGAACAGGGCGACCACGGCGATGACGAGCAGCACCGCGGCCGCGACCGCCATGGCGGCGGTCCAGTTCGGGCCGGTCCGGGCCGGCTCGGCGAGGACCTCCCGCTCGAAGATCTGCCGGGCGCCCGGCCCGTGGTCGCTGCCGTGCAGCCGGTCGAACTCGTCGAGCAGAGGCTGCGGGTCGAGGCCGAGGTGGGTGGCGATCGCCCGGATGTGCCCACGGGCGTAGACCGGGCCGCCGCTGGTCTCGACGCCATCGGCCTCGATCTCGCGGATCAGGACGCCGCGGATGCGGGTGGCGCGGCTGACGTCCTCGACGGTCAGCCTGGCCTGCTCGCGGGCAGCGACGAGCGTCTCGCCGACACTCATGCGCACACCTCCGCCAGTCGGCCGCCGCCGGGGGAAGTCCGCGGCCACCGGCTCATGCGAGTCTAGGCGGTGCCCGGGTAAGTCGGCAAAGAGACGTTTACGCGGTCGTGGCAGAGCGCGTCGCGAGCGGCGCAGAAGACCTCCGCCGTCGGCTCGAAGCCGGCGCGGTCACTCCAGCGGAGGACGACGGAGATGGCGGGCACCAAGTGGTCCGGCACCGAGTTGAGCAGCGCGGTGAGAGCGATCCGCGGCCGCTGCAGGCGCAGCCCGGCGATCGCGTCGTACAGGAGTCCCCGGTCGCGGTCCACGAACTGCGTCCCCGCGAGCGTGAGCGTGTGGTGGCCGATCTCCTGCCACGTCCCGAACAGCAGCGCGCCGACGCAGTCGAGCTCGGCGGCGGCGAGACCGTGCAGGTCGATCGCGCCGTAGGGCTGGTCTAGGAGGCCCACGACAGCTCGGCGTCGTCGAGCGGCAGCTCGGGTACGCCGAGGGCCAGGTCGATCAGCAGCGTCAGCGGTACGCCGGCCCGCATCAGCGCGAAGACCTCGTGCTCGGACTCGTTCATGCGGTCTCTCCCCTGTCGCGTGGTGCCTGCAGGAGATGTCGTCGCATGCCGCGGCGGTATCGACCGATGTTTGCCGCAATCGGGCCTATGCGTTCGCAGAGCTCGGACGTGTCCGCTGGCCCAGCACCTCTGGGCCGTTTGCCGCACGGCTGGGGTTGACCCGCCGCTCGGGCACCGGCAGCCGCAGCCGCAGGACGGTGCTCTCGCCGGGAGCGGAGCAGACCTGGACGCTGCCGCCCATCAGCCGCGCACGCTCGGACAGCAGGTGCAGGCCGACGTGCCGGCCGCCCGCGCTCTTGACCAGGCTCGGGTCGAAGCCGCCGCCGTGGTCGGTGACGGAGAGCGTGATCGTGCGCCCCTCGACGCCGAGCGCGACGAAGCACTCGTCGGTGCTGGCGTGCTTGGTCACGTTCATGATGGCTTCCTGGACGAACCGGTAGCACACCGTCGCGACCGAGACCGGCATGGCGTGGTCGGCGTCGGGCCAGCCGACCAGGTGGATGACCAAGCCGTAGCGGTTGTGCACGTCGTCGCAGAGCGCGTGCACCGCGGCGGCGAGGTCGCCACCTTCGAGCATGACCGGGCGGGTGCGGGAGATCACCGCCCGCACCTGCTCCTCGGCGTCATCGACGGCGTCGGCGAGTGACCGGGGCACGTCGTCGGAGGAGTTGACCTGCCGCTTGGCGATGGCCAGCGACTGAGCGACGGTGTCGTGGATGTCAGCGGCGAGCTGGGCGCGCACGACCTCCTCGGTGTGCACCAGCGCGGTGACCAGCTCGCGCATGCCGGCGGTGGTCTCGCGCAGCGACCGGCTCTGCTGCTCCGCCTCGCGGTTGGCCATCTGCAGCCGCCAGAGCAGCGTGTCGACGGCGGTGGAGACCGCGCTGAGCCGCGACCCGAGAGCGTGCGGCTTGACCGTCGTGACCCCCGAGCTCGACGCGGTCGCGAGAGCCACCACCTGCGCCAGCGACATGATCGGCTTGCGCAGCCAGAGCCACGCCACGCAGCCGGCGACGACCGCCAGGCCCGCAGTGCCGCCGACGACGACGTAGAGGTTGCCGTCGGCGAGGGCGTGCAGCGCAGTCCCGACGCCGACCGTCGCGAGGGCGAAGGCGGAGGTGCCGCCGCCGACCCAGAGAACGGCCCGGCCGCCGCCGAAGGACATCAGCGCTTCTCCAGGACCCCGACGCTCGTCCACGCCTCGGTGCGGTCGACGGAGAGGACGACGCCGCCGTCCTCGGCGTCCGGCTCGATGCCGGGGACGGTCGCCAGGGTGACGGCGCCGCAGAGCGAGGCCACCGCGCGCTCGACGGCGTACAGCTCCTCGACGAGGCGGGTGATCTCGACCTGGTCCGACGGCGCGTTGGTCGCGAGCGCCGCGAGCCGGCCGGCGGAGTCGCGCAGCGTGCGCAGCGCGGGACCCGTGTCGGCGCTGAGGTCGCTCAGCGCGCGCACGGTCTCGCTCGCCTGGTTGGCGCGCTCGATCGCGTCGTCGCGGCTGAGCAGCGCGCGGTCGACGGACAGCGACGCCTCGGCGTGCCGGCTGAGCATCCGCAGCACCTGCATCGCCTGGCGGTTGAAGGTGGCCCCGGTGACCGTGGTGACCATCCGGATGAGCCCGAGCGGGGAGCCGGCCCGGCCGACGCGCAGCAGCGCCTCGACCTCGTCGCCCGTCGTACGGCTGACCGGGTCGTCGCTGGTCGCGGCCAGTGCCCAGGTCTCGCTGAAGTCGCCGACGCGCATGCGGTGACAGGCGATGCCGCCGCGGCTCTGTCGGCGGTAGAGGTGCGGGCCGTCGCCGGTGAACACGACCAGCTCTACGGCGATGTTCGGGAGCAGCCGCGACCCCACTTCGAGCAGCGCGCCGACGACCTCGTCGGTGGTGTCGGAGACCCGTGCCTCATGCGTCCGGACCAGCTCCGCAAGCAGCTGGGTCTCGCCGGTGCGCTGGATCTGGTCGATCAGCGCCCACGCCAGCAGCCCGGCGGGGGCGAGCAGGGCGAGCAGGCCGGTCGGGTTGAGGGTCGCGATCCAGACGCCGAGGATCGCGAGGGAGACGTTGGTCGCCGAGTGCAGCGCCGACAGCGGTGCGCCGTCGAGGCAGACGCCGAGGAACTTGCGCTCAGTGGTGATCCAGATGGCCGCCGCGACGAGCGTCGTGTTGGCGGTCCAGAACGTGGCCATGCCGGCCGCGACGCCGACCTCACCGCCGACCGCCTGAGCCACCGCTACGGCGACGCAGGCCGCCGCCGCGAGCTGGACGGTGTTGAAGACCTGCTTGACCGTGGACTGCCGACGCAGCATCTGCGCGGTCAGGACGCCGACAGCGACCGACGCGGCGATCCAGCTGCCGGGGTGGACGAGCAGCGCAGCGGCGACCGGGATCTCCGCCCAGGCAAAGCTCCAGCGCTGTCCGCCGAACGGCAGGTTGACGACGCGCGACTCGCTGAGCAGGACGGCGAACGCCGTGATCGCGAACGCGTACCAGGTCGGCCCGTTCCACGGGAGAAGCTTGGCGGCGCAGACCGTGCCACCGGCGACGAGGCCGATGAGGACGGGGAGCCGCAGAGGGCGCTCCACCATCAGAGGACGCCGAACGACCAGGATCCCGAAGACCAGCTCGAGGACGACCAGGACGACGAGCTCCAGGACGACGAGGACCAGCTCGAGGACGACCAGGACGACGAGCTCCACGACGACGAGGACCAGCTCGACGACGACCAGGAGGAGGACGACCAGGACGACGAGCTCCACGACGACGAGGACCAGCTCGACGACGACCAGGAGGAGGAGCTCCACGAGGAGGAGGTCCACGGGTTCTGGACGAGCGTGCCGTCGTCGCTGACCTGACGCCAGCCGTCGGCGTACTGCGCCGCGGTGACCAGCGTGGCCGGCAGGCGCACGACGCCGGCGCCGGAGGCGTTGCCGTCGATCGGCGCGGAGGCGGCCATCAGCGAGAAGCGGACGTCCTGCACACCGGCGGACGGAAAGCGCTGGACGGTGATCGCCGCGGCGCCCGCCGCGATGGCGGTCGCCTGGCTGGTGCCGGTGCTGCGCCAGAAGCCGTCACTGCGCTGCGCGGACTTGTTGGCCTTGGCGAGCTGCGAGTCCTTCGGGAGGACGGTGACGACGCCGACGCCGGGCGCGACGAAGTCGGGCCGGGGCGCGCCCGCGACGACGGCGGACCCGCTGAAGCCGGCGACCGCAGGGGCCGTGCCGGTCGTGTCGGCGGCGCCGACGGCGATGATGGACGGGTCATAGGCCGGCGCGCCGACCGAGCCAGCGGTGTTGCCGACCGCGGCGACGACCACGATGCCCGCCTCGCGCACCCGGTCGACCGCGTCGGTCAGGGGCGTGGCGAGGTACTCGGCGCCGGCGACCGTGGTCGCCAGCGAGATCGAGAGCACGTCGGTGGAGTTCTCGCCGCGCGAGGAGACGACGTAGTCGAGGCCGGCGACGACCTTCGACAGCGACGTCGTGCCGTCAGCGCCGGCGACCTTGACGTTGAGGATCTTCGCGGCGGGCGCGACGCCGACAGCGGAGCCCGAGCCGGACGAGCCGCCGGCGATGAGGTTGGCCATCGCGGTGCCGTGGCCGAAGCCGTCGGTGAGGGCACCCTTGGACTTCTTCTCACCGGAGGTGTCGACGCCGTCGACGATGCGGCCGGAGCTGCGCGAGAGGGTGGGAGTGTCGGTGACGCCGGTGTCGACGAGCGCGACCGTCACGCCGCTGCCTGCGGAGGTGGTGCCGGCTCCGGACCCGAGCGAGGCGGAGGCCAGCACGCCGTCAGCGGCGGCGGAGTCCTTGCCGGTCAGGGTGACGGGGAGGTCGGGGCTCATGCTGTGCACGGCCGGGCTCGACGCGAGGGCGGCCAGCCCACGGTCGGTGGCGCGGACGATCACGATGCCGACGGCCGGATGGCTGCGGAGGACGCGCACGCCCTGGATTCCGGCGACGGAGCCGCCGGTCTGCAAGGAGACGACGGCGACCGACGTCTCGGCGGCGCGGGCTGAGGTCAGCCCAGGCGCGAACGCCGAGAGAGCGAGCGCGACGGCGACGGCGAGACGACGCGTCGCGAGCCGAGCGGAGTGGGACACCGATCCTCCTGAGCAGGGTGGCGCTGGGCAGAGGGACACCACGTTGGCAATGATCGGCCATGAACGGGCCTGACATGAGGCCCACGCGGGTATTTTTGGCCTACGCTGTTCGGCCTAACGACACTCCGCCGCATGACACCTTTCGGCCCTCAACCAGAGGCGTAAACTCCCGCTGGTGGGTGTGCTCCGGCCCACCCTACGCCCAGTCCGGGGGGACCATGTCAGATCCAGCGTCCGACGCTGCCACGGCGCTGGTGGTCGAGGACCACCCGCTGATGAGCCGCGCGGTCGTGCTCGCTCTCGCCGAGCTCGGCATCACCGACGTCGCGACGGCGACCACCATCGCCGAAGCGCGCGCGGTCGCCCGGGACGGCGTTCGCGCGCTCGCCGTCGTGGACCTGCGGCTCCCCGACGGTCCGGGGCTCGAGCTGCTCGCCGAGCTCCGCGACGCGGGCTGGGAGCGGATCGCCGTGCTGTCCGCCGCCGACGACCCGTTCACGGTCCGGTCGGCGTTCACCGCCGGCGCGGCCGGCTACCTGGTGAAGTCCTCTCCCCCGGAGACCATCGTCGTCGGCCTGCGGACCGTCCTGTCCGGCGAGATCTACGCCGACGGGGCGGTCGCGGCCCTGCTGGCCCAGGGGTTTCGCGGCAACGCGACGGCGGAGCCGGGTGAGCTGACCAAGCGCGAGCTGGACATCCTGCGACTGATCGCGAGCGGCGCCGGCAACAAGGAGATCGCCAAGGAGCTCCAGATCAGCCCGCTGACCGTGAAGAGCCTGCTGGCTCGCGCGGGTCGGCGCCTCGGCACCGGCGACCGGTCGGAGATGGTCGCGATCGTGATGCGGGCCGGCCTGCTCAGCTAGCCCCGGAGCGTTGTCAGGACGCCTTCGAGCTCGTCGGGCATGACCAGGACGTCGCGGGCCTTCGAGCCCTCCGACGGGCCGACGATCCCGCGCTGCTCCATCAGGTCCATCAGCCGCCCGGCGCGGGCGAACCCGACCTTGAGCTTGCGCTGCAGCATCGACGTCGACCCGAACTGGGTCGTGACGACCAGCTCCACCGCCTGCTGCAGAAGATCGTCGTCGTCCCCGAGGTCGTCGGACATCCCGCCGCCCGCGCCGTCGGGGCGCGACGCTCCGGTGCCGACCACGTCGTCGCGGAACACGGGCTGCGCCTGGCTGATGCAGTGCTTCACGACCTTGGCGATCTCGTCCTCGCCGACGTACGCACCCTGGATCCGCTGCGGCTTGCTGGCGCCCATCGGGAGGAACAGCGCGTCACCGAGGCCGACCAGCTTCTCCGCACCGGGGCCGTCGAGGATGACGCGCGAGTCGGTGAGCGACGCGGTCGCGAACGCGAGGCGCGACGGGACGTTGGCCTTGATGAGGCCCGTCACGACGTCGACGCTGGGCCGCTGGGTCGCCAGCACGAGGTGGATGCCGACGGCGCGGGCCATCGCGGTGATCCGGCAGATCGCGTCCTCGACGTCGCGCGGGGCGACCATCATCAGGTCGGCGAGCTCGTCGATGATGACGAGGATGTAGGGGTACGGCGTGTAGACGCGCTCGCTGCCGGGCGGCGCCTTGATCGCTCCCGCGCGGACCATGCGGTTGAAGTCGTCGACATGCCGCACTCCATTAGCGGCAAGGTCCTCGTAGCGCATCTCCATCTCGCGCACGACCCACTGCAGCGCCTCGGCGGCGCGCTTCGGGTTGGTGATGATCGGCGTGATGAGGTGCGGGATGCCGGCGTAGTTGGTGAGCTCGACCCGCTTCGGGTCGACCAGCAGCATGCGCACGTCATCAGGCGTTGCGCGCGTGAGGATGCTGGCGATCAGCGTGTTGATGCAGGTGCTCTTGCCGGCGCCGGTCGCGCCGGCGATGAGGATGTGCGGCATCTTCGCCAGGTTGGCGACGACGTACCCGCCTTCGATGTCCTTGCCCAGCCCGACGAGCAGCGGGTGGTGGTCGTCGGCCGCCTTCTTCGAGCGCAGCACGTCGCCGAGGCTCACCAGCTCCCGGTCGGTGTTGGGGATCTCGATGCCGATCGCGCTCTTGCCGGGGATCGGGCTGATGATGCGCACGTCCGGCGACTTCACGGCGTACGCGATGTTGTGGCTCAGCTGCATGACCCGCGCGACCTTCACCGCCGGGCCGAGCTCGACCTCGTAGCGCGTGACGGTCGGGCCGCGGGTGAAGCCGGTGACCTGGGCGTCGACCTGGAACTCGTCGAGGACGTTGGACAGCGCGGCGATCACGGTGTCGTTGGCGGCGGTGCGCGCCTTCGGCGGCGTGCCGGCGCGCAGCATCGCGGGCGGCGGCAGGACGTAGCCGGCGGAGGTCAGCGCGAGCTGCTCGACCATCCGCGGCACCGGCACCGGGTCGCTCGCCGCGGGCGGCAGGGGCTCCGGCGCGGGCATCGGGTCGGTCGCCGGCTCGTCGTCCTCCGGCGGGACCGCGACCGCGACCCGGCGGCGGGCGGGGCGACGGCGCAGTGCCGTCTCGTCCTCGGCGTCGGTGAGGTCGATCACCTCGGGGGCGGGCGGCGTACGACGCAGGATTCGGTCGCGGAGCGCGACCAGCCGCGTCGGGACCTGGTTGATCGGAGTGGCGGTGACGACCAGCAGGCCGAAGCCGGCGGCGAGCACGAGGAGCGGCGCGGCAAGCAGGCCGGTGAGAGCCGACTCGAGCGGCGAGGAGGCGAGGAAGCCGACGAGGCCACCCGCGGCGCGCATCGCGCGCGCGCCGTCGGGCGGGACCGGCGTGCCGTGGGCGAGGTGGACCAGCCCGAGGCCGCCGCCGACGAGGAACGCCCAGCCCACGATCAGCCGCCCACGGCTCTCCGGGTCCGCGGGGCTGCGGAGGAACCGCCAGGTCAGGCCGAGGAGCAGCAGCGGGACGAGTGGGGCGGCGGAGCCGACCGCACCGCGGACGACCGCTTCGACGACCGAGCCGACCGCGCCGCCGCCGTGCCACCAGACGGCGACCGCGGTGACGAGAGCACCGGCGATCGCGCCAAGGCCGGCGCCGTCGCGGCGGTGGGCCGGGTCGAGATCACGGGCGCTCACGCCGACGGTGCGGGCGCTCGAGCCGAGGGCTCGGGCGAGGATCGACCACAGCGCGCGAATCGCGCGGACCATAGCCCGGACGACGACGACCAGCATGGGCGGCGGCGGCGTGCTCTTGGCGGCCGGCCGCCGGGCCGCTGGACGGCTGGCGCCGGTGGACGGCGTACGCCGGGGGGCGGCCGCGCGCGCCGGACGGGCGTCCTCCGTGGGTCGGGAGGAGGTCGCGCGGGGACGGGCGGCGGGCGCACGGGTGGCCATGGTGCGACGGTAACCCCGCCACAGGGGTCACACAAACACCATCAGTCACAGGGCTGGGCGTGGCGCGGTGTTGCCGGACGGCGCGGGACGGGCCACGCTGCGCATTCAGCCAGCCGGCCACCGGAGCCGGGGGAAGGCCGAGGGGGCCACAGTGCGCAGAGCATGGATCGTCGGACTGGTTGCGTCGGCGGCGATCGGCGCCGCGGGGTGCGGGGGCGGGTCGAGCAAGGACGCGGCCACCTCGCCCGCGACGAGCAGCGCGGAGAGCTCCCCCAGCGCCGCCGTGAGCCTCGGCGCCGGAGCCGGGCTCAGCGGTGTGTGCGCGGACGGGCTCGCGTTCTCGCGCGCCTACGGCAGCGCCTTCGCGGGCGCCGCCACGGCCGCGCCGGCCGGCATGCCGAACGTCGACGCGATGAAGGCGTCCTTCGCCGCGGCGATCAAGGTCGCCCCGGCGGAGATCAAGTCGGACATGCAGCTGCTCGGCGACGCGTACCTGCCGTTCTTCGACGCCGCGGTCAAGGCGAACTACGACTACAGCAAGATCGACCCGAAGGTGTTCGAGAAGGTGTCGACCCCAGCGGTCACCGCTGCGGCTGCGAACGTGACGGCGTACTACCAGAAGAACTGCTCGTAGGGACGTCGCGGTGCTTGACCGGCCGACTCGACCCCCCCGAGGCGGTTGCGGGGGTCTGACTCGCCGGTTGACCGGGCAAGTTTGAGGAGGGTCAGACCTCGACGACGACCGGGATGATCATGGGGCGCCGGCCGTAGGTGTCGCTCACCCAGCGGCCGACGGTGCGGCGTACCAGCTGCTGCAGCGCCTGGGTCTCCCCCACGCCCTCGGCGCCGGCGGCGGCCAGGGCGTCCTCGACCCGGCGGCGGGCCTCGTCGAAGCTGCCGGCGCCCGGATCGGCGAAGCCGCGGGTGAAGAACTCCGGGCCGGAGGTGACCTTCCCGGTCGCCGAGTCGACGACGACGATCACGGTGATGAAGCCCTCCTCGCCGAGGATCCGGCGGTCCTTCAGGGCCATCTCGGACACGTCGCCGACGATCAGGCCGTCGACGTACACGTAGCCGCACGGCACCGCGCCGACGATCCGCGCGACACCGTCGACGAGGTCGACCACGACGCCGTCATCGGCGATGACGATCCGCTCGGCCGGCACGCCCGTCGCCATCGCCAGCGCCGCGTGCGCCCGCATGTGCCGCCACTCGCCGTGGATGGGCAGGAAGTTGCGCGGCTTGGTCGCGTTGAGCAGGTAGAGCAGCTCGCCCGCGGGCGCGTGACCGGAGACGTGCACCTTCGCGATGCCCTTGTGCACGACGCGCGCGCCCCAGCGGGAGAGGCCGTTGATGACGCGGTAGACGGCGTTCTCGTTCCCGGGGATCAGCGACGACGCGAGGATCACCGTGTCGTCCTCGACGATCCGGATGTGGTGGTGGTCGCGGTTGGCCATCCGCGACAGCGCCGACAGCGGCTCGCCCTGGGAGCCGGTGGAGATCAGGACGACCTTGTCGTCCGGCAGGTCCTTGAGGTCCTTGATGTCGACCATGAGGTTGCCGGGGACCTGCAGGTAGCCGAGGTCGCGGGCGACGCCCATGTTGCGGATCATCGATCGGCCGACCAGCGCGACGTGCCGGCCCTGCTTGTGCGCGGCGAGCAGCACCTGCTGCACGCGGTGCACGTGGCTGGCGAAGCAGGCGACGATGATCCGGCCGGGCGCCGCGTCCATGATCCGGGCCAGCTCGTCGCCGACCTCGCGCTCGCTGTCGACGAAGCCCGGCATCTCGGAGTTGGTCGAGTCGGAGAGCAGCAGGTCGACGCCGGCGCGGCCGAGGCGGGCGAAGCCGCCGAGGTCGGTGAGCCGGCCGTCGATCGGCGTCTGGTCCATCTTGAAGTCGCCGGAGTGCAGGACCAGGCCGGCCGGGGTGCGGATCGACAGGGCGAGGCCGTCGGGCACCGAGTGGTTGACCGCGAACAGCTCGACCTCGAACGGGCCGAAGGTGCGGACGTCGCCCTCGCGGACCTCGTCCAGCACCGGCTTGATCCGGTGCTCCTGCAGCTTGGCCGACAGCAGCGCGAGGGTGAAGCGGGAGCCGACGATCGGGATGTCGGCGCGCTCGCGCAGGAGGAATGGCACGGCACCGATGTGGTCCTCGTGGCCGTGGGTCAGGACCAGCGCGTCGATGTCGTCGAGGCGGTCCCGGATGTAGCTGAAGTCCGGCAGGATCAGGTCGACGCCGGGCTGCTCGGTCTCCGGGAACAGCACACCGCAGTCGACGACGAGGAGACGGCCGGCGTACTCGAAGACGGTCATGTTGCGACCGATCTCGCCGAGTCCGCCGAGCGCGACGATGCGCAGGCCGTTGGCCGGCAGCGGCGGCGGCCCGACCAGGTCGGGATGCGGGTGACTCATCGGGAGCAGCTCATGGGCTGATGACCCCGCCCGCGCTGAGGTCGATCCGGAGCTGCGCCACCTGCTCCGGCGTGGCGTCCGCGAGCGGCGCGCGGACCGGACCGGACGGCAGCCCCATCGCCTGGAGCGCCGCCTTGACGAGGATCACGCCCTGGGTGCGGAAGAGGCCGGTGTAGACGGGCTGGAGCTGCGCGTTGATCTCGCGGGCGCGCAGGACATCTCCACTGAGGAACGACGCGGTCAGCTCGACCAGCGCCGGGGTGACCAGGTGACTGACGACGCTGACCATGCCGCAGGCGCCGATGGCGAGGAGCGGCAGGTTGAGCGCGTCGGTGCCGGAGTAGTAGGCGAGGTCGGTCTCGGCGAGGACCCGCGCGCTGGCGACCAGGTCGTCCTTGGCGTCCTTCACCGCGACGATCCGATCGTGCGCCGCGAGCCGGACCAGGGTCTCGGTCGTGATCGGCGTACCCGTGCGGCCAGGGATGTCGTAGAGCATCACGGGCAGCGCCGTGGCGTCGGCGACCCGCTCGAAGTGCGCCTGCAGCCCGGCCTGCGGGGGCCGGCTGTAGTAGGGCGTCACGACCAGCAGCCCGTGGGCGCCGGCCTTCTCGGCCTGCTGCGCCAGCCGGCACGTGTGGGCGGTGTCGTAGGTGCCCACTCCCGCGACGACCCGGGCGCGCGCGCCGACCGCGTCGACGACCGCGCGGACGATCGCGTCCTTCTCGTCGTCGGTGGTCGTGGGGGCCTCGCCGGTGGTGCCGTTGACGACGATGCCGTCATTGCCGGCGTCGACCAGGTGCGTGGCCAGCACAGCCGCACCGTCGAGGTCGACCGCGCCGTCCGCCGTCATCGGGGTGACCATGGCGGTGAGGACGCGGCCGAAAGGCGTGTCCGTCGTCTGGGTCGTGCTCAGCGTCCGCTCCGTCCGTCGATGCTCGTCGGATGACCGTACGGCATCCGGCGGATGTGCTGCCCGGTCTGACCGGCTCCGCGCCGGATCGCCCCACTTCGGTAGCCTCGGTCGCGCTTCGCCCACAGACCGGAGGTCCGCGGATGGCCGACACGACTCACCTGATCGGACTGCTCCTCGGGACGGAAGAGGACTGGCCGACGGCTTTCGAGTCGCTGGTCCGCCGCCTCGACCCCGCACTGCGGGTCGGCAGCACGACCCACCGCTACGACGTCGGCCGCATCACCATCGAGCCGTTCGACCTGCGGCAGAAGAGTCGATACGACCTCGTCGTCGACCGGCTGGCCTACTGGTACCACGTGCCGCGGGAGTGGCTGAAGAAGGTCGCCCTCATGGACGAGGTCTACCTGCTCAACAACCCGTTCACGTTCCAGGCCATGGAGAAGCACGCGGCGTACTGCGCGATGATCCGGCTCGGGCTCAAGGTGCCGACCACCTGGCTGGTGCCGCAGAAGGAGCCGCTGGACAACCCGCGGTTCCCCTACACCGCCGCGAAGTACAACCAGCCGTTCGATCTCGCCGAAGTCGCTCACCATGTCGGCTACCCGCTCTACATGAAGCCGTACGACGGCGGGGCGTGGGTCGGCGTGACGCGGATCGCCGACGACGAGGCGCTGCACCGCGCGTACGACGAGTCCGGGCAGCGGCTGATGCACCTGCAGGCCAGCGTCGAGGGGTTCGACGTCTTCGCCCGGTCGCTGTCGATCGGCGCCGAGACGATGGTGATGAAGTTCGCGCCGGACCGGCCGATGCACGACCGGTACTCGGTGACCCACGACTTCCTCTCCCCCGAGGTGGGCGACGAGGTCGTGACGATCGGCAAGATCGTGAATGCGTTCTTCCGCTGGGAGTTCAACTCCTGCGAGACGCTGATCCGCGACGGCCAGGTGCACCCGATCGACTACGCAAACGCCTGCCCGGACGTCGCGATCACCTCGCTGCACTACTACTTCCCGTGGGCGATGACGTCGCTCGTGAAGTGGTCGCTCTTCTGCACCGCGACGAAGCGCAGGCCTCGGGTCGACCTCGACACCCGCAAGTGGTTCGACGTCGCGGACAGCGACGCGTCGTACGAGGACAAGCTCGCGAAGTACCGCTCGATGGCCGATGACTACTTCCAGGCCTCGAAGTACCGCGACTTCTGCGCGTCGAAGCTGGGGGCGCTGAATGAGGTCGCCTACGACTACTTCACCTCGGACGACTTCGACCGGCTCCTGGTCGACACCGTGAAGTCGACGTTCCCCGAGCACGAGCACGACCAGTTCGTCGCGCACTACCGCGGGCTGTTCGCGCTCTGGGCAAAGGACTCCGCCGCGTCAGGGACCGTCGCCGGTCAGGAGTAGACGCGCAGCGCCTCGAGCGCGGTCTCAGCCATGACCCGCACGCCGACCGCGATGCAGCGCTCGTCGACGTCGAAGCCGGCTGCGTGCAGGTCAGCGGCGCCGTGCTTCGGCCGGACGCCGAGGCGGGCCATCGAGCCGGGCACCTGCTGCAGGTACCACGCGAAGTCCTCGCCGCCGAGGCTCTGCTCGGTCGGCTGCACCGCGTCGGGCCCGAGCGCGCGCGTGATCGCGGTCGCCATCACACCGGTGGCGCGTACGTCGTTGACGACCGGCGGAACGCCACGCGTGTAGGTCAGCTGGTAGTCGGCGCCGAGCGGCGCGACGGTCGCGGCGACCAGCTCCTCGACCAGCTTCGGCGCCTGCTCCCACGCCTCGTGGCCGAGGACCCGGACCGTGCCGCGGATCGTCGCGATCCGCGGGATGACGTTGGGCGCGACACCGCTGGAGATGGAGCCGAACACGATGCTCATCCCCTGGCGCGGGTCGACCCGGCGGCTCAGCGCGGCCGGCAGATCGGTGACGACCCGCGACGCGGCGTACACGAGGTCGGTGGTCGCGTGCGGCCGCGCCGTGTGCCCGCCGAGCCCGGTCAGGACAACCTCGACCATGTCGGCCGCCGCGGTGATCGCGCCGGCGCGGACGCCGACCTGCCCGACCTCGTAGCCGGGATGGCAGTGCAGCGCGTACATCGCGGACACGCCGTCAAGCGCACCGTCGGCGATCGCGTCGGTGGCTCCGCCGGGCATCAGCTCCTCGGCATGCTGGAAGACGAGCCGCACCCGCCCGGGCAGCTCGGCGCCGAGCTCCGCGAGCGCGAGCCCTGCGCCGACCAGCATCGCGGTGTGCACGTCATGACCGCACGCATGGCAGACCCCGGCGTTGGTGGAGCGATAGGGCACGTCCTTGGGGTCGTGGATGGGCAGCGCGTCGAGGTCGGCACGCAGCGCGACAGTCGGCCCGGCGCTGCCGCCGACGTCGCACAGGAGCCCGGTGCCGCCCGAGAGCCCGCGCGGCAACAGTCCGGCCGCGGTGAGGCGCTCGGCGACGACGGCCGACGTGCGCGTCTCCTGCCGGCCGAGCTCCGGATGCGCGTGGAGGTCGCGACGGAGCGCGATCAGGTCGGCGCCGTTCCGCTCGAGGAATCCGTCGAGCCAGGACGTCACAGCTCGACCGGGCGCATCGCCGCCACGTCATAGCGAGGTCCATCAGGAAGGTGCGTTGCGCGGTCGGTGCGCATCTCCTCGATGAGGGAGTCGACGACGTCGGGCAGCGAGCCGCCCTGATCGACGATGCTCCGCTGGCGCAGGTAGCTCGGCCCCTCCTCGATCATCGTCAGCGCATGGGACAGCTCGGCGCTGCAGCCGAGCTTGTCGGCGACCGGCGCGAGCTCCTCGACCAGCTCGGGGATCGCCTCCAGCAGCGGCTGCTGGTTGCCCTTGTCGTCGAGGATGATCGACGCGCCGAGGCCGTAGCGGGCGGCCCGCCACTTGTTGTCGCGCAGGATCCAGTTGCTCTGCACGGGCAGCGTGTAGCCGCGGTCGAGCAGGGTGTTGAAGCGCTCGACGAGGCACTGTCCGAGAGCGGCGACGGTGGCGATCTCGCTCATCCGCGGCATGCCGTCGCAGATGCGGATCTCGACGGTGCCGAAGCCCGGGTGCGGGCGGATGTCCCACCAGACCTCGCGCACCGAGTGGATGGTGTCCGCGTTGATCAGCGTGGACATGTAGTCCTCGAAGTCGTTCCACCCGGAGAGCTGGTGCGGCAGCCCGGCGGTGGGCAGCAGCTCGAAGACCTTCGACCGGCTCGACGCCAGCCCGGTGTCCTGACCCATCCAGTAGGGGCTGGACGCCGACAGGGCCAGGAAGTGCGGGATGTACGTCGACAGCGCGTTGACGATCGGGATGACCTTGTCCGGCGAGCGGACGCCGACATGCACGTGGATGCCGAAGATCTGCATCCGCCGGGCCAGCCACTGCATCTCCTCGACGAGCCGCGCGTAGCGCTCGTTGGGGGTGATCTGCTGCTTCTTCCAGTCCGAGAACGGGTGCGTCCCGGAGCACATGACGGCGAGACCGCGCGGGTCAGCCAGCGCGTTGACCTCAGCGAGGGTCCCCTCGAGATCGCGCCGGGCCTCGTCCACGGTCGTGCAGATGCCGGTGATGATCTCGATCGTCGACTCGAGCAGCTCGTGCTTGGCCTTGGGGTGGCCCTCAGGCCGACCGCCGCCGAGCTCGCGAAGGATCTCGGCGCCGTCGTTGGACAGCTCACGCGTCTGGCGGTCGATCACCTCGAGCTCGACCTCGATGCCCAGGCTCGACCGCTGGGAGGACATGAAGTCGATCTGCACCTACTGGCTCCCTGTCGTCGCGGCCGGTCCTCGGGGACACGGCCGAGCTCGTCGCAGGGGGAACGTACCCATTTCCGGACAGGTCAGGTGCGCGAGCTCAGCCCTCGGCGAAGTCCGACGAGGCGATCTGGGTGCCGTCGTGGTGCTCGGTGATCGTGAAGTCGGCGAAGACGTTGGGCGCGACCCGCTTGAGCTCGGAGAGCATCGCGATCGCCAGCTCGCGGATCTCGACGTCGGCGTGCTCGCTGGCCCGCATCCGGATGAAGTGCCTCATGGCACGGTAGTTGCCGGTGACCACGATGCGGGTCTCCGTGGCGTTGGGCAGGACGGCCCGCGCTGCCTGGCGCGCGTTCTTCTTCCGCGCCGTGACGTCGTCCCAGTCGGCGAACTTCTTCTCCAGCCCCTCGAGCAGCCGGGTGTAGGCGTCGAGCGCGGCGTCGCTGGCCTCGAGGAAGATCGCGTGCAGCTCAGGGTCCTCGGAGATGACGTCCGGCTCGACCATGGCGGCGTCCTTCTCGGGGACGTAGCGCTGGGAGAGCTGGCTGTAGGAGAAGTGCCGGTGCCGGACCAGCTCGTGGGTGAGCGCCCGGGACGCACCGGTGATGTAGAAACTCACGCTGCCGTGCTCGAGGACGCTCAGGTGCCCCACGTCGAGGATGTGCTGCAGGTAGCCGGCGTTGGTCGCAGTAGCCGGGTTGGGCTTCTTCCACGACTGGTAGCAGGCCCGGCCGGCGAACTCGGCGAGCGCCTGGCCGCCGTCCGCGTCTGTCTCCCACGGCACCTCGACCGGCGGGAAGAACTGGGTCGCGGCAATCAGCTGGACCTTGAGCGGGACGATGTCGGGCACGCTGAGCTCCGTAGGAATCTCGAACCAGAGCAGCCCGCGGGGCCCGGGGAAGAGCGAGCGGCAGACCGGCACTCTACGCGACCGGAGGGATGCGCCGGTGCGACTCACCGGGGAGAATCCGTCGTCATGATCGACATCCGCCCGCTCCGGGTCGACGACGCCGAGGAGCTCGCCGCCCTGCACCTGGCCGTCTGGCGGTCGGCGTACGGCGGGCTCGTGGCAGCGGCCGGCTTCGACTCGGTCGACCTGGCCGAGCGGGCGCAGCGCTGGCGGGCCACGGCACGCGGCGACGTGGACCCGCCGAGATCGGCGCTGGTCGCCGAGGAGGACGGCCGGCTGGTCGGCTTCGTCGCCTTCGGCGATCCCCGTGACGACGACGTCGACGCCTCGGCCGAGGTCCTCGCGCTCTACGTCGACGAGGCCCGCTGGGGAACGCCGGTCGGCCACCGGCTGCTCTCCGCCGCCCGCGCGGAGCTGGCCGCGGCGGGGGACGAGCGGCTGTACCTGTGGGTGCTCACCGACAACCCCCGCGCACGTTCCTTCTACGAGCGGGCCGGGCTCAGGCCCGACGGCACGGAGAAGCGGATAGACCTGTTCGGCACCGATCTTCCGGACATGCGCTACGTCGGCCCGGTCGACCATGGCGCACACTCCTCGACGTGAGCGCCCTCGCGACCGGCCGCCTGCTGGTGGCGACACCTGCGCTGCTCGACCCCAACTTCGTGCGCACCGTCGTCCTGCTGCTCGACCACGACGAGGACGGCACCGTCGGCGTCGTGCTGAACCGGCCGACGGAGCTGCCCCTCGCGACCGGCCTGCCCGGGTGGGAGCGGCTGGCCGCCGATCCGCCGGTGGTGTTCCTCGGCGGCCCGGTGTCGCCGGGCAGCGCGATCTGCCTCGGCCGGACGAGACCGGCGGCGTACGTCGAGGGCTTCCGCCAGGTGACCGGGCGGCTCGGCCTGCTCGACCCGGATCGTGACGTCGACGAGCTCGCCCTCGGCGTCGAGGCCGCGCGGGTCTGCTCCGGCTACGCCGGCTGGGGCGCCGGCCAGCTCGACGACGAGGTGGACGAGGGCTCGTGGTTCGTCGTCGACCTCGACGAGCGGGACATCTCCTCAGCCGCCCCGGAGTCGCTGTGGCAGCGGGTGCTGCGCCGCCAGCCGCCGCCCTTGGCGTGGGTCGCGAACCACCCGATCGACCCGACGCTGAACTGAGCGGCCCGCCGACGTAGGGTGCCGGGCATGGCTTCTGTCCTCGTCCTCGGCGGCACCAGCTTCGTCGGCCGGCACATCGTGGAGTCGGCTCTCGACGCGGGCCACGACGTCACGATGTTCAACCGCGGGAAGACGAACGCGGAGCTGTTCCCCTCGGTGCGCCGGCTGGCCGGCGATCGCACGACCGGTGACTACGCATCGCTCGGCGACGGCGAGTGGGACGCGGTCGTCGACGTATGCGCCTACTACCCGCGACAGGTGCGCGAAGCCGCCACAGCACTGCGCGGACGGGCGGGGCACTACACGTTCATCTCGACGGTCTCCGTGTACGCGCCGACCGACGATCCGGTCGACGAGACCTCACCTCTGCTGCCCACGGCGGGCGTCGACACGGAGGAGGTGACGGGTGAGACGTACGGCCCGCTGAAAGTGCTCTGCGAGCAGACGGCCAGGGCGGAGTTCGTCGGCGCGACCGTCGTACGACCGGGGATCGTCGCCGGGCCGCACGACCCGACCGGCCGCTTCACCGCGTGGGTCCGGCGAGCTACCCGCCCGGGGCCGGTGCTCGCGAGCCGCCCGGACGCCCCTGTCCAGGTCGTGCATGCCCGTGACCTCGCCGACCTCACCCTGAGGGTGACCGAGCAGCGAGTGGCGGACACCTTCAACGCGGTCGGCCCGACATCGGGCGGCGTCGCGATGGCGGAGGTCCTCGTGGCGTGTGTCGAAGCCGCGGAGGTCGCGCCGCCGGAGATCGTCTGGGTCGACGATGAGCTCATCGAGTCACGCGAGGTGCCGCTCCCGCTGTTCCTCCCGCGGTCCGCGCACCGCGACGGTCTCTTCCGTGCCTCGTGCCGCAAGGCCGAGGACCACGGCCTGATCAATCGGCCGCTTGTCGACACCGCACGCGACACGCTGGACTGGCTGCGCGCGCCCGGTGAGGAAGGCGCACACGTGGAGCTGCTGAGCGCCGAGCTGGAGTCAGAGATCCTGGCGGCCTGGGCGTCGCGCTGACGGAGAGGAGCTCGAGATGTGTCGCAGCATCAAGACCTTGCGCGGGGCTGAGCCGGCGCCGACGGACGACGACGTCGCCGCGGCGGCGCGGCAGTACGTCCGCAAGCTGAGCGGCTACCGGGTGCCGTCGACGAAGAACACCGAGGTGTTCGAGCGCGCGGTGCAGGAGATCGCGGAGTCGACGCAGCGACTGCTGGACTCGTTGCAGACCCGCGCGTGACTGCTCGTGTCGAGTCCTTCGCGGGCTGGCCGAAGCGCGCGCTGGACTTCTTCGAAGGGCTCGAGGCGGACAACTCGCGGGAGTACTGGCAGGCGAACAAGCCGGTGTACGACGCCGACGTACGCGCGCCGATGGAGTCGCTGGCTGCGGCGCTGGAGCCGGAGTTCGGGCCGGCTGTTCTGTTTCGGCCCTATCGGGACGTGCGGTTCTCGGCCGACAAGACGCCGTACAAGACGCAGGTCGCGGCGGTGCTCGGCGACGGTGGTCATGGCGCGTTCTACGTGCAGCTGTCGGCAGACGGGCTGATGACCGGCGCGGGTCTGCACGTCATGACGACCGACCAGGTGGCGCGGCTGCGGCGCGCGATCGACGACGCGCGGACGGGCGCTGAGCTCGAGTCGCTGGTCGGCTCGCTCGTGACCGCGGGGTTCGAGGTCGGCGGCGAACCGCTGAAGACCGCGCCGCGCGGCTATCCCAAGGACCACCCGCGGATCGAGCTGCTGCGCTACCGCAGCGCCTTCGTGCTGCGTCGGCACCCGCCCGGCCGGTGGCTGCACAGCGCCGGCGCGGTGCAGAAGGTGCGCGACGACTGGACTGCGGCCCGCCCGCTGGTCGACTGGCTCGGCGCCAATGTCGGCGCCGGGGAGAGCGCGCAGCGCTAGAGGTCGAGCAGGTCGTCGAGACCGACGGTGAGGCCTGGGCGCTCTACGACGCCGCGGACGGCGAGCAGGACGCCGGGCATGAACGAGACGCGGTCGAGCGAGTCGTGCCGGATCGTCAGCGTCTCCCCCGTCGAGCCGAGCAGCACCTCCTGGTGCGCGACCAGGCCGGCCGCGCGGATGGAGTGGATCGGCACGCCGTCGACGGTGGCACCGCGCGCGCCGTCGAGCGCGTCGGTGGTGGCATCGGGTGCGTGAGGTGAGCCGGCCGCAGCTCTCGCCTGCGCGACCAGCTCGGCCGTGCGTCGCGCCGTACCGCTGGGCGCGTCGGCCTTGCCGGGGTGGTGCAGCTCGACGATCTCGACCGAGTCGAAGTACGGCGCGGCCTGCGCGGCGAACCGCATCATCAGCACCGCGCCGAGCCCGAAGTTGGGCGCGATGACGACGCCGATCTCGGGGTGGTCCGCGCACCACCGTCGTACCTCGTCGAGGCGGTCCGGCGTGAAGCCCGTCGTGCCGACGACGCAGTGCCGGCCGTCGGCGATGCACCAGTGCAGGTTGTCCATCACGACGTCGGGATGGGTGAAGTCGATGACGACGTCGGCCTCGGACAGGTCGGCGAGCGGGTCGCCCGCGTCGACCTTGGCGACCAGCAGGAGGTCGTCGGCCGCGGCTACCGCACGGCACGCCTCCGCGCCCATCCGCCCACGCGCCCCGAGGACGCCGACCCTGATCACGCGGCCATCATGCCAGCCGTCCTGGGGATGGCGGCAGCAAGATCATCAGGTTGGAGATGTCACGTGCGCGGTGAGCTGCCGTCCCTGACGAGCAGTACGCCGAGCCCCAGCCATGGGGCTGCCCACAGGACATGGCCCAGCGCGCCGAGCGGCAGCGCGGCGAAGTAGAGGACGGCACCGAGGATGACGGCCACCGCGATCGCGCCCCCACCAGCGCGCTGCGCGGCGATGCCGACGAGGAGAGTGCCGATAGCGAACACGATCGCCGAGAGCCCGATCACGTACGCGTACCAGGGTGGATCGGCCGGGGCCCCGTCGGCGAACGGCTCGAACCACCAGCCGTCCGTGACGACGGCGCCGAGCGCGCCGACGACGTTCACGACGGCGCCGACACCGGCCGCGACCAGGCCCCACCGGAGCAGCCGGGTGCGAGCGTCGAAGCGGGCAGCGACGGCGTACAGCGCGCAGAGCATCACCAGCCGGAGCGCCGCGAGCACGACGAACTCCCGGCCGCGCGCGTCGAAGTCCGACACGACGAGGGCGAAGACGATGAAGGCGAGCGCACCCGCGACCATCGCCGGTCCTGCAGAACGTCCGGCGCGATCCGCCGCAGCTGTCTCAGTCACGAGTGCCCCCTGGTGTCTGCGTCCCGATTCCGGCACAGCATGACACCAGCACCCTGCTCGACCGGCCAGGTGTGAGAGGTCAGGCGACCTTCGGGGAGTACGACGGGAAGTCGGACTCGTCGAAGGGGCCGATGACGGCCAGGCCCATGTCGCCGCCGAGGACCTCGCGGGCGACCTCGCGCACGTCGTCCGGCGTCACCGCGTCAACCTTGGCGATGACGTCGTCGACGGTCTGGATCTCGCCGTAGACGAGCTCTCCCTTGCCGAGGCGGCTCATCCGCGAGCTGGTGTCCTCGAGGCCGAGCACCATCGAGCCCTTGAGCTGGCCCTTGGCGCGGGCGATCTCGTCGGCGGTGACGCCCTTGGCGAGCACCAGGTCGAGCTGCTCGCGGCAGAGCGACAGCACCTCGTGCACCTTCGCCGGCGCGCAGCCGGCGTAGACGCCGAACAGCCCGGCGTCGGCGTACTGCGCGTGGTAGCTGTAGACGGAGTAGGCCAGGCCGCGCTTCTCGCGCACCTCCTGGAACAGGCGCGAGCTCATGCCGCCGCCGAGCGCGTTGTTGAGCACGGCGAGGGCGTAGCGGCGCTCGTCGCGGCGCGCGATGCCCTCGGTGCCGAGGACGAGGTGGGCCTGCTCGGTAGGGCGCCGCGTCACGCGCAGGCCACCGGTGATCGGCGGCGTCCGCTGCGCCTCGCGGGCGACGCCGGGATTGGCGTCGACGTCGAGGAGACCGGTGGCGCCGAAGGCCTTGCGCACGAGCCGCACGACCTTGGCGTGGTCGAGGTTGCCCGCCGCGGCGATGACCATGTCGGAGGCGCGGTAGCGACGCCGCCAGTAGCCGTGCACGGCCGCGCGGCTCATCGCCTCGATCGAGGAGACCGTGCCGATGACCGGCCGGCCGAGCGGGTGGTCGCCGAACATCGCCGCGGCGAACGCGTCGTGGACGACGTCGTCGGGCTGGTCGTCGTGCATCGAGATCTCTTCGAGGATGACGCCGCGCTCGGACTCGACATCCGCGGTCGCGATGACCGACGACCCGACCATGTCGGCGAGGACGTCGACGGCGAGCGGCAGATCCGTGTCGAGGACCCGCGCGTGGAAGCAGGTGTACTCCTTGGCGGTGAACGCGTTCATCTCGCCGCCGACGGCGTCCATCACCGCGGCGATCTCGAGCGCGTCACGTCGCTTGGTGCCCTTGAACAGCAGGTGCTCGAGGAAGTGCGATGCGCCGGCCAGCCTGGGCGTCTCGTCGCGCGAGCCGACGCCGACCCAGATGCCGAAGGCGACCGAGCGCACCTGCGGCATCGCCTCGGTGATGACCCGCAGTCCCCCGGGCAGGACGGTACGGCGGATCGCCGTACCGTCCTGGCCCGAGGAGAGAACCTGAGCTCGCGCCACTACTCGGCGGCGGGAGCGCCGGCGTCAGCCGGGGCCGCCGACGCGGAGGCGTCGGCAGCGGGCGCAGCATCGTCGACCGGCGCGAGGCTGATCTTGCCGCGAGCGTCGATCTCGACGATCTCGACCTGGATCTTGTCGCCGACGTTGACGGCGTCCTCGACCTTGTTCAGTCGCTTGCCCTTGCCCAGCTTGGAGATGTGGACGAGGCCGTCCTTGCCGGGCAGCAGCGAGACGAACGCGCCGAACGCGGTCGTCTTCACCACGGTGCCGAGGAAGCGCTCGCCTACCAGCGGCATCGTCGGGCTGACGATGGCGCGGATCGCGGCGAGAGCGGCCTCGGCCTTGAGGCCGTCGGTGGCGCCGATGTAGATCGTGCCGTCGTCCTCGATGGTGAGGTCGGCGCCCGTGTCGGCCTGGATCTGGTTGATGACCTTGCCCTTCGGCCCGATCACCTCGCCGATCTTGTCGACCGGGATCTTCTCGGTGAGGATCCGCGGCGCGAACGGCGACATCTCGGCCGGTCCGTCGATCTCCTCGAGCATCACGTCGAGGATCGTCATGCGGGCCTCGCGGGCCTGCTGCAGAGCCGCACCGAGGACCGACGCGGGGATGCCGTCGAGCTTGGTGTCCAGCTGCAGCGCAGTGACGAAGTCACGCGTGCCGGCGACCTTGAAGTCCATGTCGCCGAACGCGTCCTCGGCGCCGAGGATGTCGGTCAGGACGGCGTACTCGCCACCCTCGTAGACGAGGCCCATCGCGATGCCCGCGACCGGCGCCTTGAGCGGCACGCCCGCGGCGAGGAGCGACAGCGTGCTCGCGCACACCGAGCCCATCGACGTCGAGCCGTTGGAGCTGACCGCCTCGGACACCACGCGGATCGCGTAGGGGAACTCCTCCTTCGGCGGGATCACCGGGAGGAGCGCCCGCTCGGCGAGCGCGCCGTGGCCGATCTCGCGGCGCTTGGGGCCGCGCATGAAGCCCGTCTCACCCGTCGAGTACGGCGGGAAGTTGTAGTGGTGCATGTAGCGCTTGCGGGTCTCCGGGTTGAGCGTGTCGACCATCTGCTCCATGCGCGCCATCGCGAGGGTGGCGACGTTGAGGATCTGGGTCTCGCCGCGCTCGAAGACGCTGGAGCCGTGGACGCGCGGGATCACGTCGACCTCGGCGCGCAGCTCGCGGATGTCGGCCAGCCCGCGGCCGTCGATCCGCAGCTTCTCGCTGGTGATGCGCTTGCGGACCAGCTTCTTGGTCAGCGAGCGGTACGCCGCGCTGATCTCCTTCTCCCGACCCTCGAACTCACCGGCCAGCTTCTCCTTGGCCAGGTCCTTGATGCGGTCGAGCTCGGTCTCGCGCTCGGCCTTGCCGGCGATGGTGAGCGCCGACGTGAGCTCGGTCTCGACGGCGCCGCGGACGGCCTCGAGGACGTCGTCGGCGTACTCGACGAAGAGCGGGAACTCGGCGGTCTCACGGGCAGCCAGCTTGGCCAGCTCGATCTGCGCCTCGCAGCACGCCTTGATGGCCGCCTTGGACGCCTCGAGGCCCTCGGCCACGACGTCCTCGGTCGGCTTCACGGCGCCACCGGCGACCAGCTGGACCGTGGCGGTGGTCGCCTCGGCCTCGACCATCATGATCGCGACGTCGCCGTCGGGCAGCAGGCGGCCGGCCACGATCATGTCGAACGTCGCGCGGTCGCTCTCCTCCCACGTCGGGAAGGCGATCCAGGTGCCGTCGACGTGCGACACGCGGGTCGCCCCGACCGGGCCGGAGAACGGCAGGCCGGCGAGAGTGGTGGACGCGGACGCGGCGTTCATGGCGACGACGTCGTAAGGGTTCGCCTCGTCGATCGACAGGACGGTGCCGACGACGTGGACCTCGTTGCGGAAGCCCTTCGGGAAGCAGGGGCGCAGCGGGCGGTCGATGAGGCGACACGTGAGCGTGGCGTCCTCGGAGGCCCGACCCTCGCGGCGGAAGAAGCCGCCGGGGATCTTGCCCGCGGCGTACATCCGCTCCTCGATGTCGACCGTCAGCGGGAAGAAGTCGACCTGGTCGCGCGGCTTCGACGCGGCGGTGGTCGCCGAGAGGATGTAGGTGTCGCCGAGGCGGACGGTGACGGCGCCACCGGCCTGGCGGGCGAAGCGGCCGGTCTCGAACGTGAGCGTGCGGCCACCGACGGTGGCGGTGGTGCTGTGGATCTCGGTCTGAGCCCCCATGGGCTCCTCCTCGGTGGTCCGGGGAGCCGGGCGTGGTCCGCTCGGTGTGGGATCCGGTCTTCGATCGAAGGGCGCGGGGGGAGCCGGTACGGCGTCCCGCACCCCACTACCGAGGACCGGGCCGTCCGTCGGGACCGGCCAGGCTCCGCCTGGTGTGGTGCCCCGCCGGATCGGCGGCGGCACCGGGGTGCGATGAAGCGATGGGGCGGCGCGAAGCCGCTCCATCGATGAGCTATCGGCGCAGGCCGAGCCGCTCGATCAGGGAGCGGTAGCGCGCGATGTCGGTCTTGGCGAGGTACTGCAGCAGGCGACGGCGACGACCGACCAGGAGCAGCAGGCCCCGGCGGCTGTGGTGGTCGTGCTTGTGCAGCTTGAGGTGCTCGGTGAGGTCGCTGATGCGCTTGCTCAGCATGGCGACCTGGACCTCGGGCGAGCCGGTGTCGCGCTCGACCGTCCCGTACTCCTGCATGATGCTGGTCTTGACCTCGGTGGTCAGTGGCACTGCGTTGTTACCCCTCGTCGAGCCCGACCGTGGCGCGGGCATGCGTCTTTTGGCCCGCGAACTGCGAATGGGCCTCAGCCAGGGTAACAGAGGCCCCGGAGAGAGAGAAACCGCAGGTCAGAGGGCTTGTTCAGGGGTGCCGAGGACGTCCCTGGTACGCCGGACGTCCTCGGCGATCTGGGCGACCAGGTCCTCGACCGAGCCGAAGGCGACCGTCGGCCTGAGCCGGGCGGCGAAGTCCACTCCGACGTGCTCGCCGTAGATGTCGGCGTCGAAGTCGAGCACGAACGCCTCCACCCGCCGCTCCCGCCCGTCGAAGGTGGGATTGGTGCCGATCGAGATCGCCGCGGGGGCGCGCTCCTTGCCGTCACGGACCAGCCAGCCGGCGTACACGCCGTCGGCGGGGATGGCGGTGTGCGCCACGCTCTCGACGTTGGCCGTCGGGTAGCCGAGGGTCCGGCCGCGCCGATCCCCGCGGACGACGGTGCCCTCGACCCGGTGGTCCCGGCCGAGCGCCCGGCTCGCCGCGGCGACGTCCCCGGCGTCGACGCACGAGCGCACGTAGGTCGAGGAGATCGTCGTGCCGTCCTCCTGAAGCAGCGGCACCCCCTCGGAGCGGAAGCCGAAGCGGCTGCCGAGCACGGCCAGCTCGCCGACGTCGCCGGCCGCCTTGTGGCCGAACCGGAAGTTCTCCCCGACGACCACCTCCTGAGCGTGCAGGTGCTCGACGAGGACCGCGTGCGCGAACTCCGCCGGGGTGAGCCGGGAGAACTCGACCGTGAACGGCAGCACGCACAGGACGTCCGCGCCGAGATCGGCGACCAGCTCCGCCTTGTGCCGCGACGAGGTGAGGACCGACGGGTGGCTGCCCGGCCGCACGACCTCCGACGGATGCGGGTCGAACGTGACGACCACCGCCGGGATCTCGAGGCTCTCGGCCCGCTCGACGGCGCGGGCGATGATCCGCTGGTGACCGCGGTGCACCCCGTCGAACACGCCGACGGTCACGACGCATCGACCCCACCCGGCGGGCACGCTCTCGAGCCCTCGCCACCGCTGCATGGGCGCGAGTCTAGGCGGGCTTGACCGGCCGACTCGACCCCGCGAGGGGCCTTGGGGGGTCTGACTCGCCGGTTGATCGGGCAGTTTTGAGGGGGTCAGACGAAGACGGCGAGGGGGACGGCGGCGCCGTCGCGGTCCTCGACCAGTGCGAGGAACTCGCCGTCGGGGCCGAACGCCGCGGTCGGGCCGTCCGCGTCGCCGGTCGGGTCGAGGCGGATGCCGTTGGCGAGGCGTCGCGCGTCGTCCGCGTCGACGTCACGACGCGGGAAGGTGGCCGCGGCGACGTCGGCGAGCGGGATCAACGCCGCGGCGAAGGCGCCGTCCGCCGCCAGGTCGTCGAGCGCGACCGCGTCGGCGATGGTCCACGGACCGACCCGGGTGCGCCGCAGCGCGCCGAGGTGACCGCCGACACCGAGCTCCTCGCCGATGTCGCGCGCGAGCGAGCGGATGTAGGTGCCGGTCGAGCAGCGGACGTGGATGTCGACGTGCACCTGCGCGCCGATCCGGCGTACGTCGAGGACCTCGAGCTCGTGCACGGTGACGGGGCGCGGCTTGAGCTCGACGACCTCTCCTTTGCGGGCTCGGGTGTACGACCGCACGCCGTCGACCTTGATCGCGCTGACCGCGGGCGGCACCTGCGAGAGGTCGCCGACCTGATGTGCGGCCGCGCGGCGAACGTCGTCGTCGGAGATGGCCGACGCGTCAGCGGTCGCCAGGATCTCGCCCTGCGCGTCGTCGCTGCCCGTTGTCGCCCCGAGGACGACGGTGCCGGCGTACTCCTTCTCGGTCAGCGCGAGGTGACCGAGCAGCCGGGTGGCGCGCTCGATCCCGACCAGCAGGACGCCGGTGGCCATCGGATCGAGGGTGCCGGCGTGCCCGACCCGGCGAGTGCCGGCCAGTCGGCGGACTCGGGCCACGACGTCGTGGGACGTCCACCCGCCGGGCTTGTCCACCACCACGAGCCCGCCCGGCGGCGGGCCGCTCACCGGCTCCCGGTCATCGGGGGAACCAGGCCACGCGCAGGGCGTCGCGAAGTGCCGCGCGCAGCTGCTCCATCGTGGGCTCCGGCTCGAGCGGCGACGTGAAGCCGGCGGCGAACCGGTGCCCACCGCCGCCGAACGCCACCGCGACCGACCCGACGTCGACCGCTCCCTTGGACCGCATCGAGACCAGCCAGCGCCCGTCGGCCGACTGCTTGCAGATCACCGCGACCTGCGCCTCGATGCTGGTGCGAATCACGTCGATGACGCCTTCGATCTCCTCGATCAGCACCTCGTGCGCGCGGAGGTCGTCGGCGCTCACCCAGGTCCAGACCAGCCCCTCGGCCTCGATCAGCTCGGCGCGGGCGAGCAGGGCGCCCAGCAGCTTGAGGTAGGGGAAGCGGTTGGTGTCCCAGATCGCGCGGGCGATCTCGTCGTGCTTGATGCCGGTCGCGAGCAGCCTCGCGCCGAGCTGCAGCACCTCGGGAGTGGTCGACGCGAATCGGAACGACCCGGTGTCCGTCGACAGCCCGGTGTAGAGGCAGGCCGCGATGTCGGCGGTGAGCGGTACGCCGAGCCGCTGCAGCAGCTGGTCGACCAGCACCGCCGTGGCGGCGGCGGTCGGGTCCACCACGTTGATGTCGCCGAACGCGGTGTTGCTCATGTGATGGTCCAGCACGATGACCGTGCCCGCGCGGGCGGCGGTCGCCTGGAGCGAGCCGAGCCGCTCCAGGGAGCCGGTGTCGAAGGTGACCAGCAGCGCGGGCGACTGAGGGAAGTACTCCGGCTCGATCAGCAGCTCGAGACCCGGCAGGTAGGTGTACATCGGCGGCACGGTGAACGGGTCGCTCCCCCACGACGCGGTCACCGTCTTGCCCATCGAGCGCAGGCCGATCGCGAGCGCCAGCATCGAGCCGAGCGCGTCGCCGTCGGGCCCGAGGTGACAGGCCAGCGCGACGTCCTCGGCCGCCCGCAGGGACTCCACCGCGTCGCGCCACACGGTCCCGTTCGCAGCCGTGAGGTCAGCCATCGGCCGGCGAGTCCTCGTCGCTGACCGGCCGACGGTAAGGATCAGGGTCGCCGGCCGGCTCCGCGGTCGCGGCGGCGGCGGCGCGGGCGGCGTCCTCGGCCCGGACCTTCGCCAGCAGGTCCTCCATCTGCCGGCCGCTCTCCGGCACGACGTCGGCGATGAACTCGAGGATCGGGGTGAAGCGCAGGCGGCACTGCTTGCCGATCTCCGCGCGGACGACTCCGGTCGCCGACGCGAGCGCCGCGGCGGTGCCGGCCTGCGCCGCGTCGTCGCCGTACACCGTGTAGAAGACCTTGGCCTCGCGCAGGTCCGGCGTGACCCGCGCGTCGGTGATCGTGACGAACCCCAGCCGCGGGTCCTTGATGCCGGTCTCGAGGGTCTCCGCGACGACGACCTGGATCCGCTCGGCCAGCCGGCGCGCCCGCGCTGCGTCGGTCATCTACTCGTCGTCCTCCAGGGAGTGCAGCCGGGTCCGGGCTGACAACACTTCCACCTCGGGCCGCTCCGCGACGAGTCGCTCGACGGCAGCCAGCACCTCGACGCAGTGACCGGAGTCCGCGGCCACGATCGCGACCCCGATCACCGAGCGCCGGTGCAGATCCACGTGCCCCGCCTCAGCAGCAGCGACCTCGAACCGCTTCCGCAGCTCCGCCACGATCGGCCTGACGACCGACCGCTTCTCCTTGAGCGAGTGCACATCGCCGAGCAGCAGGTCGATGGCCAAGGTGCCGGTGAACACAGTCGGACCGCCTTTGCCTTTGCCTTTGCCTCTGGGCGGTTCCTGGCGTCGAATGGCAAGGCCGCAGGGAGCGACGCGTGCTCTTTTGCACGCGAGCGACCGAGAACGCAGCCATTCGGCGTCAGGGACCGTCCCTAATTCATGCCCGCGGCTTCTCGCGCATCTCGTAGGTCTCGATGACGTCTTCGGGCTTGATGTCGTTGAAGGAGCCGAGTCCGATACCGCACTCGTAGCCCTCGAGGACCTCGCGTACGTCGTCCTTGAAGCGCCGCAGCGAGTCGACGGTGAGGGTCTCGTGGACGACGACGCCGTCCCGAACCAGCCGCGCCTTGCTGTTGCGGGTGATCGTGCCGCTGCGGACGATCGAGCCGGCGACGTTGCCGATCTTCGGCACCTTGAAGACCTCGCGGACCTCGGCCGAGCCGAGCGCGACCTCCTCGTACTCCGGCTTGAGCATGCCCTTGAGCGCCTGCCTCGATGTCCTCCAGCGCCTGGTAGATGACGCGAGTACTGCCGGATGTCGACGTGCTCGCGGTCGGCGAGCTCGCGCGCCTTGCCCTCGGGCCGGACGTTGAAGCCGAGGATGATCGCGTCCGACGCCGCGGCGAGGGTGACGTCGTTCTCGGTGATCGCACCGACGCCGCGGTGCAGGATGCGCAGGCTGACCTCGTCGCCGACGTCGAGCTTGAGCAGCGCGTCCTCGACGGCCTCGACCGAGCCGGACACGTCGCCCTTGAGGATCAGGTTGAGCTGGTCGACCTTGCCCGCCTCGATCCGCTCGAACAGGTCCTCGAGGGACGGCCGGCCGCGCTGCGCGACGAGCTGGCGTTGCGCTCGCGCGCCTGGCGCTTCTCGGCGATCTGCCGTGCCGTCGCGGTCCTCGGCGACGACCAGGAAGTTGTCGCCGGCGCCCGGGACGGACTCGAAGCCGAGCACCTGCACCGGCCGCGCCGGTCCCGCCTCGACGACGTTGGTCGCCGTGCTCGTCGAGCATGGCGCGGACGCGGCCGAACGCGTCGCCGGCGACGATCGAGTCGCCGACGCGCAGCGTGCCGCGCTGGACGAGGACGGTCGCGACCGGGCCGCGGCCCTTGTCGAGGTGCGCCTCGATGGCGACGCCCTGGGCGGCGACGGTCGGCCTGCGCGCGCAGGTCGAGCGCCGCGTCGGCCGTCAGCAGGATCGCGTCGAGCAGCTCCTCGATGCCGGCGCCGGCCTTCGGCCGAGACGTCGACGAACATGGTCGTGCCGCCGTACTCCTCGGCGACCAGGCCGTACTCGGTGAGCTGCTGGCGCACCTTGTCGGGGTTGGCGCCTTCCTTGTCGATCTTGTTGACCGCCACCACGATCGGCACGTCGGCCGCCTGCGCGTGGTTGAGCGCCTCGATCGTCTGCGGCTTCACGCCGTCGTCGGCGGCGACGACGAGCACCGCGATGTCGGTCACCTTGGCACCACGGGCACGCATGGCGGTGAACGCCTCGTGGCCCGGGGTGTCGATGAAGGTGATGAGCCGGCCGGTCGTGCGACGCGTGCACCTGGTAGGCGCCGATGTGCTGGGTGATGCCGCCGGCCTCGCCCGCGACGACGTCGGTCTGCCGGATCGCGTCGAGCAGCTTGGTCTTGCCGTGGTCGACGTGACCCATGATCGTGACGACCGGCGGCCGCTGGCTGAGCTCCGCGTCCTCGTCCTACTCGCCGCCGAACGCCAGGTCGAACCTCTCGAGCAGCTCGCGCGTCCTCGTCCTCGGGGCTGACGATCTGGACGTCGTAGCCGAGCTGCACGCCGAGCAGCTCGAGCGTCTCGTCGGTGCACGACTGGGTCGCGGTCACCATCTCGCCGAGGCTCGGTGAACAGCACCTGCACGAGCGAGCCCGGGTTGATGTTGATCTGGTCGGCGAAGTCGGCCAGCGACGCGCCGCGGGCGAGCCGGATCGATCTCGCCCTTGCCGCGGGGGATGATCGCCGCCCATCGTCGGCGCCTCGAGGTTGTCGAACTCCTGACGACGCTGCTTCTTGGTCTTGCGGCCACGGACCGGACGGCCGCCGCCGGGGCGACCGAAGGCACCGGCGAGCTGCCGCCACCGCGGCCGCGCCACCGCGGGCGCCACCGCCACCGGGACGGCCGGCGAACCGCCACCGCCGGGACGCGCCGCCGGGTCGCGGGCCGCCGGAGCCGCCGGCCCCGGGACGGGCACCACCGGGACGCCGCCGGGGCCGCCCGGCGCCGGCGCCGGGCGCGCCAGGACGGGCACCCATGCCGGGAGCGCCGGGACGAGCACCCATGCCGGGAGCGCCGGGACGGGCGACCCATGCCGGGGGCGCCGGGAACGCCGGGCCGGGGCATCGCCCGGGCGGGGAGGCATGCCGGGGACGCCGGGCCGCGGGGGCATGCCGGGCACGCCCGCGGGACGCGGGGGCATGCCGGGCATCGCGCGCGGGACGCGGCGGGCAGGCCGGGACGTGCTGAAGGGGTTGTTGCCGGGCCGCGGGGCAGCCGGGCGGGCGGGGCGGCAGCGTCGGCATGCCGGTCGCTGCCGCGGGCTGCTCGATCCGGAGGGGGCCGGCGCGGTGTCCGCGACGTCTCGGTCGGCACCTCGACCGGCTCAGGGGCGGCCTTCGGCGGGGGCCTTCTGCGGCGTCGCGGGCGCCGCGGCGGGCGCTGGCCGCGGGAACGCCTCGCGGACCTTGCGGGCGACGGGGGGCTTCGATCGTCGACGAGGCGCTCTTGACGAACTCGCCGTTGTCGTTCAACCATGCCAGGAGAGCCTTGCTCTCCAGGCCGAGCTCCTTCGCGAGCTCGTGGACGCGGGCTTTGCCACTGTGTCTCGTCTTCTTCGTCGTCGCGCCCGGGCGGTCCGGGCGTCAGTGAGCTACTGCATGGGCTGTGCTCATCGGTCGTGCTCATCAGGAGTGCTGCATCGCTTCTCGGCCGCTCTCGGTCGGATGGGGTGGTGCCGTGCCTCTCGACGTACGCGTGCAGTGCCGTGCAGTCGAGCTCGCCGACGTGCCGCAGCGCCCGCGGGAACGCCTTGCGGCGTTCCGCGAGGTCGAGGCAGCCAGGTCGGGGTGCAGGATGCGCCCCTCGGCCCGGCAGCGCGCCACGGACGTCGATGACAGGTCACCGTCGACCACGACGACACGCAGCAGGCTCGGACTTCGCCGCTCTGCCCGGCACCCCACACAGGTGCGGACCGGTCCGGTACGACGTCCAGCGTTCGAGTCTAGCCGCGCTCAGGGCCCTTCGTCACTCTGCGCTGCCCGACGCCGCCTCCGGCGCCAGCGCTCGTCGACGTCTCCTGTGTCGCTGTGGATGTCGATGCGCCAGCCGGTCAGCCGGGCGGCGAGGCGGGCGTTCTGGCCCTCCTTGCCGATGGCGAGCGAGAGCTTGTAGTCGGGCACGACCACGCGGGCCGACGCGGCCGCCGGCGTCGACCACCTCGACGCTGAGATGACCGTGGCCGGCGACAGCGCGTTGCCGACGAAGCGGGCCGGGTCCTCGTGACCAGTCGACGATGTCGATCTTCTCGCCGTGCAGCTCGTGCGACCACGTTGCGCACGCGCTGGCCCAGCGGGCCGATGCAGGCGCCCTTGGCGTTCAGCCCGGCCACCTTGACTGCGCACCGCGATCTTGGTGCGGTGCCCCGCCTCGCGGGCGATCGCCACGATCTCGACGATGCCGTCGGCGATCTCCGGCACCTCGAGGGCGAACAGCTTCTGACCAGGTTGGGGTGGGTGCGGCGACAGCGTGATCGACGGTCCGCGCTGGCCCTTGTGCACCTGCAGGACATGGCCTTGAGCCGGCGTGCCGTGCTCGTAGACCTCCCCCGGCACCTGCTCGGACGGCGGCAGCGTCGCCTCGACCTTGCCGAGCTTGACCATCACGTTGCGGTTGAGCCGCCGGGCGCTGCGGTGCTGCTGGATGATCCCGCTGACGACGTCGCCCTCGCGGCCGGCGTACTCGCCGTAGGTGAGCTCGTGCTCGGCGTCGCGCAGCCGCTGGAGGATGACCTGCTTGGCGGTCATCGTGGCGATCCGGCCGAAGTCCTCGGGGGTGTCGTCGTACTCGCGGAGGACGTGCCCTCCTCGTCCAGCTCCTGCGCCAGACGGCGACCTCACCGGTCTTGCGGTCGACGATCGACGCGGGCGTGCGGCGCCGCGCCCTCGGTCTTGCGGTACGCCGTGGCAGCGCGGTCTCGATCGCCTCGACGCACGCGTGTCGAGCTTGATGTCCTTCTCGCGCTCGAGGCTGCGCAGGGCGGCCATGTCGATCTTCACGCGTCGTCACCCTCCTCGTCGCTCTCCTGCTCGTCGAGCGCAGCCTTGCGGTTGAACTCGACCTGCACGGCGCCTTTCGCACCGTCCCCACGTCGACGCGACGCTCGGTGCCGTCGACGTCGAGGACGACCCCGTCGTCGTCGACCGAGGTCACGCGACCGACGTGACGTCGGCGCCGTCGGTCGGAGTGACCTCGACCAGCCGGGCCGACGTTGCGGCGCCAGTGCCGGGGCTCGGTCAGCGGGCGGTCGACGCCGGGCGAGGAGACCTCGAGGACGTAGGCGCCGGGGAAGACGTCGGTGTCATCGAGCACGCTCGAGATTGCCCGGCTCGCGTCCGCGACGTCGTCGAGGGAGATGCCTCCGTCGCGGTCGACCAGCACCTGCACAAGTCGCCGGCTGCCCGCCTGGCGGACCTCGACGTCCTCGACGTGGAATCCCGCCTCAGCGAGGACCGGCGCGACGGCGGACCGCACCTGGGCTGCCGCGGCAGAGCTCACTGCGGCCTCCTTGTGTGGTTGTGACGTGCCGGGTCGGATCGTATCCCGGCTGCCCAGACCCATCCGATCGGCGAGGTCGACCGAACGACTCCCGACCTACGAGCCCGGCGTGACCGGGCGACCCGATCCCCGGAAGGGGGGAACCCTTGAACCACGGTCTGGACGACGGCCGGTTCCGGGAGCTCATGGTGGAGTCGCAGGACCTGCACTCCGACGCCATGAGGTCCATCACGGAGCCGCTGGCCGACATCGTCGACGCCACCCGCGAGCAGCTGTCCGCCTCGGACGCCGCTGACCTCGCCCGGCACCAGTCAGAGGTCCACCGCGCGACGGTGGCCCGCAGCCTCACCACGGCCGGCGTCGCCACGGCGTTCGGCGCCATGGTGCTCGCCACCGCGACCCCCGCGTTCGCGCAGGGCAGCAACGACGTCGCCGCGCTCCAGACGGCCGCATCGCTGGAGAACCTCGCGGTCTTCACCTACAAGACGGCGCTCGGCCTGCCCTTCATCGGCGGCTCCGAGGCCAACCCGGTCGTCAAGGCGTTCTGCGAGATGACCATGAAGCAGCACGCCGAGCACGGCAAGGCGTTCAACGCCGCGGCCAAGAACGCCGGCGGCAAGGAGCAGACCGCGACCAACCCGAAGTACACGCCGGTCGTCCAGGACGCCGCCGGCAAGATCAAGGGCCCGCTCGACGTCGTCAACCTCGCGGTCACCCTCGAGGACGTCGCGACGTCGACGTACGTCGCGAACGTCAGTGCGGTCAGCACTCCCGAGCTGCGGTCGCTCTTCGCCAGCGTCATGGGCGTCGAGTCCCAGCACCTCGCGACGCTGCTCGCGGTCCAGGCGCTGCTCAAGGGCGGCGCGCCCCAGCTCATCAAGCTGCCGATCGGGGCGGACGCGGCGAAGCTGCCGGCCGCGGCGGGCAGCGTGGGCTTCCCCGAGGCCTTCAAGAAGACCGAGCTGGCCAGCCCGGTCGACGAGGGGGCCGTCAAGTGACCCGCAGCCGAGCAGAGAAGGACCCGATGCAGATCAGCGAGCACGAGCTCCGCGGGATGACCGCGGACCTCGTCGACCGGCACGATGCCACCCTCCCGCTGATGCGGGACAACCTGGCCGAGATGGTCTCGAACCTTCGCGAGAAGGGCCTCGGTGCACCCAGCCGACGCAACTTCCTCGTCGGCTCGGGCGTCGTCTTCGGTGGCTTCGCGCTCGCCGCGTGCGGCGGCAGCGACAAGACCGACGACGACGTCGACACCGGCGCGTCGGCCTCCGGCTCGAAGAAGCTCGAGGGCGACCTGATCGTGGTCGGCCTCGCGGCGGCGCTCGAGATCGGCGCGGTGAACACCTACCAGAAGGTGCTCGACGCGGCCGGCTCCGGGGCGATCAAGGACGTGCCGCCGGCTGTGGCGACGTTCGTGCAGACCGCGCAGAAGCAGCACAAGGACCACGCGGACGCGTGGAACGGCGTGCTGACCGGCGCGGGCTTCGCCGCCATCAAGGACACGTCCAACCTGCCCAGCGTCGAGAAGCTGATCGGCGACCGGCTGATGGGCGTCAAGGACGTCGGCACGGCGGCGACGCTGGCCCTCGACCTGGAGAACATCGCCGCGGCGACGTACTTCGGCGGCATCGGCGCGATCTCGGACCCGGGCGGCATCAAGGTGGCCGCCTCGATCCTCCCGGTCGAGACGCAGCACGCGGCGATCCTCAGCTACGTGCTCGGCAAGTACCCGGTGCCCAACACGTTCATCACGGCGGACGGCGCGGTCGGGCCTGACGCGTTCGTCCAGAAGTAGGCGTCGGCTCCATGAAGGCACTCGTGGCCGGCGTCGTCGTCGCTGCACTCCTTGTCACCGGGTGCAGCGACGGCGCAGCCAAGCCGAAGGCCGCCGGAACGCCGGCGGCGACATCGACGGCATCAGCAGCGGCGGGACCCGCAGAGGTCAGCATCTCCGACTTCGTGTTCTCGCCGACGCCGGTCCGAGTGCCGGTCGGCGCGACGGTCACCTGGACCAACCTGGACAGCGCCGTGCACTCGGTGAAGTCCGGAACGGAGACGTCGCTCGCGTCGGAGAGCCTGGAGCAGAACGGCACGTACAGCTACACCGCCACAGCCGCAGGGACGATCGACTACATCTGCGGGATCCACAACTACATGACCGGCCAGATCGTCATCACCGAGTCCTGACTCCGCTGCACCCGAGCCCCTCGCGCCCGTCGGCGCGGGGGGCTCGGTCGTGCGCGTGTGGCATCCTCGGGCGTCGTGACCGACCCAGCCCACGTGAACCCCGCCGTGAACCCCGCCGTGATCCTGGCCGCCGCCGTCGGCGCCGGCGTGCTCGTCGGCTGCACGGACGGCGGCACGCCCGATCCCGCGCCCACGTCGTCGCCCTCCGCGACCGCGAGCGACCCGCGGCTGACCGCCATCGCCGCGGCGCGGGCGCGCGAAGTCGTTCTGCTCGCGGCGTACGACGACCCGCAGGCCGGGTCGCCCGCGCTCGTGCGCATCGCCGACGACGCGCGGGTCCATCACGTCCTGCACCTGCGTGCGCTCGACGCGATGGCCGGCGTCGCAGCGTCGGCCGCTCCTCTTCCGTCGTCGTCCGCAGCGCCCACGACCGATGCGGTCTCCGGGGCGCGGGCGCTGCTCGCCGCCGAACGCGCCGCCGCGGACGCCGGGATCGCCGCCGTCGGCGACGTCGACGACGCGGCACTGAGGCGGCTGTTGGCCGAGATCGCGGCGAGCGAGGCCGAGCACGCGACCGCCCTCTACATCGGCCTGCGCGAGGGCCTGATCCGTCGTACAGCTCCGACGCCGGGCGCGAGCCCGTCGTGATCACCCGCCGCGCGGTCTTGTGGGCACCTCTGGGGCTGGTCGCCGCCGACGCACTCCCGTCCCACGCGACCCAGTCGTCGCCGCCGCTGATCGGCCTCGAGGCGGCGCTCGCGCTGGAGCACGAGGCGATCCACTCCGTCCCGGTCGTCGGCGCGCGGCTGCCCCCGGCAGCCAAGGAGCTGGCTCGCGAGATCGACGCGCATCACCGGCTGCAGCGCGATCGGGTGGCCGCCGCGCTGCGCGAGGCGAAGCGCACCCCGCCGGTCGCGCTGCCGGCGTACGCGCTGCCGCACGCCGTGGTGGACCGGGCCAGCGCGTACGACGTGCTGCTGCTGCTCGAGGACGCGCTGGTCCGCGCCTACGCCGCGGCGGTGGAGATCGAGGAGCCGCTGCACCGACGGCTGGCCGCCGAGCTGATGGCCCGGTGCGGGACGCACGCGACGTCGCTGCGGATCTCGCGCGACCGCGCGCTGCCCGGCTCGACGCAGGCGTTCCCCTCGCGGGGGAACTAAGAGAGCTCGGCGACCACGGCGTCGACGGCGACGAGCCGGCGATCGCCGGACCTGCGATCCTTCACCTCGACCTGGCCGTCCTTGAGCGCCTTGCCGACGATGACGATGGTCGGCACGCCGATCAGGTCGGCGTCGGCGAACGCGACGCCCGGGCTGGCCATCCGGTCGTCGAGCATGACCGTGCGCCCGGCAGCCTCCAGCCCGCGCGCGACGTCCTCAGCGGCCTCGAGCGTCGCGGGATCCTTGCCGACGGCGACGACGTGCACGTCGGCCGGGGCAACGGACACGGGCCAGCACAGGCCGCGGTCGTCGTAGGTCTGCTCGGCGATCGCGGCGATCGCCCGCGAGACTCCGATGCCGTAGGAGCCCATGGTCACGCGGATCGGCTTGCCGTCGGGGCCGAGGACGTCGAGCCCGAAGGCGTCGGCGAACTTGCGCCCGAGCTGGAAGATGTGGCCGATCTCGATGCCGCGGTTGATCTCCAGCGGCGAGCTGCAGCGCGGGCATGGATCGCCCGCGCGCACCTCGGCCGCCTCGATCGTGCCCGCGGGCACGAAGTCGCGCCCGGCGACGACGTTGACCGCGTGCTGCCCCTCGGCGTTGGCCCCGGTCACCCACGACGTGCCGGTCGCGACGCGCGGATCCACGAGATACCGGATCTTCAGGTCGGCGAGGATCTGCGGCCCGATGTAGCCGCGCACGAGCTGCGGGTTCTTGGCGAAGTCCTCGGCGTCGAAGGGCAGCACCTCGGCCGGGTGCAGGTTGGCCTCGAGCCGCTTCATGTCGACCTCGCGGTCGCCGGGCACGCCGATCACGAGGATCTCGGTCCCGTCCTGGCCCGGGGTGTGCAGCTTCACGACGACGTTCTTCAGCGTGCTGCCGCCGTCGACGTCGTAGCCCTTGTCGCGCAGCAGGGCGACCAGCGTGTCGATGGTCGGCGTGTCAGGGGTGTCGAGCACCTCGAGCGACGGGAGATCGCCGGTGTCGCGAGCTGCGGGGGGCGCGACGCTGACTGCTTCGGTGTTGGCGGCGTAGTCGCACGACGTACAGGACACGTAGGTGTCCTCACCGGTGGGCGCGACGGCGAGGAACTCCTCGCTCGCGCTGCCGCCCATCGCTCCGCTGACCGCGGACACGACGCGGTAGTCGAGGCCGAGCCGGCTGAACGTCCGGACGTAGGCCTCGCGGTGCATCTCGTAGCTCTTCTGCAGTCCCGCGTCGTCGAGGTCGAAGGAGTAGGAGTCCTTCATGACGAACTCGCGGCCGCGCAGGATGCCGGCGCGCGGACGTGCCTCGTCCCGGTACTTCGTCTGGATCTGGTACAGCGATACCGGCAGGTCCTTGTACGACGAGTACTCGCTCTTCACCAGGCTGGTGAAGAGCTCCTCGTGCGTCGGGCCGAGCAGGTAGTCGTTCCCCTTGCGGTCCTTGAGCCGGAAGATGTTGTCGCCGTACTCGGTCCAGCGGCCGCTCGTCTCGTAGGCCTCGCGGGGCAGCAGCGCCGGGAAGAGCACCTCCTGCGCGCCGATGCCGTCCATCTCCTCGCGGACGATGCGGCTCACCCGCTCGAGCATCCGCACGCCGAGCGGCAGCCAGGTGTAGATGCCGGGCGCGACGCGGCGGACGTAGCCGGCGCGGATCAGCAGCTTGTGGCTCGGCACCTCGGCGTCCGCCGGGTCCTCGCGCAGCGTGCGCAGGAACAGGGTCGACATCCGCAGCACCACAGCAACGCTCCTGGTCGGTCGGGAGCACCCAGGCTACCCGGCGTCGACTCCTACTCCTGAGTCGATTTCCCGGCGAGAGCGACCCGGACCAGATCGACGAGCGACCACGTCGCCTAAGAGCGCTGCCAAACGCTCGTGATCATGGAATTGCTCACGGTGGGGAAGGAATGCCGAACGCGAGCGCGCTAGGGCGGCGGTGACAGGATGCGCAGGTGGAGACAGGCGGTCCCGCTGTCGATCGGCATGGCCGCGTCCGCGCTCGCCATCGTCGCTCTAGCCGTGCAGGGTAGGCGTCACGTACCACTGTCCAGAGCTGTGGTCTGGCGCGTTGTCGGTCTGATCCCGATCCAGATCGGTCTTCTCGCCATCGCGCTGGATTGGTCGGCCTGGCTACCGGGTCGATGAGTCAGGCGCGGCCCTGCTCGACGGGGCCGCCGATGGCGGTCCAGACGGCCTGGACGTTGTCGTACTGCTCCTCGGTCCACGGCAGCCGCTCGATCATCTCGATGACCGGGGCCGGCGCGTTCTCGTCGCGCGCGACGGCGAGCAGGGTCTCGCGGTCGGCGGGGAAGGCCGAGATGCGCAGGTGCTTCGCCAGGTCGCTGCGCGCCTCGATCGCGTCGTGCGGCAGCCCCGGGCCGTCGGCGTCCACGGGGTACGGGTCGCCCGACAGGACGGCGTCCGGTGTCGGCTGGTCCTCGCCCGCGGGCTCCATCTCGCGGTACTCCTCGACCCGTGACTCGTGGCCACCGCGCTGCAGCGACTCGGTCTCGGAGTTCATCGCGTCGTCGATCCGGAAGCCGTGCTTGGTGCCTCGCTCCATGTCGGTCGCCTCTCCTTCGTAGCGTGGCGATCCACTACCCGGGTGGCGGCGGTTGACTCGTCGGACCCGGCGGAACCGAGTTCCGCCAGCGAGCTCTAACCCGAGCGCGTCCCGGCGGCGCGCAGGTCGGTGGACGCCTCTGGCTCCAGGCCGGCGGTCGGCATGACCGGGCGACGGCCGCGCTCAACCCGCCACACGCTGAACGCAGCCACGCAGGCGGTGAGCCACGCCGCACCAAGGATGAATCCCGCCGTCACGTCGGTGACGTAGTGCACGCCGAGGGCGAGCCGGGTGAACCCGATCAGCAGCGCGAGCAGCCCGGCCGCGACGCAGATCATCCGTCGGCGGGCCGGGCGCACGGCCGGCAGGAACACGACGACCAGCGCGCCGAGGACGACGACGGAGTTCATCGCATGCCCGGACGGGAAGCTCAGGCCCCGTGCGTGGGCGAACGGGTCGTCGAAGCTCGGCCGCGCGCGCCCGACGACCAGCTTGATCGCGTTGTTGATCCCCCACCCGCCGAGGCTCGCGGCGAGGAGGAACGCGGCCAGCCGCCACCGCTTCGCCCGCGCCACGACGACGAGCCCGATGAGGGTCATCATGCCGAGCCCGTAGAGCGTGCCGAGAGCAGTGATCGCCTTCAGCACCGCGATCAGCGTCTCGTGCCCGCGCACCGCGGAGTGCAGGTGGGTCGCCACCGAGCGGTCGACCGACAGCAGCGGACCGGACCTGCGCACCTGCACGACGAGCAGCGCGAAGGGCACGGCGACCAGGAGGAGTGCGACCGCGGCGAGGGTCAGCCGCAGGCCGAACCGCTCGGCCGGGTCGAGGCGCCGGCGTACCGCCGCCGGGAGCCAGGCCAGCGACGGTGCGGGTGCGCTCATGGCCTGAGTCTCACCCCTGGTCGGCGGGCACGTACACCGACAGCGGCCGCTCGAGCTTGCGGACGACGAACTCAGACGGCCCGTCGAAGACCTCGCCGTCGCGCGCGAGGCGCAGCGGGCCGTCGAGCGACTCGACGGTTAGCTCCTTGGCCTCGAACTCCTCGTAGACCCGGCACTTCCCGAGGCGGCCGAGCAGCACGGCGAAGAGGAGGCGCAGTCGCGCGTACGGCGCGCTCGCGTCGACCAGGCGCACGTCGAGCAGCCCGTCGTCGAGGCGCTCGCGCCAGCTCGGGGCGAAGCCGTGCGGGTGGTAGCGGCAGTTGCCGATGAAGATCATCCAGATCGACCGCTCCTGCCCGTCGAGCCGCACGCTTACCGGCTGATCGCGGCGCAGGACCTGCACCAGCGCGACGAGCAGCGCCGGCCACTTGCCGATCCGGTGCTCGAGCTTCTCGCGGGCGTCGACCAGGTCGACGTAGGCCCCGAAGCTCGCCGTGTTGAGGAAGACGTGGTCGGCGATGCTCGCGGCGTCCATCGAGACGGCGTCCCCGTCGCGCACCGCCGTGACGACGTCGTCGACGGTGGAGATGCCGAGGTCGCGCGCGAGGTGGTTGAGCGTGCCGCCGGGCACCGCGACCAGCGGGATGTCCTCGTCGACCGCGACCTGGGCAGCCGCGTTGATCGAGCCGTCCCCACCCGCGACGCCGATCGCCCGCGCTCCGCGACCGAGCCGGCGCAGTACGGCCATCAGGTCGGCGCCCTCGTCGAGGGACTCGACCTCCGCGGCCGGCAGCCCGTCGCGGAGCGCGCCCGCGAAGTCACCGCCGCCGAGAGCTGGACCGGCACCCGGGTTGACCGCGATGCGCACTCCCTTGCCGTCGGGCGTGGGCGCGGCGTGGCTGCGGACCAGGCACGGCTTCGTCTCGGCCGGCTCGTGCGGGGCCACCGGCCAGACGCGCTTCGTCGCGCGGGCGACGACGACGCCGGCCGCGGCGCCGACGATGACGTCACCGGGGTAGTGGACGCCGGTGTGCACGCGGGAGTAGGCGACGCCGGCCGCGGCCAGGCCGAGCGGCACGCCCAACGACGGCATCTCCATCGCGACCCCGGCGGCGAAGGCCGCCGCCGACGCCGAGTGACCGGACGGGAACGACGACGTCCTGGTCGTGCGCCACGCACGACGCGACAGCGGGACGCTGAGCAGCGGCGGCCGCTTGCGCCGTATGAGCAGCTTGATCGGGCCGTTGGTGACCGCAGACGTCACCGCGATCGAGGCGAGCCCGCGGACCGCGGCGCGCCGGCCGAACCTCCCTCCGCCGAGAGCGAGGCCGGCAGCGACCGCGAGCCAGAGCCGGGAGTGGTCGGCCGACGACGTCAGTCTGCGCAGCGGCTCGTCGGCCCACGGCACATCGGTGCGCGCGATGGCCGCGAAAGCGCGCTCGTCCAGCCCGCGCAGTCCACGCGCGTCCGGTGTCTGTCCTGCGATGTCGCCGACGGCCTTGATCGGGTCCTCCTCGGGAACGGGTCTCCACGAGGTGGTCCCCACCGTTCGGGGGGATGAACCGCGGCGCTCTCCGAGCGAGTGGCTCAGCCGGTGGTCAGCGCGGTGCGTCGACGGCGTACGACGAGAGCCCCGCCGAGCCCGAGCCCTCCGGCCACGACAGCGCCGGTGCCGACCACCGCGGACGTGGAGTCGAGGAACGCGCCGCCGCCGTCGTCGGCGGATGACAGCTGGACGGCCGGGGTCGCGGCCGCCGGCACGGCCACGTCGGCCGGCGGCGCGCTCGCGATCGGGTCGCCGACGACGACCGCGCCGGCCATGCCCGGGTGGAAAGTGCAGGCGTACGGGAAGATCCCGGTCGCGGAGAAGGTCAGCGCGACCTTGGCGTCGGGCTGGAAGTCGTTGAACCCGATCGGCCCGGGACCGGTGATGTTGTGCTCGAGACCGCTCTCGTTCACGAAGGTCACCGTCTCACCAACGGGCACCTGGGTCACGGTCGGGCCGAAGCAGGCGTGCCGTGTCACGACGGTCGTGACGCCGTGCTCGAAGCCGACGTCCTCGCCACATCCGCCGCCGGCAGCGGCGGTCGGGACGGCGAGCAGGCCGGACGCGGCAACAGCGACGGCGGCGGCGCAGACAGCGAGTGGACGGCGCATGGTGACTCCCGAGGTCCGTGGGCGCGAGTGGCCCGCTGCCCACGATGACGCCGGAGCTGCCCGGTTATTCCGGCGGCGCGTACATCTGCTCGGCGAGCTGCAGCAGCGCCGCGCGGGGCAGCACGGCGGTGATCGTCACCGTCACCGTGCCGGGCGTGAACGTGACCGACGGCGCGCCGTACAGCGGGATGCGCAGCACCGCGGGACGTCCCGCGACTCTCGCGGTCTCGACCTCAGCGGGCCCGTCGACGGGCGGCTGGTACGACGTGACGAGCACCTGGAAGGCGCCGCGCTGGAACACGACAGTCTCGCGAGACCCCGGCTCGATGCCCGCGCCGGACACGGCCAGCCCGCGGGGCGCGGCGCGCGGGTAGACCGCGAGGTCCTGCGCTGATCGGGAGACGAAATCGCCGGTGGGCGGCGGGCCGCCGCGCGGCAGCTCGAACAGCCCCGGGTCGATCGGCTCCCCGACCCGCAGCACCCGGGTCGTCCTGGACTCGGTGACGACTCCGTCCGCGACGACCTCCTTGGACAGGATCGCGCGCTCCTCGCCGCCGAGCACGGTGAAGCGGGCGGTGTCGACCAACGCGACCCGGCGGGTGCCTTCGGCGGACAGCTCATAACGCGTCGTCGCCCGGCCCGCCACGAGCGGACCTGGACCGACCACATGCCCGAGCACCGCGATGCCGGCCGACAGCGGCTCGGGGATCCCGGCGACGCCCGGCGCGGAGGCGGTCCGCAGCGCACGGCCGTCGACGTCGATCTGCTCGAGGTCACCGCGCCGGATCCGCACGCTGCGCGTCGGGCCGCCGTCGACGCCGGTCTCGTCGCGCTCCACCCGCAGCAGGTCCGGCGCCTGCCACCACGTCCGCTCGGTGATGACGCGGCGGCTGCCAAGGGGGCCGTCAGGCGTCAGCACGATCTCGCGTTCGGCGTACATCGTCGTCAGCGCGCTGAGCTCCGCGACGCCGGCGGTCGCCGGCACCGACGCCAGTGGCACGATCCTGGTGCCCGGTTTGAGGACGATCCCGCTCACGACCGCGATCACGACGGCGGCGGCGACCAGAGGGGCGAGCTGCCACGACCGTCGGCGCACCGTGCCGCGATGTGCGTGGATGCGGCGCAACGTGTCGGCGGCGAGCTGCGGTGAATGCGGGACCAGTGGCAGGGCGGACGCCAGCGGGCGAAGGCCACGGAGCGCATCGGCGTACACCGTGCAGTCGGCGCAGCCCGCGAGGTGCTCGGTCAGATCTGCGACCTGCATCAGGTCGAGCTCGTCGTCGACCCACGCCGACGTGTAGTCACGGGCGAGGTCGTGCGGCAGGGAGGTCATCCGGTCACCGCCTCGACCAGCCGCTGCCGCGCTCGGGAGAGCCCGGACATCACACTGCCGACCGGGCAGCCGAGACTCGTCGCGATGTCGCGGTAGCTCAGGCCGTCGCGCTCGCGCAGGAGGAACATCTCGCGGTGCTGCGCCGGCAGCGCGACCAGCGCCGCACGGAACCGCTCCATGGCTTCTCCCTCCGCGAGTCGATCGCCGACGTCACCCGTCGTCGGGATGTCGAAGTGCTCCGGCGCAGCCACCTCGACCGGCCGGCGCGCGCTGCGCCGAGCGTTGTCGCGGACGACGTTCGCCGCGATCGCGCAGAGCCAGCCGCGCATGCTGGAGCCCTCTCCGCTCTCGTCTGTGCCCCTGAACGCTGCTCGGCCTCGCCACGCCCGCAGGAAGGTCTCCTGGGTGAGGTCCTCGGCGAGCGCACGATCGCCGACCCGCCGGAGGACGAACCCGAAGACGGCGTGTGTGTTCTCGCGGACGACGTCGCCGAACGACTCCTCGTCCACGGCAGCTCTCGTCTCCCGCGGCATCACCTCGACGATGTCACCGACGCACGGAAGGAAGCGATATTCCCGGCTGGGTCAGAACAGGATCGAGCAGAACGCGCCGATCTCGCGAAACCCCACCCGCGCGTACGCCGACCGCGCCGCGGTGTTGAAGTCGTTGACGTAGAGGCTGACCGTCGGCGCGACCGTCGCGCGCGCCAGCTCGACGACGGCGGCCGTGCCGGACGTGCCGATGCCCTGTCCGCGCAGCCGCGGGTCGACCCACACGCCCTGGACCTGGCACGCGTCGCGGGTGGCCGCGCCGATCTCGGCCTTGAAGACGACCATGCCGTTCTCGATCCGGGCGAAGGACCGGCCGTCGGCGATCAGCTCGGCGACGCGCGCGCGGTAGAGCGCTCCCCCGTCACCCGCGGTCGGCGAGACGCCGACCTCCTCGGTGAACATCGCGATGCACGCCGGCATCAGCACGTCGATCTCGTCTGGTCGTACCCGTCGTACGGCGGGGTCCGCGTCCACCTTCGCCGGGCCGTCGATGGACAGGTGCGGCTGAGGTCGGCGGATCTCCCGTGCCGGTCCCCACGCCGAGGACAGGTGCTCCCACATCACGTCGACCGCATCGATCGCGCCGACGATCGACGAGCAGTGCCGCCCGGCGCGACGCGCCCGCTCGGCGAAGGAGCGCGCCGCGACCTCGTCGGCACTCGCCGGGACGAGGTTGGCGCCGGCGTAGCAGACCGCGTCGAGCCGGCCGCCGCGGGAGTAGCCCCAGATCTCGGCGCCGAGCCTGGCCGGCGACAGACCGCAGCCCTCGACCCGGGAGGCGACGAAGACGTTCGTGACGGGTTCGCGGCTGAGCACCGCGCGCACGGCGTCGATGTCGCGGTCGTCGAGGACGCGGACCGGGGACGAGCGGAGCACGCGGCGCGGTCAGCCGGTGACGACGCTGGGCGCGCCGGAAGCGGTGCCGGCGGCTTCCATCTCCTCGGCGATCCGCATCGCCTCGTAGACGAGCGTCTCGACGATCTGCGACTCCGGCACGGTCTTGATGACCTCGCCCCGGACGAAGATCTGACCCTTGCCCTTGCCTGACGCCACGCCGAGGTCGGCCTCCCGGGCCTCGCCGGGGCCGTTGACGATGCAGCCCATGACGGCGACGCGGATCGGGACCGTCATCCCCTCGAGCGCCGCCTCGACCTGGGCCGCGAGGGTGTAGACGTCGACCTCGGCGCGACCGCACGAGGGGCAGGACACGATCTCCAGCCGGCGCTGGCGCAGGTTGAGGCTCTCCAGGATCGCGAGGCCGACCTTGACCTCCTCGACCGGCGGGACAGACAGCGAGACCCGGATCGTGTCGCCGATCCCCTCGGCGAGCAGGGCGCCGATCCCCACGCAGCTCTTGATGGTGCCCTGGAACGCGGGGCCGGCCTCGGTGACGCCGAGGTGGAGTGGGTAGTCGCACTGCTCGGCGAGCTGCCGGTAGGCGCGGATCATGACCACCGGGTCGTTGTGCTTCACCGAGATCTTGATGTCGCGGAAGCCGTGCTCCTCGAACAGCGAGCACTCCCACAGCGCGCTCTCCACCAGCGCCTCGGCGCTCGGCCGGCCGTACTTCGCGAGCAGCGACGGCTCGAGCGACCCGGCGTTGACGCCGATCCGGATCGGCACGTTGCGGGCGCTCGCCTCCTGGCAGATGAGCGGGATCTTGTCGTCGAACTTCTTGATATTGCCCGGGTTGACCCGCACGCCCTGGCAGCCGGCCTCGAGCGCCGCGATGACGTACTTCCACTGGAAGTGGATGTCGGCGATCACCGGGATCGCCGACTTCCGGGCGATGTCCGGCAGCGCGGCCGCGTCGTCGGTGTCGGGTACGGCGACCCGCACGATCTGGCAGCCGCTCGCGGTGAGCTCGGCGATCTGCTGCAGGGTCGCGTTGACGTCGGCGGTCTTGGTCGTGCACATCGACTGCACGGAGATCTCCGCGCCGTCGCCGATCGCGACTCCGCCGACGGTGATCCGCCGGCTCTTCCGCCGCTCGGCGACCTTCGGCGCAGGCGGCGCGAGGGTGAGCGGAATCGCGGTCATGTCGCCATTATCGCCCGCCCGAAGCCGAACCGGCTCAGCCGAACGGGTTGGCGATCGGGTTGGCGACGTCGGCGTACAGCACGAGGGCCTGCAGCGCGACCAGGAAGACGATGAACGTGTACGCCACCGGCAGCAGCTTGCGAAGGTCGACCCGGCCGGGGTCAGGTCGCCCGAGCGCACGGGCGATCCGTGACCGTGCCTGCTCGTAGCCGAGGATCGCCAGGTGGCCGCCGTCGAGCGGCAGGAGCGGGAGCAGGTTGAACACCCCGATGAACACGTTGATGCTCGCGATCAGCGACAGGAACACCGCGACCTCGCCGCTCTTCGCGGCCTTCCCGGCGATCTGGCCGGCGCCGATCAGGCTGACCGCTCCCTCCGGGTCGCGATCGCCGTCGCCGAAGGTCGCGTCGATCAGCTTCGGGATGCTCGCGGGCAGGCGGACCAGCGCCTTGCCGGTGCCGGCGAACGACTCGCCCATCGCGTCGACGGTCTTGCCGAGCCCGGCGACGACGCCGTAGCGACGAAGCGGCTCGTCACGCGGGAGCAGGCCGACCGACCCGACCTCGACCTTCTTCTTCGGGTCGTCGATGTCCGCTCGCACGACTCGGACGACATCGAGGTCGAGCGCCAGCTCGGCGCCGTCTCGCTCGACCACGAGCGTGGCCGCACCGGCCGGCGACGCGCGCACGAGACGGGTGAAGTCCTGCCACTCGGCAACCGGCGTGCCGTTGTAGGACACGACGCGGTCGCCACGTCGCAGCTCCTGCGACCGCCGCCGGCGCCTTGGGATCGCTCGCCGCGCACTTGGCGTCGGCGTCGGCGGGGATGCAGGTGGACGACGGCCTCGACGGTGGTGGTGACCTCGTAGGTCGGCACGCCGACGAAGATCAGCGCGACGGCGAAGATGACCGCGGCGAGGATGAAGTGCATGGTCGATCCGGCGACCAGGACGATCGAGCGCTGCCGGGCGGGCTGGCGGAAGAACGCCCGGGCCTCGTCCTCGGGCTCGAGCTCCTCGAGCTCGGTCATCCCGACGATCTTCACGAAGCCGCCGGCCGGGATGGCCTTCACGCCGTACTCGGTCTCGCCCCGGCGGAACGACCAGATGCGTCGGGCCGAAGCCGATGAAGTACTGCGTCGCCTTCATGCCGAAGCGCTTGGCGGTGGCCAGGTGGCCCAGCTCGTGGAACGCGATCGACGAACAGGATCGCGAACGCGAAGGCGATCACACCCAGGCCCATCTCAGCTGACTCCCGTGCTCGTGGTCGCCGGCGTCGAGCCGCCGGCCAGCTCCTGGGCACGCTGCCGCGCCCAGGTCTCTGCCAGTAGAACATCGGCGAGGCTCAACGGGTTCCCGATCGGCCGATCTGCCAGCTCGTGGATGTGCTCCTCGACGACGGCGGCGACGGTCTCGACGATCTCCGGGAAGCGGAGCCGGCCGGCGATGAACGCCGGCGACCGCCTCCTCGTTGGCGGCGTTGAACACGCCGGGCGCCGTGCCGCCGGCCTCGCCAGCCCGCCGGGCGAGCCCGACCGCCGGGAAGGCGTCGGCGTCGAGGGGCTCGAACGTCCAGGGTCTGGGCGCGGGTCCAGTCCATCGGCTCCTGGGCGTCCGGCACGCGATCCGGCCAGCCGAGCGCGAGGGCGATCGGCAGCCGCATGTCCGGCGGGGACACCTGAGCGAGCGTGCGAGCCGTCGTGCGAACTCGACCATCGAGTGGACCAGCGACTGCGGGTGGACGACGACGTCGATCCGGTCGTAGGGCAGGTCGAAGAGCAGGTGCGCCTCGATCAGCTCCAGCCCCTTGTTGACCAGCGTCGCGGAGTTGATGGTGATCACCGGTCCCATGCTCCCAGGTCGGGTGCGCCAGCGCGTCGGCGACGGTGACGTCGGCCAGCTCTGCCGCGGCGCGGCCCCGGAACGGTCCCCCGCTCGCGGTGAGGACAAGGCGGCGCACCTCGTCGCGCCGCCCGCCGCGCAGGCACTGGGCGAGGGCGGAGTGCTCGCTGTCGACCGGGACCAGCCGGTCCGGCTCGCCGGCGACCAGACGATTGACCAGCGAGCCGCCGACGATCAGCGACTCCTTGTTGGCCAGCGCGAGTGTGCGCCCGGCGTCAGCGCGGCGAGCGTCGGCGCCAGGCCGATCGACCCGGTCATCCCGTTGAGCACGACGTCGCAGGCCCACGCGGCGACCTGCTCGGCCGCGTCCGGCCCGGCGAGGATCGCCGGCAGCTCGACCTGTCCGGCACTCCAGCCGGCGGCCTTCGCCGCGGCGTAGAACGCGAGCTGCAGGTCCTGCGCGGCGCTGGCTCGCGCGACGCCGACGACCTCGACCCCGAGCTCCAGCGCCTGCTGCGCCAGCAGCGCTATGTCATTGCCCAGCAGCTGCGACTGCGACGACGCGGAACCGGTCCGGGTTGCGGCGTACGACGTCGAGCGCCTGGGTGCCGATCGACCCGGTCGACCCGAGGAGCACGATCGTCGCGCATCAGGTCACGACCGTGTCGGCCGCGGCGAGCTGGCCGCAGGCGGCCGGCGATCTCGCGGCCGCGCGTGTCGCGCACGGTCGTCGCCACGCCGGCGCCTCGAGCCGGCGGACGAACTCGCGCTCGTCGCTGCGCCGGCTCGCGGTCCACTCGCTGCCCGGGGTCGGGTTGAGCGGGATCAGGTTGACGTGGACGAGGTGCCCGGCGAGCAGCTCGCCGAGGGCGTCGGCGCGCCAGGCCTGGTCGTTGATGTCGCGGATCAGCGCGTACTCGATCGACACCCGGCGCCCGGTCATCTCGACGTAGCCCAGGCGGCGTCGAGCACCTCGACGACCGGCCAGCGGGTGTTGACCGGCACGAGGGTGTCGCGCAGCTCGTCGTCGGGCGCGTGCAGCGACAGCGGCGAGCGTCACCGGGAGGCCGCTCCTCGGCGAGCTTGCGCATCGCCGGCACCAGCCCGACGGTCGACACGATCGATCGATCGCGCTGCGAGAGGTCCGAGCCGACGGCGCGGCTCGGTGAGCCGGCGCACGGCGCCGACCGTCGCCGCGTAGTTGGCCAGCGGCTCGCCCATGCCCATGAAGACGACGTTGGTGACCCGGCCGGACCGCCGGCCACGTCGCCGCGCCGAGCGCGCGGTTGGCGGCGACGACCTGCTCGACGATCTCGGCGGTCGACAGGTTGCGGGTCAGCCCGCCCTGGCCGGTCGCGCAGAACGGGCAGGCCATGCCGCAGCCGGCCTGGCTGGAGACGCAGACCGTGACGCGGTCGGGATAGCGCATCAGGACGCTCTCGACGAGCGACCCGTCGTGGCAGCGCCACAGCGTCTTGCGCGTCGTCGCCGTCGTCGCAGCTCGACGTCGCGCACGGCGTGAGCAACGGCGGCAGCAGGGCGGCGCCGAGCCGCTCGCGGGCCGCGGCCGGCAGGTCGGTCATGTCCGCGACGTCGGAGACGCCGTCGAAGTAGTACCAGGTCGCCAGCTGGTCGGCCGCGGAACGGCTTCTCGCCGAGCTCGGCGACGGCGGCGCGCGCGCCCGGCCTGGTCGAGGTCGGCCAGGTGCCGGGGCGGCTTGCCGCGACGCGGTGCGTCGAAGACGAGTGGGAGGGATCGCCGCTACCGCTGTCGGAGCTCACGACGGTGCCCACCGCGACAGCAGCAGCCAGGCGACGGGGGCGGTCAGGCAGCAGCGAGTCGAGCCGGTCCATGATCCCGCCGTGGCCGGGCAGCAGGTTGCCCATGTCCTTGATGCCGAGGTCGCGCTTGATCATCGACTCGCCGAGGTCGCCCAGGGTCGCGCAGGTCACACGACCGCGAGGCCGAAGAGCGACGCCCTGCCACCAGCGCGATGTCGACGCAGCGTCGACACCAGCACGACGCCCGCGAGCACAGCACGCGGCGATGCTGCCGGCGAAGCCCTCCCACGACTTCTTCGGGCTGACACGTCGGCGCCATCGGGTGCTTGCCGAACAGCACGCCGGCGGCGTAGCCGCCGTGTCGCTGCACACCGTCGTCGCGATGAACGCCGTGACCCGCGCGGCGCCGTGCGGTTGAGCGCGTGAGCAGCGCGGCGAACCCAGCGAGGAACGGCACGTACGCCGCCACGAACGACGCTCGACGCTGACGTCGCGCAGCAGCCCGCGCCCACCTTCCGGCACCCGCCAGGCGATGCACGCGAGCACCGTCAGCGACCAGGCCCGAACAGCAGCGCGTCGCTGCCCGCGCGGTAGGCCGCGACGATCATCGACGGCACCGCCGACGCACCAGCGGCAGCACCGTGGGCCGCAGCCCCGCGGTGCCGCAGCGCGCGGCACGATCTCCACGATCGCGACGCCGAGGACGACCGCGACGACGACCGCGAACACCCAGCGCACGGTGTAGAGCGGGATGAGGACCAGCGCGCCGAGGCCGAGGCCGACGCCGATCGCGGCCGGCAGGTTGCGCCCGGCCCGGCTGGGGACCGGCGTCTCGCCGCCGACGTTGGGCAGGTCAGCCGGATCGGGCACGGCGCCGGTGCCGGGGACGTCGCGGGCGGCGGTCATGGCGCGAGCAGGCCGAGGTCTGGTCAGACCTCGAGCAGCTCGGCTTCCTTGTGCGTGCAGCAGCTCGTCGACGTGGTCGACGTACTTGTGGGTGAGCTCCTCGAGCTCCTTCTCCGCGCGGCGCGACGTCGTCCTCGCCGGTCTCGCCGTCCTTCGCCAGCTTGTCGAGCGCGTCCTTGGCGTGGCGGCGGATGTTGCGGATCGAGACCTCGGCCGTCCTCCGCCTTGGGCTGCGCGACCTTGATGAGCTCGCGGCGGCGCTCCTCGGTGAGCTGCGGGAACGACGATGCGGATGATGCGTGCCGTCGTTGGTCGGGTTGACGCCGAGGTCGGAGTCGCGGATCGCCTTCTCGATCGCGCCGAGCGAGCTCTTGTCGTAGGGCTGTGATCACCGCCATCCGCGGCTCGGGCACCGTGAACGACGCGAGCTGCTGCAGCGGGGTCGTCGCGCCGTAGTAGTCGACGACGATCTTGGAGAACATCGCCGGGTGTGGCCCGGCCGGTGCGGATGCGTCGACAGCTCGTCCTTGGCGACCGTCGACCGCCTTGTCCATCTTCTCCTCGGCCTCGAGCAGGGTCTCGTCGATCACTGCTGGGCCTCTCTCACTGGCTCGCGGGAACGCCGACGACGGTGCCGATCTTCTCACCGCGCACGGCGCGGGCGATGTTGCCCTCGCCGATGAGGTCGAAGACGACGATCGGCAGGTCGTTGTCCATGCACAGGCTGATGGCGGTCGCGTCCATCGACCTTCAGGCCGCGCGCGAGCACCTCGGAGTAGGTCGAGCGCGTCGAAGCGCACGGCGTCGGGGTTCTTGCGCGGGTCGGCGTCGTAGACGCCGTCGACCTGCGTGGCCTTGAGCACCGCCTGCGCGCCGATCTCGAGCGCCCGCTGCGCGGCGCGTGGTGTCGGTGGAGAAGAACGGCGCGCCCAGGCCGGCGCCGAAGATGACGACGCGGCCCTTCTCGAGGTGCCGGATCGCCCGCCGCGGGCACGTAGGGCTCGGCGACCTGGCCCATCGTGATCGCGGTCTGCACCCGGGTCTCGATGCCCTGCTTCTCCAGGAAGTCCTGCAGCGCGAGGCAGTTGATGACGGTGCCGAGCATGCCCATGTAGTCGGCGCGCGGGCGGTCCATGCCGCGCTCGGCGAGCGCCGCGCCGCGGAAGTATGTTGCCGCCGCCGACGACGATGCGCGACCTGGACGCCGGTCGCGACGACCTCGGCGACCTGCCGCGCGATCGCGCGACACGACGTCGGGGTCGATGCCCAGCGGCTCGCCGCCGGCGAACGCCTCACCGGAGAGCTTGAGCAGGACCCGCGACCAGCGGGGCCGTCCGTCTGTCAGGAGCCGCACTGCTCGTCATCGCGATGGCCTCCTGCGGCAGGGTGAGTCGGGCTTGAGTCTGCCTCAGGCCTGGCCGACCTTGAACCGGGCGAAGCGGGTGACCGGTCGACGCCCGGCCTCGTCGAGGACCTGCCTGACGGTCTTCTTGTTGTCCTTGGCGAAGGCCTGCTCGAGCAGCAGCTGCTCCTTGAAGAAGCCGGTGACGCGACCCTCGACGATCTTCGTCGAGCGCCGCCTCGGGCTTGCCCTCCTCGCGCGCGGTCGCCTCGGCGATCTCGCGCTCCTTGGCGACGACCTCGTCCGGCACCTCGTCGCGGGTGACGTAGACGCGGGGCGAACGCGGCGATGTGCTGCGCGACGTCCTTGCGCGATCGTCGCCGGTGTCGCCGGAGAGCTCGACCAGGACGCCGACCTGCGGCGGCAGGTCGGGGCTGGTCTTGTGCAGGTAGACTGCCGACGTACGCGCTCGCGAACGTCGCGAACCGGCGCACCTCGATCTTCTCGCCGAGCTTGGCGTTGGCCTCGTCCAGGACGTCCTTGAGCGTGCGCGCCGTCGCCGGAGTCGGCCTGCGAGCGTCGGCGCTCGAGGTCGGCCGGCCGGGTGGCGACCAGCCGCTCGACGACGTGCTGCGCGACTGCTGGAACTTCTCGCTCTTGGCGACGAAGTCGGTCTCGCAGTTGAGCTCGAGCAGGACGCCGTGCCGTCGTGCCGTCGAGCGTTGGCCGTGACGAGGCCGTTGCTGGCGCTCGCGGCCCTCGCGCTTGGCGACGCCCTTGAGCGCCCTTGACCCGCAGCTCTCCACGGCCTTGTCGTAGTCGCCGTCGGCCTCGACGAGCGCGTTCTTGCAGTCGGTCATGCCCGCGCCGGTTGCCTCGCGGAGCTTCTTGATGTCAGCGGCGGTGATGGTCAGCCATGGTGCTCGTCCTGTTCGTGTCGGGGTGAGTGGCGTACGGCGTCCGGCGGAGCTCAGGAGCGGTCGGCCGCAGCGTCGGGTCAGCCGGCGTCGCGTCGGCAGCAGCGAGCGTCGGCAGCAGCGGCGTCGGTGGCGGCCGGAGTCGCCTCGACCGCGGCGTCAGCTGCCGGAGCAGCAGCTCGAGCTCCCAGTCGGCGAGCGGCTCGTCGGTCGCCAGCTGGCCGTCGTCGGCTCGGCTTGTCCTCGCCACGGCCGGCGTTGGCGCTGGCCGACGCGCGCTGCATCAGGCCCTCGGCGACGGCGTCGGCGATGACCCGGGTGAGCAGGGTGGCCGAGCGGATCGCGTCGTCGTTGCCGGGGATCTTGTAGTCGACCTCGTCGGGGTCGCAGTTGGTGTCGAGGATCGCGACGACCGGGATGCCGAGCTTGCGCGCCTCGCCGACGGCGATGTGCTCCTTCTTGGTGTCGACGATCCACACCGCGCTCGGCGTGCGGGTCATGTCGCGGATGCCGCCGAGGGTGCGCTCGAGCTTGATCTTCTCGCGGGCGAGGACGAGCGCCTCCTTCTTCGTCAGCACGGTGGCGCCACCGGTCTGCTCGATCATCTCGAGCTCCTTGAGGCGCTGCAGCCGCTTGTAGACGGTCTGGAAGTTGGTGAGCATGCCGCCGAGCCAGCGCTGGTTGACGTAGGGCATGCCGACGCGGGTGGCCTGCTCTGGATCGCCTCCTGCGCCTGCTTCTTGGTGCCGACGAACAGGATCGGTGCCGCCGTGGGCGACGGTCTCGCTTGACGAACTCGTAGGCGCGGTCGATGTAGGACAGCGTCTGCTGCAGGTCGATGATGTAGATGCCGTTGCGCTCGGTGAAGATGAAGCGCTTCATCTTCGGGTTCCAGCGCTTGGTCTGGTGCCCGAAGTGGACGCCGCTCTCGAGCAGCTGCCGCATGGTGACGACAGCCATGTCTGGCCGCACCTTTCTCTGCGCGCGTGCCGCCCTCCGGCGGTCCCCGAGCGCACTCGGTTGACGCGGCGCACGGTCGTGCGCCGCCCTGACGTCCGCGTTCGGCCGCGCCGTACCCGTGCCGTCGCGTGACGGTCGGGACCGGAGGCGGGCCGCCCGCCGGTGGAGGCCGGCGGGAGCGGGGCGTGCGAAGTCGGCCCGGTCGCCCGAGCCGCCGTCGGCCAGTGTACGGCGCCGACCGCGCCCCGGTCGAACCCGGGTCGCGTCCACAGATCGTCCCCGAACGACCGCCGGGCCGCGCGGGCGGCCGCAGTCTGCTCCGATGACCCGACTTCAGCGCCGGCGGCTCGTCGGCACAGCGGCCGGCCTCGGCCTGCTCCTGGCACCGGCCGGGACGCCCCTCGCGTCCGCCGCGGCCGGCTGGCGCCAGCCGCTGACTCGCCGCTGGCCGTGGCCCGCCGGTTCGACCCCCCGGTGCACGACTGGCTGCCCGGCCACCGCGGCGTGGACCTGGTGGGAGCGCCCGGCGGGGTGGTCCGGGCCGCCGGCGCGGGGGTCGTGACCTTCGCGGGGATCCTCGCCGGGCGCGGCGTGGTGACCGTGACGCACGGCGAGCTGCGGACGACGTACGAGCCGCTCGACGTCGACATCACCCGTGGGCAGCGGGTCGGCCCGGGCACGCCGCTCGGGCGGCTCGACCTCGGCCACGGCGACCCGGAGCCCGGCCGCGCCCTGCTGCACTGGGGCCTGCGCCGCGGCGACGTCTACCTGGACCCGCTCCGGCTGCTCGGTCAGGGTCCGGTCCGGCTGCTCCCGCGCTGGACCGGGACGACCGGACCATCGGGCGGGGGCGAGCCGGTCGTCGTACGTCGGGCGCTCGCGGCGCCGTCACCGGCGGCAGTCGCACCACACCGCCGGGAGGCGGACGGGCGGCCGCGCGCGGGGGCAGCGGTCATCGCGGCGATGACCGGGCTGGTGGGGGCGGAGGCAGTACGGCGACGACGACGGCCGCGATGACGCGGCAGGGGGTCAGTCGCGCTGGTCGGCGATCTTGCCGCGCAGCTGGAGCACGGCCTTGGTGTGCATCTGGCAGATGCGGCTCTCGGTGACGCCGAGGACCTGGCCGATCTCGGCGAGGGTGAGGCCCTCGTAGTAGTAGAGCGTGACGACGATCTTCTCGCGCTCGGGCAGCGTGTTGATCGCCTTGGCGAGGAGGTACTTCGTCTCCTCGCTCTCGAACACCATCACCGGGTCCTCGGCCTTGGTGTCCTCGAGGGTGTCGACCAGGCTGAGCTTGTCGCCCGCGCTCGCCGCCGACGTTGAGCAGCTCGTCGAGCGCGACGACGTTGACGAACGACACCTGGCTGAAGATCTGGTGCAGGTCCTCGAGAGAGATGCCGAGCTCGGCGGCCACCTCGGGCTCGGTCGGCGCTGCGGTGCAGCGGCTCTCGAGCGCGGCGTAGGCCTTCTCGACCTCGCGCGCCTTGTAGCGCACCGAGCGCGGGATCCAGTCGATCGCGCGCAGCTCGTCGATGATCGCGCCCTTGATGCGGCTGATCGCGTAGGTCTCGAACTTGATCGCGCGCGAGAGGTCGAACTTCTCGATCGCGTCGATCAGCCCGAAGATGCCGTAGGTGACCAGGTCGGCCTGCTCGATGTTGGGCGGCAGGCCGACGCCGACGCGGCCGGCGACGTACTTCACCAGCGGCGAGTAGTGCAGGATCAGCCGCTCGCGCAGCGACTGGTCGGCGGTGTCCTTGAACTCGCGCCACAGCTCGGCGACGGCGGAGTCGAGCGCGGCCTTGACCTCGGGGTCGACCTCGACGCTGGTCCGGCCACGGGAGACGGTCATCGGCGCACGCTGAGCACGCGCGAGCCGTCAGGCCCGGGGGTGTGCTCGGTCATAGGACGCCTTCAGTCGCTCCGCGGACACGTGCGTGTAGATCTGCGTGGTGGCGAGCGTAGCGTGGCCCAGTATCTCCTGAACCGACCTCAGATCTGCGCCACCTTCGAGAAGATGGGTCGCCGCGGAATGCCGGAGCCCGTGCGGGCCGAGGTCCGGCGCGCCGTCCAGGCCGGCGAGCGTCTCGTGCACCATCCGGCGGACGGCGCGCTGGTCGATCCGCTTGCCGCGCAAGCCCAGGAAGAGCGCCGCTCCGCTGCCGGGCAGCGACATCAGCGGCCGGCCGTCGCGGCGCCACGTGTCGAGCGCGTGCTGCGCCGGTACGCCGTACGGGACCCGGCGCTCCTTGGCGCCCTTGCCCCAGACCCGGATCAACCGCCGCGAATCGTCGACGTCGTCGACGTCGAGCCCGCACAGCTCCCCGACCCGCATGCCGGTCGCGTAGAGCAGCTCGAGCATCGCCCGGTCGCGCAGGCCGACCGGCGTCGTCGCGTCGGGCGCCTCGACCAGGGCGACCGCGTCCTGCTCCCGCAGCACGCGCGGCAGGCGGTGCTCGATCTTCGGGGTGCCGAGGGTCGCCGCGGGGTCGGCGCTCACCCAGCCGCGGCGCAGCGCGTGGGCGAAGAACACCCGGGTCGCCGAGGACTTGCGAGCCAGGCTGGCCTTGCTCAGCCCTGAGGTGCGCAGCCGGGCCAGCCAGCTGCGGATCGACTGGTGCGAGATCCCGTCGAGGTCGTCGATGCCGAGCCGTCCGGCATGGTCGAGCAGGCCGGCGATGTCACCGACGTACGCCGTCACCGTGTGCGGCGAGAGCCCGCGCTCGGCATGCAGATGGCGCTCGAAATCGTCGAGGCGCGGCGCCATCGCCGTGGGGACGACGAGAGGTGCGCGCGCGGCCGGGGAAGATCGCACACGAGCGACCATCCGGTGCGCGATGAGTCAGGTCAAGCACCGCCGGCGGTCGAGGCGGCGTGGCGCGTGCGGCGGAGGGCGGCGGAGAGGCGGAAGCCCTCGTCGGAGGCCTCGACGTAGCCCTGCGCGCAGAGCTGGTTGAGCAACGAGGTGACGCGCACCGCGGGCATCGACGCGGCGACCGCGATCCGGTCAGGGGTGACGTAGCGGCGCACCGGCGTCGCCTCGAGCACGCGGCGGGCCTCCTCGCCCAGAGCGTCGCGCTCGACCACCGGGCCCTGCTGGCGCGGTGCGATGTCGGTGCCGAGCTCACCGACGACGTCGAGCACCTCGGCACCGCTGGTGACGAGGACGGCGTCGGTGTCGCGCAGCAGCTGGTGGCAGCCGCCGGACATCGCTGACGTGACCGGGCCGGGGACGGCCATCGTGTGGCGGCCCATTCGCTGCGCCCAGCGCGCGGTGCTCAGCGCGCCGCTGCGGAGCGCGGCCTCGACGACGACCGTGCCGCGGCTGAGCGCGGCGAGGAGACGGTTGCGGACGAGGAAGCGGTGCCGCATCGGCGAGCAGCCCGGCGGCCACTCGCTGACCACCAGGCCGTTGGCCACGACCGTGCGCAGGAGGTCGCGGTGCGCCGGCGGGTAGAAGACGTCGACGCCGCACGCGAGCACCGCGACGGTCGGCCTGCCGCTGACCAGCGAGGCGCGGTGCACGCTGCCGTCGATGCCGATCGCACCGCCCGACACCGTCGTCCACCCGCGGTCGGCCAGCTCACCGGCGATCGCGTCGGCCGTGTGCGCGCCGTACGCCGTGCACGAGCGCGAGCCCACGATCGCGACCGCGCGGTCGAGGTCGGTGAGCCGCTCGGAGCCGCGAACCCACAGGCCGAGCGGCGCCGCGTCGAGGGGAGCGAGGTCGTCGAGGGATGCCGGCCACTCGTCGTCTCCGGGGCAGACCAGCCGGCCACCGATCGCGTGGGCGCGCTCGAGGTCCTGCACGGGATCCCCGCTGGCAGCACGAGCCGACGTGCGGACGCGCACGCGCTGCGGCAGCGCCGGATCGCCGGTGCTGATCAGCTGCCACGCGTCGACCGGACCCACCGCGGCCACCAGCGACCTGACCGCGGTGTCGTCCGGCTCGGCGACCCGGGTGAGCCCGGCGCGCGCGACCCGTTCGGCGTACGGGACGCTCATGCGGCGACCGCGTTGGCGCCGCTGCGCAGGGCGAGCGCCTCCTCGACGTCCTCGCGCGTCGGCGAGTCGTGACCGGCCAGGTCGGCGACGGTCCAGGCGAGCCGCTGCACCCGGTCGCGGCCGCGAGCGCTGAGCCGTCCGGCGTCGAGGTGGCCGTCGACGTCGCGCAGCAGAGCCTGCGGGATCGGCCAGCGGTCGCGCAGGTCGCCCGCAGGGATCTCGGCGTTGGTCTGCCACGGCGTGCCCTTCAGCCGCGCCCGCGCCGCGGCTCGCGCCACCGCGACCCGCGCGGCCACCGACGCGGTGTCCTCCGCCGGCTCGGTCGGCATGAGGTCGCCCCTGCCGAGCGCGTAGACCTGCAGCTGGATGTCGACCCGGTCGAGCAGCGGTCCGGAGAGCTTGCCGAGGTAGCGGCGGCGCGCGGCGGGTGAGCAGCTGCACGCGCTCGGTCGGCCGCTCGCGCGCACGCAGGAGCACGGGTTGGCGGCGAGGACGAGCAGGAACCTCGCCGGATAGCAGGCGGTGCCGTCGGAGCGGGAGATGGTGATCTCGCCCGACTCCAGCGGCTGCCGCAGCCCTTCGAGCATGCCGCCGCGGAACTCCGGCGCCTCGTCCATGAACAGCACGCCGCGATGGGCCAGGGAGACCGCCCCTGGCTTGGGCACCCCACTCCCGCCGCCGAGCAGCGCCGGCACGGTGGTCGAGTGGTGCGGGCTCTGGAACGGCGCGCGCGTCACGAGCGACGCGGCGGCCGGCAGCTTGCCGGCGACCGAGTGCACCGCCGTCACCTCGAGCGCGGCCGCCTGGTCCAGCGGCGGCAGCAGCCCAGGGAGGCGCTCCGCCAGCATCGTCTTGCCGGCACCCGGCGGGCCGACGAGGAACACGTGGTGGCCACCGGCCGCCGCCACCTCGAGCGCGCGACGGCCCATCGCCTGGCCGAGCACGTCGCGCAGGTCGGGCGCGTCGTCGTCGTCGGGCGGCGGCGCCGGGACCGGATCGAGCATCAGCTCGTCGTCGATCGGCGGCTCGCCGCGTAGCCAGCGGACGACGGCGGCGAGGTGCGGTACGCCGATCACCTCGACACCGGGGACCAGCGCCGCCTCGCACGCGTTGTGGCTGGGTACGACGACCCGGCGTACGCCGGCGCGCATCGCCGTCAGCACGGCCGGCAGGACGCCGCGCACCGGCCGGACCCGCCCGTCGAGGCTGAGCTCGCCGAGCATCACGACGCCGGCGAGCGCCGCAGGAGGCACCGCCTCGTCGGCGGCGAGGATCGCCACTGCGACCGCGAGGTCGTAGGTGCTGCCGCTCTTGCGCAGCATCGCCGGGCTCAGGCCGATCGTCAGCCGCTTGCTCTGCGGCCACTTCTCGCCGCTGTTGGCGATCGCCGCGCGCACCCGGTCCTTCGCCTCGTTGAGCGCGGCGTCGGGCAACCCGATGATCTGGAAGCCGGGCAGCGCCTGCGCGAGGTCGGCCTCCACCTCGACCAGATGACCGTCGAGTCCGGTGAGCCCGACGGACCAGGACTTGGCCAGCGCCACGTCAGAACGCCTGGCGCAGGTGGGTCACCTGGGCGGCACCCTTGCCGGAGTGCATGACCGACATCACGTCGAAGCTGATGTCGTCGTGGTCCGTCGGGTGCAGCCGCATCCACACCGTGGCCAGCTCGCGGATCTTCCGGACCTTGATCTGCGTGACCGCCTCGGCCGGCTCGCCGAAGGCCATGCTGCTGCGCGTCTTCACCTCCACGAAGGTGAGGACGCCCTCGCGCTTGGCGACGATGTCGAGCTCGCCGTCGTCGCAGCGCCAGTTGCGGTCGATCAGCTCGTAGCCGGCCTCGACCAGGTGGTTGGCCGCGACCCGCTCGCCGTACTTGCCCAGCCCGTCCTTCGCCAGCACCGCAGCGCCTCCCTCGTCTCCGCCGGACAACCGGCTTCGACGTTAGGGAGCGCGCGGCACGCCGAGGGGCGGCGTACGCCGATCTGTGGAGAAGGTCAGGCGGAGGTGTCGACCTCGCCGTCGGGCTTGCCGGGGACGGCGACCGCCGGCCGCGCGGTGCCCTGCTCCTGCACCGCCGAGGACCCGGGCGCGCCGGCCGCGGTCGTCGCGCCGTCGCTGGAGGCGGTGTTCGCGGGCGTCGTCTTGTCAGGCATCGGCTCGGTGCGACGCTGGTTTGCTGCCGGCGGTGGGCCGTCGCCGCCGACCCGGTCCTCGACCGTCGCGGCGTCCGGACTCGGGTCGGGCTGGCTCTGCGGGCACATGGCGGCTCCTCGGCGGTCGGCGTACCAGACCACTACCCCGAGTCGTGCCGGCGACGCCTCAGCCGAGCAGGCCGAAGCCCCAGAGCAACGCCGAGCCGATGACGAGGACCCCCGCGACGAGGATCGCGATGTCGGTGGTCCTCGGTCCGCGGTAGCGCCGCGTCGCGTTGAAGCCCATGCGGTCGGCCGCCTAGCTGCCGAGCTGCAGGTCGCTCTTGGCCAGCTCCTCGACGTTGACGTCCTTGAACGTCACGACGCGCACGTTCTTCACGAACCGAGCCGGGCGGTACATGTCCCACACCCACGCGTCGGCCATCGAGACCTCGAAGAAGACCTCGCCGTCGGCGTTGCGCACCTGCAGGTCGACCGAGTTGCAGAGGTAGAACCGGCGCTCGGTCTCCACGACGTAGGTGAAGAGCCCGACGACGTCCTTGTACTCGCGATAGAGCTGCAGCTCCATCTCGGTCTCGTACTTCTCGAGGTCCTCTGCACTCATCGCGGGAGCTCCTCGAGACAGTCGAAGTCGGCCTCGTCGACGGTGACGAGACTGGCATCATCCCGCACGTTGGCGAAGCTCCGCCGGTGCTCGGCGCACGGCCCGTGCTCGCGCAGCGCGGCGGCGTGCTCGGCCGTGCCGTAGCCCTTGTGCCGGGCGAAGTTGTACGCCGGGTAGGTCTCGTGCAGCTCGACCATCATCCGGTCGCGGGTGACCTTCGCGACCACGCTGGCCGCGGCGATGCAGGCGGCGACCCGGTCGCCCTTCCAGATCGCGAGGCCGGGTACGCCGAGGCCGCGCACCGGGAAGCCGTCGGTCAGCACATAGTCGGGGCCGGGCTCCAGCGCGGCGAAGGCGCGGCGCATCGCGGCGACGTTGCACCGGTGCAGCCCGAGCCGGTCGACGTCGGCGGCCGGGACGACGACGGCCTGCCAGGCGACCGCGCGGCGCACGACCTCGCCGTAGACGCGCTCTCGCGCGGCCTCGGTAAGCAGCTTGGAGTCGGCGAGACCAGGGACCTGGCCGCGCTTGCCCTCGGGGAGCACCACGGCCGCTGCCACGAGTGGACCGGCGCAGGCGCCGCGGCCGGCCTCGTCGGCGCCGGCGACGCGGGAGAACCCGAGTCTGCGCAGCGCTCGCTCGTAGCCCCACAGCCCGGCGTCACGGCGTACCGCTGTCACCGGCACATTGGCGAACACTGTCGGCGGGGTCATCGCGCCTCGGCGGGGAAGTGCCTCGGCCGTCACTCGCCGCCGCGGCGAGCCCGCCGCCGGCGGTGACGTCGTCGTACGTCGCGCTGCAGCGCGGTCAGCGGCACCGCGCCGACCAGGCCGAGGGCCGGCGGGAGCGCCAGCACGGACCACGGGGCGCCCATAGAAACCTGATCACCCTCGAGCTCGCGCGGCACCTTCAGCCCGGTGAAGTGCCCGGGCGGCCAGATCACGACGAACGCGCGGCCGATGACCTTGTCCGCCGGCACGGTGCCTTTCGCGCGCGAGTCGTCGGACGCGCCGCGGTGGTCGCCCATGACGAAGAGCTTGCCCTCGGGCACCTTCTCGGGGCCGAACTGCCGCTCGTCGTTCTCGAAGATGTACGGCTCGTCGAGCGGGGTGCCGTTGACGGTGACCCGGCCGTCGTCGCAGCAGGCCACGATGTCGCCGGGCACCCCGATGACGCGCTTGATGAAGTCCTTCTCGCCGGGGGCGCCCAGGCCGAGGGCGTTCTTGAACTTGCGCAGCCCGCTGTCGAACGCGTTGGCCGGCGGCGCGACCGTGGTCTCGGGCGTGAACGAGTCGAGGCCGTTGAAGACCACGATCTCGCCGCGGTGGATGTCGCGGAAGCGGTAGACGAGCTTGTTGACCAGCACCCGGTCCTTGACCTGCAGCGTGTTCTCCATCGACCCGGACGGGATGAAGAACGCCTGGATCAGGAAGGCCTTGATCAGCAGCGCCAGCCCGAAGGCGATGACGAGCAGCACGGGCAGCTCGCGCAGGAACGAGCCCTGCTTCTTCTTGGCACTGGTCGGCACGATGGTGGTCGGCGGGACGACCGGCGGGGCGTCCTGGACCGGCGACAGCGGCTCCGTCGACTCTGCCACCGGATCACGGCGTACGGCGACGGGCTCGGGCTCGTCGACCTGCGCGGCAGCCGGGTCGCCGTACCACGACGTCACGGGTGGGACGCTCGCGCCGGAGTCGCTGCTCGCGGGCGGGACGGTGTCGTCGGGCATGCCGTTAAGAGTAGTGCCCGTCGTCGGGGCTCAGGCCTGCGCGTCGGTGTCGGCGATCTCGGCCACGGGGGCGTCCTCGGCCTTCGCCGTGGCAGCGCCCTTCGCGTCGCCCTTGATGAGGACGTCGCGCTTCTCCTTGATCTTCGCCTTCTTGCCGCGCAGGTCACGCAGGTAGTAGAGCTTGGCGCGGCGGACGTCGCCGCGGGTGACGACCTCGATCTTGCTGATGATCGGGGTGTGCACGGGGAACGTGCGCTCCACGCCGACGCCGAAGCTCACCTTGCGGACGGTGAAGGTCTCGCGGATCCCGCCGCCCTGGCGGCGGATGACGACGCCCTGGAAGAGCTGCACGCGCTCCCGGTTGCCCTCCACGACGCGGACGTGCACCTTGAGCGTGTCGCCCGGCCGGAAGTCGGGGACGTCGGTGCGCAGGGATGCGGCGTCGACGCTGTCGAGAGTCTGCATGACCGTTCGCTTTCCTTCGGCGCGCACGAGTGAGTGCGCGCGCGGGTGGCTGCGGGGGGCGCTCCGCCGTCCGGCGGGCACAGCCGCCTAGTGTGCCACAGGCCCTGCTGCGGGTGGAAACTCGCCCCCGAGTGCCTCGTGGTCGCGGTCGGTGAGATCCAGGCGCGCGAGCAGCTCAGGCCGGTGGGCCGCCGTGCGCCGCAGCGCCTCGTCGCGACGCCACCGGGCGATGGCGGCGTGGTCACCGGACAGCAGGACGGCGGGGACATCGCGGCCGTCGTACGACGCCGGCCGGGTGTAGACGGGCCCTTCGAGCAGACCGGTGGTGTGGCTGTCGTCGGCGACGCTCTCGGCGTTGCCGACCACACCGGGCAGCAGGCGGGTGACCGCCTCGACGAGCACCAGGGCCGCGACCTCGCCGCCGGCGAGCACGTAGTCGCCGAGAGACACCTCGTCGTCGGCCCACCGGTCGAGGACCCGGCGGTCGATGCCCTCGTAGCGACCGCACGGGATGGCCAGCCACGGCTCCAGCGCGAGCTCCGCCACGAGCTGCTGGGTGAGCGGACGACCGCTCGGGGTCGGGACGACGACGCGGGGTCGTGTGCTGCCGGCCGGACCACCGGCGTCGACGACGGCCTGCAGGGCGGCGTACCAGGGCTCGGGCTTCATCACCATGCCGGGGCCACCGCCGAACGGCGTGTCGTCGACCGTGCGGTGGATGTCGGACGTCTGCGCGCGGAGGTCGTGCACGCGCACGTCGACGAGTCCGCGCTCGCGGGCCTTGCCGAGCAGCGAGACGTCGAGCGGCGAGAAGTACTCCGGGAAGATCGTGACGACGTCGACCTGCATCGCGATCACTCCGCCGCAGCGGGGCTGTCGAGGTCGAGCAGCCCCTCGGGCGGGGTCACGACGACCCGGCCGCCGGCGACGTCGACGACCGGCACGATCTCGGCCACGAACGGGAAGAGCGCCTCGCGGCCATCGTCCCGTCTGACAGAGAGCAAGTCGTTGCCGGGCAGGTGCACCACCTCGGTCACCTCGCCGAGCGCGCTGCCGTCCTCGAGCTCGACCCGCAGGCCGACCAGCTGGTGGTCCCACCACTCGTCGGCACCGGTCTCCCCGGCCGTCGCCGAGTCGACGACCAGGAGCGTGCCGCGCAGCGCTTCCGCGCCGTTGCGATCACCGACACCCTTGAAGGAGATCAGGAGACGGCCGTGGTGCGCGCGGACGCCGACGATCTCCAGGACACCCCGGTCGGGGTCCGAGGAGAGCCGTTCCCCCACCGCGAACCGGCGTTCCGGATCGTCGGTGCGGACGTCGACGCTGACCTCGCCCTTGACGCCGTGCGCCTTGCCGATGCGGCCCACGACGAGCTGCACGAGCGGTGCTACCTGCGCTCGTCCGCGTCGAGGATGTCGACCCGGATGCCACGGCCGCCGACGGCGTTGATGACGGTGCGCAGCGCCTTGACGGTGCGGCCGTTGCGGCCGATCACCTTGCCGGTGTCCTCAGGGTGCACGCGCACCTCGAGCGTCGTACCGCGACGTCCGGTACGACGGTCGACGGCGACGTCGTCCGGGTGCTCGACGATGCCCTTGATGAGGTGCTCGAGAGCGGTCTCGAGCACCTACTCAGCACCCTCAGCGGGAGCCTCGGCAGCGGCCTCAGCCGGCGCCTCGGTCGCCTCGGCGGCCGGAGCCTCGGTGGCCTCGGCGGCCGGAGCTTCTGCGGCCTCAGCGGCGGGCGCGTCGGTGGCGTCCGCGGCCGGAGCCTCGGTCGTCTCCGCGGCGGCGGCGTCGGGCGCGTCAGCCTTCTCGGCCTTCGGGGTCTTGGCCTTCTTGGCCGGCTTCTCGGCCTCCGCGGCCTCGGCCTCGGCGCCGCCCTTGGCGGCAGCCTCGAACACGGTCTTCTTGTCGGCCTTGTCGGCCTTCACCAGCATGGGCGGCGGGGCCGGCAGGCCCTTGAACTTCTGCCAGTCGCCGGTCACCTTCAGCAGCGCCGTGACGGCCTCCGTCGGCTGGGCACCCACGCCGAGCCAGTAGGCAGCGCGCTCGCCGTCGATCTCGATGAAGGAGGGGTCCTCCTTCGGGTGGTACTTGCCGATCGTCTCGATCGAGCGGCCGTCCCGCTTGGTCCGGCTGTCCGCGATGACGACGCGGTAGTACGGGGCGCGCATCTTGCCCAGGCGCATCAGCTTGATCTTGGTGGCCACGTGCGTGGAGCTCCTCGGATAGGGGTGGTGCGTCTCGCGCCGGCGGGTGGGGTCCGCCGTGGCGCGGTCATGCGGATGCCCACCGGCAGCGGGTAGAGGGCCGCGCCGATGGGTTGGTGCTCGCCACCAGTGTGCCAGACGACCGGCGTACCCGCGCAATCCGGGTGCTTGACCGGCCAACTCGACCCCCTGAGGGAGGCCGCGGGGTCGAGTTGCCCGGTTGACCGGGCAATGTTGAGGGGGGGCGGGTCAGCGGGGGCCGGTGGTCGGGGGGCCGCCGGGGAGCTGGGGGAAGCCGGGCGGCAGGCCGCCGCCGGGCAGACCCCCGGGGAAGCCGCCGGGGGGCAGGCCGGGGGGGCCGGAGGGGCCGCGCTTGCCTTTGCCGCCCTTCTTGCCCTTCTTGCCCTTGGCCCCCTTCGCCGCGCGGCGCATGCCCGGGATCCCCATGCCGCCGGCCATCGCCTTCATCATCTTGCGGGCCTCGAAGAAGCGGTCGACCAGCTGGTTGACCTCGGTCACCGGCACCCCGGAGCCCTTGGCGATGCGCAGCCGGCGCGAACCGTTGATGACCTTCGGGTCGCGCCGCTCCAGCGGCGTCATCGAGCGGATGATCGCGGCGACCCGGTCGAGGTCGCGCGTCGTCGACTGGAGTTGAGCTGCTCCTTGATCTGGCCCATCCCGGGGAGCATGCCGAGGATCGAGGTCAGCGACCCCATCTTCTTGACCTGCATCATCTGCTCGAGGAAGTCCTCGAGGTCGAAGTCGTCGCCACCGCTGAGCTTGGCCGCCATCCGCTCGGCCTGGTCGGCGTCGAAGTGCTGCTCGGCCTGCTCGATGAGCGTCATGACGTCGCCCATGCCGAGGATGCGCGACGCCATCCGCTCCGGGTGGAAGACGTCGAAGTCGGCGAGCTTCTCCCCCGTCGACGCGAACATCACCTGCCGCTGGCAGACCTCGGCGATCGACAGCGCCGCACCACCGCGCGCGTCGCCGTCGAGCTTGGTGAGGATCACGCCGTCGAAGCCGACGCCGTCCTCGAACGCCCGCGCCGTCGTCACGGCGTCCTGGCCGATCATCGCGTCGACGACGAAGAGGATCTCGTCCGGCTGCACCGCGTCCCTGATCGCGGCGGCCTGCTCCATCATCTCGGTGTCGACGCCGAGCCGACCCGCGGTGTCGACGACCACCACGTCGTACCCCAGGCGCGTCGCGTGCTCGATCGAGTCCTTCGCGACCTTGACGGGGTCGCCGACGGGCCGCCCGTCCCCGTACGCCGTGTCGCTCGCACCGCGCTCGGGGGCGAAGACCGCGACGTCGGCCTGCTTCGCGACGACCTCGAGCTGGTCGACGGCGTTGGGGCGCTGGAGGTCGCAGGCGACCAGCAGCGGCGCGTGGCCCTTGGACTTCAGCCACTTCCCGAGCTTGCCGGCGGTCGTCGTCTTGCCGGCACCCTGCAGGCCGGCGAGCAGGATCACCGTCGGCGGAGTCTTCGCGAAGCGGATCGTGCGGGTCTCGCCGCCGAGGATGCCGATCAGCTCGTCGTTGACGATCTTGATGATCTGCTGGGCCGGGTTGAGGCTCTGGCTGACCTCTGCGCCGAGTGCGCGCTCCTTCACCCGGTCGCGGAACGCCTTGACGACCGGGACCGCGACGTCGGCCTCGAACAGCGCGACGCGGATCTCGGCGAGCGTCGCGTTGATGTCCGCCTCGGTCAGCCGGCCCTTCCCGCGGAGCTTGGTGAAGGCGGCGTCGAGCCGGTCGGAGAGCGAGTCGAACAAGAGAGGTCCTCGGTCTGGTCGGGAGGGCTCAGCCTAACCGCGCCCGGTCAGGGGTCGGCGAGCTCGCGCCTGAGCACCTTGCCGGCGGGATTGCGCGGGAGGACCGCGACGAAGACGACATCGCGAGGGACCTTGTGCCTCGCCAGGTTGGCCTTGACGTGATCACGGACCTCGTCCTCGGAGAGCGAGACGCCGACGGCAGGTACGACGACAGCCCGCAGGCGCTGGCCGAACTCCTCGTCATCGACCCCGACCACCGCAACCTCCGTGATGCCGGGATGCGCGCCGAGCAGGTCCTCGACCTCGCTCGGGTACACGTTCTCCCCGCCGGACACGACCATGTCGTCCGCCCGGCCGACGACGTGCAGCCGCCCCGCGGCGTCGAGTCGCCCGAGGTCGCCGAGCTGCAGCAGCCCGTGCTCCTGCCGCGGCGCGGAGCCGTCGGTGTACTCGCCGAGTGTCAGGTCGCTCTCGATGACGATGCGTCCCACCTCGCCGGCCGGCACGTCGGCGCCGGTGTCGCCGACGACGTGGAGGAGGACACCGGGCACCGGGCGGCCGGCGGTGCCGGGCGCGGCCCGCAGGTCGTCCGGCCCTGCGACGGTCACCCAGCCGGCCTCGGTGGAGCCGTAGAGGTTGTAGACGACGTCGCCGAGGCGCTCGAGGGCGGTCACGGCGAGTCCGGCCGGCAGTGGTGACCCGCTCAGCGCGACGAGGCGGAGCGGCGGCAGCGCGACGTCCGCGTCGAGCAGGCGACGGAGCACGATCGGCACGGTCACGAGCACGTCGGCCGCGGCGTCGGTCATCCGCTCGGCCAGGCGACGCGGGTCGCCGCTCGGCTCAAGCACGCAGGTCTGCCGCAGTGCGAGTCCGACGGAGAAGTGCGTCCACCCCCACGCGTGGAACAGCGGCGCGGCGACCAGGCAGCGCTGGCCGTGCCGCAGCGGCATCACGTCGAGCAGCCCGAGCAGCGACTGCCCTGAGCCGCCGGTGTTGCGGGCCGCCCCCTTTGGCCGGCCCGTCGTGCCGGACGTGAGGATCACGTGGCGGCTCGCGCGTCGGGACGAGGGCGGCGCGCCGGACGAAGCCTGAGCCGCGGCCACCAGCAGCTCCGCCGACGTCAGCGCGGGGCACGCATCCGACGACGGGAGGTCCTCGTCGCGGATCAGGTGAGAGACGGCCTCACGGCGTACCGCGTCGTCGAGCTGCGGACCGGCGAAGCCGGTGTTGAGGTAGACGACGTCGGCGCCGAGGCGCACCGCGGCGACCATGGCGACGACGAAGCCGCGGTGGTTGCGGCAGAGGACGCCGACCCGGCTGTCCTCGCCGACACCGCGCTCGGCCAGGGCGGACGCCGCCCCGTCGACGAGGAGGTCGAGCTCGCGGTAGGAGAGTGCGCCGTCACCGTCGACGACGGCCTCGACGTCGGGCGTCACGACCGCACCGGACCGCACCCCGGTCGACACCGACAGCCCGCCGGCCAGGTACGCCGCGAGCGCGCCGGCCAGCCGGTCCGGACGCACCGGTCGGATCATCCCGGCGCCGGCGAGGACGCGCACCGCGCGCACCGCCTTGCGACCGGGGATCTCCACGACGGCACCGTACCCAGCGACGGCACGGCTAGCCTGCGGCGCATGAGCTACCGACGGATGACCGAGGATGAGGTGCGCGCCTTCCTGGCGGTCGAGCCGCCGCGCACGGCGAAGGTCGCGACGACCCGGGCCGACGGCCGCCCGCATGTCGCGCCGGTCTGGTACGCCGTGGACGGTGACGACGTCGTGTTCACCACGGGAGCGGAGACGGTGAAGGGCAGGTCGCTGCTGCGCGATCCGCGGGTCGCGGTCAGCGTGGACGACGAGCGGCCGCCCTTCTCGTTCGTGCTGCTCGAGGGGGAGGTGACCCTCTCCGACGACCTCGACGACGTGCGGCGGTGGGCGACCGTCATCGGCGGTCGCTACATGGGCGCCGACCGGGCGGAGGCCTACGGCGCGCGCAACGGCGTGCCGGGTGAGCTGCTGGTGCGGCTGCGCCCGACCAAGGTCACGTCGGCCAAGGACCTGGCCGACTGACGCGGTGTGCACAGCGCGACGTCCGTCCCTCGCCGCGGACGGACCGTCGGCTCCATACTCCGGCCATGACGACTCGACGCCTCCTGATCGCTCCGGTCCTCGTCGCGCTGCTGGTCGCCGGCTGCAGCGACGACACGACGCCCGCGGTCTCGCCGACGTCGGCGAGCGCCAGCCCCTCCGCCGCGGCCTCACCCGACGTGTCCGCGGACGCCGCGATCGCGGCGAAGGTCAACCTCACCGCCGCCGACCTCGGGGCAGGGTGGATCAGCACCCCGGCCGCCCTGAGCAGCGCCGCCGACAACGCGGCCGAGCGGGCGCTCTACGCGTGCATCGGGTCCCCCGCGACGGACCCGCTCGGCGACGACATCGCGAGCCCGGACTTCAGCAACGCGACCGGCGGCCAGATCTCGTCGTCCGTCGACGTGTACGCCGACGAGGCGCAGGCCAAGGCCGAGTTCGCCTCGTTCTCGACACCGAAGGCGGCCGACTGCCTGCGTACGTCGATCCGCACCCTGCTCACGACGCAGATCTCCGCCAGCGGCGGGACCGTCGAGTCAGCGGACCTGGTGCGGCGCAAGGATCTGGAGGTCGTGCCGGACAGCCTCGGCTTCCGATTCACGGCGAAGTTCACCGCGGGCGGCCAGTCGTCCACGGTTGACGCGGACGTCCTCGCGATCCGGCGCGGGCGGATCGGCGTACAGGTCATGTCGTTCGCCATCGGCGGTCCGTTCCCGGCCGATGTGCTGGCCACGGCCACCAAGGCGGTCGCCGCTCGCGCGGAGGCTCAGGCCGGCTGACGCCGCTCCCCCCGGGGAGCGGGTGTGCGCCCGGTCACGCGGTCGCCGCGCGATCCAGCTGGGTGAGGACGGCGCGCTCCACCTCGGCGAGGTGCTCGGCGTCAGTGACCTTCTGCCCCGCGGTGTCGACGACGTAGAACGTGTCGATCACCTCGTGGCCGAGAGTGGCCACCTTCGCCGACCGCACGTCGAGCGCCGAGTCCGAGAGGGCGCGCGCGATGCGGTAGAGGACGCCGACGTCGTCGGCCGCGCGGACCTCGATCACGGTCGCGGTGCGGGACGCGTCGTTGTCGACGATCAACCGCGGAGCGGCAACCGGAGGTCGCTTCCTCGACGCCTGCGCGCGAGCGCGCTCTGCCAGCCGGCTCTCCACGGCGAGCCGTCCCTCGACGGCCCGGCGCACGTCCTCGGTGACCCGGGCCGGCTGAGGATCGCTGCCGTACGCCGGGGAGACCGCGATCTCCTGCACCGCCATGCCGTCCGCCGATGCGAGAGTCGCGGACTGCACGTCGAGCCGGTGCAGCGCGAGGGCCCCGGCGACGCGCCACAGCAGGCCGGTGCGGTCCTGCGCGACGACCACCACGCGGTCGCCGGCATCGCTCACGACCACCGACAGTGTCCCGGCCGCGATGAGGGCGGCATGGCGCGCGAGCAGATCCGGTGCCGGATCGGGGCGAGAGCCGCCGAGCGCCTTCGACGTGCGGACGACCAGCTCGTCGACGAGACCGGCCTTCCACTCCGACCAGGCGGCTGGGCCGGTCGCGAGCCCGTCCGCCTCGGCCAGCGCGGCGAGCAGCTCGAGCAGCTCGCGGCTGCCGACCGCCTCGGCGACGGCCTCGACGGTCGCCGGGTCGTCGAGGTCGCGTCGCGTCGCGACGTCCGGCAGCAGCAGGTGGTGGCGCACCATCGCGACGAGCAGCTCGACGTCGGGCGGCGGGAAGCCCATCCGCGTCGTGATCTCGCGCACGATCCCGATGCCGACCTCGGTGTGGTCGCCCGGGTAGCCCTTGCCGATGTCGTGCAGCCACGCCCCGACCAGGAGCAGGTCAGGGCGCGCGACGTCGCGACGCAGCCGGCCCGCGTTGGCGGCCGTCTCGCACAGGTGACGGTCCACCGTGAAGCGGTGGTACGGGTTGCGCTGCGGACGGCTGCGGACCGCGGCCCACTCCGGCACGGCCCGCACGAGCAGGCCGTGCTGGTCCAGCGACTCGAGCGCCGCGACCCCCGCCTCGCCCGCGCCGAGCACCTCGACCAGGGCGTCGCGCATGGCGGACGGCCAGGGCTCGCCGGGACTGGGCGCGTCGTGGGCCAGCCGGTCGAGGGCGGAGGTCCCGATCGGCACGCCGAGCGTTGCCGCCACCGCGGCGGCTCGGAGCGGGAGGGTCGCGTCGGCGACCGCGTTGCTGCCGACGGCCAGGACGATCTCGCCGTCGTGCTTGGCCAGATCCGGCGCGACCGGCTCGGCGCGCAGCGGCCGGGTGAGCCGGCGGGTGCGCCCGCCCACCCACCCCGCCACCCGGCGCATCGTCTCGTCGGTGGCGTAGGCGATCGTGCGCCCGGCGTCGGCGACAGCAGCCATCAGCATCGTGGAGTCGGCGTATCCGCAGCCCAGCGCGACAGCGTCCTGCTCCTGCAGGGTCAGGACGTCGGTGGCGCGGCCGGTGACGCGATGCAGCTCGCAGCGGACGGTGAGCAGGACGTCGTACGCCGACCTGGTCCGCTCGCGCGGCGGGTCGACGGCCCACGCTGCCGCGGCGGCGCGCATCGCCGCCATGTCGCGCAGCCCGCCGCGGCCCTCCTTGAGGTCGGGCTCGAGGAGAAACGCGACCTCGCCCCATCGGGCATGCCGCTCGGCCACCGACTCACGCAGCTCGGTCAGCGCCTTCGGTGCCCGTCTCCGCCACTGCTCGCGCAGCCGGCCGAGCAGGTCTGCGGTGAGCGCGGCATCACCGGCGACGTGCCGCGCGTCGAGCAGGCCGAGCACGGCCTTGAGGTCGCCGTCGGCGACCGCGACCGCTTCGCCGACCGTGCGCACGCTGTGGTCGAGCGCGACGCCGGAGTCCCACACGGGATACCAGATGCGGTCGGCGACCGCGGCGATGTCCTTGCGAGAGGCGTGCAGCAGCACGACGTCGAGGTCGCTGTGCGGGCAGAGCTCACCCCGCCCGTAGCCGCCGACGGCCACGAGGGACACGCCGCGCTCGGCGCCGAGCAGATCCGTCAGCCAGGAGTCGGCCAGGTCCGTCAGCGCCGAGCACAGCGTGTGCCCGCTGAGGTCGGTCCGCGCGACGAGCGCGGCGCGGTCAGATCGCGTCGCTCCCCCGCTCGTCGGTGCGGATCCGGATGACCGTGTCGACCGAGGTCACCCAGACCTTGCCGTCGCCGATCTTGTCGGTGCGCGCCGCCGCGACGACGGCGTCGACGATGCGCTCGACCTCGGCGTCGTCGGCGAGGACCTCGACCCGCGCCTTCGGCACGAAGTCCACGGCGTACTCCGCACCGCGGTAGACCTCGGTGTGGCCGCGCTGGCGGCCGAACCCCTGCACCTCCGTGACGGTCATCCCCTTGACGCCGATCTCCTTGAGCGCGGTCTTCACGTCGTCGAGCTTGAACGGCTTCACGATCGCGGTGATGAGCTTCATCAGTGGCCGATCCTTCCCATGGCGCCGAACTCGGTCAGTGAGTACGCCGACTCGGCGTGCTGCGAGGTGTCCAGCCCCTCGTTCTCCTCCTCGGGCGTGACGCGCAGGCCGATCGTCGCATCGACCAGCCTGGCGATGGCGTACGACAGGACGAAGGAGAACACCAGCGTCACGCCAACCGCTACGAGCTGGTCGACGAGCAGCGCAGACCCGCCACCGTTGAAGACGCCGTCCGCGCCGAGGGAGTTGATCCGCAGGTCGCTGAAGAACGCGAGCAGCAGCGACCCGATGATCCCGCCGACGAGGTGCACGCCGACGACGTCGAGCGAGTCGTCGTAGCCGAACCGGAACTTCAGCGAGATGGCCAGGAAGCAGACGACGCCCGCGATGCCGCCGATCGCGATCGGCGAGAGCCCGCCGACGAAGCCGGCGCAGGGAGTGATCGCGACGAGACCGGCGACCGCACCGGACGCCGCTCCGAGCGTCGTCGCGTGCCCGGTCTTGATCCGCTCGACGAGCAGCCAGCCGAGCATGCCCGCGGCCGCGGCGAGGTGCGTGTTGATGAGCGCCTGGCCGGCCAGGTTGTTGGCGCCGAGCGAGGAGCCGGCGTTGAACCCGAACCAGCCGAACCACAGGATCCCGGTGCCGAGCATGGTGAGCGGCAGGGAGTGCGGTGGCATGGTCTCGCGCGGCCAGCCACGGCGCTTGCCGATGACGAGGATCACCGCGAGGGCTGCGATGCCCGCGTTGATGTGCACCACGGTGCCGCCGGCGAAGTCGAGTGCGCCGCGCTTGAACAGCCAACCCGTGGGGCTGAACACCCAGTGCGCGACGGGTGTGTAGACGACCAGCAGCCAGATGCCGAGGAACGTGGCGTAGCCGCGGAACTTGAGCCGGTCGGCGGTCGCGCCGGTGATCAGCGCCGGCGTGATGACGGCGAACATCATCTGGTAGGCGCAGAACACGATCGGCGGGATCGTCAGCGCGAAGTCGCCGACGTAGCCGGGCAGGACGGTGGCCCCGTTTCCGACATCGCGCAGCCCGACGAAGTCGAGGTTGCCGATCCAGCCGCCGCCGTCGCCGAACGCGAGGCTGAAGCCGACGACCGCCCACAGGACGCTGACCAGGCCCATCGCGAAGAAGTTCTGCATCAGCATGCCCAGGACGTTCTTCGCGCGGACCATGCCGCCGTAGAAGAACGCCAGGCCGGGCGTCATGAAGAGCACCAGCGCTGTCGAGACCAGGACCCACGCGGTGTTTCCGGTGTCCATACCCCTCCTCGAGCCGTGACGGCGCGCCATCAACGGATGGCGCGATACGTCACTGTGCCGAGGGTCTGTTTCGCAGGCGTTCCCCGCGTGTTTCGGGCGGGTGAACAACCGTCCCCGTCCTGGGGACGAGGGTGGGCGGCTAACGCTCCAGGAGGTGGCGGACCCAGTCGCGGCGCGCCTGCGTGTACGCCGACCGGCGACTCAGCAGGCGCTCGCGCCAGCCCTTCTCGGCGGCCCGCTGCCGCAGCAGCTCCTCGCGCCGGCGCAGGCGCTCGCGGCGTGCGTCGTACGCCGCGGTGGAGGCTCTGGCATGACCGGCGGTGGTCGTCATCTCGTGGCCCGTACCCAGGTCATGGGTGCCACAAGGACGACAGTCGCCTTACGTCACGCGCTGTGGTCACACGGTGACCGACTGCCGCCGGGTCAGGTCAGCTCGTCGGCGAGGAGCACGTCGACGAAGGCGCCGGGGTCGAACGGCGCGAGGTCGTCCGGGCCCTCGCCGAGGCCGATCAGCTTGACCGGGATCCCGAGCTCGCGCTGGACGGCCACGACGATGCCGCCCTTGGCGGTGCCGTCGAGCTTGGTCAGGACCACTCCGGTGATGCCGACGGCGGCAGCGAACTGCTTGGCCTGGACGATGCCGTTCTGGCCGGTCGTCGCGTCGAGGACCAGGAGCACCTCGTCGATCGCGCCGAGCTTCTCGGCCACGCGCTTGATCTTGCCGAGCTCGTCCATCAGGCCGGTCTTGGTGTGCAGCCGGCCCGCGGTGTCGATGAGCACCGTGTCGCTCCTGCGCTCGACGCCGACCCGCACCGCGTCGTAGGCGACGGCGGCCGGGTCACCACCCTCCGGCCCCCGGACGACCTCCGCGCCGACGCGACCGGCCCAGGTCGCGAGCTGGTCGGCGGCTGCGGCGCGGAAGGTGTCGGCCGCCCCGAGGACGACCGAGCGGCCGTCGGCGACGAGGACCCGGGCCAGCTTGCCGCAGGTCGTGGTCTTGCCGGTGCCGTTGACGCCGACCACGAGGACGACGGCCGGCTTGTCGCCGCTGGGCAGCGTGTGCAGCGAGCGGTCGAGGTCGCCGATCGCGGCGACCAGCTCGTCGCGCAGCATGGCGCGCAGCTGGTCCGGTGACCGGGTGCCGAGCACCTGGACCTTGGTCCGCAGCGAGGCGACGATCTCGCGGGTCGGCCCGACGCCGATGTCCGATGTCAGCAGCGCGGTCTCGACGTCCTCCCACGCCTCCTCGTCGAGGGTGTCCCGCGACAGGGCGGTGAGCAGCCCGCGGCCCAGCGTGCTCTGCGACCGGGCCAGCCGCGAGCGGAGCCGGATCATCCGGGTGGCGGTCGGCTCCGGCACCTCGAGCGCCGGCACCTCGAGCGCCGGCTCCTCGAGCTCGGGCATCTCGGGCTCGGGCGCCTCGATCGGAACCGCGACGGTCTCCGGCGCGGCCGGAACGGACTCGGGCGTCGGCGCGGCCTCGACCGGCGTGTCCGCCGCCTGCGGTGCCGGCGCGGCCGGCGCGGGAGCCGGTGCGGGAGCCGGTGCGGCGGGACGCATCAGGTCGCGGACGCCCTGGGCGTCCGGCCTCGGCCGCTCGGCCTGCCGCGGCGGCGGCGCCGTCGTCGTCGACGGTCGTCCGGGCGGCGCGGACGGGGGACGTCGGCGTACCCGGGTGGTCACCAGGCCGGCGACGGCGAGAGCGACGAGGGCGAGCAGGGCGAGGATGAGTTCGAGCACGAGGAGTCACTATCCCTGCGGCTGACACCTCATGCGAAACGAGGCGGCTGGGTCTTGTCTCTAGGCGCGGGCGTCCTCGGGCTCGCGGAGGCGCTGGGAGATGACCTGCGAGATGCCGTCGCCGCGCATCGTCACGCCGTAGAGCGCGTCGGCGATCTCCATCGTCTTCTTCTGGTGGGTGATGACGATGACCTGGGACGTCCCGCGGAACTCCTCGATCATCGTCAGCAGCCGGCCGAGGTTGCGGTCGTCGAGCGCCGCCTCGACCTCGTCGAGGACGTAGAACGGCGAGGGACGCGCACGGAAGATCGCGAAGAGCAGCGCGATGGCGGTGAGGGACCGCTCGCCGCCGGAGAGCAGCGACAGCCGCTTGACCTTCTTGCCCGGCGGCCGCGCCTCGACCTCGATGCCGGAGGTGAGGAGGTCGTCGGGGTCGGTGAGGACGAGTCGGCCCTCGCCGCCGGGGAAGAGGATCTGGAAGACCTGCTCGAACTCGCGCGCAGTGTCGTGGTACGCCGCAGCGAAGACCTCGTGGATGCGCTCGTCGACCTCGCGCACGACGGTGAGCAGGTCGCGCCGCGTCGCCTTCAGGTCCTCGAGCTGGGTCGAGAGGAATGCGTGGCGCTCCTCGAGCGCGGCGTACTCCTCCAGCGCCAGCGGGTTGATGCGCCCGAGCAGCGTGAGCTGCCGCTCGGCGGTCGCGGCGCGCTTGGCGACGACGTCGCGGTCGTACCGCGTCGGCTCCCCCGGCTCGAGGTCGTCGCCCCCGTCCTTGGCCGGCGTCGGCCACGCCGGCACCGGCACGTCCGGGCCGTACTCGGCCACCAGCGTGTCCGGGTCGACGCCGAACTCCTCGGCGCAGCGACCCTCGAGCGCCTCGATCCGCAGCCGCTGCTCGGTCCGCACCACCTCGTCGCGGTGCGCGACGTCGGTGAGCCCCTCCAGCTCGCGGGCCAGCTCGCGCCGGCGAGTGCGCACGTCGCCGAGCGCGGACTCGTGGGCGCGACGAGCGACCTCGACCGCCTCGCGCTCCGCGGTCGCCGCCGCCAGCGAGACCTCGATCCGGCGCAGCGCCTCGACCGCCGCCTCGGCGACCGCCGCCGCGACGATCGACCCCTGGGCACGCCGCTCGCGCAGCGCGGCGAGCCGGGCACGTGAGTCACGCTCGGCCTGCGCGGACCGCTCCAGGCTCTCGGCCCGCGCGACCAGGGCCCGAGCCCGCTCCTGCGCGGCCACCACGCCGAGCCGCACCTCGACCTCGGTCGTGCGGGCGGCGGTGAGCTCGGCGGCGACCGCGTCGCGGGCGTGGGTCGAGGGCTCCTCGTCGGAGTCGCCGCTCGCCTCGGCGGCGGCGAGCCGCTCCTCCAGGGCCGCAAGGCCTTCGCGGTCGGAGTCGCGGGCCGCCTCGGCTTCGGCGATGGCCCGCTCGACGCGCGCGGCTTCGTCAGCTGCGGCCCGCTGACGCGAGCCGAGCAGTCCGAGCTGCTCGGCGACCGCGGCCATCTTCGCGTCGGAGTCGTGCAGCGTCTCGAGCGCCTCGTCGACCTCGACCTGCAGCCGGTCGAGGTCGGCGCGCGCGGTGGCCAGGGAGAACCGGAGCCGCTCGGACTTCATCGTCGCGTCGGCGAGCTTCTCCGCCGCCTCCTCGGCCGCGGCGTGCACCTCGAGCAGCGACTGCCCCGCGGTGCCGCCGCCGATCGCGCGGTCACGGTCGAGCAGATCGCCGGCGGCGGTGACGGCCGTCAAGGACGGGTGCGCCGTGACGAGGTCGCGGGCCGCGTCGAGATCGGCGACGACGGCGACGTGACCGAGGATCCGGCGGACGACGCCGGCCAGCCGGTCCGGAGCGGTGACCAGGTCGAGTGCCCACTGCGCGCCGGGCGGCAGGTTCGGATTCGACACAGCGTCGGCGGGCGCGCCGCCGATCAGCAGCGTCGCGCGGCCGGCGTCCTCGGCGCGCAGCATCGTGAGCGCCGCGACGGCGCCGTCCGCGTCGTCGACGGCAACGGCGTCGGCCAGGCCGCCGAGCCCGGCCGCGATCGCGGCTTCGTGACCTGGCTGCACCGACAGCAAGGAGGCGACCGTGCCGAGGAGGCCGGGCACCCGGTCGGCGGCGTCGAGCAGCGCGCCGCCGCCGTCGCGGCGCGCGAGGCTCATCTCGAGCGCCTCGCGGCGCGCAGTCCAGAACGACTTCTCCCGCTCGGCCTCACGCTCCTCGGCGACCAGCTGCTCGACGGCGACGGTCGCGTCGGCGAGCGCGCCGCTCGCCGCGTCGTACCGCTCGTCGAGTCCCTGCTCGCCGCCCTCGAGCTCGACGACCCGGTGCTGCACCGCGAGGAACTCGGCCCGCGCCTCGTCGGCGCGCGCGACCGCGGACTGGCGGGCGGCGGCGAGGCGGCTGATCTCCTCCTCGGTCGCCGTGACGCGGCTGCGCAGGGCGCCCACCTCGCCGATCAGCCGGGCCAGTCCCTCGCGCCGGTCCGCCTGCGCGCGCACGGCGGTGACGAGCGCCTGCTCCTCGTCACGCAGTCGCGCCTCGAGCGACGCGCGCGCGGCCTCGGCGTCCGTGAGTCGAGCCTGGTCGTCGGCCAGCGACGCGTGGACCAGCTGCTCTTCGGCCCGCACCTCCACGGCCTCGGCCTCGAGCTCCTCCGCGCTGCGGCCGGGCCGCGACTCGGCATCGAGGTCGGTGGAGAGGTTGCGGTGCCGCTCGGCGGCGAGGTCGGCGGTGCCGCGGAAGCGCTCGCGCAGCGACGCGAGGCGGTAGTAGGTCTCCTGCGCGCGGGCGAGCAGCGGTGCGTCCTCGGCGAGGGCCGCCTCGAGCTCGGCCTCCTGGCGAGCGACGTCGGCGACGTCGGCCTCGACCGCCGTACGACGGGCCAGCAGCTCCGCCTCATCCGCGAGCTCGGCCGCGAGCGTGGACCGCAGGGCGAGCAGGTCGTCGGCGAGCAGCCGCAGTCGCGAGTCGCGCAACTGAGCCTGGATCGTCGCCGCGCGCCGCGCCACCTCGGCCTGCCGCCCGAGCGGCTTGAGCTGACGGCGCAGCTCGGTGGTGAGGTCGGTCAGGCGGGTGAGGTTGGCCTGCATCGCCTCGAGCTTGCGGAGCGCCTTCTCCTTGCGCTTGCGGTGCTTGAGGACGCCGGCCGCCTCCTCGATGAACGCCCTTCTCTCCTCCGGCCGCGCCGCGAGCACCGCGTCGAGCTGGCCCTGGCCGACGATGACGTGCAGCTCGCGGCCGATGCCCGAGTCGCTGAGCAGCTCCTGGACGTCGAGCAGCCGGCAGGTCGTGCCGTTGATCGAGTACTCGCTCTCGCCGGAGCGGAACATCAGCCGGGAGATCGTCACCTCGGCGAAGTCGATCGGCAGCGCGCCGTCGGTGTTGTCGATGCACAGCGTCACCTCGGCCCGACCGAGCGCGGGCCGGCCGGGCGTGCCGGCGAAGATGACGTCCTCCATCTTGCCGCCGCGCAGGGCCTTGGCGCCCTGCTCGCCGAGCACCCAGGCAATGGCGTCGACGACGTTGGACTTGCCCGACCCGTTGGGCCCGACGACGCAGGTGATGCCCGGCTCCATGCGCAGGGTCGTCGCGGTGGCGAAGGACTTGAAGCCCCGCAGAGTGAGGCTCTTGAGGTGCACGCGCAGCACTCCCGGACGCCGTACGAGACAGGCGTGAGGTCGTAGCGGAGGGAAGTCCGGGTGAAGCGTACCGCCCGCGGCGGGGTGTTCCGACGTACCGGGAGCAGAAAAAAGGGCGCCCCGTCGGGGGCGCCCTGTTGCCGAGTGCGGGACTAGCTGTAGGCCGGCTCCGGGGCGGCGGCCGACAGGCTCAGCGTCCGCTCGAGCTCGTGGGTGGCGCGCAGGTCGGCGACCTCGGCCTCGAGCTCCTTGATCACGAGCTGGAGCCGGCGGATCTCCGCGGTCGCACGGGGGTCTGGAGCGATCCCGACGTGGCCGAGCAGTGCCTTCGCCATCGTGGTGTTCCTCCGCTGTGGTGAGCCAGATTTCCGTGTGACCCGGGTGCATTTACGTGTGACACGGTGTCGTGCGGGGTGTCTTCGAGAGTGACACGGCGCCCGGCGAGGGTCAAGGCCCAGATCACGGCCAGGTTACGGAATCCGACCTCTCATCTCTCACGAAACCCGGACATATCACCCTTCGGTGAGCTCCATCGCTCGGTCACCAGCGTCACCTGGCCGGGTGTGCGCCCGTCGCGCAGATGGCCCAGCAGCGCCTGCACCGCGGCCCGCGGCCCCTCCGCCACGACCTCGACCCGGCCGTCGTCGAGGTTGCTCGCCCACCCGACGAGACCCAGCTCGAGGGCTCGGGCACGGGTCCACCAGCGGAAGCCCACCCCCTGGACCCGGCCGCGGACCCACGCGGTCAGCCGGACCGGATCCTCAGGAGCAGCCCCGCCGGGGGCAGCGGGATCGCCGGTCACCGCACCAGTCTCCACGGTGCAGGCCGGGTTAGCGTGCTCGGATGCCGACTCTCTCGCACCCCCGGGTCGCCCTCGCCACGTGCACGCGACTGCCCGACCTGTGGACTGACGACCAGCCGGTCGCGGCGCTGCTGCGCGACCGCGGACTCGACGTGGCCACACCGGCGTGGGACGACCCGGGTGTCGACTGGAGCGGCTTCGACCTGGTCGTCATCCGCAGCACCTGGGACTACTGGCATCGGCGGCCGGCGTACGTCGCGTGGGCTCGTCATCTGGCCGACGTCAGCGTCCTGCTCAATCCCGCGCCGGTGGTCGACTGGAACACCCACAAGGGCTACCTGCGCGAGCTCGCCGACGCCGGCGTCCCGGTCGTGCCAACGGCGTGGCTCGATGCAGGGTCGACAGCCAACATCGCGGCGCTGATGCGCGATCGAGGCTGGACGGACGTCGTCGTGAAGCCGGCGGTCTCGGCGGCGGCCGAGGACACGCTGCGCAGTGGAACCGCCGGGATGAGCGCGGTGCAGGAGCTCGCCGACCGGGTGCTGCCCACGCGCGACGTCATGGTGCAGCCGTACCAGTCGGCGGTCGAGTCGACCGGCGAGCGGTCGATGCTCTTCGTCGACGGCGAGCTGACTCACGCCGTACGACGGCCGCCGTACCTCACGACCGGCATCGGGGCGGAGAGCGTCCGCGCCGAGCCGGCCGACGACGAGGTGGCGGTCGCGGAGCAGGTGCTGGCAGCCGTCCCGGGCGGCGCCGCGCAGCTGCTCTACGCCCGCGTCGACATGGTGCGTGACGACGAGGGAGCGCCGCGGCTGATGGAGGTCGAGCTGGTCGAGCCGTGCCTGTTCTTCGCGCTGAGCGACGTGGCGACGCAGCGGATGGCTAGTGCGATCGAGGCGCGCGCTGGCACCGCGCGCAGAAGTACGACGAGCGGTTCATGAAGTGGGCGCGCCGGATCGGCGCGCCACAGCGCGGGCACGGCTCGCCCTCGCGGCCGTAGACCGCGAGCTCCCGCTCGAACAGGCCGGACACGCCTTCCGTCGACACGTAGAGCGCGTCGAAGCTGGTGCCGCCGGCGTCGAGCGACTCGCGCAGGACGTCCCGAACATGCCCGAGCAGCTCGACCACTGCTGCGCGCGTGAGCTTCTCGGTCGGCCGGTCGAAGTGCAGTCGTGACCGCCACAGCGACTCGTCGGCGTAGATGTTGCCGACGCCGGAGAGCAGCGTCTGGTCGAGCAGTGCCCGCTTGACGCCGGTGCGCTTGCGTCGCATCCGGGTCACGAGGTCGGCGTCGTCGAACTCGGGGTCGAGCGGGTCACGCGCGATGTGATCGATGGTCGACGGCAGCGCGGCGCCGCCTGCCACGACCTGCAGGCCGCCGAAGGTCCGCTGGTCGACGAACCGCAGCTCGCGTCCGTCGTCGTCGAACCGGAAGCGGACCCGCAGGTGCTTCTCGCTCGGCTTGTCCGCGGGGACGACCAGCAGCTGCCCGCTCATCCCGAGGTGCCCGGTCAGCGCGTCGCCCGAGTCGAGCGGCAGCCACAGGTACTTGCCGCGCCGCTCTGCGCTCTCGACGCGTCGACCACGCAGCAGGTCGACGAAGTCGGTCGGACCCGCGACGTGACGGCGTACGGCGCGGGGGTGCGTCACCTCGACCTCGACGATGCGCCGGCCGGCGACGCCGCGCTGCAGTCCGCGGCGGACCACCTCGACCTCGGGCAGCTCCGGCACTAGATCGTCGCAGGCACTAGGCCGGAGGAGCGTCGGCGGAGAGCAGGTGCTGCTGGATCGACGTCCACGCGGCCTCGGCCGCGCGCTGCTCCGCCTCCTTCTTGCTGCGCCCCTCGCCGGTGCCCCACTCCTGCCCGGCGACGACCGACGTCGCGACGAACCGCTTCGCGTGGTCCGGGCCGCTCTCCGTGACGGTGTACTCCGGTACGCCGAGGGCCTGCGCCGCAGCGAGCTCCTGGAGCGACGTCTTCCAGTCCAGGCTCGCGCCTCGCGTCGACGCCTCCGCCATCAGCCGGTCGAAGAACCGGTGGATCAGCTTCGCGGCCGTGCTGAGCCCGCGGTCGATGTAGACCGCGCCGAGCAGCGCCTCGAACGTGTCCGCGAGGATCGACGCCTTGTCCCGCCCGCCGGAGTACTCCTCACCGCGGCCGAGCAGCAGCCAGTCCCCGAGGTCGATCGAGCGCGCCACGTCGGCCAGCGCGGTCATGTTCACCACCGACGCGCGGAGCTTCGCGAGCTGGCCCTCCGGCAGGTCGGGGAACGAGCGGTAGAGGTGGTCGGTGACGACGATGCCGAGGACCGAGTCGCCGAGGAACTCCAGGCGCTCGTTGGTGGGCAGCCCGCCGTTCTCGTAGGCGTAGGAGCGGTGTGTCAGCGCGCGGCGGAGCAGCTCGCGGTCACGGATGGTGACGCCGACGACCTTCTCCAGCGACGTGCGGCGCACGTCGAGGTCGGGCAGGGATCGCGGGACGACCTCGGTCGGCTCGGAGATCGTCCGGTCGGTCACAGCCGGCCCACGGCGTAGTCGACGGCCTCGCCGACGGTCGCGATCTCGTCGAGGTCCTCGTCGAGGATCGCGAAGCCCGGCGCGATCGCGACGATCTGCTCCTCGACGATGTCCACGATCTCGACCAGCGCGAGGGAGTCGGCGTGCAGGTCGTCAGCCAGTCGGGTGTCCCGCGTCACGGAGGCGGGGTCGACCTCGAGGACGCGCACGATCGCGGCCCGAACGAGGTCCATGACCTCCTCGGCGGTCAGCGCGCTGACGGGACTCACGGGTTGGTGACCTCCAGGCCGGCACGGGCGCGGCGCGCTGCCACGTGCGCGGCGAGCGACTCGCGGATCTGCGGGACGAGGCCCTCGGCCACCGCCTGCGCGGCAGCGTAGACGCAATGCGCGACGGCGGTCGGCGACGAGCTGCCGTGCCCGATCACCACGACCCCGTCCACGCCGAGCAGCATCCCGCCGCCCATGACGTCCGGATGGAGGGCGGCGGCCACCTCGGCGAGCGCCGGCTGGAGCACCCTCGCGGCGGCGCGGCGGTCGTCGTCGGCGCCGAACGCGCTGAGCAGGGCGCCGGACACCATGCGCACCGCCCCTTCGAGGGCCTTGACGACGACGTTGCCGGTGAAGCCGTCGGTCACCACCACATCCGCCGGGCCGCCGAGGGCGACGTCGTGCGCCTCGACGTTGCCGACGAACCGGGCCGACAGGCCGGCGAGCTCGGCGTACGCCTGCTTGCGCAGCTCATCGCCCTTGCCCGGCTCCTCGCCGATGTTCAGGAGTCCGACGCGCGGGTCCGCGACGCCGAGCCGAATGCGCGCGAAGGCGGCGCCGGAGAGCGCGAACTGCGCGAGCAGGTCGGCGCCGGCGTCGGGGTTGGCGCCGACGTCGAGCAGCACGAGGGGGCCGGCGGTGGCCGGCACGACGACCGCCAGCGCCGGTCGGGTGACGCCGGGCAGCCGGCCGAGGGTGAACATCGCGGCGGCCAGCGCCGCCCCCGTCGCGCCGACCGAGACGGTCGCGTCGACCGCGCCGTCGCGGACCAGTCGGGCGGCGACGCGGACGGTCGCGTCGCGCTTGGCCCGCACCCCGCGCGCGGGGTCTTCGTCCATCGTCACGACCTGCGTGGCGGGGACGACGTCGAACCGGTCTGCCGCGTCACGCACGGCGAGCAGCGACGCGGCGATCTCCGGTGGCCCCACGAGGACGACCTCGATGTCGGGCCGCTCGGCCGCGACCAGCAGCGCGCCGTCGACGACGGCCGCCGGGGCCAGGTCGCCGCCGAGCAGGTCGAGCGCGACTCTCATGCGAGAAGTCGCAGTGCTAGCCGACCTCGAGGACCTGGCGGTCGTTGTAGGTGCCGCAGGTCGGGCAGGCGACGTGCGGGAGCTTCGCCTGCTTGCACCGCTTGCAGGTCGCGAAGGACGGCAGCGCGGCCTTCCACTGCGAGCGCCGTGAGCGGGTGTTGCTCCGCGACATCCTGCGCTTGGGTACCGCCACCGTTGCTCCTCAGTCGTCCTGCGTCGTGTTGTCTGAATCTGGCACCGCGATTGCGTCGAGCGTGGTCAGAGCCGCCCACCTGATGTCGACCGGCTCCGCGGAGTGTCCGCAGTCCCCGTCGGCCAGCCGGGCGCCGCACGTCACGCACAGCCCCGGGCAGTCCTCCCGGCACAGCGGCGTGAGCGGCAGCGCCAGGACCACCGCGTCGCGCAGCGTCGGCTCGAGGTCGAGCAGATCACCGACCAGGTGCTCTGTCTCGTCGTCCGTCGCGTCTGACTCGGCGTAGGCGAACAGCTCTTGCAGGTCCACCTCGAGGGTCGAGGCGATCGGGTCCAGGCAGCGGCCGCACTCCCCCGCGAGGGGGACGAGCGCCCGCCCGGAGACGAGCACTCCCTCCATCACCGACTCCAGCCGGAGATCGAGGTCGAGCTCGGCACCGCTCGGCACCGCGATCATGTCCATCCCGAACGTCGTCGGCGCGGGAACCTTCAGCTCGACCTTGCGCATCGACCCTGGGCGTCGGCCGAGCTCGCGGGTGTCGATCACGAGCGGCTGACGCGGGTCGAGGCGCGGGGCGGGCTTCCTGTTCTCGGGCACGGCGGAACGATCGAGACGAGCAGGACCAGCCGCCAAGGCTACCCGATCCCCCCGGCGCCGGACGAATCCGCTCCGTGCGACCCCACTTCACCCACCCCGACGTCGGATTTCGGGCCGGAAACCGGCGAAATCACACGTGGGGGTGGGTGAAGTCGAGGAATTGGCGCGCGGAAGGTGAGGTGCGGCGGCTATTCGGGGAGGGGGGCGGCGTCCTCGTCGTCCTCGCCGACGTCGCGCAGCTGCTCCAGCTCGTGCCGCCCGCGCAGCTTCTCGCGGCCTCGCTCGACCGCTGCGATCGTCTTCTGCAGGACCACCTCGAAATTGGCCAGCTTGGTGTCGACGTAGTCCTCGACCTCGAGCCGCATCCGGGTGGCGTTCTCCTCGGCCTCCGTGCGCACGCGGTCGGACTCCCGCAGCGCGGTCTGCATGACCTCCGTCCGGCTGACCAGTCGTCCGGCCTCGGTGCGCGCGTCGGCGAGGATCTGGTCGGCCTCGGTGCGCCCCTGCGCCACCACGTCGGACTTCGCCTTGAGCAGCGCTTGCGCCTCGCTCAGTTGGGCCGGCAGCAGCTCGGCGAGCTCGCCGACCCGGGCCAGCAGCTCGGCGCGGTTGACGACACAGGACGCGGACAGCGGCATCGACTTCGCCGACTCCACCATCTCGGTGATCTCGGCGAGCTTGGCCTGGACGTCGTCCACGGGAAGCGGGCTCCTTGCGGTTGCGCAGCGCCTGTGGCTAGACGCCGCTGGGGCGCTCGAGCCGCTCGGTCATCCGGCGTACGACGACGTCGGGGACCAGGCTCGAGACGTCACCACCGTACTTCGCCACCTCTTTCACCAGGCTGGACGAGAGGTAGGAGTACAGCGGGTTGGTCGTCATGAACAGCGTCTCGACGCCGGCCAGCCGGTGGTTCATCTGACCCATCTGCAGCTCGTAGTCGAAGTCGCTGACCGCGCGCAGGCCCTTGACGATGACCCGGATCTCGCGGTCGCGGCAGAAGTCGACGAGCAGGCCGGCGAAGCTGTCGACGGTGACGTTGGGCCAGGGCGCGCAGACCTCGCGGAGCAGCTCGATCCGCTCGGGGATCGGGAAGAGCCCCTGCTTGGTCTGGTTGACGAGCACGGCGACGACGACCTCGTCGTACATCTGCGCCGCGCGGGCGATGATGTCGAGGTGGCCGTTGGTCACCGGGTCGAACGACCCGGGGCACGCCGCTCGTCTCATGTCGCCCTCTCCCCAGCGGTGGCGCGACCGTACCAAAGCGTTGCTGCGCCGTACGTCCGTGACCGCACCGGCTCGATCGCGGTCGGCCACACGAGCTCGACGTCCCGCGACGACCGCTCGACTGCGACGACCGCGTCAGCGGCCAGCCACGGCGCGAGCGCATCGAGCACCGGGTCGACCGGGTCGTCGTAGGGCGGGTCGAGGACGACGACGTCGTACGCCGAGGGCGCTCCCGCGAGCACCTTCTCCACGGCCTCGACACGCAGGTCGGCGCCAGGGAGGCCGACCGCGGAGATGTTGCGGCGGATCGCGCCGGCGGCGAGCCGGTCCATCTCGACGAGCGTGGCGAGCGCAGCGCCGCGGGACAGGGCCTCGAGCCCGACCGCGCCGGAGCCGGCGTACAGGTCGAGCACCCGGGCGGCGGCGAGCGACCCTCCCCTCAGCGACTCCAGGGTCGAGAACAGTCCCTCCCGCGCGCGGTCGGACGTCGGCCGGGTGCCCCGCCCCTCGGGCACGACGATCCGTCGGCCACGCGCCGCGCCGGCGATGATCCTGATCGCGTCAGCCCTTCTCGAGGAACTCGGCCTGCTCGGCGTCGACCGCCTCGGCGATGGCCGAGGCGAGGGCGGGTTGTGAGGACAGCGTCGGGTCCTCGTCGACCAGCTCGGCCGCCTCGGCCCGCGCGGTGAGGATGAGGTCCTCGTCGCGCAGCAGCTCCAGGAGACGCAGCCGGCTCTGCCGGCCGGCCTGCGAGGTGCCGAGCACGTCCCCTTCTCGCCGGCGCTCGAGGTCCAGCCGGGCCAGCTCGAAGCCGTCGACCGTGGAGGCGACGGCGTCGACGCGCTCGCGGGGCGGCGAGCCGTCCGGCATCTCGGTGACGAGCAGGCAGACCGCGGGCGCGGCCCCCCGGCCGACCCGGCCCCGCAGCTGGTGGAGCTGGGAGATGCCGAACCGGTCGGCGTCCATGACGACCATGACCGTCGCATTCGGCACGTCGACGCCGACCTCGATCACCGTCGTCGACACGATCACGTCGATCTCGCCGCGCGAGAAGCGGCGCATGACCGAGTCCTTGTCGTCGGGCCGCATCCGGCCGTGCAGCATCTCGACGCGCAGCTCGGCGAGCTCTCCGTCGCGCAGGAGCGGGAACACGTCCTCGACCGCGAGCGGCGGTCGGCGCTCGGCCTGGTCGGCGGCCAGGTCGTCGACGAGCTCCGTGTCGTCCGCGGCCACGGCGCCGCCGGGCGGGTCGTCACCGCCGATCCGCGGGCAGACGACGAACGCCTGGTGCCCCTTCGCGACCTCGTCCCGCACCCGTGACCACGCGCGGTCGAGCCACTGCGGCCGCTCGGCCATCGGCACGACGTGCGTCTCGATCGGCGCTCGGCCGCGCGGCAGCTCGGTCAGCGTCGAGGTCTCGAGGTCGCCGTACACCGTCATCGCGACGGTGCGAGGGATCGGCGTCGCCGTCATCACCAGCACGTGCGGCGCCGCATCGCTCTTGGACCGCAGGATGTCGCGCTGCTGCACGCCGAAGCGGTGCTGCTCGTCGACGACGACCAGTGCGAGGTCGGCGAACACGACGTCCGGCTCCAGCAGGGCATGGGTGCCGATGACGATGCCCGCTTCGCGGGAGGCGATATGCGCGAGCGCCTCCCGGCGGCTCGCGGCCGAAGTGGAGCCCGTGAGCAGCACGACGCGCGTGCTCTCCTCCGCGCCGCCGAGCTCGCCGGCCATGCCGATCGGGCCGAGCAGCTCGCGGATGTTGCGCGCGTGCTGCGACGCGAGCACCTCGGTCGGCGCCATCAGCACCGCCTGGCCGCCCGCGTCGACGGCGGTCAGCATCGCGCGAAGTGCGACCACGGTCTTGCCGGAGCCGACCTCGCCCTGCAGCAGCCGGTGCATGGGGTGCGCCGCGGCGAGGTCGGCGTCGATCGCGTCGGCCACCTCGCGCTGTCCCTCGGTCAGCGTGAACGGCAGCACCGCGTCGAAGGCGTCGACGAGACCGCCGAGCCGGCGTACCCGAGGCTTAGTCGGCGCCTCCCTCGCGGTACGACGGCGCTGCGCGAGAACCACCTGCAGGACGAACGCCTCGTCCCACTTGAGCCGGTCCCGCGATGCGTCCATGTCCTCCGCGGAGTCCGGCCGGTGGATGCCGCGAAACGCGTCGGCGAGGCCGCGCAGACCGTGCTTGAGCCGCATCTGCGGCGGCAGGGGGTCGTCGACCTCGTCGAGGACGTCGAGGGCGATCCGGATGCACTTCGCGATCGACCACGACGGCAGCTTCTCGGTCGCCGGGTAGACCGGGATCAGCGTGCCGGCGAACGCCGCAGCGATCGCCTCGGCGCTGTCGCCCTCGCCCGCGTCGAGCAGCTGGTACTCGGGGTTGGTGAGCTGGCGCTTGTGGTTGAACTCGGTGACCTTGCCGGAGAAGAGCAGCTGCCGCCCCTCGCGCAGCTCACGCGCGCGCCAGGCCTGCGACCCCTTGCTGAACCAGGTGACCCCGAGCGTCGTGCGGCCGTCGGTGACGGCGACCTCGAGCATGTGCCGGCCGCCACGGATCGGCCGCGACCTCACGGACTTCACCTCCGCCAGGACCGTGACGTGCTCGCCGACCCGCACGTCACGAAGGTTGGTCAGCTCGCCGCGCTCGGCGTACCGCCGCGGGTAGTGGCGCAGCAGGTCGCCGACGGTGCGCAGGTCGAGCGAGTCGGCGAGCACCTTGGCGGTCTTGTCGCCGACGACCTTGTCGAGCGCTGTCGACAGACCGGTCATTCGACGCCGAGCAGCAGCGGGTAGTGCGGCTGCCCTCCGTCGTGCACCTCGACCTCGACGACCGGGTACGCCGACCGGAGGGCCGTCGCCACGTCTTCGCCGAGTCCGGCCGGCGCGTCGGAGCCGGTGACGACCGTGACGAGCTCGCCGCCCGATGCGAGCAGCCGGTCGAGCAGCGTGCGAGCGACGTCGTCGATCGCACTGCCGACGAGGACGACGTCCCCGCCGACGAGTCCGAGGACGTCGCCCGCACGGCACGGTCCGGCCATGGTCTGCGAGTCGCGCACCGCCGTCGTCACCTCTGCCCAGCGCGTGGCGCGTGCGGCGTCGGTCATCGCGATCGCGTCGTCGGCGAACGACCGCGACGGGTCGTGGACGGCGAGTGCGGCGAGTCCCTGCACCGGGGAGCGCGTCGGGACGACGTGCACCTCGCAGCCGGGGGCGGCCGCCGCCGCGGCCTGGTTGGCCGCGCCGAGCACGTTGCTGTCGTTGGGCAGCACGACGACCTCGGCCGCACCGCAGGCCTCGATCGCCTCGAGGATCTCCCGCGTCGACGGGTTGGCGCACGGACCGCCCGCGACGATGCCCGCCCCTGCCGCGGCGAACAGCTCGACCAGCCCCTGCCCGGGCGCGACCGCGATGACCCCTCGGCCGGCGCGCGCGCCCGAGGACCCCGGCCCGGCGGACTCCGCCGCAACCTGGTCGGCGAACCGCGTCACGGTCACGCGGAAGGGACGCCCGGCCTCGATGCCCACCTCGACCGCCGCTCCCACGTCGTTGACGTGCACGTGGACGTTCCACAGGCCGTCGCCGCCGACGACGACGAGCGAGTCGCCGAGCGCCGCCAGCGCCGGCCTCAGCGCCGCCACGGCGTCGTCGTCGGCCTCGAGCAGGAACTGCACCTCGTAGCCGAACTCCTCGCTGCCGGCCTCGCGCGCCGCGATCAGCCTGCTGCGGTCCCGCGGCACGAGCAGCGCCGGCTCGACCGGAGTCTCCTCGCCCGTGATGACGGAGAGCAGGCTGTCGAGCAGCACACAGAGACCGCGACCGCCCGCGTCGACGACGCCGGCCTGCTTCAGCGCGGGCAGCTGGTCCGGCGTCCGGGCCAGTGCGGCGCGTGCCCCGTCGGCCGCGGACCGCACGACGTCGCCGAGAGTCCCGGTGGCCCCCTTCGCCGCGTCGGCCGCGGCCCGCGCGACGGTCAGCACGGTGCCCTCGACCGGCTGGGCGACGGCGGCGTAGCCGAGGTCGGCGGCCCGCTGCAGCGCCGCGACGAGGTCGGTCGCCCCCGCGGACCGCAAGGGTGAGAGCACGTCGGCGACGCCGCGGAGCAGCTGGCTGAGGATCACTCCGGAGTTGCCGCGGGCGCCCATCAGCGCGCCATGGGCGATCTCCTTCATGGTCTGCGCCATGCCGTCGTCCCCGGCAGCGATTCCCCGGCACGCTTCGACGACCGACTCCATCGTCAGCACCAGGTTGGTGCCGGTGTCGCCGTCGGGCACGGGGTAGACGTTGAGGTCGTTGATCTCGTCGCGGCGGGCCGTGAGGTCACGCAGGCCGAGCTCGCACCACCGGCGTACGGCGGCCGCGTCGAGGGCGTCGAGCGGGCCAGGCATGGCGCGGAGCCTAACCGCCTCATACCGGGCGGCTGATTCCGGCCGCCTTGCTCCGGAGGGTGCCCGTTGGCTACCCTGTGCCGGTTGCCCGGAGCACGGGCGCCAGCATCCAGCACATCCTTCGAGGAGATCCTGTCGTGGCTTCGGTCTGTGACATCTGCGCCAAGGGCCCCGGCTTCGGCATGGCGGTTTCGCACTCGCACCGGCGTACGCGCCGGCGGTGGAACCCGAACATCCAGAAGGTGCACGCCCTCGTCGGCCGCACCCCGAAGACCCTCAACGTGTGCACGAGCTGCCTCAAGGCGGGCAAAGTCGTCCGCGGTTAGCCACCTGTAGCGCGCGCACCCGTCACCGGATGCGCCTCGGGGCGTTGGGCGTCACACCACCCGATCCCAGCCTCGGAAGGCCCTCCCCATGTCGCACCGTCGTCTGCTCCCCGTCGTCGCGCTCGGCGCCGGCATCGCCGTCCTCGCCGCCCCGGCGATGGCCGCGCCGCCCAAGCCGGTCACCAAGTCCTTCAGCGTCTCGATCCCGGTCCCCGGCGGCGCGATCAGCGACCCGCTGGGCACCACGGCGTGCGCCGCACTCACCGAGGCCCCGCAGAGCGTGCACCGAGAGTCGTTCAAGGCCCCCGGCGCCGGCACCCTCAAGGTCGAGGTCACCGGCTTCGTCGGCGACTGGGACCTCGCGCTCAACGACGGCAAGGCCAAGCGCCTCGCCGAGGGCGACAACGCCTCCGTCACGCCGACCAGCATGAGCACCGGCTCGATCGTCGAGAAGCTCACCTACAAGGTGAAGAAGGCCGGCGACCTGGTCATCGTCGTCTGCAACTTCGCCGGCGGCCCCACCGGCACCGGCAAGTACACGTTCACCCCCAGCAAGTAAGCCCGAAGCCGCTGGCCGGCTTTCGCGGTTCTGTGTCCGCTCGGCGGCACGGGTGCGCCGCGCTGGCGGACACAGAACGGTGATGACGAGGACAGCTCGCGGCTACTTGCTGCGGGGGTGACGTAGGGCCCAGGCGTGGTCGACGGGGCCGATGCCGGCGCCAAGTGCGAATCCCCCGCGGATCGCGCCGGTGACGTAGGCCTTCGCCGCCTCGACCGCTGACGGTACGTCGTCGCCGTGGGCGAGCCGGCTGGCGATCGCCGCGGCCAGGGTGCAGCCGGTGCCGTGCGTGTGCCGGGTGTCCAGCCTCGGCGCGGAGTAGGCCTGCGCGACGACGCCGTCCCACAGCAGGTCGACCGCGTCGCCGTCGAGGTGGCCGCCCTTGACCAGCGCCCACTGCGGGCCGAGAGCGTGGACAGCGCGCGCCGCGACCTCGAGGTCGTCCGGCCCCTGAACGACGACCCCGGTCAGCACCGTGACCTCGGCCAGGTTGGGTGTCACGACCGTGGCCAGCGGCAGGATCCGCTCGCGCAGCACGTCGACCGCGTCGGCGGCGAGCAGCGCGTCGCCGTGCGTGGAGGCGCACACGGGGTCGACGACGACCGGCACGCCGATCCCCGCGAGCTCGTCGGCCACGGCGCCGGCCACCTCCGCCGACCCGAGCATGCCGATCTTCACCGCGTCGACGCCGATGTCGTCGACGACAGCGCAGATCTGCGCGCGAACGACGTCGGTCGGCACCGACCAGATCCCTTGCACGCCAACGGAATTCTGCGCGGTGATCGCGGTGATGGCCGACATGCCGTGCACGCCGAGGGCGAGCATCGTCTTGAGGTCCGCCTGGATCCCCGCGCCGCCCCCGGAGTCGGAGCCCGCGATCGTCAGCACGCGCGGCGGGGTCATCCGGTCGGGCCGAAGTGGTCGAACCCGCCGGGCTCCGCGGCATCGTCGGGCAGGTTGATCCAACGGAGGGGCGCCGGACCGGTGACCTCGCCGACGTCGGCGCAGGCCAGGCCGAGCGCCGCGAGCGTGGCTGCCAGATCGGGCAGCCGCTCCGCCGCGATGGTCGCCACGAGAGCGTGGTCCTCGCCGCCACTCGTCACCCAGCGCGCGACAGTGGACGGGCTCTGGTCGGCCGCCCAGCCGGCGCTGAGTCCGGGATGCGCGGGCAGCGCGGCGTAGTCGACGAGCGCGCCCACCGCACTGGCGGCGAGGACGTGACCGAGGTCCGCGGCGAAGCCGTCGGACGTGTCGACGAGGCTGGTCGCACCGGCGTCGGCGAGCGCCGGCCCGGCGGCGTACGGCGGGGTCGGCCGACGGTGCGCGTCCAGCAGCTGCACCACCTGCGCGTGGGGCACCCCCGCAGAGAACGCGGCGAGCCCGGCCGCCGAGCCGCCGAGGGTGCCGACCACGACGATCCGATCGCCGACCTGAGCGCCGTCACGGCGTACCGGCGATCGGCCCTCGAGGTCGCCGAGGGCGGTCACCGCCAGCACCAGCTCCTCGGTGCGCACGACGTCGCCGCCCACGACGGTCGCACCCACGAGGGCGCACTCGGCCGCGATGCCCGCGGCGATCTCGACGGCGACGTCGACCGGCAGGGATGGCGGTGCCCCGAGGCCGACCAGCAGGGCGGTCGGGCGGGCGCCCATCGCAGCGACATCGCTGAGGTTCTGCGCCGCGGCCTTGTGACCGACGTCACGCGGCGAGGACCAGTCGAGCCGGAAGTGCCGTCCTTCGACCAGGAGGTCGGTCGTCGCGACCACCCGGCCGTCGGGCGAGGCGACGACTGCCGCGTCGTCCCCCGAGCCCAGCAGGACGGCCGGCGTGACCGGGAACAGGGCGCTCAGCCGCCGGATCAGCCCGAACTCGCCCACATCGGCGAGCGTCACGGGCGGCGAGGAGTCGACCACGAGGTCACCTTAGGCGGACGCGGGCGCCGATCACCCTCACCTCGATCGCGGCAGGAGTCCGCCCGATTCGGTCGAAACCCACCAGAAGAACACCTGGGCAGCGAGAAATCCGCCCGCTGCCCGTGACGAACCGTTCGTTCGGTTCGTTGCGCCCGACGTCGCCCCACCGACACACCAGCCTAGGAGCTCACCGAGATGAAGCGCTCGATCCTGTTGCTCGCCGCCACTGCCGTCGTCGGCTCCGTCGCCGCTCTGCCGGCCTCCGCCGCGCCCCCGAAGCCGATGGGCGGGACCTACACCGCGACCGGCCTCCCGGACCCCACGCCGATCGCCGGGACCACCTGCGTGCCGACGCTGCCGACCAACCTCTCGCGCCACGTCAAGGAGGTCGAGCTGCCCGCGGCCGGGACCCTCGAGCTGCGGATGAACAACGCGACGCCCGCGCTCGACTGGTCGGTCGCGATCCTCGACTCCAAGGGCCGCGTGCTCGGCTGCACCGACGGCGGCACGCCGGAGACGATCGAGGTCGTCAAGGTGAAGATCAAGGCCGGTGGCACCTACACGCTCGCGTCGCAGAACTTCGCGGGTACGCCGACGTGCGACATGAAGTGGGCCTACACCCCCACCAAGAAGTAGCCCGGCGCCTCTGAACCGCCGGAACTCCGGCTCCACCGTGCCGCCTTCTTTCCTGGAGCAGTCATGAACCGCACCGCCCTGCTCGCCCTCTCCGCCGCGGCCGTCGCGGTGATCGCCGTACCGGCGATCGCCGCGCCGCCGAAGCCGGTGACCCAGAAGTTCAGCTACACCGACGCCACCGCCGACCCGACCGCCACCGCGGGCACGGCAATCGGCTGTGACGGCCTGCTGCCCAACGAGGCGCCGATCGAGTTCACCGCGCCGGCCGCCGGCAAGCTCAAGGTGACGATGGTCACCACGGGCGACTGGGCGTTGGAAGTCCACGATGCCAAGGGCCGGATCCTCGGCGCGTCCGATGGTGCGACCCCCACCGACCAGGAGCTGGTCTCCATCAAGATCAAGGCGGCCGGCACCTACACCGTGCTGCCGTGCAACCTCGGCGGCCTGCCCGACGCGACCGGCGTCATCGAGTACAAGCCGTAACCCGGCCACGGACCGAGGACCCGCGCCGATGACGCGTGCGACGCTGATCTCGGCAACGCTCGTGGCGTGCGCCGCAGCTGCCGCTCCGGCGGTGGCGGCGCCGCCGAAGCCGGTCACCCAGAAGTTCTCGTTCAACGACCCGACCGCCGACCCGACGGCCACCGCCGTCACCGGGCCGCGCTGCGACGGCATGCTCTTCCCGAACGAGCCCGGCCTGAAGTTCACCGCGCCCGCGGCGGGCCGGCTCAAGGTCAGCCTCACCGCGACCGGCGACTGGGGACTCGAGGTCCTCGACGCCAAGGGCCGGCTGCTGGGCAGCTCGGACGGCGACACGCCCGAGGACCAGGAGGCGATCACCGTGAAGCTCAAGGCCGCCGGCACCTACACGATCCTGCCGTGCAACTTCGGCGGCCTCCCCGACGCGACCGGCGTCATCGACTACAAGCCGTAGCCCACACCCCACTCCGGAAGGCCTACGGCGACGGCGGGGCCTTCGGCGTCCCGGTGCTCACCAGCGCTGCGCCGGCGAGGATGCCAACGCCGCCGAGCACCTGCAGCAGGACGACCGGCTCGTGCAGCACCGCAGCGCCGAGGACGAGGGCGACGAACGCCTCCATCGTCATGACCACGGCCGCCGGTCCGGCGCCGAGCAGCGGCAGCGCGGCGTACAGCAGCGCGAAGGCGACCGCAGTCGCCGCACCGTTCAGCGCGAGGCGGCCGATGACGTCGCGCGGCACGTGCACTCCGCCGGTCACGAGACTCGCCGTCAGCAGGGCGGTCGACGCGCCGCCGGCGACCCAGGCCGCGGTGACCCGCGCGCCGCTGCGCACGACGAGCCGGTTGCTCAGCACCAGGTAGACCGAGAAGCAGACCGCGGAGCCGAGCGCCAGCACGACGCCGAGCCCGGAGATCTCGACCTCGTCGCCCGCGACGACGACCAGCAGCGCGCCCGCGCTCGACAGCAGCACCGCGCCGACGCTGCGCACCCGCAACGGACGAGTGCGCAGGCCCGCCTCGAGCAGCACGACGAGCGCCGGATAGGCGTAGAAGAGCAGCGCCACGGCGCCGGCGCTGCCGTGGCGCAGCGCGACGTAGAACACCCCGGCCTCGGTGGCGTAGCCGACCACGCCGAGCGCGGCGGCGCGCAGCCGCTCCCCCTCGACCGGCCGGAGCGACTCGCGGCGGATGGCGAGCACGGCGAACAGCACGAGCGCTGCGATGCCGAAGCGCACGCCCAGCGCCGTCGTCACGGCGAGGTCCTCCTGAGCGAGGCTGCGCTGCACGACGATCGTGACGCCGAAGGCGCTCGCCGCACCGAGCGCACAGACTGCGCCGGTCAGCCGCTCGTCGATGGTGCCCCGCTCCTCCCCGGCCGGTCACACTGTGCGTGATGAGCAGATGTCAGTGAGCCGAGGCCGCGCCGCGTCGCCGTACCTGCTCTCGCTGGTCCTGGCCGTCGCGGGAGTCAACCACTTCGTCAATCCCGAGGTGTACGACCGGATCATCCCGTCGTTCCTGCCGGCGCCGCGCCTGCTCACGCACGTCAGCGGGGTGGCCGAGCTGGTGTGCGCCGCACTGGTCGCGCTGCCTCGAACCCGCCGGGCCGGCGGCTGGGCGACGGCGGTGCTGTTCGTGGCGGTGTTCCCGGCCAACGTGCAGATGGCCCTCGACGGCGGGCTGCCCGGCCGAGGGCCGCTCCTCGGGTCGGCGACGGTCGCGTGGCTGCGGCTGCCGCTGCAGGTGCCGCTCGTGGTGTGGGCGGTGCGGGTCGCCCGCTCGGCGGCCTCGGCACGCCGGTCCGGGCGGGTCGTGTAGGTTTTCCCCGATCCCGGCTCCACTTCCGAACCGCGCACCCGTGAGGCGATGCACATGGTGGTCCAGGCATACATCCTGATCCAGACCGAGGTCGGCAAGGCCGCCAAGGTGGCGAAGGACATCGCCGACATCAAGGGCGTCACGCAGGCCGAGGACGTCACCGGCCCGTACGACGTGATCGTCCGCGCCGAGGCGCGCAACGTCGACGAGCTGGGCAAGCTCGTCGTCGCCCGGGTGCAGTCGGTGGACGGGATCACCCGCACGCTGACCTGCCCGGTCGTGCACCTCTAGCTCGACCTCTCACGACCCGTCCAGCGATCCGGGCGGTGGTCCGCCGACCAGCAGTGGTCGTGGCCACCGCCCTTGTCGTGTCCGTCATCGGGTGGCGCGCCGTCGAGTCGCTGCGCGACGACTCTCCCGTCAACCTCGCCGCCTATCCGGCGCCGCCTTCCGGCACGGCACCCGCCTGCGCGCGCTTCGCGGCCGCGCTGCCGGACCGTCTCGGCTCGCTGAAACGGCGTGACGTCGTGCCGGAGCGGCCGGGATTCGTGGCGTACGGCGATCCCGCGGTCGAGGTGCGCTGCGGGGTGCCGGCGTCGGAGCGCTACCGACCCGGCGACCAGCTGATCTCGGTCAACGACGTCGCGTGGTACGCCGACGAGTCACGTCCCGGCGGCGTGGACTTCTCGCTGCCGCGGCACGTCCTGAACATCAGCGTCTGGATCCCCGACGACTACAAGGCCGAGCTCCTCAGCCCCCTCACCGACGCCGTGACGAGAGCCCAGCCGCTGTAGGAAGCCCGCTGGGCACGTGGTCAGGCGCTGTCCGGTGTGACCGGCCGGTGTGCGCCGACGCGGCCGGACCACCGGGCGCCCGCTGCAGCGCCTTCCGTTTGCTCTACTTGGCGAAGGTGAAGGTGTACTTGACCGTGGCCTGGGGGGTGCCGAGGAAGTTGCAGACGCGGATCTTGAAGTCACCGGCCTTCTTGATCTTGTAGCTGATGCCCTCGACCGCGTTCGGGCTGGTGCCACCCGTGGCAGCGGCGTTGTCGCTCGCGGCGAGGTACTTGCCCTTGCCGTCGACGATCGCCCCGTCGAAGTCGCCGATGAACCCCGAGATCTGCACCTTCAGCAGGCCGGGCGCGGGCGCCTTGAACGGCTCCTCGTGGTCGCTCGGGATCGGGCTCTTCTCCTGGCAGGCGTTGCTCCACTCGGCGTTCGGGAACGGCGCCAGGGTGACCGTGTACTCCTTGGTGATCGGCTTCGGCGGTGCCGCGTCGCTCGGCAGCGCGAGCGCGCCGGCGAGGACGCCGAGGACGGCGACGGGGACGAGCGTGCGGCGGGACATGGCGACTACCTCCGGGCTGGGCACTTCGGGTGCTGTCGAGTCTGGTTTCGACGGTCGTCGCGGCCAGTCCTGCCGCTCAGCGCAGGCCGGTGCCCTCGGCGATGGCCGTGCGAAGCAGCCGGTCCACGAGGGCGGGGTAGTCGAGCCCGGTGGCCGCCCACATCCGCGGGAACATCGACGAGGGCGTGAAGCCGGGCATCGTGTTGATCTCGTTGACGACCAGCCGCCCGTCCGGGCAGAGGAAGAAGTCGACCCGGGCCAGGCCCTCGGCGTCGACGGCGGTGAAGACCTCCGCGGCGAGTCGCCGTACGTCGGCGATGACGTCGGGCGGGAGGTCAGCGGGGATGTCGAAGCTCGTCGAGTCGTCGAGGTACTTCGCCTGGAAGTCGTAGAAGCCCGACGCGACCTTCACCTCGGCCGGCAGGCTCGCCTCCGGCTCACCGCCGTCGATGCCGGCGAGAACCGCACACTCGATCTCGCGACCGTCGACCGCTGCCTCGACGAGTGCCTTCGGGTCGTGTGCCCACGCCTCGCGAAGCGCCGCAGGAAGCGCGTCAGGGGTCTCGACCTTGGAGATGCCGATGCTCGAGCCGCCGCGCGCGGGTTTCACGAAGACCGGCCAGCCCAGCGGCCCGACGAGCTCGGCCGCCCGGTCGAGGTCACCTTCGCGAAGGACGACGTACGGGCCGACCGGGAGTCCCCGCGCGGAGAGGACGAGCTTCATGAACTCCTTGTCCATGCTCACCGCGCTGGCGAGCACGCCGCTGCCGACGTAGGGGACGCCGGCCAGCTCGAGCAGCCCCTGCACGGTGCCGTCCTCGCCGTAGGGGCCGTGCAGCAGGGGGAAGACGACGTCGACCCCGGCGAGGGTGCGCGGACCTTCGCCCGGCTCGAGGACGACCAAGCCGTCGACGCCCGGGTCACCCGCGAGCGCGACCGAGGTGCCTGATCCGTCGGACACCGTCGGCAGGTCGGCGCCGGGTGCGATCTGCCGTGGCGCATCGGGGGCGAGCACCCAGTGGCCGTCGGGCGTGATGCCGATCGCGACGACGTCGTACCGGTCGGGATCGAGGGCGGACAGGACGCTGCCGGCGGAGACGCAGGAGATGGAGTGCTCGCTGCTGCGACCGCCGAACACGACCGCGACCCGGATGCGGTCGGTCACGCTGCGTCCAGCGCCTGGGTGAAGTCGGCGATGAGGTCGCCGACGTCCTCGAGTCCGACGCTCACGCGGATCGCGGCGGCGCCGATCCCCGCCGCTGCCAGGGCCGCGTCGTCGAGCTGGCGATGGGTGGTCGACGGGACGTGGCTGACCACGGTGTGCACGCCGCCGAGGCTGGTCGCGACCTTGCCGAGTCGCAGCGCGTCGCAGACCTTCATGCCGATGTCTCGTCCGCCGCTCGGAGTGACGAGGACGCAGCCGCCGTAGAGCGTCGCGCCGGAGTCGCCGGCGCTGAACAGCTTGCCGGCCAGCCCGTGGTCGGCGTGCGACGGAAGGCCGGGATAGCTGACCGCCTCGACCGCCGGGTGCTGTGCCATCGCGAGCGCGAACGTCATGGCAGAAGTGCAGTGCCGCTCGACGCGCAGCGGCAGCGTCTGCAGGCCGCGGTGGAGCAGGAACGCCTCCTCCGGCGAGAGCATGCCGCCGAGCTCGGCGCGCATCGTGCGCACCTTCGCGACGAGGTCGGCGGACCCGACGACGGCGCCGCCGGTGGTGTCGCTGTGGCCGCCGATGTACTTCGTCGCCGAGTGCAGCACCAGGTCGGCGCCCCACTCGATCGGCCGGCAGACCACGGGAGTGGCGAACGTGGAGTCGACGACCAGAGGTACGTCGGCCGTGCGGGCGACCGCCGCGAGACCGGGCAGGTCGGCAACCGACATCGTCGGGTTGGCCACCGTCTCGGCGTACACGAGGGCGGTCTCGGGCCGCACCGCGGCGGCCAGCGCGTCGACGTCGCCGCCGGGCACGAGCGTGGCGGTGATGCCGAACCGCGGCAGGACGTGGGTGAGCAGGCTGTAGGTGCCGCCGTAGAGGTCGGCCTGCGCGACCACGTGGTCACCGGCCTCGAGCAGCGCGAGCAGCGCGGTGGAGATCGCGGCGGAGCCGGACGCGAACGCCTGACCGGCCTCTGCGCCCTCGAGCATCGCGAGCGCGGCGGCGAACGCGTCGGTCGTCGGGTTGTCGATGCGGGAGTAGACGTAGCCGGGCCGGCGGCCGCCGAGGACGTCGGAGTAGTCCTGCATCGTCTCGAACTCGAAGACGGCGGTGCGGTAGACGGGCAGGCCCACCGGGGGCTCGGCCGGCACCGGCGGGGGCGGCAGGTGCACGGCGCGGGTGGAGAGGCGTCGCTCGGGTGAGTTCGTCACCCGGTCATTCTGCCTTGGCGTCACGCGCCATCAGGTTGCGGAGCATGTCCTTCGGCGTCATCCCGTCGTGGACCACGTGCACCACCTGCTCGGTGATGGGCATGTCCACGTCGTGCTTGACCGCGAGGTCGAGGATCGAACGGGAGGACTTCACGCCCTCGGCGACCATCCGCATCTCGCCGATGATCTCCTCCAGCGTGCGGCCCCTGCCCAGCTGCTCCCCCACCGTCCGGTTGCGCGACAGCGGGCTGGTGCAGGTCGCGCTGAGGTCGCCGAGGCCGGCAAGCCCCGCGAACGTCAGCGGGTCGGCGCCGAGGGCCACGCCGAGCCGCGACATCTCGGCCAGGCCGCGGGTGATCAGCGACGCCTTGGTGTTGTCGCCGAAGCCCATGCCCTCGGCCATCCCGCAGGCGAGGGCGATGACGTTCTTCACCGCGCCGCCCAGCTCGCAGCCGACGACGTCGGTGTTGGTGTACGGGCGGAAGTAGCGGGTGAGGCTCGCGACCTGCAGTCGCTCGGCGGCCTCGACGTCGCTGCACGCCACGACGGTCGCGGCCGGCTGACGCTGGGCGATCTCCTTCGCCAGGTTCGGACCGGACACGACCGCGATCCGCTCGACCTCGATGTCGCCGACCTCGGCGATGACCTCGCTCATGCGCTTGGTCGTGCCGAGCTCTATCCCTTTCATGAGCGAGACGACGACGGCGTCGCGCGGGATCAGCTCGCGCCACTCGGCCAGGTTGTCGCGCAGGGACTGAGAGGGGATGGCGAGGACCACGAAGTCGGCGCCGTCGAGCGCCTCCGCGGCGTCCGCCGTCGCGCGCAGGCTCTCCGGGAGCGGTACGCCGGGGAGGTAGTCGGGGTTCTCGTGCGACGTCATCACGGACTTGGCGAGCTCCGGGCGACGGGCCCAGAGCACCGTGTCCGTGCCCGCATCGGCCATCACCGCCGCGAACGCGGTGCCCCAGGAGCCGGTGCCGAGGACGGCCGCGCGCGTCATGCCGACTTTCGCTGGTGCCGGGGACGTGAGCCCTTGCGCTCGCCGGGCCGCGGCTCGTAGCGCGTCGCGGGCGGCTGCTCGCCGCGGATCTCCGCCAGCACGCCGGTCAGCCCGTCCATGACCGCGCTGGTCGACTCGCGCAGCGTGTCCGCGGTGAGCTCGAGACCGTGCCAGCGGCTCAGGTCGACCGGCTCGCCGGCGCGCGCGTGCACCCGGGTGCGGCGGCCGAGTCGCGGCTTGCCGCTGCGCCCGAGGAACTCCTGGGCGCCCCACTGCGCGACCGGGATCACGGGGGCGCCGGTGGCGAGCGCGATCCGGGCGACGCCGGTCTTGGCGGTCATCGGCCAGTAGCCGGGGTCCCTGGTGACGGTGCCCTCGGGGTAGATGACGACGCACTCTCCCGCCCGCACCGCGTCGGTGGCCGCGGAGAGCGCGTGCGCCGCGTCGGCGCTCTCCCGGTAGACCGGGATCTGGCCGGCGCCGCGGAGGATCCGGCCGATGACGGGGATGCGGAAGACCGAGACCTTGCCCATGAAGCGCGGGCGGCGGCCGGCGTCGTGGACGAAGAGCGCGGCGACGAACGGGTCGGCGTAGGAGATGTGGTTGACGGCGATGATGCAGCCGCCGGTGCGCGGGATCCGGTCCTGCCCTCGCTCGTCACGTCGGAAGACCAGGGCGGTGGCCGGCTTCACGATGCAGACGGCGAGGCGGTACCACGGCTCCATCCGACCTCCCTCTCGCCTCGGCGTCTGGGCGATCCTCCCGGTCGCGTCGCGGCCTGTCGAGCGCCGTCGTACGCCGTGTCGCGGGGTGGCGCTCCCCATAGGGTGGAGCGCGTGGACCTCGACGTGCGCTGGGTGGTCGTCGTCCCGGTCAAGGAGCTGCGGCTCGCGAAGTCGCGGCTCGCCCACCTGTCCCCGTCAGCGCGGGCGGATCTCGCCCTGGCCATGGCCTCTGACGTGGTCGCCGCCGCGGTCACGGCTCCGACGGTGAGCGGCGTGGTGGTGGTGACGAACGACGCGCGCGCGGCTGCGGAGCTCGGCGTGCTCGGCGCACGGGTGATCGCCGACGCGAGCGACTCCGGCCTGGACGACGCACTGGTCGACGGGGCGCGCACCGCGCGTTCGCTGTGGCCGCGAGACGGCGTCGCCGCGGTGTCGAGCGACCTGCCGTGCGCGACACCCGAGGCACTGGCGATACTGCTGGACCGCGCGGTCGGCGTATCGCTGGGCGTGCTGGCGGACCGCCGCGGAGACGGCACGACCGTGCTGACGGCCGCGCCGGGATCGGACCTGACGCCGAGCTACGGACCGGCGTCCCGGGCGCGCCACGTCCTGGGCGGTCACGTGCAGCTGGACGCCGGGGGGCTGGACCGGCTCTGCCTCGACGTCGACACCTCTGACGACCTCGCCGACGCCCTCGCGCTCGGGGTCGGAGGGCACACCTCGGCCGTTATGCTTCGCGCCGGAACCACGGCGACGACCCGACGATCGGACGGTTAGCGATGCAGGGCACCGTGAAGGAGTTCAGCGAGGAGACCCGGTCCGGGTCGGTCGTCCTCGACGACGGCACCGTGATCGCGCTGCCCGCCGACGCCTTCTCCCGATCGGGACTGCGCAAGCTCACGTTCGGCCAGCGGGTGCGCTTCGAGGTCAGCGGCGAGGGTGACGCCCGCGCCGTCACCTCGATCAACCTCGCGACTCTCTAGCCGAGCCGGAGACGGCTGAGGGGCACCCGGTTCATCCGGATGCCCCTCAGCTGAGTCTCTAGCTGCTAGCGCTTCTTGGCAGCAGCCTTCTTGGCGACGGTCTTCTTGGCCGCCGGCTTGGCGGCCTTCTTGGCGGCCGGCTTCGCAGCCTTCTTGGCGGCCGGCTTGGGGGCCGCCTTCTTCTTGCCGCCGGCGACGAGCTCCTTGAAGCCGGCGCCCGCGCGGAAGCCGGGCACCGAGGTGGCCTTCACCTTGATCGTGGCACCGGTGCGGATGTTGCGGGCGGTGCGGGCGCTCCGCTCGCGCTTCTCGAACGTGCCGAAGCCGACGATCCCGACCCGCTCGCCGGAGGCGACCGACGCCATGATCGCGTCGAGGACGGTGTCGACGGCCTTGGCTGCGGTGGCTCGGCTGCCAAGCTCCTCAGCAACGGCCTCGATGAGCTCTGACTTGTTCAACGTGTGCACCTCCGGGAGTTGTCGATGCAGGGCGCGTCGACGGCGAGAACCCTATGTGCACGGTGCGAAACACACAACGACCGAACAAGTGATTTCCGTTGTGTCGCAACGCATCTGGACCGTTGAGGCGCAAACGTCCAACCGGCCGGATTCCCGAGGATGCACGGAACCTGCTGCAGCGCAGCGGTTTCCGATGGGTCAGTCGGCGTTCGGGTCGGGCAGACGTCCGGCATCGAGATCCGCGCGCAGCGCGTCGAGCCGTTCGGACGCCCGTCCTAGGTCGTGCTTCGACGCGTCGGTGATCGCGATGAGACGGCGCACGACGGCGGACTTCACGTCATCGGTCGCGTCGAGCGACGCGACCCGGCGATGGGTGTCGCGGAGGCGGTTGGCGAGGTCGGCGAAGAGCGCAGCGTCGTCGAGCGGGGCATCGGTCACGGCTCGGATTGTGCCAGCGTCGTCGGACGCCACGACTGGCGGCGCTGCTCGTAGGCAGTGATGTCCGGCTCGTGGCGCAGGGTGAGTCCGATGTCGTCGAGCCCCTCGACGAGGCGCCAGCGGGTGAAGTCGTCGAGCGGGAACGGCTCGTCCACAGCGGCGGTCGCGCAGCGCAGGCGCCGGTTCTCGACGTCGACGACGACTGCCGTGTTCGGGTGGGCCTCGACCGCCGCCCAGAGCCGCTCAACGACGGCCTCGTCCACCTCGACGGGCACCACGCCGACCTTCGTGCAGTTGGTGCGGAAGATGTCGGCGAGCTTCGGCGAGACCACGGCGCGGAACCCGAAGTCCTCGAGCGCCCACACGGCGTGCTCCCGGGAGGAGCCGGTGCCGAAGTTGCGGCCGGCGAGGAGGACCGAGGCCCCGGCGTACGCCGGGTCGTCGAGGACGAATCCGGGGGCGGCCCGCCACTGCGCGAAGAGGCCGGCGCCGAAGCCGGTGCGCTCGACCCGCTTGAGCCAGTCGCTCGGGATGATCTGGTCGGTGTCGACGTCGGACCGGCGCAGCGGGACGGCGCGGCCGGTGTGCATGCGGATCGGCTCCATCGCGTCCCTCAGTCCAGGTCGGCCGGGCTGGTCAGCCGGCCGGTGATCGCGCTCGCCGCGGCAACGGCCGGCGAGACGAGGTGGGTGCGACCGCCGGTGCCCTGGCGGCCCTCGAAGTTGCGGTTGGAGGTCGACGCGCTGCGCTGCCCGGGCGAGAGCTGGTCCGGATTCATGCCGAGGCACATCGAGCAGCCCGCGCTGCGCCACTCGAAGCCGGCCGCGAGGAAGACCTCGTGCAGTCCGGCCGCCTCAGCGGCGGCCTTGACCGCCATCGAGCCGGGGACGGCCAGGGCGCGGACGCCGGGCTTCACGGTGCGGCCCCGGACGACATCGGCGGCGGCGTGCAGGTCCTCGATCCGGCCGTTGGTGCACGAGCCGAGGAAGACCGTGTCGACCTCGATGTCGCGGAGGCGGGTGCCGGAAACCAGGCCCATGTAGTCGAGAGCGCGCTGCGCGGCCTCGCGGGCGCCGGGGTCGGCGTACGACGCGGGGTAGGGGACGTTGGCACTCAGCGGGGCCGCCTGGCCGGGGTTGGTGCCCCAGGTGACGTAGGGCGAGAGCGACGTCGCGTCGAGCGTGACCTGGTGGTCGAAGGTCGCATCGGCGTCGGTGACCAGGCTGCGCCAGTACGCGACGGCGGCGTCCCAGTCGGCGTCTCGAGGGGCGTGCGGGCGGCCGCGCAGGTACTCGAAGGTGGTGTCGTCGGGCGCGACGAGGCCGGCTCGCGCGCCGGCCTCGATCGACATGTTGCAGACGGTCATCCGGCCTTCCATCGACAGCGCGCGGATCGCCTCGCCGCGGTACTCGATGACGTGCCCGGTGCCGCCGCCGGTGCCGATCTGGGCGATCACGGCGAGGACCAGGTCCTTCGCGGTCACTCCCGCGGGCAAGGCGCCCTCGACGTCGACCGCCATGGTGCGGGGCCTGGGCTGGGGCAGGGTCTGGGTGGCGAGGACGTGCTCGACCTCGCTGGTGCCGATGCCGAAGGCGAGCGCGCCGAGCGCGCCGTGCGTCGCCGTGTGGCTGTCACCGCAGACGATCGTCATGCCGGGCTGGGTGAGGCCGAGCTCGGGACCGACCACGTGGACGATGCCCTGGCCGGCGGTGCCCATGGAGTGCAGCGGTACGCCGAACGCTGTGCAGTTCGCTCGCAGGGCGTCTACTTGCTTGCGGGAGATGGGATCAGCGATCGGGCGGTCGACGTCGGTGGTCGGGACGTTGTGGTCCTCGGTGGCGAAGGTGAGGTCGGGACGGCGTACGGGGCGACCCGCGGCGCGCAGGCCGTCGAACGCCTGCGGGCTCGTCACCTCGTGGACGAGGTGCAGGTCGACGTAGAGCAGATCCGGCTCGCCCTCGGCGGAGTGCACGACGTGGTCGGCCCAGACCTTCTCGACGAGCGTTCTGCCCATGTCTCACATCCTGAGATACCGTTGTCCGTATGGTGGAAAGCATAAGCGGGGTCGGTGTTCTCGACAAAGCGATGGTGGTGCTCGACGCCGTCGGCGCGGGGCGGGGGACGCTCGCCGAGCTGGTCGACGTCACCGGTCTGCCGCGGGCGACGGCGTACCGGCTGGCCGCGGCCCTCGAGTCACACCGGCTCGTCGTGCGGGACTCGGGCGGTCGATGGGTGGTCGGGCCGCGGTGGTCCGAGCTGGCCGGACGACCCGTTGACGACCTGGCGGTCGTCGCGCAGCCGCACCTCGACGCGCTGCGGGACTCGACCGGGGAGAGCGTGCAGCTGTTCGTGCGCCGCGGTGACAGCCGCGTGTGCTTGGCGGCGTCCGACAGACGCGCGGGGCTGCGCGACACCGTGCCGGTCGGTGCGGTGCTGCCGATGACCGCCGGATCTGGCGCGAAGGTGCTGCTGGCCTGGGCCGCGCCGGAGGACCGCACGCGTGTGCTCGGCGGCGCGGTGTTCTCCGCTGCGTCGCTGGCGGACGTGCGCCGGCACGGCTGGTCCACCAGCGTGGGCGAGCGCGAGGGCGGCGTCGCGTCGGTGTCCGTGCCGGTGCGTCGGGGTGACGAGGTGGTGGCCGCGCTGTGCCTGTCGGGGCCGGTGGACCGGCTGACCCGCTCCCCCGCCCGCCGCTTCGGCGCCGTCGTACGCGACACCGCCGCTGCCATCGAGCGCGCTGTGGACGACCGACCGTAGCTGTCACACCGCGTACCGACACTTGATGCGGAGGTGTCGCCGATGCCGGACAAGGTGTGTGCTGAGGTCGGCTGCGATCGACCGGTGTACGCCCGCGATCACTGCTCTCGCCACTACCGACGGCTGCTGCGCAACGGATACGTGACGCCAGATCGAGCGCCACGAACGTGCGCCGTCGAGGGATGCGAACGACGCGCGGTGACCCGAGGTTGGTGCCACGGCCACTACGTGCGGTGGAATCGCACCGGCGACGTCCGGCCCGGGCACCCGCTCCGACGACCAACCAAGGACGTGTGTCGCGTGGAGGAGTGCGAGCGCGGCGCGCACACCCGGGGCTACTGCCGGAGCCACTACAAGCGGCTCAAGCTCTACGGCGACCCTTTGCTCGGCGGACCCATCAAGACCGTGACGGGTGACGGATCGATCAGCCACGGCTACTGGTGGGTACCTGTTTCACCGGGACGCCGACATCTGGTGCCCGACGACCGCGCCTACGAGTTCGAGCATCGCCTCGTGATGGCGGAGATGCTCGGACGTGCGTTACGCCCTGACGAGGTGGTTCATCACAAGAACGGCGATCGTCTCGACAACCGACCGGAGAACCTCGAACTCTGGACAACCGCCCAGCCAAAAGGGCAGCGGGTCAAGGACAAGGTCACCTTCGCGCTCGAACTGCTTGCGCGGTATGAGCCGGAACTCGTGGGGGCACTCGGTCTCGACCTTGATCCTGAGACCGGTTGCCCCCGCAACGAAAGAGAGACCGCAATCCGCTAGGACGGCGATCTCTCAAGTCGGACAACGTAGCCCCGAAGGGATTCGAACCCTCGCTACCGCCGTGAGAGGGCGGCGTCCTAGGCCGCTAGACGACGGGGCCCTAGAAGTGCAGAACTGTACATGAAGCGCTGGGGTACCTGGACTCGAACCAAGACTAACGGAACCAGAAACCGCCGGGCTGCCAATTACCCCATACCCCAATGGCACATCCGAGCAGCTCGCGCCGACCGAACCGGAGCATCGTACCGGAGGGTCCGAGCCCTCTCCAAAGCCGATCCGTACGCCGATCAGCCGCCCGAGACGCGATCGGCCGCGGCTCGCAGCCGGGCGATCGAGCGCTCGCGGCCGAGCAGCTCGAGCGACTCGGAGAGCGGCGGCGAGATCGGGCTGCCGGACATCGCCAGACGCACCGGCGCGAAGGCCTGCCGCGGCTTGAGGCCCAATCCATCGACCAGAACCGACTTCAACGAATCCTCGATTGCTCCGGCCGTCCACGCCGGCAGCTCGGCCAGAGCAGCGGCGCACGCGATCAACCACTCGCCCGAGTCACCGACCAAAGTCTTTGCGGCCGCGGCCTCGTCGAGGGTCACGTCGTCGACGAAGAGGAACCGCACGAGGTCGGGCGCCTCGGACAGGATCGCCATCCGGGTCTGCACCAGCGGCGCGACGCCCTGCAGCAGCGCGGCCTGGTCGGCCGACGGCGGGTCGGACACCACCCCGTCGCGCTGCAGGAACGGCAGCAGCCGGTGGACGAACTCCTCCGCCGGCAGCTCGCGGATGTAGTGGCCGTTGAGCCAGGCGAGCTTGTCGAGGTCGAACACCGGACCGACCGTGTTGACCCGGGCCCAGTCGAACGACGCCGACATCTCCGCGAAGCTGAAGACCTCCTGCCCGTCGGGCAGCGAGTAGCCGAGCAGCGCGAGGAAGTTGAGCAGCGCCTCCGGCAGGTAGCCCTGCTCGACGAACCAGGTCAGCCGTGCCGCGGGGTTCTTACGCTTCGAGATCTTCGACTTGTCGACGTTGCGCAGCAGCGGCATGTGCGCGAACGCCGGCCGCTCCCAGCCGAGCCAGTCGAAGAGCAGCAGGTGCTTCGGGGTCGAGGAGATCCACTCCTCGCCGCGCACGACATGCGTGATGCCCATCAGGTGGTCGTCGACGACGACGGCGAGGTGGTACGTCGGGAACCCGTCCGCCTTCAGCAGCACCTGGTCGTCGGGCATCGGCGCCGACACCTCGCCGCGGATCAGGTCGACGAACGACAACGGCGGGTCCTCGGGCACCAGCATCCGCACGACCGGCGTCTCGCTGAACCCGTCCAACGCGGCGCGCTCCTCGCGCGTCTTGCCGTAGCAGAGCCGGTCGTAGCCGGTGGGCTGCTTGGCCTTCTGCTGCGCCTCGCGCATCTGCGTCAGCCGCTCGCCGCTGCACCAGCAGTGGTAGGCGTGCCCGTCGGCGAGCAGCCGCTCCACATGCGGCCGGTAGGTGTCGAGCCGCTCCGACTGCCGGTACGGCGCGAACGGCCCGCCCTTGTCCGGCCCTTCGTCCCAGTCGAGCCCGAGCCAGCGCAGCGTGTCGTAGACCTGCTGCTCACTGCCCTCCTGGAACCGCGCGCGGTCGGTGTCCTCCACCCGCAGCACGAACTCGCCGCCCTGCTGCCGCACGAACGCGAGGTTGAACAGCGACATGTACGCCGTGCCGACGTGCGGGTCGCCGGTCGGCGACGGCGCAACCCGCACCCGCACCGGCCCGAGGCCGACGTGCCCACGGTGTCAGGCACGGTCGGCCACCGTGTTGCTCAGCGTCCCCACACCCTCGATGGTCACCGACACCTCGTCGCCGGCGCCCAGCGGGCCGATGCCGGCCGGCGTACCGGTCAGCAGCACGTCGCCGGGCAGCAGCGTCATCACCTTGCTCACGTGCTCGATCAGCGCCGGCACGTCGTGCAGCATCAGGCTGGTGCGCGAGGACTGCCGTACCTCGCCGTTGACCGTCGTCGTGAGCTCGAGATCAGCCGGGTCGAGGTCGGTCTCGAGCCACGGCCCCAGCGGGCAGAACGTGTCGTAGCCCTTGCCGCGGGTCCACTGCCCGTCGGCCAGCTGCTGGTCGCGCGCGGTCACGTCGTTGGCGCAGGTGTAGCCGAGCACCACATCGAGGGCCTTGTCGCGCGGCACGTCGCGGGCCAGCCGACCGATGACCACCGCCAGCTCACCCTCGAAGTCGACCCGGCCGACCGAGGTCGGCCGCGCGATGACCGCGTCGGGACCGGTCACGGCAGTCGACGGCTTGAGGAACATCACCGGCTCGGCCGGCGCCTCCCCGCCCATCTCCTTGGCGTGATCGGCGTAGTTCTTGCCGATCGCCACGACCTTGCTCGGCAGCACCGGCGGCAGCAGCCGCGCCTCGCTCAGCGGAATGCGCACACCGGTGAACGAGATGGTGCCGAACGGGTGGGTGTCGATGACCGCGAGCTCGCCCCCCTCGACCGCCGCGAAGCCGACTTCTCCATCCAGACTGAAGCGGGCGATGCGCACGGTGGTGGACCTCATGGGTTCGGGGCGGGAAGGCGAGGGTATCGTCCCGCGCCATGAGCTACGACGTGCCCCCAGCCGAGCCGAAGCCCGTCGACGAGGAGAACGCGATGGCGCTCGCCCACCTCGTCGAGGACGCGATCCTGCGCGGCAAGCCCAACGGCGACGAGCGCTGCGACAACTGCCTCTACTACCTCGAGAACACCAAGGACATCAGCTACTGCTGGCACCCGAAGCTGCGGATCCTGGTCGGCGGCCCGTGGTGGTGCCAGTGGTGGGAGGAGATCCCGTCCGCCGAGACGCCGTCTGCCTAGTCGCTACGCCGCGGGTGGCACGCCCTGCCGGAGCAGGCCGAAGGTGACCGCCTGCTCCAGCGCCTGCCACGACGCCGCGATGATGTTCTCGTCGACGCCCAAGGTGTCCCACTCCGCCGTGCCGTCGCTGGTCTCGACCAGCACGCGGGTCACCGCGCCGGTGCCGCCCCCGCCGTCAACGATGCGCACCTTGTAGTCGACCAGCTCCAGCGACGCCAGCTGCGGGTAGATCTGCTCGAGCGCGATCCGCAGTGCGGTGTCGAGCGCGTTGACCGGGCCGTTGCCCTCGCCGGTCGCCACGATCCGCTCGCCCTTCGCGTGCAGCTTCACCGTCGCCTCGCTCACCACGGTCCCGTCCGCGCGGCGTTCGACGATGGTGCGCCATGACTCCACGGTGAAGTAGGTCATCGCCTCCCCGAGCTCCTCGCGCAGCAGCAGCTCGAACGACGCGTCGGCCGCCTCGAACGTGTAGCCGCGCGACTCCATCTCCTTGACCCGCTCGACCACGGCCTTGGTGACGTCTGGCCGCTCGGCGAGGTCGAGTCCGAGCTCGCGTCCCTTCAGCTCCACCGTTGCACGCCCGGCCAGCTCGGACACCAGCATCCGCATGTCGTTGCCGACGGTCGCAGGGTCGGCGTGCTGGTAGAGCTCTGGCGCGACCTTCACCGCGCTCGCGTGCAGCCCCGCCTTGTGGGCGAACGCCGAGGACCCGTAGTACGGCGCATGCGCGTCGGGCGTGAGGTTCGCGACCTCGGCCACGGCGTGGCTGACCCGGACCAGCTCGGCGAGTCGCCCCTCGGGCAGCACCGAACGGCCGAGCTTGAGCTCGAGCCCCGCGACGACGCTGAACAGGTCGGCGTTGCCGCAGCGCTCGCCGTACCCGTTGGCGGTGCCCTGCACGTGGGTTGCGCCGGCGTCGACGGCGGCGAGCGTGTTGGCCACCGCGCACGCGGTGTCGTTGTGGCAGTGGATGCCGAGCCGGACGCCGAGGCCCTGCAGACCGTGCACGACGTCGGCGAGGTGACCCGGCATCATGCCGCCGTTGGTGTCGCACAGCACGACGACGTCGGCGCCGGCCTGCGCCGCGGTGGTGACCACGGCCTCGGCGTACGCCGGGTCGGCGGCATGTCCGTCGAAGAAGTGCTCGGCGTCGACGAAGACCCGGCGGCCCTCTGCGCGCAGGTGGCGCACCGTGTCGGCCACCATGGCGAGGTTCTCCTCGGGTGTGGTGCGCAGCGCGTCGGTGACGTGCCGCGAGTGCGCCTTGGCGACCAGGCAGACGACGCTCGCGCCGGAGTCGCGCAGAGCCGCCACCTGCGGGTCGTCGGCGGCCGCAACGCCCGGCCGCCGCGTCGCGCCGAACGCCGTCAGCGTGGCGTGCCGAAGCCGCAGGTCGGTCTGCGCGCGAGCGAAGAACTCGGCGTCCTTGGGGTTGGCCCCCGGCCAGCCGCCCTCGATGAAGCCGACGCCGAGGTCGTCGAGGTGCCGCGCGATCGCGAGCTTGTCCGCGACCGACAGCGAGAGCCCCTCACGCTGGGCGCCGTCGCGCAGCGTCGTGTCGTACACGTGAAAGCTGTCGGACTGGCTCATCGCGGTCTCCGGGGAAATGAAAAGACCCCCCGCGGATGCGGGAGGTCGGCGCGTCTGACGTCGGTGCGTCGGCGCGCTAGGGGCTAATGATCTCGGTGCGGGTCACGGACTCACCATGACATCCCGACCGCCATGACAGCAACGCCGTACGCGATGCAGCGCAGTGACACACCACCACCCAGAAGTGGTGATCGTGCTGCGCGCACGCAGCAAGATCATTCGCTCTTAGGGTCAGCAGACCTGGTGCAGCCAGCCGTGGGTGTCCTCGGTGCGGCCGAGCTGCACGTCGAGCAGCGCCGCACGGATCGCGTCGGTGACCGGCCCGGTGCCGCCGTCGCCCGTGACGACCTCTCCCCCGCGCCACTTCAGCCGTCCAACGGGGGTGAGCACCGCCGCCGTGCCGCAGGCGAAGACCTCGGCGATGCGGCCGGAGGCGACGCTGTCGCGCCACTCGTCGACGTCGATGCGCCGCTCCTCGACCTTGTGGCCCATCTCGCCGGCCAGCGTGAGGATCGCGTCGCGTGTCACGCCCTCGAGGATCGAGCCGGTGAGCTCGGGGGTGACAAGCGAGCCGTCGTCGTAGACGAAGAACAGGTTCATCCCGCCGAGCTCTTCGATCCACTTCCGCTCGGCGGCGTCGACGAAGGCGACCTGGTCGCAGCCGTTGGCGATGGCCTCCTGCTGCGCGATCAGGCTGGCGGCGTAGTTGCCCGCGCACTTCGCGGCACCGGTGCCGCCAGGAGCGGCGCGCGAGAACTCCTCGGACAGCCAGATCGAGACCGGCTTGAGCCCGCCGGAGAAATAGGCCCCGGCCGGCGAGGCGATCAGCACGAACAGCGCCTCGCTCGACGGCCGGACGCCGAGGCCCACCTCGGTGCCGAGCATGAAGGGGCGCAGGTAGAGGCTCTTCTCGCCGCCGCTGGGGATCCAGTCGCGGTCGGTGCGGACCAGCTCATCCGCGAGCGCGACGAACGCGTCGGCCGGCAGCTCGGGCAGCGCCATCCGCTTCGCCGAGCGCTGGAAGCGCCGGGCGTTGGCCTCGGGGCGGAAGGTGAAGACGCCGCCGTCGGCGTGCCGGTAGGCCTTGAACCCCTCGAAGATCGCCTGCCCGTAGTGCAGGACCGACGTCGCCGGGTCCAGAGACAGAGGTCCGTACGGCTGCACGCTCGCGCTGTGCCAGCCGCGGCCGCTCGTCCACGTCGCCGTCACCATGTGGTCGGTGAAGGTCCGGCCGAAGCCGGGCTCGACCAGGAGCGCGTCGCGGGCGTCGTCGGCCACGCGGGACGACGACAGCTCGATGGTGGGGGTCAGCTCGTCTGCCATACCCCAACGGTAGCCGACGCACCCGCCGGGAGCCGCATGCGATCAGCCCGCGGCACCGGCCGCGAGCGCGTCGCCGACCTCCGTCGTACGCCGGGAGCCGGTGCGCGCAGCAAGATCAGCCGCGACTGCGCGCTCGACGCGGGCAGCCGCGTCGGGCAGGCCGACGTGGTCGAGGAGCAGCGCGACGCTGAGCACGGTCGCGGTCGGGTCGGCGATGCCCTGCCCTGCGATGTCCGGAGCCGAGCCGTGCACCGGCTCGAACATGCTCGGATTGGCCCGGCTCGGGTCGAGGTTGCCGCTCGCGGCGAGGCCGATGCCGCCGGCGATCGCCGCGCCGAGGTCGGTGAGGATGTCGCCGAACAGGTTGTCCGTCACGACCACGTCGAACCGGCCGGGATCGGTGACGAAGAACATGGCGGCCGCGTCGACGTGCAGGTAGTCGAGGTCCACGTCCGGGAAGTCGGCGGCGACCTCGCGCGCGGTCCGGTGCCACAGCCCGCCGGCGTGGACGAGCACGTTGTCCTTGTGCACCAGCGTGAGCTTCTTCCGCGACCGGGCCTGTGCCCGCCCGAACGCCTCGCGCACCACGCGCTCGACGCCGTAGCGCGTGTTGACGCTGTCCTCGATCGCCACCTCGTGCGGCGTCCCGTGCCGCAGCCCGCCGCCGGTGCCGGCGTACGGGCCCTCGGTCCCCTCACGGACGACGACCAGGTCGATCTCGGGCGCGCCGCCGAGCGGTGACGTGACGCCCGGGTAGAGGCGGACCGGCCGCAGGTTGACGTGGTGGTCGAGCGCGAAGCGAAGCCGCAGCAGCAGTCCGCGCTCGAGGACGCCGCTCGGGACGCTCGGGTCCCCGACCGCGCCGAGCAGGATCGCGTCGTGGTCGCGCAGCTCGGTCAGCACGCTGTCCGGCAGCGCCTCCCCGGTCTCCCGCCAGCGTCGCGCCCCGAGGTCGTAGTCGGTCGTCTCGACCTTCACGCCGTACGCCGGCGCGACCGCCTGCAGGACCTTGACGCCCTCGGCGACGACGTCGGGACCGATCCCGTCGCCGCCGATAAGGGCGACGTTCAGGAATGACACAGTCACGGCTTGTCGACCCGCTTGGCGACCGCCGTCCCCGAGACGACCTTGTTGACCGCGTGCAGGAACGCCCGCGCCGACGCCTCGACGACGTCGGTGGACACACCGCGGGCCGTGACCCGCGAGCCGTCGACCTCGACGACGACGCTGACGTCGCCGACCGCGTCGCTGCCCTCGTCGACCGCGGCTACCTGGAACGCGACCAGCCGCGCAGTGGCGCCGACAGCCTTGGCGACCGCGTTGCAGGCGGCGTCGATCATCCCGTCTCCGGTCGCCGTCTCCTCGACCGTCTCGTCGCCGCGCGACAGCCGGACGGTCGCCTTCGGCTCGGTGTCGGTGCCGCCGGCGACCGCGAGCCAGTCGAAGGACCAGGCGTCGCGCGCCGCGGTCGACTCGCCGACCTCCTCGGTCGCCAGCGCCTCGATGTCCTTGTCGGTGATCTGCGACTTCCGGTCGGCCAGCTCCTTGAACCGGGTGAAAGCGCGCTCCGCCGCGGCGTCCTCGAGGTGCAGCCCGAGGTTGGTGAGCGCGTCGATGAAGGCGTGCCGGCCGGAGTGCTTGCCGAGCACGATGGTGTTGCCGGCCAGGCCGACGTCCTCGGGGTTCATGATCTCGTACGTCGTCCGCTCCATCAGCACGCCGTGCTGGTGGATGCCGCTCTCGTGGCTGAACGCGTTGGCGCCGACCACGCTCTTGTTCCGCTGCACCGGGTAGCCGGCCAGCATCGACACCAGTCGCGAGGTGCGGGTGATCTCCCGCGTCTCGATGCCGGTGGTGTAGCCGAGCGTCGGCGCGTGCGTGCGCAGCGCCATGACGACCTCCTCGAGCGCCGCGTTGCCGGCCCGCTCGCCGATGCCGTTGACGCACACCTCGACCTGCCGGGCGCCGGCCCGAACCGCGGCGAGCGAGTTGGCGGTCGCGAGCCCGAGGTCGTTGTGGCAGTGCACGCTCCACGTCACGTCGGCGGCACCGGGTACGCGCTCCCGGCAGCTCGTTGAGTATCGCGACGTACTCCTCGGGCATCACGAAGCCGACGGTGTCGGGGACGTTGATCGTGGTGGCGCCGTTCTCGATCGCGGCGGCGTAGACCTCGACGAGGAACGCGAGCTCGGTGCGGGTCGCGTCCTCGGCGGAGAACTCGACGTCCGCGCAGAGCGACCGCGCATGCGCGACGGCGCGCACGGTCTCGGCGAGCACCTGCTCCTTGCTCATGCGCAGCTTCTTGTCGCGGTGCACCGGCGACGTCGAGATGAACGTGTGCAGCCTCGGCCGCTCCGCGACGCTGATCGCCTCCCAGGCGCGGGACACGTCCTCGTCACGGGTGCGGCACAGAGCGGCGACGCTTGCGCCCTTCACCGTCTCTGCGATGGCGCGGACGCCCTCGAAGTCGCCGTCGCTCGCGGCCGGGAAGCCGGCCTCGATGACGTCGACGCCGAGCCGGGCGAGCTGCTCGGCGATCTCGAGCTTCTCGGCGACGCCGAGGGCGATGCCCGGCGACTGCTCGCCGTCACGCAGGGTCGTGTCGAAGATGGTGATGCGGCCGGTGTCGGTGTCGGCCTGGCTGAGCTCGGTCACGGGGTGCTCCTCTGCCTCGCGGTACGACGATCGGCGCTCGTCACCGCGGCGGGTGTGCCCTGGGCTCAGGGTTGGAGCCCGCCGCGGCCGATAAGAGCGAGGCCGACCGCGTCGTGTGGCGTCATGACTCGTCCAGGTCGACGGCGCGCGCGGAGAGCGCGCCGACCGCCTCGGCGATCTCGGCCAGCGTCGCGCTCGGGATCGCGGTGTCGACCGTGATCGCCATCAGCGCGTCACCGCCCTGCTGGGTCCGGCTCACCTGCATGCTGGCGATGTTCACCTGCGCCGCGCCGAGGATGCCGCCGACCGTGCCGACGATGCCCGGTCTGTCGTGGTAGCGGAAGAACGCGAGGTGCGCGCTCGGGCTGAGGTCCACGTCGAACCCGTCGACCTCGGTCAGCTTCTCCACCATCCGGGTGCCGGCCAGCGTGCCGGAGACGCTGACCTGCTCGCCGTTGCCGAGCGTGCCGCGGACGGTGAGCAGGTTGCGGTACTCCGGGCTCTCCGTCGACGTCGTCAGGTCGACGGTGACACCGCGCGCCTCGGCCAGCAGCGGGGCGTTGACGTAGCTGACCGGCGCCTCGACGACCGGGCCGAAGAGCCCCTTCATCGCGGCGAGACGGAGGACCGCAACGTCGTGGACCGCGATCTCGCCGCGCACCTCGACCGTCATCGCCGTCGGCACCTCGCCCGCCAGACCGGTGAGGATCTGGCCGAGCTTCTCCACCAGCGGCAGGGCCGGGCGGATCTCCTCGGCGACGACGCCGCCGGCCTGGACGTTCACGGCGTCGGGGACGAACTCGCCGGTCAGCGCGAGCTTCACAGATCGGGCGACCGCCGTACCTGCCTTGTCCTGCGCCTCTACGGTCGAGGCGCCCAGGTGCGGTGTCACGACGACGTTGTCGAGGGTGAAGAGCGGGCTGTCGGTGCACGGCTCGGTCGGGAAGACGTCGACGCCGGCACCGCCGAGTCGCCCGTCCTTGAGCGCCTGCGCGAGCGCGTGCTCGTCGACCAGACCGCCGCGCGCCGCGTTGATGAGGATCGCCCCCGGACGGGCCAGCGCGAGCTCGCGCTCGCCGATCAGCCCGACGGTCTCCTTCGTCTTGGGCAGGTGCACAGTGATGACGTCGGACTCGGCGATCAGCTCGTCGAGCGGCAGCAGCCGCACGCCCATCTGCGCCGCTCGTCCCGCGGGCACGTAGGGGTCGTAGGCGACTAGGCGCATGCCGAACGCGGACAGCCGCTGCGCCACCAGCACGCCGATCCGGCCGAGCCCGACGACACCGGCCGTCTTGCCGGCCAGCTCGACCCCGGTGTACGCCGACCGCTTCCACTGCCCCGCGCGCAGGCTCGCGTCGGCGGCCGGGATGCGGCGGGCGACGGCGAGCAGCAGAGCAACGGCGTGCTCGGCAGCGCTGATGATGTTGGACTGCGGCGCGTTGACGACCATGACGCCGGCCTGGGTCGCGGCCGCGACGTCGACGTTGTCCAGGCCGATGCCTGCGCGGGCGACGACCTTGAGCCGCGGCGCGGCTGCGAGCACCTCGGCGTCGACCTGGGTCGCGCTGCGGACGATGATCGCGTCGACCGCCGCGACCTCCCGGAGCAGCGCCACCCGGTCGGCGCCGTCGCACTCGCGCACGTCGAAGTCCTCGCCGAGGACCTCCAGCGCGCTGGGCGCGAGCGGCTCGGCGACGAGGACGATGGGCTTGCTCACACTGCGTTCCTCACTGCGTTCCTTCACTGCGGGCGTACGGGACGGCGGTCAGACTCTCACGCGGTGTCGGTGAGGGGCTTGTCGACCCAGGACATCAGCCCGCGCAGGCGCGCGCCGACCTCCTCGATCGGGTGCGCCGCCGACTCCTCGGCGTACTTCCGGTAGTTGGGCCGCCCGGCGTCGTCCTCGGCGATCCACTCCTTGGCGAACTCCCCCGAGGTGATCTCGGCGAGGATCCGCTTCATCTCGGCCTTGGTGTCGTCGTTCACCACTCGCGGGCCGCGGGTGTAGTCGCCGTACTCCGCAGTGTCGGAGATCGAGTAGCGCATCCGGGCCAGCCCGCCCTCGTACATGAGGTCGACGATCAGCTTGAGCTCGTGCAGGCACTCGAAGTAGGCGATCTCCGGCTGGTAGCCGGCCTCGACCAGCGTCTCGAAACCCGCCTGCACCAACGCCGTCGTGCCCCCGCAGAGCACCGCCTGCTCGCCGAAGAGGTCGGTCTCGGTCTCCTCGGTGAAGGTCGTGCGCAGCACGCCGGCGCGGGTCCCCCCGATGCCCTTGGCGTAGGACAGCGCGAGGGCGAGCGCCCCCCCGGTCGCGTCCTGCTCGACCGCGACGAGGCACGGCACACCTCGGCCGTCGACGTACTGGCGGCGGACCAGGTGCCCTGGACCCTTCGGCGCCACCATCGCGACGTCGATCCCGGCCGGCGGGGTGATCAGCCCGAACCGGATGTTGAGCCCGTGGCCGAAGAGGAGCGCGTCTCCGTCGGAGAGGTTGGGCGCGACGGCGTCGGCGTAGATCGTGCGCTGCGCGGTGTCCGGCGCGAGCATCATCACGACGTCCGCCTCGGCACAGGCGTCGAAGGTCGGCAGCACCCGCAGCCCCGCCTCCTCAGCCTTGGCCCTCGACTTCGACCCCTCGGGCAGTCCGACGCGGACGTCGGCGCCGGAGTCGCGAAGGGACAGCGCGTGGGCGTGGCCCTGGCTGCCGTAGCCGAGCACCGCGACCTTGCGGGCGCGGATGATCTCCAGGTCGGCGTCGTCGTCGTAGTAGATCTCGGCCATGTCAGGCAGTCCTCTCGAGACGTGCGGATCGGTCGGTGATGGATCGGCCGCCGCGCGAGAGCGCGACCAGCCCGCTCTGCACGAGCTCCCGGATGCCGAACGGCTCCAGGACGCGGACCAGGGCCTCGAGCTTGTCGGCCGTGCCGGTGGCCTCGATGGTCACGGCGTCGGCGGCGACGTCGACGACCTTGGCGCGGAACAGCGTCGCGGTCTCGAGGACGTGGGAGCGCGTGGTGACGTCGGCGCGCACCTTCACCAGCAGCAGCTCGCGCTGCACCGACGACGACTGGTCCAGCTCCACGATCTTGATGACGTTGATGAGCTTGTTCAACTGCTTGGTCACCTGCTCGAGCGCCAGTCCTTCGACGGTGACGACGATCGTCATGCGGCTCACGTCCGGGACCTCGGTCGGGCCGACCGCGAGCGACTCGATGTTGAACCCCCGGCGGGAGAACAGCGACGCCACCCGGGCGAGCACGCCCGGCTTGTTCTCGACGAGCACCGAGAGCGTGTGCGTGTGCGTGGACATCAGACACCTGCCGTGAACTCGGGGCGCGTGTCCCGCGCGATCTGGATGGTGTCGTTGGACTGCCCGGCCGCGACCATCGGCCAGACCATGGCGTCCTGGCCGACGACGAAGTCGATGACGCACGGCGCGTCGTCGACGGCCATCGCCTTCTCGATCGTCGCGTCGATGTCACCCGGTGAGTCACAGCGCAGCCCGACGCAGCCCATCGCGTCGGCCAGCTTCACGAAGTCGGGGATCCGCTTCGACTGCAGGTTGGTGTTGGAGTAGCGCTCCTCGTAGAACAGCGTCTGCCACTGCCGCACCATGCCGAGGTTGCCGTTGTTGATGATCGCCACCTTGATCGGGATGCCCTCGATCGCGCAGGTGACGAGCTCCTGGTTGGTCATCTGGAAGCAGCCGTCTCCGTCGATCGCGAAGACCGTCTTGTCCGGACAGCCGACCTTGGCGCCCATCGCCGCGGGGACGGCGTACCCCATCGTCCCGAGCCCGCCGCTGTTGAGCCACGTGTAGGGGTGCTCGTAGGAGATGAACTGGCTCGCCCACATCTGGTGCTGGCCGACGCCGGAGACGTAGATCGTGTCCGGACCCGCGATCTGGCCGATCCGCTGCACGACCTGCTGCGGGGAGAGCGAGCCGTCGGCGGGCAGCTCGTAGCCGAGCGGGAAGGTCTCGCGCCAGGAGTTGATGGTCTCCCACCAGGCGGCGTAGTCGCCGACCCGGCCGGCTGCGTGCTCCGCCTCGATCGCGACGATCAGGTCGGCGATCACCTCTCGCGCATCACCGACGATCGGCACGTCGGCGGTCCGGTTCTTCGAGATCTCGGCCGGGTCGATGTCGGCGTGGATGACGGTGGCGCCGGGCGCGAACGTGTCGAGCTTGCCGGTGATCCGGTCGTCGAAGCGCGACCCCAGCGCGATCAGCAGGTCCGCCTGCTGGAAGCTGGTGACGGCGGCCACGTTGCCGTGCATGCCGGGCATGCCGAGGCACTGCGGGTGGCTGTCCGGGAAGGCGCCGCGCGCCATCAGCGTCGTGACCACCGGGATGCCGGTCAGCTCGGCGAGGCGGCGCAGCTCGGCCGCCGCGCGCGCCTTGAGCACGCCACCGCCGACGTAGAACACCGGCCGCTTCGCCTCGACGATCAGCCGCGCCGCCTCGCGCACCTGCTTGGCGTGCGGCTTGGTGACCGGCCGGTAGCCGGGGAGGTCCAGCGACGTCGGCCACTCGAACCGCGTGGTCGCCTGGAGGATGTCCTTCGGGATGTCGACGAGCACCGGCCCCGGCCGCCCCGTCCCGGCGATGTGGAAGGCCTCGGCGATCGTCCGGGCGATGTCGTCGACCGACTGCACCAGGAAGTTGTGCTTGGTGATCGGCATCGTGATGCCGCAGATGTCGGCTTCCTGGAAGGCGTCGGTCCCGATCGCGTGACTCGGCACCTGGCCGGTGATGGCGACGATCGGCACCGAGTCCATGTAGGCGTCGGCGATCGGCGTCACCAGGTTGGTCGCGCCCGGCCCGCTGGTAGCCATGCAGACGCCGACCTTCCCGGTCGCCTGGGCGTAGCCCTCAGCGGCGTGGCCGGCCCCCTGCTCGTGGCGCACCAGGATGTGCCGCACGGTGGTCGAGTCGAAGAGCGGGTCGTAGGCCGGGAGGATCGCGCCGCCGGGGATCCCGAAGACGACCTCGGCGCCGACCTGCTCGAGGGAGCGGACCAGTGCCTGTGCGCCGGTGATGCTGTCCATCGGGGAGCCTTCTGCCTCTCGAACCGGGGGCGGGAAATGAAAAGACCTCCCGTTGGGAACGAGAGGTCAGCGCGTCGGCGGCATGCCGACGCGCTAGGTGAGTACGAGCTCGCTGGTCAGGTGCACGCGCTCACTATGGCATCGCGCCCCACGCGCACGTCAACCGACCGGACGTTCGGCCAGGGCTGCACTCGCCCCGACCGGTGGCTCGGGCAGCAGGCCGTGCGGCTCGCGTGCGGACGACACCAGCAGAGCCGTCACGCCCGCTCCGTCCAGCGGCGGCGAGAGCAGGAAGCCCTGCCCGTACTCGCAGCCGAGGGACCTCATCGCGGCCAGCTGTTCGCGGGTCTCGATGCCCTCGGCGACGATCGCGAGGTCGAGGCTCTTGCCCATCGCGACGATGGCCGAGGTGACCGGCGAGACGCCCTCGCCGCTGGACAACGCGGTCACGAAGCTCTTGTCGATCTTCAGGATGTCCACCGGCAGCCGGGACAGGTAGGCGAGCGATGAGTACCCCGTGCCGAAGTCGTCGAGCGCGAGACCGACGCCGAGCTCACTGAGCCGCTTCACCTTGCCGAGGCTGCGGTCGGCGTCGTCGACCAGCATGCTCTCGGTGATCTCGAGCACGAGCGACGTGGCCTCCACGCCCGCGGCGGTCAGCGCAGCGACGACGTCATCGGCCAGCTGCGGGTCCTCGAGCTGACTCGCTGAGAGGTTCACTGCGAGGCCGAGCGGGCGGCCTGCTGCGTCCTGCCACTCGCGAAGCTGCCGGCAGGCCTCGACCAGGACCCACCGGCCGAGCGGCACGATCAGCCCGGTCTCCTCGGCCACCCCGATGAACTCGGCCGGGGGCACGATGCCCCGCGTCGGGTGGCGCCACCGGACCAGTGCCTCCACGCCGGCGAGCAGCCCGGTCTGCAGCTCGACCACCGGCTGGTAGAGGCAGAACAGCTCGCCGCGGGCAAGTGCAATGCGCAGGTCGTTCTCGAGGTCGAACCGCGTCCGCGCGGCAGCGTGCATGTCGAGCTCGAACAGCTCGCACCGGTTGCGGCCGCGCTCCTTGGCCCGGTTCATCGCGATGTCAGCGTTGCGGAGCAGCTCTGCTGGTCCGTCCCCTTCGGCGTCGACGGCGATGCCGACGCTCGCACCGATGACGAGCTCCCGCTCCTCGAGCTCGATCGGCTGCTGCATCACCTGGACGAACCGGTGCGCCATCTCCACCGCGGCCGCCGGGCTCTCGATCTTCTCGAGCAGGACCGCGAACTCGTCACTGCCGAGACGCGACACCGTGTCGCCCGGGCGCACGCACTCGACCACGCGACTGGCGGTCAGCATGAGGACCGCGTCGCCGGTCGCGTGGCCGAAGCTGTCATTGACCGCGGAGAAGCCGTCGAGGTCGATGACCATCACGGCGAGGGAGCCGGGCGCGCCCTCCCGACTCTGCAGCGCGAGCGCGTGGTGCAGGCGGTCGCGGAACAGGGCCCGATTGGGCAGCCCGCTGAGCGGGTCGTGCAGCGCCTGGTGGGCGAGCCTGGTCTCCAGCAGCCGCTGCTCGGTGACGTCGCGGGTGTTGATCACGATGCCCTGCACGTTGGGGTCCTCGAGCAGGTTGGTGACGACGGCCTGGACATGCCGCCAATCGCCCTCGGGGGTCCCGATCCGGCACTCGTAGAACGCCGGACCCGGGGTGTTCCGAGACTCGACGAACGCGCGGAGCACTCTCTCGCGGTCGTCCGGGTGGATGATCTCGGCGACGTCGGCGCCGACGAGTGACCCCGCGCTGAGGCCGACGATCGGCCGGCTGGACTTGCTCTGGAAGGTGACGCGACCGCGCGCGTCGCAGATCGTGATGAAGTCGCTGGACCCCTGCACGATCGAGCGGAACCGCTCCTCGCTCGCGTGCAGGTCGGCCATCGCCAACCGAACGTCGCGGGTCAGGAGGTGGTTCTCCCAGAGCATGAGGAACAGCCGGACGGTCCCGGCCACCGACACTGTCGCGACGGTGGCGATCTCCATCCGGTCGAACGTCGCGCCGCTCGCCAGTCGGGCGAGGAAGATGCCGACCGCGATCAGCGCCGGGGCCTGCGGGAGCAGCATGGTCAGCGCAGACGACTCGTCGCGCGTCGGGGCGTCGACCGGTCTCGCGACCGCCGCGGCGAACGCCAGCAGCAGGAAGGCGAGCGGTACACCGACACCCAGACCGATCGGGCCGGCGGAGACGCGGGGGGTTCCGTCCTGCACCAGCAGGAGGTCGGTCGTCGTCAGCACGATCAGACCGGCGCTGAGTGCCGTCAGCGACAGGGCCGACGCCCTGGTCACCCGCGACAGCACCGGCAGCACGAGCGCGAGCAGGACGATGTCGACGACCGGGAAGGCGATCGCGACCAGGGTCTCCGACGACGCGCCGCCGCTCTCCGGATAGACGTCCCGAAGTACGGCGAACCAGGCGACGAACAGCAGCGAGCTGACGAGGACGACCGCGTCGACGATCGGTCGCAGTCGCCATACCCGGCCGCGCACCCCGAGCGAAAGCACGAGGAACGCGGCGGTGCCGGGGACGACGGCGATGAGATAGGCGATGTCGGCGGCCGACGGGACCGCAGGCGGTCGCGACGACATCGCGAGAGCGGCGTACCCGACCTCGCCGAAGACGGCGAGGACGCACATGGCACAGAACGCGGCCCAGAAGAGTCGGCCCGCGGGCACCCGCCGGGACGCCGCGTCGGCGCACACGACGGCCGCCGTCGTCGCCGCGATCGCGGACAGATGTCCGACGAGAGAGCGCGTGTCGCTGGACCCGAGCTGATGCGCCCCCGCCAGTGCGAGCGCCACGACGGCGGCCAGCGCCGCGACAGCGCGCGGGTGGGTGGATGGCCGCGGCGGTGCCTCTGGGGTCTCGCCCGCCGCCGACGCCATGTGCGGAGTCTCCCGCTCTCGGCTCCGCCGGGGAAGGTGCCGCGCGGTCAGTCGTCCCGGTCGGGCCAGTCGTCAGGGTTGTCGAGCGGCTGAGTCGCGAGTGAGCGGAAGCGCAGGGCCGGGAGGGCGCGCCCCATGTCGCGGGCGACGCCGCGCAGCGCAGTCATGGCGACCGCGAGCGCGTGCTCGGCGTCGGTCGCCTCGACGACCAGCATCACCTCGACCCGGCCGGCCTCGGGCCGGCCGCCCCACATGGCCTCCGGCACGCCGCCGGTCACCAGCTCGCGGACGTAGCGGTCCATGGCCGTCTCCGACGCACCGGGAGACGGCAGCGTCAGCTCGAGCTGCGTCCCGACCTGGTAGCGCATCAGTCGCAGACAGCGCCGCGCGAGGCGGACGAGACGAGTTTGGCGTACTTGCCCAGTGCGCCTCGGGTGTAGCGCGGCTCGATCGGCACCCACGCCGCGCGGCGGCGTATCAGCTCGTCATCGTCGACCATGAGGTCGAGTCGCCGGTTGGGCACGTCGAGGACGATCCGATCGCCGTCGGCGACGAGCGCGATCGGACCGCAGTCGGCCGCCTCGGGAGCGACGTGGCCCACGCACAGGCCGAAGGTCGCGCCGGAGAACCGGCCGTCGGTGAGCAGCGCGACGTCGGCGCCGAGGCCCGCGCCCTTGACGGCGGCGGTGACTGCGAGCATCTCGCGCATCCCGGGACCGCCGCGTGGACCCTCCCAGCGGATGACGATGACGTCGCCGGCGCTGATCCGACCCGAGGTGACGGCCTCCATAGCGGCCGCTTCGCCGTCGAAGACGCGTGCCGTGCCGTCGAAGACGAGCGACTCCATGCCGGCCGACTTCACGACCGCGCCGTCCGGCGCGAGCGTGCCGCGCAGGATCGCGAGCCCACCCATCGCGTGGATCGGCGCGCCGAGAGCGTGGACGACCGACCCATCCGGGGCGCTCGGCCTGATCGTGTCGAGGTTCTCGGCGAGGGTGCGACCGGTGACCGTCAGCGCGTCCCCGTCCATCAGCCCCGCGTCGAGGAGCAGGCGCATGACGACGGGTACGCCGCCGACGCCGTCGACGTCGTTCATGACATAGCGGCCGAACGGCTTCACGTCGGCGAGATGCGGCACCTTGCGGCCGATGCGGTCGAAGTCGTCGAGGGTGAGGTCGACGCGAGCCTCGTGCGCGATCGCCAGCAGGTGCAGCACCGCGTTGGTCGACCCGCCGAGCGCCATGACGACGGCGATCGCGTTCTCGAACGCCGGCTTGGTGAGGATCTGCCGCGCGGTGATGCGCTTGTCGAGCAGCGCGACGACCGCCTCACCGGACTGCTCGGCGAGCGCCGTACGCCGCGCGTCGACCGCGGGCGCCGATGACGACCCGGGCAGCGCCATGCCGAGCGCCTCGGCCGCCGAGGCCATGGTGTTGGCGGTGAACATCCCGCCGCACGAGCCTTCACCCGGGCAGGCCGCGCGCTCGATCTCGCCGAGCCGCTCGCGGCTGATCGCGCCGATGGCGCAGGCGCCCACCGCCTCGAACACGTCTTGGATCGTGATCGCCGTGCCGTCGGCGAGATGACCGGGCAGGATCGACCCGCCGTAGAGGAACACCGCGGACAGGTCCATCCGCGCGGCCGCCATCAGCATGCCGGGCAGGCTCTTGTCGCAGCCGGCGAGCAGCACCATCGCGTCGAGCCGCTCGGCGTGCACCATCAGCTCGACCGAGTCGGCGATCACCTCACGCGAGACGAGGCTCGCGCGCATGCCCTCGTGGCCCATCGAGATGCCGTCGGACACCGCGATGGTGGTGAACTCGATCGGGAACCCGCCGGCCCGCCGTACGCCGTCCTTCGCCGACTTGGCCAGCCGGTCGAGCGGGAGATTGCAGGGCGTGACCTCGTTCCACGAGCTCGCCACCGCGACCTGCGGCTTGTCCCAGTCGTCGTCGGTCATGCCGATAGCGCGCAGCATGGCCCGGGCCGGCGCACGCGCGTCGCCGTCGGTCACGTCGAAGCTGCGCGGCTTGCGCGGGTTGGTCGGCTCGGTCACGCCGGTGAGCATAAGCGCCGCTGCGCCGCGCCTCGCCTGCCGAGGCTATGGTCGGCGGCGTGAGCGAGCTGCGACCGGCCAGCGGAGACGGGACCGTCGTTCACGGATGGATGCGGGGCGACGGTACGCCGGTCCTGCTCGCCAACGGCCTCGGTGCCGGCAGCAGCGCCTGGCCCGCGATCGTCGCGCCGCACAGCGGCTTCCGCCTGGCGGGCTGGCACTACCGGGGGCTGGGTGGCTCGCCGCGTCCGGCGGACTACCGCCACATCAGCGTCGACCACCATGTCGAGGACGCGGTCGCGGTGATGGACGCTGCTGACATGCCGCGCGCACTCGTCGCGAGCTGGTCGGTCGGGGTGAACGTCGCCTTCGAGCTCGCGGTGCGTCACCCGGAGCGTGTCGCCGGGATCCTCGCGGTGTCAGGTGTGCCCGGTGGGACGTTCGCCTCGATGTTCGGCCCCACGCGACTGCCCGGTCCGCTGCGCCGTGGCCTGGCCATCTCCGCCGCGCGCACGATGCGCGCCGCCGGGCCGCTGGTGGGCGTCGCGGCGCGTCGGGTCGAGCCGACGCCGGCGATGGTCCGCCGGCTCATCCGGCTCGGCGTCGTCGACGACGGGGTCGACGTCGAGACGATGCGCGCGACGCTCGACGGCTTCGCGCGGCACGACTTCCGCTGGTACTTCACCCTCGCGCTGGCGATTGCGCGCCACGCCCGCATGGACCTGAGCACGGTGACCTGCCCGGTCGTCTTCGCCGCCGGCCGCTCCGACCTGCTCGCGTCCCGCGCGGACATCGCGCTGGCCGCCGCACAGCTGCCCGACGCCGAGCTCGAGCTGATGACCGGGACGCACTACCTGCCGATCGAGCAGCCAACGGCGATGCGCGATCTGCTCAGCCGTCTTGTCGAGCGGGCCGCGGTCTGACCACGATCGCCAGCCCGACGAGCAGCACCGCGAGCACCGTCGCTCGCTGACCGGTCGACGCGAGGTCTCCGCCGCGGGCCGGACGCGGCGCGGGTACGGCGATGGCCGGCGGTGCCACGGGCGCGGGCGCCGGTGCGGGCGCGGGAGACGACGGCGGGGCCGGCGTACCGGCAGCGGATCGCCGCGACATCTCGGCGGCGACGTCGGCCGCCGTGTTGCCGGCGATGAGCGAGCGCAGCGCGGCCGGCACTGGTGCGCCGACGAAGACCTGCCGGCCGACCGAGGGAACAAGCCCGCTGCCCGAGTCGCTGTTGACGAAGAGCAGGTACGGCCCGGCGGGAGCGACCGCGGACGTCGGCGGCCCGACGACGGTCACCGACGTCGCGTCGCGCGCGACGATCGGCAACTCGACGGTGCGCTGGTCCGCGTCGATCAGATGGGTCAGAGCGGTGTTGCGCATGACCACCACGGACTTCACGGCCGCAGGATCGGTGACCGCGACGCGAACCCGCTGCGCGTAGCCGAGCGACCCGGGCACCGACCGCACGACCGGTCGCGGCCCACGGAACAGGTACGGCGGGCTGAAGATCTCGAACGACGGGTCACGTCGCGCGGGAGACAGCCCGAACGGCTCCCCCGCCGGGTTCTGCGCGGCGTACGCCGTGGCGATCGGCGAGTGGCCGGCGACGAGGACCCGGCCGTCCGGGAGCAGAACTGCCGTGCTGTGGTACGTCCGCCCTCGCGCCTGGGTCGCGACCTCGGACCAGGTGTTCGACGCGGGGTCGTAGATCTCCGGCGTGCGCACCGGCATCCCCGATCCCGGGCCGACGACCTCGTCAGTGCTCGACCCGTTGAACGCGACGACCTCGCCGGTCGGCAGCGCAACACCGGTGGAGAACCACCGCGGGTTGTTGAAGGTCCCGCCCTGCAGGGTCGACAGCTCTGGCGTGGCCCCCGACACGTCGACGGTGTTCACCTGGCTGGTGGCGATGGCGAGCGCCGTCCCGGGCGAGACACCCGAGACGCCGCCGCCGGAGAGGAACGACATCGACGTGTACGGCGGCTTCAGCGGCAGCGCCACCGAGAACGCCGATCCGCGGAACCCGACGTGGGTCGTGCCGACGCCGGGCACGCCGAGGTCGGTCCAGGTCTTCGCCGCGGGGTCGTAGGTCGCGGCGAGGTTCCACAGCGCCTCGTCGTACGACTGGCCGGCCGGGTTGAAGGTCTGCCCCGCGGCGTCGTAGTAGACGTGCCCGTTCGGCAGCAGGTGCAGCCGCGGGTACAGCGGGAGCGACCGATCGGCCGACGGCGGGTTGACGCTCCACGTGCTGGTCCGCGGGTCGAAGGTCTCGGTCTGCTTGACGTTGGTGCCGGAGTCGGCCGGCCGGTCCGGGTAGAACGGCTTGAGCAGCTTCGTCACGCCCGACGCGGTGAAGACCGTCCCGTCGGCGAGCGTGACCATGGACGGGTACCAGCGCCCGTAAGCCATCGACTGGGTCTGCGTCCACGTCTTGGTCGCCGGGTGGTAGAGCCGCGCGTTCTTCAGGCCCTCGAGCTCGGCGACGCCGTAGCCGGTGCCGGGGATGCCGGGCTCGGTGTAGTACTGCGTGCCTCCGACGACGAGCAGCCGGCCGTCGGCGAGCTGGATCTGGTCGGAGCAGAACAGGTCGCCGTCGTTGCGCGGGTTCTCGTCGACCACGCCGGGACCGCCGGGCAGCGCCGGGTCCTCGGGCGCGCCGTCGGGGTTGGCGCCGCCGTCCTCCGGTGAGGGCACCGACCACGCGGGCCGGGATCCGCGCAGGCTGAGCACCCGGGTCTGGTCGTTCTGCGCCAGCTCGCCGTACTCGAGCACCAGGCTCTGCTGGATGTCCTCCTCGCCCTCGAGCGCGTCCCAGTAGAGGACGCGGCCGTCGGCGGTGACGACGACGCTCGCGCCGGCCGGCTTGCAGATCGCGCGGCCGTCGGGGTCGTCGGCGCAGACGGCGCCGGGCTCCTCGAACGGCGCGGCGAACTCGCCGGTGAGAGCGCGCGGATCCGCAGCCGCCGAGGCCGGGCCTCCGGTCGCCGACACCGCGACGGCGACGAGCGACACGGCGACAGCGAGTGCGCGGGTACGACGGCTCACGGCCCACCTCTTCGATTGGCGCGATCGTACGTCCGGCGTCGCCGGAAGAGGATGACCGCCGCGAGCAGAGCGACCGGCAACAACACCACCAACGCACGCTCGAGCCGATCTCCGTCGTGCCCGGGTTCGAGCACCAGTGGTTCGCGTGCGAACGGGAAGAACATCGTCGCGCCGGTGATGTCGTATCGCAGGACACCGACCTGGATCGGAATCGTCCATTCGACAAGCGTCGTAGGCGTGCCGCGATGCTGGACGTCATCGGGCACCTCGGGCTGCGTGTAGCGCATGCGCAGGTCCAGCCACGTGTACGTCGGGCTGGACGAGGCCATGTCGAAACCACCGCCGCCGGCCGGCGCGAGCCGCGGCTCGAGACCACGCGCCCGAGCGTCCTCGACATGCACCCGGCTGCGCGGGTTGACGAGCACCCGGTCGGGACGGATCTCCGCGAACACCTCGCCGTCCGGCCCCATCACCCGGACGACGTCGCTGGTGCTGCTGCGGAGGAACAGCCCGGGCACCCGGCCGTCGACCGGGGTGATCTCGACGCCGCCCGGCAGGTCGGTGGTCGTGAGCTCGGCGACGAGTCGACCCAGGATCGGCCGGTACTCGACGTGACCGCGCAGCGTCACTGCAAGGTCGCCGTACCGCATCGGCACGGCCCACTCGGCGAGGCGGGTACGTCGCTTCGCGGCGCGGATCGCCGGCGTCACGTCGACCGCTGCGGGGTGCAGGCGGTGGTCGAACCAGCCCCAGCTCGGCGCGGCCTGGACGCGGGCGAAGCGGTCGGCGGCCCGACCGCGCGTCGCGCCCCGCCCGGACGGCACGAGCGACGCGTACCAGGCCGGCGAGCCGAGGTTGGCCGCGACGCCGGCTGACGACACCCGCAGGAACACCTCGCCGGTGTCGGCGATCACGTCCAGCGGGGTCGCGGTCGGATTCTCGACGACCAGCTGCGCGGCGACGTTCGCGGCGACCTCGACGCGCACTCCGGCGGGGAGCGGCGGCGTCACCGAGTCGAGCACGGTGACGACAGCAGGGTCGCTCTCGTGAGCGTTAGACGCAGCAGGACAGAGAGCGAACGGGATGAGCAGCGCGGTCAGGAGCGCGCTGCGACGGGTCATCCCTCGGTCACACCGAGGCGCTCGAGCACGAGCGTGCGTACGACGGCCGCGTTGGCCTGACCGCGCGTGGACTTCATGACCGCGCCGACCAGCGCGCCGACAGCAGCGACCTTGCCGTCGCGGATCTTCGCCGCGACGTCGGGGTTGGCCACGATCGCCTCGTCGACCGCCGCGCCGAGCGCGTCGACGTCGCTGACCTGCTTGAGCCCCTTCGCCGCGATCACCGCATCCGGCTCGTCGCCGGTCTCGAGCATGCCGGCGAAGACCTCCTTCGCCAGCGTCGCGGTCAGGGTCCCGTCGGCGACGAGCGCGCACACGCGCGCCACCTGGGCCGGGGTGACACCGAGGTCGCCAGGGTCCACCTCGGCGGCGTTGGCCCGCGCGAGCAGGTCGCCGAGCCACCAGTTGCGCGCATCGGCGGCCGGCGCGCCGGACTCGACGGTGGCGAGCACCAGGTCGAGGACGCCGGCGTTGGTCATCGCGCCCTGGTCGGCCTCGGTCAGCCCGAGCTCCGCGATGAGCCGGCGCCGCCGCTCGGCGGGCAGCTCGGGCAGCGAGGCGCGCAGCTCCTCGACCCACGCGGCGTCGGGTGCGATCGGGACGAGGTCGGGCTCCGGGAAGTACCGGTAGTCCTGCGCCTCCTCCTTGCTCCGCCCCGGCGTCGTCGTGCCGGTGTCCTCGTGGAAGTGCCGGGTCTCCTGCACGATCCGCTCGCCGGCCTCGAGCCGCTGCGCCTGCCGGGTGATCTCGTGGCGTACGGCGCGCTCGACCGACCGGAGCGAGTTGACGTTCTTGACCTCGGCGCGGGTGCCGAGGGTCTCGGTGTCGACCGGGCGCAGCGACACGTTGACGTCGCAGCGCAGCGAGCCCTCCTCCATCTTCACGTCGCTCGCGCCGACCGCGCGGACGATGTCGCGCAGCGCCGTGACGTAGGCCTTGGCCACCTCGGCGGAGTGGATGTCGGGGTGCGTCACGATCTCGACCAGCGGGATCCCGGCGCGGTTGTAGTCGACGAGCGAGTGGTCGGCGCCGTGGATGCGGCCGGTCGCGCCGCCGACGTGCAGGCTCTTGCCGGTGTCCTCCTCGAGGTGCACCCGCTCGATGCGGACCCGGTGCGTCTCGCCGCCGACCTCGACGTCGAGGTAGCCGTCGACGCACAGCGGCTCGTCGTACTGGCTGATCTGGAAGTTCTTCGGCATGTCCGGGTAGAAGTAGTTCTTCCGCGCGAACCGGCACCACGGCGCGATCGAGCAGTGCAGGGCGAGCCCGATGAGGATCGTGTAGCGGATCGCGGCCTCGTTGGCGACCGGCAGCGCGCCCGGCAGCGCGAGGCAGACCGGGCAGGTGTTGACGTTGGGCTCGCCGCCGAACGTCGTGGAGCAGCCGCAGAACATCTTCGAGGCGGTGCCGAGCTCGACATGGGTCTCCATGCCGATCACCGGGCTCCACCGGGTGAGTGCGTCGTCGAGGGTCACGGTCACAGCGCGGGCGCTCCGTCCAGGATCGAGCCGTGGACGTCGGCGTACGCCGCCTCGAACGCGGCAGCCACGCGGTACATCCGGTCGTCGGCCAGCGCCGGCGCCATGACCTGCAGGCCGACCGGCAGGCCGTCCTCGGGCGCGAGCCCGCACGGCACGCTCATCGCCGCGCCGCCGGAGAGGTTGCTCGGGATGGTGCACAGGTCGGCGAGGTACATCGCCAGCGGGTCGTCGACCCGCTCGCCGATCTTGAACGCCGTCGTCGGCGTCGTCGGCGGACAGCAGGACGTCGCACTTGTCGAACGCCGCCGTGAAGTCGTCGGTGATGAGCGTGCGCACCTTCTGCGCCTGCCCGTAGTAGGCGTCGTAGTAGCCGCGACGACAGGGCGTAGGTGCCGAGGATGATGCGGCGCTTCACCTCGTCGCCGAAGCCGGCCGCGCGGGTGAGCGACATGACCTCCTCCGCGCTGCGCGTGCCGTCGTCGCCGACCCGCAGGCCGTAGCGCATGGCGTCGAAGCGGGCGAGGTTGGACGAGCACTCGCTCGGCGCGATCAGGTAGTAGGCCGCGAGCGCGTAGTCGAAGTGCGGACACGACACCTCGACCACCTCGGCGCCGAGCGAGGCGAGCAGCTCGACCGCCTCGGTGAAGCGCTGCGAGACGCCGGACTGGTAGCCCTCGCCCGCGAACTCGCGGACGACGCCGACCTTCATGCCCTTCACGTCGGCGCGCCGCGCGGCCTCGACGACCGGCGGCACCGGCCGGTCGATCGACGTCGAGTCCATCGGGTCGTGCCCGGCGATCGCCTCGTGCAGCAGCGCGGCGTCGAGCACGTTGCGGGCGCAGGGGCCGGCCTGGTCGAGCGACGAGGCGAACGCGACCAGCCCGTAGCGCGACACGCCGCCGTACGTCGGCTTCACGCCGACGGTGCCGCATGACGGCCGCCGGCTGGCGGATCGACCCGCCGGTGTCGGTGCCGATCGCCAGCGGCGCCTCGAACGCCGCGACGGCTCGCGCTGCTCCCGCCGCCGGATCCGCCGGGGATCCGGTCGAGGTCCCACGGGTTGCGGGTCGGGCCGTACGCCGAGTTCTCCGTCGACGAGCCCATCGCGAACTCGTCCATGTTGGTCTTGCCGAGGATCACGACGCCTGCGGCTTTGCAGCCGGGACGTCACCGTCGCGTCGTACGGCGGTCGCCAGCCCTCGAGGATCTTCGAGCCGCAGGTCGTCGGCACGCCCGCCATGGTGAAGACGTCCTTGAGCGCGAGCGGCACGCCGGCGAGCGGGCCGAGCTGCTCCCCCGCCGCGCGCCGGTCGTCGACGGCCTTCGCGGCCGCGAGGGCGCCCTCGCCGTCGACGTGCAGGAAGGCGTGCACCCGCTCGTCGACGGCGCCGATCCGGTCGAGGTGCGCCTGCGCGACCTCGACGGCCGACGCCTCGCCGGAGGCGACGACACGGGCGGTGTCGACCGCAGTCAGGCGGGTGAGGTCGGTCACGCCTCCTCCCCGAGGATCCGCGGCACGCGGAACCGCCCGCCCTCGGCAGCAGGGGCGGACGCGAGGGAGACCGCGGGGTCCAGCGACGGGCGGACCTCGTCGGGCCGGAAGACGTTGGTCAGCGGCACCGAGTGGCTGGTCGGCCGGATGTCGTCAGCGGCGACCTCGGCGACCCGTGCGACCGCCCCGAGGATCACGTCGAGCTGGGTGGCGAAGTGGTCGAGCTCGTCGTCGCTGAGCGCGAGTCGCGACAGCCGGGCGAGGTGCGCGACCTCATCGCGCGTGATTGCCATGCGCGGCAGTCTATGGCGCACCCTGCAGGACCTTCAGCGGTGTTTCACTCGCGTTCCGTTACGACGGATCCGGTCAGTCGAGGAGGAAGGTGACGCTGGAGATCCAGAGGCCCTTGCCTTCGACGGTCAGCTCGACCGTGCGGGCCCCCGTGAGGAGAGACAGGACGTCGGCGGGCAGGGTCGCCCGGTACGGCGGGATCTCGCCAACCCCGGTGTGCACCCCTGCGGTGTCGAGAACCCGCTGGCCGGTCCACCACATCGCCGGGTGCGCGGTGGCGTTCTGCCCCTCGAACCCGACCAGCGCATAGAGGTAGGGCATCGCGTGCGCCGTCGCCACCTCGGTGCCGTCGACGAGCAGGTGGAACACCGGCGGCGTGGTGCTGCCGCGGTCCGGCAGGTACCAGAACTCACCGCCCTGCAGGTGACCCGAGGTCGTCAGCTCGGTCCGTGCGGACGCGGGGGGCGTCGACGGGAAGCGGGTTCGCGCGACGGCGGTGTGCCGCGTCGGGTCCTCGTGCTCGGGCTCGATCCCCACGGTGGCGAACGAGCCGACCAGCGCGCGCGCCGGCGCGTGCACCTGCTCGACGCCGTCGTAGAACTCCAGGCGAAGGCTCACGTCGTGCGACCCGACGTAAGTGCCGACGTGGGTCGTGATGTCGACCGGACGGGCCGCGCCGAGCGCGGCGGCGTACTCGGTCACGTCCTTGCGCAGCGTCATCGCGGCGCGAGGGGTCGTGCCGCGGATCAGCTCGACCTTGCCCGCGGCGACCGAGAACACCCGGTCCCACGGCTCGTCGTCGGACGGCGTGTCGGTGATCTCGAGGATGACCCGGTCCCAGCCGCCGGCCGGCGCCTTCGGCAGGCGGGTGCGGACGGTGCGGTAGAGCACGACGTCCTTCTCGCGGAAGTGGAACGACGCCTGGTCGAGGACGGTCACCGTCGCGGTCGGCGCGACGCCGGGCTCCCGATCGGGACCCTCGACGTACGGCGTCATCTCGGGCGGCGCGGCGTGGGCGGCCGGGGCGGCCGCGACGGCGCCGAGGGCGAGCGCGCACAGCGCGCGGCGGAATCGCATGGGTCCGGTGTTCGACGGCTAGCCGGACGCACCTTCCGTCGCGGCCAGCGCGCGGGCCGCGTCCGGGCCCTGCTCGAGGAGGACGGCGAGGCCGTGGTCGTCGAGAACCGGTACGCCGAGCTGCAGCGCCTTGTCGTACTTCGAGCCCGGGGCGTCGCCGGCGACGACGAACGACGTCTTCTTCGACACCGAGCCGGACACCTTGCCGCCGCGCGTCTGGATCGCCTCGGTCGCCGAGTCGCGGCTGTACTCCGCGAGCGACCCGGTGATGACGACCGTCACGCCGTCGAGCGGGCGCGGACCGTCGTCGCGCGCCTCCTCGGCCATGCGCACGCCCGCGTCGGCCCACTTGCCGCACGACCTCGCGCGTGCCAGTCGACGGCGAACCACTCGACGATGGACGCGGCGATCGTCGGTCCGACTCCCTCGACCGCCGACAGCTCCTCGACCGTCGCTGCGCGGATCCCGTCGATCGCGCCGAGCTCGCGCGCGAGCGCCTGCGCCGCAGTCGGCCCGACGTGACGGATCGACAGCGCCACCAGCACGCGCCAGAGCGGCCGGGTGCGAGCCACGGCGAGGTTCTCCAGCAGCTTCGCGGCGTTGGCCGACAGGTCGCCGTCCTTGCGGGTGAAGAAGGGCACGGTGGCCAGCTGGTCCTCGGTCAGCGCGAAGAGGTCTCCCTCGTCGGCGATGAGACCGGAGTCGAGCAGCGCCGCCGCCGCCTCGTAGCCGAGCACCTCGATGTCGAACGCGCCGCGACCGGCGACGTGGAAGAGCCGCTCGCGCAGCTGCGCGGGACACGACCGGCTGTTGGGGCAGCGCAGGTCGACGTCGCCCTCCTTCGCCGGGGCGAGCGGCGTGCCGCAGGCTCGGACAGGCGGTGGCCATCACCCACTCGGGGCGGGCGTCGTGCTCGTCGTCCGCGACGAACGTGACGACTTCCGGGATCACGTCACCGGCCTTGCGGACGACGACGGTGTCGCCCGGCCGCACGCCTTTGCGCTTCACCTCGCTCGCGTTGTGCAGTGTTGCTCTCTCCACTGTCGATCCGCTCACCTTCACCGGCTCGAGCACCGCGAACGGCGTCGCCCGGCCGGTGCGGCCGATGGCCACCTCGATCGCCAGCAGGGTGGTCGTCACCTCTTCGGGCGGGTACTTGAAGGCGATCGCCCAGCGCGGCGACTTCGACGTCGAGCCGAGCTGGCGCTGCAGCGCGAGCGAGTCGACCTTCACGACGACGCCGTCGATCTCGTGCTCGATGTCGTGGCGGTGCTCGCCCCAGTGCGCGACGTAGCCCTGCACGCCGGTCAGGTCCTCGAAGACGGCGTACCGGCTCGACACCGGCAGGCCGAGCTCGGCGAGCCGCTCGTAGCCCTCGCTCTGCCGCTCCACGTCGAACCCGTCGCTCGCCCCCACCCCGTGCAGCAGCATCCGCAGCGGCCGGCTCGCGGTCACCCGCGGGTCCTTCTGCCGCAGCGACCCTGCCGCCGCGTTGCGCGGGTTGGCGAACGGCGCCTTCCCCGCCTCGACCAGCGTGGCGTTGAGCGACCCGAAGCCCTCGACCGGGAAGAAGACCTCGCCGCGGACCTCCAGCAGGTCCGGCACCTTCGGCCCGGAGAGGTTGGTGGGGACGTCGGCGAGCGTCCGCACGTTGGCGGTGACGTCCTCGCCGGTGCGCCCGTCGCCGCGGGTCGCCGCGCGGACCAGCCGCCCCTTCTCGTAGACCAGCGCGACCGCCAGCCCGTCGATCTTCAGCTCGCAGAGGTACGTCGAACGCCCGACGCCGACCTCGCGGTCGACCCGGGCCGCCCAGGTCGCCAGCTCCTCGTCGGTGAACGCGTTGTCGAGGCTCATCAGCCGCTGCAGGTGCTCGACCGGCGTGAAGTCCGTCGTGTACGCCGACCCCCGACCTGCTGCGTCGGCGAGTCCGGCGTCCGCAGCGCCGGGTGCTTCTCCTCGAGCTGCTCGAGCTCGCGCATCAGCTCGTCGAAGCCGGCGTCCGAGGTGCTGGGCGCGTCGAGCACGTGATAGCGGTAGCGGTGCTCCTCGACCACGCGAGAGAGCTCGGCGTGGCGCTCGGCCGCCTTCGCCGCAGCAGCCTCGGTCTTCTTCGGCACGCTCATTCCTCGGGCGCTTCGGCGAGGACGCGACCGATCTCGCGCAGGCGGCTCAGCACCGCTCGAGCGTACGTCGGCGACGCGCCGGCGAGACCGCACGCCGGGGTGAGGACGACGCGGTCGGCCAGCTCCTCCGGCGGGATGCCGAGGTCGCGCCCGAGGGCGCGGACGGGTGCCGCAGCCGAGGAGACGGAAGCGCGATCGAGGTCGGTGTCGACCGCGGACAGCAGTCCGAGCAGCAGGTGCGCGCCCTGCTCGAGCACCGCGCCGAGCGCGTCGTAGTCGCGTCGGCCGACGAGTCTCGATCCGTCCACCGAGACGAAAGCCACCCCGGCGTCGCAGAGGACCTCGACGCAGGGGTCGTCGGCACAGGAGTGGACGCCGACGGCGGCCGGGATGTCAGCGACCGTGCGGAGGCCCGCGGCCAGGTCGGCGCGGCCGACCGCGGCGATCGCGCCGAAGCCGCTCGCCGTCGGGATCCGACCGTCCCGCACCGCGGACATGCTCGGCTCGTCGAGCTGCAGCAGGATCTGCGCACCGGGCACCCGGCGCGCGACCTCGGCGACGTGCAGACGAAGGCCTTCAGCCAGCGACTCGATGAGGTCGCGGCGCGCCCCCGGGTCGCCGAGCGCGCGGTCGCCCCGGGGCAGCTCGAGACCCGCGGCGAGCGTCCACGGTCCGGCCGACTGCAGCTTCAGCGGCCCGACGTAACCGGACGCCGCGACCTCCAGCGCGTCGAGGTCCTGCTGCAGCAGGTCGCGGGCGCGCCGCTCGTCGAGCCCGGGCCGCGCGGTCAGCCGCCAGCCCGACGGCGGCAGCTCGACGTGGATGTCGGTGAGCAGCGCCGCGCCGCGCCCGATCAGGTCACTGCCGGGCCCGCGCCCCGGCAGCTCCGGCAGGTGCGGCAGGTCGGGCAGCTCGCCGAGGACGAGGCGGGACGCCTCGAACGGGTCGGTGCCGGGCAGCGAGCCGACGCCGGTCGCCGCACCACGCGGCCAGGTCAAGGACATCTGCGGCAGGGAGCGGTCGGGCTTACCTGCCGCGACGGGCGGGGGCCTTCGCGGGCTTGGCGACCTTCTTCGCCGCCGGCTTGGTGACCCGCTTCGCGGCCGCGCGGGCCTTCGCCGGGGTGACGTCGTCAGTGGCGCCGCGCCGACCGCCGGAGCCCTGCAGCCAGGCGAGGTCGGCGCGCAGCGTCGCCATCAGCTCGTCGCGCTCCGCGGTCTCGCCGCGCACGGCGATGGAGTAGCGCTGGATGACCTCGAGGTCGGTGAGCCGCACGTCTGCCATGGCTGGAACCCTACCGGGGACGCGCGCCGGTCATGCCCGACGGGTGGTCGAGCTGACCGTCGCGGATCCGATGACGCGGGTGCCGTCGTACATGACCGCGGCCTGGCCAGGGGCCACGGCACGCAGCGGCTCGAGCAGGGTGAGCTCGACCGACTCCTCGGTCGTGACAGCACGGGCCGGTACGACGTGGCCGTGCGAGCGGGCCTGCACCAGGCAGTCGAAGGGCTGCTCCGGCGCGCGACCAGTCCACCGCGGACGGACGCCGACGATCCCGGTGACGTCGAGCTCGTCGGCACTCCCGACCGTGACGGTGTTGCTCGCCGGCGTCAGCGACAGGACATAGCGCGGGCGGCCGTCGGGTGCCGACCGGCGCAGGCCCAGACCGTGTCTCTGGCCGACGGTGAACCCGAACGCGCCGTCGTGCCGGCCGACGACCTGCCCGGCGGTGTCGACGACGTCGCCCGGCTGCGCGCCGAGCCGGTCGGCGAGCCAGGCCGTCGTGTCGCCGGAGGGGATGAAGCAGACGTCGTGCGAGTCGGGCTTGGCCGCGACGGCGAGCCCACGACCGGCCGCCTCCGCGCGCACGTCGGCCTTCGGCGTGTCGCCGAGCGGGAGCATCGCGCCGGCGACCTGGTCCGCCGAGAGCACCCCGAGGACGTAGGACTGGTCCTTCGACTCGTCGACCGCACGATGCAGCTCGCGTCCGGTCGGGGTGTCGACGATGCGGGCGTAGTGCCCGGTGCAGACCGCGTCGAAGCCGAGCGCGCGCGCCTTGTCGAGCACAGCGGCGAACTTGATGCTCTCGTTGCAGCGCAGACACGGATTGGGGGTGCGACCGGCGGCGTACTCGGCGACGAAGTCGTCGACGACGTCCGCCTTGAACCGCTCGGCCATGTCCCAGATGTAGAACGGGATGCCGATGACGTCAGCGGCGCGGCGCGCGTCGCGGGCGTCCTCGAGCGTGCAGCAGCCGCGGGCGCCGTCGCGATGCGCCTGAGGCGACGGCGACAGCGCGAGGTGCACGCCGGTCACGTCGTGCCCGGCGTCGACGGCGCGGGCCGCGGCGACCGCGGAGTCGACGCCACCCGACATCGCGGCGAGGACCTTGGCCACTAGCTTCGGGGCGCGGCGAGGCCCGCCCGCCGGGCGCGCTCGACGACCGGGACGATCGCCTCGGCGACCGCGTCGACGTCGGCCTCGGTCGAGGTGTCGCCGAAGGAGAAGCGCAGGGATCCGCGGGAGCGGTCCTCGGGCAGGCCCATGGCGAGCAGCACGTGGCTCGGCCGCGCGACGCCGGCGGTGCAGGCCGACCCGGTCGAGCACTCGATGCCTCGCGCATCGAGCAGGAGCAGCAGCGAGTCGCCCTCGCAGCCGGGAAACGACAGGTGCGCGTTGCCGGGCAGCCGACGGTCGGGGTCGCCGTTGAGGACCGCCTCGGGCACCGCCTTCGTGACCTCGGCCACCAGCTGGTCGCGCAGCAGGGTGAGCCGTGCGGCGCGTTCCGGCGCGGTGGCCACGGCGCGAGCCGCCGCAGCCGCGAGACCGACGATGCCGGGGGTGTCGAGCGTCCCGGACCGGACGTCGCGCTCCTGACCGCCACCGTGCAGCAGCGGGGTGCACTCCGCGCCCAGCCCGCAGCAGCAGCGCACCGACCCCCTTGGGTCCGCCGATCTTGTGCGCGCTCAGGGTCAGCGCGTCGACGCCGCTCTCGGCGAAGTCGACCGGCACGGCGCCGATCGCCTGCACCGCGTCGGTGTGGAACGGGATGTCGTGCTCGTGCGCGATCGCGGCCAGCTCGGCGATCGGCTGCACCGTGCCGACCTCGTTGTTGGCCCACATCACCGTGACGAGCGCGACGTCGTCGTCGGTCGCGAGCGCCGCGCGCAGCGAGTCGGGATGCACCCGGCAGCGCTCGTCGACCGGCAGCCAGGTCACCGTCGCGCCCTCGTGCTCGACCAGCCACTCGACCGCGTCGAGGACCGCGTGGTGCTCGACGCTGCTGGCGATGATCCGGCGTCGACGAGGGTCGGCCGCTCCTCGCGCCCAGAAGATCCCCTTGACCGCGAGGTTGTCGCTCTCGGTCCCACCGGCGGTGAAGACGACCTCAGACGGGCGCGCGCCGAGCGCCTGGGCGAGCGTCTCGCGCGACTCCTCGACCGCGCGGCGAGCCCGGCGACCGGAGGCGTGCAGGGACGACGGGTTGCCCGCTTCGAGGGTGAAGTACGGCGTCATCGCGGCGAGCACGTCGGGGTGCACCGGCGTCGTCGCCGCGTGGTCCAGGTAGGCCATGGCAGGAGCCAGCCTACCTGCGGGTCGCCGGTGTCCTACCGGCGTACGACGATGCGCGGCGACAGGACGGTGCCGAGTGCTGCAGCGCTCTCGTCGTACCCGCGTCGGGCGAGCTCGTCGGCGGAGACGACGACGACCTGCGTCGGGCGCGACGCCGGCGACCGCCCGGACGTCGCGGTAGGCGCCGACCGCGGCCTCGGTCTCGTCGCCGCGTGGGGACGACGTAGACGAGCAGCTCGTCGAGCGCCGTCCGCGCCGGACGGCCCGACCTCGATCCGCCAGCCGGCCAGGTCGGGTCGGCCCGCGAGCGCTCCGGCGACCGCTCGCAGGTCGACGATCGGCTCGCCGCTCGCCGCGCTCGACCCGGTGCGACGAGCGCGCCCGGTGCGGACGCGCGACGGCACCCGCGGCACGGTGCGCTGGCAGTGCCGGCAGCGGTCCGTCCTCGATCGGGCCGTCGACGACGTCGCCGGTCCGCCAGCGCAGCAGCGCGCTGCCGCGGAAGCCGAGCTGCGTGACGGACGAGCTCGCCGCCGCGCCCGGCGGCTGCCGCCGAGCGTCTCGCCGCTCTCCGGGTCGACCAGCTCGACGATCGTCGAGGTCGGGGTAGGTGTGGAACCCGGAGCCCGGCGCGCACTCGGCCCAGAGGACCCGGCCCTCGGCCGGGCCGTACAGCGCGAGGACGCGTCGCGCCGGCGGCGCCCGCGGCGGCCACGACGCCTCGACGGCGGCCGCGCTCGTGCATCGGTCCGGCGCACCGACCAGCAGACACGGTGCGCAGCCGGTCGAGGTCGGCGCCCGCCGGCAGCGAGCGTCGGCGAGCAGGTCGGCGCGCCGGTGTCGCGGGCACGGCGAGCACGGTCGCCGGGACCAGCCGCAGCGTCTCGGCGACGACCGTCCGGACCGGGTCGTCGCGCCGGGAAGAGCGCCGGCGCGCCGGCGCCGAGCGCGGCGAGGTCAGCGAACGACGTGGTCCAGCCGCTGCGGCGACCGGCACGGCCGAGACCAGGACGTCCGCGCGGCGTGAGCCCGAGCACCTGCCAGGCGCGGTTGCCGGCGCGCGCGATCGAGGTCGAGGTCGCCAGCGCGTCGACGCGACCGGGAAGGTGCAGCGCCTGCCCGGCCGAAGTGGTACGTCGTCGGCCGGATCGCCGCCTCGACCTGCCGCCGGTAGGCCGGCGCTTGCCGAGCACCCGGCGGACCAGCGCCTTGCGCAGGTCCGGACCGTGGCGTGCAGCGCGAAGCCGGCCTCGTCGGCCTGCAGCACCAGCCGCGGCGGCCCCGCGCGGGTCGCCGTCGGGGCAGACATCGCGCTCGCCGACGGCGGGCAGCTTGCGCAGGTCGGCCACGTGCTGGATCGACGACGCGCCGACGCGCAGGGCCGCCAGCCGCTCACGCCAGAACGGGGAGAACGGTCCGACCGCGTCGCGCAGCTGCGCCCGGAGCAGCGTCGTCGGCGACCTTGCCTGCGCCTTCGCGTCGCGCTGGTCCCAGCCTGCCATCGGTTCCCCTCGTCGAGCGGTCGAGATCAGTCGGCGAAGCCTACGACGACGCGATCCGCTCTATGCCTTTGCGCTTCTTGATCTCCTCGGTCAGCTGCGGGGACGACGGTGTGCAGGTCGCCGACGACGCCGAAGTCGGCGAGCGCGAAGATCGGCGCCTCCGGGTCCTTGTTGACGACGACGATCGTCTTCGAGGTCTGCATGCCGGCCCGGTGCTGGATGGCGCCGGAGATGCCGAGCGCGACGTAGAGCTGCGGCGAGACCGTCTTGCCGGTCTGGCCGACCTGGTTCTGGTGCGGATACCAGCCGGCGTCGGTCGCGGCGCGCGACGCGCCGACCGCGGCACCGAGGGTGTCGGCGAGGTCCTCGACGAGGGAGAACTTCTCGCCGGCGCCGAGACCGCGGCCGCCGGACACGACGATCGACGCGTCGGTCAGCTCGGGTCGGCCGCCCTTCTCCTCGACCACGCGGTCGACGATGCGGGCCGCCTTGTCGGCGTCGCTGAGCGTCACATCGACAGGTACGACGGTGGGCGTCGCGGGCGACGCCTCCGGCGGCGTGCTGTTGGGCCGCAGGCAGACGATCGGCGTACCGGTCGTCACGCTCGACTGCACGATGACCGCGCCGCCGAACGCGTTCTGCGTCGCGACGAAGCCGTCGGTGACGTCCACGGCGTCGGGGAGGATGCCGGAGCCGGTCTTGACCGCAAGACGCGCAGCGACCTCCTTTGCCCCGGCGGAAGAGCGCGATCGAGCACCGCGGCGGGCGAGACGTCGGCGACGACCTTGGCGAGCACCGCGGCGATCGGCGCGACGAGATGGCCGGTGAACTCGTCACCCTCCGCGACATAGACCTTCTGCGCGCCGTACTCGCCGAGCTTGTCGGTGATCGCGGCGGCCTGGCCGGACGCGCCGACGAAGACGGCGCTCGGCTCGCCGAGCTGGCGCGCCTTGGTGAGCATCTCGAAAGTGACCTTCTTGGGTGTCCCGTCGGCGTGCTCGACGAGGACGAGGATCTCCGCCATATGTCCAGGGCTCCCTAGATGAACTTCTGCGACTGGAGGAACTCGGCGATCTTCTGCGCGCCGTCGCCCTCGTCCTTGACGACGGTGCCGGCGGTGCGCGGCGGCCGGGCGGAGAAGTCCTCCACCTTCGACGTGGCGTTGGCCAGGCCGACCTTGTCGGCGTCGATGCCCGCGTCGGCGATGGTGAGCGTCGTGAGCGGCTTCGACTTCGCCGCCATGATCCCCTTGAACGACGGGTAGCGCGGCTCGTTGATCTTCTCGACGACGCTGACGACGGCGGGCATCGACGACTCGACGACGTCGTAGCCGTTGTCGGTCTGCCGCTGCACCCGCAGCGTCGTGCCGTCGACCTCGACCTTCTTGGCCAGCGACATCTGCGGAAGGCCGAGCCGCTCGGCGAGCAGCGCGGGCATGATCGCGTTGCGCGAATCGGTGGCCTCGGAGCCGGTGATGACCAGGTCGTACTCGAGAGTGCCGAGCACCTGCGCGAGCGCGTACGACGTCTGCATCGCGCAGCTGCCGTGCAGCGCGTCGTCGGACAGGTGGACTGCCTTGTCGGCGCCCATCGACAGCGCCTTGCGGATGGTCTCGACCGCCTTGGCCGGGCCCATCGTGAGGATCGTCACCTCGCCGCCGTGCGCCTCCTTGAGCCGGAGCGCCTCCTCGACGGCGTACTCGTCGATCTCGTTCATGACGCCGTCGACCGACGCGCGGTCGAGGGTCTTGTCCGAGGGGTCGAGCTTCTTCTCTGCCCAGGTGTCGGGAACCTGCTTCACGCAGACGACGATGTTCATGCCGGGGAGGGCCCTCCTGGTCGGTGCACGACGGTCCGCGGAACGTAGCGGGTAAGCGTTGCTTGCATTTGTTAGCAGGTCAAATCAGCCGCTAGCGTCCCCTGCTGTGACCTCGTTGACACTCACCGGTGAGCGGACGCTGCCCGGGATCGAGGTCGAGAACTACTGGTTCCGGCGGCACGAGGCGGCGTACGTCGCGATCGCGCCGTTCTGCCGCGGCGCGCTCGTCGTCGACGCGGGGCTCGGCGAGGGCTACGGCGGCGCGCTGCTGCACCGGCTCGGAGCCCGGTCGGTCGTCGGCGCCGAGCTCGACCCGGTCGTGGCCGCCCATGCCGCGGCCCGCTACCGCACCGTGGCCGTCGTACGCGGCGACCTGCAGCGGCTGCCGCTCGCCGACGGGTCGGTCGACGTCGTCGTCTCCTCGCAGGTGATCGAGCACCTGCACGACCAGGCGGGCTTCGTCGGCGAGTGCGCACGAGTGCTGCGACCGGCCGGCACGCTGGTGATCACGACGCCGAACCGGCTCACCTTCTCCCCCGGCCTCGCCACGCCCGTCAACCCGTTCCACACCCGCGAGCTGTCCCCGGACGAGCTGTCGTCCCTGCTCGCCGCGCGCTTCGACGTCACCCGGCTGCTCGGCGTCGCGCACGGCCGCCGGCTCCGCCGGTGGGAGCGACGGCACGGCTCGGTGGTGGACTCGCAGCTCGCGGCTGAGCCGGCGGGCTGGTTGCCCGAGCTCCGCGCGCTGGTGCGGTCGGTGACCGCCGACGACTTCACCGCATCCGCCGCCGGGGTCGACAGCAGCCTCGACCTGCTCGCGGTCGCCGTCCGCCGGCCAGGGCCGAGCGCGCGGTGACGACACAGCCGGTCGGCACCTGCTGCATCGTGCTGCACACCCATCTGCCGTGGGTCGCGCACGCCGGCACCTGGCCGGTTGGCGAGGAGTGGCTGCACCAGGCGTGGAGCGCCTCTTATCTGCCATTGGTCGACATGCTGCAGCGCCAGGCGGCGGCCGGTCGCCGCGACCTGCTCACCGTCGGCGTCACGCCGGTGCTGCACGCGATGCTCGACGACCCGTACCTGCTGCGCGAGCAGCACACCTGGCTCGGCTACTGGCAGACCCGCGCCGCGCAGCTCGGCGCGAGCGGCCCGTACGCCGACGTCGCCGCGGGCGAGTTCGCTCGCGCGACGGAGGCGCTGTCGATGTTCGAGCGCGACTGGGCGCACGGCGCTTCGCCGCTGCTGCGCTCGCTCGCCGACTCAGGGGTCGTCGAGCTGCTCGGCGGGCCCGCGACCCACCCGTTCCAGCCGCTGCTCGCCGACCGGCGCGTCGTCGACGCGCAGCTCGGGGTCGGGCTCGACGACCAGGCGCTGCGACTCGGGACACGGCCGCGTGGCATCTGGGCGCCGGAGTGCGGCTACCGGCCGGGGCTGGAGTCGTCGTACGCGACTGCGGGTGTCGGGCACTTCCTCGTCGACGGGCCGACGCTGCTCGGCTCGGTCGACGACCCGCTGGCGACCGGAGCCGGCTGGACCGTCGGCGACAGCGACGTCGTCGCGTTCGGTCGAGACCTCGACGTCACCTACCGGGTGTGGTCGCCGCGGTCGGGCTACCCCGGCGGCCGCTGGTACCGCGACTTCCACCACTACGACCACGAGACCGGGATCCGGCCGTTCCGCGTGACCGGCAAGACGACGGCGGACCACGAGAAGAAGCCGTACGACGCCGGTCAGGCTGCGCGTGCGGTCGGGAAGGATGCCCGCGACTTCGTCGACGTCGTACGCCGCCGGCTGGTCGAGGTGCACGAACGGCGCGGACGTCCCGGTGTGGTCGTCGTCGCCTACGACACCGAGCTGTTCGGGCACTGGTGGCTGGAGGGCCCGCAGTGGCTCGAGGCGGTGCTGCGGCTCCTCCCCGCGGCGGGCGTCGAGCTGTCGACGCTGCGCGGCGCGGTCGAGAGCGGGCACGTCGCCGGCGCCGCTTCGCTCCGGCCCGGCTCGTGGGGTTCGGGCAAGGACTGGCGGGTGTGGGAGGGCGCGGCGGTGGCCGACCTCGTCGACGAGTCGGGGGCCGCGCAGGAGCGGCTCGTGGACGTCGTGGCGAAGTCGGTGCGGGAGCGGCCCGGGCAGCGGATCGAGGCGCTCGACCAGCTGGCCCGCGAGGCGTTCCTGCTGATGTCGAGCGACTGGGCGTTCATGGTGACGAAGGACTCGGCCGCGGCGTATGCGCGGTCTCGTCACGCAGCCCACCTGGCCCGGTTCACCGAGCTGGCCGATCTGATCGCCGGCGGGCGGGATGCGGCGGCCGACCGGCTGGCCGGGCGGCTGCGCGAGGTCGACGGGCCGTTCGGCCACCTCGACGCGCGGCGTCTGCTCGGGCCGGCGCGCGGCGGCTGGGACGATGTCTCGCGATGAACGTCCTGATGCTGTCCTGGGAGTACCCGCCGCGGGTCGTCGGCGGGCTCGGCCGGCACGTCCACGCGCTGGCGACCGGGCTGGTGCGCAGCGGGCACTCGGTCGTCGTCGTCACCCGCGACCACCCCGACGCGCCGGCCGACGCCGTGGTCGAGGGAGTGCGCGTCGTGCGGGTCTCGGAGGACCCGCCGCTTGGTCCCCTTCGAGGAGCTGCTCGCCTGGGTGATGGCGCTCAACCACTCGGTCGTGCGCGCAGCGCTCGGCGTGCTCGACGACTTCTCGCCGGACGTCATCCACGCGCACGACTGGCTGGTCGCACATGCCGCGAAGACGCTCAAGGACCACACCGGCGCACCCGTCGTCGCGACGGTGCACGCGACCGAGGCCGGCCGGCACCAGGGCTTCCTGCCGGGCCCGGTCAACCGCGCCGTGCACTCGGTCGAGTGGTGGCTGACGTACGAGGCTCGGCGCGTCATCACCTGCTCGGCGTACATGCACGACGAGGTTGTCGACCTCTTCGCGCTGCCGCCACGCCAAGGTCGACGTCGTCCCCAACGGCATCGACCTCGCGCACTGGGCGCCGACGCCGCGCTGTCGCCGCACTTCGTGCGGAGCTGTCCCCCGACCGGTGCGCCCGTGCTGCTGTACGCCGGGCGGCTGGAGTACGAGAAGGGCGTGCAGACGGTGCTCGCCGCGCTGCCGCGGCTGCGCCGTCGGCACCCCGGCCTGCGACTCGTCGTCGCAGGCGTCGGGACGCAAGAGGACGAGCTGCGCGCGCTCGCGAAGACGCTGCGCGTCCCGCGCGCGGTGACCTTCCTCGGCTTCCTCGAGCCGGCCGAGCTCGCTGTGCTGGCCGCGGCCGCCGACTGCGCGCTGGTGCCGTCGATCTACGAGCCGTTCGGCATGGTCGCGCTCGAGTGCGCGGCCGCCGGTACGCCGCTCGTCGTCGCCGACACCGGTGGGCTGCGCGAGTTCGTCGACCACGACGCTGACCGGTCTGCGCTTCGCGCCGGGCGACCACGCCGCGCTGGCCGACGCGGTCACCCGACTGCTCGGCGACGAGGTCCTCGGCCAGCGGCTGGTGCGCGAGGCGCGTGCGCTGCTCGCCCGGAGCTACACCTGGGAGGCGATCGCCCGGCGTACCGCGGCGGTCTTCGAGCAGGCCGTCCGCGAGGAGCGCGCGCTGCAGGCCGGCTTCATCGCCGAGGCGAAGGTCCCGCTTCGGGTGCTCTACGGCCGGAGCGACCTGCTGTCCGGGACCGACGAGGGCTGACCGCCCGCTCGCGGACGACCTCGTCCTTGGCCACGCTGACCTTTCGCGCGATGTCGGCGTGCGCGAGCCGCTTCGCCTCCGCCGCGTGGTAGTCGTCGAGTCGGTTCCGCACGACCCGGGCGGGAGTGCCGACGGCGACGGCGTACGGCGGGATGTCCTTGTTCACCAGAGCGTGCGCGGCGATGACCGAGCCCTGCCCGATCGTCACGCCTTTGAGGATGCTGGCCTTCTCCCCGATCCACACATCGGGGCCGATGCGCACCGGCTCCTTGACGATGCCCTGGTCCTTGATGGGCACGTGGATGTCGTCGAAGACGTGGTCGAAGTCGCAGATGTAGACCCAGTCGGCCGCGAGCGCGGCAGTGCCGAACTCGATGTCGAGGTAGCAGTTGACGGTGTTGTCCTTGCCGAAGACGCACTTGTCGCCGATCCGCAGATTGCCCTCGTGGCAGCGGATCGCGTTGCCGCTGCCGATGTGCACCCACTTGCCGACGACCATCCGGCCGAACCCTTTGCGGGCGTAGAGCTCGACGTCCTTGCCGAAGAAGATGAAGCCCTCGGTGACGATGTGCCGGTTGCGCGCGCGCCAGACGAAGAAGCGCCAGTAGCGGACGACGTACCAGGGCGTGAACGCGCGGTTGCGCCAGACCCAGCGCAGCGACGCGACGGTGATGTAGCGCGCCTGCCGCGGGTCCCTGGCCACGCCCCTCACCCTACCGACGCCCCCAGAACCCCGACTTCACCCACCTGGACGTCGTCCGCGGCGCCAATTCGGGCCGAAATCCGACGTGGGGGTGGGTGAAGTCGCGACGGGGCGGGCTGTGGACAACGCGAGCGCGGTAGAGCCCGACGGCGGGACGCTTGCCGGCATGGACTTGGCGCGAGTGTTCACGCGATCCGATGCCCTCGCGGCCGGGATGTCGGCCGCCGAGATCGACTGGAAGGTGCGATCCGGCGAGTGGCTGGTGCTGCGGCGCGGCGTGTACCTCGATGTCAGCCAGGAGGCGTCGCGTGACGAGCTCGCCGTTCGCACGGCCGCTGCCATCGCTCGACTGGGCGAAGACGCCGCGGCAAGTCACCAGACCGCCGCCGTCCTGCAGAACATCGCGCTCCTCGGGCCGCGGTTCAACCGCGTTGATCTCACCCGGCCAGCGGCGATGGACCGCACCCCGGTCGCGTTGCCTGGGGTACGGGCGCTGCGCTCAGCGCTTCCTGCTCATCACATCGGCGAGATCGACGGTGTGCGCCTGACGACACCTCCGCGCACAGTGTTCGATCTCGCCCGAACCTCGGCTTTCCGTGCGGGCGTCGTGTCCGCCGACAGCGCGCTGCACCGGTCGATGACATCGGTGCGGGAGCTCGTCGGCATTGCCGATGACTGCCCGAGATGGCCCGGGCGCCGCCGCGCTCTCGCGGTGATCGAGTTTGCCGAGCCGCTGTGCGAGTCTCCATTGGAGAGCGTCTCCCGCGTTCTCTTCCGCGACAGCGACCTCCCGATGCCTCGACCTCAGGTGGTGCTCGGTGATGCCGACGGCGCGATCGGCAGGGTCGACTTCTTCTGGGAGGAGTACGGCGTCATCGGCGAGGCCGACGGGCGAGTGAAGTACGCCTCCATTCTCGACGACGATCCAACGCTCTGGGCCGAGAAGCTTCGCCAGGAACGACTCGAAAACGCGGGATTCATTGTCGTGCGGTGGACATGGAGCGAACTGTTCAACAATCCGGACGCCGTCGTCGCCCGGATCCGGCGCGCGTTCGCGCGCTCAGCCGCCCTTCGTACCGCCTGACACTTCACTTCACCCACTCCCACGTCGGGAATCGGGCGATTTCGCACCGATTTCCGACGTGGGAGTGGGTGAAGTCGGGGGGGCTAGGAGGGGCGGAGGCCGGTGACGAGGGCGTTGTAGAAGAGGCCGGGGGGTACGACGCGCGCGAGCAGGGTGTCGTCGAGCCAGGAGAGGCGCTGCCAGGAGCGGTAGGCGAAGAACCGCCAGCGGTAGCCGAGCCGCTCCGGACGGATCGCCGCCTCCATCGTCCGCACCGGCCAGCCGAACCACGCGGCGGTCAGCTCCTCGGTCTCCACGCGCACGTCGGCCGCGCCGGCGCAGACTGCGAGCCTCGCGAGCTCGCGCGGCACGAACGTGTGCAGGTCGACCTGCGACTCCAACGCCGCCGCCGCCGACGACTCCTTCAGCTCGTCGGTCGGCCTGCCCCACGCCGAGAGCACCGGCAGCCGCGTCGCACGCGTCGTGAGCAGCCACGTCGCATGGGACAGCTTGCGCGCGACCCGGTCGCCGAGCGTCGTCGGCTCGCCGGCGAAGACGAACCGGCCACCGGGCTTCAGCACGCGCAGCACCTCGCGCAGAGCCAGCTCGACGTCCGGGATGTGGTGCAGCACCGCGTGTCCGATCACGAGGTCGAACGTCGCGTCGTCGAACGGCAGCGTCTCGGCGTCGCAGACCTTGCCCTGCACGGCGAGCCCCAGCTGCGCAGCGTTGCGCTCGGCGACGCCGACCATGCCCGGCGAGATGTCGGTGACCCACGCCTCGCCGATGACGCCGGCGAGCATGAGGTTCAGCGTGAAGAACCCGGTGCCGCAGCCGATCTCCAGCACCTTCGGGTAGGGCCAGCCGTCGCGACCCGCGATCTTCGTGAAGCGGTCACGCGCGTAGTCGATGCAGCGCTCGTCGTAGCTGATCGACCACTTCTCGTCGTACTGCTCGGCCTCGTAGTCGTGGTAGACGATGTTGGCCTGCTTCGCGTCCATTGCTCTACCGCCCGACGAACTTCGCCTTGCCGGGGCCGCTCTCGATGAACGACGCCATGCCCAGCTTCTGGTCCTCGGTCGCGAAGAGCGCGGCGAAGAGCGTGCGCTCCATCGCCAGGCCGGCCTCGAGTGACACCTCGGTGCCGACGTCGATCGCCTCCTTGGCAGCACGCAGTGCGTACGCCGGGCCTTCGGCGTACCGGGTCACCATCTCGACGGCCGCCGGGTAGACGTCGTCGGGTGCGACCACGCGGTCGACCAGGCCGATCGACAGCGCCTCGTCGGCGGCGACGAAGCGCCCGGTGTAGATGATGTCCTTCGCCTTCGAGAGGCCGACCAGCCGCGGCAGCCGCTGCGTCCCGCCGGCGCCGGGGATGACGCCGAGCAGGATCTCAGGCTGGCCGAGCTTGGCGTTGTCGCCGCAGATGCGGAAGTCGGTGCAGAGCGCGAGCTCGCAGCCGCCGCCGAGCGCGAAGCCGGTCACCGCCGACACGGTCGGCTTCGGGATCCGCGCGACCGCGTTGAGCGCGTCCTGCAGACCGCCGGAGACAGCCTGCATCTCGGTGTAGCCGAGCGACGACATCTCCTTGATGTCCGCGCCGGCCGCGAACACCTTCGGCCCGCCGTAGAGGACGACGGCGCGCACGTCGTCGCGGTCAGCCGCGTCGCGCGCCGCGACCAGCAGCTCAGCGGTCAGCTGGCGGTTGATGGCGTTCATCGGGGGGCGCTCGAGGCGGATCGTCCCGATCCCGTCGGCGACGTCGAGACGGACGAACTCGGGCACGGGGCGCCTCCTGCGGCGATGAGCAGAGCGAGCGGTCAGCCTACAAGCCGGACAGCGCCAGCCGGACGGCCTCGTCGAGCGGGCGCGGTACGACGCCGAGCAGGTCGTGGAGTGCGGCGCCGAGGTCGCCCACCAGCGCCGGCGTCGACCCCCCGGACTCGGCGGCCGGCGCCCGGGCCGGCACGCCGAGCAGCCGCATCAGCTCGCCGGCGGTGACGACGTCGGACCCGACCGCGTCGACGTGCAGGTGCCCGTGCAGGGCACGCAGCCGGTCCGCCTCGACCAGTGCCGCGACCAGGTCGCCGATCCAGAGCGGCGCGACTTGGGCATCCGCGTCGGGGAGCGACGGCAGCTCCGCGCGAGGGTCGTCGAGGGGCGCGAGCACGACGCCGACGTGCAGCACGACCGTGTCGTACTCGCTCCCGTCCAGCCGCGACAGCGCTGGATGAGCGGGCGCAGCCCCGGTGAGTCCGGCAATCGTGACGATCCGGGTGACTCCGCTGTCCGGCGCCGCCGCCAGGACGTCGTCGATCCCGTTGAGCACCTCGCCCGCGTGCGACCCGCGGAGGTGGATGACGGTATGCGCGTCCTCCAGCACCGCGCCGAAACGCTCGGTGTCGACCAGGTCGGACACCGCGGTCTTCACCCCTAGCGCAACGAGGCCCGGGACGAGCGCGCGGTCGTCGACCGTCGCCCGCAGGTCGAGTCCCTGCCCGACCAGGGCCGCGACGACCAGCTCGCCGATCGGCGTGTCCGCGCCTGTGACGACTACCGGCACGACACTCGGATCCGACCTGCGCGTTCGGGTCTCGTCTGCGTCGGCACGTCGGTACCCTGCCACAGGGGGCCGATCACGGAGCGAGGTGACGTGGCGAGCGCTGTGCGCACGGGGGTTACACCGCGGTGGCACTGTGCCGACCTCGACGGCGACCTGGTGGAGTACGTCGAGTGCGGCGAGGGTGAGCCGGTCGTCTTCCTGCACGGCTGGGGGCTGACGCCGCGCACCTACACCGATGCTCTCTCGCGCCTGGTCACCGCCGGTGTGCGGATCATCGCGCCGTCGCTCCCCGGCTTCGGCGCCAGCACTCCCCTGCCAGGCGAGCTCACGATGCCGGCGTACGCCGATCGCATCGCCGCTCTCCTCGACCACCTGGACCTGCCCCACCCGGTGTTCCTGATGGGCCACTCCCTGGGCGGGGGCGTTGCGCTGCAGCTCGCCTCCGACCGGCCGGACCTGGTGCGGTCGCTGACGCTGCTCAACACGGTCGGCGGATCCCCGCCGGCCGAGGTCGCGACGGCACGGCCGCGGCGGTTCGCGGCGATGACGTCACGGCCGTGGTGGCAGTGGGCGCTCGCGGTCGCCGTCGAGGTCGACCCGCGCAGCGTCCGCGAGCTGCACCCGCGCGCCGTGCAACGACTCGTCGTCGGTGCGGTCCGGGACTTCGTGCCGTGCGCCGTCCGTCATCCGCTGTCGATGATGCGGTCGGCCCGGCTCGCGCTCGGCGCCGACCTCGCCGAGGAGGCGCAGGCGCTGATCGACGACGGACTGCCGGTGCTGTTCATCTGGGGCGACCGCGACCGGCTGATCACACCCGGCGCGTTCTCCTCCGTCACCGCCGCCCTCCCGCCGGAGACGGTCAAGGGCCGGCACGGCTGGCTGCTCACCGCGCCGGACGACTTCGCCGAGCTGCTGCGCAACGCCCTCGTGGTGCACGCGATGCTCGAGCGCCGCCAGCGCGGACAGAGCACACCGCCGCCGCGGCAAGGGTCGCTCGCCGCCTTCATCCCGCCCGAGCGCCGGCGGCGCGCGCGCCCGGCCGCCGGCGTCTGATAGCACTCACCGGATGACCGACTACGCGAAGGTCCCCTGGCCCGGCTCCGCCGTTCCACTCGGCGCGACGTGGGACGGCGAGGGCACCAACTTCGCGCTGTTCTCCGACGGCGCCGAAGCGGTCGACCTGTGCCTGTACGACGACAGCGGCGCGGAGCACCGGCTCGCGCTCGAGGAGCTGACCAACCACGTGTGGCACGGCTACGTGCCGCACGTCGGGCCTGGCCAGCGGTACGGGTTCCGCTGCGACGGCCCCTTCGACCCCGCCTGGGGCGCGCGGTGGAACTCCTCGAAGCTGCTCCTCGATCCCTACGCGCGCGCGATCGAGGGCGACCTCGTTCTCGACGACGCGATCTTCGGCTATCCCGCCGGCCGCGACGACCTGGTGCAGGACCACCGCGACTCCGCGCCGTACGTGCCGCGCTCGGTCGTCGTGCACGACGCGTTCCCGTGGGGCGACGACAGCGCGCCCGACGTGCCGTGGGCCGACACGGTCATCTACGAGCTGCACGTGCGCGGCTTCACGATGCGCCACCCCGACGTCGAGCCGGACCTGCGCGGCACCTATCGCGGGCTCGCGCAGCCGGCGGTGATCGAGCACCTGACGTCGCTCGGCGTGACCGCAGTAGAGCTGCTCCCGGTGCACCACTTCGTCACCGAGCCGTCAGTGATGCGACGCGGCCTCACCAACTTCTGGGGCTACAACTCGATCGGCTACTTCGCGCCGCATGCGGCGTACGCCGCCTCCGGCCAGCGCGGCGAGCAGGTTGGCGAGTTCAAGGCGATGGTCCGCGCGATGCACGCGGCCGGCATCGAGGTGATCCTCGACGTCGTCTACAACCACACCGCTGAGGGCGACGAGCTCGGCCCGACGCTGTGCTTCCGCGGGATCGACAACGGCGCCTACTACAAGCTGCTCGACGGCGACGCGCGGCGGTACGCCAACTACACCGGCACCGGCAACACCCTCAACGCGCGAAACCCGTTCGTGCTGCAGATGATGATGGACTCGCTGCGCTACTGGGTCACCGAGATGCACGTCGACGGCTTCCGCTTCGACCTCGCCGCGGCCCTCGCCCGCTCCTTCCACGCGGTGGACCGGCTGGCCGCCTTCTTCGACCTCGTCCAGCAGGACCCGGTGGTGAGCCGGGTCAAGCTGATCGCCGAGCCGTGGGACATCGGCGAGGACGGCTACCAGCTCGGCAACTTCCCGCCGCCGTGGGCGGAGTGGAACGGCCGCTACCGCGACACCGTGCGCGAGTTCTGGCGCGGACCGGACGCGAGTGGTCATGAGCCGGGTGTCGCCGAGCTCGCCTACCGCCTCTCCGGCTCGTCCGACCTCTTCCACGGCGACGGCCGGCGCCCGCACTCGTCCATCAACTTCGTGACCGCGCACGACGGCTTCACGCTGCGCGATCTCGTCTCGTACGAGCACAAGCACAACGAGGCCAACGGCGAGGGCAACCGCGACGGCGACAGCCACAGCCGCTCGTGGAACTGCGGCGTCGAGGGCGACACCGACGACGCTGCTGTTGTCGAGCTGCGATGCCGTCAGCAGCGCAACCTGCTGATGACGCTGGTGCTGTCGACCGGGGTGCCGATGCTGGTCGCCGGCGACGAGATGGGCCGCACACAGCGCGGCAACAACAACGCCTACTGCCAGGACAACGACGTGTCGTGGGTCGACTGGGACCTCGACGACGCCGACCGCGCGCTGCTCGAGTTCACCCGCGCGCTGCTCGCGGTACGCCGCGAGCGCCCGGTCTTCCGACCGCGCTCGTTCTTCCTCGGCCGTCCCGATCAGGTCGCCGACGGCGGCGAGGCCGGCGCGGCGAAGGACATCGGCTGGCTGACAGCGGACGGACGCGAGCTGACCCACGCCGACTGGACCGCGACCTCGCGGACGCTCGGCATGTTCCTCGACGGCGACCAGATCCACGCGCGTGGTCCGCGCGGAGAGCGCGTCGTCGACGACAGCTTCCTGCTCTGCCTGCACGCCGGCGACGACGACGCCGGCTTCGTCCTGCCGGGCTCGCCGTGGGCTTCGTCGTACGCCGTGGTGCTGGCGAGCGACGCGACGCTGCCGGCCTCGTCGACGTACGCCGCTGGCGAAGCCGTGCCCCTCGCGCCGCACTCTGCGGTGCTGCTCCGCGCGGTGCGCTGACCCCCTCTGGACAGGGCGCGACTCGCGATATATCGTGAATCTCAGACGCGATATATCGCGATCATCGGCCTACAGCGAGTACAGGGAGCGCACATGGCGGAGTGGACGATCGAGGGCCCGCAGGACCTCACTCTCGATGACGTGCGCGAGGTGCGCGTGCGGCTCGTGGCCGGCGAGGTCGCCATCACCGCCACCGACGGACCGGCGCGGCTGGAGGTGCACAAGGTCGACGGAGACGGCCTCTTGGTCTCGCTGGTCGACGGGGTGCTCGAGATCACCCATCCCGATCTCACGTGGGGCGGGCTGCTGTCGTTCGTGACTCACCGCGGCCACCGCTCGGCGGCGCTCTCCCTCGCCATGCCGGCGAGCGCGCCGCTGAGTCTCGGCGTCGTGTCGGCGTCCGCGGTGGTGTCGGGGCTGACCGCGTCCACATCGGTGCGCAGCGTCTCGGGCGACGTGACTCTCGACGGCATCACCGCCGACGTCGACGCGGAGACGGTCAGCGGGGACCTCGAGGCCGTCTCGCTCTCCGGCGACCTCGACTTCAAGACGGTGTCCGGCGACCTCACGCTGGCCGGCGGCAGCAGCGGCCGGGTGCGCGCCAGGAGCGTCTCCGGCGATCTCACCCTCGACGTCGACCTCTCCCCCGGCGGGGAGCTGCGCGCCGACGCGGTGTCCGGCGACGTCACGATGCGGTTGCCCGACGACCTCTCGACCACGGTCGACGTCGGCTCGGTGTCCGGCACGCTGACCTCGGCGTACGTCGGGCTGTCGGAAGGCCGCGCGCCGGCGAAGCGAACGCTGACCGGAGTCATCGGCACCGGGGCCGGCGAGCTGCGGGTGCGCACCGTCTCCGGCGACGTCTCGCTGCTGGCCGGCGCCGCGTCGTCACAGCCGGCGCAGTGAGCCCGGTCTTCGGCCACGGCGCGCTGCGGCTCTACCTGCTCAAGCTGCTCGACGAGCAGCCGCGCCACGGCTACGAGCTCATGAAGGAGCTGGAGGACCGGTTCCTCGGTCTCTACACGCCGTCGGCCGGCACCATCTACCCGCGGCTCGCGCGGCTCGAGGCCGATGGCCTGGTGGCGGCGAGCGAGGACGAAGGCGGACGCCGTACGTTCCACCTCACCGACGCCGGGCGCGCCGAGCTGCGGTCACGCGTCGGCGAGCTCGGCGACGTCGAGGCGCAGGTCGTCGGGTCGTCGCGCGAGATCGCCCGCGAGGTGCGCGACGACGTGCGCGCGTCGGTCCGCGACCTCAAGGCCGAGCTGAAGCAGGCGACCAAGGACGTACGACGGGACGGCCGTCGTACCCCGGTCGCCGACCCCGTCCCTCGCCGCGAGCTGCGCGAGCTGCAGCGCGAGCTGCGGACGTTCCACGCCGAGGTGATGTCGACTGCGGCGCGGGGCGGCATCGACCGCGCCTCGCTCGACTCCGTCCTGGACTCGCTCCGTCGTACCCGAGCCGAGATCGCCACCGCCCTCTCCGGCACCGGCCGCGCCCGACCCTGAGCCCCAACGAATCGCGACCGGGTCGCAAGACTTCCATTCCTGCGCACGGTCCGCGACCCGGTCGCATTTCAGTCGCCGCGACGGCAACGTTGTCCACAGGCGGCGAGCGCACTGGTCCCGCGATCCGCCACCCTCGTCGCCATGACCGCGCTGCCCAGCGACTTCGTCGCCCACCGACTGGGCTTGACGCCGCTCCGTGACCTCATCTCCAGCGGGGTCCCCGAAGCCACCATCGCGCGGCGGGTCGCACGCGGAACCTGGTGGCGACCGCTCCCTGGTGTCGTGGCGCTGTTCCCGCGGATGACGTTGAGCCGTGATCAGCGGCGTACGGCGGCGTTGCTCTGGCTGCCTCCGTGCGCGGTCCTGAGTCACTACGACGCTGCCCAGCTCTGGGGCCTCGGCGTGACTCTGCCGGACGAGCTGCACGTCCACCTCGACCGCAACCACAACCCCCGACCGCAACCTGGCTACGTCATCCACCGGATCGAGACGCTCGCCGATCAGGACCGGAGCGAGCGTGCCGGATTCCGGGTGACCGCCCTCGACCGGACGATCGTCGACACGTTCGACGTCATGCCGAAGGCCACGCAGCGGCGCGGGTTGATCGCCGAGGTGTTCCGACGCCGACGGTCCACGGAGGCGCGGCTCCTCGGCGTCGCCGCCCGCGTGCCTAAGCTGCACCGGCGCGAGGAGCTGATCGCCACCCTCACGCTGGCGGTTGGGGGGAGCCACTCCGGTCGCGAGATGGACCACTACGAGTGGCTGACGGCGGCCGGGTTCGGCGGTTTCGAGCGGCAGTTCCCGACTGTCATCGCAGGTCGTGTCCACTGGCTCGACGCGTGCGACCCGCTGCTGCGGATCTGCTACCAGATCGACGGACCGGTGCACGACGACGACGGCACGCGCGAGGCCGACGAGGCGCTCGACCTGGCACTCACCGCAGACGGATGGGTCGTCGTCCGCCTGCGCAGCGGCCGGACGCGGCGGATGCCGCAAGTAGTCGCAGACGAGCTGCAACGCATCCGCGCGGAGCGTCAGCGGCTCGTGGACGCCGGCGTACTCAAGCCCGCGGTTCGCGCCCCGGGACTGTGAACTCCCAGTTCACAACGCGACCGGGTCGCAGCCCGTGCGTGGGAGTGGAAGTTTCGCGACCCGGTCGCGTTTCGTTCGGGGTGCGGCGCGGGGTCAGGCGGAGGTGACGAGGCCGAGCTCGGCGGAGCTGACCAGGGCCTCGTGGCGGGGCAGCACGCGCACGGTGTAGCCCACCGGGCCGGTGTGCCGCAGCGGCAGCTCGCCCTCGTAGCGCCACTCGCCGTTGCCGTGGTCACCCGCGACAGCGAGCGGTACGACGACCGCCGACGCGATCTGGTCGGACTCGTCGACCCGGCCGTACGCCGCCTGCACCTCCACGTCCTCCGGTCGCAGCGCACCGAGGTCGACGACCGCGCGCACGGTGAGCCGCGAGCCCAGCTCGGGGCTGTCGCCCACGCCCGAGGACTCGACATGGCGCACCGCGACCGACGGCCAGGCCTTGACGACAGCACGCCGCCACTCCGCCAGCGATCGCGCCCGCGCGTCACCGTCCGCCGACATCTCCCGGCTGCTCACGGCGGCCGGCGTGTAGAGGTCGTTGACGTAGTCGCGCAGCATCCGCGTCGACAGCACGGCCGGACCGAGACTGCGCAGGGTGTGCCGCACCATCGCGGTCCAGCGATTCGGGATCCCGGCCGCGTCGCGCTGGTAGAACTGCGGCAGCACCGCGGTCTCGATCAGCTCGTAGATCGCCTTCGCCTCGAGGTCGTCCCGACGCTCGGCGTCGACCAGCGTGCCGGCCGACGGGATCGCCCAGCCGTTGCTGCCGTCGTAGAGCTCGTCCCACCAGCCGTCGAGGATCGACAGGTTGAGCCCGCCGTTGAGCGCGGCCTTCATCCCGGACGTGCCGCACGCTTCGAGCGGCCGCAGCGGGTTGTTGAGCCAGACGTCGCAGCCCGCGTACAGGTGTCGCGCCATGCCGATGTCGTAGTCGGGCAGGAAGACGATGCGATGGCGGACGTCGGCCTCGTCGGCGAACCGCACGATCTCCTGCACCAGCAGCTTGCCGCCGTCGTCGGCCGGGTGCGCCTTGCCCGCGATGACCAGCTGGATCGGCCGCTGCGGGTCGAGCAGGAGTCGTCGCAGCCGATCGCGGTCGCGCAGGATGAGGGTCAGCCGCTTGTACGACGGCACCCGGCGCGCGAACCCGACGGTGAGGACGTCGGCGTCGAAGACTGTGTCCGTCCAGCGCAGCTCGGCGGAGTTGGCGCCGCGGGTCAGCCACGACTCGCGCACCCGCCGGCGCACCTCGTCGACGAGCCCGGACCGCAGGGTGCGCTTGAGCTCCCACACCGTCTGGTCGGAGACGCCCTCGATCGAGTCCCACGACTGCGCGGAGTCCGAGACGTCGCGATCCTGCGCGAGCTCCATGATCGGCCGCGCCACCCAGGTCGGCGCGTGCACGCCGTTGGTGACGTGCCGGATCGGCACCTCGGGCGGGTCGAAGCCAGGCCACAGCCCGGCGAACATCTCGCGTGACACCTCGCCGTGCAGCCGGCTCACCCCGTTGGCCCGCTGCGCCAGGCGCAGTCCCATGTAGGCCATGTTGAAGACCGAGCCGTCGCCGCCCGGCTCGTCACCGAGCTCGAGGATCCGCTCGACCGGTACGCCGGGTGCGGCGTTGTCACCGCCGAAGAAGCGCTCGATCAGCTCGCGCGGGAACCGATCGATGCCGGCCGGGACCGGCGTGTGCGTCGTGAAGACAGTGCCTGCGCGCACCACCTCGAGCGCGGTGTCGAAGTCGAGCGACTGCTGCTCGACGAGGACGCGGATCCGCTCGAGGCCGAGGAAGCCGGCGTGCCCCTCGTTGGTGTGGAACACCTCGGGGGCAGCGCCGTACGCCGTCAGCGCGCGCACTCCCCCGATGCCGAGCAGCATCTCCTGCAGCAGCCGGTGGTCGGTGCCGCCGCCGTAGAGGCGGTCGGTGACCTCGCGCTCGGTGGGTGCGTTGTCCTCGATGTCGGAGTCGAGCAGCAGCAGCGGCACCCGTCCGACCTGCGCGCGCCAGACCTGCGCGGCGAGCGTGCCGCCCCCGGGCAGGCCCACCGTCACTCGCAGCGGTACGCCGTCCGCGCCGGTCACCTGCGTCACGGGCAGCCCGTGCGGGTCGAGCGCCGGATAGTGCTCGAGCTGCCAGCCGTCGGCGGACAGGGTCTGCCGGAAGTACCCGCGCTGGTACAGCAGCCCGACGCCGATGATCGGCACACCGAGGTCGCTCGCGGTCTTGAGGTGGTCGCCGGCCAGGATGCCGAGTCCGCCGGAGTACTGCGGCAGCACCTCGGTGATGCCGTACTCCGGGGAGAAGTAGGCGATCGACGTGGGGGCGCCCTCGAGCGACTGGTACCACTTCGGTCGCGTCAGGTAGTCCTGCAGGTCGGCGTGCGCCGTGGCCAGCCGACCGAGGAAGTCACTGTCCGTAGCGAGCGCATCCATCCGCTCGGCCGGCACCTCGCCGAGCAGCCGGACCGGGTCGTGGTGCACCGCCTCCCACACGTCGGGACTGACGGTGGAGAAGAGGTCCTGCGTGGGCGCGTGCCACGACCACCGCAGGTTCATCACCAGCTCCCCGAGCGGGAGCAGTGGCTCCGGCAGTCGGGTACGGACCGTGAACCGACGCAGCGCCTTCATACGGGCGACCTTACCGGGCACTTTTCCGCTCCGGGGAGCGGGGTAGGTTGGCCAGCGTGATCGGTCGCATCGTGATCTCTGACGTCCGCCCACAGGTCTCTTGCGGGCGGTGGCCGGCGAAGGCCGTGGTCGGCGAGACGTTCCCCGTCGAGGCGACGGTGTTCCGCGAGGGGCACGACCTCATCGGCGCGAGCGTGCTCCTCCGTGCGCCCGAGAGCGGCAAGGGGGGCGGCAAGGCGCGGCGCATCCCGATGCGCCACGTCGGGCTCGACCGCTACGTCGCCGAGGTCACGGTCGACGCGCCGGGCCGGTGGTCGTTCGCGATCGAGGGGTACGCCGACCCGATCGCGACCTGGCAGCACGGCATCGACCTCAAGCACGCCGCCGGCCAGGACGTCGCGCTGGAGCTCGAGGAGGGCGCGCTGCTGTTCGAGGCGGCGCTGTCCGCTGTGCCCAAGGGTGTGCGCACCGCGCCGTACCGCGCGGCCTTCGAGTCGGCGATCAAGGCGCTGCGCGGAGAGGGTGACGGCGGTGACGTCGATGCCGCGCTGTCCGTCGTGCTCGGACCGGATGTCCGCGACGTGCTCGGCCGCTACCCGCTGCGCCGGCTGGTGACGGTCGGCGAGAAGCTCGCGATCAACGTCGACCGCGCGCGTGCCCTCTACGGGTCCTGGTACGAGTTCTTCCCGCGCTCCGAGGGCGCGGCGCCGGGACGCAGCGGCACGCTGCGCACGGCGATGAAGCGGCTCGACGCGATCGCCGAGATGGGCTTCGACGTCGTCTACCTGCCGCCGATCCACCCGATCGGCACAGCCTTCCGCAAGGGCCCGAACAACACGCTCGAGCCGGGTCCGGACGACCCGGGCAGCCCGTGGGCCATCGGCAGCGCGGACGGCGGCCACGATGCGGTCCACCCCGACCTGGGCACCCTCGCCGACTTCGACGCGTTCGTCGCGCGGACGCGCGAGCTCGGGATGGAGATCGCGCTCGACCTCGCACTGCAGTGCAGCCCCGACCACCCGTGGGTGACCGCGCACCCGGAGTGGTTCACGAAGCGGGCCGACGGCTCGATCGCCTACGCGGAGAACCCGCCGAAGAAGTACCAGGACATCTACCCGCTCGACTTCGACAACGACCCCGATGGCCTGTACGCCGAGGTCCGCCGCGTCGTGCAGCACTGGATCGACCACGGCGTCGAGATCTTCCGCGTCGACAACCCGCACACGAAGCCGCTCAACTTCTGGGAGTGGCTGATCGCCGACGTGAAGGCCGCCCACCCCGACGTCATCTTCCTGTCGGAGGCGTTCACCCGGCCGCCGATGATGCAGACGCTGGCCAAGATCGGCTTCACCCAGTCCTACACCTACTTCACCTGGCGCAACGCGAAGTGGGAGCTCGAGGAGTACCTGCGCGAGCTCGCGCACACCGATCTCGCCGACTACATGCGACCCAACTTCTTCGTCAACACGCCGGACATCCTGCATGCCTACCTGCAGTACGGCGGGCCGCCGGCGTTCAAGATCCGGGCCGCGCTCGCCGCGACCATGTCGCCGTCCTGGGGCGTCTACTCCGGATTCGAGCTGTTCGAGGGCACCGCGGTCCGCGAGGGCAGCGAGGAGTACCTCGACTCGGAGAAATACCAGTACCGGCCGCGCGACTGGTCCACGCCCGGGCTCACGCCGTACCTGACCCGGCTCAACGAGCACCCGCCGACGTCACGAGTCCCTGCACTGGCTGCGCAACATCCGCTTCCACCGCACCGACGACGACGCGATCCTGGCCTACTCGAAGAAGCACGGCGACGACGTCGTGCTGGTCATCGTCAACACCGACCCGCACCACGCGCGAGAGACCGTCGTGCACCTCGACATGGCGGAGCTGGGACTCGAGCCGCACGAGAGCTTCGAGGTGCGCGACGAGATCGCCGACACCTGGTACGTCTGGCACGGCCCGGACAACTACGTCCGGCTCGACCCCGGCCACGAGCCTGCGCACGTCTTCGCGGTGACACCGCTGTGAGCTCAGCGCTCAACGCGATCGACGACGCCGGTCACAGCGACCCGCAGTGGTACAAGCGGGCGGTCTTCTACGAGGTGCTGATCCGCGGGTTCGCCGACGCCAACGGCGACGGCACCGGCGACATCCGCGGGCTGATCGACAAGCTCGACTACCTGCAGTGGCTCGGCGTCGACTGCATCTGGCTGCTGCCCATCTACTCAGTCCCCCCTGAGGGATGGTGGATATGACATCAGCGACTTCCTGACGGTGCTGCCGGAGTTCGGCACGATCGGCGACTTCGTCGAGCTCGTCGACGCGGCGCACGCCCGCGGGATCCGGATCATCGCGGACCTGGTCATGAACCACACCAGCGACGCGCACCCGTGGTTCCAGTCGTCGCGGTCGGACCCGGACGGCCCGCACGGCGACTGGTACGTGTGGAGCGACACCGACGAGCGGTACGCCGACGCTCGGATCATCTTCATCGACACCGAGAAGTCGAACTGGACCTGGGACCCGGTCCGCCAGCAGTACTACTGGCACCGCTTCTTCAGCCACCAGCCGGACCTCAACTACGAGAACCCGGCCGTGCAGGACACCGATGATCGAGGTGCTGCGGTTCTGGCTCGACCTCGGCATCGACGGCTTCCGGCTCGACGCGGTGCCCTACCTGTTCGAGGAGGAGGGCACGAACTGCGAGAACCTCCAGCCGACCCACGAGTACCTCAAGCGGGTGCGGCAAGCGAGGTCGACGCGGCGTACGACGACCGGGTGATGCTCGCCGAGGCGAACCAGTGGCCGAGCGACGTCGTCGAGTACTTCGGCGACGACGACGAGTGCCAGATGGCGTTCCACTTCCCGCTGATGCCGCGGCTGTTCATGGCGGTGCGCCGCGAGTCGCGCTACCCGATCTGCGAGATCCTCGCCCAGACCCCGGCGATCCCGCCCAACTGCCAGTGGGGCATCTTCCTGCGCAACCACGACGAGCTCACGCTCGAGATGGTGACCGACGAAGAGCGCGACTACATGTACGCCGAGTACGCCAAGGACCCGCGGATGAAGGCGAACGTCGGCATCCGCCGGCGGCTCGCTCCGCTGCTCGAGAACAGCCGCGACCAGATCGAGCTGTTCACGACGCTGCTGCTGTCGCTGCCCGGATCGCCGGTCCTCTACTACGGCGACGAGATCGGCATGGGCGACAACATCTACCTCGGCGACCGCGATGGCGTGCGCACGCCGATGCAGTGGACGCCGGACCGCAACGCCGGCTTCTCGCAGGCCGACTACGCGCGGCTCTACCTGCCGCGTGCTGCTCGACCCGGTCTACGGCTACCAGGCGATCAACGTCGAGGCGCAGACCGCGCAACGGCGCGTCCCTGCTGTGGTGGACCAAGCGGATGATCGAGGTGCGCAAGCAGCACCCGGTCTTCGGGCTCGGCACCTTCGAGGAGCTCGGCTGCGTCCAACCCGAGCGTGCTCGCCTTCGTCCGCGAGTTCGGCGACGACGTCGTGCTGTGCGTCAACAACCTGTCGCGGTTCGCGCAGCCGGTGGAGCTCGACCTGCGCCGCTTCGAGGGCATGACGCCGCGCGAGCTGCTCGGCGGCGTTCCCTTCCCGCCGATCGGCGCAGCTGCCCTACCTGCTCACCGTCGCGGGCCACGGCTCGTACTGGTTCCAGCTGACGGCGCCGCCGGCATGACCGCACTCGAGACGGCGCTCGCCTCCGCGTTGCCGACGCAGCGGTGGTTCCCAGCGAAGGGACGCGAGATCGCCGGTCTCACCGTCGAGCTCGACGCCGAGCTCGCCAGTGAGCCGGTCGAGATCCGGCTGCTCCTGGTGCGGGTGTCGTTCACCGACGGCGGCGACGAGCTCTACCAGGTGCCCCTCGCCATCCGTCGCGGCGAGCTCGACGACGAGACGACCCGCGTGGTCGAGCCGGGTCGGTACGGCGAGATCGGCGCCGACGAGCCGGCGATCGCCTACGACGCGCTGGTCGACCCTGGGGTGACCCCGGCCCTGCTCGACGCCTTCGTCCGCGGCCGGTCGGTAGACGGCGTGTCGTTCCAGACCCGTGAGACCGACCTCGAGCAGTTGGACGGCCGGCTGCTCGGCGGCGAGCAGAGCAACTCCTCCGTCGTGTTCGACGACCGCTACATCCTCAAGCTCTACCGGCGCATCCAGCCCGGGCTCAACCCCGACCTCGAGGTGACCCGCGCGCTGACCGAGGCCGGCTCGCCGCACATCGCGCCGATCCTCGGCTGGGTCGAGTCCACCGCCGAGCCAGTCGCGACGCTCGGAATCCTGCAGCCGTTCTACCGGTCTGGCACCGACGGCTGGATGCAGGCGGTCGTGAGCGTCCGCGACCTCTACGCGGAGGGCGACCTGCACGCCGACGAGGTCGGCGGCGACTTCGCCGGCGAGGCCTGCCGCATCGGACAAGTGGTTGCCGCATTGCACGCGGACCTGGCCCGAGCCCTGCCGACCGACCGGTACGGCGCTGCACGGCACAAGAAGCTGGCGCAGCAGCTGCGCGAGCGGCTCGACAGCGCGATCGACGTCGTACCGGAGCTGGCAGATCGCGCCGACGCGATCAACGCGGCGTACGACGAGGTGGCGACGTTGTCGGCGAGCGTGCCGGTGCAGCGGATCCACGGCGACCTGCACCTCGGTCAGCTGCTCCGGGTCGACACCGGGTGGCTGGTGCTCGACTTCGAGGGCGAGCCGGCGCGACCGCTGTCCGACCGCACAGCCCTGATGAGCCCGCTGCGCGACATCGCCGGGATGCTGCGGTCGTTCGACTACGCAGCGCGCCACCTGCTCTCGGAGCAGCCGGGCCGCCGTGACCTGGGTCGACGTGCGGCGGAGTGGGCCGAGCGCAACCGCGAGGCGTTCTGCGACGGCTACGCCGAGGCGAGCTCGACCGACCCGCGCAAGGACGCCGTGCTGCTGCGCGCGTTCGAGCTGGACAAGGCGGTCTACGAGACGGTCTACGAGACCCGCAACCGGCCGACCTGGCTGCCGATCCCGCTGCTCGGGATCGACCGGATCATCGGGACGAGCGCGACGGGCGACACCGATGGCTGAGCCGCTGTCCGCGCAGCTCGACGCGCTCACCCGCGGCGAGCACCGCGACCCGCACGCGCTGCTCGGCGCCCACCCAGGTCGATCGCGGGTCACGATCCGCGCGCTCCGTCCGGGCGCGGCGAAGGTCGCGGTCGTCGTCAAGGACGAGCGGATCGCGCTCAAGCAGATCCACGCGGGCGGCATCTTCGCCGGGACGGTGGCCGGCTCTGAGGTGCCCGACTACCGGATCGAGGCGACGTACGCCGACGGTGAGCCGCGCCTCGCGGACGACCCCTTCCGGTTCCTGCCGACGCTCGGCAGCGTCGACCTGCACCTGATCGGCGAGGGCCGGCACGAGGACCTCTGGATGCGCCTCGGCGCGCGGGTGCGCCACTACGGCGAGATCTGCGGCGTGTCGTTCGCGGTGTGGGCGCCCAATGCCCGCGGCGTGCGCCTCGTCGGCGACTTCAACTTCTGGGACGGCCGCGCGCACCCGATGCGGCAGATGGGCGAGAGCGGCGTGTGGGAGCTCTTCGTCCCGGATGTCGGCGAGGGGTCGGCGTACAAGTACGAGATCCTCGGCGCCGACGGGCAGTGGAGGCGCCGCCGTTTTCGCGATGATGCACGCGCGCGGGAAATACGACGTTTTCTTGCCGAGCGATTGATGTCGGGACTGGCGTCGGTGAGACGCCGGACTGGACGTGGTTCGAGGAAGGCCTGGCGTATGACAACGCGCGCCTGCCGCAAGCCTTGATGGTGACAGGCATGGCCACGCAAACACCTGATTACCTCGCTGCCGGATTGCGATCCCTGCGTTGGCTGATGACACAACAAACGACTTCGATGGGACATTTCCGCCCCATCGGCACCGCCGGCTTCGGTGAACTCGCCAACCGCCTCGCGCGTTCGATCAGCAGCCGGTGGAGGCACCGCGACGATCGCGGCCTGCCTGACCGCCTGGCGGGCGGAGGGGATGCCGAATGGAAGGCGATCGCAACCAACGTTTTCGCCTGGTTTCTCGGCCGCAACGACTTGTCGATTGCGCTCGTCGATACCGAGACCGGCAGTTGCCGCGATGGATTGCATCCCGACCGCGCCAACGAAAACCGCGGCGGCGAGTCGGTCGTGTCCTATCTGCTCGGTCTTGCTGATATTCGTCAGCTTGCCGCGCGTCAATGTCAGCGTGACACCGCCCGTGGCGCTTCGCGCCGTCGGCGCCTGATTCACTTCACCTCCACCGAACCGAGGACATCTTGTCGCAACCCACATTCATGAATCGGCAAGCGCTCTATCTGCGCCCCGACCCCGCGCGCGTCATCGTGCGCCCGTTCAAACCGGCAACCGAACCGCGCGACCTCAACCCGACCGACAAGACGCGGGCCAACCATATCGTCGAGCGCGTGCTCGCACTCGACCCGACGGTCGCGGCCACCAGCTGGCGGACGTGCTGGAAAATTTCCAGGGCCGGCATCGCAATTTGCTGGAGACGTTCGAGGCCCGTGCCGACGAGATGGAGGATGCCCTTGCCGCGCACGGCACATTTTCCAAGGTCCAGCGCCAGCTCATCGGCGCCTATTTTCTCTAGGAATATTCGTTCGAAGCCTCGGCCCTGTTCAACCCCAGCATCGTGCCGCATCCCGACCAGTCGGGCGCGCCGGAAGGCGGCTTGCGCTTCATTCTCAGCCTTCGCGCCGTCGGCGAAGGCCATGTGTCGTCGCTGACGTTTCGCGCCGGCACCATCGCAGCCGACGGCAGCTTGACCGTCGATCCGACGGCCCGGCTCGCCTCGAGCCCCCGGGATCGAGCATCCGCGTACCCGGCCGCATGGCGACGAGGTCGAGGTCACCTTCAATCCGGACGCAGGACATCAGCGAGCGCGTGATCTTTCCGGTCACGGAATCCCAGTCGAACGGCATCGAAGACGCCCGCTTCGTCGAATTCAGCGACGGCGGCCGCAAGACCTATTACGCCACCTATACCGCCTATAGCGGCAAGGCGATCCGATCCGAGTTGATCGAGACCCGCGACTTCCTGTCGTTTCGCATGTCGCCGCTGCGAGGTACCGCCGCGCGCAACAAGGGCATGGCGCTGTTCCCGCGCAGGATCGACGGCAAATACGCCATGATCGCACGCCAGGACAATGAGAACCTTTACCTGATCTATTCGGACGATCTGTACATATGGGACGGCGGTCAGGCGATCCTGAAGCCGGAATTCCCGTGGGAATTCGTGCAGATCGGCAACTGCGGTTCACCGATCGAACTCGACGAAGGCTGGCTGTTGCTCACGCACGGCGTCGGTCCGGTGCGAAAATATTCGATCGGCGCGGCGCTGCTCGACAAGGACGACCCATCCAAGGTGCTGGCGCGTTCGCTCGAACCGCTGCTGCAGCCGGAACCTCCGAGCGCGAAGGCTACGTTCCCAACGTGGTCTACACCTGCGGGGCGATGCGCCATAGCGATCAGATCATTTTGCCTTACGCCGTTCAGACACCTTCTCCAACTTTGCGACCATCAAGATTGCAGCCCTGCTGCAGGCGATGTCCTGAATTCCGAAATTGCGCGATACGGCCTTGTACACTCAAAGGAGGGCCCGATGGCTCGGGAGACAAGCTACTTCGTGCAAACCTTCAACGCCGGCCGCGGCGGCAATCTGAAGGCGGACGCACCGATCGCCTGCAAGACGGAAAACGGTGCGCTTCGAACGGCGGAGAGGCTGGCGCTAAGCAAGCTCGGCGTCGTCGCCTTCTACGCGGGCGATCCCGAAATGGGCGACTATGACGACGAACCGACGGTATTCTTCCGGCAGGGTTCGCTTCCGTCGTCCTTCGATTCCAGGCTTTGGTATAGCTGAAGGCGCTATCTTTCTTGCGCGGTCGCCGCCAAATTCCTAATTATAACACCTAATCCAGTCGCACCCATGGAGAGAGAAATGGACATCGCA
>CAVXXT010000004.1:0-110561 GCA_963765815.1 uncultured Actinomycetota bacterium | reverse complement strand
AGCGCGCGGATGCCCGGCCGCGCCTCGCGCACGAAGGCGCGCGCGGTGGGGAAGAGGTTGTTCGAGCGCGGCGAACGCGGCCGGCGCGTGGCCCATCAGGCTGTCGAGCCGCGTGACCGACTCGCCGAGCGCCTGCCGCCGCGCCGCGAGCGTCGTGAGCGTGCGGTCGAGGCCGGTCACGAGCACCGGCAGCTGGCGGCGCCGCGACGCCAGCGCGCGCGACACCTTCTCGCCGCTGTCGATGAAGCCCGGCCAGGTCGCCGGGGTTCTGGCCCTGAGCGCCTGCGCGCCACGACCGCGGTGCGCAGGAACGCCGGCTCCATCAGCGGGATCACGCGGTGCAGCGCGCGGCCGTCGCCGAGGCCCTCGCCGAGTCCCTTCAGGAGCAGCTTCAGGTCGTCGCGCGTGCCCGCCTTCAGCGTCGTCAGCACCTGGTCGAGCTGCACCGGCAGGGCGGTCTGCGCGAGCGGGATCGTGCCGCCCTCGGGCAGGTTCGGCGCGCTGCGGCGTGCCCGGCTGGAGGTCGACGAAGAAGTTGCCCTCGAGGAAGAGCCGCGGCCTGATCTTCAGCGTCGCGTCCCGTGGATCGGCAGCGCGCTCTCGTCGATCGCCATCGTCACGATCGCGGTCGTTGCCGGGTCCGCGCTCGACCTTCTTGACCTTGCCGATGTTCACGCCCGCGATCCGCACCGGCGAGCGCGTCTGCAGCTCGTTCGCCGACTGCACGACGGCCTTGATCTCGTAGTCGTGCTGCCACGGCGCGCTGCCGCCGAACGCGAGGTAGGTGGCCGAGCACGATCACGACGATCGCCGCGATGCCGGCGACGAAGCGGGTGACACGCCGCGCGGCGCCTCACGGCCGCCCACCCCCGCCGGCGGGCTCGTGTCCTCGGTCTTCAGGCCCTGGTTGCCGGGCGACGTGGCCGATCCGCTGGCCCGGCAGGTACGGCTCGTTGCCGGTCTCGCACTCGCGCTCCTGGCCCGGCGCGGCCGTGTTGCCGTACGGGTTCAGGTGCAGGTTCGGCGCGGGCGTCGGCGCGCGCCGTGAACTCCTCGACGCCGGCGACCACGAGCGTGCGGAACCAGGTGCCGCTGTCGTCGCCCTCGGAGATCGTCGAGGCACGTTGCGGGTCCAGAGGCCGAGGTAGTTGCAGACCGTCTGGGCCGGGCACCACGAAGCGCAGCGTCGGGAGCGCCGAGCGCAGCGTGAGCAGCAGCCGGTCGAGCGCGCCGCGGGTGAGCGGGTCGGAGGCGAGCGTGTCGACCGCCGCGAGCGCCGTGCGCAGCCGCTCCGACAGCCCGAGCGCGCGCCGCACCACCGGGATGCCGATCGCGGATCGCGCCGTGCAGGTCGGTGGCGGCGCTCGCCAGCACGCGCGTGCCCGGCCGGATGTCGTGCACGAGCAGGCGCGCGTCGGGAGCACCGGCCGCGCGACGCCGAGGGCGCGCGTCGCCGATCGCCTCGGTCGGCGGCAGTCCGAGATGATCTCTGCTGCAGCTCGGGCGCTGACCGACGCGAGCGCGCCCGCGGTGGTGTCGCTCGCCGCGACGAGCGAGCCGAGCTGCGACGCGACGGGCGCCAGCTCCGCGACCGTGCTCTCCACGCCGCGGACCGCGCCGTCGAGGCCCGTGCGCGGGTCGGCGAGGTTGGCGGCCACGCGCTCTCGGCGTCGCGCACGAGCGGCGGCGCCGGCGCGAGCACGGCGTTGAAGTCGACGCCGCGCCCGGCCAGGCCGCCGCCGAGCCCCGCGACGGTGAGCTGGAGCGAGCGCCGCGTGCCCTGCGTCGAACGCGTTGATCACCTCGTCGAGGTCCACGACCTTGCCCGCCTGGCGCAGCGGGCAGCGTCTCGTCCGGCGGCGAGCTTCTCGCCGGTCTTGTGCGGGCATCGACCTCGAGGTACTTCAGGCCGAGCGGCGAGCGCGGCCGCACCGTCACCCGCGCGCTCGTGTAGAGCGGCTCGGCGGTCTTGTCGAGCTTCAGGTCGAGCTGCGCGAGCGTCGGTGCCGCCGGCGCCCTTGCGCGCGACGATCTTCGTGATCGTGCCGACGCGCTTGCCGCCCATGCGCACCTCGTTGCCCGCGACGAGCCCGGCCGCGTTCGGCACCTGCACCTTCACGTCGTAGGTCGGCACGAACGGCAGCCCCGCGTTCGCGTTGTAGGAGAGGAACACGGCGATCACCGTGATCAGGCACGTGACCGCGCCGATCAGGATCGGGTTGCCTGCCGCTCGCTCGTGATCCTCATGGGCCGAGCAGGTAGTCGAGGACATGCTGGACGTCGTCAGCGGGGGCACTGCGGGCACCGGCGGGAGCCGACGGCGTCGGGGAGCGGCGTCGACTGGCGCCGGCGGTGGCGGGCGCCGGCGAGCTCGGCTGCGGTGCCGGAGCGGACGGCGCCGACGGGTCCGCTGCCGCCCGCGATGCCGGCGCCGTTGCGCTTCTTCCGCGGCCTGCGCCTTCTTCGCCGCCGTCTTCGCCGCAGCGCCGCCGCCGGTGAAGCGGGCGCTGCAGCCGGCGACGGGCGTGGTCGCGTACTGCTGGCAGGTGCCGGCGATCTGGTACGACGGCAGGATGTGCGAGAAGCGGTCGAAGCGCGAGGTGGCGGCGGTGGCGTAGTAGACGAAGCTCTGGAGCCCCTCCACCACGCCGCGCTGCCTTGAGCGACTCGTTGCAGCTGCCGCGCGAGCAGCGACGACCTCCGGCAGCCGGCGCGCGACCGGCAGCAGCTTGCGCGCCACCGGGTCGCGTCGCGCGCAGCGCGCTGCGGCCGGTCACCGACAGCTCGTCGAGCGCCACGAGCGTCGGCCGCGCGGCGTGCGGTGAGCGGGTCGAGGTCGCCGAGCAGCTGGCGCACCGGCGCCGGCGGCCGCGCGCAGGTCGCGCGCGACCGGGCGCGCCTCGCTCGCGAGCCCGGCGAGCTCGGTGGCCGACGGCTCGAGCTGGTCGAGCAGCGGCGGCAGGCGGTGGATCGCCTCGCCGAGGTCGCCGCGCCGGTCGGCGACCGCGCGCGCCACCCGGTCGGCGCGCCCGATGAAGCTCGTCACCTCGCCGCGGTGGCGGGCCAGCTCGCCGATCACCGTGTCGGACGCGTCGATCAGGCGGCCGAGCGTGTCGCGGTCGCGGTCGAGGATCGCGAGCACGCGGTTGGCCTGCTGGAGCGCGGGGTTCGCGCGCCGGATCGCCGCGTTCAGGTCCTCCGGCGCGCCCGGCGAGCCCGGTGCCCAGCTCGTTCACGAGCAGCGCGAGCCGCTGGCGGTAGGGCAGGCGCAGCGCCGCGAACACGAGGTCGAGGTCGACCGGCGAGTGGTTGCGGGCGAGCGGCACGGTCGGCGCGCCCTCGCCTCGCCGAGCGGCTTGCCCTTCGGCGTGCCGGGCTAGCAGTCCACGAACTTCTCGCCGATCAGGCTCTGCGGCCGGATCGTGCAGCTCGCGTCGGACGCGGAACGGCGCGAAGCCCTCCTCGATCTCGCATCTCCACGCGCGCCCGGTGGTCGCTTCGTCAGGTGCACGCCGCTCACCGAGCCCACCACCGCGCCGGCGATCTTCACGTCCTGGCCCGGGACGAGGAAGTCGGCGTTGTCGAAGATCGCGTCGACGCGGTAGCCGCGCTCGCCGCCACCGGTCGCGCCTGCGCCCAGCGCGACCAGCGTCGCCGCGAGCCCGCACACGCAGACCAGCAGGGTCGCCAGGCGGCGCGTCACGCGGCTGTCCTCCGCCGAGCAGGTCGGCTCCCCGATCACGCACGGGTTCGAGCCGTCGGGCGCCGACTGGGTCGCGGCGCCCGGGCAGCGGCGCGTCACGCCCTTGCGGTAGCCGGTCAGGCCCGGCACGTTGTTCTGGCGGCACCGGCAGGAGCGAGCCGATCCCCTGGAGCGAGTAGGCGTTCGACTGGAACGAGATCCGCGTGTAGCGCCCGTTGGCGTCGTAGTAGCCGGCCGTCGTGCCGCCGAAGCCGTTGAACAGGCCGCCGACGGCGTCGGGCGTGTACGGCCGCAGCTCGTTCACCACCGGCAGCGCGTCGTTCACCGTCGAGACCGCCGACTCGAACGCCGGCACCGCGGCGCGCTCGAGCGGCGGCACGCCCGGCGAGCACGCCGAGCAGGTCGTCGCCGCCCTGGTGGTCGATCGTGTTGCGCAGCTGCGGCGACCACCGGCCGCGCGCGCCGCGCCACCGGCCGCAGGCGCTCGAGGAAGTCGGCCAGCAGCGGCGCCGACGGGCGCGCCTCGATCACCGCCGGGTCCACGTCCTTCAGCGTCGAGCGCAGGTTCACGAGCGTGGTGTTCGCCTGGCGCAGCGTGTCGGGCGCGCGGCGCAGGAGCGAGTCGAGGCTCGCGTCGCGCGGCGGCCAGCTCGTCCATCGTCGCGCGCGCCGTGCGCGACCAGCCGCTCGAGCCGCTCGGGCCGCGACGCCGACCGCCGACGACCACGTCGGCCGACTCGACCAGGAAGCGCGTGAACGTGTCCTCGTCGCGGAGGATCTCCTGCTCGATCGCCGTGATCTGGGACAGCGCCGGGTCGAGCGCCTCGATCGCGCGCGCCGAGCTGCTTCGCCGCGTCCCTCGACGCCCGTCGGCGCCGCCGCGCACGAGCGCCTTGAGGTCGCGCAGCGTCGTCGGGTCGAGCGTGTTCAGGAGCTCGTCGAGGTCGACCTCGGCGCTCGTGTCCTCGGCGGGGATGTCGCCGCCGTCGGCGATCTCGCCGCCGTTGACGGGGCCGGGCGTGAGCGCGACGTAGCGGTTCGCCACGCCCGACAGCGACGACGAGCGCACCTCGGCGCGCGAGCCGGTGTGCAGCGGCGTGACGCCTCGCGTCGTCGATCGTGAGCTTCACGCGCGCGCGGCCGTCGTCGGCCAGGTCGATCGAGTTCGACCTTGCCGACCGGACACGCCGCCGACCTTCACCTGGTTGCCCTTCACGAGCTGGCTCGCGTTGTCGAGCGTCAGCGTTGATCTCGTACGACGACCCGCCGCCGGTGAACAGCAGCACCGCGACGACGATCACGGCCAGCACAACGGCTCCGCCGTCATCAGCCGACGGGCAACTTGGGCTCCCCTCCCCAGTGGCACCCAGCTAAGCGAAGCCGGCGCGCTTACGCGCCAGTGGACGGCTGTCCGCTGCGGCCTCGGCTGCGGCGGGCGCTAGGAGCGCGAATCGTCGGGGTGCCGAGGCTCGCGGCAGAGGCCGCTGTCCGCTGCGGCCTCGGCTGCGGCGGGCCTCGGAGCGGCACTCGTCGGGGTGCCGAGGTCCTCGCGGCGAGGCGGCGGCGCGCACGCGCGGCGGTCGGCGCTGCGTGCGGCGGGAACTCGCGGAAGAGGCGCGGGAGCACCGGCAGCGCGCGCGGAGAGCACCAGCTGCGAGGCGTCGAACAGGCGCTGGCGGTTCGGCCCCCACGGCAAGCCGATGTCCGAGCGCAGACTTGCCGGCAGCATCCCGACGGTCGCGAGGTTGAGCCCCTTCGACGAGCGGCCGCGCGACGCGGGGGAGCGGCGGGTGCAGCGTGGCGTCGACCACGTCGCGCAGCGCATCGCGTGACGGCGATCGAGTCCGACGCCGAGCATCGCGTCGAAGTACTCGTAGAACTCGGCGTACGTCGCGGGCTGCTCCGAGCGCGGCACGCCGAACTTCTCGGCCAGCAGCATCTGCTCCTCGTAGTAGCGCTGGCGTTCGCCGATCGTGAGCGAACCGACGTAGCGCGTGTACACGTCGAGCCCCACGTGCACGAGCGTTGCGTGCACCCACATGCGCAGATCGGGCGTGCGCGAGTCGTACGGCGTGCCCGCGGGGAAGCGCCCGGCCGACTCGGTGGTCGTTCCCCGGATCAGCGCCGTGCACGTGACGGAGCTTGCGAGCGGTGTCCTCGGCGAGCGCCGTCGAGCCGAACATGATCTTCGTGGTCATGTCGAGCGTGCGGTAGAGCCGCGCCCACGGCTCGTCGCGATAGTTCGAGTGCTGCTCGACTCCTGCGGCCACGAGTGGGTGCGCCAGCTGGAGGATGATCGCCGTGCCGCCGCCCAGCAGCAGCACGCCCTCGCGGTTCACCCGCCAGGTGACGCTGTCCGGACCGAACAGACCCGCATCGGACATTGGCGCAAGTTAACTCCTACGTCGGTCTGCATCCGGCGAAGGCGCGTAGCCGGGTAGCATCCTTCGGGTGAGCGGAGGCGGATGGATGTTCCTGTGGCTGATGGTCGCCCTCAAGATGCCGATCGCCGCACTCCTCTACCTGGTCTGGTGGGCCACGCGCGAGCCGGAAGCGGCCGACGAGGGCGCTCGAGGACTGGAGAAGCCGCGCGTCGGGCCGGACCACCCGCGCCCGCGCAAGCCGCGCCCGCCCCGCCGCGGGCCGCACGCCGAGCCGGCGCCGCGCCCACGCCACTCGCGTGCGCGCGCTGCGCGGTAGAACCCTCAGAAGGCGAGTCACCGCTGATCGACGACGGCATCGCCGTCCACTACAACGAGCTGAGCCGCGGCACGCCCGGTGTTCGACTCGGACGAGCTGGAGGTGGGCACGGTCGACGAGGTGCGCGACCTTCCGCGGAGCACATGCTTCGACGGCATCGTGATCAAGACGACCGCCGGCGAGCGGCGGTTCGTGGACGCGCCGGAGGTGGCGCGCACCGCCGAGCGTGCGGTGACGCTCACGATCACGGCCGCCGAGGTGGCGCAGCTGCCGCTCGAGCCCTCGCGCGTGAGTGCCAGACCAGCGCTGAAGCCGGCGAAGCTCGCCCGGCTGTTCGGCGGCGGCGAAGCGCTAGATTAGCGCACGCCCGCGTGCTCCCGGGGACCGCAGAATGCCGTGAGGGACACGAGACTGACTCGAGGAGATGGCGCGATGGCCGAGGAAGCAGACGCAGAGCGAGAACGGAGGCGGCGTAGCCACCGCGCAGGACACGCTGTCGGTCACCGACAACCGCACGGGCGAGACCTACGAGATCCAGATCAAGGACGGCACCGTCAAGGCGATGGACTTCCGCCAGATGAAGGTCGACGAGGACGACTTCGGCCTCATGACCTACGACCCGGCCTTCACGAACACCGCGCAACTGCCGCAGCGAGATCACCTACATCGACGGCGAGGCGGGCATCCTCCAGCACCGCGGCTACTCGATCGAGCAGCTGTGCGAGCAGTCGACCTACCTCGAGGTCGCCTACCTGCTGATCAACGGCGAGCTGCCGACGCAGCGACCAGCTCGACGACTGGGTGCACGACGATCACGATCCACACCTACGTGCACGAGAACATCAAGCAGTTCCTCCAGGGCTTCCGCTACGACGCCCACCCGATGGGGATGCTGCTCTCGACGGTCGGCGCGCTGTCGACCTTCTACCCCGACGCCAAGAACATCGACGACGACGAACGAGCGCCACATGGCGGCCGTCCGGCTGATCGCGAAGATGCCGACGCTCGCCGCGTTCGCCTACCGGCACACGCTCGGGCTGCCCTACATCTATCCGGACAACGACCTGTCCTACCCGGCCAACTTCCTCTCGATGATGTTCAAGATGACCGAGCTGAAGTACGAGCCCGACCCGCGGCTCGACGCGCGCGCTCGACGTGCTCTTCATCCTGCACGCCGACCACGAGCAGAACTGCTCGACCGCCGCGGTGCGCAGCGTCGGCTCCTCGCAGGTCGACCCGTACTCGGCCGTCGCGGCCGGCGTCGCCGCGCTCTACGGCCCGCTGCACGGCGGCGCCAACGAGGCCGTGCTGCAAGATGCTCGACCGGATCGAGACGATGGAGAACATCCCCGACTTCCTCGAGGGCGTGAAGGACGGCAAGGAGAAGCTGATGGGCTTCGGCCACCGCGTCTACAAGAACTACGACCCGCGCGCGCGGATCATCAAGAAGCACGTCGAGGAGGTGCTCGAGGTCACGGGCAAGAACCCGAAGCTCGAGATCGCCGTCGGAGCTCGAGAAGCGCGCGCTCGACGACGAGTACTTCACCGTCGCGCAAGCTCTACCCGAACGTCGACTTCTACTCGGGCCTGATCTACGAGGCGCTGAACCTCCCGACCGAGCATGTTCACGGTGATGTTCGCGATCCCGCGCACGTCCGGCTGGGTCGCCCAGTGGCTCGAGATGGTGGACGACGAGGAGCAGAAGATCGCGCGGCCGCGCCAGATCTACACGGGCGAGCGCGACCGCGACTACGTGGCGCTCGACGAGCGGGGCTGAGTCCGGGCGTTGCTGCACGAGCGCTGCTGCGGGCGGGGCCTGGCTGCGGCAGCTACCCCTTCCTTCGTTTTCCTCCGCGGAGGTATGTCCCTTATATCCCTGTGGCGTTGGCGGCCAGCCAGCGGCTTTCGCTCCGGGTCGTTGCGGCGGGATGTGGGCGGTGAGGCCGGGGCCGCGGTTATGGCTGGGCGGTCTATTTAGGGCTTCGCCGCTCGCCGGATGTCGACTCCGTCTCCTCCGAGGATTGCCTGCACCGGTCGAGGGTTCGCTTTGTCGGGCCGATAAGGGAGCAACCGTTCACTGGAGGCTCCCGTGGTTCGAATTGACGCATCAGGCATGCTCGCCGCGTTCCTCGCCGGCACCGGCGTCCCGCCGCCGAGATCGAGGACATCATCCGCACGCAGTTCCCCGGCTCCGACCCCGCCGCGTCGTGACCGAGCGCGATGGGCCCGAGCATGTCCCCTCACACCAGCCAGTAGAGCGCCGAGCAGCAGCCAGGCCGGACTCGCCAGCACACGCCCATCCCGGGCGCGTGGAGCGGCGTACGCGGCGGGCCAGCAGGCGGTTGCGACCGCCGCCGCCAGCGTCAGGAGCCACGCGGCCACGAGCACGACGGCACCCCCGCCACCGCCTGCACTCCCTGTCCCTCGTCCCCGACCAGCGTCGACGACCGCGAACGCCAGCGCGCACAGGCCAGCAGGTCGAGCACCGACCACGGCCGCCGGCCACCACCAGCCGCGCGGGCCGCTCGTCGCCGGCGCGCCGTCGCCACATCCGCACGCCCAGCACCGACCAGCGCGAGCGCCGGCAGCAGCAGCCACGCCAGCTGCACCGGCCAGCGCTCGAGCACCGACGCCGTCCTGCACGGCTCGGACCGCCCGTCGCTGCTCGGCGGCGGGATCGGCGTCGAGATCAGCGGAGCGGGCGCGGCCGTCGAGGTGGTCGCGCAGCCACTCGGCCGACAGCTCCTTGAACCCCGGCGCGGAGCCGGGCCGGTTCGACTGCGACTCCACACCCAGCACGTGCGAGGCGCCCCCGAAGACCCGGAACGCGCGGTCGTGGTTGGCGCCCCCTTCCGCCAGGGCGTCGTTCAGGGCGGTGGCGCTGTCGTGCACCGGCACCACGGCGTCGGCCGATCCCCACACGGCGAGCACCGGCTGCGACACGCGCCGCCACCAGGTGTCGGGCTCGAAGCTCAGGTCCGCGTCGGCGAGGTCGGACGCAAGCGCGTAGTAGCGCGACACCGCGCCGCCCGCTCCGGCGCCGGCGCCCCCCACGTCGAGCGAGTTGCGGACCTCCCACTCCTCGCTGGCGAGGCCGGCGGCGATCGCCGACGGCGACACCACCATCACCGCCGCGATCTGCGGGTTGCCCGCGGCGACCATCGGGGCGATGTAGGCGCCCTCGCTGAAGGCCCACAGCCCGATCGCGTCGGGCTTCACCTCGGGCGCGGCTGCGCAGGAGTGGCGACGCGCCGCGCGGGCGTCGGCGGCGAGGTCGCCCGTAGTCTGTACGGGCCGCGCTTGTCGTAGATCAGAGCGGCCACGCCGTGCTCGGCGAGGTACTCCGCCTGCTCGCGGAACTGCTCCCGCGTCGCCCGGCCCCTGCCCTGGATCATCACCACGGCGGGATGGCGGCCCTCGCCGCCCGGCGCGATCAGCTCGCCCTGCAGCCCGCGGAAGGTCACCGGCACGTCCAGCAGCACCGGGGACTCGTGCCGAGCCGCGGCGGCGGGGCGTCTTGGCGGCTTGCGCTCTTCTTCGGAGGCGGCGGCGGCGCGTCGGGCGGCCGTTGCGGCTCCGCGCCGTCCGGCGGGCGGGCGTGCCCGGCGGGTGGCAGCCCGCCGCTCGACGGCGGCGGCGCACCTCCGCCGCCGGAGGACCCGCACGAGCGCGATCGCCGACGCGAACAGCCGCGCGCGGAGCTGGTAGCCGGCGCCGGTCGGATGCACGCCGTCCGAGTTGATCAGCCGCGGGTTGGATACCGCGGCCGCGCGCCAGTCCACGAGCTGCACTCCGGGCGAGGACGCGGCGAACGAGCGCACCGGCGCGGTTCAGCCCGTCGACGCTCACGCCGCGGTAGGGCGGCCGGCTCATCGTGGCGACGACCGAGGCAGCGGCCGCCGACGATCGAGCGGGCGGCGGCGAGGTCGCTCGACAGCCGCGAGGGCTGGCCGGGGTCGTCGTTCACGCCCGCGTCGAACACCACCACGTCCTGACCCGAGAACTTCGACCGCAGCACGCTCACCGCCTCGGTGCTGGGCCGCCCGATGCGGCCGTCGCTGGTCACGGACGGTCGGCAGCTGCGGCCTCAGGTACGGCGCGGTGCCGACCACGAGCGAGTCGCCCACGACCAGCACGGCGCCCTGCGCGGCGGCGGCCTGCGCCAGTACGAACGCCGCAGCGAGTGCGAGTGTCAGCCTCACCGGAACAGGTCGGTCGCGCCGCATCCGCCGCACCACCACGCGCGCGGCGATCCGCGCCCCGGCGACGTTCAGGTGGATGCCGTCGGACTGGCGCACGGAGATCCGCCGCCCGCCGCGCACGATCGTCTGCTGGAAACGGCCGCGCGGCGTGAAGATCGCGCCCATGTCGATCAGCCGCACGCCCTTGCCCTCGCGCCGCGCGGCCGTGCGGAGCGCGAGGTTCACGGACCTGTAGATGTGGTTCCAGTCGAGGGTCGTCGCCGCGGGCAGCGTGAGCCAGTACACGCGGGCCGCGCCGTCGCGCTCGAACGACCGCATCATCGCCTGCGCCCGGGCGCGTACGCCTTGCGCCAGGCGCGCGAGCAGCAGTTGCGGCGCTTCCCCTCCCAGCGCAGCGGGAAGCCCTCGTTGGCGCCCAGGAAGACGACCGTGGCCGTCGGGCGGTACGAGCGCGCGAGCCTGCGGGCGTGCGTGACCCAGTCGAGCTGGAAGGGCTTCGAGATGCCGGTGCCGATGTGGGCATCGCTGCGCAGGCGGAAGTGCTCAGGACGCACCCGCTCCTTGATGAAGCCGTCGAGGATCTGGATCATCGAGTCGCCCGTGGCGAGCACGCGGCCCGACGACTTCGCGCCCGCGGATGGCACGGAGGCGAGGGCCAGTGTCAGCGCGATGGCCGGGACGAGGGCTTGCTTCACACGGCAGAAACTAGCTGGCGGTCCCCGACGGACCGCCGTGCCGTGACCACGACCTCGCCGGCCCGGTCGGGCAGCAGCATCACGCCGCTGACCCGCGTGCCCTCGTCGGCGCGGCGCACTGGCCCGAGCTCGACGCGCGCCGAGCACCTCCCGCAGCACGGTCTTCATCTCGAGCGTCGCGAACGCCGCGCCTATGCAGCGCCGCACCCCGCCGCCGAACGGGATCCAGCTGTACGGGCGGGGCGATCCGTCGAGGAAGCGCTCCGGGCGGAACGCGAGCGCGTCGCCGTAGCTCTCCGAGCGCTGCACGAGCGCCACCGCCGGCAGCACGATGGTCCCGGCGGGCACCGTGTAGCCGCCGACCTCCGTCTCGCGAGTGACCGTGCGCACCACGTCGGCCACCACGGGCCGTATGCGCAGTGTCTCCTTGATCACGGCGTCGAGGTAGTCGTCGTCGCCGGAGCGGGCTCGCTCCATCGCCTCGGGGTGGCGCACCAGCCGCTCGAACGCCCACGCCAGAGCCGTCGCGGTGGTCTCGTGCCCGGCCACGAGCAGCGTCATCACCTCGTCGCGCAACTCCGCGTCGGACAGGGAGCTGTGCTTCACGAGCAGCGACAGGATGTCGTCCCCGTCCGCGTCTACACGTCGCGCGGCGATCTCCGCGTACAGCAGCCGGTCGGTCTCGGCGAGGAGCCGCCGGTAGCGCTTCCAGGGCCCGATCCGGCCGAGCCACGGGTACATCCACATCGCCTGGATCAGCGGCGTGATGCCGGACGTGCGCGGAAGAAGCTCGCGCAACCTCGCGAATCGCCCGGGGTCGTCACGCCGATCACGGCGCGCAGGATCACCTCGAGGCCGATCCGCTGCATCGCCGCGCGCATCGGCACTCGCTGCCCGACCTGCCACGAGTCGACCTCGGCGGCCGTCACGGAGGCCATCGTCTCGGCGTAGCGGCGCACGCTCTCCCCGTGGAAGTGCGGCAGCAGCAGCTTGCGCTCGCGCAGGTGCTCGTCCTCGTCGAGCACGAGCAGCGAGTGCTTGCCCAGCACCTGCTCCATCAGGTGCGCGTTCGCCTCGCCCGCGTGGAACTGCGCCGGGTCGCCGGTGAACACGCGCTTGATGTCGGTCGGGGTCGGCGACGTATACGAGGCGCCCGAATGGCGGGCAGTAGACGGCGAACGTGTCGCCGAGCCGGCGCCGGCACGACTCGAGGAACGGGATCGGCCGCCGCCAGATCATGAGGAACTGGATCGGCTTCGGCAGGCGCGGTTCGGGCGGGCGCTCCACCGGTCCAGGATACGCCCGCCAGCTAGTCTGCCTGTGTGACGCTTGAACCGCTCATCGACGGGCACGGACGCCGGATCTCCGACCTGCGCGTCTCGGTCACCGACCGCTGCAACTTCCGCTGCCAGTACTGCATGCCGGCCGACGGGCTGCCGTGGCTCGAGCGGAGCGCGCTGCTCACGTTCGAGGAGATCGAGCGGCTCGTGCGCGTGTTCGCCTCCCTGGGGGTCGACGAGCTGCGACTGACCGGCGGCGAGCCGCTCGTGCGCCGCGACTTCCCGCGCCTCGTCGAGATGCTCGCGGGCGTGCCCGGCCTGCGCGACATCTCCCTCACCACCAACGGCTACCTGCTCGAGCGCGATGCGGCTGCTCTCGTGGCCGCGGGCATCCAGCGCGTGAACGTCTCGATCGACTCGCTCCAGCGCGACCGCTTCTTCCACATCACCCGCCGCGACTCGCTTCCGCAGGTGCTGCGCGGGCTCGAGGCGCTGGCCGAGCACCCACGAGGTGCACCCGATCAAGGTGAACGCGGTCGCGATGCGCGGCTTCACCGAGGAGGAGGCGATCCCGTTCGCGGAGTTCGCCCGCACGACGGCGTTCCAGGTGCGCTTCATCGAGTTCATGCCGCTCGACGCCGACCACGCGTGGAGCGCGGACCAGGTGCTCACCGGCGAGGAGCTGCGCGCGATCATCAACGCCGTGCACCCGATGGAGGAGCTGCCGCGCGAGCCCTCGGCCACGGCGCGCGTGTTCCGGTTCGCCGACGGCGCGCGGCGAGATCGGATTCATCAACCCGGTCTCGGAGCCGTTCTGCTCGGACTGCAACCGGATCAGGCTGACGGCCGAGGGCAAGCTGCGCACCTGCCTCTTCTCGATGAACGAGACGGACCTGCGCGAGCCGCTGCGCGCCGGCGCGTCCGAGGCGGAGCTCGCGTCGCTGATCCGCGAGCCGTATGGCGCAAGGAGCTGAAGCACCGCGTGGGCGAGCCGGGGTACGTCCAGCCCCCGCGCACGATGAGCGCGATTGGCGGCTAGCTGGCGCGTCGACCGTCCGCACCGGCGGGCGCGTGGAGCGGGAGAAGTTCGGTTCGCTCGACACCGCGCTGGCCGAGGTCGAGTCGCGCGGCCGGGCCCTCCAGCGGGACACGCGCGCGAAGCCGGTCGACACGAAGATCCTCGGCCGTTACGAGCCGGCCCAGCAGGTAGCGGCGCGGATCGAGCTGGCCGGCCCGCGCGGGGTGCGCGCCGGGGTCGACGTGCGCGGCGACGGCAGCGCGGCCTCGTACCTCGGCTGGGTGCGGCGGCGCGCGGTTGAGGAAGAGGGCACCGAGTCGCCCTATGAGGCATTGCGGCGAGTGCTCGGCTAGTGTCGCCGCCCGTGCGTTCCGTACTCGCCTTCACCGATCGCCCTGCTCGCGTTCCCGTGCGCCGCCTCGGCGGCGACGGTCAACAGCTTCGGCAACGAGCTCCTGTACCAGGGCGACCTCACCGAGCAGAGCGACGCGGAGGTGAGCCTGTCGGCCGACGGCACCCGGGTCGACTTCGTCGAGCGCGGCACGAACCTCCAGGCGGGCCTCGGATGCGAGCAGGTCGATACGCCTGCCGGCAGCGGCAAGACCGGCGAGGTCACGTGCCCGGTGCAGGGCGCGGTGAAGCTCACGTTCGACATGCGCGACGGCGACGACTCGCTCACGGTCCTGCCCAGCACCGCCACGGCCCCACCGATCGACGTGCGCGGCGGCGACGGCCTCGACATCGTCTCCTACCTGTCGTTCACGGCGGGTCCGGGGGTGTCCGTGTTCCTCGACGACCAGGCCAACGACGGGCCCGCCGGCCGCAGCGACTTCATCCGCGCCGACGTGGAGAACGTGAACGGCAGCGGCGCCGCCGACGTGCTCACCGGCAGCGCAGCGCCCAACAGGTTCTTCGGCGCCGCGGGGGCCGACTCGTACTCGGGCGATGCGGGCGATGACGAGTTCGACACGACCGAGCCGCCTGCGCCCGAGCGCGACACGGTCGCGTGCGGCGACGGATTCGACACCGTGGACGGCGACAAGCTCGACCAGGTGGCCTCGGACTGCGAGATCGTGGCCCGCGCGTCGCGCATCCTGCTCACGAACAAAGCGGATCGGTACACGCTGTTCCGCTCCGGGTTGAACGTTCTCGGCCGCCGCGGCAACGACGTGATCACCGGCGCCTTCCAGGACCGCATCGACGGCGGCAAGGGCAACGACCGGCTGAACGCCGGCGACGGCAACGACGTGCTCACGGGCGGGAAGGGACGCGACAAGCTGTTCGGCGCCGCGGGCAACGACAGGCTGCTCGCGCGTGACGGGGAGCGGGATCGTCTCGTGCGGCAAGGGCAAGGACCGCGCTGACGGTCGATCGCAAGGACCAGGTCCTGTCCTGCGAGAAGGTCAGCCGCCCCCGCCGGAAATGACCCGCCGTAGCCCTCGGGGTCCGTCGGGCCCTCGGTGGCGATCAGCAGGACGCGGGTGCCGGGCGCGGGAGCGAGCTTCCGGAGCGCCGCGAGCGGGGCGGCCCCGCTCTCGCCGATCGCGAGGCCCGCGGCGGCAAGCTCGCGCATCGCGGCGTGCGTCTCGGCGTCGGTGACCGTCACGGTGGCGTGAACCCCGTCGCGGAGGATCGGCCACGCTGCGCTCGACACCTCCGCGCAGTCGAGCCCCGCCATCGTGGTGCCGGGGGTGGGGACGCGTGTCGGCTCCCCGGCGGCGAGTGAAGCGGTGAGGCACGCGGCGTTCACGGGCTCGACGCCGGTCACGGTCACGCCCGCCTGAGCTCCGAACCGCGACCGCGGCCGCCGCCAGCGACCCCACGCCGACAGGCACGAGCAGCAGGTCGAGCTCGGGTTCCTGCTCGGCTACCTCCTCGAACAGCGTCGCGTAGCCGTCGATCACCCAGCGGGCGGGGTCCGAATCGCCGACGTCGGCGATCTCGAGTATGCCGTCCGGGCGCCGTCGGCCGCCGCGAGCGCGACGGCCTCCTCGTAGTCGCCGTCGATCACCACCACCTCGGCGCCCTCGGAGGCGATCGCCTCGCGCCTGGCGGGCACCGCTCGCGCCGGCAGGTACACGCGCGCATGCAGGCCGCGCCACGCTGCGGCGCGAGCCACCGCGCGGCCGTGGTTCCCCGCGCTCGCGGCGACGAGCGTGTGCGTGTCAGGGTGCTCGCGGAGCGCCCGCTCGGCGGCCCACGACGCGCCGAGGATCTTGAAAGCGGGCAGCCCGAGCCGGTCCGACTCGTCCTTCAGCAGGACCGCGCCGAGGCCGAGCTCGGCCGCGACGCCGGGGAGGGCGTGGATCGGCGTGGGCGCGTAGCCCGGCAGCGAACGGTGGAACGCCGTGGTCTCATCGCTCATGCGGGGCGCAGTATGCCCTGGCTACCCTCGCTCGCGTGAGAACCCAATCCGAGAAGCGCTGGACCGTGCCGCTCCCTCGGGGCGCCGAGCCGCCGTACCGCGTGTTCGTGAACGGCGTGCCGCAGACCGAGGGCGTCGACTACGAGCTCGACGGCCACGCGCTGTCGTTCGCGAAGCACCTCGAGAAGGAGGGCAAGCTCGGCGGGATCCGCTGGACCGCGATCTTCCTGGGGCTGTTCGGGACCTACCGGAAGAACGACTCGGTGGACGTCCAGTACCAGCAGGGCGGCCGAGGAGCGGCTGGCCGTGTACCTCGACATCATCGCCCCCGGTAGGAACTCGCGCCTTCCGTAACCTTCTGCGCATGCGAATCGACGCGATCCTCGAGGACCGGCGGCCCGTCTTCTCGTTCGAGTTCTTCCCGCCGAAGACCGACGAGGGCATGGAGAACCTGTGGCGGACGGCGCCCAGGAGCTGAAGCACGACGAGCCCGCCTTCGTGTCCGTGACCTACGGCGCCGGCGGCTCGACGCGCGACCGCACGATCACGATCGTCAAGCGGATCAAGCAGGAGCTCGGCCTCGAGGCGATGGCCCACTTCACCTGCGTCGACGCCACCGACGACGACCTGCGCTCGACGCTCGACCAGATGCGCGACGCCGGCATCGAGAACGTGCTCGCGCTGCGCGGCGACCCGCCGAAGGGCCAGGAGGAGTGGACCGCCACCGACGGCGGCCTGACCTACTCGACCGAGCTGATCGAGCTGATCGAGCGCCGAGTACGACTTCTCGATCGGCGCGGCGTGCTTCCCGGAGGTGCACCCGGCCGCGACGACATGGACTCGGACATCGGCTTCCTGAAGAAGAAGGTCGACGCCGGGCGCGAAGTTCCTGATCACCCAGCTCTTCTTCGACAACGAGCTGTACTTCGACTTCGTCGAGAAGGCGCGCGCGGCGGGCATCGACGTGCCGATCATCCCCGGCGTCATGCCGGTCACGAACTTCTCGCAGATCAAGCGCTTCACCGAGATGTGCGGGGCCACGATCCCGTCGCACCTCGAGTGCGAGCTCGAGGCGCGCCAGCACGACCCCGACGCGGTGCGCGACCTCGGCGTGGCGTACGCGACGCTGCAGTGCTCCGAGCTGCTCGCACGCGGCGCGCCCGGGCATCCACTTCTACGTGCTGAACCGGGCGCCGGTGGCGCGCTCGGTGCTGGCCGCCCTACGCGCCGCGCGCCGTGGGCGCGCCCGCTGGCGCCCGCGACGATCATCTAGCCGCCTGGCGCAGCGGTGGCCGCGATCGCGCTTGCGGTGCAGGCGCTGCGAGCCGCGGCGGTGCCATGCCAGCAACGCGCCGCCGGGGATCAGCGTGAACGCCGGCCAGAACTCATGGCCGCCGCTCCATGCCCACACCGACACCGCGCCGGTGTTGAAGGTGGCGAAGCAGGCGAAGTGCGCCTTGTAGACGCCCTGCTGCACCCGGTCCATCCCCGCGGCGATCACGGCGGCGGTCACCGGCAGCTCGAAGGGGAGGTCGCGCTGCAGGATCGCAGCTCGCCCCGCCACTCGGCCTCGTACGCGCGCTGGACGCGCCGCTCCAGTTCCTCGGTGCCGAGCCGCCCGGCGGCGTAGTGGCGCTTCAGGCACGCGACGGCGCGCTCGCGGTCCGCGTCGGACGCGCGCACTCCACCGTTGAATGCCCAGTACGAGGACGACATCGCCCTCACATTGTGGCATGGCCGTCAAGCGGCTAGCGACCAGCGCTCCGCCGGTTCCGACTCCACCCGCTCGGCCTCGCTCGAGCCGCTCCAGGTGGCGCAGGTAGGAGAGCGTCTCCGACAGGCCCCAGTTCACCATCATCGGCGAGGGGTTCGGGTCGCCCAGCAGCTTCGGCACGATCTCGAACGGCGTCATCGGCCGGCCGTCGCTTTCCGCCAGCGCGGCCCGGCAATGCCGCGGGCTTCCCCGGGGCGTAGGCCGGCGTAAGCGAGCACGGAAACGAGCACGGCGTCAGCGCCGCTCAGCTTCGCCCGTATCTTCTCGACGCCGGCCGGGCCGATTGGCCGCACCGCTGTCGTGCGCTTGCCGCTCGGCTTGGTCACGGCCTTGACGGGGTTCGAAGCGATCACGCCATGACGGACGGCGCGCTCTAGCACCGCCTGCACGAGCCCGAGCGTCTGACGGACGCTCACCGGGCCGACTCCCGCCGCGAGCATGTCCGCCTTGAAGCCTTCGACGACGCCCGGCCCGATCGCCCGTAGGGGAGACGAGGCGATGGCGTGGGGGTGCACGTGAGCGCGCCATAGGGTGCGATAAGTGCGGTAGGTAGCCTCGGCCAGATCGGGCCGGCGTGCGGCCATATGCTCGGCGGCGAGCGCGCCGAGCGTTACGAGGTCGGCGTCGATCTGCTCGACGCGGCCGGTTTGCTTGGCGATGGCCGCCGCCTGCTCCCACTTCACGGCGTCTACGCGCCGCGTGAACGACTTAGAGCGGTAGCGGCCGCCGCCGACGTGGACCCGGGCGCGATGCTTCCCGGACGGCAGGCGGTCGATACTCACGCGGGCCAGCCCATCGGGTCGGCCGGCGGCTTGGCCTTCGGGCGTGCTCGGCCGGGGTCCGGCGGCGTGCGCGTCTGCGGGCGGGCGGCGTGAACGCGACGCGCGGCAAGCGACGCGGCCGTGATTCTCCATTGTGGGCCGACGCGGTGCGCCTCGACCGCGGCTGACGCGATCCACCGGCGGATCGTGCGCGGGCTCACGTTTTCGCGGGCGGCCGCCTGAGCGATCGTCAACGGCGGCTCGGTCGGCGCGCCGGGCGCGTCGCGGAGTCGGTCGAACATCTCGCGCGGGCTCGGCGCGCCGGCTTCCGTCCACGCCTCGACGGCGGCGTGCTCGGCCCAATACTCGCGGCCGGCCTCGGTGTCGTCGGCCGGGTCGTCGGAAATAATCTTCTCGAACGCCACGCCGGAAGCATGACAGAGCCGTCAAGTGCTCAGGCTGTCTCAGCGGCCGGCGGCTCTATCTCCCCTGCCGTATAGCCCCCACCCGGGCCGGCATTACCGACGACCCAGCCCTGACCCCGCGCATAGCGCGCGACGCGATGAAAACCGCCGGTGACGCCGGCTGCGGCTTCGCCCTCGGCCCGCGAACAATGCCCGGACGCCCAGACAGCCCGCGCGAACATGGCCGCTCGCTCACCTTTCGGCAGCTTGGGCGCCCGCGCGCTGGGCGCCTTGTCAGCGCCGCCCGCGTGGCGCTGGCAGTAGCCGGTGTCAGGAACGCGCGAAGCTTTGCATCCGGCTTTTAGGCACGACGGCGCGCGCGGCATGTAGCGCTCATTTCCGATCTCAGCGGCGATCTTCGCAATCGTCGCCGCATAATGCGTCTCGCAAAACTCTGTCCGGCGCACACGAGCAGCCGAGCAGCCGCCGGCCGCGCAGACGCCGCTAGCCATCGGCCGCGAAAACCTGCTCCGGCGTAGGCTCGGCGTCGTCGCCGGGAGCGTCTGAGCCTTGCTCGCCGCCGCGGTAGCCGAACATCGCCGCGCGGAGTTCGTCGGCGCTGGGCGCCCGGACGGACTCCTCGTCGATGTATTCCGGCACTCCGGCGGTGCGCCGTAGGCGACCGCAAGTTGCGCAGGCGACATGGAAAACGTTGGCCCGAAAGCGTCGGCGTCCGTGCACGACCATGAATCTCCGGCCGCCCCCGTCACGCGCACATTTTTGGGCAGCGTGCCGGCTGCGCCGGCCTTGCGTTTGAAGGTCTTACCAATCATCATCGAATTTCCTTGGGATCGACGCCCAGCGCGGCTGCTATCTGGGCCAACGTCGAAGCGTGCGGCCCAAAATCGTGCCGGCGGTGCTCAATGGCCGCCACGGCCGCCGAAGAAACTCCAGCGATGGCACCAAGCTCGCGCATGCTCAGATTGCGGTCCAGCCGGAGCCGCCGCAGCTTTTGGCAATTTGCAGGCGTAATCTCGCGCATGTAGGCCAAGGTACGATCCCCCGCGCGCTTGCGCATTTCATCTGTCCAGATTGAGCGCGGCATCAAGTCCACGCCGCCAGTTCATTCCCGCCCTGCGTGACCAGCCGCTCGGGCTCAGTCGCGGGGGCATTCTCGGCCAGCACGTAGAGACGCGCCAACACGCTCGGATCGGCGCCTATTACGTCAAGCCCATTTACAGGCCGGAGCGCGATTTCTGAGCCATGCTGGCCGCAAACGATCAATCGGTCATAGTCGTCGCCGGCCGGCTCGCGGCGTTGGTAAATCTGACCCACGTGAGCCATCAGCCGACCGCGTTTCGGTTGCGCGCTTCAATCCGCGCCCAGACAGCATCTTCAATTTTCTGAGCGTCCGCGGTTGCCCGGTCACGCGCTGCCAGGCAGTCGGCGATCCGCTCGTTATCACGAGCGGCCAGCACCGCGAGAGCCTGATAGCCCAGCTTTCTCTCGGCGCTCATCTTCGGCTCTGAACTGCCGCGCAAAATGTCCTCGGCACTCGGCTGCTTAGGTTTGTCGATAAATCTGGTCAGGCGAGATAAGTTGGGTTTCATGCTTCCTCTCAGACGATGGTTTGAACCTTTCACTAATTATCTCACAAGGTTCGACACAGCGGCCGCTATTCTGTAGGTATGAGCGCTACCGCCGCCACCCTAAGCAACGCCGGATTTACGACTTCGCCGCTAGCCTCCGGTGAGCTTCTGATCTCCGGGTATCTGACTAAATGGGACGAGCTAGACCGGGAACAGGATCGTATGATCCGTGGCAGCTTCGCCGCAGCGATCCCTGCGTTTCTCAGCACGCACCCGATTCTCTGCCTAAATCATTCTGTGAAATCTGTCATCGGCCGGGTGCTCGACCTAAAAGAGGATGCGACCGGCGTCAAGCTGACAGCCAAAGTTATGAAGCAGCCTGAAAGCTCACCGCTTCGGTGGGTCTACGATGCGATTCGCGGCCGCTATATCGCAGGTTTGAGCGTCGGGGCCATTTTCACGCGGACCCCGCGCGGCGACGGATCAAATGACATCGTCGGCGTGGATATTGTCGAATGTAGCGTCGCGTCGCAGCCGCAGTTGGCGTCCGCCGGCTTTGAGGTTGTCAGCGAGGGCAAGGCGCTGGAATGGTGGACGCTAGATGATGAGCGCCACGAGCTTGAGCAGAGGTTTGTGGCGGCCGCCTCACGCCAGCTTGATCTGGCCGAGCTAAGGCTCGACGTAGCAGCGATGCGGCTTCGCTGAGCCGCGTTCTAAGCCTGCGTAGCGGGCGGCCCTAGATTCCCAAGGGTTGCTGCCATCGGCCGCCTTACGCGGCCGCATACGGCGTCAGCGGGGGTTTTTAGACCTGCCCCGCGGCAGCACGACGCGAGCGTTCGTGAGGTACTTCGTTGTGCGAACCGGCCTCGGGCTCAGCTTGGTGCCGGGCCGAGTAGCGCCGAGCTGAATTGGCTTTAGCGTTGTGTACTTGCGGACGAAAGCTGGGGGGCTGGGGTTGTTGGCTGGCATCGACTAATTGTAGGTTGCGGGGTGCCGTGCCGTGAACTCGGACCGGCCCTTAGTGGTAAGTCCGGAAGAGTCCGATGGGGCCAGTCGAGGAGGAGACGTCTTCGCCAAAGTTGGTGATTTCCAAGTTGCCATCCGTATTCAACTTCGCGACGCCGATCGCTGGCACGTCAAAGATGACTTCACACGTAATGGACTCGCCAGGTTGGACTGGGGAGCTGCCGGCACCGTCCTTGGAAAGACATGATGCCAGGTCGCGCCCATTTTCTGCATTGAAGTCCTCGGTGTACGTGTCCGCACCGAGGCTGAGCGCAGTTTGCCTCGCGCCGATTCCATCGAAGTTCTGCGGTGTCTCAAGCCGGTTCGTCACGGTCAGCGTGAAAAGGACAAACCGTCCTCTCGCTATCGAGCGCCCGACGTAACTACCGACCGAGTCGGTAGTGCGAATACCGTTGAGCGTAGCGGTGAGTGACTTTAGTCGCAGCGTGCTTCCCTTATTCACGACGGTAAGTGTGGTGCCGCCGCTTGTACAGGTCCCCTCGCCGAGCTTTTTGGCGTTGATCCCGCGCGCGTCGCAGTCGGACGGGCTCGCGTGGGCCGCCGACGATGTGCTCGTTGATGGTGCGGTCACGGTGCGGACGACCGTTTTGGTCGAGCTGCTCCCCGCGCCGCAGCCGACGACGGCCAAGAGGCTGATGACGGCACCGCTTATCGCAACGATTCGCACTCAAGCTCCTCCGCACCCGCACGGTCAGTTAGCAGCCACACGAGAACCTACGCCACCGGACACGAGATTGCCAAGCGGCGCGCTGAGGGACTGTGTGCCGCCGCACACACGCCGACGCTAACTGCGAGCCGGCCGCACTAGCCCTATTCGGCCTGGCCCGCCGATGCTGAGTGACCCTAGGGAAGCGCGCAGCGCCGGGGCGCCTGGGGGCGGAAAGTATGTCGGCGGCCATTGAAACGACGCGCAAGCCCGGGTAAGGTCGGCGGATGGCATCGTTGGTATCCGAGGCATTCTGCGGCCGCCTGGACGAGATTTACGGGGTCGCACCGGAGCCGACCGACGCCGCGGCGAACGACTTTGCGCTGGCGGCCGGTGAATGGCTGAGGGCGGCCAATGTGGCGGCCGGGGACCGACTGCGAGAGGCCGACGAGACTTCGAGTAATCCCTACAACCTGAACGATGCGCCGGTCGGGATGCACGTCGATCGAGCGGCGCTGCGATGGCGCGACCACGCGGAGGCGATGAAGTCAGCGGACGACGCTCGCCTTGCTGGGGTTGCTACGGCCGCCGTAGAACTCTTCGGCTACGTCTTGGCGCTGCCGGGCGAGTGGGGCGGCAAGCCTGCTCCGCCCGAGTCCGCCGCCGTGGGGCGGGCCGCCGCCGACTGTCTGGGCGCTTGGGCGACCGATCAAACGACGGCGCCAGCGGAAGCGCGGCGGGTGCTGGCGGGCTGAGGGCGTCCGGCGGCCGCTGCCGATCAACATCCGATCAAGGCGTGATCGGCAGCAAGGGCGGCCGCCGATCACTTCCTCCGGCTCTTCCCGAATATTGATCGGAGACACGTTATAGCCATGTTCTATAAGGCTCTATTGCCGATCAAGGCTTGATCGGATGTTGATCGGCACGGCCGTTTCCGGCCGCCTGACTCGCTCTGCCGATCACCGATCACTAAGACGCGGGAAGTGATCGGCAGAGCCGGACGCCTACCTGCGCGCCCGGCTGGCGCTAGATCGGCAGCCCGCTTAGCGTCCACACGTCGCCGCCGCCGATGTTAAGTCGCTGCCGCGCGCGGCGCATCGTCGCTTCGGGTATGTCGTTTGCGGTCCCGGCGGCATAGACGACGCTCGCCTTGACCTCGCCGCCAGCGTCTTCGAGCAGCCCCATGATGATCTGCTCGGCCTTCTCGCTTTGCGTCGCCGGCTTGCTCGACGCGCCCACGTCGGCTAGCAGCACGTCGCGGTCTGTGTAGGACGACTCCCCCATGATCACCGCGCGAGGTTGCGATCCGGCCCCGTCCACGTTGGCCGATTCGATTCGGATCTTCACGGCGCGCTTCGCCGCGTAGTTCGTCTTCGACACGGCCAGCAGGCGTGTGTCGCCGTCTGGGGCGTCCGGGTCCGCGCCAAACAACATGACCGACCGTGGGACCGACCGCCACGCCTTCGAGCCCATAACCTTGTTGGCCGCTTCCGTGGCGCCCTTGTTGGGGTGCGTCACGCCGAGCACGGCGCAGCTACGGCGGCCCGCCATCGCGTTCAGGGGCACGATGGCTCGGCGAACGTCGCCGTTGTTGTTATCTTTCAGCCCCTCGCGTAGCGCGTCTGGCAGAGGATCGATGATCAGCAGCCGAATGTCGTTTGCTTCGATCCACGCGTCCAGTGTCGCTATATCGTCGGGCAGCGTCAGCGGCTCATCAGCGGCGCCGTTGCCGAGCAGGAAAATCCGCTCAAGGTCGGCCCCGGCCGCCATCAACCGCGGGACGATCACCGCGCCCGGATCGTCTTCATAGGCCACGATCCCAACGTTGCTCGGCTTGCCGCTCAGATCGCCGGTCAACGTGCCCAGCGTGGCCATCGCCGCCAGCGCAACGGAAACGCTCGACTTGCCAAGCCCTTCATGACCGTAGAGCAGCGACAGCGCCCCGAGCGGGATAAAGCCCTTCCATAGCCACGCGATACAGACAGCCTGCACGTTCGCGGCGCAAATCGCGTTGGCGAACTTGCCCTGGGCATCGGTCGCGAGGTCAGCGTCAATCTCGTCGGCCGTGGCCGTCTTCATTCGCCGGATGCGCTCCTCAGCAACGGCGTTCATCGTCCACAGCCCCAGCAGCGCCAAGTCCCAAAGCAATCCAGATACCACCAGTCATGATGGCCGCAGGCAGGCCGATAAGACGTGATCTTATCTCTGCTACACTTCGTCATGGGTAACGAACACCTTCTGCGCGTCTTTGGCGGGACGGCGGCGGGACTTCTCCGGCGGCGTCGATCCTTGATCGGCGCCGCTTCTCATCTCGGGGGCCAACAGTTCGGCTACTGGCGCGCCCAAGATCGCTTCGAGGTTCGCCCGGTAGCGGCCCTGGGGAAATGCCAGACCGTGATCCCAGCGGCGCACCGTTTCGGCTTGGCAGCCGAGGAGCGTTCCGAGCTGCCGGGTCGAGAGTCCGCGTTCCCGACGCAGGCGATGTAGCCGCGTCATGCGGCTACCGCCCGATGAGCGGTGAGTTTCGCGCGATACTCGGCCCATTCCAGCTCGGCGCAGTAACTATGCGCCCACACGCGCGGAAGATCATCCACCCGGTGTGCGCAGGCCGACGCCGCTCGGGGCCGGGTCGCAGTGGGCAGTTGGGCGACGAGCGAAAGGTACTGCGTGATACAACCGCCGCAGATTGGGCAGTGGCCGGGGTATTTGGCGACTCGCATGGGGTGTGATTTTCTCCTCTGGGTTTGCCCTTGACATTGGGTCTGGCAATGCTAAAGTGGTACGAAGCTTGACAGTAAGGGCGTTGATTAACGTTAAGCACTTAAGTGTACCAGAGTTAACGGCACTAAGTGGCCCTCGTCGGTAGGCCGGCGAGCTTGTCTCAGGCGGCGAACTCAGGTGCCGACGACCAGCGGCGACGGCGCTAGTCGAGCGACCACCCGGCCGCCCGCATTGCCGCGATCCGCTCAGCAGGGGCGATCTTCCCCAAGTAGGCGTCTGTCGTCGCCGTCGAAGCGTGCCCGAGCTGACCGGCGATGACGTGCAGCGGCACGCCCGCCCCGACAAGCTCCGTCGCGTGCGTATGGCGCAGGCCGTGGGCGTGGACGCGCTTGTCGATCCCGGCAGCTTCGCCTAGCTTCGGGAGTAGCCGCCGCACATAGGACGAGTCCAGCGGCCGCCCGGCCTCGCGCGTCGTCCCCTGCGCCACCGAGCAGAATACGGGCTGGCGGCCGTTGAGCCCCAGCGACGCCCGGACGCCGAGCCAAGCCCGGACGTGGCCTAGTGCGCGGCCGTCGATCACGGCCACACGCGCCTTGCCGCCCTTGCCGCGCCGCACGTTGATCGTGCCGCCGGCCGTATCCACGTCGGCCGGCTTGAGGGCTAGCGCTTCGGAGACGCGCAGGCCCGACCGCCACAAGAGCGCCACAAGCGCTCGATTGCGCGCGCCCAGCGCCGCGCCCGCCGACGGCCGCGATCAGGCGCTCGGCTTCGGCCTCAGTCAGCGGCTCAGCGGGGTACCGCTTCCCGGCGTTGGCTGGGGATGGCATTTAGGCTCCAATCGGCTCAACTTGGCACGCTTCCAATAGGAAGCGTGACAGCTTGCGGTCGATTCGTCAACAGATAGTCACGCTCTCTTCGAAGCGTGACAAGTCGGCCCACTCGGAGGGCGTCCCAGCAACCCCAAGGAAACCGACCAACCCCGGCCACGCCAGCGCCGCTAGGCGGGCTCGGCGGGCTCAGCGGCGCTCGGCTCGCTGGGCGGCGTCGGCGGAGAATCGAAGCTGGCCGCCGGCTGGCCGCGATCCCGGGGTGGTTGGCCCTCTCGGCGGCGGCCGCGCCAACCACTTGCGGGTTTGCCTTCGCGTCGGGGCCATGTCACAGATATGTCACGGCGGCCCCTCGTCACCGCCGCCGAGCCCCGAGTGGGCAACAAAAAAGGCCCGATTTCCGGGCCTTTCGTGGAAGCCGACGCGGGGACTCGAACCCCGGACCCCTTCATTACGAGTCGCCCATTGAGACCGTTTTTCCCCTGCTTTTGGGCCTCTATGGTGGGCTCAGATGCCCTCACATGGGGTCAAATTGGGGGAGTTCGGGACAAAGTTCGGGACAAGGTTGTCAGAACCGATTCGCCGCAGCGTGGCCCGCGCGCGATGCGCCTCCACGCGCGCCGCGACACGTTCGGCACGCTCACGATCCAGCGGGCCTCGATCCTCCAGGTCGATCACTGGCTGGGCATGTCGACATCAAGACAACGCATATCTACCGTTGTTACCGCGGGCTACGCTACGACCACACGGCTGGCCCAGTCAACGATGCGGCGATCGCCTACCTCGCCGAGCTCTTCGGCCGGCGCGGTGGCGATGGGATCCGAATGGCCGCGCGCGCACTGCGCCTCGCCATTCCCGAGGCCGAGGTCCACAGCGCTCGCGACTAGCTATGTCGCCGCCGTCCAGGCTGTCCTGTGGGGCGCCTGACCGAGTCCGGTCCCGACGAGACGGGCCACTGGCGCCGGACGTCGGGGGGCTCTGACGGCGGCGCTTGTAGACAATTCTGCGGTCCTTGACAACGTGCCACAGGAGGGACTATCTCGTGCCGTCTTGTAAAGCACACCAAAGGGGAGCACAATGACCGACTTTGGAGGGCTCAACCGCGAGGTCTCGACTTATCGCGATCGGCTGGTTGCGCGGCATCGAGCGCGCATCGGCGGATGCAGCGGCAGGCCTGGCGGCATTGCTCGAGGAGGACGTCGTGGATCCCGCCCCGCGCTACGCGGCGCGTGGCAGCCGCTGCGGGCCAGCCTCGACGCGGTGGCCGCGCTGGCCGGCGAGCTGTCGCCGTTTCTGCCCGCGACCGGCGAGGCCATCTTGCAGAAGCTCGGCGCCGACGGCGGGGCGCCGCCCTGGCAGCAGCTCGCCGACGGTGCGCCGATCGCCGCGCCGCGGCCGCTGTTTCCGCGGCTGCGCGCCGCGTGATTGCGGCTAGACCAGGTCGTAGGCGGCCAGGGCCCACAGGACGATGACGTGGGCCGCGAACATCGCCGCCGCGAACGGCGCCTGCACCTTGATGACGCCGTAGCGGTCGCGCAGCTCGAGCAAGGCCGGGGGCACCAGGTTGAAGTTGGCCGCCATCGGCGTGCACAGGGTCCCGCACGAGGCCACCGTGATGGTCAGGATGCCGACAAGGGCCGGGTTGACGCCGAACGGCTCGATGAGCAGCGGCACCCCGATGCCGGCCATGATGACCGGAAAGGCGGCGCTTCGAAGCTGAAATAGCTAGTGACTGGCGGGCCTGCCCGACAGACATGGCTCCCACGACTGGGGACAGACAACCCTCCGGAGGCTCCGTCCGCCCTGCCGCTGTCGGAGGGGCACCTCGCGAGGCCACGGGCGGTACCGTTCGGCGGCTGAGAGGAGCGCAGTGATTTATCGGATTCGCCGCTACGAGGCCGTTCGGGAGAATCTCGCGGTCTTCCACCAGTTCTTCAACGAACATCTCCTTCCGGTGCAGACCCGGCACGGTTCCCGGCTCGTCGGTCGGTGGGAGACGGACGACCACGAGGTCGTTGCCGTTTGGGAGTACGACGACCTGGCGTCGTACGAGCGAATCGAACAGCAGGTGCGTGATGACCCCGCTTCGGCGCGTGCCCGCGAGGTCCGGGAGTCTCTCCCTCAGCTATTCACAGCTCGGTACGAGGCGTTCGCGCACTCGACTGCTCGTTGAATGGGAAGCTAGGTGTGACGCCCACATGGCTCTCCCGACTCGAGCGCGATGATGTGCCGATGACGATGCCGTTGGGCGAGCGTGTCTACGCCGCGTGCCACCTGACCGGGGAGTTCCGACTTCGGTCGGGTCAGGTCAGTCACGAGTACTTCGATAAGTACCTCTTTGAAGGACAGCCGACGTTGCTACGCGACGTCGCCGAGGAGATGGCCAGGCTGCTGCCCCCTTGCGACGTACTCGCTGGAATGGAGATGGGCGGTATCCCGCTCGCCACCGTCCTCTCACAGCTCACGGGCATTCCTGCAGTGTTCGTCCGGAAGGAGGCGAAGGCCTACGGCACGTGCAAGGTCGCCGAGGGCGGTCCCGTCGAGAGTAGTCGACTCGTCGGTATCGAGGACGTCGTCACGACAGGCGGAGCGCTGATCAAGGGATGCCTCGAACTGCGTTCAGCTGGCGCGACAGTGGACACGGTCGTGTGCGCGATCGACCGGGAGCAGGGTGGCGCCGCGGCGCTCGCCGAGCACGGGATTGAACTTCGGTCGGCCCTGACGCGCAGCGACCTGCGCGCGCCGGGGAAGTAGCACAGGTCACTTGATCAGGTGGACGCACCCGTAACATGGCCATGCGTTCTGTCGTGAGCGTCCTGACGTGCGTAGGTTGCAAGGATGGACTGGAACGCCATGCTCGCCAGCCTCGGCGAGCCGTTCCCAGGGAACGAGGTTGCCTGGGCGTTGGGCAGGCAGGTGGACCGCATCTACGTCCATAAGAGCTTCGCCTTGGACATGCGCAACTCTCAAGACCATGGCGAGGTCGCTCGTTATGTGGTCAAAGTCTTCGACGACTTGCCCACCGTGCCGGTCGCGGTGGATGACCGTCAGGAATGGGTGATCATGACGACGCCGGGCGGACGCAAGCAACTGAAGATCCAAGTGGCCCGGGAAGCAGGGCGAGTGCGGGAAATCGTCCTGCAGAAGGTGCCCACCGACCCAACTAGCACGAAGCTTGAAACGCTCCTCACCCTGGACCGAGACGCCTCCGCTCGGCTGATCGACCTGGTGCGCGCTCTGGACTACATCCCCGTCGAGGGCGAGAAGTCCGTTCGGGTCGACGATCAGATGCTTCGGGACCTGTTTGCCGACCCTTCAGCCATGCAAAAGCTCTACCTGCGGGAGCCCGAACGATTCCGGGAGCTCATCCGCTCGGACGCCTCGGCAGAGGACGTCATTGCCATTGCGCATCGGCGCGAAGTGGTTCGACGCTTCAGACGCCTACTGGAAGACGGCGAGTACTTCGAAGCTGCCGCGGAGCTCTTCGGCGGGCGGAAGGAGGCTGTTTGGCAACACCTCTTGGAGGAAGAGCCTTGGATCCTAGGGGGGACGCTAACCGGACAGCTCCTGACCTCTTGGGACGACGACAAGCTTGAGCAGATCGTCGTGGGGGCCTCGGTTGCCAGTGCAGGGAAGCCGGCCGACGCGCTGCTACGTACAAACGGACGAATCCGCTCGATGGTCTTTGCTGAAATCAAGCATCATGAGACCCCGCTGCTCGCGCAGACAGCTGCTCCATACCGTGCTGACTGCTGGGCGCCGTCGGCCGAAGTTACTGGCGGTGTTGTTCAAGCACAGCAAACCGTGCATCGCGCTACTCGAGACATTGCTGGCCGGCTTCCGGACGTCGACCCCTCTGGCGCCGAGACCGGTGAACACACGTACCTGGTTAGACCGCGCTGCTTTCTGATCGCCGGGAATCTGGAGCAGATGCGCGGTGACGGCGGAGTGCACAGGGCGAAATACGAATCGTTCGAGCTGTACCGCCGCAACCTTTACGAGCCGGAGATCATCACTTTCGACGAGTTGCTGGCTCGGGCCGAGTGGCAGGTCACGCTGCTCGATGGCGAGATGTAGTTCTCAAAACGGGCCGTGGTCCACGCCGGGCTCGGAGTTGCGAAGGCTCCGGTGCGCAGGAGCTCGTCAAGATCTTGGGACCCCGACACGGGACTGGGGGGGGTGCCGTCGGCCCGCAATGCGGCGGAACACCCGGCGGACCCCCCTCTGTTCATGTGGGCTCGTGCGCCCCGCCCCCGCTGACCTGCGGCTTTGCTCGTGGCTGGGTCGTCAGTGGCACCTGGTCGGGGGCAAAAGCGCCCCCGACCAGGTGCCACTTCCTCGACAGGCATCTGAGTAGAAGTGGCAGGTCAGCGGGGGCGGGGCGCGTCTGGCTGCTGAACCAGCGCGGCTGGGTAAGCGCCAGCCCACAAACTTCGTTGATTGCCTGCTGCGGTGATCGATCTTGCCGTCAGTTCTGAGTCCTGTAGTCGTGGACTACGTGGCTTGGAATGAGATTGCCGAGCCCGATTAGGCACTCGACGTGGTCCTCGACACGAGTCGGATCCAGGGTGCCGGCTCCACTCAAGGCGATCGCGTCTCCCTCAATGGACATCGTCGAACCGTCAGGCAACGAGTTCCAGACGTGTTCCATCGCTCGGGGATGCAGCATCTTGTGAGTGAACTCGGGATCGAAGCTCTGGACCGAGAATCTTCGATTGAAGTCATCCAGTTCCAGGACGGTGCTTCGAGGTCCGGCGAGCGGAGCATCCTCCCTACCTGCGATGAGCAGCCGCGGCAGGTTCAAGCCAGGCAACCACAGAACGTATGCGTGCCGCAGAAGCGGACGCCCGCTCACGTGCTGGCTGGGGCTGCGTTCCTCGGCGGCTACGACTCTCCATTCTCCGACCCCTCCGTAGAGCGTCAGGGGGACAGTCGTTCTCGCCGTGCCCGCTGGAAGGAACGAGGTCAGCGGCCACCGACTGCCGATCTCGGGGTGGCCCGGCGACATCACGACCCAGCCATGCGCAGCGGCTACGGCGTCGATGTTCTGCGCAGCACCCGGAACCCGGCTCGACCGGACCCTCCAGCGCCAGCGGCGCCACTTCGCCACACAGGCGAGGGGGACGAGGCAGATCAGCGCGATGCCGCAGAACCAATAGGCGGCCGTAGCTGGTTCTCGGAGTACCGCACTCCAAATTACAGAGCCCGCGTAGCTGATTGCGGCCACGCTGAGCAGAGCTCGCCGCGCTCGGCGCGTGCTCCGATCCAGCTTCTCCTCGGCTAGGCGCTCCGTCGCCATAACGCCGCGAACAGAGCTGAATCTCCGTTCGAGATTGGTGCGTTGTGGCCACGGGAGCCCGCGTACGGTTCGCGGCGGCAGGACTAGCCGTTGGGCGCCGATCTCCTTGACTCGCGCGCCCCACCTGGCGTGGGCCCTCCAGACCAGTCGCCCTGCGGCGAGGGACGTCAGTATCCCGACGAGGACCCCCGTCCATATCGGATGACCATCCTGTGTCACAGCGGCGGACCACCCGAGTACGAGAACCACAGCGGAGCAGGCGAGAACCAGCCGGTGCCGTCGCGAGACAGCTCTGAGGACACGGTCGGGCAGGACTTCCGTCACCTGCCTAGCGAGGACCGCGCTCAGGCCAAGGACCACACTCAGAAGCACGAAGCCCAATTGGAGGGCGAGCAGCGCGTCAGACAACAGTGAGCCTTCTCGCTAGTGACGGACGCCAATGTCGACCGCGTGTTTGTCGAACCGGCGCAAGTACGGCGGTCGCCGCGCGTCCCGCAGCCTCCGGGGCCGCCCCTCCACCGTCAAGGCCGCCTTCGGCGCCGCTTCGCGGCCGGCCTTCGGCCGGGCCTTGACCGCGGAGCCTCTACGGCCCCTCCGGACAGAAGGCACGGGCAGGCGGAGCCTGCCCTCGGCAGCGCGCGACGCGCGGCGCCCGCCTCTGCGGTGCCGTGTCCACCCTTCGTCCATCTCACTGCACTAGCGCTTGCGCGCGGTGTATCCCTTCGAGAGGGTTGGCTGGTGCGGACGGTGGCTGGAGTGCAGATGCTCTGGCACAACGATTGGTACGACGGTCCTCTGGAAGGCTTGGCCACCTTCGATGGTTCCGAGTACTACTTCCGCGTCGACACCGAGGACTGGGTTGACCAAACGCCTCGACGCTACGTCCTCATCGAGCTTTCGGCAGAAGAACTCGTCCGAGAACACCGGGAGCACGCGGACTTCGAGCGCCTAGTGGGCACTCGCTACTGCGAGCACCTTCCTCCTGACCAGCGCGTGCAGCTACAGCAGGAGAAGTGGCCTGAGTTCTACCGTCTCTATCCAAACGACGGGCTGGAACGTCGCTACAAGGATCGTGAAGGCTTCGCCCTCTTCGCCTTGGACTGAACGGGCTGCGCTGACAGCCCGCCGCCTGACGCGATTGCCGACGTTAGCCTGCGGCTATGTCTGATCGCGCCGAGGTGCTGGGGACCATCAACGCTCTACTGTCCGAGTGGAAGGGACCCCACCACGCCCCGACCCCGCCAGACGACTGGGAGAACTGGACCATCCCCCAGTACCTAGAGGCGATGGCGGCCTGGCTGGAGTCCTACGAGAACGCGTGGACCAATCGCGGCGAGGAGCCGCCGACGGACGGTTGGGTCATCTTCGGGCACGCCCTCCAGGCCGCAGCCCGGTACGAATAGCTCCTCTACGAGGTCGGCGCGTTAGGGCTGTAGTGGCCGCGACGGAGGCGCGATCTTCACGAAGTAGCAACACAGCTCGTTCGCCGACCCGGTGCGGGCGCGATCGCGCTGCGAGCGACACGGACCCGGCCCCGCGAGGCTGCACAAATGCACGCAGCTCATGGGACTCCCGGCCGGTGTAGTCCTGGTACTGGTAATCGTTGCGACCCCCATCTGCATGGCGCGTTACCCCGTTGGCAGATCCGGTGGCGGGCATCGTTCGACGACGCGGGACCCTCCACTAGCCCGGAAGCCGTTCGTCGAGGGCGTCGAGCAGCGCCTCGTCGACGTCCTCCAGCAGGTGGCCGTAGCGGTCCATCGTCATGACGATCGAGCTGTGGCCGAGGCGCTCCTGGATCGCCTTGATGGGAACGCCGGCCGAGATCAGCAGTGCCACATGGGTGTGCCGGAGGTCGTGGAACCGCGGCGCCGGGTCGAGACCTGCACGCGCCACGGCCTTCAGCCAGACGCGCTCATAGAAGTTCCGCCGGCGCAGCGGCGCGCCCTCCGATGAGCCGAAGACGATCTCGCTCGTCGAATTCGCGAGCTGACGGTCCAGCGCATCGATGACGGGTCGAGGCAGCGAGATGTAACGCCGCGATCCGGCGGTCTTCGGCTCCCCGAACGAGACGCGGCCGCCGACGTCGACCAGGGTCTCGGCCACCTCGAGCCGACGCCGGAGCAAGTCGACGCGCGGCCACTTCAGCCCGGCGAGCTCGCCCCAGCGCATCCCGGTGCCGACCGCGGTGATGACGAAGTCCCGATACGCGGGGTCGATCGCCTCGACCAGCCGCTCCACCTCGGCGGGGGAGAGGAACACCGCGTCGTACCGGGCGATCCGCGGCAGCCGGCTGAACTGGCACGGGTTGGTCAGCAGCAGCCCCTCGGCGACCGCGTCGGAGAGCATCGTCGACAGCAGCGCGTGCACGTTGCGAACCGTGGCCGGCTTGCGACGCGCGGAGAGCTCGGCGACGAAGGTCTTGATCCGCAGCGGCGTCAGGTCCTTCAGCTGCGCGTCGCCGAACGCCGGCAGCAGGTGAGTGCGGTAGCGGCCGCGGTCGTTGTAGTCGGTCGACCGGCGCACGACCCGGGCGTCGAGCCACTTCTCCGCCCAGTCCCGGAACGGCATCGCGCCGCCGCGCGGGTCACGCCACTCGCCGCGGACGAGGTCGCTGACCGCGTTGGCGACGAAGGTCTTCGCGTCCGCCTTCCGCGCGAAGGTCTGCGAGTGCCGGGTTCCGTCCGGGTCACGGTAGACGGCGCGATAGCGGCCCGACGGGAGGGTCTCGATCCAGCTCATCGGGCACCGCCGACGACCAGGAGGGGAGCCACGGCCGGGACGGTAGAACCGCGATGTTGCGGCTCGGCGACCGCGGAGACGGCGCCGTGCCGGGCCGTGCTTGCTAGGTCCGGGAGGTGGCGTGCGGTTGCCCCACGTCGCCCCACGTGCCGGGAAATCTGCCCCATATCTGCCCCATGATCTTGGTCTCGGGGCATCCCAGGAGCGTTGCAAGATCAGCGATCATGCTGCTGACCTGCGGTTATCTTGGGGTGAGTGACGGGGCTCGAACCCGCGACAACCGGGATCACAACCCGGTGCTCTACCAGCTGAGCTACACCCACCATCGCGCCGAGGCGCAGGCCGAAGTGTAATGGCGCGCCCCGACGGTCGCTAACTCGTTGCCGGGGACTCCGCAACGGGTGCAGCCGACTTCTTCTCCGGCTTGGGCACGAAGATCGCCGAGCGGTAGTAGCGCAGCTCCTCGACCGACTCCTTGATGTCGGCGAGCGCCCGGTGGCCGCCGGCCTTCACCGGCGCGCCGCCGTACGCCGAGGGGTACCAGCGCCGGGCCAGCTCCTTCACGGAAGAGACGTCGATCATCCGGTAGTGCATCCAGGCGTCGAGCTCGGGCATGTGCTTGGCCAGGAAGCCGCGGTCGGTCGCGATCGAGTTGCCGCACAGCGGCGCGCGGTTCGGCTCCGGAACCAGCGCCTTGAGCCAGGCCAGCACCTGCTGCTCGGCGTCGGCCAGCGAAAGCGTGGACGCCTTCACCGCCTCGGTCAGGCCCGACACCGAGTGCATCTCGACGACGATGGGGACCATCGTCTCGAGCTTCTCCGGCGGCTGACTGACGACGAGGTCGATGCCCTCACCGACCGCCTCGAGCTCCCCGTCGGTCACCAGCGCCGCGATCTCGAGGATCACGTCGTTGTCCGGGTCCAGCCCGGTCATCTCGAGGTCGATCCAGACCAGTCGATCCTGCATGACGGCCAGCCTAGTGTTGCGGCGCCGGCCCGGGTGACGTCAGGCGTGACCCGATAGCGTCATCGGTCCAGTTCTCCATCATTCGAGGAGTGCCCATGGCCGACGCCGACCGCATCGCCGCGCTGGAGGCCCAGGTCGCTGCGCTCACTGCCCGACTCGACGCCGCGAACACGCGCCGGCCCGACGCCCACGGCCCCGATTCCGGTACGACGATCGACCGCCGCGCGATGCTGCGCCGGAGCGGCTTCGCGATCGCCGGCCTCGCGGCCGCGCCGCTGCTCCTCGCCGAGCCCGCCGCCGCGGCGACCGGCAACCCGGTGAACGCCGGAGCGACCACGTCGGCCAACAACGGCGACGTCACCAAGCTCACGGCGAGCAACCTCGGCAAGCCCGTGCTCGAGGTCGCCAACACTGAGGCCGGCGCCGCCCAGGGGCGTCGCGCAGCCGGTGCTGCGGCTGACCAGCTCGAGCGCGGGCAACCCGGTCAGCGCGCAGGTGGGCGACCGCGGTGACCTCGCGGTCAGCGACGACTTCTTCCTCAACTTCGCGCACACCGGCGTCGCGTCCGGCGACACGGACGTCCTCTGGGGCAACGTCTACACGTCGGCGTACGCGAGCTTCGTCGAGATGCTCGCCTCGCCGCGACGTGTCCTCGACACCCGGACCGGACTCGGCGCGCCGAGCGCCGGCAAGCGCGACGCGGGTTCCGAGCTCGACGTCGACCTGTCGGATCTCGTGATCGACGGCGTCGCGGTGCTGGGCAATCTCACCGTCACCGAGCCGGAAGGCAGCGGCTTCCTCGCGACCTATCCCGACGTGAAGCCGAGCCCGCTCACGTCGAGCCTCAACTACAACCGCGCGCAGACGATCGCCAACTTCGCGCTCGTCGGCCTCGCCGCCGACGTCTTCACGATCTACACCAGCCAGCGCGCGCACATCGTCTTCGACGCGATCGGCCTCCTCGTCTACGACAGCGGACGGGCCAACCCGACCGTCACCGCAGCCGCGCGCCGGTCCCGCCACCGGGGATGAGCCAAGGCCGGGTCGTCGCGCGCACCCTCGACGAGCTGCTCGTCGGCGCGACCTCGCGCGAGCCGCTGAAGACCGCCGACTCCAAGTCGTCGGCGTCGTTCGAGCGAGTTGTCATCGACGGTGCGCCGTACATCGTGAAGGTCGTCGACGGGAGCTCGGACTGGCTGGCCATCGCCAGCGACGACCGCACCGGTCGCGCGGTCGGGCTGTTCGAGAGCGGCGGGTACGGCGCAGTGCCCGACTGCATCGACCACACCGTCGTCGGCGCGGCCCGGCTGGGCGCCGGTGACGCGCCGTACCCGTGTGCCCTGCTGATGCGCGACGTCACCGACTCGCTCATCGCCGAGGACGCGCCTGTCGACCTCGACACGCACGCGGCGTTCCTCGACGCGATGGCGCAGCTGCACGCGCGCTTCGCGGGTGCACCGCCGGAGACGACGTACATGCCGCTGGTCCAGACCTACCGGATGCTGTCGCCGGTCGAGGCGCGCCGGCAGGTCGGCACCGGCACCGCCGGCGACGTCCAGCGGATGATCGAGCCCGGCTGGCAGCGGGTGAGCGACGAGGCGCCTGATCTGCACGCCGCGGTCGCGCCACTTCTGGACGATCCGCAGCCCCTTGCGGATGCGCTGCTCGAGGGACCGACGACGTTTCTGCACGGCGACTGGAAGATGGGCAACCTCGGCCGCCATCGGGACGGACGCGTGGTGCTGCTCGACTGGGACCGGCCGACCGTCGGTCCCGGGCTCGTCGACCTGGCGTGGTACCTCGCCGTCAACGCTGACCGGCTGCCCGAGACCAAGGACGACGCCGTATCCCGCTACCGGTCCGTCCTGGAGAGCCTCGGGGTGCCGACCGGGGAGTGGTGGGACCGGCATCTGCCGCTCGCCCTGCTCGGCGCGTTCCTCACCCTCGGCTGGTCGAAGGGCGGCCAGCCCGCCGAGCTGGCCTGGTGGGGCGCAGCCGTGATGCGCGCCCGGCAGGACTCGAACCTGCGACCTCGTGCTTAGAAGGCACTTGCTCTATCCGGCTGAGCTACGGGCGCTCGCCGCCATTGTGCCGGGAGAGGCGCCGGATCAGCGGAAGTAGCGGCGGTGCACGAAGGTCGCGCACATCACGCTGAACGCGCCGACGATGAACACCGCGCCGATCGGGCCGGTCTCCGGCGTCGACGGAGCGCCCGGGCCGAGCGCCTGGTTCGAGCCGCCGGACGACGAGCCCGAGCCGGACGACGAGCCCGAGCCGGACGAGGATCCTCCTGTGGTCGGCGAGCCGACCGGGGCCGGCGTCTCCACCGGCAGCGCCGACGGAGACTCCTCGGGCGTGGGCAGGTCGGTCGGCTCCTCGCTGGACGACGGTTCCGGCTCGCTGCTCTCGGTCACCTGCGGCGACGCGACGCGGCCCGCGTCGTCGTCCGCGCGCTTCACGGCGGCGGTGACTCCGATGCCGAGGAGGCCGACCACGAGCAGCGCGAGCACGACGAGGAGCCGGCGGGGCACCACGGGAGACCTCCAGGTCAGCGGACGGACGACATGTGCATTCCACCACCAGCCGGTGCCGGAACCCGGGAGGCCGGCCCGTTTTGGGAGTCGGCGCCGCGTCCCGCCACACTACGGGCATGGCTCAGTTCATCTACACGATGCAGAAGGTGCGCAAGGCGCACGGCGACAAGGTCATCCTCGACGACGTCACGCTGGCGTTCCTGCCCGGCGCGAAGATCGGCGTCGTCGGCCCCAACGGCGCCGGCAAGTCCACCGTGCTGAAGATCATGGCCGGCCTCGACCAGCCCTCCAACGGCGACGCCCGGCTCTCCGAGGGCTACTCGGTCGGCCTGCTCGCGCAGGAGCCGGCGCTGAGCGAGGACAAGGACGTCCGCGGCAACGTCGAGGAGGCGGTCGAGGGCCAGCGGGCCTGGAAGCTGCGGTACGACGAGATCGGCGAGCAGCTCGGCGAGGCCGACCCCGACACGATGGAGAAGCTGCTCGTCGAGATGGGCGAGCTGCAGGAGAAGATCGACCACTTCGACGCGTGGGACCTCGACGCCCAGCTCGACCTGGCGATGGACGCGCTGCGCGTGCCGCCCGGCGACGCCGACGTCACCAAGCTCTCCGGCGGTGAGCGCCGCCGCGTCGCGCTGTGCAAGCTGCTGCTGCAGGCGCCCGACCTGCTGCTCCTCGACGAGCCCACCAACCACCTCGACGCCGAGAGCGTGCTCTGGCTCGAGCAGCACCTGGCCAAGTACGCCGGCACCGTGCTCGCCGTCACCCACGACCGCTACTTCATGAACAACGTCGCCGAGTGGATCCTCGAGCTCGACCGCGGCCGCGCCTACCCCTACGAGGGCAACTACACGACGTACCTCGAGGCGAAGTCGACCCGGCTCAAGGTCGAGGGCCAGAAGGACGTCAAGCGCAAGAAGGAGCTCGAGCGCGAGCTCGAGTGGGTGCGGTCCAACCCGAAGGCGCGCCAGGCGAAGAGCAAGGCCCGACTGTCGCGGTACGAGGAGCTGGCCGCCGAGGCAGAGCGCAGCGGTCCTCGTGACATGGAGGCGATCCAGATCCCGCCGGGCCCGCGACTCGGGTCGGTGGTGGTCGAGGCGAAGGGTCTGAAGAAGGGCTTCGGCGACCGCACGCTGATCGAGGACCTGTCGTTCTCCCTGCCGCGCGGCGGCATCGTCGGGATCATCGGCCCCAACGGCGTCGGCAAGACGACGCTGTTCAAGATGCTGATCGGCGACGAGTCGCCCGACGGCGGCGAGCTGAAGGTCGGCGAGACCGTGCAGGTGTCGTACGTCGACCAGTCGCGCGCCGGCCTCGACCCGGCGAAGAACGTCTGGGAGGCGGTCTCCGACGGCCTCGACTTCATCAAGGTCGGCAGTCGTGAGATGCCGTCACGCGCCTACGTCGGCGCGTTCGGCTTCAAGGGACCCGACCAGCAGAAGCCGGTCGGCGTCCTCTCCGGCGGCGAGCGCAACCGGCTCAACCTGGCCCTCACGCTCAAGGCCGGCGGCAACGTGCTGCTGCTCGACGAGCCGACCAACGACCTCGACGTCGAGACCCTGCGCTCGCTCGAGGACGCCCTGCTGGAGTTCCCCGGCTGCGCCGTGGTCATCAGCCACGACCGGTGGTTCCTCGACCGCGTCGCGACCCACATGCTCGGCTGGGAGGGCACCGACGAGGACCCCGCCAAGTGGTTCTGGTTCGAGGGCAACTTCGCCGACTACGAGCTGAACAAGATCGAGCGGCTCGGCGCCGAGGCCGCGCGACCGCACCGCGTCACCTATCGCAAGATGACCCGCGACTGAGCGACGGCAGCTGGTCTGGTCATTTCGGGTCATTGCCCTAGCGATGGCGTCGTACGGAGACTGAGCCGTGGCTCACAGCGACGGCGCGACTGCGCTCAGGTACGACGACCCGACGGCTGAGATCGAGCGGCTGAAGGCGCAGCTCGACGCGAGTCGGCGACGGCTCGACGAGACCCAGGCGCTGGCCCACATGGGCAGCTACGACTGGGAGATCGCGACCGACACCAACACCTGGAGCGACGAGCTCTACCGCATCTATGGCACCGAGCCGCAGTCGTTCAACGCGTCGTACGACCGGTTCCTCGCCTTCCTCCACCCGGAGGACCGCGAGCAGGTGATGGCGGCGCACCGCACCGCCTACGAGACCGGCAAGCCCTACGTGACCGAGGAACGGATCTTCCGCCCCGACGGCACCATGCGGGTGCTCGCGACGAATGGCGAGGTGCTCTTCGACGAGTCGGGTACGCCGCTGCGGGTGCGCGGCATCTGCTGGGACGTCACTGATCGCAAGCGCGCGGAGGAGGAGGTGCGCGTCGCGGCGATGCGCATCCACGACGCCGAGATCCGCCGGCGTCAGGCGCTCGACCTGAACGACAACTTGCTGCAGGGCATCACGTCGACGCTCTACTCCCTGGAGGCCGGCGCGGTCGGGCTCGCTCGCGACGCGGCCGAGCAGACTCTTGCCGCCGCGCGGGACATGATCACCAGCCTGCTCGGGGTGGGACCCGGCGAGGCGCTCGACCCGGGCGAGCTGGTGCGCGAGCGGCCGGCGCCGCAGGTGCTGCGCGACCTCACCGCCGAACGGCGCGGACCTCGGCACGCGGGTCAGACGCCGATGCGCGTCCTGCTCGTCGACGACGCCGTCGACATCCGGGCGATCATGCGCATCAACCTCGAGCTGTCCGGCGCGCAGATCGTCGGCGAGGCCGGCACCGGCACGGACGCGATCGTGCTGGCGACCGAGCTGCAGCCCGACATCGTCTTGCTGGACCTGGCGATGCCCGGCATGGACGGACTCGAGTCGCTCCCGCTCGTGTGCGCGGCGGCACCGGGCGCGAAGGTCGTCATCATGTCCGGCTTCGCGGCCGCGAGGATGCGCGAGAGCGCCCTCGCGCTCGGCGCTGCGGCGTACGTCGAGAAGGGCATGCCGGTCCAGGAGATCCTCGAGCTGCTGCGAACCCTCTGCCCGGACAAGCAGACCGAGACCTGGACCGGGGCGACGTTCGCCACCACAGCGTCGACCGAACTCATGGGCGACGCCGCGCGGGCGTTCATGGATGAGCTGCGCACCCCGCTGACCGTCGTCACCGGACTCGTCGACACGATTCGCCAGCAGGGTGACCGGCTCCCGTCCGCGACGATGGCCGAGCTGTGGTCGACGCTGGCGCGCAACGTCTCCTACCTCACCGGCCTGCTCCTCGCGTACGACGACACGACGATCGGCGTCGACGTCCCCGCGCCGCGGCAGGTGGCAGCCGCCCCACTCCGTGTCGCTGAGCACGATGGCCACCGGAGCCTCTGAGACACTCCGGGCATGACGTCAGGAACGCCGGGCGAGGGGATCGCCGGCTCCCTCGAGAGCCTGCAGCGCGACCGCGCGATCCTCGACCGGCTGGTCGCGGACCAGAGCCTCACCGCGGACTTCCAGCCCGTCGTCGAGCTGGCGACCGGCACGCGGGTCGGCTACAAGGCGATCGCCCACGGCCCTGAGGGCACCGGCGTCGCGACGCCGGTCGGGCTGCTGGAGTCCGCGAAGGCGACCGGCCATCTGGAGCGGCTGGACTGGATGTTCCGCTGCCGCGCGTTCGAGCTGGCGCTCGAAGCGGGGGTCATCCGGCCGCAGCGGGTGCACGTGACGTTCGAGTCGGAGACCTACGGCAGCAGCTGCCCGCCGCGCCTCGCCGCCGTGTTCGGCCGGGCACGACGGGAGCTGCTGGTCGTCGTCGACGTGCCGGTGCGCGCGTACGACGACCCGCCGGGGCTTCGCGAAGAGCCTCGACGAGAACCGGCAGATCGGCTGGGCGATCGCGCTCGACGACATCTGCGACCGGCCCGACGCGATCGCCGCACTCGACGCGATCCGGCCGCACATCATCAAGGTGGACCTCGCGCTGCCCGGCCGGGCGATCGGCGCCGGCCAGTCGCCGGGGCTCGGCCCGCTGCTCGACTACGCGACGCGCACCAAGACCCCGGTCATGGCCGAGAGCGTCGACACCACGGCTGCTCGCGAGATGGCCGCGGAGCTCGGCGCGACCTACGCGCGCGGCCGGTCCTTCGGCCTGCCGGCGCCGCTGCCGCCGGTCTAGGCGCGGTTGGTCAGCGCGAATGCGGCGTTGACGAGGTAGTCGCGCAGCTCGGCGTCCCGCTCCGCTGGGAGCTCGAGCGAGTCCAGTGCGGCGAGCATGTGCCGCAGCCACGCATCCCGCTCGGCCGGTCCGATCGCGAACGGCGCGTGCCGCATCCGCAGCCGCGGGTGGCCGCGCGTGTCGCCGTACGTCGTCGGACCGCCCCAGTACTGCACGAGGAACATCCGCAGCCGGTGCTCGGCCTCGGCCAGGTCCTCGTCGGGGTACAGCGGCCGCAGGACCGGGTCGTCCGCGACGCCGGCGTAGAACCGGCTGACGAGAGTGTCGAAAGCCTCCTCGCCGCCCACCGCCTCATAGAACGACAGGGCGCTCTCGGGCAGCTCCTCGCTGGTCATGTCGCCATTCTTCCCCGGCTAGGCGTTTGCGCCTCGGTTAGATTCGATCCATGGCCTTCACGATCGACGTGCCTGTGCGGTTCCGCGACACCGACGCAATGGGGCACGTCAACAACGCGGTGTTCCTCACCTACCTCGAGGAGGCGCGGCTGCACTTCATCGCGTCGCTGCTGCCGCAGCTGATCGAGGCCGGCCTGATCATGGCGCGCTCGGAGTGCGACTACGTGCGCCCGATCACCGTGCCCGCCGGACCGGTCACCGTGACGATGTGGGTCGACCACGTCGGGCGCAGCTCGTTCACGCTGGCGTCGACGATCGAGCAGGCCGGGCAGCTGGTCGCCCGCGCGCGCAACGTCATCGTCGGCTACGACTACGCAACCGGCTCGTCGCGCCCGCTCACCGACGTCGACCGCGCCGCGCTCGAGAAGGCCGGTCCGGAGCAGCCGACTTCGTAAATCCGGTGGGCGCCGGGCGCCGACGCGCGTAGCGTCGGCGCCGACCGCACCAGCCGTATCCGACGAAAGGGAGGTGAGCCTCGATGACCGTCCTGGTCCGCGCGCGCCTCGGCGCGCCACTCGCGCTCACCTCCTCCTCGTCGATTGGGACCGCTGATGTCCGCTGTCACCGGAGCCACCGCTCCGTCGCCTGACCCCGCTCCACCCACGTCGTACGACGCCCTCGTCCCGCTCGGCTGGGACGACCGCCGCGCGGCGGACTTCGTCGATCACCACGCCGCCGGGCTCTCACCTGGCCGCGTCACCCGGCCCGGCCGCGGCGGGCACCTGCTCGCCACCGCCGGCGGGCCGCTGCTCGCCGTGCCGTCGCCGCGGCTGAACACCTCGGTCATCGACTCGACCGCACTGCCCACCGTCGGCGACTGGGTCGCATGGAGCGGTGGGGGAGACGCGCCCGCGCTGATCGACGCGGTGCTGCCGCGGACGTCGGCGTTCATCCGGCACACCGCCGGCGGTGACACGCGCGCGCAGGTCCTCGCCGCCAACGTCGACGTGCTCTTCGTCGCGGTCGCGCTGACCGACACGCCCAACCTGCGCCGGCTCGAGCGGTTTCTCACCCTCGGCTGGGAGAGCGGGGCGCAGCCGGTCGTCCTGCTCACCAAGGCCGACGTCTGCACCGACGTCGACGAGGAGATCCGCTACGTCGAGGCCGCCGCGCCCGGCGTCGCCGTACACGCGCTCAGCGCGCTGACCGGTGAGGGACTCGATGCGCTCGACGCCTACCTCGACGGGCACTCGACGCTGGCGCTGATCGGCACGTCCGGCGTCGGCAAGTCGACGCTGGTCAACCGGCTCACCGGCGCCGACACCATGGTCACCTCTGACATCCGCGACGACGGCAAGGGTCGGCACACCACGGCGCACCGCGAGCTGGTCCCGCTGCCCGGCGGGGGTGTCCTCATCGACACTCCCGGGCTGCGCGGGCTGCAGCTGTGGGACTCCGAGGAGGGGCTGGAGCTGGCGTTCGCCGACGTCGAGGAGCTGGCCGCGACCTGCCGGTTCCCGGACTGCGCGCACGACACCGAGCCGGGGTGCGGCGTCACCGCGGCGATCGCCGACGGCACCCTGCCGGCCCGTCGTCTCGACAGCTACCAGCGGCTGCAGCGCGAGCTCGCCCGGCTCGAGCGACGGCAGGACGCGCGGGCTCGCGCCGAGGAGCACCGGCGGTGGCGGACGTTCTCGAAGGCGCAGCGCGCGCACAAGCCACGGCCGTAACGCGACGAGATCTGCCGGGCGTCCGGGCGGTTTGCCCGCTACCGTGAGCGCAGACGTCGTCCGTGACGCTCGGGCGACCGTGGTGTGCTCGGAGGTGTCGCGTGCCTGAAGCCCTGGTGCTCAACGCGACCTTCGAGCCGATCGGCGTCGTCTCCCAACGCCGCGCCGTCGTCCTCGTCCTCAGCGAGAAGGCGGTCCTCGTCGAGCGCGGCGAGGGCGCGTTGCACTCCGAGCGCACGGTGATCGAGCTGCCGCTCGTCGTACGTCTCACTCGCTTCGTGCGGGTGCCTTATCGAGCGTGGGTGCCGCTCACCCGGCGCGGGGTGCTGCTCCGCGACGGCGGCCGCTGCGTCTACTGCAGCGCCACCGCGACCAGCCTCGACCACGTGGTGCCTCGTTCACGAGGGGGCGAGCACTCGTGGGAGAACGTCGTGGCCTGCTGCGCGCGCTGCAACCGGCAGAAGGCCGCGCGCACCCTGGCCGAGCTCGGCTGGCACCTGCGCCGTCAGCCGGCCAGCCCGAAGGGGCTGGCCTGGGCGATCCTCGGCACGCGTCGCGTGGACCCGAGCTGGACGCCGTACCTCGGCGACGCGGCAGCGCTGGCGACCGCCTGACGATGTCGCGGCGCCTCTCGACGCTCGCGTTCGGCGCGAGCGTCTTCCTCAGCTTCTTCGCGCTGTTCCTCCCGGAGGCGCCGGACGCCGGGATCGAGCTGCCCGGGTTCGACAAGGCCGGCCACGTGCTGGTCTTCGGCCTGCTCGCGCTCACGTCCGTGTGGCGCTTCGGCTTCCGCGGTCGGGTCGTCCTCGGCGTCATCGCGTACGCCGGGGCCAGCGAGGTCGTGCAGGCGGTGCTCTTCGCCAACCGGAGCGGTGACCTGCGCGACTTCCTCGCCGACGTCGGGGGCGCGACGGCGGGGCTGCTGCTCGCGGATGCGTGGACCCGGCCCGGCTCGGGTAGCGTCGAGTCGACGTCCGCTCACGACGAGGTGCCCACGTGACCAGCAACGACCGCATGCCGCGGACCAGCCCGTTCGGCACGCCCGCGCTCGGCGGCACGCCGCGCCGGCGCATCCCGCGCTGGGCGATCCCGATCGGGATCGGCGCGCTCGTCCTGCTCGTGCTCGTCCTGCCGGCCATCTCGTCGTACAACGGGATGGTCAACAAGGAGGAGGCGGTCGACACCGAGTTCGCCAACCTCGACACCCAGCTCCAGCGTCGTTACGACCTGCTGCCCAATCTGGTGGCGGCGGTGAAGGCGGCGCTGCGACAGGAGCAGGCGGTCTTCGGCGAGATCGCCCGCGCGCGGACGCAGTACGGCGGCTCCGGTGCCTCGGTGCAGGACAAGGCGGCGGCGTCGCAGCAGCTGGAGAGCGCGCTCAGCCGACTGCTCGTGATCGTCGAGCAGTACCCCGAGCTGAAGAGCAACGAGAACATCCGCGACCTGCAGGTGCAGATCGAGGGCACCGAGAACCGCATCGCGCAGTCCCGGCGCGACTACAACCAGGTCGTGCTCGACTACAACCGCACCATCCGGCGCTTCCCGCGCAGCGTCTTCGCCGGCATGTTCGGCTTCGACCGCAAGCCGCTCTTCGAGGCCGACGCGGGCAGTCGCGACAACCCCGGCGTCGACCTCGACCTCGAGCCCACCGCCGCGCCGTCCGCCTCCTAGCTGCATCTGCCATGCGTCGTCGTACGGCGGTCGCCGTCGGTGCTGTCGTCGGCCTGCTGCTGCTCGTCGCGCCCGTCGCGGCGTCGGCGAAGGAGGTCGACTGCGGCGACTTCCCGAAGCCGACGGGCTACGTCGTCGACCAGGCCAAGGCGGTGAGCGACGCCGTCGAGCGGGACCTCGACGCGACCCTCGCGGCGTTCGAGTCCTCCTCGGGCGGCAGTCAGGTCGCCGCGCTGGTCGTCGACTCGATCGGCGACCGCGGCATCGAGGACTACGCCAACGACGTGTTCGGCTGCTGGGGCGTCGGCGAGAAGGACGAGGACACCGGGGTGCTGCTGGTCGTCGCGCTGGAGCAGCGGCGGATGCGGATCGAGGTCGGCCGCGGGGTCGAGGGCGACCTCACCGACGTCGAGTCGGCCGACATCATCCGCGAGGACATCACGCCGGCGTTCAAGGCCGGCGACATCTCCGGCGGCGTCGCCAAGGGCGTGCAGGGCATCGTGCGCGCACTCGGCGGCGACGTCGTCCGACCGGTGGCATCGCGTCCGCAGCAGCCGCCGATCGGCGGCTCGGGCGGACCAGGCCTGGCGTTCTTCGTGCTCTTCGCCGTGATCGCGCTGGTCTCGATCCTCGGCAACGGGCGGCGAGGCCGCCGCGGTGGCGGCTTCTTCCCGCCGATCATCATGGGCGGCGGCTGGGGCGGCAGCGGCTACAGCGGTGGCGGTGGCTTCGGTGGCGGTGGCGGAGGCTTCGGGGGATTCGGCGGCGGCGGGTCAGGCGGAGGAGGTGCCAGCGGTGGCTGGTAAGGCGCTCACGCCGCGACAGGTGAAGCGGATCGAGCAGGCGGTCGACCGCGCCGAGCGGATGTGCGGCCTGCAGTTCTGCGTCTTCGTCGGCGGCGTCGAGGAGGACCCTCGCGCCTACGCCGAGGCGATGCTGGCCGAGCTCGGCCTCGCCGCGCGGCCGGCGGTGCTGCTCCTCGTCGCGCCGCCGCAGCGCCGCTTCGAGATCGTCACCGCGCCCGAGGCGCGCGCCCGCGTCAGCGACGTCGAGTGCCGGATGGCCGCGGCGTCGATGAGCGCGTCGTACGCCGTCGGCGACATCGTCGGCGGCACCTGCGAAGGACTGCGGCTGCTCGCGCAGTACGCCGGCCCCGGCCCCGCCGAGCGCCCTGAGGACGAGCTCCCCGACCTCCTGATGGGCACCCAGGCCTGAGGGTCAGGAGAGGGTGAGGTCGGTCTTCCTCGCGCGCAGGGCACGGGCGACGCCGTCGCGGCCCTCGAGCAGCAGCCGACGTACCGGGGGAGCGGGATCGGCCTCGCGCAGGTAGGCGTCGGTGCGGTCGAGGGTCTCCTGGCTCACCACGCCGCTCGGGTACATGCCGGTGATGATGTTGAACGAGACCTCGTTGGTGCGCGTCTCCCACACCTGACCCAGCGACGCGAAGTAGGGCTCGACGAACTCCTCGAGCAGCGCGACCTGCTGCGGCTGCTGGAAGCCGGACATCGTCGCCGACAGCACGGCGTTGGGCAGCTCCGGGTCGTCGATGATCGACGCCCACGCCTCCTGCTTCGCCTCGATCGTCGGGCGCGATGCACGGGCGGCTGCGGCCTGCCGGTGTCCGGCTGCGGTCGGGTCGCGCTCGACCTCCGCCTCGATCTCCGGTACGTCGGCCGCGCCGAGAGCGCAGAGCCGGCGCAGCAGGTGCCAGCGCAGGTCGGTGTCCACCGCGAGCCCCTCGACCACCGTCTCGCCGGAGAGCAGCCCGGCGATGACTGCGCGGTGCTCCGGTGACTGCGCCGACGACGTGAACGAGCGGGTCCACGCGAGCTGGTGGTCGCTCTCGGGCTCGGCCGCGAGCAGGTGCTCGTACGCCGCCTCTGCCAGCCGCTGCAGCTCGTCGTCGCGGCGCGACGGGTCGCCGTAGTTGTAGATCGCGCCGAGCGACTGCGCGAGCAGCGACTGCACGACGCCGATGTCGGTCTCCGACCCGATGTTGCGCAGCACCAGCGACACGTAGTCGCGCGCGGCGAGCTCGCCGTCGCGGCACATGTCCCACGACGCGGCCCAGCACAGCGCGCGGGGCAGCGAGTCGGGCAGCTGCCCGAGCCGCTCCGACACCGTCGCGAGCGAGCGGTCGTCGAGCCGGATCTTCGCGTAGGTCAGGTCGTCGTCGTTGATCAGCACCAGGTCGGGCCGGCGCGCGCCGACCAGGTCGGGCACGTCGGTCGCCGCGCCGACGACGTCGAGCTCCACCCGCTGCCGGCGTACCAGCGAGTCACCCTGCACGTCGTAGAGGCCGATCGCGACACGGTGCGACCGCAGGGTCGGCCAGTCGGCGGTCGCCTCCTGCAGCAGCCGGAACGACGTGAACGCGCCGTCGGCGCCCGTCTCGAAGTCCGCGCGCAGCGTGTTGACGCCCGCGGTCTCGAGCCACTCCTTCGACCACGACGACAGGTCGCGGCCGCTGGACTCCTCGAGCGTCGCGAGCAGGTCCTTCAGCTCGGTGTTGCCGAAGGCGTGGCGCTGGAAGTAGACCCGCAGCCCGGCGAGGAACGCGTCCTGGCCGACCCACGCGACGAGCTGGCGCAGGACCGACGCGCCCTTGGCGTAGGTGATGCCGTCGAAGTTCACCTCGACCGCGTGGATGTCGATCATGTCCGCGGCCACCGGGTGCGTCGACGGCAGCTGGTCCTGCCGGTACGCCCAGGTCTTCTCGTTGTTGGCGAAGGTCGTCCAGCCGCCCTTGAACTTCGTCGCGGACACCTGGCACAGGATCGACGCGTAGGTCGCGAAGCTCTCGTTGAGCCAGAGGTCGTCCCACCAGCGCATCGTCACGAGGTCGCCGAACCACATGTGCGCCATCTCGTGCAGGATCGTCTCGGCCCGTCGCTCGTACGACGCATCCGTCACCTTGGAGCGGAAGACGTAGTCCTCGAGGAAGGTCACGCAGGCGGCGTTCTCCATCGCGCCGGCGTTGAACTCCGGCACGAAGAGCTGGTCGTACTTGTCGCCGAACGGGTAGTCGTAGCCGAAGTTGTCCTGGAACCACGCGAAGCCCTGCTGGGTCAGCGTGAACAGCTCGTCGGCGTCGAGGTGCTCGGCGAGCGAGCGGCGGCAGAACAGGCCGAGGTCGATGCCGTCGCGAGTCTCGCGCACCTCGTGGTACGGCCCCGCGACGATCGCCGTGATGTACGTCGAGATCGGCGCCGTGGTCGCGAACTTCCACGTGCCGGCCGCGCCGTCGGCGGGACGCTCGACGGCCGCGCCGTTGGACACGACGACCCACTCCTCGGGCGCGTGCACCGTGAAGGTGAACGGCGCCTTGAGGTCGGGCTGGTCGAAGCACGCGAAGACCCGGTGCGCGTCGAACGTCTCGAACTGCGTGTGCAGGTAGACGCGCTTGTCGACCGGGTCGACGAAGCGGTGCAGGCCGACGCCGGTGTGCATGTAGGCGCACTCGGCCTCGACCAGCAGCTCGTTGGTGGCGGCCAGGTCAGTGAGGTGCACGCGGTTGCCGTCGAACGCGTCGGCCGGCAGCTCGACGCCGTTGAGCACGGCGCGGCGCACCGCGGGGGCGGTCAGGCCGACGAACGTGGTCGCCCCAGGCTCGGCGCAGGAGAACCGCACGACGGCGATGGAGTCGAAGCGCTCCTCGCCGTACCGCAGGTCGAGCGTGACGTCGTACGACACGTCCGAGATGAGCAGCGAGCGGATCCGCGCCTCGTCCCGGGTGAGGTTGTTGGGAAAGGCCGACATGCCGGCGTCAGCTCCGTCCGTCCGAGCGTGGTGGAGAAGGAAATCCATCCTTCCACGAAACGTGAGGATCCCCCCGGGTGGGGATAGTCCTCGCATGACGCGCACTCCCGTGGAGCTCTGGTTCGACCCCGGCTGACCGTGGGCGTGGCTGGCGTCCCGATGGCTGATCGAGGCCGCCCGGGTGCGTGACCTGGACGTCACCTGGCGGCTGGTCAGCCTGTCCTGGCTCAACGAGGGCAAGGAGCCGGACGAGAAGGCCCGGCTGAGCCACCTCCGCAGTCACCAGCAGCTGCGCGTCATCGCCGCGGCCAGGGAGAAGGAGGGGCCGGCGGTCGTGCTGCCGCTCTACACCGCGTTCGGCGCCGGCAACCACATCGCCCGCCGGTGGCGCGACCGGGCGGCCGCCGAGGCGGCGCTCGACGAGGCCGGCCTGCCCGCCGAGCTCGCGGACGCGATGGACGACGAGCGCTGGGACGCCGAGATCCGGCTCGACCACGACGACGGGCTGCGCCGGGTCGGGTACGACGTCGGCACGCCGATCGTCGCGGTGGCCGACACCGCCTTCTTCGGCCCGGTCGTGACGCCCGCGCCGAGAGGAGAGGCGGCCGGCCGGCTCTGGGACGGCCTGCTCCTCGTGGCTCGGACCCCGGGGTTCTACGAGCTCAAGCGGACCCGCGACGACGGGCCTATCTTCGACTGAGCGGTTCCGCGACCGAGAGGTGCCACCGATGACCGTCCACCAGTGCCCCGACTGCGAGCTCCGCTTCGCCCACGAGACCGAGCTGCGCGACCACCTCGACACCGAGCACCCGGGCCGGGTGGGCGAGCACCTCCCGCACCCCGGTCCGCACGCCGACTGGGCCAAGGACCGCGGTACGCCGAGCACGTAGGCTCGACGGACCCCCGTCTGCCTCGAGGCATCGACGGACGTTCGGCTCAGGAGGCCTTGTGCAGGTCCGCGACACGCTCTACATCGACGGCGCCTGGGTGCCTTCCACCGGTGACGGAGCCATCGAGGTCGTCAACCCGGCGACCGAGCAGGTCATCGCGACCGTCCCCGCTGGTACGCCGGGCGACGTGGACCGCGCGGTCGCGGCGGCGAAGGCCGCGTTCCCGGCCTGGTCCGCGACCAGCCCCGAGGAGCGCAGCAAGGTCCTGTCGCGGCTGCAGGAGGCGCTCGGCGCGCGCAGCGACGAGGTCGCGAAGACCATCACCGCCGAGATGGGCGCCCCGGCGAAGTTCGCGCAGTCGGTGCAGGCCGGGCTGCCGGTCGCGATCCTCGGCACCTTCGCGACCCTGGTCGCCGACTACGACTTCGAGGAGCGCGTCGGCAACTCGCTCATCGTCCGCGAGCCGGTGGGCGTGGTCGGCGCCATCACGCCGTGGAACTACCCGCTGCACCAGGTCGTCGCGAAGGTCGCGCCCGCGCTCGGCGCCGGCTGCACCGTGGTGCTCAAGCCGAGCGAGGTGGCCCCGCTCGCGGCGTTCATCCTCGCCGAGGTGATCCACGAGGTCGGCGTACCCGCCGGCGTCTTCAACCTCGTCACGGGCACCGGCCCGGTGGTCGGCGAGGCGATCGCCGCGCATCCCGACGTCGACATGGTCTCGTTCACCGGGTCGACGCGCGCCGGGACGCGGGTGACCGAGCTGGCCGCGAAGACCGTGAAGCGCGTCGCGCTCGAGCTCGGCGGCAAGTCGGCCAACGTCATCCTCGACGACGCCGACCTCGCGGTCGCCGCGAAGGTCGGGCTCGCCGACGCCTTCCAGAACGCCGGGCAGAAGTGCACGGCGCTGACCCGGATGCTGGTGCCGCGGGCCCGGCAGGACGAGGTCGTCGAGATCCTCACCGGGCTGCTGGCGGCCTACGCGCCGGGCGACCCCACGCAGGAGGGCACGCGGGTCGGACCGCTCGTCTCGGAGGCCCAGCGCGATCGCGTCCGCGGATACATCCGCACCGGCGCAGCCGAGGGCGCGCGGCTCGTCGCCGGCGGCGCCGACGCGCCGGAGGGGCTGACCACGGGCTACTACGTGCAGCCCACCGTCTTCGCCGACGTCACGACCGACATGACCATCGCGCAGGAGGAGATCTTCGGCCCGGTGCTCGCCGTCATGCCGTACGACGACGAGGACGACGCGGTGCGCATCGCCAACTCCACCGTCTACGGCCTCGCCGGCAGCGTCTGGTCGGCGGACACCGACCGCGCCACCGCCGTCGCGCGTCGGCTGCGGACCGGTCAGGTCGACGTCAACGGCGGGCGGTTCAATCCGCTCGCGCCCTTCGGCGGCTACAAGCAGAGCGGCAACGGCCGCGAGCTCGGCCGCTTCGGACTCGAGGAGTTCCTCGAGGTGAAGTCCCTCCAGCTCCCCACCTGATCTGGGGGCGTGGCTCAGGCGACGATGCGCATGGGGAGGCCGCGCTCGTCGTACGCCGGGATCTCCGGGAGCGACTGAGCGTCACCGCGCAGCCATCGCTCCGCCGTCCACGCGCAGGCCAGCGCGTCGAGTGCGTCGTCGGCCTTCACCCGAGAGGGTCGTGCGTCGACCAGCGCGGCGACGTCGGCACCCAGCCACGGCGCCAGCAGCGCGCGACGGGTCGCGAGCCCGGCGGCCGTCTTCTTGGTGCCGATGGGCCGCCCGGCCAGCCGGGTGAAGCTCAGCTCCGGGTGCACCTCGATCAGCCGGTCGGCGAGCGACGGGCTCATCACGGTGTCGACGTCGACGATCCGCGCCCCGATGAAGAAGGCCTGCTTCGACACCCCCTTGCCGCTGACCCGGCGGCTCACGTCGTTCGCCGACCGGAAGTCCGGCTCGGCGAGCACCACGCGCGGCGGCGCGGGGAAGACGCAGGACCGCCGCTCGGCCAGCTCCACCCGCGTCAGCACGTCGCAGGCGCGCACCTGCCCGGGCGCCGGCAGCCCGATCGGGATGTCGATGCCGACGAGCTCGACGTCGTCCAGGAGCGCGACGACCTCCGCCGCGCCCGGCAGGCGCGACCAGCGCACTGCGTGGGTGCGTGTGTCGACGAGCGCCGCGATCCACCCACCCGGGCAGCCGTCGACGCCCGCGACGACCGGCATCGGGCTACTCCGGCTCGACGCGTGGCGCCGGCGTGGGACGCGGCGGGTCGGCCGGTGCCGGGCGACGGCGTACGACGACCTCCCGCTCGGCCGCCTCGTCGTGCGCCTCGCCGGGCCGCGACACATCCCGCGCGCGCATCGCGCCGCTGACCCCGACGATCGACGGGCCCGCTCCGACCAGGCCGCCGACGCCGGACCGCTCGCCGCGATCAGGCCGCCCCCGGGACGGCTTGCCGCCCTTCGGCGCGTCAGCCATCAGAACACCTCCGGGCAGGCCGGCAGCGGTGACCACCCGAAGAGCAGGTCCGCGCGCCGCACCGCCCCCGGCGTGAGCTCGTCGATGCGACCGGCGACGGCGAGCGCGCTCGCCCGCGTGCCGCCGAGGTACATCGCGCCGAGCTCGCGCACCGTCATCCGCAGGTCGGCCGCGCGGTTGGTCGGCGCGCAGGCCGCGCCGTCAGGCCCGCCGTCGATCGCATACCGCCCGGCGTTCCACGGGCAGACCTGATCGGCGACCTCGATCACCAGCCCGTCGGCGACGGCGTACCGGCGCTGCTCGAGCGCCTTCGCCACGTCGACGACCCGCACCCACAGGTTGTCGCCGGTCCGCAGCGACGCGGCGCGCGGGTCGGCGAGCAGGTGCAGCAGCGGCGTGTCCGGCGGCAGATGGTGCGCGTGCACCGTGCGCATGAGGTCGATGTCGCAGACGAACCGCCACAGCGCCGCGGTGGCGTCCGGCGTCGACGCGATCAGCTCGCGCACCTCGACGCTGCCGTCGGGACCGCTCCCGCCCCACTTCGACTTCGTCCGGTACGACGCGTAGCCGGTGCAGGTGCCGCCGTCCTCGTACGCCACGACCCGCAGCGGCGACCCGCCCTCGCGCCAGCTGTCGGGATCCGCGAGGCGCTTGGCCCACCAGGTCTCGCCGCGGGCGAGCAGGCCGGGCCGCTGGGTCCGCGCGACGTCGTACGCCGGCGCGATCACCGGCCGCGCCTGCGCCGGGTCGAGGAGTCGGAGCGTCCCGGGCCACCACGGCTCCCGGCTGAAGGCCGAGCGCTTGGTCGGCAGCTCCACGGAGCCGGCGCTCGAGGCCATGCCGTAGCCGAACCGCCCGTAGATGACGCTCTCCGACGCCCACAGCGCGGCCAGCGCCTCGCCGCGCTCGTGCACGTCGTACAGCTGCGTCGTCATCATCCGGGTGAGCAGCCCGCGGCGACGATGGGTCGGCGCGACGGTGACGACCGTGACGCCGGCGACCGCGGCGTCCGCGCCGGGCACGCCGAGCGTCAGGTCGAACGCCCCCGCCGTGCCGACGATCTGGTCTCCGTCGTACGCCGCGATCGTCCGGTCGTACTCGGTGATCGAGGCCTCGAGGTCGCGCTCGTCGTCGTGGCCGGACCCGCCGAAGCCGAGGGAGATGGCGTTGTAGTACGCCGGGTACTCGTCGGCGGTGACCGGGCGCAGGGTGATCGTCATGACGCCGTTCTACCGGGCCGGACGGTCAGGCCGCGACCTCGAACCAGACGAGCTTGCCGCCGGCGACCCTCGTGACCCCCCACGCCGAGGCGACCTGCTCGACGATCGCGAGGCCACGACCTGACGTCGCCTCGTCGCTGTAGTCGCGGCGAACGGGGTCGCCGTCGCCGTGGTCCGTGACCTCGAAGCGCAGCACGTGGCCGTGGGCCGCCACCCGGATCTCGATGTCGGACCGGGCGTGCAGGATCGCGTTGGTCACGACCTCGCTGACCAGCAGGACGGCGGAGTCGACGAGCGCGTCGCAGCCCCACCCGGTCAGGGTGAGGTCGATGAACCGTCGGGCCGCGCCGGCGCTGGTCGGCACGGGGCGCAACGTCAGGCAAGCTTCGATCGCCGGCCTCCTTGCGCGCAACGGCAGGCGCCACTCGCAGCGTAAGTGGGCCATCGTCGGGGTGCCCCCGGTGGGAGGGAGCAAACCCTGCCGACCGGGTGAGATTATCGCTGCGGCACGCTGGTTGACGGAACCACTCCGCGCGGACATCGGCACGCGGGTGACGAGGAGAGGCAGGTCGGGCGAGAGTGAAGATCTCGTCCGGGATGTCCCTCGCCGGCCGACGAGGCGGCGTGCTCCAGTGGCTCGTCGTCGTGGCGCTGGTCGCGCTCGCCGTCGCGGTGACGATCCTCGGCGCGGCTTTCGGGGCGGACGTGGCGCCGCCCGGGCTGTTCGCACTGCCGGTGATGCTCGGGGGGCTGCTGCTCGATCGGCGCCAGCTGCGGCTGCTGCTGCTCGTGACGCTCGCGGGGGCCGGGCTCGTGCTCGTGGAGAACGGCCTCGACGAGTTCCGGATCGGCATCGTGCTGCTGCTGGCGGTCGTCGGCTGGGTGGGCGACCGGCTCGCGGCCGAGCGGGACGAGCTCGGCGTACCCGGCCTCGGCGGCGGCGCGATGCTCCTGGAGGTCCGGGACCGGCTGCGCCAGCAGGCCGCGCTGCCCGCGCTGCCGCACGGCTGGCGCGCCGAGATCTCGATCAGCTCCGCGGGCGGCGCCGGGTTCTCCGGCGACTTCCTCGTCTCGTACGCCGCCGGGGACCGCCTCGAGCTCGCGCTGGTCGACGTCTCCGGCAAGGGCATCGACGCGGGCAGCCGTGCGCTGCTGCTGTCCGGCGCGCTCGGCGGCCTGCTCGGCGCGGTCCCCCCCGAGGAGTTCCTGGCCGCCGCCAACTCCTACCTGCTGCGGCAGCGGTGGGACGAGGGCTTCGCGACCGCGGTGCACCTCGCGCTCGACCTGACGACGGGCGAGTACCTGCTCCAGTCGGCGGGGCACCCGCCGGCCGCGCAGTTCGAGGCCGGCAGCGGGTTCTGGTCGACGTCGTCGGCGACCGGCACGGTGCTCGGCGTCCTCACCGATCCGACCTGGCAGCCGCAGCGCGGGCGGCTCGACCACGGCGACGCGCTGCTGCTCTTCACCGACGGGATCGTCGAGGTGCCCGGTCGCGACCTCTCCGTCGGCGTCGACAAGCTGCTCGGCGAGGCCAACCGCTTGGTGATCTCGACCTTCGTCGGGGGAGCAGAGCGGCTGGTCGGCGCCGTCGCGCCGGCCGCGACCGACGACCGCGCGCTCGTCCTGCTCTGGCGCGTCTAGCTCTCCCCGGTACGCCGCACGACGGACGGCTCGAGGTGCGCGTAGCCGCGGACCTGCACCCGTGACACCCGTCGTACGTCGAGCTCGGGGTCGTCGCGCAGGCGCGCGGCCGCTTCGCGGTCGACGAGCACCGTGCCCGGCCGAGCGACCTCGCACAGCCGCGCCGCGAGGTTGACGACCGGGCCGAGCACGTCGCCGTGGTGAGCGGTGACGGCGCCGTACGCGAGGCCGACGCGGACCGGCGGCAGGTCGGTGCGGGCCGGGAGCGCGGCGAGCTCGAGGGCGAGCCGGGCGCCGGCCACCGGGTTGGCGACGGTGAAGAGCACCGCGTCGCCGAGGGTGGAGACCACGCGACCGCCGCTCTCCGCGACCAGGTCGGTGACGTGCCCCTCGAAGTTGCGGATCACGTGGCGCACCACCTCGGCCGGGTGCTCGCGGGTCAGCGCCGTGTAGCCGGTGACGTCGACGAAGCCGACGGCGAGGTCCCGCAGCGTCCCGGGGTCGGGCGTCGCGAGCGCGTCGGCGACTGCGGCGGAGAGGTGGCGGCGCCAGACGAAGACGATGAGCGCCTCGATGTTGGGGACGGTCTCCTTCAGCCGCGCGACCGACTCGTCGGTGGTGAGGGCCATGCGGGCGATGATCTGCTCGACCACCTCGGCCTGGCCGCGCGCGACGCCGGCCAGCGCGCGGCCCATCGACCGGGCCAGCACGATGGCCAGCTCGTCGTCGACGAAGCCGGCGCTCTCGAGGCTGTGCAGCCGACGGAGAGCGGCGGCGTCCTCGGGGAAGTAGGCGACCTCGTCCTCGTCCGGCACGGGGAAGCCGAGGGCGCGCCAGAAGCCCTTGTCCCGCTCGATGTCGGTGGCCGTCGCCGCGGCGACGTCACGGCCGCTCATCGTCGGCTCCTCGCCGAAGAGCAGCGAGTGCACGAGCCGCTGCGCGTCGGGGATGCTCGCCGGCTCGTCCATCTGCGCATCCTCACCGATTTGGCCGGCTGTGGGCAGAGCCCGGCGCGAGAGACTGGCTCCCATGGCCTCCCTCGTCGCCCGTGGCGTGCGCGTGTCGTACGGCGCGGAGCCGGTGCTGCACGGCGTCGACCTCAACGTCGGGCCTGGCGTGCGGCTCGGGCTGCTCGGGCCCAACGGCGCCGGGAAGTCGACGCTGCTCCGGGTGCTGTCGGGTGAGCTCACCCCCGAGGCCGGGACCGTCGTCTGCACCGGCACCGTGGGGCTGCTGCCGCAGGAGCCGGACCGTTGGCCTGGCGAGCGGCTCGGTGAGTACCTCGCCCGTCGTACCGGGGTCGCTGCTGCGGATCTCGCGCTGCAGGCTTCGGCCGCCGCGCTCGACGGGGGAGACGACGCGGCCGCGTCGGCGTACGAGGTGGCGCTGCACCGCTGGCTCGACCTCGGCGGCGCGGACCTCGAGGCCCGCGCCGAGGAGGTCTGCGCCGACCTCGGCCTGCCGCCAGGGCTGCTGGACTCCGAGACGACCGGCCTCTCCGGCGGGCAGATGGCGCGGGCGTCGCTGGCCGCGGTGCTGCTCAGCCGGTACGACGTGCTGCTGCTCGACGAGCCGACCAACGACCTCGACCTCGACGGGCTGGCCCGGCTCGAGTCCTTCGTCGCGGGGATGCGCGGCGGGCTGGTCGTCGTCAGCCACGACCGCGAGTTCCTCGCGCGCGGCGTCACCGACGTGCTCGAGCTCGACCCGCACAACCGCGTCGCCCGGCTCTTCGCCGGCGGGTGGGACGCCTACGTCGAGGAGCGCGACATCGCCCGGCGGCACGCGCGGGAGAGCTTCGAGGAGTTCGCGGACAAGCGCGCGGAGCTGCAGGGGCGGGTGCAGTCGACCCGCGAGATGTCGGTGCGCGGGGCAGTGCGGGCCAAGCGAAAGGCACCCGACAACGACCGCGCGGCGCGCGGCGCTCGGATGGAGGCGGCGACGTCGGCGGCCTCGAAGGTGCGCTCGCTGGAGACGCGCCTGGCGCGGCTCGACGCCGACGCGGTGGAGGAGCCGCGCAAGGAGTGGCAGCTGCGGATATCTCTGCCGGCCGCCCCGCGCTCCGGCGACGCGGTGGCGTCCCTGCGATCCGCGGTGGTCTCGCGCGGCGCGTTCACGCTGGGGCCGGTCGACCTCGACGTGCGCTGGGCCGACCGGGTCGCGGTCGTCGGGCCCAACGGCGGCGGCAAGACGACCCTGCTGCAGGCGCTGCTCGGCCGGCTGCCGCTGACCTCGGGCACGTCGTCGGTCGGGCCAGGCGTCGTCGTCGGGGAGCTCGACCAGGTGCGTCGCGACTTCGCCGGCTCGGACACTGTCGTCGACGTCGTACGACGTACCGCACCGGACCTGCTGCCCGAGGAGGTGCGGACGCTGCTCGCGAAGTTCGACCTGCGGGCGGCCGAGGTCGGCCGGCCGGCCGGGTCGCTGTCGCCGGGGGAGCGCACCCGCGCGGCGCTGGCCGTGCTGATGTCGCATGGCACGAACTGCCTGGTCCTCGACGAGCCGACCAACCACCTCGACCTGCCGGCCATCGAGCAGCTGGAGGAGGCGCTCGCGGCGTACGCCGGCACGCTGCTGCTGGTCACCCACGACCGCCGCCTGCTCGACGTCGTACCGCTGACGCGGACCCTGCACGTGGCGGCCGGCGTGATCACCGAGACCACCTGAGTCCCACCCCCGCCCTCCTTTCGACCCTACGACCAGAATCCGGCCCCGGAATGTGGTCGTACGGTCGAAAAGATGCGGGTTGAGAACGGGTGATGGTCAGCCAGGGACCTTCGACCTGGCGCGCTAGACGAAGATCACGTCGACATCGGGCGCGCCGAGGGCTCGAAGCTGTAGATGTGACCCGCGAAGCCGCTCGCCCGCAGCTCCCGGCCGTACTGGCCGATGTTCGCGCCGACGTCGATGACGCTGGTCAGGCCCAGCTTCTCCAGCAGAACCCGTCGCTGGCCGAGCAGGAATCGGCTCCACGGGGCGGGAGCGACCCCGACGGCTCGCAGCAGCCGCGCAGACCCGACCGAGCGCAGGTAGTCCTTGATCGCCGCCACCCGGCCAACCTCCCAGAGCGAGCGCGGCGCGCGCAACGCGATGCCTCGCGGTCTCGCGAGACATTCAGAGCGGGCGACCGGTATCGATCCGGCGTCACCAGTTTGGAAGACTGGAGCTCTACCATTGAGCTACGCCCGCGGGATGGTGCGCGCCAGTCTACCGACGCCCCCCAACTCCACTTCACCCACTTCCACGTCGTCAACGGGGCCGAATTCGGCCGTACGACGACGTGTAGGTGGGTGAAGTCGCGAAGGAGGGGGGCGGGTAGCATCGGCGGGCGTGCCCGCGGGGCGTAGCGCAGTGGCTAGCGCGCCTGCTTTGGGAGCAGGAGACCGGGAGTTCGAGTCTCCCCGCCCCGACCCGTATCCTCGGTCCTTCGCACGCCCGCACCCGGGCCTGCGCTCACATCCCCCGCTGCAGGAGCGACGTTCCCCGTGAAGGCCACGCTGTCCGAGATCGGTCCGACCAAGGTCAAGCTCAGCGTCGAGGTGCCCTTCGACGAGCTGAAGCCGTCGCTCGACGAGGCGTACAAGCGCATCGGCCGCAGCGTGAAGGTCCAGGGGTTCCGCCCGGGCAAGGTGCCGCAGCGGATCCTCGACCAGCGGGTGGGCCGCGCGGCCGTGCTCGAGGAGGCCGTGCAGGACGCGGTGCCGCGCTTCTACGCGCAGGCCATCGACGAGCACAAGGTCGCCGTGATCAGCCGGCCGGAGGTCGAGCTGGAGACGTTCGCCGACGGCGAGCCGCTGGTCTTCACCGCCACCGTCGACATCCGGCCGGACATCGAGCTGCCGGCGTACGACGCCCTGCCGGTCACCGTCGACGACATCGTCGTGCCCGACGACGAGATCGAGGAGAACCTGGCCAAGCTGCAGGACCGCTTCGCCACACTGTCCGGCGTCGAGCGCGCGGTCGAGAGCGGCGACTTCGTCTCCCTCGACCTGATCGCGACCGTGGACGGCGAGACGGTCGAGGGCTCCGAGGCGAGCGGCCTGGCCTACGAGGTCGGCACCGGCAACCTCATCGAGGGACTCGACGAGGCGCTCATCGGCGCGGCCGCCGACGAGACCCGCACCTTCGACGCCGAGATCGCGTTCGGCGAGCACCAGGGCAAGACCGCGACGTTCTCCGCGACCGTCCGCTCGGTGAAGGTCAAGGATGTCCCCCCGCTCGACGACGACTTCGCGCAGACCGCGAGCGAGTTCGACACCATCGCCGAGCTCCGCGACGACGTGCGCACCCGGCTGGAGCGCATCAAGCGGCTCGAGCAGGGCGTGCAGGCCCGCGACCGCGCGCTCGAGGTGCTGCTCGCCCGCGCCGACGTGCCACTGCCTGAGTCACTGGTCGAGTCCGAGGTGCAGTGGCGCATGCAGCGCCTGCACCAGCAGCTCGCGTCGGCCGGGCTCGACTTCGACGTCTGGCTCGAGCAGACCGAGCAGACCGCCGAGGGTCTCGACAGCGAGGTGCGCACCTCGGCGTCGGAGGCGGTGAAGTCGCAGCTGCTCCTCGACGCGATCGGCGCCAAGGAGGAGATCGGCGTCACCGAGGGCGAGCTGATGGACCAGGTCGTGCGCCGGGCGCAGCGCGCCGGCATCGGCGCCGACGTCCTCGCGCAGCGCCTGGTCGAGCAGGGTCAGCTCTCCGGCCTGATGGCCGAGATCGTCCGCGGCAAGTCCCTCGCCCTGGTGCTCGAGTCGGCGAAGATCACCGACGCCTCCGGCAACACGGTCGACCTCTCCGCGCTGGAGGACGACGGCCCGTCGGAGCCCGCGCCCGGCGTCGAGTCCGCGCCGGTCGACCCGGCGCTGTTCGACGAGGAGCACGACCACGAGGGTCACGACCACCACGACCACGAGGGCCACTCGCACTGAGCGTCGGTACGACGGCCGCCGGCGCCCGCTGCGCCGTGAGCGAACACGCCTTGCGACGGGACTCCTGGGCGGACCCTGCGCGTTAGGCTCCGTGAGCGCCAAGACCCGCACCCGACGGACCGACGTACAGGGGATGAGATGCGCTTCACCGCGACCGAGCCGCAGGGCCGCTACACCGGTCCTTCGCCGACCGACGAGCAGGTCTTCAACCGGCTGCTCAAGGAGCGGATCATCTTCCTCGGCCAGCCGATCGACGACCCGATCGCCAACACGGTCTGCGCGCAGCTGCTGCTGCTGTCGGCCGAGGACCCCAAGCGCGACATCTCGCTCTACATCAACTCACCCGGCGGCTCGGTCACGGCCGGCATGGCGATCTACGACACCATGCAGTTCGTCGACTGCGACGTCGCGACCGTGTCGCTGGGCCTCGCCGCGTCGCATGGGGCAGTTCCTGCTCTGCGCCGGCACGCCGGGCAAGCGCTTCGCCCTCCCGCACGCGCGGATCATGATGCACCAGCCGTCCGGCGGCATCGGCGGCACCGCGGCCGACATCGCGATCCAGGCCGAGCAGATGCTCTACGTGAAGCAGACGATGGCCGAGCGCATCGCGCACCACACCGGCCAGACCATCGAGCAGATCGAGAGCGACTCCGACCGCGACCGCTGGTTCACGGCGGCGGAGGCCAAGGAGTACGGCTTCGTCGACAAGGTCGTCGACAGCACCAAGCAAGTGCCCGACGCCACCTGACCCGACTTCCGCCGTACATCCTCAGGAGGACCCTCGTGCACGAGGCGACCAACTACACGATCCCGATCGTCATCGAGCAGACCAGCCGTGGCGAGCGGTCGTTCGACATCTACAGCCGCCTGCTCAAGGAGCGGATCATCTTCCTGGGCACGCCGATCGACGACGGCGTCGCCAACGTCGTGATGGCCCAGCTGCTCCACCTGGAGTCCGAGGACCCGGACCGGGACATCTCGCATCTACATCAACTCGCCCGGCGGCTCGTTCACGGCGCTGACCGCGATCTACGACACGATGCAGTTCGTCCGCCCGGACATCCAGACGATCTGCATGGGCCAGGCCGCCTCCGCTGCCGCCGTCCTGCTGGCCGCGGGCACCAAGGGCAAGCGCTACGCGCTCCCGCACGCCCGGATCCTGATCCACCAGCCCTCCGGCGGCGGTGAGGGCCAGTCCAGCGACATCGAGATCCAGGCCCGGGAGATCCTCCGGATGCGCTCGATGCTCGACCAGATCCTGGCCCTGCACACGGGCCAGACGGAGGAGCAGATCCGCGCGCGACACGGAGCGCGACAAGATCCTCACCGCCGCAGGAAGCCAAGGACTACGGCCTGATCGATGAAGTGATCAACACCCGCAAGCAGTCCGCCCCCGCGTCCTGAACCGGTCCCGGGTGACGTTTCCGCTCTAACCGCTGCTCAGCGGCTCGTTTAGCAGGTACCGTCGTTCGTCAGGCCGGGGTTCGAGAAGGGTGACGCCAGGTGGCACGCATCGGTGACGGCGGTGACCTGCTCAAGTGCTCCTTCTGCGGCAAGTCGCAGAAGCAGGTCAAGAAGCTGATCGCCGGGCCCGGCGTCTACATCTGCGACGAGTGCATCGACCTCTGCAACGAGATCATCGAGGAGGAGCTCTCCGAGGCCAGCGAGCTCAAGTGGGACGAGCTGCCCAAGCCGCAGGAGATCTTCGCGTTCCTCGACGGCTACGTGATCGGCCAGGACTCCGCGAAGAAGATCCTCTCCGTCGCCGTCTACAACCACTACAAGCGCGTGCAGGCCGGCGGCAACGACAAGGCCGAGGTCGAGCTGGCCAAGTCCAACATCCTGCTGCTCGGCCCGACCGGCTGCGGCAAGACGCTGCTCGCGCAGACGCTGGCCAAGATGCTCAACGTCCCGTTCGCCATCGCCGACGCGACGGCGCTGACGGAGGCCGGCTACGTCGGCGAGGACGTCGAGAACATCCTGCTCAAGCTGATCCAGGCCGCTGACTACGACGTCAAGAAGGCCGAGACCGGGATCATCTACATCGACGAGGTCGACAAGATCGCCCGCAAGAGCGAGAACCCGTCGATCACCCGTGACGTCTCCGGCGAGGGCGTGCAGCAGGCGCTGCTGAAGATCCTCGAGGGCACCACCGCGTCGGTGCCGCCGCAGGGCGGGCGCAAGCACCCGCACCAGGAGTTCATCCAGATCGACACGACCAACGTGCTCTTCATCGTCGGCGGCGCGTTCGCGGGTCTGGACAAGATCATCGAGGCGCGCATCGGCAAGAAGGCGATCGGCTTCGGCGCCGTGCTGCACGGCAAGCACGAGGTCGACGCGGTCGACGTCTTCGGCGACGTCATGCCGGAGGACCTGCTCAAGTTCGGCATGATCCCCGAGTTCATCGGCCGCCTGCCGGTCATCTCCTCGGTGCACAACCTCGACCGCAACGCGCTGATCCGCATCCTCACCGAGCCGCGCAACGCGCTGGTGAAGCAGTACCGCAAGCTCTTCGAGCTCGACGGCGTCGAGCTCGAGTTCGCCGACGACGCGCTCGAGGCGATCGCCGACCAGGCGATCCTCCGCGGCACGGGCGCCCGCGGCCTGCGCGCGATCATGGAAGAGGTCCTGCTGTCGGTGATGTACGACATCCCGTCGCGCAAGGACGTCGCCCGCTGCGTCATCACCCGCGAGGTCGTCATGGACAAGGTCGTGCCGACCCTCGTCCCGCGCGACGCGCAGCCGAATCCGCAAGCCGCGTGAGCGTCGCGAGAAGACCGCCTGACGTTGTCCTCGCTCTACGACCTCCCGCTGCGCACCCTCAGCGGCGAGCCCACCACGCTGGCCCAGCACAAGGGCAAGGCGCTGCTCGTCGTCAACGTCGCGTCCAAGTGCGGGCTCACGCCGCAGTACGCCGGCCTCGAGGCGCTGCACGAGGAGCTCGCCGACCGCGGCTTCGCCGTGCTCGGCTTCCCGTGCAACCAGTTCAAGGGGCAGGAGCCGGGCACGTCGGAGGAGATCGCCGAGTTCTGCTCGGCGACCTACGGAGTCACCTTCCCGATGTACGAGAAGGTCGACGTCAAGGGCGAGGACCAGCACCCGGTCTACGCCGTCCTCACCGAGCTGGCCGACGACGAGGGCAACGCCGGTGACGTGATCTGGAACTTCGAGAAGTTCCTCGTCTCGCCCGACGGCGACGTCGTACGCCGCTTCCGCCCCGGAGTCCTGCCCGACGATCCAGTTCTCGTCGAGGCCGTCACCGCCGCGCTGCCCGCCTAGCCGCGGCGCGCTCCGACACGTGACTGCACGGGCGTCGTACGCCGTCTTCACCGAGCGCACCGACGACCCGCCGGCGACGCTGCTCGCGTCGGCCGACGTGCCGGCGCTCGACCCGACCTGCTGGTCGGTCTCGACGTCCGCGCTGTCGGGCGAGGATCCGCTCCGCGCCATCATCAGCACCCTCGCCGACGAGCGGGTGCCGCCGATCAGCCGGCGCGCCTACCCGCGGGTGGCGTTCTACCGGCAAGCAGTGCTGCTCGACGTCGAGCGCGACGACTCGCTGCACCCCGATGCCCTGGCCTTCGCCGTCGGCGCGGTCGCCGCGCTGGCCGCGTGGGCCGAGGGCGCCGTGCTCGACCTGACCGCCGAGCGGGTGTGGACGGGCAAGGAGTGGACCAAGCAGGTGGCCGGCAAGCCGTTCGAGGCGCGGCGGCACATCGCGATCCACACCGACTGGGCGCCGGACGGCCGGTCCGCGACGCTGCACACGCACGGCATGGCGAAGTTCGCGCACCCCGAGCTCGCTGCGGTCGACGTACCGGACGAGGGCGTCCGTACCGTCGGCCAGCTGCTCGCGCATCTCGCGCAGGTGCGCGCGACGACGCTCGAGCCGCTCGAGCCCGGCCACACCTTCGACCCGGGCTTCGGCCAGCCGATGGTCGCGTTCGTCGACACGCCCGCCGGACATGCGGTGCTGGAGCACCTTGGTGCGCCGCCCAGCGTCGTCACCGACTTCGACGTCGACACCGGCGAGACCGTCGAAGGCCTCTACGACCTGCTGCGCGCGGCGAAGGCGCTGGACCGTCCAGCGCCGGCCGACCGTCGGCGTACCCGTCTGTAGCCCGCGCGTTTAGCCGTCGGCGCTCTCGATCGACTGTCGGGCGTCCGCGGCGGCACGGGCGACGTCGATGACGTTCACCGGGTTGTAGGCGAACAGCAGGCCCACGGTCTGGCTGGAGATCCAGGTGCATCCCCACGCCTCCACGGGCAGGTCGCGCACCCGCAGCTGCTGGCAGCGATAGGCCTGACCCGCGATGGTGTGCGTGCTGGAGACTCCGATTCGCTGGGCGCCACTGGCGTCGATCCCCTGCTCGACGCCGGAGAGGAACTCTTCGGCGGTGTCGTCTCCGGACGGACGGCGGGCCGAAGTGAGCAGGTAGGCCACCGCGCCATCTGTTCCGTAGGCCAGCGTCTGTGCGCCCCTGACGCCCTTTGCCGTCTGCTCTGCGGAGCCGGCCGCAATCGCCTGGTCCACCTCAGGCGTGTGAACGACGCGGTGCCCCCCTACGCTCGCCGGCATCGTCACGGGGGCGCCGAAGTCGACGCCGCGGCGGTTCTCCGACCACGCGGCGACGGCACCCGACCCCAGGCACGCGAGGCCGACGATCGCAGCCAGGACACAGCTGACGATGACCGTGCTTTGCGACGGTCCGCTGCTGACCATCGGCGTAGCGGCGTAGCCGGGAGGCGCGTAGGCGACCGGTGCGTACGGCGCCGGTGTCGCGGACCAGCCGACCGTCGGCGGGGTCGGAGCCGGGAACATCGCGGTGTCCGCTGCGGTCGGCGGTGGGATGGTCGGGCCACTGCCGGGCGCTGTGCCGGGTAGCGCGCCCATACCGGGCGGGAACGAGATCGCCGGCGTGGCCGGCGGGTCGTTGCGGCGGCCGAACGCGGCCATGTGTCCCCCTGAGTCGAAGGGGTGCGCCGCCTCGCGCGTCCCCGCTGCGCCGGACATCGACCGGTGCGGCGCCGGGCTTGAGGTGAACGCGTTTGGGCGGCGTACCGGCGCTCCGTAGGATTTCCGCGTGACCGAGAGCAGCGCCACCCCTCGCATGCCCGACAAGCCGACGCTCGACGGGCTCGAGGAGAAGTGGGGCCCGCGCTGGGAGGCGGACGGCACCTACCGGTTCGACCGCACGAAGACGCGCGAGCAGGTCTTCTCGATCGACACGCCGCCGCCGACGGTCAGCGGCTCGCTGCACATGGGCTCGGTGTTCGGCTACGCGCAGACCGACGCCTCGCCCGCTACCAGCGGATGCGCGGGCGCGAGGTCTTCTACCCGATGGGCTGGGACGACAACGGCCTGCCGACCGAGCGCCGCGTGCAGAACTACTACGGCGTCCGCTGCGACCCGGCCATCCCGTACGACCCCGACTTCACGCCGCCCGAGAAGCCGGGCAAGGAGCAGATCCAGATCAGCCGGCCGCAACTTCGTCGAGCTGTGCCTGCGCCTGACCGCCGAGGACGAGAAGGCGTTCGAGGAGCTGTGGCGCCGACTCGGCCTCTCGGTCGACTGGACCCAGACCTACACGACGATCGGCGACGAGTCGCGGCGCGCGTCGCAGCGCGCGTTCCTGCGCAACCTGCCGCGCGGCGAGGCGTACTCCGCCGAGGCGCCGACGCTGTGGGACGTCGACTTCCGCACCGCGGTCGCCCAGGCCGAGCTCGAGGACCGCGAGACGCCCGGCGCGTACCACCGGGTCATGTTCCCCAGTGACAGCGGCGAGGCCATCGCGATCGAGACGACGCGACCCGAGCTGATCCCCGCGTGCGTCGCGCTCGTCGCGCACCCCGACGACGAGCGCTACCAGGACCGCTTCGGCACGACGGTCCGCACGCCGCTGTTCGGCGTCGAGGTGCCGGTCCTGGCGCACCACCTGGCCGACCCCGAGAAGGGCACGCGGCATCGCGATGATCTGCACGTTCGGCGACACCACCGACGTGACGTGGTGGCGCGAGCTGGACCTGCCGGTGCGCACGATCATCGGCCGCGACGGCCGCATCCTCGCCGACCCCGCCGGCCGACGTGCCGAACAACGAGGCGTACGCCGAGCTGGCCGGCAAGACCGCGAAGCAGGCGCAGAAGCGCATCGTCGAGCTGCTCGCCGAGTCGCGGCGAGCTGGTCGGCGAGCCGAAGCCGATCACGCACCCGGTGAAGTTCTACGAGAAGGGCGACCGCCCGCTCGAGATCGTGACCAGCCGGCAGTGGTACATCCGCAACGGCGGCCGCGACCCGGAGCTGCGCGAGGCGCTGCTGCAGCGCGGCAAGGAGCTGAGCTGGCACCCGCCGCACATGCAGGCGCGCTACGACAACTGGGTCGGCGGCCTGATCGGCGACTGGCTGATCAGCCGGCAGCGCTTCTTCGGCGTGCCGTTCCCGGTCTGGTACCCGGTCGGCGACGACGGCGAGCCGCGCTACGACGAGCCGATCCTCGCCGACGAGGCGACGCTGCCGGTCGACCCGTCGTCCGACGTGCCCGCCGGGCTACACCGAGGACCAGCGCGGCGAGCCCGGCGGCTTCGTCGGCGACCCCGACGTCATGGACACCTGGGCGACGTCGTCGCTGACGCCGCAGATCGCCGGCGGCTGGGAGGACGACCCCGACCTGTTCGCCCGGGTCTTCCCGATGGACCTGCGCCCGCAGGGCCCGGAGATCATCCGCACCTGGCTGTTCGCCACCGTCGTGCGCGCGCACTTCGAGCACGGCGCGCTGCCGTGGCGCGACACCACGATCAACGGCTGGGTCCTCGACCCCGACCGCAAGAAGATGTCGAAGTCGCAACGGCAACGTCGTCACGCCGATGCCGCTGCTCGAGGAGCACGGCTCCGACGCCGTCCGCTACTGGGCCTGCAGCGGCCGGCCCGGCACCGACACCGCGGTCGACGTCGGCGCAGATGAAGGTCGGCCGCCGGCTCGCCATCAAGCTGCTCAACGCGTCGAAGTTCGTGCTCGGCCTGCCCTACGACGCCGCCGCGGCGGAGACGACGCAGATCACCGACGCCGCTCGACCGCGCGATGCTCGCGCGCCTCGCGTCGGTGGTCGACGAGGCGACGACGGCGTTCGACGGCTACGACTACGCCCGCGCGCTCGAGCGCACCGAGGCGTTCTTCTGGACGTTCTGCGACGACTACGTCGAGCTGGTGAAGGACCGCGCCTACGACGAGTCGCTGCCGCGCCTCGGCCGGCAAGGCGCTGCGCCTCGCGCTGTCGACGCTGCTGCGGCTCTTCGCGCCGTTCCTGCCCTACGCGACCGAGGAGGTCTGGTCGTGGTGGCAGGACGGCTCGGTCCACCGCGCGTCGTGGCCCGACGCCGCCGAGCTGCGTGCCGCGGGCGGTGCCGACGGTGACCCGCTCGTGCTCGAGGTCGCGGCCGAGGTGCTCGGCCGCATCCGCAAGGCGAAGAGCGAGGCGCAGCTGTCGATGCGCGCTGCGGTGGAGCGCGCCGTCGTGCGCGACACGGCCGAGCGCGTCGCGGCACTCGAGCTGGCGCGCGCCGACATCGCGAACGCCGGCGTCGTCGCCGACCTGGTGATCGAGGTCGGCGAGCCGGGCGTCGACGTGGTGCTGGCTCCCGCGCCGACGGCATGACCGACCGGGTCGAGCGCGCGCTCGCGGCGCGCATCGACGGCGAGAAGGGGATGCTCGGGCTCGACCCGGACATCGCCCGGATGGCCGACCTGATGGACGTGCTCGGCTCGCCGCAGAAGTCCTACCCGTCGATCCACGTCGACCGGCACCAACGGCAAGACGTCGACGACGCGGATCGTCGACGCGCTCCTGCGCGCTTTCGGCCTGCGCACCGGCCGCTACACCAGCCCGCACCTCAGCGACATCCGCGAGCGCATCTGCCTCGACGGCGCGCCGATCACGCCGGAGCGGTTCGCGTCGACGTACGACGAGATCGCGCCGTTCCTCTCCTTCGTCGACTCGCGGCACGAGCACCGCGTCACCTACTTCGAGGCGCTCACCGCGCTGGCCTTCGCGGCGTTCGCCGACGCGCCGGTTGACGTCGGCGTGATCGAGGTCGGGCTCGGCGGGCGCTGGGACGCGACCAACGTGCTCGCCGCCGACACCTGCGTCCTCACGCCGATCGGCCTCGACCACACGGAGGTGCTCGGCGACACGCTCACCTCGGTCGCGGGGGAGAAGGCCGGGATCATCCACGACGGCACGCGCGTCATCAGTGGGGTGCAGGCGCTCGAGGCGGCCGAGGTGATCGTGCGCCGAGTCGCGGAGGTGGGCGCCGAGCTCGCGGTCGAGGGCATCCACTTCGCGGTGACATCGCGGGCCGTCGCGGTGGGGGGACAGAGCCTGTCGGTGCAGGGCATCGCCGGCAGCTACGACGACCTCTTCCTCCCGCTGCACGGCGCGCACCAGGCGTCCAACGCCGCCTGCGCGATCGCGGCGGTCGAGACGTTCCTCGGGGGCGCGAGTGCCGCGCTCGACGTGGACGCGGTGCGAGAAGGTCTGCTGCTCGCCGACTCGCCCGGTCGGCTCGAGGTCGTGCGGCGCAGCCCGACGATCCTGCTCGACGGCGCGCACAACCCGGACGGCGTACGCGCGCTCGCTGCCGCGCTCGAGGAGGCGTTCACGTTCGACTACCTCGTCGGCGTCGTCGGCATCCTCGCCGACAAGGACGCGGCCGCGATGCTCGAGTCGCTCGAGCCGCTGCTCAACGACGTGGTCGTGACGAGCAACCACTCGCCGCGCGCGCTGCCCGCCGACGACCTGGCCGCCGTCGCGATGCAGGTCTTCGGCCGCGACCGCGTGCACCGCGCCGACACGCTGCCCGACGCCATCGACATCGCCGTCGCCCTGGCCGACCGCGACACGTCGGCCTCCTCCGGCGTCGTCGTGACCGGCTCCCTCTACACCGTCGGCGAAGCCCGAACGCTCCTGGTGAGCACTCCATAGCGAATCCGCCGGAGGCGGCATGACCCGCTGGAAGTGGCAGTCCCTTGTCGGTCTGGTCGTCGTCGCGCTTGTCACCGGATTGGCGGCGTTCGCTGTTCGTCGGGCGGACGGCGGGAGCTCTGCGCCACGAGAGAGCGGGTCTTCACCCACTCCTCTTTTCTCGCCGGCGCCGGTGCCGTCGTCGACTTCCGACGCCAGTCAGCCCACCCCGTCGAGCGCGGCTGCCGCTACGACGTCACCGGTTGCTTCCCGGCCAACGCACTCGTCCTCGGCCCGAACGACGCCGACCGCAGGTTCGACACAGATCAGGTATTCCGTCGAGTACTCGCCGGCTCCCGGCGTGGCTGGGCAAGAAGTTGCGATCGCGGTGTCGAACGATCCTGAGTACGGCTATCCAGGGATCACCTTCGTGGACTTCGGCGACGGCACCACGACGAGTTGCTCATACACGAGTCCGAGTCACGGCACTTCCGACGACTGCAACGGCTTTGGCGAGGAGGGCGAGGAGATCTGCTACCACGTTTACGCCGCCCCGGGGCACTATCGGGTGAGGGTCGAGGGCCGGCCCGGTCTCTCCGAGACGAACACGGCGGTGGGCTCGATCACGGTCGAGGTCGTGGCTCGGCCGACCCCATCAGGCAGTGGGTTGCTGCCAGATCCATCGCCCTCGCCGCCACACAACCCGCAGTGCTAGCTGTCGCACGACCAAGGCGGCCAGGTGCCTTCCCCGCGTGGGGGAGCCATCTGCACCAAGAAGCGGCAGCCACTCGTGGAGCCGAGCACGAGTAGACCCAGTGCGGCGCGGCTCTTGGTGCTCGTGGCTCCGATTCGCGCGTATTCAGCACCAAGAGCGGGCCGCGCGCGAGGTGGCTGAGCACGAGTCCGCTGGTTGCGGGGCTCTTCTTGGTGCTGGATGCGCGCGAACCACGGTCTGGCGGGTCGGCTAGGCTCGGGTTCCCGTGCCACCCCATCTCGCAAGGAGCTCTTGTCGTGTCTGAGCGCACTCTCGTCCTGGTCAAGCCCGACGGCGTCCGCCGCGGCCTCGTCGGCGAGGTGATCAGCCGGCTCGAGCAGCAAGGGGCTGACGCTGGTCGCGTCGAGCTGCGCACGCTCGACAAGGAGACGGCCGAGCAGCACTACGCCGAGCACAGCGAGCGGCCGTTCTTCGGCGAGCTGGTCGAGTTCATCACCGGCGGCCCGCTGGTCGCGCTGGCCGTCGAGGGCCCCCGCGCGGTCGAGGCCGTGCGCACGCTGATGGGCGTCACCGACCCGGTGAAGGCCCGCCCGGCTCGCTCCGCGGCGACTACGCGCTCGAGATCGGCCAGAACCTCGTGCACGGCTCCGACTCGCCCGAGTCCGGCGCCCGCGAGCTCGGGATCTTCTTCCCGAACCTCTAACAGCCCGTCTGACCGCTCGATCAGGAGGTCGAGGGCACGTTTCTCCGCCTGGAAGACCTGCGGCTACCATCGGGTCCGACCTGTGGCGTGCGCGCAACCGCGCTTTGGCGCAGCCCGGACGGACTCCGAGGTGAAGGGCCCTTTCCCTGATGGCGAAGACGCCAGCACCCTGTCGTTCCTCGGCCGTGACATGGCCGTCGACCTCGGCACCGCCAACACGCTCGTCTACGTCCGCGGGCGCGGCATCGTGCTGAACGAGCCGAGCGTCGTCGCGATCAACACCGAGCACCAAGCGGCATCCTCGCCGTCGGCACCGAGGCCAAGCGGATGATCGGCCGCACGCCCGGCAACATCGTCGCGATCCGCCCGCTCAAGGACGGCGTCATCGCCGACTTCGAGACCACCGAGCGGATGCTCCGCTACTTCATCCAGAAGGTGCACCAGCGCCGCCACTTCGCGAAGCCGCGCATCGTCATCTGCGTGCCGTCGGGCATCACCGGCGTCGAGCAGCGCGCCGTCGAGGAGGCCGGCTACCAGGCCGGCGCGCGCAAGGTCTACATCATCGAGGAGCCGATGGCCGCCGCGATCGGCGCCGGGCTGCCCGTGCACGAGCCGACCGGCAACATGATCGTCGACATCGGCGGCGGTACGACGGAGGTCGCCGTCATCTCCCTCGGCGGCATCGTCACCAGCCAGTCGCATCCGCATCGGCGGCGACGAGCTCGACAGCTCGATCATCAGCTACGTGAAGAAGGAGTACTCGCTGATGCTCGGCGAGCGCACCGCCGAGGAGATCAAGATGGCCATCGGCTCGGCGTTCCCGATGCCGGACGAGCCGCACGCCGAGATCCGCGGCCGCGACCTCGTCTCCGGTCTGCCGAAGACGATCGTCGTGAGCGCCGAGGAGATCCGCAAGGCGATCGAGGAGCCGGTCAACGCGATCGTCGACGCGGTGAAGACCACCCTCGACAAGTGCCCGCCCGAGCTGTCCGGCGACGTCATGGACCGCGGCATCGTCCTCACCGGCGGCGGCGCGCTGCTCCGCGGCCTCGACGAGCGGCTGAAGCACGAGACCGGCATGCCGATCCACATCACCGACAACCCGCTGCACTCCGTGGCGATGGGGTCGGGCAAGTGCGTCGAGGAGTTCGAGGCGCTCCAGCAGGTCCTCATCTCCTCGCCGCGGCACTAGCGCCAGCTGGGTAGGCCGGCGTACGCCGGCCGGACACCGTGTACCGGGACTCCCGACGCCTGAGGCTCGTCCTCGCGCTGCTGATCGTCACCTCGTTCACCCTCATCACCGTCGACTACCGCGGCGGCGAGGGCTCGGCGCTGCGCGGTCTGCGCAACGGCGCGGCGTCCGTCGTCGGCCCGGTGCAGCGCGCGGTCGCGCGCGTCGTCCGCCCCATCGGCCGCACGCTGTCCGGCATCGGCGAGCTCGGCTCCCTGAGCGACCAGGTCGACGACCTGAAGAAGGAGAACGCCGAGCTGCGCACGCAGCTGCGCTCGGCCGAGGACATCCGCCGGCGCAGTGACGAGCTCGACGCGCTGCTCGGCGCAGCCGGTGACCGCGGGGCGCGCATCCTGCCCGCCACCGTCGTGGCCGACGGCCCCAACAACTTCGAGTGGACGGTCACCCTCGACCGCGGCAGCCGTGACGGGGTGGAGCCGGACATGACCGTCATCACCGGCGACGGTCTGGTCGGCCGAGTCCTCGACGTCGCGCCGTTCACCTGCTCGGTGCTGCTCGCCATCGACCGGCAGTCCGCGGTCGGCGCGCGGCTGGCCAACGGGCAGGTCGGGCTGGTCGAGCGGCAACGGACTCGACCCGCTCGTCCTCGAGCTGCGGGAGCCGGACGCGCAGGTCGCCAAGGGTGACGTCGTGCTGACCAGCGGTCGCGGCACCTACGTCGGCGGCATCCCGATCGGCGTGGCCGAGACGATCGTCCGGCAGCCGACGCTGACCAAGCGCGTCACGATCACGCCCTACGTCCGCTACACCGCGCTCGACGTCGTCGGCATCGTGCTCTCGGCGCCGCGGGACGCGCCCGCGCCGGTCGTCGCGCCGACGCCGCGGCCGACGCCCAGCGTGACCCCGTCGACCACCACCACCAGCGGTACGACGACCGCCCCCACCGGACGGTCGTCGCCCTCCCCGGCGTCGACCCGGCGCGCCACTCCCTCCGCCACCCCCTCGCGGTCGCCGTCGCCCGCGCCGTCCCCGACTCCCTCGCGGTCGCCCTCGCCGCCGGCGTCTCCGGCGGCATCCGCGTCGCCGTCGCCATGACGGCGTACCGCGCGCTGCTCATCTCGCTGTCCCTCTTCACCGCGCTGCTGATCCAGACCACCGTGCTGTCCCGCCTGGACTTCCTGAGCGCCCAGCCCGACCTCGTGCTGGTGGTCGTCGTCTGCTTCGCGCTGATCGACGGGCCTGGGGTCGGCATGGTCGGCGGCTTCTGCGCCGGCCTCATGGTCGACCTGCTCAGCGACCACACGCTCGGCCTGCTCGCCCTGGTCATGTGCTGCGTCGGGTACGCCGCCGGGATCGTGCGCGCCTACCTCGACCGGCTCGCGATCACCACCCCGATGCTCTTCGTGGGGGTGGCGACCGCCGCGGCCGGCGTGGTCTTCGCCGCTCTGCTCGCGCTCCTCGGCGACCCGCGCATCACCGGCGGCACCCTGGTCAGATCGGTGACCCTGAGCTCCTTGTACGATGTGGTCCTCACCCCGTTCGTGTTCGCCGCGCTGTCGGCGCTGGCCGGTCGTCGTGACGAGTTGGAGCGCAGGGTGGGCTGAGCGCGAGAAGGCACACGACTGGCGATCGAAGGGTGCGGCGGTGAGTGATCGGTCCCGCCTCCGGCTGGCCGTCCTGCGCATCCTGGTCCTGAGCCTGTTCGTCACCCTGCTCGGCCGTCTCTGGTTCCTCCAGGTGATGGCCGGCGACCGCTACGCCGCCATCGCGAAGAGCAACCGGGTGCGCCCGGTGATCACCGCCGCGCCGCGCGGCCGCATCCTCGACGCGGTCGGCCGCGAGCTGGTCCGCAACCGCACCGTCACCGTCGTCACCGTCGACCGCACCGCGCTGGACCGCGAGCCCCATGACGGCGCCGAGGTGATCACGCGGTTGAGCGAGGTGCTCGGGATGTCGGCGCCGGAGATCCGCGCGCGGATCGCGCCGTGCGGGACCAAGCCCGACCCCAAGCTGCCGCCGCCGCCCGACGTGCCGTGCTGGAACGGCAGCCCCTTCCAGCCGGTGCCGGTGATGGCCGACGTACCCGACGAGGTGGCGTTCCGGATCGAGGAGCACGCCGAGGACTTCCCCGGCATCGAGGCGACGCTGCAGGCCGTGCGCAGCTACCCGAACAAGAGCCTCGCCGCGCACCTGCTCGGCTACATCTCGCCGGTCACCGAGGCCGAGCTGGCCAAGAAGGACGATCCCGACCTGCAGCGCACCGACCTCACCGGTCGGGCCGGGCTGGAGCAGTCGTACGACGACGACCTGCGCGGCCGCTCGGGCGTCAAGCAGTTCCTCGTCGACTCGCGCGGTCGCGTGACCGGCCTCGCTGCCGACACCCCGGCCGAGTCGGGCAACGACCTGGTCACCACGATCGACGCGCCGGCGCAGCGCGTCCTCGAGACCGCACTCGAGAACGCCGTGATGAAGGCGCGCTCGACGATCGACGAGCGCGGCAACAAGCTGCCGTTCAAGGCGCCGTCGGCGGCCGGCGTGATCATGGAGGTGGCCACCGGCGCGATCGTCGGCGATGGCGAGCTATCCGACGTACGACCCGGGGCTGTTCATCGGCGGCATCAGCAAGGCCGACTTCGCGGTGCTCAACGGCAAGGAGGCCGGCGTACCGCTGATCTCCCGCGCGACACAGGGGCTCTTCGCGCCGGCGTCGACGTTCAAGATCGTGAGCACGTCGACGGCGGTCAGCCAGGGGGCGAGCCTGTCCGGCAGCTACGACTGCCCTGGGCAGCTGCAGGTTCGGCCGGCTGTTCCGCAACTTCGACAGCCGCCCGCTCGGGCGGGTCAGCCTGCACACCGCGCTGGTGAAGTCCTGCGACACGATCTTCTACCAGTTCGCGATCGACGACTACGTCGCTGACAACGACCGGATCGACGCGAAGCAGAAGCCGCGGGAGGCGATCCAGGCGATGGCCCGCGCGTTCGGCCTCGGCACCAAGACCGGCATCGACCTGCCCAGCGAGTCGGCCGGCCGCATCGTCGACCGGGCGTTCAAGAAGAAGCGGTGGGAGACCAACAAGGCCGCGTACTGCCGGCACGCCAAGTCCTACACCGATCCCTACGACCGAGCGATCGAGCAGGAGAACTGCACCGACGGCTTCCGCTACAACGGCGGTGACCACGTGAACCTCTCGATCGGCCAGGGCGAGACGCTGGTCACTCCGCTCCAGCTCGCTCGCGCCTACGCCGCGCTCGCCAACGACGGCAAGGTCGTCAAGCCGCGGCTCGGCAAGGCGGTCATCGACCGCACCGGCAAGGTCGTCCGGATCGTCCCGACGGAGCAGACCGGCACCCTGCCGGTCAGCCAGGAGACGCTCGCCTACATCCGCGAGTCGCTGCGCGGGGTGACCAAGCCGGGCGGCACCGCGGCCGGCGCGTTCGCCGGCTTCCACTTCGGCCAGCTCGACGTCGCCGGCAAGACCGGCACCGGCCAGGTCAACAACAAGCAGGACACGTCGTGGTTCGCGTCGTTCGCCCCGGCGACCAACCCGAAGTACGCCGTCGTCGTGATGGTCGAGCAGGCCGGCACCGGCGGCACCGTCGCCGCCCCCGCCGTACGCGAGATCTACGAGGGTCTCTACGGGCTGCGCGGCAAGAAGGCGGCGATGGCCTGCGGGCTGACGCCGACCCAGCTCCCTGTCGTCCGTCCTGATGGCTCGATCCAGCCGCCGCCCCCGGCCGTGCGTCGTGCCGTCGACTCCCGTGGTGCGGCCGAAGCCGACTCTCTTCGACGGGGCGCTCCGGCATGACCGACTGGAGCACGCCGCGCGTCTCGCCGGTGCCGCTGCGCACCCGCGAGGGCTGGCGCGAGCGCGTCCTGGAGCGCGACTCGCCGCTGCGCCGGCTCGACTGGCTGCTGGTCGGCGCCGCGACCTCGCTCGGCGTCATCGGCGCGTTCCTCGTCTGGTCGGCGACCCGGACCCGGCTCGAGGCGGCCGACGGAGACCCGCAGGCGTTCCTCAAGCGGCACGTGCTCAACCTGCTGCTCGGCCTCGCGCTCGGCGCGGTCGCGGCGCTCGTCGACTACCGGATGCTGCGCGCCTATGCCCCGATCGTCTACGTCGCGTCGTGCCTCGGCCTGATCGCGGTGCTGTCGCCGCTGGGCTCGACCATCAACGGCGCACGCTCGTGGATCGAGCGTCGGCGCCGGCTTCCAGATCCAGCCGTCGGAGTTCGCCAAGGTCGCGCTCGTCGTCGGCATGGCGATGATCCTCGGCGAGAAACGCGACGGGGAGGACGACCCGCGCGACAGCGACGTCGTACTGCGTGCTCGCTCTTGCCGCGGTGCCGATGGGGCTGATCATGCTGCAGCCCGACTTCGGCACGATGATGGTCTTCGTCTTCACCATCCTCGGCGTGCTCGCCGTGTCCGGCGCCCCGGCCCGCTGGATGGTCGGCCTGCGTGATCGCTGGGCGTCGTCCGCGGGCTGGGCGATCCTGCACTTCGCACCTGCTCAAGGACTACCAGGTCGAGCGGTTCACGGCGTTCGCCAACCCCGGCGCCGAACCTCTCGACGCGCGGGCTACAACGTCAACCAGGCGCGGATCGCGATCGGCTCCGGCGGGCTTCCGCGGCGCCGGCCTGTTCCACGGGCACGCAGACCACCGGGCAGTTCGTCCCGGAGCAGCAGACCGACTTCGTCTTCACCGTCGCGGGGGAGGAGCTCGGCTTCATCGGCGCCGGGCTGATCCTGCTGCTGCTCGGCCTCGTGCTGTGGCGCGGCCTCCGGATCGCGGCCACGGCCGGCGACGCGCTTCGGGCACGCTGGTCGCGGCGGGCGTCGTGTCCTGGTTCGCGTTCCAGAGCTTCGTCAACATCGGGATGACGCTCGGGATCATGCCGGTGACCGGCCTGCCGCTGCCGTTCGTCTCCTACGGCGGCTCGTCGATGTTCGCCAACATGATCGCCGTCGGCCTGCTCCGCAACGTCCACATGCGCAGCAGGAATGGGACTGACGCCTCGCTCGCGTCCTCGCGACTTGGAGCGGGCAGCACGAACTGTCGCAGATCCGGACCGGTCGGGCGCGACCGCGCTGGGCTACGCTTGTCGCGTCATGAATCCCTCTTCCCCCGGCTCGAGCCGCTGCTGCCGCGGGTCCAGAAGCCGATCCAGTACGTCGGCGGCGAGCTCAACGCGCAGGTCAAGGACTGGGACGACGCCGAGGTGCGCTGGGCGCTGATGTACCCCGACGCCTACGAGGTCGGGCTGCCCAACCAGGGCGTCATGATCCTGTACGAGGTGCTCAACGAGCATCGCCGGCGTGCTCGCCGAGCGCACCTACTGCGTGTGGCCCGACCTCGACGGCGCTGATGCGCGAGCACGGCATCCCGCAGTTCACCGTCGACGCGCACCGCCCGGTCAGCGCGTTCGACCTGCTCGGCGTGAGCTTCTCCACCGAGCTCGGCTACACGAACATGCTCGAGGCGCTCGACCTCGCCGGCATCCCGCTGCTCGCGCGCCGACCGCACCGACGACGCACCCGATCGTCATCGCCGGCGGGCACGCGGCGTTCAACCCCGAGCCGATCGCCGACTTCATCGACGCGGCGGTCCTCGGCGACGGCGAGCAGGCCGTGCTCGAGATCACCGAGGTCGTGCGCGCGTTCAAGCGCGACGGGTCGCCCGGCGGCCGCGCCGAGCTGCTGCTGCGGCTGGCCGAGCGTCGCGGGCGTCTACGTCCCGCGCTTCTACGACGTCGAGCTACCTCGCCCGACGGCCGCATCCAGCGCGTCGTCCCGACCGACGCCGGCGTGCCCGTACCGCGTGCAGAAGCGCACCGTCATGGACCTCGACGAGTGGCCCTACCCGAAGCAGCCGCTGGTCCCGCTCGCCGAGACCGTGCACGAGCGGATGAGCGTCGAGATCTTCCGCGGCTGCACGCGCGGCTGCCGCTTCTGCCAGGCCGGCATGATCACGCGTCCGGTGCGCGAGCGCAGCATCACCGGCATCGGCGAGATGGTCGAGCGCGGGCCTCGCCGCGACCGGCTACGAGGAGGTCGGGCTGCTCTCGCTCTCGCAGCGCCGACCACTCCGAGATCGGCGACATCGCCAAGGGCCTCGCCGACCGCTACGACGGCACCCAGACCTCGCTGTCGCTGCCGAGCACCCGGGTCGACGCGTTCAACGTCACGCTCGCGCAGGAGCTGTCGCGCAACGGCCGCCGCTCCGGGCTCACCTTCGCGCCGGAGGGCGGCAGCGAGCGGCTGCGCAAGGTCATCAACAAGATGGTCAGCAAGGACGACCTGATCCGCACCGTCACGACGGCGTACGCCGCGGGCTGGCGCCAGGTGAAGCTCTACTTCATGTGCGGCCTGCCGACCGAGACCGACGAGGACGTGCTGCGAGATCGCCGAGCTGGCGCAGCGGTGTCATCAAGGCCGGCCGCGAGGCGACCGGGCAGCAGCGACATCCGCTGCACGGTGTCGATCGGCGGGTTCGTGCCCAAGCCGCACACGCCGTTCCAGTGGGCGGCGCAGGCCGACCACGAGACGACCGACCGCCGGCTGAAGCTGCTGCGCGACGCGCATCGCGCGCGCGACAAGGCGATCGGCTTCCGCTACCACGACGGCAAGCCCGGCATCGTCGAGGGCCTGCTCTCGCGCGGCGACCGCCGGGTCGGCGCGGTGATCGCGGCGCGCGTGGGAGACCGGCGCGAAGTTCGACGGCTGGAGCGAGCACTTCTCCTACGACCGCTGGATGGAAGCCGCAGCTGAGTGCAGGCGTCGACGTCGACTGGTACACGACGCGCGAGCGCGGCGAGCACGAGGTGCTCGCCCTGGGACCACCTCGACTGCGGGCTCGACAAGGAGTGGCTCTGGTCCGACTGGCAGGACGCGCTGCGCGAGGAGACGCTCGACGACTGCCGCTGGACATCCCCTGCTTCGACTGCGGCGTCTGCCCCGGCATGGGCACCGAGATCCAGGTCGGCCCGACCGGCCGCACGCTGCTGCCGCTGACCGTCTCGACCTAGAGCGGTGGGCAAGCAGCGCACCCCGGACGGCCCGCCGCCGCCGCCGGTCGTCCAGCGGCTGCGGCTGCGCTACGCCAAGCGCGGCCGGCTGAGGTTCACCTCGCACCGCGACTTCGCCCGCGCCTTCGAGCGCGCGCTGCGCCGTGCCGCCGTGCCGATGGCCTACAGCGCGGGCTTCTCGCCGCACCCGAAGGTGTCACTGGGTCAACGCGACGCCCACCGGCGTCGCGAGCGAGGCCGAGTACGTCGAGATCGCGCTGGCCGAGCGACGCGATCCCGAGCAGGTTCGCGCCGCGCTGGACGAGTCGCTGCCCGACGGGCTCGACGTGCTGGCCTGCGTCGAGGCGCCGGAAGGCGGACCTTCCCTTCCGGACAGGGTCACCGGGTCGGCGTGGGAGATCCGGCTGCCCGACGTGACACCCCACGCGCTGGAGCGTGCGCTCGGGCTCTTCCTGGCGGCCGACGAGGTGCCGGTGGAGCGGCGGACCAAGGACGGCGTACGCCGGTTCGACGCGCGCCGCCCGGTGGTGCACGCGAGCGCGGACGACGACGACACAGCGATGTCGGAGACGACCTCCGACGCGGGGGTGACGACCTCCTGTGCGATACTCCGCTGTGTCGTACGGCACGTGACACCTGCCGTGCGTCCCGACGACATCCTGTCGGGGCTCCGCTCGGTGGATCCTGAGCTCGAGCTGTCCGCGCCTGCAGAGGCGCGACGGCTGGCCCAGGGTCTGCTCGACGAAGACGGCCTCCTGGCCGACCCCTTGGATGGCGTCACCCAAGACTTCCGCTGGCTCCGCCAGCGGCGGTGAGACCAAGTTCCCGCGAGGCCGCGATCCGCGCCCGGGGACGTGAACGAGAAGGCACCCGACTTCATGTCTGATGGTCCGATCGACGAGACCGGCACTGCTCCCGCGGCGAAGGCGCCCCGCGCCCGCCGTACCCGCACCACCACCCCGAAGGCCGAGACGGCTGCCGCCGCCGAGGTCACGGGCGACGCGACCGCGCCGGCCAAAGCGCCGGTGAAGCGGACGCGCGCGAAGAAGGCCGTCGCGCCCGCCGCCGAGCCCGCCCCCGGCGGCGACACCCCCGCGGAGGAGACGGCGGCGGCCTCGCCGGCCAAGCGCACCCGCACCCGCAAGGCCGTTGCCCGCCCCGCGGCCGACCTCCCACCCGAGGCGCCGGTCGACGCGGACGACACAGACGCCGACGAGCTCGACGTGGAGACGCCCGACGAGTGGGCGTTCGCCGCCAGGTCCGGGCCCGCGGCGCCGACCCGGCGCCCGGCCAGCCCGCCGCCGGCCGTAGCGTTCACCCCACCGGCGCTGACCACGTCGCCGCGCAAGCCCGCCTCGAAGCCGGTCGCCGAGGCCGCCGACACCGACAGCGCTGACGACGCCGCACCCGCGGCGCGCACCCGAACCCGTCGTCCGAAGATCTCCATCGAGGGCGGCGAGCCGACCGCGACCGAGGGTGACGTCACCGACGAGACCGATGCCGTCGGCGATGACGCCGAAGGCGAAGGTGCCGAGCGCACCCGCTCGCGCCGCCGCCGCGGCCGCCGTGGCCGCGGGCGCGGCAAGGGCGGCGAGGGCAGCGCAGAGGGCGAGTCGGGCGAGAGCGGCGACGACGGCCAGGGCGGCGCGACCGACGACGACCAGCCGGCCGCCGACGGTGCGGCTGCGCCCGGCCCGGACTCCGACGACGGCTACGAGACGACGCCCGGCGGCACCCGCCGACGTCGGCGCCGCCGTCGCGGCGCCGGTGGGGGAGCAGACACCGAGCCGAGCCCGGACGACCCGCCGCGCACCGTCGTGCGGGTGCGCGAGCCGCGCAAGCAGGTCGCGCGTGAGGACGACGGCGTACGCGGTGTCGGCGGCTCGACCCGCCTCGAGGCGAAGCGCCAGCGCCGCCGCGACGGCCGTACCGACCGCAAGCGCCCGACGATCGTCACCGAGTCGGAGTTCCTGGCCCGCCGGGAGGCGGTGGAGCGCACCATGCTGGTGCGCCAGTCCGACGACCGCACGCAGATCGCCGTCCTCGAGGACGGGATCCTGGTCGAGCACTACGTCACCAAGGCCAGCGCGACGTCGTACGCCGGCAACGTCTACCTCGGCCGCGTGCAGAACGTGCTGCCGTCGATGGAGGCGGCGTTCGTCGACGTCGGCAAGGGTCGCAACGCCGTGCTCTACGCCGGTGAGGTCAACTACGACGCGAGCGCGCTCGAGGGTCGCGCACCGCGCATCGAGCAGGCGCTGAAGAGCGGCCAGCAGGTGCTGGTTCAGGTGACCAAGGACCCGATCGGGCACAAGGGAGCGCGGCTCACGTCGCAGATCTCGCTGCCCGGCCGCTACATGGTCTACGTGCCCGAGCAGTCGATGACCGGCATCAGCCGCAAGCTGCCCGACACTGAGCGCGCGCGCCTCAAGTCGATCCTCAAGACGCTCAAGCCGGAGGGCGCGGGGATCATCATCCGCACCGCCGCCGAGGGCGCCTCGGAGGAGGACCTGACCCGCGACCTCGACCGCCTCAAGGCGCAGTGGGAGGTCATCGAGAAGAAGTCGAAGAAGGAGACCGCCCCGGCGGTGCTGCACGCCGAGCCCGACCTGGTCATCAAGGTCATCCGCGACAACTTCAACGAGGACTTCGCCAGCCTGGTCGTCGAGGCGAGCACCGAGTACGACCTGATCGAGGGCTATCTCTCCACGCTCGCGCCTGACCTGCTCCCGCGGCTCTCGCGGTGGGAGGGCGACGGCGGGATGTTCGACCACTACCGGGTCAACGAGCAGCTGCAGAAGGCGCTCGACCGCAAGGTGTCGCTGCCCAGCGGCGGGTCGCTCGTCATCGACCGCACCGAGGCGATGACCGTCGTCGACGTCAACACCGGCAAGTTCACCGGCAAGGGCGGCAACCTCGAGGAGACGGTCACCCGCAACAACATCGAGGCCGCCGAGGAGATCGTCCGCCAGCTCCGGCTGCGCGACATCGGCGGCATCATCGTCGTCGACTTCATCGACATGATCCTCGAGAGCAACCGCGAGCTGGTCGACGCGACGGCTCACCGAGTGCCTCGGCCGCGACCGCACCAAGCACCAGGTCGCCGAGATCACCTCGCTCGGCCTGCTGCAGATGACCCGCAAGCGGATCAGCCAGGGCCTGCTCGAGTCGTTCAGCGAGCCGTGCCCCGAGTGCGCCGGCCGCGGCGTGGTCGTGCACACCGAGCTGCTCGCACCTGGACCCGCGTCGAAGGGCAAGGGCAAGGGGCGCGGTCGCGCGCCGAGCCCGGCGATGGTGGCTGCGGCCGCCAAGCGCGAGCCGGCGGCCATCGCCGACGACGACATCACGCCTGAGCTCGACGTCGAGGTCAGCCTCGACAGCGCCGCCGACGGCGCATTGGCCGAGGCGGTGCTCGACGCCGAGGTCGTCGAGGAGGCCGTCGTCGCCGAGGACGCCACTGACGACGGTGCCCCTGACGACGGTGTCACTGACGACGGTGCCCCTGACGACGGTGCAGACCGGGAGCCGGTCACGGTCGACGCCGGGTGACCGACGCGCCGCAGCCGGTTCGTCTGCGGCGGCGGCTGGCGGCGGCATTCGCGCTGCCCGCAGGTCGCGCCGGCCGGGTCTTCGCCGTCGCGTCCCTGATCGACTCGCTCGGCAGCGGGCTGTTCATGCCCGTCTCGGTGCTGTTCTTCGTCCGCTCGGTCGGCATCTCGGCGACCCGCGTCGGGTTCGGCCTCGGTGTCGCGGCCGGGCTCGGCATCGGCGGCACCCTGCTCGCCGGGGTGGTCGTGGACCGGATCGGCGCCAAGCCGACTGTGATCTCGCTGTACGTCGTCCGCGGTGCCGGCTTCGCGACCTACGCGCTGGTCCGCGGCTTCCCCGCCTTCCTGGCCGTCGTCTGCGTGGTGTCGTTCGTCGACCGGATGGCGCGCCCCGCGTCGCAGGCGCTGGTCGCCGGGCTGAGCGACGAGTCCGACCGGATCGTCACGCTCGCGTTCGTCCGCTCGGTGCGCAACCTCGGCTACGCCCTCGGCGGGCTGGGCGCCGCCGTCGCGCTGGGCATCGGCACGCGGTCGGCGTACCTCGTCGTCGTGCTGGCCGACGCGGCGACCTATCTCGCCGCGGCCGCGCTGCTCACGTCGGTGGCAGAGGACCGGCCGACCGGGCTGTCGAGCGATGTGCCGTCGACCTACCGTCGCGTGCTGCGCGACCGGCGCTACGTCGGCCTCGCCGCGTGCAACGGGCTGCTGTCCCTGCACCTGTCGCTGCTGCTGGTCGGCATCCCGCTGTGGATCGTCGAGCGGACCGACGCGCCGGCCGCGCTGGTCGGGCTGATGTTCTCGCTCAACTGCGTGCTGGTCGTCGTGCTCCAGGTGCCGGTGAGCCGGCGGGTGCGCACCGACGCCGACCTGGGCCGCGCGATGTGGCAGTGCGGCCTCGGCCTCGCCGTCGCGACGGTCGTGCTCGCCTACACCGACCGCCCGGGTGCGGTCCTCGCGGTGCTGCTGCTGCTCGTGGTCTGCGTGGTCGAGACCGGGGGCGAGCTCGCGCACTCCGTGGCCGGGTGGGGGCTCTCGATCGGGCTCGCCCCGACCGATGCGCGCGGTCGTTACCTGTCGGTGTGGTCGCTCGGCTTCGACATCCAGCAGGTGGCCGGGCCGTTCCTCATGACGTTGATCGTCGTGCGGCACGCGCCCGCCGCCTGGCTCGCGCTCGCCGCCGTGTTCGTGACCACCGGCGCCTTCGGGCGGGCGCTGGTTGCGGCACCATCGCGGTCATGACGACGAGCGCGGCGAGGCACGACGAGATCCCGCCGATCGGCACGCCGCTGTCCGTGCGTGGTCGCAAGGACCTGGCGGTGGTGCTGGACGAGTTCGCGCCGACCCACCTGGACGCCTGGACCGGTCGCGCCGTTGTCCTGCCGGCCGGCGTACGCGGCGCCCCGGACGACGCGCCGACGCTGCTGCCCGGTGATCCCGAGGGGGCGCTGGTCGTGCGGGCGGTCGTGGTCCGGCACGCCGGGTCGGTGTCCGGCCGGCGGCCGATGTTCGGCGTACGCCGGAGCCGGCTCGACTCCCTGCTCTCGGCCGACCCGCCGCTGCGTCCTGTGCTCGGCGTCGTCGTCGAGGCGAGCGGGGTGACGGCGCTGTGGGTGGTCGGAGAGCTCGGCGCCGTCGCTGTCGCGCTGTCCTCGGCTGACTGGCGGGCCACAGTCGGCTAGCCGCCGAGAGGTTTGACCGAACCCTGTCGCGCCAACGAACCAGGTATGCGATGGACGGCAGGGCAGCGGAGCGGCAACCTCGAGGACCGGCGCGGCGCGAGCTCCGGGATGCGCGGCATGGGCGGGCTGCCCATGGGCGGCGGCATCGCCGGGCTGATCGTCATGGTGGTGCTCGCGCTGCTCGGCGGGGGGAAGGTGCTGGGCGGCGACGGGAGCAGTGGGTTCCCGGTGCCCGGCTTCGACCAGATCCCCGCGGCCGGACCCCCGGGGGCGGAGCCGCTGCCCGGCGCGCCGGACCCCGACGCCAAGCTGGTCGACTTCGTGTCGTTCGTCCTCGACGACGTGCAGACGCTGTGGGCCGAGCAGTTCCGCGCAGCGGGGGAGTCCTATGCCGACGCCAAGCTGGTCCTCTTCACGGCGGCGGTGCAGTCCGGCTGCGGCCAGGCGTCGTCAGACACGGGGCCCTTCTACTGCTCGCTCGACCGCACGGTCTACATCGACCTCGACTTCTTCCGCGAGCTGGCCCGTCGATTCAAAGCACCGGGTGACTTCGCGCAGGCCTACGTCATCGCGCATGAGATCGGCCACCACGTGCAGACGCTGCTCGGCGTCTCCAACCGGGTGCGCGAGCTCGGCGACGACAACCCGGAGGACCGCAACGAGCTCTCGGTGCGCCAGGAGCTGCAGGCCGACTGCTTCTCGGGCGTCTGGGCGCACTCGACGTACACCCGGGGCATCCTCGAGGCCGGCGACCTCGACGAGGGGCTGACCGCAGCAGCGGCTGTCGGCGACGACCGGATCCAGAAGACGACGACCGGTCGTGTCGACCCGGAGTCGTTCACCCACGGCACGTCCGAGCAGCGGATGACGTGGTTCCGCCGCGGCTTCGAGCAGGGCGACGCCGACAACTGCGACACCTTCGCCGCCAACAAGATCTGAGCTAGCCGGCGACCACCAGACGCAGGGAGCCGTCGTACGACGGCTGCGTCCGCAGGTGGCCCCACTGCCCGTCCCAGGCGCCTGACGCGAGATCGGCCGCGAGCCGGGCCATGCCGCGTGCCTCGTCCTCCGGCGACACGAACGTCCAGGCCGACTGCGCGCGGCGTACGACGTCGTCGAGCATCCGCTCCGGCCGGGCGTAGAAGGCCTCGGTGAACCCGTCGACGCAGTCGATCGGGATCGGCACCGGCTGCACCGTCGCGTCACCGCCGAGCCATCCCGTCAGCTGCGTCATCGTCGGGTATCGCCCGCGCTCGGCGGCGATGAGCTCCGGCGCGTACGACGCGAGCCAGAAGTCGTCGAGCGCGTCCGGGTCGAAGGTCAGCACGACGACCGGGCCGCGAGAGACGCGTCGCATCTCGGCGAGACCGGCCGAGGTGTTCGCCCACTGGTGGACCGTCACGGTCGCCATCGCGGCGTCGACCGACGCCGATCGAACCGGCAGCCGCTCCGCCACCCCGAAGGCGACCGGAGCGGAGCCGGACGGGCGCTGCGACACCATCGCGGGCGACGGCTCGATCGCCAAGACCCGACGATCGGTCGGCTCGTAGGACCCGGCACCAGCACCCACGTTGACGACCGAACCCGCGCCGCCGAGAGCCCGGTGGACCAGCGCCGCGATGCGCGGGTCGGTGCGCCGCTGCACGGCGTATCCGCTGCCGTGCTGCTCGTAGTCGGTGTCGCCGGCCGGGGTCATGGCGGTCAGCATCGCAGTAGGCTGAAGCGCATGCCGTCCCCGGATCCGCGACGCCTCTGGCACCTGCTGGAGCCGGTTCACGCGCTGGTCTACTTCGCGCCGGAGCCCAAGGCGGCGTACGCCGAGGTCGGGCTCAAGGGCGGCTGGATGGGCTACTTCGCGTCGCGTTCGGCGGCGATGGGACCGGTCCCGGCCAGCGTCGTGACCGCGACGTTCTACAGCTTCCACCGCGACATGGTGAAGCGCTCGATCCCGGACGCCTGGTCGTTCGCCAGCCCGGCCGACGTGGTCGCGGCTCGACTCACCGGGGTGGAGCGCGCGCTGCGTCGCGTGCTCGGCGACGCGGTCGACGGCGAGCACGTCCGTCGCGCCTCGGGTCTCGCGGCTCGTGCGCTCGACGCGTGTGACGTCGCCGGCCGGCCGCTCTTCGCGGCGCACGTCGCGCTGCCGGAGCCGGCCGAGCCGCACCTCGCGCTCTGGCACCGACTCACCTGCCTGCGCGAGCACCGCGGCGACGGGCACGTCGCGACGCTGCTCTCGGCGGGTCTCGACGGCTGCGAGGCCAACGTCCTGCAGACCGCGGCCGGCCGGCTCACGGCGCAGATGCAGCAGGACTTCCGCGGCTGGTCGCCGGTCGAGTGGGGTGCGGCGACCAACCGGCTCACCGACGACGGATTCCTCGACGCCCACGGCGCGCTGTCCGATGACGGTGCAGCGCTGCTCGCCGACGTCGAGCGGCGCACGGACCTGCTCGCCGCCCCGCCGTACGAGCGGCTGGGCGACGACGGCCGGGCCGCGCTGGCCGAGGCGCTGCGCCCGCTGGCCGCCGCGGTGCTCCGTGACGGAGCGCTGCCCTTTCCCAACCCGATGGCCCTGCCGCCGCCGGAGCGCTGAGCCCGCAGGACCACGGCCGGCCCACGTCGAACCCAGTCGGGACAGCTGCCGCCCCCAGACCTGGCAGCGCCGCCCGACAGGAGCCTTCCCATGCACGCGCGCCGTGCCCTCGCCGTCGTCCCCATCGCCCTGCTCGCGCTCGCCGCACCCGGCCTCGCGGCGCCGAAGCCCAAGCCGGCACCGCAGATCGTCGATCCCAAGGGCGACTCGGCCGGGGGGCAGGCGGGCTTCGACATCCTCAGCGTCGAGTACTCGACCACCGGCGTCGGCGCCGGCAAGTCGTACCTGCCGAAGAAGCTCGTCGTGACGATGACGCTTTCCGGCCCGCCGCAGACGCAGGGTGCCTTCTCCTACATCCTCAACGCAGAGCTCGACAGCTGCGGCATCATGCAGATCAGGTACTCGCCGGGCAACGTCACGGGCACGGTGATCGGCGACACGTACACCAAGATCGGCAGCTGTGCCCCCGACGCGTTCTGGTTCACGGCGAAGGTGAAGGGCAACGTCGTCGTGTTCGAGTACGCGCTCAAGGCGATTGCGGTCGACCGCGGCACCGAGTTCAGCGCGTTCACGGCCGGGGTCGACGTGAGCGACCCGGTGGTCGCCGAGTTCGGCACGAACAACGTCCCCACCGCAGCCGGCGCGCTCGACAAGGCCTCGGGCGACGGGACCTGGCTGATCCCGTAGGCCCCGCCGGGCGCACTCCGGCCCGGGTACCCTTCGTCCATGACTCCTGAGGACATCGCTGCAGGCCGCGCCCGCTGGCAGGCCCGCTTCGACGCCGCCGCCAAGCGCGACGCCGACTTCACGACGCTCTCCGGCGTCGAGGTCGACCCGGTCTACGGACCCAAGGACGGCGACTCCTACGCCGGCTTCGAGCGCATCGGCTGGCCCGGCGAGTTCCCCTTCACGCGTGGGCTCTACCCGAGCGGCAACCGCGGCCGCATGTGGACCATCCGGCAGTTCGCCGGCTTCGGCAACGCGGTGCAGACCAACGAGCGCTACAAGATGATCCTGGCCGAGGGCGGCGGCGGGCTGTCCGTCGCGTTCGACATGCCGACGCTGATGGGGCGCGACAGCGACGACCCGCGCGCACTCGGCGAGGTCGGCCACTGCGGCGTCGCGATCGACTCCGCCGCCGACATGGACCTGCTCTTCTCCGACATCCCGCTCGGCGGCGTCACGACGTCGATGACGATCAGCGGACCCGCCGTACCGGTCTTCTGCATGTACCTCGTCGCGGCCGAGCGGCAGGGCGTCGACATCGGCGTACTCGACGGCACGCTGCAGACCGACATCTTCAAGGAGTACATCGCGCAGAAGGAGTGGCTCTTCCCGCCGCAGCCGCACCTGCGCCTCATCGGCGACCTGATGGAGTACTGCGCGCAGAACATCCCGCGCTACAAGCCGATCAGCGTCTCTGGCTACCACATCCGCGAGGCCGGCTCGACCGCTGCGCAGGAGCTCGCGTTCACCCTCGCCGACGGCTTCGCGTACGTCGAGCTCGGGCTCGCCCGGGGCATGGACGTCGACGTCTTCGCCCCCGGTCTGTCCTTCTTCTTCGACAGCCACGTCGACTTCTTCGAGGAGATCGCGAAGTTCCGCGCCGCCCGTCGGATCTGGGCCCGCTGGCTGCGCGACGTCTACGGCGCGAAGTCGGACAAGGCCCAGTGGTTGCGGTTCCACACGCAGACCGCCGGGGTGTCGCTCACCGCGCAGCAGCCGGACAACAACATCGTGCGCACTGCGATCGAGGCGCTCGCCGCCGTCCTCGGCGGCACCAACAGCCTGCACACCAACGCCCTCGACGAGGTCCTCGCGCTGCCCAGCGAGCGGGCCGCGCAGATCGCGCTGCGCACCCAGCAGGTCATCGCCGAGGAGACCGGCGTCGCCAACGTCGTCGACCCGCTCGGCGGCTCCTGGTACGTCGAGGCGCTGACCGACGAGATGGAGCGGCAGGCCGAGGAGATCTTCGCCCGCATCAAGGGGATGGGCGACGGCACCATGACGTCGGGCATCCTGCGCGGGATCGAGGACGGCTGGTTCATGAGCGAGATCGCCGAGGCGGCGTTCATCTACCAGACCGCGCTGGAGAAGGGGGACAAGCGCATCGTCGGCGTCAACACGCTGATGTCGACCGATGACGACCAGCTCGAGATCCTCCGGGTCAGCCACGAGGTCGAGACCGAGCAGAATCGCGCCCTGGCCGCGCGCCGTACTGCGCGGGACGAAGCGGCGGTCGCCCAGGCCATCGCGCGGATGGTCGACGTGTCCCGCACCGAGGAGAACATGGTGCCGGCGATGCTCGACGCGACCCGCGCCGAGGCGACGCTCGGCGAGATCTGCGACGCGCTGCGCGCCGAGTGGGGCGCCTACACCGAGCCTCCTAGATTCTGACCCATCACTGCGGGACGGCCTGATCGTTGGGGAAGTAGGAGTTCGGCGGCCCGAGGGCGAAGTCCGGACACATCACCCCAGAAGCTCAGGAGCTCGCCGTGCTGCGTCGTCTCGCCTTCCTCGTCGTGCCGCTCACGCTTGGTGCGCTCGCGCTGCCCGGCAACGCCGCCACGCCACCCCAGATCGAGGACGCGAGCGGTGACCAGCTGATCCCGCAGGCGTCGTTCGACATCGTCTCCGGTCTGTTCACGACCACCGGCCAGGGCAAGGGCAAGAGCTACAAGCCGACCAAGTTCGTCGTCTCGCTGACCCTGGCTGCCCCGCCGAGCGCCGGACCCGGCGTGACGTACGAGATCGGCGCGTCGACGTCGACCTGCGGCGATGTCCTGTTCACCTACGAGCCCGGTACGCCGTACAGCGCTGTCGTCGGCGTCAACGGATGGGCCGACTGGGGTGACTGCGGCGACGCCGTGCTGCTCACGCCCAAGGTGGCCGGCAGCACGATCACCTGGAGCTTCGGGATGAAGCAGATCGCCGGCATGAAGGTCGGGACGGTGTTCAGCGGCTTCGTCGCCCGGGTCGACCCGTCCAACCCCGTGGTGCCGTTCCCCTCCAACGCCATCCCGGGAACCGGGCCCGGCCTCATCGACAAGGCCACCGGCGACGGGACCTGGAAGCTCGGCTAGCGGGCGCTCATCCGCAGCGCGATCTCGCGCCGGCGGGCGCCGACCGCGCTGGTCGCGGTGCCGGCGAGCAGCAGCCAGGCGACCGAGGTCGCCGTACCTCGACCACCACCTGGCGCTGACCGGCCGGTCGTCGCGGGCGTGTCGGCGCCGAGCGCGAGCGACGTCGCCGGCCGCGCGGGGGCGGGTGCCGCAGCCCTCGGCCGACCCGGGGTCACGACGTCGAAGAGGGTCGAGCGCAGGCCGAGGCGGTCCTCCGCATCGAGGCCGCTGATCTCCCGGCTGCCGGCCGTGCCCGTCAGCCGCAGCGTCAGCACCCGGCCGGACGGGCCGGCGCGCGACACGGACACGCTCGAGAGCCGGCCGGCGTACTCGAGCCTGCGCGCCGTCTCCGCCATCGTCAGCCGCACGGTCCACGCGCCGGGGTCCGCGGTCGGGTAGCGCACCGGGGCGAGGTAGGGGAAGCGCTGCTGGCTCGGGCCGAACCCCTCGATCGCGGCCGCGGTGATGCCGCCGCCATTGGTGCTGTACACCGCGTTGGCCACCGCGCCGTCGTAGCGGAGCACCCGGCCCGCGGTGGCGCGCACGGCGCGGTCCATCGCGGCGTACTCCGCCTGCGCGCCGAGGTAGACCTGGCTGCGGTCGTCGGCGAAGACGTCGAAGTCCGGGTCGCGCGGGGAGTAGCGCGCGGCGTGGATCGCATAGGTGCGGGCCGCGATGGCCTGGGCCTGCAGCGACGCGGCCGGCCACGAGGAGTCGCGCACCTCACCCATGCCGCGCAGGTAGTCCTCCACGTCGAGGTGAGCGACCGCGCGCAGCCGGCCCTGCGCGGTGAGCACGTGCAGCAGCCCACGGTGCTCGGTGCCGTCGGCGAGCGACACGACCGAGTGCGGGATGAGCAGCACGGCGCGCGGCGCGGTGATGGGAGCTTCGCCGGGCGCGGTGACGACGACGGACCCGCCGTCGGCGCGGACCGTGAGGCGCGCGCCGCGACCCACCGCGATCGGCAGCCCGCGCACCGGGCCGACGGCCGGTCGGATCGTTCCGCCGTCCGGCATCGTCACGGACATCGGCGTACGTCGGTCGTTGTCGGCGACGAGGACGCGGATCTCGAGGGATGCGGAGCCGAGCGTCGTACCCGGGTAGAAGAGGCGAAGGATCTCGGCGGCCGAGCGGCCCTGCCGACCCAGGGCGAGCGCGCCGTCGTGCGTCATGCCGACGCCGTGGCCGAACCCTCGGCCGCGCAGGACGAGGTCGTGAGCCGGGGCGACGCCGGTGGAGGCAGGAGCGTGCGCGACGCCGAGCGAGAGGAGCGCGGCGATGAGCGCGACGACAGCCGATGACGAGCGGCGTGGGACGATCGTCATATGACGACGGATGGTATTCCGCTGCTCGGCCAGCAGACCGGGCCCATGACGGCAGTGCTGGACGTGACGGAGGCGACGTTCGGCGCCGACGTCGTCGAGCGCTCCCGCGAGGTGCCGGTCGTCATCGACCTCTGGGCTGAGTGGTGCGCGCCGTGCCGCCAGCTCGGGCCGGTCCTGGAGAAGCTGGCCGCTGAGGCGGCCGGCGCGTGGGTGCTGGCGAAGGTCGACGTCGACGCCAACCCGCGGCTCGCGCAGGCGCTGCAGGTGCAGGGCATCCCGGCGGTCAAGGCGGTGTTCAACGGCGAGATCGTGGCGGAGTTCACCGGCGCCCTCCCGGAGGCGCAGGTGCGGGCGTGGTTGACACAGCTGGCCCCTGCCCAGCCACCTGTCGCCGAATCCACCCATCTGGCTGAGGAGGCTGCTCCGTCGGCGCCGATCCTCGACCAGGCCGAGGTCGACCGGCTGCTCGACGTCGTACGGCGGACCGCGGGATCCGAGCGCGACCAGGCGCGCGAGGCACTGCTGGCCGTGCTCTCGGCTGCCCGGCCCGACGACCCGGCCGTGCTGGCCGCCCGGCGTGCCCTGGCCAGCGCGCTGTATTAGTCCGAACGGAGCAGGAACCGCCGGACTTCCGTGGAAGGTGTGGCGTAAACCACACCACCGACCGTCCCGGGAGTGTCCGTGCGCCTACGCGCTGCTGTTGTCATCACGTCCTGCCTGCTCGCGGCCGCTCCGTTGGCCGCCACCGCCGGCGCGCCGAGCGCGCCCGTCGGCGACCCGGCACACGGCGTCGGCAAGAACCTCATCCCGGTCGCCAACATCCCCAACAAGGGCGGCACCGACCTCGAGTTCGCGACGATCAAGGGCAAGGACTACGCGATCGCGCCGACCGAGTCGGGCGGCGGGCGACTCGGCGGCCTGCACGTCATCGACATCAGCAAGCCGGAGCGCCCGGTCGAGGTCGGCACGCTGCCCTGCAACGTCACGCAGAACGACGTCCAGGTTCGCGGCTCGCTCGTCCTGATGGGCGTCGACGGCGGCGAGAAGGACGACGTCTGCTACGAGCAGGTCGGCGCGGACAAGGCGCAGGGCCTGTTCATCATCAGCATCGCCAACCCGCGCAAGCCGCGGGCGATCGGCTTCCTGCCCGTCCCGCTGGGCGTGCACAACTCCACCTGGCACCCGGGCGGGAAGTACGTCTACATCTCCGACAGCGAGCTCACCCCCGACATGGGCTCGCCCACCGGCCAGCAGACCGGTCGCATCAACGTCGTCGACGTGAGCAACCCGCGCGCGCCCAAGGAGGTGTTCGTGCTGCCGCTGCCGACCGGGCTGTCCAGCCACGACATCACCTTCAACGCCAAGGGTGACAAGGCGTACGTCGCTGGTCTCACCGAGACCCTGATCCTGGACACCGAGAACGCGGCCAAGCCGGTCATCGAGCACACGATCGTCGACCCCTCGATCAACATCAGCCACGGCGCCGACCCGACGCCCGACGGCAAGTTCCTGTTGGTCACCGACGAGCAGGCCGGCGCGGCCGCCAACGGCGTCTGCAACGCCGGTGGCGTGCACGTCTTCGACATCTCGCTGCCGGTGCCGGTGAAGGTCGGCTTCTACGCGTTCAGCCCGACCAACTCGCTGACCGCCACGACCAACTCCAACAACCTGACCTGCACCGCGCACGTGCTCGACTACAGCTACGACGGCTCGACGTTCAGCAACGCCGGGTACGCCGCCGGCGTGCGCATCCTCTCCACCGAGTCGCTGATCGGCGTGCCCACCGAGCTGGCCTACTTCACGGCCGACGACGCCGACACGTGGAGCGCGAAGACCTACAAGAACCCGACGTACCTCTTCGCCAACGACCTGGTGCGCGGCTTCGACGTCTTCAAGTACGACCCGAAGGCCGGCGTCGTCGACACCCGCACCCCGGCCGAGAAGGCGCGGCTCGACTTCCGCAGCGCGCCGACCTCGTTCAAGGCCGGCCAGTACTGCTTCACCCTGCCGACGGTCTAGTCCTTCACGCATCTTTTCGACCCTACGACCACTTTCTGGCCCCGATCTCTGGTCGTGGAGTCGAAAAGAAGTGCTGTTCTGATCAGCTGCGGGGGCGCTCGCGGCGGGCGAGGTCGACGACCGGCTGTACGCCGGGGTGCGCCGGCAGGTCCTCGAGCATGACGACGCCGGTCGCGTCGGCGAGGGCGAGGCGCCAGTTGGGGTAGGCGTCCGTCGTGCCCGGCAGGTTCGGCTGTCGGACCTCTCCGGTCGCGTCGGCGAGCGACAGCCCGAGCAGCCGGCTCCGCGATCGCAGGACGAGCACCTGCAGCGCGAGTGCGAGGTCGGCGTCCGGCGACTCGGCCGTGGCGAGTCCCTCGCGCGCCAGGAGAGCCCGCAGCGCCGCGCGCTCCTCGTCGTCGATCGCCACCTGCTCCGACTCGCTGCGGCCCGCGCCGAGCAGGTCGAGCTCGACCCGCACCCGGGTCGCCTCGCCGCGCCAGAAGCCGAGGGCGGTCGGCAGGTCGTGCGTCGTCACCGACGCGAACACGTCCTCGCGGTACGCCGCCGGCGCGATGAACGCGCCGGAGTCGTCGCGCTCGAACCACAGCACCGCCGACCCGTGGACGCCCCACTCGGCGAGCGTCTCCGAAACGCCGTCCTCGACGGTCCCGAGGTCCTCAGCCACCACGACCGCGCCGGCCAGGTGCGACTCCAGCGCGAGAACCGCGAGCAGGTCCTCGGCGGGGTAGCGAACGTAGGTCCCGGCGGTCGCCGGTCCGCCGTCGGGGATCCAGTAGAGCCGGAACAGCCCCATCGCGTGGTCGATGCGGATGCCGCCGGCGTGCCGCAGCACCGAGCGCAGCATCTGCCGGTACGCCGCGTAGCCGGTCTCGGCCAGCCGGTCGGGCCGCATCGGCGGCAGCGCCCAGTCCTGCCCGCGCTGGTTGAACGAGTCCGGCGGCGCCCCGACGCTGACGTCGAGGGCGAGCACGTCCTGCAGCGCCCACGCGTCGGCGCCGGTCGGCGTCACGCCGACCGCGAGGTCGTGCACGATGCCGATCCGCTGTCCGGCGCCGACCGCTGCCGCTTGCGCGGCGGCCAGCTGCTCGTCGCAGAGCCACTGCAGCCAGGCATGGAAGGTCACGACATCGCGCAGGTCATGCTCAGCAAGCGTGACTGCGGCCGAGTCCGGGTCACGCAACGCGGCCGGCCACTGCGTCCAGTTCGCGCCGTGACGCTCGGCGAGAGCACACCAGGTCGCGAACCGCTCCAGCTCCGCGCCGCCCGATGTCCGATACGCCGCGAACGCCGCGTCGCGCTCGGCTGACCGGCCTGCAGCGAAGACCAGCTCCAGACCTTCGCGCTGCAGCCGGGCGGTCGCGTCGCGATCGAGCAGCGCGCCGCGCGACAGCGCGGTGCCGGCCGCCGAGAGGCGGTCGAGTCGCGCCCGGCCGGCCGCGTCGAGGCGGTCGACCTCGGGGATGTCGTCGACGCGCAGGTAGCCGGCATGCCGGAACCTCCGGCTCGACGGCGAGTACGGCGAGTCCACCTGCGGCAGCGTCGGCGACGCGGCGTGCAGCGGGTTGCAGAGCACCAGGTCGCCGCCGACCTCGCCGGTCCACCGGACCAGCGCGGCTAGGTCGGCGTAGTCGCCGACACCCCAGCTGTCACGCGACCGGACGGCGTACAGCTGCACCATCCAGCCCCACACCCGACCGAGGTGCTCTGTCCCGGCGCACCGGCCCGGCGCCACGACGAGGTGCGCGCTCGTCACGGCGCCGTCGACGTCGACGCCGAGCCGGTGGTAGCCCAGCGGCAGGTCGGGCAGCACCACGTCGTACGCCGTCAGCGCGCGACCGTCGACCTCGCGCTCGTCGCCGGCCGCAGCCATCTCGGACACCGCGACGCGCGTCCCGTCGGCGAGCTCGACCGACACCTGAGGTACGCCGGTCGCGCGCACCGTCGCGGTCCGTCGTCGGGGCGTGACGACGACGGTGGGGGAGATGGTGCGTCGCCACGGTGCTTCGTCGGCATCGGTCAGGGCCCGGTCGATCGCCGCGTCGCTCGACGCATCCACCCCGAGGTGACGCAGCACGGCGACGACGGTCGAGGCCGGCACCGACACCGCCTCGTCGGCCCAGTCGGAGTACTCGGTCAGCACTCCGTGCGCATCGGCGAGCCGGGAGAGCGCGGGGCTGCAGACCTCAGGCACCACGAGGCCGCAGGATCCACGCCGGGTGGGCCGGTGAGAGGACCGCCGCGCACTCCGGCGGCAGCGTCACGTCGTCCGGGCCGATGTCGACCGGCTGAGACGACAGCTCCGTGCCCATCTTGTGTCCGGCCGGCAGGGGCACGGACACGGACACGTTCGACACGTTGACCACGAGCAGCAGCGGGCTGCGCACCATCATCAGCCAGCCCGCCTCGGAGTCGACGTCGACCCGCACCTTGTCCAGGCGCCCGTCGGTGAGCTCGGGGGTGCGCTCGCGCAGCGCGATCAGCGCGCGGTGCCACTCGAGCAGCCGGTTGTGCGGGTCCTGGGAGATCTCGGCCCAGCGCAGGCGCGACCGCACGAACGTGTCGACCTCCTGCGGGTCGGGCACGTCCTCGGGCCGCCATCCGAACGCGGCGAACTCCGCGCGCCGCCCGGCTCGCACCGCGTCGGCGAGCTGCGCGTCCTCGTGGTCGGTGAAGTAGAGGAACGGCGTCCGCGCGCCCCACTCCTCGCCCTGGAAGAGCATCGGCACGAACGGCGACAGCATCACGAGGGCGGCGCCGACCTCGAGCAGCTCGGTCGACATCAGCGCAGAGCTGCGATCGCCGGTGGCGCGGTTGCCCACCTGGTCGTGGTTCTGCAGGTAGCCGAGGAACCTGGTCCCGGGCAGGCCGTCGACGGGGCGGCCGTGCCGGCGAGCGCGGTACGCCGAGTGCCGGCCGCCGTACACGAACACGTCCTGCAGCGCTGTCGCGACGTCGTCGAGGGCGGAGAAGTCGGCGTAGTAGCCGTCCCGCTCGCCGGTCAGCGTGGTGTGCAGCGCGTGGTGGAAGTCGTCGCTCCACTGGGCCGTGAGCCCGAAGCCACCGCGGTCGCGAGAGGTGACGACACGTGGGTCGTTCAGGTCGCTCTCCGCGATGAGGTCGAGCGGCCGGCCGAGCTCTGCGCTCACCTGCGACACGGCGTGCTGGAGCTCCTCGAGGATGTGCGTGGCGGACTGGTCGTAGATCGCGTGCACCGCGTCGAGCCGCAGCGCGTCGCAGTGGTAGTCGCGCAACCACATCAGCGCGTTGTCGACGACGAACGTCCGCACCTCGTCGCTGCCGGCGTCGTCGTAGTTGACCGCTGTGCCCCACGGCGTGCGATAGCGCTCGGTGAAGTACGGGCCGAAGCGGTCGAGGTAGTTGCCGGCCGGTCCGAGGTGGTTGTAGACGACATCGACGATCACGGCGAGACCACGCGCGTGGCAGGCGTCGACGAAGCGGACCATCGCCGCCGGGCCGCCGTACGCGTGGTGCACGGCGAAGAGGTCGACGCCGTCGTAGCCCCAGCCGCGTCGTCCGGAGAACTCGCAGACCGGCATCAGCTCGACGTGACTGACCCCGAGGTCGACCAGGTAGTCGAGATGGCCGATCGCGCCGTCGAGCGTCCCCTCGGCGCTGAACGTCCCGATGTGCACCTCGTAGACGAGACCCTGCGCGAGGGGCGGCGCCGCCCATCGCTCGTCCGTCCAGGTGAAGTCGGCCGGGTCGACGAGCCGCGACGGCCCGTGGACGCCGTCAGGCTGCCACCGCGAACGCGGGTCGGGGAGTGGCGGACCGCCGTCGAGCGAGAAGGCGTAGTCGGCGCCGGGGCCGGCGTCATCGAGCTCGGCGACCCACCAGCCGCCGTCCTGCCGTGACATCGGTGTACGCCGGCCGAGGGCGACGACGTCGACCGCATCGCCGGCGCGCGGCGCCCACACGCTGAGCTCGGTCACGGCGCATTCTCGCGCACGAGCAGCGCCACCGGCAGCGTCGACACGACCTCACCGAGCAGCTGCGGCCCGGCGCTCCACCGCCGGTCGGTCAGCACGTCCCGCCACTCGCCGGGCGGCAGGGTGAGCCGTGTGCCGGCCCACCCGTCGGCGACTCCACGCGGCAGCCGAGTGACCACGGTGACCACCTGAGCAGCGCGGCAGAACGCGACGCAGTGCTCCGCGCGCTCGCCTTCTGCGTGCAGCGGGACGTAGTCGCCGTGCGGGCCGAACGCGTCAGGTCGCGCTCCGCGCAGCCGCAGCGCCGACCGGACGACGTGCAGCTTGGTCAGCCCCTCGTCGGCGCGCGCCGCGATGTCGGCGGGGGAGAGCGCCGGCAGCTCGGCCAGCAGTCGCGCGGTGGTCGCGTGGTCGACCGGCCGCCGGTTGTCCGGGTCGACCAGGCTGTGGTCCCACCGCTCCGCGCCCTGGTAGACGTCCGGCACCCCCGGCATCGTGAGCTGCAGCAGCTTGGCGGCCAGCGACACCGCACGAGCCGACGGCTCGATCTCCGCGAGCAGCGCTGCGAGCTCGCCCTGCGTCTCCTCGTCGTCGACCGCTGCCGTGACCAGCTCGCGCAGTGCTGCGTCGTACGCCGGGTCGGGGTCGGTCCATGACGTCTGCTGCTTGGCCTCGCGGCTCGCCTTCTCCAGGTACTCGAGCGCCCGGTCGAGCGACAGCGGGTGTGCGGCGACGAGCGTCTGCAGCAGCAGGTACGCCGTGTTGCGGTCGACGCCGCCGCCGTCGAGGTGACTGGAGTGCCGGTCGAGGCACCGGCCGGCGAACGCCGCCCAGAGCTCCGGCACCTCCGCGAGCGCGAGCAGGCGAGCGCGAGCGTCCTCGCTGCGCTTCGTGTCGTGCGTCGTGAGGGTCGTCATCCGCAGCGGCCAGTCGCGCTGCGCGATCACGCACGCGTCGTGGAACGCGCGCACAGGGAGTCCGACGGTGCCGGGATCGCCGCCGACCTCGTTGAGCGCGACCAGCCGGTGGTAGCGGTAGAACGTCGTGTCCTCCACGCCCTTCGCCATGGCCGGGCCGGTCGTCTGCTGCCAGCGGGTGAGCAGCTCCTCGGCGATGTCGCTGCGGGTGTCGGGCTCGGCGAGCAGCACCCGCCGGAGCAGCTCCAGCAGCGCGGGATGCGGCGCCGGCTCGACCTCGCGGGCATCGGCGACCGCGGCCTCGATCCGGGCGGCGTCGTCGGCGCTCGCCCCGTCGCGGTAGGTCACGTAGGTGCGGTAGACGTCGTACGACGCGAGCAGCGCGCGCACCGTGTCCCGGGCCGCCGACTCGTCGACCGGACCGATCTCGGAGTGACCGTCCGCCACGCGGTCGAGCAGCGCCGTCAGCCGGTCGACCTCGGGCACCAGCACGTCGCGAAGGACCTGCTGCTTGGCCTCGCGCACGACCGCCTCGTAGTCGGTCGGCGCGCCGGTGAGCTCGCCGTACACCGTGGTCAGCGCGTTCTCCGCGGCCGGGTCGACCAGCACCTGCTGCACCGTCGCCAGCGCGTCGTACCCGGTCGTCCCGTCGACCGGCCAGCGGCGAAGCGGCTCACCGGGCTCGAGGATCTTCTCCACGACGACCCACGCGTCGGGACCGCGCTCGGCCAGCCGGGCGAAGTAGGCAGCCGGGTCGGCCAGGCCATCCGGATGGTCGACCCGGAGCCCGTCGAGCACGCCGTCCCGCACCCACTGCAGCACCAGGCCGTGGGTCGCGTCGAAGACGTCGTCATCCTCGACCCGCAGCCCGGCCAGCGTCGTCACGTCGAAGAAGCGCCGGTAGTTGAGACCCTCCGCCGCGTCGCGCCAGAACGCGAGCAGGTAGTGCTGGCGGTCCAGCACGTCGCGGGTCACGGCCGCGCCGCCGGCCAGCTCGTCCGCGCTGCCGGGTGCGAGCGGGAACGTGCGGTCGTGGTAGCGCAGGACGCGTTCGCCGGCCTCGTCCAGGACGACCAGCTCGCGGCTCGACAGCACGTCGTCGAGCGGCGCGCCGAGCACTGGCAGCTGCACGCGCCCGCCGTGCCGAGACCAGTCGACGTCGAACCACCTCGCGTAGGCGCTGTCCCGACCGAGCGTGAGCAGGTCCCACCACGCCGGGTTGTCCGCGACGCCCACGGCCATGTGGTTGGGCACGATGTCGAGCACGTGCCCCATGCCGTGCTCGCGCAGGGTCTCCGCCAGCCGCGCGTGCGCCGCGGGACCGCCGACCTCGTCGTCGACCCGGCTGTGGTCGACCACGTCGTACCCGTGCGTGCTGCCCGGGACGGACGCGAGGTACGGCGAGCAGTAGAGGTGGCTGATCCCGAGGTCGACGAGCTGCGGGATCAGCGCCGCTGCGTCGTCGAGGGTGAACCCGGCATGCAGCTGGACGCGGTACGTCGACGTCGGAACGCGCCGCGGTGCGCGCGGAGGTCCGGGCATCTCAGTAGGTCGCGCGCAGCACCATGACGCTGTGCGCGTCGACGTCGAGGTCGCCCTGAGCCTTGACGGTCATCGGGTCGTCGGCCCTCACCGGCATCGCGGTGTCGAGCTCGACCTCCCAGGTCTCGCCGAACTCGGCCGGCGGCAGCACGAACGTCAGCGCCTCATGGTGCGCGTTGAAGACGAGGAACAGGTTGTCGTCGAGCGTCCGCTCGCCACGTGCATTGGGGGCGTGGATCGCGGAGCCGTTGAGGAAGACGCCCATGGACTTGGCGAACCCGGTCTCCCAGTCGTCGTCGGACATCAGCAGGCCGGCCGGCGTGAACCAGGCGATGTCGTCGAGCCCGCCCGAGCCGCGCACCGGCTGCCCCTGGAACCACCGGCGTCGGCGAAGTGACGGGTGCCGTCGGCGCAGGTCCGCGGCCGCGGCCGTGAACTCCAGCAGCGTCCAGTGCTCCCTGGCGTCCGCCCAGTCGATCCAGGACAGCGCGTTGTCCTGGCAGTAGACGTTGTTGTTGCCCTGCTGGGTGCGGCTGAGCTCGTCGCCGTGCACCAGCATCGGCACGCCCTGCGAGAGGAACAGCGTGGCGATGAAGTTGCGCTTCTGCTGCTCGCGCAGCGCGATGACGTCGAGGTCGTCGGTCGGGCCCTCGACGCCGCAGTTCCACGACCGGTTGTGGCTCTCGCCGTCGGCGTTGCCCTCGCCGTTGGCCTCGTTGTGCTTGTCGTTGTACGACACGAGGTCGTTCAGTGTGAATCCGTCGTGCGCGGTGACGAAGTTGATCGACGCCCACGGGCGTCGCCCGTTGGACTCGTAGAGGTCGGACGAGCCGGTGAGCCGCGACGCCATCTCGGACAGGGTCGCGTGCTCGCCGCGCCAGAAGTCGCGCACGGTGTCGCGGTACTTGCCGTTCCACTCCGTCCACAGCGGCGGGAAGTTGCCGACCTGGTAGCCGCCCTCGCCGACGTCCCACGGCTCGGCGATCAGCTTGACCTGAGACACCACCGGGTCCTGGTGGACCAGGTCGAAGAACGCCGACAGCCGGTCGACCTCGTGGAACTGCCGGGCGAGGCTCGACGCGAGGTCGAAGCGGAACCCGTCGACGTGCATGTCGTTCACCCAGTAGCGCAGCGAGTCCATGATCAGCTGCAGCACGTGCGGGTGACGCATGAGCAGCGTGTTCCCTGTGCCGGTCGTGTCGTAGTAGTGCTCCGGCGACCCGTCGACGAGTCGGTAGTACGACGGGTTGTCGATGCCGCGGAAGCAGAGCGTCGGCCCCAGGTGGTTGCCCTCCGCGGTGTGGTTGTAGACGACGTCGAGGATCACCTCGATGCCGGCCTCGTGCATCGCCTTGACCATCGACTTGAACTCCTGCACCTGCTGCCCGCGCTGACCCGACGACGAGTAGGCGTTGTGCGGTGCGAGGAAGCCGATGCTGTTGTAGCCCCAGTAGTTGCGCAGGCCCTTCTGCGCCAGCGTGTGGTCGTGGACGAACTGGTGCACCGGCATCAGCTCGATCGCGGTGATCCCGAGCTTGGTGAGGTGCTCGATCATCGCCGGGTGCGCGAGTCGCGGCGTACGTCCCGCGGATGTCCTCGGGGATGTCCGGGTGGGTCTGGGTCAGCCCCTTGACGTGCGCTTCGTAGATGACGGTCTCGTTGTACGGCGTCTCCGGGTGACGGTCGTTCTGCCAGTCGAAGAACGGGCTGATCACGACCGACTTCATCATGTGCGGCGCCGAGTCGGCGTCGTTGACCACCTCGTGGTCAGCCGAAGCGATAGCTGAACAGCGCCTCGTCCCAGTCGATCTCGCCGTCGACCGCCTTGGCGTAGGGGTCGAGCAGCAGCTTGGCCGGGTTGCAGCGCTGACCCAGTGCTCGGGTCGTACGGGCCGTGCACGCGGTAGCCGTAGCGCTGACCCGGGCCGACGTTGGGCAGGTAGCCGTGCCAGACGAACGCGTCGACCTCGCGAAGCGGGAGCCGCGTCTCGGTCCCGTCGTCGTCGAACAGGCACAGCTCGACCGCCTCGGCGACCTCCGAGAACAGCGAGAAGTTGGTGCCCATGCCGTCGTAGGTCGCGCCGAGGGGGTACGGGCGGCCGGGCCACACGCTCATGAGAGTCAACCTACCGCCCACCCTCTACGGCGAAACCGCCGCGCGAGCGGGCTACTGGCCTGCGGTGGAGTCCTCGAGTGGCAGCGCCATCGCGGCGCTCGGCCGGGTGGGCAGTGGTCGCCGCGGCTCGCGCACGCCCGACCCGTTGTCGAACCCGCCGAATCCGGGACCGTCGGCACCGGGGAACGCCTTCATCATCTTCCGGGCTCGACGGAGGAATCGGCGACGGCGGCGCGGTGACAGCTGGTCAGCCTGGGTGGCGATGTGCGCTTCGATCTGACGCCGCGCTTCAGCCCAGTCGATCGGGAAGGGGGACATCGGGCCGTCGGGCATCTCCCCAGCATGCGCGCCCCCGACCGTGGTGTCATCTGCAGAAGGCCACAGGAACGGGAGGCAGTACATGGCGACGGTCGGCGACGGCACCAAGGACTCGCCCTGGCAGCTGACGACGGCGCCGGGCAGCTCGTCGTACCTCATATATCGCGACACCGAGTCCGACCTCCCGCGACTGGTCTGCGTGGTCGGGTCTACGACGCTCTACTACGACCTCCGCGCGATCGACGACCTCGCCGCGATGCTCAAGGCGCACGGCGACTGGATGCCGCTCGGCGCAGCCGACGAGCAGAAGCCGGCAGCCGACGGCACCGTCGAGGCGTGGGGTCGCTCGCCCGACAACCCGGTCGGCGGCTGGTACGGGCTGCGCAAGGGCTACCGAGGTCGCTTCGGCATGTACCTGCCGCCGCTGCTCGAGGCGCTCGGCCTCGTCGAGCTCGAGCACAACCCGCGCAACAACCGCGTCCGCGCCCGCTAACCGCCCCCGGACTGCCCCGCGGCAGACCGAGCGGCGTAGAGCTCATGGTCGGCCCGGTCGATGACGTCCTGCAGCGAGTCCTCGGGCGCAAGCTCGACGATGCCGACGCTGAAGCTCGCGTCGTGGTTGAGCTCGACCACCCGACGGTGGACGTCCGACATCCGCCGGCGTGCCTCGTCCGGCGTCGTCGACGGCAGCGCGCAGACGAACTCGTCGCCGCCCCAGCGCACGACCAGGTCGTAGGAGCGGAGCTTCTCCACGAGAGCCGCACCGACGGACAGCAGCACCGCGTCGCCGGCGGCGTGGCCGTCGCGGTCGTTGACGCGCTTCAACCCGTCGACGTCGAGGAACGCGACCGTCAGCAGCCCGCAGTTGCGATAGGCCCGTTCGACTTCGCGCGTCAGGCGGTCCTCGCCGGCCGCGCGCTGCAACGCACCGGTGAGTCCGTCGCGGTAGGTCCTCCGCAGGTACTCCGCCGCGAGCTGGCGCTCCAGCGCGGCGCGTCGCCGGTCGCGCGCTGCCGCGGCTCGGTCGCGCTCGGCGTGACGTCGTTCGGCGATCAGCGCGTCGTCGTTTCGACGGCGCTGATCAGGAAGCGCAGTGTCGAGTCGGCGCTCGCTGAGCTCATCCGATGGTCGAGACATGCCAACCCCTGAGCAGGCGCAGTGCCGGTGCTGGGGTCCGGACGAAACGGCCGAAACCTCACCGTACGCCGCGAGCTACACGCCAGGCAGGGGCCATTCGGGTGACGCATCTGAGCCATCCCTGAGATGATTCCGTGTAGATGGCGGTGGGCAACTCCTGTTGTGCCCCAATGCTTTCTGTCCCGCCGAATTGTCAGACCCGGCCGCTACTTTCGAGGGATGACGGAGACCTTCGATGCACTGTCTGACGAGCAGGTCGCGGAGCAGATTGCGACCTGGGCCGGCCGCGTGGCGGCGGGTGAGGCGCGGTTGTTGGCGCTGATCGCGGAGTTCGACCGGCGGGAGGGCTGGGCGACCTACGGCTTCCTGTCGTTGGGTCAGTGGCTGTCGGTTCATCTGGGCCTGGCGCCGGGTGCGGCGAGGGAGAAGGCGCGGACCGCCCGTGCGCTTGCGCGCTTGCCGCTGGTGACTGCGGCGATGTGCCGCGGTGAGCTGTCGTACTCGCAGGTCCGGGCGATCACCCGGGTCGCGTCGGCGGAGGACGAGCAGACTTGGATCGACTTAGCCCGGGTGATGACCGGTCAGCAGCTGGAGCGGACGGTCCGCGGGGTGCGCCGGGCGCGCAAGCCGGCCGAGGACGAGACCGACCCCGGCTATGCGCGTTGGAAGATGCGCTCGTCGGTGCGCTACGACGACGACGGCACGATGGCGATCGGAGGGCATCGGGAGGAACCGTGAAGGTGCCGGCCGAGCAAGGCGCGATCATCCTGGCCGCGCTCGACGCGGCGCGGGAGGAGATCGACCGGGAACGCGCGGCCGCGGACGTTCCCGCGGAGACGTCTTCTCCACAGGCGGAGGGTTCGGACGTTCCCGCGGAGACGCGTTCTCCACAGCCGCGGAGGCCGCTCGGTGAGGACGACTCCGACCCGACGGTGCGCGCCAGCATCGCCGAAGGGATGGTGCGGGTCGCGCAGACCGCGCTCGCCACGACCATCAAGAGCAAGCCCGACGCCGCCCGGCGCGCCCGGCAGCGGCTCACCGCCCAGGTCGACCCGATCTCCGGCTGGGCCCGCACCGCCGACGGCGAGATCCTCCCGCCGAACGCCGCGCCCACCCTCGACCAGCTCAAGAACCACCTGCGGCCGATCATCGCGGCCGACCTGACGAGGTTCGACCTCGGCCGCACCAGCCGCACCCTGAGCGACCCGCTGCGCGAGCTGCTCGGGCAGATCGACGGCGAACGCTGCCGCTTCCCCGGCTGCACCCGCACCCACAAGCTGCACGGCCACCACGTCGAGTACTGGTCCCGCGGCGGACCGACCGACCTCGCGAATCTGGTGCTCGTCTGCAGCCGCCATCACACGCTGATCCACCAGCTCGACTTCCAGCTCACCCTGCACCCCGATCGCACGCTGACCGTGAAGACCGCCGACGGCGTTCCCGTGCTGCACCACCTGCGGCTCGAGCCTCAGCCCGCCGACACGCTCGACCCGGCCGGCATCATCACCGCCACCACTCTGCCGCCCATGGTCTGCGGAGACCGCCTCGACCTGCACTACGTCGTCGCCGTCCTCATGCAGCAGGCGGCGTGAATGCCTAGGTCCGCGCTGATCTCCGCGGCTCGTCAGGGGCAGGCGCCGGCGTCGAGTCGGGGGTGAGCCAGATCGTGGAGAGCGCAGGGATGACGACCTCGGCCGACGCGGGCTGGCCGTGCCAGGGGGAGTCGACCGCAGCGACGACGCCGAAGTTGCCGTAGCCGGCGCCGCCGTACTCCGCGGCATCGGTGTTGAGCACCTCGTGCCATGAGCCGGCGAGCGGCAGGCCGAGGCGGTAGCCGCCACGGGTGACTCCGGCGAAGTTCGTCACGCAGGCGAGCGGTCGGCCGGAGGCATCCCAACGCAGGAACGACAGCACGTTGCCGGCCGCGTCGTTGGCGTCGATCCAGGCGAACCCGGCCGGGTCGACGTCCTTCTGCCACAGCGCAGCTGTCGACCGGTAGATCGTGTTGAGGTCGCGTACGACGGACTGCACACCGCGGTGCTTGCCGTCGTCGAGCAGGTCCCAGTCCAGCGAGCGGTCGTGCGACCACTCGCGGCCCTGCGCGATCTCCGAGCCCATGAAGAGCAGCTGCTTGCCGGGGTGCGCCCACATGTAGCCGAGCAGCGCGCGCAGCGTCGCGAACTTCTCCTCGTCGACCCGGCATCTTGTTCACGAGCGACGCCTTGCCGTGCACCACCTCGTCGTGCGAGATCGGCAGGACGAAGTTCTCCGAGTAGGCGTACATCATCGAGAAGGTCATCTGGTGGTGGTGGTACTGCCGGTAGATCGGCGGCTTCGAGGCGTACGGCAAGGTGTCGTGCATCCAGCCCATGTTCCACTTGAAGCCGAAGCCGAGCCCGCCGAGGTGCACCGGCCGGGACACCGACGGCCACGCGGTCGACTCCTCGGCGATGGTGAGGACGCCGGGGTTGCGCCGGTAGACGACCTCGTTCAGCTCCTGGAGGAAGCGCACGGCGTCAAGGTTCTCGCGGCCGCCGTACTCGTTGGGCAGCCACTCGCCTTCCTTCGCGAGTAGTCGAGGTAGAGCATCGAGGCGACGGCATCGACCCGCAGCCCATCGACGTGGAACTCCTCGACCCAGAAGAGCGCGTTGGCGATGAGGAAGTTGCGCACCTCGTTGCGGCCGAAGTCGAAGACCCAGCGTGCCCAGTCGGGCTGCTCCCGCGTCGGGGGTCGGCGTGCTCGTAGAGCGTTGTGCCGTCGAATCGCGCGAGCGCGAAGTCGTCCTTGGGGAATGCACCGGCACCCAGTCGACGATGACGCCGGAACACCGTGTTGGTGGTGTCCGTTGGGTCCTTCACCAGAAAGTAGGTCTGGTCCGGCGTCAGCGTGGGGATGTCGAGGCCCAGGGCCTTGACGTAGATCGTCGGCGTCCCCGTGATCAGGCGCGGCTGCGCCTGGTCGAAGACGATCGCCGAGCCGTCGAGATGGAAGGCATAGCTGGTGTCGGTGCCGTCGATCAGGATCGGATCGAGATTCAAGGTGACCGGATTGCCTGTTGCGTCATTGAGTCCCACCAGCCACTGATTGCCGGACGCGCTCTGCGCCACCGAGGAGACTGTGTAGGTCGTCCCGACCTTCATCGACAGGCCGCCGATGTAGTAGTCGTTGACATCGTTGAACGTGACAACGTGCCCGACCACCAGGCCCGGGTCGTAGTCGAACACGATCTGGTTCGTACTTTCCTGGATCTGCGCGAAGCGACTGACCTCCCCGGTGGAAGACTGCAGCGACGGCAGGGCGCCGAAATTGATGGTCGCGCCGCTCAACGCGTCGCTGCGCGAAGCGGCAAGCTTGAAGTGGGTGCCATCCACGACGACGACATAGTAGGTCGGCCATCCGTCAACCCCGGCATCGCGCCGCCGCCGCCAGCGCTGTAGGTGATGGCATCGCCGGTCTGATACCCCGCCGTGTTGTCGACCGCGATGGTGTGGTTGACCGGATCGACCGAATTGAACGGACTGAAGGTCGGGTCGAGGTCAGCGACCACCGTCGTGCCACCGGCCTCGACCTCGCCGAGTGCCGTAACCTTCACGTTGTTGTCGGACACGGCCAGCCCGAGCGTAAAGCCCGCCAGCCCATCCTTGTGGATTCAGTTTCCGCGCCCGGCGCATTGGTGTTGTTCCCAGTCGCCGCGATGGTGGTCGTGCCGGTCTGGCTGTTGATCAGGGAATCCTGGTCAGTCGCGATGGTGGACGTGAGCTTGGTGATCCCGATGGCGACCGCCGCCTGCATGTTCTGCGGATTGGTGGGCGAATTGCCGCGACCGGTGTTCTGGCTGACCCGCGCCGTGCCGGTGGCATTGGTCGTCGCCTCCGTGGTGATGGAAACGTCGCCCTTGGCATTGATGCCCGTGTTGTGGCCGATATCGATGGTGGCCTTCGCGTCGCTCTCGACGAAGACGAAGGCGAGGCCGCCCGCCGCCGAGGTCGAGGTGCCCGGAGATGCCCAGAAAATGCCGGTGCCGGTGGCCTCGCTTTGCGCATTGGCGTCGATGACGACATCGCCGACGCTCGTGGTGATTTGAGTGTTGGTGAGGCTGATGTCGGCCGAGCTGTTCTTGTACAGGACCGAAATCGGCAGCGTATCGATCAGGCTCGTCAACTGCTCGAGGTCGCTGAGCGCGCCGCCACCCCAGCCATCGAGATAGTTGTTCATCGAGCCTTCCAGGCTCACGTCGCCCGCCTGTGCCTGGATCGTCACCGTGCCCGTCGCCGTGATGGTCGCATCCGTGATCGTGATCGAGGCCTCGCGCGCCGTCACATCGTTGACGGCATCGAGGATCAGCCCGCTGGCATCGCGCAGGTTTGTCGCGGAGCGTGACGTCGCCGCCGCTGGCTCCCTGCGCTTTCAAGGTGGCCCCGGACTGCACCTCGATATCGGCGGCCTCGAAGGTGATGTCGCCGGCGGTGCCGCCGGTCTTGGAGGTGTCGACGGTGCTGTTGGCGCTACGGTCACCGTGTTGGTGATGTCCTTGACCAGCGGCTCCAGGTTCACGCCCGTGGCACCCGACTGGGCGGTGAGGTCGACCCCCGGCAGGGTCATCGAGCCGAGCGTGATCGCCGAGTAGTCGCCGGGTGCCTGGATGGTCAGGCTCGCCGTCGGGATGGCGAAGCTCTTGGTGCCGCTATGTCGCCGGTCACCGTCAGCTGCGTCGGGTCGGCGCTGTCGGTGCCGATGGTGATGCTGGCATCGCTGCCGGCCGTGTAGGTGAAGTCGCCGACCGCCGCCGCCCGCGCGCGCGCTGGCCGCCACCAGCTCGACTTGGCTCATGCGGGCATGGCTGATCACCATGCCATCGACCTCGATCGTCCCGGTCTTCGGACCCGTGGTCGTGAACGCCGCCCGGTCGAGGTACTTCGCCTTGACGATCACCCCGTCATGCCTGCCGCCGCCATCCAGCGACAGGGCCACGGGCTCATCGGGGTGCGCGCCGCCCCTGGGCGTCACGACGAAGGTGTCGGCACCCTTGGCCCCGCCGGTGAGATGGTCGAAATCCGTGAATGAGGTCTTGGCCACCCTGCCATTGCCGTTGGCCATGATGGTCCGCGCCGACCCCTTCCTCGGCCCGGTCAGGCTGTCCAATGCTGCATTCGAGCCGTGCAGCTGTTCGATGCTCTTGAACGCGATGTTGCCGACCTCGCCGGCGCCGGCGCGAGTTCAGGCTCCAGTCGGTATCGAGCTTCGGCCCATCCAGCCGGTCGTTGCCGCCGCCGCCCAGCACCGTCACCCGGCTCGCATCGAGCGCTCCCGCATCGAGCAGATGCTGAAACGATCGGCGCCCGCCGTGCCGCGCAAGGTGATCTTGTCGGCGCCGTCCAGATCGTGCCGCTCGATCTCGACGCCGCCATGGGTGTTGTCGAGCAGCAGGATCGATTGGCTCGCCGTGTCGACCGTCAGCGTCAAATCGGCATGCGCCGGCTGGGTGTGAAGCGGTGCCAAATCCGCCGAAAGCAGCAGCCGGGGCTCGAGTGTCTCGAACAGCAGCGCCGGACCACGCCCCCTCTCGCCTCATCGCCGTCCCCCCGCACGTCACCAGAACCGCCAACCAGCTCGAAGCATTCCAGATATGAACTGACCGCCGAAGATAACCCCTCGATAGTCATCGCTTTTATGTAGACTGATGACTATCCGATATGCCCTCGACGCATATCAAACCACCCAAAGTATTTCAAGCTGCTCCGCGTCTGTCGCAACGCGGCTGAAATCGCCGACCTCTAAAACCCTCCAAAGTCGCACTATCGCGGTCTAGGAACGCGCATTACTGCGCGCCCCCCGCACAGAACCGGACGTGCCCGATTTAGGCATCCGGCTCCCACCTCGGTGTCTGACGGCGAAGCGTCGCCGCTCTTGCCGTACGCGCTCCAGCGCCTGGGACACGCTTGCCCGGCTCGGCGTCCGGCGCGTGCTTTGCTGGTTCGCGTTCCCCTTGGCCCCCACCCTTGGCTCCACCGGCTCCGCCGCCGGTCGCCCGGCTTTGTTCGCCGGCTTCATGCTACTATGGCGGGGTCTGACTTCTCGCGTCCGTGCATCATCGGCTTCGGCTCCTCGCCTTCCCGATGCGGACCGCGGCGCTCGGCCGCTGGTCAGACGCGAGATCTCCCGGTTCCCGTACAAGGAGCGTCCGTACATGCCAGGGTCTCAGACCACGCCGGGTCGGCGGGCGCTTGCGATGGCGCGCCCGTCCGTGTTGCCTTCCGCTAGTCGAACGGCGTCGGCACCCAGGATATGTGACTTTCGCGGCTCAATGGCTGGCCTATACGTTCCCCTGCCGACGCTTCGCCGACAGCCTCGCGGATGCCGGCGCACGGCTCGGGGCCGATGTGGGTCGCTACTCCTTCATCGCAGTGGACTCGCACCACCTACTCCTTGCCGGTCTCCCGGCGCACTCGAGTTGGAAACCACCCCGTTGGCAGGCATCAGCACCCGATAATCAAGCATTATGGCTAAATACAATAAATTTCTCAAGCGATATAACAATACCTTGAGACGACTGACACATCTGTCCCGGCGCCTCCACGACCAGCTTGAATTCAAGCAGCTGGTCCAGCATTCCTGCGGCCTCGGCGACCGGATTGAGGCGCGGCTGATTGAGCGGATGGAGGCACAAAGCTGATGCGTCTGGTCAGCCGCTCTCCTTCCCTGCCCCTCAGCAGCATTTTACACCGCCGTCGCTGCCCGCTCGTCCTGAACAGTCGAATGGGTGCAGCACCTTGATCGATCCCTCTCCGCTGCCGCTCCTTTGATCGGCCGGTAGGGGACAGCGCGCTTTCCGTCTCCTGCAGATGACTACCTCGAAAGCGAAATCGATCTGGATCGCTACTGGATCGAGCAGCCCGCCGCCTGCTACGTCATGCGCGTTTCCGCACCGCCCAGGTTTGGCAGGGAGCCCACTGTTTGGTGTTGTGGCTCAACGCGGTACAACGGACGCTGACGTCGGAGGCGCAGATACTTCGGCAGCCGACGACCCGACTGCAGTAGCGATTCGACCTCGACGATGATCACCGGAGCTGACGTTCAATGCGGCTATGCGGCGGTCAGTCGTGGAAGGGCACCCATAAAGTCTTGATCTCGACGTTGAGCATGCCAGACCTGACCGTGGGATCGTCCGTTCCAAGTCTGGTGGCCTCCTCGAGATCGGTGGCCTTGAAAATAGCCATGCCGCCGGGCGCCAGTTTGCCAGCCAGGCCGCCCGGGGACTCCATGAAGGGGCCGCTCAGGACAATCTGACCCTTGTCGTGACAGCTGCTAATGTAATTGACGTGATCCATGAATTCGGGCTGCTCATTGTAGGGCGTACCGTTGACCCAGTTTGGCCCAGGGCTATGGAATACTACAAAGTAATGAGGTCCATTTTCGTCAACCATTGTACTTACTCCATTGGAGCATTGGACCCAACGGTCCTGGTTTGAGGTGAGCAACGGCATTTCGGCACCGACTTGCCAAGGTTACGGGCCATTCGATGTCCAAATGCCACCACGGTTGAACCTTGATCTACTGAACGGACGGATCGGACACCACCGCTCCCATCGGACTTGTTCCGAGACGGCCACAGGTGAATGGCTAGACTTGAATAAGTCTTATTTGGCCATCGAATATCGGTCTGGCAGTTAA
>CAVXXT010000003.1:0-706316 GCA_963765815.1 uncultured Actinomycetota bacterium | reverse complement strand
TCATAATCCCTTAGCCGCAGGTTCGAGTCCTGCCTGCCCCACCAGATTTCCGCAGGTCACCGGCCCGAACCGCAGGACAGCGGACGGTCGTCGACGACGTCCGCCGGAGCGGATGCTGGCAAATTGCTGGCAAACGCGGCGCGAACCACGTCCGACTTCGGCGCTTGCTGGTGTAGCGGTCGTGGACATTCATCAAGTGCTGAGGTTTATCCGTGCCACGTAGACCGGTCGCCCGGCAGCCTCATGTGACTCGGTGAAGTAGGAGCATGTGGTCTCGGTGCCTTCCGCAGCTGAGAAGGCGTTCCCAACCCGACGGGGCCACGGGAGACTGTGGGCGCGGCACCAGAGAGGTGCGCGGAGAGGGACGTCACGTGGTCGTCAGGCAGTCGCCGCGGTGGTCGGAGATCAAGCGGTTCGTCGGGCCGTCGTTGCAACGAGGTGCGTCGGACCCTCTGGCGCGGGTGCGCACGGTCGCGGACTTCCAGCGGTTGGCTCGCCGTCGGACGCCGCGCGCCGTCTACGACTACGTGGCCGGCGCGGCCGAGGCAGAGCTGAGCCTCGCCCGGTCGAAGGCGGCGTTCGACCGCGTGGTGTTCCACCCGCACGTCCTGCGCGACGTCGCCGACGTCGATGCCACGTCTCGGATCCTCGGTCGTCCCGTCGCGATGCCGGTCGTGCTCGGACCGACCGGCTTCACCCGGATGATGCGCACCGAGGGCGAGCCCGCGGTCGCTCGTGCCGCGGGCCGTGCTGGCATCCCGTATGCGCTGTCGACGCTCGGCACGACGTCCGTCGACCGGCTCGCGGCGGAAGCGCCGGACACCGATCGCTGGTTCCAGCTCTACGTCTGGCGCGACAGGGCGCGCAGTCTTGACCTCATCTCACGGGCTGCGGAGTGCGGTTACTCGACGCTGGTGCTCACCGTGGACGTGCCGGTTGCCGGTGCTCGGCTGCGCGACGTCCACAACGGCCTGACGATGCCGCCGACGCTGACCGCGCGCACGATGCTGAGCATGGCGATGAAGCCGAGGTGGGTGTTCGACGCGCTCACGACGGAGCCGCTCGCCTTCGAGTCGCTCGGCACGGCAGAGGAGCTGATGGGGCTGATCAACACCGTCTTCGACCCGGCGGTCACTGTCGCGGACATTGAATGGCTGCGGTCGGTGTGGACCGGCTCGATCGTGGTCAAGGGAGTGCAGCGGGTCGACGACGCGAAGGACGTCGCGGCTGCCGGCGCGGACGGGATCGCGGTGTCGAACCACGGCGGCAGGCAGCTCGACCGCGCCGTGTCGCCGCTGGACCTCGTCGCCGACGTCGTGGACGCGGTCGGAGACGACGACCGAGGTGTACGTCGACGGCGGCGTGCGATCCGGCGCAGATGTGGCGGCCGCTGTGGCGCTCGGGGCAACCGCGGTCTTCGTCGCGCGGCCCTACCTCTATGCGCTCATGGCGGCGGGGGAGCCCGGCGTGGACCACCTCATGTCGCTCCTGCTCGGCGACTACCGACGCACGCTGCAGCTGCTCGGAGTCACTCGCACCGCCGACCTGAGCCGAGACTTGGTCTCACTCGGTCGGTGACGAGCGATGTGCGAAATTGAGTGATTGATCGCAAGTGAACATCCGCCGTACCCTGCGGGCATGACGCAGACGAGCCAGCTGCCCGCACTGACCGATGAGCGCCCTGCGACGCCCGAGCAGGTTGCCTATTACCGCGAGAACGGCCATGTGCTCGTCCGCGGCATCGCGTCGACAGAGGAGATCGCGCAGTGGGGTCCGGTCATCAAGGACGTCACGCTCGCGCACTCCGACGAGGACCGGTCGATCGAGCAGGACGAGACGGTGCGCGACGCGATCATGCAGATCCAGAACCTCTGGCTGCTCGACGAGTGCGTCCGCGAGTTCGTCTTCGCACCGCGATTCGCGCGCGTGGCAGCCGACCTGCTCGGCGTCGATGCGCTGCGGATCTACCACGACCAGGCGGTGTTCAAGCCTGCGGGTGGCGCTAACACGCCATTCCACCAGGATCAGTACTTCTTCCCGCTCGACGGCGACGAGATCGTCACGATGTGGATTCCTCTCGTCCCCATCACGGCCGAGATGGGCAGCATGACGTTCGCCTCGGGCAGCCACCAGCTCGGCTCGCTTGGCGACCTCGCGCTGTCCGACACGTCGGAGCGCTACTTCCAGGACCTGGTGCAGGAAAAGGGCATCCCGCTGCACAACCATGGCGCGATGGCGCTCGGCGACGCCACCTTCCACGGCGGGTGGACGCTGCACACCGCGCCCCCCAACCCGACACCGCACCTGCGCGCTGTCATGACCGTCATCTGGTACGCCGACGGCCTGCGCGGCATCGAGCCGCAGCACCACTGGCACGAGAAGGACTACGCGAAGTGGCTGCCCGGCGTAGCGCCGGGTGACCTGGCCGCCAGCGACATCAACCCGGTCGTCTGGCGCCGGTCGTGACCGCCGCCTCCTACGCCAAGGGGGCCACCTCACCCGCACTGCTCGACGACACGATCGGCGCCAACCTCGCCGCGACCGTCGCCCGTGTCCCCGACCAGGACGCACTCGTCTCGCGGCACCAGGGGCTCCGTTTCACCTACACCGAGCTCGACCGGGCGGTCGATGAGGTCGCCGCTGGCCTGCTGGGTCTGGGCCTTCAGACCGGCGACCGACTCGGCATCTGGAGCCCGAACTGCGCCGAGTGGGTCCTCGTGCAGTACGCAACAGCCCGGCTCGGCGTGATCCTCGTGACGGTGAACCCGGCGTACCGCTCCAGCGAGCTGGAGTACGTGCTGACGCAGTCCGGTGCGCGGGTGCTCGTCGCAGCGCCGTCGTTCAGAACGTCTGACTACCGCCTGATGGTCGATGAAGTTCGCCCCGCCGTGCCCTCTCTGGAGACGGTGCTTTACCTCGGCTCACCGGAGTGGGACGAGCTGGCGCTGTCGGGCCGTGCGGCGGGCTTGGCCGATGTGCGCCGACGGGAGTCCACGCTGCGTCCGGACGACGCGATCAACATTCAGTACACGAGCGGCACGACGGGCTTCCCCAAGGGCGCGACGCTCTCGCACCGCAACATCCTTAACAACGGGTACTTCGTGGGCGAGCGCTGCGGCTACACCGAGTCGGACCGGGTCTGTGTGCCGGTGCCCTTCTACCACTGCTTCGGCATGGTGATGGGAAACCTCGGCTGCACCAGCCACGGCGCGTGCATCGTCATCCCGGAGGCCGCGTTCGACCCGACCGCTGTGCTTGAGACTGTGCAGGCCGAGAGGTGCACCAGCCTGTACGGCGTCCCCACGATGTTCATCGGCGTGCTCGACCATCCGCGGTTCGACGAGTACGACCTCTCGTCACTGCGGACCGGGATCATGGCCGGCTCGCCATGCCCCGTCGAGGTGATGAAGCAGGTCGTGACGCGCATGCACATGGATGAAGTGACCATCTGCTACGGCATGACCGAGACGTCGCCGGTGTCGACCCAGACCGAGGCGACCGACACGCTTGACCGGCGGGTGTCCACCGTCGGCCGGGTGCACCCGCACGTGGAGGTCAAGGTCGTCGACGCGGAGTCGGGCGACACCCTGCTCTGCGGGGAGCCCGGCGAGCTGTGTACTCGCGGTTACTCGGTGATGAACGGCTACTGGGCCGACCCGGCCCGGACCGCTGAGGCGATCGACCCCGACGGCTGGATGCACACGGGCGACCTCGCGACGATGGACGCCGAGGGGTTCATCAACATCGTCGGCCGGTCCAAGGACATGATCATCCGTGGCGGTGAGAACGTGTACCCGCGCGAGATCGAGGAGTACCTCTACTCCCATCCCGCAGTGGCCGACGTGCAGGTCGTCGGCGTACCCGACGAGCGCTACGGCGAGGAGATCCTCGCGTGGGTGAAGCCGCGCGACGGCGCGAACGCCAACGCCGAGGACATCCGCGAGTTCTGCCGTGGGCGGATCGCGCACTTCAAAGTGCCGCGCTACGTCCTGTTCATCGACGACTTCCCGATGACTGTCACCGGGAAGATCCAGAAGTACCGGCTGCGCGAGCTCGGCGTCGAGCAGCTCGCACTGCATGCCGCTGCCGGCGTGGAGACCGCCTGACGCTCATCCCGCGTCGGACCGCAGCCCGTCGAGGAGCACCTCGGTGTGCCGGGCGGCGAAGGTCGACCTCCGCGCCCCGGATCGTTTGAGCTGCCAGCCCTTCAGCGCAGGCAGGTGCCCGAGCAGGAGGATGTGGGTCGCGAGCAGCCGCGCGTCGCCCTTGCGCACGTGGCCGGACCGCTGCGCCCGGCGGATGGCGCCGGCCAGCACGTCGACGATCGCGTCCTCCTTCTGCATCGAGCGCTCCTGCGCCTCGCGCGGCAGGTGGCGGAACTCGCGGTACATGAGCAGGACGAGATCGCGATGCTCGAGACAGGAGTCGACGTAGCAGCGCACGAGGGAGCGCAGCACGTCCAGTTCGTGCCCGCCCTGTGCAGCCAGCTCCTGGAGCTCCTCGGGCAGACCGCTGTAGATGTCGTCGCAGACCATGACGAGCGCGTCGCTCTTCGTGGACACATATCGGTAGAGCGCACCCACGCTCACCCCCATCGCGGTGGCGAGCTCGTCGACAGTCGTCTGCTCGTAGCCCTTCTCGTGGAACAACCGCGCGGACTCCCGCACGACGTCCTGCAGTCGCTGCTCGCGCGGGAGGACGCGGCGTCGCGGGGGCGGCGGCGAGATCACCCGCTCACGGTAGTGCCGTCGCTATCCGGCGGCACCGCGGCGGTCCTCGACACGCTTGGCCTTGCTCAATGCCCGCTCGAGGCTGCCGAGGGGGACGATCTCGACGTCGAAGGTGATGCCGGTGTCGTTCTTGAGCTTTCGGCGCACCCGGTCGGCGAGGCCGTCGTCGGCGGACCCGTCCGGCTCGACCTGCACGGTGACCGCGTCGAGCGCACCGCGCTTCTCAAGTACGATCTTGAACTCGACCCCGGTGCCATTCACCTCCAGCAGCGAGCGCTGCACCTGACTGGGGTAGACGTTCGCGCCGCGGATGATGAGCATGTCGTCGAGTCGCCCGTAGATCCCGTCCGGGAGACGCGGATACGTTCGCCCGCATGGACACGCCTCGTCGGTGAGATGGGACTCGTCGCCGCACCAGAATCGGATCATCGGCTGGGAGCGCCGTCTGGTGTGCGAGTAGACGACCGCCCCGCTCGTGCCCGGCGGAACGGCCACCGAGCTGTCATCCTTGTCGACGATCTCCGTCCAGACCTCGTCGTTGAGAATGTGCACCCCGAGGCCTGCCTCGCACTCCGCGTTGGTAGCCCAGGGCATGAGCTCAGATGTGGTCGCGCAGTCCCGGACCGTGATGCCCCAGCCCTCCTCGAGCGCACGGCGGGTGCCGGGGATCCCGGCGCCGGGCTCGCCGACGAAGATCCCGAGCCGGAGCGGGGACTGCGCCGTGTCGTAGCCGAGCTGGCGGCCGACCTCGAGCATGTGCAGCGCGTAGGTCGGTGTCGTCACGAGCACCGTCGTGCCGACCCGGTGCATCAACTCCAGCTGGCGCTCCGTCTCACCCGCGCCGAGCGGGAAGGCGGCGGCGCCGATTCGCTCCGCGGCCATGAGCGATCCCCAGCCGCCGAGGAAGAGGCTGAACACGGTCGCGAACTGCACCGTGTCGGTCGGGCGCACGCCGCAGGTCCAGAAGCCCTGCGCCATGACCTCGGCCGAGTAGGCCCAGTCCGCCTTGGAGATCGCGTAGAGCGTCGGTTTGCCGGTGGTCCCTGAGGAGCCGTGGACGCGCGCGATGTCGTGCCGCTCGACGCCCGCGTAGCTGCCGAACGGGCCGTGCTCCTCCTGGTCGGCACGGAGCATGTCCTTCGTGATGACCGGCACCCGCTGGGTGTAGTCCGCAAGGGTCCGGACCTGGTCGGGGTGGAAGCCTGCGGCGTCGTAGAGCCGGCGGTAGAACGGCAGTGCCTCGTAGACGTGGTGCAGCTGCCCCTGGAGGAGCGCCAGCGAAGCCGCTTCGCGATCGGCCCGCGGCATGGTCTCCTTGCCGCGGTTCCAGTAGCGGTCGTCCGCTGCCTTTTGGTCCATCGCACTCTCCCTTGACCGGCCGGGGTGGCTCTGCAACTCTCACAGAGTGAGCGCTCACTCGCAAGACCTCGATGTGCGCGGCACGACGTCGGGCGGGCTCCCGCTGCCAGCTGTCGCGACCGCCGCCGACATCGCACCCGGGCTCGACGAGCGGGTCGGCTCCCCGGGGACCTTCCCCTTCACCCGCGGCATCCACGAGCGCATGTACGTCGACCGCCCGTGGACGGTCCGCCAGCTGGCAGGCTTCGGCACCGCGACGGACACCAATGAGCGGTACCGGCTGTTGCTCGACCAGGGCGCCACCGGGGTCAACGGCGTGTTCGACTACCCGAGCCTGCGAGCGTTTGGATCGGACGACGAGCGGGCGACGTCCGACGTTGGGCGAGGTGGAGTCGCGGTGGACGTCGTCGCCGACTTCACCGACCTTTTCGCCGGGATACCGCTCGATCAGGTCAGCACGTCTCTCGTCAGCTCGCAGCCGATCGGCGCCGTGCCGCACCTCGCGATGCACCTCGTGGCGGCGGAGCGGCGCGGATACGAGCCGGCGACGCTGAGCGGCACCAGCCAGAACGACTTCCTGATGGAGACGGCGGTCACCATCGCGCCGGCCATGCTCGCTCCCGAGTCGTCGTTCCGGCTGGAGTGCGACCTGATCGAGCACGCCGCGCGCGAGCTGCCGCGGTGGAATCCCGTCAGCATCACGGGCTACAACTACCGCGAGGCCGGGGCCGACGCGCCGCTCGAGATCGCTCTGTGCTTGGCACACGGCCAGGCCGTCGTCGAAGAGATGCTCCGGCGCGGCATGCCGCTCGATCGGGTGCTACGACGGCTCAGCTTCTTCCTCAACGCGCACAACGACTTCTTCGAGGAGGTCGCCAAGTTCCGGGCTGTCCGACGGATGTGGGCGCGTTACGTCCGAGACGACCTCGGCATCTCGGACGCGCGGTGCCAGAAGTTCCGCTTCCACACCCAGACCTCAGGGGCGACCAACTCCGCGAGGTTCCCGCACGTCAACATCGCCCGCAGCGCGCTGCAGGCGCTGGCCGCGGTGCTGGGGGGAACCCAGTCCCTGCACATCAACGGCTACGACGAGGCGCTGAGCATCCCATCCGAACACGCTGCGCTGACCGCGCTGCGCACTCAGTACGTACTGCAGCACGAGACCGCGGTGACCGGCTCGGTCGACCCGCTCGGAGGGAGCTACCTCGTCGAAGCGCTCACGGACTCGATGGAGACCGAGGTGACCCGCCTCGTCTCTGAGATCGACCTGCGCGGAGGAGTCGTGGCGTGCACGACCTCCGGATGGGTGCACGGGGAGCTCTCCACACGTGCGTACGACTACCAGCGCTCACTGGACGAGGGCAGCCGGCTCGTGGTCGGCGTCAACGCGCAGCTGGCAGGTTCGGACGACCCCGTGGACATGTTCGAGGTGCCAGCCGACGCCCGCGCCCGGCAGGTCGAGCGACTGCGCGCCACCGTTGACCGGCGTGATGCCGCGGCCGCCGCCGGTGCTCTCGGCGCGCTGGCCCGAGCCTGCGAGGAGGGGACGAACACGATGCCCGCCGCGATCGCCGCGGCCCGGGCCGACGTGACCCTCGGCGAGGTCGGCGACCTCTTCCGGCGGGTGCTGGGCACCTGGCAACCGCCGCTGTGGTGAGCACCCTGGTCGGCGTGAAGGCCGTCGTCGCCAAGCTCGGAATGGATGCGCACTGGCGTGGCGCGATCGTGGTGTCGGCCGCCCTCCGGGACGCGGGGATGGAGGTCGTGTACGTCGGACACGCGACCGCGGCCCAGATCGCCGCCGTGGCGGTGCAGGAGGACGCCGGCCTCGTCGGCCTGTCCACGCTGTCGGGCAACCACCTCGAGGAGGTGCCCGCCGTCGTGACCGCGCTGCGCGCCGCCGGGAGCGACGCGGTCGTCGTGGTCGGTGGCGCGATCCCGCCCGGCGACGAGTCACTGCTCGTCACGGCGGGGGTGTCCGGGGTGTATCCAACCGGCTCGCCGCTCCCGAGCATCGTCGCGGCGGTCCAGCACCTACTGGACGAGGCGGGCGGCCCGGCCCGAGGGCGCTGATGATCCAGCACGACGGCTTCACGGACCGCGAGCTCGGCTGCTTCCGCCGGTGGCAGGCAACGTCGTACGCCGTGCTCGCCGAGGTGCGGGCTGCTCTCGAGCCGGGGATGTCCGAGCGCGACGCGACTCGGCTGGCCATGAAGGCGTACCGGCGGGAAGGGGTGCAGCGCTACTTCCACCTGCCGGTCGCGCTCTTCGGTGCACGCACCGCGCTGCCCGAGCCGTGGACCACGGAGTCGTTGTTCCCCGGACGACCGGCCGCTGGAACGACCGGCCGACGTCGAAGCACCGGCCGGCGCCCGGGCTGTGGGCGGTGGAGCCGCATCTCGGCCGCGGGGACATCGGGGTGAAGTGGGAGGAGCTGCTCGTCGTCGAGCCCGGGGACGCCTACCGGCTGGACGACGACGTGCCACATCGCGCCTGAGCCGGGGCGTGTTGTCCGGTTTGGGCATGTTCGGTTATGAGAGTTCATTGTCTTTCTCACAGGTTTTGCCTAACCTCGGTCAATGCGCCAGACCACGCGCCGCCGCGCTGCCCTGCTGATCGCGCTCGCCGTCGCCCTGCCTGGCGTCCTTGTGCTCGTCGGGCCTGCCGAGGCGCAGACGTCACCGACCTCCGGCGCGACCGTGCATCCCCGGCTGCTCTTCTCCGCCACCGACGTCTCAGGTCTGCGTGCCCGGGTCGCGGCGGGCGGTGTGCCGCAGGCCGCCTGGAACCGGCTCAAGGAGAAGGCCGACGGGCACTTGGTCCGGATCAGTCCTGACGTCGTGCGCGCCAACGTGGAGATCCCGCTCGACGAGGCCAAGATCCCGGGCTTGTTCCCCAACGGGGTCAACGGCCAGGGCCTGGAGAAGATGTACACGCTCCAGGGCGAGATGCCGTCGTACCTGATCGAACTCGGACTGGCCTACCAGCTCAGCGGCGACGACAGGTACGGCCGCCACGCGATCGAGCTGATCCGTGCGCTGAGCGACGCGGGATGGCCGTACTGGAGCGGCCAGGACCTCGGCATCGGCGACCTGAACCTCGGCCTCGGCCTCGCGTTCGACTGGACCTACGAGCTGATGACCCCGGCCGAGCGCAGTCAGATCGTCGCGTCGATGACCGCGTCGCAGGACCTGCTCTTCGTGCGGCCCCTGTTCGAGTACACCAACGAGGCCAGCGAATACGTCACGAGCAACTGGACCGGCGTGACCGGTGGCGGCACCGGCCTGCTGCTGCTGGCCATCAAGGGAGAGCCCGGCGCGCCGAGCGGCTTCGACAGCCCGGTGGGCCCGCCGATCCCGAACATCGGCGGCCAGTGGCCGGCCCGGCACTACGAGTTCGACGACTACCTCAATCGGGCCGTGGTCAAGACCGGCAACCTGTTCAGGTACGGCTTCGACGCGCTCGGCGCTGGCGACGAGGGTCACACCTACGCCAACTACGGCCTGGACCGGGCGATCCCGTTCGCGGTCGCCGCGACGCGCGAGGGCATCGCCGACCTGATGACGTCGACCGGCGTGCAGCACACCGCGCGCTGGCGCGCTCTGGAGCAGCTGCCCGGCGAGGGGCAGAACTTCGTCAACATCAACGACTCGACCCGCACCGCCGGAACCGTGGGGTTCGAAGCGCTCATGTTCGCGGTGAACCCGGCCAACGGGATCGCCCAGTGGAACTGGCGCCGCACGGTCGGGGAGCTCGGCGAGAACTACTACGCCGACCCGCACTACCCCGCCCCGGTCGCCGATGAAGCCTGCCCGCTCGACCGCTGGGCCGACGCGCCGCTCGTCTCCGCCGCCTGCGCGCCGCTGCTCCACACCGCAAGCAACGCCTGGGTGATCCTCTTCTATCGAACCCCGGCAGAGACGCCGGAGGTGGACCCCGCGACCACCGGGCCAATGTCGGTCCACTACGACGCCAACGGCCTGATCGACGCGCGGACCGGGTTCGCTCAAGGCACCGGCGAGGTCCTCTCCACCTTCCAGTCGCGTCGCAACGGCGAACCCCCGGGGCCGACCGGCCTGGGGCGCAGCGCCCACTTCAACTACGACGCGGGCAACTTCACCCTGTACGGGTACGGCGGCCGCTGGGCGATCGACCCAGGCAGCGCCTGCATCGGCTGCGGCTACGCCTACGGGTCCGGACCCGCTGAGGGCTACCCGACCTACCACAACACCATCGTCATCGACGGCTCCCCGCTCACCCAGTCCCAGAACAGCCGGTACTTCCGCGGCACCACGATCGACAACTTCGTCAACGCCCAGAACGTGTCGCTGACGCACGCCGACATGCGCTACGCCTACAGCGGCAACCCCGACGTCTCGTTCGACCCGCCCTTCGCCGGTCGGGACCACCTGTTCAGCCGGGTGCCGGGACGACCGGTCGTCATCGGCATCGCCGATGAGCTCGAGCGCGACGCTGTGCCGTTCAACCGCGCGTTCCAGTGGCAGATGCTCAGCGACCGGAGCAACCAGGTGACGGTCGACGGCTCCGGCTTCACGGTGACCTCACTCAGCGGCGCGAAGCTGGTGGCCCGATCGGCGCGTGACGTGACCCCGCTCGTCTCCGACATCGCCGCGACCGACCCGGTGTTCAAGTCCGAGGTCGTCAGCTTCAACAACAACAGCGATGACAGCGGACCGCAGCACAAGATCTCCACGGTCACGTCGCCGCAGCAGCGACTCGAGCAAGTCACCGTGCTGGCGCTCACCCCGGCCGGGACCGACCCGGCGACCACCTCCGTGCTGCGGCTCAACGGCGCGAACGCGGTCGCGGTCGACTGGGAGGGCACCCGCGAGGTCTTCCTCCGTCGCGTGCGCAGCGCGTCCGCGGTGACCGGCGAGATCCAGACCGACGCCCGCATCGCGCGGTTCGTGAAGGACCAGGGCGAACTCGTCGTACGCGACGCGAAGACGCTGTCCGCGTACGGGCGGAGCTATGTCAGCGTGACCGGCACGCCGGCCCGCGTCGTCGTCAGCGGCAACCAAGCGAAGGCGGACGGCTCGCCGGCAAACTCCTACACAGTGTTCGCCCCGCAGACGATCACGAACCTCCAGGTCAACGGCGTAGCGGTCAACGGCTGCCGGGACGGCGACTACCTCACGTTCCCCTGCGCGGGCGCCGAACCGGTCGTCCCCGAGGTGCCGGTGGCCGTGCTGCTGCCCGTACTCACCATGCTGATCGCGGCCGGTGCGGTCGCGCACCGTCGCCGGACCGGCCCGGCGTGCGCCGCAGCCTGACCAGGGCGCTCATAGCGCTGCTGCTGGTTGCACCCCTCCAGCCGGCGGTGGCCGGGGAATCGGGGCCAAGGACGGCAGCGGCGCAGGCAGCGCGGACCGAGCCGCACCCACGGCTGCTGTTCTCGGCGAAGGACGTGCCCGGACTGCGCGCTCGCGTCGCCGCAGGCGGCGTCCCGGGTGCCGCGTGGGAGAAGCTGCGCCAGCGCGCCGAGGGCCACCTGCTCAAGGTGCGACCCGAGGTCGTGCGCGCGAACGTCGGCATCCCGCTCGTGCTCCAGGGCCTGGAGAAGCCGTACACCCTGCAGAACGAGATGCCGACGTACCTGATCGACCTCGGCCTCGCCTACCAGCTCAGCGGAGACGAGCGGTTCGGACGCCGCGCGATCGAGCTGCTCTCCGCGCTCGGCGACGCCGGCTTCCCCTACTGGTGCTGCCAGGACCTCGGCGTGGGCGACCTCGACGAGGGCCTCGGCCTGGCGTTCGACTGGACCTACCAGCTGATGACGCCTCAGGAACGCGTCAAGATCATCGGGGACATGACGAGGCACGAGGGCCTCCTCTTCGAGCGGATGCTGCTGAAGCCGACGCACCCGGCGGCCCGCTACCCGACCAGCAACTGGATGGGGGTGACCGCCGGCGGCGCCGGTCTCGCGATCCTCGCCCTTCGGGGGGAGCCCGGAGCGCCGGCCCGCACCGAGACGTACCTACGCGCCGCCCTCTCCCTCACCCGCACCTATCTGCGCGCCAGCGGCGACCCGCTCGGCGCGAACATGGAGGGGCACCAGTACGCCTTCTACGGCATGAAGAACTCAGTGCCGTTCGCGCTCGCGGCGCGACGGGCCGGGCTGGGTGACTTGATCGCGGGCACTGGTCTGCCGAACATGGCGCGCTGGCTCGCCTTCGAGCAGCTGCCCGGCGACGGACAGAACTTCGTCCCGCTGAACGACTCCGGCCGGTCCGGGTACGGCGTCGACTTCGCCGCGCTGCAGTTCGCCATCGCGCCGAGGAACGGCGTCGCGCAGTGGCTGTGGCAGCGCACCATCGGCCCGCTGGGCAACGACTTCTACGCGAACCAGCCGGTGCCCGACCAGGTCGCCGAGGGCAAGTGCACGCAGAACCGGGTGCTAGAGGCGCCGGTCTCGACCGCCGCATGCCCAATCTTCAACGGCCACGGCAACGCGTCCGCGATCCTCTTCTACCGGACGCCCGAGGAGACCCCGGAGATCGACCCGGGCCGAGTCGGTCCACTGTCCGTGCACTACGTGCAACGCGGTCTCGTCGACGCGCGCACCGGCTTCTCCAGAGGAGAGCACGAGGTCGTCTCCACATTCGAGGCGCACCGGGACGGGGAGGCGCACTTCCAGTACGACGTCGGGAACTTCACGCTCTACGGCGAGGGCGGCCGGTTCGCGATCGACCCCGGGACGTCCTGCGTCGGCTGCGGCAACACCGACGACGCCGGCTACGCCATCGCCCACAACGTCGTACTGGTCGACAACGCCAAGGACACCCAGTACCGGTTCCTCCGCTACTGGAAGGGCCCGACCGTCGATCGCTTCACCAACACCGACGCCTTCTCCCTGACCCGGGCGGACCTGCGGTACGCCTACAACTTCCAGGCGCCGATCGCGGAGCGCGACCACTTCTTCGGGCGCGCGCCCGGACGGCCGGTGCTGGTCGCGATCGGGGACAGCCTGCAGCGCGACCGCATCCCGTTCGAGAAGGCCAACCCGAACGACCACACCTACACGTGGCAGATGCTGACGCAGTGGGAGAACCGGATCTCCACCGGTGGATCGGGTTTCACCGTGACGGCGCCCAACGGAGCGACCCTGGTCGGCCGCGCCGCAGTCGACGCCGCCGAGGCTGCGGACCCCACGTTCGCATCCCGCTTCTACCGCTACAGCCACACGTCCGACGACATGCCGGGGGCACACGTCCTGTCGACGACGACCCCGCCGCGCCAGCGGTTCGACCAGCTGACCGTCCTCGCGCTCACGCCTGCCGGTGCGGCCGCTGCCCTGTTGACGACGCTGCGCGTCACAGGAGGAAACGCGGTCGCCGTCGACTGGAACGACGGCCGAGACGTCGTGGTGCGTCGGCTGAAGCTCAGCCGTGCCGTCAGCGGAACGGTGAGCACTGATGCGACATTCGCGAAGTACACCCAGGGGGAAGGGGACACGATCATGCGTGACGGGACGAGGCTGGTCGGCGAAACGAGGGAGTACGTGAAGGTCAACGGGCGGGCCGCGACCGTCACGGTCAGCGGGGGCGAGGTCACGGCAGTCGGCCCGGCCGCCAACCGCTACCGGGTGTTCGCGCCGCACCGGATCACTCGAGCGTCGGTCAACGGCCGATCGGTCGCCATGTGCCGTAGCGGCTCCTACGTCAGCTTCCCCTGCTGATGGGCGAGTTCGTGTGCGGCATCCTGTCCGTCGAGGACGCGCGCGAGTACGACGAGTACTCGGCGCATGGCGCCAAGGTGATGCGGGACCTGGTCGAGGCAGGGCGGCTGCCGGAGGCCGAGTCCGTGCAGGACTTCATCTCGGTGACGCGCCGGTACGTGTCCCAGCTGCGGGCCCAGGCCGACGCGGCGGCGGCCCGCGGCGAGACGACGTTCGTCGGGCGATTCCCGCTGTCGGCAGGGGAGTACCGGATGCTCAAGGAGATGGGCGGCAGCCTCAGCACGGTCGTCGAGATCATGATGATCCGCGGCAGCCTCGACCTGACCCCACCCGACTCGGCCCGTACCTTCGCCGAGGCGATTGCCGCCGGGCACTACGTCGCGGACTGACCCCCGCCCCTCGGCTGTCCTGGGAGACCGGGACGGTCAGGAGAGGCGCTGGGTGGGGCCGGAGTAGGTGAAGGCGCCGGCGGTGAAGGCGAAGTCGCGATAGGCGGCGACCCCGTCGTGGCGGGAGGAGCCGAACTCTGCGCCGAAGACGGCCGGCGACTCGAACCCGCGTCCGAGTGAGCCCACCGACGCCGCGAGCCCGGCCGCCGTGACTCCCGGGGCGCGCGCCAGGGTGCGCTGCAGGAAGAACAGCCCGCTGCAGAACGCGAGTGCCGAGCCGGCCGCGCCGCGGTCGGACATGTCCTGGCCCGCCTTGCGCATGATCTCGAGGCAGAGCTGGTTCGACCGGCTTACTGGCCCGGGGTCGTGGGCCGTGTCGACGTCGAGCGTCGGCTGCCAGCCGAGTCCCGTGACGTTGGCGAGCTGGTTGGGCGAGACGGTGCCCTGCAGCACCGCCGCCGGGAGGTTGTCGCTGCGCAGTCCGTACTTCGGTCGGTACAGCTGGTTCTCGGCAGCCTGCATGAACAGAAGCGGGTAGCCGCCCGCCTCGCCCAGAAACATGACGTGAGTGACGCCCTCGGACTGGAACCGGGACACGTACGTCGCGATCGGCGCGCTGGCGAACCTCGGCGCGGCCTGCGTGACGACCGTGCGGACGCCGTACTGCTTCAGGGCGGGGCGGTACTGCTCGTCGACCACGCGGCGGTAGGCGGGGTCGTCGTAGTGCAGGATCCCGACCACCGCGTCCTTGCCGAAGAAGCCGCGTCGCCCGAAGACGTGCGTCGACGTGCGCGCCAGGCGGTCCAGCGTCATGCCGCCGACGTGACTTGTCGCGTAGTAGTAGTCGCGCATCGATGAAAGCGTGCGCTCGTCGATCGGCATCTGGTCGTGCACGCCCGGCACGCCCTGCTTCGCCAGGCAGCTCAGCAGCGCCAGGCGCGCGAGCGACGGGTTGACGACGGCGAACACCTCGTCGTCCTCGGTCCACTTGGTGCAGGCCTCCTGCTCCGACTGGCCATCCGTCAGCCCCGGCCGGCCGAGGTCGAAGAGGTAGTAGACAGGCCGCACCTTCCGGCCGGCGATCCCCCCGGTCGAGTTGATGTGGGCGACGACGGCATCCGCCTGCGCCTCGCTGTTGCCGATGTCGGTCGAGATGCCGAACTGCGAGCCGAAGTCGCCGATCTTCGTCAGCGTCACGCCGATCGAGATCTCGGTCGGCGTCACACCCGGTCCGACCGGGCCGGCCGGCGGTGCCGGAGGTGTCCCACCGGGCAGGGGTGCGGGCCCACCTGACCGGCCAGCCCCGCCGGTGGGGCTGCCGGGGTTCGCGCCGGCCGAGGCAGCAGGTGTCGCGGTCGGCACCGCCGCGGCGTCGGCTGATCCCGCGGGTCCGGAGGAGGGGTCCGCGGGCCTGCCGCTCGTTGACGCCGTCCCGCCGGGGGCGTCAGTCGCGGAGCGAGAGGCGGGCCCCGTTGACGAGCACGCCGACAGGACTGCGCCGAGCGCGAGCAACGCGGCGACGCGGTATCCACGTCGTACGTCGGCGATGTCGGACACCACGCCCCCAGAAGTCGGCCTACGCGGACAGCCACCTCATCATCGTCGGTGTCCGAAGATGTGCAACCACTCGGTATCGGACATCGACCCGCGCTGACACACTTCGCGCCATGACTCGAGCGGCCCACCGGTTCATCGACCGGCCCAGCGGCACGCTCGCGCAGCTGCTGTCCGCCCCGCCGACGTCGTTCGGCCCGGTGCCGATGTGGTGGTGGAGCGGCGATCGCCTCGACCCGCTGCGCCTGCGCCGGCAGCTCGAGCACCTGAGCGCCGGCGGCGTGCGCCAGGTCGTCGTGATGAACCTCGCGCCGTGCGGTCCGCTCTACGGCGCGCTCGCCGACGAGCCGGAGTTCTTCTCCGACGAGTGGTGGTCGCTGCTGCTCGGCGTCTGCCGCGACGCCGCCGAGCTCGGCATGCGGCTGTGGTTCTACGACCAGCTCGGCTTCTCCGGGGCCGACCTGCAGGGCCGACTCGTCTCGCGCGAGCCGTCGTACCGCGGCTGGTCGCTCGAGCGACCGACGGACCAGCTGGACCCGGTGAGGACGGTACGACGTGGCTTCGACTACCTGTCCCCGGTTGCGTCGGCGGCGCTGATCGACTCGGTCCACGGAGAGTTCGAGCGCCGGCTAGGCGAGCACCTCGGCACGACGGTCGTCGGGTCGTTCCAGGACGAGCTCGCGTCCATGCCGACCTGGACCTCGGGGTTCGCGGACGAGTTCCTCGCTCGTCGCGGCTACGACCTGCGACCGGTGATCGCGGCCCTGTGGGACGAGGTCGACGGCGATAGCGCCACGGTGCGCGTCGACTACCAGCGAACGCGGGCAGAGCTCGCCGAGGAGGCCTTCTTCCGGCCGCTGCACGAGTGGCACGAGCAGCGCGGGCTCGCCGTCGGTTGCGACCAGCAGCACCCGGCGCGAGCTGGGTACCCGCTCGAGGCGACCCAGCAGTACGGCGACTACCTGCGCACGCATCGATGGTTCAGCGCGCCGGGCAGCGACCACTGGGGCGAGGCGAAGGTGCACAGCTCCCTGGCCCACCTCTACGACCGGCCGCGCACCTGGGTTGAGGCGTTCCACACCACCGGCTGGGGCGGCACCCTCGAGGAGACGTACGACTGGCTGCTGCCGTGGCTCCGCGCCGGGGCGACGCTGTTCAACCCGCATGCCGTCTACTACTCGACCCGCGGTGGTCGGTGGGAGTGGGCGCCGCCTTCGACCTGCTGGCGCCAGCCGTACTGGCAGCAGTACCCGCTGCTCGCGACGACGGTAACGCGGCTCTGCGCGGCGTTGAGCTGGGGCCGTCACGTGTGCGATGTCGCCGTGCTGTTCCCCACTGCGACCGCCGCCGCCGACCTGCCGATCGACCTGCCTGAGGTCCTGCTCGGGCAGCCCGCGGGGACCTCGGCGGCCCAGGACGCGTACCTCGACGTCGTGGGCCGGATGCACTGGTGGGAAGCGCGGCCGGGCGTGCTCGACGCCGACGGTCGCGACTTCGACGTGGTCGACGACGACTCGCTCGTCCGGGCGTCGTTCGTCGACGGCGCGCTGCGCATCGGCGACGAGTCGTACCGGGCTGTCGTCCTGCCGGGCTGCCGGGTCCTCGAGCCGGCCACCGCAGCGGCTCTCGCGGCGTACGCCGAGGCCGGCGGCCTGGTCGTCGCCGTCGGTGACGTCGCCGCGGCGCTGCGCCCCCTCGTGGACGCCGCTGTGATCTCCCACGTGGTTGGCGCCGGCGACCTGCCTGACGCACTTCGTCCGCTGGCTCGCCGGGTCGTCGCGCCGGTGCCGACGCTGCTGCGCAGTGACGGGGACAGCGCCTTGCTGCTCGTGGTCGGCGCGCATCCCGGTGCGACTCTCGCGGACCGCGAGTGGAAGACGGCGGGTTACGACTTCGACCCGGCGCGCTACGCGCATTCGACCACCGTCACGGTGGTCGACGTCGCCGGGCCGGTCGCGCTGTGCGATCCGGGCACCGGGGTAGTGACCGCACTGCCCGCGCGTGTCGAGGGCGGAGCGTTGCGCGTCGAGATCCCGTTGCACGGCGGGCCGGCCGCACTGGTCCTGTTCGGGCCCGCGGCCGCGCAGTCGCTCGCCGCTCCCGCTGCAGCTTCCGCGATGGCTGTCGCGCCGCCGCAGCCGGGGGGCTCGGCCGCGGATCAGCTGCGAGACGGCTGGACCGCGGAGCTGCTGCCGACCATGGACAACGAGTGGGGCGACTTCGCGGGCGACGCGACGCCGGGGCCGATGCCGGTGCAGGTGTGGCGGATGGAGCAGCTGCGTGACGACGGCGGGTGGTCGCCCGCCCGAGCGACGTTCGGCACGTACGGCTCGGTCATCGGCGACGACGGCGTGGAGCGGTCGGTCGTGCTCTCGACGCAGCTCGGCGTCGCACCGGAGACCGCCGCCGTCGAGCCGCGGGGTTTCGTCGGCGATGACTTCCTCGACGTCGGTGACCTCGCCGACGGCGGGTCGGCGCGACTGCATCTCCCGGTGTTCTGCAACGAGGACGGACCCGCAGTCCTCACCGTCGGCAGCACCGCCGACGTGCAGGTGTGGTGGAACGGGCGGCCCGCGGACCTCACCGGGGGACCACAGCTGCACACGGCCCAGGTGGAGGCGCATCAGGGCACCAACTCCCTCGAGCTGGTCCTGGTCGCCGCGTCGGCCCGACGTGTGCGGGCCTTATGGACGTTGCGCTCGGTCCCGGACCTCCCGCCGCGTCCGCAGTGGCTCGCGGCCGACGGCGCGGAGACCGTCCTGCGCCGCACCTGGTCCGTGCCGACGACGCCACTGCCGACGACGTCCGGGCTGCTTCAACTCGGCACCGTGGGTCGCGTGACGCTGCGGGTGAACGGCGAGGTGCTCGCGCGGCATGGCGAGTCGGACAACTACACCCACGTGCGCCAACCGCGAGTGCGCCGGTACTCCCTCGAGCCGCTGCTCCAACCTGGCGAGAACGACGTCGAGCTGGTCCTGCACGAGCCGGAGTCCGCGGCGGTGGTCGACGCGGTGGCGGCCGACTCGTGGCTCGTCACCGACGGCACGTGGCGGGCGCAGGTGGACGGCGCAGCGCGTCCGGTCCGGGGTGTGGTCGAGGTGCCGCACGACCCGCGATGGGCCCAGTTGCGCCCACGCGCCCACCCGCTCCCGCACGGCCACCGGCTCGAACGGTCGGAGCCCGATCCGCACCGACTGGGGGTGCCGTGCGCCGCCGGCGCAGCGGGCGCCACGACCTTCCGCTTCCGGTTGCCACCGGGCGCTACCGCGGTCGAGCTGCCGGTCGCCGGACGGTACGACGTCGGAGTGGAGGGATGTAGCGTCGAGCGCACGCCGGTTGGCGTCACGCTGGCACCGCCCGCCGCCGGCGGGGCCACCTGCACGGTCGTCGTGACCCCGCCGACGGGAGGGACGCCGCTGGCGGGCGGTGCGCTCTGGTCCGGTCCCGCGATCGTCCACACGGCCGGCAGCGGGTCGATGCCGCTCGGCGACTGGGCCGCCCACGGGCTCTCGGACTACTCCGGCGGCCTGCGCTACCGGCGCGTCGTCACCGGCATCGCGGGAGACGCGACCTTGGACCTCGGCGCCGTCCGGGGCACGGCGCAGGTCCGCGTCGACGGCCGGGACATGGGAGTGCGCATCTGGTCGCCGTACCGCTTCGCGCTGACCGGGCTGGTCGCCCGCGGCTCGGTCCTAGAGGTGGAGGTCCTCGGCACGCTCGGGCCGTACCAGGCCGCAGTGAGCCCTACGCCGTGGGTGCTCCCGGGCCAGGAGACGACGGGCTTGCTCGGCCCGGTCGTCCTGCACGCGGCGGCCCGACCGGAGGCCTAGCCGCCCGGGGCCTGTGCGTTTACGGTCGTTTCACATCACCGCACACGCACCTGAGGAGCCCGCCATGGCCGATCGCGCCACGCCCGCTCGCGTCGGCGTCCTCTCCGCCGGGCTCGGCACCTACTGGGAGCAGTTCCCCGGCCTGCGTGAGGAGCTCGACCGGCAGGTCGGCGTCGTGGTCGGTCGCCTCGGCGACAGCGGCGCCCAGGTGGTCGTCCAGGAGTTCGTCTCGTGGCCCGAGGAGGCGACGGCCGCGGGGGAGCGGCTGCGCGCCGCGGACCTCGACCTGCTGGTCCTGCACCTCGCGACTTACTGCACGTCGGCGCAGGTGCTGCCGGCGGTGCAGCGCGCGGCGGCACCGGTCCTGGTCGTCGACCTCCAGCCCGCTGCGCAGATGGACCACCCGAACACCGACACCGGGAAGTGGCTCGCCTACTGCGGCGTCTGCTCCCTGCCGGAGATGTCCGCGGCGCTGACGCGGTGCGGCATCGCGTTCCGGTCGGTCAGCGGCCATCTGCAGGACGAGTCGTCGTGGGCCCGCGTCGACCAGTGGGTGCGCGCGGCGGGGGTCGCCGCGTCGCTGCGCCGCGGACGGTTCGGCGTGCTGGGTCACCTCTATCCGGGGATGCTCGACATCTCGACGGATCTCACGCTGGTCCCGGGACAGCTGGGCGGGCACGTCGAGGTGCTCGAGATGGACGACCTCCGGGTGCGCGTCGAGGCGGCCACGGACGCGCAGGTCGAGGACGTCCTCGAGCGCACCCGCAAGGACTTCGACGTCGACGCGAGCGTGGTGGACGAGGACCTCCGCTGGGGTGCTCAGGTCGCGGTCGGGCTCGAGTCGATGGTGCAGGACTTCGGACTCGACGCGCTGGCCTACTACTACCGCGGGCTGGGGGGCGAGCTCTACGAGCGCATCGGCGCCGGGATGATCCTCGGCGCGTCGCTGCTCACCGCTGACGGCGTGCCGTGCGCGGGCGAGTACGACCTGCGCACCTCGATCGCGATGCTCGTCCTCGACCGACTCGGCGCGGGTGGGTCATTCACCGAGTTCCAGGCGCTGAACTTCACCGACCGGGTCGTCGAGATGGGGCACGACGGCCCCGCGCACCTGGGCATCAGCTCGGGACGTCCGATCCTGCGCGGGCTCGGGACCTACCACGGGAAGCGCGGCTTCGGGGTGTCCGTCCAGTTCGGTGTGCGAAGCGGCCCGGTCACGCTGCTCGCGGTGACACAGCGCCGTGACGGCGGGCTCCGGCTGGTCGTCGACGAGGGCGACGTGGTCCCGGGGCCGCTGCTGGAGATCGGCAACACGAGCAGCCGGGTCGACTTCGGCATGGATCCGGGCGAGTGGGTCGACGCCTTCTGCGCCGGCGCGCCGGCCCACCACTGGGCGCTCGGGGTCGGGCACCACGCGGGCACGCTCGCGAAGGTGGCGGACCTCACCGGGCTCGAGCTGGTGCGCGTCCGCGGGTGACTCGTCGTGTCAGATCGTGAGAAGTTATTGCGGACTTAACACGATCGACACTACCGTGTGACACCCGCCGAACGAGGAGAGTCCGTGCAGGAGCTGACCGACTCGACGCCGCTCGTCGGCGACGCGGCAGCCCTCCGGGCGCGGCTCGCCCAGGACGGCTGCCTCTATTTCCGCGGCCTGCTCCCGGTGGACGCCGTAACAGGGGTTCGCGCAGACGTGGCCGGTGCGCTCGGCGCCGCCGGCTGGCTCGCGGACGGCGCAACCGCCGACGACCCGGTCCCGACGTCGCTCGCGGTGCGCGAGGGAGCGGAGGGCTACTTCGCGGCCTACGTCGGCATCCAGCGGCTGCAGCGCTTCCACGAGCTGGCGCACGACGAGGCCATCACCCAGCTGGTCGGCGACCTCATCGGCGCGCCGCTCCTCGTGCACCCGCGCAAGATCGCGCGGACCAGCCTCCCGAAGGACGCGGAGTACACGAGGCCGCATCAGGACTTCCCGCTGATCCAGGGCACCGTCGACACGTTCACCGTCTGGATCCCGCTCGGCGACTGCCCGGTCTCGCTCGGGGGCCTGCGCGTGCTGCTCGGATCCCACCGCCGGGGCTTCGTCACGCCCGACCCGGCTCGCGGCCCCGGCGCGCTCCAGGTCGACGTCGACGACGACGACCCGGCATGGGCGACGGTCGACTACCTGGCCGGCGACGCGTTGCTGTTCACGAGCCTCACGGTGCACGGTGCCCTGCCCAACGACGAGGACCGGCTGCGGTTCTCCGCGGACTTCCGCTACCAGTCACTCCTCGAGCCGGTCGTAGAAGGCTCGCTGATCCCGCACTACCACCCCCAGGTGCCCGCGTGGGACGAGCTGACCGCGGGCTGGTCGTCGCACGCGTCGATCGCGACGCCGGACGGGGTCGTGACAGCGCCGCTGCTGCCGCCGCTGGACCCTCGTCTCACCGCACCCCCATCGCGACTACTGTCCGCCGTATGAGGCGAGTCGCCGCAGCCGTGCTCCTCGTCCTCTCCGCCCCGCTCGTCGCGTGCGACACCTCCGGCTACGCCTTCAAGGTCGACGAGACCATCGAGATCGTCGAGCCGGCGGCGCGCAGCGAGATCGACCTGCCGCTGCTGGTGCGCTGGACCGACGAGAAGCCGCCCGCGCGTTTGCGCGTCGACGTCGCCGATCCTGACGCCGAGTACTACGCGGTGTTCATCGACCGCGCCCCGATGGGACCGGGTGACCGGCTCGAGTCGCTGCTCCAGCGCGGTACGACGTGCCTGCCGCGGCAGCAGTGCCCGACGACACAGCAGCTGACCGACCTCAACGTCCACCTGGTCGCGGAGCCGGCGCTGCTCCTCGACTTCGTGGCCGACCGGCGCGTCGCTGATGACAGCAGGGACACCCACGAGGTGATCATCGTGCGGATGCGCGGCGACCGGCGCGTCGGCGAAGCCGCTTTCCTCCAGACGTTCTTCGTGAAGCGATGAGCGCGCCGACCGTGACCGCCGAGGCCGACGCCGTGGTCTCGGAGATCGATGCGGTCCGCGAGCGGATGCGCGACGTCGCACGCGAGGCGCTCGGCGTACCGGGCAAGGACCAGACGACCGGCCTGCGGGAAGGCCTGCGCACCAGCGGCGTGGGGTGGTATCCCCTGGTCGCTCTCTCGGTGCTGATCGTCGTCGACGAGCTGCAGGGATATGCCTTCACGGTCCTCGGACCGGAGATCGCCGCCGCGCTGGGGCTGAGCAAGGGCGCCCTCGCCGGGCTCGCCCTGCTGAAGATCCTCGCCATCACCGTCGCGGCGCTGCCGGCGGCGGCCTACATCCAGAAGAAGGGCCGGCGCGGTCTCGTCAGCGTCGTCAACGCGTTCGGCTGGAGTCTGATCACTCTCTTCACCGGACTGGTGTCCGGGCCGTGGACGCTCGCGACAGTGCTCATGTCGGACGGCGCGACAACGGGCACCGTACGCGCCACGCACGCGCCGCTGCTGATGGACAGCCACCCGCCCAGCGTCCGGGTGCGGGTGCTGTCGGTCTACCGCGGCGCCGACGCGGTGGGGAACATCCTCGGTCCGCTGCTCGTCGCCCTGCTCGCGGCCCAGCTCGGGTTCACCTGGCGCGGCATCTTCATCATCCTCGGCCTCATCTCGCTCGCGGCAGCGATCGTCAGCGTCCGGCTGCGCGATCCGGGCGTCGGTCGCTGGGACAGCAACCGGGTGCGGGAAGCCGTCGCCGGCACCGAGATCGCTGCGGTCGAGGAGGTGAAGCTCGGCTTCTTCGAGGTCATGCACCGGCTGCTGCTCATCCCGACCGCGAAGCGGATCTTCACTGCGAGCGCGGTCGCCGGCGCGTTCCTCGTGCCGCTGTCGACCTTCTTCTTCTTCTACCTGGAGGAGGAGCGCGGGCTCGGCCCCGGTCGCCGCGGAGTCTTCTTCGCTGTGATGCCCGTGTTCTCGATCGTGTTCTACGCACTGGTCGGGCGACGCGGCGACGTGATGTTCCAGGAGGACCCGCCGAAGTTCGTGCGCACGACGGCGACGCTGCTCGGCCTCGGGACCCTGTTCATCGCCGCATCGGTGTTCTTCCCCTCTGTCATCGGGCTCGCGGTGATGTTCGGCCTCGGGTCCGCGTGCTTCGGCCTGCTCGGCGTCTCACTGGTGATGACACTGCTGTCCGTCGTCCCTGCGACCATGCGCCCGCACGCCGCAGCACTGCAGGGCATCTTCACCGCGACCGTCGGAGGTTTCGGCGGCATCCTGCTTCTCAGCGGCGTCGAGACCGCGTTCGGCCCGACGATCGCCATCGGCGCGCTCGCCATCCCCGGCGTCGCCTCGGCGCTCGTCCTGCGGACCGCATCGCACACGGTCAACGACGACTTCGACCGGATGCTCGACGAGCTGGTCGAGGAGGAGGAGCTCCGGGTGCTGCGAGAGGACGGCAAACACCTCCCGCTCCTCGCATGCCGCGGGATCGACTTCTCCTATGGCCGGCTGCAGGTCCTCTTCGACGTCGACTTCACGGTCGACGAGGGCGAGATGGTCGCGCTTCTCGGCACCAACGGCGCCGGCAAGTCGACGCTGCTGCGGGTCATCTCCGGTGTCGGTCTGCCGACCCGGGGCACCGTGCGGCTCGACGGCGCGGACATCACCTACCTTGACGCAGAACGCCGGGTGCCCCGGGGCATCACGCAGATCCCGGGCGGCAAGGCCGTGTTCGGCCCGATGACCATCGTCGACAACATGCGCGTCTACGGCGTGAGCCACGGGCGCAACCGCGCCGCGATCGAGCGCGGTATCGAGGAGTCGTTCGCGGCCTTCCCGCGGCTGGCGGAGCGGCGGGACCAGCTCGCGTCGACGCTGTCCGGCGGCGAGCAGCAGATGCTCGCGCTGTCGAAGGCGCTGATCGTCGCGCCGCGACTGCTGCTGATCGACGAGCTGTCCCTGGGCCTCGCGCCGAAGATCGTCGGCGAGCTGCTCGAGATGGTGAAGCGGATTAACGCCGACGGCACCGCTGTCGTCCTCGTCGAGCAGTCCGTGAACATCGCGCTGTCGACGGTCGACCACGCCTACTTCATGGAGAAGGGCGAGATGCGCTTCGACGGCCCGGCCGCCGAGCTCCTGGGTCGGGACGACCTGCTCCGGTCGGTCTTCCTCGAGGGCGCGAGCAAGGGGTTCAAGGCGTGAGCGACCTCGTCATCAACCAGGCGGTCCTCACGCTGGGGCTCGCGACCGGCATGGCCTACGGCCTGCTGGCGGTCGGCATCCTGCTCGTCTACCGCTCCGACAAGGTCATCAACTTCGCGCACGGGGAGATCGGCGCCTTCGGGACCGCGGTGTTCGGCATCGCGGTCGTCAACTGGGGCGTGCCGTACTGGATCGCGCTGCTGCCGGCCCTGCTCATCTCGGCGGCGCTGGCGGGCGTCACCGAGCTCGGCATCATCCGTCGACTGCGCAGGGCGCCGAAGCTCATGTCGCTCGTCGCGACGCTCGGCGTGGCGCAGGTGCTGCTGGCCCTCTCGACGGCGATCAACGGCGCGGCGCAGAACGGCGTGGCCTTCCCCCAGCCCCCCGGGCTGCCGAGCTTCCGGATCGACACCTTCCTGGTGACCAAGGCCTACGTCGGCATGCTGCTCGTCAGCCCGGTCGTGGTCCTCGCCCTCGTGCTCTTCCTCAGGTACAGCAGGTACGGGCTGTCGATGCGCGCTGCCGCCGCCAACCCGGAGGCGGCCCGGATGGCCGGCGTGTTCGCCGGCCGGATGTCCACGCTGGCGTGGTCGCTGAGCGGTGCGCTGGCGTGCCTCACAGTCGTCCTGCTCAAGCCGACCCTGGGCTTCGTGACGACACAGTCGCTCGGACCGAACCTGCTGTTGCGTGCTCTCGCGGCTGCCGTCATCGCACGGATGGTCAGCCTGCCGATCGCGCTCGGCGCCGGCATCGCGGTCGGGGTCATCGAGCAGGTGCTGCTGCGCAGCTATCCGACGTCGGGCTTCACCGAGGTGGTCCTGTTCGTCGGGATCCTCGTCGCGCTGCTTTTGCAGACCCGCCGGGGCAGCCGGCAGGAGGACAAGGACGACTGGACCGCGGTCCAGCCCTGGCCGCCGATCAGCGCGCGGCTGCGCAAGGCCGGATTCGTCCCGAAGCTGGGTCCGGCGAGCGGCATCGCGATGATCGTGATCCTCGCGGCGATACCGGTGCTGTTCTCCAACCAGACCAGCATCATCTTCGTGATCATCCTGGCGATCACGATCATCGGGTCTGTCGCTCGGCATCGTCACCGGCCTCGGCGGTCAGCTCTCCCTCGGCCAGTTCGCGCTGGCCGGCATCGGCGCCGGGGTGTCCTTCCGCGTCGTCGACGCGACCGGCAACTTCTTCCTCTCCTTCCTCGCGGCCGGTGCGGTGTGCGCACTCGTGTCGGTCCTGATCGGCCTGCCGGCGCTGCGGATCAAGGGCCTGCTGCTCGCCGTCACCACTCTGGCGTTCGCCGTCGCCTGCGAGCGGTTCTTCCTGCAGCAGCCGTGGCTGCTCGGCGGCGGGGTGGAGCCGGGTCGGCCGATCGTCAACGGGTACGCCTTCGACAACGGCCACCGCTACTACTCGCTCGGGCTCGGCGTGTTCACGCTGTGCCTGCTGCTAGCGCGCAACGTGTGGCGCTCGGGGATGGGTCGGCGTCTCCGCGCACTGCGCGACAACGAGGACGGCGCGCGCGCCTTCAGCATCCCGGCAACACGGATCAAGCTCGAGACATTCGCCCTCGCCGGCTTCCTCGCCGGCGTGGGGGGCGCGCTCCTGAGCCACACGTATGCCAAGACCCAGCCGGGCGACTACCCGGTCGCGCAGAGCATCAACATCGTCGCGTTCGTCGTCATCGGCGGCATCGGCATCCTGGTCGGCCCGGTACTCGGCGCGCTGTACATCATCGGGATCCCGAAGTTCGTGCCCCTGAGCAGCGCGGCACTCGCCGCCTCGTCGTTCGGCTGGCTGGTCCTGATCCTCTACTTCCCGGGCGGGCTCGCCCAGCTCGTGCGCCCGCTGCGCGAGCGCGTCGTGCAGCTCGCAGCAAGGGCACGCGGTGGCGGCACCGCTATCGCGGTCGCCGACCTCGATCCCGGCATCGCGGTGGATCCGGCCGAGCCGGTCCCGCTCGCCGGCCCGGCGCTCACCCTCGGGACGGCGCAGCGCACCCGTGACGACGGTCGGGCAGACCTGCTGCTGGAGGTCCGCGGACTCGCCAAGCGGTTCGGGGGCGTGCGCGCGGTCGACGGGGTGTCGCTCAACGTGCGCCGGGGCGAGACGCTCGGCCTGATCGGCCCGAACGGCGCCGGCAAGACGACGCTGTTCGAGATGCTCGGCGGCTTCACCCGCCCCGACGAGGGCGTCGTCTTCTTCCAGGGCACCGACATCAGCCGCCGCACGCCGGAGGCCCGCGCTCGCCTCGGCGTCGTCCGGTCGTTCCAGGACGCCGGTCTGTTCCCGACGCTCACGGTGCTCGAGACCGTGCAGCTCGCACTCGAGCGGGAGAGTCCCGACCAGCTCCGTTCGCTCGCTCCTCGGCGGTCGCAAGGCGGATCGGGTGAAGGAGGAGCGCGCCCGGGAGCTCATCACCCTGATGGGCCTCGACGACTACATCGACAAGCAGACCGGCGACCTGTCGACCGGGACGCGTCGCATCACCGAGCTGTGCTGCGTCATCGCGCTCAAGCCGGTCCTGCTCCTGCTCGACGAGCCGTCCTCCGGCGTGGCCCAGCGAGAGACGGAGAAGCTCGGCGCACTCCTCGAGAAGGTCAAGGAGCACCTCGACGCGACCCTGATCATCATTGAGCACGACATGCCGCTGATCATGGGCATCTCCGACCGGATCATCGCGCTCGACTCCGGGAAGGTGATCGCGCAGGGAACGCCGGCCGAGGTCATCGCCGACCCCCTCGTCCTCGAGTCCTACCTCGGCGGCAGCTCGGTCGCCGTCGAGCGGTCCGGCACCGGCCGGGCTCGCGCCGTGGTCGGGCCGGCCGGGAGGTCCAAGCCGGTCAAGAGGGCCAAGCCGGCAGCGTCCGCGCCGACCAGCGATCGCTGTGCGGCCACGACCAAGAGCGGCTCGCCGTGCACCCGGGCCGCCGTGCGGGACGGACGCTGCAACCAGCACGCGGTCGCAGTGGTCGCCGGTTGACCGAGCCACTCGCCGTCATCCGACTGCGGTGCGAGCACCTGCTCGACCCCTGCGGCGTGGACCGGCCGCAGCCCCGGCTCAGCTGGCAGGTCACCGCCTCCCGCGCTGGTACGAGGCAGTCGGCGTACCAGCTGCTCGTCGCGTCCTCGCCGGATCTGCTCGCTGACGGCACGGCCGACGTCTGGGACAGCGGTGTCGTCCGCTCCGACGAATGCGTCCTGGTTGCGTACGGCGGTCCGCCGCTCGTCAGCCGGCAGCTGCTCTCCTGGACCGTCCGGGTGTGGGACGACGCCGGCGCGGTATCCCCATTCGCCCCCGCTGCGTCGTGGGAGATGGGACTGCTCGACCCCGCCGACTGGCAGGCGGACTGGATCTCCGCGGCCGAACCGCCGGCACCGTCGGCGGTCACCTACCTGCGCACCGAGATCGAGGTGCCTGCCGGAGTACGCCGTGCCCGCGCATACGTCACCGCGCTGGGCCTCTACGAGCTGCACTGCAACGGACAGCGCGTTGGCGACGCGCGCTTCACCCCGGGGTGGACCGACTACCGCACCCGCGTGCAGTACCAGGTGCACGACCTGACCCCGCACCTCGTCCGGGGCAGCAACACCCTCTTCGCCGTCCTGGTCGACGGCTGGTACGCCGGCTACGTCGGCTTCCAGGGCAAGCGCGGGCACTACGGCGAGGTTCCCCAGCTGCTGGCGCAGGTCGAGGTCGAGTCCGCCGACGCCGTCACCGTGCACGCCACCGGTGCGGGCTGGCAGACCGGCTCCGGTCCGCTCCGCGCGAGCGACATGCTCCAGGGCGAGTGCTACGACGCGCGGCTGGCCGATCCGTCGGGCCGCCTGCCGGGCGTAGCGGCAGCTGACTGGCGACCTGCCCGCGTCACCGACGGCACTCCCGCGGCGCGTGTGGTGTCGCCGGCTCCGCCGGTGCGCGTCCTGGCCGAGGTTCGCCCGGTGACGATCGAGCGCGCCGGCCCGGACGCCCACCGCGTCGACTTCGGCCAGAACCTGGTGGGCTGGGTGCGCCTTCGGCTGGACGGCGACCCGGGCACCACGGTGACCGTCCGGCACGCCGAGATCCTCCAGCCGGACGGGGCCCTCTACGTCGAGAGCCTTCGCACGGCGGCCGCCACCGACAGCTACGTCCTCGCCGGAGACGGCCCGCGCGTCCTCGAGCCGTCGTTCACCTTCCACGGCTTCCGGCACGCGGAGGTCACCGGGTACGCCGGCGAGCTCGGACCGGCGGACGTGACGGCCGTGGTGTGCGGCTCCGACCTCGAGCCGGCGGGGGAGTTCGAGTGCTCCGACGCCGACGTCAACCGGCTGCACGCGAACATCGTCTGGGGTGCCCGCGGAAACTTCCTGGACATCCCGACCGACTGCCCGCAGCGCGACGAGCGGATGGGCTGGACGGGCGACGCGCAGGTGTTCGCGCCGACGGCGTGCTACCTGCTGGACACCGCTGCGTTCTTCACCAAGTGGCTGCGCGACGTCGCCGACGGCCAGAGCAGGTCGGGCAGCTTCCCCGACGTGGCGCCACTCGTCGTGCTCGGCCCGGAGGGCTCGCCCGGCTGGGCCGACGCCGGCGTGATCGTGCCGTGGGTGATGTGGGAGCGGTACGCCGACGACGCGCTGCTCGCCGAGATGTTCCCCGCGATGCGCCGCTGGGTCGCGTACGTCCACGACGCCAACCCGGACCTGCTGTGGCTCGCCGCCCGCGGCTAGGACAACGGCGACTGGCTGGCTCCGTCCGGCGAGACCGACAAGGACCTCATCGCTACCGCCTACTTCGCGCACAGCACCCGGCTCACCGCACGCACCGCCGACGTCCTGCAGCGCGCTGAGGACGCCATTGAGCTGCACGCGCTGGCCGACCGGATCGGTGACGCGTTCCGCGCGGCGTACCTGGGTCCGGACGGCCGCCTGACCTGCGAGACGCAGACCGCGTACGCGCTGGCGTTGCGCTTCGGCCTGATCCCCGACGAGCTCACGTCGACAGCTGCCGAGCGGATCGTCGCTGACGTCGAGGCACGAGGCACCCGGCTCTCGACCGGCTTCCTCGGGGTCGGGCACCTGCTGCCGGTGCTGTCCGCGGCCGGGCGCTCCGACCTCGCCTACCGGCTGCTGCTTCAGGACGAGTACCCCTCCTGGCTGTTCGCGGTGCGGGCCGGTGCGACCACGATCTGGGAGCGCTGGGACGGCTGGACGCCCGACAGGGGCTACGGCGACCCGGTGATGAACTCCTACAACCACTACGCGCTGGGCTCGGTCGGGGAGTGGCTCTACCGGACCGCGGCCGGCATCGACTACGCGGCGCCAGGAGGCCGGCGGGTCAAGCTCGCCCCGACGCCGGGCCCGGGCCTGACCTGGGCCCGCGCCTCGCACCTGACTCCGTACGGGCGGGTGCGCTCGGGCTGGGAGCGGCTGGCGGACGGCTCGACCCGCGTTGACGTGGAGATCCCCGTGGGCGTCACCGCGACGGTCGTGCTGCCGGACGGGCGCCGGCTGGAGCACGGCTCAGGCGTCGCCTCGATGACGGTGGGGCCACCGTCCGAGACCTAGTTAGTTCATGTGATTCGTGCCACACTGTCACAAGATCTCACATGGACGCTCACCCGCCCTACCCAGGCAAGGGAAGAAGCGAGATGACTCGACGCCGCTCTGTCAGGCACCGGCTGGTCGTCGCGGCGGTCGCCGCAGGACTCGTCCTCACCGCGTGCTCGTCGACGAACAAGAAGAGCGACGAGTCGAAGGTGTTGGACGCCTCCGCAGAGCCGAGCGCGTCGGCCTCGGCGCTGCTCGACGTCGACGGCACCCCGCTGACCAAGGAAGAGATCGTCGAGAAGGTCAAGACCGGCGAGCTGCCGAAGAGCGCGCTCGCCTCCGCGGCAGCCGCGCCGAGCAGCAGCCGGGCTCCGGGCGCGAGCAGCGCTCCGACCGCCCGCCCCTCGGCGGGCGCGTCCAAGGCCCCCGGCGTCAAGCCGGGCCCGGTCGGCCCCGGCGTCACGGCGACGGAGATCAAGATCGGCATCTCGACCTTCAAGATCGGCGACTTCGCCAAGAACCTGGGCGTGAACACCGACGTCGGCGACAACGAGGCGCAGGCCGGCGCCGTGATCGCCTACATCAACAAGAACGGCGGGATCGCCGGGCGAAAGATCGTGCCCTCGTTCTACGAGGTGGACTTCTCGACGCAGGGTGGCACCGACGGCCAGTTCGAGGCGGCCGCCTGCGAGCAGTGGACCGAGGACGACCAGGTGTTCGCCGTGGTGAACCTCTCGCTGCAGCGCCAGCAGCTGCTCCCGTGCCTGGCCAAGAAGGACGTCCTCGGGGTGCACAACGGCGTGCAGATCGACGAGGCGCGCATGTCGCCGTACCGCCAGTGGTACTACGCGACGATGGCCGGCTCGGGCGTGATCCACGACCGGGCGGCTCGCACGGAGAACAAGTTCCTCTGCGGGCGAGGCTGGTTCAAGGACGCGACGGTCGGGATCATCTACTTCGACGAGGCCCCGCTGCGGTGGGTCGTCGACAACATCTACGAGAAGGAGATCCTCGCCTGCGGCGGCAAGAAGGTCGTTAAGCAGGCGGCCGGCCGGGGACTGACGACGCCGGACAGCACCTTCGTCGCCCGGTTCCAGCAGGAGGGCGTCACCAACGTCATGTTCCTCGGTGAAGGAGGCGGCTACCCCTACACCTTCATGCCGGCCGCGGAGAACCAGCTGTACCGGCCCAAGTACTCGCTGCGAAGCGACCACGCACCGGCCATCCAGCTGGCAGCCGCGCAGGTGCCGCCGGAGCAGCTGCGCAACTCGATCGGCTACGGCATCTCGCCGATGCAGGACACCAATGCCGACGGCGACCCCGGACCCACCAACTCGGCCGACGAGCTGTGCCTGAAGATCTTCAAGGAAGCATCGATCTCCGTCACCGACCGCGGGGCCCGGCTGGCGTCGATGGGGTTCTGCAGCGGACTGCTCTTCCTCAAGCAGGCGCTCGACCGGGCTGCGACCGTCACCTCTGCGGGGGTGGCCGACGCGGTCAAGGGGATGGGTACGTCGTTCGTCCCGCCGGCGACCTGGACCTGCCGGGTCAGCGCGTCACAGCACGACTGCATGAGCACCTATCGCGAGTTCGCCTACAACTTCGAGGTGAAGGCGTTCCGCTACACCAGCGGCAACAAGCCGATGGTGAACGGCTGATCGTGGGTCGGCTGACCCTGCGTCGGCGGACCGTCGCCACCGTTCTCGCCCTGGCGTCCGTGTCGGCGTGCTCGTCGACCAACCGCCCGGAGGCGATCGGCGGGTCGCCGTCCGCCGGCGAGTCCGCGTCCGCGGTGTCGTTGCCGACGAACAGTGCCGGCGTGCCGCTCACGGAGCAGGAGATCGTCGAGAAGGTCAAGAAGGGCGAGCTACCCAAGAGCGCGCTGAGCGCAGCTCCCGCGGCAGCTCCCGGCGCGGTACGGGGCGGCGCGGTGCCGGCCTCGGCGCGACCGGGTTCCGCCGGTGGCGCAGGGGTGCCGTCGGCCGGGAAGTCCGGCCCGGGATTCACTGCCAGCGAGATCAAGATCGGCATCTCGCTGTTCCAGCCCGGGTCGATCTCCGAGACGTTCGGCATCGACGCGACCTTCGGCGACGGCCGCAAGCAGGCCGAGGCAGTCGTGAAGTGGGTGAACGCCCACGGCGGTGTCGCGGGCCGCAAGGTCGTCCCGTCGTACTACACCGTGGACTTCGGACGGTCCGGCTCCTACGTCGACGGGTCGTTCGAGGCCGAGGCCTGTGAGCAGTGGACCAATGACGACCGCGTCTTCGCCGCGGTGAACAACGCGATGGCCCGCCCCGCACTGCTGCCCTGTCTCGCCAAGGCCGGCGTGCCCGGCATCCACGACGGGATGCCGATCGACGACAAGCGGCTCGCGCCGTACCGCGACTACTACTACACCGGCGCCGGACCCAAGGCGCTGAGGATCGACCGCACCGCGAAGGCGGTCGCGACCGTGCTCGGCCGGGGCGGGTTCTACCGGAGCGAGAGCGCGGCTCGGCCGACGGTCGTGGGGGTCATCCACTACGACGACGAGTTCTACGCCCACGTCGTGAACACCAAGATGGTCCCGATCATCAAGGGCTTCGGCGTCGCGAAGGTCGTCGTGCAGGCGGCGCCGTACGGCGCGACCACGCCCGACGCGACCTACGTCGCCCGCTTCCAGCAGGAGGGAGTGACGCACGTCCACTTCCTCGGCGAGGCCAACGCCTACCCGATGACGTTCATGCCGGCGGCCGAGAGCCAGGGCTACCGGCCGCGGTACGGCATCTCGACCGAGCAGTACCCGAACCTGCTCGAGACGACCGCGCCGATCCCGCGCGAGCAGCTCGCCAACGCGCGCGGCGTCGGCTGGTCGCAGCTGCTCGACGTGAACAACCCCGCCGACCCGGGCCCGACCGGTCCAAACGACGCGCTCTGCCTGGAGATCCAGAAGGCCGCCGGGCAGGACATGTCGGCGCGCGGTGCGCGTTTCACCGCGACGACGTACTGCCACGCGCTGTTCTTCCTGCAGAAGAGCTTCGGCAACGTCGCGAGCCTCACGCCAGCCGGACTGGCGAAGGGGGTCGCGGCGCTCGGGACGGCCTACAGCAGTCCGGGGGTCTTCAACCCGACGCGCTACACGCCGACCCAGCACGACGGCGGCGGCACCTACCGCGAGTTCGTCTGGCGCGAGGGGGCGTTCATCTACACGACCGGCAACACGCGCCTACCGGTGTGAGTCGGACCCGGGCGCTCGCGCTCGCGCTCGGCCTGATCTCGTTCGCCGGAGCCACCGTGAGCTGCGGCGGAGATCCCCCGCCGGTGACGTCCGCGGTGGAGGGGGGTGCTCCGAGAGGCACCCTCAGCAGCCGAACGATGACAGTGGAAGGCCAGGCGCGCAGCTACCAGCTCTTCGTGCCAGCAGACGTGCCGAAGAGAGCTCCGCTGGTCCTGGTCATGCACGGCATGGGCTCGACGCCGGCCCAGATCCTGGCGGCGACGGGTTACAACGATCTCGCCGAGTCCCACGGCTTTCTCGTCGCCTACCCGGCCGGGCTGACGAGCAACTGGAACGCCGGGCAGGCCCTGCGTGGCGGCGCCAGGTTCGACGATGTCGGGTTCCTCATGGCGGTGGTCGACGACGTGCACGCCGCACAGCCCGTGGACCGACGACGGGTGTACCTCACCGGCCACTCCGCCGGGGGGTGGATGGCCTACCGCGCAGCGTGCGAGCGACCAGACGTGTTCGCCGCGGCCGCTCCGGTCGGGAGCGCGCTGATGGTGCTGTGCCGGCCGAGCCGGCCGGTCCCGGTGCTGCACATCCACGGGGCGGCGGACGCGGTGATCAAGCTGACCGCCGCCGTCGACTCGGTGGAGCAGATGCGCCGGGCCGACGGCTGCGCCGGTGACCCCCGCGTGACGAAGCAGGGTCGCGCGACCCGGACCATGTACACCAGCTGCAGGGACGGCAGCGAGGTGACGCTCGCCGTCGTCACAGGGCTCGAGCACGTGTGGCCGGTGCCCACGTCCGGCTACGACGCGACGCAGGAGAGCTGGAAGTTCTTCTCGCGGCATCCTCTCCCGCAGTCGTGACGACGGCTCGCGGCGCGGTGGCGGGGATCGCGCTGCTCGCCACCGTGCTCTCGTCGTCGTGCACCGGGGGACCGACCGCGCCGGCGACCGGAACGACGTACAGCCGAACGCCGACGGGCGACGGGTTCGTGCACGAAGCATCGCTCGCCGTCGACGGGCGGCAGCGGACGTACCGTCTCTTCGTGCCGCCGAACCTGCCCGCGGCCGCGCCGCTCGTCATCGTGCTGCACGGCACCGGCGGCACCCCGGTCCAGTACCAGGATGGGCTCGGCTATGACGCGGTGGCGTCCTTCCACCGGTTCCTGGTGGCGTACCCGGCCGGGGAGCACGGGACCTGGAACGCCGGCCAGACCCTCACCTACGGCGCGGATGCTGACGACGTGAAGTTCTTGGTGTCCCTGGTCGACCATGTCGACGGGACATCGCGGGTGAATCGTCGACGTGTCTACCTCACCGGGCACTCCGCCGGCGGCTGGATGGCGTACCGGGCAGGCTGCGAGCGATCGGACGTGTTCGCCGGGATCGCTCCGGTGGGCAGTGCGCTGATGGTCCGTTGCAGCCCGGCGCGGCCCTTGCCGGTGCTGCACGTCCAGGGCGAGCTAGACGGGAACATCCCACTGGGTGTCGCCACGTCCTCGGTCCAGGAGATGGCGCGAGCGAACGGCTGCGCAGCCACCCCGGGGGTCGAGAGGGTGGGTCGGGTGACGTTCACGCGGTACGTCTCCTGTCGTGCCGGCAGTGAGGTCGTCCTCGCCGCGGTCGCGGGGGCAGGGCACGACTGGCCCGTCGAAGCACGAGGCTTCTCGGCGACCGAGCGCGGCTGGGAGTTCCTGGCCCGCCACGTCCTGCCGGCCTGACTCAGCCCTGCCGCACCGAGCGCTGGATGGTGTCGCACAGAAGCGCGAAGCGCCGGTCGCTGACGCCCTGCCCCGGGTCGACGTTCGCGAGCAGGACGACGACGAGACCGATCGCCGGGTCGGCGTACGCGAGCGTCGAGCACATCCCCGGGTGGCGAAGGTGTGCTCGGAGCACAGCACGCCGCGGTTGCTGCCGGCGGGGTCGACGCCGACGTGTAGGTGACGGCCTCGGGAAATGAACTTGTTGGTGGCGCGAAGACCCACCTACGGTCCACTCCAGGCGAAGACGATGGAGCATCAATGGAAGAGAGTGTCTGGGTAGCGCACTCGCGGGACGCGGCTGTCGTGGCGAAGTTGCTCGACGACTTCAATCGCGAGTACGACACCCCGACACCTGGTGTCGCCGTGCTCACCGCGCGTCTTGAGCAGTTGCTCGCCGGGGGCGACGTGATCGCGGTCCTCGTTGGCGATCCCGCGTGCGGAATTGGGCTGCTGACGCTCCGGCCCAACGTCTGGTACGCCGGTCCAGTCGGGCTGCTGGACGAGCTGTACGTCGTTCCGCATCGCCGTGGACGGGGACTCGGGACGGCGCTGCTCCATGCCGCCGAGGAGGTTGTCCGAGGACGAGGCGGCGAACTCCTTGAGATCAACGTCGACGGAGACGATGCGGACGCGCGCCGCTTCTACGGGCGTCACGGATACCGGAACTCGGAGCCAGGCAAGGACGAACAGCTGCTCTACTACTTCCGCGAGCTCTAGTGACGGAGGCCATCGTGCACGCGGGTCGTCGACACGACTCCTAGGCTAACGGCATGATCGTCAAAGGCGCCCAGCTTTCCGTTCTGCTCACCGTCCAGAACCTCGGCCGGTCAATTGCCTTCTACACCGGTCCACTCGGGGGCTCGGTCGTGGAGCAGACACCTTGGCACGCTGAGGTCGAACTAGGTCCAGGGTTGCGAGTGCACCTGGCTACTCCCGGTCCCGAGACCGGCGACCGTCCCGGCGTCTCGCTCGTTGCGCCAAAGCGCTTCGACCAAGTTGACACGCTCCTCGTCCTCGCCGTCCCCGACGCGCAGTCGCAGTACGACTGCCTCGCGGCGGCCGGTCTGCAGGCGCTTGCTCCGCCAGCTGTGCCGGCGTGGGGTGGCGAGCTGCGGTTCTTCTTTCGGGACCCGGACGGTCATGTCATCGAGGTGTTCTCCCGAATTGCCGGCTGAGCCGCAGGTGCGTTGGCGGCGAACCAAGAGCCGGGCGCTACGCCCTTCCAGAAGTACCCGAGGCTGATGGACCTGCTGTCCCCAGACGCGCTCGCGCCGCCCGCTGACGCTGTCACTTTCTCCTAGAGCACCTCGACGCGGGCACGGTAGGACTCGAGCCGGCTGTCCTTGGGAGAGAGGTCGGTGACGAGCAGCGCGATCTGGTCCCAGTCGACCGCCGGCGCGATCGCCCGGGTGTCGAGCTTCGAGGCGTCGACGGCCATCACGATCTCGCCGGCGACCGCGGCCATCGCGCGCTTGACCTCGGCCTCCTCGACCGTGGACTCGCTGCTGCCCACCTCCGTGTCCAGCGCTGCACCGGAGAGGAAGAGCCGGTTGAGCAGCAGACTGCCGGCGGCCCGGCAGGCGAGGGGTCCGACCAGGCTGCCGGTGCGCGACTCGAGGCTGCCGCCGGTGAGCACCGCGGTCAGGCCTGGCTTGTCCTGGAGCGCGGCGAACGTCTCGTTGCCGTTGGTCACGACGATCAGGTCGCGCGCGTTGTCGATGGCGCCGGCGAGTCGCAGCAGGGTCGAGGACGCGTCCAGCCCGATCGCGCCGGACGAGGGGACCAGCGCTCGGAGCTTGGTCGCGATCTTCGCCTTGGCGCGCGCCCGAGAGCGGTGCCGATCCTCGAACGAGACCGGCCCTACGGCCACAGCACCGCCGCGGACCCGCCGGGCGACGCCCATCGCCTCGAGCTCGAGCAGGTCGCGCCGGATGGTCATCTCGGAGACGTCGAGCACCGAGGCCGCCGCAGCGATGCGCACCGACCCCTCGGCGTCGAGCTGGGAGCGCAGCCAGCCGAGCCGCTCCTCGGTGGCGAGGTTGCTGGAGACGCCCATGCGCGCACAGTACCGGCCCGCGATCAGGGCTTCTGTGAGGGGCGGCTGTGTAATATCCTGTTAATTCGCACAGCATCGATGCTGGTTCGGCACACAGCGGCCAACAGCCCCGGGAGCACCATGTGAGCGGTCCCTCCGACGTCGAGCAGCTGCTCGGCCGATCGCACCGCCTGGGCGCCGACCCGCGCGTCACGAATTACGCCGGCGGCAACACCTCGGTGAAGAGCCGCGGTGCCGATCCGGTCACTGGGGAGCCCGTGACTCTGATCCACGTCAAGGGCAGCGGTGGCGACCTCGGGACCCTGACGGAAGCCGGACTCGCCGTGCTGGTCCGCGAGCGGCTGCTCGCGCTGAAGCGCGTCTACCGCGGTCCGGAGCACGAGGACGAGATGGTCGGCCTGCTCGACCACTGCAGCTTCGGCCCCGGTGGCGCCGCGCCCTCCATCGACACGGCGATGCACGGGCTGCTGCCGTGCACCCACGTCGATCACCTGCACCCCGACGCCGTGATCGCGCTGGCGACGGCGGCCGACGGCGAGCAGCTGACCAAGGAGTGCTTCGGCGAGGAGATCGCCTGGGTGCCATGGCGTCGCCCCGGCTTCGAGCTCGCGCTGCAGATCGAGGAGCTGCAGGCCGGCCGGCCGGAGGTCCGCGGCGCGGTGCTCGGCGGGCACGGGCTGACCACCTGGGCCGACACCTCCGACGAGTGCGAGCGCCTCTCGCTCGACGTGATCGCGCGGGCCGAGGCGTTCCTCGCCGCGAAGGGCACGGCTGATCCCTTCGGTCCGCAGCGTCCCGGCTTCGGGGCCCTACCGCCCGACGTGCGCCGCCGTCGTGCCGCGGAGCTCGGCCCGGTCGTCCGCGGCCTCTGCTCGACCGACCGCCGCTCGGTGGGCCACTTCGTCGACAGCGACGTGGTGCTCGAGTTCATGGCGGGCGCGGAGGCGTCTCGCCTCGCCGCGCTTGGCACGTCGTGTCCCGACCACTTCCTGCGCACGAAGGTGCGCCCTTTGCTGCTCGACCTCCCGGCCGACGCATCGCTCGAGGAGCAGGTGGCGCGACTCGTCGACCTGCATGCGGCGTACCGCGACGACTACGCCGCCTACTACGCGCGGCACGCGACGCCCGAGTCTCCCGCCATGCGCGGAGCGGACCCGGCGATCGTCCTGCTGCCCGGCATCGGCATGTGGGCCTTCGCGCCCGACGCGCAGACCGCGCGCGTCGCAGGCGAGTTCTACGTCAACGCGATCAACGCCATGCGCGGCGCCGAGTCGGTGTCGACCTACGAGCCGATCTCCGAGGCCGAGAAGTTCGCGATCGAGTACTGGGCGCTCGAGGAGGCGAAGCTGGCCCGCCGGCCGAAGCCGAAGGCACTTGCCGGCCGGGTGGCACTCATCACCGGCGGCGGCTCCGGGATCGGCCGCGCGATCGCCCACCGGCTCGCCTCCGACGGCGCGGTGGTGGTCGTGACCGACATCGACGACGCCGCGGCCCGGGCGGTCGCTGACGAGATCGGCGGTCGGGACGCCGCGGTCGCGGTCGTCTCGGACGTCTCGGACGAGAACAGCGTCGACGACGCGCTCCGTGCAGCGTGCCTCGCTTTCGGCGGTGTGGACCTGGTCGTCAACAACGCCGGGCTGTCCCGATCCCGGCCGCTCGTCGAGACGACGACCGCTGACTGGGACGCCCAGCACGGCGTCATGGCGCGCGGCTCGTTCCTGGTGAGCCGCGCCGCTGCGCGCGTGATGCTGGCCCAGCGCGGGCTCCCGGGTGACATCGTCTACATCGTGAGCAAGAACGCCGTGTTCGCCGGCCCGGAGAACATCGCCTACAGCGCGGCTAAGGCCGACCAGGCGCACCAGGTGCGGCTGCTCGCGGCCGAGCTCGGTCCGCACGGCGTGCGCGTCAACGGCATCAACCCCGACGGCGTCGTACGCGGCTCAGGCATCTTCGCCAACGGCTGGGGGCAGGAGCGGGCGGCGGTCTACGGCGTCCCGGTCGAGCAGCTCGGTGAGTTCTACGCCGGTCGCACGCTGCTCAAGCAGGAGGTTCTGCCGGAGCACGTCGCGGCCGCCGTCTTCGCCCTCGTCGGCGGCGACCTCTCGCTGACGACGGGGACCCTTGTCCCCGTCGACGGCGGCGTGCCCGCCGCCTTCCTCCGCTAGGAGCCCGCATGCCGCAGGTCGACCCGACTCGCCTCGCTGAGGTCAACGGCGCATCGCTGGGGGCGCACGAGCGCGACCTCGACGCGCTCTCGGCGCGACTGACCGAGACGGGCGTAGGGGTGGAGCGCGTGGTCAGCGAGCTCGCGCGGTTCAGCGTCGCCGCGCCCTCGTGGGCGGTGGGCACCGGCGGCACGCGTTTCGGCCGCTTCCCACGCGGGGGCGAGCCGCGCACGACCGAGGAAAAGGTCGACGACGTCGCGGCACTGCACGCGCTCACCGGCGCCAACCGGACGATCAGCCTGCACGTGCCGTGGGACGACCCGGCCGACCCGGCTGCGCTGAGAGAGTACGCCCAGGCGCGCGGCATCGGGTTCGACGCGATGAACTCCAACACGTTCCAGGACAACCCGTCGACGACGCTCGACGGCGCTGTGTCCTACAAGCACGGCAGCCTCGCGAGCACCGACCCGCAGGTCCGCAAGGCAGCCGTCGAGCACAACCGCTACGTCGTGGATCTCGGCCGGGCGCTTGGCTCGACCGCGCTCACCGTATGGCTGCCGGACGGCAGCAACCACCCCGGGCAGGCCAGTCTGCGCGGCCAGTTCGAGCGAGTGGTCGAGGGACTCGCCGAGATCTACGCGGCGCTGCCGGACGACTGGTCGCTCTTCACGGAGCACAAGCCGTTCGAGCCGGCGTTCTACTCCTCGGTCAACAACGACTGGGGATCGTCGCTGCTCCTGGCCCAGGCGACCGGCGAGCGGGCGAAGTGCCTCGTCGACCTAGGCCACCACCTGCCCAACGCGAACATCGAGCAGGTCGTCAGCCGCCTCGGGATGGCCGGCCGGCTGGGTGGCTTCCACTTCAACGACTCGAAGTACGGCGACGACGACCTCACGGTCGGCTCGATCCACCCGTACCAGCTGTTCCTCATCGTCCTCGAGCTGGTGCTGCTCGGGGACGGCGCGATCCCGGAACTCGCGTACATGATCGATGCCAGCCACAACGTGAAGGACCCGATCGAGGACCTGATCCAGTCCACCGACGCGCTTCAGGTCGCGGTCGCCCAAGCGCTTCTCGTCGACCTCGCCGCGCTCGCCGAGGCGCAGCAGGACAACGACGCCGCCGGCGCCGCCGAGGTGCTGCACGCCGCCTACCGCAGCGACGTCCGGCCGCTGGTGGCCGAGGCGCGCCGCCGCAACGGCGCAGCGCTCGCACCGCTGTCGGCGTACCGCTCACTCGGCTACCGCCGTGCAGCGGTCGACGAGCGAGGCGCCGCTGCGACGAGCACCGGCCTATGACGGCGGTACCCGAGCAGCGGGTGGTGGACCCGACGCTGCAGGCACTCGTCGATGTCGCGACCGCGCTCGACCCGCCGCCGCCACCACCGGCGAACCCGGCGGTCGGTCAGTCGCACGACGACTGGGTCGCGGAGGTCGGAGCTGTGCGCGCGTCGCACATCGCCTTCGGTGCGGCCCAGCGCGAGAAGCTCGGCGCTGCCGCCGCACCCCCCGAGGCGCCGGACGCGGGTGATGTGCGCGACGTGCTCGTCCCGGTCGACTGCGGGACCATCCGCGCGCGGGTCTACACGCCGGACGGGGTCGCGCCGTACCCCGCGCTGGTGATGTTCCACGGCGGCGGCTTCTGGATCGGCGGCGAGGACGCGGGGATGGCCGACGCCGACGGCGGCTGCGGCCTGATGTCGTCGCAGCTCGGCGCTGTCGTCGTCAACGTCGACTACCGGCAGGCGCCGGAGCACAAGTTCCCGGGCCCGCTCGAGGACTGCTACGCCGCGCTGGCGTGGGTCGTCGACCACGCTGACGACCTGTCGGTCGACGCCGATCGCGTCGTCGTCTCCGGTGCGAGCGCGGGCGGCAACCTCGCGATCGGCGTGTCCCGGCTCGCGCACGAGCGTGGTGGCCCGGCACTGCGCGGTCAGGTGCTGCTCGTCCCGACGACCGACGCGACGCTGTCGCTGTCGCGCACCAGCCGAGCCGGGGATGACTTCGAGCTGAAGGCCTCGGACCTTCCGCAGATCTGGGGGCTCTACCTGGCTCCTGACGGAGACCGCGTCGACCCGCTCGTCTCGCCGCTGCTCGCCGCGGACGTCTCGACCCAGCCGCCCACCCACGTCGTGGTGGCCGAGTTCGACCCGTTGCGCGAGGAGGGCATCGCGTACGCCAAGCGGCTGCAGGAGGCCGGCGTGCCGACGACGCTGTCGGAGTTCCACATGACGCACTCGATCGTCACGCCCGACGTCGCGGTGCCCTATATCAACGACATGCTCGACGCCGTACGCCGCTTCATCGCCTGACCGGCAGACGCTCGGTCAGGACGGGACCACCGGGAAGTACACGGTGTACGCCTGGTCGCGCACCTCGTGCAGCGGTATCAGGTCGAAGTCGCGATCCTGGCCGCGGGTCGAGTAGCGCGTCTGCCACACACCCAGCTCGAACTCGCCCACGGGCTCGAGCAGAGACATCGGGTCGGCGACGTCGCCGCGCAGAGTGCGGCGCTCGTCGACGAGGCCGGCGAGGACCACGGGCCCGTCGACGAAGGCCACGGTTCCCGGCTGATCCGGGATCGGGATCGCGCGCACTTCGGTCGGCAGTTCCAGGTGCAGCCGGTTGTGCGACCACTCGCGTCGCACTGTGACGAAGCTGCCCGGGGGACCGCTCAGCGCGACCGGCTCACCGTCGATCGTTAACCGCGCGTCGCGGGCGAGCCACCAGGGGAGTCGCAGCCGGATCCCCGCCTCGACCGGGACGTCGGCGGTCACCTCGAAGTCGAGCGCCATCGCTTTCGGCCGGTGCGAGGGCAGGCCGTGCTCGAAGTTCGCACGCCCGGGTTCCGGCGGGTCCTCGTACGTCGAGCAGTCGACGGTGACCGTCGTGCCGCCGACCCGCCACGTCGCGGTGGAGGCGACGTACTGCGCGATCGTCAGGTCGGTGCCGTCGGTGTAGTAGAGCGCCTCGGCGTGCCGCGTGCCGGCCTGCACCATCGTCGCGACGCAGCACCAGAACGACTCCGTCGGCGTGGACCACACCTTCGTGCTGCCGGCGGAGAGTGGGAGGTAGTAGGTGACCATCCCGGTGTCGGGGTGCTGCTGGGCGAAAACGCCGTTGTAGCGGTTGCGCTCCAGGTAGTCGGCGTACTCGGCGTCGCCGGTCCAGCGCAGCAGCCGCTCCGCGAGGCGCATCATGTTGTAGACGACGCAGTGCTCCTGGTTGGTCCGGCCGAGCCGCGCCGCGAACTCCTGCGGCGGTGTCCAGTACTCGCCGAAGGTTTGCCCGCCTGTCACGAACGTGCCGCGCTCGGTCACGGCCCAGCGCCAGTACTCCTCCACGGCCGTCCGCCAGCGCTTGTCCCCGGTGACCTCGTAGGCGCGCGCAGCGGAGAGGATCTCCGGGACGGTCTGGTTGGCGTGCATGTTCGTCAGCGCGTCCTCGCCGGCGACCAGCCGGTCGACCAGGCGCCGGCGGTCGAAGCGTCGGACCAGCTCGAGGTGCTCGGGTGCGCCGGTGATGCCGTAGAGGTCGGCCCACATCTCCTGGATGCCGCCGGTCTCCCAGTCGAGTAGGTCGTCGAGCTGCTCCGTAGTCATGCCGTCGGTGAAGCGGGTGAACCACCGCGCGGCGCTGACGACGATCTCGAGGGCCTTGTCGTTGCCGCAGAGCGTGTGCGCCTCGAGCAGACCCATCATCGCCTTGTGGCAGATGTACATCGGCGCCCACACAGCGCGACCCTGCTTGATCCAGTGCAGGTACTTCTCCGGGATCGGGAAGAGCCACTCGCCGCCGTTGGCGGTTTGGCACTCGCCGAGCGTGTCGACCACGGAGTCGACGAGCCCCTTCGCATGGTGGTCACCGTTGGTCGCCCATAGATGCGCGAAGGCGGAGAGCCAGTGGCCGACGAAGTGGCCGCGGACCATAGAGGTGGGCGACTCCCAGCCCCAGTGGATCCCCTTGGGCTCCTCGTTGATCTGGGTGAGCCCGGCCTCGAGCAGGTGGTTGAGCAGCACGTTGCGCGGCGAGAGCGACAGCACGTAGTCGCGGGTCAGGGTCTCGCGGTGCTGCGCCTTGCCGGACTTCAGGCGCACCGCGCCGAGGGGCAGTGGCTGCAGAGCCGTGTCCGAAGATGTCAGATCTACCATGTTCGCACGATACCGTCCGCTCGCTGGGACGGTAAGACTGTCGCACGCCCCGATGCGAGAGGAGGTGCGGTGCGGATGGCGCGCTCCGCGCGGGTGCTCGCGGTCGATCTCGGCGCGACGTCAGTGCGGGTCGCCGCGGTCGAGCTGCCGGACGACGGCGCACCACGGCTGGACGTGCTGCACCGCTACGCCCACGCGCCGGTGCGCTGCGCCGACGGGTCCTTGCGCTGGGACTGGGACCGGCTCGTCAGCGAGGTGCTCAGCGGGCTGGCGGCCGGCGTGGCGATGGGTCCGGTCGACTCGATCGGCGTCGACGCGTGGGGCGTCGACTACGGCCTGATCGACGACGCGGGAGAGCTGCTGTCGCCGCCGCACAGCTACCGAAGTGAGCGCACCGCGGAGTGGGCCGTCGTCGCCGACCGCCTCGGCCGAGCTCGGCTCTACGAGACCACGGGCATCCAGCTGATGGGCATCAACACGGTGTTCCAGCTCGCCGCGCACGACCGCGAGGAGCTCGACCGCGCCGCGCGGCTGCTGATGCTGCCCGAGCTCATGCTGCTCGCGCTCGGCGCGGATCCCGTGGGGGAGGCGACCAGTGCCGCGACCTCCGGGCTCGTCGACCTGGCGACAGGCACGTGGAGCGCGGAGCTGCTGTCCGAGATCGGCGTACGTCGGTCGCTGCTGCCCGACTTGCTCGTTGCGGGCACCCGGGTGGGGGAGTGGCGGGGGGTGCCGCTGCACCTGGTCGGCGGGCATGACACCGCGTCGGCGGTGGTCGCGCGGCCGGGCGACCCGGCACCGGACTCGGTCTTCGTCTCGAGCGGCAGCTGGCTGCTCGTCGGCGCCGAGCGAGCCGGACCGGACACGTCGGTCGCGGCCGCGGCCGGCAACTTCTCAAACGAGCGCGGTGCGCTCGGCGGGGTCCGGCTGCTGAAGAACGTCGTCGGCCTGGGGATGATCGAGGCGTGCCGGCCGGCCTGGGGCGACCCGCCGGTCGCGGCTCTGGCGGAGGCGGCCGACGCAGTGGGCGGCGGCGGTCCGGTGGTCGACGCGACCGACCAGCGCTTCCTCGCGCCGGCAGACATGGCGGCCGAGGTCTGCGCGGCGGCCGGCCTCCCCGCTGACGCCGACCGCGCTGTCGTGGTGCGCTGCATCCTGGACTCGATCGCCGCGGGCGCCGCGCGGGTGGTCGACGAGCTCGCGCACCTGTCCGCGCGACCGGTCAGCGGGGTGGACCTGCTCGGCGGTGGTGGCCGGCTGCCGCTGCTGGTGCGGCTGCTGAGGGAGGCCGTCGGCGTACCGGTGCGGGTCGGCCCGGCCGAGGCCACCGCGCTGGGCAACGCGCTGGTCCAGGGCATCGCCCTCGGCGTCTACCCCGACCTCCCCACCGCCCGCGCTGCCCTCGCGTCCCTCTAGGGATCAGGCGGGGGCGAGGGGGAGGGTCAGGTACGACGAAGGCCGGGCGCCGCCGGTGTAGACGGTCTGCTCCGCCGCCGGCAGCAGGTCGATGCGCGGGAAGCTCGACGAGGCGACCTCGACGCGAAGTCGGTGCCCGCGCTTGAACACCATCGCCGTCGACCCGACCCGTACCGCGACGGCGCGGCGACGACCGGGCGTCAGGTCGACCCGTCGCACGCCGTCGACGACGTTGATCGAGCGCCCGTCGGGGTGGACGTCGCACAGCTTGACCGTCACGTCGGCCCGATCGGCGGTCGACGCGAAGGCGATCGACGCCGTCACGGTGCCGATCACAGTCAGATCGCGGCGCAGCGGCGCGCTGGTGTAGACGACGACGTCCGGTCGGGCCTCGACCGGGCGCTGGTCGAGCGGGCCCGCCGGCGGCAGCACCGGGTTGAGGGTCCGTCCGCCGCGGGTCGGGACGGGGTCGCCCGGGTCGTGCGAGAAGTGGTCGCGGCGCGGCTGCGAAGGTGCGTCGAAGACGAGCGTCCCGTCGCCCGCGAGGCCGTTCGCCGCCTCTCCGCCGTCGAGGTGGACCAGCAGGTCCGCGCCGGCGGGAGGCCAAGCCTCGAGCTCACGCCACTCGTTGCGTCCCATGACGAAGACGGAGACCCCGCCCTTGACCTCCTCGCGGTCGATCGCGCCGCGGAGGAAGTCGCGCATCTCGTCCGGCAGCGCCTGCAGCAGACCGCTCCCGGCGAGACCGAAGTCGACCTCGGCGCCGGCCTGCTGGTAGATGCCGACATGGGTCCAGGGTCCGACGACGAGGCGCTGGCTGCGCTTCGCGTACGCCGACGCCGCCGACGACCGCAGCAACGAGTACGCCGCCAGCGTGCTCTCGCAGAACACGTCGTACCAGCCGGCGAGGTGCCAGGCGGCGACGTCGAGCCGCTTGAAGGACGAGGTGACGTCGATCGGTCGCCAGTAGGAGGTGTCCGAGGTGTCGCGCCATCGGGCGTAGTCCGGGAACAGCTCACCCAGCCGCTCCTGAGCCCGCGGATCTGTGAGCAGGCGGTCCCAGCTCTGCGCGAGCTTCAGCGCCTGCTTGGCGTTCCGGCGACCTGAGTCGGTCGCGCTGGCAGCGAGCATCGCGGCCCACCCCGTCGGGAAGCCGAGCTGGAAGGCGTCGCCCTCGTAGAACCAGTCGTCGCGGTACGACGCCGCGGTGACGCCGGGCGAGATGGCCTTGAGAGCCGGGTGCCGGGCGGCCGCGGCCTGCCACTGCGTGACGCCGTTGTAGGACAGGCCGGCCATCGCCACCCGCCCGTCCGACCACGACTGCGTCGCGCACCACTCGAGGCAGTCGTAGCCGTCGTCCGCCTCCTGATGGAAGGGCCGGAAGTCGCCCGTGGAGTCGAAGCGGCCGCGGACGTCCTGCAGCACGACCGCCCACCCCTCGCGGGCCCAGCGGATCGGGTCGTAGAACTCGCGAAGCCCCTGCCGGCTGTACGGCGTGCGGACCAGCAGCACGGGGTGCCGGTCGCCGTCGTCCGGCCGCACGACGTCGGTGGCCAGCTCGACCCCGTCGCGCATCGCGACACGGTGGTCCTCCGCGCGGACCGGGCCCTGAACCGCCAACACGACACCCCTCAACCGCAGTTCGCCCGAGGCTATCGCGCATCTGGTCGGCTATGTCCGATCATGGAAGACTTCGCACGATCGAACGTCGCGGCTCGGCAGCCCTGCGCGCGGAGGAGAAGTGATGAGCGCTCCCACGCGCGAGTCCGACCCCACGTTCACCAACCACGAGCAGGCCCGCCGCGACTTCGTCCTCGACGTGCCGACCCGCTTCAACCCGGTCCTCGACATCGTCGAGCGGTGGGCTGCCGAAGACGCCGGAGCCCTCGCGCTGCTCTCCCTCGACGGCGCGGGAGCGGAGGTCTCCCGGCACAGTGCGTCCGACTTGGCCCGCGAGTCGCGGATCTTCGCGCGGGCGCTGACCGACCTCGGCGTCGGGAAGGGCGACCGGGTGTTCGTGATGCTCCCGCGGATGCCCGAGTGGTACGCCGTGATGCTCGGCGCGATCCGCCTCGGCGTGGTGCCGATGCCCGGCCCCAGCCTGCTGACGGCGAAGGACATCGACTACCGCCTGCGCGCGGGCGGTGCGACCGTCGTGGTCACCGACGCGGCCGGCGCTGACAAGGTGGACGACGCACTCGCCGGCGGCGTCGACGTCGCACACCGGATCTGCGTCGGCTCGCCGGAGCCTCGTGACGGCTGGCTCTTGTTCGGCGACCTCTGCGCCGCGGCGGGCGACGGCCCGACCGACCCCGACCCCAGTGCCGCTGACGACCCGCTGCTCGTCTACTTCACCAGCGGCACGGTCGCGCACCCGAAGATGGTGCTGCACACCCAGGCGTCGTACGGGCTCGGGCACGTCATCACCGCCCGCTTCTGGCAGGACCTGCGGCCCGGTGACCTGCACTGGACGGTCAGCGACACCGGCTGGGCGAAGGCGGCATGGGGCGGGCTGTTCGGCCAGTGGCACGAGCGGGTCGCCGTCGTGCAGGTCGCGCTCGGCAAGCCCGACGCCGACACGATCCTCTCGACCGTCTCGCGGCACGGGATCACGTCGTTCTGCGCGCCGCCGACGCTCTACCGACTGCTCGTCCAGGCCGACCTCACCGCGCACGACCTGTCGCGACTCCGGCATTGCACCTCGGCCGGCGAGCCGCTCAACCCCGAGGTGATCCGTGCGTGGCGCGAGGGCACCGGCGGGCTCACGGTCTACGACGGCTACGGCCAGAGCGAGACGACCAACCTGGTCGCTAACTACCGGTGCGTCCCCGTTCGTCCCGGGTCGATGGGCAAGCCTGCGCCCGGCTACGACGTCGACGTCGTCGACGACTTCGGCGGACCGGTCCCCGTGGGCGAGGTGGGCAACATCGCGGTGCGTACCGAGCCGCGGCCGCTCGGCCTGTTCCGCGAGTACGTCGGCGACCCGGCAGCCACGGCGTTGGTGTTCCGCGACGGCTGGTACTTCACCGGCGACAAGGCGGCGAAGGACGAGGACGGCTACTTCTGGTTCGAGGGTCGATCGGACGACGTGATCACGTCGTCGGCGTACCGGATCGGCCCGTTCGAGGTGGAGAGCGCGCTGGTCGAGCACCCTGCCGTCGTCGAGGCGGCGGTCGTCGGCCGGCCCGATCCGGAGCGGACCGAGCGGGTCACTGCATTCGTCATTCTGGCGGACGGGTACGCCGGCTCCCCCGAGCTCGCGACAGAGCTCGCCGACCACGTGAAGACCGTGACGGCGCCGTACAAGTACCCGCGCGAGGTGCACTTCGTCGACGCGCTGCCGAAGACGGTGTCCGGCAAGATCCGCCGCTCGGAGCTGCGCGCCCGCCTAGCAGCAGGTGAGTTCGACTGAGCGCGGTCGGGTCCGCTACTGCGAGAGGACGAGCGGCCGGGCCAGGCCCCCGACGATAGCCGTCGGCCACCGGGGGTCGACGGTGAGCACCTCCGTCGAGTCTGATCCGGCCAGAACGGTGTCCTCGACCTTCAACGAGGGCACGCTGGGGTTCCAGGCGAAGGCCTGCGCCGTCGCCACGACCGCCGAGGTGTCCGCGGTCGCCACGTAGTCACGGGCGAAGTAGCCGATGGGCCCGCCCTGGTGATGCCGCTCCGCCTCGTCGGCGGGGAAGCCGTGCACGGCGTACGCCGCCGCACCGGATCGGTAGGCAGAGCCGACGTCTCTGCCCGGGCGCGTCGCCTCGAGGAACGCCCGCTCGACCTCGAGCAGGCGCGCGTACGAGTCGGTCAGCTCCGGCGTGAGACCGCCGAAGGCCACCAGCCGGGTGAGCGCCGCGACGAGGCCGTCCCGCCGGGCGCAGGCAACGACCATGGCAAGGCCGCCCAGTCTTCCGGTGGTCGGCAGCGGGTGGCGGTGCTTCGCGATCCGCGGCTCGCCGCCCACCAGCAGGACGATCGGGTCGGCGCCGATCTCGAGCAGCGCACCGCCGAGCGCGGCGGCCAGCGCCCGCTCCGTGTCGTTCGGCTCGGCGTCCGACACCACGTCGGTGAAGACCTTGGCGACATCCCTGCCGAGCGAGCGGTAGCGGTCCACTTCCCACGTCGTGAGCGACCTGCGCAGCACCTCGACATCGCCTGCGACGTCCCGCGCTCCGGGCGGCGCGACGTCGAACCCGACCCGGGGGCCACTCGGCAGCGCCGCCACGCGGTCCTCCGCCCAGCCGACGACGTGGACGTCCGGGTCGAGCTCGCCGAGCTCCTCCGAAAGCATCCGGTCGACCTCGTTGCGCGGCACCACCACGCGCTCCCCGCCGGCCGTCACGACCAGGTCGACCGTGCCGACGTCCTGCAGAGCGAGGACGTGGCTCCGTCCGCCGCCCGTGTACCACGCGACGTTGCCCGGGCTGCGCAGCACCAGGGCGTCCAGGTCGAGCGCGGCCAGCAGGTCGTGAACCCGTCGCCGCTTCTCCGTCAGCTCGCTCACCACTGCCTCCTAGCACCGCCGGCGGGCCCGGCGGTGAAGACCTCCGGCACTCGGAAGCCGGCCTCCTCGAACGCATCACGCACGGATGCGGCGAGCGCCGTGGCGCGCCCGGCCTCGACGAGCGCGATGGCCGAGCCGCCGAAGCCGCCGCCGGTCATGCGCGCGGCGAGGGCGCCCGCTGCCAGCGCCGCCGCCACGGCGGTGTCGAGTTCGGCGACGGACACCTCGAAGTCGTCCCGGAGTGACGCGTGGGACGCTGCGAGCAGCGGGCCAATGTCCTCGAGGCTTCCTTGCCGCATGATCGTCGCTGCCTCGAGGACCCGGGCGTTCTCGGTCACCACGTGCCGAGCTCGTCGGTGGAGCAACTCGCCGAGCCGGTCAGCAGCGGCATCGACCGACTCCGGGGTGGCCTCACGCAGCCGCTCGACCCCCAGGACCGCTGCTGCGGCCGCGCACTGCTCGACCCGGCGCGGGTACTCCCCGCCGGCGTGCGCGTGCCGGACGCGCGTGTCGACGACGGCGATCTCCAGCCCCCGAGCCTCGAGGTCGAACGGGACGTGCTCGATGTCGAGGGAGAGCGTGTCGATCAGGAGCGCATGCCCGGCGCGGGCGCAGCTCGAGGCCATCTGATCCATCACTCCGCAAGGGGTGCCGGTCCACGTCCGCTCGGCCCGCTGTGCGCACATCGCGAGAGCGGCCGGCTCGACGAGGGCGCCGGCGAGGTCGGCGAGCGCCCGGCCGACGGCCACCTCCAGCGCCGCGCTCGACGACAGGCCGGCGCCCAGGGGCACATCGGTGTCGATGAGGACGTCGGCGCCGAGCGGTGACACCCCGAGCTCCCGCAACGCCCAGGCCATCCCGTGGGCGTACGCCCACCAGCCGGCCATCGGCCCCGGCTCGAGGTCGGCCACGACGACGGCGGGGGCGTCCCCGAGCTGTGCCGAGCTGACCCTGAACACGCCGTCGTCGCGGGACCGGGCGGTGACGCCGGTCCGCCGGTCGATCGCGATCGGCAGGACGAAGCCGCCGGAGTAGTCGGTGTGCTCCCCGATGAGGTTGACCCGACCGGGCGCGGTCCACTGGCCGTCGGGCCGACCGCCGTACCTACCTTGGAACCTGCGGTACGCCGCGGGAATGATTTCGCCCGTCACCCGCGCGCACCGGGACACATCGCGCGCCGCAGCGCCTCCGCGCCCTGCTCTGACGACATGTCGGCGATGAAGGCGCCGGCCCCAACCTCACTGCCGGCGAGGTACTTGAGCTTCGTCGGGGACCGGTGCATCGGCGTGATCTCGACGTGCAGGTGGCTGATCGCGGCCCAGTCACCTCCGTCGGTCGGTGTCTGGTGCACGGAGAGCACGTACGGGAGAGAGAAGCCGTGGAGCCGGTCGTATCCCTTGAGCAGCGCGTCGAGCACCTCGGCCAGGTCGCGCCGTCGCGCGTCGTCGAGCTCAGCGAGTGAGCCGACATGATCGAGCGCAACGATATGAACCTCGTAGGGAAAGCGGTTGGCGAACGGCACGTGCGCGACGAACGCCGACCCAGTGACAACAACCCGAGTTCCGACGGTCACCTCGTGCGCGACCACGTCACAGTGCAGGCATCGCCCGGTGCCGGCGTGGTGACGCCGCGCGGTCTCGAGCTCCAACCGCGGTCGAGGGGGCACTTCGGGGTAGCCGTAGATCTGGCCGTGCGGGTGGTGCAGGGTGACCCCGATCGCCTCGCCCTTGTTCTCGAAGACGAAGACGTAGTCGACCTCGTCGCGGGCGCCGAGCACCTCGTAGCGGTCGGTCCACACCTCGATCAGCCGAGTCAGCCGGTCGACCCCGACGTCGGCGAGCGTCGCCGTGTGGTCTGGCGTGTAGAGGACCACTTCGGTCGCGCCCACCGCCGGCTCGACCTCGTAGAACCCCTCACCTTTGGTCTCCGGAGCCGGCGGTGTCGACGACAGCGACGGGAAGAGGTTGTCGAACACCACCAGGTCGTAGGACTCCGCGGGGACCTCTGTCGGTGCGCCGGGGTCGCGGCTGGGGCAGAGGGGGCACGCATCGGCCGCCGGCAGGAACGTACGCTCCTGGCGATGCGTGGCGAACGTCGACCACTCGCCGGTCAGCGGGTCCCGTCGTCGCTCGGTCACGCGGTGATCTGGTCATAGAAGGAGATGCGCCGCCCGTCGTCCTTGACCTCGTCGCGGCGGGTCAGAACACCGCCCACCACGCGCCGGCCCGACGAAGCCGGGCCGGGCGGGGCGGGTTCGGCGATCTCATCTGGCTGAGGCGGCTCGGCTGTCATCGGCAATGTCCGTTCGTGGCGTAGCGCACATCTTCTAACAAATCTCGCGGCTCGGCGCCCGCCGCGCGGCGCACGGCCATCCGTCCCTGGTCCAGGCCTGACGCCGCGTTGCGGCCTCCGCGGACGGCTACAAGGTCCGATGCATTGGCTGTCGCCCAGCGGCACGCGTAGTCTTACATGAAGCATCCGTTCAACCGGATGCTTGATGTACCATTCTTAAGCCGATACCATTACAGGAAGCCTCTGATAAATCGGAGGGTTCTTGTAAGGAGATCTCGTGGATCTGTCGGTAGCCGAAGTCGCGTCGCGACTTCAAGTTGACCGCTCACGCGTCGAGCAGTTGTTGCGTGCCGGTCGGCTCAACGCGCGACGCAGCGGTCGGCTCTGGCTCATCGACGCCAACGCCCTCGCGGACTGGTCCGCGCACCCGCGGGCGTCCGGACGTCCAATGGCGCCTGCGCGCGCGTGGGGATTGCTCGACATCCTCGACGGTGGCTCAGCACCGTGGCTGTCTTCGGTTGCCCGAAGCCAGGTTCGAGCACGTGTGCGCGAACTCGACGGCGCAAGCCCCGCCGAATGGCGCGCGCTACTGCGCTCGCGAAGTGACGTACTGCCGGTTCTGGTCCATCCGGCTGCACTGCGACGTTTGCAAGCGAATGGGAATGGGGCCCTACCAGCGGGACTCAATAGAGCGGTCGCCGCCGGCGCGGATCTCATGGGCCTCGACCCCATCGCGGAGGTCTACGTCCGTCCCGCGGAGTGGTCCAAACTCGCTGAGCGATGGCACGCCAAGAGGGTTCCAGCAGGCGCCAACCTGCTGGTGCGACTGCCGCGAGATGTGTGGCCGTTCGCAAGTCGTGAGGTCGGTCCCGCGGCCCTCGCGGCGGATCTGCTCGAGTCGCCCGAGCCCCGTGCGGTCGATGCAGGGGCACGGTTGCTGCGCGAGAGGCTTCGGGACGTGGTGTGACGAGCATCGTCACCCTGCCCCCCACTCGCGTCACCGGTCGACGAACTCTGGAGCCTCTTGCTTGACCTGGGTCAACTGCCAATCCGGTGGACCTTGATCGGAGGGCAGATGGTGTTGCTGCACGCCCTAGAGCACGGCCAGGTGCCACCGCAGATCAGTCAGGACGGCGACATCGTCGCCGACGTCCGCACCGACCAGACCGCTCTCCGTAGTCTCGTGGCGGCCTTAGTGGGCTACGGCTTCGCACTTGAGGCGATAACGCCGGACGGTCGCGCGCACCGATATGTGCGGGAAGCCGGGCATCGGCCGGTAACGGTGGACGTGCTTGCACCGGAGGGCCTGGGCCCGAGGACGGACCTCACGACGACGCCGCCTGGCCGGACGATCGAGGTCCCTGCTGGGACTCAGGCGCTCGACCGCACGGAGCTCGTCGAAGTTCGGCACCAAGGACGGGTTGGGCTTTTGCCGCGCCCGTCGCTGCTCGGTGCGATCGTCATCAAGGGCCGTGCCTGCACGTTGCCCGGAGAAAAGTCCCGACATGAGCGTGACCTCGCACTCATATGCTCCCTCGTGGACGATCCTTTCGAGTTGCGGGCAGAGATGAGCCGCACCGATATCAGTCGAGTGCGCGGAGCGAAGGAACTTGCTGATCCCGAGTGCGCGGCGTGGTTGCTCGTTCCGACCACCCTCCGCGACCAAGGCGTCGCTGCTTTCGAAATCCTCACCGCACCCTGAGCGAGACGCCTGCGTGTCGCGCTCGCCTCTCTACGCGGGCTGTGGCGGGCGCATCGCGGTGCGCGGGCACCGCGGCCGAAGCCGGGCGCCTAGAGGTTGGTGTGGACCGCAGATCAGAGAAGCGGTGGATCCGTACGGCTAGCGGAAGGGCCCTACGCGCGGCCGCGGCCCGGGCGTGAGCAGCAGGTCCAGCGAGTCGATCATCTTGCCTAGTCGGGCAAGGCTGCGCTCGTCGTGGCCACGCGCTCGCATGTCGTCAACCACGGCCTGCGGGTCTAGGAGGTCGCGAAGCTTCAGCCCGGCAAGAACAGCGTTCGCACGACCCTGGCCGTCGTTGTCGGCCCAGTGCGCGCGACCAGCTGCGTGGACCTGGTCGAGGCCCGGCGTACCGCGTTGTCGGAGTCACCCATCTGCCGAGACTAGGGGCCGCCTAAGGAACTGCCAAGGTGCTTGATGTCTGGCGCTCCTTCATGAACCGGCCGGCAACATGCTGGGCAAGCGCCGTGGCCGCACTGGCGAGCACGACGCTAGTGACTGCTGCCCCGCGGTCTGTTTCCCAGGGCGAGAAGACCGTCTCGATCGTCCCGTCGTCAAAGGTGAGTTCGCACCGTGTACCCGGTAGCAGCAGTGGATCGGATGCCGGGATCACCGAGGCCAGAAAGGAACCGCTCGCGCTGCGCATCCGGCGTCCGTCCCCGACGCACGCGTACCCCTGAGAGGAGAATGCGGAGGTCTTGGCGGCGATTATGAGTACGGCGCCGCCGACCAGAAGACCAACCGCGATCCGCAGCAACCATCCAGCGGCGTTCGCTCGTGCCGCATGTCGCGCTGCTCCTACAAGGCGCTGCAGGGCGACGGCGACGAACGCGAGGGCTGCGCAGGTTCCAGCGACGACGAGAACGACGATCATGACGTACTCGCTCAGCGACCGATTCGGGTCGCCGCACCCGCCCGGTGCGCAGTCCTCGCTCAGGACGAAGAGACGCGCGATGCTTCCGGCCAGAAGGGTGCCCACGCTGTCAGCATGCCGGAACGGCAGATGGCGAGCCGGATCTGCGACGACGGCGCCAACCGCTATTCGTGCTGGCAGATTGCTGGCAAACTAGGCGTGTCACGCCGCTACGCGGCGGCACGGAGAAGCGACTACATGGCACGTGACCTGCGGTAACGGACTCGACGGCACCAGCCGACATGAGCCACCGCGGACTCATAATCCTTTGGCCGCAGGTTCGAGCCCTGCCTGCCCCACCAGTATTTCCGCAGGTCAGGCGCCGACCGGTTTCTACGACCCGGGGTGAGGCCAAAGTGTCAGCTGTTGTGGATCACGCTGTTAGGCCCCGGGGTGGGTGTCGGATGGTCGTGTTGCCGAGCACGGTGATGCTCGTAGCGGTCCTGTTGATCGGAGGGTGCGGGGCTGGCGTCGCAAGGCCAGATGCACAACGGGGACCCTTGGATGGGCGGGTCTTCCTCGCGCAATCGGTAGTCGGCCGCGAGATCGTGCCCGGGACGACGATCAGACTCGCATTCGAACGGGGCCAGCTGAGCGTGACAGCCGGCTGCAACTCACTGGGTGCGCCGTACCGCGTCTCCGACGACCGACTTGTGGTTCTCGGCGGCATGACGATGACCGACATCGGCTGCGACGCGGCGCGCCACCTCCAAGACCAGTGGCTGGCCGACATCCTGCAGGGAGGTACGAGAGTTGCTCTCAACGGGGACAATCTGACCCTCGCGGCGGCCGATGCGACGCTTCACCTGCTCGACCGGAGGGTGGCCGATCCCGATCGCTCGCTCGTCGGCACGCGCTGGAGGGTCGACACAGTGCTGCGTGCCGGTGTGGCGTCTTCGGTACCGGAGCAGAGCCGCGTCATCCTCGAGTTCGGCAGCGACGGCACGCTCGTGGCGACCTCACCAGGCTGCACCTCGGCACGCCTCGCGGTCTCCGTTGGCCGGCTCAGCATGCGGTTCGGTGATGTGACGATCGACGCGGTGGGTTGCCCGTCGCCGTGGGCGCCGACGGTTGACATCATCCAGGCCGGCGAAGCGAGTTACACGATCACCGGGGCGCGCCTGACGATCACCGTGGAAGACATCGGCATCGTCGCTGGCGCTCCTGATTGAGACCGATCCATCCGTCATCCCCGACACATTCAGACACAACCGACAGCGCGCCTGCTTCGGCCAGGTGTACGAGCGAGTTGTCAAAGTGATGCCGGCGATCGGCGATCGCTCGCTGTGCCGATGTCGAAGTGTTCCAGCACGGTCAGAAGAGTCCGAAGCACGTAACCGGCGGTCGCCACCACCAGCAGCCCGGCCAGGACGAATGCCGACACCTCACCGGCGGCCGTTTCCCGCAAGGCGGGGAGCAGGACCAGCGCGACCGCCAGTAGAAGGCTCAGGATTCCCGCCACGGCCCTCAGCACCCAGGCACGATGCCGACGGCGCGAGCCGCCGTCGCGAATCTCCGGCACCAACGGGCCTGTGAGCCGAGCTCCGGCGATCACGGCGGCGAAGCCTGCCCAGGTCCCGACCACTAGAAACGCGGCAACAGCGTCACCCGCCCTGTGCCAACCAGCGGAGAGCACCGCCAAGCCCGTGAGGCCAGCCCACACTCCGCCGGCTGTCGCGGCGACCCGGCGCCAGTGAGTGGGGACCACGAACAGCACTGCCACGACAACGGAGAAAACCGCCGTCACGTGACCACTCGGAAGACTGTTGAGGGTCGAGGGGGTGACCTCTGCAAAGCCGAGATCGGGTCTGGAAAGCACGTGGTTCTTCAGGACCCACGTGGTGGCGTTGGCCGCTGCAACGAGGCTGACTGCCAACAGGCCCCACTGCCGCTCGAGTCGCGAGAGGGCGATCAGCGCAATCCCGGCGATACCTGCCGTCAGCGAAGCGATAGAGACGACGCTCAAGATCGCGTCAACAGGAGCAGCGAGTCCTCGGCTCGTAAGGCTGGCGCCTCTCAAGGAGGCGTCACCGAACTGTCGGCCGGGCGCGGTCCGCACGGTCACGACGTAGACCAACCACAAGCCGGACCCACTTGCCACCGACAGCCCGCTGCCTGCGATAATCGCGCGTCGCCGGTGGCCCCTCACGAGACACACTCTGTCACCGACATCGCTCGAGGTCTGCCCGAGCAGAACTCCGATCAGCGGTAGAGAGCGGTAGTGTGACGTCGGCATCGATTAGTCACTGGCGACCGGTCCAGTCATCAGCGTTCACCCGGACTCCGGTGGCGCTCATCGAAGGCGCGTGTCACATGGCCCGACGCTCCGACCGGTTGGATGGATGTTTCGCGCGGTCGGCAGCTCAAGGTGCGAACCCCGTCGAGGATGGCCTCAGGTGAGCGGTCGGGCTGACTGCCAGGTCGACACGCTCGCCGCTCCTGACCGTCTCGTGGCCGACGCTCGCAACGACCAGGTAGGACCACCATGAAGGTACTGATCGCACTCGACGACTCGCCCATCTCGGCACGAGCGGCCCGCATCGCCGCGGGCTGTTTGCCGGGTGCCCCGACACCGACTTCCTTGTGATAAATGTGTCGCCTATGCCGACGGCCTGGGTCGGCGGCGCCGCCTACGGATCGGTCGGCCCGCTGATGGTGGACCCACGCCTGCTCAGTCCCACTGCGGAGGAGGAGGCGGAGGACGAGCGCCTGCTCATGGACGAAGCTACCGCCGCCGGAGTGCCTGACCCCGAGGTCATCGTTCGCACGGGTGACCCCGTCCGACAGATCTGCGCAGCCGCGGCAGACCACGACGCCGATGTGATCGTCGTCGGATCCCACGACAAGTCGGCGTTGCGGCGACTCATCGATCCGTCAGTGGCGGTCGGGGTCGTGCGCGACACGTACCGCCCGGTGCTCGTCGTCAGCGGCATCCCGCCTACCACCGCCTGAATGCTCGCAGCCGCGCACACCCTGGCGTCCAATTGGGAACGGCGTCGTCGAGGGCGTCCAATCCGAACCACGAGGGACTGGCCTGGTCGACGACGACAGGATGCTCCTCGCGCCGTTCGGGGACGCGACCGCGCATCTTTCCGCTCAGTCTCGGCGCAGCCGGCGTTGGGCTGTCGTCAGCAGCTCGCGCCGACTCGCGGCGCGAGTCCGACTGCGGTGCCACGCCAGGCGTCCGGCTTCGGCGATAGCCATCCCCGCGAGGAGCGTCACCGCGAGCACGATCCATAGGGACGTCTCGAAGTTGAGCCACAGCCATTCCACCGTCGTGCGCTGACCGTTCTGAACTACCAGCAGCGCGGCGGCGACCGCGACGGTTGCGCCGGCCACCAGTCCCCATTGGAACCGTCGGCCCTTGCCGAGTGAGCCCAGGCCATCAGCGATTGCGCTGCTCTGCTTCGGTGGGTCGTTCTTGCCTTCAGGTTCTGTCCCGGGCACGGTTCGTCTCCCCTGGCGTGGGTTGCGGTCGCGGACCTAGCGAGGCTCGGTGCGGCATCTCACGAAGCGTTCTATTCGGGTAGGGCGATCATCGCACTGTAGATGGCCTGAGGGCTTGTGCGGCTCGTACGCCAGGTCGGCGCGGCAGGTTGAGGTGAATGCCATCTGGTCGGAAGGGTGACCGGGGCCGACGGTTGCGAATCCCAGCTGGTCAGTCCTGATCGGCGCCTCGTACGACCTTTCTCTGGATGCGCGCGCCGTTGCTACCGAGCCCGTCGACGGAGACCCGGTCGTAGGCGATCAGCCGCTTCGTGTCTGGATCGAGGTAGAGCACGGCGCACTCGAGCGGCTGCGGCACTTCTCCCTCGAGCGCTCGGAATCCCGCACCCCCAGTCGAGCCTTCGACAAGCAGGATCGTCCCGTCGTGGCGTTCGTGACGGGGCTTGTGCGTATGTCCCGCCAACACAAGCGGGACAAGCCCGTCGAGGTCGGCGGCGAACCGTGGATCGTGCACGAGCACGACGTCGGGACGGGGGGACTCCGATCGAAGCATCTGCGCGACCTTCGGGGCGAAGTCCTCGGCCGCTGCGCGCTCGACGTCCTGTCCGGTGGGCCGATCCTTGTCGGGCGTGAACCGAGGGTCACCGACTCCCCACACCCGCACCCCGTCGACCAGGGCGGACTGCCCATCGAGCACAATCGCGTTGGGCTGCGCGCCTACTGCTTGCTGTGTCGCGGGTGAGTCGTGGTTTCCCCGGACCCACAGGTACGGGACGCCGATCTCGCCGATGCCACCGAGCAGCCGCGCCTCGGGCTGGCTACCCCAGTCGGTGGTGTCACCGGTGTCCAGCACGGCGTCGATATCGAACTGCGAGACGAGCTGCCCGATCAGGCTGAACGCTTGCGGGTTGAGGTGGATGTCGCTGACGTGCAGGAGGCGAATGGTGTCGTCGCCGAGGTCCGCTGTGGGAAGACCTTGCGCGGCGCGGTACAGGCCCGCGACGTTTCCGACGAGCCCGGCGACCTGCGCGCTGTAGTCGTCGAACCGGTCTACGACCGACTGGACACTACCGATGGCGTTCGGTGCCACCGTGAGTAATCCCGAGTAGCGAGGCTCCGCGATTGATGCCGGGTTGAACGTCATGGCAGTGGCAGCGCCGAGGCTGAGCGGGAGAAGGGCTCCGACAGCTGCGCCGCCTGTTACGAGACGCCACCGCGCCCGCACGAGCCACGCGCCGACGGCGCCGCCCAGGACACTGACGGCTACCGTGCGTAACGCGAGTATCCGCAGGGCGCGCTGGGCATCACCGACGAGCTCCGACTCCAGCGCGTTCAGCACGGAGGGGTCGCGGACGATTCGTTCGGCCTCGTCGACGCGCAGCTGGTCGACACGCATCACCACGTCGACGGGGGCGTCGTGGGTGTCCAGCGCTATCGAGCCGAGTGGCCCAAGAAGCACCCGGGTCTCGCCGCTCCACCCCGGGCGCGGAGTGACGGCGGTGTCGAAGGGCCCGATCCGGGCAGTCACCGGGCCGGCGATCGCTATCGCCGCGATCGCGCCGGCCAGCGCGGCGAGCGGAACCCGGGCGCCGCTAGCGACGCGGTTGATGTGTCGCCGTCCGCGACCGCTCATCCTCAGCCCCTGTCAGCACCCGTCTCCGCTGAACGTGACGGCTCAGAGCGGAGCGTATGTCGAGAGCGTCGGAACCCCGCGCGAAGAGTCGGCGGGTCGACGGGTCGTGACGAGTGGGCTGAGCTCGGTAATCGGCTCAGAGTTCTCGGCGATGGATCACAGTCGCCCGGTCCCCGCGTCCTTGAACGAGAGCGCCGAATACGACGCCGAGCGCGCCGGCCACCATCAGGATCCAGCCCACGAGCGCCAGGTCGATGCCTTGGAACGACGCCTCGACCGCGAACGCCAGGATCGCGCCGAGCGCGAGCAGGAACACACCACCACCGATTGTCATGATCACTCCTCCGTCGTCATTGGGTCCTCTCTCGATACCCGTGAGGCGGCGTGAGCCACCTGAGTGGGGGCTTTGTCACACAACCGCAAAGCGCTAGTAATCCTTCGTCGACTCCCACGAGCGCCTAGTTCCCGCGGACCGTGCGAGCTTTGGCGCGCTCGGCGCGAGCGAGGTTCGTTCCCGAGGAGATCACGCCGACGTGACTCAGCGCCTGGGGGTAGTTGCCGAGGAATGCACCGGTCGCGGGGTCGACCTGCTCCGGTAGGAGGCCAAGGTGACCGGCCCGATCGCATAGCGAGTCGTAGAGCTCGTGGGCTTCGTCGAGTCGACCTTGAAGCGCCAGGTTGTCGACCAGCCAGAAGCTGCACAGCAGGAACGCGCCTTCCTCCCCTCCGACACCGTCCGGTGATTCGTCCGGCAGGTAGCGATAGAGCAGCCCGTCGCCAGCACCGAGTCGACGCTGGATGGCGTCGACCGTGGAGACCATGCGCGGGTGCCGCGCATCTACTACGCGTCGAAGCGGGAGGGCGAGCAGGCTCGCGTCGAGCCCGCCGCCCGCGCCGAGGTGTTCGGTGAACGACTGCTGGTCCTCATCCCAGGCGTCGCTGACGATCGCCTTGAGGATCACCTCGGCATCACGACGCCACGCCGCCGATTCGCCACCGAGCGCCAGGGGTTCGGCGAGACGTGCGCAGCGGTCGACCGCGACGTGGCACATCGCGGCTGAGTAGGTGAAGACCCGGCCCGGGGTGCGCACCTCCCAGATGCCGTGGTCGGGCTCGTTCCAGCGCGTCCGCGCGCGGGTGCCCAGCTCGACGAGCCGTGATCGAGCGCGGTTGAGCGAACCGCCGTGAGCCGACCACTGGTACGCGCAGTCCAGAACCTCGCCGAGCACGTCGTGCTGGCGCTGGTCCGCCGCCGCGTTTCCCCAGCGGACGGGGGAGGACCCTCGGTATCCCTCCAGCTCGGGATCGATGCGCTCGGCCGGCGGCTGTGTGCCATCAAGGGTGTACAGCACGCTCGTTACGCCGTCCCGGCTGATGGCGTCGAGGACCCAGGTGAGAAAGCCCGACGCTTCAGCGGTCATGCCAACGCGTCGCAGCGCATAGACCGAGAAGGCCGCGTCTCGCACCCAGGCGAACCGGTAGTCCCAGTTCCGAACGCCGCCGATCGCTTCCGGCAGGGACGACGTCGGAGCCGCGACGAGTGCACCGCTGGCGAAGTAGTCGAGCATCTTCAGCGTCAACGCCGACCGGTGCACGAGGTCAGCTTGCGGACCGTCATACGACAGGTGGGCCGTCCAGCGACGCCAAGCCTCCACCGTCGAGCGCAGCAGCTGGCGGCAGTCAGCCGGGTCTGGGCCCTCCTGAGGAAGGTCACCCCAGGTCAACCGAAAGTACGCGACGTCCCCGGCATTGACGTCGAACCTCGTCCGTAGGCCTTGCAGCTGAACGGTGGAGTCCAGCTGCACGTCGAGGTCCGGCCGGTCCGGCAGGACCACGTGGAGTCCTCCGGCGCGTGGACACGGCACCGCGCCCCCGCGGGGCGCGACGTCGGCGGTCATCGTGGTCGACCCCTGCAGGCCTCGAACCTCGCGGAGCAGCTGGCCAGTTGCGGCGGCCACTGGCTTCACGAGGTCAGCGGAACCGTGCACCGCGAGGCAGTCCGTCACTCGGACGATCCCAGTCTGTGAGCGGATCTCCGTGACGAGCACAGCCGTATCGGCTACGTAGTACTGCCGGGACTCGCGGATCTCTGTGGGTGCGAGTCGGAAAGCCCCGCCGCGCGCGGAGTCGAGGATGCCGCAGAACAGCGGGAGGTCGTCGAACCGGGGAACGCACAACCAGGGAATGGAGCCGTCCCGGCCGACGAGTGCCGCGGTGGTTCCGTCCCCGATCAGCCCATGATCTTCGATGGCCAGGTAGCCGTCGGTGCGCTGCACACGGCGGAACGGAACGTCGCTCATCTGGACCAGCAGATTACCCGTCCGGCTCCGGCCGGCATCCGATCATTGCGACGGGTCCGAGACGTTCTTGTCGACGATCGCTGCGGCGATCGCCAGGAAACCGGCAGCACGAAGCGCGTAGACCCAGGTGCGGGCCTCGGAGTCCTGGTCGAGTGTCGCTAGGACGATGCGGCTCGCACCGAGCATCGCGAATGCGGTGGCGAACACGGCGAAGAGCCGGTCGCCGGTGTCACGCCAGTAGCGGATGAAGAAGACGCAGATCACGAAGCCGCACGCCGCGGTAGCGCCCTGGAGGAACTCGCTCACTTGGACTCCCAGATGAGCCCGAACGTGAGCACCGCGAGTGCCGCGAGTCCGGACACATCTCGTGCGAGCGTGAGATCTCGTGCGGGGACGACGATCCGATCGACGAACAGCAGCACGTTGTTGACTGCGAGGCCCGTGAAGCCGAGTGCGCTCCACATCAGCAAGGGGATGCGCGCAGCTCGCCATGACCGCAGCAGCAGCGCCGCGCACGCCACGCTGGTCGCTGCGCAGAGGAAGTACACAGCCGTAGCCATCAGTGGTCCTTCTGGATGCGGAAGGCGTCGGAGAACGCGGCGCGGGCGTCCCGTGCAGTGGCACCGAAGACCAGCCGGCTCACGGAGATCCGGCGACGGACATAGCAGTCGGCGACCTCAGCCAGGAGTTCGTATACGTCCTGGCTGTCCGGCAGGCAGTACTCGTCGCCGACGCGCTCGCAGAACCCTGTGGAGACGAACCCGTCCAGCCATCCGGTCAACGCGCTCGCCGGCACGTACATCTCCGCCGCGAGCTGCGAAGCTGTTCTGGTGCGCCGGCCACCTTCGAACACCAGCAACAGTGCTTCGAGCTGAAGCAGCGATGTGATGTTCCGCGCGACGAACTCGACGACTCTCGGTGGAAGCGGGCGAACCTGGTCGCTCACGGACACCCATCGACGGTGAAGCGTCGTATCAGGCCCGTCGCGTAAAGCGTCCGTCTCGCCTGCTGACTCGGCGAGCGAACGGTGAAGGCAGCTCCTCGGCTCAGAGCACGGGCCGAGGCGCGAAGCAGCAGAACTACTCCGTATGAATCGCCGAACGAGGCTTCGCTCAGGTCCACGACGACGGTCTGCGCCCCCGATGCGTCCGCTTGGGCCAGATGCTCCCGCAACTCGGCGGCCCTGCAGACATCGATCTCCCCACGCAGGTACACCACCGCGGCGCCTTCCTCGACAACAACAACGCTCACCTGCTTGGACGTGGTTCGCAGGTCGAGAACAGTCACAGCGCCTCCTCGTAGAGATCCTCTCCTCCCAGAGTCACGCGCGGGTGTGACGACGAGCCCTCCAGCCCTTTGCGGTTGTGTGACGAAATCTCGTCACGAGACCGTCATGTGCGTGCAACGCGGTTGCAGCACGGCGCGCGCATGCTGCTCACATGGCTGACTTCCAGCTCGACCTGTCCTTCCCCCGCCCTCGGGTGCTGCGCCTTGGTGTCAGCGGGGTGCTCGACGCTGATGCCGCGCGAGTCCTCCTGCGTGCCGCGGCTGCCGCGATGCACACAGTCGATCGGCTCGAGCTGGATCTCGATGCTGTCTCGGGATTCACCACAGAGGGCGCGTGGGCCATCGGAGCGTGTCGCAAGCTCTCCAACCGGATCGCGGACGGCGTATCAATCCGCACCTACGGGGGTACAGGTCGCGACCTGCTCGTCGCGAGCTGCGGGGCAGCGGTCTGACGGCTTCCTCCGAAGTCGGGCAAGATGCTGGAGATGACCAGAGTGCTTCTTGTCGAGGACGACGCGCGAATTCGCGGGTCCGTCCGGCTCGGGCTCGAGGACGAAGGATGGGACGTCGTCGAGGCTCCGAGCGGCGAGGACGCGCTCATCGCGATGACCCAGGCGGAGCCCGATGTGGTGCTCGTCGACCTCATGCTGCCGGGGATGAGCGGCTTTGAGGTCTGCCGGCAGATCCGCCGGGTGAGCGCGGTGGGGCTGATCATGGTCACAGCGCGAGCCGACACCCATGACGTGGTCGCCGGGCTTGAAGCCGGCGCCGACGACTACGTCACCAAGCCGTTCGAGCCCAAGGAGCTGGCCGCCCGCATCCGCGCGCTCCTCAGGAGAGGCCAGCGTGAAGGTCCGGCCTCGGCGTCCATTTCGCTAGGGGATGTGGAGATCAACGCCGCGGAGGCGACCGTGCGGGTCCGCGGCGAGGAGGTCCACCTGACCCGTACGGAGTTCCAACTGCTGAATGTCCTGGCAGAGCACCGCGGTCAGGTGCTCAGCCGCGAGCAGCTGCTCGAGCGAGTGTGGGGATACGGGTACTTCGGTGACGCACGGCTCGTCGATGTCCACGTGCGGCGCCTCCGCACGAAGATCGAGCTCGACTCTGCGTCCCCGCAGGTACTGCTGACGATCCGGGGCATGGGATACAAGATCGTCGCGCCTTGATGAGTCTGGCCCCGCACCGGAGCCTGCGCGCGCGAGTGACCGCGGCGTTCGCCCTTGGCGCGTTGCTCACTTCCGCGGTGCTCGCCGTGCTGACCTACGGCGTCACTCGCCGGTACCTGGTTCGTCAGCGAGAGTCACTCGCCGTACGCCAGACGTATGTCAATGCACGATTGGTCCGGTCTGGCCTGCAGGCGACGGAGTCCGACGTGCCCAGCCTCCTCGGCTCGCTCGAGACGCCCGCAGGCTCGCAGTCGTTGGTCTTGCACGACGGGGAGTGGTACGGCACATCAGTCGCTTCAGGGCCCGACACACTTCCCCCGGCGTTCCAAGCCGCTGTCATCGAGAAAGGTGCGCCCGCACGGCAGTTCTATCGAACCGACTCCGGAGCGCCGCGGCTGGCCGTGGGCGTGCCGTTGCCCGCTGTCAACGGCTTCTACTTCGAGCTGTTCGCGATCAACGAGCTGAACCGGACGCTGCGCGTCGTGGGCACCGCCCTGCTCGTGGCGGCGACGGCCACGACGGCTGTTGGCGCGTTGGCCGGCCGGTGGGCGAGCGGTCGAGTCCTACACCCGCTCACCGAGGTGGCGGCAACGGCTGCCGCGATCTCCCAGGGTGACCTCACTCGGCGCCTCCGATCCGATGTTCACGGCGAGCTCGCGACCCTCGCGCACTCGTTCAACTCGATGGTCGACGCTCTCCAACAGCGCATCGAGCGCGACGCCCGCTTTGCATCCGACGTGAGCCACGAGCTCAGGTCGCCGCTCACAACCCTGATGTCGGCGGTTCGCGTCCTGGAGCGGCGACGTCACGAGCTGTCGGCGAGAGGTCAGACGGCACTGGACCTGCTGTCCACCGACCTGGCGAGGTTCACGCGGCTCGTCGAGGACCTCCTGGAGATCTCCCGGGCTGAGACCGGGGCTCCCGACCTCGTCCTCGACCAGGTGGACGTTCTCGAACTCGTCGCGCGGGTGCTCGCCGTCCGTGACTCGCCGGTGACTCTCGACGCCGACGGGGGAAGCACCCTCGCCCGGGTCGACAAGCGTCGGCTCGAGCGAGTCATCGTGAACCTCCTGGACAACGCCGATGCACACGGCGGGGGCGTCGTCCGAGTCGGCGTGAGGGGCGTCGGCGACCTCGTCCGGATCGAGGTCGACGACATCGGGCCAGGCGTCGCGCCTGACCAGCGGGAAGCGGTTTTCGCACGGTTCCACCGAGGTGAGGCCAGTGGGCGCCGCGGCGACGTCGGGGGGGTCGGGCTCGGCCTCGCACTCGTCCACGAGCATGTCCGTGTTCACTTAGGGCGTGTGTGGATCGAGGGACGTCCCGGCGGCGGAGCGAGGGCGATCGTGGAGCTGCCGGCGGTGCACGATGCGTAGCGGCATGATCGCAGCACTGTGCTCGACCCTCGCGATGATCGGCTGTGGGGTTCCCCGAGACGCGGCGCCGAGGTCGCTTCCCACGGCTGAGGTTCCCTTCGATCTGCTCAAGCAGGACGACAGTCCCAGCCCCGACGTCCAAGGCACGCGCTCGATGCGCCTCTACCTTGTGCGTGGCTCACGTGTCGCCGTGACGACACGCCGCACGGTCCAGGCGCCCTCACCTGCTCAGGTGGTGGAAGCGCTCATCCTCGGGCCCGTCGGCGATGAGGCGAGCCGTGGGCTGCGGACGGCCATCCCACCTGTCACAGAGGTTCGCGCGGTATCGACCGAAGGTGGCTCGATCACGCTCGACCTCACGAACGAGTTCACCTCGGTCGGCAGCGAGCAGCAGATCCTGGCCATCGCACAGATCGTGTTCTCGCTCACCGAGATTCCAGACGTCACCTCAGTGCGCCTCCTCGTAGCAGGGGAGACCGTCCAGTTGCCACGCGAAGACGGCTCGCTGACGTCCACGCCGTTGCGACGAGACGACTACGACGCGACCGTGCAGCGTTGACATGATGTGGACCACGGTGGTTTCCGCGTCACAGAGGAGGACGATCTGAGCGGCGGCAGGGGAGTCGTCCACGTCGGCGATAAGGAGCGTGCTCTCGCCCGTCGAACGCTGCCGCCGGTAGTGCGACGGTTCGTCGATACGGAAGCCTCCGGTGGCATCGTGCTCGTCGTCGCGGCCGTCGTTGCGCTGATCTGGGCCAACTCGCCCTGGCAGGACACCTACGTGTCGTTGTGGCACACCCACGTCGAGCTGCGCATCGGAGCCGTCGGATTCTCCGGGGATCTTCACCACTTCATCAACGACGGGTTGATGACCATCTTCTTCCTGGTGGTGGGCCTCGAGATCAAGCGTGAGCTCGTCACCGGGGAGCTCAGCGACCGCCGCGCAGCGGCGCTCCCCGCGGTCGCGGCGCTGGGCGGGATGGTCGTCCCGGCGAGTGTTTACCTCCTGATCACCGCAGGCCGGGACGGAGCATCCGGCTGGGGCATACCGATGGCCACGGACATCGCCTTCGCACTCGGCGTCCTCGCGCTGTTCGGATCACGCATCGCGCCCGGGCTGAAGGTGTTCCTGCTCAGCCTTGCCGTCGTCGACGACATCGGCGCGATCGCGGTGATCGCCGTGTTCTACACCGACGACTTCGGGGTCGTGCCGTTCGTGGTTGCGCTCGCCTGCATCGCTGCCACGATTCTCGCCAAGAGGAGCCGCGTCCGGTGGATGCCCATCTACGTCGCGCTCGGCGCGGGCACCTGGCTTGCGCTTCTCGAGTCCGGCGTGCACGCGACGTTGGCCGGAGTTGCCTTCGGCCTTCTCGCTCCCGCGCAACCACTCGCGCCCGTTGACGTTGCAAGCGAATGGACGCTGGACATGTCGGACGAGCCATCGGCCGAGGAGATCCGTCTCCTGACCAGCATCGCGGCCGAGACCGTGTCGCCCGCCGAGCGTGTGGGACATCTGCTGCATCCGCTCAGCAGCTTCCTCATTGTGCCGATCTTCGCCCTGGCCAACGCGGGCGTCCGCATCGACCCTGACGCCCTGACCGGACCTGGCACGAAGACCGTCGCACTGGGCGTCGCCGCGGGCCTCGTCCTCGGCAAGGTGGTCGGCATCCTGGGCGCCACCGCGATCGCGGTGCGCTTCGGCGGGTCGCGACTGCCAGCCAGCGCGAACTGGGCATCTGTCGGCGGAGTCGCTGCGCTCGGGGGCATCGGCTTCACGGTGTCGTTGTTCGTCACCGACCTCGCATTCGACGACCAACGCCTCATCGACGCCGCGAAGCTTTCCGTCCTCGCCGCATCCGCCGTCGCGGCGGGCTTGGGTGCACTAGTGCTCACCTTGGCGACCCGCGGCGCGGCACGAGGCTCCCCGGCCCCCAAGAGCGACGCGTCTACGTCGCCGGCGTAGCCGTCGAATTCGTCTGGACCTAGGCGAGTGGCCAGCCGTGTTCGCCGTCCTCGACGCCCCCAACTCGATGCGAACGCCTGAACTGGAGACCGACCTTACGGCGGTGTGAAAGGTGCCACGGCAGACGAGCGGAAGTCGCTCCAGCACTCAGCGCGCGGCCGGTTTCAGCGCGATGGAGGAAGGGCTTCCACGGCTGGCAAGTTGCTGGCAAACTGGGCGTGTCACGCCGCTACGCGGCGGCACGGAGATGCGACTACACGGCACGTGACCTGCGGTAATGGACTCAACGGCACCAGCCGACACGAGTCATCGCGGACTCATAATCCCTAGGCCGCAGGTTCGAGCCCTGCCTGCTCCACTTGGATGCCCCACTGGCAACGTCGGCGGACGGAGTTGGAGCTCAAGTACGTGGCGTGTCGGTGATGGCAGGGGGCCACGAGAGGACCCTGTGGCGCAGCGCCGCGTAGCTGTCGTCGGTGAGATCGAAGTCAGAATCGTCCAACCGGTGAAACGCCGCCGTCGATTCCACGAAGTGGGTGACGTCGAAGCCGGCATCTTTCTCCGCCGCCCAGCGAAGTAGAGCTTCCCAGCCGAACCTGGCCACGAGCGCGTCTACGTCGACGAAGTCCCGCGCCTCGGCCCGTCCCCACAGCGCGAGCACCTTGTCGGCGGCCAGCTCGCGCGGGTCGAGGGCCGGGCCCAGACGGGTGGTCACGACGTCGTGGAGGCGTGCGTCCTGCGCGAAGTCGAGCCGGACGTGCTCGTGTCCGTCGGACACCTCGTACCGAAGGAAGGTCTCCGCCTCGCGGAGCAAGCTGAACGTCAGGCCATCCCCGACGAGCGCGGCTTCGAGCTGTCGCCGGAGATGGGGCATCGCGCTGGCGTCAGGGGTGAAGTAGTCGAGATCCCGGGTTTGCCGGTCGACGATCGCGGCGACGATGAGGGCCGCCCCTCCGGCGAGGGCGAGTTCGCCCGGCTCCGGCAGCGCGCCAACCAACCTTGCCACGCGCTCTTGTAGCGGGGTGAGCACCGGTCAGGCGGCCGGAAGCCCGGCGCCGCGAAGGAGAACAGCCCAGGCCTCGCGGACGTGGTCGGGTAGGTACAGGTGTGCGAAGTCCTCAGCGAGCCGGTCCCGGTTGACGAGCTGTCGTAGATCGTCCGGCAGGCCTTCTCGTAACAAGCGCTCGTAAGCCACCCGCCGCCGTCGGACGTCAGACACGTCGTACTGCTGACTTTGGACACTCCAGTCGACGTGCGCGGGGAGGGTGATCACGCCGTCGAACGGCCCGGTCAGCTCGATGAGCGGGACGACAGCATGTGGCCGACGGCGCGCGCTCGGCGGCTGGTGCTCGACTTCCTTCTGTACGGACATCAGAGTCTGATTGTGGCATCAGGGGGCGATCGTGCTCCGGATCGGGCTCACACTTTGCTCACACACCTCGCGACCCGTCCCGGCACGTGCCATCATCGGCGGCATGGTCACACGACACGTGACCTGCTCAGATGCACTGCGCGGCAGCAGAAATCCCGCGATCCGGCGCCCTCATAATCCCTGGGTCGCAGGTTCGAGCCCTGCCTGCCCCACGAGTGTGCGAATGTCAGGCGACGTCGTTAAGGCGACGAACCTTCGGCGACCCGGAAGCCCGTTCAGCGGCCAGGTCGTGCGCTGACTGCATCGCCAACCAAGCGCGCGCGGTCCCCACCCCAGCCTTCTCCAGACGCACCGCCAGGTTCGGGCTGATCCGGGCATGCTCGTGCAGGACCCTGCTCAACGCTACCCGCGAGATTCCGAGCCGCGACGCGGCCTCACCCACGCCCAGGCCGAGGTCCGCCAACACGTCCTCGCGCAGAACCGCGCCAGGGTGCACCGGGCTCTTCATCACCACAATCCTCACCTCTCGCTCAGTGGTAGTCCTGGTAGTCGACGAGTTCGACATCGTTCTCGACGAACCTGAAGGTGACCCGCCAGCTCCCGTTCACCCAGATCGACCAATGACCCGCCCGATCGCCCTTCAACGGATGTGTCCGAAAGGAGGGGATCGCCAGGTCGTCAGGGGCTTGCGCCACGTCCAGCGTCGACAGGATGCGCAGCAGCTTCGGGACGTGGGCCGTCTGCACACCATTTCTCGAACCGTCGCGATACAGCCGCTCCAGACCCTCGTGCCGAAAGCTGACGACCACGTTCAGGACCGTTTCGCGTATCGCTACACGATACAAGTTGGAACGGCCGACTTCGGCGCCCCGTGCCATGACTAACGCGGGGGAGCCCTGCCCGGCTCACTCTGGTCGTCGCAGGTGCGAGGCCGCGGGTAGCCGTCGCCGCTAGGGAGAAGCGGCGCCGAAGTTCGCGAGCCGGAGCGGGCTCGCGCCGCACACCTTGGCGCGGGCCACTCCTCCGCCGTCGGTGCGGGGGGTCGGCACAGTGATCGTCCGGAGCGTTCCTGTCTCCGTCTTCTCGCGCACGTTGAGCAAGTCCGGCCGCGCCCGGGGCATCAGGAATCGCAGCGCCGACGGGTGTGCGCAGTCGTGGTGGATCGTCACGGCCGTCCCCGCGCCGGACGACTTCGTGTAGTAGAGCAACGGCGATGCCGCGTACTGCGCCGCGGGGACGATGTAGAAGGCGCTCGGGTCGAGGGTGAAGCCAGGGACCTCGTTGCGGACCGAGCCCGCCACCGTCATCCGCAACCGTCCTCCAGGCGGGACGACCAGGTCGATGACGTCCAACCGCACCTGGACCCGCATCGGTGCCCCGACCGGAGCCGCCACGCCCGTGGTCTGGACGAATCGGTTCCGCTCCAACGGCTCCAGATGTTGGGCCGAGCGAGTTCCCACGGTGAACTCGTTGAGGACCGGCTGCCCTTCCGCGTTCAGGACCTCCAGTCGGACGGCGATGTGCGCGTCGGGCTGGGAGAGCGACACCCACAGGTCGGCAACGGGCTGACCCGTCAGCTGCAGCCGGCCGGCGACGGGCGTCGTCTCGAACACCGCGAGCTGGCTCGCCAGCTCGTTGGTCCACGTGAGCGTCTCGGTGTACGCGGTCGATCCCTGCGGCTGAGTCGCGCCGAGCGCTCCGTCGGGGCCGAGGGCGAGCTGGCCCACCGGGCCGCCCGTCACCGGCCAGTTCGGCTCGGCCCGCCACTGTCCGTCCGAGCCCTGGGCCTGGACTTGCGGCCATCCCTCGACGCCCGTCGCGAGCCCCTTGAGGTACCGGTCGTACCAGGCGGTGGATGCGTCCAGCCAGTCGGCGCGGGCCCACTCGGGGCGCACCATGCGCCCGTCCTCCTCGTCGGAGTCGGGGTACGCGTGATCCCACCAGCCCGTGATGAGCTTGTGAGGCGTCGAGCGGGGAAGGTTCTCGAACAGCGGTGCCGGGTCCTTCTGGACGTCCGCGAATCCGTGAATGAGCAGGGTCGGCACCCGGATCTGTGCCGCTGCGGCGCGATACTCGTGGTCCTGCCACCACTCGTTCACGTCCCCGGAAAGGTCCAGGTCCGCGGCGAGCTCCTGGTCGCGGCAGGCGAGACGGGCCGGCACCTGCAGCGGCGATGTCGACTGCCGGTACGACGAGACGATCGCCGTGTTGAAGGCGAAGTTCCCTGCGGTGATCCCCGTCGCCTGAGGGACGCCGTCGAAGAAGTTGACCTCGTACTGACCGCCGATGGCGGCCGCCGGGACGATGGCCTTCAAGTACTTCGTCTTGCCCGGGTCGCCGCGGCCGGCCACGGCGACCTGGATGTCACCCATGTAGGAGATGCCGTACATCCCGACCCGGCCGTTCGACCAGGGCGCGTCGCGGCCGAGGTGCTCGATCACCCGCGCTGCGTCGTCGATCTCCTTCGAGCCGATCGCCTGCCAGCAGCCGCCCGACTCCCCGGTGCCCCGCTGGTGGGCGAACGTGAAGGCATAGCCACGGGGGACCAGGTGATCGCGCGCGGCGATGTCCTCGAAGAGCAGGTTGCTGTCCGTCTCGAGGTAGGGCGACATGTACAGGACCGTGGGTATGCGCTTGGGCGGCTGGTGCCCGTCCTTCGCCACCGGGAGGTAGGTCTCGGTGTAGATCTCGACGCCGTCCGCCGCAGTGATGACGCGGATCTGCGCTGCGGGATTCGTCGACGGTGGTGCGACGTCGTACAGCGGCTGGGACAGCGGGCGAGGGCTCCACGGGCGCGCCATGGCCGTGGCCGGTCCTGCGGAGGCACGATCGAGCGAGCCGGTCGGCGCTGCGATACCGACCGCGGCAAGCACGAGGGCGAGGGTGAGCAGGCGTCGCATTCTCGGATGTCCGATCGGGCAGGGCGGCGGCGTTCGATGCCCTCGGCGAATCCGAGCGCGGAACGATCTTGGTAAGCACGATGCGGGCGCAGCGGAGCCTCGTCAAGGCCCGGCCCAGAAGGCTGAGCCGACCCGTAGGGTCTCGCCATGCTGGAGAAGAGCCGCGAGGACTGGCTGGCCGAGCGGGACGAGCTCGAGCAGCTGCTCGACGAGTTCTCCGACGTCATGCGGCGACGGCCGTTCGACAACCGCGAGGGACTGCGGGGTGTGAGCGCCTTCGCGCTCTACTACTTCCTCAAGCGGCTGCAGCCCGCCGTCGTCCTCGAGGTCGGGGTGTGGCGGGGCTTCAGCACCTGGCTGATCGAGCAGGCGGTGCCGGACGCGGAGGTGCACTGCTTCGACCCGATCTTCTTCCTCCAGCGCTACATCAAGCGCAGAGCGCTCGGCACGACGTACCGGTCCGCGCGCGCGACGTACCGCCAGGAGGAGTTCTCCTGCGCCGACCTGAGCGACGTCATCGTCCCCGACAAGACGGTCGCGTTCTTCGACGACCACCAGTGGAAGATGGCCCGCGTCCGGCAGTGCCGAGAGCTCGGCATCCTCGACGTGGTCTTCGACGACAACACGCCGTACGTCTCGACGCACCGCACTCTGCAGAACGACCTCGACGACCCGGCGGCGAGACCGGCGGTGGAGGCCGCGGTTGAGCGGTACGACGTCTTCCCGGCGCTGTGGGACGTCGACCACCGGATGCTGCGGGCGCGCATCCGCGAGCTCGGTCTCGGCGGCTTCGAGGTGACCCCGGAGCGTGGGCTGGTCCACGCCGACCGGAAGTGGCACTCCTACGTGACCTACGTGCGGCTCGCCGCGCTCACTGCGGATCGCTGAACAGGACGTCGCTCGGCATCAGTCCTAGTGACGCTTCCGCATCGCCCGGGGGTGGGACCCGACCGGCAGCGAGCAGCGGTGGCGCGTTGATGCCCTTGCGACGGGCGATGTCGGCGTACACGTCGACGACGCCGTCCGTCGTCTGCTGGATGGTGTGCTTGCGCAGCATCAGCTCCCGGCCGGCCCGGCCGAGCGTCCGGCCGAGCTCAGGGTCGCGGACGAGGCGCAGGATCGCGGCGGCGAGCGCCTGCGGGTCGCGGACCGGCACGAGCAGGCCGGTCTCGCCGTCGATCACCACCTCCGGCATGCCGCCGGCGCGGGTCGCGATCATCGCCTTCTCCATCAGCAGCGACTCGATCGTGCCGCCGTAGTTCTCGGTCAGCGAGCACTGCACCGAGATGTCCAGCGCAGCGAGGATGTCGACGTGGTCGCTGCGCCGGCCGGTGAAGACGACGGCATGGTCGACGCCGAGCTCGCAGGCCAGCTGCTTGACGCTCTCGAAGTGCCGCTTGCCCTCCTCGCCGAAGCCGTCGCCGACGACGACGAACCGGACATCCGGGCGCTCCTTGAGCACGATCGCGGCGGCCGCGAGCAGGTCCTCCTGGCCCTTGATCCCGCGTCCCTGCGATCCGGGCGGCCCGATCCCGTGTCGCAGCACCGGGTAGAAGAACGCGACCTGGCCGACCAGCGGGGTGTCGTCGGCGAAGCCGAGCTCGCGCCGGATCCGCGCGCCGTCCGCGGCGCCCGGGTCGAACCCGTGCGGGTCGACGCCGTACCCGACGGTGGTCCGCTTGCGCGCCGGTACGCCGAGGCGCGCGTACAGCTCGTTGGTGTGCTCGCAACCCGCGAGGATCCGGTCGTCGAGGCGGTAGGTCAGGGTGTCGAGCTTGCGCAGCATCCGCGACTCGAGGTGCAGCGGCGCCGCGATCATTGACACCCGGATCGGCACGCCGGCCATGACCGCGGCGAGTCGCGCGATGACCATCGACGACACGAGGTGCGTGTGCACCACGTCGACGTCGAGCTCGCGGAAGAGGCGCGCCATCCGGCGCACCTGGCGGATCAGGCTCACCAGGTCGATGAAGCCGCGGAGGAACCCGATCACCGGGATCCGGCCGATCCGGCTCGCGATCCGGCTGCTGCTGTGCAGCAGGTGGTGCGGCATCACGACGAACGGGACGCCGGCCTTGCGCAGCGCCGCCGCGGTCCCGCCGCCGTCGCCGCCGATGATCGCCACGACCTCGAAGCCCCGGCGCTCGAGGCCGGCGGCGATCTGGACCATCCAGAGCGCGCCCTCGGCCGTGCCGCACACCTGCGCCACGCGCAGCGGGCGCTGGTCGTCGGGCCGCCGACGCCCCCGTCGTAGGTTCACCCGACCGAGCCTAGCGGCTGGGCCCGACCTCGAGCCGCCACTCCAGCAGCACTCGTCCGTCGCCGCGGCCGATGTCGGCGAACCCGTTCGTGCGAAGCATCCGCAGCGACGCCTCGTTGTCCTCGTGCACTCGCGCCCGGACCGCGTCGTGGCCGCGGACGTGCAGCTCCGCCAGCATCAGCCGGGTTGCCTCCACGCCGATGCCCCGGCCGTGCTGTCGGTGGTCGACGAGCAGCCCGTACGCGCGCTGCGGATGCCCGCCGTCCCAGCCGCGGACCATGGCCAGTCCGACCAGCGACGTCGACTCCCACACCCCCCAGTAGAGGTCGGGGCCGCCGTACGACGACAGCCGGGCCGCGGTGGCGGCGTCGAGCGGGAACGGGTCGAAGTAGCGCGTGACCTCCGGCAGGTCGTTCGCCACGAAGAGGTCCAGGAGAGCGCCCTCGTCGTCCGGCCGCAGGAGAGTCAGGCGGAGAGTCGGACGCACGCGATGATCCGCTCGAGCTCGTCGGTCGTGAGGTCGGTCGCCATCGGCAACGACACGATGCGCGCGGCGATCTCGTCGGTGACCCGCAGGTCGTCCGCGCGCTCGTAGCCCGCATACGCGGGCATCCGGTGCAGCGGTGGGTCGTAGTAGGTGCGTGTCTGGACCCCCCGCACCCGAGCCACCTCGACGAGCCGATCACGCGCGGCGCCCGACGACATCAGCGCGGGGACGAACTGCGTCGAAGAGTGCTCCGCGTTCAGCTGGAAGGCGATGTTCAGGTCACGGACCGAGGCGCGGACCATGGCCGCGCGCTCCCGCCGTGCCTCGAGCGTCTCGTGCAGTCGGTCGAGCCCGGCGAGCGCGGTCGCGCAGTGCCACTCGTCGAGTTTCGCGTTGAGTCCCACCTCGATCGCCAGGTGGTCGTCATCGAGGCCGTGGTTGGCGAGCAGTCGGACGCGGTTCGCTGTGTCGTCGTCGCGGAGGACGACGAGCCCGCCCTCGCCGATCGGCATCGGCTTCGTCGCGTGCATCGAGAAGATCTCCGCCTCCGGCATCCGGCCGCCGGTTGTCGCCGTGCCCAGTGCCGCTGCCGCGTCGACCATCAGCGGTACGCCGGCCTCGTACGTCGCGGTCATGCACGCGTCGAGCTGCGCCCCGGGCGGCGGCGTGCCGAACGTCGTGCACGCGAGCACTGCCGCCACGCGACCCTGCCGTGCGGTCAGCGCGGCGTGGAGCCGCTCGGGGGAGAGCTGCCACGACTCGGCGTCGATGTCGCAGAACACCGGCTCGAAGCCGGCCCACACGATCGCCGCCGCGGAGGCCGCGAACGTGAACGACGGCACGATGACCTGTCGCCGTTCAGGCTGCGGCTGGCCGAGCAGCGCGCGCAGGGCGAGCACGATCCCGAGTCCCGCGCTCGACACGGGCACCACCCGACGTCCCCCGAGAAGTGCGCCGGCCCGCGCCTCGAGCTGGTCGTGACAGGGGCCCGAGTTGGCGAACCAGCCGAGGCGCCGCGACTCGACGTAGTAGGCCTCGATGTCCTCGAGCGGCGGGAAGACCGGCCGCTGGAACCGCACGACCTCTGCGGCCGGACTCGCTTCTGGATCCCGCGGCACCTCAGTACGCGGTGCCGGCTCCTGCACCCGCGGAGCATATGTCGGCCGGCGATCGAGCGTCGATGCGCCAGAGGACAGGCTTCGGTTGCTCACAGCGCCTCGCGCCGCCCGCGGAACAACGGGCGGATGGTCATCCAGACGAGCACCCAGGCCCAGGGGAGCAGCGCGACGCCGCCCACGCCGTCGAGCACGCCCGCACTAGGCCTGTTGTGCGGCGGCAGCTCGGCCGCGCGCTGCAGGGACCCGAGCCCGGCCAGCAGCAGCGAGATGGCGACGACCAGCACCACGCCGCCCGCGAAGCGCGATACGCCGAGCCGCGGGATCGCGCCGAGACCGATCCCGAGCAGGACGGCTGCAGTGAGGTAGCCGCCGCCTGACACCAGGTAGTCGCCACGGTCGGCGGTCTCGCCGAACAGCTGGAACCACACCGAGCCCGCGCCGACCACGACGCCGTTCCCGGCGGTGAGCACGACAGCGCACCACCACAGGACGCGTGCTCGTCGAGAGCCCGCGTTCGCGACGTCGCCGGCCGATGGCCGGTCGACAGCTGCAGGCATCGTCCGGTGCTCCTCGTGTGGGATGTGACCAGAGGTCGCATGATCTCGCGTAGCGTGCACGGTATGCAGGGCGCCGCGAAGGACCTGGCCGCGAGAGCCATCACCGGCTTCCACCGTCGCCTCTACACGCTCAGCGGCGGCCGGATCGGCGACGGCATCGCCGGGATGCCGGTCGTGATCCTCACGACGACCGGCCGGAAGAGCGGCCAGCCGCGCGAGACGATGCTGACGTCGCCCGTGCAGGACGGCGACACGATGGTGCTCGTCGCGTCGTACGGCGGCGACGACCGGCACCCGCAGTGGTATCTCAACCTGCAGGCGAGCCCCGACGTGACGGTCACCGCGAAGGGCGTGACGACGCCGATGAGCGCGCGGGTCGCCACCGCGGAGGAGAAGGCGCAGCTCTGGGACCGCATCACGTCGGCGTACCGCGGATACGCCGGCTACCAGAAGCGCACCGACCGCGACATCCCCGTGGTCCTGCTCACTCCCAGGTAGGCGCCCGACTCCGGCTTCCGTGGTTCTGTGTCCGGTGCGACGAGGGTCACCACCGCGCCGGCGGACACAGAACGCGATCGCCCCGCCGGGCTACCGTGGTTCTGTGTCCGGTGCGACGAGGGTCACCACCGCGCCGGCGGACACAGAACGCGATCGCCCCGCCGGGTCAGACGGGCACGGCCGTCCAGGCCCGGCCGTCGGCGCTGTGCAGCATCACCAGGCGGCCGTCGAGCCGGCCGACCGCGCGCACGCCGTTCGCGCTGATCACCGCGGTGAGCAGCTGCGGCACCTTCGGCCCGACGGCGACGCAGGGCAGGGTGGACCACAGCGCGCCGGCGTTGAGCGAGATGCGGAGGTCGCCGCCGGGGCAGCGGTCGCTGGTCAGCAGCGCGATGCCGCGATCGGTCGAGCCGAACCGCAGCGACTCGACCCGGGTGCCGCCGACGAGGCCTGACTCCGGTCGCTTGCCCGCCAGTCGCGCCCACGTCGCGCCGCCGTCGCGGGTGCGGACGAGCAGCCGCCCGGAGCCGTTGCTGCCCTGGCACACGACGTGGGCCTCGGTCGCCGAGATCGCGGTGACGAAGGACGGCGGGGCGACGTCGGTCCCGACGCAGGGCGCCGCTGACACGGCGGTGAAGACGCCGTCGACGTCGCGCACAACGGCGTTGCCGCGCAGCGCCCAGCGTCCGTCCGGAGCACCGAGCGAGAGGTCCCGCAGCGTGCCCGACGCGTCGAGGGTGTCCCAGGTCGCGCCGCCGTCGTCGGTGGTGAGCACCTGTCGTGCGCACGCCGGGTCGAGGACGGTGATCGCCGCAGATGACGCCGACGCTGCGTCGATCCGCACGACCGCGCCGCCCGGGTCGGCCACCGGCGTCCACGTCGCGCCCTCGTCCGCGCTGCGGCTCACGGTGCCGCCGGCGTCGCCGGGGCAGGTCTGGTTGCCGACCCAGCGCCAGATGTTCTTGCCGTGCCCGGCCAGCAGCGCGGTCGCGGTGCTGCCGACCGGCACGACGCCGCCCGACGAGCCGACGGCGGACGGCGACGCGGCCGGCGTACCCGAGACGCTGTCGGGTGCGTTCGAGGCGGACGGCTTGATCGGTGTGACGGAGCCGCCGGACGAGGTGCCGCCGGCCGCGATGTAGCCCAGGCCGAGCGCGAGCGGGATCGCGAGCAGTGTGATGCCGGACATCTTCACGCGGCTCAGGTTCGCGCTGGGGACCCGCACAGCTCTCCTCGGACGTCGGTCACATCCGCGTCGGCGATCCGACGCGGCTCGGTCACGGCTCGCGGGTCTCCGGCGGCGGGGTCGGCCGGGACAGCGAGCGCAGGGCTGCTTCGGAGTCGGCGAGGTAGGAGTCGATGACCGACGACGTGGCCGGACGGGGAGTGGCGGTAGCGGGATCCGGCGCGACGGTGCCCGGGATCACGGTCGGCGAGCCGGCGGTGCCGGCCGGACGCGGCTGCGCCTCGCCCGAAGGCCCGGCACCCATCGGGATCGGGTTCGCCGGACTGCTGTGCTGCGGAGCGGCCGGCGCCGACGGCCGGGCGGTCGGATCGCTCGGCGTGCCTGGACCTGTCGGCGCGGTGGTCGAGTGCGTCGGGGCGGCGGCGGGGCGCTCGGTGACCGGCGTGCTCGACCCCCCGTTGGGGCGCGGCTGGCCGACGTACGACGGTGTCGCGGTCGGGTTGGGCGCGGGCTGCTTGGGCGGCGGCGACACGACGCCGGGGGAGGGCAGGATGCCCGGGGTCTGCTGCGCGCGATCGCTGCGCCCGGTCGGCAGCATGTCGCGCGCGGCGACCTGCGCGTCCGCGTCGGACATCTGCGGCTTCTCCGTCGTGCTCTCGTACGAGCCGTAGCCGTAGCGGCCGTAGCCGTAGTAGGCGTCGCGACCCCGCGCCGGGATCATGTTCAGGACGCAGCCGAGGATCGTCGCGTTGACCGCGCGCAGGGCGTCGGTCGCGGTGCGCAGCTGGTCCTTGCGGGTGCGACCGGAGTGGACGACGAGCACGGCGCCGTCGGTGATGGAGGCGAGGATCGCCGCGTCGGTGACGGGCAGCAGCGGCGGCGCGTCGATCATGACGACGCTGAACCGGCGCTCGAGCTGCTCGATCAAGGTGTGCATGCCGCGCGAGGAGAGCAGCTCACTGGGGTTGGGCGGGATGGGGCCGCTGGCCAGCACGGTGAGCGACCCGTCGCCCCACTTCTGCAGTGCCTCGTCGACCGTGGTCTTGCCGATGACGACGTTGGTGACGCCGATCGCGCCCTCGAGCCCGAGGTAGTCGGCGATGCGCGGCCGCCGGAGGTCGCCCTCCACCAGGCAGACGCTGATGCCGGCCTGCGCGAGCGTGAGCGCGAGGTTGCACGCCATCGTGCTCTTGCCCTCGCTCGGCACCGAGCTCGTGAGGACGAACGACCGCAGCGGCCGGTCGATCTCGATGAACTGCAGGTTGGTCCGCAGCTGACGGAACGCCTCGGCTCGGGCCGCGCGCGGCTGGTCATGGACGATCAGCGGGCGCTTCTTCGCGTTGGGGTCGAACGAGATGGCGCCGAGCGTCGCCGTGGCCGCGCTGGCGCGGATGTCCTCCGGCCCCTTGATGGTGTTGTCGAGGACGTCACGGAGCACCGCGAGGCCGACGCCGAGCAGCAGGCCGAGGATCAGGGCGAGGGACACGTTGCGCACCGGCCGCGGCGAGAACGACGCGCCGGGGAGCTCGGGTCGCTCGCTGACGCTGATCTTGATGGGGGACGCGCCGCCGGCAGGCTCCTCGAGGTCGGCGACGATGCCCGGGAACTCCCGCGCCACGGCGGTGGCGATCGCCAGCGCGCGCTCCGGCGAGGAGTCGACGACGCCGACGTCGAGCAGCACGGTGTCGGGGACCGCCTGCGCGGAGATCCGGCCCTGGACCTCGCCCTTGGTGATGCCGAGGGACGCGGCGATGGTCTCTGCGGTGGACGGGCCGGAGACGATCTTGGCGTAGGACTTCACGCGCTGCTGGGAGAAGAGACCACCGGCGTACGCGCTGCTGTTGTCCTCGCTCTGCGCCGGCGTCGAGACGAAGAACTTGACGCCGGTGCGGTAGAGCGGCGTGGCGCGGACCGTGGCGATCAGCGCAGCAGCGACCGCGAGCGTCGTGCAGAGCACGACCAGGCGCCACTGCTTGCGCAGGATCTTGAGGTAGTCGTGGAGCTCCACCGGGAGGAAAGGCCCTTCTCGCCACGGGTACGGCGGCCACGGGGCGGCCGCGGCGCGCCGGGGGACACCAGCACGGGGATGGTCGATCGGGGAGCCGACCGTCTACTCTGAGAAGCCTAGTGCAGCAAGCCCGTGAGGACGGACAGGCTCCAGCACCCAGGTCTGGCCGAGAGGGAGGGTCATGCGGCGTCTGCTCGCGCTGCGGACGCCCCTGCAGTGCTTCGCCGACATCCTCTGCTGGGTCGGCGCGATCTGGCTCGCGGACGCGGTCCGCTACGACTTCAGCCCGGCCGAGCTCGACCACCGCCGCCTGATCGTGCTGGCCGGCTTCGCCGGATTCCTGCAGGTCGCCTTCGGGTCGTTCCACCGGCTCTACCGCGGTCGCTACCGCTTCGGGTCCTTCGAAGAGGTGGCGGGTGTGCTGATGTCCGTCGGATCGACGGCGGTCGTCATCTCCGCCGTGAACGTGCTGTGGCCCTACGCCCAGCTCGCCCCGCGCAGCGTGCCGCCGGTCGCCGGGATGATCACGCTGGTCTTCGCGACCGGCGTCCGGTACGGGTGGCGGCTGTTCCTCGAGCGGCGGATGCGACCGACCGCGGGGCGGGCCGAGCCGCTGCTGCTCTTCGGCGCGGGCGACGGCGGCGATCAGGCCCTCGGCGCGATGCTGCGCGACCCGGAGAGCCGCTACCTCCCGGTCGGTCTCATCGACGACGACCCGCGCAAGCGCAACCTGCGGCTGCGCGGGGTGAGCGTCCTCGGCAACCGCGGCCAGATCGCGGCCGCGGCCAAGCACACCGGCGCGACGACGCTGCTGCTCGCCGTGCCGAGCGCTGACGCGACGCTCGTCCGCGAGATCACCGAGCTGGCCGAGGCCGCGGATCTCACCGTGAAGGTGCTGCCCGCGGTCGCCGAGCTGATGGACGGCCGGATCGAGCTCGACGACATCCGCGACCTGGACCTGACCGACCTGCTCGGCCGGCACCAGATCGAGCTCGACCTCGACAGCATCGCCGGCTACCTGGCCGGCAAGCGCGTCCTGGTGACCGGCGCCGGCGGGTCGATCGGCTCGGAGCTGTGCCGGCAGCTGACCCGCTTCGGCCCGGCCGAGCTGATCATGCTCGACCGCGACGAGTCGGCTCTGCACGCCGTGCAGCTGTCCATCACCGGTCGGGCGATGCTCGACACCGAGGACCTCGTGCTCGGCAACATCCGCGACATCGAGCACATCCAGCGGATCTTCGAGGAGCGCCGGCCGCAGGTCGTGTTCCACGCCGCGGCGCTGAAGCACCTGACGCTGCTCGAGCGCTTCCCGGGCGAGGCCATCAAGACCAACGTGTGGGGCACCCTCGCCGTCCTCGACGCGGCGCGGGCGGCAGGCGTCGAGCGGTTCGTGAACATCTCGACCGACAAGGCGGCCGACCCGACCAGCGTCCTCGGCTACTCGAAGCGCATCGCCGAGCGGCTCACGTCGTACGTCGCGCGCGACAGCGAGGGCACGTTCGTGTCCGTGCGGTTCGGCAACGTGCTGGGCAGCCGCGGGTCGGTCCTCACGGCGTTCAACGCGCAGATCGCCGCCGGCGGACCGCTGACCGTGACCGACGCGCGCGTCACTCGCTACTTCATGACCGTCCAGGAGGCGGTGCAGCTCGTCATCCAGGCGGCCGCTGTGGGAGAGCCGGGTGAGGTGCTCGTCCTCGACATGGGCGAGCCGGTGCGCATCGACGACGTTGCGAAGCGGCTGGCCGAAGGCGCACCGCGCGCCATCCGGGTCGTCTACACCGGCCTGCGTCCCGGCGAGAAGCTGCATGAGGACCTGTTCGGCTCCGGCGAGGTCGACCGGCGACCGCATCACCCGCTCGTCTCCCAGGTCGCGGTGTCGCCGCTCGAGCCGGCGAAGGCGTTCGAGCTTGATCCGTGGGGGGAGACCTCGGCGGTCACCGCCGCCCTGCGCGAGCTGTGCGACGCGGGGCGCCGGCGCACGCCGTCGGCGTCCGACGCGCCCTCACCCCCGGAGTCCCGCTCCTAGCTGCGCCTGCGTCAGGTCTTGAGCAGGCGCTCCACGGTGTCGGCGATGTCCTCGAGCTCCGCCTGGGTGAGCTGGGCGTGCATCGGCAGCGAGATCATCCGCGTCGTCAGGTCGTCGGTGATGGGCAGGTCGACGTCAACGCCGCCGAAGACCGGCTGCCGGTGGGCGGGCGGGAAGTAGAGACGCGCCTCGATGCCGTCGGCGTTCATCTCGGCCAGCAGCCGGTCGCGCACGTCGGCCGCGACGAGGCAGGTGTAGAGCATGTGCACCGGCTCGGCCCGCGGATCGGCGTACGGCGGCTCGATCCCGTCGACGGCGCTGAGCCGCTCGGTCATCCACGCCGCGTTGCGCCGCTTGCGCTTGAGGATCCCGTCGAGGCGGCTCATCTGCACGACGCCCATCGCGGCCTGCATCTCGGTGATCCGCCAGTTCCAGCCGAGGATCGCGTGCTGGTAGAGCGACGTCTGGCCGTGGTTGCGCAGCAGCCTCATCTGCGCGGCGAGATCGGCGTCGTCGGTGGTGACGAGTCCGCCTTCGCCGGTGGTGATGTTCTTGGTCGGCGTGAAGCTGAACATCGCCATCCGCCCGAGCCCGCCGACCGGCCGGCCGAGGTACGTCGCGCCCGGCGCCTGCGCCGCGTCCTCCAGCAGCGCGACCCCTGACTCGTCGCACACGGCCGCCAGCTCGTCCATCGCGGCCGGCTGGCCGGCGTAGTGCACGGCGAGCACCGCCTTGGTGCGCGGCGTGATCCGCCGGCGCACGTCCTCCGCGTCGATGTTGAACGTCCGCGGGTCGACGTCGGCGAAGACCGGCGTCGCTCCGACGTGCAGCACGGATGTCGCCGAGGAGATGAAGGTCATCGACGGTGTGATCACCTCGTCGCCCGGCCCGATGCCGAGGGCGAGGTACATCGCCGCGAGCGCGACGGTGCCGTTGGCGAACGCCACCGCGTGCGCGACGTCGTGCCGAGCGGCGAAGGTGCGCTCGAACTCCGCCGTCGCTGAACCGTTGGTGAGGACCCCGCTCGCCAGGACGCGGCGGATCGCGTCGACCTCCTCCTCGCCGGTGAGCGGGCGAGCGAGGCGGATGCGCGGTGACGGGTTCGCGGTCACTGGATGCGCTGCCGGATCAGCACGAACGCCTCAGCGGCCATGACGCCGACGGTGCTGCCGCGCAGCCGGGCCAGCGACTCGATCGACGCGAGCGAGCGCTCGTGCGGCGGCTCGCGCAGCTGCTCGGCGTAGCAGCCCATCGCCTCGAGCTTGGCGGTGAGGAAGTCGCTGATGTCGACGAAGGTCGTGGGCGTGAAGGAAGGAGCGATGTAAGGCGCGTTCCAGTTCGTCTCGCTCAGCGTCTCGTAGGCGAGCACCGTCGGCGTCCACTCCGCGGTCGGCCGGCAGCCGACCATCGCGGCCTCGAAGACGACCGCGTGGTCGTTGTGCATGTCACCGGGGAACGGCACGAGCACCGTCGCGGGTCGTACGGCGGAGAGCACCCGGCCGAGCGCGGCGTTCACCTCGTGCCGCGGGACGGTGTCGAGCGCGGCGGCGGGGAAGTCGAGGAAGTGGCTCTCGGTGACGTCCATCGCGGCGTGTGCCGCGGCGGCTTCCTTGCGGCTGCGCTCGAGGAACGCCGCGTCGTACTGCGGCGGAGTGGCGCTCGTGACGATGACGACGTGGACGTCGTCGCCGGCGGCGCGGGCGCGAAGCACCGTGCCGCCGGGTCCGAGCACCTCGTCGTCGGGGTGCGGTGCGACGACGAGCAGCGGCCCGTTCATCGGGTCACCCCCGCGACGCCGAGCCGCTCGTGCAGCCGCAGCGCTTCGTCGGCGCGCAGTCGAATGCCGTCGAGCTCGACGTCGCCGAGCGCGAGGTGGCGGCCGTCCCCGCACTGGACCAGCACCGCGTCGGCGTCGACGCGCTGCACCTGACCCGGCAGGCCCACGTACTCGGGTGCGTCCACCAGCGCTGCGCTCCAGATCGTCAGCGTGCTCTCGGCGCGCGAGGTGAACGCGCCCGGGTACGGCGTGGTCGAGGCCCGCACCAGGTCCCAGACGTCCTGCGCCGGCCGGCGCCAGTCGATCTGCCCGTCGTCGGCGGTCCGCTTGGCGCACCAGGTCGCGCGGGTGTGGTCCTGCGGCGATCGGGGCGGCGCGTCGGTGTCGAGGGTCGGCAGCACGTCGCGAAGCATCTCAGCGAGCGCGGTCACATGCTTGTCGTAGAGCGTGTCGGCCGTCTCGTCGTCGGCGACGTCGAACTCCCGCTGCGCGAGCAGGTCGCCGCTGTCCATGCCCTCGTCGAGCCAGAGCAGGCTGCCGCCGGTGCGGCTCGTGCGCTGCAGGATCGTCCACGGGATGACCGCCCGGCCCCGGTTCAACGGCAGGAGCGACGGGTGGAAGCCGATGCAGCCGCGCGCGGGCAGCGCGAGCAGCGGCGCGCGGAACAGCTGCGACCAGCCGACGACCAGGAGGTAGTCCGGCGCGGCGGCGCGCAGCGCGGACATGGTCGGCTCATCGTTGACGTCGGCACTGCGCAGGACCTCCAGGCCTGCCGCCGAGGCGAGCGCGGCGACGTCGGCCCAGTCGGAGTGCCGGGCGCGCGCCGACTCGGGCAGCGTGACGACGAGGTCAGGCCTCGTGCCCGCGTCGAGGAGTGTCTGCAGTGCGACTGTCGAGCTGCGCACGGTCCCCACGAAGACGAGCCGCATGTTCCTCCGCCTGAGCTAGTGCGTCGTTGTCCGGTTGCTCGCCCTTGACGAGCACCTGGACCGTCATGAGCAGGATCCGCAGGTCGAGCATGAGCGAGTGGTGGTCGACGTACCAGACGTCGAGGGAGATGCGCTGCGGCCACGTCAGCGCGGTGTTGCCGTTGACCTGCGCCCAGCCGGTGATGCCGGGCGTCACCTCGAGTCGTCGTCGCGCGACGTCGTCGTACGTCGTGAGGTCGCTCACCAGCGCGGGCCGTGGGCCGACGAGGCTCATGCTGCCGGACAGGACGCTCAGCAGCTGGGGGAGCTCGTCGAGCTTGAGCCGCCGCAGGACGCGACCCGGCGCGGTCACCAAGGGGTGGTCGCCGCCGACCTGGCCCACCTCCTCGGGCGCGGTCGAGTGGACGCGCATCGTGCGCAGCTTCCTGATCCGGATCGGACGACCGTCCCGCCCGGCGCGCTCCTGCGCGAAGAGGACCGGGCGGCCGTCGGTGAGGACCACGGCGACTGCGGCGACGGCGAGCAGTGGCGCGCTGGCAATCAGCACCACGCTCGCGACGAGGAAGTCCAGCGCTCGCTTCATGCGCGGCTGCGTTGGACGCGGGCCGGCACGCCGACGGCCACAACGCCTTCGGGCAGGTCGTCGAGCACCACAGCGCCGGCGGCGACCCACGTCCCACGGCCCACCGAGACGCCGGGCAGCACGATCGCGCCGGTGCCGAGCATGACCTCGTCGGCCAGCGTGACGGTGCCGTTGACCAGCGCTCCGGGGCTGAGCGTGACGTAGTCGCCGAGCCGCGCGTCGTGCGACACGACCGCGTTGATGTTCAGGTGCGTGTGCCGGCCGAGGCGGACGTTGGTCGTGATCCGCGCCCCTGCGGTGACGACCACGCCGGGCGCGAGCTCGACGTCGCCGCCGATCGACGAGAGCGGGTGGACCAGCGTCGCGGCCTCGCGGCCGTGCTCGGTGGCGAGTGCGTCGATGCGTCGCCGTACGTCGTTGTCGCCGACGCCGACGACGTACGCCGCGTCCAGCTCGGCCAGCCGGTCGGCCGGGCCGAGGAGTCGCATGCCGCGGCGGGCCAGCCGCTTGGCGTCCGGCGTCCCGTCGTCGAGGAAGCCCAGCACGTGCCACGTGGGCTCGAGGGCGTTGATCGCCTCGACGACGTCGAGCAGCTCGCGGCCGTGGCCTCCTGCGCCGACGATGACCAGGTCACGCATGGCGCGTCGCGCACACGGTGTCGAGCGCCTCGCTGAGGCGGTGAGCGAGTCCGGTTCGCGACCGGGTCTGCGTCATGTACTCGCGACCGCTGCGGCCGTACTCGGCGCGCGCCTCGTCGTCGAGCGTCGCCATGGTGCGGATGCCGGCGGCGAGATCGCGCGGTGCGACGGCGAGGCCGGCACCGGACTCCTCGACCAGCTCGGCGACCTCGCCCGGGGTGTTGGTGATGACCGCGAGACCGGCCGCCATGTAGTCGAAGAGCTTGTTGGGGCTCACGCCGTACCGGAAGAGGTCGACGTCGGCGAGCACGTGCAGGCCGACGTCGACGGCGCCGAGGAGCGCGGGCATCTCCGCCTTCGGCACCGGGTCGAGGAAGCGCACGTTGGTGAGGTTGTCACGTTCGGCGCGCGCGACGAGGGAGGTCTTGGCGACGCCGTCGCCCACCAGCAGGAACGTCGCCTCGAGGCCGTCCCGCTGAGCCTCCTGCGCGGCGTCCAGCAGGAGGTCGAGGCCGTTGGCCGGGCCGTGGGCGCCGGCGTACGCGAACACCGTGCCGGACAGGCCGAGCCGCTCGCGGAGCTGCGCCTTCGACTGCGGTCGGTCGAAGTCCGCCGGGTCGGCGCCGTTGGGGATGAAGACGACGCGCTCCGCCGGCACGTGGTGGGTGTCGACGATGACCCGCTCGACGCCCTTCGCCATGACGACGATCAGGTCGGCGCGCGCGTAGAGGAACCGCTCCAGCGCGTGGAGCACGCGGTAGACCGCCGACGTTTTCCTGAGCTGGCCCATGTCGACGAGGAGCGTCGGCCAAAGGTCACGGATCTCGAGGACGAACGCCGCGCGCCGCAGCCGGGCGAGCACCCAGCCGGTGAGCCCGGTGAGCAGGTGCGGCGAGCTCGCGTAGACGACGTCCGTGCGGCCGCAGCGCAGTCCCGCGACGAGCGCGGTCACGGCGTAGGAGATCCAGTTGAGGACGCGCGCGGGACCGTTGCCGGAGTAGGGGATCACCGGGACGGTCCGGAACAGGCCGTCGTCGAGCTCGGCCCGCTCGCGGGTGAAGTAGTTCAGGCGCGACCCGATCACCGTCGCGTCCCACTCGTCGAGGCGCCCGAACAGCTCGACGTGTCGCGTCCCTCCGGGCGCGCCGCGGGCGCAGGCGAAGTGGTTGAGGACGACGACGCGACGTCTCATCGCGCGGTCTCGACGGTCAGCACGTCGTCGACGTCGGCGCCCCGGACGCGGAGGTGGACGGCCTTCTGGGTGAAGGACACGCGCAGCTCGGTGTCGGCGACGCGGATCCCGTCGGCGAGCGGCGCGCACTGCGCCGACGAGGGCCGTCGTACCGACCAGACCACTGGGCCGGTCGCGATGGCGCGCGTCCGGATCCAGGTAGTGGGCTGCATCTCGCCGTACGTGTCGCTCCACCAGCCCTCGAACGGGTCGGCCTGCCCGCGGACGGTGCCCACCTCACCCGGGAGGTCGAGAGCGAGCTTTGAGCCGTCCGGCAGCTCGATCGTGCCGTCCGCGTAGGTGACGTCGGGGTGCAGGGGCAGCGTCAGCTGCCAGTCGATCGGCGCCGTCACCTCGGCGACGTCCGCGACCGTCATCGAGTCGTCGGTCAGCATCACGACTCGAACCACTCGACGAACGCCGTCGAGCCTGGCGTAGGCGTCGTGGACCCCCCAGGTCACGACGGCGTCGCCGACGCGGACGGGCGGGCCGATGGTGCCCTGCGCGGCGTGGAGCCAGCGGAACGCGCGGTGCGGGCCCAGCTGGTCCTCGTCCCTGAGGCGGAGGACGCTGTGCGCGCTCGACGTGCGGAACCCGTTGCGCTGCTCGAGCGGGCCGTTGTACGTCCCGGTGCCGGGGTCACCGACGACCCACTGCTCGCCGATGCGCAGGACGGTGGAGCACAGGTCGGCGTGCTGATGCGAGGTGCCGCCGCCGGCCTTCAGCCAGGCGTGCCAGTCGCCACGGACGGCCCGCGAGAACCCGCCGCCGACGCTCGCGCCGTCGGTCTCGGCCGGTGGTGCCGCGAGAGGAGCGCCCTCGGGGGCGTACCACGCGCACTCGTCGTACGCCGCTCTCGTCTCGTCGTCGGCGCCCGTGCCGGTGAGCGCCAGCGCCAACGCGGTGACGCCGGCGACGTCCTGCGGACTTCCGGAAGATCCGAGCACTCGACCTTCGTCCCAGTCGCCGTACTGGGGGAGTGAGCCGTCGAACGCGCCGAGTCGAGCGAGGTATCGGCCAGAGCTCGCGAGTGCCTGACGCGCCTGCGCCGTCTCCCCGCCGAGCAGCACCCGCACCGCCAGCATCTCGGTGACGAAGCGGTGGTAGGACAGTGAGTCCTCGATCATCGAGCCGTCCGACCTCATGTGCCGTGCCAGCTGGCGACGGAACATCGACTCGCCGAACGAGCGCCAGCGCGGGCGGTCGAACGCCGTGCCCAGCGCGATGAGCCCGAGCGCGTCACCCAGCATGTGGTTGTTGCGCATGCTGCTGACCGTGTAGATCGAGTCCGCGATGAGATGACGGCCGCTGTGCAGCAGGTGTCGGTGCATCTCCGCGGTGACGTCGTCGGGCAGCCGACCCCCGGCCAGCCCGAGGATCTGCAGCCAGGTGAGCGCGCGCAGCGAGATCTCGAGGTTGGAATACCAGTGGACCCCGTGCTCCGGCGGGTTGTCGGACAGCCACGTGCGGAGGTGCTGAGTCAGCGCGTCGGCGTACCTGTCGTCGTCGGACTTCAGCCAGCAGGCGCGGGCCAGGACGAGCAGGTGACGGTGCCGGCCGAGCTCCCACGTCCACTTGACGTCGGCGACGCGGTCGTCCGACCGGATGTCGATGCGCCACCACGGGACACGCGCCCACGAGCCCCCGGTGTCCGGCGCGCTGTGCCACCCAAGGTCAAGTGGGACCTGCCGGCCGAAGATGCTGGCACTGCCGGCCAGAATCGCGTCGGCGTCGGCGAGAAGTCGACCTTCAGATGTGGTCGGAATCGTCGACGGGATGGCGAAAACGCGGTGAGGTCGCGCGTCCCCCGTCGTGGCAAGGCGGCCGAAGACCAATTGGTGGCCGCCAGCGCGCTTGGAGAACTCGTACGCCGCGCGGATCGGAGCAGTGGGCCCAAGCGCCCGCACGTCGCGGCCGACCGAGAGAAGCCCGGAAAATCTCGCACCTCTCGATGAACGCTCGCGGAGTGGACGGGTCACCTGGTGGTCGCAATTGCTTCACGAAGTTGGGTCACGGAGCGCCTCCACGACGCGTGGCCCTCAACCCAATTCATCACCGAGGGGTCTGGGACCGCCGGTCGGCTCATGACGTCGATCCACTCGGCCGCCGTCTCCGCTCTCGTGCAGTTGGGCGGCAACTCCGAAAGGCCCGTGAGGGCGGCATTGTTCGCAATGACAGGTCGCCCGCTGGCCAATGCTTCAAAGAGTTTGATCTTCGAGCCCGAGCCAAATTTCTGAGGAATCAGGAGGCGTTCGGCCGTGGCTGCGATGTCGACGAGGCTAGGCGGATCTGCGACGAGGGTTACGCGAGCAGAGGCGGCACTCGCAGCGCGCAACTCGCGCCCGGGCCGGCGGCCGGCGATGACCAACGTCGCAAAGGGGTTCGAGGCTGCGACGCCCGGCCACACCTCCTTCAAGAACCAGAGCGCGCCAGCAAGTGTTGGCTCTTGGTCGAGTGAACCGAACAATGCGAACTTCCATGGGGTGGAGTTCGACTGGAGCGCCTGCGCCCATTGATCCGTATCTGCCGCGTTATCGACGAGGGTGATCTGTGTTGGAGACCCACCCGCCCCGATCAGAGCGGCATAGTCTGCCGTGGTACACGCGAGCACAAGATCCGCACGGGTGAGAAGGGTCGAAACCGCAGCGATCGCCGCCCGACGTTGGTGTCTTGCCAGCCATCGGAGTGCCCGAGGCCAATGGCGGTCCTTCAGTTCCCACACATCGGGGTCGAAGTTCTGTGTATCCCAAATAAGCATTGTATTTGATTCTAGAAGCCCGCTCTTCAAGACATGCAGCGCATTGTATAGTAACGAGCAGTAGACAATATCTGCTCCTGGAAGAAGATCACGCATTTCCTGATTCATGTATCGACGAACATCATAACGCCAATAATGAATGAGCTTGGCCGAAGCCAGCGCCATTAGCGCCGCATGCGCCATCCTTCTAGGGCCGCGCCGAGCTAGATGCACCTCGCCGACGAAATTTTGCATCTCGGCTCGCGACCGGGCGCCCGAACCAAAACACAGTAGGTCGAGGGTGCCGAGCTCTGTCAGACCGCTCAGGATGTGGAAATCGCGGATGCGACCCCCGCTGTCACAGGTTCTTGGGTCTTCAAGCGTCAACGCGACTACTCGCACCGGCATCCCTTGGCTCTGACTGCGTAGTGGGGTTCCTAGGTTAGACGAGCGAGGGAGCGCCGATGCTTAGCTGGAGCCGCGATTGAGGCTTGGATCCACCAATGCCTGTGGAGTCAGTCGCTAGGATGCGTGCGTGGGCGCCGACGTTCAGGCCGAGCGCGGCCAGCATCGTTGCGCGGCGTGTCTTCACGATGTGGTCAGGGCAGAGCATCTCGTTCGGGAGGCGATGTTTCAGACGGGCGAGAACTTTGTCTATCTGGAGTGCGCTCGGTGTCGGAGCCTTTGTCTCCGCGAAATTCCCGTTAGCCTAGCCTCGTATTACGATCCCGCCGAGTACTACAGTCTTCGCACTCGTCAATACGCGTTCGACCATCCTGTCTTTCTCCGTGCTCCCCTCCAGATGTTTAGTCGACTGCTCACACGCTTCTATCTTTTAACCGGAGTGGGGAAAGGCGTCGCGTGGACCCGGGCAGCGCGAATGCGAATCGACGATAGAATTCTCGATCTAGGCTGCGGATCTGGAGACAAGTTGGCGCGTCTACGGGTTCTCGGGTTCCCAAACCTGCTAGGTGTCGATCCCTATCTTGCGAAAGCAACGACTCGCCAGGGAGTGCAACTCCTTTCACAAGATTATAGCGAAGTTGAAGGAATGTTCGATTGGGTAGTCATGAATCATTCGTTCGAGCACATCCCAGACACTGATGACGCGCTGAAGAGCGTTCTCGGAGTGTTGGCAGAGTCGGGTCGTCTCTTGATACGAACTCCTGTCGCCGGAACGTTGGCATGGCGCACCTACGGCGCTGACTGGGTTCAGATCGACGCGCCGCGCCACATAAACATCTTCACGCTCGAGGGCTTGCGATCACTGTTACAGCGTCACGGTCTCGAAATCGAGCGGGTATTCTATGACTCGTTCGAATTTCAATTTTGGGGATCCGAGCTCGTACGGTCTGGACGGACATATCGCACAGGACCCATTGATTTCGAGCGATCGCAGCTACGGTCGTGGCGACGTCAGTCCCGGCGGCTTAACCGATCGCATGACGGAGATCAGGTTGGCGTTGTCGCGCGCCGCCTATCTGTGTGACCTGAACCTTGAGCCATCGAGTCCAGCTGCAATTATCAGGTTCGCGAGCGCAATTGTTCCCGCCGAACTTGCCAATACCCAAGTCGGGTCCCAGCGAACAGTGAGCGTTGCCGCCGCTAACACGATTACAACCGGCATTGCCTTTCGAGATCTCCCGGTAGCAGTTGCGGCGTGAGCAAGAGTACTCATTAGCAGTGCCCCAGAAGCTATTCCTGAAATCAGAACGAGTTCACCTATCCGCTCCCAGTTGATCGTGTGCGGATCCCACAGAATCAGGAGCGAGATGAATGGCAAAATACCGAGCAACCCAAGAGCCATAGGAAGTTCCAGACGGCGAGCCCTCACCGTTTCCCCCCTGAGTTGATTCACGAACCCAGGTAGGACCGTGAAGCCAACTGAAAGGACGAAGCCAGCATCGACGATTCTCAAGATGCCGACCAGCTGCGGGCCAGCCAAATCGCTAGTCGACGATCCTGCGACGGCTAGCCCAACAACTTTGATTACGAGACCACTCGCGAACGCCGGCATTCCATCCACGAACGCCATCGTTAAGAAACTTCGCCCACGGCGCGCGGGCCCCGGCGGCCGTGGGACGCGCACGTATTGGATGGCGACTGGCCCAGTCGAGATTAGAGCACTCAGGCTATACGCGAGGAAAGATTGCAAGACGGTGCCACCGAGGCAAAGCGTGATTATTGCCACCAGGCTGTCGACAAGATTTAACAGCGCGCCAATGGAGAACTCATACCGATCCGGCCGGTGAATCCGGAGCACGGGGAAGATGAGAGTGCGGGCTATTGACGCAATCCAAAATCCAGACAGCGCGAGCGCGTATCGCCGCGTTAGAGCGTCAGACAGTAGGAACCCCACAACACCGGCGGCGGCGGCAAGGCATATGCGAATCTGTGTGAGTTGCGTGGAGTCTCCGCGATTTCCCTCAGCCTCAGAGCGGGAGACAAGCAGTCCGAGCCCGGGATCGGACAGGGCAATGGCAAGTCCCACGAGAAGCAACGCCGTCGTTGCTCCGAGAAACTCTGTGGACGTTCCAAGCGCGTGGTACAGCGCAAGCTGACCGACACTTGCGACCACGCTTGTAGCTCGTAGACCGAGAGACCGAATGCGCTCGATCCCTACGTCACGCGAGCTTTTCACCGAATCTGTCCGCTTGTGGAGCGGGCTTCCATGGTGCTTCCAAAGAGCTCATCCGCACAACTGGCACGCCCGCCAACCAGAGTGCGAACGAAGGCGGCGAGTTGGACTAGGGAAAGTCGAGCGGAGGTGGGCCGGCCGGCGAGCATCTGCCGTGTGGCCAGCACAAGAAGGCTCACCATGAATGTCGCCGACCAGCCGTAGAGGCCATGCTTTCGGGCGAAGAGGGCGCCGCTATGTCCAAGTTCTGCCGATGCTATGCGCGTCCGCCCCGTGCTCGCGGCACCTCGGTGCCCCAGAGTGAACTGAGGATCAACCCATGTGCAGACACGAGCTCCGCGTAGAAACGATCTATAGAACAGATCTGTTTCCTCGTAGTAAAGAAAGAACCGCGGATCGAAGCCGCCTAGTTCTGTGAAGTGGTCTGCACGCACCAAGAAGAAAGAACCTTTTGGAACGCGACGACCCTCGAATGCCCTGCCGCTAAAGTTCTCGCCCAAGAGCATTGTCGCGATAGTCGTTCGTTTGGAGGGCAACAATCCGAAGCTTCGGTCATTTTCCACCGCGGAGAAGGCCACGACCGGGGTCGCAATCTCAAGGATCAGAGACCTCAGCGAACTAACGTTTCCAACAAGGCTGACGTCGGAGTTGCAGATCAGGTACCAACGCGCTGAGCGATGATTCCTGACTGCGAAGTTGACCCCCGCTCCATAGCCCAGGTTCGATGGAGGCGTAATTATCTCGACGCCCTTCGGAAGCGCCTTTGAGATTAGGTCTCCGTTATTGACGACAATGACCGACCCGGCCTGCAGAAGTTGCTCAGAGAGGGAGTCGAGTTCAGGTGTATCGCCGTAGGCCACTACGATTGAGCAAATCTCGACGTGCGCCCGCCCTGCGGCACTCATAAGGGGGAACTCAGTTTCGGGCGGCTACTATGATTCTCGATTCGATCTACGCGTGACGCAAACGCCATGTCAGCGATTAGATAACCGACAAGGATAATGACGGCGTCGTGATATAGGAACTCGAACGCGAAACCATTTACCAGCAATGCGATCAGGGGAAGAGCGGAGACGTTAGAGGATCTGACCGCCCATACGTGCCAACATGCATATATGAGAATGAGTATTCCGATGACGCCGATTTCGGCGAGCAGGGTTAGATACATGTTGTCTGCTGCCGCAGGTTGGTCCGCGCTGAGTCGAGCACGGAGGTAACGCTTCACACCGCCGAGACCGACACCAAAAAGCGGGTGTGCCCTAAATACTTCGAAAGCGTCGGCTGCTCGAGCTGCTCGGATTGTCTGCGAGGTGCCAATATAACCCTTACCGCCACTTCGCAGTGCAAGAAGTGCGGAGATCGAATTCAGGCCGTAAACGAAAGCGGGCACAGCGAGCGCTGCGATCCGGAGTCGCTTCCTCCGCCCGGACGGCCCGACGATGTGCAGGATCGTCACAATGACGATTGTGGCAATTGAACTTCTAGACAATGTGCTAAGCACGGCCGCGCCCAACACTATGAGGATCAGCGGACGTCTACGACCCAGTGCAGGGCTCACCAGCGCGAACGCGTACATGACGGCGAGGACGGTAGATGTGACCAGTGCGTTGCCAATGAATGAGCTAGGCCTGAATGCACCGCCTCCGGGTTGATATCCCGGCAAGGCCTGCAGATAGAAGCCGTTCAGAACGGCGCTTCGGCGTGCCTGTTCGGTCAAGGTAATTACTGCGACTATCAACGCCACGGTGATGACGACCCGATGGACTTTCGCCCGATCTCTCAAAAGCGGTTGCTCAACCGACAGGGCTACGGCCACCAATACGAAACCAACGTTAACTACCCAGTAGGTCGAGGAAATGAAGGCGTCTGACGACACTGCAGAAATCGCGCCAGCGACACAAAAGGCTACGCCTACCATCAATCCTCTTGAAACGTGCCCGCGTCTGCTGATGATTGCGAGTGCGCCGGTGCCTAGAGCCGCGACCTGAGCCAGTGTTGCGTATGTGGGTCCTGCGCGGATTGCAAGGATCGGAATGAAGTGCGCGCTAGGAACTAGCATTCCGACTGAAATCAACAAGATTTCGGGTCGCGCGAGGGCCAGGAGGCCACCGAGGAAGACCGCTGCGGCTGCGATTCCGAGGGCTGGGTGACCGGCCGATAGGAAGCCAACCGCGGATGCCGCAATCACTCCCGACAGCAATACGAGTCGACGCGGCACCGCTCGACATTAGTCGATCGGGCGGTTCTAGACTCGCCTCCGACGGCTAGGTCCTCGATGAATCTCCCTTATCGAACGACTCGCAACGGGTTGACGAGTGTGGGAAGCCGGAGGTTCTGAGCCCCGCGCAGGTCCTGTTGGTTGCATGTGACGGTCAGGGTGCGCGATGCGCCCGCCTCTAGATCGACGTAGGTGGAGAAGACGCCGTGGCCTCGCTCGACGCCGGGCTCGAGGAGGGTTGACGTCTCGCCCAGGATCCAGGGCTCACCGGGGAGGCTCACTTCGTGGATGAAGTCCACGCCGTCGAGCGACCCGCCCTGCAGGGTCGCGCCCACGCCGCAATAGATCGAGACGTGGAGCCGGTTGCGCCCTGGAGGGGCGGGCGGCCCACCGGGTGTGAGCCCACCTGTGCTGGTCCCGCCGACCTTCGGCAGGCGCGCCGGCGAGACGGTGTTGCGCAGCGTCAGGGCCACCGTGGTAAGCCCGGACTTCCGGTCCAGGTCGTAATCCACGCTGCCGGCGAGGTAGTAGTCGAGCTTGGTGGCTCCCGCGTTGTTCAGCGATACGCCGACGTACGGTCCGGGTTCGGTCGACAGCGCACCGCCGACCTTGTGCTGCTCAAGCACCTTCTGCACGTCGGGGTCCGCCACCGCCATCTGCAGGTGCCCGCTCGTCACTGAGTCGCCGAGCGCCCGGAGCATCGCGATCGGGTCGTCGAGGCCGGACAGGAGCTTGTCGCCCGCTTTCTCCGACAGCTCGCGGTTGAACTCGTTCTGCTGGTCGGCGTCGTACCGGATGTACGACTGGCACAGGCTCAGGTCCACGACGTTCTCCGGGGTGACGATCTCCCCCGTCGAGAGGGTGACCGGCCCGGTCACCTTCAGCATGTTGGCCAGGGTGAACGAGTCGAGCGCGATGGTGCCGTCGAGCTTCTGCCCGAACTGCTTCTGCCACAGCGCACGCACGATCTGATCCGTGTACGGGAAGTGCGGGCTGGCGTTGACGTTCGACCAGAAGCCGGTGGCGAGGAAGTCCTTGTACCGGGCGGAGAACTCCGGTCCCAGGTCGACCACCGGACTCAGCGGGCTGCGCAGGTCACGGCTCGTGTTGCCGAACTTCGACAGTGTCAGCGACCCGTGGTCGGCGGTCAGGATGCTGAACGCGCCGATCAGCCCCCCGGTGCCGCGCGACTCGGCCAACGTCTGGAACGCGAGGAAGTAGCTCTTCGGGCCGTCCTCGCCGAGCATCGACGGCGCGTGCTCGAGCGCCGGCTCCAGCGCCTCCAGGTCGTCGGCGAGCTCGGCGATCTGCGGGCGCAGCGTGTCCGCGGAGCGGCCGATCGTCGGCAGGATGAAGCCGTGGGGGAGTGCGTCGATACGCCGTTGCGCCATCGCCAGCGACGTCTGCGCGCGGCGCAACGGCTCCAGTGCGGCGCGGACCTTGGCCAGGTCGACCCGCGTGCCGGCGCCGGGGGAGGCACTGCCGGCCGCCGACTCGAGCGCACGAGCGCAGGCGAGCAGGTCCGGCCCGGCGTCGTTGGTCAGGTCGTCGGCGGCCCGCGCCAGCTCGGCACCGGCGCGCAGGGACCGCCCGAGCAGCGGTACGGCGGCCGCCGTACGCCAGACCGGGTCCGAGGTGCGGCCGCGGGCAGCGTGGGCGGCGCGTCCCGCGGTGGCGAGCGACTTCGCTGCGGCGTCGAGGTCGCCGCGCAGCGCGGCGGTGCGCGCGGTGGTGATCTGCGCCCTGGCGCGGACCAGCTCGCTGCGGGCGCCGCGGGCGCGGCCGCCGAGCCAGCCGACCAGGGCGACCAGGACGATGAGCCCGAGCATGACCCAGCCCCGCCAGCTGAGAAGCCGACGGGGCTGGGAACGACGACGTATCTGATGTCGCGCAGTGCTCACGCGGGAAGCGAGGCGGTGCGGGAGTCAGTGGGCGGGGAGGCCCTCAGGGTCAGGGCTGGAGGACGGTGAGGTGCAGGCGCTGCGACACGGCCCGGCCGTACTCCGCGTCACCCGAGAAGATGACCAGCAGGTCGACGCTCTCGTCCGAACCGTAGAGGAACGAGTAGCCGCCGGCCGCGTTGCTGACGGTCTGCTTCTGGTAGTAGTAGCGGCCAGCGCCCTCGCGGGCGAACAGGCCGATCTTGCGGTTGGCCAGCTGGCAGGTGTTCTTGGTCAGTGCGCCACTGATGGTGACGGCGACGCCGGACCCGGAGGTCGACGGGACGACCGACGCCGAGAGGAGCGGGCTGCTCACCGGGTAGAAGCAGGCGGGCGTCTGGGCCTGCGCGCTCACACCGGTGAAGGCCTGGGTCGCGGCGAAGGCGGTCGTCAGCAGGACGGCAGAGAGCGTGCGCCGCATGAAAATCTCCTCAATTGGGGCGAACGGTCGAACCGGGTCGGCGGTACGTACCGGGCCAGCCTAGCGTGGTAATGGTCCGTAGCACCACACCATTCAAGATCTTTTTGTGCATGGCGGTACGCCGGAACGGGGGCTGCCCCGCGCGCAGACCGGCCCGCCCCGGGCGTGGGACGGGCCGGTCTGTTCCGCGGTCGTCAGCCGAGCAGGCCTCCCAGCAGGCCTGTCGATGGCGCCGGGACTGCCGGCAGAGCCGGCAGGGTGACGGGCATCTGCGTGCCGGTGACAGCCTCGACGGTGGTCGAGACGGTCCCCAGCAGGGATCCGACGGTGGTGGTGACCGTCTGCTGAACGGTGGTGATCTGCGCGGGCGGAGCCGGTACGGCGATCGCCGGGAGCGTGATGGTCGGGAGCGTGATGGCGGGGAGCGTGATGGCGGGGAGAGCTGGAGCCTTCGGCAGCGCAGCGGCCGACAGGCCGGAAGCGGCCGGGAGGCCGGGAACCGGGCCGCCGAGCGTCACGAGCGCCGCATCGCAGGTCGCGCCGTCTGCTGGGCAGTCGGCGTCGGGGGAGAGCACGTCGAGGACCGGGTTGAGGGTGCTGGCGACGACGTCACCGTCGGTGTAGTCCTCGAGGTAGACCTCGAGACCGCGCTCGCCGGCGTGGACGCCGATCCGGCCGACGCTGCCCGCGTCGCCTTCCTTGCCGAGCTGCAGCGCCACGCTGCCGCCGGTCGGGTCGCCGTACAGGCCCACGGGGCCCTGCTCGGCGAGCGCCGGTGTCGCCGCGGTCGGGTCGACCGGGTTGGCGCCACCGGGAGCGTTGGTGCCTTGGCCGCGGTCGATGCCATCAGTGGCCGGTACGGCGACCGGTACGTCGGTCCCGGTCGGCAGCGTCATCGCCAACGCGGCGCTGGCGGGGAGGAGCGACAGGGCGGTCGCTGCCAGCACTACGGACTTGCGCATGAGCTTCCCTTCACCGGACGGGCCACTGCTGAGTAGTCCGTCGCCCCCGCCCCGGCCCGTCGCCGGGGGGTCTGAAGCCGGCCGCTGGGTCGTGGCCGTTTGCGTCGAAGGCCACTCTGAACGGACATCTCGACCGCGCCCATGGCACAGGCGGGTGGTTTCCGGCTAGTCACATCGGGCCATTGCCCCGATCCCATGTGGGACGTCGTCGCAGGTCACGAGGGCGACGCGGCCGGGCCAGGACTAGTCACCGACCCCAGGGGTACGCCGACCGTCGAACGCGCCGACCATCGAAGGGACCCGACTGATGTCGACCAACACGACCGAGCGCCAGAGCTACCACGTGGTGCCCTACGTCAACGGCTGGGAGGTCCGCCTCGGCGGCGCCGACGCCGAGCACGGCACGCTCGGCGCCTGGGACCACAAGGACCTCGCGGTGCAGCGGGCCAAGGAGCTGGCCCAGGAGGCCGAGCTCGGCCAGGTGATCGTGCACGGCGAGGACGGCAAGATCCAGGACGAGTTCACCTACGGCAACGACCCCCGCAACATCCCCGGCTGATCCCGCTGGACCTCGTCGTACCCGTCGTACCCGGACAGCAGACGACCCGCCCCCCGGACAGGTGGGGGGCGGGTCGCCTGTTCTCTGCTGGTGATCGGCTACTGCACCGACACCAACGAGAAGTCTTCGTGCACGAGGTACGGATGGATGAAGGCGTTCTTCGCCCGGGCGCTGTGGAAGAACAGCGCCGAGTCGTAGAGCAGCGGGACGACGGCTGACGTCTCCATCACCTGCTTGTCGATCGCGAACCACTTCGCGTTCGCCTTCTTGACGTCCGAGGTCTTGTTGGCGTCGGCGATCGCCGTGTTGATGGCGGCGTCGTTGAGCTGCGAGTAGTTCTGGTTGCCGTTCGGCTTGATCTGGGTGCCGTCGAACAGCGGACCCAGGTACGTCGACGGGCTCGGCCAGTCAGCGCACCAGCCGGCGATGCCCATCGCGTAGTTCTTGCTCGGCGTGCCGAGCTCGGTGAAGAACACGCCGGGCGCGACCTGCTTGAGCTCGACGTTCATGCCGTACGGCTTGAGCGCCGCCTGGACGGCCTGCGCCGACGCGAGGCCCTTGCCGGCGTTGGTGGCGAGCATGAGCACCTTGCCGCCCTTGTAGCCGCCCTCGGCGAAGAGCGCCTTCGCCTTGGTCAGGTCGCCGGTCGGGGCCGACGGGTAGAGGTCGAACTTCTCCTGGCCGAACGTCGGCGGCAGCATCGACGTCGCGAAGTCGCCGGCCGTCGGGCCGCCACGCGCCGTGCGGTAGGTCTCCTTGTTCACGGCGTACTGCATCGCCTCGCGGACCTTCGGGTTGTCGAACGGCGCGACCTTGGTGTTCAGGCTCAGGTAGCGGGTGCAGCCGGTGTTGACCTTGCTGCTCTGTGCCTTCAGCACCGGGTCGGCGACGACGCGCGCGATGTCCTGCGGCTCGACTGTCGTGTCGAGCGAGATGTCGGCGTCGCCGCTCTCCAGCCGGTTGAGGATGTCGGCGGTGTCGATGCCCTCGGTGATCTCGATCCGGTCGACGTACGCCTTGCGGACCGGGTCGGTGGCCGCATCCCACGCGGGGTTGCGGTCGAAGATGATCTCCTTCTCCGGCTTGTAGCTGACCAGCTTGTAGGGGCCGGTCGACGTCGGGTGCAGGTTGAACTTGTCCTTCGTGTCCTTCCCCTTCTGCACGGGGGTGGTCGTGGGCAGCGCGGCGACGTAGAGGAAGTCGGCGTACGGCTGCTTCAGGGTGAACGTGATCTTCTTGTCACCCTCGACGACGATCGACGAGAGACCCTTGGGGTCCTTGTAGATCCCCTTGAACTCCAGGCCGCCGGCGAGCGTCTGGCGCATGTGCTCCGGGCCGCCGGAGAGCGTGTCGATCTCGAAGGACCGCTCCACGCCGTACTTCACGTCGGCCGCCGTGATGGGGCTGCCGTCCTCGAACTTGATGCCGTCCTTGAGCTCGAACGTGTAGGTGAGGCCGTCCGCGCTGACCGTCGGCATCGCCTTCGCGAGGTCGGGGGTGAGCTCGAGGCCGCCCGACGCGGCCGGCGCGGCCTTGTAGGTCAGCAGCTGGCGATTGAGCACGCGCTGCAGCGCGATCCCGATCGTGGAGTACGTGCGCTGCGGGTCGAGGTAGTCGGTGTCACCGTTGGCGACGATCTTCAGCGTGCCGCCCTTCGCGCCCTGCGCGACGAACGCCGCGTCGTCCTGCGGGCCGCCGCCGGGCGTCGGGTTGTCGTCACCGCCGCACGCACTGGCGCCCAGCGCGAGTGCGAGCACTCCGGCCGCGATCCGGCCACGTCTGGTCATCCTCATCGGTGCTTCCTCTCGGTCGTGTGCCCACCCCTACGAGTGAGTTGACCGACCTGCCGTCACGCGCTGACGCCGGGGCTGTCACGGTCGCGCATCAGGTCGGTCAAGACCGCAGCGTCCTGATAGTCGGGCACGTCGAAGCGGTGTTAGACAGGCGCCCCGCCTGCCGCCACCGACGCTTTCGACGTACGACGGAGAGGGACCACGTGCAGCCCTGCGACGCCCCGACGCTCGACCGGGAACAGGACCGCTTCGACTTCTGGCTCGGCACGTGGGACCTGCGCTGGACGACGCCCGAGGGGCATCCGCGCGGCGGCACCAACGTCATCACCCGCTCGCTCGGAGACGCGGTGATCCTGGAGACCTTCACCGACCCGGTCGGCTCTGACGGCACCGGCTATCAGGGCATGAGCGTCTCGACGTACGACGCGGCGGACGGCGTGTGGCGGCAGACCTGGGTCGACTCCGCGTCGAGCCACATGAGCTTCGTCGGCGGCTGGCGCGACGACCGGATGCAGCTGCAGCGGATCGTCGTGCTCGACGGCGCCGAGGTGACGCAGCGGATGACCTGGCGGGACATCACCGCGGACGCCTTCGGGTGGGACTGGGAGCGCTCGCGCGACGACGGCGCGACCTGGGAGCTCCTCTGGCGCATCGACTACCGCCGCGCCTGACGCCCGACCGCCCGACCGCCCGACCGCTCCGAACCATGTCCGGATCTGTGACACTTCCGTGCTCGGGGGTGCCCATAGTTCGCGGGACATGCCGGTACGACGGCTGTCGGCGCGGCTAGTCGCGCTGGAGCCAGCGGAGGCGGGCTAACGCGTCGGCGCGGACGACGGCGTACATCGCCTCGAGCTCGCGCCGCAGCCCGCCGCCGCCGAGCTCGGGCGGCGGCTGGCCGCGCTCGTCGAGCGCGGAGGCGACGTCCTCGGGCGCCGGGCTGATGTCGGGTACGTCGGTCATTCGCTCACCGCGTCGGTGCTCAGCGTCAGCAGGTCGCGCAGGTCGCGCGTGGACAGCTCGGTCAGCCAGCTCTCGTCGGTGCCGACGATCGTCTCGGCCAGCGCCGCCTTCTGCTCCAGCAGCGCGTCGATCCGCTCCTCAAGGGTGCCCGTGCAGATGAAGGTGCGGACCTGCACGGTCTTGGTCTGGCCGATCCGGTGGGTGCGGTCGGTCGCCTGCCGCTCGACCGCGGGGTTCCACCACCGGTCGAGGTGCACGACGTGGTTGGCCGCGGTGAGGTTGATGCCGACGCCGCCGGCGCGCAGCGACGCCATCAGCACCGGCGGCCCGGCCGGGTCGTCGAAGCGCAGCCGCAGCGCGTCACGCGCCGAGCGCGACAGCCCGCCGTGGAAGACCGCCACCTCCGCGCCAAGCCGCTCGGTGAGGTACGGCGCGAGCAGGTGCGCGAGCTGCGCGTACTGCGTGAAGACGACCGCCTTCTCGCCGATGCCGAGCGCCTCCTCGAGCACCTCCTCGAGCAGCGCGAGCTTGCCGGACCGTCCGGCGAGCGGTGAGCCGTCCGCGAGCAGGTGGGCCGGGTGGTTGCAGACCTGCTTGAGCTTGGTCAGCGTCGCCAGCACCATCCCGCGCCGGGCCATGCCGACGGTCTGGTCGACGCCGGAGAGCAGCCGGTCGACCAGCGTGCGGTAGAGCGCCGCCTGCTCCCGGGTCAGATTGCAGTAGACCTTCATCTCCTGCTTCGGCGGCAGCTCGTCGAGGATCCCCGCGTCGGTCTTGCGGCGCCGCAGCACGAACGGCTGGGTGAGCGCCCGCAGCGACGCGCGCGCGGTCTCGTCGCCGGACCGCTCGATCGGGATGGCGAACCGACGCTGGAAGCCGGCGGACGTGCCGAGCAGTCCGGGGTTGAGGAACCGCATGATCGAGTGCAGCTCGGCCAGCCGGTTCTCGATCGGCGTGCCGGTGAGGGCGACGCGACGCGGCGCGCGCAGCCGACGTACCGCCTGCGCCTGCGCGGTCGTCGGGTTCTTGATGGCCTGCGCCTCGTCGAGCACGACGCGCCACCAGTCGTCGGCGGCCAGCCCCTCGACGTCGCGGGCGAGGACGCCGTACGACGTCACGACGAGGTCGATGTCGTCGCGACCGGCCAGCTCCGCCGACTCGACCCGGCCCGGACCGTGATGGACGTAGACCCGGAGGTCCGGGGTGAACCGCGCGCTCTCGTGCTGCCAGTTGCCGACGACCGACATCGGGCAGACCAGCAGCGTCGGCCCCGGCTTGGCGTCGTCGTCGTGCTCGCGCTCGGCCGCGAGCAGCGCGAGCAGCTGGATGGTCTTGCCGAGGCCCATGTCGTCGGCGAGGCAGGCGCCGAGCGCCAGTCGCTCGAGGAACGCCAGCCAGGCCAGCCCGCGCAGCTGGTAGGGCCGCAGCACTCCGGTGAAGCCGGTGGGGGAGTCGATCGGCACCAGGGTCAGGTCGATCGCGCCGTCGAGCAGCTGCGCCACCCACCCGGTCGCCGCCATGCCGTCGAAGGGCAGGTCCACCTGCTCGTCGCCGGCGGTGAGCGCGGCGTGCAGCGCGTCGACGATCGGCACCCGCCGCCCGTCGGTCGACGGCCGCTCGAGCAGCGTCGCCGCCGCGGCCCGGTCGCGGTCGGTCAGCGAGAACCACTGGTCGCGCACCCGGACGAACGGCCCGCGGGCGCGGGCCAGCAGCGCGAGCTCGGCCTGCGTCAGGTCGCTGCCGTCGAGCGTCACCTGCCAGCTGTAGTCGACCAGCGCCGACGTGCCGAACCCGCTGCCGGTCCACGGCGGCGCCTCGCCGCTGTCGACCTGCAGCCGCGCGGCCAGCCGGGCGGGGTCGCGCATCCATCGGGGCGCGCGCACCAGGACGCCGAGCCGTTCGAGCCGCGGGCCGTGCCGGCGCAGAGCGTCGGCCAGGTCGGGCGCGGCGAGGACCAGCCGGTCGACCGGGTGCGACCCGTGCAGAGCCGCGAGCTCCGGCCACACCCGGGCCGCGGCGGTGAGGCTCGCGTCGAGCAGCGCGCGCGGGTCGGCCACCGGCCCGCGGCGCAGCCGCAGCGCGCCGGTCGACGCGCGCACCTCCGCCGCGGTGTGGAACGTCTCCGGTACGGCGGCGTCGGCGAGGCCGGCCTCGACCGCCCACCGCGGCCCGTCGGGCTCCTCGTCCGGGCTGAGCCCGGTGTCGGTGATGCGCAGGCACAGCACCGCGCGCTCGTGGCCCGGCGCGCTCGAGTGCCACCACTGCTCGATGTCGGCCGTGACGGCGTACGTCGTCGGCAGCATCGGCGTGATGCCGGACGGATCGGCCAGCGCCTCGAGCCACCGCCAGATCACCGGCGACCCGCCTGGGCGCTCGGAGCGGTGCCCGGTGAGCGCGGTGCGGGCCTGCTCGTCGAGCAGCACGCAGAGCAGCTCGTCGAGGACCTCCCGAGGGTCGCGGGCCGGCTGGTCGGCCGCGCGGATCTGCCAGGGCTGCGTGGCGGCGAAGCCGGCGAGGCTCTCCTCGTCGTCCGCGGTGGGCGCCGGCTCCCAGCGCGCGACCGCGCTGCCGTTGACGACCCGCAGCGACGGCAGCATCCGCCCGGACGCCGCGAGCCGCAGCGCCACGGTCACCAGCTCCTGCGCGTGCTGCAGGCTCTCGCCTACTGCGACGTCGCCGGTGACGAGGTCGGGCCGGCAGAGCAGGGACAGGGCGGCTGACGCGCCGAGCGGCACCGCGGGCACCGACGTCGTCGATGCCGGGTCGGCGGGGTCGAGCGCGACGTCGATCCGGTCCGGCCGCCGCAGCGCCGCAGCGATCCTGGCCTCCGCCGCGACCACCGGGGGGGTCGCGGTGAGCAGGTCCGGCAGCTCCACGGCCGTCGTACCGGAGGTGTCGTCGAGTCCCCAGATCCAGAGCATGCCGACGTGCCACGTGGCGTGCACGAACCGCATCCGCTCTCCTTCCCGGCCGTCCAGCCTCTCACGAGAACGGCGGGAGGTCCCCCTCAGGTCGGCGTGCGCCCAGTCCACGCGAGCAGGTCGTCGGCGCCGCGGGTGTTGATCACGCGCTCCGCGTCGACGCCGCAGGCCACCGCGCGCTCGCACCCGTTCACCTGCCACTCGAGCTGGCCGGGTGCGTGCGCGTCGGTGTCGATCGAGAACTCGCAGCCGGCCTCGACCGCGAGCCGCAGCAGCCGCTTCGGCGGGTCGAGTCGCTCCGGCCGTGAGTTGATCTCGACCGCGGTGCCGAACTGCGCGCAGGCCGCGAAGACGATCTCGGCGTCGAACGTCGACTCGGGGCGTCCCCGGCCGGTGACCAGCCGGCCGGTGCAGTGCCCGAGCACGTCGGTGTGCGGGTTGGCGATCGCCCCGACCATGCGGCGCGTCATGCCCTCGGCGTCCATCCGCAGCTTGGAGTGCACGCTCGCGACGACGACGTCGAGACGACCGAGCAGCTCGTCGCTCTGGTCGAGCGCGCCGTCGTCGAGGATGTCGACCTCGATGCCGGTGAGGATCCGGAAGGGCGCCAGCTCCTCGTTGAGCGCTGCGACGACGTCGAGCTGCTCGCGCAGCCGCTCCGGCGACAGGCCGTGGGCGACGGTCAGCCGCGGCGAGTGGTCGGTCAGCACCATGTACTCGTGGCCGAGGTCGCGCGCGGTGGTCGCCATCTCGAGGATCGGGCTGCCGCCGTCGGACCAGTCGGAGTGCACGTGGCAGTCGCCGCGCAGCGCACCGCGCAGTGCTGCGACCGCCTCGGTCATCGGCGTGTCCTCGGTCGCCTCGAGCCGGCGCAGGTAGACCGGCGTCTCGCCGGCGATCGCCTCCGCGATCGTGCGCTCCATGACCTCGCCGATGCCCGGCAGCGCCTTCAGCGTGCCCGCGGCGTTGCGGGCGGCCAGCTCCTCCGGGTCGAGCGCCGCGACGACGTCGGCGGCACGGCGGAACGCGCGCACCCGATACGCCGGCTCGCGCGACCGCTCGAGCAGGTACGCGATGCGGCGCAGCGACTCAGCCGGATCCTTCGCCGTCACGCTCCGCAGCTCCTCGATCTCGCCCGGTGACCATCCCCGGTATGCCCGATCTTGTCGCGCCTTGCCCCGATTACCCGGCGCGGATTTGGTCATTAGGGACTACGGGAAGGCCATATCGCTCATATCGGCGTCACCCTCAGTATTCGTCCGAGCACCGCACGTCACGAACGTCGCGGCCCGGATGACGGAGAGAGATTCATGCCCACCAGCCCTGCCCCTCGCTGGCTCGCCCGCCGTATCACCCTCGCCCTAGCGATCGCGCTCGCGATGCTGGCCGCGCTGGTCGGGCGCTCCGTCGCCTCGTCGGACCGCGCCGATGGAACGTACGCCGGTCGCACCTGGACCCGCGTCGTCGTCCGCTCCTCCGGCGGTCCGGACGCCGCCGCTGACGCGGTACGCCGCGTCGGCGGCCGCGTCGGCGCTCGGCTGCCGATGGTCGACGGCGTCGCGGCCGAGCTGCTGCGCTCGCGGGTGCCGCTGCTCTCGCGCGCGCCAGGCGTCCGGTCGGTGACGCCGAACAGCACGATCCACTTCACCAGCTACAGCTTCGGCGACGACACCACCGCGTCGTCGTTCGTCGGCTCGACCGGTGCCGGCTCGGCCTGGTCGGCGGGCAACCAGGGTGCCGGCGTCGGCGTCGCGGTCATCGACACCGGCACGTCGCCGATGCCCGACTTCACCGGTCGCCTGGTGCACGGCCCCGACCTCTCCGGCGAGGGCTCGATCATCGACACCTTCGGCCACGGCACCGTGATGGCGGGCCTGGTCGCGGGCAGCGGTGCCGCGTCGTCGAACAACGGCGGCTACACCGGCATCGCGCCCAAGGCGCACGTCGTGTCCGTGAAGGTCGCCGGCCGCAACGGCGTCGCCGACGTCTCCACCGTCCTGCAGGCGATGCACTGGGTGTCGGCGTACAAGGACCAGTACAACATCCGCGTCGTCAACCTCTCCTGGGGCACCAGCTCGGTGCAGAGCCCGACGCTCGACCCGCTGAACTACGCGGTCGAGCGGCTCTGGAAGCAGGGCATCGTCGTGGTCGTCGCGGCCGGCAACAGCGGCCCCAACCCGACGACGATCATGAAGCCCGGTGACGACCCGGTCGTCCTCACCGTCGGCGCGTACGACGACAAGGGCAACACCAACACCTCCGACGACCAGATCCCGAAGTGGACCTCGAGCGGTCCGACGACGGCCGGCTACAGCAAGCCCGACGTCGCGGCGCCCGGTCGCACCCTGATCGCGCAGCGCAGCTACGGCTCCACTGTCGAGCTCGAGAACCCGAAGGCGCTGGTGTCGCCGGCGTACATCAAGGGCAGCGGCTCCTCGCAGGCCGCGGCGGTCACCTCCGGTGCGGCGGCGCTGCTGCTGGCGGCGCGGCCGACGCTGACGCCGGACCAGGTGAAGTCGATCCTGATGCGCACCGCGTCGCCCATCGCGCTCGCCGGCTCGCTTCAGCAGGGCTCCGGCCGCATCAACGTCGGCGCGGCTCTCGCCGCCGACCCCGGCCCCGCGCAGTGGCAGCTCACCCCGGCGACCGGCCTCGGCTCGCTCGAGCTCTCGCGCGGCGGCCGCCACATCGAGACCGACTGCGGTGAGGACGGCGACCTCGACGTCATCGCCGGCGAGATCACCGCGCAGTGCGCCGCGTGGGACCCGGCCGCGTGGACCGGTGGCACGTGGACCGGCGGGACCTGGACCGGTGGCACGTGGACCGGCGGGACCTGGACGGGTGGCACCTGGACGGGTGGCACCTGGACCGGTGGCACGTGGACCGGCGGCACCTGGACGACCGGCGACTGGACCGGCGGCACGTGGACCGGCGGCACCTGGACGGGCGGCACGTGGACCGGCGGGACCTGGACCGGCGGCACGTGGACCGGCGGGACCTGGACCGGCAACGAGTACGGCGACGACCCGGCCGACCAGTTCCTCACCGCCTTCTGGGGCAACCGGCCGCCGTACTGGGTCAGCCTGCCCGGTGAGGTCAGCGACCCGGCCCCGCCCGGCCTGACGACAGTTGCCGGAAACCCCTCCGCCGGACACCGGCCCGGCGGACACTGATCTCCTGATGAGTGCGATGCCTGGACGCCTGCGACGGCTGGTCGCGGTTCAGGTCCTGCTCGGCCTCGTCAGCGTCGCTGTCGGGATCAGCCGGATCGGGCACCACCCCCGGCCGGCGGTGTGGACGGTGCTGCTCGCCGTCACGCTGCTGGCGTTCGGGGACCTGCCGCTGGTGCACGTGCGGTTCGGCAAGGACCGCTCGTCGTTCACCTGCTCCGAGGCCGCGATGGTCGCGGGGATGGTGCTGCTGCCGGCACCGTGGCTCCCGGTGGCCGCCGCGACCGGCGCGCTCGCGCTGCACTCGTCGATGCGGCGGGCACCGGTCAAGGTCGCGTACAACGCGGCGTCGTTCGCGACCGGCGGGATGCTCGTCTGGGCGACGTACGCGGTGCTCGCCCCGGGTCATGTGCGACCCGAGGCCGGCGACCTCCGCGGCTGGGTGGCGCTGACCGCGGGCGGGCTGGTCGCGGCCGCGTGGACCGCGCTGACCGTGACCGTCGCGGTCGCGTTCTCCCAGCAGCTGCCGGTCGGGCAGGTGTTCCGGGAAGCGTACGGCGTGCGGATCCTGGTCAGCGTCGCCAACATCGCCGCCGCGATCCTCATGGCGTACACCGTGCGGCGCTTCCCCGGCGCGACTCTGCTGGTGCCGGCGATCGGCGCGGTGGTGCTGCTCACCTACCGCAGCTACATGCGCGCGCTGCAGGAGCGGGACACCTGGCAGGCGCTGCAGGCGGCGGCTCGCGCGTTCACGACCGTCGACGAGGCGGAGGTCGCCACCACGGTGGTCGACCGTGCGATGTCGCTCTTCCGGGCCGACCACGTCGAGCTCCTGGTCGCTGACGCGACCGGCACGGTGCCCGCGACCGTCGTCCGGTCGACTCGCGAGGGCACCGAGCGTGGGCCGGCCGCCGCCGGCAACCCGTTCTGGCCGCGCGCCTGGTCCGAGCGAGAGCCCTTCCAGGTGGTCGCCCGGTCGGCCGCCTCGCCGCAGCGCATCGCGCTCGACGGCGACGGGCTCAACGCGTGCGCGGTCGCACCGCTGGTCTCCGGCCAGCTGTGCATCGGACTGCTGCGGCTCGGCTTCGCGCGGTCCATGCGGCTGAGCCGCACAGAGCTGCGGCTCTTCGCGACGTACGGCGACGTCGTCAGCGCGGCGCTGCGCAACGCGCAGCTGTACGCCGAGGTGTCGAGCGAGCGGGCGAAGCTCGGCGGGATCGTCGACAGCACCTCCGACGGCATCTTCAGCGTCGACCCCACCGGCGTCGTCACCAGCTGGAACCCCGCGATGGCGCGGATCACCGGGGTGCCGGTGGCCGAGGCGCTCGGCCGGATCTGCCGGTTCCAGCGGCCTGGTACGCCCGACCTGGTGGTCGACGGCGAGTGGGTCGCGAGCCAGCTCGACGGCGCGCCGCACGCCGAGACCTCGGTGTCGGTGGTCGCCCCTGACGGTGCTCGCCGGTGGCTGTCGCTGTCGCTGTCGTCGGTGGGCGCCGGCGCACCCGTCGCCGAGGAGGCCGCGCCGACCGTCGTCGTCGTACGCGACATCACCGCGGCCAGGGAGGCCGACCAGGCGAAGCAGGACTTCCTGGCCACCGTCTCGCACGAGCTGCGCACCCCGATCACGTCACTCAAGGGCTGGGTGCTCACGCTGCTGCGGCCGGAGTACCAGCCGGACGCCGACGAGCGCGACGACGTGCACCGCCGGCTGCTTCACCAGACCGACCGGCTGCAGCGGCTGATCGAGGACCTGCTCAGCGTGTCGTCGCTGGAGGCCGGCGCGTTCGAGATCGAGATGACCCCGGTGAGCGTCGACGACATCGTCGACAAGACGGTCGCCGACTTCAGGCTGCAGCCCGGCTCCCGGCCGATCGAGCACGTGCGCGCGCCCGCGGGCAGCCTCGCGATTGGCGACGCGGGTCGCATCGAGCAGGTCGTCGCCAACCTGGTGTCCAACGCGGACAAGTACTCCGGTCCGGGGCTGCCGGTGAGCGTCACCGTCGCGCAGGCCCGTGACCACCTCAGCGTGCGGGTGCGCGACCACGGCCCGGGCATCCCGCCGGAGAGCCAGCACGTGATCTTCGAGCGGTTCACCCGCCTCGGCGCGACAGCGACCCGCGAGGTGGGCGGCACCGGTCTCGGGCTGCACATCGCGCAGCGCCTCGTGCAGGCGATGGGCGGTCAGATCTGGGTGGAGAACGCGTACGGCGGGGGGGCGGAGTTCGTCTTCACGCTGCCGATCGCGCCGCCGGCCGTCGTGACCAAGCCGAGGGAGATCCGCCTCGTCGGCTAGAACTCGGTGATCTCGAAGGTCGTGGTGGCCGTGTCGAGCTCGCCGAGCTCGGTGCCGAGGTTGCTCGCGGTCAGGTCGTAGGTGCCGGCCTCGAGGAAGCCGCCGGCGTTGTCCGTCTCGCTCCACGCGACGGTGTAGACGGTGCAGTTCTTCGGGTTGACCACGTCGTCGTGGCCCTCGGGGGTCTTGGCAAAGGTCGCGCCGTACGACCAGCGCCACGACTCCTTCGCCGCCCCCTGCTTGGTGACGACGAACTCGATCTCCTGCTTCGTGGGATACGTCAGCGTGCCGTTGGAGTCGACCGAGCGGCACACGTCCAGCGAGACGGTCGACGGCGAATCAGGCGTGTACCTCGCCAGGAGGCACCACTGCGCGCTCGTGATCAACGCTGCCTGGTCGGTCACGCAGGTGGCGTAGCCGTTGACGACCTCGGTCTTCTCCACCCGCTCCGGCTCAGCCGGCCGAGCCGGCGCGGGCTTGCGTGGCGACGACGGGGGCCGAGGCGTCGTACCGGAGGGCGGTGGCGCGGCGCTGTCGTCGCGGTCGAGCCGGCTGGTGGTCTGCGGCGAGTCGGCCGGCTGCGCGGGGGCGTCGAGTGCCGGCGCCGGCTCCGACCGCGTGTCGGAGACGACGGGTGAGTCGACGTCGCCGGTCAGGTCTGACTCCTGCACAGGGGCGAACTCGAGGCGCGCGTCATTGCCGGGGTTGGGCGCCGACAGCGCGACGCCGAGGACGATCGCGATGACGGAGGCGAGCACCGAGGAGCCCGCCGTACGACGGCGCCGCTGGCGGCCGCGGGCGAGGGCCGCCTCGAAGCCGCCGGGCTCGGGCGGCAGGACCGCGAAGGGCCGGCGCGGCAGCAGGTCGCGCTCAGACATCGGAGTCCTCCGCCATCGCGGCCTGCAGCAGTGCCCGCGCCTCGTGCAGCCAGCGCTTGATCGTGCCGACCGGGCGCTTGGTGAGCTCGGCGACCTCGGTCAGCGGCAGGTCGGCGTAGTAGTGCAGCAGGACGACCTCGCGGAACTTGTCCGGCAGCCGCTCGACCAGGTCGCGCAGCCACGGGTCGGTCTCGGCGGCCGGCGCGGCCGGGCGGGTGTGCAGCTCGGCGTAGATCTCGCGCTCGCGCTTGCCGCGGCGCCAGTGCCGGCGGGCCAGGTTGGTCGCGACGTAGTAGACGTAGGCCTTCGGCTCGCGGACGCCGACCCAGCGCGCGAAGAGCCGGGCGAACGCCTCCTGGGCGATGTCCCGCGCCAGCTGCGGCTCGCCGACGAGCGCGGTGCAGTAGCCGGCGAGACCGGCGTACTCGGCCTGGTAGAGCAGCCGGAAGCCCTCTTCCCGCGGGACCGCGACAGCCGGGACGGCCTCGACGTCGCCCATGAGGCGGTCGCCGAGGTCGCCGGTCACCAGCGCGGCGGTCGGGGGCATCGGGGTGTGGTCCATCCAGGCTCGCAGGGTCTTTCTGTCGCTGGTGAGAGCCCCGGTCGAGGGGCCAGGTTCGGCGGAGGAGGACCGATCAGCCCCGAATTTCGCGCTCAGCCGCCCCGAATCCTGCCGCCAGGGTCCTCGGCGGCGTTCAACTCCGGGCAATGGCGGCCGATGCGCCGTGAATCCGCGCTGTACGCCGGAGTTGAGCGGTCAGGCAGCCGGGGGGAGGCCGAGCTGAACCCGACGCTCCGCGAAGGCGTCGAGCAGCAGGCGGGCGGTGAGCGCCGCCTCCTCGCGGACCTGGCGACCGGTCAGCCGGATCGTGACGATGCCGAGCGCGGCCAGGTCCAGGTCACGCCGGAGGTCGGCGCGGCGGTGCTCGTCGGCATGAAAGCCCGATCCGTCCAGCTCGACGACGAGCCGCAGCTCCGGGTAGTAGACGTCGCCGTACGCCGCGCCCACGCGACCGCCGCGGCGGCGGGGCAGCGCGCGCTGCCGCTCGGCACGAGGCAGTCCGAACGGACGCTCGACCAGCACGTAGTAGTCGATCTCGATGGGGCTGCGGCAGCCGAGGTCGACCAGCGCGACGATCTCCCGGAAGCGTCGGCAGCCCGGGAACCGGCCGCGTGCTCCGGCGGCCGCGCCGAGACGGGCGCACGTCGTACGCCGCTCGCGGACGGCTCGGCACACCAGCTCCTGGCGTTCGCGATCGTCCTTCAACCCCACGAACGCAGTGATCACCGCGGCGTCGAACCGCTCCAGCCGGATCCCGTCCCGCTCGACACATGCGTCCGGCGACTTCGCGCGGTGCATCACGACCCCCCGGCCGATCACGATGCCGGTGCGGATCATCGCGACGTGGACCTCGAGCGGATCAGCGACCTGCATGCCCCACTCGGCCAGTGCGGAGGTCCCGCACAGCCAGCCGTCTTCGCCGGCCATGAGCAGTGCGGCTCGCCGTCGGAGTGCCGGGATCGGCAGCGCCGATGTCGCGAGTGCGTAGACCCCGCGCAGCAGCTGGATCCAGACGCCGGTAGTGACAAGCGTCCGGATCTCCCGATGAGTCATGCCTTGCGCAAGCGCCTGCGCGGTGGTGATCAGCTCGTCCATCTCGCCAGGCTGCGATCTCGCGGATCACGGCAGACCACCTGTCAGGCGATCTGTGGACGTCGTCACCGCATTCGACTCCGGCGTATCGCGGCGGATCAGGGGCGTTTCGGCGATGTACGCCGGAGTCGAACGCGGGCGGGGACGGGGTCAGGCCAGACGTACTCGAGGTCGTCCGGCACGTCGGGGAAGCGCGGGCGGTAGTGCGCCGGGTCCTTCCGGACCAGCGACGACTGGTGCGCCCGGTGGAAGTCGGCGTCGCCGAGCCAGGACGGCAGCCGGCCCGACGCGGCCAGCTCCACTTGGGTCCTCGGGGGACGCTCACCGGGGAATTCGGCGGTGATCGACGCCGCGCAGGTGTCCCTGTATCCCCGGCGGGTCCACACCCTTGAAACGGTGACGCCGTACGACGCGAGCGCCTCGACGTGGCCGGCCCACATCTTCACCGCCGGGTGGTGCCGCCAGCCGTACGTCGGGATCGTCAGGCCCCGGAGGATCTGCAGCGCCTCGACCCGCTGCTTGCCCAGCCGCTTGTCGTCGAGCGCGGCTGCGCTGCACCGGAAGCAGGGGTAGGGCAGGAAGGTCTGCAATCAAGTCGCCGGGGTGTCCTCGACCGTGGTGGTCGTGGCGCTCTCGACCGTGTCGTCGTTGAGCCGGTACTTCGCCACCGCCTCGGCGACCAGCTCGCGCTTCACCTCGCCCGCCGCGGCCAGCCGGCTCAGCACGGCCACGGCGATGCTCTCGGCGTCGATGTGGAAGTGCCGGCGCAGCGCGGCCCGGGTGTCCGAGCGGCCGAAGCCGTCGGTGCCGAGCGAGGTCCAGTCGCCGGGCACCCAGCGCGCGATCTGGTCGGGCACCGCGCGCATCCAGTCGCTGACCGCGACGACCGGTCCGGTCGCGCCCGGCAGAGCGCTGCGTGATGTACGGCGTGCGCGGCTCCTGCGTCGGGGTGCAGCAGGTTCGACTCCTCGCAGGCGAGCGCGTCGCGGCGCAGCTCGTTCCAGCTGGTCGCGCTCCACACGTCGGCGCGCGACGCCCCAGTCCGTCGCGCAGCAGCTCCTGCGCCTCGACCGCGAGCCGCACCGCGACGCCGGAGGCGAGCACCTGCGCCTGCGGCGCGTCGTCGGCCCTCGGGCGCGGCGGCGTAGCGGTAGAGCCCGCGGAGCACGCCCTCGCGTCGAGCCCGTCGATGTCGGGCATCGGCGGCTGCACGTAGGGCTCGTTGTAGACGGTCAGGTAGTAGAAGACGTCCTCGGCGCTTCGGCCGTACATCCGGCGCAGGCCGTCCTCGACGATGAGCGCGACCTCGTAGCGCCCAGGCCGGGTCGTAGGCGACGCACGCCGGGTTGGTCGACGCGAGCAGCAGCGAGTGGCCGTCCTGGTGCTGCAGCCCCTCGCCGTTGAGCGTCGTGCGGCCGGCGGTCGCGCCGAGCAGGAAGCCGCGGCCGAGCTGGTCGGCCGAACGCCCAGATCGAGTCGCCGATCCGCTGGAAGCCGAACATCGAGTAGAAGACGTAGACCGGGATCATGTGCTCGCCGTGCGTCGCGTACGACGTGCCGGCCGCGATGCATCGACGCCATCGAGCCGGCCTCGGTGATGCCCTCGTGCAGGATCTGGCCCGGTCTCGCACTCCTTGTAGGACAGCAGCAGCTCGCGGTCGACGGCCTCGTAGCGCTGGCCGTGCGGGCGAGTAGATCTTCGGCGTCGGGAACATCGAGTCCATGCCGAAGGTGCGCGCCTCGTCCGGGATGATCGGCACGATGCGCGCGGCCGATGCTCCTTGTCCTTCATCAGGTCCTTGAGCAGCCGGACGAACGCCATCGTCGTCGCGACCGCCTGCTTGCCCGAGCCGGCCTTCAGCTCGTCGTACGACGCGTCGTCCGGCGGGCTGCGGCAGCGGCTTCGCGCGGACGACGCGCCGCGGCAGCGAGCCGCCGAGCGCCGCGCGCCGCTCCTGCATGTACTGCGATCTCGTCGCTGTGCTCGCCCGGGTGGTAGTACGGCGGCAGGTCGCCCTCGAGCGCCTTGTCGCTGATGTCGAGGTAGAGCCGGTCGCGGAACGTCCTTGAGCTCGGCGACGGTCAGCTTCTTCATCTGGTGCGTCGCGTTGCGCGCCTCGAAGTCCGTGCCCGAGCGTCCAGCCCTTGATGGTGTGGGCCAGGATCACCGTCGGCTGGCCGGTGTGCTCGGTCGCGCGCCTTGAACGCGGCGTAGACCTTGCGGTAGTCGTGGCCGCCGCGCGGCAGCTTGCGGATGCTGCGTCGTCGGTCAGGTGCTCGACCATCTTGCGCAGCCGCGGGTCGCGCGCCGAAGAAGTTCTCGCGGATGTAGGCGCCGCTCTCGACCGAGTAGGTCTGGAACTGGCCGTCGGGCGTGGTGTTCATCGCGTTGACGAGGACGCCGTCGACGTCGCGCGCGAGCAGCGTCGTCCCACTCGCGGCCCCACACGACCTTGATGACGTTCCAGCCGGCGCCGCGGAAGTACGACTCCAGCTCCTGGATGATCTTGCCGTTGCCGCGGACCGGTCCGTCGAGGCGCTGCAGGTTGCAGTTGACGACGAAGATGAGGTTGTCGAGCTCCTCGCGCGCGGCGACGCCGATCGCGCCGAGCGACTCGGGCTCGTCCATCTCGCCGTCGCCGAGGAAGCACCAGACGCGCTGACTCGACGGTGTCCTTGATGCCGCGGTGCGTGCAGGTAGCGGTTGAACCGGGCCTGGTAGATCGCGCTGATCGGGCCGAGGCCCATCGAGACGGTCGGGAACTCCCAGAAGTCCGGCATCAGCCGCGGGTGCGGGTACGACGGCAGCGCCGCCGCGGCGTCGACTCCTGCCGGAACGCCGTCGAGGTGCTCCTCGGTCAGCCGGCCCTCGAGGAACGCGCGGGCGTAGATGCCGGGGGAGGCGTGGCCCTGGAAGAAGACCTGGTCGCCGCCGCTCGCCGTGGTCCTTGCCGCGGAAGAAGTGGTTGAAGCCGACCTCGTAGAGCGACGCGCGCGCTGCGCGTAGGTCGCGATGTGCCCGCCGACGCCGATGCTCGGGCCGGTTGGCCCGGCTGACCATCATCGCGGCGTTCCAGCGGACGTAGGCGCGGATCCGCCGCTCGACGTGCTCGTCGCCCGGGAACCAGGGCTCGCGCTCCGGCGGGATGGTGTTGATGTAGTCGGTGCTGCTCAGCGCCGGCACGCCGACCGACTGCTCCCGGGCGCGCTCCAGCAGCTTGAGCATCAGGAAGCGGGCCCGGGCCCGGCCCTGCTCGGCGATCACCGCGTCGAGGGACTCGAGCCACTCCTCGGTCTCGCCGGGTCGACGTCCGGCAGCTGGCTCGGCAGCCCGTCGGTGATGAGCGGGCGTCGGTCAGGCTCGTCGCCGTCCTCAATGCGGATGCTTCCTCCGGCTGGAGTCCTGTCGATCATTCTCCACCGGCGACGTCACTTGCGCGCGGCCCTCCGCCCGGTGGACTACCCGCAGCGATCATTCGGAGCACGAGACCACGAGGAGTGCCGACGGTGACGCCACCGCGGGCGCCGCGGAGGGTCAGCGCAGGCGGCCGACCGGTTGGGCATCACGGCCGGCATGGTCGTGCAGCAGATCGGGCACGACGACGACGTCGACCTGGCCTGCTCGCCGCGGTCGTCGAGCGCGCGCGGCACCGAGCTCTCCGACGAGGACTCCGACGACGTCGTCGACGTCGTGCTGCTGTGGTGGCGCGAGGGCGACGGCGACCTGGTCGACGCGCTGATGGACGCCCGCACCCGCCTCGACGCCGCCGGGTCGATCTGGGTGCTGACACCGAAGGCCGGGCGCCCGGACCACGTCGAGCCGAGCGACATCCTCGACGCAGCGCCGACCGCGGGCCTCACGCAGACGTCGACCGTCAGGCGGGTCAGGACTGGACCGCGTCGCGTCTCGTCGTCCCCAAGGGCCAGCGCGCCGCTCGCCGCTAGTCCTGGGGCCGCGTTTCCGCTGCGGTTCTGTGTCCGGTCTCGAGCGCGGCCTCGCCGCGCCGGCGTACACAGTTCCCGGGGGATTCAGTCGCCCCAGCCGGTCATCGACCGCGAAGCCGGCCGAGGACTCCGGTCACGCCGCTGACCGCCGACGCGGCGCGCTTGAGCAGCGCCGCGCCCGGGATGCCCGGCACCTGGTCGACCAGCGGCGCCAGCTTGAGGAACTGCGGCAGGTCCTGCACGACGATGCGCCGCTGCAGGAGCAGGCCCGGTACGCCGACCCGCCCGGCCGACGCGTCGAGGATGTCGACCGCGCTGCCGAGGATCGCCGGGCCCTGCACCTTCCCCGGCGCCGGCGCGGGTCGGTGGACCAGAGCTCGCCGTCGACGACAGCGCGCCAGCCGCCGTCGGGGGTCTGCGCGCTGACCGGCACGTGGATGCCGTGTCGCGCGGCGAGCGCGCCGGTGACGTCGATCAGCGCGCCGAGCCCGGCGTCGAGCAGTGCGGGATCCGCCGGGGGAGCGCCGCACGGCGCGAGGTCGAGCGCGTGCACCGCGAGCTCGTAGCAGCCGGCGTGCACGATGCCCGCGAGCGGGAGCGGTCCGAGCGTGCTCGACGCCAGGTCGGCCGCGTGCTGCTCGAGGTCGTCAGCGAGGAACGCCGCCACCTCGTCGCGGCTCCGGCGCAACGCATCGCGCACCTCGTCGTCGGTGGCGTCGGCGTGCGCGGCGATCACCTCGGCGTTGACCTCGTCCGGATGGCGCGACTCCCCGGCGCTCGCGGTGCGGGCCGAGATCACCGCCTCGCGCAGCGGGGCGCGGTCACCCCAGGTTCCGAGGTGCAGCAGCACCTCGCGTCCGGTCCAGCCCGGCAGGCGGGACGGCGCGGCGAGGTCGACGACGTCGGCGATCGTGACGAACGCCGTCCACGAGTCGCGCACGCGGTCGGCGAGAGCGTCGAGGTCGCCCGATGCGAGACCCCGTCCGCCGCTGGGTACCATCGGCTCATCCAACCGGAAGGAACGTGCTCATGTCGGTCGAGGTCGGCCAGCCCGCCCCGGACTTCTCGCTGAAGGACCAGAACAACCAGGTCGTCAGCCTCAGCGACTTCAAGGGCAAGAAGGTCGTGGTGATCTTCCACCCGCTCGTCTTCACGACGCCGTGCACGACGGAGTTCTGCGCGGTGCGCGACGACCTCTCGTCGTTCGAGAACGACGACGTGCAGGTGCTCGCGATCTCGGTCGACTCGGTGTTCGCGCACAAGGCCTGGGCCAACCAGGAGGGCTACACCTTCCCGATGCTCAGCGACTTCTGGCCGCACGGCGCGACGGCGCAGGCATACGGCGTGTTCAACGACGAGAAGGGCCTCGCGCTGCGCGCGACCTTCGTCATCGACCGTGAGGGCATCGTCCGCTGGAAGGTCGTCAACGACATCCCCGACATCCGCGACCAGGCCGAGTACGTCAAGGCGCTCGCCGAGCTCTAGAGCGCCGTCGTACGCCGTGCCCTGCTACCGCTGCCAGAGACGGCAGACCGATCCTGGCCGCGGCGCGTCGCCGTGGAAGCGCGGGGTCGCGAAGGGCGAGCAGGTGCTGGTCTGCCCGGAGTGCCAGCGGGTGCACGACTGGGTTGCCGACCTCGACCGCTGCGCGACGTGCGGGTCGACTCGCCTGTCGCGCTCGCTCGGGCTGACGCGCTGCGCGGAGTGCGGCGCGACCGGCACGGCCGCCGGCGGAGACGAGGCCGACCCGGTCGGGCCGACCCAGCCCGTGCCGGGCGAGCTCGCCGCCGACGTGTCCGCTGCGCTCCGTCGCGTCTTCGGCCCCCCACCCGCCTGACCCCTGCGGTCGTGCACGGGGCGGTCGGTACGCTGGGCGCTCACTCGGGCGAGTAGCTCAGCGGTAGAGCGCCGCGCTTACAACGCGGATGTCGGGGGTTCGACACCCTCCTCGCCCACCCCTGTCCCGGCCCGTGCTCAGGGCGAGTCGCGGTCGATACGCTGGCCGGGCGATGAGGGACTACGCGGCGTACTGGGGCGCGGCGCTGGGTGTGCTCCTCATCGCCGTCGCGCTGCGGCTCGCCCTGCGCGAACGGGTCATCGCGCGGCCCGCTCACGGCATCCGGCCCGGCACGGTGGTGTGGGCGACGGTCCCGTTCGAGGACGGTGCGGGCGCGAAGGACCGCCCCTGCCTGGTGCTCGGCTCGAGCGGACGAGACCTCGCCCTGCTGAAGCTGACCACCCGCGACAAGTCCCACCGGCGAGACTGCCTCGCTCTCGGCGTGAGCACCTGGGATCGCGCGCATCGACCGAGCTGGGTGGTCTGCGATCGGGTCATCTACCTCGACCCTCGTCAGGTCCGAGCGACCGGTCGGCGTGGGCGGATCAGCGACGACCAGCACGAGGCCGTGCGTGGGCTCGTCGCTGCCTACGCGCACCGATCCGTCCGCCCGCGGTGATGGCCTAGCCTCGCCACGTGAGGACGATGCTGCGCGACTGGGTCGACGTACTCGACGGCCTCTACGACCCGTCGTGGGCCGAGGAGCTGGGACAACGTCGGCCTCGTGGCCGGCGACCCGGAGCGGCCGGTCACGAAGGCGATGTTCACGGTCGACCTCACCGACGACGTCGTCGACGAGGCGGAGCGCGTCGGCGCGCAGCTGATCGTCACGCACCACCCGCTCTTCCTCTCGGGCATGCACGGCCGCCGAGACCGGGCCCAAGGGCCGCCGGCTCGCGCGGCTCGTGCGCTCGCAGACGGCGCTGTTCACTGCCCACACCAACGCCGACTCCGCCGCGCCGGGCGTGTGCGACGCGCTGGGCGAGGCCCTCGGTCTGCGCCGACCTGCAGCCGCTCGCACCCGACCGCGCCGGACGCGGCGCTGAAGCTCGTGGTCTTCGTCCCGACCGAGGACACCGAGAAGCTGGTCGACGCGCTGACGGCGGCGGGTGCCGGCGGGGTCGGCGACTACACGCGCTGCGCTGGGTCACCGAGGGCACCGGCAGCTTCGTCGCCGGCGACGGGCGCCGACCCGGCGATCGGGCGGGTCGGGCGAGCTGACGACGGTGACCGAGACGCGGCTGGAGATGCTGCTGCCGATCGTACCGCGCGGCTGCAGGCGGTCGCGCGCGCTGCGCGCGACGCACCCGTACGAGGAGCCGGCGTACGACCTCCTACCCACGCTGCTCGACCAACGGGCGCGGCCACGGCCGGGTCGGCCGAGCTCCGACGCGGCGTCGACCGCGGGTGACTGCTCTCGGCATGTCGCGGCCGCCCTGCCCGCACCCGCCGCGGGCGTGCGGCTGGCCGGTGACCCCGAGCGGCCGGTACGCGGATCGCCGTATGCGGCGGCGCGGGCGACGACTTCATCGACGACGCGATCCGGGCCGGCGCCGACGTCTACGTCACCGCCGACCTGCGCCACCACCGCCGCGGAGGCGGTCGAGCGCGGCCTGGCTGCTGGTCGACGCCGGCCACTGGGCGACCGAGTGGCCCTGGCTGGGCGGGCCGCGCGAGGACCGACGAGCGCGCTCGCGGCCGCGAGGCCATACGGTGAGCACGCGACGGTGTCGGCCCTGGTCACCGACCCTGGGACGGCGTACCGCAGCCCGAGTGAGAGGAACGCCGCGCTGTGGAACGCACCCGCCGAGGTGCAGCAGCGCCTGCTCGACCTGCAGGACCTCGACAGCGCCATCGACCGGCTCACGCACCGCCGGCGCACGCTGCCCGAGCTGGCCGAGATCGAGCGGCTCGAGACGCGGCTCGCCGAGCTGCGCGACGACGGTCGTCGGCGCGAGACCGAGCTCGCCGACATCGAGCGCGAGCAGCGCAAGGTCGAGAACGACGTCGACATGGTCCGCAGCGCGGATCGACGCGCGACCAGCAGCGGCTCGACACCGGCGCGGTCAGCTCGGCGAAGGAGCTGGAGAACCTGCAGCACGAGCTCGGCTCGCTCGCGCAAGCGGCAGTCGCGACCTCGAGGACCTCGTGCTCGAGCGATGGAGGCGCGCGAGGAGCATCGAGACTGCGGCTCGACGCGCTGAACGACGAGCTGGTCCACCCTGCAGGCAGCGCTCGCGCGCCGACGGAGGTGACGCCGCGACGCGACGTTCGCGGAGATCGACCGCGAGACCGCCGACGCACGCCGCAGTCGCGTGCGCATCTGGCCGCGGAGCTGGCCGGTCCGCTGCTCGACCTCTACGAGAAGGTGCGCACGTCCACCGGCGGTGTGGGCGCGGCGCGCGCTGCACCGCGGCCGCTGCGAGGGCTGCCACCTGTCGCTGCCGCCGATCGACCTGTCGAAGATCAAGGCCGCGCCGGCCGACGAGGTGATCCGCTGCGAGGAGTGCCGCCGGATCCTGGTCCGACGCGCGGACAGCGCCTGGGGATCCGGCCTAGTGGGCCGTCGCCTGCGGATCGAGGCCGACGGGGGGTCGCGCGGCAACCCCGGGCCCGCCGGATACGGCGCCGTCGTCTCGCGACGCCGACACCGGCGAGGTGCTCGCCGAGGTCGGCGGCCGGCATCGGTGTCGCGACCAACAACGTCGCCGAGTACCGCGGGCTGATCGCCGGGCTCGAGGCGGCGGAGCAGCTCGACGCCGGAGTCGGTCGAGGTGCGGATGGACTCGCTGCTGGTCGTGCAGCAGATGGCCGGGCGCTGGAAGGTGAAGCACCCGGCGATGGCCGAGCTGAAGCTGCAGGCGGACGCCGTCGTACGCCGTCTCCCTCGGGTGCGCTACGCGCACATCGCCCGCGAGCTGAACAGCCACGCCGACCGGCTCGCCAACGAGGCGATGGACGCGGCTGCGCGGGGCGAGGTCTGGCAGCGCCGCGAGAGCTCCGTACCCACCCGCACGAAACGCGACCCGGTCGCAGCCCCCGCACGGGAATCGACGAAACGCGACCCGGTCGCATCTCGCTCGGGTGCCGACGCGTCTGCCGCGCGGCCCAACCGGCTCAGCGGGTGGCAGGCGCCGAGCGGGCCGCCGTGCACGACGGCGCTGCTGCGGCACGGCCAGACCGCGCTCTCGGTCGAGCGGCGCTTCAGCGGCCGTGGCGCCGATCCGGAGCTGACCGACGTCGGCCTCGCGCAGGCGGCCGCCGCCGCGCGCCGGCTAGCGGCGGACGCACAGACCACGCCGTACGCCGCCGTCTACTCCTCACCGCTGCGCCGCGCCGGCCAGACCGCCGCCGCCGTCGCCGCTGCACTGAACCTGCCGGTGCGCACCGACGAGCGGCTGGCGGAGACCGACTTCGGCGAGTGGGACGGCTACACGTTCGCGGAGGTGCAGGCGGAGTGGCCGGCCGACCTGGAGAAGTGGCTGGCCGACCCCGCGGTCGCACCGCCGGGCGGCGAGTCGTTCGCGTCGACGATGGTGCGGGTGCAGGACGCGCGCGAGGAGATCGCTGCGGCACACCTCGGCGAGCGGGTGCTGCTGGTCACCCACGTCACGCCGATCAAGTCACTGCTGCGGGAGGCGCTCGACGCGCCGCCGGCGGTCTTCTACCGGCTGCACCTCGACCTGGCCAGCCTGTGCGAGGTCGACTGGTACGCCGACGACGCCGCGGTCGTCCGCTCGATGAACGACGTGTCCCACCTGGCCGACCTGCTGCCGCCCGACCGACTCTTCTAACCCCTTCCGACCAGTTGATCTTGTGGTCAATCCACAGCGACCGGCAACGATCGTCTGTGGACAGACCACAAGATCATCGGTTGGTGGGGGGCGGAGCCTGTGGATTGACCACAAGATCATCGCTTTGGGGTGGAGGTGAGATACGACGAAGGCCCCGTCCCGAGTGAGTCGGGACGGGGCCTTCTGCCGTTCAGCGCGGTGCTAGACCTCGCGGCGGCGGCGTACCAGGACGGCCGCGACGGTCGCCATGAGCAGGGCCGGCAGCAGCGACGTCGCGAGACCCGTGGCCGGCAGCGGCTCGGGCGTCGTCGGGACCGGCTTCGGCGCGGGCGCCGGACCCGGGGCGGGCGCCGGACCCGGGGCGGGAGCCGGCGGGGCGACCGACGTGCCGGACGCCGTCGAGAAGACCTGCAGCTCCGAGGCGCGGACGCGCATCGACTGCGAGTTGTTGATCGTCGGCGGTGTGTTGACCGGGTCGGTCGTCACCAGCGTGGCGCCGGTGAAGCCGGTCACGCAGTCCGGGTCGCTCAGCGGCTCGCCGACCGGGTTCTCGGCGCCCGAGTAGATCGGGTTGCCGGTGCACTGGTTGGTGAGCACGCGCAGCCGGACGTGGGTCGCCATCGTGTCCGGTACGTCGAACGGTCGGATCTGCAGGTTGGGCGCGAGCGGCCGGGGGCGGCCGGTCGGGAACGCGTCGGCCGCGCTGGCGTAGATCACGGCGAAGTCCTCGTCGGCGTCGCACGCCTTGCCGGTCGTGGTGTCGCAGGTGAGGATCTCGAAGGACCGCAGCGCAGCGAACCGGCTGTTGGGCAGCGCGTCGTACGCGTCGCCGGTCTCCTGCGGGCGGTTGGCCGCGCTGACCTGGACCTCGGCCACCAGCTGCCGCTCTCCGGCCAGGTCGACCGTCACGGACTTGCCCTCGATGGTGTCGGTCTCGGCGCCGAGGTAGGACCAGTTGGTCGCCTCGGTGTCGTCGATGAGCTGGTCGAAGTTGCCGCCGTCACCGGAGGCCTCGGCGCCGTTGGTGATCGACGCGAGGTTCTTGCGCATCGGGATGGTGACGGTGACCTTCTCGCCCGGCTTGAAGGTCCGGGTGAACCGGTAGGCGCCGTAGCCCTCGCCGCTGGCGATGAACTCGTAGGTGCCGGGCACGAGGTCGACCGCCGCGCTCGGCTTGCCCGACGCGGAGACCGCGCTCTCGGTCGCGCGCGCCTCGTAGCGGCCGACGAAGACCTTGCCCTCGGCGGGCACGCCGCCGCCGGCGACGGGGACCATCTGGAAGGTCACCTTCGCCTCGTCGGTGCGCCGCGGCGAGTTGTACGCCGGGGTGCCCGGCGCCTCGGCGGTCTGGCCCATGCCGCGCTTGGCGAACGCGTTCCACATCTCGGTCTGGTCGGCACCGCCGAAGCGCATCACGTTGGACGCGAGCTGCCCGTCACGGGCGTCGAGCATGCTCGGCGCGGCCGGCTGGAGCAGGAAGCCGTCGAACATCTGCTGGATCCAGCGTCGGTTGCCCGCGCACTGGTCGGCGAGCTTCTCGCCGATGGCGCACGAGCGGCGCAGGTTCACGTCGGCGTACGGGAACTTGGCGTTGTACTTCTCGATCAGCGCCTGGCGCACGTCGTAGTTGGTCGCGCTCCAGATCTCGCCGTCGGCGTGCGGCGACGTCGCGCCGTTGCCGTCGTAGCCGAGGTTGCCGTAGTTGAGCGGGCTCATGCTCATGTTGTAGTTGCGGATGCCGGTGATCGGCGCCCCGGTGGCGTAGGGCGCCATTGAGAACGGGTGCGACCCGACGGGCTGCGGGAAGTTGTGGCCGTTGACGAACTCGACGGCAGCGAGGTCGGACCAGCTCTCACCCATGCTGCCGCCCTCGGTGCCGCCGATGCCGGCGTCCGGGCCGCCGGTCATGCGGTTGCTGGTGCCGTGGGTGTACTCGTGCACGATGATCGGCATGTCGTAGGCGCCGTCGGTGCAGGCGGCGTAGAAGCCGGCCTGTAGCGGGTGCCAGAGGTACTGGTTGGTGACACCCGGTACGCCGTCCTGCAGCGTGGTCTGGTTGGCGTTGTCCCGGCCGGTGAACACGATCGAGCCGGACAGGCCGCCGGCCTGCGCCTGGCCCTTCTCCGGGTCGCCGTCCTTGGCGGTCGCCGAGTTGGGGTCGTCCTCGCCGAAGTTGACGTACTGCATGTTCCACGCCGACTCGGTGTAGCCGAGCAGGTAGCTCCAGTCGTGGTCACGGCTGTGCATGAGGAACAGGTTGGTGATCGACGCGTCGATGTCGTTGCGCGCGACGCTGCCCTGGTTGGCGGTGAAGGCGCAGTTGCTCGTGTGCCACTCGTCGGTGAACGGGAACGTGTAGGCCCGGGTCGGGGAGAACGGGCTGTACGGCGAGTCGGGCGTCAGGTGGCTGAGGTAGGACGACGTGGTGTCGGCGTTGTTGCCGCGCGTGGTGAACGTCGGCGCGGCGGCGAGCCCGTCGGGAGCCGGCAGCTCGTCGAACGCGAACCGGCTGGGGCTGAGCGGGCCGAGCTCGTAGTCGCAGCCGTCGGCCGCGGTCCAGCAGTAGAGCTTGCGGGTGTCGGGGCTGGCCACGCCCTGCTGCGGCAGGTCCGGCGAGTGGTCGAAGCCGCGCCACTGCGGTCCGGTGCCGACCTGCGGGCGGACGGCGCGGGTGGCCGTGGCGCCGTCGAAGTGGTCGGTGACGTTGGTGCGCATCCAGACCTTGCCGGTCTCGGCGTCGACCATGCTGATGAACGCCGAGGGGAACGTCTTGGGCGCGGTCGCGTCGACGACGTTGACCTCCCACGCGGGGCGCAGGCCCTGCGTCGGGGTCGGCACGACGACCTTGCGGACCTGCTGCAGGTCGGCGACGCCCTTGAGCTTGAAGACAGTGAAGCCGGCCTGGTCCTTCGCGGTGACCAGGCTCAGGTCCGCCGCAGTCACCTTGCGGCCGACGTCCTTGGCCGCCTTGAGCCAGGCCGCGACGCCGTCGAGCTGCCAGGTGCCGGCCACCTGGGTGTCACGGGTCGTGGTCGCCGAGACGATCGCGATCTCGCCGTCCTTGCCGACGCCGATGTTGAGCAGCCCGTCCTGCGCCGCGTTGATCCCGCCGAACGTCTGGCGGAACAGGATCGCGTGCGCGACGTGGGTGTCGAGCGGCTTGAGGCCCTGCATCTGCCGGAGGTGGTCGGGCGAGCTGTAGAAGGGGTTGTCGCCGATCAGCTCGAGGTGCTCGGGCGTGGTCATCGCCGGCGTGAGGCCGAAGAGCGACGCGTGCTCGCGGACCCAGGCGCGGGCCACGTCGGCGGCCTTGCCCTTGCGCGGGCCGGAGAGGAAGCCGCCGTGCTTGATCAGCATCTTCGGGGAGCCGAACGGGTTCCACACGGTGCGCGTGGCGCCGAGCTCGCGGACCATCTGCCGCTGCGCGGCGGTCGGCAGGATCTCCCCGATGCGCCGGTCCGCGTCCTGGACCACGGCGGTGCCCTCGCCCTGGAAGCCGTAGTCGAAGTCGGCCTGGAAGACCTCCTTCGGGGTGGCGTTGGAGGGACCGCCCAGCGCCGCGCCCGTGATTGCGGCGGCGAGGAGCGTGCCGAGACCGACCATGCGCTTGCTCATGCGGTTCCTTTCGCGCGGGCGCGCGGCGGCGCGCGCCCGGTCGAGGGGTCGAGATGGGTGAGTCGCGATGCTCTCATGGGGTTCGTCCGGATCTGTCCAAGACCTTCGTCGTACGCCGGACGTGTCCCTGCCTGGGGCCTCCCCGAGATCGACCTGTGACCCGTTCGCCAGGCCCCGATCGAGGTACGACCGGGTCGCATCTCGTTCGTTCTTGAGCACGCCCGTGCGACCCGGTCGCATCTCGTTCGCTGCGACGGGCTGGGCGGTTCAGGCGTAGGCTCGCCCGCGGTGGACGAGACGGCTGGACGGCCGCGGCGGGGGTGACCCCGACGAGGAACGTCCGGGCTCCACAGGGCAGGGTGGTCGGCAACACCGACCCGGGGTGACCCGCGGGACAGTGCCACAGAGAGAAGACCGCCGGCTCGCAAGGGCCGGTAAGGGTGAAACGGTGCGGTAAGAGCGCACCAGCGCCCCGGGTGACCGGGGCGGCTTGGCAAACCCCACCCGGAGCAAGGTCAGAAGGGCCCGCCGGCTTCGGCCGGCGAGCCTGCGCAGGCGTTCGAGGGCGGCCCGCCCGAGCCTGTGGGTAGACCGCTCGAGCCTGCCGGCAACGGCAGGCCTAGATGGATGGCCGTCGCCCGGGAAGTGCCGTGAGGCGACCCGGGCACAGAACCCGGCGTACAGGTCGTCTCGTCCACCGCTCACGCCTTCCGACCCTCGGGTTTCTCGGTCAGTTGGCCGTCCGTGACACCGAGGTGACAGACACGGCGCTAGGCGCACGCCGCCTGGAGAGCGGCGCGCTCATCCTCGATGCGAGGTCGCGTGCCGAGAATGCTGGGGCGGCCGTCGGACTGCTCCTGCATCTGCCGCTTCAGGTCGACCTCGGTTACGAAGCGCGAGGCGGCGCCCATGATCGCGACGGCGTCTGAGTCCCTCACGGGCGTCTGCCGGTGGAACGCAGCGTCGCTGCGATCGAGGAGCGCGCGAACCTCCGCAGGAGTGCCCGCAGGCATGTCAGCGAGTGCACACATCTGCGAGAGGGTCTCGGAGCGACTGCTACTGCACCCGACGGCGCCCGCGAGCAATCCCGCCGCGAGCACAGCCCCCGCTGTTCGCATCTGGCGATCGTAGCGCCGCGCTCGCTCTCACTGAGCGTCGGCGAAGCGGAGCGCTCCGACTCGCCGGAACGGATGAGCAGAGACGCGAGGTCGATCGCGCGAGCACCCCCAAAGAATCGTTGGACAGTTGGTCGGCTGGGTGGTTCACTGGCGTACGACCACTCCCCAACAACTCTTTGGTGGTATCGATGGCTGACCAGCGCGTCTCCTCCCTGCGCGCGACGGCGCACCCGCTGCGGCTGCAGATGCTGTCGCTGCTCACCAGCAGCGCGATGAGCGCCGCGGAGGTCGCGCGCGAGCTCGGCATGAGTCACGCGAACGCGTCGTACCACCTCCGTCAGCTCCTCGACGCCGGCCTGGTCGAGGTCGAGGCCGAGGCCGAGGAGCGGATCCGCGGCGGGACGGCCAAGCGCTACCGCCACCCCTTCCATCAGCCGCTCGCGCAGCTGACCGACGCGGGCCTGGGAGGCCAGGTCCAGGCGATGTGCAGCGAGCTGCTCCGCCGCTTCGGGCACCGGCAGGACGGCAAGGCGGCGTTCACCGACGCGGAGCTGTGGGTCGCTCCGGAGACCTGGGACCGGGCGGTGGAGCTGCTGGTGGAGGCGGCGACGCTGGTGCACCAGGAGGCGAAGCCGCCGCGCACCGCCGGCACTGTCCCGGTGAACCTCACCGTCGCCGGTTTCCGGATGGCGGCAGGGCGATGACCGGACTGGCGATGGCGCCGCTGCGGGATCGGCGGTTCCGGTGGTACTTCGCCTCCCGCGCCGTCGACCTCCTCGGCGACGTGATGGGCAGCGTCGCACTGGTCTTCGCTGTGCTCGAGGTGAGCGACTCGCCGGGCGCGCTGGGCATCGTGCTGGCCGCGCACAGCGTTCCGATGGTCGCGTTCGTCCTCGTCGGCGGCGTGCTCGCCGACCGCTTCGGCCGCACCGTCATCATCCAGCTGAGCAACATCACAGCGGGACTCACCTCGCTGGCGATCGCCGCACTCGTGCTCAGCGGCTCCGCCGAGATCTGGCAGCTGGCCGCGCTCACCGCGGTCAACGGGGTGGCCGCCGCCGCCAACCAGCCGGCCCTCGCGGGACTGCTCCCACAGCTCGCGCCCAAGGGCGCGCTGCAGCAGGCGAACGCGCTCAACGGGCTGCTCCGCAACATCTCGCTCGTGCTCGCGCCCGCCGCCGCCGGTGCGCTGGTCGTCGGGGTGGGTGCGGGCTGGGCGATCGCGATCAACGGCGCGACCTACTTCCTCTCGGCCGCCCTGCTGCTCCCGATCAAGCTCCCCGCGCCACCTCCCCGGGAGGCCACGGACAGCATCCTGACGGACCTGCGCACGGGGTGGACGTTCTTCCGTCGTACGACGTGGCTCTGGCTCATCGTGCTGGCGTTCGGCGTGCTCAACATGCTCCACAGCGGCGGGTTCAGCACCCTCGGTCCGGTGCACGCCAAGAGCTCGGAGCTGGGGGTCGAGGGCTGGGCGCTGATCCTCACCGCCGGCGCCGCCGGTCTGGTCCTGACGTCCGTGGTGTTCCTGCGGATCTCGCTGCAGCGACCACTGCTGCTCGGCATGCTCGGCTGCGCTGTCTACTCGCTGGAGCTTATCGCCCTCGGGACGACCACCGAGCTGTGGGTGCTGCTCGTCGCCGCGTTCGTCGCCGGTGTGGGCGTGGAGATCTTCGGCCTCGGCTGGGAGCTCGCGATGCAGGAGCACGTCCCGCCGGCCATGCTGTCGCGGGTCTACTCCTACGACATGCTCGGCTCGTACGTCGCCATCCCGGTCGGCCAGCTGACCTTCGGCGCGCTCGGCGCGGCGTTCGGGCTGCAGACCATGATCCTCGCCGCCGGCGTCGGCTACTGCGCGATCGCGCTGCTCACCCTGACGGCGCGGTCGGTCCGCTCGATGAGGCGCGTCGCCGTCGGCGCGGGCTAGGGAGCCGGCTGCAGACCGCGGGTCCCGACCCGCTGATTGACGCGCGTAGGTTGGAGCCAGCCCCATCCCGCACCGCAGCGGTCACCGCTGCTCATCGCTCGCGAAGGGGCCAGATGTCCGCCATCACCGCAGGGGTGCGCCGTACGACCGTCTGCCTCGTCGCCGCGGTCGTCGCCGCGGCGATCGGTCCGCTCACCGGCGTTGCGGCGGCGAGTCACGTGGCGGGCCTCGACCTGACTCCCGCTGCCTCGAGCGCCGCCGCAGGAACCTGCGTCCTCAAGACGGTCGTGCTCAACGGCATGGGCGGCAGCGACAGCGTCGCGGACCAGCGCATCGACGTCGTGCTGACCGAGCGCTCCCCGAGCCCCGACGTGGACGCCGACTTCTGCGTCGAGCCGACCGGGTCGACGACGCCGCAGGCGCCGCTCGCGGACTCCACGGTCGACGAGGGCCCCGGCGGGATGACCGACCGCACGGTGTACGTCGCGGGCGCATCAGGCGGCGTCTGGCGGTCGGTGACGTTCGGCGTGACGTCGAGCGCACCCGGCGGCGCCGACGTCCTCGTCTTCGCGGAGGACGCCGGGTCGACCACCGACAACGGCGTCCGGGACGGCGCCGAGCCGAGCGCCACCGCGACCGTCGACTTCGGCCCGGGCGGCCCGGCCGGCAGCAGCGCCGTCGCCGACGCAGCGGCATCGATCGCCTGCACCGCCGGCGCGCACCCGTGCACCGACGTCGTCGGCCACGTCGGGGAGCCGGTGGCCTTCGGGCTCGTCGTCCGCAACGCTTCGGCGCTCGGGGGAGCCCAGACGCTGCGGGGCGTGACGATCACCGTGCAGCCGATCAACGACGCCCCGTCGGCGGCGGCGGGCCCGCTGCCGACCTGCCCGATGACCGACAACTCCGGGCTCACGACCTGCACCTACACGCCGTCGGCTGCCGGCACCGACCGGCTCCGCTTCTTCGTCAACCAGAGCGACGGCGCGACGTCCGGGTACGACGCGGGCGCCGAGCCCTCGGCCGACGCGACGATCAGCGTCGCTGCTGCGCGCGGCCCGGTGCTCCTCGTCGTGTCCTGCGCGCCGGGAGCTGCCGATGACGCGTCGGCCCGGTCCTGCGTCAACCGCACGGACGACCCCACGCAGGCGCTGCTCCTGACGGCCACCGAGCCGGACGGCCCCGACGCGGATCTCGCCCGCGATCCCGCTGCGGACCTCCTCGTCTCCTGGACCCTGGAGAGTGCGAGCGCCAACGGCTCGTTGAGCGAGCGGACCTGCCGGACGAACACCGAAGGGATGTGCTCGGTCACTCTCTCGGTGGCCGCGCCGACGGTGGTCGACCGGTTCACCGTCACGGCGCGCATCACAGGCGTCGCAACCGATCCAAGCGACCCGAGCGGCAATGTCGCGGAACTGTCGTTCACGGCGCCGACCTCGGCGTCACCGACCGCCTCGCCCAACATCACGCTCAACGGGTGCGAGTTCGGCTCGCAGCGACTGACCCTGGCCGCCAACGCGACGCGGATCACCGCGGGCAACGCGCCGAAGCTGTCCGGCGTCGTGACCGGCTCCGAGGGCAACGCCTGCCCGGGCGTCGACGTGCACATCCTCGGCAAGCGGTACGGCGCGGCGACGTACACGCTGGTGTCGCGAGTCACCGCAGACGACGCCGGCCGGTTCAGCCTGGTCGTGCGCCCGTCGGTGCAGACGTCGTACGGCGCGAACAGCGCGGACGGCACGAGCCGTTCGCCGGTCATCAGCATCCGGGTGTCGGCCCGCGTCACGATCACCGCTCCCGGCGCATGCGGTCCGAGTCCCTGCGCTCCCGGCACGATCACCGTCGCGCTCGGCGACGTGAACGGCGACGGCACGGACGACTTCGCCTCGAACGGGACGTTCCAGGGCCGTTACGACGGCCACGAGCAGGAGACCGCGCCGGTGGCGTTCGGCCTCGGCACGTTCCGCGACGACAGGGGCCGGAGCTGCCGCGCGGGCATCCGCACAACCGGCCAGGTCGGCGTCTGCCGCTTCCGCGTGATCCAGCAGACGACGAGCACCCGCGGCGTGTGGCGCTTCACCACGCCGGTCCAGCCGGGCTGGGGGATCTACGTGGTCTTCGTCTCGCCGCACGGCGGCCAGGACGGCGGCTCCGCCTCGGTGTCGGTCAGCGTGTCCTGACGCCTGACGTGGCCGCTTGAACGGGAGCTGCGGCGCGAGAGGCCGGCGGCCGTACGACGTCGGTGAGGGCCGAGGCGGCTCATGGTCGTGATCGCCGTCGCGACGATTCTCGGCGGGTCCGGGACCTACGCGACGTACCCGGCCTGAGCTTCCTCGCCCACGAGCCCTTCAACTCCGAGGCATGTGCGCTACCCGCGCTCGGTTGCGCGACATACGCCGGAGCTGAACGAAGCGGGACCTGCCGATGGGGCTAGATGTACTGACCACAGACGTTGTTGACATGAAGTGAGCCTCCGGGCGAAGTGAGGGCTGTCTAGACACCCCGCTTCAGCCCAGGAGGCTCACATGGCTCACCGTAATGCCCGTTTGACCCCGGCGGGTCGGCTCACGATGTGCGAGCGGATCTGCGATGGCCGGCCGATCGCCCACGTCGCGCACGAGATGGGCGTGTCTCGTGCGACCGCGACGAAGTGGTGGCAGCGGTATCTGCTCGACGGCGTCGACGGGCTGCAGGACCGGTCGAGCCGCCCGCACCGCTCGCCGCGGATGGTCTCGACGCGGCTCGAGGCCCGGGTGGAGCGGCTTCGCCGGAGCGAGAAGCTCGGCCCGGTGCGGATCGGGTTCCGGCTCGGCCTGGCGTCCTCGACGGTCTACCAGGTGCTGTGCCGGCTGCGGCTGAACCGGCTGGCATGGATGGACCGTCCCACCGGGCGGGTGATCCGTCGGTACGAGCGCGCCCGGCCGGGCGAGCTGGTGCATGTCGACGTGAAGAAGCTCGGCAAGATCCGCACTGGCGGTGGGTGGCGCGCCCACGGCCGCGACAGCGAACTCGGCCGCCGCAAGGCCCACTCCAAGAAGCAGCGCATCGGCTACGACTACGTCCACTCCGCCGTCGACGACCGCAGCCGCTACGCCTACTCCGAAACCCTCGCCGACGAGACCGGACCTTCCTGCGCCGGCTTCCTGCGCCGCGCAGCGGCGGACTTCGCCCGCGTCGGCATCGCTATCGAAGAGGTAATGACCGACAACGCGCTGAACTACCGCCGCTCGAACGACTTCCAGGCAGCCCTAGCCGAACTCGGCGCCCGGCACGTCCTCATCCCGGCCTACCGGCCCCAGGTCAACGGCAAGGTCGAACGCTTCAACCGCACCCTGCTCGAGGAGTGGGCCTACGTCCGCGTCTACACCTCAAGCGCCCGACGGGCCGCAGCCCTCGACAAGTGGCTGCACACCTACAACCATCACCGAGCCCACACATCACTCGGCGGGCTCGCGCCGATCGACCGCGTCAACAACCTGTCCGGTCAGTACAGCTAGAGGCCGGCAGGCCGTACGACGTCGGTGAGGCCGAGGCAGTCGAGGACCTCCTGGCGCTGGTCCTCCACCCGCACGTGTGAGTTCACGACCTGCATCGCGTGCCACATCTGGCGCTGCTGGTGCTGCTCGGCCTGGAGGACGACGTCGCTGAACGACGGCACTGCGGAGGAGGTCATCCCCTCACTGTCCTCAGCCTGAGCCTTCTGTCCACTCCGCACATCTGCGCCAATCCGTCAACGACCTGCTCTGACGGGGTGTGCGCGGCGTCCTCGACTCAGGAGACGAGCTGCCGGCCGGCGCCTACGTCGTTTCCGGTGCCCGAACTGTGGAGTGGGCCGAGCACGCGTGTGTCACAGATCCGGACACGGTTCGCCATCGCACGAAGCGCCGGATGGCGCGTCGGGGACTAGCGGGGGAGGCGGAAGACCTGGACGACGTACATGACGCCCTTGGCGTCGTACGCCGTGCCGATGCCGACCTCGGTGAAGTCGCGGTCGAGGATGTTGGCCTTGTGGCTGGTGGAGTTCATGAACGCGGCGTGGATCGCGGAGACCGTGCCGCCGCGGCCGACGTTCTCGCCGACCATGCGCCAGCCGGTGACCTCGCTGCTCAGGTTCGGGTTGTGGTAGATCCGGCCCTGCGACGCCATCCGCTGCGCGTGCCGCCGGGCGACGGTGACCAGGTCCGCCTTCTGCGGATAGGCGCGGAGCCGGGCGGCGGAGCGGGCGCTGTTGGCGCGGTAGGCGAACTCGCCCTCGGCCGCGCTGGCGTGCGCCGCCTTCGGGGTGATCACGAAGCCGACCAGGACGGTGATCACCGCGAGCAGCAGGGTCAGCTGGCGGGTCATCGGGCGGCGGGTGGCGGCGGCCTGAGTGGTGGTCACAGTCCGTCATCGGCCGATAACCAAAAGTAGTTGAGTGCCGATTCCCTTACCGGGAGGTCAGGTCGCGTTCCGCCACCCGATTGGCGTAATTTGCGCCCTTTGGTCTAGCCAGATCGAGCGCGGAACCGCCGATCGACAGGGATCGCCCCCTCGCCCGGCCCGCCGGCCGTTGACGACTGTGAGTGAACCCGTTGCGCCGCGTCACCTCGCTCACTGTGATCGCCGTGTCAATCAGCTCCTTCCTCACCGTGTCCCGCGCGGGGGCTGACGCGCCGCCGCCGCGGCCCATCCGGCTGGTCGTCCGGTTCGCCCCGGGGACCGGCGTCGAGGTACGCCGGGAGGCGCACGACGCGCTGGATGCCGAGGTGGTCAACACGCTCGACTGGCGGTCGGCCGACATCGTGACGGTCGAGGGTGCTTCCGCCCATGACGCCGAGCGTCGCTACCTCCGCCAGCCGGGCGTGCTCTCGGCCGAGCCGAGCCGTCGATACACGACCCACGCGGCGCCCGACGACCCGAGCTTCACCGCCGAGTGGGGACTGCACAACACCGGTCAGGAGGTGCCGGGCACCGGACGCGCCGGCGCGCCCGACGTCGACATCGACGCCCCGGAGGGGTGGGCGTCGGCGTACGGCTCGGGCAGGTTCCCGGCCAGCGGAGGGGTCACCGTCGGGGTCATCGACACCGGCGTCGACCGCGGCCACGCCGACCTCGCCGAGAAGGTGGTCGCCTGCGCGTCCGCGCTCGGCGGGGACGGCGTGGTCTCTGACGGCAGCTGCGACGACGACAGCGGGCACGGCACGCACATCGCCGGCACCATCGCTGCCCGGACCGCCAACGGCGTCGGCGTCGCCGGCGTCGCCCCGGACGCGTCGCTCGCGGTGTTCAAGGCGCTCGACGGCAAGGGCCACGGGTACGACGCCGACATCGTGGCCGGCCTCCGCTGGCTGCGGACGGTCGCCCACGTCGACGTCATCAACATGAGCTTCGGCGACAGCGCGCGGTCGAGCTTCCTCGACGACGAGCTGGCCGACGCGGCCGCGCACGGCGTGCTGCTGATCGCGTCGTCGGGCAACACCGGCGACTCGACGCCGAGCTATCCGGCGTACCACTCCGACGTGGTCTCGGTCGCGGCCGTCGACGCGGACGGGCACCGGCCCGGGTTCAGCGTCTGCAACGACGACGTCGAGATCGCGGCTCCCGGGATGCAGGTGGTGTCGACGGCGCTCGGCGGCGGCTATGCGCGGTCGTCCGGCACCTCCATGGCCGCCGCCCATGTCTCTGGCGCCGCGGCGGTGCTGATGTCGCGGCGCGGCCTCGACGCGTGGCAGGCCCGCTCTGCCCTCGTGCAGGGCGCCGGCGCGCCGGCCGGCTGTGCGGACGCCGAGCTGCTCAACCTGCAGGGCGGGATGCGCGCGTCGGCCGCGCCGCGCCCGGCACCGAGCCGGCCGCCCAGCCCGTCGCCCAGCCCGACGCCGTCACCGCTGCTGCCGACGTCGCTGCCCCTGCCGGTGCCGTCGTCCTCCCCGTCGGCCCCGCCGAGGGCGGCCCGTTAGTCGATCTCCGGATGCGGGTACCCCGGGTGCATCTGCCCCGAGTCCTGCCTTTGCCCGGAGGCCCCTGATGACGACCATCACGTCCGCGATCGACCCGACCGGGCGACCGCACCCCGGCTTCCTCACCCTCCAGCAGGCTGCTGAGCGGCTCGGCTGCTCGACCGTCGACGTGTTCCGGAAGGTCCGCGCCCAGGAGATCCCGGCCGTGTGCACGCCGCGGACCGGGCTGGTCATCGCCGAGCAGGACCTGCTTCGGGCCTGACCCGCTCAGCCGGCGAGCGACTCGTCGTCGGCGCTCTCCCGCTGCACCGGTACGACGACCTCGGCCCAGACGCACTTGCCGTTGTCGTTCCGTCGCACGCCCCACCGCTGTGCGAGCGACTCCACCAGGTGCAGCCCCCGCCCGCCGGCCGCGTCGACGCCGGCGGTGCGCATCGCCGGGCGGGTGGCGAGGTCGTCGTAGACCTCGACCCGAAGCACGTCGTCCTCGAGGTGCAGGCCGACGAAGACCGTCGAGCTCGCGTGCAGGATCGCGTTGGTGGTCAGCTCGCTGATGACCAGCACGGCGTCGTACGCCGCCGAGTCGGGCACCCCCCACTCCATCGCCGACTCGCGGGCCACCTGCCGGACGAGGGCTACCTGCCGGACGTCTGCGGGTACGGCGAATTGGCGCGCGCGCATGGTCGGGCGCCTCCTCGCTTGGGTAGGGGTCGGGCCGTTGGTACCCAACCTCGGCGACCCGGTAAACCTGAGGAGCGCGCGGCTAGGGTGACCTGATGCCGGCCGCGCGGTTCCGCCTCGAGCCCGGCCGGCCGCCGGCCCCGCCCGGCCTCGACTCGGTCCGCGCCGACCTCGGCGTACCGGAGGGGTTCCCGCCCGAGGTGCTCGCCGCGGCCGAGGCAGCGGCCGCCAAGGCGCCGGGCGACCAGCACGCCGACGCCACCTCCGTCCCGCTGGTCACGATCGACCCGCCCGGGAGCCGCGACCTCGACCAGGCGTTCCACGCCGAGCGGGTCGGCTCCGGGTGGCGGGTGCACTACGCCATCGCCGACGTGGCGTGGTTCGTCCGACCCGGCGACCCGGTCGACCTCGAGGCGCGCGCCCGCGGCGTCACGCTCTACAGCCCGGACCAGCGCACGCCGCTCTACCCCCCGGTGCTGTCCGAGGGCGCCGCCAGCCTGCTGCCCGACGTCGACCGGCCCGCTCTGCTGTGGAGGATCGAGCTCGAGCCGGACGGGGCGGTCACGTCGTACGACGTCCGCCGGTCGCTGGTGCGCAGCCGGGTGAAGCTGTCGTACGCCGAGGTGCAGGGCGAGCTGGAAGAGGGAGGAGCCGCCGAGCCGCTCGTGCTCCTGCGCGAGATCGGCACCGCGCTGCTCGAGCAGGAGCGCGCGCGCGGCGGCGTCCACCTGCCGACACCGGAGCAGGAGGCGGTGCCCGACGGCGCGGGCTGGGCGCTGGCGCTGCGCGCGCCGCTGCCGGTGGAGGACTGGAATGCCCAGATCTCGCTGCTCACCGGGCGGTGCGCGGCCGAGGCGATGCTCGGCGCCGGGATCGGCCTGCTCCGGACGCTGCCGTCGCCGGCGCAGGAGTCGGTGGCCTCGCTGCGCCGCAGCTCGCTCGCCCTCGGCGTGCCCTGGCCCGACGACCAGCGCTACCCGGAGTGGGTGCGCTCCCTCGACGTCGCCGACCCGCGGCATGCCGCGCTCGCGGTGCTCGCGACGCGGCTGCTGCGCGGGGCGGGCTACATCGCCTTCACCGACGGCCGGCCCAAGGCGGCCGACGCGCTGCACGCGGCGATCGCGGCGCCCTACGCGCACGTCACCGCGCCGCTGCGTCGGCTCGCCGACCGCTACGCCAACCGGGTCGTGCTCGCGGTCTGCGCCGGGCATCGGCCGGCCGACGAGGTCGTCGAGGCGCTGCCGCTCATGCCGGATCTGATGGGCGACGCCGCCCGCCGGGAGCACTCGCTGGAGCGGGCGATGCTCGACTTCGTCGAGGCGACGGTGCTGGCCTCGCGCTGCGGCGAGACGTTCGACGCGACCGTGGTCGAGCTGGCCGGCGACGGCAGCCGTGGCGTGGTGCAGATCGCCGACCCGTTCGGTGCGCGGACCGGTCGAGGGGCCTGGTCTGGAGCTCGGCGCGGCCCGCTCCGTGACGCTGGAGTCGGCGGACCCGCTCAGCCGGACGGTGCTGTTCCGGACTCGGTGACGCCGTCGTCGGCGCCCTCTCGCTCGGCCGCGGCCGTGCGCGCGTCGTAGCGGAGGAACTCCGGCAGGAACGCGACGACGCCGATCAGCCCGACCAGGCAGAGCAGACCGCCGGAGACCACCGAGGTCTGCAGGCTGGTCGCGCGGGCGACGATGCCGGCCTCGGCGTCGCCGAGCAGCGGACCGCTCGCGTAGTTGACCATCTCGATGCCGGCGAGCCGGCCGCGCAGCCGGCCGGGGATCGTTTGGTTCCACACCGTCATCCGGAACAGCCCGCTGACCATGTCGGCGCCGCCCGCGATCGCCAGGGTGAGCAGTGCGAGCGGGAGGGTCGTCGTGAAGCCGAACGCAGTGATCGCCAGCCCCCACACCGCGACCGCCCACACGATGGCCTGGCCGTGCCGGTGGATGCGCTTCGTCCAGCCGCTGGTCGCGGTGGCGACGAGGGAGCCGGCGTACGGCGCGGCGTAGAGGAGTCCCACGACACCCTCACCGCCGTAGCGCGCGACGGCGAGAGCGGGGAAGAGCGCCCTGGGCATCCCGAAGATCATCGCGTTGAAGTCGGCGACGTAAGTGCCCATCAGCACGGGCTTGCTGCGCGCGTAGCGGAAGCCCTCGCGGACCGCGGCGAGGCTCGGCCGGTCGGCGTCCGCCGGCGGCGGTGTCGCGGTCATCAGCGTCAGCGCGGTGAGCGACGCGGCGAAGGTGACCAGGTCGGCGGCGTACACGATGCGTACGCCGACCGTCGCGATCAGCAGGCCGGCCAGCGCCGGACCGCCCAGCGCCCCGGCGCTGGTCGTGGCGCTGCGCAGCGCGCTGGCCGCCGGCTGCTGGTCCTTGGGGACGAGCTGCGCGTGGAGCGCCTCGAGCGACGGCCGCTGCAGGCCGTCGAAGGCAGCGGCGAACGCGCTCAGGACGAACAGCGGCCAGACCCGCGGCCGGTCGAGTGACGCGTTGAGCAGCAGCAGCGCGCTGACCGCGAGGATGCCGATCTCGGCGACGCGGATCATCCGGCGGCGGTCCCAGGCGTCGGCGACCGCGCCGCCGACGAACGCCGTGAGCAGGAGGGGGACCAGCTCGCAGATGCCGATCAGCCCGACCGCCAGGGTCGAGCCGGTGAGCGCGAACACCTGCACCGGGATCGCGACGTAGGTCATCTGGCTGCCGAAGAACGACACCGCCTGCCCAGCCCAGAGCAGCCGGAACTCGCGTGAGGTGCGCAGCGGTGTCAGGTCCAGCGCGAGCGACCGGAGGCGGCCGGGTGCGGCGCCCGGGTGCGCCGGTGCGTCCGCTCCCGCGGGAACGTCGTCCTGGCTCATGCGCGAGAAGGCTAGTGAGTCGGAGCCTCGTACGATGGGCCAGTTCCCCGGACGTCGACGAAGGAGCCCGGTACCGGATGGCAGTGGACATCGATCAGGAGCTGCCCCGCCCGGCCGGGCCGTCGACGACGCAGTCGCACGGCACGATCCTGCTGGCGATCCTCGCCGGCTTCCTGGTGCTCGGGATCCTGCTGCGGCTGAGCATCTCCGGCGTCGGCCCGTTCTCCGTACAGCTCGTCGACCAGCGGTCGACCGACAGCACGCTCGAGCTGACGATTCGCATCACCAACGAGGGCGACCGCGCCGGGCGGGCCAACTGCCGGGTGCCGCTCGCCGACGAGGCCAACGTCGTGCAGCCGCCGAAGACGGTGCTCACGAAGAGGATCGACCCGAACGAGACGATCACCCAGGTCGTGACGCTCGACGTGCCGGACGGCGTGCACCCGTCGGGTCAGATCAGCTGCTGAAGCCTGTGGTGACGGCGTCGCAGGTTTTGCGTTGGACCGTCCCGTGTGGTCTTCTCCGGCGGCACCTCAACTGAACACGCGCCCTTGCAGGGGAAGCCGGTGAGAGACCGGCGCTGACCCGCAACCGTGAGCCGACGCCCTTTCGGGTCGGCGAGCCGGGATACCTGCGATGGCGCGGACCGGCTCCCCAACACCGTCGTGGAATGCGGACGGAGCCCGGACACCGACGTCGTCGGACGGTTGCGCTCCTCGCGATCGACCCGCCTCGGTGCACCGGTCCTCGGCCGTCACCGAGAGGATGCGATACCGATGAAGGCTCACCTGTTCGCCGTGACCGCGGGCATCGTCACAGTCGCGCTGCTCGCGCCGGCCGATGCGGCGGCGCCAGGGCCGAGCCGGATCGTGGTGGACGCCACCGTGCGCATCGCGGAGGGCTACTACCCCTCTGCCGACTCGACCGCGCCGGTGATCTACCGGTCCGAGCCTTGTGCGGTGCGCCTCCGTTCCGCCGTGCCGAACGCGTACGACGCACTGCTCGCAGCTCGCGCTAACCGGTGCATCAGCTCGTTCGACGCGACCCAGACGCCCGACGGCCACTACCTCACCTGCGTCGAGGGTCGCTGCGAGTCGCCCGGCTTCTACTGGGCGGTCTACCTCAACGGGGCGCTGACCTGCGTCGGCGTCGACGAGGTCGTGCTCACGCAGGGCGACGAGGTGGCGTTCTCCTACGAGAGCTATGCGACCGCGGCATTCCTGGTCGGCTGCGAGGTCCCGGCTCGACCGGCGAGTGGCTGACGCCCTTGCTCAGTCGTCGGCGCCGTGCTCGTCGGGCGCAGCGTCCTTCTCGCGACGCTCGGCCCGCTTGCCGGCGTAGAGGATCGCGGCGAACAGCAGGATCGGCACGGCGACGGTCGCGATCTCCGGGATGCCACCCGCGTGCGCGAGGACCACGACGTCGGTCACCTCACGCCCCGAAGAGCAGAGCGACGCCGCCGACGGTGAAGGCGATCATGACCGCGAGCAGCGGGTACTGGCTGCGCGCCGCCCGGCCCTTCGCGAACAGCCGCACCGCGCGGTCGTGCGCGGCGATCACGCCGACGATGTGGCCGATCACGATGCCGGCGACCTGGACGTAGGCGATCGTCGACGTGGAGACGATGTCGTAGTTGATGCCGCGATCGCTGGTGCCGAGCCAGTCCGCGCCGTTCTGGAACGGGTCCGACGCGAGGATGACGGCCTGCTGGCCGTCGAAGAGCAGCAGCGAGAAGTAGTGCGCGACGGCGTAGCCGATCGCGATCGGGACCAGCGAGTGGGCGAACCGAGCGGCCATCGTCGGCGGCGTCTCAAGCCCTCCCTCGGGGTCGCCGTACAGCGCGGCGAGTCGGCTCGCGAGCAGGTACGCCGCCGCGACGAACGCGATGGTCGCGAAGAGCCCGAGGGTGCCGAGCGGGATGCTGGTGCTGTTGACGTTGTCGCGCCAGAGCCGGGTGCGGGTGATCCCGTCGAAGCCGGTCGAGCCGATGAGCACCGCGACCAGCGCGACCAGCCCTGGCGCAGGGGCGAGGCCGTCCAGGCCGTCGAGCGGGTTGCGGAGGACCAGCCGGCCGTCGCTGCGACGGCCGATCGGGGCGAGTCGCCCGACCAGGGTCGAGTACGCCTCGAAGCCGTCGCCGCGGTCGAACCACGCGACCCCGTAGACCTGCGCCGCGACGAGGTGCGCCGTGGCGTAGGCGACGAGGAACACCCCGACCACCATCGGCTTCGCCCGCCACTCGGGCACCAGCTCGAGCCAGACGAAGACGGCAAGCGACGCGGCGGCCGGCCAGTAGCCGACCGAGGCGGGGAGCTCGCGCATCCCCTCGTCCGGGTCGGTGCCGCCGGCGGCGCTGAGCGCGCGGTGCAGGGTGCGCAGTGGGTTGACGACCCGCCACACGGGACCGAGCAGGATCGACAGCGCGACCAGCCCGCACCAGAAGACGATGTAGGTGGCGTACGGCGCGAGGTTGGCGACCGCCTCTGCCGGACCGGCCAGCGCGACCACGACGATGAACGCGCTGACGGCCAGCGCGACCAGGCGCAGGGTCCACCTGGTGGCGGGCGCATCGAGCCCGCGCTGCAGCGCGGCGGGCAGCGCGCGGCCGGCGTCGTCCCCGCGCAGCCGTGACGTTGGCCAGAGCAGGCCGAGCGCGGCGAACGAGATGAGCACCGCGGTCGCCGCGGCGGACGCGGCGAGTGTCATCGGCACCGGCAGGTCGGTGCGGCTGCCGATGCCATGCGCGAGGACGACCACGGGCATCGGCTAGCGCACCGAGACGGTCACGAGGACCAGGCCGGCGTTCTCGAGCTCGACCTCGAACTGCCCCGGGATCGTCGCGGTGAAGTCCAGCGTCGCCGGCGTACCCGGCGTGACGTCGACCTTCACGTCGTAGGTGTGCAGGTGCACCTCGTCGGCCTTGTCGCTCGTGACGACGATCCGCGCCTTGTCCCCACGCTTGAGCTCGAAGGTCGAGCTCTTGCGGGTGACGTTCCCGCCGGCAACCGTGATCTCGAACGTCTTCGTGTCGTCGACCGGAGCGGTCGTGGCCGGCGCCGGCGCCGACGACGCGTCGGCCGTCGTCGGGGCAGCTGAGCCCGTCGTCGCGGCGGTGCTGGGCCGCGCCGTCGGCTCGTCGGAGCCGCAGCCGGCGAGTGCGAGCACGAGCAGGACGGACGGCAGGGCGAGCGAGCGGTGGGTCATGGATCTCCTCGTCAGCGATGAGCCCGCGGGCCTGCGGCGCAGCCGACCCCGGCCATCATCTCAAGCCGGGGTCGGCCGCGCGCCTTACTAGGCGGTGCGCCGGCCGGCGCGGACCGCGGCGTACGCCGCCACGAGCAGCGCGAGCCCGCCGAGCCCGACGCCGGCGTACTCGAGCGCACCTTCGTCTTCCTCGTCCTCGTCCCCTTCGTCCTCGGCGTCGCCCCCGGCGGTCGGCGCCGGTGTCGCCGACGCCCCCTCCTCGGCCGCGGCGGCGAGGGAGAACGACGGTGCCGGGTGCTCGGGCTCGGACCCGCCGGCGACGCGCTCCTCGATCCAGCGCACGACCTCGCCGTTGGCGTAGGTCTGCAGGGCCTTGAAGGTGAGCCGGTCCACCTTCGGCAGCGGGCCGGCCGAGACCTCGAACTCCTCGAACTCGCCCGGCTTCACGCCGGGGCCGGACGTCGTCCAGACGATGCGCTGCACGACCGAGGTCACCGGCTCGCCGAACGCCTCGAACGGCGCGGGCGGCGCGCCCTTCGTCACCGTGTAGGTCCAGCCGGCGTGCGGCTTCACGCTGACGCTGGCGATCGGCTGGTCCACCGGGAAGGCGACCTCGAGCTTCGTCGTGGGGACGTCGCGCTCGGTCGGCATCCGGAACGTCATCTTGGTGAAGCCGCCCTGCGTCGCGCCGGGCGCCTGGACGGTGACGTGCGCGGAAGCGACACCGCCCAGCGCCGCGCTGAGCACCGCTGTCGCGGCGAGGGTCGTCATGACTCGGGAGGTGCGCACTGCGTTCTCCATTCGGTGGGTGGACCTCATCGGACGCGGAACGTGAAAGCACGGGTCGTGCTGTCGATGTCACTGGTGCGGGTCGTCAGCTCGATCCGCCAGCTGCCCTTGAACGGCAGGACGACGCGGGTCTGCTCGTAGTGGCCGAGGCTCTCGTGCGGCACAGCGACGTCCACGCGGTCGTCGGTGCCGACCCGGGTAAGCACGGCGGTCACCTCCTCGACGTCGACGGCCTTGCCGCCGGCGCCGGCGAAGTAGACGTGGATCGCGTTGACGCCGACCCGCGCGGGCTCGACCTGCACCTCGACCCCGAGCCCGCCGGCGACGGTCGAGTGCGCGACGAAGGTCGGCGCGAAGGCCGTCCGCGCCGGCGTCGTCTCGACGAGCACGGCGGTCACGCCTATCACGACCAGCGCGATTGCCGCTTCTAGGGCGACGCTTCGGCGCAGCCGCGACACACCGGGGCGCGCCGCAGGGTCTCCGCCGGCGTACCGGCGCACCCACGTCCGGCCGCGGGCGCCGAGCGCGATCATCGCGACGACCAGGCCGGTCTTCGCCATGAGCTCGCGTCCGTATGCCGTCGGGGTCAGCGCGCCGAGCTCCCTGACCTCGCGCCACGACGCGAAGAGCCCGGTCGCGACGAGAGCTGCGACAGAGATCGTGGCGAGGCGGGACCAGCGGGGGAGCAGCCGCCGCAGGCTCGACTCGTCCCCGGCGGGCAGCACGACGAGGACGAGCAGTCCGAGCCCACCGGCCCACGCCGCGGCCGCGGCGAGATGCACGACATCGAGCGGCAGGGCGACTGCCGCGAGGTCGCCGACACCGGCGTGTCCAGCCCACGAGGTCGCGAGCAGTGCCGCGGTCGACAGAACGAGCAGCCCGGTGCCCACGGACCGGCGAGGCGCCCGTACCCAGCCGCGGAGCAGCACTGCCATGACGAGCAGCACGCCGAGGCGCACGGCGAGCGCCGTGCCGTAGCGGGTCGAGACGACGTCTCGGATCAGAGCGGGGCGCGCGGAGTGGGACAGCGGGAGCGCGGCGGCGTACGGACCTTGCATCAGCACCGCGCAGCCGGTGCCGGCGGCGGCAGCGATCAGGGCGGCGCCGGTCACAAGTCGGAGCCGATCGCCCTTGCGCGCCGGCAGGCCGACGAAAGTGACGAACGCGATCGCGCCGACGAGCAGGAGCAGCCCGACGTATGCGACGAATCGGCTGAGACCGAGCAGCCACGCTGCGATTCCGCTTCCGCGCGACGCTGGGGCTGCCGCGACCGCGCTCACGCTTCTGACGCTGAACGTCGACGCCCCACTGACCGGATGGCTGTCCTCACTGACGACCCGCCAGGCGACGAGGTAGGTGCCCTTCGCGAGCTCGGCTCGCAGCGGCACGACGACCGTCTTCCGATCGTCGCGGGTGCTGACCCGGCCGGTGTCGACGCGCGTCCCGGTGGGGGACAGGACCTTCACCGAGCCAAGCGAGGTGCTGACCGCCTCGTTGAACTGCAGCAGCACCTCGCTCGGCGCGGCGTCGACGATGACGCCGTCAGCGGGTGTGCTCTGCAACAGGGCCGCGTGCGCGAACGCGGGCACGGCGAGGCCGAGCAGCAGCAGCACCGACGTGACGAGAACCGCGGCAGCCCGGCGTATGCCGCTCACGCCGCCCGTCGCAGCACGGACCGCGACTCGGGTGGGCTCGCGAACTGGCCGACCTGCCGGCGCAGCCGCCAGAGCAGCGCGGCATCGGCGAGGGCGAGCAGGTGCGGCACCTCGTGCGCGGCGGGGACATGCCCCCGGACGACGTCGACGACCGTGGTGGCGCTCAGCCCCACCGCGAGTGCGGCGACGACCGGCAGCATCCCGGCCGCCCGCCAAGGACGCCACGCCGCAGCTAGAACGCCAACGGCCAGAGCGATGTCCGTCGCGCCGATCTCGCGCGAGACATGCACAGCTGCGTCGAGGTGCCCGGTGCTCAGCAGCGCAGGCAAGCTCAACGCGACCTGCACGACGGCGACGAGGGCGAGCGCGACGCGCGCAATCCCCGCGCGCGGGCGGTTCAGCCCGTCGGCAGTGGCGACGGCGGCAACGACGCGGTTCGTGAGGTCGGGCACGTTGATCGGTCGGCCGAGGCGGGCCTTGCGCGTGACCAGGGCCGCGCCGTCGAGCCACGCGGCACAGGGCGGACAGGCCGCGACATGCCTGGCGACATCGTCGTCGGGAACGGTGGCGGACTCGCCGTCGAGCCCGGCGGACAGCGCCTCGCGTGCGTCTGAGCACTTCATGACCGAGTAGTCGTCGGTGCGAGGACGGAAGTTCCCGGGTCGGGTGAAATGATCTGGTCATGGACCCGCTCGCGTCGACCGCGCAGGCCGCCCGGGAGGGCGACCCGGTCGCGGTCGCCGCACTCGTGCGGGCGACGCAGTCGGACGTGTGGCGGCTCTGCGCACACCTGATCAGCTCGGCCGAGGCCGACGACCTCGCGCAGGAGACGTACCTGCGCGCGCTGCGCTCGTTGCCGTCGTACGAGGCCACCGCGCCGTTCCGGGTGTGGCTGCTCGGCGTGGCACGGCGCACCTGCGCCGACGCGATCCGCGCGAAGGTGCGCAGCCGGCGGCTGCTGCACCGGCTCGCGGCCGCCCCACGGGAGCACGCACGTGACGAGGCCGGCGATGTTGTCGCAGTCGACCTGGTGGGCCGGCTCGACCCGGACCGGCGTGCGGCGTTCGTTCTCACCCAGGTGATCGGTCTTTCGTACGCCGAGACCGCTCAGGCCTGCGGTGTGCCCATCGGCACAGTGCGGTCGCGGGTTGCTCGGGCGCGCGACGAGCTGCAGCGCGCCGTGCATGAGGCCGACGTCGGCTGACGGCGAGCGGCGCAGGAGTGGCGTGCCGCAGGGCGAAGCAGTGAGGCATGAGACGAGTCCTGCCGGCGCTGTTCGCGCTGCCCTTGCTAGCCGGCACCGCCGCGGCGACCCACAAGGCACCACTCAAGGAGCAGTACGACGTGACCGCTCCTGTCCCGTACGCCGTCGAGGCGGCGTCGCACTGCACGGACGGGTTCGAGGGCCTCTCGAAGAACACCCGCGAGGTCGTCCTGCCCGACCGCGGCGTCCTCGAGGTGGAGCTGTCCGGCTTCCTCGGCGACTGGGTGCTGGAGCTCTTGGACAGCAGGGGGAAGCTGCTCGGCCAGGCTGCTCAGCTGGACCCGGCCAACACCGCGCCCGTGCGCAAGGTGACCTACAAGAAGGCCACTCCGGGCCAGGAGGTCCGGATCGCCGTCTGCAACGTCACCGGCGGACCGACCGCGAGCGTCGCCTACACCTTCACGTTCCGGTAGACCCGCGCTGCGAGAATGTCCGGATGCCTCGTCGCCCCGTGCTACTCCTGCTTGTCGCCATCGTCGCGCTGACCGGCGCCGGATCCCCGGCGTCGGCGCACCAGCGCGCCACGCTGACGATCGAGAGCCCCGCTGAGGGCAGCACCGTCGGCGCCGGCCGGGTCGAGGTGGTGATCACCGCTTCGGGCGGCGCGCTTGCCGCCGTGGACTTCGCGGTGCACCTCGACGATCAGCCGGTCGACGTCACCGGTGATCTCGGCAGCGGCTCGGTGTTCACCGCGCACTCGCTGCGAGCCGGCGCTCGCGAGCAGCTCAGCGTCCCGGTCGCCGACAGCGGCGAGCACGAGCTGCGGCTGGTCTACGCCGCCGACGCGGACGACCCCAGGCCCGACGTCGTTCGACGGTTCACGGCAGATGACTCGATCGGCAGTGTTTCGGTGTCCGGCGGCGGTGTCTCCATCGCCTGGCCGGTCGTGTTGGCCGCCGCCGCACTGATCGGCGCCGCGGTCGTCGTACGCCGACGGCGACTCCGCGCGACGTAGGTCAGACCGGTCGGGCCAGCGTCACGGCGAAGTCGTCGTCGACACCGGTCCAGATCGAGTCGACGGCGAGACCGCAGCTCTCGATCTCGTCGACCAGCGCGTCACGGCGGAACTTGGCGCTGATCTCGGTCCGCATCTCCTCATCCACGGCGTAGCCGACCGTCAGCCCGAGCGCGCGGACCTGCACGCTCTGCGCGACCGTGGAGCGCAGCCACATCTCGATCCACTCGTCGTCGGCGTTCCAGCGGGCGACGTGCTCGAAGCGGGTCACGTCGAAGTCGGCGTCGAGCTCGCGGTTGATGACGTGCAGCACGTTGCGGTTGAAGTCGGCGGTGACGCCGGCGGAGTCGTCGTAGGCCGCGACCAGGCGAGCCTCGTCCTTCACCAGGTCGGTGCCGAGCAGGAGCGCGTCGTCCGGACCCATCCCGGAGCGCAGCGTCGACAGCAGCTCCCGTCTCGCGGCCGGGACGAGGTTGCCGATCGTGCCGCCGAGGAACGCGATCAGCCGGGTCCCGCCGGCCGGCAGGTGGGTGAGGTGTCGCTCGAAGTCGCCGACGATCGCGTGCACCGACGTGCCGGGGTACTCGTCGCGCACCGCCGCGGCGGCCGATCGCAACGTCGCCTCGCTGACGTCGAACGGCACGAAGCGGCGCAGTGAGCCCGCGTCGCGAAGCGCGTCGAGCAGCAGGCGGGTCTTCTCCGACGTGCCCGAGCCGAGCTCGACCAGCGTGTCGGCCGCGGTCGCCTTGGCGATGTCGGCGGAGTGCGCGGCGAGGATCGCGCGCTCCGCGCGGGTCGGGTAGTACTCGGGCAGCCGGGTGATGGCGTCGAACAGCTCGGAGCCGCGGTCGTCGTAGAACCACTTGGGCGGCAGCGTCTTCGGCGTCGACGTCAGCCCGCGCGCGACGTCGTCTCGCAGCGCCTGCGCCACATCCTCCGCCGTCAGGTGCACCTCGACGGTGATCCCCGCCGTCATAGTGGGGTCACCGACAGGGAGGTGCGGGTGGCGTCGACGAGGGACTCGGGCGGGACGGGAGTCCAGTCGTCGCTGTCGTCGTCCGGCTCGGACGCGACGAGCACCGAGTCGGCGTGCCGGCGGGTGAACAGCGTGTCCCCGTGGGTCGTCGCGGCGATCGACTCGCCGTCGGAGATGAGCAGGTTGAGCCGTGAGGGCGCGATCTCGTCGATCGACTCGACGACAGCCGCCAACGCCTCGGCCGCGGACATGCCGTCGGTCAGCCGTGCGCGGACCAGCGCAAACACCAGCGCCGAGTCGACCGGTGCGTCGACCCACGACTGACGCTCGGCGCCGAGGGTCGCGCGCAGCCGCGCCCCCGTGTCACCAGCGCCGTCGCTGACCGCGCCGTTGAGGCTGAACAGCCACCGGCCGTCGCCGAACGGCGCGGCGCAGCTCTCCTCGACCGGGTACGGCGGGGTCGCCGAGCGCACCGCCGCGACGACCGCTCCCGAGGACACGACACCGGCCCACGACGCGAACGACCGGTCGGACCACAGCGGCACCGCGCGTCGGTGGAGAGCCGGCTCGGCCCGCACCGGCGACCACCAGCCCACGCCGTACCCGTCGGCGTTGAGCCGGCCGTGCGCCTGCAGGCGCGGCGCGAACGACTGCTGCAGCAGGCCACACGGCGGCTCGAGGACGAGCGACCCGAGGGTGACCTCCGGGCCGAGGTAGGCGAGGTGGCGGCACATGTCAGGCGTCCGTGCCCATGTCAGGCGTCCAAGTCGCGCGCGCAGCGGAAGCCGCTGAAGATCTGCCGGCGGATCGGGTAGTCCCAGTTGCGGAAGCTGTTGCGGATCGCCTGCGGCGACGTCGCCCACGAACCGCCGCGCAGCACCTTGTAGTCGCTGCCGAAGAACACCGCGGAGTACTCGGCATAGGGGAAGACCCGGAAGCCGTCGTACGCCGTGAAGTCCGACGAGGTCCACTCCCAGACGTCGCCGATCATCTGGTGGCAGCCGAGCGCGCTCACGCCGCCCGGGTAGGCGCCCGCCGGCGCGGGTCGCCAGCGCCGCTGGCCCAGGTTGGCGTGGGCGCCGGACGGGTCGGCGTCGCCCCACGGGTAGCGGCGCGAGCGGCCGGTCGCCGGGTCGAAGGCGGCCGCCTTCTCCCACTCCGCCTCGGTCGGCAGCCGCTTGCCGGCCCACGTCGCGAAGGCCTGCGCCTCGTGCCAGCAGACGTGGACCACCGGCTCGTCCGGCGGCAGGGCCTCGACGTGGCCGAAGCGGTCGCGCAGCCAGCCGCGGCCGCCTTCGTCGCGCAGCCAGTGCAGCGGCGCGACGGCGTCGGTGTCGCGGCGCCAGGCCCACCCGTCGTCGGACCACCAACGGCGGTCGGCGTAGCCGCCCTCGCCGATGAACTGCGCGTAGGCGGCGTTGGTGACCGGCGCGGTGTCGATCCAGTACGCCGGCAGGTCGACGACGTGCGCCGGCCGCTCGTTGTCGTAGGCCCAGGCCTCGGTGTCGGCGGCGCCCATCGTGAACGGCCCGGCCGGCACCAGCACCTCGTCCTCGAGCGGCGGCTCCGTCGCCGCGATGATCGGCTCGACGGCGGCCGGACCGTACGGCGTGTCCATCAGCTGCAGCGTGGCGAGCATCGTCTCGTCGTGCTGGTGCTCGTGCTGGAGGACCAGTCCGTAGACGAAGGCTCGGTCGAGCAGCGGCGCGTCGCCGCGCAGGTCGACCCGGTCGAGCACGTCGAGCGCGCGAGCCCGCACGTCGTCGACGTACCGCGCCGCCTCGGCCGGGCCGAGCAGGGGAAGCGACGGCCGGTCGCGGCGCGGGTGCTTGAACGCGTCGTAGAGGTCGTCGATCTCCGGCCGCAGCGGCCCGTGGTCGCTGATGGCGCGGAGCAGCCACAGCTCCTCGTAGTTGCCGATGTGCGCGAAGTCCCACACCAGCGGCGACATCAGCGGTGAGTGCTGGGAGACCAGCGCCACCTCGTCGAGCGGGGTCAGCAGGTCACGGCTGCGCCGGCGCGCGGTGTCGAGCTGGTCCGCGACGTGCTGCTTGAGCGCGTCGTCGGTGAGGGTCGAGATCGTCACGTCCACGACAGCTCCGCGTCGCGCGCGAGGGCGGGCGTGTCCGGGCGGCCGCCGCCGGCGGTCCACTCGTCGAGCCGGTCGTCTGCGGGGCAGCGCCCGCGGCGCGGATAGGCATCGGCGTACGCCGACACCAGGTCGACCAGGTCGTGCGGGGCGTGGGCGGCAGCCATCGCCGTGACCGCCGCGTCGAAGACGGCGGCCGCGGCGTCGCGCATCCCCGGGTCGGCGAGACCGCCGCGGGCGGCGACGACCCACTGGCCCTCGACCGGCCCGCAGGCCTCTGTCGCCACCGCGGAGGCGGCGGGGTCCTCGAGGACGGCGTCGAGCAGGAGCAGCGGCACCGGCCACCACGGCTCGGGCAGCGCGTCGACGACACGCACCTCGAACCAGCCGCGCATCCGCACCGGAGGGAAGAGCGTCGTGAGGTGGTAGTCGAGGTCGGCGACGGTCGGCTCACCGAGGTGGTGCCCGTCGCGGATCCAGTCGCGGAAGCGCAGCTTCTCCTCGACGGCCGAGTAGGAGTCGTCGCGGCGCACCAGCATCACGTGGGCGTCGAGGACGTAGTCGACCCATGCGCTGGTCGGGTCGTCGCCCGCCGCGTGCCGCGCGGCCGTCGTACGCGTCGGGTCCATCGCCCACCACGTCGCCAGCCGGGCCGACTGCCAGCCGCTCGGCAGGCCCGTGCCGCACAGCGGGGAGTTGGCGAAGGCAGCCGCGAGAACCGGCGCGAGCAGGTGCACGAGCCGCCATCGGCGCGGAAGGTCGGGACCGAGCGGCACGTTGGGCTGGACCGACGCCGTACGGCACATCATCCGTCGCCCGTGCGGTCCGCCGCCGTCGAAGAACGCCTCCATCGCGGCGTAGCGGCCGTGGTCGAGGACTCGTCGGTCGTCCCGCTGCCAGTCGAGCCCGAGCCCGAGCAGCTCGACGTCGGCCCTCTCGACCCGACGGCGCAGCTCAGCGACGTCGGCAGACGCGCCGCGGACCGCGTCGACCGCGGTGCCGAACGGTGCGCTGGACACCTCGATCTGCCCGCCCGGCTCGAACGTGATCCGGCCGCCGTTGGCCAGCGGCCGGTCGGGGTCGGCCGCCGCGCGCAGCGCCGAGAAGTCGACGGGCTGGTCCGGCGCGCCGACGGGGTGGGTGAGCCACTCGGCCTCGACGCCGCGGCGGCCGGGCTCCGCGCCGCCGGCACAGGTAGACCGGATGTGCGCGTCGGCCGCGCCCAGGGTGAGGCGATTGGCGTGGTGCGGCACGCGCGCTCCCCTCGGTCGGTAGGCCTGGGTGCAGCCTGCCAGCAGCGGCGGACATCCGCCCGGGTCGACCGGACGAACGCTGTCCACCTGCAAGAATGAAGCTGATACCCAGTATTCCTCGGAAGGTCGTTCGCTCGTGCTCGCCCGTCGGTTCGCCGCTGTGCTGCTGAGCGTGGTCGCGCTGTCGGCGTGCACGTCCGCGGACGGCTCGCCGGCCACGTCCGGGCGCCTCGCGGTGGTCACCACGGTCTCGCCGCTGACCAGCATCGCCCGCAACGTCGGCGGGCCGTACGCCGAGGTCACCGGCCTGGTGCCTGAGGGCGTCAACAGCCACGAGTTCGAGCCGCGGCCGAGCGATGCGAAGTCGATCGCGGCGGCCGACCTCGTCTTCGTCAACGGGCTGCACCTCGAGACGCCGACCGTGGAGCTGGCCAGGGCCAACCTCCGCGACGGCGCCCGACTGGTCGAGATGGGCGAGCAGATCGTCCAGCCCGCCGACTACGTCTACGACTTCTCGTTCCCGCGCAGCGGCGGCGATCCCAACCCGCACCTGTGGACCAACCCGCTCTACGGCGTGCGGTACGCCGAGATCTTCCGCGACGTGCTGGCCACCGCCGACCCGGCGCACGCCGTCGACTACGCCGCCAACGCGGCGGCGTACATCGTGAAGATCCGCGCCCTCGACGCGGCCGTGCGCACCGCGTCGGCGACCGTGCCGAGGCGGACGCTGCTGACCTACCACGACTCGTTCCCTTACTTCGCGCGCGAGTACGGGTGGACGGTCATCGGCGCGATCCAGCCGGCCGACTTCGCCGAGCCGAGCGCCAAGGACGTCGTCGCGCTCATCCGCCAGGTCCGCGCCGCGAACGTGCCGGCGATCTTCGGCTCCGAGGTCTTCCCCAGCCAGGTCCTCAAGCAGATCGGGTCGGAGGCGGGCGTGCGGTACGTCGACACGCTGCGCGACGACGACCTGCCGGGCGAGCCGGGCGACCCGGAGCACAGCTACCTCGGGCTGCTGCGCGCCGACTTCGTGACGATGGTGACGGCGCTGGGCGGCGACGCGACCGCTCTCACGTCGGTCGACGTCGCGGACCTGCCGGCCAAGGCCGCGACATGACCGCGCCGCTGGTCCGCCTCGACGGCGTGACGCACGCGTACGGCGGTCCCGCGGTCGTCGAGGGCGTGTCGCTGTCGATCGAGCCGGGGGAGTTCCTCGGGATCGTCGGCCCGAGCGGATCCGGCAAGAGCACGCTGCTGCGGATCCTCGCCGGTGCGCTGACGCCCGTGGCCGGTGAAGTGCATCGCGCGTTCGGGCGCACCATCAGCTACGTCCCGCAGGTCGAGACCGTCAACTGGAACTTCCCGGTCACGGTCAACGAGGTCGTGACGATGGCCCGCACGAGCGGCCGATGGCTGCCCTGGTCGTCGCGAGCCGAGCAGGCGCAGGTGTCGCTCATCCTCGACCGGCTCGGTCTCGGCGGGCTCGGCCGGCGGCACATCCGCGAGCTGTCCGGCGGCCAGCAGCAGCGGGTCTTCATCGCCCGCGCCCTGCTGCGCGACGCCAGCCTGCTGCTGCTCGACGAGCCGACCAGCGGCGTCGACGTGCGCACCCGTCACGACGTCCTGCACCTGCTCGACGACCTGCACTCCGAGGGCCTCGCGATCATCCTGACGACGCACGACCTCAACGGCATCGCCGCCCACCTGCCGCGACTCGTCTGCCTCAACAAGCGGGTCGTCGCCGACGGGTCGCCGCGCGAGGTGATCACGCCGGACGTGCTCGAGGCGACGTACGGCGCGCGCATGGAGGTCATCGAGCACGCGGGGATGCCGGTCGTCTTCGAGGGCGGCCGCGAGGGTGACCACGCCGACCACGACGCCGACGTGATCGCCCTGCGCCGTCGTACCGGAACGGCGGAGAAGTGAGCTGGATGACCGAGCCGTTCGCGTTCGCGTTCTTCCGCAACGGGCTCGTCGTCGCGACCGTCGCCGGCGCGTTGTGCGGCCTGGTCGGCGTCTACGTCGTCCTGCGCGGGATGAGCTACATCGGCCACGGGCTGAGTCACTCGATCTTCGGCGGCGCGGTCGCGTCGTCGGTGATGGGGATCAACGTGCTGCTCGGCGCGGCGGTCTGGGGCTTCGCCTCCGCGCTGATGATCAACGGCGTCACCCGGCGTCGCGTCATCGGCGGCGACGCCGCCATCGGCGTCATTACGACGGCGGCGTTCGCGGTCGGCGTCGCGCTCATCTCGGTGCGGCGCGGCTTCAGCCAGAACTTCGACGCGCTGCTCTTCGGCAACGTCCTCGGCGTCGATCGCGCCGACGTCTGGGTGGTGTCCCTCGTCGCCCTGGGCGCGGCGGCCGTCGTCTTCCTCGGCTACCGGCAGCTGCTCTTCACGACGTTCGACCCCGAGGTCGCCGAGACGTTGGGTCTGTCGACCGCGCGGGTCGACGCGCTCTTCTCGCTGGTCCTCGCCATGTCGATCATCGCGACGATGCGGGTGCTGGGGGTGACGCTGATCGCGGCGACCCTCGTCGTACCGCCGGTGGTCGCCCGGATGCTCACCAACTCGTTCTCGCGGATGCTGCTGATCTCGACCGGGCTGGGAGCGCTCTGCGGCTTCGTCGGGATGTACGCCAGCTTCCAGCTCGACATCGCCTCCGGGGCGTCGATCGTGCTGACCGGCGCGGTGCTCTTCGTCGCCGTCTTCGCCGTCACCGGCGCCCAGGCCCGCCGCCGCCTCGGCCACGTCCACGTGTAACCACCCGGCCTCCCCGCGCCTCGGCCCGCTTTCCATGATCATGAGCGTCTACGACGCCTTCTAGCGCCGCCAGACGCTCATGATCATGGAAGTCTGCGGGCGGATACGGCGTACGCGGAGCAGGAGGCGTTAGGCCGGTCGGCTCAAGCCGACCGGGGGAGCCGACGATGAGGTGACCGTGCGACCTACCGGAAGCCGAGGGGTGCGCGCGCGGGTCGCGCGCGCCGTGGTGCTGTCCCTGGTCGCTGTCGCGCTGAGCCCACTCGCCGCGCCGCCCGCGGGCGCGGTCGACGTCGCCACCGCCAAGCAGCAGGCCGCCGAGCTGCGCCGCAAGGTCGCCGACCTCCAGCGGCAGACCGGCATCGCCCTGGAGAGCTACACCCGCGTGTACGACGCCCTCGGCCGGGTCGTCAACGCTCGGGTCGCCGCCGAGCGTGCGGTGAGCGCCGCGCAGGACGCCCGCGACGCCGACGCCGACCGCGCCGACTCGACCGTGCGCCGGCTCTACATGACCGGGGGGCGCCTCGGCCTCTACGTCACCCTGATGCACTCGGTCGACCTGCACGACGCCTTCGGCCGCTACGCCAACATCAACTCACTCGTCCAGGGCGACCGCCGGGCTGCCGCGGTCGGCGACGAGGTGGTCGCCAAGGCGATCGCCGCCGAGGCCGAGCTGGCCAAGCTGGCGCAGAGCGAGACCCAGCTCGCCCGGCAGGCCGACGAGCAGGCCGGCCAGGTCGAGGCGATGCTCGCCGAGACCCAGCGCCTGCTCGAGTCCGCCGACGCCGAGGTGCTCCGCCTGGTGGAGGAGGCGCGGATCGCCGAGGAGGCCGCCCGCGCGCGCGCCCTGCTCGCCGCCCAGCTGTCGTCCGGCGCGTCGCTGGACTTCCCCAGTGGCTCCTTCACCCCCGACCCGAACGCGCGCTACGGCTGCCCGGTCGGCACGATCCGCAGCTTCGTCGACACCTGGGGCGCGCCGCGCTCCGGCGGCCGGCGGCACGAAGGGACCGACGTCTTCGCGCCGAGCGGCTCGGCGGCGTACGCCGTGGTCGACGGCATCATCGACAAGACCACGGACGTCAACACCGGACTGGGCGGCATCTCGATCTGGCTGCGCAGCGACCGCGGCGACCGCTTCTACTACGCGCACAACACGCAGAACCTGGCGCGGGTCGGCCAGCGGGTGAAGGCCGGCGACGTCATCGCCACCGTCGGCCAGACCGGCAACGCCGCGACCACGCCTCCGCACGTCCACTTCGAGGTGCACCCCGGCGGCGGCGGCCCGATCAACCCGTTCCCGTTCCTCCAGGCCGTCTGCGGCTGAGCCTGCCGCACGCGCGTCGCGCCGTGTGAGACAACTCCGCCATGAGCCATCCGCACGCCCACGCCACCGCTGACGAGTACGCCGGCTACGAGGCGCCGCCCGCGCTGCGCCGCCTGCTCACCCTGATCGTCCTGCCCCTCGTGCTCGCGACCGTTGCCGGACTGGCCGTGCTGTGGCCGCGCGGCGCCGGCCCGTCGATCGGCGCCGGCCTCGGCGTCGCCTCGGACCTGGTCCCGGCGACGGTGCTCACCCGGTCAGAGGTGCCGTGCGAGGGGACGCCGCAGGACGAGGAGGGCACCGACGGCGCCGACACCGAAGTCACCTGCACGATCCTCGAGATCGGGATCACCGACGGCATCGACGACGGCCAGACCATCGCGCTCGACCACGTCGAGACCCCGCGCAACCCGGGACTGCGGCCGGGGGACAAGATCGTGCTCGGCTACGAGCCCGGCGCCGAGCCCGGCAGCGAGTACTTCTACGCCGACCGGCAGCGCGGGCGGCCGCTGCTGCTGCTCGCCGCGCTGTTCGCGATCGCGGTCGTGGCGCTCGGTCGGTGGGGCGGCCTGCGCGCGCTGGTCAGCCTGGGGCTGAGCCTGCTGATCCTGGTCAGCTTCCTGCTCCCGGCGCTGCTGCGCGGCAGCAACCCGCTCGCCGTCGCCGTGGTCGCGGCGTCCGCGGTGATGATCCTCGCGCTCTACCTCTCGCACGGCGTCACGGTGCGCACCACCATCGCGCTGCTCGGCACGCTGGCCAGCCTCGCGCTGACCGGTGCGCTCGCCGCGGCCTTCGTGGCGGGCGGGCACTTCACCGGACTGGCCAGCGAGGAGGCGACGTTCCTCAACGCGGTCGCCGGCCAGGTCGAGCTGGACGGGCTGCTGCTCGCCGGCGTCATCATCGGCTCGCTCGGCGTGCTCGACGACGTGACCGTCACCCAGGCAGCGGCGGTGTGGGAGCTGCACCTGGCCAATCCGGCGTACCGGGCCCGGCAGATCTACTCCTCCGCGCTGAGGATCGGGCGCGACCACATCGCGTCGACCGTCAACACCCTGGTGCTCGCGTACGCCGGGGCGTCGCTGCCGCTGCTGGTGCTGTTCTCGCTGGCCAACCGCGACCTCGGCGAGGTGCTGACCGGAGAGGTGATCGCGCAGGAGGTCGTGCGCACGCTGGTCGGGAGCATCGGGCTGGTGGCGAGCGTGCCGATCACGACCGGTCTGGCGGCGTGGGTGGTGACCCGGCGCGCGGCCGAGCCGGACGCGCAGTAGCTAGGGAGCGGCGGTCGGCAGGGGGCCGGGCTGGTCGCTCTCGGACGCCGATGGCGACGGCGACGAGGAGGGCTTCGGCGACGCGCTCGGCTTCGGCTTCGGCGACGCCTTGGGCGACGCGGACTGCTTCGCCGTCGGCTTGGACGTGGGCTTCGCGGAGGACTCCGGCGGCGCGACCGGGACCAGCGTCGCCACCACGGTCGGGGGAGCCTTGCGCTTGAGCTGGGCGACCAGGCGGGCGACGTCTCTGAGCGCGCTCACGGTCGCCGGGCTGCGGTCGACGTTGAGGAGCCGCTGCTCCTCGCGGATCAGGGCGGCGATCTTCATCGCCATCACCGGGTCGCCGGCGGCGTGCTCGGCGATCAGCGTCTCGAGCGTCTCGTGCAGGTCGCCGGCCGCGTCGGTGATGTCGGCGGACGACGCGTCGCGGATGATCGTGCCGGTGAGGGTGCTCAGCTGCGCGTCGGCGAGGTCGAGCGCAACCTGCTCGGTCGACGGGCTGCGCTCGGGTCCCGCGCCCGGCGCGAGCGCGGCGCCACCCGTGACGACGGCGACCAGCGCAGCGGCAGCGGTGACGATCCGGGCGCGGGCGCTCAGGCGGTCGGCCCGGCGGGCCCGACGCCTGGCCAGCTCGTCGCGGCTGTCAGCGGCGGCTACGTCGACCAGCCGGTCGAGCATCCGCTCGTGGAACGCGACGAGGCCGGCGCGCTCGCCGTCGACGACCTCGGCGGCCAGGCCCAGCTCGTCGGCGTCGACCGCGGCGGCGGCGATGATCAGGTCGGTCTCGAGCGCCAGCCGGAAGTCGGCGACCTCACGCAGGACCGCCGCGACCGGAGTGCCGGCGGCCGAGGCCAGCGCGGCGATCCGGGCGGTGTCACCCTCGGCAGAGCGCGGCGACGGGACGTGCTCCCCACGCCGGGCCAGCCACGACGGCACGGCCGGCGAGGGCTCGCCGCGGTGCCGCCGGTTGCGCAAGGGGAACTCCTTCTGGGGTGGGGCTCACGAGACCGTTTCGCCGGGCTCGTGTCCGATTCCTTCCCTCCTGTGCAAAACATCTGTGCGTGGCCGTACCCCTACCGAGGGTGAAGATGCGCACGAATACGCTCCATTCCCACCGGGCGGTGTCGCCCGGGCCACGACGCCGGGAGGCCACGCGTGATCGTCGTACTGCCGGCTGAGGGCTTCACCATCGGGATCATCGGCGGCACCGGTGACCAGGGGCGGGGGCTGGGCCGCCGCTTCGCCCTCGCCGGGCACCGCGTCGTGGTCGGCTCCCGCGACCCCGCCCGCGCCGAGGAGGCGGCCCGCGCGCTCGTCGCCGAGCACCCGGAGGAGGGCCTCGACGTCACCGGCACCAGCAACTCCGACGCCGCGCGCCAGGCCGAGCTGGTCATCATCGCCGTGCCCTACGAAGGGCACCGGGAGACGCTGGTGCCTCTCGCCGCCCACTGCGCGGGCAAGATCGTCATCGACTGCGTCAACCCGATGGCCTTCGACAAGGCGGGGGCGACGTACGTCGAGCTGCCGGACGGCAGCGCCGCGGAGGAGGCCGCCGCGGTGCTCCCCGGCGCGCGCGTCGTGTCGGCGTTCCACGACGTGTCCGCGCGACGGCTGCTCGGCACCAACCTCTCGGTCAGCACCGACGTGCTGGTCTGCGGCGACGACCAGGACGCCAAGGACACCGTCTGCGCGATGGCGGCGCAGATCCGGGGCATGCGCGGCATCGACGCCGGCCCACTGCGGCTCTCCCGGCACCTCGAGGCGCTCACCGCGGTGCTGATCGGGATCAACAAGACCTACAAGACCCACTCCGGAGTGCGCATCACCGGCGTATGAGCCCACGTGCTGCCCGTGACGACCTCGGGACGCCGGTCGAGATGCCGGCCGACGTACGCCGGATCGTGTCGCTCGTCCCGTCGCTGACCGAGACGGTCGCGTGCAGCGGGGGAGCGAGTCTGCTGGTCGGCGTCACCGACTGGTGCACGCACCCACCGGAGGTCGTTGCCGGCATCGCGCGCATCGGCGGCACGAAGAACCCGGACGTGCCGGCGATCGTCGCGCTGGCGCCGGACGTGGTGCTCGCCAATGCGGAGGAGAACCGCGCGCCGGACATCTCCGCGCTCCGTGCGGCGGGGCTGACGGTGTGGGTGACGGCGCCGGAGACGGTGTCGGCGGCCGTCACGTCGCTGGGTCGGCTGCTCGCGGTCTGCGGACTCACTGAGGCCGGGCGCGGGTGGTACCGCGACGTCGTCGACGCCTGGCCGGTCGTCGAGGCCCCCGGCGTACGCCGTCGGGCGGTCACCTTCATCTGGCGACGGCCGTGGATGGTGCTCGGCCGCAGCACCTTCGCCGGCGACCTTCTCTCGCGGCTCGGCTGCGACAACGTGTACGCCGACGCACCGGACCGCTATCCGACGGTGCCGCTCGAGGACGTGCGCGCGCTGTCACCTGAGCTGGTGGTGCTGCCCGACGAGCCCTACGCCTTCTCGCCGACCGACGGCCCGGAGTGCTTCGCCGACTGGGGCGTGCCGGTCGCGCTGGTCTCCGGCCGACACCTCACCTGGTACGGCCCCTCCCTCGCCGAGGCGCGCTCGGTCCTGACCGCAGAGCTCTCGGGCCGCTAGCGTCGGAACCCGCCTCCGACGAGATGCGACCGGGTCGCAATAGGTCGCATTTCTCCGCACGGGGTGCGACCCGGTCGCGTTTCGTCGGGTGCCGGGGCGTTCGCCCAGGGGTGCGGTCAGCAGTCGCGGGCGTCTTCGGCGTTGCGGCAGTCGTCGTTGCCCAGGCCGCCGTCGACGAAGTCCTTGCCGGCGCCCGCGCTGATGTAGTCGTCGCCCGCGCCCGCGGAGATCCGGTCGTCGCCGGCGCCGGTCCGGATGTCGTCAGTGCCGCCGAGGGTGCGGACCCGGTTGTGGCCGTCGCCCACGCTGACGTAGTTGTTGCCGGCGCCGGCTTCGACGACGTCGTCGCCCTGGCCGGCGCGGATGTCGTCGTTGCCGTCGCGGGCGGTGATCCGGTTCTTGCCGGCGCCGACGCTCACGTAGTTCGTGCCGTTGCCGGCGTCGACGACGTCGTCGCCCTGGCCGGCGCGGATGTCGTCGTTGCCGTCGCGCGCGGTGATCCGGTTCTTGCCGTCACCGACGCTGACGTAGTTGTTGCCGCTACCGGCGTCGATGAGGTCGTCACCTGCGCCCGCACGGATGTCGTCGTCGCCGTCGCGGCCGAGCACGGTGTTCTTGCCGTCGCCGACGCTGACGTAGTCGTTGCCGCTTCCGGCGTCGACGACGTCGTTGCCCATGCCCGCGCGTACGTCGTCGGTGCCGTCACGTGCGATCACCCGGTTGTTGCCGTCACCCGCGCTGACGTAGTTGTCGCCGGGTCCGGTGTCGACCGAGTCGTCCCCGTCGCCGCCGTAGATCGAGTCGTCGCCGAGCTCGCCGGAGAGCCGGTCGTTGCCGGCCCCGCCGTCGAGGCGGTCCGCCTCGACGCCGCCGAACAACGCGTCGTTGCCGTCCTCGCCGTAGAGGGAGTCCTCGCCCTGGTCGCCGAGCAGCTTGTCGTTGCCGGGCCCGCCGTAGAGTCCGCCGTCCTCGTAACCCGGCCGGATCTCGAAGATCCCGAGGCCGATGGAGACGGTCCCGCCCTCCGGGACGTCGGCGTCCTCGCCGCCGGAGATCAGGTCGTCGCCGTCGCCGCCCATGAGCCAGTCGCGACCGGCACCGCCGCAGATCACGTCGTTGCCGGCCATACCCTCGACCACGTCGTCACCGTCGCCGGCGAGGATCACGTCGGCGCCGGCCGTGCCCTGCAGCTCGTCGGCGTCCTCGGTCCCGACGATCGTCGCCTTCTTGCCGAGGCAGGAGGGCGCGGCGGCAAGGCTCGCGGAGGCGAACCAGACCGGCGCGGCGAGCAGGCCGACGGCGGCGATGCGGAGCGTGCGTGAGCGGGTCATGACGGGTCCCCCCTGGGCGTGGGCGAGCGGGCGTGCAGGCGAGGGATTCCACGGCGGCGTACGCCGTCCCTGCCGGTTGAGATGGAGCAGAGGGACTGCGGGTTCGCGGCGGATCAGCGGTAGCCGTGCTCCGGGCCGGGATAGGTGCCGTCACGTACGTCGGCCGCGAACGCGCCGGCCGCGTCGGTCAGCACGGTGCGCAGGTCGGCGTACCGCTTGAGGAACTTCGGCCCGGGGCCGGGGGTCAGCCCGGCCATGTCGGTCCACACCAGCACCTGCGCGTCGCAGCCCGCGCCGGCGCCGATGCCGACCGTGGGGATCGAGATCGACGCGGTGACCCGCTCGGCCAGGTCGGCCGGCACGACCTCGAGGACGACGGCGAACGCCCCGGCCGCCTCCATCGCCTTCGCGTCGGCGATCAGCTGGTCGCCGGCCTCGCCGCGGCCCTGCACCTTGTAGCCGCCGAGGGCGTGCACCGACTGCGGCGTCAGCCCGAGGTGAGCCATCACCGGGATGCCGCTCTCGACGAGCAGCTCGACGTGGGGGAGCACGCGGCGGCCACCTTCGAGCTTCACGGCGTGGGCGCCGGCCTCCTTGAGGAAGCGCGCGCTCGTCGCGAACGCCTGCGCCGGTCCCTCCTGGTAGCTGCCGAACGGCAGGTCGGCGACGACCAGCGCGCGCTTCGTCGCGCGGACGACGGCCCGGGTGAGCGGGATCAGCTCGTCGACCGTGACGCCGACGGTGTCCGGGTAGCCGAGGACGTTGTTGGCCGCCGAGTCGCCGACCAGGAGCACCGGTACGCCGGCGTCCTCGAAGATCGCGGCGGTGTACATGTCGTACGACGTGAGCATCGGCCAGCGCTCGCCGCGCGCCTTCGCCGCCTGCAGGTCGAGCACGGTGACCCGCTTGTCCTGGGGTCCGCCGTACAGGGTGGGGATCGTCTCGGCCATGGCCGCCACCTGTTCGTCATCGAGGCCCCGGAATGGGGTCCCCGTGCCCCTCCATGGTCGCACGCCGCCGGCCCTCCTGCGCATCCCGACGGCGCCGTCGTTCCAAGATCATGAGTGTCTACGAGCGCTCTAGGGTGTCGTAGACGCTCATGATCTTGGTGTCGGGCACGGCGTACGGCGTGGGCTGCGGCGCGTCAGGTGTGCCGGTAGCCGTTGGTGATGGGCAGCCGACGGTCGCGGCCGAAGCTCTTGACGGACAGCTTGGGTCCGGGCGGGTTCTGCCGGCGCTTGTACTCCGCGAGGTCGACTAGGCGGATGACCCGGTCGACCGTCTTCTCGTCGAAGCCGGCGGCGACGATGTCGTCGCGGTCGCGGTCGTTCTCGACGTAGGCCTCGAGGATCGCGTCGAGGACGTCGTACGGCGGCAGCCGGTCCTCGTCGAGCTGGCCCGGCGCCAGCTCGGCGCTCGGCTTCTTGACGATCGACGACTCGGGGATCGGCGCCGTCTCGCCGCGCGCCGTCGCCTGCTCGTTGCGCCAGCGCGCGAGCTGCCAGACCGTCAGCTTGGGCACGTCCTTGATGACCGCCCAGCCGCCGGCAGAGTCGCCGTAGAGCGTCGAGAATCCGGTCGCGAGCTCGCTCTTGTTGCCCGTCGTGAGGACGAGGTGGCCGTGCGCGTTGGACAGCGCCATCAGCAGCGTGCCGCGGACGCGCGCCTGCAGGTTCTCCTCCGCGAGTCCGTGCAGCCCGCCGCTGGCGGCCGTCATCTGCTGGTACGCCGTGATGGCCGGGCCGATCGGCACGACGGAGTGGTGGACGCCCTGGCGCTGCGCGAGGTCGGCGGCGTCGTCGAGCGAGCCCTGCGACGAGTACGCCGACGGCATCGCGACGGTGTGCACGTTGTCGGCGCCGAGCGCGTCGACCGCAACGGTCGCAGTGACCGCGCTGTCGATGCCGCCGGACAGGCCGAGGACCACCGACGTGAAGCCGTTCTTGCGGACGTAGTCGCGGGTGCCGGTGACGATCGCGCCCCAGATCTCCGCGCAGTCGTCGAGCCGGTCGGGGATGGGCTGCGCGGGGGAGCCCATGTCGTGCACGAGCAGGTGCTCGACGAACTGCGGTGCGCGGGCGAGCAGCTCGCCATCGGCCGCCACGATCATCGAGTCGCCGTCGAAGACCAGCTCGTCCTGCCCACCCACCATGTTCACGTAGGCGACCGGCGCGCCGGCCTCCGCGGCGCGGCGGCGTATCAGGTCGAGACGTACGTCGTCCTTGCTCCGCTCGTAGGGCGAGCCGTTGATGCAGAGCACGAGGTCGGCGCCGCTCTCCCGCGCGGCCGCGAAGGGGCCGCCCTCCTGCCAGAGGTCCTCGCAGATCGTCAGCGCGATGCGCCTGTCGCGGAAGGGCACGACGGTGAAGTCGGTGCCTCGGGCGAAGTAGCGCGCCTCGTCGAAGACCCCGTAGTTGGGCAGGTGGTGCTTGAAGTAGCGAGCCACGACCGCGCCGTCGTGCAGGAAGGCCGCGGCGTTGCGCGGGCCGCGCTCGTCGCGGTCGAGGTAGCCGACGACGACGGCCATCGCGTTGGTCGTCTCGCGGGCCAGCGTGTCCAGTGCCTCGAGGTTGTCCTCCAGGAGCGAGCGGCGGAAGACGAGGTCCTCGATCGGGTAGCCGGTGAGCACCATCTCGGGCAGCACGCAGACGTCGGCGTGCGCTTCGGCGGCCTGCTGGACGGAGGTGCGGCACAGGGCGAGGTTGCCCGCGATGTCGCCCACCGTCGGGTTGATCTGAGCGAGCGCGACGCGCAGCTGGGCCACGCGATCAAGCCTACGGCGTGGGCTGTTGGTCAGTCTCCTCGCGCTTGCGCCCGAGCTTGCTGAAGTCGTAGTGGTGGTTGGTGTCGGTGATGTGGATGACGAACCAGCCGACGAGCAGCAGACCGCCGTACGCGAGGAACACGGTGCGCAGCCACGGGATCCAGTCGATCGCCCCTCCGGGGCCTTGCCCGTCGACGAGCCGGCCTACGCTGTGGAAGAGCGACCAGCTGACCAGGAGCCACCCCAGGATCAGCGCTGCGCGCACGACGACGACCGGCCGAGTATGGGGTGACATGTCCCATACGTTCCCGATAGGGCAGCGGCCAACCCGTCAGGACGCCGGCAGGTCGCTTTCGGCCAGCACCAGGAGGGAGAAGCCTCCGATCACCCGGGCCGTGAGGTGCGGGCTCACCTTCGAGCCGAGGCGGCGGGGCAGCTTGGCCAGCTTTCGCTTCAGCGTCCGGGCCGGCAGGTCGAGGCCGCCGGCGGTGTAGGCCTCGGCCTTCACGACGTACCCGGTGTCGGCGAGCGTCGCGAGCGCGGTCTCGCGGCTGAAGTAGTGCAGGTGGCCGATGCCCTCGCGCCCGCGGGTGAGCGGCCTCATCCGCGCGACGCTGGAGACGCTGAGGTCCAGCGGGATGTGGAACATGAAGTGCCGGGCCTTGCCGCGGAACGACTCGAGGAAGCCCATGTAGTCGGTGACGTGCTCGAAGACGTCCATCATCAGCATCAGGTCGTACGTCGTGTCGTCGGTGCGCGCGTCGGCGACGTGCAGCCGCACCTTGTCGTTGCCCCGCGCGCGCCCCGCCTCGATCGGCTCGGCAGCGAAGTCGAAGCCGTCGTACGTCGTCCCCTCGGGCAGATGCTTCGACAGCTCGTCGAGGACCCGGCCGGTGCCGCATCCGATGTCGCAGACGCTGCGCGGCGTGATGCCCTCGCGGCGCAGCATCGCGAGGACGTGCTGCGCCTTCCACGCGCCGTCCTCGTCGTGCCAGCCCGGGTTGTTCGCAAGGTAGGTCCCGTCGCGGTACATCTCGTTCGCCGGCAGGTCGTTCATCGCGCCACCCTACGGCGATCCTCGGCCGGCCTGGCGGTACGGTGCCGCGCGAGCCGACACGGGAATCAGCGAGGAGACACGGCGGCGTTGGCACCTGCACTCCTGGCGCATCCGCTCGCCGATCCGGGTGGGCTCGGCGTCCCGCCGTATGCCGTCGCGCTCGCCGCGGTCGTCGTGGTCGCGGCCGTCGCGGTGCTCGCGCCGATCCGGCCGGTCGCTGACCGGGTCGAGCGCGACGGCTTCGCCGACGTCGACGAGCGGCTCGGCCCGGCGCACCGGATCGCCCGCGGCGCGTCCCTCGTCGCCCTGCTGCTGCTCGCGTACGCCGGGCGACGCGGCAGCGCCGACGGGCTGTCCAACATCGCCTCACCGCTCGTCGTCGGTGTCGCCTGGGCTGCGCTCGTGGTGATCGCTCTCGTCGCGCGTCGGGCCTGGGTGTGGCTCGACCCGTGGGACGCCGCGGCACGGGCGGTCGAGCCGCTCGCCGGCGGAACCGACCGTGCGGACGTCGACCCGGCCGCGCCGGACCCGGCGTCGGCATCGATGCCGGCGACGGACGCGTCGGTCTGGCCGGCGGTCGTCGCGGCATCCGCGGTTGTCTACTTCCTCGTCGCGCGCGCCGACTCGACCCAGCCGCGCGCGATCGGCGCGGCGCTCGCGGCGTACACGATCGCGGCGGTTGCGCTCGGCGTCGCGGCGGGTCGTCATCGCCTGGCGCATGCCGAGGTCTTCGGGCTGACCGCGCGATGGGCAGGTGAGCTGCGCGAAGGGCTCGCCGCGCGGTGGCGCGTGCCGGACGGTGCAGAGGTCGTGCTCGGCGTCGTCGCGGGCGGCCTGCTGCTCGACATCGCACGTCGCGCGGGTGCCTACGCCGACCTGCTCGGCGTGGTCGCGTCGCCGCGCACCGTCGCGATGCAAAGGACTCTCGTCGTCTCGCTGGTCGTCGTCTGCGCGGTCAGCGGGGGAGTGCTGCGCGTCGCCGAGCTGCGCGCGCGCCGGCGCGGTGGAGTCGGCGTCGTCGCCCCGGCCGTGCTGCCTGTCGTGCTGGGGCTGGTCGTCGTCTGGCGGCTGCGACGGCTGCTGGTGAGCCTGCAGCTGCTGCCGATCTCGGCGAACGATCCGCTCGGCCGCGGCTGGGACCTGCTCGGCACCGGCGACCGCGTCGTAGACCCCAACCCGTTCGGCACGGCCGCGCAGCGGTGGACGTCGATCGCCGTGGTCGTCGTCGCGGGCCTGGTGGGCGCGGTCGCGCTGCGCCGGCGCAGCGGCACACGGCACGCGGCCGCGCCCGCGTCGTACGCGCTCTACCTGCTCGTCGGGCTCGCGGTGCTGGGGCTCGCGGTCGCCGTCTGAGCCAGCCCTCCCGCGGGCCAGCGTGTCGCGGCAGGACTCGCGGCCGCAGCGACGAAAATGGCACAAATCGGTCAGCTCTCCCCAGAGGAGCCCGCCATGCGTCTCGTCGGTCGTCATCGCGTTCTCGCCGGCGCCGCGGTGCTCGCCGCGGTCGCGCTCGCCGGCTCTCCGGCCGCCGCTGACCACACCGACCCGAGCGCGCCGCTCGCGCCGATCGTCGACCTCGGACCGGAGGCCCAGACAACAGGCGAGGGGACCTGGGAGCACATCGCCAGCTTCGGTGGCACGACCGGCACCGACGTGAAGTTCTTTCACCGTTTCGGGCAGACCTACGTCTCCGGCGGGCAGCTCGGCCAGGCCGAGCCGGCCATCGTCGGGCAGCGCATGATCAAGCTGACCGACCCGGACGGCACGGTGAACCCGGAGTTCGCTGCTGACCATGGCTCGTCGTACTGCGGTGACATCACCAACGTCAGCGGCACGACCGGCATCCAGCACGACAACGTGATCGTGCCGAAGGCGCCGTACGCCGACTTCTTCTCCCCGGGCGCGAAGCCGCAGGGTCAGCTGCTGCTCGACGCCGTCGACGCCGTCGGCCGCTGCCACGACAAGACCAACGGCGGCATCGAGATCGTCGACATCAGCGGGCTCGGCACCGACGGGTTCGAGCCGCGCGAGGTGCACCTCACCCGCCACAACGGCACGTCCCACACGATCACCGCCGACGCGACGCGGCCCTGGATCATCTACAACAGCAACTCGGAGTTCGGCGTGGACCCGGCCGCCGGCGACGACGAGAACCCGCTCGGCATCGGCATGGCGTGGATCGACGTCCTCGACATCCGCACCTGCCTGAACAACGCCGGAAAGGCGCTCGACGTGCAGCGCGCGCAGTGCCTGCCCAAGGTCTTCCGGATGCCGTTCGAGTACGAGTGGGCGGTGCAGGAGACCGAGGACGGCCTCAAGCAGCAGCCGTCCGGCTGCCACGACATCACGACCCGACCGGGCAAGCTCTACTGCGCCACGCCGACGGCGACCATCGTCCTCGACGTCGCGGGGCTGACGACCGCGCAGGGCCCGGCGATCCCCGCGCCGACCGACAAGGCCGGCGACATCAAGGGCAAGCCGCTGCCGTGCGTTCTCGGTGACGCCGTACCCGCGGTCGGCGGTGCCACCGCCGCGAAGGTGACCGACTGCGTCTTCGAGGAGCCGCTCGCGACTCCGGCCGACCAGACGTCGAAGGCCGTGCGCGCGGTGCGCGCCTACAACAAGCTCGGCCGGCCCGCGGCGACCGGCTGGAAGCACGTCGGCCATATCAACCACGTCGGCCGCAACTGCGGCGAGCACGGCGTCTACAATTGCAACTCCAACCTGGTGACCCCCGCGACCGAGGGCATCTCGGTCGCGCACGAGGCCGACCCGTCGCCCGACGGCCGCTACCTCTTCGTCACCGACGAGCGCGGCGGCGGCATCGTGCCGCCCGGCGCGACCTGCGTGCCGTCGATCGACAACCCCTACGGCAACGGCGGGCTGCACGTCTTCGACCTCACCAAGCGCGACGCCGAGGGGCGTTTCGTGTACGCCGAGGGCGCCGACGGCGGCAAGGCCGTCTACGTCTCGCCGAGCCAGCTGGCCAGCCCGACCTTCTGCACCATCCACGTCATCGAGCACATCCCCGACGAGCGCCGGATCATCGCCGCCTGGTACAGCCAGGGCGTGAAGGTCCTCGACTACGAGATCGACGCCGAGGGTCGCTTCTCGTTCACTGAGGTGGCGACGTACACCCTGATGCCCAACGACATCTGGGTGGCGGAGCCGTTCAAGATCGACGACAACGCCGACGGCACGCGGACCTACTTCTTCGTGTCCAACGACGTGGCGCGCGGGATGGACGTCTTCTCGTGGACCGGGCCGACCAACAAGATCGCCCCCGCGTCTGGTCCCGCGCCGGCACCCGACCCGGCTCCGGCCCCTGCGCCGCAGCCCGTCCCGCGGCCGGCGCCGCTGCCCGCGACCGGCGCGGACTACGCGCTGCTCGGCGTGGCTGCGGTGATCCTCCCCGTGTCGCTGCTGGTGCGCCGCCGCCTCCGTCGTACCGCCTGACGTCTGTACGACGCGCGCACCGGTGCTCAGGCCTTGAGCACCAGGGTGGCGCTGGCGACGGGGCGCATGAAGGTCCACACGCTGCGAAGGAAGTCGCTGGCGTTCTCTACCTGGAGCGGTCCTCGGTCGGCGGCCCGACCTCGGGACAAGCGCTCGAGCACGCGGATGCCGGCCGAGTCGATGAAGTCCAGCCCGGTGACGTCGATGACCATCGGGTCGAGGTGCCCGGCCGGTCCGTCGAGCATCTTCCTCAGCTCCGCGGCGCTGAGCGCATCCACCTCGCCGGAGAGCGCGAGCCGCCCGTCGGCGCGGCCGTGCACGCGGAACGGGAGCGCTCGGGACTCGCTGTCCGGATCCAGCGGCACGCGGTGCACCGCGTCGAGCGTCGCGAGCGCCTTGTCATGGCACTCGCGTCGGTCGAAGCAGCACATCCCGAGGATCGGCTCGGTCGACGTCAGAAGCTCGATCCGCAGCTCGTAGTCCAGCCACGAGTCCACCGTCGCGGGATGGTTGACGATGCCGGTGTTCTCTCCGGCGACCCGCACTCCGGCGTACCCGTCGGAGATCGCCTTGCCGGCCACCTCCCGGAAGCCGTCGGTGCGCGCCTCTGCGTCGAACGTGCCGTCGGGCAGGTAGGCCTGCATGGCGTCGCCGACGATGAGTCGCTCCGTGCGGATCAGCTCGTCGGGATCGTGCTGCGCGGTGCGCAGGCCGTCAATCAGCTCGTGCACCTCTGCTGCGGTCCCGAAGTAGAGAAGTCGCTCGCCCGCCGGTAGCCCGGCGGCGAAGAACGCCTGGAGCACCGATGCGTGCTCGGCGTCGTCGTCATACGTCCAGCAGACATGGTCGCCGAGGTGAAGCTCAGCGACCTGCGCAGTGACGCTCTCGCGTGACATACGAGCAGTTATCACCGGCAGCGGGTCGGATTAACTTTCCGTACGAGGTTTGTCACGAAGAGAAGCGGATCGACTAATTCGACGGGCAGCAAGACCATCGACACGACGAATCCCCCGGGGCGTGAGCGAGCGATCGGCGCTCCGCTAGCCGACGTGAACGCATCGCGCTGAAACAAGCACGAAACATCACTCGGCTAGCCTGCGGCGCATGGAGAAGCAGCAGGAGTTCGTGCTCCGGACGATCGAGGAGCGCGACATCCGCTTCGTGCGGCTGTGGTTCACCGACGTACTCGGGTTCCTGAAGTCCGTCGCCATCGCGCCGGCCGAGCTCGAGGGCGCCTTCACCGAGGGCATCGGCTTCGACGGCAGCGCGATCCAGGGGTTCGCGCGCGTGCACGAGAGCGACATGCTCGCCCGCCCCGACCCGGCGACGTTCCAGATCCTGCCGACTAAGGGCGACGGCCCGGGCGTCGCGCGCATGTTCTGCGACATCGTCATGCCCGACGGCACGCCGAGTGAGGCCGACCCACGCTGGGTGCTGCGCCGCGCGCTGAACAAGGCCGCCGACCGCGGCTTCACCTTCTACACGCACCCCGAGATCGAGTTCTTCCTCTTCAAGGACTCGCACTCACCGGTGCCGGTCGACGCCGCCGGCTACTTCGACCTCACGCCGCACGAGGCCGGCCACGACTTCCGCCGGCAGGCGATCACGATGCTCGAGCGGCTCGGCATCAGCGTGGAGTTCAGCCACCACGAGGTCGCGCCCGGCCAGCACGAGATCGACCTGCGGTACGCCGATGCGCTGACGACGGCGGACAACATCATGACGTTCCGTCTCGTCGTGAAGGAGGTCGCGCTCACCAACGGCGTCTACGCCACCTTCATGCCGAAGCCGATCAGCGACCAGCCCGGCTCGGGCATGCACACGCACCTCAGCCTCTTCGAGGGCGACCGCAACGCGTTCCACGACGCGAGCGATCCCTACCACCTGTCGAAGGTCGGCAAGGCGTTCATCGCCGGCCTGCTGACGCACGCCAGCGAGATCACCGCGGTGTGCAACCAGTGGGTCAACTCCTACAAGCGGCTGATCGCCGGCGGCGAGGCACCGGTGCACGTCACCTGGGGCCACAACAACCGCTCCGCGCTGGTGCGCGTCCCGATGTACAAGCCGCAGAAGGGCAACTCGACGCGGGTCGAGTTCCGCTCGCCCGACTCCGCGACCAACCCCTACCTCGCGTTCGCGCTGATCCTTGCCGCCGGCATGAAGGGCATCGAGGAGGGCTACGAGCTGCCGCCCGGCGCCGAGGACGACATCTGGGCGCTGTCCGACACCGAGCGCAAGGCGATGGGCTACGAGCGGCTCCCGACGTCGCTCTCCGACGCGATCCGGGTGATGGAGAGCAGCGAGCTGGTCGCCGAGACGCTCGGCGAGCACGTCTTCGACTACTTCCTGCGCAACAAGAAGGCCGAGTGGGAGGACTACCGGCGCCAGGTCACCCCGTTCGAGCTCGACCGCTACCTCCCCGTCCTCTAACCACCCGCCCCCTCGACGCGAACTTTGAGGCGAATCGGCCGGTTCCAGGCTCAGCTTGCCGCAAAGTTCGGAAGGGTCTGACCGTGGCCCTGCGCGCGCTCGTCCTGGTCCACCTCGAGCACGAGGGCGTCGGCACTCTTGGCCGCTGGCTGCCCGCGGCCGGCCTCGACCTCGACCAGGTCCACCTGCACAAGGGCGACCCGGTTCCGGCCGAGCTGCCCGAGGGGTACGCCGCCCTGGTGGTCATGGGCGGCGCGATGGGCGTCGGCGACGCCGACCGCTACCCCTGGATCACCCAGGAGCTGGACCTGATCCGGCGTACGACGCAGGCCGGCACCCCGGTGCTCGGCGTCTGCCTCGGCGCGCAGCTGCTCGCCGCCGCCAACGGCGGGCGGGTCGAGAAGGGCGCGATCGGCCCCGAGATCGGCGCCGGCCGGGTCTACCTCACCGACCGGGCCGCCGGCGACCCGCTGCTCGAGGACGTCCCGGCCATCGCCGACGTCGTCCAGTGGCACTGGGACGCGGTGGTCGAGCTGCCGCCGGGCGCCACCCTGCTGGCCGGCTCCCCGGCGTACCCGCACCAGGCGTTCCGCGTAGGCGAGCGGGCGTGGGGGCTGCAGTTCCACGTGGAGACGACCCCGGAGATGGTCGCCGGCTGGGCCGCCAACGACGCCGCCGCGCTGCGCGAGGCTGGGGTCGACCCGGCGGAGGCGGAGCACGGCGCGGCCGCGCTCACCGCGGCGCTGGAAGCCACCTGGCGCCCCGCTGCTGTCCGATTCGCCCGGATCGCGGGGGTCTGACCGCGCGTCCCCCCTTCACCGAGGGCGAAAGCCGTGCGAGGATCGGCCCTTCGCGCGGGGGGAATTCCGAGCGAACCGCCTGAGGCAGGTCAGGCTCTCCAGGGGTACGCCGGGCGACCGGTGTGCTCCCGCTCTGCCCTCCAGAACCGTCCCGCTGTGCCCGCACGACCTCTGACGCGCCCCGAATCAAGGAGAACGATGGCCCAGGCCAAGTCCGACGACGCCACCGCGTCCGCCGAGTCGACCGGCGGCTTCACCACGAAGCTGCACCAGCTCGACCGCGACGCCCGAGCCTGGGTGCGCGAGCGCCGTCGTCAGCGTGCGATCAAGCGTCGTACGTCGAACTCCCGGCTCACGATCTTCCTGCTGATCACCCTGATCGGGCTGTTCGCGTCGTTCTTCTCCGCGCTGCGCTACCTCGACCCCGACCCCCAGGGCCAGGCGCTCTCCCTCGGCGAGGTCCGGCTGCTCGCCGACCAGGGCCGGATCGAGACCGCCACGCTGCTCGACGAGGACGACCTCTTCGTCGGCTCCTTCGTCTCGCAGGAGGAGGGTGACGAGCGCAGCGCGCCGATCCCGACCGCCAGCGCCTCGCCGAGCCTCGCCGCCACGCCCAGTGCCGCCGCCACGGCGAAGCCGGCGGCGAGCGCCGCCGCGAAGCCCGCCGCGTCCGCGTCCGCGTCGCCGTCCCCGACCCCGGCGCCCGGCCCGGTCATCCGGCAGAACGTCCCGGTCGACTCCCCGGTCCGTGACCCTGAGGCGACCGGCAAGTTCTTCGTCAACGTCTCCGGTGGCGGCTCGCTGACCGCCGGCCTCGAGACCGCGCTGCGCACCAGCACGGTCGAGGTCGCCGTCGACGAGCAGGCCGCGAAGCAGAAGGTCCGGCTGGTCACGACCTTCCTGCTGCCGCTGATGATCCTGGCCAACCTCTTCGCCCTCCTCTTCACCCTGGGCAAGGGCGGCTCGTCGGCGATCGGCGACGTCATCAACTTCGGCTCCATCGGCAAGGGCAAGGCCAAGAAGAACGCCAGCTACGTCACGTTCGAGGACGTCGGCGGCGCGGACGAGGCCGTGACCGAGCTGCGCGAGGTCCGCGACTACCTCACCGACCCGGCGAAGTACGAGGCGCTCGGCGCCGCGCCGCCGAAGGGCGTGCTGCTCTTCGGTCCTCCCGGCACCGGCAAGACGCTGCTCGCCAAGGCCGTGGCCGGCGAGGCCGGCGTGCCGTTCTTCTCGGTCGCCGGCGCGCAGTTCGTCGAGGCTCTGGTCGGCGTCGGCGCGGCCCGTGTCCGCGACCTCTTCGAGCGCGTCCGCGCGGCGGCCCCGGCCATCGTGTTCATCGACGAGCTCGACGCGGCCGGCCGCAAGCGCGGCACCGGCGGCGGCGGTGGCGGCTCCGACGAGCGCGAGCAGACCCTCAACCAGCTGCTCGTCGAGATGGACGGCTTCGAGGTCTCCTCGGGCATCGTCGTCATCGGCGCCACCAACCGTCCCGACATCCTCGACCCGGCGCTCATGCGCCCGGGCCGCTTCGACCGGCACATCACGATCGAGCGCCCGGACCAGGAGGGCCGCGAGCGGATCCTGCGCATCCACGCCAAGGGCAAGCCGATGGCCGCGTCCGTCGACTTCGAGTTCCTCGCCGAGCGCACCCCCGGCTTCACCGGTGCAGACCTGGCGAACGTCGTCAACGAGGCCGCGCTGCTCGCCATCCGCCAGGGCAAGGAGACGGTCGAGCCGGCCGAGCTCGAGGAGGCGATCCTGCGCATCCTCACCGGCCCGAAGCGCCGCGGCCGGCTGATGAGCCCCGACGAGCGTCGTCCGCGCGTCGATCCACGAGAGCGGTCACGTCGTCGTGGCGGCCGCCGCGGGTCGTACGGCGGACGTCGAGCGGGTGTCGATCCTCAGCCGCGGCAAGCAGGTCGCGACGACGACGCTGCAGAGCGACGCCGACCCGAGCCTGCTGTCGCAGACCGCGCTGCGCGGCCAGCTCGTCACGCTTCTCGGCGGCATCGCGGCCGAGAACCTGGTCTTCGGCGAGATGCTCGACCGGCGGCGAGCAGGACCTCGAGCAGGCGACCGACCTGGCACGCGACATGGTCGCGCGCTACGGCATGAGCCCGATCCTCGGACCGGTGCGACTGCTCGGGAAGGCGGCCGAGGCGTTCCTCGGCAACACCATCCCGCTGGGCGACATCTCCCCGGAGACCCGCGCCACGCTCGACGCCGAGATCCGCCGCTTCGTGGCCGAGGCGCAGGACGAGGCGATGGAGCTGCTCTCGCGGCACCGCGACACGCTCGACGGCCTGGCGGAGCGGCTCGAGCACGAGGAGACGCTCGAGGGCGAGGAGCTGCAGCAGGTGCTCGCGCCGATCGCACAGGAGATGTCGCGGGAGAAGATCAGCCCGAACGGGCGTGCGGTCTCCCGCACGACGCGCGCCCGCCGGGCGCCTGCCAAGGTCGGCCGTCGTTAGGGCTTAGATACCCGACCGTGACGTCCGCAGGACCACGCACCCCGTCGTCGAAGGCTTATTGTCGACGGCGGGGTGCACTGCAACGGAGGATGACTTACCGGTGACAGCCACTCTGCCGCGACTTCGCGTGGCGGCCGTGACTCCGCGGGCGACCCGAGTGCGAGGCGTCCTGCTCGCGGTGCTCGTCCTCGCGATCACCGTGCCGGTCGTGGGGTCCCGTGCCGCGGTCAAGTGCAACGTCGCCGGTCAGATCGCCGCGGTCAGCGCGCGCTGGGAGGCCATCCTCAAGCCGGCGTTCCCGAGCGGCACGCCGACGACGATGACGGCGTACGCCGTCCAGCCGACCAACCCCGACGTGCTCTATGTCACCAACGGCAAGGCCGTCATGCGCTCCTCCGACGGCGGCTGCCACTGGGACGAGGTGCTCGAGCTGCGACCCGAGGGCGGCGGCGACACAGGTCTGTCGTCGGCCACCGCGACGATCAGCGGGATCTCGATCCCCGAGCGCGGCGCCAACCGGCGGGTGCTGCTGTCCGTGGTAGAGGTCGAGCAGGGTGTGGGCCAGCCGCACATCCTGCGCAGCGAGACCGGCGACAACGGCAGCTTCAACCTGGCCGACTCCGGCCTGCCGCTCGTCGGCCGGCCGACCGAGCTGCGGATTGCCCCCGGCGACCCGCGCGTCGTGCTGCTCGCGCTGCGCGCCGTGCCGAGCGTCGACACCACTCCGGTCGGCGGGGTGCCGCCGGTCGGCGGCGCGCCCGGCGGCGCGGGCGGCGCGCTCTACCGCAGCGCCGACGGCGGAGCGACGTGGGCGGTCGCGGCCGAGGGCAGCGACCTCGGCGACGCATCCCTGATCGACGACATCGCGATCAGCGACACCGCGGCAGAGCGGGTCTTCGTCATCGCCGACGGCGTGCTGCTCAGCTCCAACGACACCGCGTCGTCGTTCACCGACACGGGCCTCACCCGCGCGCAGCAGGACTCCGAGGGCTTCCGGTTCACCGCGGTCGACGTGTACCAGAACCGCGTCTACGCCTTCAGCCAGACCAGCAACTCCGGCTCGGCCGTGGCGCTTCGGTCGACCAACAACGGGGCGGCGTACACGAAGCAGAACGTGCCGTTCGTCGTCGAGTCCGTCGCGCACGGGGCCCGGACCACCGATGTCCTCGTCGGCACGCCGGTGAAGGACGGCTCGGCCGACATGTACACGCTGAGCAACGGCCGGTGGGTGTCGGTCGCGCCGCAGCCCAACCTCACCCCGTGGCGGGTGCAGATCGACCGCTCGACGTCGACGCGGTTCGGGATGTCGCCGGAGAAGATCTACCGCACCACGCCGACCCAGGCGGCGCCCGAGCCGGGCGACCCGCCGGTCAAGGTCGACGGCGACGTCGACGCGCTCAAGGGCATCAAGCCGCCGACGATGCTGCCGCGCAGCCAGACGGTCGCCCTGCAGGTCGGGCAGACCAAGGAGATCCAGTACACCCTGCAGGTGCCGAAGCGGCCGACGCCGCTCGACGTCTACATCGTGCTGGACAACTCCGGCTCGATGACCGCGTTCATCGAGGACCTGCGGCTCAACCTCGCGAAGGCCATCAACGGCCTGCGCGCCGGCGCGGTCGACGTCCAGGTCGGCCTCGGCTACTACACCTCGCTCACCGACCCGGTGAAGCCGATGTACGACCGGCTGGTCGACATCGGCCCGGTCAACCAGGCGTTCTTCGACGCGCTGGCCGGCATGGACCCGAAGTCGACCAAGGGCAACCAGGAGCCGATCCTCGACGCGCTCTACCAGAGCGCGACCGGCGAGGGTCGCGCCGACATCACCTTCCAGGCGCTCAGCGCGTGCGACATCAGCCCGGACCTGCCGCAGTGCGGCATCCGGCGCAACCGCAACGCCAACTTCCGCCGCGACTCGCTGCGCGTGCTGCTGCACGCCGGCAACGAGGAGTGGGACCGCAAGCTCGAGGGCTCGCCGAGCTTCGACAAGACGGCCGCTGCGCTGCGGGAGCGCAACATCAAGCAGGTCGGCATCGCGGTGCTGCCGATCGCCCGCAAGGACATGGGAGACATGGCGCGCGCCACCGGCGCGATCGCCGGTCCCGGTGGCGTCGACTGCACCGGTGACGGGCGCGTCGAGCTGAAGGCCGGCGACGGCCTGGTCTGCTCGGGCAACGGCGACCTGGCCAAGACCCTGGTGCAGATCCTCAACGCGGTCTCCGACGTACAGGACCTGCGGTTCTTCAGCCGCACCAAGTCGCCGGTGCTCCGCGACCTGCAGCCGACCCGGATCCTGCCGATCAACGTCAAGGCGGACAGCACCATCACGCTGCGCGCGACCGTGAGCTGCCTCGGCGTCGAGCCGGGCAACTACGAGCTGCGGTTCGGCGCGGCGCTGAAGGAGCAGACGATCGCCGAGGCCGCCGCGCTCGTGTCCTGCGGCGTGCCGCCGGCGATCGCCGCGGTGATCCCTGCGGTCGTGCCGCCGCAGCAGAACTCCGCGCCGGTGCAGCCGCCGGCGGTGCCCGCCCCGGTGCCCGCGCCGGCCCCGCAGATCAACCCCGCGCCGCAGCCGCAGATCCAGGCGCAGGTCAACACGGGCACGGCGTTCGAGGAGCAGGAGCAGATCCAGATCGCGACCGTCACCGTCGGCGTACCGCGTGAGGACGAGGCGACCGAGCTGGCGATGAGCGCGCTGCCGTTGCAGGAGCGCGACGACCCGGTCGGCGCCGCGGTGGCCGTGCTCGCCGGCGGCTCGCTGATGGCCTCGGCGTGCATGGGCGTCGTCTACGCGCGCCGGCACCGCACCGCGCTCGCGACCCAGCAGGCCAACACCCGCTGACCCGCACTGCACCACCGACCCTCGTAGGCTCGGGAGCGTGTCCAACTCCGAGCCGGCTGCCGACTCGCGGCTGACCCGGCTCGGCTTCACCGACCCGCGGGCCGCCGCCAAGATGCTCGGCCCGGACGCGCTGCGGCTCTTCGGCCCCGAGGGTCCGGCCGACGCCGGCGCGGAGGCGGTCCTCGCCACGCTGTCGCAGGTCGCCAACCCCGACCTCGCCCTCGGCGCGCTCGGCCGGCTCGTCGACGCCGCGCCCAAGCCCGCGGTTCTGCTGGCCGCGCTGCGCTCCTCCCTCGGCCTGCGTGAGCGGCTGCTCGGCGTCCTCGGCGCCTCGACGGTTCTCGGCGACCACCTGGTGCGGCACCCGACGACGTGGACGGTGCTCGCCGACGAGCGGATCAGCGCGTCGCGGCCGAGCGCGCTCGGGCTGCGCGAAGAGCTGCTCACCGCCGTCGGCGCGCGCACCGCCGAGCCGCTGCCCTGGGGCGTCGGGATGCCCCGCGCGAACGGCAGCAGCGCAGACAACCTCGACCACCTGCGTACGGCGTACCGGTCGGCGCTGCTGCGGCTCGCCGCGCGCGACGTCGGGGGAGCGATCGCGGTCGAGGATGTCGCGGCCGAGCTGGCCGACCTGGCCGCAGCGACGCTCGATGCGGCACTCGCGATCGCGGCGGCCGAGCTGCCGGATGATGCCGAGCCGTGCCGGTTCGCGGTCATCGGGATGGGCAAGTGCGGCGGGCGCGAGCTCAACTACGTCAGCGACGTCGACGTGGTCTTCGTCGCCGAGGCGCTGCCCGGCGGCGACGAGGGGCGCGCGCTGCGCACCGCGACGATCCTCGCCGAGGGGCTGATCCGCGCCTGCTCGGCCACGACCCGCGAGGGCACGATCTGGCCGGTCGACCCGGCGCTGCGACCCGAGGGCAAGGCCGGTCCGCTGGTGCGGACGCTGGCCAGCCACGAGGCCTACTACCAGCGCTGGGCCAAGAACTGGGAGTTCCAGGCGCTGCTGAAGGCACGGCCGATCGCCGGTGACCTCTCGCTCGGCGAGCAGTACGTCGAGCGTCATCGCGCCGCTCGTGTGGTCGGCAGGCACCGCGGCCCGACCTCGTCACCGACGTGCAGGCGATGAAGCGCCGCGTCGAGGGCAGCGTCCCGGCGCACGAGACCGAGCGGCAGCTCAAGCTCGGCGCCGGGCGGTCTGCGCGACGTCGAGTTCGCGTGCAGCTGCTGCAGCTGGTGCACGGCCGCACCGACGAGACGCTGCGGGTCCTGAGCACCCTCGAAGGGCTCGAACGGCTCTCCGCCGGCGGCTACGTCGGCGCCGAGGATGCGACCCGGCTGGCCGACGCCTACCGCTTCCTGCGCACCGTCGAGCATCGGCTGCAGCTGCAGCGGCTGCGCCGTACGCACACGTTGCCGACCGACGGCGCGGCGCTGCGCTGGGTCGCGCGCAGCATGGGCTTCCGCGACACCAACGCGGGCACCGCGCAGGCCGCACTGCTGGCCGAGCGCGCGCGGCACGCCGTCGAGGTACGTCGGCTGCACGAGAAGCTCTTCTACCGCCCGCTGCTGTCGTCGGTGGCCCGCCTGCCGGCCGAGGTGATCCGGCTGTCGCCGGAGGCCGCGAGCGAGCGGCTCGAGGCGCTCGGCTTCGCCGACCCGGCCGGTGCGCTGCGCAACCTCGAGGCGATGACCGGCGGCCTGTCGCGTCGCGCGCAGGTGCTGCGCACGATGCTGCCGGTGATGCTGCCGTGGTTCGCCGGCGCGCACGACCCGGACGCCGGGCTGCTCGCCTTCCGCACCGTCGCCGAGCAGCTCGGCGGGTCGCCGTGGTTCGTCGCGCTGCTGCGCGAGTCGGAGGTGGTCGCCGAGCGGCTGGCCAACCTGCTCGCGTCGAGCCGGTTACGTCGCCGACCTGCTCGGCCGCGCCCCCGAGGCCGTCGGGATCGTCGCGCGCGACACCGAGCTGGTGCCCCGGACGACCGCCGCGCTGCACGAGGAGTTCCGCTCGGTCGCAGCGCGGCACGACGTACCGGAGTTCGCGGCGGCCGCGGTCCGCGGGCTGCGCCGCCAGGAGCTGCTGCGGATCGCGTGCGCCGACCTGCTCGGCATGCTCGACGTCGAGGCGGTCGGCGAGGCGCTCTCCGACGTCGCCGACGCGACGGTGTCGGCCGCGCTGCAGATCGCGACGGCGAAGGTGACCGCGCAGCGCGGCACGCCGCTCGATGCGCTGGTCACGGTCGTCGGCATGGGCCGCCTCGGCGGGCACGAGCAGGGCTACGGCTCCGACGCCGACGTGATGTTCGTGCACGAGCCGCTGCCCGGCGTCGCCGACGCCGACGCCGCGCTCACCGCGAAGCAGGTCGCCGAGGAGCTGCGCCGGCTGCTCGCGCTGCCCGCACCCGACCCGCCGCTGGTCGTCGACGCCGACCTGCGACCCGAGGGCAAGCAGGGGCCGCTGACGCTGAGCCTGTCCGGCTACGCGCGCTACTACGCCGGCCGCGCCGCGGTGTGGGAGGCGCAGGCGCTGCTGCGCGCGCGGGTCGTCGCCGGCGACGCCGGGCTCGGCGAGCGGTTCGAGCAGCTGATCGCCCCGGTGCGGTGGCCGGAGGCGTTCCCCGACGCGTCGGTGACCGAGGTGCGCCGGGTGAAGGCGCGCGTCGAGAACGAGCGGCTCTCGCGCGGCGTCGAGAGCACCGGCACACCAAGCTCGGCCCGGGCGCTCTCGCCGACGTCGAGTGGACCGCGCAGCTGCTTCAGCTGCGGTACGCCGGCGGCGTACCGGCACTGCGCACGGTGTCGACGCTCGGTGCGCTCCGAGCGGCAGTCACCGCCGGTCTGCTGGAGGCGGAGGACGCCGAGGTGCTGGTCGAGGCGTGGCGGGTCGCGTGTGCGGCGCGCAACGGGCTGACTCTGGTGCGCGGTCGCCAGCAGGACGTGCTGCCTGACGAGGCGCGGACGATGGCCGGGGTCGCCCGGGCGGTCGGCTACCCTGCCGGGAGCCGTGCCGAGTTCCTCGACAGCTACCGACGGGCGACGCGGCGAGCCCGCACGGTGGTGGAGAAGGTGTTCTACGCGTGACGAGCTCCTCGACCTGGCCCGCCGGACGTCCGCAGATCGCCGGCGCCGACTCGCGCTACGTCGCGGTCGAGGGCGTCCGCTTCCACGTCCACCGCGCCGGCCCGTCGAAGAAGACCAAGAGCACCCCGGTGCTGCTGCTGCACGGCGTGCCGCAGACCGCCGCGGTGTGGGCCCGGCTGCTGCCAGAGCTCGCGAGCGACCGAGTCGTCATCGCGCCCGACCTCAAGGGCCTCGGGCTGTCCGAGGCCCGCGATCCGTACGACGTGCCGTCGGTCGTCGCCGAGCTCGCCGCGCTCGTCCTGCATGAGGTCGACGGTCCGGTCGACGTCGTCGGTCACGACTGGGGCGGGTCGCTCGCGCTGGCCCTGGCCGGTGCGCGGCCCGAGCTGGTCCGCCGCGTCGTCGACGTCGCCGGCCCCTACCGGCAGATGAACCTGCTGCGCGCCTTCCATGTCCCGTTCTTCTCGCTGCCGGTGCTGCCCGAGGTGACGTTCCGGCTGGCGGGGGAGCGCGTCGTCTCGTCGATGATCGACTACGCGTGGAAGTCCGACGCACCGATGGCGACGGCGGCCCGCGATCACTACGTCGCGAGCTACGCCGAGCCGGCCCGCGTCGACGCGATGCTCGCCTACTACCGCGCGACGACCCGGCCGCGGCTGCTCGCGATGGCGAGCAGCGTCGGCGGTGGCGACAAGCGCGAGGCACCGCCCACCAAGGTGCACGCCGAGCGGTCACTCGTCGTGTGGGGTGCGGCCGACCCGGTGATCGCGCTGTCCGACGGCGAGGCCGTCGTACGCGACCTCGGGCCGAGCGCGTCGATGCTGTCGCTGCCGGGCGTCGGCCACTTCCCGGTGGAAGAGGCGCCCGACGTCGTCGTACCCGCGATCGCGGACTTCCTCCGCGCGACCTAGGCGTCAGGTCAGCGCGAGCCCGGCGCTGATGCCGACGTAGCCGGCCACGATCACGAGCATCGCGGCGAAGGCGCGCTGCAACGTGGCAGGTGACACCCGGTCGGCCACCCGCTCGCCGAAGCCGGAGCCGACGACCGCGGCCCCGGCGAACACGACGGTCGTCGGCCAGTCGATCCCGCCGTCGCCGACCCGCAGGGCGAGCGACACCGCGGCGTTCACCGCGATGACCAAGAGCGACGTCCCGATCGCGTCGGGCATGCGCAGGCCGACGACGAGCGCGAGCACCGGGACGACGACGAAGCCGCCGCCGACGCCGAACAGTCCGGTCAGGAAGCCCACCGCCGTCCCCGCGGCGAGCAACACTGCCAGCCGGGCGACGCGAGCCGAAGCGGCCGGCGCGGCGTCGCCCTCGGTCGCGACGGCGGCCGACTCCCCGGCTCGCGTGCAGGAGGGGCAGCCGACCGCGATCCGCCATGCCGCGACGAGGATCAGCCCGGCGAACGCGAGCAGGAGTACGTCGTCGTCGAGGTGCCGGTTGAGCGCAGACCCACCGACCGACCCGCCGATCCCGGCCGCTCCGAACATCAGGCCGAGACCGATGCGGACCCGGCCACGCTGCCAGTGCCGGACCGCCGCCGTCGCCGCGGCGATCCCCACGACGACAAGCGACGACGTCGTCGCCTCCGCGGGCTGCTGGCCCGCGACGTAGACCAGCAGTGGCACGGTGAGGATCGACCCGCCGCCACCCAGCGCCCCGAGCGTCAGCCCGACCAGCGCACCCAGCGGTGAGAGCAGGGCGAGCCGGGCGGTCATCCGGCGACCGCGGTCACCTGCGGTCGGCCCTTCCGCTGAGGGGGAGATCCGGACAGCGCGCGGCGGCGTCCCAGTCGTCGTCGACCGCGACCACCGAGCGTCCTGCGCGGTCGAGGAGGGACGCGGCGACCGCGGCCCGATAGCCGGACCCGCAGTGCACCCACACGGTCCCGGGTGGCACCTCGTCGACGCGCGCCTCGAGGTCATGCAGCGGGATGTGCGTGGCGCCGTCGATGTGGCCGGCGGCCCACTCGTCGTCCCGGCGCACGTCGAGGATCACGACGCCCGGTTCGGTCCTCGCGCGGGCCAGCTCCGGGAACTTCACTGAGAGGTACGACGTGAGCTCGCCGCCGTCCGCCCACGACTCGACGCCGCCGGACGCGGCGCCCGCCGGACGATCGATGCCGATCCGGACCATCTGCCGCTGCGCCTCCGCGACGTCGGCCGCTTCGTTGGAGACGAGGGTCACCGGCGTGCCCCACGGCAGCGTCCAGCCCAGATAGGTCGCGAACGAGTCCCCGACCTCGAGGTTGACGGTCCCGGTGAGGTGGCCGTGCGCGTAGGCGGTGCGTGAGCGCAGGTCGACCACCCACTCGCCGGCCGCGATCCTGCGGCCGATCGCCACCGCGTCGACGCCGGGTGCGGGGGACAGGTCGACCGCGGCCGGACCGCTCGTGTTGAGCGTCGCCATGTGCCGGTAGTACGTCGGGTACGCCGTGAGCCCGTCGAGCAGGGCGGACACGAACGTGTCCACGTCGGGCTCGGTCAGCGCGAGGTTGGTCCGGCGCTCGTCGGCGATCGTGCTCCGCGTGGCGCCGCTCGTCGCGGCGGACGAGCAGAAGCTGCCGAAGCCGTGGGTGGGCAGCACCGCGGTGGCTTGCGGGAGCTCCTCGGCGAGCCGGCGGGCCGACCGGTGCTGCGCGCGGGTGAGCTGGTCGGCGAGGTCGGCGCCGAGGAGATCCGTGCGGCCCACGGTCCCGAAGAGCATCGAGCCGCCGGTGAACACCGCGAGCGGCTCGGCGCCGTCCGACACGACGTAGGACATGTGGTCGGGGGTGTGCCCCGGGGTGTGCACGGCGCGGACGACGGCATCGCCCACGGCGAGCAGGTCGCCGTCGCGCGGCTGGGTGCGCTCGACCCGGAGGCCGTGACCCGGCACGACGTACTCCGCATCCCACCGCCGGGCGAGCTCCAGCCCGCCGGACACGTAGTCGTTGTGCACGTGCGTCTCGAGCACGAGGCTCAGGGTCAGGCCGCGATCGTGCACCACCTGCTCGATCCGGTCGACATCCCGCTGCGGGTCGATGACCGCTGCTGTGGCGCCGGAGACGAGCAGGTAGCTGCGGTCACCCAGCGACGGGGTCTCGACCACGACGACATCGACGCCGGTCGCGACCGGGTGAACGCCCGGCGCGGCTGTCACAGCACAACACCGCTCGAGCCGTCTGCCCGGACCACCGGCAGCCCGGCCGCGGACCAGGCGGCCATCCCGCCGGCGACGCTGTGCGCGTCGACGCCGGCGGCCGAGAGAGCGCGAGCGGCCTTCTTCGAGCGCATGCCGCTCCGGCAGATCGTGAGGATCGTTCGTCCGCTCAGCTGCGCCAGCTGTCGATCGAGGGAGTGCAGCGGGATGTGGTGCGCGTCGGGAGCGTGGCCGGCGACCCATTCGTGGTCGTCTCGCACGTCGACGAGCACTGCACCGCCGGCGCGCAGCTCGGCGACGGCTTCCGGGCGGGGATCGGACGAGCGGGCAAGTCGGAACACAGGGCGCCTCCGGGGCGGTGTCTGGGGTGGATGCACCGTACAACACATACCCCATGGGGTATATTCTCCAGACGGTCCGCGGGCACGCCGCGGCCATCAGGAAGGACCCCGTCGTGCAGCTTCCCGAGGACACTGTCGACGACCTGCTGAAGCGGCTTCGCCGTATCGAGGGGCAGGTGCGCGGCATCCAGCAGATGCTCGTGGACGGCAGGGAGTGCCGTGACGTCGTGACCCAGATCTCCGCAGCGAGCACGGCACTCGACCAGACCGGCTTCAAGCTCGTCGCATCCGGGCTCGTGTACTGCCTCAACCAGCCCGAGCGCGCGGTCGGCCGAGGGATACGCGCTCGCCGACGTGGAGAAGATGTTCCTCCGGATCGCCTGACGTTCGACGGCGCGGGACACGGATCGGCCGGCTGTCCCGGGCCCAGCCCCGGTCCAGCCGGCCGACTCGCCGGGTTGATCGTGTGCGGCGGTCAGACCCCCGCGGTCGAGCTGATGAAGCTGCGGATCGCGTTGTTGTTGACCTCGCTGTAGACGCCGGGGAACTTCGGCAGCGCACAGCTCTGGCCATAGCTCACGACGCCGACCTGCACGCCGTTGGTGAACAGCGGCCCACCGGAGTCGCCCTGGCAGGAGTCCTTGGCCAGCGCCGCGGCGCACACGCCGGTCGCGGCGTCGAAGCCGAAGTTGGTCTGCCCGCACTCCGAGTCGGAGACGACGTTGAGGTCGACGCTGCGCAGCTTGGTCGTGGAGTTGAGGCCGAGCGTCGGGGTCTGGTCGCCCCAACCCGCGACGGTCACCTTGGTGCCGGGAGTCTCGAGCGCGTCGTCGGCAAGGGTGGCGAGGCGGATCGCCGGCGCGGTGGTCGGGACCGAGAGGCGCAGCAGCGCCACGTCGTGGGTGCTGTTCTCGTATGCCGGGTGCACCGTGACGCTCGCGACCTTGATGGTCTGCTTCGACGCCGGGTTTGCGGCCAGGTCGGTCGTCCCCGTGACGACGTAGAGGTCGGCCGCGCTGCCGTCGGCGACGCAGTGGGCCGCGGTGAGCACCCAGCCGCTGGAGATGACGCTGCCGCCGCAGAAGGCGAAGCCGGTGCCGTCCTGCAGTGACGCCATGAACGGGAACGCGCCCTGCGGGGCGGCGGTGCCGTTGACGATGGCGGTGGAGGGGGTGGCCGACATGATGCCGGCGGCGCAGGCGAGGGCGGTCGTAGCGACGACGGACGCGAGCTGACGCAGGCGCATGGACGGTCCTGTCCGTAGGAGGTGGTCGCCCTGTACAACGCGCCAGGGGGCCAACCCTCGCGCCAGGCTTGCGTCCCCTTTCCGCCACAGCAGCAAGGAAGACGGCCGGTGAGCGATCTCACCGGCCGTCTTCCTGTTCAGGAGGGGCGACGCTACGTGACCTCCAGCGCCACCGACTTGGCGCCCTTGTCGTTGCCGCCGTGTGCGCTGGTGAACACGACGTAGGTGCCGGGTCCGGAGCGCAGGTTGCGGGTGAAGGCGAAGCCGCCGGAGCCGTCGGTGTCGACCTGCTGGAGCACCACGAAGCGGCCGGCGATGTAGGTGCCGAGGCCGACCGCGACTCCGGCGTACGCCGGGGATAGCCGGCCGACGAAGACGACCGGGTTGACGACCGGACGGCTGCTGCCGGCCGGCACCGGGTCGAGCGGGTCGGTGAGGACGACCCGGATGTAGACGCGGATGTTGACCAGCTGCGAGCGGTCGACGCCGTCGGGGGTGGTGGCCGAGTAGGTCGTGAGCACCATCGGGCGCACGACGAGCGTGAGCCGGCCGTTGGCGTCACTCGTCATCGTCGCGAGCGGGCTGAACGCCGTGTCACCGTGCGCCTTCTTGGTGAGCACGATCAACGCGCCGGCGCAGGTCTGCCCGGCCGCGTTGTGCACGATGCCGGTCAGGGTTGGGGTGTTGCCCGCGGTGATCTGCGTGACGTCGGCGCCGAGGTCCACCTCAGCGATGTCTGTGCAGGTCACGCCCGGGACGGGCGCTGGTGTGCCGGACGCGGTCGGTGCCGGGGTACCGGTCGGGCTCGCGGTCGGAGTGACCGAGGGCGTCGGCGGGATCGGCGGCGAGTCGAGGGCCAACGTGACGGTGGCCGAGCCGGAGTTGCTCCCGATGTTGCCCTCGTCGTCGACCGCCGTGACGGTGACCGTGTCGGTGTGCGTCGACCCGCCTGCCCCGGTGACGTTCTGGGTGAACGAGCAGGAGTACGTGCCGCTGATGGCGATCACGGTCCCTACGGCGGTCGTGCAGGTGCCCTGCGTCGCCAGGTCGCCGTAGACGTCGTCGGTGATCGTCGTGATCGTGATCGCCTCGGGGCCGACGTTGGCCACGTTGACGGTGAATGTCACCGGCCCGCCAGGCGCGAAGCGGCTGCTCGGCGAGGGGGTCTTGGTGACCGTCAGCGATGGGAGCGCGTCGGTCAGGGTGACAGTGGCGCTGTCCGAGGACGTGGCGATGTTCGCCAGGGCGTCGATCGCCGTAGCGGTCACGGTGTCCGTCTGAGAATCACCCGCGTTGCCGGTGAACACGCCGACGAAGCTGCACGAGTAGGTCCCGCCGGACGCCGGGATCACGGTCCCGATGGCGGTGGTGCAGGTCCCCAGGGTCCCGACGTTGCCGTAGACGTCATCGGTCAGGGCCGTGATGGTGACGGCGGCCGGCCCGTCGTTGGTGACGACGATGTCGAACGTGAAGCTCCCGCCCGGCTCGTCCTGAGCGAGCGGGGTCGCCGTCTTCGCGACGCGGATGACCGGCCAGACGGAGACGGACTCGTTGAGGTCGTTGCAGGCGCCGGTGGCCGGGTTGTTGTTGGCGTCGCCGCCGTACGACGCGACCCATCGGTACACACCGCCGCTGGCCGGCGCGAAGTTGCCCGAGCCGTAGGCCCCGTTGCCCGCGACGGGAACGGCCGAGGTGAAGGCGGCAGGGTTCGTGCAGGTCGGGTCGTTCGGCCCGTAGAGGTTGAAGGTGATCGTGCCGGTCGGCAAGTAGCCGCCGGAGAGCGTCGCCTGGTCGCTGACGTTGCCCCCGACGGAGACTGCGGCGGAGGCCGTGGTCGACAGGGTAGGCGTGACCCGAGCGACGACGACCGACTCGTTCGCGTCGTTGCAGGCGCCGTCGACCGCGTTGTTGTTGCCGTCGCCGCTGTAGTGGGCGATCCAGCGATAGGTGCCCGCAACCGTCGGCGCGAAGGTGGCTGAGGCCGATGTACCACCGACGATCGCGTTGGCGGCGGAGGTGAAGGCGGCCGGGTTGGCGCAGGTCGCGTCATCCGGGCCGAACAGGTCGAACGTGACAGTGCCGGTCGGGGTGAACCCGCCGGTGATCGTCGCGGTGTCCGACAGAGTGCCTCCGGAGCCGATCACGAACCCAGCCGACGACGTCGTCGAGAGGGCCGGGGTGGCCTTGAGGATGGTGAGAAGACTCGGCGTAGAGGTGCCGGTGAAAGGCGTGCCGTCGAGCGTCGTGCGCAGGTCCGCGGAGGCGGATTGGTAGGTCTGCGACCCCGGTACCGCGGGGGCCGCGTCGATGGTCGGCATCGCCTGCACGCTGTAGGTGAAGCTGATCGTGCACGTGCCGCCCGCTGGGATCTCGTTGTAGGCGTCGGGTGTCAGGTCGTACAAGGCGCCGGTGTTCAGCGTGATGGCGAAGGAGATGCCGGCACACGAGCCGGAGCCGATCCCGGTCGCGCTTGGCTGGATCAGACCGGTGTCGTTCGTGCCGCAGACGATGCTGACCGGCAGCGCTCCGCAGGAGACGAGCAGCCGGATCGCCTCGGTGAACGCGGGCGACGTGTCAGGGCCGCTCGTGTTGTTCGTGATCGTGAAGGTCGCCACGTTTCCGGCCGAGCCGAGTACGGCGCTCGGCCCCGAGTTCAAGGTCACGGTCGCGGCCAACGCTGCCGCCGCGGGCGTGGCAGTGACCACGGCGACCGGGGTGCCCAGCAGCAGGACGCCGGCGAGGCAGGTCGCGATCCGACGGGCGAACGGGCGAGCGAACGACGTACCGGACATGCGGACTCCCGACCGAGCGAGCGGACGCGAGCGGACCTCGCTGTGGACATCCCATCCATTTTCGTCCAAGTAGGTCAATGTCCGAATCGCCGATCGCGCGTTCGGCCAACGCAGGCATCCCGTCCCGCGCTCTGCGGATTCCGCTCCTTCGTCGTCGACGCTGGCCGCCGGGCTGGCGTCCGAGCAGGGCGTCGCGACGCGGGTCGCGGCTGTGGCCATGTGCCTGCTCGTCGCCGCCGGCCTCGCCTACCGGGTGCGCACCGACACCGACTGACAGAGTCAGGCACGATGGCCGTGGAGGTCATCGATGACGGAGTCGACGCAGGTGATCGATCGAGCTGAGCAAGACCGGTTCGAGCTGCTGCTGGATGGGCAGCCGGTCGGGTTCGCGCAGTACACCCGGTCGGCCGACACGATCGTGTTCACCCACACCGTGGTCGAGCCGGAGTTCGAAGGCCGCGGCCTCGGCGCCGCGCTCGTCGAGGGTGCGCTCGACGCCGCGCGCGCCGCGGGGCTGAAGGTCGTGGCGAAGTGCCCATTCGTACGGCACTTCATCACGACCCACCCGGCGTACGCCGACCTGGTGGCCTGATTCGGGTCAGATGCCGGTGCGGTGCTCTCGGTTGAGTCGTCGATGGCGGCTCGGCACCCGCGTCGTCCGCGGCGCAGACGTCTCCGGTGAGATGACCACGAGCACGCGGCTCGGCGTCGATCCGGTGAGCACCACGGCATGCCCGGCGCCGCGGGCCGGTGCGGCGTAGACGGGCGGGGCGGCGCCGGCGACCGCGGACGGCTGGCGCCTCGCGATGCTGCCGACGTTGAAGGCGATGCCGTCGTGGCCGTACCCGGTCGCGATGTCCCCGACGCCCGATGCGCCGACTCCCAGAAAGGGCGAGGACTCCGACGTCCAGGTCTTGCCGAGGTCGGTCGAGCGCCAGATCCCGGTGTCGGTCATCGCGTAGCCGCCGGTCACGCCGAAGGAGAACGCGGTGACGCGAGAGCCGAGGGGCTGACCCGCGCGCCAGTTGCGGCCGTCGTCGGTGATCAGGGTCGAGCCGTCCGATTGGCCGAGCACGACGTGGCGGAAGGAGGTGACGGCGATCGCGGTCGTGACGGTTGTGGTCACCGGCGTGCTGCGAAGCCGGTGCCAGCTCGTGTACGCCGCGTCGATCTCCAGCACGTGCTCGGCGACCGGTCGGTACTCGCACCCGCCGCTCACGGGCACGCCGTCGGCGTACTCGTAGACAAGGGCAAGGCCTTCGGCGCCGTCGATGACCTCGATGTCCGCGACGACGCCGGGGATGGGGATCGTGGACACCCCTCCGCCGACGCCGGACGGGTTCGTCGCGCGGATCGTCGCGTATCCGTCCCAGGGCTCGCAGAACCCCGGCGTCGGCAGGTGGTTGAGGACCATTCGCGCGATCACCACGGAGTAGTTGGCACCCATTCCGCCCACCGCGGTAACCGCGTTGATGGCGACGGGCGCTCGCTCGACGAGCTGCCACGTCTCGCCGCGATCGATCGTCGCCGACACGTCGGCGTTGCCCGACCGCGCGACGGCGGAGACAGGAGTGAGGGCTTCCACGGGCCACCCGATCGGGTACGCCGGCGTCGTGGCCGACCATGTCGTGCCACCGTCCACGCTGCGGTGAACGGTGGCTGTCGTGCCGACCGTGATCGCCAGCGCGTTGTCCACGTCGGTGGCCACCGTGCCGCGCGCTGTCGGAGAGACGGGCAGGGTCGCATCCCAGCGCAGTACCGCCGCGTCCGCGGTGGTGACAGGAGCGATGACGGAGACGGCCAGGGCAAGGGCGATCGTCGTGGGCTTCACCTCGTCTGAACGACGGGTGGCGGTCGAAGTGACGGCGTACCTGCCGTTCGTCGGTAGCGTGGCGGCATGGATCAGCGCATAAGCCTCATCACGCTCGGCGTCGACGATCTCGCCGCGTCGAAGGCGTTCTACGAGGCCCTCGGCTGGCGTGGTCAGGAAGTGGAGAGCACGGTCTTCTTCCAGGCGGGTGGCATGGCGATCTGCCTGTGGGGTCGCGACAGGCTGGCGGAGGACGCCGGTGTCGCGGACGGCGTACGGGACCGGTTCGGCGGGATCGCGCTCGCGCAGAACGTGCGCTCCGACGCCGAGGTCGACGCGGTCATCGAGAGCGCGCGCGATGCCGGGGCGCGCGTCACGCGCGAGCCGGCGAGGACCTTCTACGGCGGGTACGCCGGCTACTTCCTCGACCCCGACGGACACGCGTGGGAGATCTCGCACAACCCCGGGTTCACGCTGGCCGACGACGGATCCCTCAGCCTGCCGGACTTCGGCGCGTCGTCGCCGCCGCGATGATCCCACCCCGGCGCTCTCGGCCGACGCGGATCGCGTCGGTGCGATACGTCGCCCTCAGGGACTCCTCCGGTGTCGCCAGGTCGGCCGCGTCGAATCGGACGTCGACGACGTTCTCGGGCTCGTAGACGCCGACTTCGGTGACTCGGCCACCACCCGGCTGGACCTCGCCCCGGCGGATCCGGTCGGCGAGCTCCTCGAGATAGCGCAGCGGGTGCCGGACCGAGACGACGAGCGCTTGCTCGCCCTTCAGCAGCGCGCTCAGCGCTGGGGGGACTGCGCCGCCGACAACGCCGACACCGACTGTCGGGGTACCGCCGGCGGCCGGCTCGATCCACGAACCGCCGTATCGCTCGGGGTTGGCGTCCCCCCAGGCGGCGAGGCGGGTGAGCAGCGGGAAGATCGCCGCGTCGTCCATCGTCGTGGACACGGCGGAGTCGGGTGGGCCGGACTCGGATCCCATGCGTGAGGTGTGCCCGGTGACGCGACGGCCGAACATCGGCAGGTGCGGGGCCGTCGTACGGCGAAGCCGGTCGGACCAGGCATCCAGCGCGAGGAGCACTCTCCATGACGACCCGACGGGTCATGCTGACCCTTGTCGCGGCCACCGTGATCGGGTCGGCCGTGGCCGCGCCCGCCGGACGCGCGGCGCCGGCTCGCTGGGCCGCTCCGGTCCTCATCAGCGAGACGCAGGCTGCCCGGGAGATCTCTCTCGTGCAGAGCCCAGCCGACCAGCGGCTGCTCGCGGCCTGCGCGCCGTCCGGCGTACCGGCCACTGACCACGAGCAGTCCTACTTCCACGTCAGCCGCGACGCCGGCACGACGTGGGAGGGGATGGACGTGGAGACCGCGGAGCTGGACACCCGGGCGTATGCCTTCGAGGGCGGCGACTGCGACATCACCTTCGACCAGGGCGGCACGATGTACTCGGCCGACACCTGGCTGGGCAACCTCTCGGTCGGCGCGAGCACCGACGGTGGAGCGAGCTGGACCGGTACGGCGCTGGCGGTGACTGCGCCGATCGTCGACCGGCCGTGGCTGGTCGGCGGCCCTGAGGGCACGGTCTACCTGACCTATCACGATGTGCAGTGCTGCATGCCGTCGGCGATGTGGTTCACCAAGTCGACCGACTACGGCAAGACGTTCTCGCCGGTCGTGCCGATCCCGACGCCGGGTCCGGAGGGCGCGTACATCTGGGAGGGCAACCTCGTCGTCGCGCCGGGCGGGGACGACATGTACCTCGTCTACTCGCGCCGGCTCGCGCCGACCGCGCTGGACACCGGGATGGACCTGTTCCTCGCGTCCAGCCACAACGGCGGCAGCTCGTGGTCGTCGACGAAGATCACATCGATCGAGCAGTCGACGTCGTCGATCTACCCGTCGATCGGCCTCGACGGCGGCGGCCAGCTGCACGTCGTCTACTCAGCGCCCGGTCAGGAGGCCAACCCGGTCTTCTGGCTCAAGTCGACCAACCGCGGCAAGACGTGGACCAACCCGGTCGCGCTGATCAGCGGTACGACGGGACACGCGGCGTGGATCGTCGGCGGTGCCCGCGCCGGCGAGGCAGCGGTGGCCTGGCTGGGCAGTCCAGATGCCGAGACCGACGTCGAGAGCGACTGGTACATCTACGCCGCGCGCATCAAGCCCGGCAAGGGTGGACGGCCGGCGATCAATGCCGGGCGCACCACGCCGAAGCCGCTGTACACCGGCAACCAGATCGCGCCCGAGTTCGAGATGGTCAGCCTCGACAAGCGCGGGCGCATGCAGATCGGCATGGCGATCTACCGCGAGCGAGACGCCGGTGGCACCGGCTGGGCGATCTACCACCAGCGCGAGCTGTCCCTCCCTAGCCCCTGATGCCGGCGTACGCCGAACCTTGAAGCGGCTGCGTGCTCACGGCGGTGCAAGTCACTTCAAGGTTCGGCGTGGCGCTGGTGATCGTGGAGAGATCGTCAGCCGCCGGCGGACACCTCACCTCCTGACGGCCACCCTCACCCGCATCGGTGTCCGAGGGCGGCGGGGACGAGTCCGAAGAGAGACACGAACGCGAGCAAGTACGCCGCCAGGTCGAGCCAGCGGCTTGTCGGCCACCCGCCCACGCGAAGCGGCCGCGGCCGGTACGACGCAAGTCCGGCGAACACGGCACAGATGACTCCGGCGGCCGGTACAACGAGAGCGCTGACCGCCTTCGACCAGCACGCGCCGCCCGAGTGCCGGAGCAGAGTGTCCGGCAGGGCCGGGTACACGGTTGCGCCCACGACGAACAACGCCGCGGTGGTCAGCACGGTTGGTCGCGCCAGCACCCGAAGCCATCGCGGAGCCATCCCTGGATCGGCCGGCGGAGTCGGATCGGCAGACTCCCGCAGGTTGTCCTTGGTCTGCTCGGTCGCGCCGATTCCGATGCCGATAGACAGGACGAGCAGGACGGTCGCGGGGAGCGGATGCTCGCGTCCGAACAGCGTGAACGCACCCGCAGCGGCGGCGACCGCGACGAACGCGAGGATGCGCGCACTCATCTGCCGGCCGCCTCGATGTCCGGCGCCTTCACCGCGAGGCCTTGGCCGGTCGGCAGCGACAGGATCGAGAAGCCGAGCTCCGTCGCGACCTCGTCCATGGCTCGCTTCTGCGCCTCGCAGGAGACGTACGCGTAGTCGTCCAGCAGGAGCCACCCGCCGGGGACCAGCTTGGGCCAGAACCACCGGACCGCCGCCGTCTCCGGGTCGGGGTGGTTCATGTCGACGTGCAGGAACGCGACGTCGCCGACGCCAGAGGCGGTCAGCGTGTCCGGAACCTTGCCGGGAACGAGGTGGACCCGATCCCACTCCGCGAAGTTCTGGGCAACCGTCGCCAGGTCGTGCGCGTAGTGCGGACGCTTCGTGCCCGGCGAGTCGGACTGGACGTTGTGCGGCGTGAACGTGTCGAACAGGTAGAAATCCTTGTCGAGCGCGTCCCACGGCAAGTGCTGCAGGACGGCCGAGCTGATGAACCCACGCCCCACCCCGCACTCGACGAAGTCTCCGGGCAGGTGGCTGGACTGCTCGGCGACCCACAGTGCGACGTGGACTCGCCAGTGAATCCCGAAGTCGAAGCCGCCGGCCTGCACACCCCGCTGGTAGGCGGCGTCGAACGACGGGTCCCGCATGAAGTCGTGGTTGTGCTCTGTGGTGAGGAAGTCCTGGGAGTAGGCCGTCGCGGCGGCGGGCTCTGCCGTCCTGGGCACTAGCTCCAGCCGCCAGTCCCGGCCGAGCCGGTTCATCAGCGCGACGGCCGAGGTGACTGCCCTGGCCTTCAGCGTGCCCATCGGCCGACCCTACTTGCGGCACAGAGCAGACGATCGGTGAGACGAGCTCCCGCTCGCGCTTCGTGTCCGGTCAGGAGGCGATCCGTCAGAGGACGTCCAAGGCGATCGACATCGACCCGTTGTCGTTCCCGCCGTGCGCCGACGTGAAGACGACGGCGGTGAACGGGCCGGGCGGCAGGACCCGCGACAGCGCGAAGCCACCGGACGCGTCCGTCGTCGTCCGCTGGAGGACGACGAACGTCCGGCCGACGAACGTCCCCAGCCCCACCTCGACCCCGGCGTACGCCGGGTTGAGGGAGCCGACGAACGTCGCGGGGTTCGCCACGCTCCGCGGCGTGCCGATCGGTGACGGAGGGGCGGGCACGGCCAGCGTGACCCTCGTGTGCACGCGGACGGGGACGACGTTGCTGCGAACTGCGCCGTCGGCGGTGTTCGCGCCGTAGCTGGTCTGCCGGGTCGGTCGCACTCGCAGGCTGAATCGGCCGCTCGCGTCGGTCGGGATGGTCGCGAGCGGGGCCCACGTGGAGTCGCCGTACTGCTTGGCGAACACTGTCACGGAGGTCGACCCGCACGGCACGCCGGCCGCGTCGGTCACCGTCCCGGCGAGGGTCGGGGTGTTGCCGGACGTCACGCGACTGCGGCTGGCGGCCAGCGAGATCGTCGCCGTGACGCAGCCGGGCGGGGAATCGGACGCGCTCGGCACCGCGGTCGCGGACTCTGACGCGGTCGGCGAGGGACTCGGGCTCGGCACCGGATGGTCGACCGCGCCGCCGGGCATCGGCGTGTCGGGCCCCGTCACGGTGACCGACTCGCCCTCCTCGCCGCAGGTCCCGGCGGTTGCCAGGTTCCGCGGGTCGCCCGAGTACGTCGCCGTCCAGAGGTAGCTGCCGGCGAGCTCCGGCGTGAACTCGGCCGAGGTGTAGATCCCCTCGCCGTCGACGTCCTGCACATCGGTGAAGACCAGGTCGGCGTCGGCACACGTGAGGTCGGCGTCGGCCTTGAACAGGCGGAAGGTGATCGTCCCCGTCGCATCGGGGACCTCCTCGCCGAACGCGGTGTGCGCCAGCGTGGCGACGTCGGTGACGGCGCTGCCGAGTACGGCGGACGACGGCGTCGCGGACGTCTCGAGAGTGGGCGGGAACCAGGCGCTGTTGGCGCCGGCGGTGGAGACCGGAACGCCGTCGCGGATCCAGGTCGGCACGGCCATGCCCACCGTCTGGATCCCGGGCATGAAGGAGACCGCGTCCACCGGCGGGTACGCCGCCACGTCGACGAGGAAGTTGATGACGCAATCGGCGCCGTCGGGCAGTGCGAGCTCGCCGTCCCACGTGACGTCGTACACGGCAGGCTGCTCGGACTCGGTGAACACGAAGTCGGTGACCGTGCCGCACTCGCCGTTCGTGGAAGTCGAGTCGGAGTGGACGTCGAACACCCCGTCCTCGAACGCGGTGCAGTCGCTGATCTGGTAGCCGGTGGGGATCATCCCGCACGCGATCAGCACGGTGATGGCCGTCACCGGCACGCTGGCCCCTTCGGTGCACCCGCTGGCGTCGAACTCGAGGCTGGCCGGCTCGTCGACGGATCCCGGGATGGCCGGGAACGGCAGGTAGAGGTAGCCCGAGACGTGTCCGTTGCACGGCTCCGCGACGGCGGCTGCCGGTCCGGCGCTGACGCCGATCGTCGCGAGGAGAAGTGCGAGCAGTGCGACCGCCTGGGCGGCGCGGCGGGTGAGAGAAGGCAGCGGCGTACGGGCGCGGTGCATGGCGCTCCAGGAGGTGTCGGGATCATGGCCCGGGGACCTGCCTCCGGTTCGCTGATCCTAGCCAAGCGACTGCAGGCCCTGAGTCGGCTTCGTCTGGTCCGGCGAGGAAGAGGAGCCGATATAGACTGCCGTGGATGGACGTCCTCGCGAAGCACAACGTGACGGTGAGCGGGCGCGCGGACGGCCAGCCCATGGTCTTCGCGCACGGCTTCGGCTGCGACCAGAACATGTGGCGCCACGTCGCCCCGCACTTCGAGGCCGACTTCCGGGTCGTCCTGTTCGACCACGTCGGCGCCGGCGGCTCCGACCTGAGCGCCTACGACCCCGAGCGCTACGGCTCGCTCAGCGGCTACGCGACCGACGTGCTCGAGATCTGCCGTGAGCTCGACCTGCACGACGTGATCTTCGTCGGCCACTCGGTGTCGGCGATGATCGGTGTGCTGGCCGCGGTCGAGGAGCCGGCGCGGTTCGCCAAGCTGGTGCTGGTCGGCCCGTCGCCGCGCTACATCGACGACGAGGGTTACGTCGGCGGCTTCCAGGCCGCCGACATCGACGAGCATGCTCGACTCGCTGGACAGCAACTACCTCGGCTGGTCGACCGCGATGGCGCCGGTCATCATGGGCAACGCACGACCAGCCCGAGCTGGGCGAGGAGCTGACCGCGAGCTTCTGCCGCACCGACCCGGCGATCGCCAAGCGCTTCGCCCGCGTCACGTTCACGTCGGACAACCGCGCGGACCTGCCCAAGGTCGCCGTCCCGACGCTGGTGCTGCAGTGCACCGAGGACGTCATCGCGCCGGTCGCCGTCGGCGAGTACGTCCGCGACGCCATCCCCGGGGCGCAGCTGGTGCTGCTCAACGCGACCGGTCACTGCCCCAACCTGAGCGCGCCGACGCAGACGACAGAGGCGATCGCCGCGTTCGTGCGGCCGTGAATGCCTGCGCCCACGAACCCGGCCGGGTCGACCGGTCGAGCGGCGACCGGGTGAGCCGCGAGGACGTCGTCGGCGCGTTCGTCGAGGCGCTGCTCGATGACGACGCGGCGCAGCTCTACGACCGGGCGCCGTGCGGCTACCTGTCGACCACGCCCGACGGCACGATCGTCAAGGTCAACCAGACCTTCCTGACCCTCACCGGCTACACGCGGGCAGAGCTGGTCGGGCGCCGCCGGCTTCGTCGACCTGCTGACCGGCGGTGGCCGGATCTACCACGAGACGCACTTCGCGCCGATGCTGCGGATGCAGGGCTCCGCGCGCGAGATCGCGCTGGACATCGTCGACGCCGCGGGCAACCGGCTGCCGGTGCTCGTCAACGCCGTGCTCGAACGCGACGACGCCGGCGAGCCCCGCGTCATCCGGGCCGCGGTCTTCGACGCGACCGAGCGCCGCGAGTACGAGCGCGAGCTGCTCCGCGCCACCGAGCGGGCGCAGGCGAGTGAGGAGCGGGCGACCGCGCTCGCCCGGACGCTGCAGCAGACGCTGATCCCGCCGGAGCCACCGCGCATCCCGGACCTCGACATCGCCGCGGCGTACCGGCCGGCGGGTGCCGGCGACGAGGTCGGCGGCGACTTCTACGACGTGTTCCAGGTCGGCGACCGACGAGTGGGTCGTCGTCATCGGCGACGTGTGCGGCAAGGGCGCGGAGGCCGCGGTGGTCACGGCGCTGCTGCGGTACGCCGTGCGCGGCGCCGCGGTCGCCGCCCCGGATCCGGAGCGCACGCTCGCTGTGGTCAATGACGTGCTGCTGCGGCATGACACCGACCGGTTCTGCACGGCGCTGCTGGTCCGCCTCACCCGCGCCGATGGCCGCTGGGAGGCGGCGCTGTGCGCGGCCGGGCACCCGCTGCCGCTGCTGCACCGGGCGAGCGGCGAGGTGTCCTTCATCGGCCGGCCGGGTTCGCTCCTCGGCGCGTTCGCGTCGGTGAAATTCTCGTCGACGACCGTGATCCTCGAGCCGGGCGACCGGCTGCTGCTCTACACCGACGGCGTCACCGAGGCGCGCTCCGGGCGCGACCAGTACGGCGACGACGCCCTCGTCCGCCGGGTGCGCGCCACAGGCGGCGGGCCGGCCGAGCTGGTCGACGCCGTACTCACGGAGGTCCTCGCCTTCCAGGCCGGCAACGCCCGCGACGACATCGCCCTGCTGTCGATCGCGCCGGACTGACTCCGGCAGGTCCGGCCGCCACCACGCCGAAGTCCTCGATCGACCCCTGCCCCCCGGGAGCCCGCTGTGCGCCTGCGTCTCGCTGTCAGCCTCGTCCTCGCTGCGACGATCGCGGCCGCCTCGACCGCCGGCGCCCTGCCGTCGCGGGGCAGGAACGCCGACGGGTACGACGTCACGATCCGCTGGACCGAGTACGGCATCCCGCACATCGAGGCCGCCGACTACGCGAGCATGGGCTACGGCTACGGCTACGCGCTGGCCAGTCAGAACATCTGCTCGCTCGCCGACGTCTACACGACGGTGCGCGCGCAGCGCAGCATGTATTTCGGCCCCGACGCGACGTACAGCTTCCGCTCCAACAGCACCAATCCGACCAACCTCAACAGCGACTTCTTCTACCAGCAGCTCAACGACGAGCATCGCGTCGAGGGCCTGCTCGCGCTGAAGCCGCCGTACGGGCCGCGGCCGGAGATCAAGGACGGCGTACGCGGGTACGTCGACGGCTACAACCGCTGGCTGGCCGACGTCGGCGGCGCACGCGGCGTCGACGACCCGACGTGCAAGGGCAAGCCGTGGGTCACGCCGATCACCGAGATCGACGCCTACCGCCGGTTCTACCAGCTCGCGCTGCTCGCGAGCTCGGGCGTCGCGATCGACGGCATCGCCGCGGCGCAGCCACCGCACCCGGGCATCGTGCCCACGACGCCGCTGCCGCACGGCACGTCGGCGAGGATGCTGGCCGAAGGCTTCAACGCTCGACATCGGCAGCAACGCCGTGGCCATCGGCAGCGCAGCGTCGCCCAACAAGCACGGCGTCCTGCTCGGCAACCCGCACTTCCCGTGGATCGGCAGCGAGCGCTTCTTCCAGTCGCACCTGACGATCCCCGGCAAGCTCGACGTCGCCGGCGGCTCGCTGCTCGGCGTGCCGCTCGTGCTGATCGGCCACACCGTCGACGATGGCGTGGAGCCACACGGTGTCGACGGCGTACCGCTTCACGCCGTTCCAGCACACGCTGGTGCCGGGCGCTCCGACGACGTACCTCTACGACGGCGTTCCGACGAAGATGACCGCGCACGACGTGAAGGTGCGGGCCCTGGTCGACGGGAAGGTCGAGGAGCGCACCCGCACGCTCTACAGCTCGCACCACGGCCCGATCCTCACCAGCATCCTGGCCTGCCGATCTTCCCGTGGACGCCGACCAGCGCGTTCGCGATGGGCGACGCCAACGCCCCGAACTTCCGCTACCTCAACCACTTCTTCGAGGTCGATCACGCGAAGAGCTCGCGCGAGGTGCTCGACGATCCTCAAGCGCAACCAGGGCATCCCGTGGGTCAACACCATCGCGGCTGACGACAAGGGTGAGGCGCTGTACGCCGACATCTCCGTCACGCCGCACGTGACGGACGCGCAGGTGCAGACCTGCGCCACCCCGCTCGGTCAGGCGACGTTCGCCTACCTGCGGCTGCCGGTGCTCGACGGCTCGCGTGCGGCCTGCGAGTGGGGGAGCGACCCGGACTCGCTGCAGAAGGGCACGTTCGGCCCGTCGAGCATGCCGTCGCTGATCCGCACCGACTACGTCGACGAACTCCAACGACTCGCTACTGGCTGTCCCAGCCGCGGCAGCCGCTCGAGGGCTTCGCCGAGATCATCGGCGACGAGCGCAAGGCGCGCGCGCTGCGCACCCGGTCCGGGCTGACGATGGTCGAGGAGCAGCTGCGCGGCGACGGCAAGGTCTCGCGGCAGGACCTGCAGGACATGTGTCTACGGCAACCGGCAGTACGCCGGCGAGCTGGTCCGCGACGACCTGGTCGAGATGTGCCGCATGTTCCCGGCGGCTACGCGCCGTCGTCGTCCGGGCCGGTCGCGGTCGGCAACGCCTGCGATGTGCTCTCGCAGTGGGACGTGCGGGACAACCTGAGCTCCCGTGGCGCGATCCTGTTCCGCCGCTTCTGGCAGCGAGCGGACCGTCTCGGCCTGCCGGTCGCCGGTCTCGGCCTTCCGGCCGCGGCGTCGACGACCGCCGCAACGCCGGAGCGGCTGCTCTGGCTCACGCCGTTCGACGCCGCCGACCCGGTCAGCACCCCGCGCGACCTCAACATCGGCAGCCCGATCGTGTGGCGGGCGTTCGGCGACGCGCTCAACGACCTCGCCGGCGCGGGGATCCCGATCGACGCGCCGCTCGGCTCCAACCAGGTCGACGTGCGGCCCGACGGCACCCGGATCCCGTACCACGGCGGGCCCGGCTCGGTCGGCGTCTTCAACGCGCTCAACGCGTCCTGGGACGCCAAGACCGGCTACGCCAACAAGCTGACCCACGGCTCGTCGTTCATCCAGGCGGTCGGCTTCGACGGCGACGGCTGCCCGGACGTGCGGACGATCCTCACCTACTCGCAGTCGACGAACTCGAAGTCCGCGCACTACGCCGACCTGACCCGGCTCTACCGCGACAAGGGCTGGATGACGCCGGTCTTCTGCAGGGACGACGTACGCCGGGCGACCCTGCGCACCCAGCGGCTGCGGGCCGCCCGCTAGTCGCGGGGCAGCGTGGCGGTGTCGATGACGAAGCGGTAGCGGACGTCTGAGGCGAGCACCCGCTCGTACGCCTCGTTGACCTGGTCGGCGCGGATCAGCTCGATCTCCGAGACGATCCCGTGCTCGCCGCAGAAGTCGAGCATCTCCTGGGTCTCGGGGATGCCGCCGATCATCGAGCCGGCGAACGAGCGACGGTGGCCGATCAGCGAGAAGACGTCGAGGCTCAGCGGCTCCGGCGGCGCGCCGACGTTGACCAAAGTGCCGTCGACCCGGAGCAGGCCGAGGTAGGCGTCGACGTCGATGGGCGCGCTGACCGTGTTGACGATGAGGTCGAACCGCCGCTGGAGCTGCTCGAAAGTCGCCGGGTCGCTGGTCGCGTAGTAGTCGACGGCGCCGAGCCGCAGCCCGTCCTCCTGCTTCTTCAACGACTGCGACAGGACCGTCACCTCGGCTCCCATCGCGTGGGCGAGCTTGACGCCCATGTGGCCGAGACCGCCGAGCCCGACGATCGCGACCTTCTTCCCGGGCGCCGCACCCCAGCGGCGCAGCGGCGAGTACGTCGTGATGCCCGCGCAGAGCAGCGGCGCAGCAGCGGCGAGGTCGAGGGTGTCCGGCACGGACAGCACGAAGTACGAGTCGACCACGATGTGCGTGGAGTAGCCGCCCTGCGTGACGGTGCCGTCGCGGTCGACGCCGGCGTACGTCGGCACGCCCGCGACCTGGCAGTACTGCTCGTCGCCGTTGCGGCAGCTCTCGCACTCGCGGCAGGCGTTGACGAAGCAGCCGACGCCGACCCGGTCGCCGACCGAGTGGTTGGTGACGTCGGGCCCGACCTCGGTCACGACGCCGACGATCTCGTGGCCCGGGGTGAGCGGGTAGGAGCGCGGGCCCCACTCGCCGCGGACGGTGTGGATGTCGGAGTGGCAGATGCCGGCGTACCTGATCTCGATCAGCACGTCGTTGGGCCCGACGGCGCGGCGCTCGATGACGGTCGGCTCGAGCGGCGCGGCCTCGGCGGGTGCGGCGTACGCGTGGACGCGCATCAGGTCTCCTGTCGGTCTGGTCAACTGGTCAACTGGTCAACTGGGCTGGATGATCTCCAGTCCAGCACCTCGGGCTGCTTCGGCGAGGCGGCCGTCGTAGGTCACCATCGCATGAGCCTGCACCCGTACGGCGGTCGCGAGGTGGAGCGCGTCGAGGGTGCGCAGCCCGCCGCCGAGCGACGGAGCGGCGAGCAGGTCGCCTCTCGTCAGGTCGACCAGGACCAGCCCGGCCATCAGGTCGTCCACCGCCGTGCGATCGATCTCGTCGGGCCGGCGGGCGATCGCGCAGTGCATCTCGGCGTGGACCAGCCAGCTGGCGACGAGGTGGTCGTCCTCACGAGCGAGCCATCTGACGAGCGCTGCGGACTCGGTCTCCCGCACCACCGCCTTGAGCGCGGCTGAGCTGTCGAGGTAGATCAACGGTCAGCGCGGAGGTCCTCGAGGATCTCCGCGGTCGTCACGGTCGCTCGCTTCCTCGGCACCTTCAGCGACCGCAGGTCCTTGGTAGGCATGCGGGCCTGCCCGGTGGCGATCAGCACCTCGAGCGGCGACAGGTGCGGCCGGGTGATCAGCGCAGCAGGCTCGCCGTTGTTCGTGACCAGGATGTCCTCGCCGGCGGCGACGGCACGCAGGATCTCCGCGCTGTTGTTGCGCATCTCGCGGTGCGTCACGGTCCTCATGTAGCACACCGTAGCGCTACGTGATGACCGTACCGACGAAGATCACTCGTCCGACATCGGGGTCGGCGCCGTCGAACAGGGCGACCATCGAGCCGCCACCGCGGAGCCCCGCGAGGGTTCCGGTGCCGCTGACCACCACCCACGGGGCGCCCTGCACGCTGCTGGGCTGCCTCGGCGAGAACTGGATCGTGAGCGTGCCCTCTGGGCAGGTGAACGTCTCGGTGATCAGGGCGCCCTCGCTGCCTCCGCTGCTCTTGCCGCCCTTGCAGAACGGCGCCTCGCCGAGCCTCGACGTGTCGAGGACGGCGCCGATGTGCTGCCTGGCGTCGGTGATCTGCTCCTCGATGAGGATCGCGTCGCCGCTGCCCGGGACGAACGCCGGGCTCGTCGCCGGGGGAGAGCTGCTGGTCGCCGGCGCCGGCGTACCAGGTCCGTCGTCGCTCTCACTGCACGATACGAGCGCAACGCCGGCGATCGCGGCCACCATGATCACCTTCAGCTTCCTCATGCCCGGATGCTGTCGTCTGGGCTGGTCTGCCGCAACAGCCTCGACAGCGCTGTGGGCGTTCGTCGCCGAGGCGAATCGCCCGTGTCGTGACCGCGCGGGAGACGGTGCTGGGCAGCTGCGATCACGGCGACGCGGTCGGCAAGGACTGCTCGGCCTGCAGGCGCGCGGCGTCGTACGCGAGGAGATGCACGTTCGCTCCCCACCGCTGCTCGGCAGCAGCGACGTCCTCCGGCGCGAGCTGCGCGCTGGAGAGCATCAGGTCGATCGGGCAGTTCTCGGCCGGTGCGGTCAGCAGGACGAGCGTCGCGCCCGACGGCCACTCGAAGTCCGCCATCGACTTGGGTCCACCCTGCGCGAGGAGCTCCGGCACGCTGCACGGCCGAGCCGATGGCGACGGCGACGTCGACCCGGTGGGTGGCGCGCCGACGATCACCTCACTTGCTCGTCGTGGCTCGTGTCGCAGCGCCGTCGCCGTGGCGCCGACGGCCACCAGGGCCACCGCGCCGGTGGAGGCGGTGAGGGTGACCGATCGACGGTGGGCGCGCCGCCGCAGCGTGCGGGCGAGGCCGGGCTGCGGCGTGAGGGCCGGATCGGGCAGAGCTGCCAGCTGCCGCCGCAGCGCGTCTTCGAGATCGGTCATCGGTGGACTCCTTCGGTGTCGAGGACGGCGCGGAGGCGTTCCAGGCCGCGGCTCGCGGTGCTCTTCACGTTGCCGGTCGTGCAGCCGAGGAGCAGAGCCGTCTGCTCGACGGACATGTCCTCCCAGTAGCGGAGCACCAGCACCGCGCGCTGCCGGGGCGGCAGCTGCCGGAGCGAGCTGATCAGGAGCTCGCGGTCCTCGACGTGGTCGCCGGTCGACGCTGCTGCCCGGTCGATCGTGTCGAGGCGCACCTCGATCGGCCGGCGGCGACGACTGCGGCTGCGGTCGGCGGCCAGGTTGACCAGCGTGCGATCGGCATAGGCGCGAGGACTCTCCTTCGCCCGGGACCAGTGCTTCGCCACGCGCCAGAGCGCCTCTTGTAGCAGGTCCTCTGCGAGATGGGCGTCAAGCGTCAGCCGGTAGGCGAGGCGCAGCAGGTGGGGAGAGTACGCCGCGACGAAGTCGTCGAACGCCGGGTCCGGCTCGCGGAGGCTCACACCCTTATGAAACGCCGTCCAGCTCCGTCGGGTTGCCTGACTACGGCGCCAGGTGCGCGGCAGCTGCTGATCCAGGTCGTCCGCCGAAGCGCGATCGGGTACGTCGAACGTCGTACCGGTGCGGACGCGCGCGACGCGGCAACTACCAACGTTGTGTCCCGCTGCCGAGGCGCCCGACGCTTCTCGTGTCGTGAACTTTGAGGCGGCGGCGTGCTTACGACCGGCCGGATTGCCTCAAAGATCGCGAGGACCCAGCAACGACAACGGGCCGGTGGCGCGCTTCTCAGCGCGACACCGGCCCGAGCCGTCGTACCAGGTCGTTCTAGATGTCGTAGTAGAGGGCGAACTCGTAGGGGTGCGGGCGCAGGCGGAGCGGCGTCGATCTCGACGGTCGCGCTTGTAGTCGATCCAGGTCTCGATCAGGTCCGGCGTGAAGACGCCGCCCTCGAGCAGGAACTCGTGGTCGGCCTCGAGCGCGTCGAGCACCTCGTCGAGCGAGCCGGGGACCTGCGCGACGTTCGCCAGCTCGTCCGGCGGCAGCTCGTAGAGGTCCTTGTCGACCGGCGTCCGGCGGCTCGATCTTGTTCTTGATGCCGTCGAGGCCGGCCATCAGCATCGCCGAGAACGCGAGGTAGGGGTTGCTCGACGGGTCGGGGCAGCGGAACTCGAGGCGCTTGGCCTTCGGGTTCGTGCCGGTGATCGGGATGCGGATGCAGGCCGAGCGGTTGCGCTGGCTGTAGACCAGGTTGACCGGCGCCTCGAAGCCCGGGACCAGGCGGTGGTAGCTGTTGACCGTCGGGTTGGTGAAGGCCAGCAGCGACGGCGCGTGGTGCAGCAGGCCGCCGATGTAGTAGCGGGCGGTGTCCGACAGGCCGGCGTAGCCGACCTCGTCGTAGAACAGCGGCGCGCCGTCCTTCCACAGCGACTGGTGGCAGTGCATGCCCGAGCCGTTGTCGCCGAAGATCGGCTTCGGCATGAAGGTGACCGTCTTGCCGGCCGCGTGAGCGGTGTTCTTGATGATGTACTTGAACAGCATCAGGTTGTCGGCGCTCTCGAGCAGCGCGTCGAACTTGTAGTTGATCTCCGCCTGGCCGGCGGAGCCGACCTCGTGGTGGCCGCGCTCGACGACCATGCCGGCCTGCTCGAGCGTCGACGGCCATCTCGTCGCGCAGGTCGGCGTAGTGGTCGGTGGGGGAGACCGGGAAGTAGCCGCCCTTGTAGCGCGGCTTGTAGCCCAGGTTGCCGCCGACCTCGTCCTTGCCGGTGTTCCACGCGGCGGCCTCGGCGTCGATGTAGTAGTAGCTGCGAGTCTGGCTTGGTGTCGTAGCGGATCGAGTCGAAGATGTAGAACTCCGCCTCGGCGCCGAAGAAGCAGGTGTCGGCGATGCCGGTGCCCGCGAGGTAGGCCTCGGCCTTCTTCGCGACGTTGCGCGGGTCGCGGGAGTACGCTCACCCGTCAGCGGGTCGTGGATGAAGAAGTTGAGGATCAGCGTCTTGCGCACTGCGGAACGGGTCGAGGCGCGCGGTCGTCGGGTCCGGGAGCAGGAGCATGTCCGACTCGTGGATCTCCTGGAAGCCGCGGATCGACGAGCCGTCGAAGCCGAGGCCGTCGGTGAAGACGTCCTGCGTGAACGAGCCGACCGGGACGGTGAAGTGCTGCATCACGCCGGGCAGGTCGCAGAAGCGGACGTCGACCATCTCGACGCCTTCCTCCTTGATGTAGCTTAGCACCTCGTCGGCGTTGGTGAACATCCATCCTCCTGTGCCGCCCGCGCGGCGCTGCGAACTGTGGGGAAGCTCGACGTAGGCGACCCTAGCCCGGCCCGGTTACCCGAGCATGTCCCTCATGTTTCGCCGGTGTTACCGCTGCCGGGCAGTTCCGGACGATCCCCGGTCGATCCGTCCACTCCGGCGTACGAAGGGCCCCTAGCGCTGCTTGGGGCGGGGCATCTTGCCGCCCATGCCGGGGATCGGGCCCTTCGGCAGCGGCATCGCCATCCCGCCGACGGCCTTGAGGCGCGCCTCGAGCTCGTTGACCTCGCGCGGCTTGAGGTTGCGCGGCAGCTTCATCACGTGCGCCTGCAGCTTGGGGATCGCGATCTTGCCCTCACCCTCGCCGACCACGATGTCGTAGAGCGGGGTGTCGCCGATCAGCCGCCGGGTACGCCGCAGCTCCGCCGCGAGCAGCTCACGCGGTCGCGACCCGCCGCCCTCGGCGACCAGGATCACGCCCGGCCGGCCGACGACGCGGTGCACGAAGTCCTGCTGCCGGGTGATGCCCACCGCGGGAGTCACGTGCCAGTGGCCGCGCATCGCGTTGAGCACCGCCGCCGCGGCGCCGGGCTGGCCCTCGATGCCGGCGAACGCCGCCGCACTCGCCCGCCGACCGGTGACGGTCAGCGCCGCGAGCAGCGCGAAGAGGAAGCCGAGGATCCCGAAGAGGATCGGCCGGCTCAGCGCGATGCCGAGCGCGATGAAGGCGCCCAGCGTCAGGACGAAAGCGCCCACGACCAGAGGCACGAACTTGCTGTCCGCCTTGGCCGTCGCGACGACGGTCTGCTTGATCGCCGACAGCTTGCTCGCGCGGTCGGCCTTGGCCGCCTTCACCTTCTTCGCGCGGTCGGCCTTGCCCGGCTTGCCGGGCGGGCCGGACGCCCCGCGCTTCGTCGCGCGGGCAGGGGTGGTCGGCTTGGAGCTCTTCGGGGACATGGCGGACAGGCTACTTCCCGGTCGACTTGTTCTCGCGCTCGCGCTTCGTGCGGTCGAGCTTCACCTGGGCGTCGGCGAGCGTCGGCGCGGTGCCGCCGAGGTGCGCCGGCACCCACCACGAGTCCTCCGGACCCTCGGGCTTCTCCGGGTACGACGACTGCGCGCGGTCCAGCAGCTCGTTCATCGCCGCCTTGAGCTGCTCGGTCACCACGGCCGGGTCGTCGCCCGGCTGCGGGTGCAGCGGCGCGCCGTACAGCAGGGAGATCGGGATGTGCCGGTTCTTGGTGAGCGCGCGCTTGCGGCCCTTGGTCCAGACCCGCTGCGACCCCCACACGATCGCCGGGACCAGCGGTACGCCGGCGTCGATGGCCATCCGCGCCGCGCCCGCCTTGAAGTCCTTCAGGCAGAACGACGGGCTGATCGTCGCCTCGGGGAACATGCCGACCAGCTCGCCGCGCTTGAGCGCCTCCACCGACTCGGCATAGGAGCCGGCGCCGGCGGCGCGGTCGACCGGGATGTGCCGCATGCCGCGCATCAGCGGGCCGGAGACCTTGTGGTCGAAGACCTCCTTCTTGGCGAGGAAGCGCACCAGCCGCTTGCCGCGCATGCGCGCGCCGTACCCGATGAAGGCGAAGTCCAGGTAGCCGACGTGGTTGCTCGCGATCACGGCACCGCCGGTGAGCGGGATGTTCTCCGCGCCGTCGACGGTGAAGCGCAGGTCGAGCGAGCGGAAGACGCCGCGCGCGAACGTGACGACAGGGCGGTAGACGAGGTCGGCCATGCCGCAAGGTTACGACACCGTAGGTTCGGTAGCCTCATCGGGTCCTGCCGCCCAGCCCGGGGAGCGAACCCGTGACCACCGTCCTGCTCGCGCTCGGCATCGGGCTCGTCGCCGGGGTGCTCTCCGGCATCTTCGGCATCGGCGGCGGGGTGGTCATGGTCCCGGCGTTGGTGCTGCTCCTCGGCTACGCCCAGAAGACCGCCACCGGCACGTCGCTCGGCGCGCTGATCCTCCCGGTCGCCGCGCTGTTGGTGGTCGAGTACCACCGGGCCGGCCACGTCGAGGTCCGCACATCGCTGCTGCTCGCGGCCGGCATCTTCGTCGGGTCGCTGGTCGGCGCGAAGATCGCGCTCGGCACCAGCGATCAACTGCTCCGCCGCCTCTTCGCCCTGCTCCTCGTCGCGATGGCCGCCCGGCTGGTCCTCTCCTCCTGACCGAAACCCCAAGTGGTGAGGGGTCAGCGGGCGGCGGCGTACGACGGCAGCTCGTCCAGTGCGCGCTGCAGCTCGCGCAGCGCGAGGGCGGCGGTCAGCCGGTCGTCACGACGGATCTCGCCGGTCTGCACCTCGACCCAGGCGTTGGTGCGGGCGCGCCGCTGGCCGCCGTGCGGCATCGCCAGCAGCACCGCCTGCTGCGTCGCGCCGACCGTGCGCTCGAGCAGGGTGCGGAGTGTCGTCATGCCGGGCCTCCCTGGGGATCGGGTGCACGGCCACTGTGCCGCGCGGTGATGTCCTCGTCGTGTCGCGGTTGTTACAGCCCTGGAAACTTCTAGAGGACAGCCCGTACGCCGTACGACGTGCCGTGCAGCGTCACCTCGGCGAGCGGCAGCGCGGCGCGGACCAGCGCGAGCGCCGCGGCGTTGTCCGCCTGGATGTCCGCGGTCAGCGTCGTCACGCCGCGCCGCCGGGCGATCTCGCTCGCCCACGCCACCAGGTGGCGTCCGACCCCGCACCGCTGCCACGCGTCCTCGACGCACACCGCGCTGTCGGCCTCGTCGCCCGCGCCGACCTTGTCGAAGCTGGCGATGCCGACCACCTCGTCGCCGACAACGGCGACGACCGCGTGCCGGTTGACGTAGTCGACGTAGGTCAGCCGCTGCAGGACCCGGTCGGGCACCGCGTCCGGGTAGAGGCAGAAGAAGCGGCGGTAGACCGTCATCCGCGAGCAGCGCTCGAACATCCGGCGCAGACGCCCGATGTCGTCAGCCTGGATCGGCCGGTAGCTGATCGCTGCGGTGAGGAGCTGGGGCTCTGTCATGCGAGCACTGTCGGCGCGCTCGATGATCAGGCGATGTCGCCGCTGTTACGTCGAGGAAAACCTTGCGGCCGTCGCCTGCTGGTAGAGCCGTCCCGCGCGGTACGACGACCGCACCAGCGGCCCGCTCTGCACGCCGAGGAAGCCGATCGACGTCGCGTACGCCGCCAGCGCGTCGAACTCGGCCGGCTCGACGAAGCGCACCACCGGGTGGTGCCGCGGGGTGGGCCGCAGGTACTGCGTGATGGTGATCAGCTCGCAACCCGCGTCGCGCAGGTCGCGCAGCGCCTGCTCGGTCTCCTCGATCGTCTCGCCCATGCCGAGGATCAGGTTGCTCTTGGTCACGAGCCCTGCGTCGCGCGCCTGGGTGATGACGTCGAGCGACTTCTCGTAGGTGAAGGCGGGACGGATCTCGCGGAAGAGCCGCGGCACCGTCTCGACGTTGTGCGCCAGCACCTCCGGCGCCGCGTCGAAGACCTCCGCCAGCAGCGACGGCTTCCCGTTGAAGTCGGGGATCAGCAGCTCGACGCCGCAGCCGGGCACCAGCGAGTGGATCTGCCGCACCGTCTCGGCGTAGAGCCAGGCGCCGCCGTCGTCCAGGTCGTCGCGGGCGACGCCGGTGATGGTCGCGTAGCGCAGCCCCATGGTTTGGACCGACTCGGCCACCCGACGTGGCTCGTCGCGGTCGAGCGCGGCCGGCTTGCCGGTGTCGATCTGGCAGAAGTCGCACCGCCGGGTGCACTGGTCGCCGCCGATGAGGAACGTCGCCTCGCGGTCCTCCCAGCACTCGTAGATGTTGGGGCAGCCGGCCTCCTGGCAGACCGTGTGCAGCCCCTCGCGCTCGACCAGGTCGCGCATCGCGACGTACTCCGGCCCGGTCTTCAGCTTCACCTTGAGCCACTCGGGCTTGCGCTCGATCGGGGTCGCGGCGTTGCGCACCTCGAGGCGCAGCAGCTTGCGGCCCTCGGGCGCGGGGGCGCTAGACACCGACGCCCGCCAGGTGCAGCCCGAGCTCGGCGGGTGTCGCGTGCGCGAGGTCCTGGCCGAGCTCGTGCGCCAGCTGCCGCTCGACCACCGGGGTCGCCTCGGCGACCGTGACGGCCCGGCCGAGCAGCACCGACAGCGACGTGACTCCGGCGTCGCGGATGCCGCACGGCACGATCGCGTCGTACGCCGTGAGGTCGGGCTCGCAGTTGAGCGCGAAGCCGTGCATCGTCACCCCGCGCGCGACGCGCACGCCGATCGCGGCGACCTTGGCCGCGCCGCCGCCGACCCACACGCCGCTGCGACCCTCGACCCGGGCAGCTTCCACGCCCAGCTCGGCGCAGGTCGCGATCAGCGCGGACTCGATCCGGCGCACGTGCGCCACGACGTCGACGACGGGGGCCAGCGCGACGATCGGGTAGCCGACCAGCTGGCCGGGCCCGTGCCAGGTGATCTTGCCGCCGCGGTCGACGTCGACCACGTCGATGCCCGCCGCCGGGCGCTCGTCGTCGGCCGTCCGCTTGCCCGCGGTGTAGACCGACGGGTGCTCGAGCAGCAGGCAGGTGTCGCCGATCGCGCCCTCGACCCGGCGTCCGTGCAGCGTCTGCTGCCAGGACCACGCCTCGTCGTACGGCACGAGACCGGCGCGCACGAAGGTCACGGTCACCCGCCAAGGGTACGACGACCGCGCCCCGACCTGCCCCTATCGGAGCCGGGGCGGGTTGTCGCTACGATGAGCATCACCCACTTCGACGTCCCCCTGTCGCCCGGGAGTCCCGTGCCCGACCCACTCGTACCCGCCGCGCCGCTCGCCGGCACGCTCGGTGCCGCTCTGGCCAGCCGGGTCCGCCCGGCGCTCGTCCTCGACGAGCAGGTGGCGCGCCAGCTCCTCGGCGAGGCCGCTCGTCATGACGTCGCTGTCGGCGGGAAGTTCTCCGCGGGACTGGCCGGCGTGCAGGTCTGGTCCGGGCCGTGGCTCGACTCCGACCGCCCCGGTGACGCGGTCCACCTCGGCTCGGTCAACTGGACCTACAACACCCCGTCGAAGCACTACGCGACCATCTACCGCACGATGGTCACGCGCTTCGGCATCGAGCGCGGCGAGACGACCGAGTCGATCCTGCGTGCGGTCCTCGGCCTGGCCGACCTCGACATCGACGGCCCCCGCATCGAGCAGCCCGCGCCGCCCGAGCGCGACCCCTTCCAGAAGACCACCTAGCCCGGTCGCCCAGCTGTACTGCCGCGCCGCTGCCCCGCGGTTCTGTGTCCCGCTCACTGCGTGACGACGCCGCGGCGGCGTACACAGAACGGCTCCGCCGGCGAGCGGACACAGAACGGCTCCGCCGGCGAGCGGACACAGAACGGGACCGCCGGCGAGCGGACACAGAATCGGCTGGACTAGCGCACCAGGCGGCTGCGGCGGATCGCCGTCGCGATCACCACCGCGCCCACGGCGAAGCCGAGCAGCGCGAAGTCGGTGCCCGTCGCGGGCAGCGGTGCCGGCTTCGGCGTGGGCCTCGGCCGAGCCGCCGGCGGCGCCGTCGTACCTCCGCCACCCGGACCGGGGCGCGCCCCCGGCCGCAGCGGCGGGCGCGTCGTAGGGGTGTGGTCGGTGAGCGGGTTGGGCGCCAGCGTCAGCTGCATGATGTCCGAACCCCGGGTGATGTCCGACGTCATGATCCAGTAGGTACGGGTGCCGTCGGCGTTGTCCTGCTTGCGGAACACCTCGGCCGCCCAGATCGCGTTGCCCGGGGTGTTGTAGTAGGCCACCTCCTCGAACGACCAGGTGCCGTCTTCCGCGACGTCCCAGTCGACGACCTTGATGCCCTGGCTGTACCAGGCCATCACCAGCCGCTGCTCGTCCGGCACCTGCTCGATGACGTGCACCGTGCAGAACGTCGGCGACGGGATCGTGTTGCGGGTGATGTAGATGGCCTTGTTGCCGAGCGCGTCGACGGCGTACGTCGGCTTCAGCGGGTCGCTGATGTCGATGACGTGGATGCCGCCGTTGCCCTGCGGGTTGTCGATGTTCGGCGGGGTGCACGCGGCTCCGGGCGGGGAGATGCCGCCGCCGCGCTCGTCGGTGACGAACATGAACTCGTGGTCCGGGGTCGGGTCGGCCTCGTGCGAGATCGCGACGTCCGCGCGCGGCGACGTGCTCGACGGCCCATGGTTGTACGACGTCACGTAGGTCCAGCCGGTCGCGGCAGGGCGCTTGATGCTGTCGTAGAACTCGACGTCGTCGACCGCGGCGGTGCCGTCGACGAAGTCGCAGTCGGTCACCTTCGCGGTGGTCAGCGTGCCGTCATCGACGGTGCAGGGCAGCGGCGTACCGCGCACGTTGCCCTGCGCGTCGGTGAGATCGCGCACGTCGAGCACGACGGTCGCCTTGATCGCGGCGCAGTAGAGGCGGGTGCCGCGGCTGGTGATGTCATGGCAGCCGTTGCCGGTGTCGTCGTCGGCCGGCGCGCCGTCGGACTCGGTGGCCCGGCCGGTCCACAGGGGGGACAGCGGGATCCGGAAGACCTTGGGGCGGCACTTCTCGCGCTTGGTCTCGAGCGGGTCGTCGGCGTTGCCGAGGCAGGTGCGGATGTCGAGGACGTCGATCCACGGCCGGCCGCCGTCGGTCGTCGAGTTGTAGACGATCCACGGCCGGTTCACGTCGACCGTGTTGGTGTGCGAGTAGCCGTCGTGGCGGGTGAGGTGCACCTCGCGCAGGCTGTCGCCGTCGGGCACCCCGGCGATGCCGGTGACGTCGATCAGCTCGAGGCCCGCGCCGCCCGGGTCGTGGCAGCGGAAGAGCCCGTCGGTCGCGTCGATGACCAGCTCGGTCTGGGTGCGCGGGGTGACGGTCGGGTCGTGCTGGAGGCTGGTGCTGCCGGTGCCCTCGCCTGGGCCGCCGCACGCCGCCGACCCGTGGTCGCCGACGAAGTCCGGTGCCACCGTGCCGTCGGCGTCGACCAGCTTGAGGATGCGCTGGCCCGCGTGCGCGGCCGCCCCGCCGCCGAGTGTCCCGGTGGCGGCGTACGTCACGCCGTCGCGCTCGAAGAACTTCAGGTCGGTGCCGGGGTTGGCCACGAAGTTGGCCACGTGGGTCCACGCGAGGAGCGGCATCGACACGGCGGCCGCCGGCGGGCCGGACTGCACCGCCGTCACCGAGTTGGGGTCGGTGTGGTCGGCGAGCGCACCCCCGGCGAAGGCGGTGGTGCACAGGGCGGCCACCGCGGCGGCGTACCGGAATCTCACGAAATGTCCTCCTGCAGGCGAGGAGGCGAGCGTATCCCCGCGGCGCACGCCACGCGGAGCTGGTGGCGTTTGCGGGCTATACACCCGCAAAGACCACCAGCAGCGACGTTTGGCGGGGGCTACTCGACCTCGAGGCCGAGCGCGGACTCGAAGCGACCCTCTTCGAGCCGGTCCTTGATCGTGGTGAGGAAGCGCGCGGCGTCGGCGCCGTCGACGATCCGGTGGTCGTAGGTCAGCGCCAGGTAGACCATCGAGCGGACCGCCACGACCTCGCCGAGGTCCGGGTCGGACACGACGACCGGCCGCTTCACGACCGCGCCGGTGCCGAGGATCGCCGACCTGCGGCTGGTTGATGATCGGGGTGTCGAACAGCGCGCCGCGGCTGCCGGTGTTGGTCAGCGTGAAGGTCGCCGCCGCCGAGCTCGTCCGGCGTCCGACCTTGTTGCTGCGGGTGCGCTCGGCGAGGTCGGCGATCTTGCGCGCGACGCCGCCGAGGTTGAGGTCGCCGGCGTCGTGGATCACCGGCACGAGCAGGCCGCGCTCGGTGTCGACCGCGATGCCGAGGTGCACGCGCTCGTGGTAGGTCACGGTGCCCGGCCTCGAGGTCGATGCGCGAGTTGACCACCGGGTGCGCCTTGAGCGCCTCGACGGCCGCGACCGCGAAGAACGGCAGGAACGACAGCTTGGCGCCCTCGCGCGCCTCGAACGCGGCCTTCGCCCGGTCGCGCAGCCGCGCGATCCGGGTGACGTCGACCTCGACGACGGTCGTGAGCTGCGCGCTGACCTGCAGCGACTCGACCATCCGCGCGGCGATGACCTTGCGCAGCCGGCGAGAGCTTCTCGGTCTTGCCGCGCAGGGCGGCGGCCTGCGGCGAGGCGTCGGTACGGCGGCCGCCGCAGCCGGATGCGGCGCAGGCGTGCTGGCGGCGGGCGCGGCCGACGCGGCGGGCGCAGCGGCGGCCGGGCTCGGCGCGGACGTGCAGCGGCAGCGGCGCCGCCGCCCTTGGCCGCGTCGAGGACGTCCTGCTTGCGGATCCGGCCGCCGAGGCCGGTGCCGGTGACGGTAGCGAGGTCGACGCCGTGCTCGGTGGCCAGCTTGCGGACCAGGGGCGTCACGTACGTGGTCGCCCGTCGCCGCTCCGGCGCCGCGGCCTCGCAGCCGGGGCTGCGGGTGCGGGGCGGCCGGCGTCGGCGCTGGTGGGCGGCCTCGGCGCTGTCGGCGCGGGTGCCGTCGCGCCTGCGGCCGGCTCGGGCTCGGGCTGCCGGGGTCGGCGTCGGCGGCCTTCGGCGCGGCTCCGGCTCGGCCGCGGGAGCGGCCGCCTCGGCGGCCGGCTCGGCCTCGGCGGCCGGCGTGCCGGCGCGTGCCGCCCTCGTCGATGATCGCGCAGCTCGGCGCCGACGTCGACGGTCTCGTCCTCCTGCGACCTTGATCTGTCGACGATGCCGGCCGCCGGCGAGGGGATCTCGGTGTCGACCTTGTCGGTGGAGACCTCGAGCAGCGGCTCGTCGACCTCGACCCGCTCGCCCTCCTTCTTCAGCCAGCGGGTGACGGTGCCCTCGGAGACGCTCTCGCCGAGGCGGGGCATGGTGACGGAGACCGCCATGGGGAGCCTCTTCAGCTAGCGCGGGGAAGTGGCTAGGAGTGGCTGTGCAGCGGCTTGCCGGCGAGCGCGAGGTGCGCCTCGCCGACCGCCTCGGACATCGTCGGGTGCGGGTGGATCAGCTGCGCGACCTCGTCGGGGCAGCGCCTCCCAGTTGGTGATCAGCTGGGCCTCGGCGATCAGCTCGCCGACCCGCGAGCCGACCATGTGGACGCCGAGGACGGGGCCGTCCTTCTGCGGCGACCAGCTTCACCGCGCCGGCGGTCTGCCGAGGATCTGGCTCTTGCCGTTGCCGGCCAGGTCGTAGGTGACGCTGACGACGTCGTACCCGCGCTCCTTGGCCGTCGCGCTGGTGAGCCCGACCGAGGCGACCTCGGGGTCGGAGTAGGTGACGCGCGGCACGCCGTCGTAGTCGACCGGCGCGGGGTCGAGCCCGGCGATCTGCTCGGCGACCAGGATGCCCTCGGCGAAGCCGACGTGCGCGAGCTGCAGGGTCGGGATGAGGTCGCCGACGGCGCTAGACGTCGGGTACGCCGGTCCGGCAGTACTCGTCGACGACGACGAAGCCGCGGTCGAGCTTGACGCCGGCCTCCTCGTAGCCGAGGCCCTCGCTCACCGGGCCGCGGCCGACGGCGACGAGCAGCAGCTCGGCCTCGATGGTCTTGCCGCTCTCGAGCGTCACGACCACGCCGGTGTCTCGACGTCGTCACGCCGTAGAACCGCGCGCCGAGCTCGAACGCGATGCCGCGCTTGCGGAAGGCCCGCTCGAGCAGCTTGCTGGAGGACTCCTCCTCGAGCGGCACGAGGTGGGGCAGCGCCTCGACGATGGTCACCTCGGCGCCGAAGGAGCGCCACACGCGAGGCGAACTCGCAGCCGATCGCACCGGCGCCGAGGATGACGACCGACGCCGGGACCGTGGTCGAGCTTGAGCGCCTCGTCGCTGGTGATGACCCGCTTGCCGTCGAGCTCGAGCCCCGGCAGCGACTTCGGCTCGCGAGCCGGTGGCGAGCAGGACGTGCTTGGCCTCGATGGCGCGGCCGTCGACGGTGACGGTGTCGGGCGCGGTGAGCTTGCCGCTCGCCTGCGACGAGCTCGATCTTGCGGCTCTTGACCAGCCCCTGCAGGCCCTTGTAGAGCTTGCTCGACGACCCTGTCCTTGTAGCTGTTGACCGCGAGCACGTCGATGCCGTCGAACGTCGCCTTCACGCCGAACGCGCCGGCCTCGCTTGACGGTGTCGACCACCTCGGCGGCGTGCAGCAGCGCCTTGGTCGGGATGCAGCCGCGGTGCAGGCAGGTGCCGCCGAGCTTGTCCCGCTCGACCAGCACGACCTGCAGGCCGAGCTCGGCCGCGCGCAGCGCTGCGGCGTACCCGCCGCTGCCGCCGCCGAGGATGACGAGGTCGACGGTGCTGCCGGTCACCTTGTGCTCCTCATTGGTCCGTTTCCGCTCGTCTCACCGTATCGTGCTGAGCACGAGCGCTTCGATCTGGGGGAGGACCGTCGGTGGGGCTGTTCCGCCGCAAGGAGCGGCCCGGCACGCTGCGCCGCGCCGACTCAGCCGACCTCGCGCACCTCGAGGAGTTCGCCGCGCACGCGGCGCGGGGTCGAGGGCTACGTCGAGCCGCGTACGACGGTCACGGACGACCACGGTCGCGCTGGTCGCCGCCGACGGGGAGTGGACCCGCCGCCGGGTCGACGACGAGAAGGCCGCGGCCGACCTGGGCCGACGCCTCGGCATCCCGGTCTACGACGTCCACGCCACCGGCTACCCCGCCCGGATGCGCGAGTGGACCCGGAAGCGGAAGGAAGCCGGTGACACCGGCGTACCCGGTCTGGCAAGGCCCCTCCGTCTAGCCCGAACCTGTTTGCTGGGAGCGATTCAGTGACTGCGATCCGGTCCGGACCGCCTTGCCAGTGACTGAAACGCTCCCCGGTCGGGTCGCGAGTCGCTAGCTGGCGGCTTCGTTCTCCGCGAGCTGGACGAAGGTGCGGACGGCGGCGCCGGTGCCGCCCTTGGGCGTGTAGCCGAACGGCACGTCCTGGTTGAACGCCGGGCCGGCGATGTCCAGGTGCGCCCACGACAGCCCCTCGGCGACGAACTCCTTGAGGAAGATGGCCGCGACGAGCATGCCGCCGTAGCGGTCGCCGGTGTTGGTGATGTCGGCGACGTCGGAGTCGATCGACTTGCGCAGCTCCTCGGGCAGCGGCATCGGCCACATCGCCTCGCCGGCCGTCGCGGCGGCGGCCACCACGCGCGAGCGCAGGTCGTCGTCGTTGCCCATCACGCCGGCGGTGCGGGTGCCGAGCGCGACCAGCTGCGCGCCGGTCAGCGTCGCGACGTCGATGAGGATGTCCGGCTTCTCCTGCCCGGCGCGCGCACATCGCGTCGGCGAGGATCAGCCGGCCCTCGGCGTCGGTGTTGAGCACCTCGACCTTCTTGCCGCTGAACATCGTCAGCACGTCGCCGGGGCGGATCGCCGCGCCCGACGGCATGTTCTCCGCGGTCGGCACCCAGCCGGTGACGTTGATCGGCAGCTTCGAGCTTCGCGATCGCGGTGAGCGACGCGATGACCGCGGCCGCGCCGCCCATGTCGCTCTTCATCCACTCCATCGCGACGGACGGCTTCAGCGACAGGCCGCCCGAGTCGAACGTGATGCCCTTGCCGACCAGCGCGATCGTGCGCTTCGCCTTCGGGTGCTTGTAGGAGATGCGGACCAGCCGCGGCGGGTTGCTCGAGCCCTGCCCGACGCCGAGGATGCCGCCGTACCCGCCCTTGCGCAGCGCCTTGTCGTCCATGACCTCGACCTGGCAGCCGGCCTTGGTGCACTCGGTCATCGCGATGCCGGCGAGGTCCGCCGGGTGCAGGTCGCCGGGCGGCGTGTTGACCAGGTTGCGAGCGAGCTCGACGGCGCGTACGACGGTCTCGGCGCGCGAGACGGCGGCGGACGCGCCCTTCGCCTTCTTGTCCGACACCGCGACCTGCACCGACTGCACCGGCTCCTTGCGGCCCTCATTGCTCATGTTGCGGAACTTCGTGAAGTCGTAGGCGCCGAGCAGCGACCCCTCGAGCGTCGCGCGCAGCGCCTCGTCCGCGCCGACGCCGCTGGTGGTCGCGAGCGTTGTCAGGACCGACTTGCTGCCGGCGGCGGCGCGCACGGCGTTGCCGGCGGCGCGGCGTACCGCCTCGGCGTCGAGCTTGTCCGCAGTACCAAGTCCCACTGCAAGCACGGTCGGCGCCTTCGTCGCGCCGAACGTCGTCACGCGCGCGGTCTCGCCGGCCGCGCCGGTGAAGCCGAGGTCCTTGAGGGCGGCGACGAGCTTGCCCTTCAGCGCCTTGTCGACGGCGGCGGCGCCGGCGGCGAGCACCGGGCCCTTGTCGCCCTTGAGCGCGCCGACGACGAGCACTTCGACCTTGGCGGCGGGCACGTCCGAGCTGGTCAGGGAGATGGAAGTCACGAGACGGCGAGTCCTTCGGTACGGCGACGACGGTCAGGTCGGAACCCGGTCACTCTAGGCTCATCAGCACTTCTGGCGGAAAGGGCCGAACGAGTGAGCGACCTGCAGCACACGTCCCTGCACGACCGGCACGTCGCGCTCGGTGCCAAGCTCGCGGACTTCGGCGGCTGGGAGATGCCGATCGAGTACCCCGGCGGCGGCGTGCTGGCCGAGCACTCGGCGGTGCGGGAGCGGGTCGGCGTCTTCGACGTCGGCCACCTCGGCAAGGCGGCCGTCCGCGGCGCCGGCGCGCTCGACTTCGTCAACGCCACGCTCACCAACGACCTGCGCAAGGTCGGCCCGCTCCAGGCGCAGTACACGCTCTGCTGCGACGAGGAGTCCGGCGGCGTCGTCGACGACCTGATCGCCTACGTGCGCGACGACGACGAGGTCTTCCTCATCCCCAACGCCGCCAACACCAGCGGCGTCGTCGCGCGGCTCGCCGAGGCCGCGCCGGACGGCATCGAGGTCGCCAACCTGCACACCGCACTCGGGGTCATCGCGGTGCAGGGCCCGAAGTCGGCCGACGTCGTCCGCTCGCTCGACCTGCCGATGCCGTCGGCGTACATGAGCTGGGTCGCCGGCGAGTGGCGCGGCAGGCACCTGATGGTCGCCCGCACCGGATACACCGGTGAGCTCGGCTTCGAGCTGGTCCCGCGCGCCGAGGACGCCGGCGAGCTGTGGGACAAGGTGCTCAAGGCGGCGACGGCGTACGACGGCCTGCCCTGCGGCCTGGGCGCGCGCGACACCCTGCGCACCGAGATGGGCTACCCGCTGCACGGCCACGAGCTATCGCTGGAGATCACGCCGAACCAGGCCCGCTCGGGCTGGGCGGTCGGCTGGGACAAGCCGGCGTTCTGGGGTCGCGACGTGCTGCTGCGCGAGAAGGAGGCGGGCGCGGCGCGTCTGCTGTGGGGCCTCGAGTCGCTGGACCGCGGCATCCCGCGTCAGGGCATGACCGTGGCGCGGGGCGGCCTGCCGGTGGGCACGGTGACGAGCGGGACCTTCTCCCCGACGAAGAAGCAGGGCATCGGCCTCGCGCTGCTGGCCCGCGGGGTCGTCGTCGGCGACGAGGTCACCGTCGACGTCCGCGGGCGTGAGTCAGCGATGCGCGTGGTGAAGCCGCCGTTCGTCGACACCCACGTCCGCGACTGACTAGCTGGCAGAAGGAGCCGGCGCCTGGGACTCGGCCGGGGCCTGCGACTGCTGCGCCGGCTGCTGGACGATGACGGTCTGGCCCGGGGCCTGCTGCGGCGGGTTGTTGATGATGACCGGCGGCGCGGCCGGCGCAGGCTGCTGGACGACGACGGTCGCGACCGGCGTCGGTGAGTTCTGCGGTACGACGACCGTGTCGGAGTCGTTGTCGCGCATCGCGAAGTAGGCGACCACGAGGAGCAGAGCGAGGCCGAGGCCGGCGAGCCACGGCCACAGGTCGCCGGGGCCGTCCTCGATCTCGGTGACGCTCTCCTGCACGACGACGCGGTCGTCGGGGACGACGGTCTCGGCGGCGTAGTAGGTGTCGCCGGTCGGGCGGACGGGGCGGGCCATGGGGTGCTCCTCGAAGGTGGTAGGTCGACTACCGGAGGAATGCCCACGGGCCGCACGGAGAAAACGGTTTAGATCGTCACCGAGCGTGAGCGGCAGCCGGCTCAGAGAGCCATCACGACGAGCACGACGGCGGTCGTCACCTCGACGAGGGCGCCCAGCACGTCGCCGGTGATGCCGCCGAGCCGTCGTACCGCATGCCATCGGATCAGATGAGCGATCGCGAGGCCGATCACCACCGCGGCCACGCACCGTCCAGCCGACGACGCCGCGGACCCGTCGTCGTCGAGGCCGCCCAGACCGGCAGCGGCGACGAGGACGACAGCGGTGAGAGCGAACGCGACACCGCGGTGCACGGTTCGCGCGACCAGCGCGCCCAGCCCGGCCGCGTCCGCCGCCGGCGTCGCCGGGGTGCAGGACAGCGTCACGGCGAGCCGGCCGACCACCACGGCCAGGACGATCGCGTCCGACCCCCGCTCCGCCGAGATCGCGGAGGTGAGCGCGGCGACCTGGGTGAGCAGGACGAGCAGCAGCGCGCACACCCCGAACGGCCCGACGTCCGGCCGGCGCATCACCGCGCGCGCCTCAGCCGCCGGCTTCATCGAGCCGAGCCCGTCGGCGGTGTCGGCCAAGCCGTCGAGGTGCAGCCCGCGGGTGAGCAGGGCGACGGTGATGACGGCGAGCACCGCGGGCAGCAGCGGCGTCTCCGCGCGCACGTCCGTCGCGAGCCGGGTGAGCAGCAGCACCCCTGCGGCGGCGCCGCCGATCAGCACGCCGACCGCGGGCGCGAGCGCCATCGCGATCCCCGCGCTCTCCCGGGTCGGCGCATCGCCGCGCATCGGCACGACGGTGAACGTCGTCAGCGCCAGCCGGATCCCGGCCGGCACCTGACCTCGGCTCACGACCGGTCGCTCACACCGGCGTCGTCGAAGGTGGCCATCTCGTTGATCAGGTCGGCGGCGGCGTCGAGGAGACTCACCGCGAGCAGTGCGCCGGTGCCCTCGCCGAGCCGCAGCTCGAGATTGAGCAGGGGCTCGAGCCCGAGGTGCGCGAGCGCCCGGGCGTGCGCGGGCTCGGTCGACCGGTGCCCGGCCGCGAAGAACGCGACCGCCGAGGGCGCGAGCCGCGCGGCCACGACCGCCGCGGCGCCGGACACCACACCGTCGAGGACGACCGGCGTACGGCGGGCCGCCGCACCGAGCAGGAAGCCCGACATCGCGGCGACGTCGGCGCCGCCGATCTCGGCGAGCAGCCCGATCGGGTCGAGGGTGCGGTGCTTGCTGCGCCGCAGCGCGTCACGGACGACCGCGACCTTGCGTGACCACGTGAAGTCGTCGATCCCGGTGCCGCGGCCGACGACGTCGATCGGCTCGCCGTCGGTGACCGCGCAGACCAGTGCGGCCGCGATGGTCGAGTTGCCGATGCCCATGTCGCCGGGGATCAGCAGGTCGGCGCCGGCGTCGACCTCCTCGTCGGCGACGGCGACGCCGGACGCGAACGCCTGCAGCGCCTCCTCGCGGGTCAGCGCCGGCTCCTTGTCGATCGCGCCGGACGACTCGCGGACGTGATGTCGTCGTACGTCGTCGGGCAGGTCGCTCAGGTCGCCGTTGACCGCGATGTCGAGGACGCGCACGCCGACGCCCGCCCGCCGGGCGAGGACGTTGGCCGCCGCGCCGCCCGCGACCAGGTTGCGCACCATCTGCGCGGTGACCTCGGCCGGGTACGCCGACACCCCGCGCGCCGTGACTCCGTGGTCTCCGGCGAAGACGACCAGCCGCTTGCGCTGGAACTGCCGCGGCGGCGACGTGCCCTGGATCCCGGCGAGCCACAGCGAGAGACCCTCGAGCTTGCCGAGCGCGCCGGTCGGCTTGGTGAGGCGCCCCTGACGCAGGAACGCTGCGGCCATCGCGTCCTCGTCGAGACCGCCGACGGACGCCGCGAGGCGCTCGACGTCGTCAGGTCCCATGCGCGGTGTCCTCCAGGTCGATGCGCGGCTGCGGCCCGCCGAGCGTAGTCACCGGACCCGGTGCGGGATCCCCGCGGTGAGCAGCCACACCTCGTCGGACTCCGCGGCGACCGCGGCGTTGAGCCGGCCCATCGCGTCGCGGAACCGGCGGCCCGACGCCGTCGCCGGCACGACCCCCAGGCCGACCTCGTTGGTCACCGCGACGACATGACCGCCGTACGCGCGCCACGCAGCGACGAGCGCGTCGACCGCGCGGTCGACCTCGGCGTCGCCCCGCGCGTGGTCGTCGTCGTCCCAGCAGCCGGCCGCGGTCATCGTCTCGGTCAGCCACAGGGTCAGGCAGTCGACGAGGACTGACCCGTGCGGCGCCTTGCTCAGGACGCCGGCGACGTCGGTGGTCTCCACCGTCGACCAGTGCGGCTGCCGTCGCGCCCGGTGCGCCGCGACGCGCGTCGCCCACTCCGCGTCTTCTCCGCCCGTGGGGGATGTGGCGACGTAGGTGACGGCCGTCGACGCGGCGAGCATCTCCTCCGCAAGGCGTGACTTGCCCGACCGCGCGCCGCCGATGACCAGGACCCGGCGCGCGCCGGTACGGCGCTGCGGAGGCGTCGAGCCGGGTCCGACCGTGAGGACAGCGCCGTCCGGGTGCAGCTCGACGTCCCACTCGGCGAGCCGACGCGCCAGCTCGGCCGGCGGCGGGTTGCGGTGGCTCAGGTGGATCGGCGCGATGCGCGTCGCGGGGGTCACCGCGCCGCTCGCGCGCAGCGTCGCGACGGTCGCGGCGAAGGTCGCGAGCCCGAGGTGGTCGGCCGGCGCGTCGACCAGGTCGCCCCAGGTCTCCTCGAGCAGGACCAGGTCGTACGCCGCCCCGGTCGTCGCCTCGATCGACGAGGCCGGGAGCAGTCCGGTGTCGGTCGCGTAGAGCAGGCGGTCGCCGTCGGGTCCGGTGACGTCGTACAGCAGCCCGGGCCCGACGTGCTCGTCGCCGTGGTTGGCGGCGAGCGCGCGCACGGCGTACCCGGCGTGGGTCAGCTCGTCGCCCGCGGCCAGGGCGTGCAGCGTGACCGGGTCGTCGGGGCCGAGCCAGCCGTCGAGCAGCGCCAGCGCCTGCGGCGGCCCGGCGACGACGACCGGCTCCGCCCGCCGCGCCCAGTGCCGCCAGAGCAGCAGCTGCGGCCCGACGTGGTCCGGGTGCGAGTGGGTGAGCAGGAGCAGCTTCACGCCGTCGAGCGACGCGCCGTGCCTCGACGCGGCCAGCCCGACGTCGGGGCCGGCGTCGAGCAGCACGACGTCGTCGATGAGCGCGCTTGACTGCCCGCGCACGGCGCTCGGGCCGAGTGCCCGCACCGCCTGGCAGCTCGCGCAGTCGCAGAACGGGTTGGGCCACCCGTCCCCGGATCCGGTGCCGAGCAGCAGGATCTCCATCGCGGCGAGGGTAGTGCGTACGGCGACCGAGGGCGCCCGCCGGAGTTGACCCGCCCCTGGCCGCGCCGTACGTTCCGCAGCGTCTGCTCCTCGGCAGCGAAACCGGTGCGAGTCCGGTGCTGTCCCGCAACTGTGGTCCTCCCATCCGGGAGGCAAGCCAGGTCGCCTGCCGAGAAGCGTGACGAACCAGCCTCGTGGACGGGCATCGGTTCGTACGGCAGGGATCCCCCTGGCGTCGAGGCCGACTCGACGAACAGGGAGGAACCACCTCGATGAACATCCGCACCTCCGCCGCCGCGCTGCTCGCGGCCGCGCTGCTCGCCGGATGCGGCAGCGGTGCGCCGGACGACGTCGACGCCCGCGCCAGCGCGAGCACCGCGCCGAAGCTCGACCGCATCGTGTCGCTGTCGCCCGCGGCGACCGAGACGCTGTTCGAGATCGGCGCCGGCAAGCAGGTCGTCGCCGTCGACGACCAGTCGAACTACCCGGCCGACGCGCCGAAGACCAAGCTGTCCGGGTACGAGCCGAACATCGAGGCGATCGCCGGCTACACGCCCGACCTGGTCATCGTCGCCGACGACACGAAGAAGATCTCCACGCAGCTCAAGGCGCTGGGCATCGAGACGCTCGTCGCGCTGCCGCCGACCACGATCGACGGCGCCTACGAGCAGATCGCGCAGCTCGGCGAGGCGACCGGCCACGAGAAGGACGCCGCTGAGCTGGTCGAGGAGATGAAGGGGCGCATCGCCGAGCTGTCCGGCGAGGTGGAGAAGCGCGCGAAGCCGCTGACCTACTACCACGAGCTCGACAACACGCTGTACTCGGTGACGTCGTCGACGTTCGTCGGCCAGATCTACTCGCTGGCCGGGCTGCAGAACATCGCCGACCCCGCGGACAAGAGCGGCGGCGGCTACCCGCAGCTCTCGGCGGAGTACCTCGTGAAGGCCGACCCCGACCTGGTGTTCCTCGCCGACACGAAGTGCTGTGCGCAGAACGCGGCGACCTTCGGCAAGCGCCCGGGGTTCGCCGGTCTCAAGGCGGTCCGCTCGGGCAACGTCGTCGCGCTCGACGACGACATCGCGTCCCGCTGGGGCCCCCGGATCGTCGACCTGCTGGCCTCGGTCGTGAAGGCGGTAGAGGCGGTCCCGGCCGCGTGATGTCCGGCCCCGCATCGGCATCTCTGCGCCCGGAGCGACTCCGGGTGCGGTGGGTACTGATCGCGGTCGCGGCGGTGCTGGTCGCCGCAGTCGCCGGCGTGACCATCGGTGCGGCGTCCGTGCCGCCGTGGCAGGCGCTGCGCGAGCTCCTCGGTCTTTCGTCGTCGCTGAGCGACCAGCAGGTCGCGATCATCGAGCAGATCCGGCTGCCCCGGGTGGTGCTCGGACTGCTGGTCGGCGGCACGCTGTCCATCTGCGGCGCGAGCTATCAGGGCGTGTTTCGCAACCCGCTCGCCGACCCCTACCTCCTCGGCGCGGCTGCGGGGGCGGGTCTCGGCGTGACGATCGTCATCGTGCGGCTGCCCGACGGCGCGGCGACCCCGAACGCAGCGCCGATCGCCGCCTTCATCGGAGCGCTCGTCGCGGTGCTGCTGGCCTACGTGCTCGGGGCGGCGGGCGGCGGTCGCGGGTCGTCGGCCTCGCTGATCCTGGCCGGGGTGGCGGTGGCCAGCTTCCTCACGGCAGTGCAGACCTACGTCCAGCAGCTCAACCAGGACACGATCCGCCAGGTGTACTCGTGGATCCTGGGCCGGCTCAGCGCCGCCGGCTGGCACGAGGTCGTGGTGCTTCTCCCGTACGCCGTCGTGTCATGGGCCGTGCTGATCGCGAGCGCCCGGATGATGGACGTGCTCGCTGTCGGCGACGACGAGGCGACCACCCTCGGGCTCAACGCGCGCCGCATCCGGCTGGTCGTCGTCATCGCCGCGTCGCTCGGCACGGCGGCCGCCGTCTCCGTCTCGGGGCTGATCGCCTTCCTCGGGATCATCGTGCCGCACACCGTGCGGCTCCTGGTCGGGCGGAGCAACCGCATCGTGCTGCCGCTGTCGCTGCTGTTCGGCGGCGCCTTCCTCTGCGCCGCTGACCTGCTGTCGCGGACGATCGCCGCCCCGGGCGAGCTGCCGATCGGCGTGGTGACCGCGTTCTTCGGCGCGCCGTTCTTCGTCGTCGTGCTGCGCATGTCGCGACGGTCGGGGGTCGCGCTGTGATCCGGCTGACCGGGGTCGGCGTCGAGCTCGGCGGACGCGCCGTGCTCCAGGACGTCGACCTCGACGTGGCCGACGGCGAGTGGGTGACGGTCGTCGGCCCCAACGGCGCCGGGAAGTCCACCCTGCTGCGGTACGTCGCCGGCCTCGCGCGCGGCGCGGGCGAGTTGCACATCGACGGCCGGCCGGCGGCCGCGCTGCGCCACCGCGAGCGGGCGCGGCTCGTCGCGCTCGTGCCGCAGGCTCCCGTCGTCCCCGATGGGATCCGAGTTCTCGACTACGTCCTGCTCGGGCGGACGCCGTACATCGGCGCACTGCAGTCCGAGAGCGCGGCCGACCTGGCCGTCGTCCAGCAGTCCCTCGAGCGGCTCGACCTCGAGGACTTCGCGGAGCGCACGGTCACGACGCTGTCGGGTGGCGAGCGGCAGCGGGTGCTCGTCGCGCGGGCGCTGGCCCAGCAGGCGCCGATCGTGCTGCTCGACGAGCCGACGACGGCGCTCGACATCGGCCACCAGCAGCAGGTCCTCGAGCTGGTCGACACACTGCGGCGTGCGCACGGGCTGACCGTCGTCACGACGATGCACGACCTCACGCTCGCCGGTCAGTACGCCGACCGCGTGGTGCTGCTCGACGCCGGGCGCATCGCCGTGTCCGGCCTCGCGCACGAGGTGCTCACCGAGGACAATCTGCGCCGCTACTACGGCGCCGACGTGCGCGTCGTGCACGACGACGCCGGCGTGTCGGTGGTGCCGCTGCGACCCGCGGCAACGCTCCGGTCGGTCGGTTCGTCCGCTAGCGTTCGCGGAAACCGGACGGGAAGGCAGCGATGACCTGGCGCTGGACGTACGACGGAGGCCCCGGCGGCGAGAGCGGAGACTTCCCCGGTCAGGGCGACGCCGAGGCGTGGCTCGGCGACCGGTGGCAGGAGCTGCTCGCGTCCGGCGTGCTGGCGGTGACGCTCACCGAGGACGGCCGTGTCGTCTACGGCCCCATGAGCCTCGAACCTGCTTAGAGGCGAGGCCTGCCCGGCGTACCCGCCGTGAACGATCTGCGCACGGCGACGTTTTGGAATCGAGGAGCGACTACGTCGCCTAAGAGGCCTCGCAGCCGCTCATGATCATGGAAGACGCGGGCGCTACTTCGGGCTGGGGGAGTGGAAGACGTCCTCGCCGAGCTTCACGCGGGGCGGGGGGATGCGGGTACGACGCAGCTGCGTGTTGCGCGCGATCGTCGCGCGCATGACCGCGCCGCGAGACAGCTCGTGACCGTCGGGGAACCGCAGCCGCAGCAGCCGGCCGACCCGGCGGACCGCGGCGAAGGTGTCGATCAGCAGCATCATGAACGCGGCGAAACCCAGGCTGGCCAGCAGCGAGCCGCCGCTGTCCCGTGGCACCGCGAATGACGCGAGGTTGAGCGCGAGGCCGGGCAGCGCGAGCCAGCCGAGCGACATGCGCGAGTCGATCGCGTCGCGGATCGCCGCCCGCTCGGGCCCGCGGGCGAACGCCGGCAGCAGCCGCTCGTCGCCGGATCGCAGGCCCGCCTTCTGCCCGCTGCGCACCTCCTTGAGCTCCTGGCGCTCGCGCTTGACCGCCTCCTTGCGCGTCTTCGGCGCCGGAGTGCGGGCACGCGAGGACTTCTGCGCCGCGTTGCGCTTGGGGGTCGGGCGGCCCTTGCCGCTCGGCTGCTGGGTGTCTGTCTGCTTGACGGCCATGGCGCGCACGCTACCCGGCGCCGCGGCGTGGGCCGCGCTCGATGCGTGCGTCGCAGGTGTGAGCGCCCGGCACCTCACCCGTGCGGGGATGTGCTCACACCTGTGCGGAGCCAGCCTGCCAACGCGGCGTACGACGTCAGTCGCCGGTGACCGGGCCCTGGGTGAGGGTGAGCATCCGCTCGAGCGCGACCCGCGCGTCGGCGGCCGTCGCGGGGTCCACCGAGATGCGGTTGATCACGCGACCGTCGACGAGGTTCTCCAGCACCTGCACCAGGTGCGGCAGGTCGATGCGGTTCATGGTCGAGCAGAAGCAGACGGTGCGGTCGAGGTAGACGACGGTCTTGTCCGGGTGCTGCTCGGCGAGGCGGTTGACCAGGTTGAGCTCGGTGCCGATCGCGAACTTCGCGCCGGTCGGCGCGTCGCGCACCGTGTTGATGATGAACTCGGTCGAGCCGACCAGGTCGGCCGCCTCGACGACGTCGTACTGGCACTCGGGGTGCACCAGCACCGTGACGCCGGGCACGCGCTCGCGCACCTCGTGCACGCAGTCGAGGGTGAAGCGGCCGTGCACCGAGCAGTGGCCCTTCCAGAGGATCACCTTCGCCGCGCGCAGGGACTCGACCGACTCACCGCCGAGCGGCTTGCGCGGGTCCCACAGCACGCAGTCGTCGAGGGAGAGCCCGAGCTCGCGTACGGCGGTGTTGCGGCCCAGGTGCTGGTCGGGGAAGAACAGGATCCGCTCGCCCTGCTCGAACCCCCACTGCATCGAGACCCGGGCGTTGGACGACGTGCAGACGGTGCCGTCGTGCCGGCCGACGAACGCCTTGATGTCGGCGGAGGAGTTCATGTAGGTGATCGGCACGAGGCCGTCGGTGAGCCCGATCTCCCCGAGCTGGTCCCAGCAGTCCTCGACCTGCTCGAGCTGCGCCATGTCGGCCATCGAGCAGCCGGCCGCGAGGTCGGGAAGGATCACCTGCTGGTGCGGCCCGGTGAGGATGTCCGCGCTCTCGGCCATGAAGTGCACGCCGCAGAAGACGATGAACTCCGCCTCGGGCCGCGCCGCCGCCTCCTGCGCGAGCTTGTACGAGTCGCCGGTGACGTCGGCGAACTGGATGACCTCGTCGCGCTGGTAGTGGTGGCCGAGGATGAAGACCCGGCTGCCGAGCTCGTGCTTCGCCGCCTTGGCGCGGTCGACCAGGTGCGGGTCGGACGCCGTCGGCAGGTCTCCGGGGCACACCGTGCCGCGCTCGGAGTCGAGCAGGGCCTGGCGGCCGAGCAGGAGCGTCGCGACAGGCGTGAGCTGCGGCTCGGGGCGGGTCGTGGTCACGGGGTCTTCGGGCTCCGTCGGCGGGCGTTGGGCGTGGGTCGATGGTTTCACAAGGGTGCAACGCCGATTGCGCTGGACGGCTTCCCGAGCAGACTGCGCGGTATGCGGGTCGTCGTCGCGCCGGACAGCTTCGCCGGATCGCTGTCGGCCGCCGCTGCGGCGGAGGCCATCGCGAGTGGGTGGCGCGCGGCCCGGCCGGGTGACCACCTGACCGTCGTACCGGTCGCGGACGGCGGCGAGGGCACCGTCGCGGCGGTCGCCGCGGCGACGGCGACGACACCGCGCGTCGCGACGGTGAGCGACGCGCTGGGCCGGCCGGTCGAGGCCGAGTGGCTGCTGCTCGGCGACGGCACGGCGGTGGTTGAGCTGTCGGCGGCCAGCGGGCTGTGGCGGCTCTCACCCGACGAGCGCGACCCCCGGCGTACGACGACCTTCGGCACAGGTGAGCTGATCCGCGCGGCACTCGACGCCGGCGCGAAGAAGGTCGTCGTCGGGCTGGGTGGGTCGGCCACCAACGACGGCGGCGCGGGCGTCGCGGCGGCGCTCGGCGCCCGCCTGCTCGATGCGGCCGGCGCAGAGATCGAGCGCGGAGGCGCGGCGCTCGCGGGGCTCGACCGCATCGACGCCGGCGGCCTCGACCCACGCCTCGCCGACGTCGACGTGATCGCGGCCACCGACGTCGACAGCCCGCTGGTCGGGCCGGCCGGCGCGTCGGTCGTGTTCGGACCGCAGAAGGGCGCCGATGACGCGGCGGTCGCCGAGCTCGACAACGCCCTGACCCGATGGGCGGAGGTGCTGCGTCGCGACCTGCGCGGCTGCCCGGACCTTCTGGCGCTGCCCGGCATGGGGGCGGCCGGCGGCACCGCAGCCGGCCTGGTCGCCTGCTGCGGCGCCCGGGTGGAGTCGGGTGCGGCGATCGTGCTCGGCCTGGTGCGGCTGGCCCGGGCCATCGCCAAGGCCGATCTGGTCGTGACCGGCGAGGGCTCGCTCGACTGGCAGTCGGCGCGTGGGAAGGCGCCGTGGGGCGTCGCCGCGATGGCGCGCGACGCCGGCCTGCCGTGCGTCGCGCTCGCCGGCCAGGTGTCGCTGGGCCGGCGCGAGCTCGCGTCGGCGGGTGTGGACGCGGCGTACGCCGTCGCCGACGTCGCGCCGTCTGTGGACGACGCGATCGCTGACGCCGCGCTCTGGCTGGCCGAGGTCGCCGGCCGGGCAGCGCGGGAATGGTCGCGCTGAGCCGGGCGTTTCGACCCATGCGCAGTCGACGTCAGGCTGCGTGCGCTGTGAGAGACTGAGCCCCTAACCACCGACTCGCCAGGAGCCCGCCCGATGTCCGAGACCGTCGTCGACCCCGCCACTGCCCCCGTGGACGCTCCGACGAGCGTGCAGCTCACCGACGTCGCCGCGTCGAAGGTCAAGAGCCTGCTCGAGCAGGAGGGCCGCGACGACCTCGCCCTGCGCGTCGCCGTCCAGCCCGGCGGCTGCAGCGGCCTGCGCTACCAGCTCTTCTTCGACGAGCGCTCGCTCGAGGGCGACTCGATCATCGACTTCGGCGGGGTCAAGGTCGTCACCGACCGGATGAGCACGCCCTACCTCGGTGGCGCGAAGATCGACTTCGTCGACACGATCGAGAAGCAGGGCTTCACGATCGACAACCCCAACGCGACCGGCTCCTGCGCCTGCGGCGACAGCTTCAGCTAGTCGCGCCCTGACTCGACCGACGGCGGCCTTCGGGCCGCCGTTCGTCGTTCCGTGTCCGGGTGCGCCGCGTAGATCCGCACAGATCCGGACACGGTTCGGCGGGGACGACCCGTCAGCGGACGTAGCGCAGGTACAGGAAGCCGTCCTCGGTGAGGACGCTGGCCAGCGTCATGTCGCGCAGCTCCGCGGGCGGGCCCGTGACGATGCGCGGCGCACCCGCGCCGGCCAGCCGCGGTGACACCGCGAGGCAGAGCTCGTCGAGCTCGCCGGCCGCGACCAGGTGACCCAGGAACGTCGGCCCGCCCTCGGTGAGGATGCGCGGCAGACCGCGCTCGACCAGCGCCCGTCGTACCTCCCGCAGGTCCACCTCGTCGTCGCCCGCGATGACGACGTCCGCGACCTCCGCCGCCTTCGCCCGACGGTCGGCGTCGGACGACCCCGTGGTGATGACGATCGGTCGGGTGGTGCTCTCGGTGAACAGCCGCGACGTCCAGTCCAGGTCGAGCGATCTGGACACGACCGCCAGCGTCGGCTGGGCCGGCCTGCCCGCCGCCGTACGCCGAGCGGTCATCTCGTCAGGCAGCCTGGCCGGGCCGTACTTCTCGTCGCGCACCGTGCCCGCCGCGACCAGCACGACGTCGGACAGCGCGCGCAGGATGCGGAACAGGTGCCGGTCGGTGTCGCTGCTCAGCCCCTGCGCGCGGCCGTCCGCGGTGGCCGCGCCGTCGGCGCTGGCGACCATGTTGGCCCGGATCCACGGCCGGTCCGGCGGCGCGTAGACCGACCACAGATCGGGATCGTCCTCGACCGTCGGGACCAGCTGCCGCATACCGCGACCCTAGAGCCCCACCCGCCCTCACCCGAGTGGGGGTCAGCTGGAGGTGGGGCGGGGCTCGCTCTGGGCGCTCTCGGGCGCGACCGGGGCGTCGGGCTTCGGCTCGGTCGGCGCGGCCGGGTCGACCTGGCCGGGCGCCGGCTCGGGAACGCCCGGGTCGACCACGACGCCGTCGCTCGGCTGCGGCGGCGCGACCGTCGTCAGGTACTCGTCCGGGATCGCCATGATCGACTCGGGGTAGTCGCGGCCCTTGATCTCGTAGACCCACGCCGGCACCAGGAAGACGGTCTCCTTCTCGTTGTCCCAGATCGGGGAGAAGAGCAGGCCGAGGCGTACGCCGGTGACGTCGAGCACCTGCGGCTCCATCGGGGGGCCGCATGACGTCGTCGTCGCCTCGCTGCCGGGTGCCGGGGGCGCGCAGTCGATCATGATGCGGATGTCGCCGTACTGCTTCTCGAGCCGGTCGAGGCCGGCCTGCGGGGTGATCAGCGGGTAGGTGTCGAGCACCTTCTCGACCGCCAGGGTGCCGGACGCGTCGCGGACCTTGCCGTCCGCGTCGACGCTGACCGAGTGGCCCAGGCCGACGACCTCGAGCCCGGCGACGTGAACCGTCGCGCTGATGAACCACGCGTCGTACCCGCGGTCCACGCGGATCGTCGCGCCGTTGCCGATGCCGGCCGCGTCGAAGACCTTCTGCGCGGTACGGCGGGCGTCGGACTCCGAGCCGAGCGGGAGCGGCTTCGGCTCCTCGTACGGCGCGCAGGCGACCGCGGCGCACTTCGTGTCGGGTGGGCAGGGTGCGGGCTCGGGGCAGCTCATGACCGGCTGGTCGGCCGCGTTCGGCGGCGGCGGCGCGACGGCGGTCCCGGCGCTGCCGGACGAGCCGCCGCCGCTCGACGTCGTACCGGATCCGGACGCCGAGTCCGGCGCGGGGTCGGCGGTCGTCTCGTCCGGCTTCGTCTCCGGCGTGTCGTTGCAGGGGGACTCCACGCCCGCCTGGCAGATGCCCGCGGCGCCCTCGCCGCTGTCCGAGCCGGGCGTCGACTGGCCACAGCCGCGCTTCGCGTACTCGTCGCTCAGAGCCGGCTCGGCGCCCGCGGGCAGCGGCTCGCAGACCGGCTTGACCTCGCGGTAGAAGCTCCACATCCGACTCGCCGACGTCGACACGCGCAGGACCCACTCGCCGTCGCGGACGACGAGCGCGCCTTCCTCCGACGTGATGTCGCCGCTCAGGCCGAGCGCGTCAGCGAGGCGGCGTACGTCGGCCTTCGCCGGAGCGCCGTCCTCGAGCTGGTAGACCTTGGCCTCGTCCGGCAGGTCGGCCGGGACGGCGCCGACGAAGCGGTACGACGTGCTGCCCGCGGTCGGTGCGCCGGCCGCCATCTTCGCGTCCGCCGTCGCCGACTCGGCGCCGCTGCGCCCGCTGGCCGCCAACGACAGGGGGAGGGGCGCTGGACGCCCGCCGTCGTCGCGGAGCACCACGCCGAGGAACACCGCGGCGATCACCGCCGCCGCCACCCCGATCGGCACACCTACTGACGCTCGCCTGCTCATAGCAGCCCTCCTGGACGGATCGTGACCCCTTGGACGCGAAGTAGCGAGCGCCGGTTCCGTATCGTTGCTGCCATGACTGAGGCATTCCTGGTGGGTGGCGTCCGCACGCCGATGGGCCGGTACGGCGGCGCGCTCGCCGGGGTGCGTCCCGACGACCTGGCCGCGATCGCGGTCGGGGCGGCGGTCGAGCGGGCCGGCGTCGACCCGGCGAGCGTCGACGAGGTGGTCCTCGGCGCCGCCAACCAGGCGGGTGAGGACAACCGCAACGTCGCGCGCATGGCGCTGCTGCTCGCCGGCTTCCCGGTCGACGTGCCCGGTTTCACCGTGAATCGCCTGTGCGCCAGCGGCCTCACCGCCATCTCGGCCGCAGCCGCGCAGATCCGAAGCGGCGAGGCCGACGTCGTCGTCGCCGGCGGGGTCGAGTCGATGACGCGGGCGCCGTATGTCATGACGAAGGCCGGTACGCCGTGGGCCAAGGCGCCGGAGGTCTTCGACACGTCGCTCGGCTGGCGACTGGTCAACCCGACGCTCGCCGCGCGTCCGAACACCACGATCACCCTCGGCGACACCGCGGAGGAGCTGGCGATCCTCGACGGCATCAGCCGCGAGGAGTCCGACACCTGGGGGCTGCGGTCGCAGGACCGCGCGGTCGCCGCGCAGAAGGACGGCCGCTTCGACGCGGAGATCGTGGCGGTCGAGACGAAGGCCGGCGCGGTCACGACCGACGAGGGCCCGCGGCCGGGCACGACGATGGAGAAGCTGGCTGCGCTGCGGCCGGCGTTCCGTGCCGACGGGATCGTCACCGCCGGCAGCGCGTCACCGCTGTCGGACGGCGCGGCGGCCATCGTGGTCGCCAGCGAGTCCGCGCTGTCGCGACTCGGTCTCACGCCACGGGCGCGCGTCGTCACCTCCGCCGCCGCGGGAGTCGAGCCGGGCCTGATGGGCCTCGGACCGGTGCCGTCGACCGAGAAGGCGCTGGCCCGCGCGGGCTGGGGCTATGCCGACCTCGACGCGGTCGAGATCAACGAGGCGTTCGCGGCCCAGGTCATCTCCTGCCTGCGCCGGATGGACGTCGACGACGCGATCGTCAACGCCGACGGCGGTGCGATCGCGCTGGGCCACCCGCTGGGCTGCAGCGGTGCGCGCCTCGTCGTGACACTGCTCGGCCGGCTCGAGCGCGAAGGCGGCCGGCGCGGGCTCGCGACGATGTGCGTCGGCGTCGGCCAGGGCGCCGCCATGCTGCTCGAGCTGGTCTAGTCCCTCCGCGTACCTGCCTGGTCAATCGCCGCGACGTTGTCGGACCTGATCTATAGGGTCCCGCGGCATGACGTCATCGACAGCATCGACAGCACCACCGGCGATCGAGGCCGAGCAGCTGGTCAAGCGGTTCTCCACCCGGGGTGGCGAGGACGTCGAGGCGGTCCGCGGCGTCGACCTCTCGGTCGCCGCCGGCGAGGTGTTCGGCTTCCTCGGTCCCAACGGAGCCGGCAAGTCGACCACCGTGCGGATGCTCACCACCCTGATGGGGATCACCTCCGGCCGCGCCCGGGTCGCTGGTGTCGACGTGGCGAGCCGGCCGGACGAGGCGCGTCGGCACATCGGCGTCGCCCTGCAGGACGCTGGGCTCGACGTGCGGCAGACCGGCCGCGAGCTGCTGGTGCTGCAGGGGCGGCTGTTCGGCATGACTCCGGAGCAGGCCGGCCGCAAGGCGGCTGAGCTGCTCGAGCTGGTCGACCTCGTCGACGCGGCCGACCGGCGGGTCAAGACCTACAGCGGCGGGATGAAGCGCCGGCTCGACCTCGCGTCGGCTCTGGTGCACGAGCCGACGGTCCTCTTCCTCGACGAGCCGACCACCGGGCTCGACCCGGCCAGCCGGCTGGTCGTCTGGGACGAGGTGCGCCGTATCAACGCGCTCGGCACGACGGTCTTCCTCACCACGCAGTACCTCGAGGAGGCCGACCAGCTCTGCGACCGGATCGCGATCATCGACGAAGGGAAGATCGTGCGCGAAGGCACGCCCCGAGCGCTCAAGTCCGAGCTGAAGAAGCGCCGGAAGTCGAAGGAGACGCCGACGCTCGACGAGGTGTTCCTCGACGCCACCGGCCGCACCCGCGAGCGGGTCGCCGGCGACGTCCAGGAGGTGTCGGCGTGAATGCGGCGTCCCAGTCCTGGATCCTCGGGAAGCGCGCGCTTCGCGAAGCCCTGCGCACGCCAGAGGCGACGTTCCCGACAGTGTTCATCCCGCTGTTCTTCCTGGTCGTCAACGTCGGTCAGGCCGGCCGGGTCTTCCCGTCGGGCGGGACGCCGTTCCTCCACGGGCAGTCCTACGCCGCCTTCCAGCTGCCCGTCTCCCTCCTGCTCGCCGCATCGTTCGGCAGCGCCTCGCTGTACCTGGTCGAGGACATCGAGGGCGGCTACTTCGACAAGCTGCGGGCCACCCCGATCTCGCGTACGTCGATCGTCCTCGGCCGGCTCTTCGCCGAGGCGGCCAAAGGCGTGCTGATCACCCTCGCGATGGTCCTGATCGCCTGGCCCTTCGGGGTCCACATCGAGTCCGGTCCGCTCGGACTGGTGCTGATCGTGCTGCTCGCCGCGGGCTGGGGCGTCGCGTTCTCGGCGGCGATGCAGCTGATCGCGCTGAAGTCGCGGAGTGCGGCGGCCACCCAGTCAGGCGGGATGATCTTCTTCCCGCTGCTGTTCCTCACGCCCAACTTCGTGCCCCGGGACCAGCTGACCCGGCCGATGGAGATCACGGCCACCTTCAACCCGGTGACCTACGTCATGGAGGCGCTGCGGTCGCTGATCCTGGAGGACCTCGACTGGGCGCGGATCGCCGCTGGGTTCGCGGTCATGGCGGTCTGCCTGGTCCTCGCGATCGCCGCCAACGTCCGGATGATCCGCAACTACGACTGACCCGGGCGGCCGTCGTACCGCTAGGAGCCGTAGGCCTCGTAGCCGTCGACCAGGGCCTTGGCGCTGTCCGGGATGCGGATCTCGCGGCCCGCCAGGATGTCGAGCACGGCGGGCATCGCATGCGCCTTGATGCCGAGCTGCTGCAGCGCGGCGAACTCGTCCGCGACGCCCCAGTGCTCGACCACCTTCTCGCCGTCGAAGCGCAGGAAGTGCATCTCGGTCCAGCTCGCCCGCTTGCCGGTGGGGGGCAGGCTCTGCAGCTGCCCGGTCTGGGTTCCGCTCGCCGTGGCGCGCATCGCGACCGTCGAGCCGGACACGATCGCGTCGTCGATCGAGTAAGCCAGGTCGGGGAACGCCGAGCGCAGCCGGCCGATCAGGCCGCACAGCACGTCGGCGCCGCCGGTGCCCTCGGCCGGCAGCACGTGCACGACGTAGTCCGGCGCCAGGATCTCGTCCAGGCACTCGACCTTCCCGGCGGCGAAGGCCTCGAGCGGGATCCGGGCGGCGATCGCGGTCAGGTCGGGGGTCATCGGCGTACCTCTCATCGATTCAGTGAGTCACCCCGACGCTACTAGGCTGCCGGACCATGCGCATCGCCGTGACCGGGTCCATCGCGACCGACTACCTGATGACCTTCCAGGGGAAGTTCGCCGACCAGCTGCTGCCGGACCAGCTGCACCGGCTGTCGCTGTCCTTCCTCGCCGACGACCTCGACCGGCGCCGTGGCGGCGTCGCGGCCAACATCGCGTACGGCATGGCGCAGCTCGGCCTGACCCCGCTGCTGGTCGGCGCGGTCGGCGCGGACTGGACCGACTACCAGGCCTGGCTCGACCGGGCCGGGGTCGACACGACCGGGGTGCACGTCAGCGACCTGAAGCACACCGCCCGCTTCTTCTGCACCACCGACGCCGACCAGTGCCAGATCGCGACCTTCTACCCCGGCGCGATGAGCGAGGCGCGCGAGATCGAGCTGGCGCCGATCGCGTCGCGGGCCGGCGGGCTCGACCTCGTCGTCGTCAGCCCCAACGACCCCGAGGCGATGGTGCGGCACACGGCCGAGGCGAAGGCGAGCGGCATCGCGTTCGTCGCGGACCCGAGCCAGCAGCTGTCCAGCCTCGACGGCCCGGGCATCGAGCGGCTCGTCGACGGCGCGCGCTTCCTCATCACCAACGACTACGAGGCCGCGCTGATCGAGAGCAAGACCGGCTGGACCTCCGACGACGTGCTGTCTCGGGTCGAGACCCGCGTGACGACACTCGGCGCCAAGGGCTGCATCGTCGAGCGCAAGGGCGAGGCCGCGATCGAGGTGCCGGTCGTGCCGGAGGAGCGCAAGGCCGACCCGACCGGGGTCGGCGACGCGTTCCGCGCCGGCTTCCTCTCGGCGCAGGCATGGGGTCTGTCGCTGGAGCGGAGCGCCCAGGTCGGGACGCTGCTCGCGACGTACGTGCTGGAGACGGTCGGCACCCAGGAGTACGCCGTGTCTCGCGAGCCCTTCCTCACCCGGCTCGCCTCGGCGTACGGCGACGCTGCCGCGGCCGAGGTCGGCCCGCACCTCGCTAGCCCTTAACCCCTAGCGACGAGCGGGTGCCGCGGTCGGCAGGCCGAGCGACTCGGCGGCCGCGCGCAGTCGGACGTCGTAGCACACCAGTGCCTGCAGGCCCGGACCGAGCCTCGCTGCTGCCGCCAGATGAATCGCGTCGAGGCTGCGCAGCTGCTCTGCGGGCAGATCCGCTGCCTCGTCGAGCAGGTCCGGGGTGAGCGCGAACTGGTTGAGCGTGCGCAGGACCTCTCGAGCCCGTGCGATCGCGGGAGCGCCGGCACTCCGAACTGCTCGAACCACCTCCACGGCTGCCAGCGCGCAGGTCACCCGGGGAGTGTCGGCGTTCCTGCGCAGGTAGAAACGCAGCGCCGTCGTCTCCGACTCGGCGATCACGAGCTTCACGATCGCCGAGGAGTCGAGGTAGATCACCGGTCGGAGGCGCGCAGCTCGGCGAGCGCGGCAGTCGCGTCATGGCCGGACCGACGGATCGGCTCGACGGAGAGGACGTCGCCGCGCCCCGGAAGGACCGCGCCCGAGGCGATCATCCTCTCCCAATCCAGGCCGGGACCGGGCGGCACCAGCAGGGCGATGAGCCGACCGTGCTCGGTGACCTCGATCGTCTCGCCGACCTTCACCCGGTCGAGGTAGCGACTGGCGGACTGCCGAAGCTCACGCACGCCGATGCGTTCCATGTGCTACACGATAGCACAATCAGCTGATTGCCGGAAGGCCGAACATCGGCAGGCAGGGCTCCAGGCCGCTGACCTCGACCGGCGGCATCGAGTCGCGGCGCTCGAGCCAGGCCTCGCGGGTCAGCTTCAGGTACTGCGTCGTCACCGCGGTGCCGCGTGGCGCGTGCCGGTGCGTCCCGTTGTCGACGTAGCCGAGCGCGCGCGAGACGCCCAGCGAGCTCGCGTTGTCGGTGAAGGCACCCGACTCGGCGACCTCCGCACCGAGGCACTCGAAGGCGAGGTGCAGCGCCGCCGCGCGCATCTCCTTGCCGAGCCCCTGGCCCTGCACGTCCTGGGTGAGCCACGAGCCGGTGTCGACCACGCGCAGGACGGCGTACTGGCGCGCGGCCATGTCCTGCATGCCGACGGCGCGGCCGTCGAGGAAGACCCCGAGCGGCAGCGACCAGTCGTCGGGCTTCCACTCCGCGCGCTGGCGCCACCACCACTGCACCGAGTCGCGCTCGCGCTCCTCGCGCGGCTTGTCCGTCCACGCCAGCAGGAACGGCATCACCGACGGGTCGTGGATGCCGGCGTCGATCGCGGCGAGAAGTCCGGGGAAGTCGTCGTCGGTCGGCGGCCGCAGCACCAGGCGCGGCGTCGTGAGGGTCAGTCCGAAGATCGGCCAGTACGTCGTCATCCGCTCACCCTGCCCGACTTCACCCACTCCGACGTCGGATTTTCGGTCGATCCGGGCCGAATTTCGACGTGGCAGTGGGTGAAGTCGAGGAGGTCTAGTGGTCGCGGCGGACGTGCAGTCGTTTTCCGTCGTCGGCGGGGAACGCGCCGACGTAGGTGTGGCCCTTCATCCGGCACCAGACCGGCATGTCGACGACGCGAGGCGGGGTCGTCGCTCCGCACCTCGACGACCTCGCCGACGGCGACATCCTCGATGTGCTTGGCCAGCTCGATCACCGGGACCGGGCAGTGCTTGCCGAGGGTGTCGAGCGACAGCGCCGGCTCCGGGTTGCTGTCGGTCGGTGGACTCATCGGCCGGTCACCCCGCTCGCCTCGCGCAGGCGGCCGACGACCTCGGGTACGGCGGCGAGCAGCGCGTCGACGTCGGCGTCAGTGGTGTCGCGGCCGAGTGAGACGCGCATGTTGCCCTCGGTCAGCACGCCCATCGCCGCCAGCACGTGGCTCGGCTGCAGCGCCGTCGACGCGCAGGCCGAGCCGCTCGACACCGCGATGCCTCGGCGTGTCCAGCTCGGTCACCAGCGCCTCGCCGTCGACGTACAGGACGGAGAACGTCACGAGGTGCGGCAACCGATGCGACGGCTCACCGACCACCTCGACGTCGGTGACGAGCATCGGGATCGCGCCCCGGATCCGGTCGACCATGGGCGCGAGCCGGGCCGCCTCACCCTCGCGTTCGCGGCACACCGCGTCGAGGGCCGCTGCGGCGGCCGCGATCGCCGGCAGGTTGACGAAGCCGGGTGATCGGCCGGACTCGCGCTCGTCCTCCGGCGCGGTCGACCGCCAGCGGGTGCCCTTGCGGACGACCAGCACGCCGACGCCGGGCGGCCCGCCCCACTTGCGCGCCGACGCGCTGAGCACCGACGCGCCGAGCTGATCGACGTCGACCGGCACCCGGCCCACCGACGGCGCCGCGTCGACATGCAGCGGTACGCCGGCCGCGCGGCAGATCTCCGCGACCTGCGCGACCGGCTGGAGGCTGCCGACCTCGTGGTTGGCGTGCTGCAGCGACACCGCGGCGGTGACCTCGGCGAGCGACTCGACCAGGCACTCGACGCCGACCACACCGGTCTCGGACACCTCGACCAGCGAGGCGCCGCCACCGCTCGCCTCCAGCGCCGCGGCGACGCGCGAGGACCGAGGAGTGCTCGACCGCGCTCGTCACGAGATGCCGCCCGACGCGGGCCCGCGCGGCCAGCAGCCCCTGCAGGCCGGCGTGCACGGCCGTCGTACCGCTGGCGGTGAAGGAGACCTCGTCCGGGCGGGCGCCGAGAAGGCCGGCGACCTGCTCGCGGGCGGCGTCGAGCAGCCCGCGGGCGCGACGTCCGGGCGAGTGCAGGCGCGACGGGTCGGCCCAGCCCTCGTCGTACGCCGCGAGCAGCACCTCGCGGGCCGCGGGGTGCAGCGGCGTGCCGGAGGCGTGGTCGAGGTAGACGCCGTCGAGGGAGCCGCTGCCGTGGGAGGACACGCGTCGATCGTAGGGACCAAAGACCCTCTGCGGGCGGCTCGGCGGGTGACAGAATGTGATCGTGACGACGACTGCGGGGCACAAGACGGTCAACGAGCTCGACCGGGTCGTCATCCGCTTCGCCGGCGACTCCGGAGACGGCATGCAGCTGACCGGGGACCGGTTCACCGACGCGACCGCGGCGTTCGGCAACGACCTCGCGACGCTGCCTGACTTCCCGGCCGAGATCCGCGCCCCAGCCGGCACGATCGCCGGCGTCAGCGGGCTTCCAGATCCACTTCTCCGACCACGACATCATGACGCCGGGCGACGCGCCCGACGTGCTGGTCGCGATGAACCCGGCCGCGCTGAAGAGCAACATCTCCGACCTGCCGCCCGGCGGCACGCTGATCGTCAACGAGGACGCGTTCACCGAGCGCAACCTGGAGAAGGTCGGCTACGCCACCAACCCGCTCGACGACGGCAGCCTCGACGGCCTACACGCTCTACCAGGCTGCAGCATCACGTCGATGACGATGGGCGCGGTCGCCGGCATCGACTCAGCAAGAAGGACGCCGAGCGGACGAAGAACATGTTCGCGCTCGGCCTGATGTCGCTGGATGTACGGCCGGCCGATCGACGGCACCGAGGAGTGGCTGACCACCAAGTTCGCAAGAGCAAGCCGGCGATCCTCGAGGCCAACCTCAAGCGCGCTCAAGGCCGGCTGGAACTTCGGCGAGACGGCCGAGCTGTTCGCGTCGTCGTACGTCGTCCGCCCGCAGGCCGCGGCTCCCGGCACCTACCGCAACATCAGCGGCAACACGGCGACGGCGTACGGGCTGATCGCGGCGTCGACCCGCAGCGGGCTGCCGCTCTTCCTCGGCAGCTACCCGATCACGCCGGCGTCCGACATCCTCCATGAGCTCAGCAAGCACAAGAACTTCGGCGTGCGCACCGTTGCAGGCCGAGGACGAGATCGCGGCGATCGGCGCGGCACTGGGCGCGTCCTTCGGCGGGTCGCTCGGCGTCACGACGACCAGCGGCCCGGGCATCGCGCTGAAGAGCGAGACGATCTCGCTCGCGGTCTCGGTCGAGCTGCCGCTGATCATCATCAACATCCAGCGCGGCGGCCCGTCGACCGGGCTGCCGACCAAGACCGAGCAGAGCGACCTGCTGCAGGCGCTCTACGGCCGGCACGGCGAGTCGCCGGTGCCGATCGTCGCGGCGTACTCGCCGGCGCACTGCTTCACCGCGGCGATCGAGGCCGCACGTATCGCGACGAAGTACCGCACGCCGGTCTTCCTGCTCACCGACGGCTACCTCGCCAACGGCACCGAGCCCTGGCGACTGCCCGAGGTCGACGACCTGCCCGACCTGCACGTGGACTTCGCCTCCGGGTTCAACCACGAGAAGGCCGACGGGACGCCGGAGTTCTGGCCGTTCCTGCGCGACCCGGAGACGCTCGCGCGGCCGTGGGCGATCCCCGGCACGCCGGACCTGATGCACCGCATCGGCGGCATCGAGAAGAGCGACGGCTCGGGCAACATCAGCTACGACCCGGCCAACCACCAGCGGATGTCCGAGCTGCGCGCGGCGAAGGTCGCGGGCATCGCCAAGGACATCCCGCCGCTCGAGGTCGACGACCCGGACGGCGACGCGGACCTGCTCGTGCTCGGCTGGGGCTCGAGCTGGGGTCCGATCAGGGCCGCCGTACGCCGGGCCCGGCAGGGCGGTGCGAAGGTGGCGCAGGCGCACTTCACGCACCTCAACCCGTTCCCGGCCAACACCGGCGACGTCGTACGCCGCTACCCGAAGGTGCTGGTGCCGGAGATGAACCTGGGCCAGCTGGTGAAGGTCCTCCGCTCGGAGTTCCTCGTCGACGCGCAGGGGCTGAACAAGGTGCAGGGCCGGCCGTTCACGGCCGCCGAGATCGCCGACAAGATCGAGCAGATGCGGAGCGCGCAGTGAGCATCACCGAGGACGTGGTCTCCACCGGCGGCGAGCCGGTCGCGCTGACCAAGCAGCGACTTCACCTCCGACCAGGAGGTGCGCTGGTGCCCGGGCTGCGGTGACTACGCGATCCTCGCCGCGGTCCAGTCGGTCATCCCGGAGTTCGGCGCGCGCCGAAGGACGTCGTCTTCGTCTCCGGCATCGGCTGCTCGAGCCGCTTCCCGTACTACATGAACACCTACGGCTTCCACACGATCCACGGCCGCGCGCCGGCGATCGCGACCGGGCTCGCGGTGTCGCGGCCCGACCTCGACGTGTGGGTCGTCACCGGCGACGGCGACGCGCTCTCGATCGGCGGCAACCACCTGATCCACGCGCTGCGTCGCAACGTCGACCTGACGATCCTGATGTTCAACAACCAGATCTACGGGCTGACCAAGGGCCAGTACTCGCCGACGTCCGAAGCGGGCAAGGTGACCAAGTCGACGCCGTTCGGCTCGGTCGACCACCCGTTCAACCCGATCTCCGTCGCGCTCGGCGCGGAGGCGTCGTTCGTCGCGCGCACGCTCGACGTGGACCGTCCGCACCTCACCGAGGTGCTGCGTCGCGCGCACGCCCACCGCGGCGCGTCGTTCGTCGAGATCTACCAGAACTGCAACATCTTCAACGACGACGCCTTCCTGAACATCACGTCGAAGGACACCAAGGAGGACTTCCAGATCCGGCTCAAGCACGGCGAGCCGATCCGGTTCGGCCCCGACGGCTCCCGCGGCGTGGTGATGGCCGGCCACGGCAACTGCGAGATCGTCGAGGTCGCGGACGTCGGCGTCGACGCGCTGCTGGTCCACGACGAGCACGCGGACAACCCGGGCCTCGCCTTCGCGCTGTCCCGGCTGGCCCATGGCCCGTCGTCTCCGACGCCGCTCGGGATCTTCCGCGACGTGGACCGCCCGGCGTACGGCGCGGGCATCACCGCCCAGATCGACGCCGCGACCGCCTCCAAGGGCCCGGGCGACCTGGCCGCTCTGCTGTCCAGCGCTGACACCTGGACCATCGCCTAACCCCTGACAGGGCTCTGACCTGGGGTTTCGTTGACCGGTGGTGATCTTGGGACCTAGACTGCCCACCGCTGAACCGTCCAGATCGGCCGTCCGCGGCCAGCCTTTCGGGAGGAAGCATGGCCTCGGGCACCCGCCCCACCGGCGCGACGCTCAAGCCCGTCCCGAAGGCCAACGACGGCAAGCGCAGCTGCCCGATCTGCCAGGAGCGGCTCTCGTCGTACAACCCGGGCCCCAACTGCTGGACCCACACGGTCGGCATCCCGTGGCGCGGCCCCACCGCCAAGCCCAACTAGGCCACTAGCCTTCCCGGGTGACCTCGACCTCTCTCGCGCTCGGTGACACCGCCCGCGGCGTGATCCTCAACGCGGGCCGATGCGTCTTCGTCGTCCTGCTGGCCGCGCTCGTCGTCTCGATCTCCCGCCGGGCGATCCCGCGGGCGCTGCGCCGCGTCACCGACTCGAGCCGGCTGGACGAGCGCTTCGAGCTGCGGACGCGCACGCTGAGCGGGCTGGTCGTCAGCACCATCAGCGTCGTGGTGTGGAGCATCGCCACCGTCACCGTGCTGGCGCAGGTCGGCGTGCAGATCGGCCCGCTGCTCGCCGGCGCCGGGGTGGTCGGCCTCGCCGTCGGCTTCGGCGCGCAGCAGCTGGTCCGCGACGTCATCAGCGGCTTCTTCGTCCTGGTCGAGGACCAGTACAGCGTCGGCGACTCGGTCAGCGCCGGGGGAGTCGACGGGATCGTCGAGTCGGTCTCGCTGCGGCTGACGCGCATCCGCGGCGACGACGGCGTGCTGCACCACGTGCGCAACGGCGACCTCGAGGTCGTCTCCAACTTCTCCCGCGGCTACTCAGTGGCGACCGTGAAGGTCCCGCTCCCGGCCGGCGTCACTGCTCGCGACGCGGCCGAGCGGATCACCCAGGCGATGGCCGCGCTGGTCGAGGGCGGCGAGGTCGACGGCGCGCTGCTCGCCGACCCGCAGGTGCTCGGCGTCGACGTGACGACGCGCGCCGACGGCAGCCAGGAGCCGTTCGTCTCGATCACCGCGCGCGTGACGGTAGAGGGCCGCAACCACGTCCGCCGGGTGATCCTGCGCGAGGCGATGGCCGCCCTCGAGGACGAGCCCCCACCCCGCCGTCGTACGCCGACTTCCCCCACGCGCCGACCCCGCTAGCGCGTCGAGTCGTCGTTCTCGCGTTGCTCGTGTTGGGACTCCTGGGCGCCGCCACCTTCTCGCTGGCCGCGATCACGGACGTTCCGGGGGAGGTTGCCCTCGCGGCTTTCGTTGCCTGGTTGGTCGCCACCGTGGCCGTTGTGGTGGACGCGGGCCGGCAGGCCCGGCGCGGGCTCAACCCGTCGCGAGGTTGTCCGCGCGACCATGGGCGAGACGTTGCGCTGGCTGCGCGACAGGTTCTGAGTCGCTGGACGTCCCCCGCAGGCGCTACGAGCACCAAGAGGCCGCCCCGTCGCGGGTCGGATGAGCACCGGCGGGCAGCGACGACGGCGGCTCTTGGTGCTGATAGCTCCCCTGCCCGCGCACTCAGCACCAAGAGCGCGCCTCTCCGAGGGCGGCTGAGCACGAGCGGTCAGCGCAAGTGGCAGCTCTTGGTGCTGGATGCGCGGAGTGGACCCGCGCTCAGGTGAGGGCGAGGTCGCGGATGAGGCTCAGGCGAGCGTCACCGGCGACGGGGGTCGACTCCGAGTAGTTCTCGTGGTCGACGGTGAGCGCCACCGGCACCGACGGGTCGCGGAAGGCGTCGCGCTCCTCGTCCGAGAAGCGGAACCGGAGGTAGTGCACGGTCGAGGTGTAGTCCGACCGCGACCGCCCGCCCTCACCGACGGCCGGCACGACGGCGTCGCCGACAGTGAGCGACACAGAGTTCTCGATGCCCACCAGCCGCGGCAGCTCCGCCTTGAGCGTCGCCATGTCCGGGATCTCGATGAACAGCGTCGCGGACAGCTCGTGCGACGACGGCAGCAGCGGGTTGTAGGTGTCGAGCTCGGCCTGCACCGCCGCGTGGTCGCTGATGCCCTCGGCGAAGACCATCTCCTGGGTCTGGAACAGCAGCGTCTCGCGGTCCTCGAACAGCAGCGTGACGAGGTCGCCGACGGAGACGCGCCGGTTCTTCTTGTAGGCGATGGCCTTCGCCCGCCGGGCCGGCCGCTCCTCGGCGTACGCCGACGCGTCGAGGACCAGGTCGTCGTGAGTCAGCACGACTACGACTGCGCCTTGACGGACTCGAGGCCCTTGGCGAAGCGACCCGCGTGCGACTTCTCGGCGCGCGCCAGCGTCTCCATCCACTCGGCGACCTCCTCGAAGCCCTCCTCGCGAGCCGTGCGCGCGAAGCCCGGGTACATCTCGGTGAACTCGTAGGTCTCTCCCTCGACCGCGGAGTGCAGGTTCTCGGCGGTCGACCCGACCGGGCAGCCGGTCGCCGGGTCGCCGACCTCGGCGAGGAAGTCGAAGTGGCCGAACGCGTGCCCGGTCTCGCCCTCCGCGGTGTCGCGGAAGAGACCGGCGATCTCGGAGTAGCCCTCGATGTCGGCCTTGCGGGCGAAGTAGAGGTAGCGGCGGTTGGCCTGGCTCTCGCCGGCGAACGCCTCCTTGAGGTTCTCGTGCGTCTGGCTGCCGTGGAGCTTGGGCATGGTGACTCCTCTACTTCGCTGGGACGGGACGGGAAGGTACGACGGCCTTGCGGCAGTCCGGGCAGCGGCCGCGGAACTGCAGGTCGTAGCCGGTGACCTCGAAGCCGGAGTCGGTGGACACCTGGTTGAGGACACGAGTGGTGAGCGCCGGGTCGAGGTCGACCGCGCGGCCGCACCCGTCGCACACCAGGTGGTCGTGGTCGTCGACGTTGGCGTCGAAGCGCGCGGCCGCGTCGCCGAGCGACAGCTCACGCGCCTGGCCGGTGGCGACGAGCATGTCGAGCGCGCGGTAGACGGTCGCGAAGCCGATGCCCGGAGTCGTGCGGCTCACCCGGTGGAACACGTCCTGCGCGGTCGGGTGGTCGTGCGACGACCGGAGCACGTCGAGGACGGCGCGCCGCTGCGGGGTGAGCCGGCCGTCAGCCGGGGCCGGGGTCGCCATGCCGTCACCTCCGAGCGCCGTCCTACCTGATGAGAACGGTTCTCAGTATCGCTCGCGGCTGACGCGCGGACAAGTCGGGGACCACCGAGCCGAGGCGATACCCTGCGCGCATGACCACCGTGCTCGTCTACACGCGTCTGGACACCGTCCGCGACCAGGTGCGCCTGGCGCTCGGCCGCTCGCCGGCCGCGGGCATCGACGACGTGACCTACCTGATGGCCGACGAGGGCGACCAGGTCATCCGCGCGGTCGAGGACGGGCTGGCCGACCTGCTGGTCCTCGACGGCGAGGCGTGGCCCTCCGGCGGCCTCGGCATCTGCCGCGAGCTGAAGAACTCCGACATCGGCTGCCCGCCCGTCATCGTCCTGATCGGCCGCCGCGACGACCGCTGGCTGGCCAAGTGGTCGCAGGCCGACGCCGTCGTCATGCACCCGCTCGACCCGTACGAGCTGGCCGCGACCGCGGTCACCCTGCTCGGCGGCACCACCAATGCGCAGGTCGCAGAGGCCGCCGTCGCGCGGCAGAAGGAGCACGCGTGAACCTCGACGGCTGGTGCGGATCCTGCGGCGAGAGCTTCAACCTCGCGCAGGTCGTGGCGGAGGGCAACGGCGGTCGCTGCCCGCGGTGCGGCATCGCGTTCAACCACGACTACAACGCGGTCGTGACCGCGTCGATCAGCGCACTCCTCCAGGCGTACGCCGACCTGCACGACGCCGCGCAGCGGCTGGCCGACACGGCGCCCCTGCTGCACGTCGACCGGGCCGCCCTCTACAAGAGCCTCGACCAGCACCTCGCCCGCTAGAGACTTGTCCAGCTGGCCGGGCGTGCTCGGCGCCCTCATCGCCGGCACCGACCTCGACGCCGACCAGGCGTCGTGGGCGATGGGCCAGATCATGGACGGCGAGGCTAGCCCGTCGCAGGTGGCGGGCTTCGCCGTCGCGCTGCGCGCCAAAGGCGAGTCGCCGGCCGAGGTGAGTGCGCTCGTCGACGTGATGCTGTCGCACTCGCGCCGCGTCGAGGTCGCCGGCCCGATCGCCGACACCTGCGGCACCGGCGGTGACCGCGCGCACACCGTGAACATCTCGACGATGGCCGCTCTCGTCGTCGCCGGCGCCGGCGTACGCGTCGTCAAGCACGGCAACCGCGCCGCGTCGTCGGCCTGCGGATCGGCTGATGTGCTCGAGGCCCTCGGCGTCGTCATCGACCTTGATCCGGCCGCCACCGCTCAGTGCGCGCTCGACGGCCGGCATCACCTTCTGCTTCGCGCCGGTCTTCCACCCCGCGCTGCGGCACGCCGCCGTGTCCCGCAAGGACATCGGCGTCGCCGACGGTCTTCAACTTCCTCGGCCCGCTGTGCAACCCGGCGCGCCCGACGGCGCAGGCGGTCGGCGTGTTCGACCCGCGGATGGCGAAGGTCATGGCCGAGGTGTTCGCACTGCGCGGCACGTCGGCCCTGGTGTTCCGCGGCGACGACGGGCTCGACGAGCTCACGACGTCGACGACGTCGCACGTGTGGGAGGTCCGCGACGGCACGGTCGCCGAGTCGAGCCTGGACCCGACCGCGCTGGGTGTCCCCGTCGCGAATGCCGACGCGCTGCGCGGCGGCGACGCCGCGACCAACGCCGACGTCGTACGCCGGTTCGTCGCGGGGGAGCCGGGCGCGGTGCGCGACGCGGTGCTGCTCAACGCGGCCGCCGGCCTGGTCGCGGCCGACGCACGCGCCGACGGCGCGCTCGCCGACCGCATGACGGCGGCGATCGCCCAGGCCGGGGAGGTGGTCGACTCCGGCGCCGCGTCGAGCGTCCTCGACCGCTGGGTCGCGACCAGCAGCGCGCTGAGCTAGAGGTCGAGCCGCAGCAGCAGCTCGTGCAGCGAAGGGTTGGACGGCAGCGGCTGCGACACACCGGTGCGGGTCGCCCCGATCCGCTCGTAGAGCGCGATCGCGTGCTGGTTGACGTCTGTCACCCAGATGTCCATGTGTGCGGCGCCGGTCGACCGCGCCCAGTCCACCGCGGCCCGCACGAGCGCCTCGCCGATGCCGGATCCCCGCGCTGTCGGTGACACCCACATCGCGAACAGCTCCGGCGCGGTGCGCTCCTCCTCGACGGTCACGCCCGCACTGCCGACCCACTCCGCGCCGTCCTCGGCGATGCCCAGCCAGCAGGAGTCACTCGTCGCGTTGCGCTCGGTCTGCTCGCGCCACACCTCGTCAGGACGGGCCGACGCCTGCTCGTAGGTCGTGAGGAACGCGTACGGCGCGGCGAGCAGCGCGCCGAGCCGCAGCTCGCGCCAGCGCTCCCACTCGTCGGCCCGGATCCGGCGTACTTGCATGCGCGTGGTCAGGCCCCGGGCAGGCCGAGCGAGAACGCGGCCTCGAGATCGTGCTTGGAGTAGGTGCGGAAGGCGATCAGCGTCTGCGTCGAGAGGATGCCGGCGACCTTGTTGAGCCGGCCCGCGATGACGTCGGCGAGGTCCTCGTGCGCGGCCACCCGCACCATCGCGACCAGGTCGACGTCGCCGGCAACCGAGTAGACCTCGGTGACCCCGTCGATCTCCGACACCTGCTCGGCGATCTCCGGGATGGCGTCGACCGCCGCGCTGATCAGGACGACTGCGGTGATCACGGTTGCTCCTCGGGCCGACGACTGCGCGATGCTATCGGGATGGTGAGCACCGACCGGACCGAGCTGCGCACCGCGCAGTACGCCGACTCGCGCAACCTCTCTGCGCGGGCTTCGCTGCATGCGACGTACGGCGTCGGACCCATGCCGTGGTTCGAGTGGGTCTTCGACCGGCTGCCGCGGGTCGAGGCGGCGCGGGTGCTCGAGGTGGGCTGCGGCGACGGCACGCTGTGGCGCAGCAACGCCGGTCGGATCCCCCCGGCCTGGGAGCTGGTGCTGGCCGACCTGTCCGACGGGATGGTCGCCGAGGCGATGCATGTCGTCCGCGGTGCCCCGGGAGTCGTCGCCGACGTGTGCGCGCTGCCGTTTCGTGCGGCGTGCGTGGATGTGATCGTGACCAACCACATGCTCTACCACGCGCCGGACATCCCCACGGCGATCGCCGAGCTCCGCCGCGTCCTGCGCGGCACCGGCACGCTGGTCGCCGCGACCAACGGCCGCGCCCACATGGCCGAGGTGTTCGAGATCGAGCACGACGCGCTGCCCGACCTCTACCCGAGCGAGCGACGCGCGCAGCTCGGCTTCGCCGTCGAGAACGGCGAGGAGCTGCTCCGGAAGAGCTTTCGCGACGTTGAGCGGCACGACTTCCCGGACGGCCTGCGGGTCGACGAGGTCGAGCCGCTGGTCGCCTACATCGCGTCGATGTCGCCCCGCCCGCTCACCGATGACGAGCTCGATGCCGTGGCGTCCGCCGTACGCCGACGCCTCGCGTCCGGCCCCATCCGCATCACCAAGCAGACCGCCCTCTTCGTCGCTCGCCCGTAAGAACCCCGACTTCACCCACCTGGACGTCGGAATTCCGGCCGAAATGGGCCAATTCTCGACGTGGGGGTGGGTGAAGTCGGGGGAGGTTGGCGGGTCAGGCGACGGGCTTGGGGACCACGACCTGCTGGCGCACGGTGGTCTGCTGCACGCTCGTGCCGTCGCAGCCCGCGGTGAAGACGGTGAGCGTCGCGGTGTAGCTGCCGACGACCTGGTACGGCGCGTCGTACCGGTGCGAGAAGTACGGCGTCGACGGCCACTCGTCCTTGCCGGCGACGCAGCGCGACGGGTTCTCGACCATCCGGGCCGGCGTGCCGTCGCCGAAGTCGACGATCATCTGCGTGACCCAGCCGTCGAGGTCCTGGCCCTGCACGTCGACGACGACGTCGCCGGACTTGCCCTGGCTCGACAGGCTCAGGAACGCCTGCGGCCGGCGGCCGCCGTTGGTCGGCAGCGGCCCCTTGACGACGGTGATCACGGCGCGCGCGGTCTGCTCCTCGGCGGCGGCAGTCGTGCCGCACCCGCCGTGGGTGCGCATCCGGTAGACGACCGTGTAGCGGCCCGGCTTGCGGTAGGAGTACTCGACCCGGTTGGTCCAGTGCGTCGGGCGAGGCTGGTACGACGCGACGGTCGTGACCGCGCCGCACCGCGCCGCGGGCTCGTTGGGCCGGGCGCGCGCGTCGCCCCAGTCGAGCACGTACTCGGCCGGCACGCCGTCGCTGTCGTCGACGCCGAGGTCGGCCTCGACCACGTCGCCGACGGCGACGGTCTGCTGGCGCAGCTGCAGAGACACCACCAGGTCGGCCGCGGGCCGCGCTGCGCCCCCGGCGAGGACGATCGTCCCGGCCTGCGTGCCTGGCGCCGGCACGACGTCGTAGGCGACGTCGGGGCCGGTGGCGGCCGTGGCGGCGACGGCCGGGGTCACCGACGACGTGTCGTGCGCGCGGTCGGCCTGGCCGGCGGTGAGTGTGGCGGCGGGCGCGGCCGACCGGCGCACTGCCGCAGCGGTGCCGGTCGTCAGCGAGACGACGACGGCCGCGGCCAGTACGGCGACCAGCGGAGCCCCCCCGGGTTCCTTCACCCTGCGTACGTCGGTCGGCAGAGGCCGAGGACTGTTGCTCCTTTTGGGCGAAATGACTGGTTCGTTCAGCCCAACGTGCGTTCGAGGTAGGCGACGTCGAGCAGCCGGCCGAACTTGCGGCCCACCTCGCGCAGCCGGCCGACCTCCTCGAAGCCGGCCCGGGCGAACGCGGCCAGGCTGGCCTGGTTCTCCGTGCAGATGACCGCCAGCAGCGCGTGCATCTCGTGGGCGCGCGCGTGCTCGACGGCGTACGCGATCGCCTGCCGGCCCAGCCCGCGGCCGGCCAGCTCCGGCGCGAGGTAGACGGACACCTCGGCCGAGTCGCGATACGCACAGCGGCCCTTGAAGGCCGAGACGACCAGGTAGCCGGCCAGCGCTCCGCCGACGCGGATGCCGAAGCAGCCGTGTCGCTCGCTCGCGTGGACGGCGACGTCGGCGGCGAACTCCTCCGGCGACAGCGGCTCCTCGTGGAACGTCGCGGTGGACGTCGCGATCCAGTGGTTGGCGATCTCTCTCGCCCGCTCCCGCTCGTCGTCGCGCAGGCGGCTGATCTCGGCCGTGACCACCGCCGCCTCGGGGGTCGTCGGCATCGTGCGGCGCCGGGCGATCTCTGCGGCGCCGACGTCGACCAGGCCCCGCATCGGCATCAGCCGCGCGTCCCCCGCGCCGGCCGGGCCGCGGCGCACGAACCCCGCCGCGTCGACGACGTCTCCTACGGCGTCGAAGTCGCCGTCGTCGAGGACCAACGACTGCCACGTCCGTCGTACCGGCTCGCCCTCGACGAGGACGACCGCGCCCTGCGTCTCGGTACGACGCTCGGGCAGGTCGGCGCGCACCTCGGCGAGGTGAAGGGAGGAGTTGTTGCCGTGGCCGACGCCGAGCAGCAGCACCTGCGCGCCGAGGTCGTAGAGATGCGCGAGCGGCGAGCCCTCGCCGAGCTCGGCGTCGAGGTCATGCGGTGTCACGACCGCCGCGGCCTGCGGTCCGCGCGCGGCGAACGACACGTGCGGGTGCTGCCCGCGGATCACGCCGGGCCAGCGGCGGAAGGTCTCGGCGATCGTGCCCAGCCCTCGGGTCGGCGTGATCGCCGGGTCGAACGCGGGCGACTCGTCGCGGATGACCGGCCACCACGACGACGGCACGGGCGGGTGGTGCCAGTGCTCCGGGTCGGTGAGCTCGGTGCTGTAGGCCGGCATCACCAGCGTGCCGTCGTCGCCGAGCGCGTCGAGCAGCGCCTGGATCACCGCGACCGCGCCGCCGGCCACCCAGCCCAGGCGGCTGAGCGACGAGTGCACCAGCAGCGTCGAGCCCGCCTCGACGCCGAGCGTGCGCAGGTCCGCGGCGAGTGAGCGCCGCGTCACCGGGGCAGGAGCATCCGTGAGCGCACGAACCGCCCGGTGCTCACCCATAACGCGACCTTACTGAGCGGTTCCGACGTACAGTCGGCGCAAGTCGAGGAGCGTGCCGTGCCGCACAGGAGATCCCGAGTCAGGCTCGCGCTGGCGAGTGCCGCGCTGCTGTCCCTGCCGCTGGTCGCGGGGGCGGTCGGCTACGCGCAGACCGCGCCGTCGGTGTTCGCGGGTCCGGTGCCGCGGGCGAAGTGCGGACCCGGCTCGATGCCGGAGACCGGCATGCAGGGCCGGATCAACCCGCCCGACATCGCCAGCGGGCGCGCGGCGAAGGGCTACACCTGCAACACCGTCCAGATCGGCCACTTCCCCAGCAGCGCCGGCTGGAAGGTCGCGCGGTACGGCGACTGCGCCTACTACAACGCCGACCCCGGCGGCATCCCGCTCGGCGCGCTGACCGGCTCCGTGCCCGGCACCTACGTCCTCGACGTGAGCGACCCCACCAAGCCGGTGCAGACCGACTTCCTGCGCACCGCAGCGATGGGGTCGCCGCACGAGTCGATGGCGATCGACAAGCAGCGCGGTCTGCTCGTCGCGGTGCTCAGCAACCTGCTGGCCGCACCGGGCGTGCTCGAGGTGTACGACGTCAAGACCGACTGCAAGCACCCCACGCTGCTGTCGTCGCTGCCGAGCGGGGTCCTCGGGCACGAGGGCAACTTCTCCCGGGACGGCAAGACGTTCTACACCGGGTCGCTCTACGCGCAGACCCTCGCCGCGGTCGACCTGACCGACCCGCTGCTGCCCACCCTGATCGCGGTGGAGAACGTCCAGTCCCACGGCATGTCGACCAACCCCGACGGCACGCGCCTCTACGACACGATCCGCGGCGACGACACCGCCGGGCTGGTCATCTACGACACCACGGAGATCCAGCAGCGGAAGTCCGGCGCGGCCTTCACGGTCATCAGCCGGCTGACCTGGCCGGAGAAGAGCACGCCGCAGTTCGCGATGCACGTGACGATCAAGGGCAAGCCCTACGTCATCGAGACCGACGAGTTCGGCGGCGCGAGCAGCTCCGGCTCCGGGCCGATCGGCGCGGCCCGGATCATCGACATCTCGAACGAGCAGGTGCCGCGGGTCGTGTCCAACCTGCGGCTCGAGGTGCACATGGACGCGGGCCAGGCCACGACGACCGCCGAGGGCGACACCGTGCCACTGCTCGGCGGTCCGTACACCGGCCACTACTGCAGCGTCCCGTCGTACGTCGACCCCGGCATCGTCGCCTGCAGCATGCTGCGGTCGGGCGTGCGGGTCTTCGACATCCGCGACCCGCTCAGGCCGAAGGAGCTCGCCTACTTCAGCCCGCCGGCCGAGCACGACATGGTCGACACGGAGGGCGGCAACTCGCGGCTGCACACCGGCGCCAACGTCGAGTTCGTGCCGGAGCGCGGAGAGATGTGGCTGACCGGGATCGAGACCGGCTTCCACGTCGTCCGGTTCACCAACGGCGTGTGGCCGTTCGCCAAGACGCCCGTGAAGCGCGCCGCCGCATCGGCGGCGCCGGCTCCCGAGCCGGCCCCGGTGACTCCGCACCCGCTGCCCGCGACCGGCCTGCCCGAGGGACTCGCCGTCGCTGCGGCGCTGGTCTTCGCCGGCGCCGTCACCGCGGCAGCGACGCGCGCCGAGCGGCGCACCTAGCCCGACCGCGCCTGCGCGCCGACCCCGACGTCACGTTGCAAGATCATGAGCGGCTGCGCACCCTTAGAGCGCTCGTAGCCGCTCATGATCATGGTTCTCGCAGCGACGGCGCGGTGGCGCGTGCCCCGACGAAGAGCGTGCCTAGCGGGTCGGCTGGTGCATGGGGCGCAGGCCGCGCCGGTCGTCGAAGGCGTGCACGGTCGCGACGCCGTCGTAGGCCACCTCGAGCCACTGCCGGTGCGCGCCGGCGCCGAAAGCCGGGGAGGACCACGTCCCCTCGAGCTCGACCAGCCGGGTGCCCGGCTCGGACAGCCAGCGCAGCAGCGCGGACATCTCCTCACTCGTCGCCCGCGGCGTCGGGCCGGGACCGGTGGCGACCTCCTCGGCGGTCGCGACCAGCGCGTCGATCGTCGGCCTCGGGTCGGCACCGGGCGGTGACACCCCTGCCGCGGCCAGTCGGCCGTGCCGGATGACCAGGATCTCCCAGCCCGCCTTGTCGGTGCGCTGCGCCGCGATCATGTGCGGCACCGCGGCGAGCGCGCCGAGCCGTTGCGTCCGCTCGGCCGCGCGGATGAACGCGGCCAGCCGGTCGCGGTGCAGGGCGGCGTCCTCGAATCGCTCGTGCTCGGTCAGCGCGTCCATACGCCGGCGCAGCGCGGCCACGACGTCGTTGCAGTCACCGAGCGCGGCGCGACGGAAGGCGTCGGCGTGCACGGCGTACGCCGGGGCGTCCTCGCTGCCGTCGCACGGCGCGCCGCAGCGGCCCATCTCGCGCAGCACGCACGGCGCGACCGACGTCTTCGCCGTGATGCGCATCGTGCACTGCCGCAGCGGGATCGCCTCGTGCACCGCGGCGACCGCGAGCTCGGCCGCGCGCGCCGAGGGGAACGGCCCGAGGTACGTCGCGTCGTCGGCCGTCACCTTGCGCACGACCGAGAGCCGGGGGAACCGCTCGGCGGTGAGCTTCACGTAGACAGAGCGCTCGGGGAACTTCGAGCGCCGGTTGTAGCGCGGCTTGTGCTCGGCGATCAGCCGCAGCTCGCGCACCGACGCCTCGACCGCCGACGTGCAGACCACCGAGTCGACCCGCTCGGCCAGCTTGACCATCTCCGCCATCCGGGTGCGCGGCTCGGAGGCGACGAAGTAGCCGCGCACTCTGGTGCGCAGGTCCTTGCTGGTGCCGACGTAGAGCACCCGGCCACGGGCGTCGCGGAAGAGGTAGACGCCGGGCGCGTGCGGCACCGCGTCGGCGAGCACGCGCTTCTTGCGCTGCTCCGGGTCGACCTGCGAGGAGAACGTGCGCAGCTCTTCGACCGACTGCACGCCGAGGTTGCCGAGCCGGCCGATCAGCCCGTGCAGCACGTCGACCGTGGCCTGCGCGTCGGCCAGCGCGCGGTGACACGGCGCAACGTCGGTGCGGAACAGGCGCGACAGGGTCGACAGCTTGCAGTCGGGCGCCTCGTCGCGGGTCAGCACCCGGCGCGCGAGCCGCGCGGTGTCGAGCGACTCGAACGACGGCCACTCGATGCCCAGCTGCCGGCAGGCGGCGCGCAGGAAGCCGAGGTCGAACGGCGCGTTGTGCGCGACCAGCACTGACCCGCGGGCGAACTCCAGGAAAGCCGGCAGCACGGTGTCGATCCGCGGCGCGTCGGCCACCATCGCGTCGGTGATGCCGGTGAGCACCGCGATGAACGGTGGGATGGGGGAGCCGGGCTGCACCAACGTCTGGAACGTGCCCTCGACCTCGCCGCCGCGGACGCGCACCGCGCCGACCTCGGTGATCGCGCTGGCGTACGGCGATCCGCCGGTCGTCTCGAGGTCGACCACCACGAAGGTCGCATCCCGCAGCGGCGTGCCGAGCTCGTCGAACGAGCCCTGGATCGCCGTCACCGTCATGGGAGTCGACGGTAGGAGCCGGGTCCGACATTCCCGCAGTGCCGACCGCCCGAACCATGTCCGGATCTGTGACAGATCCGTGCTCAGGGGTGCCCATAGTTCGGCGGCCGAGTGGCCGGCGACGCCGACAAATCCGACATACTGCGCGTTGACCCCACCCGACCACCAGGAAGGCCACTCGATGCACAAGCTCGTGACCACCGCTCTCGTGACCGGCGTCCTCGTCGCCGGCCCGTTCGCCGGCTTCGCCGCGGCGGCCCCGCCGATCATCGGCGAGATCCCGAAGGACGGCTGCGAGCTGTCCAAGAAGCTCGGGGTGGTCTACGTGCGCGAGTGCGGCGACCCCGACCCCGGGTACTAGACCCCCGCGGTACGCCGTACGCCGTGGGTCGGCGCTAGGTTCACCTCGCACCCGACCCACGGAGGACGCGTGACCGAGTCCGACTCCGCGCCGGCGCCCGACGCCGAGCGCACGCTCAAGGACGCGGCGGCCGAGCTGGCCGAGCGCCGCGCCGACGCGCTCGGCATGGGCGGACCGGAGCTGGTCGAGCGGCAGCACTCGCTCGGCAAGCTGACCGTCCGCGAGCGGCTCGACCTGCTCTTCGACGCCGGCACCTTCGTCGAGTCCGGCCTGCTCGCCGGCGCGGTCGACTCGCCGCAGTCAGCCGGCAAGCGCACGCCGGCCGACGGCTGCCTCACCGGCATCGGCAAGGTGGACGGTCGGAATGTGGCAGTCATCGCCTACGACTTCACGGTCCTCGCCGGCAGCATCGGCATGCACGGCGAGCGCAAGGCGACCCGTGCGCGCGAGATGGCGGTGCGCCTCGGCATGCCGATCGTCTACCTGCTCGACTCGGCCGGCGCGCGCGTCACCGAGTCGGTCGGCGCGGCCTTCGCCGGGGCCGGTGACCTCTTCCGCGAGATGGTCGCGATGAGCGGTGCGGTGCCCCAGGTCGCCGCGATGATGGGCCCCTGCTCGGCCGGTACGGCGTACATCCCGGCGCTCGCCGACTTCGTGCCGATGGTCAAGGGCACGTCGTCGATGGCGCTGGCCGGCGTGCACCTCGTCCGGGCCGCGACCGGCGAGGAGGTGACCGAGGAGGAGATGGGCGGCTCGGCCGTCCACAACAAGATCTCCGGCGTCGCCGACCGCGAGTGCGCCGACGACGCCGAGTGCATCACGGTCGTCCGCGACTACCTGAGCTTCATGCCGTCGAAGTACGGGCAGAAGCCGCCGGTCCGGGAGACGAGCGACCCGAGTCGACCGGCGCACCGAGGAGCTCTACGACATCGTCCCGGCCAACAACCGGCGGGCGTATGACATGCGCCGCGTCATCAAGGCGATCGCCGACGACGGCGTCTTCTTCCCGATGAAGCCGGACTGGGCGAAGAGCCTGATCACCGGGTTCGCCCGGTTCGGCGGCCGGGCCGCAGGCATCGTCGCGTCACAGCCGATGCAGGCCGGCGGCTCGCTCGACGTCAACAGCGCCGACAAGGCCGCGCGGTTCATCAACCTGTGCGACTCGTTCGACATCCCGCTCGTCTTCCTCGTCGACGTGCCCGGCTTCATCGTCGGCAAGGCCGTCGAGCACCAGGGGATCATCCGGCACGGCGCCAAGATGCTCTACAACGTCTCCGAGGCAACGGTGCCGAAGGTGACGGTGGTGCTGCGCAAGGCCTACGGCGCCGGCTACTTCGTGATGGCGGGGCGCGCCTACGAGAGCGACTACCTCGTCGCGTGGCCGACCGCGGAGTTCTCGGTGATGGGACCCGAGGGCGCGGTCAACATCCTCTTCCGCAAGCAGCTCGCCGCGGCCGAGGACGACGACGCGCGTGAGGCGCTGCGCACGCAGCTGGTCGCGGGCATCCGGGCTTCCATCGACCCCTACCTCGCGGCGAAGATGGCCCTCGTCGACGACCTGATCGACCCGGCCGAGACACGCCGGCACATCATCCACGGGCTCAGCGTCGCCGAGGGCAAGGCAGTCCGTCGTCCCGCCCGCAAAAGAGGAGTCACGCCGGTATGAGCATCAGCGACGCGTGCATCATCACCAATGCGATCAGTGGTGCAGTGGCGAACAAGAGCCAGCACCCGGCCATCCCCTACACGCCGGACGAGTACGCACGAGAAGCGCGTGAGGCGTACGACGCCGGCGCCTCGGTCGTGCACATCCACGCCCGCCGGCCCGACGGCACACCCAGCGTCGCGGTCGAGGACTACCGCGCGATCACGGCAGCGATCGTGGCCGAGGTGCCGGACATCATCATCAACTACTCGACCGGCACCATCGGCATCCCGATGGCCGAGCGGGTCGGCCACGTCGTCGAGCTCAAGCCCGAGCTCGGCGCGCTGAACATGGGCTCGATGAACTACGCGAAGTGGTCGTCGTCGCGCAAGGCGTGGGTCTTCGAGTTCGTCTTCGAGAACTCGTTCAAGGACATCACCTACCTGCTCGAGCGGATGAACGAGGTCGGCGTGAAGCCCGAGTGCGAGTGCTTCGACGTCGGGCACGTCGAGAGCGTCTACCCGCTGATCGAGGCCGGTCTGCTGACGACGCCGATCCAGTTCTCGTTCATCCTCGGCGTCGTCGGCGGCATCTCCGCGCACGAGTCCAACCTCGCGCACATGGCCTCGCGCGCGCCGGAGGGCTCGACCTGGGAGGTCATCGGCATCTCCACGGAGCAGTGGGGGCTGATCAGCCAGGCGGCCGAGCTCGGCGGCAACGTCCGCACCGGGCTCGAGGACAACTTCACGCTGCCCGAGGGCACGAAGGCGAGCGGCAACGGCGAGCTGGTGGCGAAGGCGGCCGAGCTGGTGCAGCGGGCCGGCCGCACGGTGGCCTCGCCCGACGAGGCGCGTGCGCTGCTGTCCCTGCCGGCGCCGGTGCGCGTGCCGGCGCTGTCGTCGGTGTGACCGAGCTCGACCCCGACGTCGAGGCAGCCCGCGCGGCCGCCGAGCTCGCGCGCGACATCGCCGCGCGGGAGATCACGCCGTACGTCGAGGTCTGGGGCGCGCCGGACGGCAGCGGCCCGCCCGCGGCGGTGCGGCTGCCGTTCGAGCACGCCGGTCTGCGCGACCCGGACCTGCCGCCCGCCGTCCACGTCGAGGTGGCGATCGAGCTCGGTCGGGCCGGGCTGCGCGCCGCCGTCGAGGTGCACGGCGCCGACCCGATGGGTGCGCCGGACCTGCGGCTCGCGGCATCCCTGTGCGGTGCGGGGGACGCACTCGTCGCCTGCGGCATCGCCTACGGCAAGGACCGGGTCGTCTTCGGCCGCGCGCTCGCGAAGATGCCGGTGCAGCGCAATCTCTTCGCCCGTGCGACCGCGGCGGTCGACGCGGCGACCGCCCTTTGCCGCCGCGCCGCAGCGGTCGGCGACCCGCTCGACGTCGCGTCGGCCCTGCCGGTCGCCGCGGACGCGGCCTGGCTCGCGGCAGAGACCGCGCTCCAGGTCCACGGCGGCAACGGCTACAGCGACGAGTACCCGGTGTCGCGGATGTGGCGCGAGGTCGTCGCTGTGCGGGCGGCACTCGGCCGCGCCACCGCCGACGACGTCGCGTGGGGCGTGCTGACCGCTCGCTGACCTGCCGCCTAGCCGTGCTACCGGACCTCGACCGTCGACTCGACGTACCCGTGCTCGTCGACGGTGGGGCCGCACTGCAGCAGCGTGTCGGGCTCCGTCCACGCCTCGGCGACGAGGGTCGCGGCGCCGCGCGGCGTGCCGGCCAACGGGGTCAGGTCGACGGCCGCGACGCCATGCTCGTCGGTGAACGCCCAGCGGTACGTCGCCCCGGACCTCGTCTCGAGCCGGACGCTGACCGTGGATCCGGCAACCGCGGCGGGCTCGCCCAGCTCGTGGACCGCGCTGCGGGTCACGACCACCCGGACGCCGGTCGCCCGGCCCGCGCGCAGGACGTCGGTCGCCGGAGTGACGGCAACGCGCAGCGTCTCTGCCGGTACGCCGATGTGGTGGTCGCAGCGCGGCGTCGCCGCCGCGGCCTGGCCGGCGGCCGCCGCGGCGCCGAGCAGCGTCGCTCCCGCGACGAGGTGGAGGAGCCAGCTGGTGCCGCGTCGTGTCGTCATGCGTCGACGATCGGTCGGCCGGACGCGCGCGACTGTCGGCGAGCCGACTCCACGAGTGCAATAACCTCGACACCCCGTCGATCCCGACGCCGAGCGAGGAGCGTGCCCGCGTGGTCGTGCCAGCCCCCGACGCGACGACCCGATGGCGCTGCACGTCGTGCGGCAACCTCACCCGGTTCGACGTCCTGCGCACGCTGAAGGTGCAGGACTTCGTCCACGCCGACCTCGCGGGCGAGCCGGTCGTCGAGGAGCGGGTCGTGGTCTCCGACACCGTCGAGCGCGCGACCTGCCGCTGGTGCAACGCGGTCGACCAGGTCGAGCTGGTTCCGCGGCCCGGGGTGGGGGAGTGAGCGGCCCACTAGCCGGGCTTCGCGTTCTGGACCTCTCCCGGCTGCTGCCCGGCGGCTACTGCACCCTGGTGCTGGCCGACCTCGGCGCCGACGTGCTCAAGGTCGAGGAGCCGGGCAAGGGCGACTACATCCGCTGGATGCCGCCGTACACCGCGTCCGGCGAGAGCGGCATGCACCTCGCGCTCAACCGCGGCAAGCGCTCGATCACCCTCGACCTGAAGAAGGACGAGGCGAAGCAGGTCTTCCGTGATCTCGCGGCGCGCGCGGACGTCGTGGTCGAGTCGTTCCGTCCCGGGGTGATGGACCGGCTCGGCGTCGGCTACGAGTCGCTGCGCGCGAGCAATCCCGGCCTCGTGTACGCCGCCATCAGCGGCTATGGCTCGACCGGCCCGTACGTCGACCGCGCGGGCCACGACATCAACTACCTCGCCCAGGCCGGCGCGCTGTCCTTCAGCGGCCACCCGGACACCGGGCCGTGGCAGCCGGGGCTGCAGATCGGCGACCTCGGCGGCGGCGGCCTGCCGGCGGTGGTCGCGATCCTGGTCGCGCTGAGAGTCCGCGACGCGACCGGTGAGGGTCAGCTCTGCGACATCTCGATGACCGACGGGATCATGTCCTGGCTGACGCTGCACGCCGGGGCCTTCGGGGCGAACGGCGAGCCGCCGCGGCCGGGTGCGGAGAAGCTCAACGGCGGGCTGGCCTGCTACTCCGTCTACCGGTGCGCCGACGGCGGCCACCTCGCCGTCGGTGCGCTCGAGCCGCAGTTCTTCGCCGCGCTGACCACGGCGCTCGGCGTACCGGAGCTGGCCGCCCAGCAGATCGACCCGGCCCGTCAGGACGATCTGCGCGCGCGGCTGCAGGAGATCTTCGGGAGCAGGTCGCGGGACGAGTGGGTGGCTGAGCTGGCCGGCGTCGACGCGTGCGTGACCCCGGTGCTCGACCTCGCGGAGGCGTACGCCGACCCGCTGGTCGCCGCACGCGGGACCGTCGTGCCGCAGCGGCAGCCTGACGGGTCGGACTTCCCGCAGGTCGGCGTGCTGCCCCGCCTGTCGACCACGCCCGGCCGGGTGGGACCGCCCGCCTCCGCGCTCGGGGCCGACACCGACGTCGTGCTCGCCGAGCTGGGGCGGTCGCCGGAGGAGATCGCCGCCCTGCGCGCCGCCGGCGCGATCTGAGAACTGTCGGACCTGGCTCCTAGCCTTCGGTGCAGCGGCAGCCCTGCCGTCGGAGGCGAGGGACGGACATGGCACGTGACCTGGCGCGGGACCTCTCCCGGGACCCGGCGTGGGCGGACGGGCCGCCCCGCCACGAGCACACGGCGCACGCTCCCGACGAGGGCGGCCTGCTGATCGACTGCGGCACCTGCACGGTTCGCGGGGTCGCCTGCGGCGACTGCGTGGTCACCTTCATGCTCGGCTGCGCCCCCGGGCCGGTCGAGCTCGACGGCGACGAGCGGCGCGCGCTCGAGGTGCTGGGGCGCAGCGGCCTGGTGCCGCGGCTGCGGCTCGCGGGAGAGGCCGACGACCCGGCAGCGGGCTGAGCACGGAACCGCCGGCCGCGTGGCGCGCTTGTACCGAGCGTGACCGTTCCGTTACCGTTGTCTCCGTGCCCCGCCATCCCCAGCCCGCCGGGCGCCGTCCGTTCGCGCGCCTGACCACCGTCGCGGTCGCGATCCTCGCGACCATGGCGTTGGCTCCGGCCGACGGCGTGCGCGCCGAGCCGGCCTCGTCGATCAGCGCTGCCCGCCGTGAGCTGCAGGCGCTCAACACCGAGGTCGACCGCGCGGTCGAGGACTACGCGACCACGCAGATCGCGCTCGCTACGGCCCGTCGCCGGGCCACGGCCGCCACGGCGAAGGCCGCGCGCGAGGAGGCACGGCTGCGTGAGCTGCGCGCCGGGCTGTCCTCGATGGTCGGCGCGGTCTACATGAGCGGCGGCGGCGAGCAGATCGTCTCCCTCGTCACCTCCAGCTCGCCGACCGACTTCCTCGACCGCGCCGCCACGCTGGACACCCTGGCCCGCACCCGCCGCGACCAGCTCCGCTCGACCGCCGTCGCTCGCCGCCGGATCAAGGTCGAGCAGGCCCGGGCCGCCGCGGCCGAGAAGGCCGCCGCCGGGATCGCCCGCTCCGCGCAGCGCACCCGCGTGGCGATCGAGGCCAAGGTCGCCCAGCAGGAGCGCCTGCTCGCCCGGCTCGAGTCGGCGCAGGCGCGCCGTGACCGGCTCGCCCGCGAAGCGCGCGCCGCCCGGCATGCCCGGGCCAGCCGCGACCGCAGCTTCCCGACGTACACCGGCTCGGCCGAGGGCCGCGCGGCGATCGCCGTGCAGTCGGCGTACAACCAGCTCGGCAAGCCCTACAAGTGGGCCGCAGACGGGCCGGACAGCTTCGACTGCTCCGGCCTCACCATGTTCGTGTGGGCGAAGGCGGGCGTGTCGCTGCCGCACTCCAGCCGGGCGCAGCGCAGCAGCGGCCGGTCGGTCTCGCGCAGCGAGCTGCGGCCCGGTGACCTGGTGTTCAGGGGCAACCCGATCCACCACGTCGGCATCTACATCGGCAACGGTCGGATGATCGCCGCGCCGCAGACCGGGGACGTCGTGAAGATCAGCGACGCCTTCGCGGGCGAGTACGCCGGAGCAGTCCGCCTCTAACCCGTCGACGGGCTCTGGCGCGTCGGCTTGTGACGGGACGGGGCGGTAGGCGACCATGAACGCGCCGTCCGAGCCGGACGGCATCCACTCGAGGTGAAGGACGGGCGACGTGCGCGAGCTCCACGTCGTCGCGTTGAGCTCCGACGGCAAGCACCTCGTGCTCGCCGCGAAGAAGGGCTCCCTCAAGGGCACGTACCTGATCAAGGTCGGCCCTCGGCTGCACCGCGCGCTCAAGGGCGAGCTGAACGGCGACAGCGCCGTCGAGCCGCCGCCCCCGGTCGAGAGCTCGCTGACGCCGAAGGAGATCCAGGCGCGGCTGCGGCTCGGCCAGTCGCCGGAGAAGGTCGCGCGCGCGGCGGGCGTGCCGGTCGAGCGGGTGCTGCGCTTCTACGGACCGGTCGTCTCCGAGCGCAACCAGATCATCGCGGCGGCGCGTGACGCGACGCTCGTGCGCGCCCGTCGCGGCCCGTCGGCGTCGCCGCTCGGCGACTCGGTGACCGCCAACCTCGAGGCCAAGGGCATCTCCACCGGTGACGAGGAGCGCTGGGCGGCGCACCGGCGTACGGACGGCAGCTGGCTCGTGTCGATCACGGTCACCACGCGCGGCAAGGACCGGGTTGCGCAGTGGTCCTGGCACCCGAGCTCGCGTGAGCTGAAGGCGATCGACCCCTACGCGCTCGCCCTCGGCTGTGTCGACGTGCCGGTCTCCCGGCGGCGGCGGCCCGCGTCCCGGTGACCAGCCGCCGCGTCATCGCGGGCGCGCTCTGCACGGTGGCTGCGGTGACTGCCCTCGCCGGCGCGTGTGACGGCGGTGGGCGGCCTGACCCGAAGACCTCGGCGATCGTCGCGCCGAGCCTCGACGCGCTCTCCGACGCGATCGAGCTGGTCAACCACGGCCGGGCCACCGTCCTCGAGCGCACCCGGACAGTGACCGCCGGCCTCGAACGCCGCGACGCCGTCGACGTCCAGGCGGCCGCGGGTGACCGCGCCGCCGCGACGCAGAGCGACCCCGGCGCCGACGCGGCGATGACCCAGGCGAAAGGCGCACTGCGCGACCTCGGCGTGGCGCTGGCGGCGTACCAGCAGGGAATCGACGACCTGGGCCGGGCCGCGACGTCGCCCGACCTCGCCACCGAGCTGACCGCCGAGCAGCGCCGTCCGCTGGGCACCGTCATCGCCACGGCACGCGCCAAGATCGCGGCGTCGCGCCAGGTCGCGGCGACGGTGCGCGGCGCCGTGGCGTCGTACGACGTCCTCGCGGGTCACATCGACGAGTGGCTCCGCCGAGCGCGGGCGGGCTGGTACCGCGACCAGACCGAGTCCGGCAACGCCTACGCCGTGCTCGTCGCCGGCACGCGGGACACGATCGAGGCGGCCCGCGGGCGGATCGCGGCAGCCGACCGCGCGCGCGCCGAGGCGGCCGGCCGGACGACCGCGGCGCTCGCCGTGGCCAAGCAGGCGCTCGCACCGCTGACCACCCGGCCCACCGAGGTGCCGATCTCGCCGATCTCCCCGAGCGAGCTGGCCGGCTGACTCACCCACAGGCCACCCCTCGCGGGCTGACCAGCGCCCTACGATGGTGGGTCGTGGAACCCGACGTGCGCCGGCCGGCGCCGCTGCTGCAGCGCTCGCGATTCCTCACGCTCGCCGTCGCTGCGATCCTCGCGCTCGAGGTCGCCGGTGCCGCGACCGTCGTACGCCGGCGCGACGACCTGGTGTCGGCGCCGACGGCGACAACGGGTGCCGCACCGCGGCGCGCGGCGGCGGCTCAGCGCCGCGCCTTCGACGAGCGCGAGAGCCAGGTTCGCCGGCTGCTCGCCGACCGCTCGCGGGCCGTGCTGTCCCGCGACCGGGCGCTGTTCCTGCGGGGCATCGACCCCGGTGCCACCGCGTTCCGCGCGCGGCAGGAGCGGCTCTTCGACGCGCTCGCCGACGTGCCGATCGGCTCGTGGGCCTACACCCTCGACCCCGACCGGGAGTGGCCCTTCGACCCGGCGGTGCTCGGCCACTACCGGGCCGAGACGTGGGTGCCCGAGATCGAGCTGCGCTACCAGCTCAAGGGGTACGACGCGCTGCCCGCGACGGGGGAGCAGTTCCTCACCTTCGTCCGGCGGCCGCAGGGCTGGCTGATCGGCAACGACGACGACTTCCCCGGCGTACCCAACCTGCAGACCGACCGCGAGCTGTGGGACTTCGGCCCGGTGGAGGTCGTCACCGGCCGGTCCTCGCTGGTGCTCGGCCGGCGAGGCCGGCGCGATCTGCTCACCGAGATCGCCCGCCAGGCCGACCTCGCCGTACCGCGGGTGTCGGCGGTGTGGGGACGGGACTGGTCGCAGAAGGTCGTCGTGCTGGTGCCGGAGACGCAGGATGAGCTCGGCACGCTGATCGAGGAGGGCAACGACCTGTCGCAGATCGCCGCGGTCGCGGTCGCCCAGCTGGGCCGCCGCGGCGATCTGCCGGCGGCGGTCGGCAACCGGATCATCGTCAACCCGCCGAACTTCGCGCGGCTCTCCCGCGCCGGGCGGCGCATCGTCCTGCAGCACGAGATCACCCACGTCGCCTCTCGCAGACTACACCGGCGGCGCGACGCCGACCTGGTTGGTCGAGGGGTTCGCCGACTACGTCGGCTACCTGGGTTCGGGCGTGCGCACGCGCGACGCCGCCGCCGAGCTGCGGTCGGAGGTCCGCGCCGGCCGCCTGCCGGCGACATTGCCCCCCGACGACGAGTTCCGCGGCACGTCGGCCCGGCTCGCGCAGGCCTACGAGATGTCCTGGCTGGCCTGCCGGCTGATCGCGGAGCGGACCAGCCCGGCTGACCTGGTCCGCTTCTACCGCGTCGATCGGTCGCTCCGACGCAGCCCCCGCCCTTGCGCTCGCGACCGCGATGCGCGACGTGCTGTCGACGACGCCCGGGTCGTTCACCGCCGCGTGGCGGGCCTACTTGCGCGCGCAGCTCGGCTGATGTCCTCGCGCACCGCAGCCGTCGTGGCGCTGGCCGTCCTCGGCGGATCCCTCGTCGCCGTCCTGGCGCTGACCACGCCGTGGCACCCGCTCGGGCGTGACGTCGCCGTCGCGGCGCCGACCGTCGGCCGCGACTTCACCGCCGCCGAGATCGCCAGGGAGGTCGACTACCACGACGCAGTCCGCCCGCCCGGGCTGCTCGGGTTCGCGGCGGGGCTGGTGGTGGTCGGGGTCTTGGGGCTCACTCCGCTGGGCGCCCGCGCGGTCGGCGCGGTCGCCAGGGTCGGCGGCGACCGCTGGCCGGTCACGGTCCTGCTGGGCACGGTGCTGCTGACCGCGGTGACGACCGCGGTGTCGCTGCCCTTCTCCGCCAGAGCCGAGGTGGTGCGCCGCCGCTACGGCCTGTCCACGCAGGACTGGGCCGGCTGGTCGGCGGACCGTCGCGAAGGGCGCGGGCATCGCGACGGTCCTCACCGGCGTTGCGCTGCTCGCGCTGTACGCCGTCGTCCGTCGTGCCCCGGACCGCTGGTGGGTCTGGGCCGCCGGACTTGCCGCCGGGATCGTCGTACTCGTGTCCTTCGCCTACCCGGTGGTGATCGAGCCGGTCTTCAACACGTTCACGCCGATGGCCGCGGGGCCGCTGCGTGACTCGCTGCTCGAGCTCGCCGCGGAGGACGGCGTCGCGGTCGACGACGTGCTGGTGGCCGATGCGTCCCGGCGTACGACGGCGCTCAACGCCTACGTCTCCGGCTTCGGCGCCACCCGCCGGATCGTCGTCTACGACACCTCTCGTCGAGTCGGCAACGCCGGACGAGGTCGGCTCGTCGTGGCGCACGAGCTGGGTCACGTCGTGGCCGACGACGTGCGCGACGGCACGCTGACCGGCGCGCTCGGCGCTGCTGCCGCGATGCCGTTGCTCTTCCTGCTGCTGTCCTGGCCGGCCCTGCTGCGCCGCGCCGGCGTCGACGGGGTCGCCGATCCGCGGGGGCTGCTGCTCGTCGCGTTCCTCGTGTCGGCGCTCACGACGCTGACCGGGCCGCTGCAGACCCTGGTCTCCCGGCGCGTCGAGGCGCGCGCCGACCTGCACTCGCTCGACCTGACGCGCGACCCGGGCACCTTCGTCGCGTCGGAGCGCCGGCTCGCGCTCGACCAACCTGGCCGACCTCGAGCCGAACCGCGCGCTCTACGCTGCTCTTCGCCTCCCATCCGTCCACGCCCGAGCGGATCGAGATCGCCCGCGCGTGGGCGCGCCGGAGGGCGCCCGGAGCCGGCCGACCTCGCTCCGCCGGGGACGGCGGATGAGGACGCTCTTCGTCACCAATGACTTCCCGCCGCGCCCCGGCGGCATCCAGCAGTTCGTGCACTGCGCTCGGCTCGCGGCTGCCCGACGGGCGAGCTGGTCGTCTACGCCTCCGGCCTGGAAGGGCGCCGCCGACTTCGACGCGGCGCAGCCGCTCTCCGGTGGTGCGGCACCCGACCTCGCTGATGCTGCCGACGCCCGACGTGCTGCGGCGCGCCCGGGAGATCGCGCGCGCAGAGGGCTGCGACCGCGTGTGGTTCGGCGCGGCAGCGCCGCTCGGCCTGCTGGCGAAGCCGCTGCGCGAGCTCGACGCCGCGCGCGGTCGCCTCGACGCACGGGCACGAGATCGGCTGGGCGCGCCTGCCCGCGGCCCGCCAGGCTGCTGCAGCGGGTCGGCGCGCACCGTCGACGTCATCACCTACCTCGGCGACTACACGCTCGAGCGGCTGCGGCCTGCGGTCGGCCGTCGTACGACGCTGGCCCGGCTGCCGTCCGGCGTCGACACCGATCTGTTCCATCCGGGCGCCGATGGCGCCGACGTACGCCGCCGGCATCGGTCTGCTCGACCGGCCGGTCGTCGTCTGCGTCTCGCGGCTGGTGCCGCGCAAGGGGCAGGACGTGCTGATCCGCGCGCTGCCGCCGTGCGGCGTCGCGTGCCGGGCGCCGCGCTGCTGCTCGTCGGGTGGCGGTCCGGACATGCCGCGGCTGCAGCGGCTCGCGGTCGAGCACGAGGTCGGGCGACGACGTGCGCTTCACCGGGTCGGTGCCGTGGGCCGAGCTGCCGGCAGCACTACGCCGCGGGCGACGTCTTCGCGATGCCGTGCCGGTCGCGCTTCGGCGGGCTCGACGTCGAGGGGCTCGGCATCGTCTACCTCGAGGCCGCCGCCGTCGGACTCCCGGTCGTCGCCGGCCGCTCGGGCGGCGCACCGGACGCGGTGCTCGACGGCGAGACCGGGCTGCGTGGTCGACGGCACCGACGTCGACGCGGTCGCGACGTCGGTCGCCGACCTGCTCGCGGACCCGGCGCGGGCACGGGCGATGGGCGCGGCCGGCCGCGCCTGGGTCGAGCGCGAGTGGCGCTGGGAGACCCTCGCGGCGCGTCTGCGCGCCCTCCTCATCGGTTGACCGGGCAGATTTGAGCTAGCTGTAGATGGCCTCGACGTCGGTGGCGTACTCCTTCATCACGACGGCCCGCTTGAGCTTCAGCGTCGGGGTGAGCTCGCCGCCCTCCTCGGTGAAGTCGACCGGCAGGATGCGGAAGCTCTTGATCGCCTCGGCGTTGGAGACCGCCTTGTTGGCCGAGTTGACCGCCTCCTGGATGACGCCGCGCAGCTCCGGGTCGTCGACGTAGTCCTTCACCTGCGCGCCCGCGGGCTTGCCGGCACTCGCGGCCCAGGCGGGGAACGCCTCCGGATCCACGGTGACGAGACAGCCGATGAAGGGCTTGTTGTCGCCGACCACCATGCACTGGCTGACCAGCGGGTGCGCGCGCAGCCGGTCCTCGAGCACCGCCGGCGCGACGTTCTTGCCGCCGGCCGTGACGATGAGCTCCTTCTTGCGGCCGGTGATCTTCAGGAAGCCGTCGACGTCGATCTCGCCGATGTCGCCGGTGTGGAACCAGCCGCCGTCGCTCATCGCCTCGTCGGTCGCGCTCGAGTTGTTGTAGTAGCCGCGGAAGACGTTGCCGCCCTTGAGCAGGATCTCGCCGTCGTCGGCGATGCGGACGGCGGTGCCGGGGATCGCGCGGCCGACCGTGCCGATCTTGACGTTGCCGGGCGCGTTGAGCGTCGCGCCGGCGGACGTCTCGGTCAGGCCGTAGCCCTCGCAGACGAGGATGCCGATACCGCGGAAGAAGTGGCCGAGCCGCGCGCCGAGCGGTGCGCCGCCGCTGACCGCGTGCCGCACCTCACCGCCCAGAGCCGCGCGCAGCTTGCTGTAGACGAGCTTGTCGAACAGCGCGTGCTGCGCCTTCAGTGCGAGCCCGACGCGACCGGTGTCGAGGGCCTGGCTGTACTCGACAGCGACGGCCTCGGCGCGGTCGAAGATCGCGCCCTTGCCATCGGCGTGCGCCTTCTGCTTCGACGCGTTGTAGACCTTCTCGAACACCCGCGGCACCGACAGGATGAACGTCGGCTTGAACACCGCGAGGTCGGGCAGCAGGTTCTTCACGTCCGCGGTGTGGCCCATGCGCGCGCGGTTGGTCACGCAGCCGACCTGGATCAGCCGCGCGAAGACATGGGCGAGCGGAAGAAACAGAAGCGTCGAGCCGTCGGCGTTGAAGAACTCGTCCAGGAAGGTGCGGGTCGACGCCAGGTCGCTCATGAAGTTGCCGTGGGTGAGCTCGCAGCCCTTGGGGCGCCCCGTCGTGCCCGACGTGTAGATGATCGTGGCGAGGGTGTCGAGGCCGAGCGCGCCGTGGCGCGCGTCGAGCACGTCGCGGGTGACCTCCTGGCCGGCCGCCTTCAAGGTGTCGATGCCGAGCTCGTCGATGACCCAGACGTTCTGCAGGGTCGGGACCGAGTCCCGGACCTCGTCGACGATCTTCTGGTGCGCCGGGCTCTCGACGATCGCGCCGACCGCCCCGGAGTCGCTGAGGATCCACTGCACCTGCTCAGCGCTCGACGTCTCGTAGATCGGGACGGTCACGCCGCCTGCGGTCCAGATCGCGTAGTCGCACAGGGTCCACTCGTAGCGGGTCTTGCTCATCAGCCCGACGCGGTCGCCGACCTTGATCCCGGCCGCCACGAGCCCGGCCGCGACCTTGCGGACCTCCTCGGCGAAGGTCCTGGCCGAGACATCGGTCCACCCCTGCGGCGTACGCCGGCTGAACAGCACGGCGGTCGGGAAGTCGCGCTCGTTGTCCCACACCGCGTCCGTCAGGTTGCCCCGGCTCGGCGGCTCGTAGGGAAGCGGGCTGCTGTACTCCTGCACGAAGGCTCCTCGATCGACCAGCACGGGTGCTCGAAAGGTACCGGAGTGACCCGGTCAGCGATACTGCCGGGCATGCCCATGGTCGACCTGATCGACGAGACGTTCGTGGTCGCCGACCCCGCAGCGGTGAGCGCGGCGCTGCACGACGAGGCCCTGTGGCGGCGGATGTTCCCCGACCTGGAGCTGACCGTCTTCCAGGACCGCGGCGACCAGGGCCTGCGTTTCACGGTCACCGGGGCGCTGGTCGGCTCGAGCGAGCTCTGGGTCGAGCCCTGGCGGGACGGCGCGATCGTGCACTACTACCTGCGTGCCGACCTGACCCGGCGCGGCAGCGCAACCGAGGCGTGGGTGGGGGAGGCGCGCTCCGTCGTACGCCGTTCGATCCGCGCGCGCACCCGGCACGTGCACCGGGTGAAGGCGGGGCTCAACGCCCTCAAGGACGAGCTCGAGCGCGGCCGCGTCCCAGGTCTCGGCCGGGTCGGATGAGAGATTCCCAGGTGTGACGACGTCCGCCAGCCGGTGCCCGCGCTGTGGCGGGGCGCTCAAGCCCGGTGCGCAGTGGTGCGGGCTCTGCTACGCCGACCTCCGGCCCGCCCCCGCGCCCCCTCCGCCGCCTCCGGAGCCGGCGCCGGCGCCGGTCGTGCCGACGCCCCCCGCGGCGGCCCCGCTGTTCGCGCCCGTCCCGCCGCGCGACGCCCTCGACGGCGAGCCGTTCGACGACGCGGTGACCACGGCCGAGATCGCGCCGCCGGCCAGGAAGGGCTGGCCGTGCGTCGAGTGCGGCGCCCTCAACCCGTTCGACTTCGAGGCGTGCGCTGCGTGCGGCCTGCCCTTCGGCGCCGGCCTGCGCACCCCGCCGCCCCGCCTGCCCGGCGACCGACGTACCCGGATCGTGGTGGCGTCCCTCGTGGCGGTCGCGCTGGTCGCGATCATCGCGATCCTCAGCATGGCTACCGGGTCGCCGCCGCCCGAGGATCAGCCGACCCCCGAGGCACCGATCATCCTCGAGCAGTGAGCCGGGGCTGACAGCGCAGAGCGGGCGGGACCCGGAGGTCCCGCCCGCTCTGTCGAGCCTTGCGTGTCGCTAGTCGCAGGCCGCCGCCGGTCCAGTGGAGCCGCCCTTCACGGCCCGGCACGAGTCGTCGAACATCTCGCTGACGGCGCTGCCGAGGGCGAACACGATCACGATGACGACCGCGGCGATGGCGGCCATGAGCAGTCCGTACTCGACTGCCGTCGCGCCCTCGTCGTGCCGGCGACGGTCGAGCTGGTTCATCAGCCGGCCGCGCAGTTCGCCTCGGCCGCGACGCCCTTGCCAGCGATGGTGTCGCAGGTGTCATCGAACGCGTTCTTCACGACCCCGCCGAGGGCGAAGACGATGAGGACGATCAGCGCGGCGATCGCGGCGACCATGAGGCCGTACTCGACGGCGGTGGCGCCGTCGTCGCCCTTGCGGCGGATGACGTTGCGGAGGTGCTCAAGCATCGGGGGCTCCTTCGTCGGCGTGGCGCGGATCCGTCCGCGTCCTCTGCTCTGAATGATCGGCGTCAGGGGGAGCTGCGCCCATCGGGTGATAGGGGAGAGATCTCGTCCGTTCGCCCCCTTGACAGGCGCGGTCCGCAGGTCTAGCAATTCGACGGATCCGTTGCGCCCCTGCAGATTCGCCGCGGTCGGTCAGAAGCGGATGTTGCGGAAGATGCTGATCCCCGCCGGTCCGATGACGATGACGAACAGCGACGGCAGGATGCAGAAGATCAGCGGGAAGAGGATCTTCACCGGCACCTTCTGCGCGCGCTCCTCCGCCCGCTGGGTCCGCTTGACGCGCATCTCCTTCGCCTGCACCCGGAGCACGTTCGCGATCGGGATGCCGAAGCCGTCGGCCTGGATCATCGAGATCGTGAAGTTGCGCAGGTCAGCCACCGAGGTGCGCTCGGACAGCGCGTGGAACGCGTCCCGACGGCTCAGCCCGATCTGCATCTCCTGAAGCACGCGGAAGAACTCCTCCGCGAGCGGGCCGGTCGTGTTGCGCGCGACCTGGGCCAGCGCTGCGTCGAAGCCGAGTCCGGCCTCGACGGAGATCGTGAGCAGGTCGAGGGCGTCGGGCAGCTCCTTCTGCATCTGCTCTGCCCGGGTGGCCGCGAGCTGGTAGAGCCACAGGTCGGGTGAGTAGAGGCCGACCACCGCGAGCACAGAGCCCAGCGCGAGGGTCTGCACGGCGCTGCCGCCCATCGCCGCGGACAGCACGACACCGACCAAGCCGAGACCGAGCAGGCTGATCGCCTTGACCGCGAGCACGCGCTCGACGTCCCACCCGGCCGGGCTGCCGGCGTGCTCGAGCTTGCTGCGGAGCCGCTCGACCTGGCCCGAGGGGGTGAAGCGTCGGCCGGATCGGGCGAACCGCTCCATCGCCGGCGCCAGGATCCGCTCGCGGAACGGCGGCATCGCCTCGGCGCATCGCGGACGGGTTGGCGCCGGGCAGGGCGGTGACCGCGGCGAGCGACCGACCGACCGCCTGTCGCTCGTGGGTCAGCACGCCGATCGTGGACAGGAGCACCGCGATCGCCGCGAAGATCCCGCCCAGGCCCACTGTCAGGAGCAGAGCACCGCTCATCTCAGACCTCCACCCTGACGACCTTGCGCATCCACAGCGTCCCGATCGCGAGCAGCACGCCCATGACGGCGAGCAGCATCAGGCCGATCGGGTCCGTCACCAGCGGCTTGATGTACGTCGGGTTGACCAGGATCAGGTAGCCGGCGAACAGCGGCGGGAGGCCGCCGAGGATCCAGGCGGAGAGCCGGCCCTCGGCCGACAGGACCCGCACCTGGCGACGTACCCGCTCCCGCTCGCGCATCGTCTGCGCGACGGTCGTGAGCACCTCGGCCAGGTTGCCGCCGACCTCGCGCTGGATCCGGATCGCCATCACGACCCAGGCGAAGTCGCGGCTGCTCATCCGGGTGGCGATGTCGTCGAGTGCGTCCTCGACCGGCACGCCGAGACGGGTCTCGACCAGCGCGCGCTGGAACTCCTTCGCCATCGGCTGGCCGCCCTCGCGGACGACGGAGTCGATCGCCTGGGGCAGCGAGTACCCGGCGCTGAGGCTGCCGGCCAGGAGCTGCAGGGTGTCGGGCATCTGCGCCAGGAACGCGCGGCTGCGCCGGGTCGCCTTGACCGAGAGGAACCCGACCGGCAGACCGGCGCCGACCAGCAGCCCGAGGGCGGCCGGGGTGGGACGGCCGTTGCCGAGGAGCAGGAGGAGCAGGAGGAGCACGGCAGGTACGACGGCGCAGGCGACGTGCACGATCAGCCACTCAGCCGGTCGCAGCGGCACGTCGGCCTGCTCGAGACGACGACCCAGCCGAGCCTCGAAGTCGCGGCGCCGGACCATCTTGTCCGCGAAGTCGACGGCGGACCTGGCGACTGCGCTGCTGCCGAGCGCGGAGGTCTCGTCCTCGACGTGGTGCCGTCCGGTGAGCGTGTACTTGGAGAGCCGGCGACGTACCCGCCCGCTCTGCGCGTCCCGTCGCACGGCGCCGCCGCCGACCGCGAACATCGCGACCAGCCCGAGGAACAGCAGGCCCAGCGCGGTCGCGAGGGTCCACCGCTGGTCGAGCAGGGACGTCGTGACCTCGACCGGGATCGGACCGCCGGCCACCTTCGCCGGCGCACCGAAGGCACCGAGGGTCGTCGTGGCCTCGTCGGCGAGGATCCGGCCGCCGGCGTTGCCGGCAACGTGCACGGTGACCTGCCGACCGGCCAGGGCCCGGGGCAGTGCCGCCCGGACGGTCACCTGTGACGAGACGTCCCGGGCGGCCTGGCTGAACGCGGCGCCGAGCGCCGCGGCGCTGGTCGCGGTCAGCGACCGGCCCTTCGAGGAGCGCGAGATGGCGGCGAGGGTGGACCCCACCGCGTCGTTCGTGCGGAAGCCGACGGTGTCGACGGAGACCTTGGCCGCGGTGGCCCGGCCGACCACGTCGTCAAGCGTCGCCCGGCTCGAGGTGTCGGCGCCGTCGCTCAGCACGACGATGGTGCGGCTGCCGGTCTTGCCGAGCTGGGCGATGCCGAGCGCGATCCCGTCGAAGAGCGCGGTCTCGCCGGTCGGGGTCAGCGCGCGGATCGCGGCGTCGACGGACCGTCGGTCGGTCGTCGGCGGCACGGCCACGTGGGCGGTGTCGGCGAACGAGACGAGGCCGACCCGGACGTCGGCGGGTACGCCCTTGACGAAGGCGAGGGCGGCGGATTTCGCGCCGGTGATGCCCTCGCCGCGCATGCTGCCGCTGGTGTCGAGGACGAGCACCGCGGTGCGATCGAGGGGGACGACCGGGTCGATCACCGGGGCGGCGTCGATCGCCTCGCCGTCGATGGTCACGGCGATGCTCGACGGGTCGAGCGAGACGCCCGGCGCCAGGTCGGTCGCGGAGAAGACGACGGTCAGGACGCCGTCCGTCGAGCTGACCTCCCGGATGCGCCCAACAGTGGCGGCGTACGCCGCACCGGTCAGCGGCACGAGTACGACGGCGACCGCCGCGATCGCGGCCGCGCCCCGGGCGACCACGCGCCGGCTCATCGCGCGAACTTCTCGAAGGTGAACAAGGTCGGGTCCACGACCACGCCGCTGTCGGTGAGCCGCTCCAGGAACTTCGGCCGCAGGCCGGTCGACTTCAGCGTGCCCATGGCGTGGCCGTCCGCGTCGAAGCCCATCCGGTGGTCGTGCAGGAAGAGGTCCTGCAGCGTGATCGTGTCGCCCTCCATGCCGACGACCTCGGTGACGTGGGTGATCCGCCGGGTGCCGTCCTTGAACCGGGCCTGGTGGACGATCAGGTCGAGCGCACTCGCGACCTGCTCGCGGATCGCGCGCACCGGCAGCTCGAGCCCGGCCATCAGCACCATCGTCTCGAGCCGCGCGAGGGAGTCCCGCGGCGTGTTGGCGTGCACCGTGCAGATCGAGCCGTCGTGACCGGTGTTCATGGCCTGCAGCATGTCCAGCGCGGCGGCGTCCCGGACCTCGCCGACCACGATGCGATCGGGTCGCATGCGCAGGGCGTTGCGCACGAGGTCGCGGATCGTGACTTCGCCGCGGCCCTCGATGTTCGGCGGTCGTGCCTCGAGCCGCAGCACGTGGTCCTGGTCGAGCTGGAGCTCGGCGGCGTCCTCGATGGTGACGATCCGCTCTTCCTCCGGGATGAACGACGACAGGACGTTGAGCATCGTCGTCTTGCCGGCGCCGGTTCCGCCGCTGACCAGCACGTTCAGCCGGCCGCGCACGCAGGCGCCGAGGAAGTCGGACACGGACTGGGTCATCGAGCCGAACCCGACCAGGTCCTCGGCGCGGTAGGGGTCGGTGGCGAACTTGCGGATCGTGAGCATCGCGCCGTCCAGCGCGAGCGGGGGGAGCACCGCGTTGACGCGGGAGCCGTCGGGCAGCCGGGCGTCGACCATCGGGCTCGACTCGTCGACCCGGCGGCCCACCCGGCCGACGATCTTCTCGATGGTGCGGCGCAGGTGCGCCTCGTCGGTGAATGCGCCGGTCGTCTGCTCGAGCTTGCCGGCCCGCTCGACGTAGATCGACGCCGGTCCGTTGACCATGACCTCGGTGATCTCCGAGTCGCGCAGGTAGGGCTCCAGCGGGCCGTAGCCGAGGATGTCGTCGGCGACGTCCTGGGCGATCCGCGTGCGGTCGGCGACGGTGAGCGGGGTCTCCTCCTGCTGCAGGACGGACTGCAGCGTCTGGCGGACCTTCGCCTCGAGGTCGGTCTGCGTCATCTTCGCGTCGTATAGCTTGGGCCCGATGGTGTCGAGCAGGGTCTGGTGCACCGTCCGCTTGACCTCGCCGAACGGGTCGACGTTGCGGGTCCGGCGTATGCCGATGACCGGGCGCTCGCCGACCTGCTCCGGGATGTGCTTCGTCTGCTTCGCCTGGGCGAGGCGGTCAGCGAGGGTCATGACGTCCGCTCCACTCTGCGCCGCAGCGCGAACCGCCGGTCGACGCGCAGCTGCGCCGGCAACGCCGAGACGCCGGGCGCGGCGAGGGACTCCGCGAGTCGTCGGATCGCGACGCTCACAGCGTGGTTGGGCTCGTCGAGCACGATCGGCACTCCCCGGTTGATCGACGCGGGGACGGACCGGGACGACGGGATCTCGAGGGCCACCGGAGCGCCGAGGACCTTCTCGACCTCCGAGACCTGCAGCCCGACCTTCGAGTCGGAGCGGTTGAGCACGACCCGCCACTGCTCTCGCGGGTAGTTGAGGAGGTCCAGCGTCTCGAGCGTCAGCTTGAGGTTCTTCAGCGCCGGCACGTCGAGCGTCGTGACGAGCGCCATCGAGTCGCTGGCGTCGAACGCGGCGAGCACGTGGTCGGTGAACGCCGGGGGTGTGTCGATGACGACGTGGTCGAACGTCTGCTTGAGGATCGCCAGCACCTTCGCGACGAGCGAGGCGGGGATCGACTCGGCGGTGCCCGGCTCCAGGGGCGCGACGAGGGCGCAGAGCCCCGGCGAGTGCTGGGTGAGCAGCGCGCTGACGGCGCTCTCGTCGAGCGAGTCGGACAGCTGCAGCGCGTCGGCCAGCGTGTGCGAGGGGAAGAGCTGCATCGCGATCGCCACGTCCCCGAAGGCGAGGTCGAGGTCGACGAGGCAGACCTGCCGCTTGCCGTCGGCCGCCAGCGCGGCGGCCAGGTTGGTGGCGAGGGTCGTCTTGCCGCAGCCGCCCTTCGCGCTGAAGACCGTCGTCACCCGGCCGTTCGGGCGCTCGTCGCCTGTCGCGCTGGGCAGCCCGGCCTGCTCCCGCAGGCTGCGCGCGAGGGCGCGGCTCCGCTGCAGGGAGTCGTGCAGCCCGCGGATGTCGCGCTCCTTCACGACCTCGCGGACCCCGGCGCGCAGGGCCTCGGTCAGGGTGACCGTGTCCACGCGCGGGCGGACCAGCACGACGCCGAGCCAGGGCTTGGCGAGCCGCATGGACTCGGCGAGCCCGAGCGCGCCTTCGGTGCTGACGCCGGGGCCGAGGAGGACCACATCGACGTCGTTGTGGTCGTTCAGGTGCCGGCGCGCCTGCTCGACGTCGACGAGACGGACGGCGTCCTTGCCCGCCCCGTCGGCGAGCGAGTCGAGGGTCGGTCGATGCGGTTCGACGATCAGGATCATGGTCGCGTCCTCAGCTGAAGAGGTTGGTGATGCCGACGGGCGCGGACGGGCCGATCTTCGAGTCCTTGGTGAGCAGCGCGAAGTAGAGCGAGCCCTTCGTGGTGGCGTAGATGAGCTTCTGCGCCTGCAGCTGGTCAACCGCGAGGGTCAGGATCGCGGTGGGCAGCTCCTCGAGGTTCTGCTGGTCCTCGTCGGCCGGCTTCACCAGCGTCGTCGGGCCGACGGCCAGGACGGTCAGCCGCGGCAGCAGGAGCCGGGTGACGTCGTCGGTGGGTGTGCCGCCCTTGGCGGTGCTCTGCGGGTTGACCGTGATGAAGACGGCGACCTCGGAGCCCGGCTTCACGAAGCCCGCGACCCGCTGCGGGTCGCCGAGCTGGACGCTCGTCGCGATCTTCCCGGCGGGGATCGGCAGGGCCTGCAGTGAGCCAGGCACGGCGAACTTGGCCGCGAGGATCTGCTCGCCCGGGTAGATGTCGCCGCTCGCGACCATCGTCGAGATCGGCGAGACGACGCTGAGCGCGCCGGCGGGAACGGCCTTGCGCGGCAGCGTCTCCAGCTTCAGCGCTCCGGCGGCCTCGGCCGCAGCGGCCGTCGTACCCGCCTTGATGAGGTCCTTCGCGACGAGGACCTGCACCGGGTCGAGGTCGCGCTGGGCGCGGTCGTCGACGTCACGGACGTAGGCGAAGACGGCGAACGTCGACAGTGCGGCGATCAGCACCGCGGACAGGAGGAGGACTGTACGTCGACCCATGAGGCTCGTCTCCCTAGTTACTCGACGAGGACCGGCACGACCGGTCCGGTGCCGATGAAGGTGGTCGTGCCGTCGACCTCGCTGGTCGACAGCAGTCCCGGAAGCAGGCGGAGCGGGAACGCGAAAGCGTGGATCGCGGTCACGGAGCCGCCGCCGCTGGTGTCGAAGCCGTGCGTGGGCGCGGACGGCGTGGAGTCGACGAAGACGCCCTGCAGCCCGACGACCGGGTAGTAGCCGTTGTTGGTGCCCGCGCTGGAGACGTTCAGGACTGGCGCGATCGCGAAGCGCGGGCTGGCCAGGATGCTGCGGTCGAGAGAGCCGACCGGCAGCGACTCGACGCTCAGCGCGGAGGAGAAGTCGGCGAGTGTCGCTCCGCCGCGCAGGAAGCTGGCGAAGGTGTCGACGTTGATGTCGCCACGGGTCGCGACAGTGGCGGTCGGGTCGCGCCCCTCGAGCCGGCCGTCCAGCGCGTCGATCCCGTCGAGGAATCCCCGGGTCGCGTTGGGCAGCGAGTTGCCGGTCTGGGTGAGCAGGCAGTTGGCGTACGGGACGCCGGTGCCCTTGTCAGGGATCGCCCCGTCGAGGTTGGCGTTGCCGCTGCTGTTGGCGCACTTGATCCCGGGTGCCGGCAGAAGCGCCGCCGGGTAGGTCGCGAGCGGGTGGTCGACGCCGTTGATCGTGTTGTACTCGATCTGCTTGCCGATCGGGACCCCCGCGCGCGGGATGTCGAGGTAGCCGAACTCGCCGTTGTCGCCGGCGCAGTCGTCGCCGACCGGCGGCAGAGTCGGGGACGGCGACGGCGTGGCGGACGCCGAGGCTGACGGGGACGGGGCGGTCGCGCCGTAGACGAACGGGTCGGGCATCGAGTACGCCGTGCCGCCGAGGTTGGCCTGGGTGTAGCCGATGACGGTCACCGAGCCGGTGCCGGCCGGCACCGTGGCGGTCAGGGTCTTGCCGTTCGGCGAGACGGCGAAGACGGCGTCGACGCCGCCGAACTGCAGTCTGACGAAGACGTCGAGGTTGGTGCCCGTCAACGTGACCACGGTCCCGGCGGGTCCGCGGAACGGGCTAGGCGTGATCGACGTGATCGTCGGCGTGGCCACCGGCGGCGCGGCCAGCAGCGCGGCGCGCATGACGGAGGGGCTGCCGCCACCCGGGGAGGTGTCCTTGAGGCACATGGCCCCGGAGGAGGAGTCGGCGGCGAGGAAGAACGGGATGGCGGCGATGAGCGGCGTGCGGATCTCCGCCGTCGCCTGCGCCCCCACGGTCGTGCTCGAGAAGCCGAGCGCGCCGGCGAAGCCGAAGCTGATCTCCCGGCGCGGCACGTCGACCCGGATCCGGGTCTTGGTCGCGTCCACGTCGATCGTCCCGTCGGGGGTGTCGCCCCCGGGTGTGCACATCGACTCGGTCACCGAGAAGCCGTCGCCGTCGGGCGGGTTGTCGAGCAGGTAGCGGACGGCGAGCCGGCAGGCCTGCTGCGCGTTGGGCAGGTCCTGCGCCCCGGCGAGAGCGGCCAGGTCGGCGGTTGTCTGGGTCGCCCGCCGCCGCTGGAACGCCTGACCGAGGTCGACGGCGACCGCGGCTGCGGCGAAGAGCACGATGGTGAGGATCGCGACCAGGACCGCGACGGCGCCCTCGTCGGCGCTGTCGTCGGCAGCTGTTCGCAGCCGGCGGCTCAGCACGACGCCACGCTGCCCAGCACCTCGACGCGCGCCTTGCCCGACTGCGTGAGGGTGATCGTCTGCGGGATGCCCGGGATGAGGGAGCCGACCAGGCTCATGTCGATCGTGTGTGTCACCGACACGGTGACCAGGTCGCCGACCCCGAGAGTCGCGTTGCCGCTGGCCTCGGTGACGCCGAGTGTCACGGTCGCGATGTTCGCGCCCTCGCCGCGGCTCTTGACCTCGTCGGAGAACGCCGTGCAGGTGGTGATCGGCCGGCCGGTGCCGATGCCGACGGACGCCAGCCGCGCGCCCTCGCGCGCCGCGTGGGAGGCGGCCTGCTGGCGGAACAGCGCGATGCCGAAGCTGATGACGCCGAACAGCAGGAGGAGCAGGAGGATCGAGACGAGAGCGAACTCGACGGCAGCGGCACCGGCATCGCCGGCGGGTCGCCGGGTCGCGGCGCTGCCCCCCGGCCGCGCCGTACGACGACCAGCACGGTTCGGCGTGAACATGTGCCAAGGGTCATCGATCGGACGTTCCACCGGCAGCGGTCAGGTGGCCGAGAGAAATGCACGGACGGACTCTTGACACGCCCACTGCGTCGAGGGTGGTGGTGGCTCAGGGGCCTGGGGCGCGGACCAGGCCGAGCTTCACCGCGTGCATGACGGCCTGCGTCCGGTTGCTCGCGTCGAGCTTCTCGAACAGCTTCGCCAGGTGGCCCTTGGCGGTCGACTCGCTGACGAAGAGCCGACGAGCGATGGACGACGTGGTCAACCCGTCCGCGAGCAGGTCGAGCACCTCGCGCTCGCGGTCGGTGAGATGCACGGCGGGCGGCTTCATCCGGCGCTGCAGGGCCGCGGGAAGCTCGGCGGCGGTGAACGACTCCGGTGCGCTGACGGCGTGTCGCGCAGCCGCGATCACCCGGTCGCTGGGCTCGCTCTTGGGGACGAACGCGGACGCACCGGCATCGAGCGCCGCGAAGAGGTGCTCGTCATCGGCGTACATCGTCAGCACGACGATGCCCAGCCGCGGGTACGCCGCCCGAAGAGCGCGCACCAGGTCGATGCCGTCGCCGTCGGGCAAGCCGATGTCGACGACGACGACGTCCGGCGCGGCCGCGCTCAGCGCCGTTCTGGCAGCGTCCACCGTGCCGTACTCCGCGAGGACCGAGAACTCGCCGGTCGCCTCGAATGCGCGCCGCAGCCCACCGCGGATCAGCTCATGATCATCGATCAGCACGACATCGGTCATATGGCAGTCTCCTGCCGCGAGACCTCGACTGTCACGCCGCCTCCGGCGCGCGGGCGGGTGTCGACGTCTGCGTCGAGACGGTGTGCCAGCTCCTTGATGACGCCGGCGGCCTTCGCCCGGTCGTCGTGCGGTGACTGCTGCCCGTCGTCGTCGATGCGCAGCCGGAAGCCGGGCGGGTCGGTCGTCAGCGAAACCCACAGGTTGCGCGTGCCGGACCGCCGGCGCGACGCGGCAATCGCCTCGTGCGCGATCCGCAGGACGCCGATCTCGTCCTCGGCGGCCAGCCGCACGGTCGCCTCCGAGAGGGTCATGTGCACGGTGATCCCGCTGCCGGTGCCCGCGGACCGCGTGTACTCGGCGAGGGCTGCGCCGACACCGCGGTTGGGTCCCACGCTGGAGCGCAGGTCGCTGATCGACAGCCGCAGGTCGCTCGCCAGCCGGGTCATCCCGCGGCGCAGCTCCCTGAGTCGCTCGGTCGCGGTCGGGACGTCATCGCGGTCGAGGGACGTCACCGCTGCGTCGACCTCGTAGCCCAGGTAGGCGAGGTCCTGCGCGATGCCGTCGTGCATCTCCTTGGCCAGCCGGCTCCGCTCCTCGGCGGCGGCGACCAGCCGCAGCTCGTCGAACAGGGCGGCCGTCTCCAGCGGTGGCGTGCACTCGAGGACGATCTGCTCGATCGCGGCGATGGCGGCGGCGTCGAAACCTCCGTCGCCGATGTGCTCGGCCATCAGCAGGCCCACCGGTCGGTCGCTTCCGGCGAACAGCGGCTGGACGAGCAGCGTGCTGCCCTGCCGCCGACCGCCGATGTCCGCCTCGCGGTGGTCGACGACGGCGCGGCGCTTCTGCCAGGCGGTGTGCACGGGACCCGGCTGAGCCAGCGACGGCCGCCACGGGATTCGCCGCGCGCCGTGCAGGGCGACCGGGACGAACCGATCGCCGGCGAGCAGGAGCACCGCGCCGCGCTGGACGTCGGCCACCGCCCGCACCCGGTCGAGCAGGACAGTCGCGGCGGTGCCCGGGTCGAGGCTGCCCGGGAGCGAGCGCGTCACCCCCCGCAGCTGCTCGATGAGCCGGTACGCCTCGGCCCACCGCTCGGCGATCGGCAGGTGCGCCCCGCGGAGCGCGCTCCGCGAGCGGCCGGCGACCAGCCCGACGATCAGGGCGAGGGTCGTCCACTGCGCTGCGGCCTCGACGTACTCCCGGGTCTCCGGCGCAGTCGTCGTGACGGATCCGTTTCCTGCCAGCAAGGTCGCCGCCGTCGCGCCGGCGCAGAGCAGGGCGCCGCGTACGCCGAGGGACATCCCGGCGGCGAAGCCGATCGCGGCGAGATAGGGCAGCATCGGGCTGCTCGCCCCTCCGGTGGCGACCACCGCGAGCGCGCCGACCGCGGACTCCACGATGACCGCGACCACGGAGGCCGGGGAGTCGGGCCGGGCGGTCGCCGCCAGCACGGAGACAGCGGCGACGGCGAGCAGCCAGCGACCGTCGGTCACCGGGTCGGCGTCGAGGAGGAGCAGCACCGCGCAGAGCGTGAGCAGGCTCACCCGCATGAACAGGGTGAGCCACGACGCTCGGACGACCTGCCCCCACCGAGATGTCACGAAGCGACGGTAGCCACCCTGGTGCCACCACGGGCTAGAACGCCGGATTCGGGCATCCCGCGGCGAACCTGCCGCGTCGTAGGGTGAGTCCATGAAGGTGCACGTCGTCAGCGACGTCCACGGCGCCACCGAGGCGCTGGGCCGCGCGATCGGCGACGCCGACGCCCTGATCTGCCTCGGCGACCTGATCCACTTCATCGACTACACCGACTACAGCGGGCTGATGGCCGACCTGTTCGGGGTCGACGCCGTCCGCCAGCTCGTCGAGCTGCGCACCGCGAAGCGCTTCGACGAGGCGCGCACCTTCAGCCAGGGGCTCTGGGCGGCGCACGGCGGCGACCGCTGGGTGACGATGGAGAAGGCGATCCGCGCGCAGTACGCCGAGATGTTCGCCGCGTTCCCGACGCCGACGTACCTCACCTACGGCAACGTCGACCTGCCACACCTCTTTCCTGATTATCTGAGAGATGGCATCACGCTGCTCGACGGCGAGGTCGTCGAGATCGGCGGACGCACCTTCGGCTTCGTCGGCGGCGGGCTGCAGACGCCGATGCGCACGCCGATGGAGATCTCCGACGAGGAGTACGCCGCGAAGGTCGCCGCCGTCGGCAAGGTCGACGTGCTGTGCTGCCACATCCCGCCGCAGCTCGACGAGCTGGTCTACGACCGGCTGGCCGACCGCCACGAGCGCGGGAGCGTGGCTGTCCTCGAGGCGATCCGCGCGACGCAGCCGGACCTGTGCCTGTTCGGCCACGTGCACAACCCGGTGGTCGACCGCGTGACGATCGGCCGGACCGAGTGCGTCAACGTCGGGCACTTCCGCGGCCACGGCACGCCGTACGCCGTCGAGTGGTGAGGCAGTAGCCTTCCCCTCTGTCCCACCCGCTCGTACGCAGTGTGAAGGAGCTCGAGGCAGCGATGGCCGACAAGGCGACGTCCACGATCACCATCGAGGCGCCGAAGAGCGAGATCATGGCGGTGATCGCCGACTTCGACCGCTACCCGGAATGGGCCGGCTTCATCAAGAGCATCTCGGTCGTCGAGACCGGTGCCGACGGCCGCGGCAAGGTCGTGCACTGGGTGCTCGACGCCGGCGTCGTGAAGGCGGAGTACGACCTCGGCTACACCTGGCACGGTGACGACCTGGTCGAGTGGAAGGTCATCAAGGGCACGCTCAAGCAGAACGACGGCTCCTACGCGCTGAATGAGCTCGGCGACGGCACGACCGAGGTGACCTACAACCTGGTCGTCGACCTCGGCATCCCGATGCTGGGCATGTTCAAGCGCAAGGCCGAGAAGGTCATCATGGACACCGCCCTCAAGGAGCTGAAGAAGCGCGTGGAAGCGGGCTCCGGGTCCTGATGCGCGTCCTCCTCTTCACCGGCAAGGGCGGCGTCGGCAAGACGACGGCGGCTGCGGCGACGGCGACGCTGGCAGCCAACCGCGGGCTCAAGACGCTGGTTCTGTCGACGGACAGCGCGCACTCCCTCGCCGACGCGGTCGGCGTACCCCTGGGGTCGTCGCCGACCGAGATCGACACCGGGCTCTACGGCCAGCAGGTCGACGCGCAGCAGCGCTTCGAGCAGACCTGGCGTGAGGTGCAGGAGTACCTCGTCACGCTGCTCGGCCGCGCCGGCGTCGACCCGATGGAGGCCGAGGAGCTGACCGTCCTGCCGGGCGCGGAGGAGGTCCTCGCGCTGCTCGAGGTGCGACGGCAGATCACCGAGGGCCCGTGGGACCTGCTGGTCGTCGACTGCGCGCCGACCGCCGAGACGCTGCGGCTGCTGGCTCTGCCGGAGGCGCTGAACTGGTACATGGACCGGGTCTTCCCGGTCGAGCGTCGGCTCGTGCGGACGCTGCGACCGGTGCTCGGCCGTGCCGGCGGGCTGCCTCTGCCGCAGGACTCGGTGTTCGACGCGGTGACGCGGCTGCACGCCGAGCTGGGCGCGGTGCGGGCGGTGCTCACCGACCCGACGACGTCGTCGATCCGCCTCGTCCTGACGCCGGAGGCGGTCGTCCTCGCGGAGGCCCGCCGGACGTTGACGACGCTCTCGCTCTACGGCTACCGCGTCGACGGCGTCATCGCCAACCGGGTCTTCCCGGCCGGCGGCGACGACGCGTGGCGCGCGGGCTGGGTGGCCGCGCAGAACGCCGTGCTCGCCGAGGTCGACGAGTCGTTCGCGGGGCTGCCGGTCTACCGCTCGCCGTACCGCGCGGGGGAGCCGATCGGGCCCGAGGAGCTGGCCGCGTTCGCTGCCGAGGCCTACGGCGACGCCGACGTGTTCGGCCTGCCCGACGCGACCGAGCAGATGACCGTCGAACGTGAGGGCAACGCGCGGTTCACGCTCGTCCTCTCGCTGCCGCTGGCCGACAAGCGCGATCTGCAGCTGTCGCGGCGCGGCGACGAGCTGGTCGTGACTGTTGGCGCGCATCGCCGGGTGCTGTCGCTGCCGAGCGTGCTGCGCCGGTGCACCGTCGAGGGTGCGGAGCTGGTCGACGGCAGCCTGCGGATCGCGTTCGTGCCGGACCCTGACCAGTGGATGTCGACGTGACCGAGAGCGCTCGCGAGCCGGTCGGTGACCTCGGCGAGGAGGCGGCGAAGCTGTTCGCCGCGGCGCAGCAGTGGTGGCGCGAGTCGCACGGCGAGCCGGCGCCCGGCGAGCACTCCGGACACGAGCCGCACGTCGGGCCGGAGTGCGCGATCTGCCCGCTGTGCCAGCTGCTGGCGAAGGTACGAGGTGCGCGACCGGACGTGTTCGAGCACCTGTCCGGCGCGGTCACCGCGCTGATGCGCGCCGTGAGCACGACGTTCGAGCATCACGACGGCGGCTGGTCCCGGCCCGAGGGTGCGCCGACCGTGGAGCGGATCGACATCCGGTGACCCTCGCGATCGGCGTCGACGTCGGCGGGACCAAGATCGCGGCCGGGGTCGTGGACGTCGACGGGCGGGTGCTCGCCGCCACGCGCCGGGACACGCCGAGCCAGTCGCCCGGACGGACCGAGTCGGTCATCGCCGAGGTCGTGTCCGAGCTGCGGTCGTCGTACGCCGACGTCGTCGCCGTCGGACTGGGGGCGGCCGGCTGGATCAGCGCGGACCGCGCCACCGTCGTGTTCTCACCCAACCTGGCCTGGCGCGAGGAGCCGCTGCGAGACCGGGTCGCCGAGCTGGTCGGCCTGCCCGTCGTCGTGGAGAACGACGCCAACGCCGGCGCCTGGGCCGAGCTCCGGTTCGGCGCGGCACGCGGCATCGACGACGTGGTGCTGGTCACCGCGGGCACCGGCATCGGCACCGGCATCGTCGTGAGTGGCGAGGTCTACCGCGGGACGTTCGGCATGGCCGGCGAGGCCGGGCACATGACCGTCGTCCGGGACGGCCTGCCGTGCGGCTGCGGACAGCGTGGCTGCTGGGAGCAGTACGCGAGCGGCAACGCACTGGTGCGGCTCGCGCGCGAGCGGGCTGCCGCGGAGCCGGACCGCGCTGCGCACCTGCTCTCCCTCGCTGGAGGGGACGCGACCGCGATCAGCGGTCGCGACGTCACCGCCGCGGCCGAGGCCGACGACCCGGTGGCGCTGGAGTGCTTCGCCGAGGTGGGGCGGTGGCTCGGTGACGGCCTCGCCATGCTCGCCGCGCTGCTCGACCCGGGCGTCTTCGTCGTCGGTGGCGGTGTCGCCGACGCGGGGGAGCTGCTGCTGGCGCCGGCCAGGGCGGCGTACGCCACGCGACTCACCGGTGGCCCGCACCGGCCGCACGCGCAGATGAGAGTCGCGACGCTGGGCAACGAAGCGGGCCTGGTCGGCGCGGCCGATCTCGCCCGCCGCGACCTCTCCGACGCCTAGTCTCACCACGCATGAGAGTCGTGGTGGCGCTGGGCGGCAACGCGCTGTCGCCGGCCGGCGCGACCGGGTCGGTGGAGGAGATGCGGGCGGCGCTCGCGACCGCCACCGGCCACCTGGCCGGACTGGTCGAGGCCGGCGTCGGTCTCGTCGTCACGCACGGCAACGGCCCGCAGATCGGCCGGATCCTGCTGCAGCAGGAGGCCGCGGCGCCGGCGATCCCGCCGATGCCGATGGATGTCTGCGGCGCGGAGAGCCAGGGGCAGATCGGCTACCTGATCGCGCAGTCGCTGGACAACGCGCTGCGGGAGCGCGGTCGCCGCATCCCGGTGCTGTGCCTGGTCACCCAGGTGGTGGTCGACGGTCGCGACCCCGCCTTCCGGCGGCCGACCAAGCCGGTCGGGCCGGCGTACGACGCCGCGACCGCCGAGCGCATCGCGCACGAGACGGGCTATGTCTTCACCGATCAGGGCGGCGGTCGGTGGCGGCGCGTCGTCGCCTCGCCGCTGCCGCAGCGCATCGTCGAAGAGGAGCCGCTGCGGCAGGTGATCGCCGCGGGCCACGTGGTCATCGCGTCCGGCGGCGGGGGAGTGCCGGTCGTCGAGGAAGAGGACCGGCTGCGGGGTGTCGACGCCGTGGTGGACAAGGACCGCACCGCAGCGTGCCTTGCTGCGCTGGTCGGCGCCGACGTCCTCGCGATCTGCACCGACGTCGCCGCGGTGCAGGTCCGCTTCGGCACGCCGGACGCCCGTCTACTTGGCCGCCTCACCGTCGCCGAGGCGCGGGAGCTGCTGGCGGCAGGGGAGTTCCCCGAGGGCTCGATGGGGCCGAAGATCTCGGCCGCTTGCGACTTCGTCGAGGGCTCCGCCGGTCGGGCCGTCATCACCGACCTGGTCAGCGTCACTGACGCGGTGACCGGCAGCGCGGGAACGCAGATCGTGCCGTGATCCGGCTCCTGTCCTGGAATGTCCGGTCGCTCCGCGACTCGCGCGATGACGTCGTGGCCGTCATCACGTCCGTGAAGCCGGATCTGGTGTGCCTGCAGGAGTCGCCGCGGGTGCTGTCGTCGTACCGCGCCTCCCGCCTGGCGCGTGACTGCGGGCTGACGGTCGCGACCGCAGGACCGCCGGTCGGCGCGCTGACGATCCTCGCCTCGTCGCAGCTGCGGGTCGTGGCAGCGATGCGCGAGCCGCTCCCGTGGACGCCGTGGCGGCACCGCCGCGGTCTCGCTCGAGCGGTCGTCGAGGTCGGCGGTGCGCGGGTGCAGGTCGCGACGTTCCACCTCGGCCTCTCGCTGGGCGAGCGCGAGGATCATGCGCGGATGATCGTGGCCCGGATGCGGGAGAACAGCCTTCCGATGGTGCTGGCCGGCGACGTGAACGAGACCGACACCTTCCCGGCCTGGCTGCGGCTGTCAGCCGGGCTGCAGGACGCGTGGCTCACGGCGGGGCACGGCACCGGACGGACGTTCAGCACGACGCAGCCGCGCCGGCGGATCGACGCGGTGTTCGTCGACCCCCGGCTGACTCTCGCCTCCTGCGAAGTGCTCGAGTCCGACGCGGTCGCCCGCGCAAGCGACCACCGGCCGATCGTGGTCGATGTCGGGTGGCCGACAGACTCCGACCAATAGCGCGGCGATCCTTGCCCCTGTCCGAATTGCCGGAAAGACTCACCCGGATTCGTGATCGCCGACCGGAGGGAACCCGGGTGGACGCGTACCTGACCTTGAGCAAGACCGACGACGAGACCGACTCGGTGCTGGCCGAGCTGTGCCGGTTCAGCGTGCGCACGACCGGCAGCTTCGCGGCGTACGCCGCCTTCTCGGCCGAGACGATCGCGGACCTGCGCGACCTCACCGAGCGAGTCGGCGCGGTGTCTCCCGGCGGCATCGAGGTGCTGGTCTCCGTCGAGGAGTCGCGCGACATGACGCCGATGGCCGGGAACATCCCGGTCAACTGCATCAACCCGGCGACCGGCCAGATCGACTACAACTGCATCGGGTCAGCCGAGCCGAGCTGGGGGCTGAAGGCGACGTACTTCGCGATGGCGCAGGTACACGTGTGGCGCGGCGATCGCGAGGGCGTGCGCGAGCAGCTCGCCATGACCGGCGGAGTCACCGCGATCGGGCGGATGGCTGACCCGAACCTGCTGCTCGTCGAATTCGGCGCGACCGACTGCGAGCTGCTCGCCCAGGCGGTCGACGACGCCGCGGCGATCCGTGAGGTGGCTCGCCTGCGCGCCGCGTTCGCCGTCCGGCCGCTCGACGTCGAGCCAGCCGTCATCGACTGATCACCACCCTTGATGGTTCCCGCCGAGCGCGCGGAGGCCGCGCCCGAGCGTCGGCTCGTCACGGTGCTGTTCGCCGATCTCTCCGGCTACACGGCTCTCTGCTCACGACTCGACCCGGAGGACGTGCACGACGTCGTGCGTCCCGCGATGCGCGCACTGCGGTCGGTGGCCGAGTCGTTCGGCGGCACTGTGCCGAGCATCCAGGGCGACGGTTTCATGGCCGTGTTCGGCGCACCGCTGGCCCATGAGGACGACGCCGAGCGGGCGGTGCGCGCGGCCTTCGGGCTGCTCGCGAAGTTCAGCGAGATCGCGTCGCGCACCAGCCTGAACCTCCCCGGTGTTCACGTCGGGATCAACACCGGCGAGGTCGTCGTCTGGACCGGCTTGGGACTCGACGAGCTCTCGATCGCCGGTGACGCGGTGAACGTCGCGTCGCGGCTGTGCGGAGTGGCCGGTGCCGGTGAGATCTGCGTCGGCCCGCGCACGGTCGAGCTCACGCAGCGGGCGATCGACTACTCGGAGCCGACGCCGAGCCAGATCCGCGGGATCGTCGAGCCGGTGCCGGTCTGCCGGGCGACCGGCATCCGCGCGGACGCGGTGGCCGGGCGGCGGGCCATTTCCCTCCAGTCGGGATTCGTCGGGCGGGTCGACGTGCTGCGCGGGCTCGACGTCGTTCTCGACGAGGCTCGCCGGACGAAGCGCGCCCGAACGGCTCTGGTGCTGGGCGACGCCGGTTACGGCAAGTCCCGGCTGGCGATGGAGTGGGTCGGCAGCTACGACGACGTGACGGTCCTCACGAGCGGCTGCACGCCCTTCGACGAGGACCCGCTCTCGCCGTGGTCGGCGATCGCCTCTGGGCCACCCGGCGCCGATCCGGGAGATCCGCTCGCGGTCGAGTCGATGGTGACCCGCCTGCTCGCGTTCCTGCGACCGCTGGCGGACGACCGACCCGTGGTCGTGATCGCGGACGACCTGCACCTCGCGACCCCCGAGTCCCGTCGTGTGTTGACCGAGCTCGAGCGGCGCGCGGCCGCGCTCCCGATCGTCGTCGTCGCCCTGGCCCGTCCGGAGATCGAGGCGACCGACGTCCGGACCTTCGTGCTGGGACCGCTCGAGGACGCCGAGATGCGCGAGCTGCTCACCGGCGTTCTCGGCGCACCGTTGCCGGAAGCGACGGCGACGGCGCTGCTGCATCGCGCCGGCGGCAACCCGCTGTTCCTCGAGGAGTGCGCGGCGCATCTCGTCGAGGCAGGTCATGTCGTCGTGTCGCAGGACGCGATCATCGTGGCGCCGGACTCCGTCGAGGAGATCCCCAACTCGATGCGCCAGTTCATCGCCGCTCGACTCGACGCCCTGCCGCCCGACGAGCGGACGTTGTTGCAGGAGGCTTCCGTCGGGGGCGACGCGGTCTGGGCGGAGTGGCTGGACGATCTGGAGTCCGATCGCGATGCCCGCGCTGTGCTGGGGCGGCTTGAGCAGCGCGGCCTCGTACGGCGAAGCTCCGCGAGCCTGGTCGCCCGCGCGGCGGAGTTCACGTTCAAGCACGCGCTGATCCGTGACGTCGCGTACGAGTCGCTGACCCGGCGCCGGCGCTCAGCGGCGCACCTGTCCCTCGCCCGTTGGCTCGACGACGATGCACGGCATGACAACGATGTTCCGCTCGGCGCACTGGCGCACCACTACTCGAGTGCGTGGGAGCTGGCGCGGACCGAGTTGGCCGCCGATGGTGCTCCCGACTGTGCGCTCGCTCGCTCAGCGGTCGGAGCGCTCGGTCGGCACGCTGACGCTCTTGTCTCCGCCAATCCTCGGTTGGCGGCGGCTGCGCTCGAGAGAGCGGCCGCGATCGTCGACGCGGCGCCCGAGTGCTTCGACGACACGCGGCGCGCGGAGCTGTCGACCTGCCGCGCCCGGGTGCGGGTAGAGCTCGGCGACTTCCCGGGCGCGATCGACGACGCATCGGCGGGTGAGCAGCTTGCCGGGGAACTGCGACCGCTCACCCGCGGTCGTGCGCTGCTCGCACGGGCGCGGGCGCTCACCAGCCTCAGTCGGGTTGACGCCGCCGCTCCCGTCTTCGCGGAGTCAATCGCCCTGCTTCGAGCGGCTGGTGACCTGTCTGGTGCCGCTGAAGGCCTCCGCTACGAGGCGTCGAACCATCGCCTCGCCGATCGGCGGCGCTTCCTCGCCGGGCTGCACGACGCGCACGCTGCGTATGAAGAACTCGGAGACCTGGCGGGTCAGCGCGAGGTCGCCGCCGAGCTCAGCTACGAGCTGACGATGGAGGGCGGTCCGGCCTACCGAAAGTGGTACGGGGCTGCGGAAGCGGCGTCGGACCTCGACGTCGACATCCGCATCAGAGCGTCCCTTCGCCGTTCCGCCGCATTCATGGCGCAGAATCGCGGGGAGCGACGTCGGGCGGTCGAGCTCGCGGCGCTCGCGTATGCAGATGCCGAGTCGATCGGGGCCGTCCGGATCACGGTCGACTCGCTTATCTGCCAGTTGGAGGCCACCTCAGCGCTCGGCCTCGCCGAGGAGAACGTCATCCTCAGTCGGGAGGCCAGCCTCCTCGCTGATCGGCTGGCCCTACGCCGATTCCGTGCGTTGGCGCTCCTGTTCTCCGCGCGTCCGAAGCTGCTCCAGCGTCGACCTGCCATCGCCTCACAGCATGTGGCCGACGCGCGGGCGCTCCTCGGTGAGATGGGCGGCAGCAGCCGCGACGCTGACCTGACCGAGGTCGTTCTCGCGCGCGACTCGGGAACGTGGGATCAGGCCCTCGCGCTGGGCAGAACGTCGATAGACGCGTTGGAGCGAGACGGAAACGGCCTCTATGCGCTTCCGGTCCGGGTAGACGTCGCACGCGCGATGCTCGGGCGCGATGCGGCTGCCTCGGTGGACCTCCTCGCCGAGGCGCTCGACGCGGCTCGGCGCCATGACACGCCGCAGCACGGCGGCCTCGCGGCCGCCTGCCTCGAGCAGGCGCAGCTGCTGAGCGGTCAGGAGACGTCGCAGCGGATCGGCGCGGCACCTGAGCGCAGCGTGGAGCTCGACGCGACGATGGCCGAGAGCGCGGCGCTGCGCAGCGCGCTGCGCGGCGAGTGGGCGGAGGCGGCCTCGTCGTTCGGTGCCGCCGCCGAGGTGTGGAGTGAGATCGGCGCGACCGTGTGGCTGGCGCGGGCGATGACCTGGCAGATCGAGGCCGGCGTGCGCGCCAACACGCCCGCATCACCGGACGCGCGTGACGTCGTCGTACAACTGCTCGCGGATCTGCAGGCACCGGCCGGTCTGGCCGACTCGTTCGCACAACAGCTCGCCGCGGCAACCGGGAGCTGACTGGCCTCGCGTCCGGGGAGCGATTCAGTGACGGGAGCGCGGTCCGGACCGGGTCGCAGTGACCGAAACGCTCCCCAGGTCAGGGAGCAGCGGGCTCGGCGCTCAGCCGCGGTCGTAGTCCGGGACCAGCTGACCGGCCAGCTGCTCGAGGAACAGGCCGATGTCGGTGACGATGCCTACGGCCTGGGCCGAGCCGCGATCGGCGAGCTTGGTCACCGTCGCGGGGTTGATGTCGACGCACACCAGTGGGATCGACGCCGGGAGGATGTTCCCGGTCGCGATCGAGTGCAGCATCGTCGCGACCATGATGGCGAAGCCGACGTCGCGCAGCTCGCCGCGCATCGCGCGCTGCCCTTCGATCACGTCGGTGTAGACGTCCGGCAGCGGCCCGTCGTCGCGCACGGAGCCGACGAGGACGAACGGCTTGTCGGCCTGCACCATCGCGTGCATCACGCCGCCCGAGAGCACTTTCTGCTCGACCGCGTCGGCGATCGAGCCGGCGCGGCGGATCGTGTTGATCGCGCGGATGTGGTGCTCGTGGCCGTGCTCGACGCCCGAGCCCTTCGCCAGGTCGACGCCGAGCGACGTGCCGTAGAGCGCCGACTCGATGTCGTGCGTCGCCAGCGCGTTGCCGGCGAAGAGCACGTCGACGAAGCCGGCGTCGACGAGCGCGACCATCGCCGGCGCCGCGCCGGTGTGCACGACGGCGGGCCCCGCGACCCAGAGGATCCGCTTCCCGTCCGCCTTGACGTTGCGCATCTGCTCGGCGATCTGGCGCACCAGCAGCGCCTGCGGCTTCTCGCTCGACACCGCTGAGGACATGAACTCGAACGTGTCGGCGTTGGCCGAGTGCTCGCTTCGGCGGCAGCACGACGCTTGACGCCGCTGGCGCCGCAGACCACCAGCTCACCGGCGATGACGTCGCTCACCGGGACGGTGCGCACCCGTCCGTCGCGGAACACCAGTCCGCAGTCCATCTCCGGCTGGTCCACCGTGATCCACTTGCCGTCGATGCGCACCAGGGTGTCGAGGTTGGTGGTCGAGTAGAAGTCCTCGGGGAAGACTCCCGCGCGGTCGGCCGGCTTGAGCACCGCCTCGCCGGGGTCGACCTGGTTGACGCCGTGCGTCTGCAGCCGCATCAGGATTCGCGCGAGCTGCTCGTCGGACTCGGCGCCCACGCGGATGGTGCGCGTGCGACTCGTCGTCGTGGTTGCGGCCGAGGTCGAAGCGGTCGATGACGTAGTCGCCGCCGTACTCGAGCACGTCGTCGAGGACTCTCGCGAGCATCCCCGAGTCCATCAGGTGCCCACGGATCTCGACCGTCTCCGTCACCGACACCGGTGTGCCCCTCGCTCTCGCCGACTGTGTACGGCGAACCTACTAAACGACGGCGCCGTCGTCGGGGCCGTCGTCGATCGTCGGGCCGTCCCGAAGCCGGGAGATCAGCGTGCCGATCCCGCCGAGGATTGCGACCACGCCCAGCACCTGGATCTCGCGGCTGACGTAGACGTCGAACACCGAGAGGACGAACAGCACGACGAAGCCGAAAGCGATTGCGGCGATCGCCAGCTTGGTCGTGTAGTCCGGCCGCGGGAGCGGCGGCGGCGGGGGAGGGACGAAGTGGCCCTCGTCGGGGTCGACCACCACGACGTCGTCCTCGATGTCGAGGGGACGAAGCGACCGTGGCTCGTCGTCGCTCGGATCGCGCAAGGTGACGTCGAGGTCCTCCGTGACGGGCCAGGGCGGCACGACGACGTCGGAGGGCGTGTTCCAGCCGGCGACGATCGCGTCGAACGCCGCGTCGTGGTTGACCGGCTCGAGCTCGGCCAGCATCCCGGGCAGCTCCGCCGAGACGACGGTGGAGGCGACGTCGCGCCGGTCGCTGTCGACGTAGAGGCGGTCGTGAGGGGTCGTGTAGCGCGGCTGCGTGTAGCCCTCCCGCTCGGCCGGCGGAGCGGGCTCGACGTACGCCGCGACGCCGGCATCCTCGAGCGAGTCGAGCACCGCGTCGGCGACCCGGTGGTCGACCTCGCGCAGCAGCGTGAAGAACTCCGCTGCGAGCGCGTTGGCGCGCACGCCGGCCGGCATCCGCCGCACGTCGTCAGGGTCGCTCGGCGCGACCGGCCAGTCGCTCACGGCGGCGTCAGACCCCGGCGGCCGCGTGCTTGCGGACGAAGTCGAGGCTGCCGTCGAAGATCTGGTCGGCATCGTGGTCGAGGGTCGCGACGTGGTAGCTGTTCTCGAGGATCCGCTCCTCGACGTCTGCGGTGCCGATCTGCGCGAGCAGCAACGCCGTGCTCGCCGCCTCGACCACGTGGTCCTCGCGGCTGCGGAACACCAGCGTCGGGCAGGACACCAGCCCCAGACCGTCGACCGTCGTGCGCCACATGTCGGCAAGGCTCGCGGCTGCGCGCAACGGGATCCGGTCGTAGCCGACCTCGTCGCCGCCCGGCTTCTTGATGTCGTTGATGATGCCCTTGAGCGACGGCACCACCTTCGCGACGTAGGGCAGGACCTTCGCGTCCTTGCGCAGGGTCATCAAGCTGGGGTTGACGACGACGACGCCGGCGACGAGATCGGGGTGCTCCTCCGCCAGCCGGAGCGTGAGACACCCGCCCATCGACAGCCCCATGACGAAGACCTGCTCGCACCGGCCGGCCAGGTCCCGCAGCCCGCGCTGCGCCTCGGCGTACCAGTCGGTCCAGCGGGTCAGGTTGAGGTCCTGCCAGCGGGTGCCGTGCCCGGGCAGGCGCGGCAGCAGCACGGTGAGGCCCGCGGCTGCCAGGTGGTCACCCCAGGGCCGCATGCTCGCCGGCGAGCCGGTGAACCCGTGCACGAGGAGCACGCCCGTGCTCCCCCCGTCGTGGCGGAACGGCTCGGCACCGGGGCGTACTGGCACGTGATCCTCCGTGTCGATGGGTCAGGGACGACCGCGTGACGGGGTGGGCGACCATCGTAGAAGACCAGGTCAGCGGGGTCGCTATGGACGCCGGAGAGCCCGATCTGAAAGGGTCGGGGGCACCGGGTGAAGTGCAACGCAAGGGAAGCAGGCGTCGTGGCGTACTGGATCGTCAAGGTGATCTTGACGCCGATCCTGCGCGGGCTCTTCCGGCCCAAGGTCGAAGGGCTCGAGAACGTCCCGACCGACGGGCCCGCGATCTTCGCGTCCAACCACCTGTCGTTCTCCGACTCGATCTTCCTGCCGCTCGTCGTGCCGCGGAAGATCACCTTCCTGGCCAAGAGCGACTACTTCACCTCGCGCGGCGTCACCGGCCGGCTGAAGAAGGGCTTCTTCAACGCCGTCGGCCAGCTGCCGGTCGACCGCTCCGGCGGCCGCGCGTCGAAGGCGGCGCTGGAGACCGGCAAGCGCGTCCTGTCCGAGGGCAAGCTGCTCGGCATCTACCCCGAGGGCACCCGCTCGCCCGACGGCCGGCTCTACCGCGGCAAGACCGGCGTCGCCCGGATGGCGCTCGAGGCGGGCGTGCCGGTCATCCCGGTCGCGATGATCAACACGTTCGAGATCCAGCCGCCCGGACAGGTCATCCCGAAGATCCAGAAGGTCGGCGTGAAGATCGGCAAGCCGCTCGACTTCTCCCGGTACGCCGGGATGGAGGGCGACCGGTTCGTCCTACGGTCGATGACCGACGAGATCATGTACGAGCTGATGCTGCTGTCCGGCCAGGAGTACGTCGACAAGTACGCGACGTCGGCGAAGGCCGAGATCGCCGACGCAAGAGCCGCCGCCCAGGAGGCGATGGTCAGCGACGCGCCCACGCGGCGCGCCGGCTGATCGCTCGACCCTCGGACGGCGGCTCCGGCGTACGGGTCAGGTGACGACCATCGTCCCCTTCATGTCCGCGTGGAACTCGCAGAAGTACTCGTAACGCCCCGGCTTGTCGATGTCGACCGTGACGATCACTTCCGATCCCGGCCCGACGACCTCGCTCACTTTCGAGACCTTGTCCTTGAAGTCGAAGGTGTGCGCGAACGGGTCGTCGTTCTTGAGCAGGAACTTCGTCTCCTCGCCGGCGTTCGCCTCGAGAGTCGTCGGCGAGAACTCGCTGCCGTTGTGCATCACGACCTCGGTGGCCCCGCTCGCCGCGTCGGCCGACACCGACTTCTTGTTCGCGAATGTGAGGCCGGTCGACGCGACGGCGAGTACGGCGACGACGGCGACCCACGTCAGCAGCTTGCGCTTCGTCGAGTCAGTGAAGGCCGCGTCCTCCCGACGCTTCATCACGCCGCGGATCGAGGCGATGATCGCCGTCCACACGCCGACGAAGCCGATCATCGCCGGCACGGCGTCGAGCGCGCTCAGCGCGAAGCCCTGGACCAGCGGGAAGACGAACCAGAACGTCATGACCTCCAGCGCGAGGCCGAGGACGAGTGAGACCCAGATCCCCTTCGTCCAGGACCAGGTCACGGCGGCGGCCGCGGCGGCGACGACGAACAGGACGAGGAAGAAGCTCCGGTCGTCACCGGTCAGGGTGCCGACGTGGACCAGCGACGACAGCGCGTGCGCCGCCAGCCCGATGGCGGCGACGGTGCGGTAGAGCGGACGACCTTCCATTGGCAGCTCCCCTGGTAGGTGATCGTGCAGGGGAGTGTGCTCGCGTCGGGACGTTGAAGGGGCGGATTCGCGCCGATTTGGCCCCGGCGTGTTTCGGCGGGCCGAAGCGCTCAGTCGACGACGCCGGCCCGCCGGCGCAGCAGCTCCGGCGACGTGAGGACGATCTTGCGCCCGACGATCTCGACCATCCCGCGCGACTGGAAGTTCTGCAGGATCTGGTTGACGGTCTGCCGCGAGCCGCCGGCCATCTCGGCCAGCCGACCCTGAGTGACCGATATCTCGACCGGCGCGCCCGGGATCGGCGCGACGTCGGCAGCCAGGCGCAGCACCGTCTTCGCGACGCGCCCGGGCAGGTCGAGGAAGACGAAGTCGGCCGCCTGCTCCGACAGCCGCCGCACCATCGCGCCCATCGCGCGGAGCAGCCCGTCGACGATGCCCGGGTTGGTGCGCACCAGCTCGAGGAACGACGCCCGCGACAGGCACAGCACCGTGGTCGCTTCGAGCGCCTCGGCAGAGGCGGACCGCGGTCCCTCGTCCAGCAGTGCGATCTCGCCGAGCACGTCGGTCGGCCCGAGTGTCGCCAGCGTCATGCGGTCGCCGGTCTCCGCGGTGACGAAGACGGCGACGCTGCCCTCGACGATCACGTACAGCGTCGTGCCGGGCTCCCCTTCGTGGACGAGCGGTTGGCCCTTGCGGTAGCGCCGCGTCGCCATCCGGGCGGCGAGCTCGGTCGCGGCCCCTTCGTCGAGCGTCGCGAAGACGTCGGTCGTGCGCAGTACGGCGCCGGCGTCGCGCATCACGACTGTGCCCCTTCGCCGTGGCTCGCCCATCCGCGTGCGCGGTCGACCGCCCGGCGCCACCGGTCGTGCGACCCGTCGTCGCGCACGCCGGGAGTCGGCTCGAACCTCCGGTCCAGCTGCCAGGTCGACCGCAGCTCGTCGGTGGAGGCCCACACGCCGGTCGCCAGCCCCGCGAGGAACGCGGCGCCAAGCCCCGTGGTCTCGAGCGTTCGCGGCCGGCGTACGGCGACCCCGAGCTGGTCCGCCTGCAGCTGGCAGAGCAGGTTGTTGGCGCTGGCGCCGCCGTCGACGGTCAGCTCGCTCAGCGCCAGCCCCGCCTCTCGCGTCATCACGTCGACGACGTCCCGCACCTCGAAGGCGATCGCGTCGAGCGTCGCTCGCGCGAGGTGCGCGCCGGTCGTGCCGCGGGTGATGCCGGCGATGACGCCCCGCGCGTCCGGATCCCAGTCCGGCGCACCCAGGCCGGTGAGAGCAGGCACGAAGACCACCCCATCGCTGTCGGAAACGCTGCGCGCCAGCGCTTCCACGTCGGCCGCCGAGGCGATCAGGCCGAGCCCGTCGCGCAGCCACTGCACCGCCGCCCCGGTGACGAACACCGCGCCTTCGAGCGCGTAGACCAGGCCGCCGCCGAGGTCCCAGGCGACCGTCGTGAGCAGCCCCGCCTCGCTGGTCACCGGCCAGTCGCCGGTGTTGACGAGGACGAACGAGCCCGTGCCGTAGGTGCACTTGCTCGACCCGGTGGTGAAGCACGCCTGACCGAACAGCGCTGCCTGCTGGTCACCGGCGACCCCGCCGATCGGCAGGTCGAGGCCGAGGAACGCCGCAGGGTCGGTGCGGCCGAAGTCGCCGGACGACGGCCGCACCTCGGGCAGGGCGCTCGTAGGAACGCCGAGGATGTCCGCCAGCTCCTCCGACCACCCGCCGGTGCGCAGGTCGAACAGCAGAGTCCGCGAGGCGTTCGACGCCTCTGTCGCGTGGACCCGACCGCCGGTAAGGCGCGCGACGACGTAGGAGTCGACCGTGCCGATGACGAGCCGGCCGTCGACCACACCCGACCACACGTCGGGCTCCTGCTCACGCAGCCAGGTGAGCTTCGTGCCGGTGAAGTACGGGTCGAGCCGCAGACCGGTCAGCTCGCGCACCCGCGGCTCGTGTCCCTCCTTGCGCAGCCGGGCGCACACGTCCGTCGTACGCCGGTCCTGCCAGACGATCGCGCGCCGCGGTGACCGCAGCGTCTGGCGGTCCCACAGCACGAGGGTCTCTCGCTGGTTGGTGACGCCGATGGCGACCGGGGCGGTCTCGGTGGAGCCGGTCGCGTCCTGGCACGCGCCGAGCACCGCCTGCCAGATCTCCTCGGGCTCGTGCTCGACCCAGCCCGGCGCCGGGAAGTGCTGGGCGAACTCCCGGTAGCCGCGCGCCACGACCTGGCCGCTCTCGTCCACGAGGAGCGCCGTGACCCCGGTGGTGCCGGCGTCGATCGCGAGCACCGTCCTCACGGTGACGCCTGCTCTCTCATCCGCTCGAGCACGACCGGGTCGATGCGCCCGGGCACGTGCCGCTCCTCGTAGTTCTCGGTGCCGACCCACCGCTCGTACGCCGAGTCGAAGTCGCTGTCGACGTCGGCGTACCCGAGGCGGCGAAGGTGGTCGGTCACCTCGGCCAGCAGCGCACCGTCGAGGTCGAGCAGCTGGTCGGGATCGGGGCGGCCGAAGTAGAGCTCGTGCAGTCCGAGCAGTCGATCGAGCTCGACGACCGGCTGCGGGTGGTCGTCGACGCGCAGGTCGACCGCGACGTCGCTCCCGCCGCCGTAGCCGGCGCCCGGCGCGACGACGAGCAGCGCCGCGCTCTGCCGCCCGCGCTTGTCACCGCCCGTCGCGTCGCCGGCGGCCAGCGCCGCGAGCAGTCGACGGGCGAGCGAGGGGGCCGAGCCGGCGGCCAACCAGGCCCGCTCGGCCTCCTCCACGACAGCCGGGCCGATCAAGCAGTTGCCCTGCACGGCGTAGCCCTGGCCGGTGCGGTGGCCGGCCCAGTCGATGCACTCCGCGCCCGTGAAGGACGCGCCCGATCCGTCGCGGTCGACCACACCCACCTGTCGGTGCTCCCGCTCGGCGTCGGAGGCGGTCAGGGCAGCGATGACGGCCTCGGCGGGCTCGCCCGCGCGCAGGAGCGCGAGGCCGTCGGGCCGGTAGCGGAGGTTGGCCATCGCCTGGGTCGCCACCGCTCCGACGTCGGCTTCTCCGGCCGGCACCGCCGACCCCACAGCGAGGAACTTCGACGCGACCGCGACGCCCCAGGACCCACCGGCGTCGTCGCGCGCCACGACGGAGAACGTCATGCCGCCGAACCCTAGTGCCGCAGCTCGCGCTAGACCCGCTCGAGCACCTCGACGGTGACGCGGCGCAGCCCGGAGAACCCGAGCCGGCGGGCGCCCGCGCGGGAGAGGTCGATGACCCGGCCGTCGACGTACGGGCCGCGGTCGTTGACCAGGACCACGACGGCCAGGCCGTCATCGGTCGTCACGCGGACCACTGTGCCGAGGGGCACCGCGAGCATCGCGGCGGTGAGCCGCTCCGGGTCGTACGGCGCCCCGGTCGCGGTCGGACTGCCCACGAACCCGGGGCCGTACCAGGACGCGATCCCGGTGATCGTCTGGCCGGTCGCGCGGTAGCCGGCCGGGACGTCGCAGCAGCTCTGCTCGATCAGGTCGACGACCGGAGCCTCGGCAGCGGCGGCGCGCCGGCCGCGCTTGGTGACGGCCGGCGCGACGGCGAAGCTGACGTTGCGCGACAGCGCGTCGAGGGCGGCCCGTCGTGCGGCCAGCTCCGCGCGGGCCGCCGCATCCCGCGCCGCGGCGAGCTCGGCCCGGGCGAGCAGCGCGCGGGCGCGATCCTGCGCGGCGAGCACCGGCTGCGCCCGCGCGACCAGGTCGCGTCGTACCGCCTCGGCTTCGGCCCGAAGCGCCGCCGCCTCCGCCGACTCGTCCTCGACCCCGGCGATCAGGTCCGCGTCGGTGGTCACACCGGCCGAACCGCTGGCCCGGGTGAGATACGGCAGGTCGGGGTTGCGCAGCCGCGCGACCAGCTGGGTGACCCGCTCGCCGCGGCCGTTCATGTAGAGCGTACGGATCCGGTCGTCGAGTGCGGCGCGCGCGGTGTCGTGATCCTCGGCGAGCTGGTCCATCGCGCGGCGCAGGTGCGCGGTGCGCGCGGCCGCAGCGAACACCTCGTCGGAGAGCCGGGCCACTTCCTCGGTCGCCGCGGCCAGCTCGCGCCGTAATGTCGAGAGATCGGTGCTCCCTGCGGTCCCGGCGCGGGAGACCACGGCCGCAGCATTCCTCGGGGCAGCGACCGCACCGGGGGAGCCGACGGCGACCGAGGAGACCGCAATCGTGAGCGCGGCTGTCACGGCGGCGCGGCGGCACGCGGACGCGCGCGGCCGGGGAAGGGTCACCTCGAGAGGATAATCTCCGCGATCGTTGCTCGCCGACCTCGTCCCGACCTGCAAGGAGCCTCCGTGACCCGCTCCGTCCGCCTGGCCGCGATCGCCCTCTCCGTCGCCACCGCCGCGTCCCTGACCGGATGCGGGGACGACGCGAAGGACACCGACACCTCCGGTACGCCGGCGACCAGCGCGCCGGCCGCGACCGGCGACGTCGTCGAGATCAAGGCCACCGAGGCGCTGAAGTTCGACCCGACCACCATCTCGGCGAAGGTCGGCGAGGCGTTTCACGGCTTGCTGGTCGGTGTCGGCTCGATCCCGCACAACATCGAGATCAAGGACCTCGGCGTGAAGGGGGCCGACACCCTGGTCAGCAAGGACGGCGAGTCGAAGGAGTTCACGTTCACGGCGACCAAGGCCGGCACGTACGACTTCCTCTGCAGCATCCACCCCGCGCAGATGACGGGCACCGTCACCGTCTCATGACGCGCGTCGGAGTCCTCACCGGCGGAGGCGACTGCCCCGGGCTGAACGCGGTGATCCGCGCCGTCGTGCGCAAGGGCGTGCAGGAGTACGGCTACTCCTTCGTCGGGTTCCGCGACGGATGGCGGGGACCGCTCGAGAGCGACTGGACCGAGCTCGGCGTACCGGACGTGCGCGGCATCCTGCCGCGCGGCGGCACGATCCTCGGCTCGTCGCGCACCAATCCGTTCAAGGTGGAGCGCGGCGTCGAGCGGATCACCGCGACGCTGGCCGACCTCGGCGTGGACGCGCTGATCGCGATCGGCGGTGAGGACACGCTCGGCGTCGCGAACAAGCTGCACGCCGAGGGTGTCCACGTCGTCGGCGTCCCGAAGACGATCGACAACGACCTCAGCGCGACCGACTACACCTTCGGCTTCGACACCGCGGTGCAGATCGCGACCGACGCGATCGACCGGCTGCACACCACCGCGGAGAGCCACCACCGGGTGCTCATCGTCGAGGTGATGGGACGTCACGCCGGGTGGATCGCCCTGCACAGCGGCCTGGCCGGCGGTGCCAACGTGATCCTCATCCCCGAGCGGCCGTTCGACATCGACGAGGTCTGCCGGTTCATCGAGCACCGCTTCCAGACGCGCTATGCCCCGATCGTCGTGGTCGCCGAGGGCGCGGTGCCCAAGGAGGGCACGATGGCCGTCGTCGAGGGCGAGACCGACGCGTTCGGGCACGTCCGGCTCGCCGGCATCGGCCAGCGGCTCGAGGAGGAGATCCGCGGCCGCACCGGCAAGGACGCTCGCGCGACCGTCCTCGGGCACATCCAGCGCGGGGGCACGCCGACGGCGTCCGACCGGGTGCTCGCCACCCGCTTCGGGCTGCACGCGATCGACGCGGTGCACGCCGGCGCGTGGGGCACGATGACCGCGCTGCGCGGCACCGCGATCGAGCTGGTCCCGATCGCCGACGCGGTCGGCGTCCTCAAGACGGTGCCTGCGGAGATGTACGACGAGGCCGGCGTCTTCTTCGGCTGAGAGCCGTCAGGACTCGCCGCATAGGCTCGACCGCGTGACGACGACGTACGACGAGTCCTGGCGCGCGCTGCCCGCGGGTCAGCAGCCGGCGTGGCCCGATGCCGCGGATCTGGCACGCGTCACCCAGACGCTCCGGCGGATGCCGCCGCTCGTCTTCGCCGGCGAGTGCCGCACCCTGCGGACCCGACTCGCGTCGGTCGCGCGCGGCGAGGCGTTCCTGCTGCAGGGCGGCGACTGCGCGGAGACGTTCGCCGCGCTGTCGGCCGACGGCATCCGGGACAAGATCAAGACTCTGCTGCAGATGGCGATCGTGCTGACGTACGGCGCCGCCGTCCCGGTGGTGAAGGTCGGCCGGATCGCCGGTCAGTTCGCCAAGCCGCGCAGCGCGGACCTCGAGGTGGTCGACGGCGTCTCGCTCCCTGTCTACCGCGGCGACGCAGTCAACGACCTCGCTCGCGACCCCGCTGCGCGTACGCCCGACCCGGAGCGACTGCTGCGCGCCTACCACCAGTCGGCCGCGACGCTGAATCTGGTGCGCGCGTTCGCCACCGGCGGCTTCGCGGACCTCCGCGAGGTGCACTCGTGGAACCAGGACTTCGTCCGCCGGTCGTCGGCCGGACAGCGCTACGAGTCACTCGCGGCGGCGATCGAGCAGGCGCTGTCATTCATGCGCGCCTGCGGCATCGACCTCGACCGGTTCGAGACCGCGCACGAAGTGGAGCTCTACTCGTCGCACGAGGCGCTGCTGCTCGACTACGAGGCCGCGCTGATCCGCCAGGAGGAGGCGACCGGCGACTGGGTCGACTGCAGTGGGCACCTGCTCTGGATCGGCGACCGCACCCGGGCAGTCGACGGCGCGCACGTCGCGCTGCTGCGCGGTGTCATCAACCCGCTCGCCGTGAAGCTCGGACCGAACGCGACGGTCGACGAGGTGCTCGCACTCGCCGACGTGCTCGACCCGGACCGGGTCGCCGGCCGGCTCACGTTCGTCTCGCGGATGGGCGCCGGGCGGGTGCGCGACCTGCTGCCGTCGATCGTGGCTGCGATCACCGATGCCGGCCACCCGGTCGTCTGGTGCTGCGATCCGATGCACGGCAACACCTACGAGTCCGGGGCGTACAAGACCCGCCACTTCGACACGATCCTCGACGAGTGCCGCGGCTTCTTCGAGGTGCACGCGGCCCTCGGCACCTGGCCGGGCGGTATCCACGTCGAGCTGACCGGCGAGGACGTGACCGAGTGCCTCGGCGGCGCTGAGGAGCTGGTCGAGCGCGACCTCGGCGACCGCTACGAGTCGGCGTGCGACCCACGACTCAACACCAGCCAGAGCCTCGAGCTGTCGTTCCTCGTCGCCGAGATGCTGCAGGCCCGGCGTACGACGACCGCGGTCAGCTCGTCGCGGTGAAGCTCGCGTTCGCCTGTTGACCGGCGCCGGTTGCCTGCACGCGATGCGGGCCAGGCAGCCGGTTGGGGTCGCAGGCCGCGAACCGGACGCTGAACCGGCCGTCCGGCCCGACGACGGCGGAGCCGCGTGAGGGCGTGAGCCGGCCGAGCGGGTCCGCGTAGGTGACCGTCACCGACGTGCCGGGGGCGAAGCTGCGACCCGCGACGCGCAGCGAGGTGCAGTCCGGCCCGCTCGTCGGGGTGAGGGTGATCGACGGCGGTCCGGTGACGGCGGTCGCCGTCGGGTCAGCCGTCGGCTCCGCGGACTGCGTCGAGCTCGCCGTCGCCGTGGCCGTCGCGGTGGCGGTCGCGGTGGCAGTGAGAGTCGCTGAGGGCGTGGCGGTCGGTGTCGCGAACGCGGGGTCGACCTTGCGCACGTCGAAGGGCTCGACCGTCGGCGGCAGCTCGCCGGTCGCCGACGTCGCCGGTCCGCCTTCCGCGGGTGCCGTGACGACACCGAAGAGGAAGCCGACAAGGACCGCCGTGACGAGGGACACCGAGATCAGGGCGACCGATGGACCACCCGCAGGCTCGGCGTCCTCGGCCGTCGTCAGCAGCTCGGTCTCCGACGGCAACGCCACCGCCGCGGTCCGCTCGACGCGGCGCAGCATCGCGTCGCGCTCGCTGTCGGGCAGGGCGAGGATGGCCAGGCCGCGCAGCAGCAGCGGGATCTCTCCCGGGCCGGTGACCTCGGCGACCTCGCTGAACCGTCGTCGGGCCGCGATGACCAGGGCACGGGTGGCAGGGACGTCCAGACCGAGCGCCGCGGCGGTTGCGGTCTCGGGCAGCTCGTAGGCGTCGCGCAGCAGCAGCGCTGCGCGGTCCCGCGAGGACAGGCGCGCCAGCCCCCGGCGGGCGGCGAGGTCGAGGGCGGTGTCGCGGATCAGGCCCTCCGGCGCCTCCGCGGACCCGTCCGGATCGGGCTCGCGGGGCTGGTCGTCCGCGTCGACCACGCGGCAGGCGAGCACCCGGGCCTGGGAGAACCACCGGCCGACGACGCCGGACACGTCGGTGGGACTGGCGGCGACCGAGTCGAGGACGTCGAGCGCACTCGACTCGAGGATCTCGGCGGCCTCCGCCGGGGTGGCGCCGAGTCGGCGCACGTCGTCATGGACGCGGTCGGCGTACGTCGTGACGACGGCCGTGAACGCCTCGGCGCTCATGGTCGGCCGTGCATCACCGCGCACCGCGGTTGCCTCCTCGAGGTCGTAGGTGATCGTCCTACTACATTGGGCCGCGCGTTTCCTGCACCTGCAACCTGATCGTCACCTGCGTCTGGAGGAGCGAAGCGTGCCCAGCCCCGACGGCCGGACCGACCTCCGCAGCGACACCGTCACGCGACCGACCCGCGCGATGCGGCACGCGATGGCGTCTGCCGACGTGGGAGACGACGTCTACGACGAGGACCCGACCGTCCGGCTGCTCGAGGACACGGTGGCCGGGATGTTCGGCCACCCCGCGGCGCTCTTCGTGCCGTCGGGGACCATGGGCAACCAGCTCTGCCTGCGACTGCTCGTGCCGCCCGCCGACGAGGTCCTCTGCGACGCCGAGGCGCACATCGTCACCTACGAGGGCGGCGGCGCCGCGCAGCACGGCGGCATCCAGACCCGCACGCTCGTCGCTGACCGTGGGCTCCTGACTCCTGACGCCGTCGCGGCGCAGATCCGGCCCGAGGGCTACGGCACGGTGCCTACCCGCTGCGTGGCGGTCGAGCAGACGCACAACCGCGGCGGGGGAGCGGTGTACCCGCTGTCGCAGCTCGAGTCGTTGCGCGATGTCGTCGTCTCTGCCGGCTCAGCCTTCCACTGCGACGGCGCCCGGATCTGGAACGCGCACGTCGCGTCGGGCGTGCCGCTGTCGGCGTACGGCGCGCTGTTCGACACCCTGAGTGTCTGCCTGTCGAAGGGGCTCGGCGCACCGGTCGGCTCGCTCGTCGTCGGATCAGCGGACCAGGTCGCGACCGCGCGAGTGATCCGTCGCCGGCTCGGCGGCGGCATGCGACAGGCCGGCATCCTCGCAGCGGCCGGGCTGGTGGCAGTGCGCGACCACATCGAGCGGCTGGCCGACGACCACGCGCGTGCCCAGACGCTCGCGACCCGGCTGGCCGACGGCGTCCCCGGCGTCGTCGACCCGTCGTTGGTCGACACCAACATTGTGACCCTCGACCTCAGCGGCATGCCTCTCGGCGCGCGCGAGCTCGCCTCGCTCGCGGCGGCCGAGGGCGTGCTCATGGGCGTGCTGTCACCGACCCGTGTGCGGATGGTGCTGCACCTCGACGCTGACGACGCCGACGTCGATCGCGCCGCGACCGTGGTCACCACGCTGCTCACTGGCTGACGGCGAAGCCGGATCACGGGCTGCAGTCGAAAGCGGCTCAATGGCACGCAATCGGCATCAGCGGTGCAAAATCCGTTGGGGCACAACACCTTTCTGGCCACTCGGCCACCGTCCGTTCGGAGTTTCCCGGTCGCCATACGTCGACGTGAAGCAGCCGGTCACCCGGTGTTGCGCCGCTGTCGCAGCGCGCATTGTTCGCCGACCGGCCCCATCGGGGGGCTTGCAGAACGTTCGAGAGGGAGATCGCGATGGCTATGTCCAAGAAGGTCAAGACCGCACTCGCAGGCACCGTGGCGGCGGGCCTGCTCGCGGCCGGCGCCGGCATCGCCTACGCGTACTGGACGACGACAGGCACGGGCGCCGGCTCGGCGTCGACGACCACCGACGTGACGGCCGACAAGATCTCGCTGGCGCAGATCGGCACGCTCACCGGCTTCTACCCGGGCAGCGCAGCGCAGAACGTCGTCGTGCGAGCGACCAACCCCGCGCTCTACAGCCAGGTCGTCGGCAACGTCACGGTCGTCGTCGAGAACACCGCGACCTGCGCGGGCAGCAACTGGGCAGTCGTCGACTCCGCCGACGCGTTCGGCAACCTCGCTGCCGGCGCCTCGTCCGCCGCGGCCGGCCAGACCGTGGCGACGATCCAGCTGAAGGACCTGGCGACCAACCAGGACGGCTGCAAGAGCCAGAGTCCGGTGCTCACCTTCAGCTCCGCTCCCGGCGCCTAGCAGCACCCCCCGAGGTCGACGCTGCGGGGCCGGTTCACCCCGGCCCCGCAGCGAGCCCGATCCCACCCGCCGGCCGCCCACCCCAGGAGACCCGTGATGCTCGCCACGAAGCTGCTCGCCACCCTCGCGGGTGCGGGCTTCCTCGTGGCCACCAGCGTCACGGGCGCTGTCATGTGGGGGCCGAGCCTCGTCGCCACCACGCCGGCTGCGTCGGCGGCCAACGGCACGTCCGGCAACCCCGGCCACCCGATCACGGTGACCGGCGCCGTTACCGGGACGATCGCCCCCGGACGACCGGCAACGCTGACCGTGACGATCATCAACCCCAACAACCAGGACCTGGTCATCACGTCGGTGACTGGGGCCATCACGTTGGTCACGACGGCCGGCATCGTCGGTCGCCCGCCTTGCAACGCCGCGTGGTACCACGTCGGCACGTCCACCGCGGCGACGCCGATCAAGAAGAACAAGAGCGCGGTCGTGTCCGTCCCGATCTCGCTCGACAACCGCTTCGACACCAATCAGGACAACTGCAAGGGCGCGACGGTCCGATTCAGCTTCGCGGCTCAGGCGCAGCTGCCATGATCCGCCGCCCGGCGAGCCTGGTGGCGCTCGTCACGGCTGTCTCGCTCGCGTCAGCGACCGCGGCCCTCGCCTACTGGACAGCGGCCAGCAACGGCTCCGGCACTGCCACCACGACCACCCTTGCCTCCGGATCCATGACGTCTGTCACCGCCGACGCGACCGTGCCGCTGAAGCTGAACCTCGTGTGGGCGCAGTCGGGCATCGTCGGCGCGTCGCCCGTGGTGCCGGCGACGGGCTACCAGATCCTCCGGTACACCGTCGCGACCGGAGGCACCGGCATCTTTGCGTGCGGCAGCAGCGCGACGGTGTTCGTGGCCGGCACGTCCTGCGCGGACACCCTGACGAGCGCCACGACGGTCTGGTACTCCGTGACGCCGCGATACAACCTCACCTGGTCGGGCGCAGAGAGCAGCCGGCTTCCGGGCACCCCCACCAACCTGGGTTCACCCGCTGCGTTCGTCGTCACGCCGGCCGCGACGTCGCAGACCGCCGGTACGGCGTTCACCGTCACGATCCAGGCCCGCAGGACGGCCGGGAACGACACGACGTACACCGGCGCCCACAGCATCACGATCACCGGACCGGGCATCTCGGCGGGCGGCATCGCGCCCACTCTGCCCTCGACCGCGACGTTCAACGCGAGCGGTCTCGCGACCATCAGCGTGACGCTGGCCAGGGCCGAGACAACCTCGCTGACCGTCAGGGACGGCACGGCGGCTCGCGACGGCGTGTCCGCGAGCATCGTGGTCGCGGCCGGCACGGCCACCCGCTTCGCCTGGTCCTCGCCGACCAGCAGCGGCGGAACGCTGAGCGGCACCTGCTACTTCACCTGCACCTACACCGCCGTCGGCGGCAACGGCACGACGTTCGCGTCGAAGGTGGTGCTCACCGACGTGCTCGGCAACCCGCGGGCGGCAGCGGCCCTGACGACCGTCACGGTGGCGAAGGACTTCGGAACGCTCACCGGCTCGGGCGTCGTGACGATCCCCGCCGGCCAGGCGATCTCCAGCGGCGGCGGCAACGGCGGCGCGGGTCAGCTGACCTTCGTGTCCCGCAACGGCAACTGGACGACCGACTCGCTGTCGATGACCTCCAGCCCGGCGTTCACCGGTGCCACCGCCTCTTTCACCAAGTAGCCCCCGCGCCGGTCGGGCGCTAGACGGAGCGGCCGAGCAGCGGGGGGATGGTGCGCATCGCCTCGGCCAGCTCGGCCAGGTCCTCGGCGACCAGTGCCTGCGGCCCGTCGCAGAGCGCTGACTCCGGATGGGGGTGGCAGTCGACGATGACGCCATCCGCGCCGACCGCCATCGCCGCGCGCGACAGCGGTACGACGAGGTCGCGCCGGCCGCCGGCGTGCGAGGGGTCCACGACCACCGGCAGGTGCGACAGCATCTGGGCCATCGGCACCGCCGAGATGTCGAGCGTGTTGCGAGTCGCCGTCTCGAAGGTTCGTATGCCGCGCTCGCAGAGCACGATCGACAGGTTGCCGCGCTGGGCGATGTACTCGGCCGCCATCAGCCACTCCTCGAGCGTCGACTGCATGCCGCGCTTGAGCAGCACGGGGATGCCGGCGACGCCGACGGCCTGCAGCAGCGAGAAGTTGGCCATGTTGCGGGTGCCGACCTGGAGCATGTCGGCGTACGACGCGCACAGCTCGACGTCACCGGCGTCGACGACCTCTGTGACGACCGGCAGACCGGTCTCGGCCCGCACGTCGGCGAGGATCTTCAGGCCGTCCTCGCCGAGTCCCTGAAATGCGTACGGCGAGGTGCGCGGCTTGTAGGCGCCGCCGCGCAGCAGCCGCGCGCCGGCAGCTTGGGCCATCCGCGCCGCGGCCAGCGTCTGCTCGGCGGTCTCCACCGCGCACGGCCCGGCGATCAGCGTGAAGTGGCCCGGCCCGATCGGCACACCCCCCACCACGACGGTGGACGGCTCGGCGTGGCTCTCGCGTGAGACCAGCTTGTACGGCCGTGAGATGCGCAGGACGTCGACGACGCCGTGCAGGGCCGCCAGGTTCAGGGACAAGAAGTGCTCGACGTCGCCGACCAGGCCGACGATGGTGCGCGAGACGCCACGGGAGACGAACGCCTCGCCGCCGGCCGCGCGCACGACGGAGACCACCGCCTCGACGTCCTGCGTCGAGGCGTCCGTGCTCATGACGACAACCATGGTGCCCAAACCGTAATGCACGACGCCGCGGGCGGGCGCCCCGCGGCGGGGTGGGATGATCCCCCGGCTCGGGCCTTCCAGCGGCCCGGCGGACGAGGGGAGGCACGGCGTTGGCGGACACCCGCCTCCCGCCCGGGCAGTACATCCCTCGAGGCTGGCCGGTCCTGCACTACGGGCCGATCCCGAAGTTCGCCCCCGAGAAGTGGGACTTCCGGGTGTTCGGCGCGACCGACGCCGACACGACGCTGACCTGGGCCGAGTTCGAGCAGCTGCCGCGCACGGACGTGCACGCCGACTTCCACTGCGTGACCAAGTTCTCCGTCCTCGACAACGACTGGACCGGGGTCTCGACCGCGACGGTCCTCGAGCTCGCGCCGCCGTCGCCTGACGCGACCCACGTGATGGTCTGGGCGGAGTACGGGTACGGCGCCAACATGCGACTCGCCGACTTCGCGGATGCCGGCGCGCTGTTCGCGACGCATCGCAACGGCGAGCCGCTCACCGCCGACCACGGCTTCCCGCTCCGGCTGATCGTGCCGCACCTCTACGCCTGGAAGGGCCCGAAGTGGGTCCGCGGGGTGGAGTACCTCACGCGGGACCGGCGCGGCTTCTGGGAGGAGCGCGGCTACCACAACGTCGCCGACCCGTGGCTCGAGCAGCGCTACTCCTACCAGGAGCTCCCCGGCGAGGGCCCCGAGTAGATCAGGCCTCCAACCGCGGTACGTCGCCCTCGGCGCCGCGTCGAGGTCCCAGCTCCACCGCGAGCATCGCGGCGAGGATCAGCGCCGAGCCGGCCAGCTTTCGCGTCCCGAACGTCTCTCCGGCGACCGCAGCGAAGACGCCGGCGAACACCGGCTCCATCGTCATGATCACCGCCGCGCGGGTCGGCTCCAGGTGGGCCTGAGCCCAGGTCTGCACGACGAACGCGACCGCCGTCGCGAGCAGCGCGGTGACCACCAGGGCAAGCCACACGTCGCGGTCACGCGGCACCGACAGCCCACCCACGGCGGCCCCGATTCCGCAGCCGGTCGCGACGACGGCGAGCTGCACGACGGCGAGCGCGTAGGCGTCGTGCCGCGAGGACCACTCGCCCAGCCCGACGATGTGCAGCGCGAAGGCGGCCGCGCAGAGCAGCGTCAGCGCCTCACCGCCGCCGACCCGGAACCCCTCCAGCGACAGCAGTCCGAGCCCGACAGTGGCCAGCGCGACGGCGGCCCACGCCGAGCGACTTGGCGCCCGACGCAGGAGGACCGCGGCGGCGAGCGGGGTGAACACCACGAACATCCCGGTGATGAAGCCGGACACTGCCGCGTCAGCGGTGCGCAGGCCGAGGGTCTGCGCGACGTAGCCGGCACCGAGGGCGAGGCCGAGCAGCAGTCCGTGCCGGCGACCAGCGGGGGAGAGCCGGGCCGCCGCGCGTGGGCGAGCGACGACCATGAGCACGGCGGCCAGCGCGAAGCGCCAGGCGAGGAAGTCGAGCACCGGCATCCGGGCGATCGCGTCCTTCACGACGACGAACGTCGAGCCCCACACCGCGGTCACCGCGACCAGAGCCGCGACCACCACCCAGGTCCGTGGCGCCGTCGTCGTACCGCGAGCCTCGTCGCTCATCGGGCGAGCGCGTCGTGCCGCAGCCGCTTCAGCAGGTCGAGGTCGTGCCGGTGGTCTGCGGGCTCGCCGGCGGTCTCGAGCAGGATCGGCACGCCCTTGGTCGCTGGGTGCACGAACAGCTCGCCGAACGTGTCCAGCCCGATCGTCCCCGCGCCGACGCGCTCGTGCCGGTCGCGGCCGGACCCGGCCGGGTCCTTCGAGTCGTTGGCGTGCACCAGCCGCAGGCGCCCGCGCCCGGCCACCTTCGCGACGGCGGAGAGGAACGACCGCAGCCCACCCGGGGCAGCGAGGTCGTGGCCGGCGGCCATCGCGTGGCAGGTGTCGACGCAGACGCCCACCTTGGGGTGCCGGTCGAGCGCGTCGAGGTAGGCGTCGAGCTGGGCCGGCGTCGCGGCCAGCGCGCCTCTCGCTCCTGCGGTGAGCTCGACGAGCAGGTCGGGGTCGTCGTCGCCGAGCTCGTCGAGCACCGGCCGCAGCCGCTCGCGCACCTGCTTCATGGCGACGTCGTACCCGCCGCCCCCAGCCGCCCCGGACCCAGAGACAGCAGTGCCGGCGTGCACGACGACGCCCTTCGCGCAGATCGCCCGGCCGCGGCGCACTGAGTGCCGGATCGACTCGATCGACCGGTCGACCGTCAGTGCAGTGGGGGAGCCGAGGTTGATGAGGTACGGCGCGTGCACGTACACCGGCAGTGACGACTCGCGGCAGCCGCTGACGAACAGCGCGTCCTGAGATGGGTCGCCGGCCGTCTGTGCCCAGCCGCGGGGGTTGGCGACGAACACCTGCAGCGCCTCGGCGCCGACGTCCCTGGCGTACGCGAGAGCGCCCTTCACCAGACCCGGTCCGACGAAGACGTGCAGCCCGACGGGCGAGACCAGCGTGCGTGGCATCAGAAGATGTAGCAGATGACGGTGGTGCCACGGCGGACTCGCGTGCCGCCGTTCGGGTCCTGGTCGATGACGTTGCGACCGCCGCGCCCCGGGAAGGTCTTGAACTCGGCCTTGAGCCCCACGCTCTCGAGCATCCGCTCCGCAGTCGCACGGCTCTCGCCGACGACGTCCGGCACGGTGACGAGCTCCGGGCCCTTGGAGACGGTCAGCGTGACCGTGTCGCCCTTGGCGGCGGTGCTGCCGCCGGCCGGGTCCTGCTTCATCACGATTCCCGCTGGAGCCACGTCGTCGAAGACCTGCACCACCTTCGGCACCAGACCGGCCCCGGTCAGCAGCTCCTCGGCGTCGGCGCGCTTGCGGTCCACGACAGAAGGCACGGTGACCGGCTCCGGTCCCTTGCTGACCACGAGCGTGACGGAGGTGCCCGGCTTGGTCTCGCGGGCCGCCGCCGGCCCGGGCACCTGGTCGATGACCGTGCCCTCGGGCACCGTGCGGCTGAACTCGCGCGGCGCGAGGACGACCTGCAGCCGCTGCGCCTCGAGCAGCTCCTTGGCCTCGTCCTCGGTCTTGCCGCGCACGTCGGGGATGACGACCCGGTCGGGGCCGCGCGAGACCGTCACCGTGATGGTCGAGCCGCGGCGGTAGCGGTCACCCGGCTCGGGGTCCTGGTCGATGACCGTGCCCCGCGGCACCGTCTCGGAGAAGGGAGACGGCTCCTTGATCTTCAGCGTGATGCCGAGCTCCCGGGCGCGCGCCTGCGCCTGCGCCTGGGTGAGCTGCTCGAAGCGCGGCGCGTCCTCGTAGCGACCGGATCCGAGCCACCATCCGAGCGCGCCGACGCTGCCGAGGATCAGCCCGACGACGATCGCGATGATCAGCGGCGCGCGGCGGCGGTGCCGCTTCTCGGGGGGTCTGGGCGGCGGGCCGCCGCGACCGACACGCGGCGCCGCGACGGTGTCGGCGCGGGCCAGCGAGATGACGGTGGTCGGCGCGTCGTCGAGGCGTACGACGGCGGTGTGCTGATCCCCGCGGTCGGCGTAGTCGTTGCGCGCGCGGCGGACGACGGTGAGCATCGCGTGAGCGTCGGCGTACCGCTCGGCCGGATCGCGGCGCGTCGCGGTCACCACGATGTCGTCGATCGACGGCGGCAGGTCGCGCTGCACCGACGACGGCGGCGGCACGTCGGCGTTGACGTGCTGGTAGGCGACGTTGAGCGGGGTGTCGCCGGTGAACGGCACCAGCCCGGTCAGCATCTCGTAGAGCAGGATGCCGGCCGAGTAGAGGTCGGTCCGCGCGTCGGCGGCGCCGGAGACGACCTGCTCCGGCGCGAGGTAGGCCACCGTCCCGATCAGCGTGCCGTCGGCCACGGTGTGCGTCGACGACTCGATCGCGCGGGCGAGCCCGAAGTCGGCGACCTTCACCAGCCCGCTGTCGGCGATCAGCACGTTCTCGGGCTTCACGTCGCGATGCACGATGCCGGCGCCGTGCGCGGCGGCGAGCGCGGTGAGCAGGCCCTCCATGACGCCGAGTGCCTGGTCGAGGTCGAGGCGGGTGTGCTCGCGCAGCACCTCGCGGAGGGTTCGCCCGGCGACCATCTCCATCACCAGGTAGACGCGCCCGCCGTCGCTGCCCTGGTCGAAGATCGCCACCACGTTGGGGTGCTGCAGCCGGGCCGCGCTGCGCGCCTCGCGCTCGAACCGCGCGACGAACGCGTCGTCGTCGGCGAGCGACGCGTGCATGACCTTCACCGCGACGAGTCGGTCCAGCCGGGTGTCGAAGCCGGTGTAGACGGTCGCCATCCCGCCTCGAGCGACCCGCCCGTCGATCCGGTAGCGGCCGTCGAGGAGGTGTCCGACCAGCGGGTCAGCGGTCGACGTGTCCACGTCGGCGAGTCTACGTGCGGGCCTGCTCGCGACCGGCCAGGCGGCGCCGGATCGCGACGATGTTGCGGACGTAGCGCGACGTATCCGTGAACATGCCCCGCGTGGTCACCGAGCGCAGCCCCTGGTAGTAGCCGGCCAAGGCCTGCTCGGGGGTCTTCGCGATCCTGAGCAGCTGGGCCAGGTAGCGCACGCCCGCCTCGACGTTGTCCTCGACGTCGTAGAGGTCGAGCGGGCGCTTGGCGAGGTAGCGGCTCACCCACTGACCGGTCGTGGGCATCACCTGCATCGCCCCGAGCGCTCCCGTGCTGCTCACGACGTCGTGCTGCAGCCCGGACTCCTGCCAGGCGAGCGCGACCGCGAGGTAGGGGTCGACCTTGCGCTTGCGGGCCTCCTTGACGATCAGCGAGCGCACCGTGGCGCGCGACACCGCCTTCGGCGCCCCCCGGCGTACGACGGCCGTGGACCGCGCGGCAGCGGCCGGAGCGGCGACGCGACGCGAGCCGACGACCAGCTTCTGCCCGAGCCGCACGACCCGCGACTTCGGCAGCCGGTTGCGCTTCGCGATGCCGTCCGGTGTCTGCCGGTAGCGGCGGGCGATGCTGATCAGCGAGTCGCCGCGGGCGACGACGTGGGTGACCTCGACGTACGCCGGACGTCGGGGCCTGGTCGCCTGCTTCGCGGGCATGCGCGAGATGCGCAGGGTCTGGCCCTCGACGATCAGGTTGTTGCCGCCGAGCCGGTTCAGCGCGCGCAGCGCCTCGACCGTCGTGCCGTGACGGCGCGCGAGCTCGGAGAGCGTGTCGCCGCGACGGACGCGGATCACGCCCGGTGCGGCGGCGGTGGACAGCACGCCCAGAGCGACGGCGACGGCCAGCAGCCGGAAGGAGCGAGCGGGGAAGGTCGGCGACACGAGTCAGCCTTCGGTCGGGCCGGATCGGCGCAGCCGCCCGGTCATGGACACGTCCTGCGGCCTTCCCCTGCCGCAGCCTCCTAGGCTACCCCGGTCGGACTTCCCGGGGCGGGATCTGCGCGAAGCCGGCTGTAGAGCACGAGGTCGTGGAACGCGCCACGACGGAACTGCGCGCCGCGCAGGATCCCTTCCTCGGTGAAGCCGGCCTTTCGCAGCGAGCCGCGCTCGGCGAGGTTGTCGACGTCGGTGCTCGCCTCGACCCGGTTGGCTGATGTGGTGGCGAACAGGTAGTCGGCGAGCGCCGCCTGCGCGAGTGCGCCGTAGCCGTGCCCGCGATGCTCCGGCCGCAGCGAGACGCCGATGTTGAACGCGTCGGACGGCGGCCCGCCGTAGCGGATGCGGCGGTAGGAGACGTCGCCGACGACCGTGCCGTCGGCCAGCGCGACCAGCAGAGTGCCGGCCTCGTCGCCGAGGAAGCCGTCCGTGTCGAACGACTTCTCGTTGCGACCGCTTCGGCGGAAGCCGAAGTCGTTGAACTCGTCGACTTCCGGGACCGCGCGGTCCCACTCGTCGAGCATCGGGATGTCACCGCGCTCGACCGGCCGCAGCCGCACCCAGTCGGTCATGGCGCGAGCGTACGGCGACCGTGGCAGCATCCGCGCATGACTTCAGACGTCCCCGGTGTCGACCGGCCCTGGCGCATGGCCTCGCTCGTGCCGCTGCCCGAGGTCGCCGTGCGCGGCTTCGTCCCCGATCTCCCGGTCGACATCGTGGTCGCCGAGCCCCGCACGCCGGACGGCGTCATCGCCGCCGTTCGGGACGCGGACCTCGTGCTCGGCGACTTCACCGGGCTGATGCGCATCGACCGCGACGTCATCGCCGCCGGACCGCGGATCTCGTTCGTGCAGCAGTGCTCGGTCGGGGTCGAGCACGTCGACCTCGACGCGTGCGCCGCCGCCGGCATCCCGGTGGCCAACACCGCCGGCGCCAACTCGGTGGCCGTCGCGGAGTGGTGTGTCATGGGCGCGCTCGCGGCGCTGCGCAGCACGATCTGGTCCGACCAGCAGATGCGCGCGGGGGAGTGGCCGCAGCTGCAGATGGTCGAGCGCGGCTGCGTCGACCTGGCCGGGCGCCGGGTCGGCATCCTCGGCTTCGGGCCGATCGGGCTCGCGTGCGCGACCCGTTTCGCCGCGTTCGACTGCGCCGTGTCGTACTGGTCGCGTCGGCGCCGGCCCGAGGGCGAGACCGGTGGCGCGGCGTACGCCGAGCTCGACGACCTGGTCGCCACCAGCGACGTCCTCGTCGTGGTGGTTGCCCGAGCTCCCGAGACGCTCGGCCTCATGTCGGCGGAGCGGCTCGCGGCACTGCCGCGCGGCGCGGTGGTCGTCAACGCTGCGCGCGGCGGGATCGTCGACGAGGCGGCGATGCTCCGACTGCTCGACGAGGGCCATCTCGCGGGCGCCGCGCTCGACGTGTACGACGTCGAGCCGCCCGCGCCGGATGACCCGATCCGCTCGCACGACCGCGTCCTGCTCTCGCCGCACATCTCCGGCGGCACGGTTCAGAGCCGGCTGCGGATCCTGGCGCAGGTGTCCGCCAACCTCCGCCGCGCGGTGTCGGGTGAGCCGGTGTTGGATGTGGTCAACGGCGTCGACCCCCTGGTACGCCGCCGCTGAGCCGGGAGATGACCCGCTGGTGTCCTTCACCGACGACCTCGAGTCGATCGGCTTCGCCTTCCAGTCCGTCGGCCGCGGCGGTGTGAAGCACTACGCGCTGCGCGGCAACAGCTTTCTCACCTACTACTGCCACGTCGCCGAGGACGAGACCGGCGCGATCTTCACCTGGGAGCTCGCGCTCGGGGAGTACGCCAGGTCGGTGGGCATGGCGGTCGGCACGAACGAGGTGCTCAACGTCTTCCTCTACGACGAGCACGATGTTCACGTTCCCGCCAGCGTGGCGAGCGTTGTGGCCCAGATCGACGTGGTGGAGACTCGGCTCAACGCACTGCGCCTGGCCGACCCGGGCATCTGAGGGAGTCCTGCCGTGACGAACCGACGTATCGCCGCCCTCTTCGCGCTGGCTTCGATCGGCGCTCTGGTGGCCGCGTCCGCGCCGTCCCAGGCGGCCGCCGCGCCCTGGGCGTTCACGACGGTTCGTCTCGAAGGCGCCGACGGCGGCACCGAGCCGCGCATCGTGGTCGCGCCGGACAAGACGGTCTACGCGATCACCAACGCGGGAGCCGGCGCCGTCGTGTACTCGTCCCACGACAAGGGCCGCACATTCGCCGACATCGGGCCGATCGCCGGTCAGGACCAGCCGACGATCGACGTCGACATCGTCGCGACACCGGGCGGACGGCTGGTCGCGAGCGAGCTCGACTTCGGCGGCATCAACTTCCGCAACAGCTACAGCGACGACGGCGGCGAGAGCTGGACCGCCTCGAGCGGCTTGTCGATGCTGGCCGACACGGACCGGCAGTGGTTCGCCGTCGGGCCCGAGGACCCGACCACGGGCAAGAACCGCATCTACATGCTGTGGCACAACCTCGCGAGCGGCTTCGCCGTGCACAACATGTATGTCCAGACGTCCACCGACGGCGGCGAGACGTTCGGTCCGCCGGTGCCGACGACGCTGCCCGGCGACCAGGCCTACATCGACCTGCAGTGCGCCGACTCGAGCGGGCCGTCGGGGATCGTCACGAGCATGGAGACCGGCCAGGTCTACGTGCTCTTCGGCACCCGCACGTCGTCCATCGGCGGCGGCTGCCTCGCCTCCGTCGATCCCGGTCCGGTCGCCGTCAACATCGTCCCGCCGACACGGATGTGGGTCGCCACCTCACCCGACGGCGCGGCCGGCACCTGGACGCAGAGCCTGGCGATCGACCACGTCGACACGGGCCAGGTCGTCGGCACGCAGCTCGCGACGATCGACCTCGACAGCGCGGGCAACCTCTATGTCGGCTACACCGAGTCCAAGGACGCCTTCGACTTCACGTCCTCGCTGAACTACGTCCACGCCGACCCCGACATGGCGAGCTGGTCCGAGCCGGTCGAGGTGCTGCCGCGCGCCGACGCCGGAAACATCCTCCCGCACGTCATCGCGGGCGATCCCGGCCGTCTCGCGTTCGCCTACTTCCACGGCACCCAGAAGGGCGACGGCCCGCCGCTCTGGTACTCGATGGCCGCGCAGGTGACGGATGGGCTGACCGCGAAGCCGACGGTGCAGGTCACGCAGCTGTCCAAGGTTCCGACGTACGACGGCACCGCGGCGCAGCTGATGGGTCAGTGCGCGGACCCGACCAACCCGGTTGCCGGGGTCGAGAACGGCTTCCTGTGCAACCGGTCCACCGACGTCTACGGCGTGACGATGGACGAGCGCGGCTACTTCTTCGTGGTCTGGCCGAGCGTCGGCAACTCCGGCGACGGCGCCGAGTCCGGCACCTGGGTGTCGTCGCAGCTGTCCGGGCCGTCGCTGCTGGCCGCGGGCAGCACTGTCGCGCCCCCGGTGATCGGACCCGCGCCGGCGCCGAAGCCGGTCCCGAAGCCCGTCCCGAGGCCGCTGCCGGCTACCGGAGCGCCGTACGCGCTGGCCGTCGTCGGCGCCCTGGCGGCCGCCGGCGCGCTGGTGCTGAGGCGCCGCCGCCAGGCCTAGGAGGGCAGGTCCCGCGACCTGTCGGCGCGAAGGAGGACCCATGACGAGACGCCTCCGCACCGCGGGATATCTCGCGCCCCTGATCGCCCTGGTCGCGATCCTGCCGACGTTCGCGGCGCCGAGCGGCTCGGCGGTGCTCTCGTTCGCGACGGTGCGACTCGACGGCGCGGCCGGTGGGACGGAGCCGCGCATCGCGGTGGCCGCCGACGGCACGGCGTACGCCGTCACCAACGCCAGCGGCGGCGCGGCCACGGTCTACAGCTCGCGTGACGGCAGTCGCTGGACCCAGCTCGGGCCGATCGCCGGCCAGGATGCGGCGACCATCGACGTCGACATCGTGGCGCTGCCAGGGGGGCGGCTGGTCGCGACCGAGCTGGACACGGTCGGGGTGAACTTCCGCACCAGCTGGAGCGACGACGCGGGGGAGAGCTGGACCGCGTCGACCGGGCTGGCGACGCTGGCCGACACGGACCGGCAGTGGATCGCCGTCGGCCCGAACGACCCGGTGACGAAGCTGCCCACCGTGCACCTGGCGTGGCACAACCTGTTCAGCGGACTGGCCGCGCACGGGATCTTCGTGCAGACCTCGACCGACGGCGGGGCCAGCTTCGGCGCGCCGGTGCCGGTGACGGTGCCGGGGGACCAGGCGTTCGCCGACCTGCAGTGCGGCGACGGCTACCCGTCGAGCCTGAGCGTGAATCCGACCACCGGGCAGCTCTACGTGGCGTTCGTCACCCGCGGCTCGTCGGTGGCGCCGTCCGGCGGCTGCGGCGCGTCGGTCGCACCGGGTCCGCTGCAGGTCAACATCATCACGCCGAGCCGGGTCTGGGTCGCCACGGCTCCGACCAACACCCTCGGCGCGTGGCGGCAGTCCCTCGCCGTCGATCGGGTCGCGACCGGCCAGGTCGTCGGGATGCAGTTCGCGCCGCTGACCCTGGACTCGGCGGGCAACGCCTACGTCGCGTTCCCCGAGTCGCGCAGCGCGACCGACTTCACGGCCGCCCTCAAGTACGTGCACGCGCCGGCCGACCTGTCTTCCTGGTCGGACCCGGTGACCGTCGCCCCGCTCGCCGACGCCGGCAACATCCTGCCGCACGTGATCGCGGGCGCCCCTGGTCGTCTCGCGTTCGCCTGGCTGCACGGGACGAGCCTCGGCGGCGACGCTCCGCTGTGGCGACTGCACGCCGCGATCGTGCAGAACGCGCGCTCGGCGAAGCCGGCGATCACCAGCCGGGCGGTCGGTGCGCCCTCGGCGTACAGCGGGACCGCGCAGACGCTGATGGGCCAGTGCGGCAGCGGCCCGACGGCGGGCCTGCAGGGTGGCCTGACCTGCGGTCGGGCGGTCGACAACTACGGGCTCGCCATCGACCGTGTTGGTCGGCTCCTCGTCGTGTGGTCCGCCGCGGCCAACCCGGGGCCTGGCGCCGAGGCGGGGACGTTCGTGACCGTGCAGCGCAGCGGCCCCCGCCTGCGCTGAGCCCCCGCGGGCCGCGTAGACTCGCGTCGTACACCGGGGAGCTCGAGGAATCGGGCTGAGAGGCCGGCTGGACCCGCCGGCGACCCGCCACCCGATCGGGGTAATGCCCGCGTGGGGAGCACACGTCATGAGCACGCAGCCATGAGCACCACATCGCCGGACGACCCGCTCGTCATCGGCGGTCGCTCGTTCACGTCACGGCTGCTGGTCGGCACCGGCAAGTTCGCGTCCCACGCGGTCATGCGGGAGGCGCTGGTCGCGTCCGGATCGCGAGATCGTCACGGTGGCCCTGCGCCGGGTCGACCTGACGCGGGTCGGGCGAGGGCGACATCCTCGACCTGCTCGACCCGGCGCGCTTCACGCTGCTGCCGAACACCGTCCGGCGCCGTCGACGCCGACGAGGCGGTCCGCCTGGCGCGGCTCGGCGCGGGCCGGCGGACTTGGCGACTTCGTGAAGCTCGAGGTCACGCCCGACCCGCGCGGCCTGCGCCGGACCCGATCGAGACGCTGCGCGCCGCCGAGCTGCTCGTGGCCGACGGCTTCACCGTCCTGCCCTACTGCTCCGCCGACCCGGTCCTGTGCCAGCGCCTCGAGGAGGCGGGCTGCGCGACGGTCATGCCGCTCGGCTCGTGGATCGGCTCCAACCGCGGGCTGCGCACCCGCGACGCGGTCGAGATCATCGTCGAGCAGGCCGGCGTGCCGGTCGTCGTCGACGCGGGTCTCGGCGTCCCGAGCGACGCCGCCGAGGCGATGGAGATCGGCGCCGACGCCGTGCTGGTCAACACCGCGATCGCGGTGGCGCGCGACCCGGTCGCGATGGCCGCGGGCTTCGCCCTCGCGACGCAGGCCGGCCGGCTCGGCTACCTCGCCGGGCGCGGCGCGGTGCGCCACGACGCCGAGGCGTCCAGCCCGCTGACCGGCTTCCTGTCGTGAGCCGAGCCCGCCGGGCGCTTCGCCGCTGAGCTCGCGTCGCTCGACCTTCCTTCGCTGGCTGTGCAGTCGCTGCGCGCCACTGATGCCGACGTCGATCGGGCTCTCGCCGCGGAGCACCCCACCGTCATCGATGTCGCGGCGCTGCTCTCGCCGGCGGCGGCCACGCGGCTGGAGGAGCTCGCGGCAGCGGCGCAGGCGGTGACGCTGCGCCGCTTCGGCCGTGCGGTGCGCCTGTTCGCCCCGCTCTACGTCTCCAACGCCTGCCTGTCGACGTGCACCTACTGCGGCTTCGCCAAGGACCTCGACGTCGTACGCCGGACGCTGACCGTCGACGAGGTCGTCGCGGAGGCGGCGCTGCTCGTCGCCGCGAGGCTTCCGGCACCTGCTGCTGGTGACGCGGCGAGCACCGCGTCGAGGTGAGCGCCGACTACCTCGTCGACGTCGTGCAGCGGCTCGCGCCGGTGGTCGCCGTCGATCTCGATCGAGACGCAGACCTGGTCGCGACGACACCTACGCGCGGCTCGTCGCGGCCGGCGCTCGAGGGGGTCGTGCACTACCAGGAGACCTACGACCGGGACCGCTACGCCGAGGTGCACGTCGCCGGGTGGAAGCGCGACTACGACCGCCGGCTGGCGGCCGTGGAGCGCGCGGCCGAGGCCGGCGTACGACGGCTCGGCATCGGCGCGCTGCTCGGACTGGCCGCCGACTGGCGGCACGACGTGCTCGCGGTCGCCGAGCACGCCGCGTGGCTGCAGCGGCAGCTACTGGCGCACCGAGGTGACGGTCTCGCTGCCGCGGATCAAGCCGAGCGCGTCCGGCTTCCAGCCGGTCGTGCCGGTCGACGACGCGGAGTACGTGCAGGCGATGGCGGCGCTGCGGCTGGTCGCGCCGGACGCCGGCATCGTGCTGTCGACCCGCGAGCCGGCCGCGCTGCGCGACGGGCTGGTGCGGATCGCGGTGACGCACATGAGCGCCGGCAGCTCGACCGAGCCGGGTGGCTACGCGCACCCCGGTGAGAGCGCAGGAGCAGTTCGCGATCAGCGACGAGCGCTCTCCGGCCGAGGTTGCGGCGATGCTCGAGGCCGCCGGCTACGAGCCGGTCTGGAAGGACGCCTTCAGCCTGCGCTGAGCGGTCTGCTGCACCACCGACGTACGACGAGAGGACAGGACGCGTGACGAGCGAGACGACGGTCGACGAGCTCTGGGGGCTGGTCGGCGAGTGGATCACCGTGCCCGACGCCGCCGAGGCGCTCGGCATCGAGGTGACCCGGGTGCGGCAGCTGATCCGCGACGGTCAGGTGCTCGCCACCCGTGCGCCGGAGAGCGGCCCGCTGTCGATCCCCTCGCTGTTCGTGCACGGCGGGCACGTCACCAAGGGACTGCCAGGCGTCATCACGTTGCTGCGTGACGCGCGGTACGACGACCTCGACGCCATCCGCTGGCTCTACACGCCGGACGACTCGCTGCCCGGCACGCCCATCCAGGCGCTGGTCGAGAACCGCGGCACCGAGGTCAAGCGCCGCGCGCAGGCCCAAGGCTTCTAGGCACCACGTGAACCTCGTGGTCAACGGTGAGCCGCAGGACCTCCCCGACGGGTCGACGGCGGGTGACCTGGTCCGCGCCGCCGGGCTCGGCACCGGCTGGGTCGTGGTCGAGCGCAACGGCGAGGCGCTGCTGCGCAGCGAGGTCGACACCGTGCTGCTCGCCGACGGCGACGTCATCGAGCTGGTCCGGGCGGTCGCGGGTGGCTGACTCTGCCCTGCCTGAACCTCTGCGATCCCGGCTGGCCGACGCGCGGCTCTACCTGTGCACCGGCGCGCGCCGCGAGCAGGGCGACCTGGCCGAATTCCTCGACGTCGTCCTGGCGGCGGGTGTCGACGTCGTGCAGCTGCGCGAGAAGGGCATCGAGGCGGCCGAGGAGCTCGCGCTGTGCGAGGTCGTCGCCCATGCCGCACGTCGACATGGCCGGCTCTGGAGCGTCAACGACCGGGCCGACGTCGCCTTCGCGGCGCAGCCGGACATCCTGCACCTCGGCCAGGGCGACCTCCCGGTGCCTCTCGCGCGCCGGCTGCTCGGCGACGACATCCTCATCGGCCGGTCAGCGCACTCCGTAGCCGAGGTCGACGGCGCCGCCGTCGAGGAGGGCGTCGACTACTTCTGCGTCGGACCGACCTGGGCGACCCCCACCAAGCCGGGGCGTCCCGCGGCCGGCCTGGCACTGCTCGACCACGCCGTACGCCGCTGGCCGCCGGACGACCCGGCGACCCGCCCGTGGTTCGCGATCGGCGGGATCGACCTGACGAATGTCGATGAGGTCGTCGCCCACGGCGCCCGCCGGGTGGTGGTGGTGCGCGCCATCACCGAAGCCGACGACCCCGGCGCGGCTGCTCGCACGCTCGCGGACGCGCTGGCGTGACTCAACCGGCGCGCGAGGACTCGTCCGCTTCGCCGGGGACCTGCCCCTTCGACGTGCAGCGCGCGATCATGAGCCACTCGTGGAACAACCTGACTTTCCTGCACTGGCGGTATGACGCGGACGTCGTACAGCGCCTGCTGCCGCCCGGCTTGACGGTTGAGACGGCGGACGGCACTGCGTGGGTAGGGCTGGTGCCTTTCGTCATGCGGGTGAGCCTGCCGAGGTCGCCGACTCCGCCGTGGTTGGGCCGGTTCCCGGAGACGAACATCCGCACCTACGTGCGTGACGCGTCCGGCAGGAGCGGCGTCTGGTTCTTCTCGCTCGACGCCGCCCGTCTCGCGGCAGTGGTCGCCGCCCGGGCGACGTACCGGCTGCCCTACTTCTGGTCGACGATGACGGCGGAGCGGTCGGGGGATCGGTTGCGTTACGCGTCGACGCGTCGTTGGCCCGGCCCGGTCGGCGCGTCACTGAGCCTTGAGATCGACGTCGGACCGCCACTCGACCCGGCTGGGCTGTCGCCCCTGGACCACTTCCTCACCGCACGGTGGCGACTGTTCAGCGTGCCTTGGCGCGGCCGGCTTCGGCACGCGCACGCCGTCCACCCGCCGTGGGTGCTGCGCGCAGCCTCAGTGGTGAGTCTCGACGAGAGCCTCATCCGAGCGGCCGGTCTGCCATCGCCCGATGGAGCGCCGCGGGTGCACTACTCGGACGGAGTAGACGTCCGCATCAGCCGCAGTTGGCTAGCCGGTTGACTCGGGCAGAAGCGGTGTGCCCCAGCAACTCTGCGCCCCGAAAACTGTCAGACCCAGTCGCTACTTTCGAAGGATGACGGAGACCTTCGAGGCATTGTCTGACGAGCAGGTTGCGGATGAGATCGCGACCTGGGCCGGCCGCGTGGCGGCGGGTGAGGCGCGGCTGCTGGCGCTGATCGCGGAGTACGACCGGCGGGAGGGGTGGGCCACTCACGGGTTCCTGTCGTTGACCCAGTGGCTGACCTGGCGCCTCGGCTGGGCGCCGCGTGCTGCGCAGGAGCGGGCGCGAACTGCGCGGGCGCTCGTACAGCTGCCGCTGGTGACCGGGGCGATGTGCCGGGGCGAGCTGTCGTACTCGCAGGTGCGGGCGATCACCCGGGTCGCGGTGCCGTGTGACGAGCAGCGGTGGATCGACTTGGCCCGGGTGATGACCGGCCAGCAGCTGGAGCGGACGGTCCGTGGGGTGCGCCGGGCGCGCAAGCCGGCCGAGGATGAAACCGACCCGGGCTATGCGCGGTGGAAGATGCGCTCATCCGTGCGCTACGACGACGACGGCACGATGGTGCTGACGGTGAAGCTGCCGGCCGAGCAGGGCGCGGTCCTGCTCGCCGCCGTCGACGCCGCCCGGGAGGAGATCGACCGGGAACGCGACGCCGAGCGTTCCGCGGAACGCAGCAGTCCACAGGACGAGGACGCGGAACGTTCCGCGGAACGCAGTTCTCCACAGCGCCGGCCCCTCGGCGAAGAGGACTCCGACCCGACGGTGCGCGCGAGCATCGCCGAAGGGATGGTCCGGGTAGCGCAGACCGCGCTCGCGACCACCATCAAGAGCAAGCCGGACGCCGCCCGAAGGGCCCGGCAGCGGCTCACCGCGCAGGTCGACCCGATCTCCGGCTGGGCCCGTACCGCCGACGGCGAGATCCTCCCGCCGGACGCCGCACCGTCACTCGAGGAGCTGCGCGAGCACCTGCGCCCGATCATCGCCGCCGACCTGACGAAGTTCGACCTCGGCCGCAGCAGCCGCACCCTGAGCGACCCGCTGCGCGAGCTGCTCGGCCAGATCGACGGGGAGCGCTGCCGCTTCCCCGGCTGCACCCGCACCCACCGGCTGCACGGCCATCACGTCGAGTACTGGTCCCACGGCGGACCCACCGACCTCGCGAACCTCGTGCTCGTCTGCAGCCGGCACCACACGCTGATCCACCAGCTCGACTTCCAGCTCACCCTGCGCGCGGATCGCACCCTGACCGTGAAGACCGCCGACGGCGTCCCCGTCCTGCACCACCCCGCGCTCGCCGTTCAGCCCGCGGAAGCACTCGACCCGACCGGGATCATCACCGCCACCACACTGCCGCCGATGACCACCCACGACCGGCTCGACCTCCACTACGTCGTCGCCGTCCTCATGCAGCACGCCGCGTAGAAGTCACGATCAGAACTCGGCCCGCCGCGGGCCAGGTCGCCGACGTCGGTCGCCAGACCGGCGACGAGGTCGCTCAACGACCACTCGCGGCCGTTGTCGCGGCTCTCGTAGGTCTCGAACGCAGTCCGGAGCCGAACTGCCTCGGCGACCGCAATCTCACGATTCACGAGCTGATGCAGTGCGCTCATCCAACTCAGGACTTGGGACTGTTCGCGGGGGTCAGCGCTGCGTCGCCTTGGCGACGAGGGTGAGCTCGTCGATCGGGACGCCGATGAAGACGTCGACGACGACGGTGATCTTCTTGCAGTGGCTGCTCTTCACCGAGATGACCTCCGGGTTGTCGACGCTGCCGTCGTTGGTGCCGTTGACGACGAGGTCGTAGTCGGACACCGGGTTGGTCCAGGACAGCGTGAGCCCGAGCGTGCTCGTCGACGCGACCGGCTTGCCGCCGAGGTCGACGTAGAAGTCGCCAACCGGCTCCCCGAACTCCCAGAACTCTCCGATCGGCGTCGTCGGGGTCATGGTGAGCGGCGTGCCGGGCTTGACCACGAACGCACCGGCGGGTGCCTTGCACGGCGCATGGGTCGGGCCGGCGGCGAGAGCCGGTCCGGCGGCGAGGAGGGACAGTGCGGCGGAGGTGGCGAGGAGGAGTCTCATGCTCGAGGAGTTCGACACCCCCGTCGAGTGCCCTGCGGCCCTCTGGTCAGAGCTTGGCGAGGGCGGCGGTGATCTCCTCGGCGCCGATCGCGCCGGCCAGCCGCTCCACGACCGACGCCGTCGGCGCCGATGAAGTAGGTCCACGGCTCGGTGGCGAACTTCCAGGCCTTCAGCGCGGGCGCGAGCTCAGCTCCCTGCTTGCGGTAGGCCTCGACGTGGATCCACTGCGCGGCGCCGGGTGATGCCTTCTTCGCGGCTTCGACCAGGTCCACGACCGGGCCGCAGGTCTCGGTCGCGCAGAACGCCGGGGCGCTGAAGGTGACAACCGTCGGCTTGCCGGACTTCAGCGCGGCGTCGAGGGAGATGTCGTGCATGGTGCAGACCGGCTTGCGCGAGCAGACCGGGTCGGCACCGTCGGGCACCGCGGTGGTCGGCGTGCGGGTCGAGATCGCCTTCTGACCCGGCAGCGGGGACGCCGACGTCGACGAGACGCTGACCTGCACCCCGCCCTTGATCGTGGCGCCGTCCTTGGTCTTCGCGACCGCGGCGACGAGGTAGGGCCCGGCGCGCGTGAACGGGATCTGCGCGACGTAGATCGCCTTCTCCGCGACTCCGCCCTGCAGCCACACCGCGGGGACGACAGCCTCGGGCTTCTTCGCGGCGTCGCTGCCGGCGTACACCGTCACGTCGGCGTCGGTGAGGGGGCTGCCATCGGGGTCGAGCAGGCCGAAGGAGTAGCGCGCGCTGCCGACCACCAGCTCGGGCTGCGCGTCGAGGATCTGCAGCCCCTTGGCCGCGTCCGGGGCGACGTCCTGGAGGGCGTCGCTCGCCGGCGCCGTCGGCGTCGCCTTCGGCTCGCCGTCGTCGTTGCAGGCGCCGAGCATCGGCACGGCCGCGCCCACGAGGCCGGCGCGCAGGAAGGTACGGCGGTCCACGGATCTCCTACAGGTCGTCGGGACCCCGAGTCTAGGTGAGCGCTGCTGCGAGGATGCGCGGCGTGCACGCGTCCTATCTCCTCGTCCTCACCGGCTGCGTGCTGGTCACGCTCCCGCTCGAGCTCTACTACCGCGCCGACGTCTACCGGCGGCCGCGTCGATGGCTCGCGTCGCTCGGGCCCGTGCTCGTGCCGTTCGTCGCGTGGGATGTCTGGGCGATAGCGCAGGGCCACTGGAGGTACGACGTCGCGCAGACCGTCGACGTCCGCTTCCCCGGCGACCTGCCGCTCGAGGAGCTGCTGTTCTTCGTCGTGATCCCGACCTGCGCGATCCTCACCTTCGAGGCGATGCGCGCAGCCACCGGCTGGTGGGCCGGCGACGAGGACCGGTCGTGACCTACACCGCGGCGGCGCTGGTCGGCGTCGGCGTCACCGTCGCGCTCGAGGTCGCGGTCTTGCGCACCGGGCTGCTGCGACGAGGGCTCTTCTGGGCGTCGTACGCCGTCATCGTCGGCTTCCAGCTCGTGGTCAACGGGATCCTCACCGGACGGGAGATCGTGACCTACGACGCCGACGCGATCCTCGGCGCGCGGGTCGCGTTCGCGCCGGTCGAGGACCTGCTCTTCGGCTTCGCGCTGGTCACCCAGACTCTCCTGTGGTGGGTCTGGCACGGGCAGCGGGACAGGGAGCGGCGTGCCGGCGCGCGCCGCTGACCGCCTCGGCGTCGTCGCTCTGGTGGCTGCGGCGCTCCTGACCGCTGACCGGGTGCGCGGGCTCGCGCGGTTCGCCGCGCCGTTGCACCGCCTGCCGAGCGTGCCGAGGCGACCGGCCGTGGCGACGACGACGGTGACCGCGGTCGTCCCGGCCCGCGACGAGGAAGAGAGCATCGCCGGCTGCGTGGCGGCGATCGCCGCGTCCGGACCCGACATCGCGGCCATCGTCGTGGTCGACGACGCGTCCTCCGACGCGACCCGCGCAGCAGCGGCTGCGGCGGCGCGGAGGCGGCGGACTCGCGTCCTGTCGTCCCGGGGGCCGCGACCGGGAGAGTGCGGCAAGCCGGTGGCCTGCGCGACCGGCGCGGCCGTGGCCGATGGCGAGTGGCTCTGGTTCGTCGACGCCGACGTCCGGGTCGCGCCGGACCTGCTGCGCCGGCTGCTCGCCGCTGCGGAGGAGACCGGCGCCGACCTGGTCTCAGCGGTCGGCGCGCTCGCACCCGCCCGTGGGCTGGTCGGCTGGCTGCTGCCCGAGGTCGGCTTCGCCGTGGCGGCGCGGCACGACCCCGCTCGGGTCGCCGACGCGACCGACCCGGCGGTGTTCGCGAGCGGGCAGTGCCTGCTGGTACGACGGTCGACGTACGACGCGGTCGGCGGTCATGCGGCGGTCGCGGGCGAGGTGGTCGAGGACGTCGCCCTGGCCAGGCTGGTGAAGGCGCACGGCGGCGACGTGCGGCTCTCTCGGCGTTCGACGGGTTCGTCGTCGACATGTACCCGACCGGACGCGCCATGTGGAACGGGCTGCTGCGCAACACCTCCGCCGTCCACGACGAGGGCATGACCGGCGTGGTCGTCGGCGCGCTGATGGCTGTCGCGAAGGCTGCGGTGCCGCTGCTCGCCGTCTCCGCTTCGTCGGTCGGCGTGCGCGCCGCCGCGCGCCGGGTGCTGCTCGCCCAGCTCGGCGTCAACGCCGCGGCTACGGGTCGTCGCGCGCCAGCCGGTCGATGTTCGCTGCTCTCTCGCCCGTCGCGGATGCAGTGCTGGTCGCGCATCGGGCGACCGCGTTGCGCCGGTCGCGTGCAGGCGAAGGAGTCGTGTGGCGCGGTCGGGCGGTGCGACCGAGCTGACTACGCGACGGGCTGGGTGGACAGCAGGCGGAACTCGGCCGACTCGGCGTACCGCACCCGGCCGACGAACGCGCTCACGACGGAGAGGCCGACCGACCGCGTCTCGCTGAGCACCAGGCCGGTGACGGGATCCGCGCAGATCTCCCGCACCGCCGCGCCCTCGGTCGCGCCCTGCATCACGGTGACGATGCGGATCCGACGGCAGGACGTCGCCACGCCGCCGACGACGACCGAGTCCGGCCCGATGAAGGTCGTCGTGCCCTCGGCGTGCATCCCGTGGTCGCGATCGGTGCAGCTGAACCGGACGACGGCGTCGGGCTCGCGGGCACCCCCGGTGCGGGTGCCGTACGACGAGCAGGCCGCGTCCGACGAGCTGGGCACCGAGAAGTAGACGAGCCGGGTGCCGAAGCCGGTGTCGAGCTGGTCGCCGCCGGTCGAGCAGGCCGTGTAGGTCTCGGTGTGCTCGCGCAGGATCGGCACCGTCTCCGACCACTCGCAGCCCGGTCCGTGCCGGACGACGCGGACCGTGATGGCCGGGTACTCGCGGACGACGCCGAGCCGGTCGATGCGGGAGGAGCCGGTGGTCGCGTAGCGGTAGACCCCGGGCGCGGGGCGCTCGCCCACGGGTCGGCCGTCGAAGTCCCCGCGACCGGCGTACGCCGGATCCTCGGCGTACCTCCGCGTCGCGGCCGCGACGCTCACCGGGTGAGCCGTTCGCGCGCCGTGCACGACGAACAGACCAAGCGCAGCGGCGAGAGTCGAAGCACCGCCGATCCCTGCTGTCGTCGCGCGCCGGAGCGCGCGGCTCATGCCTCCGGTGCGGCGAGCCGGCGCCGGCGCACGACCTGCACGACGGCGGCACCGGCCAGCAGGGCCGCCCCGAGTCCGGCGAGCGTGCCGCCGGTGGCGGGCAGCGGGGCCGGCTGCGGAGCGGGCTGCGGCACCGGCTTCGGCGCGGGCTGGGGAGCGGGCTGGGTCACCGGCGGAGCGGCGCCACCCGCGCGGGGCTCGGGCTTGCCGAAGAACGACGGGCCGTCGACCTGGCGGGTGAAGCCGGGCAGCGCGACCGGACCGTCCATCCGCGTGTCCGAGTAGGCGATGACCATGTTGCCGTCACCGGCGACCTCGACGCTGAAGTAGTCGCCGAGCCGGCGGTCGATCGCCTGGGCCTGGCAGACCGTGCCGCCCTGGCAGATCGTCCCGGTGTGGATCGGCTCGCCGACGGCGGTGCTGTTGCGGAACGCCGGCACCGTCGACGCGATGCAGCCGAGGCCGTTGAGCGACTGCGCCGACTGGATGGTCCATCCGTAGGTGCCCGTCGTCTGCGCGTCCTGGTCCGGCAGCGCCTCGTCGGCCTGGAACCACGCGACGCCGACGCGACCCTCGTCGCCGACGGCGAGCCACGGCCAGATGTCGGTCTTGTCGTCCTGGTCGAGCCGGACCGGGTTGGACCAGGTCTTGCCCTTGGTCGTCGAGTACGCGTAGTAGACGCCGGCCTCACGGTCGCCGTTGCCCGACTCGTCCCACGTGATGTAGAGGTTGCCGGCGTCGTCGAGGTCGAACGACGGCCAGTGCGCGAGCATCGAGACGCCCTCGGCCACCATGTTGTCCTCGGGCTCGAAGTCGTCGGCCCGCGCTCCGCGGAATGCGCGCATCGACGATTCCGCCGTCCGCGAGGTGCGCCTCGTAGACCGTGCCGTCGCGCTTGTCGACCTTGATGTCGCCGAGGCCGCCCGGGTCGGCGAGGCCGCCGGTCCAGGTCGCGCCGCCGTCGATGCTCTTGTAGAGCGTGTGGCCGGAGTTGCCGACCGGCTTGGTCGGGAACGTGCCGCCGTTGGGGGTCGGGTTGGAGACGAGGTAGACGACGTTCTCCTCGTCGCCCTCCGTCCACTGCCGGTCGGTGAGGGTGTTGGCGAAGAAGTTCTGCTGGGAGTAGCTGCGGCCGACGTCGGTCGACTTGCGACACCGAGACGTTCGCCAGGTTGATCTCGGAGATGTAGACGTTGCCGGCCGTGTCGTAGGCGAACTCCGGGTCGCTGAAGCCCGACGCGACCTGGTTGTTCGGCGGCAGCGTCCGGTCGACGAAGTTCCAGCTCCGGCCGTGGTCGTCGGAGTAGTAGTAGTAGGTCTGGCCCTTGTAGTTCTGCCCGAACGCCGCGACCTGCTCGTCGGCGGTCGCCGGCGCGAAGAAGTGCGTCGTCCCGGCGTGCGAGCCGTAGAGGAGCGTGCCGTCGGGGTGGGTGAAGATGATCGGCTCGCCGCCGGCGCGGGTCGTGTCGACGTAACCGGGCTCGTCGAAGGTCAGCCCCTTGGTGGGCAGTGAGCAGACGCCCGCCGCCGTCGCGGGCGCGGCGAGCGCCGCGGCGCCGGCACCGGCTGCGACGAGGCCGGCGAGCGCGAGAGAGCGGGAGAGCCGATCGGTCGGACCACGCATCTGGGGCTCCTCGGGTACGGGTTCTCTCGGCGTCCTTCGCCGTGCGGCGGCCCGTGTCCTGCCTTCGCCGGACGCTACCGGGTCGGGCGGCCGGACGACGCTGTGACGCGCGCGCGTCGGGCGCGCAGCAGCCCGCGGGCCGCGACGGCGACGCGCTTCGCCGGCGACACGCTCACCCGGCGGTCGAGCACGCGGTAGCCGGCGTCCTCCACGGCGTCGCAGATCCCGCCGTAGAGGACGAGCGCGGTCTCGATGCAGTCCCGGCTGGTCGGGTGCAGCATCGCGATGCCCGGGCGGGCGCGGTCGAGCAGGGCGCGGGTGCGCGCGATCTCGAACGCGAGCAGCCGGCGCACCGGCTCGTCGACGATGCCGGCTTCGAGCTGACGCTCGGTCGACGCCATGGGCGGCGAGGTCCTCGAGCGGCAGGTAGAGACGGCCGCGGCGCAGGTCCTCTCCGACGTCCCGGACGAAGTTGGCCAGCTGGAACGCGCGGCCGAGGTCCTCGGCGCACCGCTGCACCGCGGGGTCGGTGGGGTCCATCGGCTCGAGGATCGGCAGCATCTGCCGGCCGATGACGGCGGCAGAGCCCTGCATGTAGGCCTCGAGGTCGGCGTACGTCGGGTACTCGGTGACGGTCAGGTCCATGCGCATCGAGGCGAGGAACGCGGTCGAAGTGCTCGACCGGGATCTCCCACCGGCTCACCGTGTCGACGACCGCACGGCGGATGGCGTGGTCGCTCTGGCCGCGCTGCAGGTCGGCGAGGAACGACTCGCCCCACTCGTGCAGCCGCGCGGCCTTCACCGCGGCGGTGCTCGCCGGATCGGTGTCGTCGACGAGGTCGTCGGCGTACCGCGCGAACGCGTAGAGGGCATGCACGGACGGGCGCTTCCACGCCGGCAGCAGCAGGGTCGAGAGGTAGTAGGTGCGACCGTGCCGCGCGCTCAGCCGACGGCAGGCGGCGTACGACGCCCGCAGCCACGGATCGGCCACGCCCGCGAGCCCCGTCCCGACCATCCGCCGAGTCTCCCACCCGCGGGCCGCACACATTGCGATCGTCGAGCGAGGATGCCCGTGCTCAGCGGACCGGCAGAGGTCGCGGTTTCGGCGGCAATGTGTGCGGACGCAACTGTCCACAGATCGGCTGCCGGGCCTGCCGCGACGGCAGTGCGGCCGCAACGCTCGACGGATGTCTTTCAGCGACGTCGTGGCTGCCGCGGCCAATGCGGGGTACCTCGTGTCGACGTCGTACGCGCGCTCGCTGGGCGTCCCCTCCAATGAGCTCGCGCGGCTCCGTCGGCGCGGAGACGTGGTTCTCGTGCGCCCGCAGACCTGGCTGGTTCCGCCTCACCCGCAGTGGATTGACGAGCTCGTGGAGGAGGTCACCCGGTGCCGCGCGACGGTCAGCGGCGCTTCGGCGGCAGTGCTCTACGGCGTACCCGTGCTGGGTTGGACCGGCACCTGCTCGCTGACGGTCGGCCGCGACCGCTCCCGTGTGTCGTCCGCCTTCGACGTTCACCGCGCTGATCTCGCGCCGTCGGACATCCGCCGGCTCCGGCTCCAGGTCGGCGACCGGAGCATCGTGCTCCCTGTCACCTCGCCTTCGCGGCTCGGGAACGACCTCGCCCGTCGAGAGACGCTGGAACCGGCGGTGGCCGCAGTCGACTGCCTTCTCCGGTTCGGACTTCTCCGCTACGACGAGGTCGTCGAGCTACGGCGCGGACTGTGGGGACGAGATGCCGCGCGGGTCCGCAAGGTGCTCGGACTGGCCGATCCCCGCGCGGGGTCGGTGCTCGAGTCGCTGTTCCGGGTGCTGGTCGTGCTGGCTGGGATGCCGCCGACTCAGACGCAGAAGCTGCTCACGTGCGGTGACGGACGGCGACTCGGCCGGGTCGACTTCTGGTACTCACCGCGGCTCGTCGTGGAGACGGAAGGGGACCTGTTCCACGGTCCCGATCGCCTTGCCGTGGACGAGTGGCGCGCGAACGAGCTGACCAAGCTCGGGCTCGAGCTGCTGCGCTTCTGCTGGGCGCACGTCGTCGGTGACCCGGCGTACGTGTTGCGGACGCTGGCCGAGGTTCTCGGAGCCTGATGCCGCACACATTGTTCGGTGGATCTCAAGCGGTCGCGGAGGTTCCACGCTCAGCCGACGACGCATGGTGATCTCAATGTGTGCGGAGGACTACTTCACGCCCGGGCCGAGGATGCGCTCGGCGGCGAGGCGGCCGCTGAGCAGCACCATCGGCACGCCCACACCCGGCTGGGTGCCGGACCCGCAGAAGACGACGCCGTCGACCCGCGCCGCGAGGTTCGAGGGGCGGAACGGCCCGCTCTGCCCGAAGGTGTGCGCGGCCGCGAACGGCGTGCCGCCCGCCATCCCGCGGTCCGCCCAGTCGAGCGGTGTCGTGACGTGCTCGACCTCGACGGCGTCGCCGAAGCCGACGTAGCCGATCGTCTCGAGATGCGCGACGACGGAGTCGCGGTACGCCGCCCCGACCGAGCGCCAGTCGACCGCCGAGGAGAGGTTCGGCGTCGGGACCAGGACGTAGTAGACGTGCCGCCCGTCTGGCGCGAGCGAGGCGTCGGTCTTCGTCGGCACGGTCACCAGCACCGAGGGGTCGCTCATCAGCCGCCGCTCGGTGATGAGCTCGTCGAAGACCCGTCGCCACGACCGGCCGAAGTGGATGTTGTGGTGACCCGCACCGGCGTACGACGCGGTCGACCCGGCCAGCAGAAGGAAGCAGGACGGGGAGTAGGTCAGCGACCGCACGCGGCGTGGCGTCGCCGACGGCGGCAGCAGGTCGCGGTAGGCGATCGGCAGGTCCGGGTTCAGCACGACGACGTCCGCAGGCACGCGCTCGCCGTCACTCGTCACCACGCCGCAGGCGCGGCCGTTCACGACGTCCACCGACGTGACCGTCACGTCGTAGCGGAGCTCGACGCCGTGCTTCTCCGCCGCAGCCGCGAGCGCGAGCGGCACGGCGTGCATCCCGCCGACCGGCGCGACGACGCCGGCGACGGAGTCCATGTAGGAGATGACCGCGTAGACGGCGAGTGCGTCGTACGGCGACAGCCCGGCGTACATCGACTGGAAGGACATGACGCGCTGCATCCGCGGGTCGGAGAGGTACGACGCCACCTTCGGCGCCAGCCTGCGGAACGCGCCAAGGGCCGCGAGCCGGGCCAGCGACGGCCTGAGCAGGTCGAACGGGGAGTCGAGGTTGCGGTCGATGAAGCCGGTCATCTCCAGCCGGTAGAGGGAGGTCACGAACTCGACGTAGCGCCGGTAGCCGGCGGCCTCGGCCGGTCCGCACACCCGCGTGACCTCATCCGCCATGCGCTCGACGTCGCTGTGCACGTCGAGCGTCGAGCCGTCGGGGAAGTGCGCGCGGTAGACCGGATCCAGCGGCAGCAGCGTCAGCCAGTCGGCCAGGTCCTCGCCGACGCAGGCGAACGCGTCGGCGATCAGGTCGGGCATCGTCAGGACGGTCGGACCGGTGTCGAGCTGGTAGCCGCCGTCGCTGATCCGGCCGGCCCGCCCACCGGGCCCCGACTCGCGCTCGAGGACGACGACCTCCCGGCCGGCGCCGGCGAGCCGCAGCGCGGCGGACAGCCCGCCGAGCCCCGCCCCCACGACGACGACGCGGTCGGTCCTTCCCGCGACATGGCGCACCCCGGGACCGTACCTCCGGTCCCGGGGTGCGCTCGTCGTTACGCGGTGCGCAGCCGGCGACGTCCGGCGTACTCCAGCAGCACTCCGACTCCGAGCAGCGCGATCCCGAGGGAGAGCGCCCGCTCCGACACCGGGCCGGTGAACGGCAGCGGTCCGGTGAGCGTGACTCCTGCGACCTGGGCCGGCGCGGGCGCCGGGACTGGTCGCACGATCTTCACGCCGAGCACCTCGGCCGGCTCCGGCTCAACCACGAGCGGGACGACGACCGGCGGCGCCGCGGCGGCCGGTACGACGTCCGGCGGACCCTGCGGGTTGCCGGGGTGGCTCGACGTGACGACGGACGGCAGCGACGCTGACGACGACGGTGACGACGATGCCGACCCTCTGCCCGACACCGAGATCGACGGTGACGGTGAAGGCCGCGGGGTGCACCCGGAGTGCGCGGGGTTGCCCTTGCCGACACCCTGGTTGCGGTCGCACTCGTAGCCGGCGTTGGGGTCACCTGGGCCGGGCTGCTGTCCCGGTGGGTTCTTGTCGTCGGCGTTGCCGACGCAGCCGGCGCACGGCGGCCCGTTGCCGTTGCCGTTGCCACCGCTGTTGCCGTTGTCCGACGCGCTGCCGTCACACGCCGGGTCGTACGGGCCGCCGACGTTGGCGCCGTGACCGCCAGGCGGGTTGGGGGTCTGGTCGGCGCAGGTCTGGCTCGGCGCCCCGTGCGCCGCCGTGATCGGCACGCCGAGAAGCGCCACGGCCGCGAGCCCGACCGCCGCGCCGAGGTGGGCTGTCCGCTGCGCGGAATGCGAAGAAGGGCCGTGTCGTGACTGGTACCTGGTCATCAGCTCTCCATCTCGGCGCGGCGCCACGGTGGCACTCGCATCCGGACGAGCCGGTCTCGCCTTCGCTCCCCGGGGGTCTAGGCGACCGATGTCTCCGTGCACTCGACGTGCCGGTGAGGACCCCGCTGGATCAACGCGTCTCATCCCACGGTCGGCTGTCGGCGCCGACCGCCGTCGCAACGGCTGGGAAGGTCAATGCGGCGCGATCACGGTAGACCCGGCGCAGCCGGTTGGGAACATCAACCGGTGCGCGATGTCGCGGCGGCAGCGAGCGATTCCAGGACATTCGCCGCATATCCCTCGACCGGTGCCGACGCGAGACCCATGAGAGCCTCCTCAGTGAGCCGGGCGATCAGCGACTCGACCTCGGCCAACGCGCCGCTGCGGTCGATCACCGATCGCAGCTGCTCGACCCCGGCGACGTCGAGGTGCGGGTCGCCGAGGTGTCTGCGTACGACGGCCGCGTCGTCGGGCCCGGCCCGGTCGAGCGCCATCGCGATCAGCGCAGTGCGCTTGCCCTCGCGGAGGTCGTCGCCGGCGGGCTTGCCGGTCTCGTCCGGATCGCCGAAGACCCCGAGCACGTCGTCGCGCAGCTGGAACGCCTGCCCGAGCGGGATGCCGTACGCCGTGTACGCCGCGAGCAGCTGCGGCGACGCACCGGCCAGCACCCCGCCGAGGTGCAGCGGCCGCTCGATCGTGTACTTCGCGGTCTTGTACAGCGCCACTCGCATCGCGCGGTCGACACCGCTGAGCCTGTGGCCGCCGCTGGCGGCGCCGCCGATCGCCTGCTCGACGACGTCGAGGTACTGCCCGGCCATCAGCTCGATGCGCATCTCGTCGTACGTCGACGCTCCACGGTGCAGCGTCTCGGCGGAGAGGCCGGAGGTGTTCAGCATCCGGTCGGCCCAGATGAGGCAGAGGTCGCCGAGCAGGATCGCGGCCGACCGCCCGAAGCCCTCGGGATCCCCGAGCCACGCCTCCCCGCGGTGCAGTGCGGCGAACGCTCGATGGACCGCGGGCCGGCCGCGCCGGGTGTCCGACCCGTCCATCACGTCGTCGTGGATGAGCGCGCACGCGTGCAGCAGCTCGAGGCTGGACGCGGCCGCCACGATCTCGTCGATGTCGTCGCCGCCCGCGCCGCGCCACCCCCAGTAGCAGAAGGCCGGGCGCAGCCGCTTGCCCCCGTCGAGGAGGAACTCGGAGATCCGCTCGCCGACCGGCCCGAGCTCCTCGGCGATCGCGTCGAGAGCGGCCGTCCGGCCGGCGATGAACGCGGCCAGCGACTTCTGCACGCGGTCCCGCAGGTCGGCGACGTCCAGCGGGGAGGTGGCGGACACGGACGGCTCCTGTCGATGAGACCGCCAGTATCCCAGTGCTGCCGAGTGGCGGTGCGGATAACCTCGACCCATGTCTCGCACAGTCCGTGACCTCCTCGCCGCCGGCGGCCGGTCGTACTCCTTCGAGTTCTTCCCGCCGAAGACTGACGCAGGCGAGGCCGAGCTCTGGCAGGCGATCCGCCAGCTCGAGCCGCTCAACCCCACCTTCGTGTCGGTGACGTACGGCGCGGGCGGGTCGACCCGCGACCGCACCATCCGCATCGTCGAGCGGATCGCCACCGAGACGACGCTGACGCCGGTTGCGCACCTCACCTGCGTCGGGGCGTCGCGCTACGAGCTGCGCAACGTCATCGGCGCGATCGCCGACGCCGGCATCCGCAACGTCCTCGCCCTGCGCGGCGACCCGCCGAGCGGCGCGGACCAGGCGTGGGAGCCGCATCCCGAGGGCCTCACCTACGCCGACGAGCTGGTCCGGCTGCTCCGTGAGCTGGGCGACTTCTGCGTCGGGGTCGCCGCGTTCCCCGAGGGTCACCGGGAGTCGCCCGACCGCGACACCGACGTGAAGTACCTCGCCCAGAAGATCGCCGCGGGCGCCGACTTCGTCGTCACGCAGTTCTTCTTCGACGCGGCCGACTACTTCTCTCTCGTGGACCGGGCGCGCGCACTCGGCTGTGACGTGCCGATCATCCCCGGCGTGATGCCGGTGACGAACCTCGCCAGCATCGAGCGGATGGCGGTGCTCTCCGGTGCGGTGTTCCCGGCCGAGCTGGCGGAGCGGCTGCGCGCCGTCGGCGACGACCCGATCGCCGTACGCCGCATCGGTGTCGAGTTCGCGACCGAGCTGTGTCGCGAGCTGCTCGACGGCGGTGCGCCGGGCCTGCACTTCTTCACGTTGAACCGGTCGACGGCGACGCGGGAGATCTACGCGGCGCTGGGTCTCGTCGACTGACCGATCAGCGCTGTCGAACGTCTCCCGGCAGCCCGCCGGTGATGCTCAGCAGCTCGTCGTAGGTCGTCGGGAAGACCGCGTTGCCGGTGCCCGCCGCCGCCCACACCACGTCGTACGCCGACAGCGCGGTGTCGACGACGACCGGCAGTGACGGCGGCAGTCCGACCGGGCTGACCCCGCCCACGTCGTACCCGGTCGCCTCGCGCACGGTTGCCGGGTCGGCGCGTGAGATCGGCGCGCCGACTGCGTGACCGAGTCGCTCCGCGTCGACGCGGTCGATGCCGCTCGCGACGACGAGCACAGCGCCGTCCCCGGCACGGAACACCAGCGACTTCGCGATCTGCGCGATGTCGACGCCGAGCGCGGTCGCGGCGTCGGCGGAGGTGTGGGTGCTGGCGTCGAGCTCGACCACTTGGCCGCTCGCGCCGGCGGCGCGCAGCAGCTCCTGGACACGCGCGGCGGCGGGGTGCATGACCGGAGTTCTACCGCACGCCTATCGTCGGGTCATGCTCGACCGCGCGCAGCACCTCGAGCGGTGGCGCGCGCTGCACCACGGCTACGACCCGACCGGGCGACCGCTGGTGACGGGTTGGCTGACCGTCATGTACGACGCGGCCGCCCCGCTCGCCCGGCGCGGCGTCTCGCCGGACCTGATCACGTTTGCGAGCGGCGACCTCGCGCTGGCCGTGTGGTTGGTCGCGATCCCGGGCGGCCGCTGGCCGTTGCTGTCGGCCCTCCTGCTTGCGGGCAGCGCAGCCCTGGACGGTCTGGACGGAGCGGTGGCGGTGGTGTCGGAGCGGGAGTCGACCCGCGGCGCCCGGCTGGACCGGCTGGTCGACCGCGTCAGCGACCTGTGCTTCGTCGCCGCGCTCCTCGTGATCGGCGCACCGGCGGCGCTGGCGATCGCCGCGGGCGTCGGGCTGCTGGGGTTCGAAGGTCTGCGCTCGTGGTGGTCGAGAGCCGGCCGGGCTGGCCTCGGCGTCGTGACCGTGGGAGAGCGGCCCACCCGCCTGGTGCTGTGCGGCCTGGCGCTGGCGGTGGCCGGACTCCTGCCGCCGCGCGCCGCCGACGTGGCCGGGACAGCCGCAGCGGCGGTCGCCGCGCTGTGCGCCCTGTCGGTGGTCCAGCTGGCCCTCGCCTTACGCCGCTCCTCCTGATCCGCACCCGGTGTTGACGGTTCTGTCGGACGGGGGCTTTACTGTGGGCAGGGATCGAACGCACGTTCGATCCAGCCGTCGGAGGCTCTCGCGGAGCTCACCCGGCGGTGGGCGGACCCGCTTCGGGCCGCCGCCGCGGACTCGACCCTGCGGCGCGGCCCGAGGTGTGACTGCCGGCCCGGGTCAGGTGCGGGGAAGCACCCGGCCGGGGCCGGCAGCCGCCCGCGATCGACCGCACGACGACGGTACGACGAGGGTGTGACGAGAGGAGGACGACGTGACGGTCACGGCGATGCCCCGGCGCGGTACGCCGCGTGTCGGCGCCGACTCGACCGGCCTGCTCCTGCTGGCCCGCTCCGGTCTCGGCGAGGCAGCACTCGCCGGCGACCCGCCGCACCGCTACGCCGCCGCCCATCTGTCCGCCCTGCGGGCGGCCGCGGCCGTCGTCGCCGCCAAGGCGCGACCCGCTGAGCGCACCGGCCCGCGCGGCCGCCCGGTCAGCGTCTGGGTGCTCCTCGCCCGTATCGCGCCGGAGATGAGCGAGTGGGCGCAGTTCTTCGCCGCGGGCGCGCGCAAGCGCGCGGCCGCCGAGGCCGGACTGGCCGGTCAGGTCACGCCGCGCGAGGCCGACGACCTGCTGCGCGACGCCGAGACGTTCCTCGCCGTCGCCGAGACCGCGCTGATGGTCGACCACCAGGAGACGCTGCCGATCCAGCGCCCCAGCGCCTAAGCGTCGGATCTCACCCCGCGCCCCGAGATCGGCTCGCCCATGATCATGAGCGACTGGCGGCGCTCTTAGGCGACGTCGCCGCTCGTCGATGCGGCTCAGGGATCCCAGATGTCGAGGAGCACTGCCGCGATCCGTCCGTCGGTGTTGAGGAAGAGGTCGACGGCCCACCAGTCGATGCAGCTGTCGATGTCCGTCGGCTGGGCGCTGACTCGCCGCATCTGATCGAAGCCGGCTAGTGCCGGCCGCGGTGGGCTCGCGCAGTGGTTGTGCGGGCCAGACACCACCGCGGCGTCACTGCCAGAGCGCAGCGTCTCCAGCGCCGAGAACGGTCCTTCGCGGCCGCCGTACGACTTCTGGTCGAGGACCCATGCGGCGGGAGCGGCGAGCTCGGCCCGGGCGACCGTCTGCTCCACGCGGTCGCCGAGGCCGAGCGCGACCTCGTCGGCGAACGGCACCTGCTCGAAGGCGCTCTGCGACGGCGCGCTGGCGAACGCCTGCACACGTCCGAAGATGTCGAGCTCCACCGGATTCGCCGGCGAAGGCGTTACGTACGCCGAGGGCGGGCTCGCCGACTGCTCGAACGACGGCGTCGCCTGCACATCACCCGTGGTGATGCGCACGCGGTCCGCGCCGTCGCTGCAGCTGACGGCCACTGCCGCGACCGCGACGGCCGCAGCGACCACTCGGCCGACGCGCATGACCTACGCCGGGAGCGAGGCGACGCCGGGGGAGAGGAAGCGCGCTCCGGTGACCTTCTCCGACACGCCGGTGCGGTCCAGGTACGGCGTGACGCCGCCGTTGTGGAACGGCCAGCCGGCGCCGAGCAGCATGCACAGGTCGATGTCCTGCGCCTCGGCGACGACGCCCTCGTCGAGCATCAGCCGGATCTCCTGGGCCATCGCGGCGAGTGCCCGCTCCCGCACCTCGTCGGCGGTCGGGGCGACCGCCCCGGGCAGCGGCGCGAACATCTCCGCGACCTCCGGGTCCACCTCCTGGCCGTTGGCACCCCAGGTGTAGATGCCGGGCTTCCCGGCCGCGACCAGCTTCGCCAGGTTGTCGCTGACGTAGTAGCGGTCGGGGAACGCCTCGTGCAGCGTCTTCGCGACGTGCAAGCCGACGGCCGGGCCGACCAGAGCCAGCAGCATGAACGGCGACATCGGCAGGCCGAGTGGGTCCAGAGCGTGGTCGGCGTCGGTGAACGGCGTCCCCTCGTCGACCGCCTTGGTGACCTCGCCGAGGAACCGCGTGAGCAGCCGGTTGACGACAAAAGCCGGCGCGTCCTTCACCAGGACCGCCGACTTCTTCAGCGCCTTCGCGACAGTGAACGCCGTCGCGAGCGTCGCGTCGTCGGTCTTCTCCGCGCGGACGATCTCGAGCAGCGGCAGCACCGCCACTGGGTTGAAGAAGTGGAAGCCGACCACCCGCTCCGGGTGGGCGAGCGACGACGACATCTCGGTGATCGACAGCGACGACGTGTTGGTCGCGAGGATGCAGGTGTCACTCACCGCGGCCTCGACCTCGGCGAAGACCTGCTGCTTGACCTTCATCTCCTCGAAGACCGCCTCGATGACGAAGTCCGCGTCGGCGAACGCGTCCTTCGTCAGCGAGCCGGAGACCAGCGCCTTGAGCCGGTTGGCCCGGTCGGCGTTGACGCGGCCCTTCTGCAGCAGCTTGTCGATCTCGTCGTGGACATAGCCGACGCCCTTGTCGAGCCGCGACTGGTCGAGGTCGGTCAGCACGACCGGCACCTCGAGCCGCTGCGCGAAGAGCAGCGCGAGCTGGCTGGCCATCAGCCCGGCGCCCACGACACCGACCTTGGTCACCGGGCGCGCGCCCTCGCGTGGCGCGCCGAACGGCTTGCGCGCCCGCTTCTGCGTCAGGTCGAAGGCATAGAGACCCGCGCGAAGCTCGTCGCTCATGACGAGATCGGCGAGCGCCTCGTCCTCGGCGGCGAAGCCCTCGTCACGCGACGCCGTCTTCGCCAGCTGCACGAGGTCGAGGGCCCGCAGGGGAGCGGGCGCCGAGCCGTGCAGCCGGGCGTCGACGCCCGCGCGGGTGCGCGCGACCGCCTCGTCCCACGCCGCGCCGCGGTCGATCTCCGGTCGGGAGACCGTGACGTCACCGCGTACGACGGAGGCCACCCACTCCAGCGACCGCTCGAGGAAGTCGGCCGGCTCGAACAGCGCGTCGGCGATGCCGAGCTCGAACACCTGCTTCCCCTTGAGCGTCTTGTTCTGGTTGAGAGCGTTGTCGACGATCACGCCGAGCGCCTTGTCCGGCCCGATCAGGTTGGGCAGCAGCTGCGTGCCGCCCCAGCCGGGCACCAGGCCGAGGAAGCACTCCGGCAGCGCGACCGGCGCGGCGCCGGACGACACCGTGCGGTAGTGACAGGCCAGCGCGATCTCGAGCCCGCCGCCCATCGCCGCGCCGTTGACCAGCGCGAAGGTCGGCACCGTCGAGTCGGTGAGCCGCTTGAAGACCCGGTGGCCGAGCCGGCCGACCTCGAGCGCGTCGTCGCGCGAGGTGATCTGCGGTACGCCGGAGAGGTCCGCGCCGACGGCGAAGATGAACTTCTTACCGGTGACCGCGATGGCCGCGAGATCGCTGCGCCCCAGCACCTCGTCGAGCGCGGCGTCGATGGACAGCAGGCCGCCGGGACCGAACGTGCTCGGCTTGGTGTGGTCGTGGCCGTTGTCCAGGGTGATGAGCGCGGCGAGCCCGGCGCGACCGGGCAGGTCGACGTACCGGATGAAGGCCTGGGTGACGACCTCCCCTTCCTGGGCGCGCACCTCGGTCGTCGTCACTTGTCGCCCTCCCACATCGGGTTCTCCCAGATGACCGTCCCGCCCATGCCGATGCCGATGCACATGGCGGTGAGGCCGTAGCGCACCGACGGATCGGCTGCGAAGGTCCGCGCCAGGTGCGTCATCAGCCGTACGCCGGACGACGCCAGCGGATGCCCGAACGCGATCGCGCCGCCGTACGGGTTGACCCGCTCGTCGTCGTCCTTGATGCCGAAGTGGTCCATGAAGGCGAGGACCTGCACGGCGAACGCCTCGTTGAGCTCGAACGCGCCGATGTCGTCGATGGTCAGTCCGGTGCGGGCCAGCGCCTTCTCGGTCGAGGGGATCGGGCCGACGCCCATCACCTCGGGGTCGACGCCGGCGAAGCCGAAGCCGACCAGCTTCATCTTCGCGGTGAGGCTGAGCTCGTCCGCCACGTCCGCGGCGGCGAGGATGCAGCCGGTGGCGCCGTCGTTGATCCCTGCGGCGTTGCCGGCCGTCACCCGGCCGTGCGCGCGGAACGGCGTCTTGAGCTTCGCGAGACCCTCGAGCGTCGTCTCCGGCCGCGGCGGCTCGTCCGTGGTGGCCAGCCCCCAGCCCTCGCTGCTCCAGGTCGCCATCGGCACGAGGTCCTCGGCGATCGCGCCGCTCTCGATCGCCCGCGCGGCCTTCTGCTGCGAGGCGAGCGCGAAGGCGTCGCAGCGCTCGCGGGTGATGTCCGGCTCGCGGTCGTGCAGGTTCTCGGCGGTCGCGCCCATGACCAGCGCCGAGGTGTCGACCAGCTTCTCGCTGATGATCCGCGGGTTGGGGTCGACGCCCTCGCCCATCGGGTGCCGCCCCATGTGCTCGACGCCGCCCGCGATGACGACGTCCTGCATGCCGTAGCCGATGCCGCTGGCTGCCGTGGTGACCGCGGTCATCGCGCCGGCGCACATCCGGTCGATCGCGTAGCCGGGGACGGATCGAGGCAGCCCGGCGAGCAGCGCGGCCATCCGGCCGATGGTCAGGCCCTGGTCGCCGATCTGGGTGGTCGCCGCGATCGCGACCTCGTCGACCCGCTCGGGCGGCAGTGACGGGTTGCGCCGCAGCAGCTCGCGGATGACGCGTACGACGAGGTCGTCCGCGCGGGTGCCGGCGTACAGGCCGGTCGGCTTGCCGATCCCGAACGGCGTGCGCACGCCGTCCACGAAGACGACATCTCTGACAGTGCGGGACACGGACCCTCCCCGGATCGAGTGCCGGGAAGCATAACCCCCTACCTACTCGCCGGTAACAACGCCCTGATCGGGCCGGCGGGTGTACCAGACGTGGGGCGGCACCGGGTGGGAGTAGGTGAAGCCGAGCCGCTCCAGCAGGCGCCGCGACGCGACGTTGTCGGCGAGCACCTCGGCGACGATCCGGACGACCCCGGGCTGGCGCGAGATCCACTCCACCAGTCCGCCGATCGCCTCGGTCGCGATGCCCTGGCGGCGCGACGGCGCAGCCAGGCCGTAGCCGATCTCGACGTCGCCGTTGATGTCCGGGCCCCCACGCCAGCCGCAGTCGCCGACGACGGCGCCGTCGGAGCGCCGGGTGATGAGCCACCCGCCGAAGGCGTCGCGATCGCCGGCCGCGACGAACCCGGCGAGCGCGTCCGGCGTGTCGGCGGTCGGCCAGCCGGGGGCGCAGACCAGCCCGCCGAGCTCGCCGACGATGATCGCGGCGGCCATCGGGAAGCTGATCGGGACGAGGTCGAACCGCTCGGTCGCGATGACCTGGTCACCGACCACGCGCGTCCGCCGTACGGCGGTCACGGCTTGAGCAGGGCCGTGGCCAGATCCCCGGCGGTCAGGCCGATCTGCCACTCCCGCGCGCCGTGGACGCGCATCGCCTCGGCCACGGTCGACCTGTCGAGCGGTGTCGGCGGCTGCCACGCCAGTCGGCGCAGGACCGCGGGCTCGAGCAGGTTCTCGACCGGCAGCGCGTGCGCCAGGGCGATGGTGGCCACCGCACCGCGCGCGCGGGCCAGCCGCGCCGCCGCGATCGGGTCGCGCTCGGCCCATCGGTGCGCGGGCGGCGGACCCCCGTCAGAGGTCCCGCCGGTGGACGGCAGCGCGTCCCCGGGCAGCGCTGCGGCCGCCACGAGCGCGGCGTGCCAGAGGTCGACCTGCCTGCGCAGCGAGCGGCCGTTGAACGGCGGGATCTCGGCCAGCGCGGCCGGCGACGCCGGCGCCTTCAGCACCGCTTCGATAATCGCGGTGTCCGGCAGGATCCGCCCGGGGGCGATGTCGCGCTTGCGCGCGATGTCGTCGCGCAGCTCCCACAGCGCGCGGACGCCGGCCATCTGCCGGCTCTGCCGGATCCGGTGCATCCCCGACGTACGCCGCCACGGCTCGACCCGCGGCGTCGCCGGCGGGGCGGCCGCGATCGCGGCGAACTCCTCACGGGCCCAGTCGATCTTGCCCTGCTCGGTCAGCTGCGCCTCGAGGTGGTCACGCAGCTCGACGAGCGGCTCGACGTCGAGGGCGGCGTACCGAAGCAGGGCCGGCGTCAGCGGCCGCTGCGACCAGTCGGCCGACGAGTTGCCCTTGTCGAGCCGGCGGCCGAGGACGATCTCGACCATCGTCGCGAGGCCGACCCGCTCGTAGCCGGCGAGCCGCGCGGCGACCTCGGTGTCGAAGAGCGCGCGCGGCCGCAGGCCGAGGTCGCCGAGGCACGGCAGGTCCTGGTTGGCGGCGTGCAGGATCCACTCGGCGTCGGCGAGCGCCTCGTCCAGCGACGAGAGGTCCGGGCAGCCGAGCGGGTCGATCAGCGCGGTGCCGGATCCCGCGCGGCGCAGCTGTACGAGGTAGCAGCGCTGCCCGTACCGGTAGCCGGACGCGCGCTCGGCGTCGATCGCGACCGGACCGGTGCCCGCGGCGAACCGTGCGACGACGTCACGCAGGTCGTGGGTCGACTCGACGACCGGCGGTACGCCGTCGCTGAGGTCGAGAAGGGGGAGCGGTGGGGGAGGGGGGGCAGCCTCGGCCGGCACAGCCTGGGCCGGCACAGCCTCGTCCCCGGCCGGACCGTCCCCCACGGTCTCAGGCAACGGTCAGCGGATGACGCCGGCCCGCATCGCGAGCGCGACCATCTCGGCGCGATCGCCGGTGCCGAGCTTGCGGGCGATCCGCGCGAGGTGGCTCTTGACGGTGAGCGCCGAGAGGCCGAGCAGCTCCCCGACCTGCTTGTTGGACTGGCCGTCGGCCACCAGCTGGAGCACCTCGACCTCACGGCCGGACAGCTCGTTCACTCCGTCGCCGGCCGAGCCGGTGCGCAGGCCCTGGGCCAGCAGCGAGGCGACGGACGGGTCGGCGTACACCCCGCCGTCGAGGACCCGGCGCACGCCGTCGACGACCACGTGGGGTGACGCGGACTTGAGCAGGTAGCCCTGCGCCCCGGCGACGAACGCCGAGCGCACGGAGTAGGGGTCGTCGGCCGCGGAGAGCACGATCAGGCGGGTCCACCCGGCGGCCCGCAGGTCGGCCAACAGCTCGAGGCCGGAGCCGTCGGGCAGGCCGAGGTCGAGCACGCAGACGTCGCGTACGCCGCTGGCGGCCCGGGCCCTCGCCTCGGCGATGCTCGCCGCCTCGATGATGTCGCCGGCGCCCATGGCGCGCAGCCGGGAGACCATGGACTCACGCACCAGCGGGTGGTCGTCGACGACCATGGCGGTGAAGCCGGTCTGGGCGCCGGGGCCGAGCGAGTCGGTCGCGGTAGTCACAGGGATCTCCGTCCTCCGCGCCGCGTCGCCAGGATCAGGTGGCGCTCACGGCGGTTCCGTGTTCCCCAGGGTTTCGGCGCGGATGGCCTGCTCCTGTAGCGATTTTGTTTCGACCATCCGGCCCAACGCCGGATTGCATCCCGGGGCGAAAGTTCACCCTCCGATCTGCCGATGAGACCAGGGAACACCCGGAAACCCCGTCTGGACGGGAGTCGGCAGTGAGCCAGCGAGTGAGCCCGTCGCGCCGTGTGGTGGCGCTGGGCTCCGTCGCGCTCGCCATCGGGGTCGGCGTCGGGGTCTCCGCCGGCTGGGGCCACCCGACCTGGTGGGCGATCCCGGTCCTGGCGGCCACGGTGTTGGCCAGCGAGCTCGCCGTCGTCCACCTCTCGTTCGGCCGCCAGCGCTACTCCTTCTCCTGTACGGACAGCGCGATCGGCGCCGCCCTGGCGCTCGCCTCGGGCTCCTGGATAGTCGTCGCGGTCGTCGTCGGCGTGCTGCTCGCCCAGGTCGTGCGCCGGCAGCCGCGTCTCAAGGTGGGCTTCAACGTCGCCCAGTTCGCCTGCGCCTGCGCGGCCGCGGTAGCGGTCGGCTCCGCCGTCGGCGGCGGCGTCGTCGGCGGGGCGCTCGGCATGGCGCTGTTCTGGCTGATCAACCACATGCTCGTCGCCGCGGCCGTCGCGTTCACGTCCGAGCGCCGCCCGCGCGAGCTGCTCCTCGGCTCCGCCCCTATGTCCGCGCTGCACACCTCGGGCAACACCTCGGTCGGCCTGCTCGCCGCGTGGCTGTCGCTGCACGCGCCGATCGGGCTGCTCGGCCTGCTCGCGCCGATGTTCCTGCTCTGGTTCTCCTACGACCAGCTCACCCGACGCGCCGCCGAGGCCCGCCTCTTCGCCGAGCTCGCCCAAGGTCAGGAGCGGGCGACCGGGCAGAGCATCGACGCGTCCGCGCGGGTCGTGCTCACCGCTGCCGCCCGCCTCTTCGGCGGCGCTGATGTCGAGCTGCTGCAGGTCGGCGCCGACGGGATCGTCCACTACCGGGGCGACGAGTACGGCGTCACCGCGAGCGAGCGGGTCTCCTCCTCCGCGCTGTCCGCGCCTTGGGTGATCCGAGCGCTCGGCGACCGTGGCGTGTCCACCGGCGTCGAGGACCGGCGCCCCTACTGCGCCGCCGTCCTCGGGGATCCAGACCGCCCGATGGCCGTCCTGCACGCCCGCCGCCCGGCCGGGGCGGCAGTCTTCAGCCGCCGCGAGGCCCGCCTCGCCGAGGTGCTGGTCGGACAGGCCGAGGCCTGGCTCTCCGTCGCCGACCTGGCCGCCGAGCGTGACGCCGCACTCGACCGGGTCGACGCCGCGGGCCAGTCCGCTCGTGCCCTCGGCGACCTCGGCGCGCACACTGCGCCGAGCCTGGTCGTGCTGCGCGAGTCCGCCGGTCGCCTCGCCCGCCTGGCTACGGGGCCGGCCGGGGCCGACGACGTCACCAACATCGTCGAGGAGCTGCACGCGGTCGAGCGCGCGGTCGCCTCGCTGCTGGGCGCGATCGTCCTCGCCGCCGACCCGACGCTCGACGTCTCGCCGATCGGCTCTGCGGCTGACGTGACCACCGGAACCCGGATCGCCGAGCCGAGCCGCGGCGGCACCGAATGGACGACCACCGGGGTCCTCACAGGACTCGAGTGAGCGCCCGCCACCCCGGTCTGCCGATGGCTGTCATCACCGGCGGGGCTGTTCTGGCGGCGACGCTGGTCGCCTCCGACGTCGCTGTGCTGATCCTCGTCCTCGGTCGGTCCGACTCAACAGGCACCGTCATCGCGGCCGTCGCGATCGGCGGCGCGGTGAGCCTCGGCTGCGCCGCGGCGGCGGCAGCGATGGGACACCAGTTCGCCCAGCGGCTGCGGGCGCTGCGCGCCGTGCCCCTGCGCGGGCCCGGCGACCCGCCGGTCGAGCTGGCGGCTCCCGGCACGATCGCCGCGGTGGAGCTGGCCGAGCTGGCCCGAACCATCGAGGCGCTCACGCTGCGGGCTCGCGTCGCCGACGAGGTCGCCGACCGGCATCGGCGTACGGCGGAGACCACGTCGGCCGGCATGTTCGAGCTGCTCAGCGGTCTCGTCGCTGCCGAGGAGGGCGCCCGAGGGCAGCTCGCCGCCGAGCTGCACGACACCGTCGCCCAGTCGCTCGCGCTGGCCCGGTCCTGCCTGTCGGCCGCGCAGGTCGACGGTGAGTCGCTCCAGATGGCCGGCGAGATGGCCGCGGAGGCGGAGGAGCAGATCCGCGCCCTGATGGCGCGCACCCGTCCACCGGCGCTGCGCGACGGCGACCTGGCCGGCGCGATCGCCCATCTGCGCTCCGAGCTCAACCAGCGCTACGCGCTCGCCGTCGAGGTGCGCTGGCCGACGGTCCCGCACCCGATGCCGCTGGTGACCGCGGTGACGATCTACCGCTTCTTCCAGGAGGCGCTGCTCAACGTCGTCAAGCACGCCGACGTCGACGCCGCGATCGCCGAGCTGGTGGTCGACGACGGCGTGGTCGTCGCGTCGGTGCGTGACGAGGGTGCGGGCTTCGACCCGGCCGGCGTGCGCTCGGTGAAGGGCCGCCACGTGGGGCTCGGCCTGCTGGGCGAGCGGTCCCGCCTGGTGGGCGGCTCCCTGGAGATCCACTCCGAGCCCGGTGAGGGCACGACCATCCAGCTGCGGCTGCCGATGGCCCCGGGCGGGGAGTCCTCAGCCCTGGCCGCGGTCACCTCCCACGCCCTGGCGACGTCCTAGCCGTACGCCGAGGCGTCAGGCGCGGGCGCGGCCGAGGGGGAGCCGGGCGACGCCGGGCTGCGCCGGCGGCAGGCCGGCCATCGAGCAGAGCACGTCGCAGAACGCCGCCAGGTGCGCGCCGAGGCCCTCGTCGGCCGGCGTCCAGGAGCAGCGCAGCTCGACGTCGCAGCCGTCCTCGTCGCCCGCCATCGTCCCGAAGCGACTCGAGGCGGTGCGGGTCACCGTGCCCCCCGCGGCCCGGTGCGCGGCGCCGCGCAGCTCGAGCGCGTCGAGCAGCCAGGCCCAGCCGACCTCCGGCAGCAGCGGGTCGTTGCCGATGTCCTCCTCGACCTCCGCCGACATGAAGGCGACCACGCGCGACGAGCCGTCCCAGGCGTCCTGCCCTGCCGGGTCGTGCAGCACGACGAACCGCCCGCTGGCCAGCTCCTCGTCCCCGTGGAGCACCTCCGCGGCGAGGGCGAACGAGTAGGGCGCGAGCCGCCCGGGGGCCGGGATCTCCCGGATCGTGACGGCCGGGTCGACGTCGGCGGCGCGCAGATCGGCAACCGCGGCCCGAAAGGCCTCGGGTGCCTCGTCGGGCTCCACCGTCATGGCTTCACAGTAGGACCGCGACGGTCTGCCGCGGGCCAAGTCGCGCAGTCCCGCACGGCCTCGGCGTGTCGCGACCCGGACGCCCTAGATTGAGCCGAGTGGCCCCGACCCCGCTGACCGGCCGACCGGCCTGATGGCCGCCTTCGCGCTGCTGTGCAGCCTGCTGTGGGGGATCGCCGACTACCTCGGGGGAGTCCTCACCAGGCGCCGGCCCGCACTGGTCGTCGTCCTCGCCATGCAGGTGGTCGGGCTGGTGGCGGTGAGCGTGATCGCGGTCGCCCGGCTCGACCTCCCGATCGGCGACTACCTCTGGTACGCCGTCGCGGCCGGCGCCGCCGGTGCCGTGGCCCTCACCGCCTTCTACCAGGCGCTGGCGGTCGGGACGATGGGCGTGGTGGCCCCCGTCGCGGCGACCGGCGTCTGCGTGCCGGTGGTCGTCTCGTGGGTCCGTGGGGAGCGGCCCGACACGACGGCAGCCGCGGGGCTGGCGCTGGCCGCCCTCGGGGTGCTGCTCGCGTCCGGCCTGCGGCTTCGCCGCGCCGGCGACCGGCCCGACGACGGCCCTCGCGGCAACGCGACCGCTACTGCGCTCGCTGCGCTGGCCGCGTGCGGCTTCGGGTCGGTTCTCGTCCTGGTCGACCGCGCGACCCTGGAGCCCGGCGCGAGCACCCTGCTGCTGCTGGTCGCGATGCGCGCGACGTCGGCGGTCGTCATCGCCGTCGTGCTGCTGGCCCGGGGTACGCCGGTGCGCCTCGGCCGGGCCGACGCCTCTGCCGTCGTCGCGACGGGACTCTGCGACACGGCGGCCGTCGGGCTCTACGCGCTGGCCTCCGGAGGGGACGCCGATCTCGCCGTGATCGCGGTGCTGGCCTCGTTGTACCCGGTCGTGACCGCGCTGCTCGCCCGACGACTCCTCGGCGAGCGGCTCACCGGCTGGCAGGTCGCCGGCGTCGGCACTGCCTTGGGCGGGGTCGTGCTGATCGCGGCGAGCGGGGCCGTCACGTGACGGCGGCAGGCCCGGCGTGCGCCGCGGCGAAGTCTGGAGCGGTGCGCCGCGTGCTGGGACTCCTGCTGGTCGCGCTGCTCGGTGTCGGCGTCATCCCCGACGCGAGCGCCGCGGCTCCACCCGCACTGGTGCTGCGCGGCTCGCGCAGTGCGTCGGCCGACCTCACGTTGAGCGCCTCGACGACGCTCGAGGTCGGCGGCTTCGATCGGTCCCACGCGATGCGCGCGTCGATGCGCGGCTCCTACGCCGGCTTCGTCGTGCAGCGGACCGACGGCAGCGTCGTGGTCGGTGGAGTCGTCGTGCGCGGGTTCGAGCTGTCGGGTACGCCGGTACCGCTCGTCTTCGGCGGCGGCAACGAGTCCGTGCGCATCCCGCGTGGCCGCTACCGCGTGACCCTGCTCACCGACGGCGCGGCCCAGATCACGATCCCGGCGCCCGGGCTGCGCCGGTCAACGGTGCTCTCGCCGACCCGGGCCGCGTCCTCGTCGGGCACCGTGCTCACCTCGCCCTTCCCGCCGCTGGTCCCTGCGTCGGACATGCGCCGGCCGGTGGTCGTCGGCGCGGGATCGACGACGGTGCTCGCGTCGATGCAGCGGTACGCCGTCTCCGTCGCCGACCGGTTCGACATCTGCCTCGCGACCCGCGGCACGACCTGCGCGACCGGCTCGGCCGGCGGCGGATCCGGCGTCGAGGTCACCGGCGGCGTGGGCTCCACGACGTCGATCACCGGGCTCTACTTCTACCCCGGCGACATCCCGCCCGGGGCCTATGACGCGGTCTTCTCGACCGTCGGCGCCGGCGTCGCCGAGCAGCTGACCGCCTTCGTCCTGCGGATCGGCTGACCGGGCCGGCACGTTGGCGGCCGTGCGACGATGCGCCGTGTGACCAGCCCCCTCACGGACAGCCCGTTCCTGCGCGCGTGCCGCCGCGAGCCGACGCCGTACACGCCGGTGTGGTTCATGCGCCAGGCCGGCCGCTCACTGCCGGAGTACCGCGCGCTGCGCGAAGGCATCTCGATGCTGGAGAGCTGCACCCGGCCCGATCTGGTCACCGAGATCACGCTCCAGCCGGTGCGCCGGCACGGCGTCGACGCGGCGATCCTGTTCAGCGACATCGTGCTGCCGCTGCGCGCAGTCGGGGTCGGCCTCGACATCGCGCCGGGCGTCGGTCCGGTCGTCGAGCAGCCGTTCCGCGGACCGGACGACCTCGCTCGCCTGCGCCCGCTCGAGCCCGACGTCGACATGCCCTACATCACCGAGTCGGTGCAGCTGCTGGTCAAGGAGCTGACCGTCCCGCTGATCGGCTTCGCCGGCGCGCCGTTCACCCTCGCCAGCTATCTGGTCGAGGGCGGGCCGTCGAAGACGCACAGCCGGACCAAGGCCTTCATGTACGCCGACCCCGACGGCTGGGCGCAGCTGCTCGACCGGCTGGCCGACCTGACGCTCGCCTTCCTGCGGATGCAGGTGGCGGCCGGCGCGAGCGCGCTGCAGCTCTTCGACTCGTGGGCCGGCGCGCTGTCCGCGGCCGACTACGAGACGCACGTGCTGCCAGCGTCGCGGAAGATCTTCGCCGGGCTCGCTGACCTCGGCGTGCCGCGCATCCACTTCGGCGTCGGCACCGGCGAGATCCTCGGGCTGATGGCCGACGCGGGTGCCGATGTCGTCGGCGTCGACTTCCACCTGCCGATCGACGAGGGCGCTCGCCGCATCGGCGCGGGCACTGCGGTGCAGGGGAACCTCGACCCGGCCGTGCTGCTCGCGCCGTGGGACGTCGTCGAAGCGCGCACTCGCGACGTGCTCCACCGTGCCTCTGGGATCGAAGGGCATGTCTTCAACCTCGGCCACGGCGTGCTGCCCGAGACCGACCCCGAGGTGCTCGGTCGAGTGGTCGACCTGGTGCACGAGGAGACCGCCCGATGACTGCCCGAGCCACGTGACCGACCGGGTCGGCGTCCTGGCGATGGCCTACGGCACGCCGCGCGACCGCGACGACATCGCGGCCTACTACACCGACATCCGTCGCGGCCATCCCCCGACTGCCGAGCAGCTCGACGCGCTGACCCTGCGGTACGACGCGATCGGCGGGACCTTCCCGCTGCGCGCGATCACCGACGCGCAGCTCGACGCGCTGCAAGGTGCGCTGGACGAGATCGAGCCGGACCGCTTCACCGTCGTCCTCGGCACCAAGCACTCGACGCCGTCGATCGACGAGGGCGTCGCGGCGCTCGCGGCCGATGACATCGACCGCGCGATCGGCGTGGTCCTCGCGCCGCACTGGTCGACGGTGTCGGTCGGCCAGTACGCCGCGAAGGCCGCCGCCGCCGGCGACCTGCACGGCGTGGCGGTCGAGACGATCCCGTCGTGGCACCTGCTCCCGGCGTACGTCGACTTCCTCGTCGCCGCGGTCGCGGACGCGCTCGTCGACGTCCCGGATGGCGAGGTGGTGTTCACGGCGCACTCGGTGCCGGAGCGCGTCGTCGCGATGGGCGACCCCTATCCGGACCAGCTGCGCGAGACCGCGATCGCGGTGGCCGAGCGGCTCGCTCTGCGCTCGTGGTCCGTCGGGTGGCAGAGCGCCGGGCGCACCGCAGACCCGTGGCTCGGCCCGGACGTCCTGGAGATCCTGCGCGACCGCGCCGCCGCCGGCTCGGCCGGTGTCGTCGTGTGCGCGTGCGGCTTCACGGCCGACCACCTCGAGGTGGCCTACGACCTCGACATCGAGGCGGCCGCGCTGGCCGGGGAGCTGCACCTGCCCTTCGCGCGCACCCGGTCGGTCAACGACGACGCGACGGTGATGGCCGGGCTCGCCGCGCTGGTCAGCAGGGCGGCCACGCTCCCGTAGGCTCGGCACCGTGCCCGTGTCCCCGCTGCGCAGCCCGTGGGTGCGGCTCGGCATCCTCGGGGGGATCTGGGGCACCAGCTTCCTGTTCATCAAGGTCTCGCTCGAGGGCCTCTCGCCGCTGCAGGTGTCGATCGGCCGGTCCGCCCTCGGGGCCGGTGCGCTGTGGGTGCTGCTGCTCGCCCGTCGGCTGACGGTCCCGTCGAGCCCGAGGCTGTGGGCGCACATCGCGGCGATGTCGGTGGTGTCGAACGTCGTGCCCTTCCTCGGCTTCTCCTGGGCCGGCGACCGCGTCTCCAGCGGCGTGTCCGGCGTCTACAACGCGACGACGCCGCTGATGACGCTGCTCGTCGCGCTTGCGGTGCTGCCCGAGGAGCGGGCCACCCGGCACCGGATCGCCGGGCTTCTGCTCGGCTTCGCCGGCGTCGTCGTCGTGCTCGGGCCGTGGCGTGGGGCCGACGACGCCAACCTGGTCAGCGGGCAGCTCGCCGCGCTCGGGGCGTCGGCGTCGTACGGCATCGCCTTCAACTACGCGCGCCGCTTCCTGTCCGGCGCCGGGCTGCCGCCGGTCGTGCTGGCCACCTGTCAGCTGACGATGGCCACGCTGATCCTCGGTGTGGTGACCCCGCTGATCGGCTGGGAGCCGGTGTCGCTGAGCGGCCGGGTCGTCGCGTCGATGCTCGCGCTCGGCGTGCTCGGCACCGGGCTGGCGTTCATCATCTACCACGGCCTGATCCGCGACGTGGGCGCGACGACGGCGTCGATGGTCACGTTCCTCATCCCGCTCGTCGCCGTCGCGCTGGGCGTCGTCGTCCTCGACGAGCCGCTCGGCTGGAACCTCTTCGTGGGTGGCGCGGTCGTCATCCTCGGCGTCGCGATCGCGGAAGGGCGGCTGCGGCGGCGCGCGCACTCGCCCTGCCCGGACGAAGCGGCCGCCGCGAGCGTCGACGTCATCACGGACCCGCGATGAGTCCGCACGTCGCGGTCATCGGCGGCGGCATCTCCGGACTCACGGCCGCGCATGCGCTCGTCCGGGACGGGGGCGACATCGACGTCACCGTCTTCGAGGGGTCGCGCCGCGTGGGCGGCATCCTGCACACCAGTGAGGTCGGCGGTCTGCCGGTCGACGCGGGCGCCGACGCGTTCCTCGCGCGCGTGCCGGACGCCGAGGCCTTGGTGCGCGAGGTCGGGCTGGGTGATCGGCTGGTCGAGCCGGCCACGTCGTCGGCGCATGTCTGGGTCGACGGGAGGATGCGCCCGCTGCCGAGTGGCACGGTGCTCGGCGTGCCGAGATCGCTGCGGTCGCTGGCGCGCAGCCGGATCCTGACGACCGGTGGACTCGTGCGCGCGTCGCTGGATCTGGCGGGTCGACGATCGGCGTACGCCGGGGAGGACGTCGCGGTCGGCGCGCTCGTGCGACGGCGGCTGGGCGGGCAGGTCGTCGACCGGCTGGTCGACCCGCTGCTCGGCGGTGTGTACGCCGGTCGCGCGGACGCGCTCGGCGTCGAGGCGACCGCGCCCTACGTCGCGGCGGCCGCGCGTGCCGGCGGGTCGCTGATGCGCGCGCTGGCTGCCCCCGCGGCCGATGGCGCGGAGGCGAGCGGACCGGTGTTCAGGTCGCTCGCCGGCGGCCTCGGGCTGCTGCCGCTCGCGCTCGCCGAGCGGCTTGGCGACGCGGTCCGGCTGTCCAGCCGTGCGGCGCTGGTCGAGCGGGTCGGCTCCGCGTGGCGGATCACGCTGATGGGCGGTCGGGCGATGGTGGTCGACGCCGTGGTCGTGGCCACGCCCGCGCCCGTGACGGCGAAGCTGTTGCGCTTCGCCGCGCCCGAGCTGTCCGCCGAGCTGGCGGCGATCGACACGGCGACCGTGGCGATCGTCACCTTCGCCTTCCCGAAGGCCGCACTTGCCACGGCACCGGCGGGCAGCGGCTTCCTGGTCCCGGCCACCGAGGGCCGGCTGATGAAGGCGTGCACGCTGTCGTCGGCCAAGTGGGCCGACCTGGGGCACGGCGACATCGCGGTCGTGCGTTGCAGCGTCGGCCGCGCCGGCGACCCGCCGCCGGCCGACGACGACGAGATCGTCGATCGGGTGCTGGCCGAGCTGCGCGAGGCGATCGGGGTGACGGCGGCGCCGGTCGACGTGCGCGTCACGCGATGGGTCGACGCGCTGCCCCAGTACGCCGTCGGCCACGTCGCCCGGATCGCTCGGGTCGAGGCGGCGCTGGAGCCGCTGCCGGGGCTCGCGCTGGCCGGCTCGGCCTACCACGGCGTCGGCGTACCCGCGTGCATCAGGTCGGGCGAGCAGGCCGCCGCCCGGGTCCTGGCCGGACTAGCGGCTCGTTAGCGGTCCGCCCCGGGGATGCCGGGGCGGCGCCGCTGTGGGTGCGGGGTCTCGCCGCGGGCGAGCATGTCGACGTACTGCGCGATGCGTCGCGCGCGGGTCTGCGGGCGCTTCGCTTCCTCGACACGCCACACGATGGCGAACCGGTTGGCGCTGGTGAGGACGTCGAACATCGACTGCGCCGACGGGTGCTGAGCGAGAGCCGCCGCGAGGTCGGGCGGCACCTCGATCGTCGCGGGGCCGGCGTACGCCGCGGCGCATCGCCCGTCGCTCCTCGCCCGCTCGACTTCGGCGAGTCCGGACGGCTGCATCCGGTGTTCGCCGATGAGCCGCTCGGCGATGGTGACGTTGCGCTTCGACCACGCACTGCGCGCCCGGCGCGGGGTGAAGCGCTGCTGGTACGTCGCGTCGTCGAGCCTGCGCTTCGTGCCGTCGATCCAGCCCTGGCACAGCGCCTCCTCCAGCGCGTGGTCGTAGGTGAGGTCGGTCGGATCGGTCGTCCCCTTCTTGGCCAGCACGAGCCACACGCCGTCCCTGTCGTCGACGTGGTCGGCGAGCCAGGCACGCCACCCGGCGACGTCGCGGACGACGAGGCGCGGGGGCTCGGCGGCAGCCATTCGCGGGGCTAGAGCGCGTAGGGAGTGATGTCGGCGATCGCTGCCGCGGCGAGGCCGAGGATGAGCAGTCCGCCCGCGCGTCGCGTGTGCACGAAGGCGATGGCGGCGAACCACAGCGGCCACACCGGGAAGTCTGCCGGCGGCGCGTCCGGGCGTGGCTCGTGCAGGTGTCGGAGCGTGCGCATCATCAGCGGCAGCGCGCCGAGCACGGCGATCGCCGGCCAGGGCAGCGCACCGAAGACGACGCAGGCGACGACCGACGCGTAGAACCCGACGATCAGCGCGCGGGTGAGCGTGCGTGACCGCGCCTCGCCGAGTCGCACCGGCAGCGTGCGCACACCGGCGGGCGCGTCCCACGGAAGCTTGTCGATGTGCTTGCCCATCAGGACGGCGGTGCAGAGCAGGCCGTAGGGGATCGACGCCGCCGCGACCCACCACGACACGTCGCCGACGGCGCTGTAGTAGGTGCCGCAGACCATCAGCGGCCCCCAGACCACGAGCACGTCCGGCTCGCCGAGACCCCTCTTCTTCAGGCGCAGCGGAGGGGCGGTGTACGCCGCGCTGAGCAGGAACCCGGACACGGCGAACGCCAGCACCGGCCAGCCGCGCGCGGCGTACAGCACGAGCCCGATCGCGAGATCGGCAGTGTTGACGAGGAGAGCCGCGGTGGCGAGCCCTCGGCGGGTGATCATCCCGGAGAGGATCGGGTGCGGCGCGTAGAGCGCACGGGGGTACGACGCGACGTCGAGGCCGACGTCGGAGTCGAACAGGTCGTTCATCAGGTTGTTCGACACGTGCGCGAGCGTGATGCCGAGCAGCGCCAGCGCGAACCAGCCGGCGTGGAAGCCTGGTTGCCGGACCGCGAGCAGCCCTGCGACGAGACCCGCGGTGAGCGTCATGGGCAGCACGGCGGCGCGGGTCAGCACCAGCCACTTCGAGACGACGTCGAGCTCGCCGCCGACCGGCGGGTTGGTCGTGCGCAGCACCTCGCGCCACCGCGACGGCAGGGACTGGGTCGCTGCGGGAGTGGCCATGAGCCGAGGGTAGCCCGCGCCGCGGTGCGGAACCGGCAGGAGTGCGGCCGCGGTCCGACGAAGATCGCAGCCATGAAGCCACGCCTTTTCCTTGCTGCCGCCTGCGCGCTCGTCCTCTTCGCCGGCGGCCTCGCCGCCTCGCACGCCGCCCCGGCGCCGATGAAGGCGACCGGCCGGCCGACCCCCACCACCGGGGCGCCCAAGGACTACCGGAAGTCGAAGGGCCTGAGCGGGCCCCGCTTCTCGATCGTGCGCGAGGCGCAGAACGTGAAGATGAGCGACGGCGTGACGCTGTACGTCGAGGTCGTGCGCCCGACGAAGCCGGGCCGCTACGGCACGATCCTCGAGCTGTCGCCGTATCACGGCGAGTCCGGCGACCGCGCGGGCACCCGCATCTTCCCCGGGCCGGAGGACGAGGACGGGGTGAAGCTCGGCCTGGCCGGCTACTTCGCGCCACGCGGCTACGCCGTCGTGTTCGTCGACCTGCGCGGCACCGGCCGGTCCGGCGGCTGCCTCGACCACATGGGCAAGGCGGACCAGAAGGACGCGAAGACGATCGTCGAGTGGGCCGCGAAGCAGCCGTGGTCCAACGGCCGCGTCGGGCTGACCGGGCACTCCTACGTCGGCTCGACCCCGATGATGGCGGCCGCGCAGAACCCGAAGGGCCTCGTCACGATCGTGCCCAGTGCCGGCCTCGCGGCGATGTACCACCACGAGTTCCAGAACGGCGTGCCGTACAACCTGCAGTGGGCGGGGCCGCTGTTCGCCTACGAGCAGCTGTCGATCACGCGGCACCTGCCGGGTCACGACAACGAGCTCGGCAACCTGCAGTACGCCGGCTGCGGGCTGACCAACTCGGCCGGCGTGACCGGCGAGGCGTACATGAGCGGCGCCGAGGTGGCGTGGCACAAGGACCGCGACTTCCGCAAGGGCGCCACCGCCGCGAAGATCCCGATGTTCGTCGTCCACGGCGTCAACGACAACGCCGCCCGCATCGCGGCGCTCGACTGGTTCCACGCCCGCGGCGGACGCAAGGGCGACAAGGCCTGGATCGGCCAGTGGGACCACGGCTCGGGCTGCTGTCCCAACCAGCGCGAGGACCACTGGACCTATGCGCTGCACGCGTGGTTCGACAAGCACCTGCTGCAGCGCAACGTCGACACCGGTCCGCCGGTCGAGGTGTTCCTCAACGACGGCCGGGTCTTCACCCCCACCGCGTGGCCGCCGGTGCCGTCGCGCGCGCTGACCTTCCACACCACTGACGGCGCGCTGATCACCGACCTCGACGAGCCGGCGAGCGTGCAGTACGTCGCCGACCCGAGCCAGGGCGAGTTCGGCGCCAACGCCGCGGTCTTCACGACCGACCCGCTGGACCGGGAGATGCTGATCACCGGCATCCCGACGATGAAGCTGGTCGCCGCGGTCTACGGCGAGCGCATCCACATCAACGCCACGCTGTACGACGTCGACGAGGACGGCGGCCGCGACCGGATCTCCATGTCCGGCTGGGCGATCCAGCCCGAGCTGCGCGCGGGCAACGACAAGCCGTCGCCGGTCGTGCCCGGCGAGAAGATGGTCATGAACCTGGTCGCGCAGGCGGAGGCGCACGTCCTCGCCAAGGGCCACTCGCTCGAGCTGCGGATCCAGTCCACCCACCCGGACAAGGTGCCGACCTTCGCCGGTGGCGCCCTGGTGGAGATCTTCACCGGCGAGGGCGGCACCGAGTTCACGCTGCCCGTGCACGACGGCGTGCGCCTCTACCCGGACCCGCTGCCGGACGCGGTCATCATCCCGTAGCAGGTCTGGGAGACTGGTCCCATGACAGACACCACGAACACCGATCCGGCCGCGAAGACGGCGCGCGAGCTCAACGACGAGCTGCTCTACACGTCGTACTCCGTGTTCCGCGCCCGCACCGACAGCACGCGCGTCTCGGAGGTCGACCGCCCGACCGCGACCGCCGAGGTCACCGCGCTGCTCGACGAGCTGCTGACCCAGGACGTCTACACCCGCGGGACGTACGACGTGTCGGGCTACCGCGCTGACGCCGACCTGCTGGTCTGGTGGACCTGCCCCGACCCGGACGGCCTGCAGGCGGCGTACTCGCGGTTCCGCCGCACCGCGCTCGGCCGGTCGCTCGAGCCGGTCTGGTCGGTCGTCGGGCTGCACCGCCCAGCCGAGTTCAACAAGAGCCACATCCCGGCTTTCGTGAAGCGTGAGGACCCCCAGCGCTACATCTGCGTCTACCCGTTCGTCCGCTCGCTGGACTGGTACCTGCTGCCGCCGGACGAGCGGCGCGACATGCTCGCCGAGCACGGCAAGATGGCCCGCGAGTACCCGGACGTCCGGTCCAACACGGTCGCGTGCTTCGCCCTCAACGACTACGAATGGCTGCTCGCGTTCGAGGCCGAGGAGCTGCACCGCATCGTCGACCTGATGCGCCACCTGCGCGGCGCCGAGGCCCGGCGGCACACCCGCGAGGAGGTGCCGTTCTACACCGGCGTACGACGGCCGATCGCGGAGATCGTCGCCACCCTGCCGTGACCGGCCCGGAGGACCCCGGCGCCGAGCCGCGCACCTACTCCGGCTGGAAGATGACGCTCGGCATCATCGCGTTCATCACCGTCGTCGCGCTCGCCATCAACGTGCTCGGGGACCGCAACGCGCCTCGACCGGGTGACCGCCCGCCGCCCGTCGTCACGTCGGTGACACCCAGCGGCTGAGAGCTCGGTAGCGTGTCGTTCCGTTGAACTTTGCGGATCTTGGTCTGGAGTGGTGGCGACACACCTTCAGATTAAGGAGACCTGCCGTGCCGGTCACTACCCTCGCTCTGGTCGCCGAGTTGCCCCACATCGGTGACCTAACCTGGCCGCAACTCGAGGCGTGGGCGGTGGCGATGCGCAACGACCTGCCCGGGGCCGCGATCTCGGCGGCGCTCGAAGACGTGCAGTCGCGGTTGATCGACGAGGTCTGCGGTCCGAAGTGGCTGCCGGTTCGGGACTTGCCGGCGCCTTTCGGCTGTCCTGGATGCGGCGTGATGAGTGACTTCGCGCGCAAGGGGATGCGGACACGTCTTCGACGCTTCGACACCGCTGCCGGGGTGGTGCACGTGCGGCTGGCCCAGGTCGGGTGCAGGTCGTGCGGGCGGGTCTTCGCCCCGCTGCTGCTGATGCTCGACTTGATTGGCAAGCGTCGAACCGACCGGCTCAGCGTCGACCTCGCGGAGTTGGCGAGCCAGATGTCGTTCGCGCGTGCCGGCGCATCGCGCGACGCTTCGGCCTGCCCGGTTCGGCAGGTCGCGCCCATCACGCCGTCGCCGACATCGCTCCGAGGCTTGAGTCGGTCGGTGATCCGGACGCCGGCGGCCCACCTCGTGCGCGAGGTCATAGTCCTCGACGGCACCGGGATGCGAGCAAGCAAGCGCCGCCTGGGCGTTGACTGCAACATCGCGCTCGGGATCACCGGACGCGGCGGCCCTCGGCGCCGTCGACGAGCCGACACCGTTCTGCTGGGCCTGACCCTTGGTCAGAGTTGGCAAGCGATGGCACCGCAGCTGCGAGTCTCGAGCAGCCAGCGATGATCGTCGTCGACGGCGAAGTAGCGATCACGACGCTAGCCGAGTCTGTGTGGCCGGAGGTGCCGATCCAGCGTTGCTGGTGGCACCTATCCTGAGCGGCGCCTCGAGGCGCAGGTGATGCAGGTGCGGGCCGCGGGCCGGGCCTCGAGCCGCTCCGCGCCGATCGGCTCGCCGCAGCTCTCGCAGATGCCGTAGTCGCCGCTGCGCGAGTGCGCCAGCGCCGCGTCGATGTCGGCGACCCGCTGCTGCGCGGCGTCGAGCAGCGCGCGGGCCTGCTCGCGCTCGAACGCGATCGTCGTGCCCTCCGGGTCGTGCTCGTCGTCGGCATTGGACGACTCCGACGCCGCGATGATCTGCGCGACCTCACGCTCCAGGGCCGCGACGGAGGCGAGCGCCGCGGTGCGCTGCGCCCAGAGGTCGTCGGCCGGATTGGTCACCCGCCGGCGGCCACCGGCGCGGCGACGTCGGACGGCACCGACGTCCCCTCGACGTGCACGTCCGGCAGGTGCCGCGCGAGCCAGCCCGGCAGCCACCAGTTGGCGTCGCCGAGCAGCTCCATCGTCGCGGGGACGAGCACCATGCGGACGATCGTCGCGTCGACGAAGATCGCGCTCGCCAGGCCGATGCCGATCATCTTGATGAACGGGTCCGGCTCGAGGATGAACGCGCCGAACACGGTCACCATGATCGCGGCCGCGGCGGTGATGACACGTGCGGTCGCGGCGAGCCCGTCCGCCACCGCGAGGCCGTTGTCGCGCGTCCGCTCGTACTCCTCGCGCACCCGCGAGAGCAGGAAGACCTCGTAGTCCATCGACAGGCCGAAGAGGATCGCGAACATCATCATCGGGATGAACGCCGGGACCGGCACCTCCTCGGGGATGCCGATGAGCCGGCCGAACCAGTTGCCCTGCACCGAGTAGGCGACGATGCCGTACGCCGCGCCGATGGACAGCAGGTTCATCACCGCAGCCTTCACGGCGACCAGGATCGACCGGAAGACGACGAGGAGCAGCAGGAACGACAGCAGCACGACCGCGCCGATGAACAGCGGCAAGCGAGCCTGGACGGTGCTGTTGGAGTCGATCGCCGCCGCGGTGATGCCGCCGACGTACAGCTCGGTGTCGCTCTTGCCCAGCGCCTTGGGGAGGACGTCGTCGCGCAGCTCGTGGATGAGGTCGACCGTCGCCTCCTCCTGCGGGGAGGTCGTCGGCACGACCGTGATGATCGCGGTGTCGCCGGACTCGTTGGCCTGAGTCGGCGAGACGAACGCGATGCCCGGGGTCTTGCGCACCGCCTCGGCGAGCGGGTCGAGCGAAGCGGCGGTGTCGCCGGAGGCTCGCAGGTCGGCCACGACGAGCAGCGGGCCGTTGCGGCCCTTGCCGAAGCCCTTCTCCAGCAGGTCGTAGGCGCGGCGGGCGGTCGTCGTGTCGGAGTTGTTGCCCGCGTCCGGGAAGCCGAGCCGCAGCCCGAGCACGGGGGAGGCGAGCAGCAGCAGGACGGCGAGGCCGGCGATCGCGGCCGGCCAGGGACGCCGCTGCACCATGCGCGACCAGCGGAACCAGAAGCCGTGCTGGGTGTCGCCACCCGGCTTGAGGAACGGCACGCGGAGCCGGTCGATGTGGACGCCGGTGAAGCCGAGGAGCGCCGGGAGGAACGTGACCGACGCGACCATCACGACGAGCACCGCGAGCGAGGCGGTGAAGGCGACGCCAGGCGTGAACGGCATCCGCATCAGCAGCATGCCGAGCAGCGAGATGACCACCGTGCAGCCGGCGAACATCACGGCCCGACCGGCGGTCGCGATCGCCTTGAGCGCGCTGTCGCGGGGGTCGAGCTGCTCGCGGAGTCCCTGGCGGTAGCGGGTGATGATGAACAGCGCGTAGTCGACGCCCACGCCGATGCCGATCATGCCGGCGACCGCGGGCGCCCAGTCGGGCACGTCGACGATGTTCTCGAGCAGGCCGATGATCCCGAACGCGGTGCCCAGGCTGACGATCGCCACGGCCAGCGGGAGTCCGACCGCGAGCAGCGATCCGAAGGTGATCAGCAGGATGATCGCGGCGGCGCCGAGGCCGATGCCCTCGGAGCCGGGCTCGCTCTGGTCGGCGATGGCCGGGACCTGACCGCCGAGCTCGAGCCGGAAGCCATCGGCGTCGGCTTCCTCGCCGAGCTTCACCAGCTCCTTGGCGTCCTCGATCTCGTAGACCTCGCCGAGGACGTTGAGCTGCAGGGAGCCGAACCCGATGGTGCCGTCGCGGCTGATCTGCCCGCCGTTCGCCTCGTCGTCGGGCCGGACCGCGCCGACGACGCCGTTGACCTTCATGGCGTCTGCGATGAAGTCGTCGATCCGCTTCTTCACGGCGGGATCGGTGATGCCCGCGGGAGCCTCGACGACGATGTCGACGGTGTCGCCCGACCGGGACGGGAACCGGCTCTTCAGCAAGTCGAAGGCCCGCGTCGACTCGGCGCCGGGAGCGCTGTACTCCGCGTGGAAGTCCCCGCCGAACTGGCTGGCCAGCATGCTGACCGCGACCAGGCCGAGGATCCAGAACATGACGACGCGACGGCGGTGGTCGTAGCACCACGAGGCGACACGGATGAGCACGGCAGAACCCCCACGCTGAGGCTGATTGGCCAGGACAGACTGTAGACGTGCGCTGTGACGGTTTCTCATCGAACTGAAGCCGCGGAGACGGCTGAGCTGCCGGCGCGCGTAGGCCGCTAGGGTGATCGCGAGATTCGAGGTCGAGGGGGCCGGCCGCGTGACCGACATGTCATCCATCGTGTACTCGCACGGGGTGCGACGGCTGACCCTGGGGGCAGTGCGCCAGGTCATGCGCCTCGCCGCGTACGCCTATCTCGCCGCCGGCGTCGCCGTCCTGGAGGCGTCGGTCGTCGCGGGCGACTTCACCACACACCTGCGCCTGTACGCCGCCCACGGCATCTTCTCCATCGTGTTCGGCGTGGGGTTGATCCTCACGGCGCTGTGGGTCCCGGACGACCCGCTCGAACGCCGGTACTCCGTCTTCGGACCTCCGCTGCTGCTCGGCTCGACCGTGATCATCGCGACCGGGCTGTACTGCGGCGGCAACGACGTCGCCGGCGTGGGCACCGGCCTGTTCCTCCTGCCGGTGATCGTGGCCGGGTACGCGCTGTCCCGTCGACTGGCCATGGTCACGATCGGGGCGTCCTCGATCGGGTACGCCGGAATCCTGATGATCCAGCCGGACGTCCCGGCCCGGTTCGCCCAGTGGCTGTTCCTCACCCTGATGCTGTTCGTGACCGCCTCGGTGCTCGGCAGGTTCATCGAGAGCCTCGACGAGCTCGCCGTGTCCGAGCACCACGCGCACGCCGAGCTGACCTCGGTGAACGCATCCCTCGCCGACCAGGTCCGCGACCAGGTGCAGGAGCTCGAGAGGTACTCGGGCCTCCGCCGGTTCCTGGCGCCGCAGGTCGCGGACGCCCTGCTCGACGCGGGAGCCGTGGGCGCGCTCGAGCCGCACCGGCGCGAGATCGCGGTCTTCTTCTGCGACCTGCGCGGGTTCACCCACTTCGCCGGCCGGGTCGAGCCGGAGGACGTGCTCGACGTCCTCAACACCTACTACGACGCGGTGGGCGACGTGGTGCGCGCGTTCTCCGCCACGGTCGGCCACTTCGCCGGAGACGGCGTGATGGCCTACTTCAACGACCCCGTGCCGTGCGCGGACCCCGCCGGCACGGCCGTGCAGATGGCGCTGCAGCTGCGGGAGCGCCTCGACGGCCTCGCATCCGAGTGGTCCGACCGCGGCTACCGCGTCGGCTACGGGATGGGCATCGCGCTCGGGCACGCGACGCTGGGCATGATCGGCTTCGAGGGGCGATACGACTACACCCCTGTCGGCTCGGTGGTGAACCTGGCGGCGCGGCTCTGCTCAGCGGCTGCGCCCGCGCAGATCCTCGTCGACGACCGCGTCCGCGCAGCAGTCCTTCGGGCGCACGACGTGACGCACGTGGAGGGTCTGACGCTCGACGGCTTCGAGACGGACCTCCGCGTCTACGCACTGGAGCGCAGCGCGTAGTCGTCATCGACCTGCGCGACGGCTACTGACGCAGTGCCCGCCAGCCGATGACGCCGACGATCGTGCCGAGCGCGAGGGACACGACGATCAGGATCCCGTGCACGACGTAGAACGCCGTCACGCGGGTGTCGTCCTTGGCGATGTTGCGGGCGAACATCAGCCAGATCACCCAGCTCCACACGCCGAACGCGACGAGGAACCGGGCGGCGTTGTCCGAGATCTGTGACATGGCGCGAGACCATACCTGCGACCGACTGAAGTTCGACAAACTCGGTGGGGCCCAGCGATTCCGGCCACCATTTCTGTCAGACCTGGGCGCTACTTTCGAGGGATGACGGAGACCTTCGAAGTGCTGTCCGACGACCAGGTCGCGGATGAGATCAAGACCTGGGCCGGCCGCGTGGCGGCGGGTGAGGCGCGGTTGTTGGCGCTGATCGCGGAGTTCGAGCGGCGGGACGGGTGGGCGACGCAAGGCTGCCTGTCGATGGGGCAGTGGTTGTCGCTGCATCTGGGTCTGGCGCCGCGGGCGGCGCGGGAGAAAGCGCGGATAGCCCGGGCGCTCGTCTCGTTGCCGCTGGTGACTGCGGCGATGTGCCGCGGGGAGCTCTCTTACTCGCAGGTCCGGGCGATCAGCCGGGTCGCCACGGCGGATGACGAGCAGACCTGGATAGAGCTGGGCCGGGTGACGACCGGCGCGCAGCTGGAGCGGTTAGTCCGCGGGGTGCGCCGGGCCCGCAAGCCGGTCGAAGACGAGGCCGACCCTGAGCTGGCTCGGTGGAAGATGCGCGCGTCGGTTCGTTACGACGACGACGGCACGATGACGATCAGCGTGAAGCTGCCCGCGGAGCAGGGCGCGATCGTGCTGGCCGCGCTGGATGCGGCCCGGGAGGAGCTGGACCGCGAACGCGCCACCGTGACTGCTGCCGCCGACACCTCCGCTGCCGATGCCAGTGCGGTGCCGGACGTCGGTGCGGGCGGTTCCGCGGAGCCAAGTTCTCCACAGCCGCGCCGGCCGTTGGGTGATCAGGACAGCGACCCGACGGTGCGGGCCGGCATCGCTGAGGGGATGGTGCGGATCGCGCAGACCGCGCTCGCCAGCACCATCAAGAACCGGCCGGATGCGGCGCGCCGGGCCAAGCAGCGGCTCGTCGCCCAGGTCGACCCGCTCTCCGGCTGGGCCCGCCTCGCCGACGGGGAGCTCCTCCCGCCGAACGTGGCCCCCACGTTCGGCGAGCTGCGCGAGCACCTGCGGCCGATCATCGCCGCCGACCTGACCCGCTTCGACCTCGGCCGGTCCAATCGCATCGTCAGCCCCGCGCTACGGCAACTGCTCGGGCAGATCGACGGCGAGCGCTGTCGCTTTCCCGGCTGCACCCGCACTCACAAGCTCCACGGACATCACGTCGAGTACTGGTCCGCGGGCGGTCCGACCGATCTCGCGAACTTGGTGCTGCTGTGCAGCCGGCATCACACAATCGTGCATGCGCAGCGCTTCCAGCTAACCCTGAGAGCGGACCGCACCCTGAGCCTGAAATCCGCAGACGGCGTCCCGGTCCTGCACCACCCCCGCCTCGCCCCGCAACCCGCCGAAGCACTCGACCCGGCCGGCATCATCACCGCCACCACGCTGCCGCCCATCGTCACCGGCGACCGACTCGACCTGCATTACGCCGTCGCCGTCCTCATGCAGCAAGCCGCGTAGCGCTCGGCTCGCTTCAGGTGGGCCGGGATGCCAGGTCGGTGAGCAGCTTCGCCGCGATCGACGCGCCGTCGCCCCGAACCGTGCCCGCCACCTGGGCCGCTCGTTCCGACACCTGAGGTGCGAGCGCGTGATCGAGCGACAACGACAGCGACTCGACGGTCGGCGTCGGGCCCTCGTGCGCGACGCCGATGCCCAGCTCGGCCACGCGGCCCGCCCACCAGGGCTGGTCGCCCATCTGCGGTACGACGAGCTGGGGCGCACCAGCTCGCGCGCCGGCGGTCGTCGTACCCGCCCCGCCGTGGTGCACGGCGGCGGCGACTCGAGCGAACAGCGCCTGCTGGTTCACCTCGCCGACGGCGAGGCAGTCGTCGTTGTCGTCGACCAGCTCGAGGTCGGCCCAGCTGCGGGCGAGGACGACGCGGCGGCCGTGCGCGCGGACCGCCTCGATCGCGATCCGGGCGAAGTCCGCCGGTGCGCGCATGCTGCCGAAGCCGACGTAGACCGGCGGTGGACCGGCGTCGAGGAAGGCTTCGAGGTCCGGCGCCAACGGGCGCTCGTCGGGCAGGATCCACGCGCCGGTCTGCACGACGTCCAGGCCGGGATGCGGCCGCCACGGCGCGAGCACCGCATCGGCGGCCAGCCAGAGCCCCTCGCCCATGACGTGGTCTCGGACGTCGTCGACGGGGGGAAGCCCGGCAGCGGCGCGCTCGACGTTCAGCGGCGGGCCGAAGAGCGAGTTGTAGTTGTGGCGATCGATCGCCTCGAGCTCCGCCTGGTCGGTGACCTCGGCGGGGATCGGCCGCAGCGGCAGAGGCTGCGGCCGGTGGTGCGGTGACGGCAGGTAGATCGGGCAGTAGGCGATGCTCACTGACCGGATGCCGAGCAGCTCGGCCACCGATCGGGCGGCCGCCACTGCGGACATCACGCCGCTGACGACGAGGACGTCGGATCCGGCGGCCGCGGCAGTGAGCCGGTCGAACACCGTGGCCATCAGCTCGGCCGCCAGCCGCGGCACCTGCTCCGGTGATGGCGCCGTGGAGCCGTGCACCAGCTCGCGGACCGACCTGCCGACAGGCACCAGCGGCACGCCGACCTCGGCCGCGCGGTCAGAGCAGTCCGGCGGCGCGCAGATCTGCACGTCGGCACCGAGCTCCTGCAGCTGCCGGGCGGTCGCGAGGAACGGCTCGACCCCGCCCCTGGAGTCGAAGGTCGAGAACGTCACGCGCATGAGGCGGCTCCGGTCTTCAGGTCGCGGTCGGGCCGGGAGTCTGCGCCCAACCGGGGGCCTTGCGGCAAGACCCCACCTGGAGTTACCTTGGAGGTGCAGGAGGGGCGCTAGACGATCCGGTCGAGCAAGGCGAGCACCCGCGCCGTCACCAGCGCGGCCGCTGCTTCGTCGTAGTCGCGGCAGCTGCTGTCGGTGAAGAGGTGCCGGTCGCCCGGGTAGGTGAAGAGCTCGGCACCGGGCACCGCCGCGACCAGTTCCTGCGCGACATCGAGGTCGCCCCAGTCGTCGGCCTCCATGGTGTGGATCTGCAGCGGTACGCCGGCCGGCCACTCACCGCCGAACTCCTCCAGCGGAACTGCGCTGTGCAGCATCAGCGCGCCGCGCGCGCCGGGCCGGGTCTGCACGAGCCTCTGCGCGGGCATCACGCCGAGCGACATTCCGGCGTACACGAGCTCGGCGGGCAGGCGTTGGGCGATCGCAACACCGCGCTCCTGGACCACGTCGAAGCCGATCCGCCTCGCGCAGGCGAGCCCGTCGTCCAGAGCCGTGAAGGTCTCGCCGTCGTAAAGGTCGGGGGCATGCACCATGTGACCCGCGGCGCGCAGCGTGTCGGCGAAGGCGACGACACCGGTCGTCAATCCCAGTGCGTGGTGGAACAGCAGGACCTCGCTCATGTCGTCACTGCGGCAGCGATCGCGCGGACGTGGCGGACATCGGTGCCGCAGCACCCCCCGAGAACGACGAGATGCGGGAGCCGGCGGCGGAGGTCGGCGTAGTCGGCTGCGAGCTGGGTCGGGTCGCCGTCGTCGAGCTCCTCCGCCTCGTCGAGCTCGGCGTGGCTGAGTCGTGATGCGTTGGCGCGCACGGCGCGCACACGTGACGTCCACCCGGCCGTCGGGTCGAGCACGGACGCGAAGTGACTTGGATGCGCGCAGTTGATCAGGAAGTGGAGGGCGCTGGCGTCGGTCGCTGCGTCGGTCGCGACGACCGCCCCGCTCAGTGGTGTGCCGTCGGGGAGACGGCCGTCCGTCTCGACGGTGAAGCCGATGACTGCGGGCACCCCTACGGCGGCGGCCGCCCTGGCGATCCCGACAGCTTCGTCGACGTACGTCAGTGTCATCGCGGTGATCAGGTCGACTCCGTGGCCGGCGAGGACGCCGATCTGCCAGGCGTGGTAGGTCTCGGCGTCCTCTGGACTCATGACCTCGGTCGGGGCGTAGCCGTCGCCGCGAGGGCCGACACACCCGCTGATGGCGTACGCCGCCAGCGTCGGATCGACGCCTTCGCCGATCCTGCGCATGAACGCCACCGCTGTCCGGTTCACCTCCGCCAGGCCGTCGATGTCGTAACCGACCCGGGTGCCCCAGTCCGGGTTCGCGCGCCAGGTCGGCGTCTCGAAGACGAACGGAACGCCGGCATCGGCGGCCACCTGTGCGTGGTCGCGGTAGTAGCGCTCCAGGGCGTCGGCGCCGGCGGCGTCATCGAGCAGGGGGAATGAGGCGAAGGACGGCAGGTCGAAACCGCCGTGGAAGATCAGGTCGGTCTCCAGGCCGGAGTCGGTCAGAACTGTCGGGGCGCTCAACACGTCGGTCAGCACGCTCGCCAAAGGGTGTTCCTTCCGTCGGCGTGCCGAAGCACGATGTCGGATCTGGGCGACGATACGTGACGACCGCCGCGGCCTCACACGAGGCGCTAGCGTGCGGGACATGGCCAGCCCGTTCATCGAGATCGACGTCGAGACGCCGACCGGGCTGCGCACCGTCAAGGTGACCAACCCGGACAAGGTCTACTTCAGCGCGCTCGGCGAGGCTGGCGGCACCAAGCGGCACCTGGTCGAGTACTACCTCTCGGTCGCCGACGGCATCGTGCGTGCTCTGCGCGAGCGGCCGACCGTCCTCAAGCGGCATCCGGACGGCGCCGAGGGCGAGGCGATCTACCAGAAGCGCGCACCCGAGCACCGGCCGGACTGGATCGAGACAGCGCTGGTCGAGTTCCCGAGCGGTCGGCACGCCTACGAGCTCTGCCCGGTCGACGTCGCGCACGTCGCCTGGGCGGCCAACCTCGGCACACTCGACTTCCACCCGTGGCCGTCGCGGCGGGCCGACACCGAGCACCCGGACGAGCTGCGCATCGATCTCGACCCGCAGCCGGGCACCGGGTACGACGAGGTCCTGCAGGTCGCCGCTGTCGTGCACGAGCTGTTCGACGAGCTCGGCTACGTCTCGTATCCGAAGACGTCCGGGTCGAAAGGCCTGCACGTCTACCTGCGCATCAAGCCGGCGTACACGTTCCTGCAGTGCCGTCGCGCAGCGCTGGCCGTGGCGCGCGAGGTGGAGATGCGGATCCCGGAGATCGCGACGGCGGCGTGGTGGAAAGAGGAGCGCGGCGAGCGCGTCTTCCTCGACTACAACCGGATGGCGCGCGACCAGACCATCGCGTCGGCGTACAGCGTCCGGGCGAAGAAGGAGGCGACGGTCTCCGCACCGCTGACCTGGGATGAGGTGCCGGACGCTCGGATCGGCGACTTCACGATCGCGACGATGCCGGCGCGGTTCGCCGAGCTCGGTGACGTCCATGCTGCCATCGACGATGTTGCGCACGATCTCGAGCCGCTGCTCGAGCTGGTCGAACGGCACGAGCGGGACCACGGGCTCGCCGACGCGGCGTACCCGCCGCAGTTCCCGAAGATGGAGGGCGAGCCGAAGCGGGTGCAGCCGAGCCGGGCGAAGCGCCCGCCGGCCGAGGGCTGATCGCTACTGCCGGATCAGGACCACGAGCCGGAGGTCATGCCGACCAGACGGCTCGCTGCCGCTGCCGCTGGCGCTTCCGCTCCGTCGCCCGCGACTGCGAATAGGACTGGACCGCCGGCGCGAGCGGAGCCACCTCGACGTCGGCGCCGGGCTGGCAGAGGTGGTCGACCGCAGCGAGCGCCGCTGAGCGCAGCTCCGCTCGCGACGACGACGTCGGCAGCTCGAGCAGGTCGACGTCCCACCAGTCCGGCTGGACCTGCTCGCTGATCTCGGCGGTGCTCATCGCCAGCTCCCGCTGCCTGGGCTGGGGGGTTCAGGCAGCGACCGGTTGGTGCCCGCTTCGGCGACGCCGGAAATGCGCCTTTCGCCGCAATTCGAGCCCTCACCCGGTCGGCTCAACGGCTCTGCCTTTCTGATCCGAACGGCCTATCGCGCGTCGGGACACGACAATGCGGCGGTGACCGATCCGATCGAGACGACGCGACTGCGGTTGCGGCCATGGCGTGCTGACGACCTCGACGCCTACTTCGACATCTACTCGCGGATGGAGGTCATGCGCTACCTGGGCAGCGCGCCTCGCGTCATCGAGACGCGCGAGGAAGCGGCCGAGCGCCTTGCGATGCGCGCCGCGCCCGATCCGCAGGGGCCGCCGTACGGGGTCTGGGCGGTCTGCCCGAGCGACTCCCGCGACATCCCGGTCGGCTCGGTGCTGCTGCGTCAGCTGCCGTGGTCCGGGACGGTCGATCCGCAGCCCGACCCCGACGTCGAGATCGGCTGGCACCTGCACCCCGACGCGTGGGGCAAGGGCTACGCGACGGAGGCGGCGACCGCGATGGTCGACCGCGCTGCCGCCCACGGCATCGACGTCGTGCACGCCGTCATCTACCCGGAGAACGACAACTCGCGAAAGGTGTGCCGGCGCCTCGGGATGGAGTACGCCGGCCGCACCGACCGCTACTACGACGTCGAGCTGGACCTCTTCCGGATGGGGACGCTCGCGGGTCGCTGATCAGCTGCCGAACACGTCGGCGAGCAGGGCGGGCACCGGGACCTCGAGCTGGTCGAAGGTGCACGACTCTGGATCGCGGTCCGGTCGCCATCGCACGAACTGCGCGGTGTGCCGCAGCCGGCTGCCCTCCATGTGGTCGTAGGCGACCTCGAGCACGCGCTCGGGGCGCAGCAGCTCGAACGACAGGTCCTTGCCCGCGTTCCACCGCGACTGCCCGCCCGGCATCTTGCCCTCACCCACCTGCTCGGCCCAGCCGCGCCACGGGTGGTCGTCCCCGGCCTTCGCGCGCCACGGCTCCAGCTCGGCGACCAGCTCCTTGCGCCGGGCCATCGGGAACGACGCGGCGACGCCGATGTGGTGCAGCGCGCCGGCGTCGTCGTACAGGCCGAGCAGCAGCGACCCGACGATCGGCCCGCTCTTGTGCCAGCGGAAGCCGGCGAGCACGACGTCGGCGGTGCGCGCGTGCTTCACCTTCAGCATCGCCCGCTCGTCCTCGCGGTAGGTCAGGTCGAGCGCCTTGGCCATCACGCCGTCGAGGCCCGCGCCCTCGAAGCGGGTGAACCAGTCCAGTGCGGTCGCGTGTTCACGAGTCGCTGGAGTGAGGTGCACCGGCGCATCGACCTTGCCGAGGTGCTTCTCCAGCAACGCTCGACGTTCGCCGAGCGGCGTACGCCGGAGGTCGTCGTCGCCGAGCGCGAGCAGGTCGAAGACGACCAGCGACGCCGGCGTCTCCGCGGCCAGTCGCTTCACCCGCGACTCGGCCGGGTGGATGCGCTGCTGCAGCGCCTCGAAGTCCAGCCCGTCGGCGCCGGCGATGACGATCTCTCCGTCGACGACGCAGCGCGGCGGGAGCTGGGCCTTGATGGCCTCGACGACCTCGGGGAAGTAGCGGGTCATCGGCTTCTCGTTGCGGCTGCCGAGCTCGACCTCGTCGCCGTCGCGGAACGCGATGCAGCGGAACCCGTCCCACTTCGGCTCGTAGAGCAGACCCGCGTCGTACGCCGACGGCTCGGGCAGGTCTTTCACCGACTTCGCCAGCATCGGCTTCACCGGCGGCATGACGGGCAGCTTCATCGGTGAACGCTCAGCCGGAGTGCTGCGCCAGGTAGTCGAGGAAGTGGGCGCGGATCATCGGCTCTGTGTCGCCGAGGTGGTCGCCGCGCATCTCACGGAACAGCTCGATCAGGTCGGAGATGGACGCACCCGGCGCGGTGAACCCGTCGTCGCCGGCCGCCTCGCCCGCCGCGGGCACGTGCTTGGCCAGATCCCAGAAGAAGTGGAAGTCGTGCCGGTGCTTCGCGAGATCGAACGCGCGCTGCCGCAGCTCTTCGGTCGTCAACGCCTCGAGGTTGGCCCGGCTGCTCATGGCGGCGAGGCTACCTCACGGGAAGGCACGCCCCTGCGGGATCCGGGCGAGTGTCTCGGCGTACGCCGGTCGCTTGGTCACCGCGCCCATCGCGTAGGCGTGCAGCACCGCGCCCGAGGGGATCAGCCGCCGCTCGCCGTTGTCGACCAGCCAGGTCGCGCCGCTCGGCTCGCGCAGCAGCGACCCGGGGCGCGGCATCAGCACCTCGCCCCCGCGCGACGTCCGCTCCGCCGGCTCGGCCGACGGACCGGGGATGGGGTCCAGCACGCCGAGCACCTCGTCGACCGGACCGTCGACGTCGGTGGTCGGGGAGGCCGACGGCGACGGCTCCGGCCCGGGCTGCGGGTCGAGCACCTGCGCCGACACGGTCCACGCGTCCTGGTGCGGGATGCCCCAGCTGTTCAGCGTTGGGATGTCCGGTACCGGTCGCAGCTCGCCGTCCTGCACGAGCAGCAGCGAGGAGGTGCCCTCGACGCGCAGCAGCGCGCCCGAGCGCACGGCCCCCGGCAGCGTCTGGTCCGCGGCGAGCGGCGTACGCGCGATCGACTCGGCATCGGCCACGCGCACCCGCTCGGGGGCGACGCCGATCGCGGACAGCGAGCCCTCGGGCACCCGGATCCGCGCTCCGTCGACGACGACCCACATCGCGTCATCCGAGCCGCGGACGACCAGCCCGTCCCGCATCGGCGCGTCCGGCCCGCGCTCGTACATCGCGATCTCGGCGGCCTGCACCGGCACCACGTCGGTGAGCCGGTAGCCGTTGAGCGCGAGCGTGCCCTTGCTGATCAGCCGGCGTCGGCCGTCCTCGAGCAGGTACGCCGGTCCGAACCGCGCATCCCGGACGAGCATCCCGTCCGGGTGCGGTCCCGCCGTCTGCGGACCGGCGAGCCGCCACGCCCGGTCGAGCGAGAGCTTCGCGTTGAAGACCACCCCCGACCAGGGCTCTCCCTTGCGCAGCTCGAAGTGGGTGTGCGGTCCGGTGCTCTCGGCGTTGCCGCTGTCGCCGCTCCAGCCGAGCAGCTGGCCCTGCACGACGTGCAGCCCGTCCCGAATGCCGGGTGCCGTGAAGTAGGCAGCCGTTCCGCGGCCGTCGTCCGTGCCCGGCGTGTCGTTGTTCATGTGCAGGTAGTTCGCCGACCAGCCGTTGTCGCCGCGCAGCGTCACGTAGTTGCCGCCGCCGACCGTCGTCTCACGCCGCACGCTGATCACGCCGTTGAACACCGCGACCAGCGGCCGCATCTTGGGCGACATCAGGTCCTGGCCCAGGTGCTGGCGTGAGCAGCCCGACCGGCAGGCGAGGAACGTGTCTGTGTAGCTGACTCCTCCCACTATCGGGAACACCATCGGCACCGTCGCGGGCGCCATCGAGATCGGCGACACGGCGCGCGGCGACCACATCGGCTCGGCCGGCTCGGCCGCATGCGCCGAGGGGGAGCCGACGGCCAGCGCGCCGGCCAGGATGAGGACGGCGGACATGCGGGATCGACGTGTCTGGGTCACCTTCGATGACTCGGTACGCCGGACCCGGCGCCGGTCCCTCGACCGGGTGACGCGGGAAGGTTAGAGAAGCAGTCCCCGGCGGCGCAGCACCCGTCGCTCGATCGGCGAGAAGACCGCGAGCTCGACCGCGATGCCGACCAGGAGGATCGCCAGGATCCCGGTGAACACCGCGGCCATGTCCTGCAGCTGGCGGCCCTGGTCGAGCAGCTGACCGAGGCCGAAGCCCAGCTCGGGGGAGTAGGTGATCAGCTCGGCCGCCATCAAGGACCGCCAGGAGAACGCCCAGCCCTGCCGCAGCCCGGCGAGGTAGCCGGGCAGCGCGGCCGGCAGCAGCACGTAGCGCGCCTGTGTCAGGCCCCGGGCGCCGAGCACCTGACCGACCCGCCGGTAGAGCGGTGGCACCTGGTCCAGGCCGGACACCATGCCGTTGGCGATCGACGGCACCGCGCCGAGAAGCACGACGGCGTAGATGGCGGTGTCGGAGAGCCCGAAGAAGATGATCGCGGCCGGCACCCACGCGACTGACGGCAGGTTCTGCAGGCCGGACACGATCGGGCCGATGCCGCGGCGCACCGACCGGAAGCGCGCGATGAGCATCCCGAGCGGGGTGCCGACGGCCAGCGCCGCGGCGAAGCCGAGACCCCCACGGCGGAGGCTGGTCAGCACCGCCTCGAGCAGGTCGCCCGACCGTGCCTTGTCGCGGATGGTCAGGGCGACGTCGGCCGGCGAGGGCAGGGCGTACGTCGGCTTCAACCCGCTGCGGTAGGCGATCTCCCAGGCGAGGAGGAACAGCCCGACCGCGACCACCGGCGGCCAGGTGGCCGACCAGAGCCGGTGCGCCCGGGACTCGCCCTCGACCGGCGGGCTGTCGAGCGCGTCGAGGCCGGCCTCCAGGGTCGCGAGGTCGTCGTGGCTCGCGGCTGAGGACGGGGAGCCCAGCGGTCCGAGGTTCACGACTGGCCGCCGTGCTTGCGGATCTCGTCGCGCAGGTCCTCGGTGATGACCGCCGCGCGCGATGACACCTCGGGGGAGTCGATGCGACGCGGGCCGTCGATGACGACGTCGTACGTCTTCGCGATCCGGCCCGGGCGCGACGACAGCAGCACCACGCGATCACCCAGGCGCACCGCCTCGCGGACGTTGTGCGTGACGAAGAGCACGGTGAGGTCCTGCTCCTCGCGCACCCGAAGCAGCTCCTCGTGCAGCACGTCACGGGTGATGGCGTCGAGCGCGGCGAACGGCTCGTCCATCAGCAGCACGGTGCTGTCCTGCGCGAGCGCACGGGCGAGCGCGACGCGCTGCCGCATGCCGCCGGAGAGCTCGTGCACTCGCTTGTCCGCCGCCCCGGCGAGCCGGACCAGGTCGAGCAGCTCGAGCGCCCGGGGCCGCCGGTCCTTGCGTCCCGTGCCGCGCAGGCGCAGCGCGAGCTCGACGTTCTGCACCGCGCTGAGCCACGGCAGCAGCGCCGGCTCCTGGAACATCAGCGCCGCGCGCCCGCCAGGGACCTCGGCCGTGCCGCTGCTCGCGCGGTCGAGGCCGGCGAGCACGTTGAGCAGCGTCGACTTGCCGCAGCCGGACGCGCCGAGCAGGCAGACGAACTCGCCGGGCGCGACGTCGAGCGAGATTCGGTCGAGGACCAGCGCACCCGAGGCGAACCGCTTGGTGAGCTCGCGCAGCCGCACGGCCGGCGTACCCGACGTTGCGGCGGTCGGTGACTCGATCGGCTGCCCGGCGGTCATCCTGCAGCGCCCAGTCCGGCGTCGTCGACCGGCCGGCCGAGCAGCTCGCGCAGCAGGGCGAGGTCGTAGATGCCCTTGAGGTCTGCCGTCTTCACCAGGCCGGTCGCGAACGCATGCTGGGCGGACGTCAGGAGAGAGCTCGCGATCGGGTCCTCGGTGACCGTGATCCGCGCGAAGGCTCGGTCGATCGTCTCCGGCGTGAGCGCCTTGCCGGTCAGCTTCTTCAGCTCGTCGTTGACGACCTGCTTGGCCTTCGCCCGGTCGCCGTTGACCTGCTTGTCCGCCTCGATCAGACCGCAAAGCAGCGCCTTGACCGTCTCGGGGTGCTCTCGCAGGAACGCGGTGCGCACGATCAGGTGGGTCGTGACGAACTCCCCGCCCGGCCACAGCGACTTCTCGTCGACGAGGACCTTGCCGCCGCCCTCGAGGACCAGCCGCGAGGCCCACGGCTCCGGGACCCATGCACCGTCGATGCGGCCGGCCTGGAACAGCGACAGGGTCTGGCTGTTGTCCTGCGCGACGATCGTCGCGTCGCCCGCACCGCGCAGGTCGACCGTGATGCCGTGGTCCGCGAGGTAGGTGCGCAGGGCGATGTCTTGCGTGCCGCCGGTCTGCGGGCTGGCCAGCTTCGCGCCCTTGAGCTGTGCCGGGGTGGTGATCGACGGCTTGACGACCAGTGAGGCGCCGCCGGACGTCGCGCCGGCGACGATGCGGATCGCCTCGCCGTTGCTCTTGACGAACGCGTTGATCGCCGGGTTGGGCCCGATGAACGTCGCGTCGAGGCTGCCGGCGAACATCGCCTCGATCGCGGCCGGGCCGGCGTTGAAGACCTGGGTCTTGAGCCGGGTGGACCCCAGCTCGTCCTGGAACACCCCGGACCCGACGCCGTACATGGCGCCAGCGTGCGTGACGTTGGCGAAGTAGCCGAGCCGGAGCTCGGCGGCGGGCGTCGATGACGCGATCGGCGTCGCTGCGCGGCTGTCGGGGGAGTCGTCGGAGTCGGTCGTCGCGCACCCGGCGAGGGCGGCGACGAGCAGGACGGGGACGAGGATCCGCGAGCGGCGGGTCAGGGCCATGCCAAGATGTTGCCTTTGTCTAGTAACTAAGTCAAGAAATGACTGCCATGCTGTCCGCGTGCACATCTCGGCGAAGACGGACTACGCGCTGCGGGCCCTCTGCGTGCTGGCCACCGCGCCGGAGGGCACGGCGGTCAAGGCGGACGAGATCGCCGACGCGCAGGAGATCCCGCGCAAGTTCCTCGACGCCATCCTGCTCGACCTCCGGCACGCCGGGATCGTCGAGAGCCGCCGCGGGTCGACCGGCGGTCACCGGCTGGCGCGGCCGGCGTTCGCGGTCACCGTCGCCGATGTCGCGCGCGCGATCGAAGGCCCTTTGATGGTCGTCCAGGGCAACCGACCGGAGACGCTGACGTACGACGGCCCGGCCGCGCGGCTGCAGGACGTGTGGGTCGCCGCCCGCGCGGCACTGCGGTCGGTGCTGGAGACCACGACCGTCGCGCAGATCGTCACCGGCGAGCTGCCCGCCGCCGTCACGACGTGGAGCGCCGACTCCTCGTCATGGACGTCGGCCTGGTCGTCGCCCCAGTCGTCGGCCCAGTCGTCGGCCCAGCCGAAGTGATCCAGGTGCTCATCGACGCCGACAACGTCGACACGACGCGCGTGGCCGCCTTCCTCGCCGCGCTGCTCGCCGCATGCCCGAGCGACGAGGTGCGGATGACTGTCGCCGGCCGGCCGGCCGCGCTCGAGGCGACCACCTGGCCGGCGTACGCCGAGGTGGTGGCTGCGGCGGGCTGGCAGCGCGCCGACCTGGTGCTCGCCGCGGCCTACGTCGCCGACGAGCAGCCGCTCGTGCTGGTCTCCGGTGACGGCGACTTCGGCCTGCTCGTCACCCGGCACCCGGGCCCCGCGCTGGTCGTCTCCGAGGCCGCCTCGTCGCGCCTGCGGGAGGGCGTCACCGTGCTCGACCCGGCCGTCGACGGCCCGGACGCGTTGCGCCGCTGGCTGCTCGCTGTCGCGTGAGGCGCGGATGACGACCAGCGCGGAGGTCGAGGTCGAGGTCCGCGCCGTCCTGGTGTCGATGCAGGCCGCGCTCGAGGTCGAGGTGGCCGAGCTGCGCGGCCCGGGCGCCGAGCAGGGTCGCGACTGCCACGGCGGGGTGCTGACCGCGTCGACGGGAAAGCGCTGGACCTACGCCTTCTCCGACGTGCCCGGTGCGCGCCTGTCCGATGACCTGCCGGTGCGCCTCGTCCTCCCCTTCGGCGGGGGCGAGGCCGACGGCGACGTCGTCGCGCACCGCGACGGCGAGCTGGTCGTCGGCGTCGGCGCTGATCTCGGCCCGTCGATCGAGCACGCGATCCTCATCACCGACGCGTCGTTCCTCCTCGAGCGCCTGGCCGCGCGGATCGGCCAGGTCCTCGACGGCGACGAGCAGCTCGACCTGGGCACCGTCGGGCGGATGCTGGGCCACGCGCCGATCGCGTCGGCCGTCGACCCGACGCCGGACGGGGTGGCCGACGTCCTCAACGAGGAGCAGTGCGCGGCGGTGTCGCTCGCCCTCGGCAGCGAGCTGACCTATGTCTGGGGACCGCCCGGCACCGGCAAGACGACCACCGTCGCCCACCTCGTCGCCGCGCACTACCGCGCCGGCCGGTCGGTGCTGGTCGTCTCCAACACCAACACCGCCGTCGACACCGCGCTGGCCCGCGTCGCCGACCTGCTCGCCGACGACGAGGGCTTCGGCCGAGGTGACGTGCTGCGGCACCGGGCGATCGTCAACGACGACCTGCGGGAGCGGTACGGCGACCGGGTCAGCGCGGCGGCCGTCCTGGAGCGCACGGCCGCGCCGCGGCTGGCCGAGCGCGTGCGGGTCGAGATTGACCTCGCTGCACTCCCCGAAGGCGACGACCACGTCACCGAGCGGCGCGCGCTGCGCGACCGGCTCGACGCGCTGGACCGCGACCTGGCGACCACCGAGGACGCCGTCGTCGCGAAGGCCCGGGTGCTCGCGGCGACCGTCTACCAGACCTGGCTCGGCGGGATGCCCGAGCGCGACTTCGACGTCGTCGTCATCGACGAGGCGTCGATGGTGATGCTGCCGATGGCGGTCTACGTCGCGGGTCTCGCGCAGCACAGCGTCGTCGTCGCCGGTGACTTCCGGCAGCTGTCGTCGATCGTCACCACGCGCGACGGCGTGGCCCGACGATGGCTCGCCACCGACGCGTTCACCGAGGTCGGCGTACCGCGGGCGCTGGCGGCAGGGGAGTCGCCGGCGCACCTCGCCGCGCTGCGCACGCAGTACCGGATGCGACCGGCCATCGCCGAGGTCGTGAGCGAGCTCTACTACCCGGACAACCCGCTGCGCACCGGTCGGGCCGACCGGGTCGCCGCGACCGGTCGAGCGCTGCCGACGGAGTCACCGCTCGTGTACGTCGACACCGGCCGGCTCGGCGCGTGGGCCGGCTACTGGGGCCGCGGGTCGCGCTTCAACCCGCTGCACGCACTCGTCGTCGCCGAGCTGGTCGAGGCGCTCGCCCCTGCGCCCGATGTGCTCGGCTCCGACGGCCGTGACGACTCGAGCCTCGGTGTCGTCACGCCGTACGCCGCCCAGGAGCGCATGGTGTCGGGGCTGCTCGCCGACCGGCACGGACGCGAGTCACGGGGCTGGTCGAGCACCGTGCACCGGTTCCAGGGCAACGAGAAGGACGCCATCGTCGTGGACCTCACCGACTCGTGGGGGGTCGTCCCCGGTCCCGGTTCCCGGGCGCGCGGCGCGGACGACGTGGAGTCGCGCCTGCTCAACGTCGCGATCAGCCGGGCCCGTGACTGCCTGGCCGTCGTCGCCGACTTCGACTACCTGCGCCGGCGTACGCCGCGCAGCGCCGTCGTACGCCGGCTGCTCGAGCTGCTCGAGTCGCAAGGCGCGCCGCTGTCGCTCGACCTCGGCGCTGACGGGGTGGGCCGGCTGCGCTGGCCGGGGGAGGAGGAGCGTGCTGTCGCCGTGCCGCACCTGCTCTCGGTGCATTCGCCCGATGCGGCGGCGCAGTCCATCGGCGAGGACCTGTCCCGGGCGACCGACGAGATCGCGATCTGGAGCCCTCGGGTCGACGGCCACGGGATGGCCCGCTGGTCCACCGCGATGCGCGACGCCCTGGCACGGGGGGTGCTGGTGCGGGTGGTGACGAGGCCGCCGAGTGAGCAGCCGGGCGGGACGCGGGTCATCGACCAGATGCGCGATGCGGGGGTCACCGTCGACCTCTGGGCGGCGATGGACGAGCGTGTCCTCGTGGTGGACGGCGCCTACGTGTGGCACGGCGGTGACGTCGGTCTGCCGTTCCGTGACGACAGCACGTGGGTCCGCGCCCGCAGCACTGCCCTCGGCAGCGCGCTGGTGGGCGTGCTGCGGCCGGCTGCGGCGCCGCGACGACGCCTCGGCGACTCGACCAACGCACCGTGCCGCACGTGCGGGGCGCCGACCGTCCTGCGGCGGGCGGCCGGCTCGGCCCTGCTGCGGTGCTCCGCAGGCTGCGACGGGGAGTGAAACCGGGATAGTTCGGGCATAGCCCCGTCTGACTATTGGGCTACGGGGTCCTTGCGCCGATGAGGTGAGGACGGACCTCGTCGGCGAGGTCGGAAGGGAGCCAGCGATGAGCCTGCTGCCCTTCCGCGCCCCGCGCGGCCGCGCTGCTGCTGAGCCGCGTCCGGTCGCCATCGTGCTGTCCGGCGGCGGCAGCGCCGGCGCCGCTCAGGCCGGCATGCTCAGCGCGCTCATCGGCTCCGGCGTCCGGCCCGACCTCTTCGTCGGCTGCTCCGCCGGCGCGCTCAACGGCGCCTTCATGGCGAGCGACCCCTCACCCGAGCGGGCGGTCGAGCTGGTCGCGTTGTGGCAGCGACTGACCGCGCGCGACATCTTCGGCAACGGCTCGGTGCGCCGTCTCGTCAACCTGGTCCGTCGCCGCGACCACCTCTGCGCGCCCGACGCGCTCCGCCGGCTGGTCCGCGAGGTCGTCCACGTCCGCGACCTCGGCGACACCGTGGTCCCCGTGCACGTCGTGACGACCGACCTGCACACCGGCCGCGCTGCGTGGTGGAGCGAGGGTGACGCCGAGACGCTCCTGACGGCGAGCGCGTGCCTGCCCGGCGTCTTCCCGCCGGTGGCGCTGGCCGGCAGCCGGCACGTCGACGGCGGCGTGACCGATGGCGTGCCGATCGAGAAGGCCCTCGAGCTGGGCGCCGCGACCGTGTGGGTGCTCGACGTCACCAGCGACACACCGCTCGCGGCGGACCACCGGCTCAGCGCCCTCGACGTGCTGCTGCGCAGCTTCACCATCAGCCGGACGGCGCGGCGCAGCGAGGGCCGGTACGACGGACACGGTGCGACCGTCCATCACGTGCGCGTGCCCGAGACCGCCGGCCAGGATCCGCGCGAGTTCGGCTCGGCGCAGCGGCTCATCGACGCGGGCTACGCCGCGATGACGGCGTACCTCGACGCTCTCACCGCGGCATCACCGACGGCTCCCGACCCGCGGGTGCGCCGGCTCCGGCGGCACCGCCGCGCCTCGGTCGCCTGAGACGGCTTCTGCGTCCGTCGCCGCTGCGTCCCGCGACTCTGGCAGGCTGCGCGGCGTGGACCGCCGCCCGGGTAGCAGCACACGACGCAAGATCGCCGTCGCGACCTGGCGCCCGTCGCGCGATGGCCGCCTCTACGGCCGGCTCGCGGTCGACGCGACCGCGCTGATCGCGCACGTCGAGCGGCTTCGCGCCGAGTCCGGTGAGAAGGTCACCGTCACCCACGCGGTCGGCAAGGCCGTGGCCCTCGCGCTGCAGGCCGTGCCCGAGGCGCACGGCCGGGTGCTGCTCGGCCGGGTCAGGCCCTACCCGTCGTACGACGTCGGGTTCGCCGTCGACATCGACGGCGCCGATCTCGCGCCCGTGAAGGTGGCGCACGCCGACGCCAAGTCGGTCGTCGACATCGCGACCGAGGTGCGGGCCGGCGCGCGCCGACTGCGCGCGGGGGAGGACCGCGACTTCGCGACGTCCTCGAGGCTCGCGCGACTCGTGCCGTGGTTCCTCTCCCGGGCGATGCTGTCGCTCGCCAGCCTCGTCAACGGCGGCTTCGGACTCCGGGCGTTCGGCCAGCCCGGCTTCCCGCTCGGCTCGGCCTTCGTCAGCAACGTCGGGCCGTTCGGCCTGGACGAGGCGCTGGTCGCGCCGGTGCCGTTCGCGCGCGTCCCCATCTATGTGGCCGTCGGCCGGGTCACTGACGCGGCGCTCGTCGTCGACGGCGAGGTGCGGGTGCGGCCCCAGCTGGTGCTCACGTTCACCGCTGACCACCGGGTCGTCGACGGCGCGCAGGCGGGGCGGCTGGTCGCGGTCGTGAAGCAGGCGCTGCTCGAGCCCGAGCGTCTCGACGCCTAACTCCGGGTCGGCCCGGGTCGACCTGTGTAGCGTCGCCGCATGCCCGAGCAGCCGGACCAGTCGGACCTGCCTGACCTGCCCGACCTGCGGGCCCGCCTCGACGAGGTGGACGCCGAGCTGGTCGACCTCGTCGCCCGCCGGCTCGACCTGGTCTGGCAGGTCGCCGACGTCAAGGCGTCGTCGACCGGGTCGCTGCGCGACCCGGTGCGCGAGCGACAGGTGCTCGACGCGGCGACCGCCGCTGCTCGCGAGCGTGGCGTGTCGGTGCACCTGGTGCGCCGGCTGTTCGAGGAGCTGCTGCACCACTCGGTGACCCATCAGGCGTCGCGGGTCGCACCGGGCGCCGGCGGCCTGCTGCGGGTGTCCTACCAGGGGGCCGAGAACGCGTACTCCTACCTCGCGGCGCACAAGCACGTCGAGGAGGCCGGAGCGACCGGTGAGTTCGTGGGCTGCCGCACCTTCCGCGACGCCGCGCAGCTGCTGCTCGACGGCGATGTGGACCTGGCGGTGCTGCCGATCGAGAACACCACGGCCGGCAGCATCAACGGCGTCTACGACGTCCTGCGCACCGAGGAGCTGTCCATCGTCGGCGAGGAGGTGTGGAAGGTCGACCACTGCCTCGCCGGCCCGGCCGACGTACCGCTCGAGTCGCTCACCCGGGTGCTGTCGCACCCCCAGGCGCTCGAGCAGTGCTCCGACTTCCTCGCGACGCTGTTGCACTGCGAGGCGGTCTCCCACGTCGACACGGCGGCCGCGCTCGAAGCTGTGGCGGCGGCCGCCGACCCCACCGTCGCGGCCATCGGCTCGACCGAGGCGGCCACCGCACTCGGGCTGGTCGTCCTGCGGCAAGGAGTCGCCAACCAGGAGGAGAACTACACGCGGTTCGTCGTCCTCGCGACGCAGCCGCGCGCGGTCGACCCCCGGGTGCCGGCGAAGACGTCTCTCATCCTCGTCACCCGCCATGAGCACGGCGCCCTGCTGCGCTGCCTGGAGGTGCTGGCCGCGCACAACCTGTCGATGACCAAGCTCGAGTCGCGCCCACGGCCTGGCCGGCCGTGGGAGTACATGTTCTTCCTCGACTTCGAGGGCACGGTCGACGACCCGGCGGTGCAGACTGCGCTCGACGAGCTCCGGCTCGTCGCGCTCTCGGTCACGCTCCTGGGCAGCTATCCGTCGCGCACGCTGGTGAGGAGATGAGCACCGTGTCCGTCATCGAGGTCGCCGGCGCGCAGAAGAGCTACCGGCGACGACGCCGACCACCGCAGCGCGCGCTGGACGGTCTCGACCTCACCGTCGGCGAGGGGGGCGTCTTCGGGTTCCTCGGTCCCAACGGCTCGGGCAAGACGACGACGATCCGCGTGCTGCTCGGCCTCGCCCGTGCCGACGCGGGTCGGGTGCGGCTGCTCGGCAGCGATGTGCCGAAGGCCCTCCCGCAGGTGGTCCGGGACGTCGGCGCGCTGGTGGAGACGCCGCAGCTGTTCCCCAGCTTCAGCGGACGTCGCAACCTGCAGCTGCTGGCCGGTGTCGACGGCATCGGTCGCGCGCGCATCGACGAGGTGCTCGAGCTGGTCGGCCTCGCCGACCGGGCCGGCGACCGGGTGAAGGGCTATTCCCTCGGCATGCGACAGCGGCTGGGGATCGCGGCGGCGCTGCTGAAGTCCCCGCGCGTGCTGATCCTCGACGAGCCGAGCAACGGGCTCGACCCGGCCGGCATCCGCGAGATCCGCGAGCTGCTGCGCCGGCTCGGCCGCGAAGGCGTCACCGTCTTCGTGTCGTCCCATCTGCTCGGCGAGGTCGAGCAGATGTGCGACCACGTCGCGATCGTCACTCGCGGCCGACTGGTGATGACCGGGACGGTGCGCGAGGTCATGGCCGCCACCACGCGGAGCACCGGCGACGTGCGGGTCGTCGTACCCGACCTGCTCGCCGGGCAGGCCGCGCTGGTCGCGGCCGGATTCCTGGTCACGGTCGCCGACGACCACCTGCTCGTGCACGAGGCCGACGACCCGGCGGCGATCAACCGAGCGCTGGTGAAGAAGCGGCTGTACGCGGGAGAGCTCACGCCGCTGTCGGCGAACCTCGAGTCGGTCTTCCTGGAGCTCACCGAGGAGACGCCGTGATCCGGCTGGTGCGGGTCGAGCTGCTTCGGATCGTCTCGCGGCGGGCGTTGAAGCTGCTCCTCCTCCTCATGCTCGGTGTGGTCGTCCTGATCGGCGTCTTCGCGACCCGCGACGCGGTGCGGATCGAGGGCACCGCCGACTGGCAGTTCCCCATCCGGGCGCGGGAGACGGCCGACATCACCGCCGGCCTGCTCACGGTCTTCGCATTTGTCGCCGGGGCGACGTACGCCGGGGCGGACTGGGCGGCCGGCACGGTGCAGACGCTGCTGACGTGGGAGCCGCGGCGCGTCCGGGTGATCGTGGCCAAGGTGGTCGGGCTGGGTCTGTTCCTCGTGATGGTCGGGGTCCTGCTGCAGCTCGCGCTCGCCGGCGTTTGCGCGGTGGCGACCAGCCGTGGCGGGACGTTCGACGGGATCGACGGCGACTTCTGGGGCCGGCTGCTCCGCGCGGACGCCCGCGCTCTGAGCCTGGGCGTCCTGATCGGCTGGCTCAGCTTCGGCATCGCCAGCCTGACCCGCAACACCGGCGCGGCGCTGGGGGTCGGCTTCGTCTACCTGGCGATCCTGGAGAACGTGCTGCGGGTCTTCGCCCCGTGGAGCAACCGGTTCCTGATCGGCAACGCGATCGCGGTGTGGATCGGTGGCCCGCAGCAGGTCGAGGATGCGGGCAAGTGGTCGTTCTTCTACACCCGCGACCTGGCGCTCACCGTGCTGGTCGGCTACGTCGTCCTCGTGGTCGGTGTCATGACGGGGATGTTCGCCCGGCGCGACGTCACCTGAGAGGGCGGTTGGCCTAGCGCGTCGCCGCGGTCTTGCGTCGACGCGGGGCGACGATCAGGAAGCCGAGCCCGACGAGTCCGACGGCGACACCGGCACCGATCGGCGCGGTCGCGGAGCGGCCCGACGCCGCGAGGGTCACTGCTGACGTCACGACCTCATCAATGGTGTCGTCGATCACGGGAGCGCTCGCGGGCGCTGGGTTGGCGGCGAGCTGGGCGATCGCGGGAGGGGCCGCCAGGACGCGGGGGGCAGCGGCCTTCGGCTTCGGGGCGGCCGGCGCGGCGGCGCGGCGCGGCGCGCTCGTCGTACGCCGGGTGCTCGTCGTCGTGGTGGTTCGAGGAGCCGTGGCTGGGCGCGGGTCCGGGCGCGCAGCCGCGGTGGTGCCACCGGCACGCGGGGTGCCGAAGTCCTCGGTGACCCAGATGCGGCCGTCGCTGCTGCGTCCGACCGCGAGGCCGACCAGGGTGTAGGCGGCGCCCTCCATGTTCTCGCGGTGGTGGAGGCTGTTCAGGAAGCCGTCGTTGTTGTCGCTGACGCCCGATCCGTAGCCGACGTTCTCGGCGAACAGCTTGATGCCGAGCTGCTGGTGCATCGTGCGGGTGAACAGCGAGTCGTTGTGGTGCAGCAGGTTGAGCCTGATCATCGTCGCGGTGTGCGCCTTGGCGATCTCGGTCAGCGCGGGGTCGAGGGTGACCGGGCCGACGCCGACAGAGCGGCGGTGGCGGTTGATGAGGGACAGCAGCTCGGCGACCTCACCGCCGGTCAGCTGCGGGCGCGGCGGCTTGGTGACCATCACGACCGGGGCCGCGGTGGGAGCCGGCGCCTGTGTCGCGGCGGCGACCGGCTCGGTGACCGGCAGCGGCGCAGGGGCCGGAGCGGTCGTCGGCGTCGTGCAGCTGAGCCAGCAGCGGGTCGCGGGCTGGGGGGTCGCGGCGCTCGCGGCGGGGGCGCCGACGAGGCCGGCGCCGATCGCGAGGGCGGCGAAGGCGGTGACTGAGGCACGGCGGGACAGGGCCATGACTGACTCCAACGGGACGTGTGCGGAGGTGCCCCCGAGGGGCGGGAGGAGGGGGCCCACGCTCTGCGTCCCGGCCCGTAGTCAGTGGATCGGGCGGGACAAACCAGGGCTTGAACGCAACTGTCCGTTACGCGCCGAATGTCGGCGAAGATGACTCACAGTGACGGGGCCATCCGGGTGACGCAGGTCAGGATCGGCACGGATGCGCATCCCGGCTCCGCCGGAAGCCCAGGTCAGAGGCAGTGCTGCGGCAGCTCGAACCAGCGCAGCAGCTCGAAGTCGGGCCGGAGCCCGACCGGCGGCACGCCGTCCGGCTCGTCACGCTCCGTCGCCATCCGCTGCGCGTCGACGAGATAGCCGGCGAGCGCGGACTCCGGCGCGCGGTCGTGACCGGTCGGGTAGGTCATGGCGCCGGTCGTGGCGTCGTACCCGACGTCGTGCAGGCGCAGCGGCGGCTCGATCGGCCCGGCCCGGTGCCGCCAGCGCCCGCTCGCCTCGTCGAAGCAGTAGTCGGCCAGGAAGCGCGCGCCGCTGTCGGCGACCAGCTCGACGGCGCGCAGCAGGTAGTCGAACACCGCGTCGCTGATGAAGTAGTTGAAGTTGACCCGCACCCAGCCGGGCTTGATGCCCTCGCAGCCGCGGGAGATCTCCGACTCGAACTGGTGCGAGCGCTCGATGTCGATGCCGAGCAGTTGGTGGCCGTAAGGGCCGGCGCAGGAGCAGCCGCCGCGGGCCTGGACGCCGAACAGGTCGTTGAGCAGCGCGACGACGAAGTTGTGGTGCAGGTACTTGCCGGACGGCGCGCGCACGACGAAGGACACGATCGACAGCCGGCGCGCGGCCGGGTTGCCGAGCACCTCGATCCGCGGGTGCGCCGACCAGCGCTCGATCGCCCGGCGGACGAAGTGCTCCTCGCGCTCGGCGATGACCCCGGGGGGGATCGACTCCTTGAGGCCGAACACCAGGCCGGCGCGGATCGACTCCACGATGGCCGGCGTGCCGCCCTCCTCGCGCGCGACCGGGTCGTCGAGGTAGCGGTGCTCGAGCGGGTTGACGTAGGAGACCGTGCCGCCGCCGGGGACGGTCGGCACCCGGTTGGTGAGCAGCGACCGGCGTACGGCGAGGACCCCCGGCGTACCAGGCCCGCCGATGAACTTGTGCGGCGAGATGAAGACCGCGTCCTTGTAGCCCTCGGGGTGGTCCGGGTCGGTCATCGCGACCGTGTCGTACGGCGCCGCCGCCGCGCAGTCCCAGAACGCCAGCGCGCCGTGCTCGTGCAGCAGGGTGGAGACACCCCAGGTGTCCGTGGTGATGCCCGTGACGTTGGATGCGGCCGAGAAGCTGCCGATCTTCAGCGTCCGGTCGGCGTGCTTCTCGAGCTGCTCACGCAGGTGGGCGGTGTCGACATGGCCGTCGGCGTCCTCGTGGATCACGACGACGTCGGCGATCGACTCGCGCCAGGGGAGCTCGTTGGAGTGGTGCTCGAACGGGCCGATGAACACGACCGGCCGCTCGTCCGGCGGGATGTGCGACGTGAGGTCGTAGCGGTCGTCGAGGTCGGCCGGGATGCGCAGGCCGAGGATGCGGATCAGCTTGTCGATGGCCGCGGTGGAGCCGGAGCCGCAGAACAGCACGACGGTCTCGTCGTCGCCGCGCAGCGCCGTGCGGATGATCTCTCGCGCGTCCTCACGCAGCCGGGTCGTCTGCAGGCCGGTGCCGCTGGACTCGGTGTGCGTGTTGGCGTAGCGGGGGAGCACCTCGTCGCGGATGAAGTCCTCGATGAACGACAGCGCCCGGCCGGAGGCGGTGTAGTCGGCGTAGGTGATCCGCCGGGGCCCGTACGGCGTGACCATCACCTGGTCGTCGCCGATGACCGACTCGCGGATCTTGGCGAGCAGCGGGGGCAGGTCGGCGTCGGTCATCCGCCCATTGTGTCGGCTAGCCGGCGCGGCGGTGCAGCACCCCGGCCAGCTCGAGCTCCAGGGCGCTGACCAGGCTCAGCGGGCGGGGGAGGAGCCGCTCCGGTGCGTAGCGGCGCAGGATCTGCTCCGCCCACTCGACCTGGTCGGCCACCCGCTGCCCGCTCGGCTGCGATCGGGTCCACAGCTCCAGGTTCTCGATCCGGTTGTCCGTCCGGATCCCGTTGAGGTGGTGCACGGACTCGTCCGGGGCGAGTGGACGGCCCAGGTGCTGCTCCATCACGTACCGGTGCTCGGCGATCTTTCGCCCGTCGACGGTTCGGTATACGTAGCCGTGCTTGTCCACCCACGTAGAGCCCGGCGGCGCTTGCTGTCTGACCTCTTGCTTGGGGTCGCCCAGATCGCGTGCGCGTCGGAAGTGTCGGCTGCAAAACGGAATGCGCGTGCACGGTCGCGCACATTCTGCGACCGGGCATGTCACGGCTGTTTCCGGGCGACTGCGCCTCTCCGCAGTGCTGTGCGCCGCGCAGAGATCGCGTCGGAAGACTGGCTTGTCGCATCCGGGCTCACGACATCGGCGCCGGGTGCTCGGCATCCGAGCGCCGGCGGCTGTCGACGTGGAGAAGTGCTCACCGCAGGCCAGGAGGGTGCGGTAGGCGGCTTGGTCACATCCGTCGACCGAGCACGGTCCGGACGCGGCCCGTCCGTCGCGGCTGGCATACCGGCCCGCCGTGGGGTCGCCGTACCGTTTCCAGCGGTGATAGTGCGGCTGGCAGTAGCCCTGGGACCACGCGCGCTTGGCGCAGTCATCGACCTTGCAGATCGGAGCATCAGGCATCCGTCGAGCGTGTCACCCGCGTCCGACAATGTGCGACGCGGTGACACGGAAGAGTGGGCGATGCCGGATTTGAACCGGAGACCTCCTCCGTGTCAGGGAGGCGCTCTAACCAGACTGAGCTAATCGCCCTTGCGGTGGTGCATGATGCCGAGGCGCAGGCGAGAATCGAACTCGCGTACAGGGCTTTGCAGGCCCTTGCCTAAGCCACTCGGCCACTGCGCCAGCTCGAGACCCGAAACTGCGGTTCCCGGTGTTGCACACCCCGAGGCCGGCTGCCTCGTGATGCGTGGAGCGGACGACGGGATTCGAACCCGCGACCCTCACCTTGGCAAGGTGATGCTCTACCAGCTGAGCCACGTCCGCATGCGGCGGTCACTGTAACGGACGCCGCGACCGAGTCTCAAACGCGCGTGGGAATCCGCACTGCCGGAGCCTTCAGCGGCACTGCCGGAACGGGCACCTCGCCGAAGATGGTGTCGATGACGTCCTGGAGGATCAGGTCCTCGAGGACGGCCACCACGCATGACACCTCGTGGATCACCTGGTGGACGATCTCGGCGAGGACCCAGCCTCCGTCAACGACGGTCACCTGGATGGTGCGCAGGGCATCGACAAGCGCCGGGGGGGCGTCCCCCTCGATCGTCTCGATGATGATGTCGATCAGGTCGCTGACGTCCTGCGGCGTCGGCCCGCCGGTCAGCGGGTCGCCCTGGAGGATGAACTCCAGGTTGCGGTGAATCTGGTAGCTGAGCGAGCCGTCCTCATCCGTTCCCGGGAAGAGGGTCCCCGCCAACGTCTCCTCGAAGAGCAGGCCGCCGTGGTCGCAGCTCGCGAAGCCGACGGGGAAGCCCTCGCCGTCCTCGCGGCCGTTAACGCCGCAGCCCGGGTCGTTGGAGTCGGTCCAGCCGTCTCCATCGTTGTCGATGCCGTCGTTGCACTGCCCGGTGCCGTTGCCCTCGCTGGTGTCGTTCGGGCCGGTGCAGCCGGCGTCCTGCGGGTAGTCGACCTGCCCGTCGCCGTCGTTGTCGATGTCGTCGCTGCACTGCGGTGAGCCGGTGCCCTCGCTGGTGTCGGTCGGGCCCGTGCAGCCGCTGTCGGCGCTGTCGGTGAAGCCGTCGCCGTCGTTGTCGAGGCCGTCCGCGCACGCGGCCGGACCGGCGGTCTCGCTGGTGTCGGTCGGGCCGGTGCAGCCGGGGTCGGCCGGGTAGTCGACCTGCCCGTCGCCGTCGTTGTCGATGTCGTCGCTGCACTGCGGTGAGCCGGTGCCCTCGCTGGTGTCGGTCGGGCCGGTGCAGCCGCTGTCGGCGCTGTCGGTGAAGCCGTCGCCGTCGTTGTCGAGGCCGTCCGCGCACGCGGCCGGACCGGCGGTCTCGCTGGTGTCGGTCGGGCCGGTGCAGCCGGGGTCGGCCGGGTAGTCGACCTGCCCGTCGCCGTCGTTGTCGATGTTGTCACTGCAGGCGGGGGAGCCGTTGCCCTCGCTGGTGTCGTCCGGGCCCGTGCAGCCGCTGTCGGCGCTGTCGGTGAAGCCGTCGCCGTCGTTGTCGAGTCCGTCGCTGCACTGCGTGCTGCCACCGCCACCGCCACCGCCGCCGGACGGCGGCGACTCGGTCTGGCCGTTCGTGCGGGTGCAGTCGGAGTCCGAGGCGTCCGTGAAGCCGTCGCCGTCGTTGTCCAGGCCGTCGCTGCAGGGACCGCCGGTGCCGCCGCCGCCCCCGGTCGGGGCCGACTCGGTCTGGCCGTTGGTGCGGGTGCAGTCGGAGTCCGAGGCGTCCGTGAAGCCGTCGCCGTCGTTGTCGATCGCGTCGTTGCACTCGGCCGTGCTGTTGCCCTCGGTGGTGTCCGCCGGGCCGGTGCAGCCCGCGTCCTCCGGGTAGTCGGTCTGCCCGTCCCCGTCGTTGTCGAGGCCGTCGCTGCACGCGAACGTGCTGGTGCTCTCGCTGTTGTCCGCGGAGCTGGTGCAGCCGGAGTCGCTGAGGTCGGTGAAGCCGTCGCCGTCGTTGTCGAGGCCGTCGCTGCACTCGGTCGCGGCATGCGCCTGCGTGACGCCGACGAAGCCACCGCCGAGGGCGGCGCCGAGCATGGCGATCACGACAAGTCGAGACCAGCGGGAGGTCAGCTGGGCTGATGCGAACACTTCGAGTACCTACCTCTGTCGGTGACGTGCGGCTGCTGGAGAGAACGACCGGACCCACGAAATGACGCGGGGCCCAGAAAGGGCATCGGCACACTCGTGACCCAGGGTAAGGGAGAAACCGCGCAATTCCGGTCATTCGCGCCGGAAATGTCCGGTGACGTCCCCAACGTGCCGGGTCGGTCGGTCCATCGGCCGTCGCTGGCAGGATGCGTGCGTGCGCACCGGACCTGAGGACCCGCGCTGGCCGCGCGCGGCCGGCTGGCTCGCCGCCGGTCCCGAGGACGCCGCACCGGATCTGGGCGTGCTCGGCGTCCCGACGTATCGCACGTCGATCTCCCCGACGGGTGCCCACCAGACCCCCGCCGCGGTACGCCGGGCGCTGGGCCGGCTCTCCACGTGGTGCCCCAGCCGCGGCGTCGACCTGCTCGGGACGGTCGTGCCGGTGGACCTCGGCAACGTCGACGAGCCGGACGAGCCGGACGAGGGCGAGTGGCGGGTGTCCACGGCGGCCCGGCTCGCCGCCGGCCGGACCTCCCTGCTCCTGGCGATCGGCGGCGACAACTCGCTCACCGCGCCCCTGGGCGTCGGCGTCCTCGGCGACCGGATCGCCTCGGCCGGCGTGGTCACCCTCGACGCCCACCACGACATCCGTGAGGGCCGCAGCAACGGCTCGCCGGTACGCCGCCTGATCGAGGCCGGGGTCGAGCCCGAGCGGATCGTCCAGGTCGGCATCGCCGACTGGGCCAACAGCCGGTCCTACGCCGACGAGGCGCACGCCCGCGGCATCACCGTGATGCTCCGGTCCGAGGTCGCCGGCCGCGGGATCGCCGCCTGCGTCGAAGACGCGCTGCGGGTCGCCGGCAGCGCGCACGGCCCGGTGCTGGTCGACCTCGACCTGGACGTCTGCGATCGGTCGGTTGCCCCCGGCTGCCCGGCCTCCCTGCCCGGCGGCCTCTCCGCCGAGGAGCTGCTCGCGGCGGCGTACCTGGCCGGCAAGGACGAGCGGGTGGTCGCCGTCGATCTCACCGAGGTGGACGCGAACGCCGACCCCGACGGCCGCACCGTCCGGCTGGCCGCGATGTGCCTGCTCGAGGCGTCAGCGGGTCTCGCGGTCCGCCTCGGCCGCGCCCCCGGACGGCCCGCGCGCTCCTGATCGGACCTAGGTCGCGAGTCCCAGCCGGTACGTGCGGTCGAAGCAGAAGTAGGTGTTCGGGCCGGCCTTCGCCTTGTCCCGGACGGCGCGGGCGAGCGCCTGCGCGGGCGTCAGCCAGGTCCCCGGGTCGATCGCCTTGCGCTCGGCCGCCGTCGGCAGCGTCACCTTGACGACATCCATCCCGCGCGCGGTGTCGCCGGTGAAGACGTAGCCGCGGTCGTCCATCTTCGCGCTCCACGCGTCGCCGAACCGGACCTTCCAGGCAGCGATGCGCTGGATCCCCATCGGCAGCGACGTGCCCTGCGCGCCGAGGGAGATGCCGGTCAGGTTGGTGATGTCGAGCACCTGGATGCCCTGCGAGTACCAGCCCATCGTCAGCCGCTTGCCGTCCTTGCTCATCTGCATGACGTGCGCGGTGCAGCGGAACGGCCGGAACGCGTCGACCTCGACGGGACGAGGCCCGTTGTTGGTGTCGCGGGTCTCCACGAACGCGTCCGGGATGAAGAAGGCACCCATCTTCACCGGCACGGCCTCGTTGGCCAGGTCGTAGACGTGCAGCCCGCCGCCGGGGCAGAACATCAGCCCCTCGGCGCCGGCCAGCTCGTCGCTGATGATCAGGTACTTGCCGTCGACGGTCGGCTCAGCCTGGTGGTGGAAGTTGATGGCCGGGTCCTGGATCCGCGAGATCAGGACCGGGCTCAGCGGGTCGCTGGTGTTGACGATCGCGCTGTGGGTGAACCCGGAGGCGACGTACGCCCGGTCGCCCTTCGCGTTGAACGAGATGTCGTGGATCGCATCTCCGGGGGCGAGCTCGACGCTCTTCACCAGCGTGGGGGCTTTCGGCTTCGACACGTCGACGATGTGCACGCGGGTGTTGGTCGCGGTCTCGGAGTCGCTGACGTAGAGCACCGGCCGGGTCGGGTGGATGGTCGTGTTGTGCGCGGCGCCGGGCACCTTCACGAAGCCGACCGCGCGGGGCTTGCGCGGGTTGGACAGGTCGATGACGACCACACCGCCGGCCACCGCCTGGTCCGGGCCGAGCTGGCTGTAGCAGTCGGCGCGGTCGAGCTTCTGCGCCTTCTGGTTGAAGTCGACCGCGAGGTAGGCGTAGGTCCCCTTCACCTGCACGTCGTTCTGCGAGGTGTTGCACGGGAGGTAGCCGGCGACGACCGGCTTGGCCGGGTTGGTCACGTCGACGACCCGCAGACCGGGGTCGTCGGTGGGGTTGTAGTTGTTCTGCGCGCCGGCGACGACGTAGCGCCGGCCCTTGATCTTCGTCAGCTCGAGGTCGGTGCCGCCGCGATAGGTGACCCGACCGACGTGGGTCGCGTTGGGCGTCGCGGTGATCTCGTCGGCCGGGGGAGCCGGAGCGGGCGAGGAGGCCGGGCCGGCCCACGCGGCGGTGGGCAGGGCGACGAGCAAGGACACGAGCAGGCGAGTGGTCTTGGTCATGCCTGGCCCATTCGACCGCTGTCCCGCTGGTTCCTGCCCTGAGCACCCTCGGTAAGGTCCGCGGCATGCGCACCGTGGTGGTCACCGGCGACCCGCTCACCGTCGACGAGGTCGTCGAGGTGGCCCGCGGCACGGCGCGTGCCGAGCTCGGACCGGGTGTGCCCGAGCGGATGGCAGCCAGCCTCGCCTTCGTGGCAGGCGTGGTGGAGCGCGCGGACGTCGTGTACGGCGTCACGACCGGCTTCGGCGCGCTGGCCGACACCCACGTCGGCGGCAGCGACATGGTCGCCATGCAGCACGCGCTCGTCCGGTCGCACGCCGCTGCGGTCGGCCGGCCGCTTCCCGACGACGTCGTGCGCGCGCTGCTCCTGCTCCGCGCCCGCACCCTCGCCGCCGGCTACTCCGGCTGCCGCCCCAACCTCCCGGCCCGGCTCCTGCAGCTGCTCGACCTCGGCCTGCTGCCGGAAGTCCCGGAGAAGGGCTCGGTCGGCTGCAGCGGCGACCTGGCGCAGCTCGCCCACCTCGCCCTGCCCCTCATCGGCGAGGGCCGGCTCAAGGACGCGGGCGCCGACCACGCCGAGCCGGCGGCGGACGTCCTCGCGCGGCACGGCATCGCACCGCTCGTCCTCGGCCCGAAGGAGGGGCTGAGCCTGCTCAACGGCACCGAGCCGATGCAGGCGATGCTCGCCTTCGCCGTCCACGACATCTCTCTCCTCGTGAAGGCGGCAGATGTCTCCTGCGCGATGGACGTGGAGGCGCAGCTCGGCACCGACCGGTCCTACGACGAGCGGGTGCAGGCGCTGCGGCCGCACGTCGGGCAGGCCGACTCGGCCGCCAACCTGCGCCGCCTGCTCGCGTCGAGCCCGCTGCTGGCCAGCCACCGGGACAGCCACCACGCCGTACAGGACTCCTACTGCCTGCGCTGCGCGCCCCAGGTGCACGGTGCGGTCCGCGACGTCCTCGCGTTCGCCCGCCGCACCGTCGAGACCGAGCTCGGCTCGATCGTCGACAACCCGGTCGTCATGGACGGCGAGGTCCTGACGACGGGCAACTTCCACGGCGAGCCACTCGCGTTCGCCGCCGACATGCTCGCGATCGCGGTGAGCGAGCTGGCCTCGATCGCCGAGCGGCGCGTCGACCGGATCCTCGACCCGGCGTTCTCCCGCGGGCTGCCGCCGTTCCTCGCCCCGGACGCCGGCACCAACTCCGGCTACATGATCGCCCAGTACACCGCCGCCGCCCTGGTCAGCGAGAACAAGGTGCTGTCCCACCCGGCGTCGGTCGACTCGATCCCGACCTCCGGCAAGCAGGAGGACCACGTCTCGATGGGCTGGCACGCCGTCCGCAAGCTGGCCGAGGTCGTCGACAACGTCCGCACCGTCCTCGCCGTCGAGCTGCTCTGCGCGGCGCAGGGCCTGGACCTGCGCGCCGACGTCGCGGAGCCCGGGCCGGCGACGGCCGCTGTCCGTGCGCGGCTTCGGGCGGATGTCCCGCACATGGCCGTCGACCGCGAGGTGGCCCAGCAGATCGACGCCGTACGCCGGATGCTGTCCGACCTCGTCGCCGCTGCGGAGGCGGTTGCCGGTCCGTTGGCCTGATCACCCTCGGGCGTACTTCCGCACGTAGTCGCGGATGAACGCGGTCTCGAGCGTGCTGAAAGTCCCCGTCATCGTGTGCGCGAGCGGGGTCATGACAGTGCACGGCCCGGGCTCGCCACGCAGGCCCGCTGACGGGTGCGCCTCCGCGCAGCTGCTGTAGTGGTGGTGCGCGCCGAGCAGGTGCCCGATCTCGTGCGCCGCGATGTAGCCCTCGTTGGTGAACGGCGCCGGGACGACGCCCTCGGTCGCGTAGTCGACGCTGCCCAGCGCGAACGAGTGGACGTCGTCGCGCACCCCGCCGATGCAGTCGGCGAAGCCGCCGGCCCAGAAGCGCGTCATCAGGTAGACCACGTCGACGCCTTTCGGCCGCTTGCCGTGGTAGCGCGCCCGCATGAACGCGAACATGTCGACGCGCGGGTCGGTGGACCTCGGCGTCGGGATCGGCACGACGTCCCAGCTGACCTTCATCGCGACATTGATCCGGTCGTACGCCGCCACCGTGTCGGCGATGTAGCCGATCGCGAGCTCGTGGTCAGCCGGGTCCACCAGCACCCGCAGCTCGATCGGCAGCCGATCCGACGTGTCCGCCGGCACGGCCGGCAGATCATCCGGCGGGATCTGCTCGCAGCCCGGGTCGGTCGGGTCGGGGGAGTCCATCGACAGGTCGACCACCGGGCGGGCCCGGCCGACGGTCGCCGAGGAGATCGGAGCGACAACGGCGAGTACGGCGACAGCGGCGGAGGTCACGAGCAGGTGGGAGCGCATGCCGGTCAGAGCCCCGAGTGCTGGACAGGGTTCGGCGGTGGCACGATGCGCCCATGCATGGAGCCAGAGTGGTCCGGGCGCCGCGCGGCGCCGAGCGCACCGCCCGCAGCTGGGGCGCCGAGGCGGCGCTGCGGATGCTCGCCAACAACCTCGACCCCGACGTCGCCGAGCGGCCCGACGACCTGGTCGTGTACGGCGGCAGCGGCAAGGCCGCGCGCGACTGGCGCTCCTTCGACGTCATCACCGAGACGCTGCGCACGATGGCGCCCGACGACACGCTGCTGGTCCAGTCCGGCAAGCCCGTCGGCGTCGTCCGGACCCACGACCTGGCGCCGCGCGTCCTGATCTCCAACGCGATGCTGGTGCCCGACTGGTCGACGCCCGAGCACTTCCGCGAGCTCGAGTCGCTCGGCCTGACGATGTACGGCCAGATGACCGCGGGCTCCTGGATCTACATCGGCACCCAGGGCATCCTGCAGGGCACGTTCGAGACCTTCGCCGAGGTCGCCCGCCGGCACTTCGGCGGCAGCCTCGCCGGTCGCGTCGTCCTCACCGCAGGCCTCGGCGGCATGGGCGGCGCGCAGCCGCTCGCGATCACCGGCAACGGAGGTGTCGCGCTCTGCATCGAGGTCGACCGCACCCGGGCGCAGCGCCGGCTCGACCACGGCTACCTCGACGAGATCGCCGACTCCCTCGACGACGGTGTCCAGCGCGCACGCAGCGCCGCCCGTGACGGTCGCGCGCTGTCGATCGCCATCATCGGCAACGCGGCCGACGTCGTACCCGAGCTGCTCGCGCGCGACGAGCCGTTCGACGTCGTCACCGACCAGACGTCCGCCCACGACGCGCTCAACGGCTACGTCCCCACCGGTCTCACCGTCGACGAGGCCACCGAGCTCCGGCGCACGAAGCCCGCCGAGTACGTCGACCGCGCACGCGCCGGCATGGCCGCTCACTGCGAGGCGATGCTCGGCTACTCGCGCAGGGGCGCGGTCGTCTTCGACTACGGCAACGGACTGCGCGGCCAGGCTCGCGACGCCGGGGTCGCCGACGCGTTCGACTACCCGGGCTTCGTCGCGGCGTACGTCCGGCCGCTCTTCTGCACCGGCACCGGCCCGTTCCGCTGGGCCTGCCTCTCCGGCGCACCCGAGGACCTCGCCGCCACCGACGACGCCGTCCTCGCGGCTTTTCCTGACAACGACCCGCTGCACCGCTGGATCCGCTTCGCCCGCGCGCGCGTCTCCGGCCAGGGCCTGCCCGCGCGCATCTGCTGGCTCGGCTACGGCGAGCGCCACCTCGCCGGCGCGGCGTTCGACGAGCTGGTCGCGCGCGGCGTCGTCAGCGCGCCGATCGTGATCGGCCGTGATCACCTCGACGCCGGCAGCGTCGCCAGTCCCGAGCGCGAGACCGAGGCGATGCGCGACGGCTCCGACGCGATCGCCGACTGGCCGATCCTCAACGCGCTGCTCAACACCGCCAGCGGTGCGTCCTGGGTGTCGGTCCACCACGGCGGGGGAGTGGGCATCGGCAAGTCGATCCACGCCGGCGTGGTCGCGGTTGCCGAGGGCACGCCCGAGTCCGCACGAAGGCTCGAGCTGGTCCTCACCAACGACCCGGGCACGGGCGTCCTGCGGCACGCTGACGCGGGCTACGAGACCGCTGTCGACACCGCCCGCTCGGTGGGCATCCGCATCCCGATGGAGCAGGGCACGCACGCCCCGGCGTGGCAGCCCGAGCGGTGACCGGCGGGGCGGACCTCGTCGTACGCCGGATCGGCCGGCTGCTGACGATGGCCGGAGACGTCGGCGTGGGGCTGGTCGAGGACGCGGCGCTGCTGATCGAGGGCGGTCGGGTCGCATGGACCGGTCCGGACAAGGAGCTGCCGGTCGGCCCTGACCGCCCCGAGCTCGACGCCGCCGGCGCCTGCGTCGTGCCGGGTTTCGTCGACGCGCACACCCACGTCGTGTGGGCCGGCACCCGCACCGCGGAGTTCGCGGCGCGCACCCGCGGCGAGCGCTACGACGGCGGGGGCATACGCACCACCGTCGCGGCGACGCGCGCGGCCGGCCACGACGAGCTGGTGCGCCTCACCCTCGGCCGGGTCGACGCGATGCTCGCCAACGGCACGACCACGGTCGAGATCAAGACCGGCTATGCCCACGAGCCGTGGGCGGAGATCGCGCTCCTGGACGTCATCGCCGACGTCGACCGGCGTACGCCGGTGCGGGTCGAGCGCACGTTCCTCGGCGCACACGGCCGGCCGGAGGGTGACCGGTCGGCGTACGTCGAGCTGGTCGCCGAGCACATGCCGGCCGCGGCGGCCCGCGGAGCGCGCTGGGCGGACGTGTTCTGCGACGAGGGCGCGTTCGACATCGACGAGACCCGTCGGCTGCTGCGTGCGGCGAAGGTCGCCGGTCTCCTCACCCGCGTCCACGCCGAGCAGCTGGCCAACACCGGCGCGGCCGCACTGGCCGCCGAGGCGGGCTGCGCCAGCGCGGACCACCTGGAGCACGTCGACGAGGGAGGCGCCCGCGCGATGGCCGAGCGCGGTGTGGTCGGAGTGCTGCTGCCGACCGCGACGCTGTCGACCCGGGGAACGGCGTGGGACAGCGCGCGGGTCCTCACCGACGCCGGCGTGACGCTGGCGCTGGGCACCGACTGCAATCCCGGCACGTCGTGGTGCGAGTCGATGCCCTACGCCGTGCAGCTGGCCTGCCTGCTGCTCGGGCTCAGCGTCGAGCAGGCGCTCCGGGCGGCGACGGCGGGGTCGGCGAAGAGCCTGCGCCGCAGCGATGTCGGCCGGCTCTCCGACGGATCAGCGGGGGACCTGGTGATCCTGGAGGCCGGCCACGAAGCCGACCTGGTCGCGCACCTCGGCGCCCGCCCCGCCCGCGCGACGGTGGTCGCGGGAGCGGTCGTCGCCGGGGAGTGAGGCCGGTCCTGCTCTAGTCCTCGTCCGTCCAGAGCAGCAGCGCGAGCTCGGCGTCGATGTCGACGTAGTCGCTCTCCGAGCCGGTGGGGACGAGCGTGTACGACGACGTGAGGTACTCGGCCAGGTCGTGCAGGCCGACCTCGAAGACCGCCTGGCCGGACGGCGACGACAGCGCGAGGAAGACGGTGGCCTGGCCGTCGACGTGGCTCGGCCACACCTTGACGTCACCTTCGCCGGTCGGCTGGGTGAGGCCGTCGGTCAGCAGCTGGCGGGCGAAGCTCCACTCGACCGTGCCGCGGTCACCACCGGTGTGGAACGTCACGTGGACGGCGTACGGGTCGTCGAGGACGTAGCGGATGCTGGCCAGGACGGGCAGCGACGGGCTGCCGGGTACGACGAGGCGGAGCTCGAGATCCGCGCTGACGGTCGTGGGACGCGAGGTCACTGGTTGCCTTCCGTGGCCGTGGTGGTGGACGTCCTGGGCAACGACTGCGCCGCCAGCGGGTGACGCCGGCGGCGCGGATTTCCGGGCCGGATGACGGCCGTCTGGTAGACGTATCGGCATCTAATCGCCCGATCTGGACTGCGCCGCCGCCGATCGGGGCAGGAGGGTACGAGGGCGTAACGTGGGCGACACCTCGACCGGCGCCCGTCGGGAACCCATCCGATGCGCCACCCGGTGCGAAGAGAAGCCGTGAGGACCTCCACCGTGACGCCAGCGCGCGGCTACGACGCACTTGAGGACAGCGCCCTGGTGGCGCTCGTCACCGAGGGCGACGCCGCGGCGCTGGAGGCGCTCTACGGCCGCTACGGCCGCCCCTGCTACGGCCTCGCCCGGCGGATCCTCACCGACGACCAGCTCGCGCAGGACGTCGTGCAGGAGGTGTTCCTCACGGTATGGCGGGATGCGTCCCGTTTCGACCCGAGTCGCGGGGGCTTCTCCAGCTGGCTGCTGTCGATGACGCACCACAAGGCGGTCGACTCGGTCCGGCGCGAGGAGAACCTGCGCAAGCGGCGTACGTCGGCCGACGTCCTCGAGTTCACCGAGTCCGACCAGCGCTCGCCCGAGGACGAGGTGTGGTCGATGCTGCGCCGCGACCGGGTGCGCAGCGCGCTCGAGGAGCTGCCCGACCTGCAGCGCGAGGCCCTCGTGCTGTCCTACTTCGGCGGCTACACCCAGCGCGAGATCGCCCAGCTCACCAAGACGCCGCTCGGCACCGTCAAGACCCGGATGCTGGCCGGCATGCGCCGGCTGCGCGACTCTCTCGAGGTCAACCTCGACGCCGCCGACGAGCAGGGGAAGTGGGCCCGATGACCGCCGAGCACGAGAAGTGGGAGGAGCTGGCCGTCGGCCACGTCCTGTCCGCACTCGAGCCCGAGGACGAGGAGCGCTTCGCCCGGCACCTGCGCGGCTGCGCGGCCTGCGAGCGCACGATCGCCGAGATGACCGCGGTCGCGTCGCACCTCGCCTACGCCGCCGAGCCGGCGGACCCGCCGGCCGGGCTGAAGGACTCGATCCTCGACGCCGTCGCGCGCTCGGATCGGCCGGCCATCCCCGCGACCCCGCTGCGCTCGCTGCCCGACCTGCCGCGCCTCGCGCAGATCCGGGCCGAGAGCCGCGTTCCGGCGTGGACCCGGCTGGTCAGCGTCGCCGCCGGCGTCGCGCTCGTCGTCGGACTCGCGGTGTGGAACGTCAACCTGCGCGGCAACGCGGAGCTGTCCCAGCGCACGGTCGCGCGAATGGAGCGCGTCCAGGACCTCGCCGCCGACCCGGCGACCGTCCGGGTGCCGATGAGCTCCGGCAGCGGCGCGAAGGGCACCGCGCTGGTCCGCGGCACCGACGTCGTGCTGCTGGTCGACGGGCTTCCTCGCAACGAGCAGTCGAGCATCTACGTCATCTGGTACCAGGACACCACCGGCGGCTTCCACGCGGTGGACACCTTCGACGTCCGCGAGGACGACCACGTCAACGTGGTCGAGTCGCGGCTCGATCGGCCTATCGACCGGATCGCCGCGATCGCGATCTCCCGCGAGCCGGGTCGGGTCGCTCCGACCACCCCGTCCATCCCGCTCGTCCAGGGCGCGACGAAGACGACCACCGCCTGAGCCTGAGGTAGGTTGTCGCCCGCACGCAGGGCGTATGGCTCAGTGGCTAGAGCGCTCGCCTCACACGCGAGAGGTCGCTGGTTCGAAACCAGCTACGCCCACCTTGCTTGACCCTCGCCATCCGTGCTGTTCGTGACCCGCCGTATTAGGCCGAACGGGTCAGCGTCCGCTCATCGACTGCAGAGCCGACTGCGCTCCGGACGGGCCTCTAAAGTCCGCGAACGATGTTCGACACTGGGAAGGCGAGTTCTCCCTGCAGGAACGACGCCACGGAGCGCCATGAACGGGCAGAAGTACGACTACTCGCTCTACGAGTACGAGCCGGTGGTCGAGGAGCACAACGACACCTATTTCGTGCCGGAGGCGACCGTCGTCCTCCCTGAGCAGCCCCTCGCCCAGAACATCGTCGGCGCACCCGTGGACGGCGTGCTGTTCCGCCCGGTCAGCGAGGTCTTCAGCGCGGCGCGTGGATCGCTCAACGACAGCGTGCTGTCCAGGCCGGTCGGCGAGCTGATGTCATCGGCGCGCGGCTCGCTCAACGACAGCGTGCTCTCGAGGCCGGTGCGCGAGGTCTTCGGCCTGACCGCCGCGCGCCGCCGCCGCCTGGCCACCTGACCCGCCCACCTCAGCCACGTCCGAACGGCCCGCACCTCTGGCGCGGGCCGTTCGTCCGTTGCGGGTTGGTCAGCCAGCTCGGCGACGGGCCAGTCCGACACCCGCGGTGAGGGTGGCGACCATGGCGAGCGGCAGCAGCCAGGTGAGCGGCACCTCCGGTACGTCGGCCGACGGCGCGACGTCGCCGAGGTACATCGCCGACGTCATCGCCAGCACGCCGACCGGCGCCCGGCAGTACGTCGTCTGGTCGCCGACCTGCTGGTCGCAGATCGAGCGTCGCGTCTCGACCGACTCGGGGGTGAGCAGCCGCGCGTAGACCCAGCCGGCCTGGTTGGGCGCGGTGAACTCCACCGCGCCGCCCGGGGTGAGCGGCTCCTCGTCGAGGAGGACCGCGTCGTTGGCCAGCACCTCGACCAGCCCGGCGCCGGGGAGGCCCGTCGCGCGGACGCGCATCGGCGTACCGGGTGGCACGGTGTCGCCGAGCATCGACTCGTAGTCGCCGTCGCCATCGCGATCGGCCTCCAGCAGGAGCAGCCCCGCGCCCTCGGTCGGCGGGTTCAGGGAGATCGACGTGCGGCCCTCGCGGATCGCCTGGAGGACGCCTCGCGCGCTGCGCTCGCGGGCGTAGACCCAGGTGGTCGGGTTGCCGACGCCCTGCACCGCGGAGGTCGACAGCCAGTGCGAGTCGCTGCCGCCGGTCGCTGCGACGTGCGCGCCGCGGTCGAGCCAGCACTCCCAGAAGCGGATGTTGTCCTTGTTCGGCGAGTTGCCGGGCAGCGGGGGCTGGATGAGATGGCTGACGTTCCAGACCTCGACCGAGTCGACGCGCACGTCGTACCCGTAGCGCCAGCTGCGCGGGCCGTCGCCGTTGCCGGTGTCGGCGCAGTCGACCAGCTCGTGGTCCAGGTCGTCCTCGGGGTGGTTGGCGCGGAACACTCCGCCGTCAGCGCGCAGCGCGTCGGCCATCGCGTTGGCGCCGGCGATGCCGGCCGGGGTCTTCGAGTCGGCGCTGCCGTAGGGGTAGACCTTCGTCGCACCGAGCATCTGGGCGTGCCCGCTGATGGAGTTCTCGTATCCCGGTACGCCGACGACGCCGTGCGTGCCGAAGCCCGGGTCGTCGACCGACTCCGGGCGCTGGTGGTCGGTGATCGCGAGGTAGTCCAGGCCGCGGGCGGACGCCTCGAGGAAGCGCTCCTCAACCGTGCCGCCTGCCGTGTAGAAGTCCTCCGGGCCGGTGTTGTCGTCGTCCGGCCCGCAGTAGACGTCGTGCGAGTTGCAGGTGTGGACGTGCAGGTCGCCGGCCAGCCACTCGCCGACCGCGGTCCGCTCGGCCGTGCCAACCCACACGGGCGAGCTGTAGCCGACGTAGGCGCTGCCCGACTTCACCCGCAGGAAGTAGTACTTCTCGGCCGCGGTCACCGGCCGGGTCATGGTGATCGAGTCGGTACCGGAGCCGACGACGGCGCCGCCGCTGGTCACGACCTCCAGCGTGAGCCCGGGGTGACCCGGCCAGCTCGCCGTGCCGGTCATCGACAGGCCGGACCCGGCCGGGCGGCTCAGCCGCGAGCCCATGACGTTGCCGTCGACCTTCCAGTCGAGCCGGACGTCGCGGTTGAAGCTGGCGTAGAAGCGCCGGGCCAGCATGGCCGCCTTCAGCGCGGCGGGGGAGCGGTCGGTCGCCAGGATGATGGTCTTGGCCTGGACGGTCCCGCCGGAGCTGCGGTTGCCCCAGTCGTCGCCGGGGTCGTGGCCGAGGTCCTCCGCGCCCACCGGGCCGAGGTGCCATCCCTTGTCCAGCGCGTGCGCGTAGTAGCCCCCGGGCGGCGCGCTCGCGCCGTTGATGTCCTTCTCCTCGCCCGAGTTGTAGAGCTCGATGCCGACCATGCGGTCGTCGCTGGCCGCGTCGTACGCGAAGTCGTTCCAGTTCAGGTCCGCGGCCTGCGGCGCGCCCGGGAGGTCCTTGTCGCCGGGGTGGTTGAAGGTCGCGATCCCGTCGCCGCCGCCCTGCAGCTCGGGCCGGCGGTTGAGCCACTCGTAGAAGGCAGTCATCGACACGTAGCCGGCGTTGTCGGCCTTGGCGTTGGCGTAGTTCTTCGAGAAGTAGACGTTGATGTGGCCGTAGCGGTCGCTGGTCCACTCGAAGCCGCGCACCGCGCTGAAGCTCGCGGTCGTCGCGGCGTCGGCGTACTTCTGCGTCTCGGGCCACTTGGTCGCGGTGCCGGCCGGGTTGCTCGAGTCACCGCCCGGGCAGTCCACGACACCGGGGCCGAGGCACTGCTCGCTCGCGGTCAGCGGCAGGGCCAGCGCGTTGGAGTGGTCGCTGCCCATGAGGAAGTCGAGCCCGTGCGACTTGCCGGACGCGTAGTAGACGCCCGGGTTGGTGTTCGGGTAGCCGTCGGAGTAGGCGCTGTGCGCGTGCAGCGCCCCGACGAACGGCGTGTACGTCGTGCCGAGGTGGCCGACCGGCGCCGGCCGCGCCGGCGTGACCGCCTGGGCTCCGACGAGCGGCATCGCCACGGCGGCGACGACGGCGAGGGCGAGCACGCCACGGAGGCGGCGAGGGGGCAGGGCGCGCATCGCAGGTCCTGTCGGGTCGGCAGGGTCGACGAGCGTCCCCCCTGGCAGCAGCGCTGACTTCGACGCGGACCGCGCTGCGCCCTGCCGAGTCGTGACGGCTAGCTGGACGCCGCGGCACCCTCGGCCTCGCGGACGGCGTCCTCGATGGTGGCGTGCACCGGGATCACCGTGTCGATCCGCACCAGGGTCAGGGCGTTGGCGACGATCCGGCGCGGCCGGGCCAGGCTCAGGGGCACACCGAGGGCGGCCGCGCGCTTGTACGCCGCGACCAGCACGCCCAGGCCGGTCGAGTCGAGGAACGGCACGTCGGCGAGGTCGACGACCACGGCCCGCGGCGGGTCCTCGAGCAGGTCGCGAAGGTGCTCCCGCAGCATCGGCGACGTCGCCAGGTCGACCTCGCCGTGCACCTCGAGCAAGCAGTGCCCGCCGTGATCGCTCCGGTGCAGGTCGAGGGTCATGGCGCCGCTAGGTCCGCGGGAGCTCTCGCACACTGGCCGGCGGGGCCCAGCCGAGCTCGACCAGCGCGCGCTGCATCCGCAGCTTGGCGACCCCGGCCTCCTCGGCCAGCTCCAGCACCACCGTGTAGAGGTCCGGGTCGTCGGCGGTGTCGGCGCTCGCCGCGGCCAGCCGGTCGCTCGCGCGCAGCCAGCCGCGTACGGCGTCGCGAAGGGCCGCGTCGCGCTCGAGGTCGTCCGGGCTGCTCACCGGCCCATCAAAGCACCGCAACCCCCTCTCCGCAGCCCATGACGGGCACCTTTCACCCAACCGGGCGAGCGTCCGGACCTACGATGCTCGCCATGTCCGCCCGTCGCGCTCGCGGAGCGCAGGTCCGCCAGGCGGCGGCCGTCGCGCTCGTCGCGCTCGGGCTCGGCACCGGAGTGGCGGTGGCCGTGCCGGGCTCGGCGGTCCTGCCGGCGGTGGACCGCAGTCCCGAGGCGATCGCCCGCGCGCTGACGCCGATGCTGACTGCCCGCGCCGACGCCTTCCGGCGCCACGACGTGGCGGCGTACGTCGCCACGGTCGACCCGCGCGACCGGGCGTTCGTCGCGCGGCAGAGCGCCCAGGTCGCCAACGCGCGCGGGGTGACCTTCGCGACGTACACACTCGTCCCGGACGTCGAGGACGTGGCCGACCTCTCCCGGTCGAAGGACCGGCGCAAGTACGGCGAGGACACCGTCCTGGTCGCCGTGGAGGAGTCGATCGCCATCGCCGGCGGGTACGACGAGCGCAGCGCGGAGATCGAGGCGCTGTTCCTGACGGTCACCCGCGACACGTCCGGCCGCTGGCTGGTCGCGGCCGACGACGGCGCTGACGACATCGGGCTGCAATCCGCGCGGCACGCCTGGGACTTCGCGCCGATCCGCACGCAGTCGTCCGAGCACTTCCTGGCGCTGTTCCCCGACAACCGCGCCGACGACGCGCCGAAGGTGCTGAGCGAGGCCGAGGCCGCGTTCGACCGGGTCGAGCCGGTGTGGACGCGGCCGTGGAAGAAGCGCGTCGTCATCGAGCTGCCGCGCAACGCCGACGACCTCGGCAAGCGCATCCTCGCGACGTTCCCGCTCGACAACTTCGTCGCCTTCGCGGCGGCCAGCGTCGACCAGGACGACCTGTCGCTGCGCTTCACCGGCAGCCGGGTGCTCATCAACCCCGAGAACTTCCTCGGCAACAGCACCGACGAGCGGCGGCGCATCCTCGCCCACGAGCTGATCCACGTCGCGACCCGGGAGAGCTCGGGTGCCTACTTCACCGCGTGGTTCGAGGAGGGTGTCGCTCAGCAGCTCGGCGAGGGCGCCAGCGCTGTCGGCCTCACTCCCGTCGCGACGGCCGTCCGCCGGGGTCAGTTCACCGGCCGGCTGCCGGAGGACTACCAGTTCCTGGTCGGCGGGGGCGAGCGGATCTTCCGGTCGTACGCCGAGGCGTTCCTCGTCGCCCGGACGGTCGAGCGGCTGGCCGGCCGAGAGGGCCTGATCCGCTTCTACGAGGCCACCGGCGACGCCGGCGCCCTCGGGCCGGGGACGGTGCGACACCGCATCGACCTCGCCTGCCGCAAGGCGCTGGGCATCAGCCTCGACGAGCTCGAGCGCCGTTGGGCCGCGGAGGTCCGCGAGGAGTTCTGACATCGGTTTGTCGCGGGTGACCCGGAATCGGCATCCGTTCTCGGGGGACGAATCGTCGTTCGCCCTCCGCTCGGCCGATCGGTTGCTTCACTCGGGGTTGTGGCTGCCCGTCGCCCCCTGGGGCTCTCCGCCGCGCGCCTGCGAGACCGCTCGCGCGGCCATGAGCAGGACATCGCCGCCGAGCTGATCGTCGCCCGGGGCCGGGTGCTGCTCGCGACAGCGGTCGCACTCGGCGCCTCCCTGCTGAGCAGCCGCAGTCACGAGGCCGACGTGATGCTGGCTATCTGCGGCTACGCGTGGGTGCCGTTCGCCGGGCTGCTCGCTCTCGCGGCCAGCACCCGAACGGTCCGGACCGTGCGGGTGCTGGGTGCGCTGGGCGACCTGTCGATGATCCTCGCCCTGCATCTCGTGGTCGGCGGGTCCGCCCCGGTGGCGCTCGCGGGCTACTCCGTCGTCGTGGTGCTCGGCGCCTACACCGGCGGCCGGGTGTTCGGCCTCGCCCTCGTCATCGGAGCCATGCTGCTCGTCCTGCTCGGCGAGTCCCAGCTCGCACCGCCCGAGCGGCTCGACCGGCTGATCGTCGCGCTCTTCGCGGTCACGCTCACGCTGCTCCTCGTCGTCGTCCAGCGCGCGACGTCGGAGCAGCGGCGCGCGGAGGCACGGTCGGTGCGGCTGGCGTCGAAGGCCGACGCGATCCTCGCCCGCGTCGCCGACTGCGTGGTCGTCACCGACGCGTCGGGCGTGGTAGCAGAAGCCAATCCCGCGGCCGTGGAGCTGCTCGGGGCCGACGTCGCCGGCGGTCGGCTCTGCGGCGAGGTTCTCGCGCTGTGCCACGGCGAGCGGCGCATCAGCTGCTCCGCCGGCTGCGGACTCCAGCAGCTGTTCGCCCAGGCCCCCAGTCTGTTCGGCATCGAGGTCTGGCGGGCCCGGTCCGACGGCACGCGGCAGCCCTTGCTGGCCAACGCGTCCCCCCTGTACGACGAGACCGGCGCGCTGCTCGAGGTCGTCCACTCGCTGCGCGACATCACCCGCCTGAAGGAGGCCGACGAGGCGAAGACGCTCTTCCTGGCGACGGCGTCGCACGAGCTGAAGACCCCGCTCACGGTGATCCGCGGGTTCGCCGAGACGCTCCTGCGCGACGACGTCCCGGCAGACGTGACGCGGTACGGCCTCGAGGCGATCGCCGGCCGGGCGCGCGAGCTCACCGCGATCGTCGAGCGGCTGCTGCTGTCAAGCCGCATCGAGGCCGGCCGACTGGTCGTGGAGACGACCAGCATCGACCTGCTGCCGGTGCTGAAGGAGCGGACCGAGGCGGTGGCGATGGCGGGGCGACGAGAGGTCCTGCTGACGGCCGATCTCCCGTTCGCCCGGGTGCTCGCCGACGAGCAGGTCGTCGCGACCGTCATCGACCACCTGGTCGACAACGCGATCAAGTACTCGCCGGCCGGCGGCCCGGTGACCGTCACCGTGATGGAAGGCGTGGAGCACACGCGGATCGCGGTGGACGACTCCGGCATCGGCATGGACGCCGCGCAGATGGCGCACTGCTTCGACAAGTTCTGGCAGGCCGACTCCAACGACCGTCGCGAGTTCGGCGGCACCGGGATCGGGCTCTACATCGTGGCGTCCCTCGTCGAGAGCGTCGGAGGAGCCGTCGAGGTGCAGAGCCGGCGAGGAGTCGGCTCGACGTTCACCGTCTCGCTGCGGCGCACCTCCGTGCCAGAGCCCGCGCCGCCGTCAGAGCCCACGTCGCCGACCGGCCTGGGGGAGCGCTCGATGGTGCGGGAGTTCATGCGGCAGATCGGCGTACCGGCGCCGACCGAAGGGGTGAAGTCGTCGTGACTGTCGCGCTCGCCGCCCTCAGCCTGCTCCTTGGTGCCGTCTACCTCTCGTACGGGCTCATCACGATCGTCGACCTGCGACGCGGCTGGGCGGAGATGGGCCTGTCGCACTTCGGCGTCGCGTGGGTGACCATGGCGTTCACCTGCGGACCGCACCACCTCGAGCACGGCCTGCATCTCGCCTTCGCCGGCCGCTCGGCGGGCGGGCTCGAGCTGCTCGCGGTGGCGATGGGCGCTCCCGCCGGGATCACCTGGTTCCTCCTGCGCGTGGAGGCGACGGTCGGCGGTCGCGGGGACCGGTTCGTCAGCGGTACTCCCCGGTGGCTTCGGCTCCTCCCGTGGGCGTCGGCGGCGTACGCCGCGGTGATGGTCGGCGGCGTCACCGCGACCGTCGCGAGGCGCGGGATCACGATGCGGTCCACCCTCGCACCCAACCTGCTGCTGGTGGCGCTCTACTCGTTGATCGGGTGGTACCTGCTGCGCACCCAGCTGCGCAACCGCGGCCCGCTCGGCGGATGGTCCGTCTCGGGCCTGTCGTTGACCGCGGTGTTCCCCACCTGCGCCCTGATGCACGCCGCGTGGGTCGTCTACGCGCTCACCGGCCGTTACGAGCTCGAGCCGCACGGCATGACCATCGACTGGCTCGCTGTCCCGGCCGCGTTCTACTTCCTGTGGGTGGTCCGCTCGCTGTACATCGGCGCGGCCGTGGGCTCGTGGAACGAGGGTTCACGCGGCGCGGTGCCGGCCGCCCCCCGCCCCTCCGCGGTCATCCCTGGCCCGCGCGTCGCGGACTCCCGCGAGGTCGTCCCGCGATGACACCGGGCGCCCACGGGTCCGGGGGTGCGCGGTTGCTCGTGGTCGACGACGCGGAGGACCTGCGGCTGCTCATCACGCAGGTCCTCCGCGCTGACGGCCACGACGCGTTCGGGGTCGAGTCCGGCCCGGCGGCGCTCGCGGCTCTGCGCAGCGGGGGACCGGGCGCGGTGTCCGTGATGGTGCTCGACGTGCAGATGCCGGTGGTCGACGGCTGGGACGTGCTGGAGAGCATCCGAGCCGAACCTGCGGTGTTCGGGCACCCGGCGGTGCTGCTGTGCACGGTGCGCAACAGCGCGCTGGACCGGGAGCGCGCCGCGCGACTCGGCGCTGACGACTACCTCTCCAAGCCGTTCGCGATCGCTGAGCTCGCCGAGAAAGTCGCGCGGCTCGCCGGGCGCACCGCCACTAGGATCGATTGACGGTCGGCGTATCCGCGTCGGCGGATGTCGAGAGGAAACGTCACCGTGGCCGAGTTCGCCCTGACCGTCGACGGATCGCCTGCTTCGGCGGCGGCCGGCACGACGGCCGGAGAAGCGCTCAAGGCCGCGGGCGCGACCGGCGTCGCGGTGGCCCGGGTCAACGGCGAGCTGCGCGACCTCGCGCACGTCGTCGCCGAGGGCGATGTCGTCGAGGCCGTGACCTACGGGTCGGACGACGGTCGCGCGGTGCTGCGGCACTCCTGCGCGCACGTGCTCGCCCAGGCCGTGCAGGAGCTCTTCCCGGGCACGCTGCTCGGCATCGGGCCGCCGATCAAGGACGGCTTCTACTACGACTTCAAGCCGGAGCGGCCGTTCACCCCCGAGGACCTCGCGGTCATCGAGAAGAAGATGAGCGACATCACCCGGCAGCGGCAGACGTTCTCGCGCCGGGTCGTCACCGACGATGACGCGCGCGCCGAGCTCGCCCACGAGCCGTTCAAGCTCGAGCTGATCGGTCTGAAAGGTCAGGGCGGCGAGGCGGACGAGGACGCCTCTGTCGAGGTGGGCGCCGGCGAGCTGACCATCTACGACAACCACGCCGGCGACGAGCTGAAGTGGAAGGACCTCTGCCGCGGCCCGCACCTGCCTACTACTCGCGACATCCCGGCGTTCAAGCTGATGCGCTCGGCCGCGGCCTACTGGCGCGGCGACGAGAAGAACGAGCAGCTCCAGCGCATCTACGGCACCGCGTGGGAGAGCAAGGACGCGCTGAAGGCGCACCTCACCATGCTCGAGGAGGCGGAGAAGCGCGACCACCGCAGGCTCGGCGCGGAGCTCGACCTGTTCTCGTTCCCCGATGAGCTCGGCTCCGGTCTCCCGGTCTTCCACCCCAAGGGCGGTGTGCTCAAGCGGGAGATGGAGGACTACGTACGCCGACGTCACATCGAGGAGGGCTTCGAGTACGTCGGCACGCCGCACATCACCAAAGAGGGCCTGTTCCACACGTCGGGGCACCTGCCGTACTACGCCGACACGATGTTCCCGCCCATGCAGATGGAGGGCGCGAACTACTACCTCAAGGCCATGAACTGCCCGATGCACAACCTCATCTACAAGTCGCGCGGCCGGTCCTACCGCGAGCTGCCGCTGCGGCTGTTCGAGTTCGGGTCGGTCTACCGCTTCGAGAAGTCCGGCGTCGTGCACGGCCTGACCCGCGTCCGGGGCCTCACCATGGACGACTCGCACTCGTACGTCACCGCGGAGCAGGCGCCGGCAGAGATCAAGCACCTGCTGACCTTCATCCTCGGCCTGCTCAGCGACTTCGGCATCAGCGACTTCTACCTCGAGCTCTCGACCAGGGACGACAGCAAGCCGGACAAGTTCGTCGGCTCCGACGAGGATTGGGCGACCGCGACGTCGGTGCTCGAGCAGTGCGCGATCGACAGCGGTCTCGAGCTGGTCGCCGACCCGGGCGGCGCGGCGTTCTACGGCCCGAAGATCTCCGTGCAGGCCAAGGACGCGATCGGGCGCACCTGGCAGATGTCGACCATCCAGTACGACTTCAACCAGCCCAAGGGCTTCGAGCTGGAGTACCAGGCCGCCGACGGCACCCGCCAGCAGCCGGTGATGATCCACTCGGCGAAGTTCGGCTCGATCGAGCGGTTCATCGGCGTGCTGACCGAGCACTACGCCGGCGCGTTCCCGGCGTGGCTCGCGCCGGTGCAGGTCGTCGGCATCCCGGTGCACGCCGACTTCGACGGCTACCTGCTCGACGTCGCGGCCCGGCTGAAGGCGGCCGGCATCCGCGTCGAGGTCGACACCAGCGACGACCGGATGCAGAAGAAGATCCGCAACGCGCAGAAGTCCGAAGGTGCCGTTCATGCTGATCGCCGGCGCCGAGGACATCGCCGCGGGCGCGGTCTCGTTCCGCTACCGCGACGGCACCCAGGCCAACGGCGTCCCCGTCGACGACGCGATCGCCGAGATCCTCGCGGTGGTGGCGCAGCGGCTCGTGGACCCGCATGCGCTGCGCGGGTCTCCCCGGTCGAGGTGCCCGCGGCGGTCCCGGCCGAGTGACCGACAACGCGGATCACGACCAGCAGGCCGGCGTCGGCCATCCGGACGGGTTCCAGCGGCTCTACATGCCCCACCGGCTGGCCTACATCAAGGGACGGCAAGGGCGAGGGCTGCCCGTTCTGCGACATCACGTCGCTCGACGACGTCGAGGCGCTGATCGTCGCTCGCGGGGAGACGGCGTACGCCGTCCTCAACCTCTACCCCTACAACCCCGGTCACCTGATGCTGGTGCCCTACCGGCACGTCGCGGACTTCGACGAGCTGACCGCCGAGGAGTGCGCGGAGGTCGCGGCGCTGACGCAGGACGCGCTGATCCGAGCGCTGCGCGAGGTGTCTGGTGCGCAGGGCTTCAACGTCGGGCTCAACCTCGGGGCGGTTGCCGGGGCCGGCATCGCCGCGCACCTGCACCAGCACGTCGTGCCGCGCTGGGGCGGCGACACGAACTTCATGCCGGTCGTCGGGCAGACCCGGGTGCTGCCACAGCTGCTCGCCGACAGCCGCGCCGCCCTCGCCGCCGCCTGGCCTCCGCGCTAGCTGCCCGAGGCGGTGACGACCTTGGCGGCGAGGTGCGACGGCATCGGCTCGTGGCGCGCGAACGTCCGCGAGAACGAGCCGCTGCCGTGCGACAGCGACCGCAGGTCGATCGCGTAGCGCACGACCTCGGTCTCCGGCACCTCGGCGTGGACCAGGGTGCGGCCGATGCCGACCGGCTCGGTGCCGGATACCCGCCCGCGCCGTGACGACAGGTCGCTCATCACGGCGCCGACGTACTCATCGGGGACCAGCACGCCGATCTCGAGGACCGGCTCGAGCAGCGCGACGTCGCCGCTCTTCGCGGCCTCCTTCAGCGCCATCCCGCCGGCGATCTGGAACGCCATGTCGGAGGAGTCGACGCTAGTGCGCCTTGCCGTCGAGTGAGCGTCGACCTTGATGTCGACGAGCGGGTAGCCGGCGACGACGCCGCGCTCCATCTGCGCCCGCGACGCCCTTCTCGACCGACGGGATGAACTGGTTGGGCACGGAGCCGCCGAAGATCTTGTCGACGAACTCGAAGCCCCCGCCGCTGGGCAGGGGCTCGACCTCGATGGTGCACACCGCGAACTGGCCGTGCCCGCCCGACTGCTTGACGTGCCGGCCCAGCCCGCCGGCCTTGCTGCTGAACGTCTCGCGCAGGGGCACCCGTACGTCGACGGTCGTGACGCTGACGCCGTACTTCGACTTGAGCCGGTCGAGCAGCACGTCGGCGTGCGCCTCGCCCATCGTCCAGAGCACCAGCTGGTGGGTCTCGACGTTGCGCTCGAGCCGCACGGTCGGGTCCTCGGCGACGATGCGGTTCAGCCCGGTGCCGAGCTTGTCCTCGTCGGCCTTGCTGGTGGCCTCGATCGCGACGGGCAGCAGCGGCTCGGGCATCTCCCACGGCTCGATCAGCAGCGGGTTGTCCTTGTCGGAGAGCGTGTCGCCGGTCTCGGCCCGCTGCAGCTTGGCGACGGCGCAGATGTCGCCCGCGATGCACTCGGTGACCGGCCGCTGCGTGCTTGCCCAGCGGTGACGACAGCGCACCGACCTTCTCGTCGACGTCGTGGTCCTCGTGGCCCCGCTCGGCGAGGCCGTGGCCGGAGACGTGCACGACCATGTCGGGCCGCAGCGTGCCGCTGAACACCCGGACCAGGCGAGACGCGCCCGACGTACGGGTCGGTCGTCGTCTTGATGACCTCGGCGGCGAGGGGGCCGTACGGGTCGCAGGCGAGCGGCTCGCGCGGGTCGCCGCTAGGCGAGGTGACGGCCGGCAGCGGGTGCTCGAGCGGTGACGGGAAGGCCGAGGTGAGCACCTCGAGCAGCTCGGCCATGCCCAGCCGGTCGTCGCCGCGGTGGCGAGCACCGGGTAGAAGGAGCCGCGGGCGACCGCCGTCTCGAGGTCGTCGATGAGGACCTTCGTGTCGATGTCCTCGCCGGCGAGGTAGCGGTCCATCAGCGTCTCGTCCTCGGACTCTCGGCGATGATCCCCTCGATCAGCTCGTTGCGCGCCTCCTGCGATCAGCGGCAGGTGCTCAGGGTCGGGAGCACGCTCGACGCGCGTAGCCGGACGAGTAGTCGAAGACCCGCTGCGAGAGCAGGCCGATGACGCCGCCGACGCTGCTCGTCGTCGGTGTGCAGCGGCAGGTAGAGCGGCAGCACGCCCTCGCCGAAGCACGCGCTGGCAGAGCGCGACGGTCTCCTCGAAGTCGGCGCGATCACGGTCGAGCTTGCGTGATGACGACCGCGCGCGGCATCGACGACGTTGGCGCACTCGTCCCAGAGCATGCCGCGTCGCGCCGTCGATGCCGTCGACCGCGGAGACCACGAACAGCGCGGCGTCCGCGCCGCGCAGTCCCGCCCGCAGGTCGCCGACGAAGTCGGCGTACCCGGGTGCGTCGAGCAGGTTGACCTTGATGTCGTTGTGCTCGATCGGCGCGAGAGCGAGGGAGACGGAGCGCTGCTGTCTGACCTCGGCGTCGTCGAAGTCTGTGGTCGTGGTGCCGTCCTCGACGCGACCGGCGCGGGTGAGCGCCCCGGTCGCCACGAGGAGGGCCTCGACGAGGGTCGTCTTGCCGGCTCCGGAGTGGCCGACCAGGACGACGTTGCGCACATTGCCGGGCGAGCTGGCCACGGTTCCTCCCAGGGCTGGGGCCGGTCGTCGGACCGGAGGGCACTGCCACGTGCCGAGGACTCTCCACCCGCACGACGCGGGCCGACAAGCCCCGGGGTCGCGAGGGCCGACCGCCGGTAGGGTGTCCGCCATGCTCAACAAGGCCCGCGCGCCGATCGGACGGGCCGTCGCACCCGTCGTCCGCGGTCTCGCGCGGACCCCGCTGACGGCCAACGCGGCTGACGATCATCGGCACCTGCGGCGCGATCGGCGGTGCCGTCGTCCTCGGCTCCGGCCGGCTCTTCGTCGGCACCCTGGTCGTGTGGGGCTTCGTGCTGTTCGACATGCTCGACGGCGCGCTCGCCAAGGCCCGCGGCGGAGCCACGGTGTGGGGCGCGCTGCTCGACTCGACGCTCGACCGGGTGACCGACGGCGCCATGTTCGCGGCGGTCGTCTGGCACTTCGCGCGCGGCGACGACGACCAGCCGTGGCTCGCCGGGCTCGCGCTGTTCTGCCTGGTCGCCGGGGCGGTCATCTCCTACGTGAAGGCGCGCGCCGAGGGGCTGGGGCTGCGCTGCGACGTCGGCATCGCGGAGCGCGCCGAGCGGCTGATCCTGGTGCTGGTCGGGACCGGGCTCGACGGACTCGGCGTGCCGTACGTCCTCGCCGGTCTTCTGTGGGTGCTGGCCGTGGCGTCGGTCGTGACGATCGCGCAGCGGATGGTGTTCGTGCGCGCGCAGGCCGTCGCTGCCGCGTCGTCGTAGTGGATCTCCCGCCGCGCCTGCAGTACCTCGGGTACGCCGCCGGGTGGGGCGCCGTGCGCGCGCTGCCCGAGGGCGTGGCGCGCCGCGCCTTCGACCTCGGCGCCGACGTCGCCGTGCGCCGAGGCGGCAGCGGGGTGGCGCGGCTGCGCAGCAACCTGCGTCGCGTCCTGGGACCTGATGCGACCGAGGCCGAGCTCGACGACGTGACAGCCGCGGGGATCGCGTCGTACGCGAGGTACTGGCGCGAGGTCTTCCGGCTCTCCGTGACGCCATACGACGACATCGTGGCGCGGACGCACATGGCGAACGAGGCGACGATGCGCGCGGCGCTACGCCGAGGGCCGCGGCGTCATCCTGGTGCTGCCGCACCAGGGCAACTGGGACTACGGCCGGCGCCTGGGCTGACGCTGACCGGCATGCCCTTCACGACCGTGGCGGAGCGGCTGAGCCGGAGTCAGCTCTTCGATCGGTTCGTCGCACTTCCGCGAGCAGCTCGGCATGGAGGTGCTGCCGCTCACCGGGGGCGAGGCGAGCCCCGTTCGACGCTGCTCGAGTCGAGCGGCTGCGCGCCGGGCGGATGCTCTGCCTGCTCGGCGACCGCGACCTCACCGCGCGCGGCGTCGACGTCGACTTCTTCGGCGACGCGACGCGCTTCCCGGCCGGCCCGGCCGCCCTTGCGCTGCGTACCGGCGCGGCGCTGCTGCCGGTCACGCTGTCGTTCACCGGCCGGACGGCTGGGACCTGCGCACTCACGACCAGGTCCGCCCGTCGGGTGCTGGCGACGACGCGAGTCAGATCGCGGCGATGACGCAGGACGTCGCGCGTGCGTTCGAGGTCGGCATCCGCGAGCACCCGCAGGACTGGCACATGCTGCAGCGGCTCTGGCTGGCCGACCTCGAGCTGTCCGACCCGCGTCGCGTCCGGCAGGGCGGCGCCGTGAGGGTCGGGCTGGTCTGCCCCTACACGTGGGACGTCCCCGGCGGCGTGCAGGCGCACGTGCACGACCTCGCGCACTGCTGATCGTCGCTCGGCCACGAGGTGTCGGTGCTCGCGCCGGCGCTCGACGCCGACGCGGAGCTGCCGTCGTACGTCGTCAACGCCGGGCGCGCCGTGCCGGTCCGCTACAACGGCTCGGTCGCTCGGCTGGCCTTCGGCCCGCGCAGCTCCGGTCCGCGCGCGCCGCTGGATGCGCGAGGGCGACTTCGACGTGCTGCACGTGCACGAGCCGCTGGCGCCGAGCGTGTCGCATGCTCGCGCTGTGGGCGGCGCGCGGCCCGGTCGTCGCGACGTTCCACGCGTCGGTCGTCCGCTCGCGCGCGCTGGAGACGCTCGAGCCCGCGCTGCAGCCGACGCTGGAGAAGATCCACGCGCGCATCGCGGTGAGCCCCGCCGCGCGGTCCTACGTCGTCAACCACCTCGGCGGGTCGTGTCTGCTGATCCCCAACGGCGTCGACGTGTCGCGCTTCGCGTCGGCCTCGCCGTTCGACGGCTGGCCGGGTGAGCACGGCGCGATCGGCTTCCTCGGCCGGATCGACGAGCCGCGCAAGGGCCTGCCGACGCTGCTCGAGGCCTTCGGCCCGCTGGCGGCGGCGCGGCCCGGTCTTCGACTGCTGGTCGCGGGTCCGGGCGACGTCGACGAGCTGCGCGAGGAGCTCGCCTGGTCCGTGGGCGCATCGCGTCGAGGTCCTCGGCCTGGTCAGCGACGCCGACAAGCTGCGCTTCTACCGCTCGGTCGACGTCTACTGCGCGCCCAACCTCGGCGGCGAGAGCTTCGGCATCGTCCTGCTCGAGGCGATGGCGGCCGGGACCGCTGTGGTGGCCAGCGACCTGGACGCGTTCCGCGTGACGCTCGACGGCGCCGGCGAGCTGGTGACCCCCGACGACCCGGCCGCGCTGGCGGGGGCGCTCGACGGGGTGCTCGCCGATCCCGCTCGCCGCGCGCAGATGGTGACGCGCGGCCGCGACGTCGTACGCCGGTACGACTGGCCGGCCGTCGCCGAGCAGCTGGTCCACGTCTACGAGACCGTCGCCGGCGAGAAGGTCTCCGCCGACCGCGCCCCCACTGACCCCACCCGCGCCTGATCGGCCCGAGCGGGGAGCGTTTCAGTAACTGCACCCGCGTCCGGACCGGGTTCCAGTGACTGAAACGCTCCCAGGTCGCGGGGTGGGCTCGCGGCACTAGCATCCGCGGGGTGCGACCGCTGACGTACGTCGTGGTGCTGGTGGCCGTGCTGTCGCTGCTCGCGACCTACCTGGTCTGGACCGACGGCCGGCTCGACCGGCTCGGCACCCGCATGCAGGGCGCCTGGTCCGCCCTCGACGCCCAGCTGGTACGCCGGTCCGCCGCCGCCGGCGAGCTCGCGGCGTACTGCCGCCGGCACCAGCTCGGAGCGTCTGCCCTCGTCGAGGCGATGGAGGACGCCGCGGTCGCCGCGCAGACCGCGGGCGAGGCGGACCGCGAGCGGGCGGAGAACGAGCTGAGCAAGGCGATCCGCGCGGCGCTGCCCTCGATCGGCGACCTGTCGACCCAGCCGGAGAAGCCGGGCCGCCTGCGGGCCGAGCTCGACGCAGCCGCGACCCGGGTCGGCCTGGCGCGGCAGTTCTACAACGACGCCGTACGCGACCTGCGCGGCCTCCGGCGCAGGCGCATCGCGGGGCTGCTCGCCCGCACGAGAGGTCTCGGCGCGTCCGCAGCCTTCTTCGAGATCGACGACACCGCCCTGCCGGATGGCGCCGGGGATACCGCAGGTTGACCGCGCCGTCAGACTTCCCCGGATCGCTCAAGGACCCGGCGACAACTGCCGTAGCCTCGACCTACCGCCCCCAGACGAAAGCTGTTCCCGTGCGCCTGCCCCGCCGCCCGACCGCCGTCGGCCTCGCCGTCCTGCTCGCCGCGACCGTCGGCGCCTGCAGCGGCGGTGACGACAAGAAGGACGCCAAGGCCAGCGTCTCGCCGAGCGCGAGCGAGTCGGACAGCCCGAGCCCGACGCCCAGCCCGACCCCCGCGCTGGTGTCCCCGCTGACCGGTCTCCCGGAAGCCAAGCCCGGGAAGATCCTGGCGCTCAAGGTCGACAACGCCCCGCTCGCGCGCAGGTTCCAGGTCGGCCTCGACAAGGCCGACGTCGTGTACGAGGAGGTCGTCGGAGGCCGGGCTGACCCGCTTCCTCGCGGTCTTCTCCTCTCAGCCGGCCGACAAGATCGGCCCGATCCGCAGCGTCCGCGAGAGCGACCTCGAGCTGCTCCGCCAGTACGGCAAGGTGCTGTTCGGCTTCTCCGGCGGCAACAAGGGCGTGCTGCGCACCGTGGCGGGCGCTCCGGTGATCGACGTGAGCTACGACGCGGTGCCAGCGGCGTACACGGTCCGCAAGGGCGAGCGCGCGGACGCCTACAACTTCTACACGTCGACCTCGCGCCTGCACTCCTCGCGTACGACCGGCGAGCTGGAGAAGCCGGTCGGCTTCACCTTCGGTGCGCTGCCGGCCGCCGCCGCCGCGTCGCCCGCGGTCTCGTCGATCACCGTCCCGTGGTCGGACAAGTCCACCACCGGCTTCGCCTACGACCCCAACGACCGGGTGTGGCTGCGCTCCAACAACGGCACTCCGGCGATGATGGCCGACGGCACCCGGATGCGAGCGGGCAACAGTCATCGTGCAGTACGTCCCGATCCGCCAGTCGCGCTACGTCGACGTCGCGGGCAGCCGCACGCCGTACAGCGTCACCGTCGGCGGCGGGAAGGCGGAGATCTTCCGCGAGGGTCGCAAGATCGTCGGCCAGTGGGTGCGTCCCAGCGCCACGCACGGCACCCGGTTCGTCTACGCCGGCGGCACCGACATCCCGCTCAAGCCCGGCCCGGTGTGGGTGCTGCTCGTGCCCAACACCATCAAGGCGCTGTAAACCCCGGCGCGACCTGCCCGGCGCCCGCCGTACGATGGGTGCCATGAGCAGCACTGAGGCACCCACGACCGGTACCGCCCGGGTCAAGCGCGGCATGGCGGAGATGCTCAAGGGCGGCGTCATCATGGACGTCGTCAACGCCGAGCAGGCGCAGCATCGCCGAGGACGCCGGCGCCGTCGCCGTCATGGCGCTCGAGCGCGTCCCCGCCGACATCCGCCGCGACGGCGGCGTCGCCCGGATGAGCGACCCGGACATGATCGACGGCATCATCGCCGCGGTCTCCATCCCAGTCATGGCCAAGGCGCGCATCGGCCACTTCGTCGAGGCGCAGGTGCTGCAGTCGCTCGGGGTCGACTACATCGACGAGTCCGAGGTCCTCACCCCCGCCGACGAGGCGCACCACATCGACAAGTGGCGCGTTCACCGTCCCGTTCGTCTGCGGCGCGACCAACCTCGGCGAGGCGCTGCGCCGGATCTCCGAGGGCGCGGCGATGATCCGCTCCAAGGGCGAGGCGGGCACCGGCAACGTCGTCGAGGCCACCCGGCACATGCGCTCGATCACCGGCGAGATCCGCCGGCTCGACCACGCTCGACGACACCGAGCTGTACGCCGCCGCGAAGGAGCTGCGGGCGCCGTACGACCTGGTTGCCGATGTAGCCGCGCCGGGCGCGCTGCCCGTCGTGCTCTTCACCGCCGGCGGCATCGCGACCCCGGCCGACGCGGCGATGATGATGCAGCTCGGCGCCGACGGCGTCTTCGTCGGCTCCGGCATCTTCAAGTCCGGCGACCCGGCCGCCCGCGCCCGCGCGATCGTCGAGGCGACGACCTTCTACGACCGACCCGTCGATCGTCGCGAAGGTCTCGCGCGGCCTCGGCGAGGCCATGGTCGGCATCAACCGTCGACACCCTCGCCGCCGGTCGGAGCGCTACGCCGACCGCGGTTGGTAGCCACGCCGATCATCGGCGTGCTCGCCCTGCAGGGCGACGTCCGCGAGCACGCCCGCGCACTGCGCGACAGCGGCGCCGAGGTCCGAGAGGTACGACGGCCGAGCGAGCTCGCCGAGGTCGACGGCCTGGTCATCCCGGGCGGGGAGTCGACCACCATCGGCAAGCTGCGCGGGCATCTTCGGCCTGCTCGAGCCGCTCCAGCAGGCGGTGACAGACGGCCTCCCGACGTACGGGTCCTGCGCGGGCATGATCCTGCTCGCCCGCGAGGTGCTCGACGGCCGGCCCGGGCAGCCGACTGTTCGGCGGCCTCGACGTCGCCGTACGACGCAACGCCTTCGGCCGCCAGGTCGACTCGTTCGAGGCGGACGTCGACCTCAGAGGGATAGCCGACGGACCGGTGCACGCGGTCTTCATCCGCGCCCCGTGGGTCGAGGAGGCCGGCCCCGACGTGGAGGTGCTGGGCGAGCACGCCGGTAGGATCGTCGCCGTACGGCAGGGCGACGTCCTGGCGACGTCGTTCCACCCCGAGCTCACCGGCGACCGCCGGGTGCACGGCCTGTTCTGCGACATCGTGCGCACCAGGTCGGGAGCTTGAGACGCGGAGGCAGCAGTGAGCGGGCATTCCAAGTGGGCCACCACCAAGCACCAGAAGGCGGCCAAGGACGCCAAGCGGAGCAAGCTCTTCGCCAAGCTCATCAAGACCATCGAGGTCGCTGCTCGCACCGGCGGCGGCGACCCCAACGGCAACCCGACGCTCGCTGACGCCATCGCCAAGGCGCGCAAGGAGTCGGTCCCGGTCGAGAACATCGAGCGCGCGGTCAAGCGCGGTTCGGGTGAGCTCGCCGACGGCGCCAACTACGAGTCGATCATGTACGAGGGCTACGCCCCGGGGGAGTTGCGGTTCTGGTCGAGTGCCTGACCGACAACCGCAACCGTGCCGCGTCCGAGGTGCGCACCGTCTTCACCCGCAACGGCGGCGCGCTCGCCGACCCCGGCTCGGTGGCCTACCTCTTCACCCGCAAGGGCGTCGCGCTGGTGCCGGCCGGCGGGCCGCACGGAGGACGACGTCCTGACCGGCGGTGCTCGACGCGGGCGCCGAGGAGGTCAACGACCTCGGCGAGACGTTCGAGGTCGTCAGCGAGGCCACCGACCTGCACGCGGTGCGGGTCGCCCTCGACGCGGCCGGCCTGCCGGTCGAGTCGGCCGAGCTCACCTTCCTGCCGTCGATGTCGGTGCCGCTCGACGACGAGGTCGCCAAGCAAGGTGCTGAAGCTGGTCGACCTGCTCGACGACCTCGACGACGTGCAGAACGTGTGGGCCAACTTCGACGTCTCCGACGAGGTCCTCGAATCCGTCGGGTAGGCCTCCGACACACCGATCGGCGAACCTGCGCCGGTACGACGTAGTCGCGGGCTACAGTTGCCGTCGAACACCTGTTCGCGTGACGGAGGGCCCGAAGTGCGCGTGCTCGGCATCGACCCCGGCCTCACCCGGTGCGGCCTGGGCGTGGTCGACTCCGGCGCCGGCGGCCGGCTGACCCTCGTCGCGGTCGACGTCGTGAAGCACCCCACCGGCCGACCACGTCGCCACCCGGCTGCTCGCTCTCGAGGACGCGTTCGACCGGTGGATCACGACGTACCAGCCGACCGCGGTCGCCGTGGAGCGGGTGTTCAGCCAGCACAACGTGCGCACCGTCATGGGCACCGCACAGGCCGGCGCCGTCGCGCTGCTCTGCGCCGCCCGGGCCGGCCTGCCGGTCGCGCTGCACACGCCGAGCGAGGTCAAGGCGGCGGTCAGCGGCTCCGGCCGGGCCGACAAGGCCCAGGTCGCCACGATGGTCACCCGGCTGCTGCGCCTGCCGGCGGTGCCCACGCCGGCCGACGCCAGCGACGCGCTCGCGCTGGCCATCTGCCATCTCTGGCGCGGTCCGGCCGGCGACCGACTGGCCGCGGCGGTCGCAGCGGCGGCCCGATGATCGCGTCGGTGACCGGCCGGGTGGCCGCGCTCGCGCCCGACTCCGCCATCGTCGAGGTCGGCGGGGCAGGTCTGCTCGTGCACTGCACGCCCGGGACGCTGGCCGGCCTGCGGGTGGGGGAGACCGCGACGCTGGCGACCGTCCTCGTCGTCCGCGAGGACTCCCTCACCCTGTTCGGCTTCGCCACCGCCGACGAGCGGGTCGTCTTCGAGCTGCTGCAGACCGCGACCGGGGTCGGCCCGCGGCTCGCCCAGGCCGTGCTCGCGGTGCACGCCCCCGACGCCGTACGCCGGGCCGTGGCCACCGAGGACCTCGCGGCGCTCACCCTCGTCCCCGGCATCGGGCGCAAGGGCGCGCAGCGGATTGTCCTCGAGCTCAAGGACCGGCTCGGCCCGGTCGGCGCCGGCGGGTCCGGCGCGGCGACGACGGGCCCGGCCTCGGCCCGCGGCTACGTCCGCGAGGCGCTGGTCGGCCTGGGCTATCCGGGACGTGAGGCCGACGAGGCGGTGGCCGCGCTGCCCGCTGACCTCGACGAGGGTGACCTCGGCGGCGCGCTCAAGCTCGCCCTGCGCGCCCTGGACCGCCGATGACCGATACGCCGGACGCCGTGCCGCTCACCCCGCAGGCCACGCCGGACGAGCGCGAGGCCGAGTCGTCGCTGCGCCCGCGCAACCTCGAGGAGTTCGTCGGGCAGGAGCGGGTCCGCGAGCAGCTGGCGGTCGTGCTGGCCGGCGCCAAGGCGCGCGGCACCCCGCCCGACCACATCCTGCTGGCCGGCCCGCCGGGCACCGGCAAGACGTCGCTGGCGATGATCGTGGCCGCCGAGATGGGCGTGCCGATCCGCGTCACGAGCGGCCCGGCGATCGAGCGGCCGGGCGATCTGGCCGCGATCGTCACCGCCGTCGCGGCCGGTGAGGTCCTCTTCATCGACGAGATCCACCGGATGAGCCGGCCCGCGGAGGAGCTGCTCTACTCCGCGATGGAGGACTTCCGCATCGACGTCGTGGTCGGCAAGGGGCCGGGCGCGACGGCGATCCAGGTGCCGCTCGAGCCGTTCACCCTGGTCGGCGCGACCACCCGCTCCGGCCTGCTCACCAGCCCGATGCGCGACCGGTTCGGCTTCGTCGCCCGGATGGAGCTCTACGAGCCGGCCGAGCTGGCCCGCGTGCTCACCCGCTCCGCCCGGCTGCTGGGCGTCCGGCTCGACGCCGACGGCGCCGACGAGATCGCCGGCCGATCCCGCGGCACGCCGCGGATCGCCAACCGGCTGCTGCGCCGGGTCCGCGACTTCGCCGAGGTGCGCGCCGACGGCGTCGTCACCCGTCCGGTCGCCCAGGAGGCGCTGGCGCTGTACGAGGTCGACGCACTGGGCCTGGACCGGCTCGACCGGTCAGTGCTCGACGCGATCATCCGGCGCTTCGGGGGCGGGCCGGTGGGCCTGACGACCATCGCGGTCGCCGTGGGGGAGGAGCCGGAGACGGTCGAGGAGGTCGCCGAGCCGTTCCTCGTGCGAGCCGGGCTGCTCGCGCGGACCCCGCGTGGCCGGGTCGCGACTCCGGCGGCGTGGACCCACCTGGGGCTGCGGCCGCCGGTGGCGGCGCCGATGACGCCGGTGCTCTTCGACGACCTGGGGACCGGGCCGGCGGACTGAGCGTCGGCGTACGCCGGCTATCGGCCGTTCAGCAGCCGGTCGATGCGGGTGAGCGTCGCGCCAGCGGCACTCGTGCTGGAGGTCGGCGACGTGGGGACGACCGACGGCAGGGCCGGCTCGGGGCGACGAGAGGTCCGGACGGGCCGCATGATCCGGGTCTGCTTCACGGCTTCCTCCTCGTCGTCGCTCGGGATCGACTCTTCTTCGACGCCTTCTCTGTATAGGACGAGCCAGCAGGCCCGTTGGATGCGGGTGGTTCGGAAAACCGTCCGGTGTGACTAGTCCCCACCACGATGGCACTTGACGCCTGGTCCGCGGCTCAGGTGCGGCCGCGTGTCGCGTGCCGGTAGCGTCGTGACCTCCGCCGGACCACCGCGAGGTCGCGATGTCGCCGCACGAGTTCGACCTGGTGGTCCTCGTCGTGGGCGCGCTGCTCCTGGTCGCGGTAGGTGCGGTGCGCGTGACGTCGAGGGTCGGCGTGCCGAGCCTGGCCGCCTACCTCGGCCTCGGGGTCGTGCTGGGCGAGGCCGGCCTCGGGGTTGCGTTCGACGACGCACAGCTCGCGCAGAACCTCGGCCTCGGCGCGCTGCTCGTGATCCTGGCCGAAGGCGGGCTCTCCGCACACTGGCCCAGCGTCCGGCGCGCGCTCCCGGTGGCCGCCGCGCTGTCGACGGTCGGGGTGGCGGTCAGCGTCGCCGTCGTGGGGCTGGCGATGCACGTCCTGCTCGACACACCGTGGCGGGTCGCGCTGCTCGTCGGCGCGATCGTCTCCTCGACGGACGCGGCGGCGATCTTCGCCACCCTGCGCGGGCTGCCGCTGCGCCGACGGCTTGCCGGGATCCTGGAGACCGAGTCCGGCACCAACGACCCGCTCGCGGTGATCGTCGTCATCGCGTTGAGCGCCGACGGCGGCGCCGACGTCGGGTCGGTCGTCGGCCACGCCGTCCTCGAGGTGATCGTCGGCACCGCGGTGGGGCTCGCCCTCGGACTGCTCGGCTCGGCCACGCTCCGGGTCGCCGCCCTGCCGGCCGCCGGCCTGTACCCGCTCGCGGTGCTCGCGACCACGCTGCTGGCGTACGGCGCGTCCACTGTGCTGCACGGCAGCGGGTTCCTCGCGGTGTACGTCGCTGCCGTCGCTCTCGGCCGGACGCGACTCCCGCACCAGCAGGCGACGCGTGCCGTGGTCGAAGGGCTCGGCTGGCTCGCGCAGATCGGGCTGTTCGTGATGCTCGGACTGCTCATCAGCCCCGGCCGGCTGCCCGACGCGGTCGGCCCGGCTCTCGTCGCGGCGGCCGTCCTGCTCGTCGTCGCCCGTCCGCTGTCCGTGCTGGTCGCCGGCGGCTGGTTCCTGCGTCGCAGCGAGATCGCTCTGGTGTCCTGGGCGGGACTGCGCGGCGCCGTCCCGATCGTGCTGGCGACCATCCCCGTCACGTATCGCGTCCCGGGGACCAGCGACCTGATCGAGGTCGTGTTCGTGCTCATCGTGGTGCTCACGCTCCTGCAGGGCACCACCCTCCCGGCGGTCGCCCGGCGCCTGGGCGCGCTCGACGACGACGCGTTGACCGACCTTCGGGTCGAGTCGGCACCGCTCGAGACGATGTCGGCCGACCTGCTCGAGCTGCGGGTGCCGCGCGGATCCGGCCTGCACGGGACGACGATCCGCTCTCTGCGCCTCCCGCCGGGGGCGCTGGTGACGCTCGTCGTACGGCAGGGACGCACCTTCGTCCCGGACGAGGAGACCGTGCTGCGTTCCGGGGACCAGCTGCTGGTGATCGCCACGGACGGCGTGCGGGCAGCCTCCCAGCGCCGGCTGCGGGCGGTCAGCCGGCGAGGCGAGCTGGCCGGCTGGTTCGGCGAGCACGGCGCGGACTGAGCGCGGCGCGGCGGGTGGTCGTTGTTCCGCCGTCCTGACCCCCTGTAGAATCCGGCGAACGGCCACGGCGTATTGCTGTGGCCGTCGCCACGTCCGCTGACGCCCGGCAGCACTCGGCCGGACGACCCGCGACGCCCTGATCCGGAAGGCCTGATCCGCTCGTGGACGCCCTCTCCCCGCTGTTCCTCGTCGTACTCGTCGGCGGGTTCTACGTGCTCGCGATCCGGCCGCAGAAGGCACGGCTGCGCGCGGTACAGCAGACGCAGGCGTCGCTCTCGGCCGGCCAGCAGGTCATGACCACTGCCGGCCTCTACGGCACCGTCGTGGCCGTCGACGACGAGGACGTCCGGATCGAGGTCGCGCCCGGCGTCGAGCTGCGGTTCGCCCGTGGCGCCGTCGCCAAGCTCGTCGAGGACCCGGCCGTAGCGGTCAGCCCAGACGAGATCTCCAGCCCCAGCTCAGTCGTCCCCGGCTAGAAGAGGAACCGCCCCGTGGCCAGCAAGCCGCAATATCGACCGCTCCGCCCGCTGCTCCTGCTCCTCGTGCTCGTCGTGGCGGCGTACGCCGCGATCTTCACGAAGGGCTTCGAGCCGAAGCTCGGCCTCGACCTGCGCGGCGGGACGAGCGTGATCCTCACGCCCGACACCGACAAGACGGAGGGCCGGATCACCGCCGCGCGGCTGGAGAAGGCCGTCGACATCATCAGCCAGCGGGTCAACGGCACCGGCGTGGCCGAGGCCGAGGTCGTCCGCGAGGGGCAGAACGTCCTGGTCGCGCTGCCCAGCGTCGGCCGCGACGAGGCGCTCGACCTGGTCGGCCGCACGGCTCAGCTGACCTTCCGGCCGATCCTGTCCCAGGCCGCCGGCGACCCCGACGCGCCGGTCCCGTCCGCCGAGCCGAGCGTCATCGCGTCGATCGACCCCAACGCGAGCGGTACGCCGAAGCCCGCGGCCACCGCGACGCCCCCGTCGTCGACGGCCACCATCGGCACGTCGCCTAAGGCGTCCGCGACCAGCAACCCGCGGCCGGTCACCCAGGCGCTGCTGCCGCAGGCCTCCGCGACGCCGGCCGCGACTCCCAAGCCCTCCGGCACCCCGAAGCCCGCAGCGTCCGGGACCCCGGTCCCGTCGGTGAGCGCGTCGCCCGGCGGTGCCGCCGACGTCATCGCGCTGCAGGGTCGGTTCAACGAGCTCGACTGCACGGACGAGAAGCAGGTCGCGGACATCGCGTCGCTCGACGACCCGAAGAAGACGATCGTCGCGTGTGAGCGCGACGGCAGCGTGAAGTACATCCTCGGCCCGTCGGAGGTGCCGGGCAGCGCGCTGAAGACCGCCGAGGCGACCATCAACCAGACCACGGGCTCGTCGGAGATCAGCTTCGAGCTGACCAAGGACGGCCGGAAGGTCTTCGGCGACGTCACCACCAAGTACCAGGGTCAGCAGCTGGCGATCGTCCTCGACGGCGTCGTGCAGTCCGCGCCGACGATCAACCAGCCGATCACCAACGGCGAGGGCCAGATCACCGGGCAGTTCAGCGACGAGGAGGCGAAGGACCTGGCCAACGTGCTGAAGTTCGGCGCGCTGCCCATCGCCTTCGAGCAGTCGCAGACCCAGACCATCTCGCCCACGCTCGGCGACGAGTCCCTGCACGCCGGTGTGCTCGCCGGCATCCTCGGGCTGTCGATCGTCGTGGTGTACCTCCTGGCCTACTACCGCGCGCTCGGGCTGGTCGTGACCAGCGGGCTGGTGATCTTCGGCGCCCTCAACTACGCCGCGGTCACGTTGCTCGCCAACAGCGGCATCGGCTTCACCCTCACGCTCGCCGGCATCGCGGGCCTGATCGTCTCGATCGGCATCTCGGCCGACTCCTACGTCGTGCACTTCGAGCGGATCAAGGACGAGATGCGGCAGGGCCGCACTCCCCGGGTAGCGATCGAGCGCGGGTACGTCGGCGCCCGGCGGACCATCCTGGCCGCCGACTTCGTGTCGTTCCTCGCGGCGGCGACGCTCTACTTCCTCTCCGTCGGGGCGGTGCGCGGCTTCGCCTTCACCCTCGGCCTGGCCACGCTGCTCGACGTCACGATGTTCTTCCTCTACGCCAGACCCGCCGCAACCTTGCTCGGCCGATCCCGGCTCTTCGTCGAGGGGCCGCGGTTCGGCATCAAGTCGCTGACTCCCAACGCCGTTGCCGCTCCCGGCACGTCCCGCGTCACCAAGGAGGCCTGACGTGTCCGCGATCGGCCGCCTCTACCGCAACGAGACCAACGTCGACTTCATCGGTCGGCGCAAGACCTGGTACGCGCTGTCCGCCGGTCTGCTGCTGATCAGTGCCTTCGGCCTGCTCGTCCTCCGGCTCAACCTGGGCATCGACTTCACCGGCGGCGCCGTCTTCCAGTTCACTGCGCCGACGGCGACGCAGGAGAACGTCACCGACGTCGTCGAGGCGGCCGGCGCCGAGCTGGCTGTCTTCCAGGAGGTCGGCAACGACGACGTCCGAGTGCAGACGGAGGAGCTCGAGCCGGCTGTCGCGACCAAGCTGACCAAGGCGCTCGCGGCGAAGTTCGACCTGTCGGAGGAGGCGGTCAGCCCGTCGACCGTCGGCGCGAAGTTCGGCGACCAGGTGCGCAACAAGGCCTTGCGCGGGCTGCTGGTGTTCCTCGTCCTCGTCATCGCCTACATCTCGATGCGGTTCGAGTGGAAGATGGCGGTCGCCGCTTTCACCGCGCTCTTCCACGACCTGTTCATCACCGCCGGCGTCTACGCGCTGGTGGGCTTCGAGGTGACGCCGTCGACCGTCATCGCGCTGCTGACGATCCTCGGCTACTCGCTCTACGACACCGTGGTCATCTTCGACCGGGTCCGCGAGGACACGCAGGGCCTCGCCGGCGGGTCGCGGATGACCTACTCGGACGCCGCCAACCACGCCCTCAACGAGACCGTCATGCGGTCGCTGAACACGTCGTTGACGTCCTTGATCCCGGTCGCGGTCCTGCTCTTCGTCGGCGCTGGGCTGCTCGGCGCGGGCACGCTGAAGGACCTCGCCCTCGCGCTGTTCATCGGCCTGATGGTCAGCACCTACTCGTCGATCTTCGTGGCGACGCCGGTGCTCGTGGCTCTGAAGGAGCGTGAGCCCCAGATGAAGGCGCTGGCCAACCGGGTGCGGGCGCGTCAGGCCGGCGGGCCGGGCGCCAGTCGGCTCGCGACCGCGACCGCCGGTGGCCGCGGCGCGGCGGCCGCAGTGCGCACCGCGCCCCGGCGCGCGGTGCAGGACGACGTGCCGACGGCCGATGTCAGCGACGGAGTGCCGGCCAAGGCCGGCGGCGCCTCGCCGGCCCGCCCGGCGCGGCCCGCGAAGCCCGCGAAGCGCAAGGGCGGCCGGCCCGGCCGACCCAGCGGGAAGAAGCGGCGGTGACCGACGGGCTCGACGTCGCCGCGCGGCTGGCGACCCGAGTCCGCGACATCGCCGACTGGCCCAAGCCCGGGATCGTCTTCAAGGACATCACCCCGCTGCTCGCCGACCCGGCGACCTTCACCGCGGCGGTCGACGCGATCGTCAGGCCGGCAGTCGGGCAGGGGATCGACAAGGTCGTGGGCATCGAGGCCCGCGGCTTCATCCTGGCAGCTCCCGTCGCCTACCACCTCGGCGCCGGGTTCGTCCCGGTGCGCAAGGCCGGCAAGCTCCCGGCGCCGACGTACGCCGAGTCCTACCAGCTCGAGTACGCCGAGGCGACGCTCGAGGTGCACCGCGACGCGTTCGCGCCGGGCGACCGGGTGCTGGTCGTCGACGACGTCCTCGCCACCGGCGGGACGGTCGCCGCGACGGCTGCCCTCGTGGCCGCGTGCGGCGCCGAGGTGCTCGGCTGCAGCGTCCTCATCGAGCTGTCGTTCCTGCTCGGTCGCGATCGGCTCGCTCCGCTGCCGGTGCACAGCCTGCTCGTCTACTGACGACGCGGTCGGTCGTCCGCACCCTGCGCGGTATCTTTGACCTGTCGATGACGAGCTGCTGACGGGAGTGCCGCGTGCCGGCTGAGGTCGCCCCGACCTCTGACCCGGCTGCCGTCCAGGCGCCGGTCGAGCCGTCCGCCGCGTCCGACCACGCGGTCGACTCAGCGCTGCCGGAGAAGAACCCCGCTCCGATCCCCGATCTCGCACCCGACAACGCCGGCAGCGCGTCGGCCCAGCCGCGTCGCGTGCGCGCCGCGCTGGCCCGGCTGACTCCGAAGACCGGCCCGGCCGAGATGGAGCCGGTCCTCAAGCTGCTGCGCACCAATCACCCGAAGGCCGACCTGCGTCCCGTGGCCCGTGCCTATGAGGTCGCCGAGGAGGCGCACCGCGGGCAGTCCCGGCGCAGCGGCGAGGCCTACATCACTCATCCGATCGGCGTCGCGACGATCCTCGCCGAGCTCGGCATGGACCCGAGCACCATCGTCGCCGCCCTCCTGCATGACGTGGTCGAGGACACCCCGGCGACGCTCGACGCCGTACGCATCGAGTTCGGCGACCTGGTGGCCCGACTGGTGGACGGGGTCACCAAGCTGGACAAGGTGAAGTTCGGCGAGGTCGCCGAGGCGGAGAGCATCCGCAAGATGGTCATCGCGATGGCCCGCGACTCCCGCGTCCTCGTCGTGAAGCTCGCCGACCGGCTGCACAACATGCGCACCATCGGGGCGCTGCCGCGCGAGAAGCAGGAGCGGATCAGCCGCGAGACGCTGGAGATCTACGCGCCGCTGGCCCACCGGCTCGGCATGAACACCATCAAGTGGGAGCTCGAGGACCTCGGCTTCGCCACGCTCTACCCCAAGCGGTACGACGAGATCGTGCGCCTGGTCACCGACCGTGCGCCGTCCCGCGACACCTACATCAGCGGGGTGATCGAGCAGGTCACCGAGTCGCTGAAGGAGCAGAAGATCCGGGCCGCGGTCACCGGCCGGCCCAAGCACTACTACTCGATCTACCAGAAGATGATCGTGCGGGGCCACGACTTCGCCGACATCCACGACCTGCTCGGCATCCGGGTCCTCGTCGACTCGGTCCGCGACTGCTACGCCGCGCTCGGCTCGATCCACGCGCTGTGGAACCCGGTTCCCGGTCGGTTCAAGGACTACATCGCGCGGCCCAAGTTCAACATGTACCAGTCGCTGCACACGACGGTCATCGGGCCCGAGGGCAAGCCGGTCGAGCTGCAGATCCGGACCTTCGCGATGCACAACACCGCCGAGATCGGCATCGCGGCGCACTGGAAGTACAAGGACGGCAGCGGCGCCGCGGCGGCCGATGCGAAGAACGACATGCAGTGGATGCGCCAGCTGCTCGACTGGCAGAAGGAGACCGCCGACCCAGGGGAGTTCCTCGACTCGCTGCGCTTCGACCTCTTCGCGGGCGAGGTGTTCGTCTTCACGCCCAAGGGCGACGTCATCTCGCTGCCGACCGGTGCCACGTCGGTCGACTTCGCGTACGCCGTGCACACCGAGGTCGGCCACCGCTGCATCGGCGCCCGGGTCAACAACCGGCTGGTGCCGCTGGAGAGCCCGCTCGACAACGGCGACGTCGTCGAGGTCTTCACGTCCAAGGCGGCGAACGCCGCGCCGAGCCAGGACTGGCTCGCGTTCGTCAAGACGCCGCGGGCGCGCAACAAGATCCGGCAGTGGTTTGCCAAGGAGCGCCGCGACGACGCGGTCGACGAGGGCAAGGACGCGATCGCGCGCGCCATGCGCAAGCAGGGCCTTCCCCTGCAGCGCCTGCTCTCCGGCGACGCGCTCGTCACGCTGGCCAAGGACCTGCGCTACCCCGATGTCACCGCCCTGTACGCAGCGGTGGGCGAGAGCCAGCTCTCCGCGCAGACCGTCGTACAGCGACTCGTGCAGGCCCTTGGCGGTGCCGAGGGCGCGGTCGAGGACCTCGCCGAGGTCGCCCGGCCGCTGACCTCACGGCCGAAGGCCCGCCCGGTCGGCGACCCCGGCGTCGTCGTCAAGGGTGCCAGCGACGTGTGGGTGAAGCTGTCGAAGTGCTGCACCCCGGTGCCGGGCGACCCGATCGTCGGGTTCGTCACCCGCGGCAACGGCGTCAGCGTCCATCGCGGGGACTGCGTCAACGCCAAGGCGCTCGAGCTCCAGCAGCCGCGGTTCGTCGACGTCGAGTGGTCGCCGACCGCGGCGTCGATCTTCCTGGTCGCGATCCAGGTCGAAGCGCTCGACCGCACCCGCCTGCTCTCCGACGTCACGCGCGCGCTGTCCGACCAGCACGTCAACATCCTGTCCGCGTCGGTCACCACGACCCGTGACCGGGTCGCAGTCTCGCGCTTCACCTTCGAGATGGCCGACCCCACGCACCTGGGCCACCTGCTCAAGGCCGTCCGCAACGTCGAGGGCGTCTACGACGCCTACCGCGTCGTCAGCGGCAAGGGCTAGCTGTACTGACCACAGACGTTGTTGACATGAAGTGAGCCTCCGGGCGAAGTGAGGGCTGTCTAGACACCCCGCTTCAGCCCAGGAGGCTCACATGGCTCACCGTAATGCCCGTTTGACCCCGGCGGGTCGGCTCACGATGTGCGAGCGGATCTGCGATGGCCGGCCGATCGCCCACGTCGCGCACGAGATGGGCGTGTCTCGTGCGACCGCGACGAAGTGGTGGCAGCGGTATCTGCTCGACGGCGTCGACGGTCTGCAGGACCGGTCGAGCCGCCCGCACTGCTCGCCGCGGATGGTCTCCTCGCGGACAGAGGCGCGGGTGGAGCGGCTTCGCCGGAGCGAGAAGCTCGGCCCGGTGCGGATCGGGTTCCGGCTCGGCCTGGCGTCCTCGACGGTCTACCAGGTGCTCCGCCGGTTGCGGCTGAACCGGCTGGCATGGATGGACCGTCCCACCGGGCGGGTGATCCGTCGGTATGAGCGCGCCCGGCCGGGCGAGCTGGTGCATGTCGACGTGAAGAAGCTCGGCAAGATCCGCACTGGCGGTGGGTGGCGCGCCCACGGCCGCGACAGCGAACTCGGCCGCCGCAAGGCCCACTCCAAGAAGCAGCGCATCGGCTACGACTACGTCCACTCCGCCGTCGACGACCGCAGCCGCTACGCCTACTCGGAGACCCTCGCCGACGAGACCGGACCTTCCTGCGCCGGCTTTCTGCGCCGCGCAGCGGCGGACTTCGCCCGCGTCGGCATCGCTATCGAAGAGGTAATGACCGACAACGCGCTGAACTACCGCCGCTCGAACGACTTCCAGGCAGCCCTAGCCGAACTCGGCGCCCGGCACGTCCTCATCCCGGCCTACCGGCCCCAGGTCAACGGCAAGGTCGAACGCTTCAACCGCACCCTGCTCGAGGAGTGGGCCTACGTCCGCGTCTACACCTCAAGCGCCCGACGGGCCGCAGCCCTCGACAAGTGGCTGCACACCTACAACCATCACCGAGCCCACACATCACTCGGCGGGCTCGCGCCGATCGACCGCGTCAACAACCTGTCCGGTCAGTACAGCTAGCCGGCGCGCTGGCGGGCTCGCGCGGCGGCGGGGTTCGTTCAACTCCGCGTTACGGCGCGGGATTCGCGGCGTGTCGTGGATGTAACCCGGAGTTGAACGGGCAGTCGCGTCGTACGTCGCTGCCGCCTACTTCGAGACGGTGAAGTCCTTGATGGTGACGGGCTTGGCCGGCTTGCCGTCCTGGCCGCCGCCCTGCACGCCCGCCGCGATGATCTTGTCGAGGACGTCGAGGCCGCCGGTGATGGTGCCCCACGGGGTGTAGTTCGGCGGCAGCTGGCTGTCCTTCACGACCAGGAAGAACTGGCTGCCGTTGGTGTTGGGGCCGGAGTTGGCCATGGCCAGCGTGCCGCGCTTGTACGTCGCGCCGGTGAGGTTCTCGTCGGTGAAGGAGTAGCCCGGGCCGCCGGTGCCGGTGGCCGTCGGGTCACCGCACTGGACGACGGTGAGCCCCGGCGATGTCGTGACCCGGTGGCAGCTGGTGCCGTCGAAGAAGTTCTTCGCCGCGAGGTAGGCGAACGACCCCACCGTGCAGGGCGCCTTCGCCGGCAGCAGGTCGAGCTCGACCTTGCCGGAGGCGAAGGTGATCGTCGCCTTCTCGGCCAGCGTGAGGTCGGCCTTCGCCGGGGGCAGACCCGGCGCGTTCTTCGGCGCCTCGTCCTCGCGCGGCGTGTAGGCGCACTCGCCCGGCTTCGCCGAGGCCGAGGCGGAGGAGCTCGGCTCGGCCAGCGGGTTGAGCTTGTCCTCGTCGTCGAACAGCTTGGGCGCGGCCCAGATGCCGACGACGAGGAGCAGGACGAGGCCGAACACGCCCAGCGACATCAGGTTGCGCTTGCGTCGGCGGGCGGCGCGCTCGGCGCGACGGGCCGACTGCCGCTCGGCCCGGCGGCGGGCGATCTCACGCTGGCGCTTGCTGCTGGTCACGGTGCTCCCCTGATCGGCGCTCGGTCGTCGTACCGCGGGGGAGTCTAGGTGCTGCTCAATCCGTTCGCTGACCCTTCGCAGGCGCCGATAGGGTCGTGGCCCGTCCGCCCCGCCGAGAGGAGCCTGTCGCCGTGCTCGTCGCCGGGTTCCCCGCGGGCTCGTGGGGCACCAACTGCTACGTCCTCGCGCCCGCGCCGGGTGAGCAGTGCGTCGTCGTCGACCCGGGACACGAGGCGGCCTCCGGCGTCGCCGACCTGGTCCGGGAGCACGGCTTGCAGCCGGTCGCGGTGCTGCTCACGCACGGGCACATCGACCACACGTTCTCGGTCATCCCGGTGTGCGGTCGGTACGGCGTGCCGGCCTACATCCACCCCGAGGACCGGGGTCAGCTCGCCGACCCCGGCTCGGGTCTGGGCGTGGCGTCGCAGCAGCTGTTCGGCGGCCTGGAGTTTGGCGAGCCCGATGACGTCGTCGAGCTGACCGGGCACGACGTCTTGACTCTCGCTGGGCTGAAGCTCACCGTCGACCACGCGCCCGGCCACACCCGAGGATCGGTCACCTTCCGGGTCGCCGACGATGTGCTGTTCTCGGGCGACCTGCTCTTCCAGGGATCGATCGGGCGCACCGACCTGCCCGGCGGCAGCTACGACGAGATCCTCGACTCGCTCGCGAGGGTCATCTTGCCGATGCCCGACGAGCTGCCGGTGCTCTCGGGTCACGGCGCCGCGACCACGATCGGCGCCGAGCGCGCGGCCAACCCGTTCCTCGCCGAGGCGATCGCCCGCGCCTCCGGCGTCGCGGGGAGCGGTCCGGCCCCACCGGTCCGGGGAATCTGACGTGGCCCGCACGTCGCCGCTGAGCGGCTTCCCGGAGTGGCTGCCCGAGCAGCGGCTGGTGGAGCAGCAGGTGCTCGACACGCTGCGCGAGGTGTTCGAGCTGCACGGCTTCTCGTCGGTCGAGACCCGCGCGCTCGAGCCGCTGTCCGAGCTGGTCCGCCAGGGCGAGACGAGCAAGGAGGTGTACGTCGTCCGCCGGCTGCAGGCCGAAGCCGAGGGCGACGACACCGGACTCGGACTGCACTTCGACCTGACCGTGCCGCTCGCCCGCTACGTCGTCGAGCACGCCGGCAAGCTCGACTTCCCGTTCCGCCGCTACCAGATCCAGAAGGCGTGGCGCGGGGAGCGGCCGCAGGAGGGGCGCTACCGCGAGTTCACCCAGGCCGACGTCGACATCATCGGCAGGGACACCCTCGGGTTCCACCACGAGGTCGAGCTGACCGTCGCCATCGGCGACGCCTTCCGCCGGCTGCCGGTCCCGCCGGTCCGGATCCTCGTCAACAACCGGCGCATCGCCGAGGGCTTCTACCTCGGCGCCGGAGTCCCGGGCGAGCTGGTCCCCGCCGTGCTGCGGTCGGTCGACAAGCTCGACAAGATCGGCGCCGACGGCGTGCGCGCCGCGCTGCTGCGCGACGGGATCACCGGCGAGCAGGCGACCGCCTGCCTCTCCCTCGCGTCGATCAGCTCCGCGGACACGTCCTTCGTCGACGAGGTGCACGCGCTCGGCGTGCGGCACGACCTGCTCGACCAGGGACTCACCGAGCTGTCGCGCGTCGTGGAGTCGGCCGCGCAGCACGTCCCCGGGCTGCTTGTCGCGGACCTGCGGATCGCGCGCGGGCTCGACTACTACACCGGCACCGTCTACGAGACCCAGCTGATCGGGCACGAGGACCTCGGCTCGATCTGCTCCGGCGGGCGCTACGACGCGCTGGCGACCGACGGCGCGACGACGTACCCCGGGGTGGGCATCTCCGTGGGCGTCACCCGGCTGCTAAGCCGGCTCTTCTCGCGCGGGCTGGTCACGGCCAGCCGCCGGGTCCCGACCTGCGTCCTCGTCGCGCTGCCCGATGACGCGTCGCGCCCCGCGTGCGACCGGGTCGCCGCGAGCCTGCGCGCGCGGGGCGTCCCGACCGAGGTCGCGCCGGACGCGGCGAAGTACGGCAAGCAGATCAAGTACGCCGACCGCCGCGGCATCCCGTTCGTCTGGTTCCCCGGCGGCGCCGACGCGCCCGACCAGGTGAAGGACATCCGCACCGGCGAGCAGATCGACGCCGACGCCGCGATCTGGCACCCCGCCGCCGACGACCTCCGCCCCGCTGTCGCCGTCACGTCCTCGAAGGAGAGCACCCCGTGATCCGCTCGCACCAGGCCGGCTCGCTGCGAAGGGAGCACGACGGGGAGTCCGTCGTGCTCGCCGGCTGGGTGGCCCGGCGTCGCGATCACGGCGGCGTGACGTTCGTCGACCTCCGGGACTCCAGCGGGGTCGTGCAGGTGGTGTTCCGGGAGGGTGCGCCGGCCGAGCAGGCGCACGACCTGCGCAACGAGTACTGCGTGCTGGTCCGCGGCACGGTGGGCATCCGGCCGGAGGGCAACGCCAACCCCGACCTGCCGACCGGCGACGTCGAGGTCACCGCGACCGACGTCGAGGTGCTCTCCGTCGCTGCGCCGCTGCCCTTCCCGATCGAGGGCCAGCAGGGCGACGTCGACGAGTCGGTGCGGCTGCGCTACCGCTACCTGGACATGCGCCGCGCCGGCCCGGCCGCCGCGATGCGCACCCGCGCGACGGCGACCCGGGTCATCCGGGAGGTGATGGACGAGCACGGCTTCCTCGACATCGAGACGCCGACGCTGACCCGCTCCACCCCGGAGGGAGCGCGCGACTTCCTGGTGCCGTGCCGCTTGCAGCCGGGCACCTGGTACGCGCTGCCGCAGTCCCCGCAGCTGTTCAAGCAGCTGCTGATGGTCGCCGGCTTCGAGCGCTACTACCAGATCGCCCGCTGCTATCGCGACGAGGACCTGCGCGCCGACCGGCAGCCGGAGTTCACCCAGCTCGACGTCGAGATGTCCTTCCTGGACGAGGAGGACATCTACTCGCTGACCGAGGCGCTGCTGACGCGGGTGTGGCGCGAGGTCCTCGGTCTGGAGATCCCGACGCCGTTCCCGCGGATGACCTTCGCCGAGGGCATGCGCCGCTTCGGCTCGGACAAGCCGGACCTGCGATTCGGCCTCGAGCTGACCGACCTCACCGAGCGCTTCGGCGCGACTGAGTTCCGCGTCTTCCAGGCGCAGCACGTCGGCGCCGTCGTCCACCCGGGTGGTGCGTCGCTGTCCCGCAAGGAGCTCGACGGCTGGCAGGAGTGGGCCCGCGGTCGTGGCGCGAAGGGCCTCGCCTACCTCCTCGTGCAGGAGGACGGCACGCTGACCGGGCCGGTCGCGAAGAACCTCTCCGAGACCGAGGTCGACGGGCTGGTTGCCGCCTGCGGCGCGAGTCCGGGCGATGCGATCTTCTTCGCCGCGAGCGACCGTCGTACGGCGCTCGACCTGCTCGGCGCCGTGCGGGTCGAGATCGGCAACCGGCTCGGCCTGCGGACCCCGGGGGAGTGGGAGTTCCTCTGGATCACCGACGCCCCGATGTTCGAGCCCACCGATGACGGGGGTTGGACCGCGGTGCACCACCCGTTCACCGCGCCGTCGGTGGAGTGGGCGGACACCTTCCAGGACGACCCCGAGCAGGCGCTGGCCCGGGCGTACGACGTCGTGCTCAACGGCGTCGAGCTCGGCGGCGGCTCGATCCGGATCCACCGCAGCGAGATGCAGAAGCGCGTCTTCGACACGATCGGGCTGTCCGAGGGCGAGGCCAAGGACAAGTTCGGCTTCCTGCTCGAGGCGTTCGAGTACGGCCCGCCACCGCACGGCGGCATCGCGCTCGGCCTCGACCGGCTGGCCGCGATGCTGGCCGGCGAGGAGTCGATCCGCGAGGTGATGGCCTTCCCGAAGACCTCGTCGGGCGGAGATCCCCTCACGGGCGCGCCCACGCCGATCACCCCCGTGCAGCGCAAGGAAGCCGGCATCGACGGCGCGCCGAAGCTCGTGGGCGACCAGACCTAGCGGAGTTCGTCCGACCGACGGCTGGTTCTCAGCCGTGATTCTCAGCGCGCGAAGGCGGCCGTCGTGGTCGGGCGCGCGTGTAGGGTCCACCGCGTGCAGCGGGCGCCCGACGACGGGGTCGGAGAGTTGGCGCCCGTCAGGGTGAGTCGCGGCAACGTCGGCTCCTGGCGGATCGCGGCGCCGATCGCCGTCCTCCTCGGGTTCGTGGCGACGGCGTGGGCCTGGCTCACGCCCGCGAGTGCCCTAGTGGGCGGAGAGTCGCCGGACCCGTTTGTGTTCACGTGGTTCTTGCGATGGATCCCTCACGCGGTCGTGCGCGGTGACAATCCGCTCGTCACTGACGTCATCAACCTGCCGCGCGGCGCCAACCTCATGTGGAACACGTCGGTACCGCTGCCTGCTCTGGTCCTGTCGCCGGTCACCCAGCTGGGCGGCCCGGTTTTCGCCTACAACGTGCTCGTGACGGTCTTCGTCGGCGTCAACTTCGCCGCGGCGTTCGCGTTCGCCCGGCGCGTGTGCGGGTCGACGGTCTCGGCTGTCGTCGCCGCGTTCCTCGTCGCGACCTGCCCGTACGTCGCGGGACACGCGCTGGCCCATCCAAACCTGCTCCTGATCGCGTTCCCGCTACTCCTGGCGGTGTTGGCGGTCGATCTCTCGCGCGGAGTGCGCTCACCGCGTCGTACCGGACTGCTGCTGGGGGCATTGATCACGGCCCAGGCGTTGACCTCCCTCGAGCTGGTCGCCCAGGCTGGGCTCGGCGTGGCTCTCACTGTCAGCTGCTTGGCGGTCACCGATCGCGCGCTGCTGCGCCAGCTGGTGCGGCCCGTCGCAAGAGCCGCGATGTGGGCGGCCGCGGTGGCCGTGCCGCTGTTGGCCGGCCCCGCTGTCGTGTTCCTCGCCGGCCCACAGCGGCTATCAGGCGCGATCCACCGGCCGGGCCTGCACGACATCGACCTGATGAACCTGGTCACGGCGACCTACGCCGTGATGCCGTCGATCTTCTCCCGACCGGACGCTGCCACCCTGTCCGGCAACACCTTTGAGACGACCGGGTTCGTGCTTCCGCTCGTGGTCGGCGCCGTCCTGACGCGGGCAGGATGGCGACGCACCCGGTGGGCCACGCCACTCCTCGTGGTAGCGGTCGGCTCGATGCTGTTTGCACTCGGCTCGACCGTCCACGTTGGAGACGAGTCGACTGGGATTCCGGGGCCCTGGTCCGTCATCGGGCGGCTACCGCTCCTCGACTCAATGCTGCCCGGGCGTCTGACGGTGCTCACTCAGATCTCTCTTTCGATGCTGATCGGAATCGGGCTGCCTTCGGTGCGTTGGCATCCGCCCAAGCTGGATCTCCGGACGGCCGCCGGCGTCGGCGTCGTACTCGTCGCGATCGCTGGCCTGCCGCGGTGGCCGATGCCGAGGATCGACGCATCAAGCCGGATCGGACTCGAGGTCGTCGCGGGCGACGTCGTCGAGTTTGCGCGGCACCCGGTGTTCGACGCCGAACCGATGCTCTGGCAGGCACAGGACGATTTCGTGTGGTCCATCTACGACGCGTACATGTTGACCCCGGAGATCAGGACATTGGTTCGCACGGGCGTCACACGACTGCCGTGCGTCAGCGGGCAGTACCCATCCCAGTGCCCGGGCGACCTGCGGGAGCGTCTGCTCGAGGCAGGGGTGAGCCTGCTCATCGCCGCGCCGGGTCCGACCCAACGGGAGTACGTCGCCGCGCTCTCCCGGGTGCTGGGGCCGCCGTCGGTGTCGGGCTCGACAAGCTTCTGGAGGCTCAGGTGGCCCCCCGGACGGGCACCGGGGCGGCGCTGATTGCCGTACATGCGTGCGCACGCCGGCTCGGCAGGCTTCGACGATGCGTCCGCGGCAGGGACGCGGAACGCGTACGTCGAAACGTCGCCGTGGACGCCTTCCCAGCTGCGACGGAGCCGTGTCATGCCCAGAGCTCGATCCCGTCAGATCCTGCGCGCCGCCGTGCTCGCGACGCTGCTCGCGCCGATCGCCGGTCACGCCGCAGCGCCGGCGGCGCCGCAGACCGCGTGGGATCTCGCCGCGCAGACCGCTGCCCGGCTCGGCACGACGCTGGTGCCGGACGCCTCGCCGCCGCTCTCGTCGGACAACGTCGAGCTCGTGACGACGATGCCGGGCAGCTTCGCCGGCATCCGCGTCGTCGGCAAGACGGCGTACGCCACCGGCTGGGACGGCCTGACCATCTTCGACGTCAGCACCCCGACTGCGCCGAAGCTGCTGTCGGTGCTGCCGATCGCTCACTTCGAGAACGAGGACGTCGAGAGCGACGGCCAGATCGTCCTGATCAGCAACGACCGCGAGAAGGGCAACCGCGGCGGCGTCCTGTTCGTGGTCGACGTCCGCGACCCGGCCGCGCCGGCGGTCGCCTCCGTGCTATCGCTGAGCCAGCTCACCAGCGACGAGCGGGGCCCGGGGCACATCGCCAACTGCGTCGCCGACGGCTGTGGCTGGGTGTGGCTCACCGGCGGTGCCCGCGTCTGGGTGGTCGACCTGCACGACATCTACAACCCGCTGCTGGTCCGGGCGTTCGACACGCCGGTCTCGGCAGGCAGCGCCGGCTTCGGCACCCCCGGCAAGATCGGCACCGGCGCGACCCACGACGTCGAGCGCGACGCGCAGGGCCGGCTGTTCGTGACCGGCTCGGGCGGGGCGGCGGCGTACGACGCGAAGGACCCGGTGCACCCGCGCCTGCTCAGCACCACCGGCGCGCAGGGCAGCGACGCGAAGGTCAACGACTTCATCCTGCACAACTCGAAGCACCCCTCGGCCCGCAGCTATCGGGCGCACCCGGGTCGCACGGTGAAGCCGAGCGACGTCCTGCTCGTCACCGAGGAGGACTACGTCGACACCGGCGAGACGCCGCCGGGGGGCTGCCGGGGTCAGGGCAAGTTCCAGACCTGGAACCTCAACGGCTACGACCGCGGCAAGCCGATGACGCTGCTCAGCCAGTGGCAGACCGAGGTCGGCGAGACTCCGTTCCTCGACGGCAACAAGGCCCCGGTCACGGCCAACTGCTCGTCGCACTGGTTCACCGAGCGGGCCGGCATCGTCGCCGACGCGTGGTACGAGCAGGGAGCGCGCTTCCTCGACGTCCGCGACCCGCGCAACATCCGCCAGATCGGCTACTGGCTCCCGCCGAACGCCGTGGTCTGGGGCGCCTACTGGGTGACCGACGAGATCGTCTACACCGCCGACGTCGTCCGCGGCATCGACGTGCTCAAGGTCGCGAAGCCCAAGCGCGGTACGACGGCTCCCACGGTCGTCGCGCCGATCCGGGCCGGCTGGCTCGGGGCGGGCGCGCCGTCGCTGACCTTCCTCCGGCCGTCCGCGACTTGGGGTTACGCCTGCCCGGTTCCCGAGGCCCGCGTCAGCTGATCGACACCCACGCCATCCAGTGGTCGTCGAGGTAGCCCAGCAGGTCGTAGACCCGCCGCGCGGCGAGGTTCGGGTGGTGGACCCAAAGCCCGGCGCGTCCGTGCTCGCGCACCAGCTCCGCGGTCGTCCACGCGGTCACTGCTGCGCCGTACCCGCGGCCGCGCGCGTCGAGAGCGCAGCCGATCGACGCGATGAAGCCGAGCGTCGACGCGGTCGTGGCGTCGGCCGCGCAGGCCACGAGCCGACCGTCGCTGTCGCGGAGCCCCGCCCAGCGACGCACCTCCGGGTCCTTCGTCTGCAGCGCCGCGGTCGGAAAAGCCGCGTCGAGCAGCGACTGCACCTCGGGGGTGGCATCCGGCGACAGCCAGCCCACGTCGTACGCCGGTCGCAGCGGGGGAGCCGCGTCGGTCCACCGGAAGTCCCACGTCTCGACCTCGGTGAAGGTCGTCGTCGGCTGCAGTGACTCGACCGCGGCCCACGGCAGCGACGCGCTGTCGTGCGTGCCCGCGCTGACCAGCTCGACGAACAGAGCCGCGGCGTCGGCCGGTTCGCCGGTGATGCACCAGTCGTCGATCTCCGAGCCCATCCGCTGGTGCACGGCGACAGCCGATCGCCACGCGAAGACGTCGGTGCCGGGCGCACGCAGGGAGAGGTTCTGCGCGCGCAGCGGATCGAGCGAGGCCGCTGCGTCGAGAGCGGCGCCCTCGAGCGAGGCGGCCAGGCTGGTCAGCCTGCTCGACGCAGCCGGCGCCGGAGCACCAGCGTCGCCGTCACCAGCACGACCGCGGCGATGCCGACCACCGCGGGCTGCCCGGTCGCCGGCAGCGGCGGCCGCGGTGCCGGCTTCGGCGGAGTGCTCGGCGCGGGTCGTGGCGGGATGCTCGGCGCGGGCTTCGGCGGCACCGGCACCGGCGCGACCGTCTTGCCGGTCGGCGCGAGCAGGCCCTTGGCGCCCTGGCGGTAGTTGAAGGTGCGCGTCCCCTCGATCTGCACCGGCACCTCGTCGGCGAACGCCCGGTCGTTGGTCAGCGGCACCGCCGACGTCGTCTGCGACACCGCCACGTAGGCCATGACCTCCTCGAAGAGCGCGTCGGCCTCTGGCGACCCGACGTCCGACGCGAGCGCGGTGATGGTGTACGTCGTCGGCCCGGTCCCCTCGGCGGTGACCGTCGCCACCGCGCCGTTCGGCGACGGGAACGCGGCGTAGTCGAGGTAGTTCGGCTTGCACCCGGAGACCGAGCACAGGTCGACGGACTGCGTGCGCCCGCTCCATCCGGTGAGCGGTCCGCCGGCGGCGGCCTGCTCGACTCCCGCGTGGTAGAGCGTGTCACCCACCTGCCAGCGCACGATCAGCTGGCCGAACGGCGCCTTCCCGGCCGTCGCGGCCGAGGCGAGGCCGTCGCCGGCGACGGTCACGTGGAAGACGACCTCCTCCCCGTCGTAGGACATCGTCAGCTCGGTGATGTCCGCACCGGGCACGTTGACGCCGCCGAGCGGCTGGTAGAGCGCGTCGTCGACGCCGTCGGTGACGCCGGCGTACGGCGTGGTCTCGTCGTCGGGCACCAGCGGCTCGCCGGTCCACGCGTTGACGCCGGTCCGCTGCCGGATGACCGTGTCCAGCGCCGCGCCCTGGTGGTCGGCCGCCGTGTCGTTGCCGAGCGTCTGCGACAGCCGGTTGGACGAGTCGGTGTAGATGATCTGCGCGCGGCCCTGCGGGTCGATGTCGAGCATGAAGAAGTCGGCCTGGTTGCGGTTGCCGGCGGCGGTGATGCAGGCCGTGCCGAGCAGGCAGATGTCGTTGTAGTGCATCGGGTGCGGCGTCGCCTTGACCTGCTCGATGTGCGGCTTCGCGGAGTCGGCGTCGGTGATCTGCGCGAAGTAGACGTCCCACGCCTGGTCCAGCCGCGCGCTCGGGCCGTCGGGGCCCAGGTCCTCCATCGTCAGCTCGGTCGAGTACCACGCGATGTCCAGCACGCCGTCACCGGCCGCCTGCGCCCACGGGAAGATCGCGGTGTTGGACGGCGGCTTGTTCACCTTGATCGGCGCGGACCACTGGGTCCACCCGTTGTCCGCGCCCGGTGGCGCCCAGGCGTAGTAGACCTGGTTGACGGCGTCGTCGACCCACACCGCGTAGATGTTGCGCCTGCTGTCCTGCGTGAGGATCGGGAAGAGCTGCTCGGGTGAGCCGACGATGGTCTCGGCCGGCACGGCTTCGGTGTAGGTGAAGGTCAGGTGCCCCGTCGCGTCGGGCTCGCCGATCGCCAGCGCGAGGCCACGGCTGCCCTCGGCGCCGACCAGCCCGAGGAACTTGCCGGTGTGCTGGTCGACCAGCGGCACACCGTGGTTGGGGTTGTGCACGCCGTCGTCGGCGTACTCGCCGGCCGGGTCGGTGAAGTTGTACGTCGTCCCGTCGGTCGTGTAGTCGACGCGGTCGCCGAAGGCCTGGTCGGCGTATTCCATGTAGAGGATCGGCAGCGGCCCGGTGTAGGGCGAGATGGTCTTGTCCGCCGGCTGCGGGTCGAACAGCGCCATCCACTGCCGGTCGCCGCCGGGAGTGGAGCAGCCGAGCGGCGTCGACTCGATGGTCGCGCCGTCGTCGTCGGTGGTCGCCGCGCTGAAGCACGTCAGGGCGTAGAGGTCGTTGAAGTAGACCCGGCCGTTGTGGTCGATGGCGATCTCGGTGTCCCCGCCGCCGGGACCGAGCGTCGACTTCGACGGGCCGACCGCCGTGTACTCCGGGACCGGCGGGCAGACGTCGGGGCACTGGGTTGCCTTGGCCACGCGATAGGAGTCCCCGCCGTCGACGGACACGTTCCAGATCGACCGCTGCGTCCCCGTGCCCTGCGGGCCGGACGCGTGGATCGCGCCGGTCTTCGGGTTGACCACGACGTCCGGCTCGCCGTAGACGTGGATCGGGTCGACGATCCGCGGCACGCCGAAGGTGACGGCGGGCTCCGGCGCGGGTGCTGCGGGGGCGGCGAGTGCGCCGACTCCCGCGGCGGCGACGACGGCGAGAGCGACGAGGGCGCGGGTCCGAGCGGGCATGGCTGCTCCTGGGTCTGCGACGGCCGCGCCATCGTCCACCCGAAGCGGGGCGAACGCGACATTCCGCCCCGGGCGGGCGCGCTCGCGTCGCGGGTAGGGTCGGCCGGGTGGAGGGCTCGCTGTTCGACGACGCGCGGGCCGCCGCGGAGAGCGCTGTGGCACCGCTCGCCGTCCGGATGCGACCCCGCACGCTCGACGAGGTCGTCGGTCAGCGCCACCTGCTCGGCCCCGGCACGCCGCTGCGCCGGCTGGTCGAGGGCGACGCGCCGCTGTCGCTGGTCCTCTGGGGACCGCCCGGCACGGGGAAGACGACGCTGGCCCACGTCGTGTCCGCGGCGACGCAGCGGAGGTACGTCGAGCTGTCGGCCGTCACCGCCGGCGTGAAGGACGTCCGCGCCGTCATCGAGGGGGCGCGCGAGTCGCTGGCGATGTACGGCACGCAGACGGTGCTCTTCATCGACGAGGTGCACCGGTTCTCCAAGACCCAGCAGGACGCGCTGCTGCCGGCGGTCGAGAACCGGTGGGTGACGCTGGTCGCCGCCACCACGGAGAACCCGTTCTTCTCGGTCATCTCGCCGCTGCTGTCCAGGTCGCTGCTGCTAAGACTGGAGCCGCTCACCGAGGACGACGTGACGGCCGTCGTACGACGGGCGCTGAGCGATGAGCGGGGTCTCCGTGGCGAGCTCACCCTCGACGACGACGCCCTGGACCACTTGCTCCGGGTCGCCGGCGGCGACGCGCGCCGGGCGCTCACCGCGCTCGAGGCGGCGGCCGGCGCCGCGATCGGGCTGGGCTCGCCCGCGGTCACGCTGGCGATCCTGGAGGCCTCGATCGACCGGGCCGCGGTTCGCTACGACCGCGACGGCGACCAGCACTACGACGTCGTCAGCGCCTTCATCAAGAGCATGCGCGGGGGCGATGTCGACGCGACCCTGCACTACCTCGCCCGGATGATCGAGGCGGGGGAGGACCCGCGGTTCGTCGCCCGCCGGATGGTGATCCTGGCCAGCGAGGACATCGGGCTCGCCGACCCGACCTCGCTGCAGGTCGCGGTGGCCGCGGCGCAGGCGCTGGAGATGATCGGGCTGCCCGAAGCCCGGCTCAACCTGGCCCAGGCGGCGATCCACCTCGCCCTCGCGCCGAAGTCCAACGCGGTCATCACCGCGCTAGAGGCCGCCGCGGCCGACATCCGCGCCGGCCGGACCGGCGCAGTGCCCCCTCACCTGCGCGACAGCCACTACCAGGGAGCGGCCAAGATCGACCACGGCAAGGGCTATCGATATCCTCACGACTTCCCGGACACGCTCGTCGCGCAGCAGTACGCGCCCGATGTCGTGGACGGGAAGGACTACTACCGGCCGTCGAGCCACGGAGCGGAGCAGGAGGCGCAGGTGCGGGTCGCCCAGCTGCGCGCCGCGCTGCGCGCCGGTCGCCGCCCCAGCGCGGCGCACCCCAGAGAGCCGGAGACCCCGTAGATGCTCAGCGCCAAGGACTTCCTCTACCTCGCGCTGGCCCTGGGCTGGCTGCTCTTCGTGCTGTTCGTCGGCTTCGTGCTGGTCCGGCTGGCCAGCGTCCTCAAGTCGACCGAGTCGCTGGTCAACGGCGTCACCGACCGCACCGTGCCGCTGCTCGGCGAGGTGACGACCTCGGTCGTCCAGGTCAACGGCCAGCTCGAGAAGGTCGACACCATCACCACCAACGCGGCGACCATCAGCAGCAACGCCGCCGCGCTGGTGTCGCTCTTCGGCGCCACGCTCGGCGGCCCGCTGATCAAGGTGGCCGCGTTCAGCTACGGCGTACGCCGAGCTGCGTCCAAGCGGACGCAAGGGTGACGTCGAGCGCGAGGTCAAGTCGGCGATGAAGGCCGACCGCAAGGCCGCGCGCGCGGCGAAGCGGGGTCTCTAGTGTTCAAGCGCCTCTTCTGGACAGCGGTCGGCGTCGGGCTCGGCGCCTCCGGTGGCATCCTGCTGGCCCGGCGGCTACGCCGTACCGCGGAGTCGCTGGCCCCGAGCGAGCTCGGCGGAGCACTCGCCGGGGCGATCTCCGGGCTCGGCGGGTCGATACGCGACTTCACCGCGGAGATCCGCGAGGGGATGGCCGAGCGCGAGGACGAGCTGATAACCGCTCTCGGCCTCGACGAGCCTGCGGGATAGTTGGCTGATGGAGTCCGCCGAGATTCACCGCCGCTTCCTCGACCACTTCGCCAAGCGCGACCACCACGTCGTGCCGTCCGCGTCGCTGATCGCCGACGACCCGACCCTGCTGCTCGTCAACGCCGGCATGGTCCCGTTCAAGCCGTACTTCCTCGGCGAGGTCCCGCCGCCGTGGAAGCGCGCGGCCAGCGTGCAGAAGTGCGTGCGCACCCTCGACATCGACGAGGTCGGCCGTACGACGCGGCACGGCTCGTTCTTCCAGATGGCCGGCAACTTCAGCTTCGGCGACTACTTCAAGGAAGGCGCAATCGACGCGGCGTGGGCTCTGCTCACCTCGTCGGTGGCTGATGGCGGCTACGGGTTCGACGCCGACCGGCTCTGGACCACGGTCTACCTCGACGACGACGAGGCGCTCGAGCTGTGGAAGCGCTACGTGCCCGAGGAGCGGATCCAGCGCCGCGACAAGGCGGACAACTTCTGGCACATGGGCGTGCCCGGGCCGGGCGGCCCGTGCAGTGAGATCTACTTCGACCGCGGGCCCGAGCACGGCGAGGAGGGCGGCCCGGTCGCCGACGAGGACCGCTACCTCGAGGTCTGGAACCTCGTCTTCATGCAGTTCCAGCTCGGCGAGGTCCGCAGCAAGGTCGACTTCGACATCCTCGGCGACCTGCCGGCGCAGAACATCGACACCGGGATGGGCCTCGAGCGGGTCGCGACGGTGCTGCAGGGCGTCGACAACCTCTACGAGATCGACACGTCGCGGATGATCCTCGACCGTGCGTCAGAGCTGACCGGCGCGAAGTACGGCGCCGACGGCACCTCCGACGTTCGGCTGCGGGTCGTCGCCGACCACGCACGCACCGTCGCTGATGCTGCTCGGCGACGGCGTCTCGCCGAGCAACGAGGGCCGCGGCTACGTCCTGCGCCGCATCATGCGGCGCACGACCCGCGCGATGCGCCTCCTCGGCGCGCAGGTGCCGACCATGCAGGCGCTGATCGACGACGAGCATCGCGGCGATGGGCCCGCAGTACCCGGAGCTGGTGACCGACTCGTCTCGCATCCTCACGCTCGCGGTCGCCGAGGAGGCGACCTTCCTCGAGACCCTCAGCAAGGGCGCGACGCTGTTCGACTCGGCGGTCCCCGAGGCGCAGGACGGCGGGCAACGTGCTCTCCGGCGAGCGGGCGTTCGCGCTGCACGACACCTACGGATTCCCGATCGACCTCACCCTCGAGATGGCGGCCGAGCAGGGGCTCACCGTCGACGAGGACGGCTTCCGCCGGCTGATGGCCGAGCAGCGGCAGCGGTCGAAGGCCGACCGCAAGAGCCAGGGTGTCGGCCACGTCGACGTGTCGGCGTACCGCGAGGTCCTCGACGGCGCCGGGCGCCACCGAGTTCAGCGGCTACGGCGAGATCGCCGGCGAGGCGCACGTCCGCGGCATCCTCGCGGCGTCCGGCGTGGTCACGTCGGCAGGTGAGGGCGACGAGGTCGAGGTCGTGCTCGACCGCACGCCGTTCTACGCCGAGGCGGGCGGGCAGCAGTCCGACAACGGCCGGCTCGTGGCTCGACGGCGTCGAGGTCGAGGTGCTCGACACGCAGCGGCCGCTCGCCGACCTGGTCGTGCACCGCGCGCGCGTCGTCCGCGGCGAGCTGACGACCGGGGCCGCGGTGTTCACCGAGGTCGACGTCGAGCGCCGCCGCGCGATCAGCCGCGCGCACACGGCGACCCACCTCGTCCACCGCGCGTTCCGCGGCGCGCTCGGCGACACCGCGACGCAGGCCGGCTCGATGAACGCGCCCGGCCGCATGCGGTTCGACTTCCACGCGACGTCCGGCGTGCCGGCGTCCGTGCTGGCCGACGTCGAGGACGAGGTCAACGCGATCCTCATCGACGACCTCGAGGTGCGCGCGTTCCTCACGTCGCAGGACGAGGCGCGGCGGATCGGCGCGATGGCGCTCTTCGGCGAGAAGTACGGCGACGAGGTCCGCGTCGTCGAGGTCGGCGACTACGCCCGCGAGCTCTGCGGTGGCACCCACGCGGCGCGGTCCGGTCAGCTCGGTCTGGTGAAGCTCCTCGGCGAGGCGTCCATCGGCGCCGGCGTACGTCGGGTCGAGGGCCTGGTCGGCCTCGACGCGTTCCGCTTCCTCGCCAAGGAGCACCTGCTCGTCTCGGGCCTGGCCGAGCTGCTCAAGGCGCAGCCGGACGAGCTGCCCGAGCGCGTCGATGGGCTGATCGGCAAGCTGCGGGAGACCGAGAAGGAGCTGGAGAAGCTCAAGGCCGGCGCAGTGCTGTCCGCGGCGCCCGGGCTGGTCGAGACCGCCGGCTTCATCGGCGGCGTATCGGTCGTCGTGCATCGCGTCGACGTCGGCACCAGCGTCGACGACGCGCGCCGCCTGGCGATCGATGTTCGTGAGCGGCTCGAGGAGAACCACCCCGGCGTCGTCGTCATCGCCGTGCCGGCCGAGGGCAAGGCGCAGGTCGTCGTCGCTGTCGGACAGGCCGCCCGCGACTTGGGCCTGCAGGCCGGCGCGCTGGTGCGCACCCTCGCGCCGATCCTCGGCGGGGGTGGTGGCGGCTCGGACGACATCGCGGTCGGCGGTGGCACCAACGTCAACGGGATCACCGAGGCGCTCACGCTGGTCCCGCAGCTGGTCGCCCAGGCGCTGTGACGGCCACCGCCGTGTCCGGGACCACCCGTCGAGGCGTGCGCGTCGGCGTCGACGTCGGGTCCGTCCGGGTCGGCGTCGCGCTCAGCGACCGCGACGCCATCCTGGCGACACCGCTCGTCACTCTCGCGCGCGACGTGAAGACCGGACATGACCTCGACGAGCTGGCCGCGATCGTCGCCGAGCACGAGGCGGTCGAGGTGGTCGTCGGGCTGCCGCGGCACCTCTCCGGCGCATCCGGTGCGGCGGCCGACGAGGCCTCGGCGTACGCCGAGGCCTTGCGCGAGAAGATCGCGCCGGTGCCGGTGCGGCTGGTCGACGAGCGGCTGTCGACCGTCTCCGCTGAGCGGTCGCTGGGGGAGCGGGGCGTGCGCGGCAAGGCGCGTCGCTCTGTCGTCGACCAGGCGGCCGCGGTCGTCATCCTGCAGTCGGCGCTCGACGCACTGCCCGTCGAGCGCCCGGCCGGTGGCGCGTGAGCGACGCCGACGACCTGTTCCACCTGGTCGAGCCGGCCCCCGCGCGACCGCGCCGCCGTCGCGGGCTCGCGCTGGCCGTCGTCCTCGCGCTGCTCGCCCTGGTCGCCGGCGGGGCGGCGGTCGGCGGTCGGCGCATCTACGACAAGCTCGTCGGCTCCGCGTCACCCGATTACCCCGGGCCGGGCAGCGGTGAGGTGATCGTCGAGGTGCCGGCCGGGGCGACGGCCGGCGTGATCGCCGTCATCCTCGCCGACAAGGACGTCGTGAAGAGCGCCGGCGCGTTCCGCGACGCAGCCGTCGACGACCCGCGGTCGCTGAAGATCCAGCCCGGCTTCTACCGCCTGCGCCTGCAGATGCGCGCGGTGGACGTCGTCGAGCTCTTCCTCGACCCCGCGGCGCGCATCCGCGGCCGCTTCACGATTCCCGAAGGGACGTCGGTCGCGCGCACCCTGGACATCATCGCGAGGTCGGTCGACGAGGTGCCGCTCGCCGCGCTCAAGGCGGCGGCCACGCAGGCGGCATCGCTGGGACTCCCGGCGTATGCGAAGGGTCGGCTCGAGGGCTTCCTCTTCCCCGCGACGTACGACGTCGAGCCCGGTACCACCGCGACCGAGGTGCTGCGGATGATGGTGGCCCGCTTCACCGTCGCGGCGAGCCGCGTCGGCCTGGAACAGCGTGCGGCCGAGCTCGGGATCAGCCCGCTCGAGGCGATGACCATCGCGTCCCTGGTCGAGGCGGAGACGCCGAAGCCCGACCAGCGCGCGAAGGTGTCGCGCGTCGTCTACAACCGGCTGGCGAAGAAGCAGAAGCTCGAGTTCGACTCGACGGTGAAGTACGTGTTCGCCGAGCGCGGCGAGGTGAAGACCCGCATCCTCTTCAAGGATCTCGAGGTGCAGTCGCCGTACAACACCTATCGCAACGCGGGGCTGCCGCCCGGCCCGATCAACTCGCCGGGCGAGGACTCGATGCTCGCGGCCGTCGATCCCGAGCCGGGGCCGTGGCTCTACTTCGTGGTGATCGACAAGGCGGGCAACTCGGCCTTCTCCGAGAGCTATCAGGAGTTCCTGCGCAACCGCGACCGCTACCGGTGCGACGTCCTCGGCGAGTGCTGACCTTCGATGCCTGAGCGGACCCGGTGCGCTGTCCTCGGCTCGCCGGTCGCGCACTCGCTCTCCCCGGCGCTGTGGAGAGCGGCGTACGCCGAGCTCGGCCTGGACTGGACCTACGACGCGATCGAGTGCGCGGCGGCTGACCTGCCCAACCGGCTGGCTGCCATGGCGGTGTCGGGGGAGTGGGCGGCGGTTTCGCTGACCATGCCGTTGAAGCTGACCGCGGTCGGGCTGGTCGACACCCTCGACGCCGCGGCCGCCGCCGCCGGCGCGGTCAACACAGTGCTGTTCCGCGACGACGGACTGCACGGACTCAACACCGACGTGCCGGGTCTCGAGGCGTCCGTGGCTGAATCCGGTGCGACGGTCGCCGACCGCGCGGCACCGGTGGTCCTCGGCGGCGGCGGCACCGCCCGTGCCGCGGTCGTCGCCCTCGCCCGCGCCGGCGCCGAGGTCGTGCGGGTGGTGGTCCGCGACACCGCCGGCGCAGCACCGCTCCTCGCCGTCGGCGCGCGCAGCGGTGCGGAGGTCCGACTGGAGCCGTGGCCCGTCGCGACCACCGCTCTGGGCGAGCCTTCGGTCGTCGTGCAGACGACGCCGAAGCACGCCGCTGACGCGCTCGCTGACGGCATGTGGCCGGCCGGCGTTCCCCTGGTCGAGGCCCTCTATGAACCGTGGCCCACCGCGCTCGCAATGGCCGCGGCTGCCGGCGGCGCAGCAGTGGTCGGCGGGATGCGGCTGCTCGCCCACCAGGCCGCTGTCGCAATCGACGCGGCAACCGGCCGGACGCTCGACGTCGAGCTGCTGCTGGCGGATGTCCCTTGAGCGCGGTCATGGACCGGTGGCGCCCGGCGTTGCGGTGGCGGCTCGCCATCGTCGCGGTCGCGGCACTGCTGATCGCCGTCGTCGACCAGGGCGAGGGCCCCTTCGACACGCTGTCCTTCATCCGCGCATCGCGCACGCTGTTCTCGGCGCATGCGCTCGACGTGTTCGCCGACCGGTTCCTGCAGGTCGGCCCGGTGCAGCTCGTGTTCTGCTGGCTGCTCGCGGGCGTCGCCGATCTGCTGCACGTCGACTACACCGTCGTGTTCGGGCCGGTGATCGAGGTCGCGTCGGTGCTCACCGTGGTCTTGACGCTCCGCCGGCTCCGGTCGGCGCTCGCGCGACCGCCGTCCCCGGCGATCGAGCTCGCGGTCGGTCTGGTGTTCGTCGCGTGGGACCTCGCCAGCAGCGCGTACCTCTACGGCCACCAGGCGCAGGTCGCGATCCCTCTCCTCTGGCTGTTGGCTGCGGTCGAGGCACGAGCCGGCCGCTGGCAGCGCGCAGGGGTGCTTGTCGGGCTCTCTGCGGGGATCGAGACGTGGGGCGTGCTGGGTCTCCCACTGCTACTGGCCCACCTGCGACCGCGGGATGCGGTCCGATCGGGGGCGCTCGCCTCTGTCATCTCGTTGGCCTGGTACGCGCCGTTCGCGCTGTTCGGCACGTTCCGGACCGGAGACTTCCGATGGCGGGTGACACCGGTGTCGGTCCTCGCGCGCTGGGTCACCCCGGGCACGACGATCGGGTGGGGACTGCGCATCGGGCAGGGCGCAGCGGCGCTGGCCGTCGCGTCGCTCGTCGCCGTCGTCCTGCGGCGGCGACCGCACGCTCTGTGGGTCGTCCCGCTCGCCGCCCTCGTCGTCCGGCTCGCGCTCGACCCGGTCAACTTCTCCTACTACTGGGTGGCGCCGCAGACCATCGCCCTTGTCGGCGTCGGGTTGCTCGCGCGGGAGTCGCGCCGCGGCGAGTGGGTGGCCGCGCTGTCGGCGTACGCCGTCCTGCTCGTCGAGGAGGTCGACAACCTGGCCGTCGTCGCCCTCGTGCTGCTGGGGATCGCCGTCTCGGTCGCGGTCGACCGCCGTTCTACGTCCAGGCTCGAGCCGGCCGGCGTCGGGCAGTCGTGATGACTGTCCGGCTCTCGCGGCGGGACGCGACTCGGGCGTGGAGACTCGTCGCACTCGTGGCCGTGGCCTTGGTCGGCGCATGGTGGGCCTACCGCGTCACGCTGCACAAGAACACCGACTGGAGCTGGTTCGAGCTCGGCGCGAGAAGCCTGGTGCACAAGGACGGGCTGCCCATCTACTCCGATCCCCGCCTCCGCCTCTACGCTGAGAATCCTGGCCTGCAGATCGGCCCGCCTCCGCTGCTCATGGTGGCCGCACTCGAGTGGCTGCCGATCAACACCATCAAGCTGGTGTTCGCGGTGGTGATGGGGCTGCTCGGCGTCGTCTCCATCACCAGCGTTGAGGCCACCGCGGCGGCGCTGCGCGGAACCTCAGGGCCGCGACGGTGGTGGGTCCCTTCGGCGACCGCGGCAGCCTTCGTGGCCGTGTGGGGCTTCGAGGCGACCGCCTGGGGTCACCTCGACGACGCGCTGGCCCTCACCCTCGCGGTCGTCGCCGCGCTCGGCGTCGCGCGCCGCTCACCGTGGTGGGTCATCGGGCTGCTCCTGGGCACGTCGGTCGCGACCAAGCCCTGGGCGATCGTGCTCACGCCTCTGCTGCTCGGGCTTCCGCGGCTGTCGAGGGCGCCAACGGCGCTCGTCGTCATCGGCGTCAGCGCCGCGTGGTGGCTCCCGTTCATCGTGGGAGCCCCGGACACCGTGCAGGCCCTGAGCCACAACGACGTCCTGGTGCAGGCGGGGGCGGTCCCCTCCCTCCTGGGCCTCACCGGGACGGCCGTGCAGTCCTGGCTGCGGCCCACGCAGTTCGCGCTCGGGCTGGTCGTAGGGTCCTACGTCGCCGTACGCCGACCGTGGACTGCGGCTCCACTCGCCGCACTCGCCGTGAGGGTGCTCACCGATCCGTTCTCGTACACCTACTACGCCCTCGGCCCGCTCCTGTTCGCCCTGCTCTGGGATGTCACGAGGCCAGGCGCCCGGCGTGCGCCCATGTTCACCATCGCGACCGCTGCCGCCCTGCTCGTCGTGCCGTTGCTCGATGTGGGGGGATGGATCGAGGGATCGGTGCGTCTGCTCTGGGTCGTGGCGGTGCTCATCGCGATCGCCGTGGGTCGTCCTGATCTCTCGACCGCCGCCAATCGCATCGACGCGCGGCGTACAGGCACGTCCGCGGAGTGCCGAGAGACTTCGCATGGCTGACCTCGCACCGGACGAGGCGTCCGCCTCGACCGATCGCCGCCCGCACCCGCGCATCGATCGGCTCGGCACCGTCGGGCTCTGGTTCGCCGTGTTCCTGCCCCTCTTCGTCGTGTTCCTCGCCACGGCAACCGTCGACGAGGACCGGCTCAGTCCGGATCCGGTGGCTGCCGCGATGCCCGCGTGGCGGCTGGCCAACCACGGCGACCTCACCCTCGACGGACATGGCTACAACAACGTCTGGGTCGGCGAGGCACAGGGCAGACGGGTGAGCAACCGGCAGCCGGGCGTCATCCTCGTCGGCGTGCCGTTCTACGCGGTGATGGCCCGCGACCCGTTCCTCATCAGCATGTTCCCCGCGGCCGTTGCGGCCTCGGCCGTCACGGCGGCGGCCATGGCGTGCCTCATGCTCGTGTTCCGGCGTCTCGTCGATCCGAGGGCGGCCCTGGTCGCTACCGCGATTGTGGCGTTCGGCACCTCCACCTGGTCGGTCAGCGCCGACGCGCTCTGGGCCCACGGCCCCGACCAGCTCTTCCTCGCGGCGGGGACGGCGATGCTGGCCGGGGAGCACTTCGCCGGCACCGGCATCGGCTATGGGCTGGCGATCCTCACCCGCACCCACCTGGCCGTGGCCGCCGCCGTCGTCGGGATCTGGCACTCCGTCGTACGCCGATCACCGTGGCCCGCGGTCGCGGTCGGCATCCCGACCATTTCCGCAGTCGCGGGCGTGATGCTGTACGTCCACCACGTGTTCGGCGGCTGGAACCTCCACGCCGGGTTCGCCGGCCCGTTTCCGGTAGTGCCTTCGCTGGAGTCGCAAGGCGCCGGCTCACTCGTCGAGAACATCGCGGGGTTCTTCATCTCGCCGGACAGAGGGCTGCTGGTCATATCGCCCTTCCTCCTCATCCTCGCGCCGGGCCTGGGAGCCGCTTGGCGTTCTGCACCCCACTGGGCCCGGTCGAGCGCGGTTGCTGGCGGGGGATATCTGCTCGGGCAGGCCCGAATCAATTACTTCTCCGGCGGCGACCGGTTCTGGGGCTACCGCCTGTCGCTGGAGACGCTGACGCTCGCGGCGCCGCTGCTGCTGCTGTCCTGGCGGGAGTGGGTCCGCCCGGTCGCCTGGCGGCGGGCCGCGTTCGCGGCAGCCGTCGCGGTCTCGGTCGGCGTCCAGGTCATCGGCGCCACGCTGTTCGACAGCCCGTCGTTCCACTGGAGCGCGTGGACGCATTCGTGGCTCTGGGACGTGCTGCGTGAGTCGCCGTACCGGGGGACCGCACAAGTGATCGCCGGGCTGACGGTGGTCGCGGCCGTCGTGGCCGCTGCGCTCGCCGCTCGGCCGAATGGCCCATTCAAGCCCGAGCGGACACCCGCCGATGCTCCCGGATAGGCTTGTTCCACCGACCTACCCCTGAAGGATCCGCCATGGCTGAACTGCGCAGCGACGAGACCCGTGCGACTCGGCTGGAGCGCACGCTGCGCGAGCTCCTCGCGGCGACCTCCGATCTCGAAGCCGCCGCGGTCGTCTCGTTCGACGGCCTGCCGATGGCTGCGTCCCTGCCCGCCGGGATGGACGAGGATCGCGTCGCCGCTATGAGCGCGGCCCTGCTCAGCCTTGGCGAGCGCGCGACCGAGGGTCTCGGCCGCGGCGCGCTGTCCCAGGTGTTCATCGAGGGTGAGAACGGCACCGTCTTCCTGGTCTCCGCCGAGGACGAAGCGGTCCTCGTCGCCGTGGCGACCAAGGGCGCGAAGACCGGCCTGATGCTCTACGAGGTGAAGAGGGCCGCCGCCCAGGTGGCCGACGTGCTGCGCCAGGAGCCCGAGCTCGACCCCGCGCAGGCCGCGCTCGACCAGCTCGACTCGCTCCCGCCGCTCGACTCCGTCGGCTCGAACGGCACCTACGCGCCGCCCGCGCCTAGTTACACGCCGTACGCCGCAGGAAGCAGTGCAGACCCAGCCGGCTCGGCCTGGTCCTAGAGCCTGACCACGGCGCCGGAGACCCCAGATGAATCTCGAAGGAAGCCTGGAGGCGTTCAGCCTCCCGGACATCTTCCAGCTGCTGTCGTTCACGAAGAAGACCGGCGCCCTGCACATCAGCCGGCCGACGGGGCGCGGGGTCGTCTACTTCACGACCGGCTCGGTCACCGGGGGAACGTCGGACACCTCGCGGCAGTCGCTCGGCCGCCGGCTGGTCGGGGCCGGGCTGGTCGACGACGACGCGCTCTCGGTCGCCGTCGACGCGGTCAAGGCCGACCCCTCGATCGGCCTCGGCAAGGCGCTGCGCGACGTCGGCGCGGTCGAGGAGGGGGTCCTCCACGAGCACGTGGTCGAGCAGGCCAGCGACGCCGTCTTCGACCTGCTGCGCTGGACGCAGGGCGAGTTCACCTTCGTCGTGGACCAGGCCAACCCGGATGACCTCGCTGTCTCCCTGGTCGTCGAGGACCTGGTGACGGAGGGCCGTTCCCGGCTGGAGAAGTGGGAAGAGCTCACCCGCAAGGTGCCCGCCCCGGACGCCGTCGTCACGGCGGCGCTCGCCCCGGCGGCAGCGGAGACGCGCCTGTCGGCAGAGGAGTGGGGCCTGCTGGCCCTCGTGGACGGCGAGCGCACCGTCACCCAGCTCGTCGCGCTCACCGGCCGCGGAGAATTCGCCACGGTCCAGACGCTCGCGTCGCTCGTTGATCGCGGTCTCATCACCGTAGGGTCGGCAGAGGCCGATTCCGAGGGAGGTGTGGCGGCGTTGCTGCGACGACAGTCCGTGCTGTCCGCCCTCGAGGGTCGGCCCGAGCCGCCCCCGACGCGCAAGCGCGCGCCCGAGACGACTGCCGCCGCACCGCCCGTCGTACCGGCCCGTCCGGAGCCGATCGTGTCCCGCCAGCCGGAGTTCCCTGAGGAGCTGCCGGCCGGCATCAGCCGGGGCGCTTCGGCGTCGGCCGGCGCCGGACCGCGCACCGAAGGTTCAGCCGCGCTTGCCGAGCCACGTCCGGGGGTGGGCCTGCCGATCGAGCGCGACCCGAGCGTGAACAAGAGCCTGCTCCTCCGGCTCATCGCCGGCGTCAGGGGGCTCTAGACCCATGCCGCCCCGCAAGAAGCACCACGGCACCGCTGTCAAGATCGTCGTGACCGGCCCCTTCGCCGCGGGCAAGACGACGCTGATCCGCACCATCAGCGAGATCACCGTGCTGTCCACCGAGAAGGACATCACCGACTCGACCCGCTCGCGCAAGAACGAGACGACGGTCGCGATGGACTTCGGCCGGATCACCATCGACCGCGACCTCGTGCTCTACCTGTTCGGCACGCCCGGGCAGGAGCGGTTCGACTTCATGTGGGAGATCCTCGGCGAGGGGATGCTCGGCTACATCGTCCTGATCGACGTCTCCCGCGACGACTCCATCCAGGAGGCGCGCGGCATCCTGGACGCCTTCCGACGGATGGCCAACGTGCCGTTCGTCGTCGCGCTGAACCGCTCCAGCGGCCTCGAGGAGGAGGAGGAGGCCCGGGTCCGGTCGGTGCTCGACATCGACCAGACGATCCCCGTTGTCCCCTGCGACGCGGTCGACCGCGAGAGCGTGAAGGCCGTGCTGCTCGCGCTGCTCTACTCCGTCGTCGACTCCCTCGACGCCCAGCCCGCCCGGGCCTGACCGTGTGGTGGCCTCTCCGCCGGCGCGGACGTGGCCGGCACGCTGCGGGACGTGTGGTCTTCCTCGGTCCCGGCGGATCGACCGATCCGGCTGCGCCGTGGGACCGAGCTGACGCCACAGTGCTGCAGGCGGCCTGGGAGGCTCTCGCCGACCTCGATCTGACTGCGCCGACCGTGACGACTGCGCCGACCGTGACGACTGCGCCACCCGCGCCGGCCCTGCCGCCCGCGCCGCCCCCATCATCGCCGGCTCCAGCGTTGGTGCTACCACCTTCGGTGCCCGGCCCGCCGGCGTCATCAGTCGCCGCCGCGTCAAGCGTGGTCGATTCCGCACCGGCGATCCCCGAGCCCATCGCACCATCCCCGCCGGGAGCCGCACTCGATGTCGAGGGCATCACTGAGACCGTTCAAGCGTCGGACCCGTCCGTGTGGCTCGGATTCTCAGACGGGTCGCAGATCTCGTTCGAGCGCGACGACCCGGCGGCCGTCGCTCTGCGCGCGGTGGCGGACCGGCTCACTGCCGTCGACGACCGGCGTGACATCAAGGCCCGGGTCTAGGAGTAGCGAATGACTGCGCTGAGGATCGCGAACGTCACTCTCGAGGCGGAGACCGGGTGGCGTGCGCTCACGGAGTACGCCGCCGCCGCGAAAGCCACCGTCCACTACTACGACTTCGCCGGGGGTGTTGCGCCCGCGCCACATAACGGCGTTGACCTACTCGACTTCGGAAGGCTCATGTTCTTCGGAGGTCAGCTTGCGCCAGACCACGCAGTGGCGCTGGTCGAGGCGGCGGCGTCTGCGGACTGGGCGTCGGTCCCGCTCGACGCGAGGTTGGTCGACGCAGACCCTGCGGACGACGATCGCGATCGGCTCTACTCGACGGCCGAGTCCCTCTACCGGCACTTCCTCGACGCCGACCCGCGGGTGGGGGCGGCTGATGTCTCCAAGCTGTTGCACCTCAACCGTCCGGCGCTGTTCCCGATTCTCGACGCCACGGTCCGAGTCCTCTACTCAGATCGAGCTGCCGATGCGTGGGCGAGATCTAGGCAGGAGGTCAGGCCTCGCTCTGGGCGCAGTTACTGGCCGGTCATCCGTGAGGATCTCCTCGGGGCGACTGAACACCTCGCCGAGTGGCGTTCCCGGCTGGCCGACACCGAGGACCCTCTGATCGGCCGTCTCGCCACCCTTGAGGACGTGCGTCTCTGGGATATCGTCGTGCGTGCGTTGGGCGTCTCGATCCGGTAGCCCGGTGCATGGCGGCGAGGGGACCCGATGACGTTCGAGCCCGGTCCGCTGGCGCGCGATACCAAGATCTATATCGCGGGTCACAGAGGCCTCGTCGGCTCCGCGATGCAGCGTCTCCTCGAGCGAGAGGGATTCACCAACCTGATCGGTCGGACATCCGCTGAGCTGGATCTGCGCGACCGCGACGCCGTCTACCGGTTCTTCGACCGCGAGCGCCCTGATGTCGTCGTGCTCGCCGCAGCAAAAGTTGGCGGAATCGTCGCGAACAGCACCTACCCCGCCGACTTCATCAGCGACAACCTCCTCGTGCAGGTCAACGTGCTCGACGCCGCCCACCGATTTGGCACCAGACGGCTCGTGTTCCTGGGATCGAGCTGCATCTATCCAAGACTCGCGCCCAATCCGATTCGCGAAGACGCACTGCTGACGGGGCCGCTGGAGCCCACGAACGATGCCTACGCGATCGCGAAGATCGCTGGCGTGATCCAGGTTCAGGCGCTTCGTCGCCAGTACGGCGCGTCGTTCATCTCGGCGATGCCGACGAACCTGTATGGCCCCAACGACAGTTACGACCCGGAGTCGTCGCACGTGGTTCCGGGCCTCATCCAGAAGATGCACGCCGCGAAGGTCGGCGGCGAGAGCTCGGTGACCCTGTGGGGATCGGGAAGTCCCCGCCGCGAACTGCTGCACGTCGATGACGCGGCCCGGGCTCTCCTGCACCTCCTCGAGCGATACGACGGAGCGGCACCTGTGAACGTCGGCGCGGGTCAGGACATCGCGATCCGAGACCTGGCTACCCTCGTCGCCGACGTCGTTGGGTTCGTCGGAGAGTTGCGTTGGGACACGTCGCGGCCGGATGGCACGCCGCAGAAGCTGCTGGATATCTCAACGATCGAGGCGTTGGGTTGGAAAGCGGACATCGATCTCGCCGACGGGCTCCGCGCGACCTATCTGGACTACCTTGCCGCATTGAGTTAGATAGGCGGGGTTGCCTGTCGTAGCAGCGGATCGAACGTCTTCGAGATTCCGGCCGTACATGTCATCGCGCGTCATCTATGGCGTCCAGCACGAGCTGGAAGTCCGACTCGCGCAGAGTCTCCGGGCGGAGACGATGGACCATCGCCGCGACATGTCGGAGCAGCTTCGGCCGTGCCAGCAGTAGCCGCAATATCACCGGTACGTCGTCGCGGTAGAACAAGTGCGTCGAGCGTCCGACGGCGACGCGGAAGCCGAGGCGAGCCGCCAGCGCGCGGAGCGCGGACGGAGTGAAGAAGGTGATGTGCTGGCCGGAGTGGGGCGCGAAGTACCACCACGCGTCATGGGCCGGTGCCGGATCAGGCAGCAGCACCGTCGTCACGAGGAGCAAGTTGGTGCTCCTCGCCACCGCAGCGAGCTCGACGACGGGATCGCGGAGGTGCTCGAGCACCTCGACGGCGGTGACGAGATCGTAGGTGGTCGTCAGATCACCCTCGAAGCCCTGCGCGAAGAGGTTCTCGCAGAAGTCGTCCCGATGTCGGAAGTCGAGCCCGCGATCCCGCAGCAGCCTGGTGAGGGTGCCGTACCCGCCGGCCCAGTCGAGGAAGCGTCCGCCGCGGCTGCCCGTCGCACGCACTACCAGCTCAACCACCGGGGCAATCGAGACGGCACGATCGAGCAGCCCGACGTCAAGGGTGGAGATCGCCGAGGAGTACGCCTCCTCGAGCCACGTCGGCGACCTGACGGAGATCAGGCCGCAGGTCGAGCAGCGGTCGTATATAGCGACGTGGCGCCGGAGGACCATTCCTCGTCCGTGCTCAGCCGTCGGGCCTGCGCAGACGACGCACGGCGGTGGCAGGTCGGTCATCTGGGCGTCATACCACGCTGCGGTAGGCCGCAGCCGTCAGCTCTGCAGTTCGCCGCCACGTGAAACTGCGCGCTCGGGAGAGCCCGTGTTCGCGCTGCACTGCGCTGTCGGTCGACCGGAGAACCTCGTGCAGGACGTGGGATAGGTGCTCCGCATCCCCGGCGCGGAAGTAGTGCGCTGCATCGCCCCCGACCTCGCGCATGACAGGGATATCACTGACGACGGCGGGGCATCCGCTAGCCATCGCCTCGATCGTCGGAAGCCCGAAGCCCTCGTGTCGCGAGGGGAAGACGAAGGCGGCGGCGTTCGCGTACGCCCCTCGGAGTGCGGCATCGGAGAGGGTCGCCTGCTTCACGGAGCCCGCCACACCGAGCGAATCCAGAAAACGTGTCTCCTCTGTCGAGAGTGCCCCCCCACCGACCGTCATCAAGACGATGCCGGGGTCCTCGTCGCGGATGACTCGAAAGGCCTGGGCGAGGGTGGCGAAGTCCTTGTACCCCCCGCGGTGACCGACGTGCAGCAGGTACCGCTCAGGCCATCCGGTCGGCAGCCTGTGACCGGGTCGAAACGAGGGGTCCACGCCGAGGGGAGTGACCGCGGTCGCGGCCGAGATGTCGGGATAGACGTCGAGAAGCTCCGAGCGCGTGCTCTCCGAGATGCAGAGGACCAACGACGCCGACCGGACGACTTGTTCCTTGTCGAAATGCGGATTCCCCCGTTGGAACTCCGACGGCCGGAGCTCGGGGATCATGTCGTAGACGGTGACGACGGACGCCGCGCCTGGAGCGCTGAGGCACGCCGTCGCGCGGTAGAACGTGTGGTGCACCACGTCGACAGCTCGAGCTCTTCTCGCGAACACTTCGTTCGCCAGCTCGACGGCCCGCCGTTGCGCCAGCACTGCTGGTCGAATCGGGCGTCCGAGCCCGAAGTGCAGCGCATGCTGGTTCGCGGTCCAGCGCCACGGAAGGACGACCTCGACCTCGGGCAGCTGTCGGAGGTTGACGATGAGCTCGGCGACATATCGCGAGATCCCGCCTCGGCGTTGGGCGGCGAAGATCTGGCCATCGACCGCAACCCTCATGGGGGCGACCAGACGACCGGGCGAGCGGTGAACGCTCGGCGGCTGAGTGTCGCGCGCCATAGACCTCGATCGCGCAGGAGCGGAGAGAGCATCTTCGCTCGGGTCAGCTCTCGGCTCTGGTGACGCCGACCGGATCCAGTCGCAGCGCCAGATCGATCGCGCCCGATCTCCTCGATGATCGTGGAGCAGAACCTGTCCCAGGTGTACCGCTGGTCGAGGAGCAGGTCATTCCGCCGCCGATGCTCCGTCAGGACGCTGTCGTCGACCCGCTGCCAGGTCGAGAGGACGGCAGCAGCCCCGTCGACGTCGTCGAGCGGCACCTCGACGACGCCGTCCTCAGCGCAGTAGCCGGCCGTGCGAGTGGCGAACGGGACGAGTCCCCAGCCCATCGCCTCGAGCACCACGGTGGGGTTCGCATCAGCGCGGGAGAGCACGATGAGGAAGTCGTAGCCGGCGATGATCGACCTTGCCTTGGATGTGTCGGTAGGCAGCGGTCCGTGCGCGTGGAAGCCGGCCAGGCGACGGCGACCGTGACCGATCCAGCCGAACTCCGAGTCGGGAAGTGCGGCAGCGACCGCCTCGAGGAAGGCCGGGTTCTTCACCGCCGTGGTGCGGCCGATGTAGAGGAAGCGGCGGCGCCCTGCGGGCGCGAAGGACGCTTTGATCCTCGGCACGTCCGAGCGATCGATCGCCAGGTCCAGTCGTACGGCGCGGTCGGCCCAGTGGCTCATCACGGAGGACGGCATGGCGTCGAACCACGGCTGGCCGGTGAGAGCGAAGTACCGATCAGCCGATCGTACAAACCGGTCTTCGAACGCCACCATCTGCGGGTCGCCGGAGTACGGCGCGAGCACGAATCTGCGAGCCCATGCCGGGTCGTCCCACGATCGGCGCAGCACCGTGCCAGGCAGCGGATGGGGATGTCCGATGAGCACGTCGCCTGGGCTCGCGGCTATCCGCCCGCGCCAGTCCCAGTCGTGCACGACGGTGGGCCACCGCTGCGCAAGTCGATCGGCCAGGCGCCACCCGATGACATCAGGGGTCGTGTTCCGCCGCCGGTGGGGATAGACCAGATGGACGGTCACAGCAGCTCCACCGCGGCCGGCGGCGCGCCGCGGAGGCGGCCAAGCAGCCGGGCAGCGGCCCATCCGGTCACCGGCAGCATGACCAATCCCTGAGCGGCCACCGATCCCCAGACTGGTCCGGCGACCCCCATGGAGTGCGTCAACACGATGCTGACACTGACATTCGTCACCGCCATCGCGATCGACCCGAATACCTGAGCCCGGACCACGTGCGCTGCATTGAGGAGGACCGCGAGCGGACCACTCAGCGTGCTCATCATCGCCCATGCGCTGAACCCGAGGACGAGCGATGTCGGCACCCGGTCGAGTTCGGAGTCGGACCAGAGCCGGATGAGCGGCCCTACGGTCAGCAGCGAGATCCCGACCCAGACTGCATTGACGAGACCCGTCATCACCACGGCGCGTCGAAGCGCGTGACGCACCCAGAGCTGGTCATCCCGCGCGAACGCGTCCGCGAATGCGGCCCACAGAGGGGTCAGGAAGAACCCCGCGAGAAGCGGTCCGATCATGAAGACGCGCATCACGATCGAGTACTGCGCTGCCGCCTCGGCGCCCCGAAGGGCGACGACGATGATGATGTCTGCTTGGTACGCCGCGGCGCCTGTCACGCCCAGCACCAGGAAGAGGCCGCCCGATCGAACCAGGTCTCGAATCGCCTCTCTCGACTGCCCGTAGCGTCGGCCGCCAGCTCGGCAGCACCCATCGGAATGTCGCGAGAGTCGTGACGATGCTCGCGATCCCAGCGACGACCACAGTGGCACCGACAAAGGTGGACAGGGACGGAGCCGTCGCACTGACGATGAGGACTGCGACGAGGGAGGCTGCCGCGCCCGCTGCGGACGCGACGCCTGAAACCCACCCCTTCTGCGCGGCGAGCGCCGCCCGAGTCCCGAGGACACCCGGTACGCCGAGCGCAACTCCGATCGCGAGCAGGACGACGGCGAGCCTTGCTTCCTGTGCCGGTACCGAGCCACGTCCTGCCTCAGCGAGCCGGATCGACACGGGCCCCGAGATGACCACACCAACGGCCAGCAGCACCGAAGCGAATGCGACGAGGACCACAGCAGCCGACGAGGTGATTGCCCGTGCGCGACGCCCGCCCGGATCGGTCGCAGCGCGGGCCAGCAGCGAGATCGACCCGTTGGCTATGCCAAGGTCAGCCGATGCTGCCAGTGCGGGCACCGTCAGCAGGGCGGCGAACATCCCGTACCCGTTCGCGCCGAGAGATCGCAGCACGACCGGGAGGATGACGAGTGAGGCCGCGGTGGAGACCGCTTGGCCGACGCCAGCCCAGACGCCTGCGACCAGGATTCCTCTGCCGCGGCGGGCTGGTTGCCCACCTGATTGACGCGCACTGCCGGGTTCGGTGGCGCTCACGTGCCCGGTGGCGCTTTCGCGGCGTCGCGGGCCGTCGGTCGCCACGCATCGGCGAGGCCCCGACGTCCCACCGCTGCAGTGAGCCGTGAGACCACTCGTGTTGTCGGCCAGGCAAGCACGTCGAAAGATCGCTCGAGAGCAGATGAGCGGGCGCGACGTGCAGCGATCCGTGCCTCTACGTAGGCCTCCTGCGCGCCAGCAGTCGAGAGTCCATCAGCGTGGGCTCGGAACACGCCGAGCTGACGGCACACGGTCTTGATCGGTCCCACCGAGCGCAGCCGGATGAACAGGTCTACGTCCATGGCGTAGCGCATCCCCTCGTCGAGCCCGCCCACGCGTCGGACACAGTCCGTCCTCAGCAGCGTGCCAGGTTGAGCGAGCAGGTTTACGCCGTAACCAGCGAGCGCAGCGGCGATCCTCCTGTTCCTGATCATGGCCCGGGGTTCTCCCAGTTCATCCACCACGAGGCAGTCGCCGTGGACCATCGCCGCGGACGGGCTCTCGTGCAGACTGCGGCGTGCGGCCTCGATGGACCATGGAGGCAGTGCGTCGTCGTCGCCGAGCCAGGCGGTGTAGTCGCTGGACCAGCCGTCGTCGATCCACGCCTCGTTGATCGCGGCGGAGAGCCCCGTGCTGCGCTGAGCCACCACCTTGACTCGACTCTCACTCTTCCACCGACGATGCAGCGGGGCGGTCTCACCGCGCGTGATCACCGTTATACGCGCGGGGTAGGTTTGCGAGAGGAGAGAGTCCACGCTGAGTCCGAGCAGGTCGGGTCGGTCTCCCATGGTCGGTACGACGACGTGGACGTCATCCGGTGTGGTCATGGCCTGACAGTATTGCTGGCGGAGGTCCGTGCAGTGGGAGTCGAGACCGACCCGGCGAACGCGGCCGGCGCGGGTGCGATCCTCGTCGTGGTGCCATGCCGCAACGCGTCGATGTGGATCGAGGATCTGCTCGACTCTCTCCTCGCCCAGGAGAGACTGCCCGACCACGTCGCCGTAGTGGACGACGGGAGCACCGACGGGTCTGCCGATGTCGCAGCGCGGTGGGTCGACCGCAATGGCGCAGAGGCGTGGGTGAAGGTGCTCCGCCAGCCTCCACGAGGCGTGAGCACAGCGGTGCACGTGGGCCTGGCGACATCGCGGTCAGAGTTCGTGTGCCGCATCGACGCGGACGACATGATCGCCCCGGAATACCTCGCCCGGCTCGAGTCGACGCTCGCGGAGCATCCCGCCGCGGCGTACGCCTACACCGCCATGGAGATGTTCGGAGCGCGAGTGGGGCCCTGGCCGTACACACGCGACTTCGACCCCACCTCGTTGATCATCGAGGGGAACTTCGTGAGTGTTGGCGCACTCGTGCGTCGAACCGCGTTCGAGGCCGCCGGTGGCTTCGCGGACCTGCCGGCGTGGGAGGACTGGGACCTGTGGCTTCGACTGCTGGAGCGAGGTTTCGTGGGAGTGTTCGTCGACGACCCGCTGTACATGTGGCGAAGACACGGCTCCAGCCGCAACACGCTGAGCTGGCGCCGCCGGCGGGCGCTTCGACTGCGGATCTGGTGGCGGCACCGGGGGCTGCTCGCCCGTCATGTCCTGAGGTCGGCGCCCTACATCGCCCACCGGCTTCGCCATCCGGCCCGACAGCAGTGAATATCTCGGCACCGCCGCTGCGACCGGCATCGGATCGCGTGTGGCACGTTCGCTGCACCGCCTCGTCCGCTCAGCTGCGAGGTACCGTTCGTCGCTCCAGGACTGAGACGGCCACTGCTGAAAGGCGACGGATCGGGTGAGCACGTCGAGCTCCATCGCGCCGATCTTCATCGCCGCCGGTCCGCAAGTGCACACGGGGGACGCCGCCTTGCGTTTGCTGTCGGAGACGAACGACTCCGCGTATGTCATCGATGGCCAGGGGATCCCCGCTGTCGACACCGAGCGTTGGAACGTGGCGCGGCGCGCAGAGCACACGCACTGGTTCCATCCCGGCAGGTCCGTCGCAGATGACCGCAATTTCGACCACTTCCGCCGATTCGCCGGGTACGAGTCCCTGCGCGGACGCAGGTTCGAGCGAGCGCTCGAGATCGGCTGCGGTCCGTTCACCAATCTGCGCCTCATGGCCGACGTCTGCACTGTCGGCTCGGTCAGCCTCCTCGACCCGGCCTTGGGCGATTACCTCCACCATCGGACCGCCTATTACGACCGTTCGAGGCTGTACCTTCCACCGGTCGCGCCGATCGTGGCGCGGGTGTGGTCGCGCAGCCCGTCCGTCGGGCGCACCGTCCTACGGACGCTTCGTCGGACGGTTCCGGTGCACGACCTCTTCACGCAGGGCGCCGAGGACGCGCCATCCGGCGCCGCAGACCTCGTGGTCATGATCAATGTCATCGAGCACTGCCTCGACGCCACGAAGGTCCTCGCGTCGGTGGCTGATTCTGTTCGCCCGGGCGGAGTCCTCGTGCTCGCGGACAAGTGCTACGACCCAGAAGTGGTGCAGGAGCGTGCTGCTTTCGTCTACGACGAGGCGCATCCGCTCAGGGTCACGGAGCACGCGTTCCGACCGATCTTGTCGACCTTCCGGGTGCTGTTCCACTCGGCTGTCCTGGACCGGGACGTCGAGCGATATCTGCCACGGACGTTCGAGCACTACTGGATACTCGAGAAGCCGACGTAGGTCAGGTCTTGGCGTAGCCGCAAGCCGCGTCTCGTCCGGGGCTCGATCGCCCGACCTGCGCCCGCACCTCAGCGGTTACGGGCGGTCCGACTTCCGAGTACCGCGTTCTTCGCCCGGACCAGTGGGTCGTAGACACCGGCAAGCGCTCGCTTGAACGGACCGCCGGCCTCGGGGTGCCACCCGGTCGTGCGGCGCCTCACGTGGCCGACCTCGACCGGGCGGTACGCGTACGCCGCCACCGACTTGCGCGTCACCCCCGCCGGCAGCGACATCCGCTGGTAGCCGTGGTACGTGCGATCGCTGGTCTCCATCACGACGCCGCGGTTGAAGAGCGGGGCGATCTCCGTGACCGGGCCGTCCGGACTGCTCTTGATCTGCAGCTCGCCGCCGTACGCCGGGTCCCAGTCGTCGTTGAGGTACACGAGCACGTTGAGGGTGCGCAGCCAGGTCGGGTGCAGCGGGTGGATGTTGAAGTCGACGTGGAAGTCGAGGTAGCTGCCGTCCCCGCCTTGGTGGAAGCCGCCGCCGTGGAAGTCGGGGTCGACGAAGACCGTCGTGCCGCAGATCGTCGACAGCGCCTCCGCCACCTCGGGTGACAGCAGCGCGTCGCGGAAGCGCCGGCTCGTGGCGCCGACGTCCTCGACGCTGCTCAGCTCGTGCTTGTTGCCGAACACGTAGTCGCGGCTCTTCGGCATCGCCGACATGGTGGGGAACTCCGTGACGAGGCCGCGGGCCACGTCGTCGGCGAGGAAGCCGTCGATGACGACGTGGGGGAAGGGCGACGCCGACGTGTACGCCGCCGCCAGCGCGTCGACGTCGGTGAACCAGCTCCCGAAGACCTGCTCCACCACGACCTCCGCGGACCCGCGATCGTCACGACCTATTGTCCCACCCATGCCTCGCGCGCGATTCACCCGGCGGGACGTCTTCCTCAGTCTGGCAGACGCCGGGCTCGGGCTCGGCACGTGCGTGTTGGCCTATCAGCTCAGGTTCGAGGGGATTGTCGTCCCCGCGGAGTTCCGTCGCCTGTACGTCGTGACAACTCTCGTGGTCGTCCCGCTGTGGGTCGCGATCGCGCACGCCTCCGGTCTCCACCGTCGGGCTGCGGTCCGCCCGGGACCCTCGAACCTCGAGATGTCCTTCAAGGCGGCATCGTCCGTGGGGCTGCTGCTGCTCCTCGGCAACCCACTGCTGGCGCACGGACGGATCTCCCGCGCCTGGATCGGCCTGGTCACCTTCGGGTTCGTCCTCGCCGGGGAGCTCGGCCGCGGACTGATGCGGCGCGCGCGACGAGCACTCGTCCCGCTCGGCGTCGGCCTGGAGCGGTACGCACTGGTCGGTGACGGGCTAGCCGCGACGCGCCTCCTCGCCGACCTGACCCGCGCGTCCGGCGCGCCCTACCGTGTGGTCGCGACGACCGGTACGACGAAGTCGGCCGGTGAGCTGGCGACGTGGGCACGCGCTCTCGACCTCGACGGTCTCGTCATCCCCGACGGGCAGCTCGACCGGCGGACGATGGCCGGCCTCGCGACCGCTCTCGCCGGCTCGGGCATCGACGTGCTGCTCGCGCCCGGCGTCTCCGGGCTCGAGCTGCGTGTCGCGAGCATCGCGATGCTCCACGGCGTACCCCTGCTGCGCGCCGCGGACAGGCACCACGCCGCCGCGGCGATCCGACGGCGCCCGACGGGCACCGCGCCCGGGGCGTCGCGATCCTCGGCACCCGCGGCATCCCGGCGAACTACGGCGGGTTCGAGACGTTCGCGGAGAATCTCGCGCTCTCCTTCGTCGACCTCGGCGTGCCCGTGACCGTCTACTGCCGCAGCCACTACGCGACCGCAGGCGCGCAGTGGCGCGGCGTGACGCCTGGTCACGCTGCCGACGATCCGCAGCAAGTACCTCGACACCGTCGTGCACACGGTGCTCTCGGCGCTGCACCTGGTCTTCCGCACGAGCATCCGCGAGGTCGTCCTGTGCAACGCCGCCAACGCGCCGGTGCTGCCACTGCTGCGGCTGTTCCGGCGCCGGGTCGCCCTCAACGTCGACGGGCTCGAGTGGCGGCGCGGGAAGTGGGGCATCGCTGGACGCGCGTGGTACCGCATGGGGGAGTGGCTGTCGGTTCGCGCCGCCTCGGTGCTGGTCACCGATGCGAACGAGGTGCAGACCTACTACCGCGTACGCCACGACACCGACTCGGTGATGGTGCCTTACGGCGCGGACCTGCTCGATCGCGGCTCAATCGCCGTCCCCGCCGAGGTCGGTGCCGAGCCCGGTCGCTACGCGCTCTACGTCTCCCGGTGGGAGTCGGAGAACAACCCGGTGATGGTCGCGGGGGCCCACGCAGCGACCGGGGGACGATCTGCCGCTGGTCATGCTCGGCGAGGCGACGTACGACGACACGATCACCGACCGGGTGCGCGCGGCAGCGGCGTCCAGCGCACTCTTGCCAGGGGCGGTCTACGGCGACGGATACCGCGGCCTGCAGTGCAACGCGACGTGCTACATCCACGCGACCGAGGTCGGCGGCACCCATCCGGCGCTGATCGAGGCGCTCGCGGCAGGGAACATCTGCCTCGTGCTGGACACTCCGGAGAACCGCGAGGTCGTCGGCGAGCATGGCCGGTACTTCGCCGACGGGCCGGGTCTGACCGAGGCGCTGCTCTGGGTCGACTCACTCGACACCCGGGTGGCGTCACGACGGCGAGCTGCGGCGCAGGCATACGCCCGCGAGCGCTACTCCTGGCCGGCGGTCTGCCGGACCTATCACGAGCTGGTCGGTGCGGTGCACGCGCCGGACCGAGCCGGCTTCAGTAACTAGGCCGTTCGGCCGATGTCCGGCGGGTGACTGTCGCCGCCCCGTTCGAGGCTCCCCGCGCGAGCGCCGCGCCCGGTCGCTGGGGTTATGAGGGCACTGGGCTCGCCGGTGTGGCACCGCTCGAGGTCGCCGAGTACGTCGCGGTCGCGCTAGCGGTCGTGGCGCTCTCGACCTGGGTGACCCCGGGACAAGGTGGGCTGGACGAGGGACGGCTCGGCTGGGGGGTCCTGAGCCTTGTCCCCGCGCTGGTGCTCACCAGGCCCTGGGCCAGGGTGCCCGGGCGCGAGCTCGCGCTCGCGCTCGTCCTTGGCGCTAGTGCCTTCGCTGTTCCGTTCCTCACCCCGACGGGCTGGTCGGGCGCCAAGCAGTTCTCGACCTGGGTGTACGGCGTCGCCACCTTCCTGATCGCCCGCGCCTTCGCCTGCACCGCGGCCCGCCGCACGGCTGCAGCGGGGGTCGTCGCGCTGCTCGCCCTCGACCAGTTCTCCCGCGCCTGGCTGCCCTGGTGGGGCGGGCGGGACCCCGGTCGGGCGATGATCGGCACGTTCTACTGGCACAACCAGTTCGCGGTCTACGTCCTCGCCGGCGTCGCGGTCGGCGGCGCCCTCGTCGTCGCGGGCGAGGGACGGCTGCGCCGACTTGGCTGGGTGGTCGGCCCCCTGTGCCTCACGGGCGTGATTCTCTCCACGAGCCGCACCACGATGGCTGAGCTCGTCCTCGTGCTGGGGGTGCTCCTCGTCGTCGCCCTGCGGATCCCCGGGCGAGGTGCCGCGCTGCGGTGGGGTGCGCTCGTCGCCGGATCAGCCGGTCTGCTCCTGCTGATGACCAGCGGGCTTGCGTTCCCCGGCGGAGGCGGTTCGCCGCTCGGCGCCACCGCGCGTCGGTCGGAGGCCGAGGCGCTTGCCTCCAACGGCGCGTACCGTCTGGACTTCTGGCGCACCGGTGTCGAGGTGTGGGCGGAGCGCCCGCTCACCGGCAGCGGTTTCGCCAGCTTCGGTGCGGCGAGTGGCCGGCACATGGCGCCCGGCTCCGTCCGATCTCCTCAGGTCCACAACGGCGTCGTCCAGGGCTTCTCCGATGGCGGCATCGTGCACGGCCTGCCCGTGCTCGGCGCTGTGCTCGCTGCCGCGTGGGCGCTGAGCCGGGCCGGCCTGCGCGCCGGACGCCGCCGGGCCGCGGACGCCGTCCCGCTCGGCTGCGCCCTCGCCGGGGTCGCACTCCTGGCGCACGGCGTCGTCGACTTCGACTGGTTCTTCCCGTCCGAGCTCGCGATGACCGCGTGGTGCCTCGCCGGCGCCACCGGTGGACCCGACCAGCGGGTGTCCGACGGCATAGGCCGGATGGCGCACCGTGACCCTGCGGGTCGACGGTTGAGCGCGCTCCTCCTGGCGGTGCTCACCGGGATGGCGGTGATGGCCAGCGACGACGTCGACACGATCGCCGAGGGACTGCGGCGCGCGAAGTTCGAGGCGCAGACCGATCGTGACTCCGCCGCCCGGATCGTCGCCGCCATGCGCAACCCGCTGCGCGACCCGCGGCCGGCCGCGGCCTTCCTCGACTACACGGTCTCGATCGGGCGGGGCGCTCGGCTCACGGTGGCACCAGAGGAGATCGAGCGTGCGATGGCGGCGACGGCCCGACTGGCCGAAGTGGATCCGGCGGTCGCGGTTCAGCGACAGGTCGCTCGACACCAGCTCGGCCTGGAGCGCAGGGAAGCCCTGGCAGAGCTCACCCGGATCGTGCGGGACGAGATCCGCGTCCGGCCGTTCCTCTCTATCCCGCTGATGCGCGTGCTGGAGTCGACCGGCGGGGAGCCGGAAGCCCGCGCGATCGCCGTGCAGGTCGTCCGCGTGCAGCTCGCGATCGGCCCGAGCCCGCTCGGGCCGCAGGTCTGGGAGGTCGTCGCCGAGCTGGATCGGCTGCCCGGCGCGACGGAGGCCTACCGGTGTGCGTACGCCGGCGCGACGGAGGCATTCGGCCCGCCTCCGGAGCGGCTCGCTGTGCGGCCGCCGGGCTCACTGTCGACGGCATCCTGTGACGAGGTGCTCCGCGCGGCGGCTGGCGAGGGCCGATGACCATGATTCAGCCTCCGCCAATCCGGGCCGATGACATGATTGACCACGGGGACGAGCGCACGGCGGAGGGCATGTGAAGCAGCTCGGGGACATCCTCGTCGAGGGTGGTCTGGTCACCAACGACCAGCTGAGCATGGCGGTCGACGAGCAGCGCAAACAGGGCAAGGCTCTCGGCCGCGTGCTGGTCGAGATGGGCATCGTCGACCGAGGCGCAGCTGGTGGCCTCGCTCGCGCACCAGATCGGCCTGCCCTTCGTCGACCTCGCCGAGTTCCAGATCGACCCCTCCGCGGCCGCGCGCATCCCCGATGCCGTGTCCCGACGGCACACCGCCCTGCCCATCGGCTATCGACGACGGCAAGCTCATCGTCGCGATGGCCGACCCGGCCAACGTCTTCGCGATGGACGACATCCGCAGCATCACCGGGATGGACGTCAAGCCGGTCGTCGCCACCAAGTCCGACGTCGTCAACGCCATCAACCGGGTGCAACCGGATGGACAGCGACATCGAGGACCTCACCGCCGCGCATCGGCGGGGACGACGACACGCTCGACGACCTGTCCAAGATCAAGGAGGTCGTCGACGACGCGCCGATCGTCAAGTTCGTCAACCTGCTGATCACCCAGGCGATCCAGGACCGCGCCTCGGACATCCACATCGAGCCGACCGAGCGGGACATGCGCGTCCGCTTCCGCATCGACGGCGTGCTGCACGAGATCATGCGCTCGCCGAAGACCATCCAGTCCGGCGTCATCTCCCGCCTCAAGATCATGGCCGAGATCAACATCGCCGAGCGGCGCATCCCGCAGGACGGCCGCATGAGCGTCACTGCCAGGGCAAGAAGATCGACCTGCGCGTCGCGACCCTCCCCACCGTGTGGGGCGAGAAGGTCGTCATGCGAATCCTGGACAACTCGACCGCGATCCTGCTGAAGCTGACCGACCTGGGCTTCCTCGAGGACAACTTCAAGCAGCTACGAGGAGAGCTACACCAAGCCCTACGGGATGATCCTGGTCACCGGACCGACCGGGTCGGGCAAGTCGACGACGCTCTACGCGACGCTCAACATCGTCAACACGCCGAGCGCAAGCACGCATCACGGTCGAGGACCCGGTCGAGTACCGCCTCCCGGGCATCAACCAGGTGCAGACCAACGTGAAGGCCGGCCTGACCTTCGCCGCGGCGCTGCGGTCGATCCTGCGCTCCGACCCTGACGTCGTGCTGATCGGTGAGATCCGCGACCACGAGACCGCGCAGATCGCCATCGAGGCGTCGCTCACCGGCCACCTCGTGCTGTCGACGCTGCACACCAACGACGCACCGTCCGCGATCAGCCGTCTGATCGAGATGGGCATCGAGCCGTTCCTGGTCGGCTCGCGCGATCGACTGCGTGCTCGCCCAGCGGCTCGCCCGCAAGCTGTGCGCGAAGTGCAAGGAGGCCTACCAGCCCACGCCGGAAGCGCTGATCACGGCCCGCTTCCCGTGGCAGGACGGCGAGCCGATGCCCGAGCTGTTCCGCCCGGTCGGCTGCATCCACGTGCAGCAAGACCGGCTACAAGGGCCGGATGGCGCTGCACGAGGTCATGCCGGTCAGCGAGGAGATCGAGCGTCTCGCCGTCGAGCGCGCGGTCGGCCGACGAGATCGGCCGGGTCGCGCGCGCCAGACGGCATGACCACCCTGCGCGACGACGGGATGGCGAAGGTGCTCCTCGGCGATACCAGCATCGAGGAGATCCTCCGCGTCGTAGTCTGAGCCGTGCTGTTGAACGGCGCTGCGCCAATCGGCTCAAGCGCCCTGCGCAGCGCTGCCGATGCTCGACTCGGACGTCCATGGGAAGGGGCCAGCGTGAGCGTGGATCAATCGGGTCCGGGTGGCGAGGTCTTCGCGCCCACCCCTGAGCGGTCGCCGCTCGACCAGTCCTGGGCGCCCCCGGCGCCGGCCAACGGGCCGGGCGTCATGCCTCCGCCTCCGCCGCCGAGCCCTCCGACCGCTCCTCCGAGCGCTCCGCCGAGCGGCGCTCCGCACTCAGCCGCCCCCATGGCCCCGCCGGCTCCGCCCACGCCCACCGGACCGCCGCCGATGCCGCAACCCTCCGCTCCCGCATCCGATGCGGCCGAGCGCAGCGCCGCGGCCGGCGTCCAGGCGCCGATGGCTTTCGCTCCGTCCGCGCCGATGGAGGGCGCCGCCGAGGTCGGTGCGACGTCTGCCGACAGCGTGTACAAGCGCGCCGCGCTCGAGGAGAGCAGCCGCGAGGAGGGCATGCTCCTCAACGACCTGCTGGTCCACGTGCTGGAGACCGGCTCCTCCGACCTGCACCTCACCGCCGGCGCGCACCCGACGATCCGTCTGCACGGGCACCTCGCTCAGATGGAGGACCACCCGAAGATGACCCCGCCGGTGCTGCAGAAGATGCTCTACGCGATCCTCACCCAGAAGCAGCGCGAGCGCTTCGAGGAGGAGCTCGAGCTCGACTTCGCGTACGCCGTCCCGGGCAAGGCGCGCTTCCGCACCAACATGTACCGGCAGCGCGACGCGGTCGGTGCGGCGTTCCGCCTCATCCCGTACGAGATCAAGCCGTTCGAACAGCTCGGCGTGCCGGCCGCGGCCGCGAACTTCGCCATGCTGCCCCGCGGTTTCGTGCTCGTGACCGGCCCGACCGGCTCCGGGCAAGTCCACGACGCTGGCCTCGCTGCTCGACCTGGCGAACCAGCAGCGCAAGGACCACATCATGACGGTCGAGGACCCGATCGAGTTCCTCCACCGCCACCGCAGCTGCCTGGTCAACCAGCGTGAGGTCGGCGAGGACACCTGGTCCTTCCAGAACGCGCTCAAGCACGTCCTGCGCCAGGACCCCGACATCATCCTGGTCGGTGAGATGCGCGACCTCGAGACGATCTCGGTGGCCCTGACCGCGGCCGAGACCGGTCACCTCGTCTTCGCGACCCTGCACACCCAGGACGCCGCGCAGACCATCGACCGTGTCATCGACGTCTTCCCGCCGCACCAGCAGCAGCAGGTCCGCGTCCAGCTCGCCGGCGCGCTGCAGGGCATCGTGTCCCAGCAGCTGTGCCGCACCGCTGACGGCCGCGGCCGCGTGGTGACCGCCGAAGTGCTCGTCGCGACGCCGGCCATCCGCAACCTCATCCGTGAGGGCAAGACGCACCAGATCTACTCAGCGATGCAGGCCGGCGCGAAGTTCGGCATGGCCACGATGGACCAGCACCTCGCCGACCTGGTCAAGGCGGGTCGCATCACGTTCGAGACCGGCCTCGAGAAGTGCCACCACGTCGAGGACTTCAACCGGCTCTGCGGCCGGGTCTAAGCAGCACACGAGAAGAGGGCTCAGGCGATGGCGACCACGACGACGTTCACCTACCGGGTGCGCGACCGCGGCGGGAAGGTGATCTCGGGCACCCTCGACGCCGAGTCGCAGAGCGCGGTGGCCAACAAGCTCAAGACCATGGGCTATGCCCCGATCTCGATCGAGGCATCGAACGCCGGCCTGAAGAAGGAGATCCGACTCTTCGGGGACAAGAAGGTCAAGCTCAAGGACCTGGCCATCTTCTCCCGCCAGTTCGCGACGATGATCAACTCCGGCCTGTCGCTGCTCCGCGCGCTGAACATCCTGACCGAGCAGACCGAGAACCCCACTCTTGCCAAGATCCTCGGCGAGGTGCGCAACGACATCGAGACCGGCAACGCGCTCTCGGCCGCGATGGCCAAGCACCCGAAGGTCTTCCCGCCGCTCATGGTCAACATGACCAAGGCCGGCGAGGTCGGTGGCTTCCTCGACTCGGTGATGCTGCAGATCGCCGAGAACTACGAGGCCGAGGTCAAGCTGCGCGGGAAGGTCAAGGCCGCGATGACCTACCCGGTCGTCGTCTTCGTGCTGGCCATCCTGATGGCGATGGTGATGCTCATCTTCATCGTCCCCGTGTTCGCCAAGATGTTCGAGGACCTCGGCAGCACACTGCCGGCGCCCACCCGGATCCTGGTGTTCCTGAGCCACGCGCTGAAGACCCTGTTCCCGCTTCTCGTGCTGGCGATGATCGGATTCAGCATCCTCTGGAAGAAGATCCGGCTCACGCCTCAGGTGCGCAACGTCGTGGACCCCGCGAAGCTGAAGGCGCCGGTGTTCGGACCGCTGTTCCAGAAGATCGCGCTGGCCAGGTTCGCCCGCAACCTCGGCACCATGCTCAAGTCCGGCGTGCCCATCCTGCAGAGCCTCGACATCGTCGCCGACACGACCGGCAACGTCGTGCTCGCACGAGCTATTCGCGAGGTCCAGGAGAGCGTGCGCACAGGTGAGTCGATCTCGGCCCCGCTGATGAACCACCCTGTGTTCCCGCCGATGGTGGTCCAGATGATGGCGGTGGGCGAGGACACCGGCGCCCTCGACATCATGCTGATGAAGATCGCCCAGTTCTACGACCAGGAGGTCGAGGCGACCACCGAGTCGCTGACCGCACTCATCGAGCCGCTGATGATCGCGTTCCTGGGTGGCATGGTCGGCTCGATGATCGTCGCTCTCTACATGCCGATCTTCAAGGTCTTCGACCTGATCGAGTAGGCGCACGCGAAGGGACCCGGTCGGGCCCTAAAGGCGGGGGCCGTAGCGGCCGACATGTACAGAGTCATCTGGGAGCACGTGGACTCGGCTCGCCGGCCCCACTGGGCCCGTGTGGTCCGAACGGTCTAGTCTCGTGTAGCCCGAATATCCATTGTCCGAGGAGGACACATGCTCGCTCGTCTGCGCAAGACGCAGGAGGAGAACGAGGGCGGCTTCACGCTCATCGAGCTCCTGGTCGTCATCATCATCATCGGCATCCTGGCCGCCATCGCGATCCCGACGTTCCTCAACCAGCGCAAGAAGGGCTGGGACGCGTCGATGAAGTCGGCGCTGAAGAACGCGGCGACGGCGGAGGAGTCCTACTTCACCGACAACAGCGCCTACGGCACTGTCGCGCAGATCACCGGTGAGGGCTTCAACACCACGGAGAACGTCACCGTGTCGATGACGGGCGCCGGCACGCAGGTCTACTGCCTGTCCGCGACCCACTCGTCGTACTCCGGCCGCACGTGGTACCTCGGCAGCGGCACCGGTCGCCTCAACACGACCGCCTGCACGTAAGCCTGACCAACCGTTCGTCGGACGGGGCGGCCCTCATGGGGCCGCCCCGTTCCGCCGTTCCGCCGGTGAACACGTTGCGCCGACCGTCCTAGTGATCATCGGACCGTTGAGGCGCATCGGATTCCGACGAAACGCCCATCCGACTCAAGACGGCCGGTGAGGTCGTCGACATCTCTGGGGTAATCGCCGCGCCCAGCGGGTCGATCCCTAAGGGAGGAAAGCAGCATGCTGGCTCGTCTGCGCAAGACCCAGGAGGAGAACGAGGGCGGCTTCACGCTCATCGAGCTCCTGGTCGTCATCATCATCATCGGCATCCTGGCCGCCATCGCCATCCCGACGTTCCTCAACCAGCGCAAGAAGGGCTGGGACGCGTCGATGAAGTCGGCGCTGAAGAACGCCGCGACGGCGGAGGAGTCCTACTTCACCGACAACAGCGCCTACGGCACTGTCGACCAGATCACCGGTGAGGGCTTCAACACCACGGAGAACGTCACCGTGACGATGACGGGCGCCGGCACGCAGGTCTACTGCCTGTCCGCGACCCACTCGTCCTACTCCGGCCGCACGTGGTACCTGGGCAGCGGCACCGGTCGCCTCAACACGACCGCCTGCACGTAAGCCTGACCGACCGTCGTCGGACGGGGCGGCCCCTCATCACGAGGGTCCGTCCCTTTCGGCGCTTCCCTGGGCAGAGCCCAGCCTCGAAGATCGGAGGGGGCATGAACGACGCGCGTTCGCAGCGAGACGACGCCGGGTTCACGCTCATCGAGCTCCTCGTCGTCATCCTGATCATCGGCGTCCTGGCCGCCATCGCCATCCCGACCTACCTCAAGCAGCGCGAGAAGGGCTGGCGGACCGCCGCCGTCGCCGACATGAAGAATGCAGCCACGGCGGTCGAGACCTACGCGACCGACCACGGCGGGTCGTTCGCCGGCCTGAACGGCGCGGACCAGGACTCACCCGATCTCGATGCCGAGGGCTTCAACCGCACGGTCCTGGTCTCGCTCGAAGTGATCGCCACCGACAACGTGTACTGCCTGCGCGGCTACCACGGGAAGCTCCCCACGAAGGAGTTCGTCTTCCGCAGCGGCTCAGGAATCGTCGAGGTGGGACTGCCCGGCGTACTTCCCTGTTAGCCCGAACAGGCGATTGCACTCAATCCCAGGGTCCAGGCCGCCGAAGGTACCTAGACTGAGGTGTCTCGTCCAAGGAGTGCTGCCCCGATGAATCTGCGCTACCGCGTGGTGCCCCGAGGCGATGAGGGTTTCTCGCTGATGGAGACCATGGTCGCGATGGGCATCGCGGTGATCGCTCTGCTCAGCCTCCTGGGCACCAGCGTCTACGCCGTTCGGACCAGCGTGGAAGCTCGCAAGAACCAGCAGGCCGGGGACCTGGTCAACTCCGCCATGGAGGAGACCCGCAGCCTCGACTACTCCGCGGTGACGATGATCTCCTCTAACGTCGCCGCGACGACCACCGACACCCGCGTCAACCGGGCCGTCACGCCGCCGACCTTCGACCCGGGCACCGGTGCGGAGCCGCTCGACGTCCGCACCGTCGGCTCCATCTCGCCGTACCAGGTGACGAAGGCCACAAACAACGGGTCGTACGTCGTGAGCCGCTACGTGACGATCCCGTCGACCGCGACCTTCAACACGCAGGGGATCCCGTCGGTACGTCGCCTCACTGTGGTTGTGACCTGGACGGTCTACGGGAAGTCCCACACCCGCCGGGCCGGCACCATCCTCACCAGCACCCGCCGCGGGCTTCCGCAGCCGTACTACACCTTCAAGTACAACGGCCCGGCCACCCTCGTCAGCGGGATTGCCACGTGGACCAAGAACCCGGGTAACGACGTCGACTACGGCTTCGTCGTCCGCAACCTCGGCGCCACCGACAGCTGGGGCATCACGGCGATCTCCGGGACGACTACCGGCTGGACCTACTACCGCGACACGGACCAGGACGGGGTGTGGGACGAGACGCCGACCCCGGAGCCCGCCCTCTCCACGAGTCCCACGGTGTCCGGCGCCTACTCGTCCGGCAGCATTCAGGCTGGGGGCGCTCCGGTCTACGTCGTCGCTCACCGCACCATCGGCGCGCTGGAGGTCGGCACGTCCAACACGATCTTCGCGGCCACGTCGGAGTCGCAGCCGACCTTCCCGAACAAGACGGTCACGACCACGCTCACCGTGGTGCCCTCGGTGGTCGTCACCCCGACGTCGACCTCTTCTCCGACGCCCACCGCCACGTCGGCGCCGGCCAACTGCAACCCGGGCGCGAACACGTCGGTGACCGCGGGTACGCCGACCCTGCTCGGCAGCACCAACTCCTCGTACACGATGACGACGCTGCACCTCTACAACGGGCCGACCACCGGTGACACGACCACGCAGGTCTACAACAACGTGGGCGCCGACGCCTCCGTGCTGCAGACGCAGGCCTGCAATTTCTCCACCGATCAGCAGACGCTGCAGCCGGGCCGCTACGTGGACTCGAGCGCGGTGGCGACCAACGGGTTGGCCGAGTGGCGCTTCCAGCCCAGCGGCAGCTCGCAGGACGACGTTCGCGGCACGATCGCCATCAACTTCTGGGTGCAGTGCGCCGGCACTTTGCCCCAGCTCCGGTTCCAGGTCGGCCAGCTGACCGGCACCACGCACACCACTCTGACGTCGGTCGTCAGCACGACCATGACATCCTGCAGCTCGACCGGGTTCACCATGGTCGAGATGCAGGCGCCGCTGACCGACAACAACGGCATCTCGGTCCCGACCGGCTCCAGCCTGACGTTCCGGGTCGTGACGACTCAGCCGGTCCGCCTTCTCTACGGTACGACCAGTGCTGCCGCGCGCATCCGAGTGGGGCTCAAGTGATCCGCCGCGCCATCCGCCGGGTGACGGGGCGCCGGGACGCGGGCATCACCCTGGTCGAGGTGCTCATCGCCTTGGCGCTCTCGCTCGTCATCATGGGCATGATCGCGAGTGCCTTCCTCGGCGGCTCGAGGCTGCACTCGGCGACCAGCGCCGAGGCCGACGGCATCACCGACCTGCGCACCACAGTCGAGCGGCTCGGTCGAGATGTGCGCACGGCCCGCGGCATCGACGCAGGCGCGACCGCCACGACCCTGTCGATGTGGATCGACTCCAACTCCGACTACATCAAGCAGTCGTCCGAGGTCGTCACCTGGACCCTGGTGGCGAACTCCGTCGGGCTGTACGACGTCACTCGCACGACGGGCGGCGGGGCGACGGTCCGGCAGTCCGGGCTCGTCTACTCCAACCTCGCCTTCAAGTACTGGTCGACCCCGACCACGGAGGTCGCTCCGCCGCTGACCGCGGCGACTGCGGCCACCGTGCGCATCGTGTCCGGCAACATCGAGTACGACGCCAAGCCGGGTGTCGGGACCCGCAGCCGGCGCACGGAGTTCTCCGAGAGATTGAGGAACGTGACATGACCGGTCGCTCCCACATGCGCCCCCGCATGCGCTCCCGTCTGCTGTCCCGGCTGCACGGCGACGAGGGGATGTCGCTCGTGCTGGTGATCGCGATGGTGGCGATCATCAGCCTGATGGCGATCACGACAGCGACGATCGCCACCAACTCGCTGCAGTCCAGCCGTCACCACACCACCTTCGAGTCCTCCCTCGCGACCGCCGAGGCCGGTGTCGACTCGCTGCTCAGCTCCATCGCGCTGCAGAACGCCGCCGACCCCAACGTCGAGTACGTGACCTCGTCGCCGTGCAGCCTGACGGCACCGAGCACGGGCTTCGCGTCCAACGAGGCCGAGCGGGTGTGGGCGCGCGACGCGCTCGCCAACCTCGCGGCCACGCAGGCGGCCACCTGCCTCAAGACCGCGTCCAACGGCCAGTACGTCTCCGTCCGACCGTCCGGGAAGCAGGCCGTGTACTCCATGGGCTGGTTCCCGGCGTACTCCGCGACCGCCACCCGCCGGCTGATCAAGGCGGAGTACCTCTTCGCGCCCTACGCGCCGTCGAACGCCGTGCTCACCCAGGGCGGGCTGGACTTCAGCGGCAGCGTCGCGATCACCGCACTCGTGTCGACCACCGACGCGAACGTGCACACCAACACCAACATCGCCGGCTACAACAACAGCCTCCAGGTCGCCGGCGCGATCTCGGCCTCCGGCACCCTGCCCGGGTCCTGCCCCTCCGGCGTGCAGGACGGCTGCACTGCATCGTCCCCATTGCAGACCATCCCGGACATCACCGCGCGCAAGTACTACGTCGGCTCGGCGGCCGCCAACGCCAGCAGCTGGTACGACCTGTGCCCGACCGGTCTAGTGAAGTCTCCGCCTACGACAATCACGGCGACGACCGTGCCGTGCACCGGCGCGACGATCGGCGGCACTGGGTACAACGGCTGGCAGTTCACCGCGGGCAGCGGCTCGACGCCGCCACGGTGGACCCTCCCGCGCACGGCGGGTGGGCCGTTCCCGGGCACTTACTACGTCTACCAGGGCGACGCGCAGGTCGGCGACAACGGCAACAGCAGCACGGTGTGGCAGATCACCGTGATCGCCGAGGCCGCGACCGGGGTCACCAACGCGGCGACCTGCAACAAGCTGGGCGGCAACATCCAGTGGAAGCTCTTCAACATGACCCCGAAGCTGCCCGGCATGCAGCTGCTGGCCGATGCCAACCTCACCGGCGACGCCAACGCCTCGGCCGGGTCCGGGCTCTTCTTCGCGGGTGACAAGGTCGACCTGCAGACCAGCAGCTCGACCCTGACTGGCGCCGTCATCGCGGCCAACACCTGCGCGGCCGCCGGGCAGAACACGATCCAGGGTGTCTCCATCGAGTACGACGACACCCTCGAGCTCGCGGTCAGCGACGTGATCCGCACCGCGCTGTGGCTCGAGTACCCGTCCGGCTGACCCCACGCCGGCGGGCCCGGGACCGTCCGTGACCGGCCTGCTCCTCGTCGTCGTGATCGCGCTGGGTCTCGCGGTCGGCTCGTTCCTCAACGTCGTCATCTGGCGCGTGCCGCGCGACGAGAGCGTCGTCCGGCCGCCGTCGCACTGCCCGGGCTGCGACATGCCCATCTCTCTGCGGGACAACGTGCCGGTGCTGTCCTGGCTGCTCCTGCGTGCCAGGTGCCGCGGGTGCGGCGTCCGCATCAGCGCGCGGTACCCCATGGTCGAACTCGGCTGCGCCGCGATCTTCGCCGCGATGGCGCTGCGGTTCGGACTGGATCCGGTCCTGCCGGCGTTCCTCTACCTCGCCGCCGTGCTCCTCGCGCTCGCGCTCATCGACGTCGACGTCAAGCGGCTGCCGGACGTGCTGACCCTCCCGTCCTACGCCGTCGGCGGGGTCCTCCTCGGCGCGGCCGCGCTCGCCGGCAGCGACTCGGGGCGACCGGTGCGTGCCGTGTTCGGCGCGCTCGCGCTGTTCGGGGTCTACTTCGCGCTCTGCTTCGCCTACCCGGCAGGGATGGGCTTCGGCGACGTCAAGCTCAGCGGCGTGCTGGGGCTCTACCTTGGCTGGCTCGGCTGGGGGGTCTGGGCGGTCGGCCTGGTTGGGGGGTTCCTGGCCGGCGGGGTGTTCGGGGTGGCGCTGATGGCCGCCGGCCGGGCCGGCCGGAAGACGAAGATCCCGTTCGGCCCCTTCATGATCGCCGGCGCGCTGGTCGCGATCCTGGTCGGCGGGCCGATCGCCCGGGTGTGGCTAGGGGCCTGACCGACCTTTCCGACACGCCGCGACACGAACAACATCAGTAACACGCGTCGCTTGCGTAACTGCCGTGTCGATAGGAGGATTTCCTCAAGGCGCACGGCGGGTCAACCGATGAGCCATTTGACACAACCGCGCTCGGGGCGATCCGGGCCTTCCAAGCTCGACGCCCGAAGGGGCGGAGGGGACTCGTCGTGGCTGTACGAACCGCAGTGGGGCTCGACATCGGGGCCTCCGGCGTGCGCGCCGCCGAGGTGACGCTGGGCAAGTACCCCGCGACCCTCGAGCGCTTCGGCCAGGTGGCCCTGCCGCCCGGGACCGTGCGCGACGGCGAGGTCATCGACCCCGACACCGTCGCGCAGGGCCATCAAGCAGCTCTGGGCGACGGCGAAGTTCTCCACCAAGAAGGTCGTCCTCGGCGTCTCGAACCAGAAGGTCATCGTCCGCCAGGTGGACCTCCCGTACCTGCCGCCGAACGAGATGCGCAAGTCCCTCGCGTTCCAGGTGCAGGACTTCATCCCGATCCCCGTCGAGGAGGCGATCCTCGACTTCCACCCGCTCGAGGAGTTCGTCAACGACCAGGGCGGCCGGATGCTGCGGGTGCTGCTCGTCGCCGCCAGCCGCGACATGGTCAACGGCGCCATGCAGGCCGCCCAGCGGGCCGGCCTCACCCCGACGATGGTCGACCTCACGCCGTTCGCCCTGCTGCGCTCGCTCGCCCCGGTCGACGCCCAGGGCTTCGACAGCAACGAGGCCGAGGCGCTCGTCGACATCGGCGCCAGCGTCACCAACATCATCGTCCACCAGGGCGGCGTCCCGCGGTTCGTCCGCATCCTGCTGATGGGCGGCAACGACATCACCGACGCCGTCGCCGAGCGCATGGGCATGCCGGTCGAGCAGGCCGAGGCGACCAAGATGCAGCTCGGCATGACCACCGACCTGATGTCCGAGGCCGCGCAGCACCCGGCCGCCAGGGTCATCGACCAGTACGCCGGCCAGTTCGTCGACGAGGTCCGCGGATCGCTCGACTACTACCTCGCGCAGCCCCAGGCGGTCCGGCTCAGGCGGGTCGTCGTCTCTGGCGGCGGCGCGCAGCTCGGCGGCCTCGTGCAGCGGCTCGGCCAGGCCACCCGGATGACGGTCGAGGCCGGTCAGCCGCTCGCCAACTTCAAGCTCGGCAAGCTCGGGCTTTCGCCCGAGCAGCTCAGGTACGTGGAGCCGCTCGTCGCGGTGCCCGTGGGTCTCGCGATGGGGGTGGCGTAGTGGCGTCGCAGACGGTCACGTCGACCACGACGGTAGCCAGGGTCAACCTGCTGCCGCCGGAGATCGCGGAGGCCCAGCGCGCGCGCAAGGTGCAGGCCGGCCTCGTCGCGGCCGTCGCGGGTGCGGTCGTCGTTGTCGGCGTGCTCTACGCCGCGCAAGTGGCGAAGGTCAACGACGCCGAGGACGAGCTGGCCACGTCGAAGCAGCGCAACGTCGCGCTCGCCGCCAAGCGGGCCGATCTGCAGGTCGTCGCCGACACCTTCGCGGCTGTCAGCGCGAAGGAGGCCGTGCTGCGCACCGCGCTGGCACAGGACGTCGCGTGGTCGGGCTACCTCAACGACCTCATGCTGACCGTCCCGGACAACGTCTGGCTGACGTCGATGTCCGCTTCCGCCGGCAGCGGCGGCACCGCCGCCACCACGCCCGCGGCGACCGTCCCCGGTTCCGCGGCGACGATCGGCTCCGTCAACTTCGCCGGCGTCGCGTTCGACCACGACGACGTCGCCACCTGGCTGGAGGTGCTCGCCCGCCAGAAGGGGTTCAGCAACGCCTACTTCTCCAGCTCCTCGGAGACGGTGATCGGGACCCGCAAGGTCTACAACTTCGCATCGAGCGTGACGCTCACCGAGGCCGCCCTGTCCGACCGGGTGCAGAGACTGCTGGGGGACTGACGTGGACCGCATGCGTCAGTGGACGCTCCTGGCTGTCGTGGCCATCCTCGCCATCCTGGCGGGCGGGTGGTTCCTGCTCGTCCAGCCGAAGTCGGACAAGGCCGCCGAGGTCCGCGCCGCGACCGAGGCCCAGGACCAGGCGAATGCCCGGCTGCAGACAGAGATCACGCGGCTGGAGAAGCAGGCCGCCGAGATGCCCGCGCTGCAGGCAAAGCTGGCGAAGTTCGCCACGCGCATCCCGGACAACCCCGCGCTGCCCACCTTGATCCGCACGCTGACGGACGCGGCAGACCGGGCCGGCGTCGAGCTCGTCTCGCTCGCCCCCAGTCCGCCGGTCGCCATGGCCGTCGCCGCCCCGGCGGCGGGCGCGCCCGCCGCCGCAACGACGCCGGGCGCCGCACCGGTGAGCGCCGCCGGTGCGTTGGCAGCGACCGAGCCGCTGTTCCAGATCCCGATCACGCTGTCGGTCCATGGCGGGTATGTCCAGGTCCAGCAGTTCTTCAGCAACATCGAGGACCTCACCCGGTCGATGCAGGTCGGAGCTTTCACCGTCGCGCCGTTCAAGGGATCCGCCGACTCGTCCACGGTCTCTGCGAATGACGTCGTTGCGGCGATCACCGGCCGGGTGTACATGACGGCGCCCACGGCAGCCCCTGCCGCCCCGATCACTGCCGCGTCTCCGGCTCTCGTCGCCAGTCCCGTGGCCGTGGCGTCGCCGTCCACCTCCGCTACCCCGGCGCAGTAGGGAAGTCCGATGACTGAGCCCGCGTTCCCCTTCGACGCCGACACCGAAGACGTTGTCGCCGAGCGCGACAACCGACGCCTCATCGCGGCCGTCGCCGGCGTCGTCGCGCTCGCGCTGCTGGGCGTGTTCGTCGTGCTGCCGATGTTCTCCGGCGAGTCGACCGACGACGCGGTCGTGCCGGTGCGCCGTCGCCCGCTCGCGTCGCCGACGGCGTCCGCCTCCGCTGTGCCGACCAAGCCGGTGCCGATCACCGAGACCTTCAACGACACGGTGGGGCGTGATCCGTTCCGCCCGCTCTACACCGAGCCCGCTCTCGGTGGCGGCGTCGTGGTGGTCGGCGGCGGAGCCACGTCCGGCGGAACAACGTCGGGCGGTACGACCAGCGGCGGAACGACGTCCGGCGGGACCACTGGCGGCGGCACCGGCACCGGCGGCCAGCCGGCACCCGGTGGCTCCACCCAGGTCGGCGGCAACCGAGTGTCGCTCATTGACGTGTTCGTCCGCGACGGCCGCACCTACGCGCAGACCCGAGTCGGCAGCACCGTGTACACGCCGGTCGTCGGCGCGACCTTCGCCACCAACTACCAGCTGCTCTCCGCCAGCGGCGAGTGTGCGACGTTCCTCTACGGCGACGAGAACTTCCAGCTCTGCGAAGGCCAGGAAGTCCTCAAGTAGCACCAGACGCGACGTTCGCACGAGGCCCCCGCGGAGGAATCCGGCGGGGGCTTCGTCGTGTGAGTGGGAGGATCGCAGCGTGCTCAGATATCTCACCGCCGGGGAGTCCCACGGCCCGTCGCTGACCGCCGTGGTCGAAGGGCTGCCGGCCGGGATTGAGATCTCGACCAAGGAGATCGGCGACGCGCTGGCTCGTCGCCGCGCCGGCTACGGCCGTGGCGCGCGGATGCAGTTCGAGCGCGACGACGTCGAGATCACCGGCGGCGTCATCCACGGTCTGACGATCGGCAGCCCGTTCGCGGTGCGCATCGGCAACACCGAGTGGCCCAAGTGGGCCGAGGTGATGGCCGCCGACCCGGCCGACGCCGACGGCCGTCGGTACGACGACCCGGGCCGATTCGACGACGTCGCCCGCGCCGCCGCGCTCACTCGCCCGCGTCCCGGTCACGCTGATCTCGCCGGCATGCAGAAGTACGGGCTCACCGATGCCCGGCCGGTGCTCGAGCGGGCCAGCGCCCGCGAGACGACCAGCCGGGTCGCCCTCGGTGCGGTCGCCGCGGCGTTCCTCCGCCAGGCCATCGGCGTCGAGGTCGTCAGCCATGTCGTGCGGATCGGCGGAGCCGCAGCGCCCGAGGGCGCATGGCCGACCGCGGAGGATCGTGACGCCGTCGACGCCGACCCCTGCCGCTGCTTCGATCCCGAGGCCGCTGCGTCGATGGTTGCCGAGATCGACGCCGCGAAGGCCGACGCCGACACCCTCGGCGGCGTCGTCGAGGTGCTGGTCTACGGGCTACCGCCCGGCCTGGGCAGCCACGTGCACTGGGACCGCCGCCTCGACTCCCGGCTCGCCGCCGCCGTCATGGGCATCCAGGCCATCAAGGGGGTCGAGCTCGGCGACGGCTTCGACGTGGCGTCCCGGCGGGGCAGCGCCTCGCACGACGAGATCGTGGCCACCGACAACGGCGTACGCCGGGTGACCGGCCGGGCCGGCGGCGTCGAGGGCGGCATGAGCACCGGCGAGGTGCTGCGGCTGCGCGCGGCGATGAAGCCGATCTCGACGCTGTCCCGGCCGCTGCAGACCGTCGACGTCGCGACCGGGGAGCCGGCCAAGGCGATCGCCCAGCGCTCCGACGTCTGCGCCGTCCCTGCCGCGGCGGTCATCGCCGAGGCGGTCGTCGCGCTCACCCTGGCCGACGCGGTGCTGGAGAAGTTCGGCGGCGACTCGGTCGCCGAGGTGCGCCGCAACCACGCGTCATACCTCGAGCACCTGGTCATCGCATGACGGCTCCGGCCTGCGTGCTGGTCGGCCCGCCGGGCGCCGGCAAGTCGACGGTCGGCGAGCTGGTGGCAAAGCGGCTCGGCGTGGCGTTCCGCGACACCGACCGCGACGTCGAGGCGACCGCCGGCCGCACCGTCGCTGACCTCTTCGTCCTCGATGGTGAGCCGGCCTTCCGTGCGCTCGAGGCCGCCGCGGTTCGCGCTGCCCTGGCGACCCACGACGGCGTCCTCGCACTCGGCGGCGGGGCGGTACTGGACCCGGAGACTCGCGAGGCGCTGCGCGGCCACCGGGTCGTCTACCTCGAGACCGGAGTGGCCGCCGCCGCGCAGCGGGTGGGCTTCGGCGTGAGCCGTCCGGTCCTCGTCGACAACCCCCGCGCCCGGCTGCGCGAGCTGCTGGAGGCACGACGCGGCTTCTACGAGCAGGTCGCGACGGTCACAGTGCCGACCGACGACCGCACGGCCGAGGACGTCGCCGACGACGTCGTACGCCGCCTCGCGGAGCTCGCCGCATGACCGTGACGACGGTGCACGTCGGCGGCGACCCGGCGTATCGGGTCGAGATCGGCTCGGGCGTGCTCGGGCAGGTGGCCGGCCTGCTCGACGGAGTCGGGACCGCTGTCGTCCTGCACTCGCCGTCGGTCGCCGACATCGCGAGCGACGTCGCTGTGGCGCTGTCCGCTGCGGGCGTCAGGGCGCGGGGTGTCGTCGTGCCCGACGGGGAGGCGGCGAAGGACCTCGAGGTGGTCACCGCGCTGTGGGCGCAGCTCGCCGAGCACGGCGTCACCCGCTCCGATGCTGTCGTCGCGGTCGGCGGGGGAGCGGTCACCGACGTCGCCGGCTTCGCCGCCGCGACCTGGCTGCGTGGCGTGCGAGTGGTGCACGTGCCGACGACGCTGCTCGGCATGGTCGACGCGTCGATCGGCGGCAAGACAGCGATCAACACGCCGGTCGGCAAGAACCTGGTCGGCGCTTTCCACGACCCGGCCGGGGTGGTCGTCGACCTCGACCTGCTCCGCACGCTCCCGCCGGCGGACCTCGCGGCCGGGCTGGCCGAGGTGGTCAAGGCCGGCTTCATCGCCGACCCGGTGATCCTCGACCGCATCGAGGCCGACCCCGCGGCGCTGCTGGCCGGCGAGCCGGTTGCATTGCGCGACGTCGTCGAGCGGGCGATCCGGGTGAAGGCCGACGTCGTCGGCGGTGACCCGACCGAGCGCGGGCGCCGCGAGATCCTCAATTACGGGCACACGCTGGCCCACGCCATCGAGCGGACCGAGGGCTACGGCGCCTGGCGGCACGGCGACGCGGTCAGCGTCGGCCTGTGCTTCGCCGCCGCGGTCGGCCGGCTGGTCGGCACCCTGGACGTCCCGACGGCGAGCCGACACCGCGAGGTCCTCGCATCACTCGGCCTGCCGACGCGGTACGACGGGGACTGGGCGACCGTGCGCGCCGCGATGGCCGTCGACAAGAAGTCCCGTGGGTCACACCTGCGCGTGATCGTGCTGGAGGGTCTAGGTCGACCGAGCGTCATCGAGGACCCGCCGGAGCAGGTGCTCGAGGCGGCGTACGGCGACGTCGCCGGCTCATGAAGCCGGTCTTCGTCCTCAACGGACCCAACCTCGGCCGTCTCGGCACCCGTGAGCCGGAGGTCTACGGGCACACGACGTACGCCGAGCTGGTGGCGCTGTGCGAGTCGACGGCGACCGGGCTCGGGCTGACCGCCGACGTCCGGCAGACCGACGACGAGGCCGTCCTGATGGGGTGGCTGGCAGACGCGCAGCTCGATGCGGCGGCGGTCGTCATCAACCCGGCCGCGCTGAGCCACTTCTCGAACCCGCTGCGCGACGCCTGCGCCGCGCTGTCGGTGCCGGTGGTCGAGGTGCACATCACCAACATCGCGGCGCGCGAGGAGTTCCGGCACCACAGCGTCGTCTCGGCGGTGGTCCGCGGCACGATCACCGGCCTCGGCGTCGACTCCTACCGCCTCGCCCTCCTCGCGGTGGCGCGACTGCTCGAGGAGTAATGGCGCGGCTCCGTGACGGTCGAATGTGCTCTGGTCATAGTGGTGGCATGTCCGAGTCGATGCCCGTGGAGCGGGTGAAGGCCCGCTTCTCCGAGGTGGTTGACCGCGTCGTCGACACGCACGACCGGGTATTCATCACCCGGCGCGGGCGCGAGGACGCGGTGCTGATGTCCGTCGATGACCTCGACGCCCTCGAGGGGACGCTCGACCTGCTCTCCAACCCATCGGCGATGCAGGACATCGCGGATGGTCGGGTGGAAGCCGCGAATGGCGAGGGGATGAACGCGGCAGAGGTTCGACGGCGATACCTGCGTGCGAAGCCCTGACGGCGAATTTCTCCTTGCTCAGACGGCTGCACGCGAGCTGGATCGCCTCCTGCCGACCGACCGACACGGAGTTGCTGCACGAGGATCTCGTAGGCTCGCTGCACCTGGGTCCGGGTCGGCCGGATCGACCACCGCTCCGACGACTGTCGAGTCCAGTCCTGACCCGAGGAAGCGCCGATGCCTGAGAACCACGCAGTACGCCGTGCCGCGTTGCGCACTGCCTTCGCCGAGAACGGTCTCGACGCGGTGCTCATCACGCGCCTCGTCAACGTGCGCTACCTCACCGGCTTCACCGGCAGCAACGGCGCGTTGCTCCTCACGCCGGACACCGAGGTGCTGACCACCGACGGCCGCTACATCACCCAGTCCGAGCAGCAGGCGCCCGACGTCGAGCGCCTCATCACTGCGGCGGTCACGACCGACCTCGTCGACCGCGCAGCGAAGGCGGGCCGGGTGAAACTGGGCTTCGAGGCGCACGACGTCACCGTCGAGGCGCACGGCCGGCTGACCGCGGTCACCGACCAGGCTGAGCTGCTCCCGCTCGGCTGGGTCGTCGAGGGGCTGCGGGCGGTGAAGGACGAGGACGAGATCGCCCTGCTCCGCCGCGCCTGCAAGGCCGCCGACGACGCGATCGCGGAGCTGTGGCAGACCACGCTGGCCGGCCGCACCGAGAAGGAGATCGGCGCCGACCTCGAGGCGCGCATGCGCGCGTGCGGCGCCGACGGCCCGAGCTTCGAGACGATCGTCGCGAGCGGGCCCAACAGCGCGATCCCGCACCACCGCCCGACCGACCGCGTAGTCGAGCCCGGCGACTTCGTGAAGTTCGACTTCGGCGCGCTTGTCGAGGGCTACCACTCCGACATGACGCGCACGATCGTGATCGGCGAGCCGGCCGACTGGCAGCGCGAGCTGCACGCTCTCGTCGCGGCGTCGCAGCAGGCCGGCATCGACGCGCTGCGCGCCGGTGCCACCTCGGCGGAGCTGGACAAGGCGGCCCGCGACGTAATCGACGACGCCGGACACGCCGAGCACTACACCCACTCGCTCGGGCACGGCGTGGGGCTGGAGATCCACGAGGCGCCGTCGTTGCGCAAGGACGGCACTGACGTCCTTCGTGACGGCATGCCGGTGACGGTGGAGCCTGGCGTCTACCTCCCCGGACGAGGCGGCGTCCGGATCGAGGACAGCCTGGTTGTGCGCCCGAGCGGTCCGGAGTCCCTCACGACGGCGCCGAAGGACCTGCTGGTGCTTCGGTGAGCGATGGCGAGGCCGCCCAGCTTGTCGGGCGGTGGCGCGTCGCGACACTGATGTCGGTGGCGCTCGCCGCGGTGGCGACCTGCACGGTGTGGCCCGACCCGAACGGCAACTGCTCGGCGGAGTGCGCGACCCGGCTGTGTTCGGCTGGTTCCTCCGGTGGGCTCCGCACGCCGTCGCGCACGGCACCAACCCGCTGTTCAGCCACGCGGCCAACCTCCCGGACGGCGTGAACCTCACGTGGAACACGTCGATGCCGCTCGCCGCGCTTCTCCTGTCACCGGTCACCCTGCTGGTCGGGCCGACGGCGGCGTACAACCTGCTGCTCGCCGGCTGCCTCGCCGGCAACCTGCTCGCCGCGTTCGCGCTGGCTCGACGGCTGTGCGCGACCTCCGCCGGCGCGTACGTCGCGGCGTGGCTCATCAGCACTTGCCCATTCGTCGCGGGCCACGCCTACGGGCACCCGAACCTCGCCTTCGTGGGCTACCCGCTGCTCGTCGGGACGTTGCTGCTCGACCTGCTCCGGGGGTCGCGTCCGCCCCGACGCACCGGACTGCTCCTCGGCGCGCTCACCGTCGCTCAGCTCTTCACCGGGCTCGAGATGATCGCGATGACGGCCATCGCCCTGCTGATCCTGCTGTGCTGGTCGCTGATCGCGCGGCGAGCGGACGTTCGAGCCGTGGCGCCTCGCGTCGCCGGCAGCGTCGCCGTCGCGCTGCTGGCTGCCGCGCCGGTGCTGCTGTCGTTCGGCGCCATGTTCCTCCGCGGACCGCAGCGGCTCACGATGACGCTGCCCACCCGCGGCCTCTATGACATCGACCTGCTGAACATCGTCAGCTCAACCGCCGCCCAGAACCCGTCCGTCTTCCGTCGTCTCGGCTCGGAGGGTCTGTCGGGGAACCTGCTCGAGACCACTGGCTTCGTGGCGCCGCTGGTCCTCCTCGCCGCATATGTCCATCGGCGCTGGCGAGCGCACGACGCCGGCGTCCCGCTTCTGGTGCTCGCCGGGACCACCCTCGCGCTGTCCTTGGGCACCGTGGTGCGCTTCGACGAAGAGCGGGTCCCGGTGCCCGGGCTATGGCGCGTCGTACGTCACCTGCCGCTGCTCGAGAACGCCCTGCCCGGGCGCCTGACCCTCTTCCCTGCCTTCGCGCTCGCCCTGCTCATCGGGATCGGCATGCCGTCGCGCGCGTCGGCCGTGAGTGGGCGTGCCGTCTTCGTCGCCCTGCGCCTCTGCGTCGTCGCGTTGCTCGTGATCGCGGTCGCACCACGGCTGCCGTTGCCGTCCGAGCGCGTTGCCCCATATCCACCGGGGGTCTTCCGCGCCGGCGATGTCGTCGAGGTCGCGCGCCATCCCGTGTTCGACCCGGTCGTGATGCTGTGGCAGGCCGAGGACGACTTCACGTGGTCGCTCTACGACGCCTACCTGCTCACCCCGGAGTTCCACGAGTTCGCCCTCCACAGCACGCTGCGGGTGCCCTGCCTGAGCGGTCGCGCGCCTGAGGACTGCCCCGCCGACCTGGCCGAGTCGCTCGACGCGGCCGGCATCACGCTCGTGATCGCGCAGCCCGGCCCGTTGCAGGAGGAGTACGTCGCCCGGGTGGGAGCCGCTCTCGGCCCGCCCGCGACGTCTGGCGGTGTTCGCTACTGGCGCGTCGCCGACCCGCCGCGTGGCACCCCGTAGGCTTGCCGCCGACGCGACGACACCGAGCACCCGGATCAGCAGCGAAGGACGACGACACCGTGGCCACCAGCAACGACCTGAAGAACGGCATGACGCTCGACATCGACGGCCAGCTCTGGCAGGTGCAGGAGTTCCAGCACGTGAAGCCGGGCAAGGGCGGCGCCTTCGTGCGCACCACGCTGAAGAACGTGAAGACCGGCAAGGTCGTCGACAAGACGTTCAACGCCGGCACCAAGGTCGAGATCGCGATCGTCGAGAAGCGCGAGATGTCCTACCTCTACAAGGAGGGGGACGAGTACGTCTTCATGGACACCAGCACCTACGACCAGATCCACGTCTCTCCGGAGGCGCTCGGCGACACGCGCAACTACCTGCTCGAGAACATGACGGCGGCCGTGCAGATGCACGAGGGCGTCCCGCTGTCGGTCGAGCTGCCGGCCAGCGTCGAGCTGCTGATCCAGCACACCGACCCGGGCATGCAGGGCGATCGCTCCACGAGCGGCACCAAGCCGGCCGTCCTCGAGACCGGCGCCGAGATCCAGGTGCCCCTGTTCGTCACGACCGGCGAGAAGGTCAAGGTCGACACCCGCGACGGCAAGTACCTCGGCCGGATCCAGGGCTAGGCGCGCGCGAGAAGTGGGTGCCCGCAGCAAGGCCCGCAAGCGGGCGCTCGACGTCCTCTACGAGGCCGACGTGCGCGGCACCGACGCGCGCTCGACCCTCCAGGAGCGGCTCGCCCAGGCCGACCCCCCCGTCGCGGCGTACGCCGTGGCGCTCGTCGAGGGGGTCCTCGCGCACCGCGACCTCATCGACACGGTGCTGCGCCGGGTCGCGGTCGACTGGTCGCTCGAGCGGATGCCCCCTGTCGACCGCAACGTGCTGCGGATCGGCGCCTACGAGGTGGTCTGGGCCGACGACGTGCCGGACAGCGTCGCGATCAGCGAGGCGGTCGAGCTGGCCACCAGCCTGTCGACCGACCAGTCGCCGTCGTTCGTCAACGGCGTGCTGGCCCGGGTCCTCGAGCTCAAGGCCGAGGTGCTGGCCGTCGACCTCGCCGGCGAGCTGCCCGGCGAGATCGACGACGAAGCCGCGCTAGAGGGTGTCGACGGCCCGACGGGCGTCGGCGGACAGGACGCCCCAGCCGATGAGCTGGTCGGCGAGAGCGTGCGGGGCGGCGTCGTAGATCACGGCGAGTGAGCGCAGGTCCTCCTGCCGGATGGACAGCACCCGCCCGTTGTAGTCGCCGCGCTGGCTCTGGATCGTGGCGGCGTAGCGGGCCAGCGGCGCCGCCTGGTCCTCGGGCACGTTCGAGAGCTGCTCGAGGTCGATGACCAGGCGCGGGGGAGCGTCCGTGGGCGGTGTCGCGGGGGTGTCCGGGAGCAGCTCGTTGAGCGGAACGCCGTAGAAGTCGGCCAGCTCGGAGAGGCGCTGCACGGTCACGGCCCGGTCCCCGCGCTCGTAGGAGCCGACCACGACCGCCTTCCAGCGGCCCTGGGACTTCTCCTCGACGCCGTGCAGCGAGAGGTTCTGCTGGGTGCGGATCGCGCGCAGTCGCGCGCCGAGGGTCTTGGCGTAGTCGGTCATGTCCAGCTCCGTCCGTCGCGGTCGCGCACGCGGGTGTGCGCCACCAACAACGCGGACGCCGGTCTCACCAGTCGCTCGGCCCGGGGGCTGTCACCCTCGGTGAGGGCGACGTGGTGACCGAGGTCCCCGGGCGTCATCGCATTCGGCCGCGCATTGCCCCGAGCCGATCCGGGGCGACTACCTAACGTGACCGATGCTGTTCCCGCGGTCACCGAGTGTCAACCATCCGAATGGGCCATTCGTCACGTGTCGTGACGGGCGGCCGGCGGCGGATCCGGGTTGACGGGGCTGCTACGGTGACGCCGTACTGAGCTCTCCCGAACAGTCCCGGACTTCCCTTTAACGACCCGTCCTGTGAGGCGGGGAAGGGGGTGACGGTCAGTGGCTGCTGCCGCCGACCCGAAGCGCGACCCTGCGCGCACTGCCGAGCGTCCCGTCACCGGTGACCCGCTCGCCGCCCACCCGATCCTCGAGGCCGCCGACGTCTCGCGCGCGCTCACCCGGATCGCGCACGAGGTGCTCGAGCGCGCCAAGGGCGCCGGCGACGTGGTCCTGATCGGCATCCCGACCCGTGGCATCGCCCTGGCACACCGGATCGCGGCGAAGATCGCCGAGGTCGAGGGCTCCGCGGTGCCGGTCGGCTCGGTCGACCCCACGATGTTCCGCGACGACCTGCGCCTGCGCGGTGTCCGCCCGCTGGAGGCCACCCTGACTGCCGGCCGGCGGCGTCGACGGCAAGGTGGTCGTCCTGGTCGACGACGTGCTGTTCTCCGGCCGCACGGTGCGCGCGGCGCTCGACGCCCTGACCGAGCTCGGCCGGCCGCGCGCGGTGCAGCTCGCCGTGCTGGTCGACCGCGGCCACCGCGAGTTGCCGATCCGCGCCGACTACGTCGGCAAGAACATCCCGACGTCGCTGCAGGAGACGGTGCACGTCCTGCTCTCCGAGTACGACGGCCGCGACGCGGTGCTGCTCGGACCCGCCGACGCCGCCGACCAGACCGGCCGGCCGGCCGCGACCGATGGGACTAGCGCATGACCGCCCCGCTGCCCCGGCACCTGCTGTCGGCCAAGGACCTCGACCGCGACCAGGCGCTGCTCGTGCTCGACACGGCCGAGACGCTCAGCGAGATCGCCAAGCGCCCGATCAAGAAGCTGCCCACCCTGCGTGGCCGCACCGTCGTCAACCTCTTCTACGAGGACTCGACCCGCACCCGGACGTCGTTCGAGGTGGCGGCGAAGCGTCTCTCCGCCGACGTCATCAACTTCTCGGCCAAGGGCTCCAGCGTCTCCAAGGGCGAGAGCCTCAAGGACACCGCGTGGACGCTCGAGGCGATGGGCGCCGACGCCGTCGTCATCCGGCACTCCGCCTCCGGCGCGCCGCACCGCCTGGCCGGCTGGATCAAGGGCTCGGTCATCAACGCCGGCGACGGCACCCACGAGCACCCGACCCAGGCGCTGCTCGACGCGTTCACGATGCGCCAGCGGCTGGGCCGCCTCGAGGGCCTGCGCGTGACGATCGTCGGCGACGTCATCCACTCGCGGGTCGCGCGCTCCAACGTCGCGCTGCTGCACACCCTCGGGGCCGAGACCACGCTGGTGGCGCCGCCGACACTGCTGCCGGTCGGCGTCGAGACCTGGCCGGTCACGGTGTCCTACGACCTCGACAGCGTTCTGCCCAAGAGCGATGTCGTCATGATGCTGCGCGTGCAGCGCGAGCGGATGGGTGCGGCCTACTTCCCGAGCAGCCGCGAGTACAGCCGCCGCTACGGCCTCGACCGCGACCGGATGGCGACGCTGCCCGACGAGGCGATCGTCATGCACCCCGGCCCGATGAACCGCGGCGTCGAGATCGCGGCCGAGGTCGCCGACTCGCCGCGCTCGACCATCGTCGACCAGGTCACCAACGGGGTCAGCGTCCGGATGGCGCTGCTCTACCTGATGCTCGGCGGCCCGGACAGCGACGCAGAGGGAGTGGACACGGCGTGACGGCGTACCTGATCCGCGGGGTGCGCCTCGTCGACCCCGACGGCCCCGAGACGCTGACCGACCTGCGGCTCTCCGACGGCGTCGTCGCAGAGATCGGCGCCGGGCTCGACGAGACCGGGGCGACGGTCGTGGAGGGCAGCGGGCTGCTCGCCCTGCCCGGCCTCGTCGACCTGCACACGCACCTGCGCGAGCCCGGTCGCGAGGACGCCGAGACCGTGGAGTCCGGCACCCGCGCGGCCGCCCTCGGCGGCTACACCGCGGTGCACGCGATGGCCAACACAGACCCGGTCGCCGACGTGGCGGGCGTGGTCGAGCAGGTCTGGCGGCTCGGCCGCGACGCCGGCTACTGCGACGTCCAGCCGGTCGGCGCCGTGACAGTCGGGCTTCAGGGCACCGCGCTGGCCGAGCTCGGCGCGATGGCCGACTCCGCGGCCCGCGTGCGCGTCTTCTCCGACGACGGCAAGTGCGTCTCCGACGCCGGGCTGATGCGCCGAGCGCTGGAATACGTCAAGGCGTTCGACGGGGTGATCGCGCAGCACGCCCAGGAGCCGCGGCTCACCGAGGGCGCGCAGATGAACGAGGGCATCGTCTCAGCCCAGCTCGGCCTCGCCGGCTGGCCGGGCGTCGCCGAGGAGGCGGTGATCGCGCGCGACATCCTGCTCGCGCAGCACGTCGGCTCGCGCCTGCACGTGTGCCACGTGTCCACCCGCGGGTCGGTCGAGATCATCCGAGCCGCGAAGGCGCGCGGCGTCGACGTGACCGCAGAGGTCACGCCGCACCACCTGCTGCTCACCGACGAGCTGGCGACGACCTACGACCCGGTCTACAAGGTCAACCCACCACTGCGCACGGCGGACGACGTCCTCGCGCTGCGTGAGGGTCTGGCGGATGGCATCATCGACGCCGTCGCCACCGACCACGCCCCGCACTCGCTCGAGGACAAGGAGACCGAGTGGGGCTGCGCGGCCTTCGGCATGCTCGGGCTCGAGACCGCGCTGTCGGTCGTCGTGGAGTCGATGGTCGACACCGGGCTGCTCACCTGGTCGCAGGTCGCCGACCGGATGTCCGTTCGACCTGCTCGCATCGGCGGCCTGGCTGATCACGGTCGCGCGCTGGTCGTCGGCGCGCCGGCCAACCTGACCCTCGTCGACCCGGCCGCGCGGTGGTCCGTCGACCCGGGCCAGCTCGCCTCGCGCAGCCGCAACACGCCGTACGCCGGCCGCACCCTGCCGGCTCGTGTCGTCGCGACCTTCCTGCGCGGTCGACCGACCGTCCTCGACGGAAAGCTCACATGAGCGCCTTCCGGCGCCGGCGCGACGAGGCGGCGGACGTGATCGACGACATCGCGCCGCCGCTGTTCGGCGTGCTGCGCGAGGTCGGCGACGACGCCGGGCTGCGGCTCACCCGCGAGGGCGTCGTGCTGCGCCGGCGCGGCCACGCGGACAGCGTGATCACCCGCGACGAGATCGCCGACAGCGGCTCGTCCGACGCGACGTTGATCCTCGCGCTCACCGACGGCACGACCCTGACGCTCGACTCCGACTCGCCGGAGGCGTGCGTCGCCTGGCTGGTCGCGCTGGCACCCCGGCTTCAGCCCGCCGTAGGACCGGGCTCCACGCCGGCCCCTGACGCGCATCTGGTGGCCGACCCGCTGCGGCCCACCGCGCAGCCCGCCGGTCCGCTGCTCATCGGCCGCGCGAGCCGGCCCGGGCTGCTGGTGCTGGAGGACGGCACGTCCTTTCGCGGCGAGGCCTTCGGCGCCGAGGGCGAGTCGTTCGGCGAGGCCGTGTTCAACACCGGCATGACCGGCTACCAGGAGACGCTCACCGACCCGTCGTACCACCGGCAGGTCGTCGTCATGACCGCGCCGCACGTCGGCAACACCGGCACCAACGACGTCGACCCGGAGTCCGACCGCATCTGGGTCGCCGGCTTCGTCGTGCGCGAGCCGTCGCCGATCTCGTCGAGCTGGCGCGCGCGCCGCAGCCTCGACCGGGAGCTGCGCGACGCGGGGGTCGTCGGCCTCGGCGGGGTCGACACCCGCGCGATCACCCGGCGACTGCGCGACGCGGGCTCGATGCGCTGCGCGGTCAGCTCGACGGAGACCAACCCGGTCGCGCTGCTCGAGCGGGTGCTGCTCAGCCCCGCGATGTCCGGTGCCGACCTGGCCCGCGAGGTGAGCACGCCGACGGCGTACGTCGTCCCGCCCGTCGGCGAGCGACTCTTCCGGGTGGCGGCGCTCGACCTCGGCATGAAGCGCTCCACTCCCGCCTACCTCGCGGCGCACGGCTGCGAGGTGCACGTGCTGCCGGCCACCTCTACCGCCGACGAGCTGCTCGCCGTCGACCCTGACGGCGTCTTCTTCTCCAACGGACCCGGCGATCCGGCGGTGACGTCGTACGCCGTGGACGCGATGCGCGGCGTGCTCGGAGTGCGGCCGGTCTTCGGCATCTGCCTGGGCAACCAAATCCTCGGCCGGGCGCTCGGGCTCGGGACCTTCAAGCTGCGCTTCGGCCACCGTGGGGTCAACCAGCCGGTGCAGAACCTGGCCACCGGTCGCGTCGCCATCACGAGCCACAACCACGGCTTCGCGGTCAGCGCGCCGGCCGACCTGCGCGCCCCGATGGCAACCCCTTTCGGGGACGCTGTCGTGAGCCACGTCGACCTCAACGACGGCGTCGTCGAGGGCCTGCGCTGCCTCGACGTGCCGGCGTTCTCCGTGCAGTACCACCCCGAGGCCGCACCGGGTCCGCACGACGCGGTGGACCTCTTCGGTCAGTTCGCAGCGTTGATGGCGCAGCCGACCGGGGTGCGCGCGTGACCGATGTGCAGCACGCCGCCGCCGCTGCCCGCGCCGCCGGCAAGAACATCGGGGGCGAAGGCGTGCGCGAGCTCGGCGTCGTCTCGCTCGCGACGCCGGAGAGCGCGCCGCTGGGTGTCGACCCGGAGCTGTCGCAGCTCGCTCGGGACATGCTCCGCGACGAGATGGCGCGCATGCTCGCCGCTCGGGCGGAGTTCGCCGGCGAGCAGTCACACGGCGCTCCGGCGCGCGGGAGCGCACGACTCGACGCGATGTCCGCCAGCCTCGAAGGTGCGACGCGCCTCGCGCTGCGACTGGGTCTGATCACCCCCGGCGACGCGCGGGAGATCTGGACCGAGGCGCGTGCGGCCGGCGTCCGCGACGATGCTGCGAAGGTTCCAGACCCGACCGACCCGACGGAAGGCAGTCCATGAGCGAGCACCCACCCCAGCACGACCCGCACGCGGGCGCAGGCCACGACGACCACGACGACCACGCGGCCGGCGGGCACGGCCACGGCGCGGCCGACCCCAACGCGGGTGTGGTGCGCGGCACGCCGCCGACCCCGGCGTGGGTGCTCACCTCGGCGCTGATCGCGCTGGTGACGGTCGTCGCGTCAGTCATCCTCGCGGTCGCGCTCAACGACGCCATCCCGTCCAAGGCGCCGACCGAGCAGGTCACCGAGGACGGCGGCGAGCACGCCGAAGAGCCTGCGGCCGAGACCGCCGAGCACTAGCCAGCAGTCGACAGGGAGCGGGAGCAGTGCCCAAGCGCGCGGACCTCAAGCACGTCCTGGTGATCGGCTCCGGGCCGATCGTCATCGGCCAGGCGTGCGAGTTCGACTACTCGGGGACCCAGGCGTGCCGCGTGCTGCGCGAGGAGGGCCTGCGCGTCTCGCTGGTCAACTCCAACCCGGCGACGATCATGACCGACCCGGAGTTCGCCGACGCGACCTACGTCGAGCCGATCACCACCGAGGTGCTCACCCAGGTCATCGAGCGAGAGCGGCCGGATGCGCTGCTCGCGACGCTGGGCGGGCAGACCGCTCTCAACGCGGCGGTCGCCCTTGCCGAGGCAGGCGTGCTCGAGCGGTACGGCGTCGAGCTGATCGGCGCCAACCTGCAGGCCATCCGGCGCGGCGAGGACCGGCAGCAGTTCAAGGACATCGTCCGCTCGGTCGGCTGCGACGTGCCGCGCAGCGCGGTCTGCGGATCGGTGGACGAGTGCCTCGCTGCCGTCGCCGACCTCGGCTACCCGGTCGTCGTCCGGCCGTCGTTCACGATGGGCGGCGCGGGCGGCGGCATCGCGTACGACGAGAGCGACCTGCGCCGCATCGCCGGTGACGGCATCCAGGCCAGCCCCAGCTCGGAGGTCCTCGTCGAGGAGAGCGTCCTCGGCTGGAAGGAGTACGAGCTCGAGCTGATGCGCGACACCGCGGACAACGTCGTCGTCGTCTGCTCGATCGAGAACATCGACCCGATGGGCGTGCACACCGGCGACTCGGTGACCGTCGCCCCCGCGATGACGCTGACCGACCGCGAGTACCAGCGGATGCGCGACATCGCGATCGCCGTCATCCGCGCGGTCGGCGTCGACACCGGCGGGTCCAACATCCAGTTCGGCGTGCACCCGCAGACCGGGCGCATGGTCGTCATCGAGATGAACCCGCGGGTCTCGCGCTCTTCGGCGCTGGCCAGCAAGGCGACCGGCTTCCCGATCGCGAAGATCGCGGCGAAGCTGGCGATCGGCTACACGCTCGACGAGATCACCAACGACATCACCCGCGAGACGCCGGCCAGCTTCGAGCCGAGCCTCGACTACGTCGTGGTCAAGGCGCCGCGATTCGCGTTCGAGAAGTTCCCCGACGCCGACACGACGCTGACCACGACGATGAAGTCGGTCGGCGAGGCGATGGCGATCGGCCGCAGCTTCGCCGAGGCGCTGCAGAAGGCGATGCGCTCGCTCGAGCAGGTGCCCGACGGGTTCTGGACCGTCTCCGACGACCTGCTCGAAGGCGGTCCCGGCGCGGACCTCGACGCCGTGCTCACCGCGCTCGCGCGGCCGCACGACGGCCGTCTCTACACCGTCGAGCTGGCCCTGCGCCTCGGCGCGACCGTCGAGCAGGTCAGCGCCGTCAGCGGCATCGACCCGTGGTTCGTCAGCCAGGTCGAGGAGCTCGGCGCCGTCGCGGGTCAGCTGCGCGGCGCGTCCCTCGACCGGCTCGACGAGAGCGCGCTGCGCGCGGTGAAGCGGCTCGGCTTCTCCGACCGGCAGATCGCAGCGCTGACCGGCGAGCCAGAAGCAGCAGTGCGCGCGCATCGCTACGCGCTCGGCGTCCGGCCGGTGTTCAAGACGGTCGACACCTGCGCCGCCGAGTTCCGCGCGGAGACGCCGTACCACTACTCGTCCTACGACCTCGAGAGCGAGGTCACGCCGTCCGACCGCTCGAAGGTGCTGATCCTGGGGTCTGGCCCCAACCGCATCGGCCAGGGCATCGAGTTCGACTACGCCTGCGTCCACGCGTCGTTCGCGCTGTCCGAGGCCGGCTTCGAGACCGTGATGGTCAACTGCAACCCGGAGACCGTGTCGACCGACTACGACACCTCCGACCGCCTCTACTTCGAGCCGCTGACCATCGAGGACGTCCTCGAGGTCGTGGCCGCGGAGCAGGAGAGCGGCCGAGCGGCGGGTCGGGCCGACGGGGGAGTGGTCGGCGTCATCGTCCAGCTCGGCGGGCAGACGCCGCTGCGCCTGGCGCAGGGGCTCAAGGACGCCGGCGTGCCGATCGTCGGCACGTCGCCCGAGGCGATCCACCTGGCCGAGGAGCGTGGTGCTTTCGGCGCGCTGCTGCGCGAGGCCGGTCTGCCCGCGCCCCGGCACGGCGTCGCGACGTCGTACGACGAGGCGCGGGCCATCGCCGAGGAGGTCGGCTACCCGGTGCTGGTCCGGCCGTCGTACGTCCTCGGCGGCCGCGGCATGGAGATCGTGTACGACGACACGATGCTGGTCGGCTACATCGAGCGGGCGACCGCGGTCTCTCCCGAGCACCCGGTCCTGGTCGACCGCTTCCTCGAGGACGCGATCGAGATCGACGTCGACGCGCTCTACGACGGCACCGAGCTCTACCTGGGCGGCGTCATGGAGCACATCGAGGAGGCCGGCATCCACTCCGGCGACTCGGCCTGCGCGCTCCCGCCGATCACGCTGGGCCGCAAGGAGATCGCCCGGATCCGCTCGCACACCGAGGCGATCGCGAAGGGCATCGGCGTGCTCGGCCTGCTCAACGTGCAGTACGCCCTCAAGGATGACGTGCTCTATGTGCTCGAGGCCAACCCGCGTGCGTCGCGCACCGTGCCGTTCAGCTCCAAGGCGACCGCGGTGCCGCTGGCCAAGGCGGCCGCCCGGGTCATGCTCGGCGCGTCGATCGACTCTCTCCGCGCCGAGGGGCTCCTGCCGCCGCGCGAGGCCGGCGACGGCGCCGACCTGCCGCCGGACGGCCACATCGCGGTGAAAGAGGCGGTGCTGCCCTTCGCCCGATTCCCCGGCACCGACACCACCCTCGGCCCGGAGATGCGCTCGACCGGCGAGGTCATGGGCATCTCGCTGCAGTTCGGGGAGGCGTTCGCCAAGAGCCAGAGCGCTGCCTACGGCTCGCTTCCGGTGAAGGGCTGCGTCTTCGTCTCGATCGCCGATCGCGACAAACGGGCCATGATCTTCCCCATCAAGCGCCTCGCCGACCTCGGCTTCGACGTCCTCGCCACGGAGGGGACCGCCGACGTGCTGCGCCGCAACGCCGTGGTCTGCACGACCGTCGGCAAGTTCTCCGAGGGCGGCGAGTCGGTGGTCGACCGCATCCTGGCCGGTCAGGTCGACCTGATCTTCAACACGCCGTTCGGCGTCGGCACCCGCCGCGACGGCTACGAGATCCGGACCGCCGCGGTGTCGCGCGGCGTCCCGTGCATCACCACCATCCAGGGCGCGTCCGCCTGCGTGCAGGGCATCGAGGCGCTGGTGCGCGGCGAGATCGGCGTACGTCCGCTGCAGGAGTACCACGGCGTCCTCGAGGCGGCCCGCCGTCTCGTCACCGAGGAGAAGTAGTGCCACCGGTCCAGGTCGTGGGTGAGGTGCTCGGCGTGAAGCGTCGCGGCGCCTACTGGTCGATGACGGTCGTCGCTCCCGGGATCGCCGAGCAGGCGCGCCCCGGCCAGTTCGTCGCGATCGGCATCGGCGGCCCGCACTCCTCGATGCTGCTGCGCCGGGCCTTCTCGATCTACGCGGTCAGCGAGAAGGGGGTCTTCGGCGGCACCGTCGAGTTCGTCTTCGCGGTCGCCGGGCGCGGCACCGAGTGGCTGTCGAAGCTGCGCCAGCACGACCCGGTCGACGTGGTCGGACCGCTCGGTCGGCCGTTCAAGCTGCCGAAGGAGAAGGTGACCGCGACCCTCGTCGGGGGCGGTTACGGCACGTCGCCGCTGTTCTCCCTGGCCGAGACCCTGCGCGCCAAGGGCTCGCGCGTCGACTTCGTCGTCGGCGCCGCCTCGGCGGACCGGCTCTTCGGCGCGCTCGAGGCGAAGCGGATCAGCACCTCGGTGGTCTTCACCACGGACGACGGCTCACAGGGGGAGAAGGGCTGGGTCTCCGACGTCCTGCCCGACGTGATCGCCCGCACCGGCAGTGACGTCATCTATGCCTGCGGCCCGATGGGGATGCTGCGGTCGGTGGCCGCGATCGCGGACGCGCACGAGCTGCCCTGCCAGGTCGCCGTCGAGGAGTCGATGGCGTGCGGCATCGGCGTCTGCATGACCTGCGTGCTGCCCATCCGGGACGCGGGCGGGCAGACCCGGATGGCCCGCTCCTGCGTCGAGGGCCCGGTGTTCATGGGCGACCGGATCCGGTGGGACGCGCTCGGCACGGTGCCCGCCGACTGCCTGGGAGCGCCTCGATGACACCCGGCGACGACGTCCGCGTCCTGCGCCGGGGCGGCGCGGCCCTCCAGTCCGTCGACATGAGCACCCGGCTGGCCGGCACGTGGTTCCCCAACCCGGTCTTCACCGCGTCCGGCTGCGCTGCGGCCGGGCAGGAGCTGAGCCAGTTCTTCGACGTGGCCGAGCTCGGCGGGGTCGTCACCAAGTCGATCATGCTCGAGCCCCGCTCCGGCCGGCCGACGCCGCGGATGGCCGAGACGCCGAGCGGGATGCTCAACTCGATCGGGCTGCAGGGGCCCGGCATCGAGCAGTTCCTCGAGAAGGACCTCGCCTGGATCGCCGAGCGCGGCGCGCGCGGCGTCGTCTCGATCGCCGGGTCGTCGGTCGACGCCTACTCCAAGCTCGCGGCCAAGCTGCGCAACAAGCCCGGCATGACGATGCTCGAGGTCAACATCAGCTGCCCCAACGTCGAGGACCGCGGCACGGTCTTCGCGTGCGACGCCCGTGCGGCGGGCGACGTCATCTCCGCCGTACGCCGCAACGCCGGCGTACCGGTGTTCGCCAAGCTCTCGCCCGACGTGACCGACATCGTCGCGATCGCCCGCGCGTGCGTCGACTCCGGGGCGCACGGGCTGACCCTCGTCAACACGCTCGCTCGGCATCGTGATCGACACCGACACGATGCGCCCCGTCCTCGCCGGGACCACCGGCGGGCTGTCCGGCCCGGCGATCCGGCCCGTGGCGCTGCGCTGCGTCTGGCAGGTGCACCAGGCGATGCCCACCGTGCCGATCATCGGCGTGGGCGGGATCCGCTCCGGGCTCGACGCACTGCAGTTCGTCCTCGCCGGCGCGTCCGCGGTGCAGGTCGGCACCGCTGTCTTCGGCGACCCGAGTGCGCCGATGCGCGTCCTGACCGAGCTGCGGGCCGCGCTGGCCGAGCGCGGCTTCGAGAAGTTCGAGGACGCGGTCGGGCTCGCCCATCGGGCGGCCGGCGTACCCGCGGTGCCCGATCACTTCGCGCCCGACCCCGACGACGAGGGAGACCCCGAGTGAGCTGGCCGGCCCAGTGACCGCACCGATCGCCGTCGCGCTCGATGCGAAGGACATCGACACCGCTGCTCGCTGGGCGCAGGCCGTGCAGCCGCACGTCTCCGTCCTCAAGATCGGGCTGGAGCTGTTCTGCGCGCACGGCCCCGAGGTCGTCCGCGTCGTCCGCGGCGGCACCGAGATCGGGCTGTTCCTCGACCTCAAGCTGCACGACATCCCGGCGACCGTCGCCGGCGCCGCCAAGTCGGTCGCGCGGCTCGCGCCGGACTTCCTCACTGTCCACGCCAGCGGCGGGGCCGACATGGTCCGCGCCGCGGTCGACGCCGCGCCGGACACCAAGATCGCCGGCGTGACGGTCCTTACCTCCCTCGGCGAGGAGGCGCTGTCCCAGATCGGCCTCGGCGGGCCGGCCGCCGACGCCGTACGACGGCTCGCCGTGCTCGCTGTCGGAGCCGGCGCGCGGGCGCTGGTGTGCAGCCCGCAGGAGGTCGCCGCGGTCCGGGCGGAGGTCGGCCCGGACATCACGCTGATCACCCCCGGCGTGCGCCCGATCGGCGCCAGCGCCGACGACCAAGCGCGCGTGGCGACTCCGAGAGAGGCGATCGCCGCGGGTGCTGACCTGGTCGTGATCGGCCGCCCGATCACCGGCGCAGCCGATCCCGGCGCCGCCGCCGCCGCCATCGCGGCGGACCTGACGCGGATCTGACCCGCACGTTCGGCCAGCCGCGCCGCGCCCGCTTTGCCCCGGCCCGTCCGTTGTCGCTAGCGTGCGCCCTGGCCGAATCCGTGCATCTTCGCCGTACCGCGTGATCGACGTCAGGAGGGGAAAGCAGCGTGGCGCTTCCGTCGCTGACCCCCGAGCAGCGCCGAGCCGCGCTGGAGAAGGCCGCCGCTGCGCGTCGGGCCCGCGCCGAGCTCAAGGACAAGCTCAAGCACGCGAGCCTGAGCCTGTCCGAGCTCCTCGACAGCGGTGAGCGCGACGAGGTCATCGGCAAGATGAAGGTCTCCGCGCTGCTCGAGGCGATGCCCGGCGTCGGCAAGGTGCGCGCGCAGCGGATCATGGACAAGCTGGAGATCTCGCCGAGCCGACGCGTCCGCGGTCTCGGCGCGAAGCAGCGCAGCGCGCTCGAGCGTGAGTTCGCGGCAGGAGAGGCCGCCGGCTGAGCGGCTCTCGGCCCGCGCGGTTGACGGTGCTGTCCGGCCCGTCCGGCGTCGGCAAGGGCACGGTCGTCGCCGCCGTACGTCGCGACCACCCGCAGGTGTGGGTCTCGGTGTCGGTCACTACCCGCCGGCCGCGGCCGGGGGAGACCGAGGGCGTCGAGTACCACTTCGTCGACGACGCGGAGTTCGCGCGGATGGTGGCCGCCGGTGACCTGCTCGAGCACGACGCTCACTTCGGCGCGTCGTACGGCACGCCGCGCCGGCCGGTCGTCGAGCGGATCGCGCGGGGGGAGCCGGTGCTGCTCGAGATCGATCTCGAGGGCGCCCGTCAGGTGCGCGCGGTCGACCCGGCCGCGCTGCTGGTCTTCCTCGCGCCGCCGTCGTTCGAGGAGCTGGCCCGGCGGCTCGCCGGGCGGGGCACAGAGGACCCCGAGCGGGTCCGCAGCCGGCTCGACCGCGCGCGGGTGGAGCTGGCCGCCGAGGACGAGTTCGACGCGGTCGTCGTGAACGACGACGTCGAGTCCGCCGCGGCCCGGGTGGTATCCTTGATGATCGACCCGCCGGATCCCGCGTCCTGACCGACGCAGGCCTGCCGCGCTCCTGTCCCGTTCGAACGACCAGTGAGGACCGCCCGTGTCCGGCGCCGCCGCCCACCCCGAGGGCATCACCAACCCGCCGATCGACGAGCTGCTGGCCGCGACCGACTCCAAGTACAGCCTGGTCATCTACGCCGCCAAGCGCGCGCGGCAGATCAACGCCTACTACAGCCAGCTCGGCGAGGGCCTGCTCGAGTACGTCGGCCCGCTGGTCCCGGCCGCCCCGCAGGAGAAGGCGCTGTCCATCGCGCTGCGCGAGATCAACGCCGGCCTGCTCACGCACGAGCAGATCGACACCGACCCCGGCCGCTAGCTGTACTGACCGGACAGGTTGTTGACGCGGTCGATCGGCGCGAGCCCGCCGAGTGATGTGTGGGCTCGGTGATGGTTGTAGGTGTGCAGCCACTTGTCGAGGGCTGCGGCCCCTCGGGCGCTTGAGGTGTAGACGCGGACGTAGGCCCACTCCTCGAGCAGGGTGCGGTTGAAGCGTTCGACCTTGCCGTTGACCTGGGGCCGGTAGGCCGGGATGAGGACGTGCCGGGCGCCGAGTTCGGCTAGGGCTGCCTGGAAGTCGTTCGAGCGGCGGTAGTTCAGCGCGTTGTCGGTCATTACCTCTTCGATAGCGATGCCGACGCGGGCGAAGTCCGCCGCTGCGCGGCGCAGAAAGCCGGCGCAGGAAGGTCCGGTCTCGTCGGCGAGGGTCTCCGAGTAGGCGTAGCGGCTGCGGTCGTCGACGGCGGAGTGGACGTAGTCGTAGCCGATGCGCTGCTTCTTGGAGTGGGCCTTGCGGCGGCCGAGTTCGCTGTCGCGGCCGTGGGCGCGCCACCCACCGCCAGTGCGGATCTTGCCGAGCTTCTTCACGTCGACATGCACCAGCTCGCCCGGCCGGGCGCGCTCATACCGACGGATCACCCGCCCGGTGGGACGGTCCATCCATGCCAGCCGGTTCAGCCGCAACCGGCGGAGCACCTGGTAGACCGTCGAGGACGCCAGGCCGAGCCGGAACCCGATCCGCACCGGGCCGAGCTTCTCGCTCCGGCGAAGCCGCTCCACCCGCGCCTCTGTCCGCGAGGAGACCATCCGCGGCGAGCAGTGCGGGCGGCTCGACCGGTCCTGCAGACCGTCGACGCCGTCGAGCAGATACCGCTGCCACCACTTCGTCGCGGTCGCACGAGACACGCCCATCTCGTGCGCGACGTGGGCGATCGGCCGGCCATCGCAGATCCGCTCGCACATCGTGAGCCGACCCGCCGGGGTCAAACGGGCATTACGGTGAGCCATGTGAGCCTCCTGAGCTGAAGCGGGGTGTCTAGACAGCCCTCACTTCGCCCGGAGGCTCACTTCATGTCAACAACGTCTGTGGTCAGTACAGCTAGCACCTGCCTACGTCGGTGGGCGACACTGGATCCGTGAGCGAGACCCCCGCCTCCCGGCCGAACGTCGCAGCCACCCGCCCGAACGTCGTGCTCGGCGTGTCCGGCGGCATCGCGGCGTACAAATCGGTCGAGCTGCTCCGCCTGCTGACCGAGTCGGGCGCGAGCGTCCGCGTCATCCCGACCGACGGCGCGCTGCACTTCGTCGGCGCCGCCACCTTCGCGGCGCTCTCCGGACAGCTGGTGACGACAACCGTCTGGGACGACGCCGACCAGGTCCCGCACGTCCGCATCGGCCAGACCGCCGACCTGGTGATCGTCGCTCCGGCCACTGCCGACCTGCTCGCCCGGGCGGCGACCGGTCGGGCAGACGACCTGCTCACCGCGACGCTGCTCACCGCGCGATGCCCGGTCGTGATGGCGCCCGCCATGCACACCGAGATGTGGGAGCACCCGGCGACCCAGGCCAACGTCGCGACGCTGCGCTCGCGTGGCGTGCTCGTCGTCGACCCGGCCGAGGGTCGGCTCACCGGCGCCGACAGCGGGAAGGGCCGGCTGCCCGAGCCGGCGGCGCTGGCCGACCTGGCCTGGGCGGTGCTCGCCCGCAGCGCCGCCACCGACTCTCGTGGACTGCTCGACCTCGCCGGCGTGCAGGTGGTCGTCTCGGCCGGCGGCACCCGGGAGCACCTCGACCCGGTGCGCTTCCTCGGCAACCGCTCGTCCGGCCGGCAGGGCTACGCGATCGCCCGCGCCGCCGTCGCCCGCGGTGCCGACGTCACGGTCGTCGCGGCCAACGTCGGTCTGCCCGACCCGGCCGGTGCGAAGGTCATCCGCGTCACGAGCGCCGCGGAGCTGCGGGTCGCGATGCTCGAGGCTGCCCCGTCCGTCGATGTCGTCGTGATGGCCGCCGCGGTCGCCGACTTCCGTCCGGCAGCCGGCCCGTCGGCGAGCAAGCAGAAGAAGACCGGCGACGTGCCCCCTCCGGTCGAGCTCGCGGTCAACCCCGACGTGCTGGCCGAGCTGGCCGCGGCCAAGCCGGCCAGGCAGGTCCTGGTCGGCTTCGCCGCCGAGACCGACGACGTCCTGGCCAACGGCCGGGACAAGCTGCAGCGCAAGGGCGCCGACCTGCTCGTCGTCAACCAGGTCGGCGACGGCCTCGCGTTCGAGACCGAGGACAACGAGGTCGTCATCCTCGGCGCCGACGGCACGGAGGCGCACGTGCCTCGGGGGCCCAAGACCACCATCGCGCACGCCGTCCTCGACGCGGTCGCCGCGCGGCTTTCCTGACTCACCTGCCCGGTACACTCGCCGGGCAGAACCCCCCTCCCGCACCCCGTCTCCAGGAGCGAAGCGTGTCGAGTCGTCTGTTCACCTCGGAGTCGGTCACCGAGGGCCACCCCGACAAGATCGCGGACCAGATCTCCGACGCGATCCTCGACGCGCTCCTGCGCGACGACCCGAAGAGCCGCGTCGCCGTCGAGACGCTGATCACCACCGGCCAGGTGCACATCGCCGGCGAGGTGACCACCGAGGCCTACGCCGACATCCCGAAGATCGTCCGTGAGGTCATCCTCGGCATCGGCTACGACTCGTCGAAGAAGGGCTTCGACGGCGCGTCCTGCGGCGTGAGCGTCTCCATCGGCTCGCAGTCGCCGGACATCGCGCAGGGCGTCGATGCCGCGATCGAGGCGCGCACCGGCGAGTCGGTCGAGGACGCGCTCGACCGCCAGGGCGCCGGCGACCAGGGGATGATGTTCGGCTACGCCTGCGACGAGACCGACGAGCTGATGCCGCTGCCGATCGCGCTCGCACACCGGCTGGCCCGTCGCCTCACCGATGTCCGCAAGGCCGGCGTCGTGCCCTACCTGCGGCCCGACGGCAAGACCCAGGTGACGATCGAGTACGTCGACGGCAAGCCGGTCAAGCTGCACACCGTCGTCGTGTCGTCGCAGCACGCCTCCGACATCGACCTCGACACGCTGCTGAAGCCGGACATCGCCGAGCACGTCGTCGAGCCGGAGCTGGCCAAGCTCGGCATCGACACCGAGGGCTACCGGCTGCTGGTCAACCCGACCGGCCGGTTCGAGATCGGCGGCCCGATGGGTGACGCCGGCCTGACCGGCCGCAAGATCATCGTCGACACCTACGGCGGCATGGCCCGCCACGGCGGGGGCGCGTTCTCCGGCAAGGACCCGTCGAAGGTCGACCGGTCGGCGGCGTACGCCATGCGCTGGGTCGCCAAGAACGTCGTCGCCGCGGGGCTCGCCACGCGGTGCGAGGTCCAGGTCGCCTACGCCATCGGCAAGGCGCACCCGGTCGGCCTGTTCGTCGAGACCTTCGGCACCGAGACGGTCGACTTCGAGGTGCTGCAGGCCGCGGTGAAGTCGACCTTCGACCTGCGCCCCGCCGCGATCATCCGCGACCTCGACCTGCTCCGGCCGATCTACTCGAAGACCGCCGCCTACGGCCACTTCGGCCGCGACGAGAAGGACTTCCCCTGGGAGTCGACCGAGCGCGCCGACGCGCTCAAGGCCGCGGCGGGGCGCTGACCTCACCGGGGGAGCGGCCCGCGCCTGACCTGCCGGTCGCGCGGGTCGCGGTCGACTCGCCACTGCCGCACCTGGACCGGCCGTTCGACTACCTCGTGCCGCCCGAGCTCGACGAGCTCGCGGTCGTCGGGTCCCGGGTCCGGGTGCGCTTCGCCGGCCGGCTGGTCGACGGCTGGGTCCTCGAGCGGGTCGCCGCGTCGGAGCACGCGGGGCGGCTGTCTCCCCTCGCGAAGTCGGTGTCGCCCGAGGCGGTGCTCACCGACGAGATCGCCGGACTGGCCCGCGCCGTCGCCGACCGGTGGGCCGGCACCTTCTCCGACGTGGTGCGCCTCGCCGTGCCGCCCCGGCACGCCCGGGTCGAGGCGGAGCCGGCGGGGGAGCCGACCCCTCCGCCCGACGCTCCGGCACCCGGCGGCTGGTCGCGGTACGCCGGCGGCGCCGAGTTCCTGACCGCGCTCGCGCGCGGCGACTCCCCGCGGGCGACGTGGCGCGCGCTGCCCGGACCGAGCTGGCCGGCTGAGGTGGCCGCCGCCGCGCAGGCCACGCTGCATGCCGGCCGTGGCGCCGTGATCGTCGTACCCGACGCGCGTGACGTCGCCCGGGTCGACGCGGCGCTGACGGCTGCGCTCGGCGCCGGCCGGCACGTGACGCTGTCGGCGGACCTCGGCCCGGCGAAGCGCTACCGGCAGTGGCTCGCCGTACGCCGAGGGGAGGTGCGGTGCGTCGTCGGCACGCGGTCCGCCGCCTGGGCGCCGGTGTCCGAACTCGGCCTCGTCGTCTGCTGGGACGACGGCGACGACCTGCACAAGGAGCCGCGTGCGCCCTACCCGCACGTGCGCGACGTCCTGGTGCTCCGCGCGCACCGGGCCGGCTGCGCGGCGCTGATCGGCGGGCACAGCCCGTCGGTCGAGGCTGAGCTGCTGGTCGCGCGCCGCTGGGCGCAGCCGCTCGCACCGGACCGAGCTACCCTGCGCGCCGCACTGCCCCGGATCGAGGTGGCCGGCGACGACTGGCAGCAGGTCCGCGACGCCGGCGCCCGCTCGGCCCGGCTGCCGTCGATCGCGTGGGAGGCCGCGCGCGCGTCACTCGCGGCCGGTGCGCCGGTGCTGCTGCAGGTGCCGCGGACCGGCTACCAGCCGGTCGTCGCCTGCCAGCGCTGCCGGGCACCGGCGCGGTGCGCGGCCTGCAGCGGTCCCCTCGGCCGGATGTCTTCGGCGCCAGGCCCGCTGGCCTGTCGTTGGTGCGGCCGGCCCGCGGCCGACTGGTCGTGCCAGGTCTGCGAGGGGCGCGATCTGCGCGCCGTCGTCGTCGGCAGCAGGCGCACCGCGGAGGAGCTCGGCCGGGCTTTCGCGGGGACCACCGTCCGCACCAGCGACCGTGAGGGGATCGTCGCCGCGGTCGATGCGAGCCCGGCGATCGTCGTCGCGACCCCCGGTGCCGAGCCGGTCGCGGCGGACGGCTACGGCGCGGTGCTGCTCCTCGACGGCGGTGCGATGCTCGCCCGCGCCGACCTGCGCACCGGAGAGGACGCGCTGCGCCGCTGGGTGGCCGCCGCGGCCCTCGCCCGGCCGGCCGCCGACGGCGGGCGGGTCGTGCTGATGGCCGACCCCGGACTCGCTCCAGTGCAGGCGCTGGTGCGCTGGGACCCGGCCGGCTTCGCGCGCCGCGAGTACGCCGAGCGGGCCGAGCTCGGGCTGCCGCCCGCCGTCAGGATGGCGGCGCTCGACGGCGCACCGGCCGACCTCACCGCGCTGGTCGACGCGGCCGCGCCGCTGCCGGACGGGGCGCAGGTGCTCGGCCCGGTGCCGCACGGCGACGGCGAACGGCTGCTGATCCGCGTCGACCGCGCCGGCGGGCAGGCACTGGCCGAGCGGCTGCACGCCGGCCTCGGCGTGCTGTCGGCGAAGAAGGCGACCGGCCCGGTCAGGGTCGAGCTCGACCCCCTCTCGCCGGCTTAGTCAGCCCGCCGAGCGCAGGTGTGAGCGCCCGGCACCCCACCCCTGCGCGCTTGTGCTCACACCTGACCGGGGGAGTCGGGGAGCTCGGGCTCGTCGTACGCCGTCTCGTACGAGCCGCGCGGTCGGAGGCTGCGCGGGGTGCGGGCCGCCCACTCCTTCGCCCAGGCGTCGAGCCGGTCGATGACGCCGAGCAGCTTGCGTCCCTCCGGGGTGAGCCGGTACTCGCCGGACTCCGACACCTCGATCACGCCGAGGTGCCGCAGGTCGCGAAGCCGCTGCTGCAGCACGCTCCCGGTGACCTCGACCCGGCTCTCCAGCGCGCGGTACGACGACGGCCCGAGCGCCAGCAGCGTGACGACAGTCAGCACACCGCGGCGCGCGAGCACGTCGACGACGGCCGGCAGGGGCTCCGCGGCGGGCTCGGTCATCCGCCGAGTCAACACGGCCTCTCCTACACTGGGCATCTCCACCGCTCAGCCCCTCGACCCGAAGCGGAGTCCCGCGTGTCCGTCCAGCCGATCCGCCTGCTCGGCGACCCGGTGCTGCGCGCGACCTGCGAGCCGGTGACGACGTTCGACAAGGAGCTGCGGACGCTCGTCGCGGACCTCACCGAGACCATGCGCGACGCGCCTGGCGCGGGGCTCGCCGCACCGCAGATCGGCGTGCTGCTCCGCGTCTTCACCTACGACGTCGACGAGGCCGAGGGCCACCTGATCAACCCGGAGATCGTGTCGCTCAGCGACGAGACCGACGACGGTGACGAAGGCTGCCTGTCGCTGCCCGGCCTCGCGTTCCCGACGCGTCGTGCGATGCGCGCCGTCGCGCGAGGGTTCAACATGTACGGCGACCCGGTCACCATCGAGGGCACCGAGATCCTCGCGCGCTGCATCCAGCACGAGACCGACCACCTCGACGGCGTGCTGTTCATCGACCGGCTCGACGACGAGACCCGCCGCGCCGCGATGAAGGCGATCCGCGAGGCGGACTGGAGCGCCGAGGAGATGCCCGCGGTGAAGGTCTCGCCGCACCCGATGTACGGCCAGGCGCGCTGACCCGCGTGCGCTGCTAGTGCGTCTCGTCTTCGCCGGCACGCCGTCGGTCGCCCTGCCGTCGCTCGATGCCCTGCTGGCGTCGGAGCACGAGGTGGTCGCTGTCGTCACCCGGCCCGACGCGCCGGCGGGCCGGGGCCGGCGTACGACGGCGAGCCCGGTCGCCGAGCGGGCGATAGCCGCCGGTGTCGAGCTGCTCACGCCGACGTCGCCGAAGGACCCGGACTTCCAGGCGCGGCTCGCCGCGCTCGCCCCGGACTGCGCCCCGGTCGTCGCCTACGGCGCGCTCGTCCCCGCTGTCCTGCTGGATGTCCCGCGGCATGGCTGGGTCAACCTGCACTTCTCGCTGCTGCCGGCCTGGCGGGGCGCTGCGCCCGTGCAGCACGCGGTGCTGCACGGCGACGAGATCACCGGCGCGTCGACGTTCCGGCTCGAGGCCGGCATGGACACCGGCCCGGTGTACGGCGTCGTCACCGAGCGGATCCGACCGACGGACACGAGCGGCGACGTGCTCGGCCGGCTCGCGACGTCGGGCGCCGTGCTCCTCGCCGCGACCCTCGACGGGATCGCCAGCGGCGAGTGCGTGCCGGTGCCGCAGCCCGACGAGGGGGTCTCGCTCGCCCCCAAGCTGACCGTCGACGACGTGCGCGTCGACTGGTCCGCACCAGCCCTTCGCGTCGACCGCCTGGTCCGCGCGGCGACGCCCGCGCCGGGCGCCTGGACGACGTTCCGAGACAAGCGGCTCAAACTCGGTCCCGTCCTCGTCACCGACGAGGACGTCGAGCCCGGCGCGCTGCGGGTCGACGGTGACGCCGTGCTGGTCGGCGCGGCCGACCGCGCCGTGCGGCTCACCGGCGTCCAGCCGGAGGGCAAGGCGCGGATGGCGGCGGCCGACTGGGCCCGCGGCGTCCGCCTCGTCGACGACGACCGGCTGGTCTGATGCCGCACGACCGACGCGGTACGCCGGCCGTCCGACGAACCCCTCGCGCGCCCGCCTCACCGGATGCCGCGCGACTTCTCGCCTGGCGCGTGCTTCGCGCCGTCGACGAGACCGACGCCTACGCCAACCTGGTGCTGCCCGACCTGCTCCGCGAGTCCGCTCTCGACGAGCGCGACCGCGCACTGGTCTCGGAGCTGGCCTACGGCACGCTGCGCGCCACCGGCACCCTCGACCACGTGATCGGCCTCTGCTCGAGCCGCCCGGTCTCCGACATCGATCCGCCCCTTCGCGATGCGCTGCGGCTCGGCGCCTACCAGCTGCTGCGCACGCGCATCCCGGCGCACGCTGCGGTCGCCGCGACGGTCGAGCTCGCCCGCCGCGTGTCGGGGGAGGGCCCCGGCTCTTTCGCCAACGCGGTGCTGCGCAAGGTCGCCGGACGCGACGGCGACCTCGGCGCACCGCTGTACGACGTCGACCCGATCGGGCACCTGTCGATCACCACCGCGCACCCGAGGTGGGTGGTCGAGGCGTTCGTCGACGCGCTCGACGGCGACCTGGGGGAGGCGTCTGCCGCGCTGCGCGCCGATGACGAACGTCCCGAGGTGCACCTCGTCGCCCGACCTGGTCGCATCACGCGCGACGCCCTCCTGCAGTCCGTCCGCGACGGGGGGCTGCGGGCCGAGCCCGGGCCGTGGTCGCCGTACGCCGTCCGTCTCGGTGGTGGCGACCCGGGATCGCTGTCACCCGTCCGCGACGGTCGCGCAGCAGTGCAGGACGAGGGCAGCCAGCTGGCGGCGATGCTCGTCGCCGCGCTCGCACCGCCGGACGCCCGGGTGCTCGACGTCTGCGCCGGGCCGGGGGGCAAGGCGGCGCTGGTCGGCTCGATCCTCGCGGCGCGCGGTGGCGACGCCAGGCTCGTCGCCACCGAGCTGCATCCGCACCGCGCACGGCTCACCGCCGGATCGCTGTCGTCCGCGGTACGTCGTGACGCCGATCTCCGCTGGGCTGTCCTGACGGCTGACGGAACGGCCGCACCGTGGCGCGACGGCTCGGTCGACGTCGCGCTGCTCGACGCGCCGTGCACCGGGCTCGGCGCGCTGCGCCGTCGTCCCGAGGCGCGGTGGCGTCGACTGCCGGCCGACGTCCCGCGGCTCGCGGCGCTGCAGCGGCAGCTGGCGGAGGCGGCGTTGCGAGCCGTGAAGGTCGGCGGCCATCTCGTCTACGTCGTGTGCTCGCCGCACGTCGCCGAGGGTCGCGACCAGGTCGAGTCGCTCCTGGCGGCGCATCCCGGCGAGCTCGAGTCGGTGGACATACGCCCGCATCTGCGGGCAATCACGACATCTGGTGCCACGCCGTGGGTGCAGCTGTGGCCGCATCGGGAGGGAACTGACGCGATGTTCCTCGCGGCGGTGCGTCGCGTTGCTACTCTCGGTTCCCCATCGATCACAGCGGGAGAGCAGTGACCGCACAGCTCGCGCCGAGCATCCTGTCGGCCGACTTCGCGCGCCTGGCCGACGAGGTCGAGCGCGTGTCCGCGGTCGCCGACCTCATCCACGTCGACGTCATGGACAACCACTTCGTCCCCAACCTCACCCTCGGCCCGGTCGTCGTGCAGAGCCTGCGCGAAGTCGACGACGCTCCCGCTCGACTGCCACCTGATGATCGAGGACCCCGACCGATGGGCCCCGGCGTACGTCGGACTCGGGGCAAGCCTGGTGACGTTCCACGTCGAGGCGGCGCAGGACCCGGTGCAGACCGCCCGGGCGATCCGCAGCGAGGGCGGCCGCGCGGGCCTGGCGCTGAAGCCGGGTACGCCGCTTGCGCCCTACGCCGACATCCTCCGCGAGTTCGACATGGTGCTGGTGATGACCGTCGAGCCCGGGTTCGGCGGGCAGAGCTTCATCGCCGAGATGCTGCCGAAGATCACGCGAGGCGCGAGCGGCCATCGCGGCGCTCGACCTCGACATCTGGCTCGAGGTCGACGGCGGGATCAACGAGGAGACGGCGGTCCGCTGCGCCGAGGCCGGCGCCGACGTGTTCGTCGCGGGCTCCGCGGTCTTCGACGCCGCTGACCCGGAGACCGCCGGACGCGCGATCAAGGCTGCGGCGGCACTCGCTGCAGCACCGGCGTCGGCATGAGCCTCGTCCTCGTCGTCGACGACGACGGCGACATCGCGCGGTTCATCGAGATCAACCTGCGGCTCGAGGGCTTCGACGTGCATCATCGCCCACGACGGCGAGGTCGCCGAGCAGCTGGCCTCACGAGCACATGCCCGACCTGGTGCTGCTCGACGTGATGATGCCCAAGGTCGACGGCGTCGAGCTGTGCCGTCGGCTGCGCGCCAACCCGTTCACGGCCAACCTGCCGGTCATCATGCTGACCGCGAAGAGCCTCTCGGCCGACAAGGTCGTCGGCCTGACGGCCGGCGCCGACGACTACATCATCAAGCCGTTCGACACCCTCGAGCTGGTCGCCCGGGTCCGCTCGACGTTGCGGCGCAACGCGGAGATGCGCGCGACGTCGCCGCTCACCGGGCTGCCCGGCAACCACCGCATCGAGGAGGAGATCGCGGAGCGCGGTGTCGTCGCAGCGCCGCCTTCGCCGTCTGCTACGTCGACCTCGACAACTTCAAGGCGTTCAACGACCGCTACGGGTTCCTGCGCGGCGACGACGTCATCACCCTGCTCGCGACGGCGCTGCGCCGGGCGGCGGGCGAGGCCGGCGAGCCGCCGCCGTTCCTCGGCCACATCGGCGGCGACGACTTCGTCGCGTCTGCACCCGCGAGCAGGCCGAGCCGCTCGCGCGCAGGTGCTCGAGACGTTCGACGCCGCGGCGCCCGCTGCACGACCCCGAGGACGCGCAGCGCGGGTACGTCGAGATCCCCGACCGGCAGGGCACCGTCCGCCAGTACCCGCTCGTCTCGGTGTCGATCGGCATCGTCGATGAGCGGCGCGGGCGCTACGCCGACCACCGCGAGATCGTCGAGGTCGCGACCGAGATGAAGAAGGTCGCCAAGCGCACGGTCGGCTCGGCGATCGCCGTCGACCGGCGGTCGCTGCCGGCAAGCTGACCGCGCCCGCGGGCGGCCGGGCCGGCGTGAGCGACATGGGACACTTGCCGCATGGCGGTGAGCGAGGCGGAGGTCGCGGCGATGCGCCGCGCGGTGGTCCTCGCCGCGCGTGGACAGGGCCGGCCGCACCCCAACCCGCTCGTCGGCGCGGTGCTGCTCGACGCCGCCGGGGCGACTGTCGGCGAGGGCTGGCACACCCGCGACCGGCTGGGCGCGCCGCACGCCGAGGTCGTCGCGCTGCGCGCTCGCCGGGGACGCGGCCCGCGGCGCGACGATGGTCACCACGCTCGAGCCGTGCGCGCACACCGCGGCCGCTCCGGGCCCGTGCACCGATGCGCTGGTCGACGCCGGTGTGCGCCGGGTCGTCTTCGCCGTCGCCGACCCCAACCCGCTCGCCGGCGGGGGAGCCGGCGACTCCGCGCGGCCGGCGTCGAGGTCGAGAGCGGGGTCGAGGAGGACCTGGCCGAGCGGGGCAACGAGGCCTGGCTGACGTCGGTCGGACCGGCCGGCCCTTCGTCACGCTCAAGCTACGCGACCACCCTCGACGGCCGGGTCGCGGCCGCCGACGGCACGTCGCGGTGGATCACCTCGCCGGAGTCGCGCGCCGACGTGCACCGGCTGCGCGCCGGAGTGCGACGCGATCGTCGCCGGCGATCGGCACCGTCCTCGCCGACGACCCGCATCTCACGGTCCGGGAGCCGGACGGCGCCCTCGCGTCCCGCCAGCCGCTCGCGTGTGGTCATCGACGCGGCCGGCAGCCTCGCCGTCGACCGCACGGGTCCTCGACGGTGCCGCCCCGACTCTCGTGATCACGACGCCGGCCGGCTCGGCCCGGCTGGGCGACCTCGGCCCCAAGGTCGACGTCGTCCCGGTTGCCGTCGACTCGTCAGGCCGGGTCGACCTCGCCGCCGCGCTGGGGTCCTGCTCGCCCGCGACGTCGTCCACCTGCTGGTCGAGGGCGGGCCCGCGGCTTGCCGGCGTCGTTCGTCGACGCCGACCTGGTCGACCGGGTCGTCGCCTACGTCGCGCCGGCCCTGATGGGCGTCGGGCGGCCCGCGCTCGACGGGCGGCGCCGGCACGCCACCATCGACGGCGCTCGCCGACTGCGCCTCGACGAGGTCGACCGGGTCGGCCCCGATGTTCGGCTCGTCCGCCCGTCGAGGCGGCGGCTGATGTTCACCGGCATCGTCGAGGAGCTCGGCGAGGTGGTCGCCGTCGAGCGGCTGGCCGACGCCGCGCGCCTGCGCGTCCGCGGGCCGCTCGTGACCGAGCGACGCCCGGCTCGGCGACTCGATCGCCGTCAACGGCGTCTGCCTCACGGTCGTCGACGTCGACAGACGGCGCGTTCACCGCCGACGTCATGCTCGAGACCCTCGCCCGCTCCACGCTCGGCTCGCTCGGCGCCGGGTCGCCGGTCAACCTCGAGCGGCCCGTCAGCCTGCCGACCGCCTCGGCGGTCACCTCGTCCAGGGCCACGTCGACGGCATCGGCCGTATCCGGGACGCGCGCCGGCCGAGCACTGGGACGTCGTGACCGTCACCCTCCCGGCCGACCTCGCGCGCTATGTCGTCGAGAAGGGCTCGATCACCGTCGACGGCGTCAGCCTCACCGTGGCGGAGTCAGGAGACGATGCCTTCACGGTGTCGCTGATCCCGACGACGCTCGAGCTCACGACGCTCGGCCGCAAGCAGGTCGGTGACCTGGTCAACCTCGAGGTCGACGTCGTGGCGAAGTACGTCGAGCGGCTGCTGCAGCACGCGCCGACCGCGACAGCGGCGGCGACGGATCACCGACGGAGCAGTCATGACCGGCTTCGCGAGCATCGAGCAGGCCATCGCCGACATCGCGGCCGGCAAGGCCGTCGTCGTCGTCGACGACGCCGACCGCGAGAACGAGGGCGACCTCATCTTCGCCGCGGAGAAGGCCACGCCCGAGCTGGTCGCGTTCATGGTGCGCTACACCTCGGGCTTCATCTGCGTGCCGCTCACCGAGGCCGACTGCGACCGGCTCGAGCTGCCGCCGATGTACCACGTCAACCAGGACAAGCGCGGGACCGCCTACACCGTCTCCGTCGACGCGCGCGAGGGCGTCAGCACCGGCATCTCGGCGACCGACCGCGCGCAGACCATCGCGCTGCTCGCCGACCCGTCATCGACCGCAGCCGACCTCACCCGGCCCGGCCACGTGGTCCCGCTGCGGGCCAGGAAGGCGGAGTGCTGCGCCGCGCCGGCCACACCGAGGCCGCGGTCGACCTGGCCGCGCCTCGCCGGGCTGCGGCCGGCCGGCGTCCTCTGCGAGATCGTGTCAAACGACGACGGCGACATGGCGCGGCTCGACGAGCTCCAGGCCTTCGCCGCCGAGCACGGCCTCACGCTGATCACGATCGCCGACCTCGTCGCCTACCGCAGCCGCATCGAGAAGCAGGTCGAGTGCGTCGCCGAGGCGCGGATCCCGACCCAGCACGGCGAGTTCCGCGCCGTCGGCTACCGCAGCGCTGATCGACGACGTCGAGCACGTCGCGCTGGTCCGCGGCGACATCGGCGACGGCGAGCACGTCCTGGTGCGCGTGCACTCCGAGTGCCTCACCGGCGACGTCTTCGGCTCGCCGCGCTGCGACTGCGGCCCGCAGCTCGACGCGGCGATCGCCGCGGTCGCCGAGGAGGGCCGCGGCGTCGTCCTCTACGTCCGCGGGCACGAGGGTCGCGGGCGTCGGCCTGATGCACAAGCTGCAGGCCTACCAGCTGCAGGACGCCGGTGCCGGACACCGTCGACGCCAACCTCTCGCTCGGCCTGCCCGCCGACGCGCGCGACTACGGCACCGGCGCGCAGATCCTCGTCGACCTCGGCATCCGCACGATGCGGCTGCTCAGCAACAACCCGACCAAGCGGGCCGGCCTCGAGGGCTACGGGCTGGAGATCGTCGACCGGGTGCCGCTGCCCGTGTACGCGCCACCGCGGAGAACCTCCGCTACCTGCGCACCAAGCGCGACCGGATGGGCCACCTCCTCGACCTGCCCGGCGCGCTCGACGCCCTCGACCAGCCGACCGAGGCCGAGCGCCGACGTCGTGAACCCGGCCTAGCGTGAGCGGTCCGGGCATGCCGGCGTCGGTCGACGTCGACGGGATGGGCCGGCGGATCGCGATCGTCGGCACCCGTGGCACGCCGAGATCACCGACGCCCTCGTCGACGGCGCGGTCGACGCAGCGCTCGAGCACGGCGTCGCCGAGCCCGACGTCGAGGTGTTCCGGGTGCCGGGCGCGTTCGAGCTCCCGGTCGTCGCTGCGGCGCTGGCCAGACCGAGCGCTACAACGCCGTCGTCTGCCTCGGCGTGGTCCTACGCGGTGGCACGCCGCACTTCGACTACGTGTGCCGCGCGGTCACCGCCGGGTGCACCCGCGTCGCGCTCGACGCCGGCATCCCGGTTGGCTTCGGCGTGCTCACCTGTCGACGATCTCGACCAGGCGCGGGCGCGCGCCGGCGGGGCCGAGGGGCACAAGGGCCGCGAGGCAGTGCTCGCGGTGCTCGAGACGCTGCACGTGCTCGACGCCGTACCGACGTCCGTAGCAACTGTCAGATTCGGAAAGGTCACGCCGTGCTCAGCCTGTCCTGCCCAAGGGCTCGCTGGAGGCCGCGACTCTGTCGCTGTTCGAGGCCGCCGACCTCGCCGTGCGCCGCGGCTCCGACCGCGACTACCACGCGTCGATCGACGACCCGCGGATCGACCGGGTGCGGTTCCTGCGCCCGCAGGAGATCCCGCAGTACGTCGAGCAGGGCCTGTTCGACCTCGGCATCACCGGCCGCGACTGGATCACCGAGACCGGCTCCGACGTCGTGAGCCTCGGCGAGCTCGAGTACTCCAAGGCGACCAGCAACCCGGTGCGGATCATCCTCGCCGTGCCGGAGGCGTCTCCGTGGCAGAGCGGCGCGGATCTGCCCGAGGGCGTCCGGGTCTCGACCGAGTACCCGCAGCTGACCCGCCGCTTCTTCGACGAGGTCGGCGTCAAGGCGCGCATCGTGCCCTCGTACGGCGCGACCGAGGCGAAGGTCCCGGACATCGTCGACGCGATCGTCGACGTCACCGAGACCGGCTCGTCGCTGCGCAAGCACGGCCTGAAGATCGTGGAGACGCTGCTCACCAGCCGCACCGAGCTGGTCGCGCAGCGCGCGTCGTACGACGACCCGGAGAAGCGGGCCGCGATGGAGGACATCGCGCTGCTGCTGCAGGGCGCGATCCGCGCGCGCGGCCAGGTGCTGCTCAAGCTCAACGTGGCCGCCGCTGACCTCGACGGGGTGCTCGCGGTGCTGCCGGCGATGAGCTCGCCGACCGTCATGCAGCTCGCCGCCGGCGACATGCGCGCGCTCGAGACCGTCGTCCCGAAGCGCGGCGTCAACACGTTGATCCCGGCGCTCAAGCTGGCCGGCGCGCGCGACATCCTCGAGCTGCCGATCTCGAAGATCGTGGAGTAGTGCCCGACCCGCATCCGGACCGGGCTCCAGACCAGCATCGCCTGCTCGTCCTCGTCACGATCGTCGCGGGCGCGCTGCTGAGCGTGCAGGCGCGGGTCAACGGTGCCCTGGCGGGGCGGCTCGGATCGGCGGTGCTGACCGCGCTGGTGTCCTTCTCTGTCGGCACGGTGGCCATCGTGGTCGTCCTCGCGATGACCGGACGCTGGCGCTGCGCGGCGCTCCTGCGCGGCCGTCCGCGCCTGCGCTGGTGGTGGTGCTGCGGTGGGTTCGGCGGTGCGTTCCTCGTCGCGACATCGGCGGTGGCGGTTCCGCGGGTCGGCGTCGCGCTGCTCGGCGTCGGGATCGTCGCCGGGCAGACGGTGGGCAGCCTCGCGGTCGACGATGTCGGACTCGGTCCGCGCGGTCGGCAGCCCATCACGAGGTGGCGCCTCGCCGGCGCCGTTATCGCGGTGCTCGCTCTCGCCGTCGCAGCGACCGGGCGGACCGGTGACCTCCGACTCGGACTGCTCGCCGTCATCGCGGTGGCCGGTGCCGGCGTCGCGGCTCAGCAGGCGGCCAACGGCCACCTTCAGCGACGCAGTGGCGAGGCCCTGGTGGCGGCGGCGGTCAGCTTCGCCGTCGGCACGGCGGCGCTCGGCATCGCGGCCCTGGTCGTCGCGGCCGGCCGCGGCCTGCATCCCGACTGGCCGGCAGCGTTGACCGGTCTCTACCTCGGCGGGCTGTGCGGGGCGGCGTACATCACGCTGTCCGCGTCGGCGGTCGGCCGGCTCGGCGTGCTGCGGCTCACTCTCGGCACGGTGGCCGGGCAGCTGCTCGGCGCCGTGGCGCTCGACGTCGTCCGCCCGACGGACGAGGGACTGCGCGTCTCGACCGCGGTCGCGGCTGGGATGGCGCTGCTCGCGGTGGTCGTCGGGGGCCGCAAGCGGTCGGCGGCCAGCGGGTGATGCATCGCCTCGACGTGCGCGTCGTACAGCTGCTCGTCGGTCTCGTCGCGTCGGCGGTGGGCATCTTCCTGACGCTGCAGGCGGGGCTCGGGGTGTCGCCCTGGGATGTCCTGCACGGCGGGCTCGCGGAGCGGCTCGACCTCACCTTCGGACTCGTCGTCCAGGCCGTCGGCCTCGCGGTGCTGATCCTCGGCATGCTGCTCGGCGGCGTGCGCCCGGGGTTCGGCACGATCGCCAACCTCGTCCTGATCGGGGTGGTCGAGGACGTGGTCCTCGGCACCACCTGGCTGGACGGCCTCGACGGCGACCCGTTGCTGTGGCGAGTGGCGGTGCTGTGCGCCGGGGTCGTCGTCATCGGGTTCGGCGCCGCGCTCTACATCGGCGCGCACCTCGGCGCGGGTCCGCGCGACAGCGTGATGGTCGCGCTGCACCTGCGGGCCGGGCTCTCGGTCGGGATCGCTCGCACGATCGTGGAGGCTGCCGCGCTGATCGGCGGGCTTGCCCTCGGCGGACCGTTCGGCGTGGGGACTGTTCTCTACACGCTGACGATCGGCCCGGCGGTGCAGATCTGGTTCCGCCTTCTCCACCTCACCCCGGCTCGGCGCACACCCACCACCGGCGAGCCGATCTAGGGTTCTGGTACCCTCAACGACTGACCGGCTGGGCTCTCGGGCCCGGCGCGCAAGCGGGAGCCCCGCTCCCCACCCGTCCACCGCGAGGTGACCGGGTCTCGGTCGGCGCGGCTCTCGCCGTGCACGCCGCTCTCGGCGTGCGCACGACGCTGCGCCGGTACGCCGATGTTCGGGGCCCTGCGAGCACGATCGCGGGGCCCTTCCTCATGGGCGGGCCCGGTGAGCCGGTCTGGTCAGGAGTCCGCACTCACCAGGAGGCCCCATCAGCGTCGAGCCACGCATCAACGACAGGATCCGCGTTCCCGAGGTGCGCCTCGTCGGAGCCGAGGGCGAGCAGGTGGGCATCGTGTCCATCGGCGAGGCCATGCGCATCGCGCAGGAGGCCGACCTCGACCTCGTCGAGGTCGCGCCGATGGCCAGGCCCCCGGTCTGCAAGGTCATGGACTACGGCAAGTTCAAGTACGAGAACGCGCAGAAGGCCCGCGAAGCCCGCAAGAAGCAGATCCTGACGGTCATCAAGGAGATCAAGCTCCGGCCGAAGATCGACCCGCACGACTACGCCACCAAGCGCGGCCACGTCGTCCGGTTCCTCAAGGCCGGAGACAAGGTCAAGGTGACGATCATGTTCCGCGGTCGCGAGCAGTCCCGGCCGGAGCTCGGCCTGAAGCTGCTGCGCCGCCTCGAGGAGGACGTCGCCGATCTCGGCTTCGTCGAGGCGCCGGCCAAGCAGGACGGCCGCAACATGATCATGGTGATGGCCCCGCACAAGAACCTGAAGGCGCTCAAGGACGACGAGGCGGCCGCGGCCGCCGAGGAAGCCGGCGCGCCGGCCCCGCTCGACGAGCTCGACACGGGCGCCGCCGCGGCGGAGGCCTGAGCCCGACTGCACCGCCCGAACCGTGCACCACCGACCCGAGGACCACCGATGCCCAAGCAGAAGTCGCACAGCGGTACGACGAAGCGCTTCAAGATCACCGGTAGCGGCAAGATCGTGCGCCAGCAGGCCGGCCGCCGGCACCTGCTCGAGCACAAGCCGAGCTCCCTGACGCGTGCGCCTCGACGGCGTCGTCGAGGTGGCACCGGCCGACCGGAAGCGCATCAAGCGACTCCTCGGCAAGTAGTCCCCGCTCACCCGACCACTCAGCAACCTCAAACTTCAGCAGCAAGGAGATCCCGCCGTGGCACGCGTGAAGCGGGCAGTGAACGCACAGAAGAAGCGTCGCGTCGTACTCGAGCGCGCCAGCGGCTACCGCGGGCAGCGCTCGCGGCTGTACCGCAAGGCCAAGGAGCAGATGCTCCACTCGATGCAGTACGCCTACCGCGACCGGCGGGCGCGCAAGGGCGACTTCCGCCAGCTGTGGATCCAGCGCATCAACGCCGGAGCGCGGCTCAACGGCATGACCTACAACCGCTTCATCCAGGGCCTCAAGGCCGCGGGTGTCGAGGTGGACCGCAAGGTGCTCGCCGACCTCGCCGTCAACGACGCGCCGGCCTTCGCCGCTCTCGTCGAGGTCGCGAAGACCAACCTGCCGAGCACCACGGGCACGACCGCCGCGTAGGGGTCGGAGCACCCATGCCCGCAGGTGCCGTCGGCGGACTCATCACGACGCCGCGGCACCCGCGGGTGACCCGCGCGCGCCGGCTTCTCAAGCGGGCGTTCCGCGCCGCCGACCGGCTGTTCCTCGTCGAGGGACCGCAGGGCGTCGGCGAGGCGCTCGCCGAGAGCGGCGCGCTGGTCGAGCTGTTCGCCACCGACGACGCCGCCACCAGGCACAGCGACCTGGTCGCTGCGGCCCTCGCGGCCGGCGTACCTGTGCACCGCGTCAGCGGCAAGGTGCTCGACGAGCTGACCCAGACCGTCACGCCCCAGGGACTGGTTGGGGTCGCGAGGTTCCGCGACGTCACCCTCGACGCGGTCGTCGCGGCCGGGCCTCGGCTGGTGGCGGTGCTCGCCGAGATCCGCGACCCGGGCAACGCCGGCACGGTGCTGCGCTCGGCCGATGCCGCCGGTGTCGACGCCGTCGTGTTCACCGACGCGTCGGTCGACCCCTACAACCCCAAGTGCGCCCGGGCCGCGGCCGGCAGCCACTTCCACGTGCCGTTCGTGGTCGGCGGGGATCCGACGACGATCCTGTCCCGACTGCGTGCCGAAGGACTGCGGGTTCTCGGCGCCACGGCGGCGGGCGCCGAGTCGCTGGACACCGCTCCGCTGTCCGGCCGGACCGCCTGGGTGTTCGGCAACGAGGCGGCCGGGCTGCCCGCCGAGGTGGTCGCAGCGTGTGACGCGACCGTCGCTGTGCCGATCCACGGACGGGCCGAGTCGCTCAACCTGGCGACCGCGGCCGCCCTGTGCCTCTACGCTAGTGCGCGGGAGCAACGCGCACCGGGAGGATGCAGGTCGTGATCGCGACGACGTCGGGACGAGGGTCGTACGACGACCTGCCTGACGGTGTGCTCGTCGCCGACGACACCGGCGCGGTGGTCGAGCTCAACGCGGCCGGCGCCCGCATGCTGGGGCGCGAGCCGGAGGAGTGCCTCGGCCGCAACTACCGCGAGGTGCTGCCGCTGGTCGACAACGGCGGCAACGACTGGTGGAGCTGCACCGACCCCTACGACGGGCTGTGGACGCGCAACGGCCAGCCCGAGCGCCAGCTCACGCTGGTGAAAGGTCACGAGGCCCACGAGGGTCATGGCCACGACCTGCTGGTGACGGCGCGCTACGTCCGCGAGGACCGGCGGGTGGTGCGCCTCGTCGTCTGCTTCCGCGACGCCGCCGCGCGCGAGCGCGTCGACCGCAGCCGCGCCGACCTGATCTCGACGGTGGCGCACGAGCTGCGCTCTCCGCTGACCAGCGTCAAGGGGTTCACCGCGACGCTTCTCGCCAAGTGGGACAGGTTCACCGACGAGCAGAAGAAGGTGATGCTGCAGACCGTCAACGCCGACGCTGACCGCGTCACCCGACTGCTCACCGATCTGCTCGACGTCTCGCGCATCGACGCCGGCCGACTCGAGGTGCGCCGACAGGTCGTCGACCTGCCGGAGGCGATCCGCCGTGCGTTCGCCGGGCGGGTGGCCGCGGGTGCGCCCGAGGACACGTTCGCCCTCGAGGTCACCGGCGAGCTGCCCGAGATGTGGCTCGACCCCGACAAGGTCGCGCAGATCCTCGGCAACCTGCTGGAAAACGCCTTGAAGTACGGCGCGGGGACGATCAGCGTGACGGTGCATGGGACACCAACGGGCGCCGAGGTCGCCGTGAGCGACGAGGGTGAGGGCATCCCCGAGGACGCGCACTCCCGCGTCTTCAGCAAGTTCTGGCGGCAGGCCGACGGCGGCCGCCGCAAGGGCACCGGGCTCGGGCTGTTCATCACCAAAGGCCTGGTCGAGGTCCACGGCGGGCACATCACGGTGGGCCGCGCGCCGTCCGGCGGCGCCGAGTTCCGATTTACGCTGCCCGCCGGCGCGCCTTCCTACGAGGGCTGACGGCGGGCCACCCCCGCCCTGCTGCATATGCTGCGAGGTCGCGTCGTACGACGGCGATCGCGTGCCCGTGATGAAGGAGCCCTGGCTGCCGTGCCCGACTACGACCCGGTGCAGAAAGCCGCGCTCGACCCGGCCGTGCTGGAAGACGCTCGCACCGACGCACTCAAGGCGTTCGCCGCAGCGGCGAATCTCGAGGCGCTGATTGCGGAGCGCACCGCGCACCTCGGTGATCGCTCCCCGGTGGCCCTGGCCAACCGCGAGATCGGCGTACTGCCACCGCAGGCGCGCAAGGACGCCGGCCAGCTGGTCGGCAGAATCAAGCGCGACCTCGACGAGGCGCTACGCCGCTCGTCGGGCCGAGCTCGAGGCCGAGCGCGACGCGCGCGCGCTGGCCGAGGAGACGGTCGACGTCACCCTGCCGTGGGACCGCATCGCGCGCGGTGCACCGGCACCCGCTCACGCTGGTCCAGGAGAAGGTCGCCGACGTCTTCGTCGCGATGGGCTACGAGGTCGCCGAGGGACCGCTGGTCGAGACCGAGTGGCACAACTTCGACGCGCTCAACATGGGTCCGGACCACCCGGCCCGCGCGATGCAGGACACGCATCTTCCTGGACCCGCCGTCGGCGGGCGTCGTGATGCGCACGCACACCTCGCCGGTGCAGATCCGGGCGCTGCTCGAGCGCGGTGCGCCCTGCTACGTCGTGGCGCCGGGCAAGGTGGTCCGCAACGACCCGATCGACGCGACGCACTCGCCGGTCTTCCACCAGCTCGAGTGCCTCGCCGTCGACGAGGGGCTCACGATGGCCCACCTTCGCGGCACCATCGACACGCTCGCGCAGGCGGTCTTCGGCAAGGGGCTCACGCTCGCGGCTGCGACCGTCGTACTTCCCGTTCACCGAGCCGTCCGCCGAGGTCGACCTGGTCTGCTTCGTCTGCGCCGGCGACGCGGCGGGCTGCCGCATCTGCGCGGGCGAGGGCTGGATCGAGTGGGGCGGCTGCGGCATGGTTCACCCCCGCGTCCTGCGCGCCGCCGGGGTCGACCCCGACCGCTACAGCGGCTACGCCTTCGGCATGGGGCTGGACCGGCTGCTGATGTTCCGGCACGGCATCGCCGACTCTGCGGCACCTCTTCGAAGGTGACGTCCGGTTCACCGAGACGTTCGGGATGGAGGTCTGACGTGCGCGTGCCCATGTCCTGGCTGCGTGAGCTCGTCGACCCGTCGACGCACCTGCCCGTGAGGTGGCGACGGCGCTGATCCGCGCCGGCTTCGAGGTGGAGAAGGTCGAGCCGGTCGGCGACGACGTCGCAGGGTGTCGTCGTCGGCGAGGTGCTCGAGGTGGAGTCCCGTCGAGGGCTTCAAGAAGCCGATCCGCTTCGTCCGCGTCAGCACCGGCGACGCGGAGCGCTCCGTCGTGTGCGGAGCGACGCAACTTCGTCGCGGGTGACCGCGTCGCGGTCGCGCTGCCCGGCGGACTCCTGCCCGGCGACTTCCGCATCACCGCCCGGGAGACCTACGGCCGCACGTCGGACGGGATGATCTGCTCCGCCCGCGAGCTCGGCGTGGGCGACGACCACACCGGCATCCTGGTGCTCGACCCGGCAACGCCGCTCGGCGTCGACGTCGCGGACCTGATCTCGGCTGCGCGACGAGGTGCTCGACATCGCCGTGACGCCGGACCGCGGCTACGGCTTCTCGGTCCGCGGCATCGCCCGTGAGGCGGCGACGGCGTACGGCGTGCCCTTCGCCGACCCGGGACTGCGCGCGGTCCCTCCGGCGAGCGGTGCGGGGTACGCCGTTCGCGTCGACGACGCGGCCGGCTGCCAGCGCTACGTCGCGCGCGTGGTGCGCGGCGTCGACCCGACCGCGCCGTCGCCGCTGTGGCTGCAGCGGCGGATCACGCTGACCGGCATGCGCCCGATCTCCCTCGTCGTGGACGTCACCAACTACGTGATGCAGGGGCTCGGCCAGCCGCTGCACGCCTTCGACCTGCCGTCGCTGCGCGGTGAGGTCGTCGTACGACGTGCCGCGCCGGGGGAGCGGCTTCGCACCCTCGACGACGTCGATCGCGCCCTCGACCCGGAAGACCTGGTCATCGCCGACGACTCCGGCGCGATCGCGCTGGCCGGCGCGATGGGCGGCGCGACGACCGAAGTCACCTCGACGACGTCCGACGTGCTGATCGAGGCGGCCTGCTTCGACGCGGTCGCGATCGGCCGGACCTCGCGTCGGCACGGGCTGGTGAGCGAGGCGTCCAAGCGGTTCGAGCGCGGGGTCGACCCCGACCTCGCGCCGGCCGCCGCCGACCTCGCGGTCACGATGATCGCCGAGCTGGCCGGCGGGTCGGCCGAGTCGGCGGTGACCGACGTCGACAACCGTGGTCCGCGCCCGGTCATCACGCTGTCGTTGGCGGCGCCCGGTGCGCGCGCCGGGCGCGACTACGACCCGGACGTCGTACGCCGTCGGCTGGCCGACGTCGGCTGCGAGGTGAGCGGCGATGACCCGGTCGACGTGGTGCCGCCGTCGTGGCGGCCGGACCTGACCGAGCCGGTCGACCTGACCGAGGAGGTGATGCGGCTCGAGGGCTATGACTCCATCCCGAGCTCCCTGCCCGCGGCACCGGCCGGTCGCGGGCTGACCATCACCCAGCGAGCCCGCCGGTGGGTCGGGTCGACCCTCGCGGCGGCGGGCTGCCAGGAGGTCACGCCTTACCCGTTCATGGCGGTGGATGCGCTGGACGCGTTCGCCCTCGACGCCGACGACCCGCGCCGCCGAGCTCCGCGCATCGCCAACCCGGTATCGGACACCGAGCCGATGCTGCGCACGACGCTGCTGCCCGGCCTGCTGACGGTTCTGCTGCGCAACGTCGGCCGAGGAGCCGGTGACGTCGCGCTGTTCGAGGTCGGCCCGGTCTTCCTCGACCGCGAAGGCCGCTCGCCGGCACCGCGCGTCGGCGTGGACCGTCGGCCCGACGCGGCGACCCTCGACCTGCTCGAGCGCAGCCTGCCGGCAGAAGCCGAGCACCTCGGGGTGGTCCTCGCCGGCAACCGTGAACGGGCCGGCTGGTGGGGTCCGCCGCGCGCAGCGACCTGGGCCGACGCCGTCGACCTCGCCCGACTCGTGGCCGCGGCGACGAGCACACCGATCGAGGTGCGGTCGGAGCTCTCGCGCCCTGGCATCCCGGCCGCTGCGCGGAGCTGGTCGTCGACGGCACGGTGGTGGGGCACGCCGGCGAGCTGCACCCGCGGCTCATCGACGCGTGGCAGCTGCCGTCGCGCACCTGCGCGCTCGAGCTGTCGCTCGCCTCGTTCTGGGCGCGAGCAGGCGCGGTCTCGCCCGCCCGCGACCTCTCGACGTACCCGGTCGCGGCGGTGGATGTCGCTCTCGTCGTCGACAGCGCGACGCAGGCCGCCGCGGTCGAGGCGGCGCTGCGCGACGGGGCCGGCGAGCTGCTCGAGAGCGTGCGGCTGTTCGACGTCTACACCGGCGACCAGGTGCCGGCGGGCGCGAAGTCGCTCGCGTTCGCGCTGCGCTTCCGCGCTCCCGACACGACGATGACCGACGAGCAGGTCAACGCGCTGCGCGACCGCGCGGTCGCATCGGCCGCCGAGCGCTGCGGAGCGGCTCTCCGCGGGTAGCCACTGCCGTCGCGACACGTCCGTGGCCTCCCCGGCCGGGACCGGTCGCGTCCCTACCCTCGGACCATGACGGACTTCTTCGCGACCCCGAACCAGCCCGGCTCGTCCGGGGAGTGGACCCCGCCGACCCCACCGGCGCCGATGCCCGCCTGGTCCGGCGGCGGCGACGGGCCGACCCCGCCGCTGCCCGGCCCCTGGCCGGTGCGCCGGCCGGCCCCGTGGCTGTCCGGTCTCGTCGGCGCCCTCGCCGGCCTGCTCCTGACCGCGGGCATCGGCGGGCTGCTGTCGGAGCTCGACGGTGACGGCGGCCGCCTCGTCGCGGGCGCGATCGCGGCCGTGCTCGTGGCCGCAGCGGCCGTGGGGCTGCCTCGTGTGCCGTCGGGCCCGCTTCGCGTCGCCGCCATCACGGCCGCGTTCGGGCTCGCGGTGCTGCCGATGGGCTTCTGGCTGGCGACGGCGAGCAGCATGTCGCTCAAGACGATGCTCGTCCTCGCCGTGCTGGCGCCGACCGCCGTCTGGGCAGCCTGCTTCCTCCTCGGCGGCACCCGCGGGCGCCCGGTGTTCCTGGCTGGCGCACTCGCCGGCGTCTGGCTGCTCATGTGCGTCATCGCGGTCGACACGGGCGACCCGTTCGCCGTCTCTCCCGCACAGGCGCGACTGAGCGCTCCGGCGACGGCGCACTCGGGGCTGGCCATCGGCGCCACGCTCGGTCAGGCGGCGGATCGCGACGGGGATGGAATCCCGGACGAGTTCGACTCCAACCCGGACGTCAACGAGTTCCAGGGGGACTTCGGCGACAGCGGCTCCGGCGGCGAGACCGGCTCGGGCATCCCCGCGTCGATCGACCCCACCCAGCTCTTCCCGTTCCTGTTCGGCATCGGCGCCGCCGGCACGGCCGTCGGCGTGGTGTCGCTGCTCTTCGCCGTGTCCTACCTGCTGGCGGCGATGGTGTTCGACCGGGCCGGCCTGCCCGCGGCGGGCACCCCGTTCCAGGGCGTGGGCATCGCGGCCGCGCTCGTCGCACTCGCGACGCTGTCGGGCGACCTCGGCGACGGCGGCAGCGCGCTGCTCGTCGTGATCGCCGGTGGCGCACTGATCTGGACCGGTGCCGGGGCCGGCCGGCGGCTCACCGCGTGGCTCGGCGTGCTGCTGGCCTTCTCCGGCCTGGGTGGGCTCGTCTCCTCCGTCGTCGACGGGACCGGGGCAGAGGCGGCGCTCCTGCTGCTGCTCGGCGCCGGCGTGCTCGCCGCGGCGCACGCCACGCTTCCGTCCGACCCGCCGGACGGCGACGACGGCGAGCCGGCAGTCGCTCCGGCGACGGGACCGCCCGCGACGCCGGTGTTCCAGCCGCCTCCGGCCGCGGATCCCGGGACCTGGGCTCCGCAGCCGCTGTCCCCGCCGGAGCTCCCGCCCGGCTAGCCGTTTGCATGACTATGCACGATCCTGAATAATCTTCACATGGGTCTGAGAGCCGCCGTCGCGGGAGCGAGCGGGTACGCCGGTGGCGAGCTGCTCCGCCTGCTCTCGGCGCATCCCGCGTTCGATGAGGTCGTGCCGGCGGCCGGCACCCAGGTCGGCGCCGACGTGGGGGAGGTGCACCCCCACCTGGCGAGCCTGTGCGGCACGACGTTCGTCGCGACCGATCCGGACCTGCTCGCGGCCGCCGACGTGACCTTCCTCGCTCTCCCGCACGGCGAGTCGGCCCGGCTGGTGCCGCGGCTGCGCGCGGCCGGCGCACGCGTCATCGTCGACCTCGGCGCCGACCACCGTCTGCACGACCCGACGGCGTGGGAGCGGTGGTACGGCGACGAGCACCCGGCTCCCGCGGAGCTCGGCCGCTGGCCCTACGGGCTGCCCGAGCTGCCGGGCATCCGTGACGCGTTGCGCACGGCGACCGAGATCGCGGTGCCCGGCTGCTATCCGACCGCCGTGTCACTGGCGCTGGCCCCGTTGCTCGCTGCCGGGCTGGTCGAGCCGGCGGACCTCGTGGTGGTCGCCGCGTCCGGCACGTCCGGCGCGGGTCGCGCCGCTCGCCCCGCCCTGCTCGGCAGCGAGGTGATGGGCGACCTCACCGCGTACAAGGTCGGCGCGCACCAGCACACCCCGGAGATCGTCCAGACGCTCACCGGTGCGGCCGGCGAGGCGGTCTCGCTCTCCTTCACCACCCTGCTCGCGCCGATGCCCCGCGGCATCCTGGCCACCTGCACGGCTCGCCTGACCCCCGGTGCCGACACCGACGTGCTGCGCGCGGCGATGGAGTCGGCGTACGCCGACGAGCCGTTCGTGCACCTGCTGCCCGCAGGCCGGTGGCCGCACACGTCGTCGACGTACGGAGGCAACGGCTGCCTGCTGCAGGTCGCTGCTGACCTCGGCTCCGGGCGGGCTGTCGTGGTTGCTGCGATCGACAACCTCGGCAAGGGGGCCGCCGGGCAGGCGGTCCAGTGCGCCAACCTGGCCCTCGGGCTGTCGGAGGCCGCCGGGCTGACCGCCGACGGCGTGGCGCCATGAGCGTCACTGCGGCACAGGGGTTCCGCGCGTCCGGGGTGACCGCGGGACTCAAAGCCAGTGGCCGGCCGGACATCGCCCTGGTCGTCGCAGATGGCGCGGTGAGCATCGCCGGTGTCCTCACGACCAACCGCGTCCTGGCGGCGCCGGTGCTCGTGACGAGGGAGGTCCTGCGGGCCGGACGCGCTCGCGCCGTCGTCCTCAACTCCGGCGGCGCCAACGCCTGCACCGGCAAGCCGGGCATCGACGACGCGCACCGGATGGCCCGGGCCGTCGCCGGTGCCCTCGGCTGCGCCGAGGGGGAGGTGGCGGTCGCCTCGACCGGGCTGATCGGCGTCCGACTGCCGATGGACCGCGTGGTGGCCGGCATCAACGCCGCCGCGGGCGCGCTGAGCGCTGAGGGCGGTCCTGACGCCGCGACCGCGATCATGACGACCGACACGATCGCCAAGGAGTTGGCCGTCAGCCGGCCTTACGGCGACACCGCGGTCACCGTCGGAGGGATGGCGAAGGGCGCCGGCATGCTCGCGCCCGCACTCGCCACGATGCTCGTCGTGCTGACCACCGACGCCGACGTCTCACCCGCCGACCTCGACGTCGCCGTTCGTGCAGCCACCGCGACGACGTTCGACCGGATCGACGGCGACGGCTGCATGTCCACCAACGACACGGTTCTCATCCTCGCCAGCGGCGCCAGCGGCGTCTCGATCAGCTCGAACGACGGCGCATGGCCGTCCTTCGTCGAGCACGCGACGGAGGTGTGCCGCGACCTCGCGGGCCAGTTGATCGACGACGCTGAAGGCGCCTCGAAGCGGATCGAGGTCACGGTCACGGGCGCTGTCTCCGAGGAGCAGGCGCTGTCGGCCGCCCGCTCCGTCGCGCGCAGCGCCCTGTTCAAGTGCGCCATGCACGGCGCGGACCCCAACTGGGGGCGGGTCCTGGCGGCGATCGGCACCTCTGCCGCGGTCTTCGACCCGGATCGTGTCGACGTCGGCTTCAACGGCGTGCCGGTGTGCCGCGACGGCGTGGCCGCAGGTGACGAGGCGGCGGCCCGGGCCGCGCTCGCCCCCCGCGAGGTCGTCGTCTCGATCGACCTGCACGCCGGCGACGCGACGGCGACCGTGCTCACGACCGACCTCACAGCGGCGTACGTCCACGAGAACTCGGCGTACAGCACATGACGCCGATCGCCGCGGACCACTCGGTCGCTTTGGCGAAGGCGGAGGTCCTCGTCGAGGCGCTGCCGTGGCTGGCCAGGCTGCGCGGGGCCACTGTCGTCATCAAGCTCGGCGGCCACGCCATGGTCGACGACGCGCTTCGCGCCGCCTTCGCGGCCGACGTCGTCCTGCTGCGCTACGTCGGACTGCGTCCGGTCGTCGTGCACGGCGGCGGACCGCAGATCACCGAGGAGCTCGAGCGGCGGGGCGTCGCGTCGGAGTTCGCCGGCGGCCTGCGAGTCACCACGCCGGAGACGATGCGCGTCGTCCGGATGGTGCTGGTCGGCGAGGTGAACGGCGACATCGTCCGGCTGATCAACGCGCACGGCCCGCTCGCCGTGGGGCTGTCCGGCGAGGACGCCGGGCTGCTCACCGCGGTACGCCGGGGTGCCGTCGTCGACGGCGCCGAGGTCGACGTCGGGCTGGTCGGCGACATCGCCGCGGTCGCCCCGGCGGCGGTCCGGTCGCTGCTCGACGACGGCCGCATCCCGGTCATCGCGACTGTCGCGCCGGACGCCGACGGCACGTTGCTCAACGTCAACGCGGACACCGCTGCCGCCGCGCTGGCCGTCGCGCTCGAGGCCGAGAAGCTGGTGGTGCTGACCGACGTCGCGGGTCTCTACGCCGACGTCGACGACCCCGGCTCGCTCATCTCGAGCATCGGCGTCGACCAGGTGGAGGAGATGCTCCCGACGCTGTCGGCCGGCATGGTCCCGAAGATGGAGGCCTGCGCGCGGGCGGTGCGCGGCGGGGTCGGCGCGACCCACGTGCTCGACGGCCGGGTGCCGCACGCCGTCCTTCTCGAGGTCTTCACCGACGCCGGAGTCGGCACCATGGTGACGCAGTGACGCGGCAGCGCGAGGTCGCGGCGAGGGCGGCTGACGTGCTGATGGGCAATTACGGCGCGGCGCCGATCACGCTGACCCGTGGTGTCGGGGCGACCGTCTGGGACGACAGCGGCCACAGCTACACCGACCTGGTCGCCGGCATCGCCGTCTGCGCGGTCGGCCACGCCCACCCGCGCGTGACGGCCGCCGTCGCCGAGCAGCTCGACCGGCTGGGCCACGTGTCCAACCTGTTCCTCACCGAGCCGGCGGTCGCGCTCGCCGAGCGGCTGCTCGACCTCGCCGGCTCGTCCGGACGCGTCTTCTTCGCCAACTCCGGCGCTGAGGCCAACGAGGCCGCCATCAAGCTGGCTCGCCGGCGGGGGATCGCCATCGACCCCGCGAAGACCGAGGTCGTCGCGGCGGAGGGCTCGTTCCACGGCCGGACGCTCGGGGCCCTGTCCGTCACCGGGCAGCCGGCGAAGCGGGCAGGCTTCGGGCCGCTGCCGGGCGACGTCACCTTCGTGCCGTACGGCGATGCCGCCGCTCTGCGGGCCGCGGTCGGCCCCCGTACGGCTGCGGTGATCCTCGAGCCGATCCTGGGGGAGGGCGGGGTCGTCGTGCCGCCCGCGGGCTACCTCGAAGCCGCCCGTGACGCGAGCACGGCCCACGATGCGCTGCTGATCGTCGACGAGGTGCAGACCGGAGTCGCACGGACCGGCAGGTGGTTCGGCTTCCAGCACTCCGACCTGCTGCCGGATGTGATCACGATGGCCAAGGGGTTGGGTGGCGGTCTCCCGATCGGCGCGTGCATCGGGCTCGGTGCCGCCGGTGACGTCTTCGCCGCCGGCGACCACGGCAGCACCTTCGGCGGCAACCCCGTCGTGTGCGCCGCCTCGCTTGCCGTCCTTGACGTCATCGAGGAGGAGCACCTGCGTGCTGCGGCCGAGTCGCTCGGCGACTCGCTCGCTCTCCGCATCGAGAGACTGGGCCATCCAGCGGTCTCGACGGTGCGTGGCCGCGGGCTGCTCCGCGGGGTCGTCCTCGCTGCTCCAGTGGCCAAGGCAGCCGAAGCGGCCGCGCGGCACGCAGGCTTCCTGGTCAATGCCGTCGCTGCTGATGTCGTGCGACTGGCACCGCCCCTCGTCGTCTCCGCCGAGCAGCTCGACGCATTCGTCGCCGCACTGCCGGCGATCCTCGACGAGGCCGCCGCCGGCCCGCCGGTCCCGCACGCTGCCGCCGCGACCGGCCGGTAGGGTCGCTGCCATGCCTCGCAGGGGCGGCGAGCGCGCCGCGACCCCTCCCGACCGGTGGGGACAGCTGGCGGACTCGCCTGCCTCCACCGGCCGCTGGCGTCGTCGTGCCCTCGTCGCCGGGGCGGCCCTCGGCAGTGCCGGCGTCGTGCTCGTCCTCACGGTCCTGCTGGGCGCGCAGCTCGGTGCCAATCAGGTGAAGCTGCCGGGTCAGAAGTCCGCGGTCGGCGGCACCGGCGAGGTCCTCTACCTCAACAACTGCGCGCGCTGTCACGGAGCCGCAGGGCAGGGCGGGCCGAAGGTTGGCGCGCCCGCCTTCACCGACGGCGGCGTGCTCCACGACCTCACGCTCGACCAGCGGATCGCCAAGATCAGCCGCGGCAAGCCGCTGCGTGGCATGCCCGCGTGGAAGTTCCAGATCTCCGCCGAGGACATCCGCCGGATCGCGGCGTACACACAGCTGCTGTCCGGCATGACTCCGGACCCGAGTGTCGAGGGAGTGCGCTGAGATGACCCCGTCCGTGCTGGTCGTGGAGGACGACCCGAGCGTCCGCGGCCTGCTGCACACGCTGCTGACCGCCGAGGGGTACGACGTCCACGTCGCGTCCGACGGCATCGCGGGGCTGGTGAAGGCGACCACGAAGCACCCCGCGCTGATCCTGCTCGACCTGATGATGCCGGACCTGGGCGGTGTGCGCGTGCTCGAGGAGCTGTCGCACGACCCTGACCTCTCGGCGATCCCCGTCGTCGTCGTGACCGGCAAGCTGGAAGCGGTCCCCGCCCTCCGTGAGGCGATCGGCGACGACAACGTCTTCGCCAAGCCGTTCGGCGTCACGGAGCTGCCTCGAGCGAGTCGCGCAGATCACCGGCGGAGTGGAGCGGCCCTCGTGACCGCCCGGCACTTCCTGGCAGACGACGACCTGTCGCCTGACGAGCTCGCCGCAGGTGCTCGACGACGCTGCCCGGCGCAAGGTCAACCGGCACGGCACGGGCAGCGACCTCGCTCTCGACGGCAAGGCCGTCGCGCTCATCTTCGAGAAGCCGTCGACCCGCACCCGGGTCTCGTTCGAGGTAGGTGTGACGGAGCTCGGCGGGCACCCGGTCGTGATCGACGCGTCGACCACGCAGCTCGGCCGCGGCGAGACGCTCGAGGACACCGCGATGGTGCTGTCGCGCTACTGCGCGGCGATCGTCATCCGCACATTCGGCCAGGACCGCATCGAGCGGCTCGCCGCAGCGTCGTCGGTGCCGGTCGTCAACGCGCTCACCGACTTCGCCCACCCGTGCCAGGCGATCGCCGACCTGCAGACGATCCGCGAGCGTCGCGGCGGGCTGTCCGGGCTGACCTTGACCTACCTCGGCGACGGCAACAACGTCGCGCACTCGCTCATGCTCGCCGGCGCCGCTGCCGGCATGCGGGTGCGCGTCGCGACCCCGCCCGGCTACGAGCCGATCGACCAGGTCGTCGCAGCGCGCCCGGGCGATCGCGACGGAGACCGGCGGCGCGGTCGTCGTCACGACCGACCCGGCGGAGGCGGCACGAGATGCCGATGTGCTCTACACCGACGTGTGGGCGTCGATGGGCCAGGAGTCCGAGGCGCAGAGCCGTCTGTCTCTGTTCCAGGGCTTCCAGCTCGACGACCGCGCAGTGTCTGCCGCTCACGACGACGTGATCGTGCTGCACTGCCTGCCGGCGCACCGCGGCGAGGAGATCGCCGCGTCGGTGATCGACGGGCCGCACAGCGCGGTGTGGGACCAGGCCGAGAACCGGCTGCACGCGCAGAAGGCGCTGCTGGCCTTCCTCCTCGAGCAGAGCGACTGACCGTGCGTCGGACGGATGGCTGACGTGGCGACCGCGCCGTCGACCCGCGCCGCGCGCCAGGCGCGCATCGCCGCGCTCCTGTCGCGCGAGGCGGTGCGGTCGCAGGCCGACCTCGCTGCGCGGCTGGCGGTCGAGGGCGTCACGGTCACCCAAGCCACGTTGTCGAGGGACCTCGAGGAGATCGGCGCGGTCAAGGTGCGGGCGAGCGACGGCGGTCTCGTGTACGCCGCCGACCCCGACGGCGCGCCGCTCGCCGAGGACCGGCTCAAGCGGGTGCTCGCCGACCTGCTGGTCTCGGCGGACGCGTCCGCCAACATCGCCGTCGTGCGGACACCGCCCGGCGGCGCGCACCTGCTCGGCTCGGCGCTGGACCGCGCCGGACTGCCCGGCGTCCTCGGCACCGTCGCCGGCGACGACACCGTCTTCATCGTCACCCGATCGGCGCAACGGCGGAGCCGCACTGGTACGCCGACTCGTCCGGCTCGCCGACCGCTGAGCCGCGCCTTCCCCCGCAAGCCCGGCAGGTGCCAAACCCGGCACCGCCGCCACCGAAGGAGATCCTCGTGACCGACCGCGTCGTCCTCGCCTACTCCGGAGGTCTGGACACCTCCGTCGCCATCGGCTGGATCGGGGCGGAGAGCGGGGCCGAGGTCATCGCTGTCGCCGTCGACGTCGGACAGGGCGGTGAGGACCTCGAGGAGATCCGGCAGCGTGCCCTCACCTGCGGCGCGGTCGAGGCGGTCGTGGTCGACGCGAAGGAGGAGTTCGCCCGCGACTTCGTCGCGCCCGCGCTGCGCGCCAACGCGCTTTACCAGGATCGCTACCCGTTGGTCTCGTCGCTGTCGCGGCCGCTCATCACCAAGCACCTGATTGCTGCTGCACGGGCACATGGCGCGACCGCGATCGCCCACGGCTGCACCGGCAAGGGCAACGACCAGGTGCGGTTCGAGGTCAGCGCGGCGGCGCTGGCTCCCGACCTCATGGTGGTCGCGCCCGTCCGCGACTCGGGCATGACGAGGGACAAGGCGATCGCGTTCGCCGAGGAGCGCGGCCTGCCGATCGACGTGTCGAAGCGCTCGCCCTACTCCATCGACCAGAACCTGTGGGGCCGCACCGCCGAGTGCGGCGTCCTCGAGGACCCGTGGGTGAGCCCGCCCGAGGAGGTCTACGGCTACACGTCCGACCCCACCGTCGCGAGGGAACCCGATGAGGTCGTCATCACCTTCGCCGACGGCGTGCCGACCGCGCTGGACCAGAAGGCGATGCCGCTCGTCGAGCTGGTCGCCGAGCTCAACCGGCGGGCCGGCGCCCACGGCGTGGGTCGCATCGACCTGGTCGAGGACCGACTCGTCGGCATCAAGAGCCGCGAGATCTACGAGTGCCCGGCCGCCATCACGCTGATCACCGCGCACAAGGACCTCGAGGACCTCACCCTCGAGCGCGACGTCGCGCGCTTCAAGAAGTCGGTCGACCAGCGGTGGGCGGAGCTGACCTACGACGGCCTGTGGTTCTCGCCGCTCAAGCGCGCGCTCGACGCATTCGTCGACGACGCCTCCCAGCACGTCACCGGCGAGGTGCGGATCCGACTGCACGGCGGCCTGGCCGCCGTCGCGGGGCGACGCAGCGATGCCTCGCTCTACGACTTCCACCTCGCGACGTACGACGCCGCTGACCGATTCGACCAGCGCGACGCGAAGGGCTTCGTCGACCTCTGGGGGCTCCCGCTGCGGGTCTGGGCCGCGCGCGGCGAACGCCTCGGCGACGCCGGGCACCTGGGGGAAGGCAGCCCGTGACCGACGAGCAGACCACCCCGCGCCGGCCGGCGGCCGCGCCGCGGCTGTGGGGCGGCCGGTTCGAGGGCGGTCCGGCGGACGCCGTGCGCCGGCTCTCCCACAGCGTGCACTTCGACTGGCGGCTGGCGCCGTACGACCTGCTCGCCTCCCGCGCGCACGCCCGGGTGCTGCACCGCGCCGGGCTGCTCGACGCGGCCGAGCTCGACCGGATGCTCGACGCCCTCGCCTCGCTCGAGCGCGACGTCGCGGCGGGGGAGTTCCGGCCCACCGCCGAGGACGAGGACGTGCACACGGCGCTGGAGCGCGGCCTGCTGGAGCGGCTGGGCGCCCTCGGCGGAAAGCTCCGGGCGGGCCGCAGCCGCAACGACCAGGTGGCGACGGACCTGCGGCTCTACCTTCGCGACCACGCGCGGCTCGTCGGGCGACGGGTGGCCGAGCTCGAAGCGGCGTTGATGGCCCAGGCGGAGAAGCACCTCGACACAGCGGCGCCGGGGCTCACCCACCTGCAGCACGCGCAGCCGGTCCTCTTCGCGCACCATCTTCTTGCGTACGTCCAGATGCTCAGCCGCGACGTCGCCCGGCTCTGCGACTGGGACACCCGTGCCGACGTCAGCCCGCTCGGCTCCGGCGCGCTCTCCGGGTCGAGCCTGCCCGTCGACCCGGTCGGCACGGCGGCCGAGCTCGGCTTCCTCGCCGCCGCGGCCAACTCGATGGACGCCGTGAGCGACCGCGACTTCGTGGCCGAGTTCCTCTTCGTCACGGCGCTCATCGGGGTGCACCTGTCCAGGCTGGGCGAGGAGGTGGTCCTCTGGAGCAGCCGGGAGTTCGGCTGGGTGGAGCTCGACGACGCATTCACCACCGGCTCGTCGATCATGCCGCAGAAGAAGAACCCCGACGTCGCCGAGCTCGCCCGCGGCAAGTCCGGTCGGCTGATCGGCCATCTGACCGGATTCCTCGTGACGCTGAAGGGCCTGCCTCTCACCTACAACCGCGACCTGCAGGAGGACAAGGAGCCGGTGTTCGACGCCGTCGACACCCTGCTGCTGGTGCTGCCGGCGATGACCGGCCTGATCGAGACGATGCGCGTCGACGTCGAGCGTCTCGCCGAGCAGGCGCCGGTCGGCTTCGCTCTCGCGACCGACGTCGCCGAGCTGCTCGTGCGCCGGGGCGTCGCCTTCCGCGACGCGCACGAGGCGGTCGGCCACCTCGTCGTGTGGTGTCTCGCGCACGACTGCGACCTGGGCGACGTGAGCGACGCCGACCTCGCGCACATCTCGCCGCACCTCACCCCGGAGGTCCGCGACGTGCTCTCCGTCGAAGGGGCGATCGCGGCCCGAGGCGGCCACGGCGGCACCGCCCGGGATCGCGTCGTCGAGCAGCTGCAGGCGGCCGAGCACGTCGTCGCGGAGCACCGGCGCTGGGCCACCGGCGAGGAGCAGCAGCGCTGAGTCGCGTCCTGCCCAGGTCGTCCTACGCCCGGCCGGTGCTCGACGTCGCGCGCTCCCTGCTCGGCGCCCGGCTGGTCAGCAGCATCGACGGCTCCGTCGCGGTCCGGATCACCGAGGTCGAGGCGTACGCCGGCTCGGACGACGCCGCGTCGCACGCGCACCGGCGGCAGACCGACCGCAACGCGGTGATGTTCGGCCGGCCCGGCCACGCCTACGTGTACTTCACCTACGGCATGCACTGGTGCGTCAACGTGGTCACCGGCCGTGATGGCGAGCCGTCGGCGGTGCTGCTGCGCGCCGGCGAGGTCGTCGAGGGCGTCGACCTGGCGCGCACGCGCCGCGGCTCCGCGCGCGACCGAGACCTGGCCCGGGGGCCGGCCCGGCTTGCGTCGGCGCTGGGCATCACCGGGGCGTGCAACGGCGTGGACGTGACCAAGCGCGCCTCGCTGCTGGTCGTGGAGAGCGGGGAGCCGGTGCCCGACGACTCAGTCGGCACCGGGCCGCGGGTGGGCATCCGGACGGCGACCGACCTGCCGTGGCGGCTCTGGATCGCGGGCGAGGAGTCGGTCAGCGACTTCCGGCCCGGCGTCGCCCGTCCCCGCGCGCGCTGACGGCACCCCGGAGGGTCAGTCCCCGCCGTCGTCGGACGCGGAGGGCGTCGGGCTGGGCGACGCCGACCCGGAGCCGGCGGAGGAGCTGGGGCCCGCGCTGGGGGAGCGCGACGGCGCGGGGGTGTACCGCGGGCCGACGCCGAGCCCGATGGTGCTGCCGGCCGGGACCTCGGTCCCGGCCGCCACGTCCTGCCGCCACACCCTCCCGGCGTCGCGCTGCAGCCGCTGGTCGCACGACTCACCGCCGGTGCACGACGGCGCGATCTCGGCCTGCGACGCGAGCCCGACGGAGGCCAGCCGCTGCCGGGCGATCTCCGCCTCGAGGCCGATCACGTTCGGCACCGCGATCGCGACGTTGCGACCGCCCGACACCCGCAGCCGCACCACGGCGCCCGGCTCGACCGGCGTGCCGGATGCGGGCTCCTGCCCGACGACGATCCCCGGCGGGTAGTTCGGGTCGTACACCTGCTCGGTCACCGCCTGCAGGCTCACGTTGTCGAGCAGCGTGGTCGCGTCGGCATGGCGCAGGCCGAGCAACGACGGGACCTCCGTCGCCGGCGGTGCGGTCGGCGACGTGCACACCGTCGTCGGCTCGGTGCCCTTGAGGAACACCCGCTTCTCGATCTGGTACGCCGGTGTGAACCGGTTCGGCCTGCATCCGCGGACGACGTCGACCTCCACCGTGACGCTGGCCCCCGCGACGTCCGGGAAGGGCTTCGCGCCGACGCCGACCAGGGCCTGGCCGACGAACCGGCCCCAGATGAGCGCGGGGAACGTGCCGCCCGCGACGATCGTGCGGAAGCCGTTCTCCGGCGTCATCGACACCTGCGCCGCGGGCACGCCCACCCACACGGCGGCGGCCAGGTCAGGGGTGTAGCCCACGAACCACGCGTCGCGGTACTTCGACGACGTGCCGGTCTTGCCCGCCACCGGGCGGCCGAGCCGGGCCTTGACGCCGGTGCCCCGCTCCACGACGTCCTGCAGCAGGTCGTTCGCCACCGCCGCGACGCCGGCCGCGACCGCCCGCCGCCGCTGCGGGGCCGCCTTGAGGATGACCTTGCCGGTCGCGTCGGTGACCTCGGCGACGAGGTAGGGCTTGGCGTAGATCCCACCTGTCGCCAGCGTCGCGTACGCCGCCGCCATCTGGACCGGGTCCACCTCCTGCGCGCCGAGCGTCACCGCCGGCTCGTGTCGCAGCCGCGTCTCCCCGCGACCACGAACGCCCAGTCGCTCGGCCACCTCCACCGCGAGGTCGGTGCCCTTCTCGACGTCGCCGTCGCCGAGGCGCGACACGATGCGCGCGAACGCCGTGTTCACCGACGACGTGGTCGCCTCACGGACGCTGATGCGCCCGAAGGCGCTGCCTTCGTAGTTGTCCACCTCCCAGACCCGGCCGGGGCAGTGCCGGCACGGGAGGGTTGCGTGGGCGCCCGCCTCGACCTTGTCCTCGGGCTTCACGCCGGCCTCGATCGCGGCGATCAGGGTGAACACCTTGAACGTCGAGCCGGCCTGCCGCTTCGTGGTGCCGCCACGAGCCAGGTTCACCTGGGCCTGCCGGTCGCTCGTCGAGAAGAAGTCCCGACCGCCGACCATCGCGGTGATCGCGCCGTCTCCCGGCTTGACGGCTGCGAGGCCCGCATACGGGTCGTGGGCGGGATCGAGGAGGACAGCGCTCACCGACTGCTCGGCAAGGCGCTGCTGCTCGAGGTCGATGGTCAGCCGGACGGTGAGCCCGCCGCGGTAGAGCGCGTTCTGCCGTTCGAGCGGGGTGGCCCCCAGCCGAGTGTCCGCGAGGAGCGTCGTGACGGCGTCCTGGACGGCGTACGCCGCCGGGTATCGGGTCGAGTCCCGGTGGGCCTTGCGGGGGAGCGCCTCGGCGCCGGCGGCGGTGGCCTGCTCCGACGTCGCCGTACCGGTCTGGCGCATCGCCGCGAGCACCTGCTGACGGCGCAGCCGGGCCGCGTCCGGGTACTTGATCGGGTCGGCCCGGATCGGCGACCGGATCAGTCCGGCCAGCATCGCGGCCTCGCCCATCGAGATCGCGGTCGGCGGGTGCCCGAAGTAGGTGCGCACGGCGGCCCCGATGCCGTAGCTGCCCTGCCCGAAGTAGACCGTGTTCAGGTACCGCTCGAGGATCTCGTCCTTCGTCAGGCTGCGCTCGAGGCCGAGGGCCAGCGCCGCCTCGCGCACCTTGCGGCTGAGGGTCTTCTCCGGCGTGACGAGGGAGTTGCGCACGAGCTGCTGGGTGATGGTCGAGCCGCCCTCCTCCGCCGACCCTTCGCGCACGTCGCGCGCCGCGGCGCGCGCGATCCCCCGCGCGTCCACCCCGTCGTGCGTGTAGAAGCGGCGGTCCTCGATCGAGATGACCGCGTCGACGACGACCTTCGGGATCTCGTCGAGCCGCAGTGGACGGCGGTCCTCCTCGGCCTGCAGCGTCGCGATGAACGTGCCGTCGGCGGCGACGACCTGGGTGGTGGCGGCCAGTCCGCCCAGCTTGTCCGGGTCGACCGCGATCGTCTGCAGGCAGCCGGTCGACAGCAGGCCCACCGCCACGAGCGCCACGGCGCGGGTGCGCAGCGCTGCAGCGCGTCGCGCGCTCACCCTGGCCCACCTCCGCGGCATCGGCGGCCGAGCGCCGCACCAGGTCGAGGCTACGCCGTGGGCTGCAGCGCTTCGGCGCATTCGCCGCGCATTCGCCGCGCGCCGAAAAGCCGCTCGCGTCCGCCGCTAGGCTCCACCGCATGTCTGACGACGTCCTCGCCGACCTCGAGTGGCGCGGCCTAGTCGCCGAGGCGACTGACCGCGACGCCCTTCGTGCCGCGCTCACGGCGGGAGAGGTCACCTTCTACTGCGGGTTCGACCCGACGGCACCGAGTCTGCACACCGGCAGCCTGGTGCAGCTGCTGACCATGCGTCGGCTGCAGCTTGCCGGTCACCGGCCGATCGCGCTCGTAGGGGGTGCGACCGGGCTCATCGGCGACCCCAAGCCGAGCGCGGAGCGAACCCTCAACGACCCGGAGCTGGTCGGAGCGTGGGTGGCTCGGTTGCGATCACAGATCGAGCGGCTGCTCGAGTTCGACGGACCGTTCGCGGCGACCATGGTCAACAACCTCGACTGGACAGCTGAGGTGTCGGCAATTGAGCTGCTCCGGGACGTCGGCAAGCACTTCCGTGTGAACAAGATGCTCGCCAAGGAAGCGGTGTCCGCTCGACTGGAGTCCGACAGCGGCATCAGCTACACCGAGTTCAGCTACCAGATCCTCCAGGCGATGGACTTCCTGGAGCTCTTCCGCCGGCACGGGTGCCGCCTGCAGACCGGCGGCAGCGACCAGTGGGGCAACCTCACCGCAGGGCTCGACCTTGTGCACCGGGTGACCGGGGACACCGCGCACGCGTTGGCGACGCCGCTCATCACCAAGGCCGACGGGACGAAGTTCGGGAAGACCGAGTCTGGCACCGTCTGGCTCGATCCGGAGATGACATCGCCCTACGCGTTCTTCCAGTACTGGATCAACGCCGAGGACCGCGACGTCGTGCCGTGGCTGAAGATCTTCAGCCTGCGCAGCCGCGCAGAGATCGAGGCGCTGGCCGAGGCGACCGCGGCCCGACCGCACGCTCGTGAGGCGCAGCGGGCCCTCGCCGAGGAGCTGACCGAGCTCGTGCACGGCCGGGCGGCCCTGGACGGCGTGCTCGCAGCGACCGAGGCGCTGTTCGGCTCCGGCGACGTGCGCTCGCTCCCGCCGGAGTCCCTGGCCGACGCGCTCGCCGGCGCGCCCGCCCTGAACCTGCTGCAGCGGGACATCCCGCCGCTGCCGGCCCTGCTGGTCGAGCTGACGCTGTGCAAGTCCACCTCCGACGCACGCAGCCGGGTCGCTCAGGGCGGCGTCTACCTCAACGGCGAGCGGGTGGCGGACCCGACGTACACACCGTCGGACGCGGATCTGATGCATGGCCGCTACCTCGTCCTGCGGGTCGGCAAGCGCAGCTACGGCCTGGTGACGGTGGGCGCGGAGACGTCGATTTGACGCTCCGGTTCGCCGCCCCTAGAGTTCGCCTTCGCCCACGGGACACCGGACGCACCACGGCCGGTCCGCAGGCCACCTCCACCTCCGCGGCACCGCGCGCAGGATCGACTGCGGGTAGGGCCGGGAGAGCCATGAGGTGAGCCCGATCTGACACTGAAGTGTCTTTGACACGGAGCGTCGATCGGACTAACGTTACGCAGGTTGCCCCACGGCCAGCCCAACGGCTCGGCCGAGGTGCGCGCCCGTACCTTGAGAACTCAACAGCGTGCCAAAAGTCAGTGCCAAAAAACCTCGTGCGATCGGGGTGGCTCCTACCCGTCCGGGTGGGTCGTCACGCCGATCTGAGGATTCCTTTGGACAAGAAAAGAAGAGGTATGTCAGTACCTCGTCTGATCGAGTCCAGGATCGAGGCCTCCCTTGGCGGGGAGGCCTCACCTTCCGGTTCCCCTCGCCAGGGGGACCGGCTCCTGTGTCACCTCACCGCACGCCGGTTACGGCGGACGGAGTGGTCATAGACATCTATGGAGAGTTTGATCCTGGCTCAGGACGAACGCTGGCGGCGTGCTTAACACATGCAAGTCGAGCGGTGAACTCCTTTCGGGGAGGGATCAGCGGCGAACGGGTGAGTAACACGTGGGCAACCTGCCCCTAGCTCTGGGATAACTCCGGGAAACCGGGGCTAATACCGGATACGACTTCCTGCGGCATCTCGGGAAGTGGAAAGAATTTCGGCTAGGGATGGGCCCGCGGCCTATCAGCTTGTTGGTGGGGTAACGGCCCACCAAGGCGACGACGGGTAGCCGGCCTGAGAGGGCGACCGGCCACACTGGGACTGAGACACGGCCCAGACTCCTACGGGAGGCAGCAGTGGGGAATATTGCGCAATGGGCGAAAGCCTGACGCAGCGACGCCGCGTGAGGGATGAAGGCCTTCGGGTTGTAAACCTCTTTCAGCAGGGACGAAGCGAAAGTGACGGTACCTGCAGAAGAAGCACCGGCCAACTACGTGCCAGCAGCCGCGGTAATACGTAGGGTGCAAGCGTTGTCCGGAATTATTGGGCGTAAAGAGCTCGTAGGCGGTCTGTCGCGTCGGCTGTGAAAACTCGGGGCTCAACCCCGAGCCTGCAGTCGATACGGGCAGACTAGAGTTCGGTAGGGGAGACTGGAATTCCTGGTGTAGCGGTGAAATGCGCAGATATCAGGAGGAACACCGGTGGCGAAGGCGGGTCTCTGGGCCGAAACTGACGCTGAGGAGCGAAAGCGTGGGGAGCGAACAGGATTAGATACCCTGGTAGTCCACGCCGTAAACGTTGGGCGCTAGGTGTGGGGGGTATTCCACGCCCTCCGTGCCGCAGCTAACGCATTAAGCGCCCCGCCTGGGGAGTACGGCCGCAAGGCTAAAACTCAAAGGAATTGACGGGGGCCCGCACAAGCGGCGGAGCATGTGGCTTAATTCGACGCAACGCGAAGAACCTTACCAAGGCTTGACATGCACGGAAATCTCGCAGAGATGTGAGGTCCGCAAGGGTCGTGCACAGGTGGTGCATGGCTGTCGTCAGCTCGTGTCGTGAGATGTTGGGTTAAGTCCCGCAACGAGCGCAACCCTCGTCCTATGTTGCCAGCGAGTAATGTCGGGGACTCATAGGAGACTGCCGGGGTCAACTCGGAGGAAGGTGGGGATGACGTCAAGTCATCATGCCCCTTATGTCTTGGGCTGCACACATGCTACAATGGCCGGTACAAAGGGCTGCTAAGCCGCAAGGTGGAGCGAATCCCAAAAAGCCGGTCTCAGTTCGGATTGGGGTCTGCAACTCGACCCCATGAAGTCGGAGTCGCTAGTAATCGCAGATCAGCAACGCTGCGGTGAATACGTTCCCGGGCCTTGTACACACCGCCCGTCACGTCACGAAAGTCGGTAACGCCCGAAGCCAGTGGCCCAACCCGTAAGGGAGGGAGCTGTCGAAGGTGGGATCGGCGATTGGGACGAAGTCGTAACAAGGTAGCCGTACCGGAAGGTGCGGCTGGATCACCTCCTTTCTAAGGAGCACCTGGCCGGCCACCTCTCGAGGTGACCCGGTCCAGACCCATGCTCGGGACATTCGCTCCCGGGGTGGGGCTCATGGGTGGAACACTGACCAGTTGGCCGCTGACGCATCATGCGCACACCTAGTACAGCCGGCTTGCCGGCAGGAACGGGACGGCGAAGGTGGTGAGGGGCTTCAGGCACGCTGTTGGGTCCTGAGGGAGCGGGTCCTTGCACGCCGGCACTTCAGACCCGGTCGAGTCGGACCACGCGCCACGTCGAACCGCCCCCGCTGCGCTTGATGCCGGCCGGGGCAGGCGACGGGACATGGGGCAGGGACCGCCCGTACCTTGAGAACTGCACAGTGGACGCGAGCATCTTTGTGGCCAAGTTAGTAAGGGCGCACGGTGGATGCCTTGGCACCAGGAGCCGATGAAGGACGTAGGAGGCTGCGATAAGCCTCGGGGAGCTGTCAACCGAGCTGTGATCCGAGGATTTCCGAATGGGGAAACCCGGCAGGAGTCATGTCCTGTCACCCTAGCCTGAACACATAGGGCTAGTGGAGGGAACGAGGGGAAGTGAAACATCTCATTACCCTCAGGAAGAGAAAACAACCGTGATTCCGTGAGTAGTGGCGAGCGAAAGCGGAACAGGCTAAACCTAGCATGCGTGATAGCCGGCAGGCGTTGCATGCTGGGGGTCGTGGGACCATTTAGTCGGATCTGCCGATCTGACAGGGAGTGAGAAAATCAGGCGTTAGTCGAAGGCCATGCGAAAGGGCCGGCACAGAGGGTAACACCCCCGTAGACGAAAACGATCGTGATCTCCTGAGGAGCATCCCAAGTAGCACGGAGCCCGTGAAATTCCGTGTGAATCTGGCGGGACCACCCGCTAAGCCTAAATACTCCCTGGTGACCGATAGCGGACAAGTACCGTGAGGGAAAGGTGAAAAGTACCCCGGGAGGGGAGTGAAATAGTACCTGAAACCGTGTGCCTACAAGCCGTTGGAGCGTCGTCATCTTTCGGGATGGCCGTGACAGCGTGCCTTTTGAAGAATGAGCCTGCGAGTTAGCGTTATGTGGCGAGGTTAACCCGTGAGGGGAAGCCGTAGCGAAAGCGAGTCCGAATAGGGCGAATGAGTCGCACGACCTAGACCCGAAGCCGAGTGATCTACCCATGGCCAGGTTGAAGCGCGGGTAAGACCGCGTGGAGGACCGAACCCACCAGGGTTGAAAACCTGGGGGATGACCTGTGGGTAGGGGTGAAAGGCCAATCAAACTCGGTGATAGCTGGTTCTCCCCGAAATGCATTTAGGTGCAGCGTCGCGTGTTTCTTGCCGGAGGTAGAGCACTGGATGGTCTAGGGGGCCTACAAGCTTACCGAATTCAGCCAAACTCCGAATGCCGGTAAGTGAGAGCGCGGCAGTGAGACTGCGGGGGATAAGCTCCGTAGTCGAGAGGGAAACAGCCCAGATCGCCAGCTAAGGTCCCAAAGCGTGTGCTAAGTGGGAAAGGATGTGGAGTCGCACAGACAACCAGGAGGTTGGCTTAGAAGCAGCCACCCTTTAAAGAGTGCGTAATAGCTCACTGGTCAAGTGATTCCGCGCCGACAATGTAGCGGGGCTCAAGCACACCACCGAAGCTGCGGCATTCACCAGATAGTTCGGCGTACGTGGGGCGACCTGCGTACGTCCAGACTGGTGGATGGGTAGGGGAGCGTCGTGTGGCCAGCGAAGCGGCGGAGTAACCCAGCCGTGGAGGCCACACGAGTGAGAATGCAGGCATGAGTAGCGAATGACGGGTGAGAAACCCGTCCGCCGAATGACCAAGGGTTCCTGGGGCAGGCTAATCCGCCCAGGGTAAGTCGGGACCTAAGGCGAGGCCGACAGGCGTAGTCGATGGACAACGGGTTGATATTCCCGTACCGGCTCTATACCGCCAATGCCGAATCCAGTTGTGCTAAGCGCCATGAAGCCGGCAAGCCCTTCGGGGCGAGCTGGTGGACCGCGCGACCCCGACTGGTAGTAGGCAAGCGATGGGGTGACGCAGGAAGGTAGTCCAACCCAGGCGTTGGTTGACCTGGGGTAAGGGTGTAGGGCGAGGTGTAGGCAAATCCGCAACTCATGTAGCCTGAGACCTGATGCCGAGCCGATCAAGGCGAAGTGGATGATCCTATGCTGCCGAGAAAAGCCTCTAGCGAGTGATAGGGCCGCCCGTACCCCAAACCGACTCAGGTGGTCAGGTAGAGAATACCAAGGCGATCGAGCGAACTATGGTTAAGGAACTCGGCAAAATACCTCCGTAACTTCGGGAGAAGGAGGGCCATGTGGCGTGTAGGGGCTTGCCCCCGAAGCGCTGTGTGGTCGCAGAGACCAGGCTGAAGCGACTGTTTACTAAAAACACAGGTCCGTGCGAAGTCGCAAGACGATGTATACGGACTGACGCCTGCCCGGTGCTGGAACGTTAAGGGGACGGGTTAGCCCTTCGGGGCGAAGCTCAGAACTTAAGCGCCAGTAAACGGCCGCCGTAACTATAACGGTGCTAAGGTAGCGAAATTCCTTGTCGGGTAAGTTCCGACCTGCACGAATGGCGTAACGACTTCAGCGCTGTCTCAACCATAGGCTCGGCGAAATTGCACTACGAGTAAAGATGCTCGTTACGCGCGGCAGGACGGAAAGACCCCGGGACCTTTACTATAGCTTGGTATTGGTGTCTGGTTTGGCTTGTGTAGGATAGGTGGGAGACTGTGAAGCTGGCACGCCAGTGTCGGTGGAGTCAACGTTGAAATACCACTCTGGTCGAATTGGGCGTCTAACCTCGGTCCGTGATCCGGATCAGGGACAGCGCCAGGTGGGTAGTTTAACTGGGGCGGTTGCCTCCCAAAATGTAACGGAGGCGCCCAAAGGTTCCCTCAGCCTGGTTGGCAATCAGGCGTCGAGTGCAAGTGCACAAGGGAGCTTGACTGTGAGACAGACATGTCGAGCAGGAGCGAAAGCTGGGACTAGTGATCCGGCACTGGCTTGTGGAAGCGGTGTCGCTCAACGGATAAAAGGTACCCCGGGGATAACAGGCTGATCTTGCCCAAGAGTCCATATCGACGGCAAGGTTTGGCACCTCGATGTCGGCTCGTCACATCCTGGGGCTGGAGTAGGTCCCAAGGGTTGGGCTGTTCGCCCATTAAAGTGGCACGCGAGCTGGGTTTAGAACGTCGTGAGACAGTTCGGTCCCTATCCGCCGCGCGCGCAGGAGACTTGAGAAGAGCTGTCCCTAGTACGAGAGGACCGGGACGGACGAACCTCTGGTGTGACAGTTGTCGTGCCAACGGCACTGCTGTTTAGCTACGTTCGGCAGAGATAACCGCTGAAAGCATCTAAGCGGGAAGCTCGCTTCAAGATGAGGTCTCCCACAGGGTTAACCTGGTAAGGCCCCCGACTAGACCATCGGGTTGATAGGCCGGAAGTGGAAGTGCGGTAACGCATGCAGCTGACCGGTACTAATAGGCCGAGGGCTTGACCACAAACATACTTCGCGTCCACTGTGCGGTTCCCGAGTGACGGTCGGGAACTGCGACCACAACTCAATAGAGTTTCGGCGGCCATAGCGAGAGGGAAACGCCCGGTCCCATTCCGAACCCGGAAGCTAAGCCTCTCAGCGCCGATGGTACTGCACTGGAGACTGGTGTGGGAGAGTAGGACGCCGCCGGACATCTTCACTTCGAGGGTCACCCATTACTGGGTGGCCCTCGAAGTATTTGCTTTCCCGAATTCCCGATCCGAAGGAGCTCGTCGTGCCGCCCCGTCCCCGTTCGAGCGGTCAGCCCACCGGCGGCCGGAAGGGCACGCCGCGGACGACCGGCACGCCTCCATCGGGCGCCCGCAAGGCCACGCCGGGCTCGGGCGGGCAGGCCGCCGCCGGCAAGAGCTGGTCGCCTCGCGGCGCCAAGGCCGGCCAGCCGACATCGGGAGACGCCGGCCGCGGGAAGCCCCGCGACACCGGCGCCGGTGCTCCGCGTTCATCCGCCCCGCGCACTGGCTCCTCTGCTCCGCGCACTGGCTCCTCTGCTCCGCGCACTGGCTCCGCTGCTCCGCGGACGGGCTCGTCTGCTCCGCGGACCGGCTCCGCTGCTCCGCGGACCGGCTCCGCTGCTCCGCGGACCGGCTCCTCTGCTCCGCGGACCGGCTCCGCTGCTCCGCGGACCGGCTCCGCTGCTCCGCGGACCGGCTCCGCTGCTCCGCGGACCGGCTCCGCTGCTCCGCGGACGGGCTCGTCTGCTCCGCGGACCGGCTCCGCTGCTCCGCGGACCGGCTCCGCTGCTCCGCGGACGGGTGCGGCTGCTCCGCGGACCGGTTCCTCGGCCCCGCGGACGGGCTCGTCGCCGGCTCGGCGCGCGGAGCGCGAGGGCTACACGCCCTTCGTCTCTCGCCGGCCGCGCCCCCCGGCGCTGCCGGTGCCGGCCGACGCCGACCCCCGACTGCTCGACCCGGCCGTACGCCGCGCGCTCCGCTCGCTGGCGCAGGCGGACCTGGTCGCCGGCCATCTGGTCGCCGCCGGGCAGCTGCTCGACGACGACCCGGCGCTGGCCTACCAGCACGCGCTGGCCGCCAAGGCCTTCGCCGGCCGCGTGGGCGAGGTGCGCGAGGCTGTCGGCGTCGCGGCGTACGCCGCCGGCGACTACGCAGTGGCGCTCGCCGAGCTGCGGGCCGCCCGGCGCATCACCGGCAGCGCGGAGCACCTGCCGCTGCTCGCGGACTGCGAGCGCGGCCTCGGCCGGCCCGACCGCGCGCTTGCCGTGGCGGCCGACCCGATGGCCAAGACCCTCGACCGGGCCACCAAGGTCGAGCTGTCGATCGTCGCCTCAGGCGCCCGTCGCGACCTCGGTCAGCCCGACGCTGCCGTGCTCGCCCTGCAGGGACCGGAGCTCGACGACGACGCCGTCCAGGAGTGGACTCCGCGCCTCTGGTACGCCTACGCCGACGCGCTGCTCGCGGCCGGCCGGCGCGACGACGCGCGCGAGTGGTTCCAGGCCGTGGTGACCGTCGACGAGGAGGACACCACCGACGCGGTCGAGCGGCTGACCGAGCTCTAGCCGATCGGCGGTCGCGGCCCGGACACCGCCGATGGGTCGCCGAAGTCGTGCGCCGTGCCGTCGACCCGGTCCAGCCAGCGGTTGATGCCGACCAGGTTGGCCGCGATCGAGTTGAGCCCCTCGAACTTCTCCTCGAGCTCGGGGTCGTCGCGCACCGCGGCGTACCTCTCGGCGGTGCGCTCCCGGACCATCGCGACCGCGTGGTCGAGGTCGAGCCGGTCACTGCGCGCGGTGCGGACCAGCTCGACCCACAGCCGCAGCTCCTCGGCGCTGCGATCGAGCGTGCCGGCGACGTCCGTGACCGGTCCGTAGTGGCTGAACAGCAGCCGGCGCGGCGCGACGGACGCGAACAGCGACAACGACTGCGAGCGCGACGTCGAGGTCGAAGTCCGGGGGCGGAGTCGCGGGCCGAGCACGTCCGCGCTCCGGGATGTAGATGCCCGCCGCGTCGCCGACATAGAGGTCGCCGGTGTCGAGTCGAGCAGCCCGAGGTGGTGCTTGGCGTGCCCGGGGGAGTAGAACGGCCCGCAGCGCCGGCCGCCGCCGAGGTCGATCCGCCGGTGTCCCCGACCGCGCGCACCCGGGCTCCGGTCGGTCGGCTGCAGCAGCCCGAACACGTCGTCCATCAACGAGCCGTACACCCGCCGGGCGCTGTCCATCAGCCGTGCTGGGGTCGACGAGGTGCCGGGCGCCCTTCTCGTGCACGACGACCTCGGCGCTCGGGTACGCCGCGGCGATGTCGCCGACGCCGCCGGCGTGGTCGAGGTGGATGTGGGTGACCACGACCGTCGCCAGGTCTCCGGGCCGACGCCGAGCGCGGTCAGCGCCGCGCGGACGACGGGCGCCGAGCGCGCGGTGCCGGTCTCGACCAGGCACGGCCGCTCGCCGAGGACGAGGTAGCCGGCCGTGATGCCCGAGTAGCCGGACATCAGGGTGTCGATCTGGTAGACCCCGGCGCCGAGGTCGGTGGTCGTCGCGGATACGGCCACGCTGCCTCCCGTCATCCACGGATCGTTCGCGCCGGCCCCACGAGCGCCCCGCCGCGCCGCATCCTAGGCCGCAGCCGGCGCGCCGCCGGACCCGTCGAGAGAGGACCGGCGATGGCCCGAGCAAAGGACGCAGCGTCCGCCGACAGTCATGCCCACAACGAGGTGAGCCTGGTCGGCCGGCTCTCCGCGCCGGCGGAGGAGCGCGTGCTCCCGAGCGGCGACGCGATGGTCACCTGGCGGCTCGTCGTACGCCGGCCGCCCTCGCCGCGGGCCGGCGCACCGTCGGTCGACACGATCGACTGCGCCAGCTTCCGCGCCGACGTCCGGCGATCTGCCGCGAAGTGGAGTGCCGACGACGTGCTCGAGGTGACCGGCGCCCTGCGCCGACGGTTCTGGCGGGGCGGGTCAGGTGCCGCGAGCCGCACCGAGGTCGAAGTCGCCAGCGTCCGGCGGGTTCGGGCGGCGGGCTGACGTCTCGGCCGGCTGGTCCGCGACGATCCGCAGCGGGCGCAGCTCGATCCGCTGCTCGGCACCCTCCCCGTGGTCGTGCCGCGCGGCGAAGAGGGCGAGCAGGCGGGTGAATCCGTCGGCGGCCAGGCCGATGTGGATCGACTCCTGGCACGGCTCGCAGGTCACGAGCATCTCCCGCTGAACCATGTCCGTGGTCACGCGGAAGTCGCCGGGCATGCCCCCATCGTCGCCGTGATCGGCGGGCGCCGCGGGCAAACGTCAGAAATCCCCCGCGTCGGCGTACGCCCGCATGACCAGCCCGGTCCGGGGCTTCGGCGTGAAGAACGTGGACTTCCGGGGCATCCGCTCCCGAGCGGTCGCGACGGCGATGAGGGCGTCCACCGGCGTCGGGTTCAGCAGCAGCGCGGTGCCGCCTGAGGCGACGGCCGCCGCCTCGGCCGCCGGGGCGTCGTGCCGGTAGCCCACCGTGTGCTCGTCGTCGTGGACCCCCCACAGCTGCTGGATCAGCGCGTGGTGGGCGACCGTGACGTCGAGCCCACGCCAGGCCGCCGACCGGTCGGCCGGCACGTGCGCGTCGACGGCCTCCCGGTCAGGCTCGGCCAGCAGCCAACGCTGGGCGCCGTCGCTGACGACGTACGCCGGACCCGCCTTGCCGGCAGCGGACAGCATCGCGAGCGCGTCGTCCAGCGTCCCGTCGAGAGGCGTCACCTCGAACGCGCTGCGGGAGCGCTCGACGGCGTCGGCCACGGGAAGCGACGCGACAACCCGGTGGATCGCGTGCACCTGCGGCCCGAAGGCCGTCGCGTCGACGAGCAGCGCGAAGCCGTGGTCCCACGGCCCGGCGCCACGGCCGCTCGCATGCATCGCCGCCTGGTGCTGGCGGAAGTTGGCGTAGCGGTGATGACCGTCCGCGATCACCGCCGAGCGGGTCAGCAGGTCGCCGGCGATGCCCGCCAGGATGTCCGGGTCGGTGACCGACCAGAGCCGGTGCGCGATGCCGTCCTCGGTCGTCGTCTCCGCGATCGGCGGCTGCCCGGCGACGTCGCTCACCACGGCCGACGCGAACCCGCCGCCGTCGTAGATCAGGAAGATCGGCTCGGTGTTGCACTCGGTCGCCTCGGTGAGCAGCAGCCGGTCGGAGACCGGCCCGGCCATGACGTTCTCGTGGGGGAGGACGACGCCCTGGTCGGGGTCGCGCAGCGCGAGGGCGCCGAGCAGGCCGCGCTGGACGTGATCGCCGTCGCGCATCTCGTAGACGTAGAGCGCGGGCTCCGCGTCCGGCCGCAGGACGCCGGCGGATCTCCACGCCGCGAGCTGGGCGGCGGCGGCGGCGTACCGGTTGCCCGCTCCGCTCTCCGGGCCCCGTGGCAGGATGACCCGCACGACGTTGTAGGGGCTGGCCTCCTCGTACGCCGTCACCCCTGCCTCGTCGATGACGTCGTACGGTGGAGACGGCAGAGAGGCGAGCGGGCCGGCCACCGCTTCGTCGTAGCGCAGGGCACGGAAGGGAGCGAGCACGAGGCCCGGCGGGACGGGAACACCGGACGGCTGGGATTCTGTCTGCGGGGCCATGCAGCCGATCGTAGCGAGCAGCCCGACGACCACGGGAACGACGAGATGCACGAGGAGGCGAGTGCGCAGTGGCCTACGACGACGACGACGACACCCCGCCCCCGCACCCCTACGCCGACCTCGAGCCGCCTCCTCCCGACGTCCTCCCGCGCGGCGAGGCCTACGACTGGTTCCAGCGGGCGGTCGAGCTCGTCGACGCCGGCAGCCCGCACCCCGCGATCGAGCTGCTCAAGCGCGTCGTCAGCGACGAGCCGGAGTCCCGCAGCGTCCGCGAGGCGCTCGCTCGCGCGCAGTTCGACGCGGGGATGTACGCCGAGGCGCGCGACACCTTCGAGTGGATCATCAACGTCAACCCGGCCGACGACTACGCGCAGTTCGGCCTCGGCCTGTCCGCCGCGCGCACCGGGGATCTGACGAAGGCGGTCGAGCACCTCGCGCTGGCGGCCGCGATGCGCCCGGACATCAGCCACTACGCGCAGGCCCTCCGTGGCGCCCGCGCGACTCTCGCCGCCCAGAAGTGAGCTGCTCGGCCACGACCCGCGTGCCGTGACCGCGGGAGCGTGGTCGGCCCCGTCCGAGGTCCCGCTGGCCGAGGCCTACGACGCCGCGCTCGTCGACCTGGACGGGGTCGTCTACGTCGGCGCGGCTGCGGTGCCCGGCGCGGCCGACTCGCTTCGCGCCGCCCGCGAACGCGGGATGCGCATCGCCTTCGTCACCAACAACGCGTCGCGTACGCCGGACGTCGTCGCCGCTCACCTCACCGAGCTGGGGGTCCCGGCGTCCGCGGAGGAGGTGGCGACGGCCGCGCAGGCCGCTGCTCGCGTCGTGAGCGACCACCTGCCGCGCGGCAGCCGGGTCCTGGTCGTCGGCGGCGATGGGCTGCTGTCCGCACTGGCACTGGTCGGCTTCGAGGTCGTCCAGAGTGCCGATGACGCACCCGACGCCGTGGTGCAGGGCTACACCGCGAGCACGTCGTACGCCGACCTCGCCGAAGCGGCGCTCGCCATCCGGGCCGGCGCGCTGTGGGTCGCCGCCAACCTCGACGCCACGATGCCGGGTCCGCGCGGTCAGCTGCCGGGCAACGGCGCATTCGTCGCCGCGCTCGAGGTGGCCACGGGCCGTACCCCCCTCGTCGCCGGGAAGCCCGAGCTCGCCTTGCACCGCGAGTCGATCGAGCGGGTGGGCGCTCGACGGCCGCTGGTCGTCGGCGACCGGCTGGACACCGACATCGAGGGAGCACACCGGGCCGGCTGCGCCAGCCTGCTCGTGCTCTCCGGCGTGACCGACGTCGAGCTGCTCCGGTCGGCGCCACCGACGCAGCGGCCGACGTATGTCGCCGCCGACCTCTCCGGATTGCTCGTCGCGCACCCGCCGGCCGACGCGCTGTCCGACCTGCGCGCCGAGCTCGGCGCGCTCTGGACGTACTCGAGCTAGAGCAGCGAGCGGAGCTTGAGCATGTCGCTGATGCTCGCGTCGATCCGCAGCTTGCCGGTGGCCCAGGCCACAGGGAAGGAGAGCCGGCCCTCGGTGAGGGCGACCAGGTCGTCGCTCGAGACCTGCAGGCGGATCTGCGCGCCGTCGCCGTCGCCGGTCCGGATGTCGTGCAGCTCGCCCCCGCGGAGCTCGCCCCGGAACGTCGTGTCCAGGTCCTTCACCCGACACGCGATGGAGCGGTCGAGGACGTGCTTCCTCTTGGTGTCCGAGTCGACCGACCCGAGCAGCGCGCCCAGGTTGCGGAGCGCGGTCTGGCACTCCTCGACGGTGGCCACTGATCTCCTTCTGCAACGACGACAGGCGCCCGACCGACGCTATCAGCGGCCCGTCGGGTGCGGCGCATGTGATCGCTCCGCGCGATAGCGTTGTCAGCACTCGAGACCGCCTGTCGGACGGAGAGCATCGTGCGTGACGCGTTGAAGAACTACCTCGCCCTCGCCAACGGCCTGACCGAGGTCACCCGCCAGCGGGCAGAGGCGGCGGCGAAGGCGCTGGTGGCGCAGGGCGAGGCGGCCGCCGAGCAGGTCAGCTCGCTTGCCGAGGATCTCCTGGCCGCCAGCCGGAACAACCGCGAGAACGTGACGAACCTGGTGCGCGCCGAGGTGGAGAAGACGCTCGGCCGGGTTGGCGTCGTGACCGCGGAGGAGCTCGCTCGCCTGCAGCGCCGGCTGCAGACGCTGGAGTCCACGGTGCGCGGCGTGAGCGCGACCACGTCGGCGTTCGCGACCACCGCCGCCCGCAAGGCAGCGCGGCGGACCCCGGCCACGCCGGCCGCGAAGAAGACGGCCGCGAAAAAGAGCCCCGCCAAGCCCGCGGCGAGCAAGAGCCCCGCCAAGCCCGCGGCGAAGAAGCCTGCGGCGACCAAGAGCGCCGTGAAGAAGCCTGCGGCGAAGAAGCCTGCGGCGAAGAAGACGACAGGGTCGCGATGACCGAGCCCAGTGCTGCCGCGCCGGCCCGGTCGGACGGCGCCGTCGAGCCGGGGACGGCTGAGTCGGTGAGCCGCGTCGACGCAGCCCGCCAGCGTCTGACCGCGCTCGACGGCACCCCGGTTGCCGGGCACGTGCCGGTGTTCGACGAGGTGCACGACGTGCTGCAGTCGACGCTGGCCGGTCTCGACGAGCGCTAGCCCGGACGGCGCGGTCATGGTCCGGCGCGCACGTCTCGACGCCGAGCTGGTCCGGCGCGGCCTAGCCCGCAGCCGCGAGCACGCGGCCGCGGCGATCGCCGACGGCCGCGTGCGGGTCGGGGGACTGGTGGCGCGCAAGGCCGCGACCGGCGTCGACCACGACTCCTCGATCGTCGTCGACGTCGGCGACGAGCCGACCTACGCGTCGCGTGGGGGTCACAAGCTCGCAGGCGCGCTCGACGCACTGCCCGCTCTCGGCGTCGAGGGCCGGCGGTGCCTCGACGCCGGCGCGTCCACGGGCGGGTTCACCGACGTCCTGCTCCGCCGCGGAGCCGTCGCGGTCGTCGCCGTCGACGTGGGCTACGGCCAGCTCGCGTGGTCGTTGCAGTCCGACCCGCGTGTCACGGTCGTCGATCGCACCAACATCCGCGAGCTCGACGTGACGTCGGTCGGCGGGTCGGCCGACCTGGTGGTCGCCGATCTGTCCTTCATCTCGCTGCTGACCGTCCTGCCGGCGCTGGACTCAGCGTGCGCACCGGACGGCGACCTGCTGCTCATGGTGAAACCGCAGTTCGAGGTGGGCCGCGCGCGACTAGGGCCGGGCGGTGTCGTCCGCGACCCCGGCCTGCGCGCCGAGAGCGTTGTCGCGGTGGCGCGCGCCGCTGCGGCGCACGGCCGCGGTGTGGCGGGCGTGGTAGCCAGCGACCTGCCCGGACCGGCCGGCAACGTCGAGTACTTCCTCTGGTTGCGCGCGGGGGCGCCGCCGGTCGACGGGGCCGCGGTGGCTGACGCGGTCGCGGCAGGTCCGCAGTGACCGAGCGGACGATCCTGGTCGTCACGCACACCGGACGCGCGCCGGCTCGGTCTGCGGCCGTCGAGGTGGTCCGGGAGCTGCGCCGGCACGGCGTCCAGGTGCGCGTGGTCGCCGACGAGCTCGGCGACCTCGACCCGGCCGATGTCGAGGTCACCGCGGGGCACGTGGCCGGTGACGGCGCCGAGCTCGTCGTGGTGCTCGGGGGCGACGGCACGCTGCTGCGCGCTGCCGAGCTCGCGCGGCCGCACGGCACGCCGCTGCTCGGCGTGAACCTCGGCCACATGGGGTTCCTCGCAGAGAGCGAGCCGGACCGACTCGAGCGCACGCTCGACCACATCCTCCGCTCGGACTACACCGTGACCGAGCGGATCACCGTCGACGTCGTGGTCGACGTGGACGGCTCGCCGACGTGGAGAGGCTGGGCCCTCAATGAGGTCTCGGTGGAGAAGGCGGCGCGGGAGCGGATGATCGAGGTGGTCGCCGAGGTCGACGGCGAGCCGCTGTCGCGCTACGGCTGCGACGGGCTGGTCGTGTCGACTCCGACCGGCTCGACGGCGTACGCGTTCTCTGCCGGTGGCCCCATCGTCGCGCCCGACGTCGAGGCTCTCGTCATGGTGCCGATCAGCGCGCATGCGCTGTTCGCCCGACCGCTCGTGCTGTCGCCGACCGCGCGGGTCGCGGTGGAGCTCCTCGCGCACTCGGCCCCTGCGGTGGTGACCTGTGACGGCCGCCGTACGACGGCACTGCCGGCCGGGGGCCGCGTCGAGCTGTCGGTCGGCGCGCTGCCGGTGCGGCTCGCGCACGTGCACCCGATCTCGTTCACCGAGCGGCTGGTCCGCAAGTTCGAGCTCCCGGTCGAGGGCTGGCGCGGACGATCACGTTCGTCCTGAGGGGCGGCACGGCGCACGTCGAACAGCCCGGGCGCGGCTCTAGCATGGGGTCGTGCTCGAGGAGATGCGGATCCAGGGGCTCGGCGTCATCGACGACGCTGTCCTCGAGCTCGGCCCTGGCCTGACCGTCGTCACCGGCGAGACCGGCGCGGGCAAGACGATGGTCGTCCGGGGGGTGTCGCTGCTCACCGGCGCCCGCGCCGACGCCGGACTGGTGCGCCCTGGTGCCGACCGCGCCGTGGTCGAGGGCCGCGTTGTCGTCGCCGCAGACTCGCCCGCGGCCGTCCGCGCGGTCGAGGCCGGCGGCGAGCTGGACGAGGGCGGCGTGCTGGTCATCTCCCGGACGGTCGGTGCCGACGGCACGCGGTCACGTTCCCACGTCGGCGGGCGGACCGTCCCGCTCGGGGTGCTCGGCGAGGTGTGCGGCACGCTCGTCGCGATGCACGGCCAGCACGACCAGCAGCGCCTGCACTCGACGGCGGAGCAGCGTGATCTGCTCGACCGCTACGCCGGGCCGACTGTCGCTGATCCGCTGGGCCGGTACCGCGCCGCGTTCTCCCGCTGGCGTGCCCTCGCTGCTGAGGTCGACGACATCCGGACGAGAGCCCGTGAGCGGGCACGTGAGGCGGACCTGCTGCGCGCCGGCCTCTCCGAGATCGCGGCGGTGGAGCCGCGCCTCGGCGAGGACGCCGAGCTCGCGACGGAGGTGGCTCGGCTGGCCCACGCCGACCAGCTGCGCACCGCGGCGGCCACCGCGCAGCGCGCACTCACCGGCGACCCGGCCGAGAGCAGGGACGACGACGCGAGCGGACTGGTCGGTCGGGCCCGCGCCGCGCTGTCGTCCGCGGGCGGGCTCGACGTCTCACTCGACGCTCTCGGCGCACGCCTGGCTGCGGTCTCCTACCAGCTCGGCGATGTCGCGGCGGATCTCGCGGCGTATGCCGTCGAGGTCGACGCCGACCCGGTCCGGCTCGAGCACGCACAGCAGCGTCAGGCCGCTCTCAGCGGGCTGACCCGCAAGTACGCCGCTGACGTCGCGGGAGTCATCGGGTGGGCCACTGACGCCGAGCGTCGGCTCGGCGACCTCGACCATGACGACGAGCGGCTCGACCTCCTCGTCGCCGAGCACGGCGTCGTGGAGGAGGAGCTCGGGCGCCTCGCCGGGCAGGTGTCGGCGGCCCGAGCCGACGCCGCGGCATCGCTCGCGGCGGCCGTCACCGCGGAGCTCGCTGCGCTGGCGATGCCGCACGCATCGCTCGAGGTCGCTGTCGGGTCGACCGAGGTGGAGCACGGCGGTCTCGCCGTTGCCGGTCGGCAGGTCGCGTGCACCGCCGACGGCGTCGACGCTGTCGAGATCCTGTTGGCCCCGCATGCGGGCGCGCCGGCCCGTCCAGTGGCCCGCGCGGCGTCGGGCGGGGAGCTGTCCCGGGTGATGCTCGCGCTCGAGGTCGTCCTCGCCGAGTGCGACCCCGTGCCGACCATGGTCTTCGACGAGGTTGACGCCGGAGTCGGTGGCCGCGCCGCGGTGGAGGTCGGCCGTCGGCTGGCCCGCCTGGCACGGACCCATCAGGTCGTCGTCGTGACCCACTTGCCGCAGGTTGCAGCGTTCGCCGACCGGCACCTTCGGGTCGTGAAGTCCGACGACGGCTCGGTGACCGCCAGTGACGTCGTCGCGCTGGACGACGCGGGGCGCGTGGTCGAGCTGTCCCGGATGCTCGCCGGGCTCGAGGACAGTGAGCTCGCCCACGGCCATGCCGAAGAGCTGCTCGCGGCCGCGGCGGCGGAGAAGGGGAGCCCGACGACTCGCCGGCCGGTCCCCGGCGCTCGCTCTGGCAGACTGCCCACGTGAAGCTCGCGGCTCTTCGGCGTGCCCGACCGGTGACGCTGCCAGGGGTCTCCGGCACGCTGCGCGCCGACCGGCGCACCAAGGACCTCACGAAGCGACTGCACTCGGGCGACATCGCGCTCATCGCCCACGTCGACATCGACCGGGTCAGCGCGGAGGCGCTGGTGGCGTGCGGAGTCTCGGCGGTCGTCAACGCCGCGCCGAGCATCTCCGGCCGCTACCCCAACCTCGGCCCGGAGATCCTCATGGATGCGGGCGTGGTCCTCATCGACGACGTCGACCCCGATGTGTTCGGTCGCGTCCGCGACGGCGAGGTGCTCCGGGTGGACGGCGACACGCTGCTGCGCGACGACGAGGTGGTCGCGAAGGGGGTGCTGCAGACCCCGGCGACCGTCGCGGCGCTGATGGCCGAGGCCCGGGCCGGGCTCTCGGTGCAGATCGAGGCCTTCGCGGCCAACACGATGGACTACGTGCGCGCCGAGCGGGACCTCCTCTTCGATGGTGTCGGCGTACCCGAGATCCGCACCGTGTTCCGCGCGCGGCACGCGCTGATCGTGGTGCGCGGCTATCACTACAAGGAAGACCTCGCGTCCCTGCGCCCCTACATCCGGGAGTACCGCCCGGTGCTGGTCGGCGTCGACGGGGGAGCGGACGCGCTGATCGAGGAGGGCTACCGGCCCGACGTCATCATCGGCGACCTCGACTCCGTGTCGACCGGCGCGCTGCGCGGCGGCGCCGAGATCGTCGTGCACGCGTACGCCGACGGCCGGGCGCCGGGACTGGCGCGCGTCGAGGAGCTCGGCCTCACCGCGGCGGTCTTCCCGATGGCCGGCACCAGCGAGGACGCCGCGATGCTGCTCGCCGACGAGCTCGGCGCGGAGCTGATCGTCGCCGTCGGCAGCCACGCCACGCTCGTCGAGTTCCTGGACAAGGGGCGCGCCGGGATGGCCTCGACGTTCCTCACCCGGCTGCGTGTCGGCGGCAAGCTGGTCGACGCCAAAGGCGTCAGCCGGCTCTACCGCAGTCGAATCCGCACCAGCTCACTGGTGCTGCTCGTCGCGGCAGCGCTGACGACCATGATGGTCGCGCTCGCGATCTCTCCGGTCGCTGCCTTGTACGGCGACTTCATCGCCGACGCGTGGCGCGACTTCACCTTCTGGGTGCGCGGGTTGCGCTAGTTCGGTCGGTAGTCTTCGCAGGTGATCGACTTCCGCTACCACGTCGTATCCATCATCGCGGTCTTCCTCGCCCTCGGCACCGGCATCGTCCTCGGCAGCACCGCGCTCGACCGGCCGATCATCGACGACCTCAAGCGCCGGACCGAGGGGCTCGCGCAGGACAAGGAGGAGCAGCAGGATCAGATCCTCGCCCTGCGCGACCAGGCGGCCGACGACCGGTCCTTCGCCGCGGGCATCGCCGGCATCGTGCTGCCGGGTCGGCTGACCGGGCAGCGGGTGAGCGTCGTGATGGCGCCGACGGCGTCGAAGGACGTGCGCGACTCCCTCGTCGAGTCCGTCCGCCAGGCGGGTGGCCGGGTCTCCGGTCAGATCCGGCTGCTGCCGCGGCTCGTCGACCCGGCCGCCGCGGCCGAGATCGACGAGCTGGTGGCCGGCCTGTCGACCGGCATCGACCCGCCGAGCGGCACCGTGCCCCGCGCGGCCGCCGAGCTGGCCGCGGTGCTCGACGCCGACGGGGCCGAGGACGGGTCCCAGGCGCCGGCCACCACAGTGCGGGTCGTCAGCGGATACCGGGAGGCCGGTCTGATCGCCGTCGACGGCGGGGACGTGCGGCCGGGCGACCTCGTCCTGCTCGTCCTCGGGCCGCCCGACCAGGAACGCCTGGCCGCGTCGCCATCGCCCTCTGGCCCGGATCCCATGCTCGACGTGATCACGGCGTTCGCGGGTCGCGGGGGCGTCGTCCTGGCCGCGCCGGCGGACAGCGCGGACGAGAAGTCGCTGCTGCGCGCGGTTCGGGACAACGCCACCCTCGCTGCGCGGCTGTCGAGCGTCGACGGCGCGGGCACGCCGGCCGGTGACGTCGTCGCCGTGCTGGCGCTGGCCAACGCCGTACGACGTGACTTCGGGCACTACGGCAACGGGCCCGGCGCGTCTGCTCCGCTGCCGACCGCGGAGCCGGCCGCCGCGTGACCGGCTCGCCCGGGTGGCGGGCTGCTCTGCTCGTCGCCGGCGCGGTCGTCGGGTGGAGCGCGTGGCAGGCCGGGCGGCGGGTGACCGCGGGTCACGCGCTGTGGACCAGGACCAACTTCCGCGGCCGTGAGGTGACGCTCGCGGGCGGCTTGGCCGCCGCGCTCGCACTGGTCACCGTCACCGCCGCTCTGCTCGGCCTCGCGTCCTCGGCGGGCGCTGACGCGCCGGACATCCGGCGGGTCACCAGCGCCACGCTGGTCGTCGTCCTCGCGTCGGGGGCGGTCGGGTTGTACGACGACCTCTACGGTGACGCCGCGACTAAGGGCTTCCTTGGTCACCTTCGCGCGCTGCGCCGGGGGCGGCTCAGCTCCGGATTGGCGAAGCTCGCTGTCATCGGGGTCGCCGCGGTGGCCGCTGCGCTCGTGCTCGGTGGGGGCGACATCGGGGTCCAGCAGCTCGTGGACGCCGGCGTGATCGCCGGCTGCGCCAACCTCACCAACCTCCTCGACCTCCGCCCCGGCCGAGCGTTGAAGGTGCTCATCGCCGTCGCGGTGCCCACCGCCTGCCTCGCGGGTCCGGCGGTCGGACTCGTCGTCGCCGTCGTCGCCGGAACGGCGGCGGGGCTCCTCCGGCCAGACCTGGCTGAGCGCTCGATGCTCGGCGACGGCGGTGCCAACGCACTTGGCGGTGCCGTGGGTGTCGGACTCGCGGCGTCGGGCGGCCTCGTGACGTCGACCGCCGTCCTGGCCGGACTCGTCCTGGCGACCGCGGCCAGTGAGGTGGTCAGCTTCTCGGCGGTCATCGACCGCGTCGGCGTTCTGCGATGGCTGGACCAGCTGGGACGGACGCCGTGAGCGACCGGCCGACGCAGAGCGTCGCGCGCGCAGCGCTCCTGGTCGCCGCGGTGACCGCGGCGGCCCGGCTGGTCGGCCTCGTGCGCACCGTCGTCCTCGCCGCGACCGTCGGCGACAGCGGCGTCCTCGGCAACACCTACGCAGCCGCGAACACGCTGCCGAACATCGTGTTCGAGGTGGTCGCCGGCGGAGCGCTCGCCAGCCTCGTCGTGCCGGTGCTCGCCGGTGCGGTGACTCGGGGAGACGACGGCCGCGCGCGAGCCACTGCGTCTGGTCTGCTGACATGGACGGTCGTCGTGCTCACGCCGGTCGCGCTGCTCGGCGCCGTCTTCGCGCGCCCGCTGATGTCGTTGCTGGTCACGGGCGTCGACGACCCCGCGGTGCGCGCAGCGCAGGTCGACCTCGGGGCGCGGATGCTGGTCGTGTTCATGCCGCAGGTCGTGCTCTACGGCGTCGGCATCGTGCTCGCCGGCGTCCTGCAGGCGCATCGCCGGTTCGTCGGGCCGGCCCTCGCCCCGCTGCTGTCCAGCCTGGTCGTGATGGGCGCCTACCTCATCTACGCAGCCCTCGACCGTGGCGCGGCGGCATCACAGGTCACCCACACCGAGGAGCTGGTGCTCTCGGTCGGCACCACACTCGGCGTCGCTGCGCTGACGCTGTCGCTCATCGTGCCGGCGTCGCGACTCGGACTCGCCCTGCGCCCGTCTCTGCAGCTGCCCGCGGGAGTCGGCGCTCAGGTCCGTCGCCTCGCGCTCGCCGGCGGGGCCGGCGTCGTCGCTCAGCAGGTCGCCTTGCTGGTCGCGCTCGTCATCACCAGCTCTCGGCCCGGCGCGGTCATCGCCTACCAGCTGTCGTACGCCGTCTTCCTGCTGCCGTGGGGCGTGCTCGCCGTGCCGATCGCCACGGGCGCCTTCCCCGCGCTGGCCGGCGCGGCGGAGGACGACCCCGTGCGATACGCCGGCACCCTGGCGGCGGCTCTCCGGTCCATGGTCGTCGTCTGCGCCGGCGCCGCCGCCGTCGGCTGGGCGCTGCATCGGCCGCTTGCCTACCTGCTGCCCTACCACCCCGACGCACGCGATGCGGGCGGGGGACGCGCCGCGGTCGCCGGGGGCATCGCCGTGCTGGTGGTGGGGCTGGTCCCCTACGGCGTGCTGGCGCTGCTCACCCGCGCCCTCTTCGCCCGCGGCCGCACCCTCGCCGCCGCCGCGGCGACGGTGACCGGGTTCGCGGTGACGGCTGTGGCGAGCCTTGCGCTCGCGGCTGCGGATCCCGACTCCCCGGTCCGGGCCGTCGGGCTGGCGCACTCGATCGGCATGGCGGTCGCGGCCGCACTGCTGGTCGTCGCGATCCGCCGCGACAGCGGCCCGGTGTCCCTTCAGGGCGCAGCCCGAGCCGCGCTCATCAGCATCCCGGCCGCGTCCGCTGCTGCTGCGGCCGGCTGGCTGGTGACGCGACGCGTCCCGGTGCCGGCTGGGCGCGGCAGCCTGCTCGCCGGCTGCGCGGCCGGCGCAGTCGTCGTCGGGCTCGTCTACGTCGCTCTGCTCGCGGTGGCTCGGTCTCGTGAGCTCGGCGATGCCGTGAAGATGCTGCGAGACAGGAGGGCTGCCGGTGGCTGACACGACGCTTCGCGGCCGGCGGCTGGGGCTCTGCGTCGCGACGACTGCGGGCGGCACCGGACGCCACGTGCGGGCGGTCGTCGACGTCGCGTCCGCGGCGGGGATGGACGTCGTCGTCGCCGGGCCGGCCGCGACCGAAGCCGACTTCCACTTCACCGCCGGCGGCGCGCGCTTCGTCCCGGTGGAGATCGCGGAACGGCTCGACCCGATCCAGGACGTCGTGGTGTCGCGGCATGCGCGGCGGGCGATGGCGGACCGGGACGTCGTGCACGCTCACGGACTGCGCGCTGGGCTCGTGGCGGGCTACGCCGTGCGCCGCGGGGTTCCGCTCGTCGTGACCTGGCACAACGCGATCCTCCGCGGCGGTGCGGCCGGCCGGCTGCTCGGGCTCGCGGAAGGGCGCATCGCACGACGGGCCACGGTGACGCTCTGCGTCAGCCCCGACCTGGTGGACCGGGTCCGCGGTCTCGGTGGGCGCGACGTGCGGCTTGCCCCGGTCGGCTCGACCGCACCAGTCCGATCGCCAGCGGACCTCACCGCTATCCGCACGGAGCTCGGCGTCGACGACGACACGGTGCTCGTCCTGGCCATCGGCCGGCTGCACCCGCAGAAGGGGTTCGACCTCCTCATCGCCGCCTCCGTCGACGTCGCCCGCGCGGCGAGCTGCCCGGTGCGCTTCGTCATCGCCGGCGACGGACCGGTGCGAGCCGACCTCGCCGCGCTGGTCTCGCGGTCGGCGGCGCCCGTGCAGCTGCTGGGCTGGCGGGACGACACTGGCGACCTGCTCGCCGCAGCCGACCTCGTCGTGATGCCGAGCCGCTGGGAGGGCAGCCCGCTCTCGGCGCACGAGACGCTCCTCGCCGGCCGCCCCCTCGTCGCCGCCGCCGTCGGCGGGCTGCCCGGACTGCTGGGCGGCGGCGCCGCGACGCTGGTGCCCGCCGAGGACGTCGGGGCGCTCACCGACGCGATCGTGCGCCTGGTCGACGACGACACCGAGCGCGCCGCGCTCGCCGCTCGCGGGGCGGAGCGGGGTGCGCTCTGGCCGGACGCCATGACCGCCGCTGCGAACGTCGTCGACGTCTACGCGGAGCTCGCGCGATGAGGAGAGCTACGGCGCTCTTGGCTGCGGCCGTGGCCGTCGGATCGATCCTGTCCGGGTCGGCTCCGGCATCGGCGGCGCAGGAACGTCGCGTCGAGCGGGTGCTCGTCGTCGGCGTACCCGGCCTCGACTGGTCTGACGTGACCGCCGGGTCGATGCCGCACCTGCAGGCGCTCGCCGGCGAGGGATCGATCGGCGCGTTGTCGGTGCGGGCAGCGTCGGCGGTGACCCGCCGGTACGACGGCTGGGTCACCTTCTCCGCCGGCAACCGGGCCAGGGCGCGCACGGCCGGCCGGGACGAGAAGGTCACGCTCCCGCCGCAGGGCCAGGAGGACCTGCCGGCGCCGACTTCGAGCAGCACCGGCACACACGACCCGGCGATCGGCCCGATCCAGGCGAACAACGACCGGCTGTCGTTCGACGCGCAGATCGGCGGCCTTGGTGCTGCGCTGCACGCGGCCGGTCGCCGAACACTCGCGGTCGGCCGTGGTGCCGTCCTCGGCACCGCTGACGCCGCCGGGGACGTCGACAGCCACGTCGAGACGACCGGTGCCCTTGGCCCGGCGGACATCGAGGGCTTCGACCTGGTCGTCGTCGAGGACGCTTCTGCGTACGCCGACCGCTCCGGCCTGTCCGCCGTCGACGCGACCGTCCAGGCGGTCGCCGGACTCCGTCGGCCTGACGACCTCCTCCTCGTGCTCGGCATCAGCCACCGTCGACTCGACTCGCCGCACCTGCAGGTGGCGGTCGCGCTCGGGCCGGGCTTCGGTCACTCCTCCCTGCGGTCGGCGTCGACCCGACGGGCCGACTTCGTGCAGCTCATCGACGCGGCACCGACCGTCCTGCACGCCCTCGGCGTGCCGCAGCCGGACGCGATGGTCGGGCAGCGGATGACCGCGGTCGGCGCACGCGGCGTCGACGTCGCGCGACTCGTCGACCACGACGTCGCCGCCGGGGCGCACCGCAGGTACGTGCCGCCGTTCTTCTTCCTCCTCGTCCTCGCCCAGCTCCTGCTCTACGGCTACGCCTGGTGGGCGCTGCGCCGTCGACCGCCGGGATCGAAGGACCGCATCCGCCGGCTCACCCGGCACGCGTCGCTCGCGTTCGCCGCGGTGCCGGCGGCGACCTACCTCGCCCAGCTGGTGCCGTGGTGGAGGCACGGCCTCGGCGTCCTGCTGGCCGTCGTCGCCGGCATCGACGCACTGCTGTTCGTCATCGCCAGCAGCGGCCCGTGGCGGCACCGGCTGCTCGGCCCGCCGGGCGCTGTGGCGGCCATGACCGCGGCGGTCCTCGCCGTTGACCTGATCACGGGCGCGAGGCTCCAGCTGTCCAGCCTGGCGGGCTACTCACCGCTCGTCGCCGGCCGGTTCGCCGGCGTCGGCAACGTCGCGTTCGCCGTTCTCGCGACCAGCGCGCTGCTCGCGACCGCTGCGCTCTGCGACGGTCGGAGCCGGCGTACGACGATGCTGCTCGTCGCGTCGTCGGGAATCGCCGCTGTGGCAATTGACGGCAATCCGTCGTGGGGGAGCGACTTCGGCGGGGTCATCGCTCTCGTGCCGGGCTTCGCGGTGCTCGGGCTCCTCCTCCTCGGCCGTCGCGTGTCGTGGCGAGTCCTGTTGCTGGTGATGACTCTCGCGATCGCACTCGTCACCGCGTTCGCGCTGCTCGACTACACCCGGCCGGAGGAGGCCCGATCGCACCTCGGCCGGTTCGTCGAGCAGGTTCGAGACGGCGGCGCGCGGACGATCATCACGAGGAAGGCGCAGGCCAACCTCCGTCTCCTCACGCACAGCGTCCTCACCCTCGTGGTGCCGATCGCCGTGGGCTTTCTCGCCTTCGTGCTCCTCAAGCCGTGGGGAGGACTTCGTCGGGCGCTCGAGCGGACTCCCGCGCTTCGGGCCGGTCTAGTCTCGGTGCTCGTCATGGCGCTCGTCGGATTCGCCGCGAACGACTCCGGCGTCGCCGTGCCGGCGCTGGCGCTGACCATCGCGATCCCGGTGGCCTTGACCGTGTCGGTCCGCACCGCCGAGATCGAGGCGGCGGACCGCGACGAGGCAGCGGTCGTCGGGGGAGCGGCCGGCCCGTGACCGACGCGACGCGCGACCTGTACGCGCTCGACCCCGAAGACTTCGTCGCTGCGCGGGACGCACTGGCCGCCCGGCTGCGCAAGGACGGTGATGCGGCGGGAGCAGCGGCGGTCAAGGCGCTGCGTCGGCCCACTGTGTCGGTGTGGCTGCTCAACCTGCTCGCCCGGTCGATGCCTGAGCTGGTCGACCGCGCGGGCGAGCTCGGCGCCGCTCTGCGCGAGGCGCAGGACCGCGCGCTGGGCGGCGGGGACGGCTCGGCCCTGCGGGAGCTCGCCGGGCGGCGGCGCGCCCTGGTCGACGACGTCGTACGCGGCGTGGTTGCGGTCGCCGCTCAGCGCGACCGCGACGTCACCGCCGCCACCCGGGACGCGGTCGCCACGGCTGTCGAGGCGTCGCTCGCCGACGAGGGGATGCTGGCCGAGTGGGGCGCGGGGATGCTGCGCGAGGTCGGTGAGGCGGGCGGCTTCAACTTCGGCAGCGCGGTCCCGATTGCCCGGCCGCCAGGTGGGCCGCCGGCCACCGCGCGGACGCGTCATGCAGCAACGACGAAGGCGGGTCGCCGCACACCGCCGGCGGACGTGGCCGACGACGGGGATCGGCGGCTTCGCGAGGCGAGCGAGAAGGCGGCTCGGCTGCGCGCCGAGGCCGACGAGGCCAAGGCCGAGGTCGGACGCCGGAAGGCCGTCTGGGCCGACGCCGACCGCGCCGCGAAGTTGGCGCGGCAGCTGATGCGCGAGGCCGAACGAGCGGCGAGCCGGGCCGACCTGTTCGCCGCCACGGCCGAGCAGGCGGTGTGGGAGCTGGGCGAGCGCAACCGGCGCTGAAACCTGCCGCGCCGACATTCCTGGGGGCGGTGCCCGTCAGTTCGCACCGCACGTCATCGTGAGGTTCATCGCGCAGATGACGGGGGTACGCCGGACGCGACAGCGAAACGCACACATCCCTTGGAGGACATCGTGATCGGGTTCATCATCGCTCTTGTCATCGTGGGTCTGGTCGCGGGCTTCCTCGCTCGCGCACTGGTGCCCGGTGACGACTCCATGAGCATCGGCTCCACCATCCTGCTCGGCATCGTCGGCTCGTTCGTCGGCGGCTTCCTCGGCTCGCTGCTCTTCGGCAACGAGGACGGCTACCTCCGGCCGGCGAACCTGCTCGGCTCGATCGTCGGCGCCGTGATCGCCCTGCTCGTCTACAACGCGACCGCCGGCCGCCGCGCACGGCTCTAAGCGCCCGCCGCACGTCGTACCGACTCGGCCCGCCGCCTCCTCCGGGAGCCGGCGGGCCGAGTCGTGTCCGGCGGCGCGTCGCGCGGCGGCGGCCCTGGGGTGCGGTATTCTCGACTCCCGTGGACGTGCGGGATCTTCCCCCGTCACTCCCGCCGATCATCGCGGCGGGACCAGTGAGCCTGAACCACGGGAGACGCGAGCGTGACCAAGCACCTGTTCGTCACCGGAGGCGTCGCCTCCAGCCTCGGCAAGGGCCTCACCGCCGCCAGCCTGGGCCGCGTGCTCACCTCGCGGGGCGTCCGCGTGACGATGCAGAAGCTCGACCCCTACCTCAACGTCGACCCCGGCACGATGAACCCCTTCCAGCACGGGGAGGTGTTCGTCACCGATGACGGCGCCGAGTGCGACCTCGACATCGGCCACTACGAGCGCTTCCTCGGCACCAGCCTGCACGGCAGTGCCAATGTCACCACCGGCCAGGTCTACAGCCAGGTGATCGCGAAGGAGCGCCGCGGCGAGTACCTCGGCGACACGGTCCAGGTCATCCCGCACATCACCAACGAGATCAAGGCGCGCATCCGCCGGCTCTCCGGCGACGACGTCGACCTGGTCATCACGGAGGTCGGCGGCACGGTCGGCGACATCGAGTCGCTGCCCTTCCTCGAGGCGATCCGGCAGATCCGCCACGACGTCGGACGCGACAACGTCTTCTACCTGCATGTGTCGCTGATCCCCTACATCGGGCCCTCAGGCGAGCTGAAGACCAAGCCGACCCAGCACTCGGTCGCCGCGCTGCGCTCCATCGGCATCCAGCCCGATGCCGTCGTCTGCCGCTCGGACCGGCCGATCACGTCGAACCTCAAGCGCAAGATCAGCCTGATGTGCGACGTCGACGTCGAGGCGGTCATCTCCGCGGTCGACGCGCCGTCGATCTACGACATCCCGAAGGTCATCGCCGCCGAGGGCCTCGACGACTACGTCGTACGCCGCCTGGGCCTCGACGCCACCGCGACCGACTGGACCGAGTGGGACGCGCTGCTGCAGCGGGTGCACCACCCGCGCCGTGCGGTCCGCATCGCGATGGTCGGCAAGTACGTTGACCTGCCCGACGCCTACCTGTCGGTCAGCGAGGCGCTGCGGGCCGGCGGGTTCGCCAACGACGCGAAGGTCGAGATCGTCTGGGTCACCTCCGACGACTGCACCCCGGAGCACGTCGGCACGGTGCTCGGCGACGTCGACGGCGTCCTCGTCCCAGGCGGGTTCGGCGTGCGCGGCATCGAGGGCAAGATCGAGGCGATCCGCTGGGCGCGCGAGCACGGCGTTCCGGTGCTCGGCATCTGCCTCGGACTGCAGTGCATGACGATCGAGGTCGCACGCGACCTCGCCGGGCTGGCCGGCGCCAACTCCGCCGAGTTCGACGAGGCGACCCCGCACCCGGTCATCGCGACCATGGCAGACCAGCGCGACGTCGTCGCCGGCGAGCGCGACATGGGCGGCACCATGCGGCTGGGTCTCTATCCCTGCAAGCTGCTGCCCGGCTCGGTCGCCGCCGACGCTTACGGCGAGGCCTACGTCGATGAGCGGCACCGCCACCGCTACGAGGTCAACAACGCCTACCGCCGCCAGCTCGAGGACGCCGGGCTGGTGTTCTCCGGCACGTCGCCCGACGGGAGGCTGGTGGAGATCGCCGAGCTGCCGCGGTCGGTGCACCGCTTCTTCGTCGGGGCGCAGTTCCACCCGGAGTTCCGCTCGCGGCCGACCAACGCGCACCCGCTGTTCGCGTCGTTCGTGTCGGCCGCTGCCGCATGGGGCGAGGAGCGGTCCGGCCGCCTGCCCATCGAAGTCCCGGACACAGCGGGGCTCGAGGACGTCGCCGCTCCCCGGTGACGCACTCCTACGACGTCACGTCGAGCGAGGTCGTCTTCAACGGCCGGGTCATCTCCCTGCGCGTCGACCAGGTGACGATGCCCGGCGGCCGGGTGGGACAGCGCGACATCGTCGTGCACCCAGGCGCGGTCGGGGTGATCGTGGTGGACGACGACGATCGGGTGCTGCTGATCCGCCAATACCGGCACAGCGTCGCCGACTCCCTGTGGGAGGTGCCCGCGGGCATACGCGACGTCGCCGGCGAGGACCTCGTCGTCACCGCTCAGCGTGAGCTGGTGGAGGAAGCCGGGCTCCGCGCGCGGGAGTGGTACGTCCTCGGCGACGTGCTGAGCTCTCCCGGCATGACCGACGAGGCCTACCGCGTCTTCCTCGCTCGCGGGCCTGAGCCGGTGCCGGTCGGCGAGCGCCCGGAGCTGCACGACGAGGAGCTCGACCTCGACCCGACCTGGGTCGACCTCGACGAGGCGCTGCGCTGGGTCGACGACGGCACGATCCGCAACGGGATGTGCGTCGTGGCCGTGCTCGGCGCCGACCGCGCCCGGCGTACGGGGTACCGATCGCTTCGCCCGGCCTGACCGCAGGACATCGTCCCGGCACGACGAAGTCGGACCCGACCAGTAAGCAGCCTTCGCGAGGAGCACTCGTGCGCCGCTCGACCCGACTGTGCCTGTCCGCGCTGGTGATCGGTGCCCTCGTCCCGCTCGTCACGTCCGCCAGCGGCGACGAGGGCGACGAGCCGGGCTACCGGACGGTCCACGGTCGCAGCGAGCCGATCTACACCGAGTCCGTCCTGGAGGAGTACCGCGTCCCGACCAAGCACGGCACGATCTACGGCGTCGTCGAGCGGCCGGTCGTGCCCGAGGGTGTCAAGGTTCCGGTGATCCTCACCTACTCGCCGTACCACGTCCTGCGCCGGCCGGTCGGCGCGGCGCCGCAGGTCGAGGCCGAGGCCGACGCGGTCGGCGACTACTTCATCCCCCGCGGTTACGCGCGCGCCGAGTTCGACCTCGTGGGCACCCGCGAGTCGAGCGGCTGCTACGACCACGGCGGCATCCGCGAGCAGGAGACCGGCCACGACGTGGTCGAGTTCCTCGGCACCCAGGAGTGGAGCAGCGGCAAGGTCGGCATGATCGGCGGCTCCTACGACGGCACCACGCAGTGGGCCACCGCGATCACCAACCCTCCGCACCTGACGACGATCGTGCCGCAGGTCGCCATCGGGCGCTGGTACGACTACGCCTACGGCCAGGGTGTGCGCTTCTACTCGGGCAGCGCGACGCCGGTCGGCTTCGACTTCGGCTTCGGCTTCCTGCCCCCGACCAACGCGCAGGGTGGGACGGCGTGGGCCGAGGCGGTGCGCGACCACGCCACGCCCTGCGAGCGGGTGGAGCACAACCAGCGCGCCTTCCTGCCGGACCCCGTGTACGACGGGTTCTGGGACGAGCGCGACTACCTCGTCAAGGTCGGCGGCATCACGGCGAGCACGCTCGTCGTCGGCAGCTGGCGCGACTACAACGTGCACCCGATCAACAGCTATGAGATGTGGACCGCCCTGCCGGACAGCCACCCGAAGAAGCTGGTGATGGGCCAGAAGGGCCACAGCGGCAACCAGGTCGAGGACAACCAGGACATCTACCACGCCTGGTTCGACGAGTGGCTGCTCGGCCTGAAGACCGGTGTCATGGACCTGCCGCGCTCCGACAGCGAGGTGAACGGCGCGGAGCGGTTCCAGGACAGCACCTGGCCTCCGTCGTCGACCGAGACCGTCCCGCTGCAGCTCGCCCTCGGCGACGGGGAGAAGGGCTCGCTCGGGCTGCCCGACCTCGAGATCGCCGAGTGGACCGACGACAACCCGGCGCTGAGCGAGAGCGACGTGCTCGCCGGGGACGCGGCCGGCTCATCGGTGGTCTTCCTCGGCGCGGAGCTCACCGAGCGCGTGCGGATCTCCGGCGTGCCCGAGCTCGACGCGACGGTGACGACGAGCGGGACGTCGACGTTCCTCACTCCGGTGCTGTTCGACGACGACGGCACCGGGGGACGCGAGGTCATCACCAGGGGCCTGCTCAACTCGGCCAACCGCACCTCGCTGCGTGAGTCGGTCCCGCTGACGGCGGGGGAGACGTGGCGGGGGAAGGTGCAGTTCCAGCCGGTCGACTGGGTGCTCGAGGAGGGCCACCGGCTCGGCCTGGCGGTGATGTCGATGAACACCGCCGAGGCGCTCTACGGCGACACGGTGCAGTCGACCAACGAGATCGCGCTCGACGGCACCTCGGTCCTGCGCGTGCCTGCGAGCGTCGGCGCGGACGAGCTCGGCGTGGCCGTCGTCCGCCCGGACAAGCCGGTCCTGCCGGTGCCCGCCAAGCCGGTCGTGCGGCCGCCGACGCCCGCCCCGGTGCGGTCGCTGCCGGCGACGGGCGGGGGAGTGAGCCCGTGGTTGCTGCTCCCCGCGACGGCTGGGGCAGCAGTGCTCGGGGCGCGACGGCGGGCTCGGCTGAGCTGACCCGCCGGAGGGCGATCTGCAACTAGACTCGCGCGGGTCCGGCACAACGGCGTGCCGGCGTCGCCGAGCGAGGAGCGCGCACGTGTTGGTCGGCATCCCGAGCGAGCTCAAGGACAACGAGTACCGCGTCGCGATCACCCCCGCAGGCGTGCGCGAGCTGTCCACCGCGGGTCACGACGTCGTCGTCGAGCACGACGCCGGCGCCGGCTCGTCGATCACCGACGACGAGTTCGTCGCGGCGGGCGCTCGCATCCTGCCGACCGCCGACGACGTCTGGGCCACCGCCGATCTCGTGCTCAAGGTGAAGGAGCCGATCGCGGAGGAGTACCACCGCATGCGGCGCGACCAGGTCCTCTTCACCTACCTGCACCTGGCCGCATCCCTGGAGTGCACGAAGGCGATCATCGACTCGGGGATCACCGCGGTGGCCTACGAGACCGTCGAGCTGCCGGACCGCTCGCTGCCGCTGCTCGCCCCGATGAGCGAGGTCGCCGGCCGCATGGCGCCGCAGGCGGGCGCGCACTTCCTCGAGCGGGCTCAGGGCGGTCGCGGCGTGCTGATGGGCGGTGCCCCCGGCGTCTACCCGGCGCGGGTGGTGGTGCTCGGCGGTGGCATCTCGGGGTCCAACGCCGCGTGGATCGCCCAGGGCATGGAGGCCGAGGTCCTGCTGCTCGACCGCAACATCGCCAAGCTGCGCGAGGTCGACCGGATCCACAAGGGCCGGATCCAGACCATCGCGTCCAACACCTACGAGATCGAGAAGGCCGTGGTCGAGGCCGACCTCGTGATCGGTGCCGTCCTGGTGCCGGGCGCCAAGGCGCCGACCCTCGTCACCGACGAGATGGTCGCCAACATGAAGCCCGGCTCGGTGCTGGTCGACATCTCGGTCGACCAGGGCGGCTGCTTCGAGTCGACGCGCGCGACGACGCACTCCAAGCCGACGTACGAGGTCAAGAACTCGATCTTCTACTGCGTGGCGAACATGCCGGGCGCCGTGCCGCACACGTCGACCTACGCCCTGACCAACGTCACGCTCCCGTACGCCGTCGAGATCGCCAACCGCGGCATCCGCGGAGCGTGCGCGGCCGATCGAGCCCTGTCCCTCGGGGTCAACGTCGTCGGCGGCCTGATCACCTACCCGCCGGTGGCCGAGGCGCACGGCCTGGAGTCGGTCCCGCTGTCCGAGGTGCTCGGCGCCGCCTGACCCTGGCCGGTACGGTCGGCGGTGATGAGCGACCTCGGGCTGACCATCGCCGCGGCGGCGGCGCGCTACCTCGACCACCTCGCCGTGGAGCGCGGGCTGGCGGCCAACACGCTGGACTCCTACCGCCGCGACCTCCGCCGCTACGCCGAGGTCATGGCCGCCACGGGGGTCGGCCGGCTGGTCGACGTCACCGAGGCCCAGGTCGCCGGCTTCGTCGCCACCCTGCGGGAGGGCACAGGCGACCACCCCTCGGTCAAGGCGTCCTCTGCGGCGCGCGCCCTCGTTGCGGTCCGGGGGCTGCACCGCTTCGCCGTCCGGGAGGGCCTGGTCGAGGCCGATGTGGCCCGGGAGGTCCGTCCGCCCGTGCTGCCGCGCTCGCTGCCGAAGGCGATCAGCGTGGAGGAGGTGGCCGCGCTCATCGAGGCGGCGGGCTTCGACCAGACTCCGCTCGCCCTGCGTGACCAGGCGCTGCTCGAGCTGCTCTACGCGTCCGGAGCCCGGATCTCCGAGGCGGTCGGGCTCGACGTCGACGCGGTCGACCTCGACGCCGGAGTCGTCCGACTCTTCGGCAAGGGCTCACGGGAGCGGATCGTCCCGATCGGCCGGCTGGCCCGGGCCGCGCTCGACGCCTACCTGGTACGCGCCCGCCCAGCGCTGGCGGCGTCCGGTCGGGGCGGCCCAGCCGTGTTCCTCAACTCCCGGGGCGGCCGGCTCTCCCGGCAGTCGGCATGGGCGGTCCTGCGGGCTGCCGCCGAGAAGGCGGGGGTCGCCGCGGAGGTGTCGCCGCACACACTGCGGCACTCCTTCGCCACTCACCTCCTCGACGGGGGCGCTGACGTGCGGGTCGTCCAGGAGCTCCTCGGCCACGCCTCGGTGACGACGACGCAGATCTACACCCTCGTCACGGTCGACCGGCTGCGCGAGGTGTACGCCGGCGCACATCCCCGGGCACGCGCCCGCTGAGCGTGAGCTGAGCGTGACCGCCACCGCGACGCCGAGCGCGGGTGGACGCCAGACCCTCGATCCGTCCGGCCCGCCCTTGCCAGGACGGCTGCTCCGGGCCTAGCATGCCCGGCCTGTCGTCATGGCGCCTTCTCGCCGTGTCGTGACAGCGGTTCAGCGATAGGGAGTCAAGGCGTTATGTCGACATCATTCGAGTGGCGGTCGCCCGGCGACCCCGAGCCCGGCGACCCCGTCGGCGCGAGCCCGGCGCCGGAACCCGGCCTCGGGTCGGGGCCGCTGACCGACGTGCCGAGCGAGCCGGGCGCTGCGTCGCCGGCGGACGCCCCGGGCGCTGCGTCGCCGGCGGACGCCCCGGCCGCCGGCGTGGCCGCCGCCGTCGGGCCGGGGGAGAGCGGGGCCGACCGACTGGTCCGCGCCCTCGAGGAGCCGCACTTCGGCGCCCGACCGGCCGACTCGGCTGCCGAGCCGCTGCCCGGGGTCGACCCGGTGGCGCTCGGCCCGACCCTGCGGCCGATCAAGGCGCTCGTCGACCCGCCGCCGCTGGACCGGCACGGCCCGGCCCGGATCCTGTCGATGTGCAACCAGAAGGGCGGCGTCGGCAAGACGACCAGCACCATCAACCTCGGGGCGGCGCTCGCCGAGTTCGGCCGGCGGGTGCTGCTGGTGGACTTCGACCCCCAGGGTGCGTTGAGCGTCGGACTCGGGGTGAACCCGCTGCAGCTCGACCGGACCGTCTACAACCTGCTGATGGACCGCACCGTCACCATCGACGACGTGATGCTCAAGACCCACGTCCCGGGCCTGGACCTGCTGCCGAGCAACATCGACCTGTCGGCCGCCGAGGTCCAGCTGGTCGGGGAGGTCGCCCGGGAGCAGGTGCTGCTCAGGGTCCTCGCCCCTGTGCTCGACGACTACGACGTGGTGCTGATCGACTGCCAGCCGAGCCTGGGCCTGCTCACCGTGAACGCGCTCACCGCGTCGCACGGTGTCATCGTGCCGCTGGAATGCGAGTTCTTCGCCCTTCGCGGTGTCGCACTGTTGATCGAGACCATAGACAAGATCCGCGAAAGGCTTAACCCTAAACTTGAACTTGAGGGGATTCTGGCCACGATGTACGACGGACGCACGCTTCATGGCCGCGAGGTCCTGGCCCGGGTGGTCGAAGCCTTCGGCGACAAGGTCTTCCACACGGTCATCGCCCGCACGGTGAAGTTCCCGGAGACCACGGTCGCCGGGGAGCCGATCACCACCTACGCGTCGCAGTCGAGCGGTGCCAAGGCCTACCGCGACCTCGCGAAGGAGGTGCTCGCCCGATGAGCAGCCGACGGATCAGCCTGCCCGGTGCCGACGAGCTGTTCCGGTCCACCGGTGCCGGCGAGCCGGCCGAGGCCGCGACCAGCACGGTGCTGGCGCCCGCACCTTCACCGTCGTTCGCCCGTCCACAGGCCGTTGAGGACGCTGTGGAACCGGTCGAGGAGCGGGACGACCGGGACGCCGCGCCGATCCGCCGACGACCGCGGACGGGGGAGCGACGCCCCACCGGGCGGGAGCGGCACGAGGAGAAGATCACCGTCTACTGCTCCGCCGAGGAGCTGATCGACCTGGAGCGTGCCCGGCTGACGCTCCGTGGCGACTACGGCCTCGCGGTGGACCGGGGCCGGATCGTCCGGGAGGCGCTGGCCATGGTGCTTGCCGACCTGGACGCGAAGGCCGAGCAGAGCGTGCTGGTCCGCCGGCTGCGGGGCCGCTGAGCCGTGCCGATCCGCCTCCTCGAGGGCGCCCTGTTCTTCCTCGACTCCGGCTCGGCCCTGCTCGGCATCCTCCTCGGATTCGGTGTCGGCGTGGTGCTGCACGCGGTCGTGCAGGCCGCGCTCGCGGACCGGTTCGGCGACCGTGAGGCGCGGGTCGCCGGCCGGCTGTCCGTGGACCCACGGCGGCACCTGGACGCCTTCGGCGTCGTCGGGGTGCTGATCGCGGGCGCCGGCTGGGGCAAGCCGGTGCCCTTCGACGCCCGGCGGCTCGGCCGAGGCCGGTACCTCGCCGTGCTGGCCGTTGGCCCGCTCACCCAGGCGCTGCTCGCCCTCGCCGCCTTCGCCGGGCTCCGCGCCGTCCCGGACGGAGCGGCGTTCCTCGCCCGGCTGCTGCTCTTCGCCGGCCTGGTCAACGCCGCCTGCGCGGTGCTCTGCCTGACGCCGCTGCCTCCGCTCGAGGGCAACCGCGCGCTGTGGCTGCTCGCCCCGCGCAGCCCTGGCTGGGGCAAGGCCCGGTACTACTCCGAGGAGCAGAACTACGGCCTGGCCGCTCTGATCGCGCTGCTTCTCCCGCTCTTCGGCGGGGTCGGGCTGCTCATGCGACTCGTCTACGCGATCGGCGCGCCACTGGTCGACCTGCTGCTGCGCCTCGTGGGTATCGACTAGACGCTTCATCGATATAACGGCAGCGGGGTGTCGCCAGGCGCAGCGGCGCCGCGCCCGACACGCAGGAGACGGCGGTCGGCCGCCGGGCACCTGCTACCGTCGGCGCATGACGACCGGCAGCACCCCGGCGGTCGCGGGACGGCCGGCGTTCGAGGTCCACCTGGGCAACTTCGAGGGCCCGTTCGACCTGCTGCTGAGCCTCATCGCCAAGCACCAGCTCGACGTCACCGAGGTGGCGCTGTCCCGGGTGACCGACGAGTTCATCGCGTTCATCCGGGCCGCTGGGACCACCTGGGATCTCGGCCAGGCGACCGAGTTCCTCGTCGTCGCCGCCACCCTGCTCGACCTCAAGGCCGCCCGGCTGCTGCCGGCCGGTGAGGTCGACGACGAGGAGGACGTCGCCCTCCTCGAGGCCCGGGACCTGCTCTTCGCCCGCCTGCTGCAGTACCGCGCCTACAAGGAGGCGGCGGCCATCGTCGCCGGCCTCCTGGCCCGCGAGGAGCGCCGCTTCCCGCGCGCGGTCTGCCTGGAGCCGCGGTTCGCGGCCGCCGTGCCCGAGGTGCTGCTCGGGCTCGGCCCGCGCCAGTTCGCCGAGCTGGCCGCCCGGGCGCTGGCCCCCAAGCCGCCGCCGCCCGGCGTCGCGGTCGACCACGTCCACGTCACGAAGGTGTCGGTCCGCGAGCGGGCCATCGTGCTGGCCGGCCGGCTGGCCGAGCTCGGTCACGCCTCGTTCCGGGCGCTCGTGTCCGACTGCACCGAGACCGTGGAGGTCGTCGCCTCGTTCCTGGCGCTGCTCGAGCTCTATCGGGAGGGTCACGTCGCCTTCGAGCAGGTTGTGGCGCTCGGCGACCTCCAGGTGCGCTGGACCGCGGGCGATCACGGCGCTATGTCGACGTATCTCTCTATCGAGGAGTACGACGACACGGCCGCCGTCGCGGGTGAGTCGGAGGGGGCCGCGTCGACCGAGCCTGCGGCGGAGGCTCCGGCGCAGTCCAGCGACGACCCGGACGGTCGGGTCGAATGACGGAGATGCGCCCTGAGGGGTCCGAACGGCCGTGGGCAGACCCCTCGGCTGCTTCCGAACAGCCTGACATAACCAATGGGGGTGCGATGGAGTCCGACCTCGATCACGACGGAGGCCAGGGCCGTGAGGTCTCGCCGGCGGACGGCGACGGCCGGGACGACGCCGCCCCGCCCCTGCCGCGGATCCTCGAGGCCATCCTGCTGGTCGTCGACGAGCCGGTCTCTGACGGCGTCCTCGCCCAGGTGACCGAGCGGTCCCGGGCCGAGGTGGGGGAGGCGCTGGCCGCGCTCGCCGCGGACTACCTGGCCCAGGGCCGCGGCTTCGAGCTCCGAGAGGTCGGCCAGGGCTGGCGGCTGTTCACCGTCGAGGACTGCGCGGCGTACGTCGAGCGGTTCGTCCTCGACGGCCAGCACGCCCGGCTCACCCAGGCCGCCCTCGAGACGCTCGCGGTCGTCGCCTACCGGCAGCCGGTGAGCCGTCAGTCGATCGCCAACATCCGCGGGGTGAGCGTGGACGGCGTCGTCCGCACGCTGCTCAGCCGTGGCCTGATCACCGAGGTCCGCGTCGACGAGAGCTCCGGGGCCCACCTCTACGGCACGACGCCCTACTTCCTCGAGCGGCTGGGCCTCACCTCGGTCGAGGAGCTGCCGTCGCTGGCACCACTGCTGCCGACCGACCTCGACGAGTTCGAGGGTGACCTGTGATGCCCAGCCCTGTGCGCAAGGTGTATACGGTTCGTCCTCTCAAGTGTGAACCTCAGGTTGAGGTATGAGCGAACCGGCTGGTGTCCGACTGCAGAAGGTGCTCGCGGAGGCGGGCGTCGGTTCGCGTCGCGCGTGCGAGGAGCTGATCGACGAAGGCCGGGTCGAGGTCGACGGAGAGGTCGTCCGAACGCAGGGCCGCCGGGTGGATCCCGAGATCGCGGTCGTCCGCGTGGACGGCGTGCGGGTGGTGACTGCGCCGGCCCGTCTCTACCTCGCCCTGAACAAGCCACGCGGGGTTCTCACGACGATGCACGACGACCGCGGCCGGCCCTCGGTCGGCGACCTGATCGCCGATCGCTCCACCCGCCTCTTCCACGTCGGCCGCCTCGACGCGGAGACCGAGGGTCTGCTGCTCCTCACCAACGACGGCGACCTGGCGCACCGGCTCATGCACCCCTCCCACGGGGTCCGCAAGACCTACCTGGTCGACGTCGCCGGGGCCGTCGCGAAGACCGAGGTCCGCGCCCTGCGCACCGGAGTGGTGCTCGACGACGGGCCGGCTCGGGCCGACGTGGTCCGCGTCGTGGGCAGTGGCGACGGTCGCACCCTGCTCGAGCTGACCCTGCACGAGGGCCGCAACCGGATCGTGCGCCGGATGTGCGACGCGATCGGCCACCCGGTGCACCGGCTGGTCCGGACCCAGGTCGGACCGGTCGTCCTCGGCTCGCTCAAGCCCGGGCGGACCCGGCGGCTCACCGCCGCCGAGGTGGGCGGCCTCTACGCAGCGGTTGACGAGATAGCCGCAAAGTCCTGAACCGCTCAACCGCCTTGCCAATCTGACGGCACATTGCCGAAGTGCTTCGTAGGTAAGCCGACAAATAGATGCAGCCCCGTCCGAGCGTGCCGTCGCCACGGGTGACGACTTAGACCTATATCTCTAATGCTGGGCACCAATACTGCCCATGGGCTCGCGATCCGGCGGGCAGCTCGGAAAGCCCGCCCCGGCCTGATGTGTCGCTACGGAGTAGAGATACCATTTAGTCGTCAAGTCGACCTACTGGTAGAGCGTGCTGTGGTTTTGGCGTGGCGGCGACCTAGCGCTCTGCCGCCAAGGCTCGGAACCGCTAAGGTGCCAGGTCAGCGTGTCGGCATGAGCAGCGCAGCGACAGGAGGGACGGCAGGGTGGCGGTCAGAGCGGTGCGAGGGGCCATCCAGGTCGGGGCGGACGACCGGGAGGAGATCCTCGACGCGGTCACCGAGATGATCACCGCGGTGCTCGCTCGCAACTCGCTGAGCACCGACGCCCTGATCAGCGTCGTGTTCACCGCGACGCCGGACCTGACCGCCGAGTTCCCCGCCTACGCCGCGCGCCGCCTGGGCATCACCGATGTGCCGCTGCTCTGCGCGACGGAGATCGACGTGCCCGGGGCCATGCCCCGCGTGCTGCGCCTCCTCGCCCATGTCGAGACCGACCGGCCACGGTCCGAGCTGCGCCACGTCTACCTGCGCGGCGCCGAGGCGCTGCGCACGGACCTGCCGCAGTGAGCTCCGGCGGGGGAGCGGGCGCGCCGTGAGCGTCGACCGGGTCGGGATCGTCGGGGCCGGGCTGATCGGCACCTCGGTCGGGCTCGCCCTGGCGCGCGCGGGTCAGCGCTGCGTCCTCGTCGACGTCGACGAGGGCCGGGCCGCGGCGGCGGCGGCCCTCGGCGCGGGTGACGTCGTCGACGGCCTGGCCGGCTTGTCGGCCTGCGACCACGTGGTGGTCGCCTGCCCGCCGGCCCAGACGCCGAAGGTCATCCGGGATCTTCTCGGTCTCGGCCTGAGCGCGACAATCAGCGACGTCGCCTCAGTCAAGTCCAACCTTCTCGCTGATATCGAGACGTTGGGGGATCAGGCGTCTGCTGTGTGTGGCGGCCACCCGATCGCCGGCCGCGAGCGGCGCGGCCCCGGCGCGGCCCAGCCGGAGCTGTTCGACCACGCCGTCTGGGTCGTCAGCCCGCACCTCTTCACGTCGGCGCAGGCGGCGGCGGACGTGGCCGAGCTCGCTCAGCGCTGCGGAGCCCGCCCGGTGACGGTGTCGCCCGACGAGCACGACCGGGTGCTCGCGGCGGTGTCGCACGCCCCGCAGGTCGTCGCGTCGCTGCTCGCTGCGACCCTGACGGAGGCCGGCCCGCTCGGTCCGGTCCTCGCCGGTCCGGGCTTCCGGGACACCACGCGGCTGGCGGACAGCGACCCGACCCTGTGGCGCGGCATCGCGGGTGACAACGGCCCCCGGCTGGCGCCGGTCCTGGCCGACCTGGCGGCCCGGCTCCAGTCGGTCGCTGCCGCTCTGGGGTCCGGCGACGCCGGTCCGGTGGGCGAGCTCATCGCCGCCGGCCAGGACGGCCGCCGGCTGCTTCCCGGCAAGCCCAGTGCCGCGCCCCGGGCCGATTGGTCACGGGTCGGCGTGGTGCTCGCCGACCGCCCCGGTGAGCTGGCCCGGCTGCTGACCGCTGCCGCGCGGGCGCAGGTCAACGTGGAGGACCTGACCATCGAGCACGCCGCTGACCACCCGGTCGGCTTCGTCGATCTCGAGGTACGGGATCCGGACGTCCCGAGGCTGCTCGAGACGCTGCGCGCGGCCGGCTGGGCCGCGCACCGAACCAGCTGAGTCGGCGACCGTACATCGATAAGACGTCTTGCCGACAAGGTGACGTGAGAGGCGCGGATCGTGCGGGTGGCCGCACCCGATAGGCTGTTCCTCCCGGACCTGGCAGCGAGGCTCCGGTCCGCGTGTTCCAGCACTCCGGGGTGGTGACCGGGGCGAGCCGAGAAGGAGATATGTCGACGAGTCGGTCCGCGCGGTCTGCTCCTGGCGAGCGCGCACGGCCGACGCCGCGCACCCGGGCGGTGATCGCGATCGACGGGCCGTCCGGCTCCGGCAAGAGCACGGTGGCCCGGCGGGTCGCTCAACGGCTCGGCCTGCGCTACCTCGACACCGGCGCGATGTACCGCGCGATCACCTGGCGTGCCCTCGAGGACGGCCTTGACCCGGCGGACGCCTCGGCACTGGAGACGGCGCTCACCCCCGAGCGACTGGATCAGCTGGGTCTGACGATCGGCACCGCACCACGTCGCTTCCGGGTGCGGGTCGGCCCGGTGGACGTCTCGACGGAGATCCGCTCGACGCGGGTCACCGCTGCCGTGTCGGCGGTGGCGGCGGTGCCAGCCGTTCGTGAGTGGCTGGTCCGCCGTCAGCGAGACCTGATCGGCGACGGCGGCATCGTCGTCGAGGGACGCGACATCGCCACGACGGTGGCCCCCGACGCCACGGTGAAGGTGTACCTCACCGCCTCGAGCGAGGCCCGCGCGACCCGGCGCCACCGGGAGGAGTCGGCGGGCCCGGAGGCGGTGGCGCACACCCTCGCCGCACTGGACCGACGGGACCAGCTCGACAGCACCCGGACGGCGAGCCCGCTCACCCAGGCGCCCGACGCGGTGGAGATCGACTCCACCGACCTGGGCGTGGCACAGGTCGTCAGCGCTGTGCTGGCAGAGTGCGCCCGAGCCGGGATCCCGACGGCGTCCGCCCCGCGGAGCGCTCCAGCGCCGGCGGCCGGTTCATGAGCGTCGCCACCGGGCTACCTCGGGTTCGGATGGACATTCGCTACCGGCCCCGGCTGCACCTGGCACTCGGCGTTGTCGGACGGCCCCTGGTGAGGCTCATCTTCAACCTGAGGGTGAGAGGCGGTGCTCACGTTCCTGCCCACGGCGCGGTCATCCTGGCGGGTAACCACCGGGGACTCGTCGACGGTCCGGTCGTGGCGGCGGGGATCCGCCGGCCGACGACCTTCCTGGCCAAGTCCGAGCTGTTCGTCGGCCCCCTCGCTCGGCTGCTCGGCGCCCTCGGCCAGATCCCGGTCCACCGCGGCCGGCCCGACCGGGCCGCGCTGCGCCGCTGCCGGGAGGTGCTCGACGCGGGTGGGCTGCTCGGGATCTTCCCCGAGGGCACCCGGGGTGCCGGCTCGCTGGACGAGGTTCAGCACGGCATCGCCTACCTCGCCGTCCACCACCCCGGCTGCCCGATCGTGCCGGTCGCCTGCCTCGGCACCGAGACCGCGTGGCCGCGCGGCGCGAAGCTGCCGCGCTGGCGGACAGGTGTCGATGTCGTGTTCGGCGCCCCGTTCACGGTGACGGTGTCCGGAGACCCGCGCTCCCGCCGTGCCGTGGCCGACGCCGCTGAGCAGATCCGGGTCGCGTTGGCGTCGCACGTCCGCGCCGTGGAGAGTGGAGAGTTATGACACCGCGCCGGAATGCTCCGGATACCTCGGGCACCCCCGACGACGACGCGATCACCGCGCCGGAGTCCGACGAGCCGATCGTCCGCGCGCCGCTGCCCGTCCTCGCGGTCGTCGGGCGCCCGAACGTCGGCAAGTCGACCCTGGTCAATCGCTTCCTCGGCCGGCGGGAGGCGGTCGTCGAGGACGTCCCCGGCGTCACCCGCGACCGGGTCGCCTACGACGCGACGTGGAACGGCCGGGCTTTCACGGTCGTCGACACCGGCGGATGGGACCCGGACGCCGAGGGGCTGTCGGCCCGGATCGCCGCCCAGGCCGAGGTCGCGGTCACCGCGGCCGACGCCGTGCTCTTCGTGGTCGACGCCACCGTGGGTGCGACTGATGCCGACCGGATGGTGGCCAGGGTGCTGCAGCGGGCCGGCAAGCCGGTGGTGCTCGCCGCCAACAAGGTCGACGACCAGCGCACCGAGAGCGACGCCGCCGAGCTGTGGTCGCTCGGCCTGGGCGAGCCGCTGGTCGTCAGCGGGCTGCACGGGCGGGGGAGCGGGGACCTGCTCGACGCGGTCCTCGACGCGCTGCCGGACGCACCGCGGATCGACGAGGAGCCCGAGCTCGGCCCGCGTCGGGTGGCGCTGATCGGACGGCCCAATGTCGGCAAGTCGTCTTTGCTGAACCGGCTGCTGGGTGAGGAACGCGTGCTCGTGGACAGCGTGGCCGGCACCACGCGGGACCCCGTGGACTCCCTGGTTGAGCTCGGCGGAGAGACATGGCGGTTTGTCGATACAGCGGGATTGCGACGTCGGGTGCGCGAGGCGAAGGGCGCGGAGTACTACTGCAGCGTGCGGACCATCGCCGCCCTGGAGGCGGCCGAGGTCGCGGTCGTCCTGGTCGACGCGAGCATCCCGTTGACCGAGCAGGACCAGCGGGTGATCACCACGGCGATCGAGGCCGGCCGGGCTCTGGTGATCGCGCTGAACAAGTGGGATCTGGTCGACGAGGACCGCCGCTACGACCTCGAGCGCGAGCTGCTCAGCGACCTCGAGCGGGTCGCCTGGGCGCCGCGGGTGAACGTCTCGGCGAAGACCGGCCGCAGCGTCGACAAGATCGCCCCGCACCTGGTCCGGGCGCTGGAGTCGTGGGACCGGCGGATCCCGACCGGCAAGCTCAACTCCTGGCTCGGCGAGGTGGTCGCCCGTACGCCGCCGCCGCCGCGCGGCGGCAAGCAGCCGAAGGTGCTCTTCGCCACCCAGGCCGCCACCCGGCCGCCGCGGTTCGTGCTGTTCACGACCGGGTTCCTCGAGCCGGCCTACCGCCGGTTCATCGAGCGCCGGCTGCGCGAGGACTTCGGGTTCGCGGGCTCGCCGATCGAGATCGGCGTCAAGGTCAAGCGAGAAGCGCGCCGCGAAGGGCCGGTAGTCGGCCGGTCGGCTCGCGGATCGGCTGGTAAGGTCACGACCGCACCTGGACCGCTCGACCCGGGTCCAGGCGCCGGGATGTGGCGCAGCTTGGTAGCGCACTTGACTGGGGGTCAAGGGGTCGCAGGTTCAAATCCTGTCATCCCGACGGGCGCACGCCTTGTGCACGACCAGGGGCCGTTCCCGTCCGCGGGCACGGCCCCTGCTGCACCCGCCGCCAGACCCGAGGAGCCGCCAGTGCCAGACGGGGGACCCGCTCGGCGGTCCGTCGTCGACGGCACGCCGGCCTCGCTCGTGCCGATGACCGACCGGGTGCTGACCGTGCCCAACGTGCTCTCCACGCTGCGGCTGGTCGGCGTGCCGGTGTTCCTCTACTGCTGCTGGGTCCGCAGTCCGACGGCTGGGCGCTGGCCTCCTGATGGCCAGCGGCTGGACCGACTACTTCGACGGCAAGATCGCGCGCAAGTACGGCCTGACCAGCCGGCTCGGGCAGCTGCTCGACCCGCTGGCCGACCGGCTCTACATCGTCACCACGCTGGTCGCCCTCGCGGTCCGCGACGTCGTCCCGCTGTGGCTCAGCGCGGCGATCCTGCTGGCCGGGACGTCCTGCTCAGCTTCACGCTGCCGGTGCTGCAGCGGCACGGCTACGGCCCGCTGCCGGTGCACTTCCTCGGCAAGGCCGCGACGTTCAACCTGCTCTACGCCTTCCCGCTGCTGCTCTGCGCCCACTCGTGGGACGGCTGGTTCGCCGACGCTGTGCCGGCCGCTGGGTTGGGCCTTCGCGACCTGGGGCACCGCTCTGTACTGGTGGGCCGCGGTGCTCTACGTCGTCCAGGTCCGCGAGCTGGTGGCGGCTGACCGGCACGAGGGGCGCACACCGACAGGAGCGCAGGCGTGAAGGCGGTCGTGATGGCCGGCGGCGAGGGCACCCGGCTGCGCCCGATGACGGCCAACCAGCCCAAGCCGCTGCTGCCGGTCGTGAACAAGCCGATCATGGAGCACGTCCTGCGGCCTGCTGCGCCGGCACGGCTTCACCGAGACCGTCGTCACGGTGCAGTTCCTCGCCTGCGCTGGTCCGCAACTACTTCGGCGACGGCGACGAGCTCGGGATGAACCTCGTCGTACGCCACCGAGGAGACGCCGCTCGGCACCGCCGGCAGCGTGAAGAACGCCGAGGAGGCGCTGCGCGACGACGCCGTTCCTCGTCATCTCCGGCGACGCGCTGACCGACATCGACCTCACCGCGATGGTCGAGTCCCACCAGCAGCAGCGGCGCGCTGGTCACGGTCGGGCTGAAGCGGGTGCCCGACCCGCTGGAGTTCGGCATCGTCATCACCGACGAGGCCGGCGCATCGAGCGCTTCCTCGAGAAGCCGACGTGGGGCCAGGTGTTCTCCGACACCGTCAACACCGGCATCTACGTGATGGAGCCCGAGGTCTTCGAGCACGTCGCGGCCGAGGAGGCCGTCGACTGGTCCGGCGACGTGTTCCCCGCGCTGCTCGCCGCCGGCGCGCCGCTGTACGGCTACGTCGCCGACGGCTACTGGGAGGACGTCGGCACGCACGAGAGCTACCTCCGGGCGCAGGCCGACGTGCTCAACCGTGCAGTCGACGTCGAGATCGACGGCTTCGAGCTCTCGCCCGGCGTCTGGGTCGGCGAGGGCGCCGAGGTCGACCCCGAGGCGGTGCTCCGCGGCCCGCTCTACATCGGCGACTACGCGAAGGTCGAGGCCGGCGCCGAGCTGCGCGAGTACACCGTGCTCGGCAGCAACGTCGTCGTGAAGGGCGGCGCGTTCCTGCACCGGGCCGTGGTGCACGACAACGTCTTCATCGGGCCCGGCAGACCAACCTGCGCGGCTGCGTCATCGGCAAGAACACCGACGTCATGCGCGGCGCCCGGATCGAGGAGGGCGCGATCATCGGCGACGAGTGCGTCGTCGAGGAGGAGGCGTTCGTCTCCGACGGCGGTCAAGGTCTACCCGTTCAAGACCATCGAGGCCGGCGCGGTCGTCAACACCAGCGTCATCTGGGAGTCGCGCGGCCACCGGCAGCCTGTTCGGGCCGCGCGGCGTGTCGCGGGCTGGTCAACGTCGAGATCACGCCCGAGCTCGTCGGTGCGGCTGGCGTCGGCGTACGCCACGACGCTGAAGAAGGGCTCGCGTCGTCACGACCAGCCGCGACGCGTCGCGGGCGGCGCGCGCGCTCAAGCGCGCCGTCATCAGCGCGCTGACCGCCAGCGCGATCGACGTACGCGACCTCGAGGTGGCGCCGACTGCCGGTCACCCGGTTCGACGTCCGCGTCACCGAGGCCGGTCGGCGGCATCATGCTGCGCACCACGCCCGGCGACCCGCAGAGCATCGACATCGTCTTCCTCGACGAGCAACGGCGCCGACCTTTCCCCGGCGGCGCAGCGCAAGCTCGAGCGGGTCTTCTACCGCGAGGAGTTCCGCCGGGCGTTCCCGGGCGAGATCGCCGAGCTGACGTTCCCGCCGCGCGCGACTCGAGCAGTACGCGCAGGAGCTGCTGCACAGGCATCGACACGACCGGCGTCGCGCGAGGCCGGCGCTCAAGGTCGTCGTCGACACCGCCGGCGGTGCGGCGGCCCTGGTGCTGCCCACGCTGCTCGGCCGTCTCGGCGTCGACGTGCTCACGGTGAACGGCCGGCTCGACGAGGCCTACACCACCGAGACGCTGGCCGAGCACATGCGGGCATCGAGCGGCTCGGCGAGCTGGTCGCGTCGTCGCGCGCGGCGTTCGGCGTGCGCTTCGACCACGGCGGCGAGCGCATGGCGATCGTGGACGAGCGCGGTCAGCTCATCCACGACGACCGCGCGCTGCTGGTGCTGCTCGACCTGGTCGCCGCGGAGCGGGGGCACGGCACCGGTCGCCCTGCCGGTCACGACCACCCGGGTCGCCGAGGAGGTGACGAGGTTCCACGGCGTGCACGGCGCGTGGACCGCGACTGTCGCCGGAGGAGCTGATGGCCGCGGCCGCCGAGCCGGGCGTGGTCTTCGCCGGCGACGGCCGCGGCGGCTTCGTCATCCCGGAGTTCACCGCGTCGATCGACGGCGATCGCCGCGTTCGTCCGCCTGCTGGGGCTCGTCGCCCGCACCAAGCTGACGCTGTCGCCAGATCGACGCCCGCATCCCCACGGCGCACGTGCGTGCGCCGCTCGGTGCCGACGCCGTGGGCGACCAAGGGGCTGGTCATGCGGGCGGTGGTCGAGGCCGCCGGCGCCCGCGAGGTCGACACCACCGACGGCGTGCGGGTGGTCGAGCCGGACGGCAGCTGGGTGCTGGTGCTGCCCGACCCGGCCGAGGCCGTCACGCACCTCTGGGCCGAAGGGCCGGCCGCGGGCGCGGTCAGCGCGCTGCTCGAGCAGTGGGCCGCCGTCGTCGACGCGGCCGGCGCCCCGGTCGTGCCGTGACCGAGGGCGAGCGGCCGGCGCCGGGCGGGGTGCCAGTCGGCAGGGGTCGGGGAGTCGTTCCTCGACGTCACGACGATCACGGTTGATCCGGCGTACCTCCAGGCGGCCGCCCGGCGCGCCGCCGCCGGCGAGGCGCCCGCGGCGAGCCGCCTGTCCCGCGCCTCCGTGCTGCTCGTGCTGGTGGCCGTGGCGCTGCTGTTCGGCGTCGCCGCCCGGCAGACCCGCGCGGCCGCGCCCGGGGCGTCCCGGGCTCGGCTCGCCCTGATCGAGGAGGCGCAGCGCCAGGACGGCCCGCACGGACGAGCTGCAGGCGGCGGCCGCCGAGCTGCGCACGTCGGCCGACGCGGCCCGCGACGAGCGACTGCGCACCTCCGACAGCGGGCGCACGCTGGCCGACCGGCTGGGTCGGCTCGAGCTCGCGGTCGGCTCGGTCGCGGTCACCGGGCCGGGCGTGGAGGTGGAGCTCCGGGACGCGCCGGACCAGCCCGGCGAGGAGGACCTGGCCGGCGACGGGCGGGTGCGCGACCGGGACCTCCAGGAGGTCGTCAACGCGCTGTGGGCGGCCGGCGCCGAGGCGATCGCGATCAACGGCCAGCGGCTCAGCGCGCTCACCGCGATCCGTGAGGCCGGCGAGGCGGTCCTCGTCGACTACCGCCCGGTGACCCCGCCGTACGTCATCCGCGCGGTCGGCGACCCCGACACGGTCGAGCCGGCGTTCGTCGGCAGCGCCACGGCCGCGGCGTTCCGCACCCTCGGCGACCTGTACGGCGTCGGCTTCGCGGTCCGCCGCCGCGATCGGATGACGCTGCCTGCCGCCGGGACGCGGCTGCGATATGCCACAGTCGCCTCATGACGGGGGAGCGCCCATGACGCCGACGGCGTCGGAGTCCACCCAGCCGGCGGTGGTCGCGTGATCCCGGCACTGGCCCTGGTGCTGGGGGTCGTCCTGGGTCTGGTCGTGCAGCCGTCGGTGCCCGTCGCCCTGCAGCCCTACCTGCCGATCGCGGTCGTCGCCGCGCTCGACGCGGTCTTCGGCGGCGTCCGCGCGCTGCTCGACGGGATCTTCGACGACCGGGTGTTCGTCGTCTCCTTCGTGTCGAACGCCCTGGTCGCGGCGCTCATGGTCTTCCTCGGTGACCAGCTCGGCGTCGGCGGGCAGCTGTCGACCGCCGTGATCGTCGTGCTCGGCATCCGGATCTTCGGCAACCTCGCCGCGATCCGGCGGCACCTCTTCCGCGCATGACCAGCCGCCCGGGACCTGCGCCGGCTCGCGGCCGCACCCGGTCGACGCTGCTGCTCGGCCTGCTGGCGGGCATCCTGGGCTTCGCGCTCGCCGTGCAGGTGCGCAGCCGACAGGACGACGGCGGTGCTTCCCGCGGCTCGTCAGGAAGACCTGGTGCGCATCCTCGACGACCTCAACGCCCGCGAGGACCGGCTGCGCCAGGAGATCGACCAGCTCGAGCGCGACGCGCGACGGCCTGACCGGCGCGCGGCCAGGAGGCGGCGGCGCTCGCGGAGGCGCAGCGCCGCGCCGAGGTGCTCGGCATCCTGGCCGGGACCCTGCGCCGCGGAGGGGCCGGGGCTGCACCTGACCGTCTCGGATCCGGCCGGCGCGGTCACCGCCGAGGTCCTGCTCGACGCCATCCAGGAGCTCCGCGACGCGGGCGCCGAGGCGATCATGCTCAACGACGTGCGGATCGTCGCCGCGAGCTACCTGGTGAAGTCCGGCCGCGGCATCAGGGTCGACGGTGTCGGCATCTCCGCGCCGTACCGCTTCGTGGTGGTGGGGGACCCGCAGACCCTCGCCGAGGCCATGGGCATCCCCGGCGGGGTCGTCGACGTCGTCGCCTCCCTCGCCGACGCGCGCGTTGTGGTCGATCCCCGACCGCGCGTCGTGGTTGATCGCCTTGCGAGCGCTCCGGACGCCCGTCTACGCTCGCCCGTCCCAGCCCGGCTGACCGTCGGCTGATCGTCAGGGCGGGACCCGACCAGAGAGGCCACCGTGATCCCCACGGACTGCAAGTACACCGCTGAGCACGAGTGGATCCGCCCGGCCGCCGACCCGGGCGTGGTCCGGGTCGGCATCACCGACTACGCGCAGGACGCCCTCGGCGACATCGTCTACGTCACCCTGCCCGAGCGTCGGGCGTCGAGCTCAGCGCGGGGCAGACGTTCGGCGAGGTCGAGTCGACGAAGAGCGTCTCCGACGTCTACGCCCCGGTCGTCGGGCACGGTCTCCGCGCGCAACGGCCGCCTGGACACCGAGCCGGAGCTGGTCAACGCCGACCCGTACGGCGACGGCTGGATCGTCGAGGTGACCCTCGCCGAGGGCCGAGGGGCTCGAGGGCCTGCTCGATGCGGCCGGCTACCAGGCGCTGCTCGAGGGTTCGCTGAGCTGACCTACCTCGACCTCAGGTAGAGAGTCGACAGATAACGCCCGGTCCGAACTCGTGACCTATGGTTGACCCTTGGGTGATCCGGTGGCTAAGGTCGCCGATCTTGACGACCGCTGCGCGCCGCGCGGGTCGGCGTCGTATCCGGGGAGGCGACTCGTCGCGTGTTCTGCACCCGTTGCGGTCAGCAGCAACCCGCCGGACAGCCGATTCTGCGCCCACTGCGGTGCACCGACGGACGCCGACTCCGTGTCCCGGCTGCCGAGCAGACCTCCACCGATCTCGCTCGCTCCGCTGGACGCCGAGCACGAGGAGGACGCGACCGGCGACGACCACGGCGTCGACGGGCTCGCCCCGGGCTCGGCGCTGCTGGTGGTCAAGCGCGGCCCGAACGCCGGCAGCCGGTTCCTGCTCGACCGGGACGTCACGACGGCCGGCCGGCACCCGGACAGCGACATCTTCCTCGACGACGTGACGGTCTCCCGGCGGCACGCGGAGTTCCGCCGGGACGCCGCCGGGGGCTTCCCCGTCGCGCGACGTCGGCAGCCTCAACGGCACCTACCTCAACCGCGAGCGGATCGAGCCAGCGGCGCTCGCCGGCGGCGACGAGGTGCAGATCGGCAAGTTCCGGCTGGTGTTCTTCGCCGGCGCCGCGCCGGGAGGGTGGCGCGTGCATGAGCGCGCGGCGCCCGCACGCGCGTTCATGAGCATCGGGGAGGTGCTGGCCAGCTGCGCGGCGACTTCCCCGACGTGACGATCTCCAAGATCCGCTTCCTCGAGGCCGAGGGGCTGGTCGAGCCCGAGCGCACCGCCTCCGGCTACCGCAAGTTCTCCCGCGAGGACGTCGGCCGGCTGCGCTACGTGCTCGCCGCCCAGCGCGACCACTACCTGCCGCTGCGCGTCATCAAGGAGCACCTCGAGGCGCTCGACCGCGGGCTCGAGCCGGCCGACGCACGGCGGCGGCCGGCCCGCAGGTGCCCCGCGCGCTGTCGTCGCCGACGGGCTGCCCGGGCCGGAGGCCTTCCGTCCGCGACGTCAGCGAGGTCCGGCTGTCGCGCGACGAGCTGGCTCGACGCGGCCGGCCTCGACCGCCGAGCAGCTCGACGCAGCTCGAGCAGTACGGCCTGCTGTCGCCCCGCCCCGGCAGCAGCCACTACGACGGCGACGCGCTGGTGGTCGCCAAGACGGTCGCCGAGATGAGCCGCTTCGGCATCGAGGCGCGGCACCTGCGGCCGTTCAAGACGGCGGCCGACCGCGAGATCGGGCTGGTCGAGCAGGTCGTCACCCCCCTGGTCCGCCAGCGCAACCCGGAGGCCCGGGCCCGCGCCGACGAGGTCGCCCGCGAGCTCGCGGCGCTGTCGGTCCGCTGCACGCCACGCTGGTCGCGCGCCGGCCTGCGACCCGGCCTGACCCGCTGACCGATCGCGCGGCACGTCCCCCAGGCGCGGTGTAGGTTCGACGGCCAGCGTCGTGAGAGGCAGGACCAGGCCGTGCTCGAAGCTGACCGTCGTCGGTGTCCGGGTCGAGCTGCCCAGCCAACCAGCCGATCGTCCTGCTGAAGGAGGTCGACGGCGACCGCTACCTGCCGATCTGGATCGGCGCCGTCGAGGCCACCGCGATCGCCTTCGCCCAGCAGGGGATCGTCACGGCCCGGCCGATGACCCACGACCTGCTGAAGGACCTCCTCGACGCCGTCGGCGGCCGGCTCAGCCGGTCACAGATCACCGACCTGCGCGACGGGGTCTTCTACGCCGACCTGGGCTCGACGACGGCGTCGAGGTCAGCGCCCGGCCCGTCCGACGCGATCGCGCTGGCGATGCGGACGGGCGTGACGATCTTCGCCGACGAGGCGGTGCTGGACGAGGCCGGCATCGCGATCGCCGGACGAGCAGGAGACCGAGGTCGAGCGGTTCCGGGAGTTCCTCGACCAGATCTCGCCCGGACGACTTCGACAACAGTCCTCCTGAGCACGAGAACGGCCTGGTAGAGGGTCTCAACCCTCGATCTGAGGTCGAGGGTACGAGTCGAGGACACGCCGTCGGCGGTCGTTGCCCGAGAGCGCCTGTCCTCCTAGCGTGACCGCACGACGACGTACGCCGGCGGGCACCGCGGGCACGAGCGTGACGGGACGAAGGGGAGCGGCACGAGTGGACGACGAGACCGGAGGACCCGGCGCCACGTGCCCGCGCCCGTCGTGCCTACCAGGGCTCGCTAGTTCAGGCGCTTGTCCCCGACGGCCTGCCCGAGGCCCCGCCGGACGACATCGGCTACCGCGGCCCGACCGCCTGCACCGCCGCCGGCATCACCTACCGCCAGCTCGACTACTGGGCCCGCACCGGGCTGGTCGAGCCGAGCGTCCGCGACGCCTCCGGCTCCGGGCACCCAGCGGCTCTACTCCTTCCGCGACATCCTGGTGCTCAAGGTCGTCAAGCGCTGCTCGACGACCGGCGTCTCGCTGCAGAACATCCGGGCCGCGGTCGACCACCTGCGCGAGCGCGGGGTCGCACGACCTGGCCGGCATCACCCTGATGAGCGACGGCACCACCGTCTACGAGTGCACCTCGGCCGACGAGGTCGTCGACCTGCTGCAGGGCGGCCAGGGCGTCTTCGGCATCGCCGTCGGCAGGTCGTGCGGGAGGTCGAGGGCTCGCTCGCCGAGCTGCCGGGCGAGCGGGCCGACCGAGACGGCACGGCGGCTGCGCGCCGGCGGCCGGCGCCGACGAGCTGGCCGCGCCGCCGCTCAGCGCCGCGACACGCGCCTGACGGACCCCGGCGCGGCTGGTACCGTCGGCTCGTCGGCTGTATCAGCTGCCTGACGCGGGAGAGCCCCGGCGCAGCCAGCGCCGGGCGCCGAAGGAGCAATCCTCCCCGGAACCTCTCAGGCCAACGGACCGCTCGGGCAGGCCACTCTGGAAAGCGGCGCCATCCGGTGCCCACCGACGGTGCAAGCCGCCCGGCCGCGGCCGGTGAAGCTCTCAGGTCCCATGACAGAGGGGGAGCGCGAGCCGCCGGCGTGCAGCCGGCGCCAGCCGAGGAGGCCCCGTGACCGACCACCCCCGCGCCCGCCTCGCGGACCTCGAGGCCGCCGCGCCGTTCGCCGACCGGCACATCGGCCCCGCCGCGGACGAGCAGGCCAAGATGCTCGCCGTCGTCGGCTACGGCTCGCTCGACGAGCTCGCCGACGCCGCGGTGCCGGACGCGATCCGGGCGACCGAGCGCGCTCGACCTGCCGGCGGCCGCGAGCGAGCCGCAGGTGCTCGCCGAGCTGCGCGCGCTCGCCGCGCGCAACCAGGTGCATCACTCCGATGATCGGCCTCGGCTACCACGGCACGCACACCCCGCCGGTCGTCCTGCGCAACGTCCTGGAGAACCCGGCCTGGTACACCGCCTACACGCCGTACCAGCCGGAGATCAGCCAGGGCCGGCTCGAGGCGCTGCTCAACTTCCAGACCATGGTCGCCGACCTGACCGGCGCTGCCGATCGCCAACGCCAGCCTGCTCGACGAGGGCACCGCCGCCGCCGAGGCGATGACGCTGTGCCGCCGCCGGAGTCAGCCGCGCGGCGGCGGACGCGGTCTTCGTCGTCGACGCCGACTGCCACCCGCAGACGATCGCGGTCGTGCAGACCCGGGCGCGGCCGCTCGGCCTGCACGGTCGTGGTCGCCGACCTGTCGGAGGGTCTGCCCGACGGCGACGTGTTCGGCGTCCTGCTGCAGTACCCGGGCTCGTCGCGGCGCGGTCCGCGACCTCGCGTCCGGTCGTCGAGGCGGCGCACGACCGCGGGGCGCGCTGGTCGCGGTCGCGGCCGACCTGCTCGCGCTCACCCTGCTCGAGCCGCCCGGCGAGTGCGGGGCCGACGTCGCGTCGGCACCACGCAGCGGTTCGGCGTGCCGCTCGGCTTCGGCGGTCCGCACGCCGGCTACATGGCCGTGCGCGAGGACTCGAGCGCGGCGATCCCCGGCCGGCTGGTCGGCGTCAGCGTCGACGCCGACGGCGCGCCGGCCTACCGGCTGGCGCTGCAGACCCGCGAGCAGCACATCCGCCGGGAGAAGGCGACCAGCAACATCTGCACCGCGCAGGTGCTGCTCGCCGTGATCGCCGGCATGTACGCCGTCTACCACGGCCCGGACGGGCTGCGCGACATCGCCCGGCGCACCCACCGGATGGCTGCGCTGCTGGGCGCCGCGCTGCGCCGGGTGCGGTCGACGTGGTTCACGACTCGTTCTTCGACACGGTCACGGCGCGGGTGCCCGGGCAGGCGGAGTCCGTCGCCGCGGCCGCGGAGCGGGCGGCGATCAACCTGCGGCTGGTCGACGACGGACACACGTCGGCATCAGCTGCGACGAGACGACGACGCGCGCGCACCTCGATCACGGTGCTGGCGGCGTTCGGCGTCGCCGAGCCAGGACCTGGGACGCGCTCGACGCGGCACACCGGATGCGCTGCCCGAGGGGCTCGCGCGCGAATCGGCCGTTCCTGACCCACCCGGTCTTCCACACGCACCACAGCGAGACGGCGATGCTGCGCTACCTGCGCCGCCTGTCCGACGAGCGACCTGGCGCTGGACCGCACGATGATCCCGCTCGGCTCGTGCACGATGAAGCTCAACGCGACCACCGAGATGGAGCCGATCACCTGGCCGGAGTTCGGCGCGCTGCACCCGTTCGCGCCGATGCGAGCAGCCGCAGGGCTACCGTCGAGCTGATCAGCCGACCTCGAGCGCTGGCTGTGCGAGGTCACCGGCTACGACGCCGTCGCCTGCAGCCCAACGCCGGCTCGCAGGGCGAGCTGGCCGGCCTGCTGGCGATCCGACGAGTACCACCGCGCCAACGGCGAGAGCGCCCGCGACGTCTGCCTGATCCCGTCCAGCGCGCACGGCACCAACGCGGCCAGCGCGGTGATGGCCGGCATGCGGGTCGTCGTGGTCGGCGTGCGACGACGCGCGGCAACGTCGACCTCGAGGACCTGCAGGCCAAGATCGAGGAGCACCAGCGACGACCTCGCCGCGCTGATGGTCACCTACCCGACCACGCACGGGGTGTTCGAGGACGACGATCGCCGAGATCTGCGCGACCGGTGCACGACGCCGGCGGGCAGGTCTACGTCGACGGCGCCAACCTCAACGCCCTCGTCGGGCTGGCCCAGCCCGGCAGGTTCGGCGCCGACGTGTCGCCACCTGAACCTGCACAAGACGTTCTGCATCCCGCACGGCGGCGGCGGCCCCGGCGTCGGCCCGGTCGCGGTGCGCGCGCACCTCGCGCCGTACCTGCCCGAACCACCCGCTGCAGCCGGCGGCCGGCCCGGCCACCGGCCCCGGCCCGATCTCCGCCGCGCCGTGGGGCAGCGCGGGCATCCTGCCGATCTCCTGGGCCTACGTCCGGATGATGGGCGGCCGACGGGCTGACGCGCGCGACCCAGGTCGCGATGCTGTCGGCCAACTACGTCGCCACGCGGCTGCGGCGCGCACTACCCGGTGCTCTACACCGGCCGCGGCGGCCTGGTCGCGCACGAGTGCATCGTCGACCTGCGCGCGATCACCAAGGAGACCGGCGTCACCGTCGACGACATCGCCAAGCGGCTGATCGACTACGGCTTCCACGCGCCGACGATGTCCTTCCCGGTCGCCGGCACGCTGATGATCGAGCCGACGGAGAGCGAGGACCTGCGCGAGCTCGACCGGTTCTGCGACGCGATGATCGCGATCCGCGCGCGAGATCGACGAAGGTCGGCGCGGGGACTGGCCGGCCGACGACAACCCGCTGCGCCACGCTCCGCACACGGCGTCCTGCGTGACGGGGGAGTGGGGCAGGCCGTACGACCCGCGAGGTGGCGGCGTTCCCGGCCGGGGTGACACGGACGGCGAAGTACTGGCCGCCGGTGCGCCGGATCGACGGGGCGTACGGCGACCGCAACCTGGTCTGCAGCTGCCCGCCGGTGGCGAGCTACGCCTAGCGGCCGGGTCACGGCGGCGCGCGGCTGGCGGATCGAGGCGGTGCGGGCGCGACGATGCGGCCGTCGGGCAGGATCTCGCCGGTGTCGTCGAAGACGACGACGCCGTTGCACAGCAGGCTCCAGCCCTGCTCGGGGTGCGCGGCCACGACGCGGGCGGCGTCGTGGTCGGCGGCCTCGGCGGGCGGGCAGGCGGGCTCGTGCTGGCAGTGCGGGTCGTGCTGGTGCTGGGCGGACACATGCTGCGGACTCCTCGTCGAGCGACGATCCCTCCGTAGAGGTCATCGGCAGGACGCCTCGTCGGTTGAGGCTCCCGTCCGCCGCTCGAGGTGGTTCGGGTAGGGCTGTCGCCTTCATTCCACACCTTCACGCCACTCGTGTGTGCCCCTTTCGGGTGAATCGGTGCACGATCGTCACCTTGACCTCCTCCGAGGACGTCAGATGACCCGCGCACCAGGCCAGCCGGGCGGCGTCACCGGTCGCGAGCGGGCCCGGTGGGAATGGCGGTGGTCGCCGGGCGACCCGTCGCCGTACGCCGAGCTCGAGGCGTTCCTGGTCGACGCCGGGGTGGCGGTGGGGGACCTGTCCTCGACCGACGGCTCACCTCCCGGCCCGGGGGCGCTCGGAGCGGCCGTCCTCGTCGGCGGCGGCTGGCCGCTCCTCGGCCACGGCGCGGCGCCGACACCGTGCCCGCAGGTGCCGGACGTCGCGGCTGTCGTGCTGGAGCCGGCTCCCGGCGAACCGGCCGCCCCATCCGGTCGCGCGCGGGTCCCGGAGTGGGCGGCGAGCTGGACGGACAGCGAGCACGCCGCCGCCGTCGAGGTGGTACGTGACGCGATCGCCCGCGGAGACCTCTACCAGGCGAACGTCGTCAGTCATCGTGCCGGAGAGGTGGTCGGGGACCCGCTCGGCATCGGCCCGGCACTGGCCCGCGTGCCGGACGCGCCGTACGCCGGCAGTGTCGTCGGCGGCGGCTGGTCGGTGCACTGCGCCTCGCCGGAGCTGTTCCTCGAGGTCGGGGGAGGCGTGGCGACCACCCGGCCGATCAAGGGCACCGCGGTCCGGCGTCCCGGGAGCGCCGACGAGTCCGCCCGGGAAGGCCTGAGGACATCGCCGAAGGACCGCGCCGAGCACGTGATGATCGTCGACCTCGAGCGCAACGACCTGGCCCAGGTCGCGCGGACCGGCGGTGTCGTCGTCGACGAGCTGTACGAGGTGCGCCCCCTGGCCGGCCTCTGGCACGCGGAGTCAGCGGTGTCGGCGACGCTCCGCCCGGGCGTCGGTCTGGCCGCGTTGCTCGCCGCGACGTTCCCGGGCGGGTCGGTGACCGGTGCGCCGAAGCTCGCTGCGCTCCAGCAGATCGCCGCGCTCGAGGCGGTGGGCCGTGGGCCGTCGATGGGCGCGATCGGCTGGGTGGGCGCCGGCGGTGAGCTCACGCTGGGGCTGAGCATCCGCACCGTCGCGGTCGCCGACGGTCGGGCGCACCTGTGGACCGGCGGCGGGATCACCTGGTCGAGCACCGCAGCCGGCGAGGTCGCCGAGGCCGCGGCGAAGGCAGCGCCGCTCATCGCTGCGCTGGGCTAGGTCCGGCCTTCCGTCTCCTGCGCCTGCCGGAGCGTCCGGGTGTGCGGCAGCCAGTCCGCCAGCTCGACCGGCCACCCGCCGGCTCGCAGCGCGTCCACCACGTCGGGGTCGTCGTCGAGGACCAGCGCGACGGTGCGCCCGTGCGCGAGCTCGGCGAGCAGCTCGGCCTTGGTCTGCCGGGCCGGACGTCGGTCGCCGCGACGTCGCATGTGCAGCGCTGTGCCGGAGATGCCGTGCTTCTCGAGCCAGCGCTCAGTGTCCTTGCGCAGCCACTCCGGCCGTCCGGTGAGGTAGACGACGTCGTGATCGGCGAGGAGTGCCGTGACCCGACGCACGCCCTCGGCGAGCGGTGGGTCCTGCTTCGCCGCGGTGAAGAACGAGCCCCAGTCCTTGGGCTTGGCGTCGAGGTGGTGCAGCCGATGCGTCACGTCGGCGACGACGCCGTCTATGTCGACGACCGCGAGCGGCTTCATGTCGCGGCCACCGGCTCGACCAGGTCGAGGCGCAGACCGTGACCGGCCGCCGCCAGCTCCCCGCGCAGCCCGGCGGACGCCGCCCGGTCGAGCAGGGCACGCGGGTCGTCGGTCGGGCGCTGCAGCAGCTCGCGCGCGAATCGGCCCTTCGCTGCCTTGTTGAAGTGGCTGACCGGGACGACGACGACGCGGCCGTCGACGCGACGCTCGGCCAGCACCGACACGACGACGGTGCGCTGCGCGAGATCGCCCGTCGGGCGCCACGCGGCGGCGTAGGGCGCGCTCCGCAGGTCCACCACCAGGCCGTCGCCCGCGCGCTCTGCCAGCGGTGCGGCGAGCACTCCCCGCCACCGCGCCGCCAGGGGAGTGCCGATCCGCGCGCCGATCGGCAGCTTGTACCGGGGCAGCCGGTCGGCGTACCCCACGGCGCCCCACAGCCCGGAGAAGACGAGGACCTGCGACGAGAGCCGCCGACGAGCCGGCGCGGGCAGCGTCGTCGGGCTGAGCGCGGAGTGCAGGACACCCGTGTAGAGCTCGGCGGCCGGGAGGGTCGGCGCCTTCGCGAGGACGCGGTTGGCGCTGATCTCACCGGCTTGGCCGGGACGCAGTCCGAGCGCGTCGAGGGCGGCTGCCAGGTCGCCGCGGCAGAGCCGGGCGAGATCGCGCATCAGCTCTCGTCGCGGGCGGGCGAGCTCCGGGAAGGTCAGCGCGGCGAGGTCCACCGGCTCGCCCGTCTGCGGGACGGCCTTGCCCTCCGACGGAGGGAGCAGGAGCAGCACGCGCGCGTCGACCTCTCAGCAGTTGTGGTCCGGGCGGCTACGGTAGCCGCCATGCGCTGGGTCCGGAGCACGCCGCCGCTGGTCGCCGCGTTGGCGGTGCTCGTCCTCGCCGGGTGCGGCGGCGGATCGTCGCCCCAGGACACGGTCGACGACGGGTACGGCGCGGCTTGTCGAGCCGTGCGGGCGCAGGCGCGAGCGGCCGCGGAGACCGGCGTACGGCTCAAGAGCGACAGCACGCCGGACAGCGACGCCATCGCTGCCAGCGCACAGGACTACGTCACCGCGGTCCGGTCACGTCCGGACTGCTTCAGCGACGAGCAGAAGGCGAACGCCGAGCGGGTCGGCGCGACGCTGCCGACCCCGACCTCGTAGGCGTCAGCCGTTGCAGAAGTAGTAGCGCGGCTTCGGCTTGAGCTCGACGCACACGTGCGGGTAGCACGGGATGTCCGGCGAGCAGCTGTGAGCGGCCTGGGCCGTAGTGGCCCCGACGACCAGTCCGGCGGCGGCGAACGTGACGGCACTGGCGATGGCGAGAACTCGGCGGCGCATGCGCTCTCCACGGTGCAGGGGACGAATCAGGGCAATCTGCACCCCCGGGTGCGCCGGTGGCAAGTAGCGCGGCCGCCATGGGACCAAGGGCCTGCGACCTGAGGGCCTAGGCCCGTGGGATCCCTCCTCGGGTCTGCCTAACGTCGTCGACAGGCCGCAGATGGCGGCGCAATGACGGGTGGAGGTAACCGCAGATGGCCGGCAAGGGACTCGCAGCGACGTTCGCCCTGGGGCTCGCGGTGGCCGCACCGGTGGTGCTGATCGTCCACGACGACGGAGCGCCGGCGACGTTGCGCCCGAAACCTGCGGCGGCCGCCCCCTCGCCATCGATGGCGATGCCGAGCGCCTCGTCGAGCGCGATCGACTTCCACGCGATGGACGCCGTCATGGCCGCGCCGGTGAAGGCGTTCCCGGCGAAGACCGCGGGCCTCGGCGCGCAGCGTCTGGCGCCCACGGTGCTTCCTGACGGCACGAAGCAGTTCGACCTCACCGCCCGGAACATCCGCTGGGAGGTCTCGGCCGGTGTGCTCGTCGACGCCATGTCCTACAACGGCCAGGTGCCCGGCCCGACGCTGGCCGTGGAGGTCGGCGACAAGGTTCGCGTCGTCCTGCACAACGAGATGGCGGACTCGACGTCCATCCACTTCCACGGCATCCGCACGCCGAACGCGATGGACGGCGTACCGGACCTCACCCAGCCGCCCGTCGAGCCGGGCGCGACGTTCACCTACGCCTTCACCGCGGACCGCCCGGCGGTCGGGATGTACCACTCGCACCACGACGCCGTGCACCAGGTGCCGAACGGCCTTGCCGGCGCGTTCCTCGTCGGTCACATGACTCGGCCGGCTGCGGCGAAGGTCACGCGCACCGAGGTGATGGTGCTCAACGACGCCGGCACGATCGGCCTGACCCTCAACGGGAAGTCCTTCCCCGCGACGGCGCCGTACGCCGTGGCGCCGGGTGAGTGGCTCGAGGTCCACTACCTCAACGAGGGCATGCAGTCGCACCCGATGCACCTCCACGGGCTCGACCAGCTGGTCATCGCCAAGGACGGGTTCTCGCTGCCGGAGCCGTACACCGCCGACACGATCAACGTCGCGCCGGGCGAGCGCTACACGGTGCTGGTCCATGCCGACAACCCGGGCGTGTGGGCCTGGCACTGCCACATCCTCAGCCACGCAGAGAGCGACAAGGGCATGTTCGGCATGGTCACCGCGATGATCGTCAAGTAGGGAGCACGTCATGGACACCCGACCGATGCCGCGTACCGCGATCGCCGCGCCGCCGCTCGACACCGCGACCACCGCCGAGAAGCTCGCCTGGGCCGTCAACTTCGCCGTCCTCGCGCCGTCGAAGCACAACACCCAGCCGTGGTACTTCGACGTCGGGCACGACGCGGTCGACGTGCTGGCGGACGGCGCGCGGGCTCTGATCGCCACCGACCACTTCGGCCGAGAGATGCTCGTCAGCTGCGGGGCCGCGATCGCCAACCTGCGCCTCGGCATCCGCGCCCTCGGCTACGAGCCGGACGTCCAGGTGTTCCCCCAAGGGGCCTACTTCAGCCATCTCGCGAGGGTCCGCCTCGGAGCCCGCACGCCCATGACGCCCGATGTGCAGCGACTCGTCGACGCCGTACCGCGGCGACAGACCCAGAGGCTTCCGCTGGACGGACGGAACCTGCCGGACTCCTTGGTCTTCGCGCTGGAGTCGGCGGCACGGCGCGAGGGTGCGCGACTGTCCTTCGTGACGACCCGCCGCGGTCAGCGCTCGATCGCCGATGTCATCGACCGCGCGGACCGGGCCGAGCGACAGGACGGGGAGCGGCAGGAGGAGCTCGCGGCGTGGAGCCGCCCGGCGGGCAGCGGGGCCGGCGACGGCATCCCGGCCGACAACGTCGGCGTCGGCGCACTCGGCCCGCAGATGAGGTTCCCGACCCGCGACTTCGACGTCACCGGGACGGGACCGCGCACCCCCGATCCGGCGATGGATGCCCCTCTGCTCGCGATGCTGTGGACCATCGGCGACGAGCCGGTCGACTGGGTGGCCGCCGGCCAGGCGCTGCAGATGGTGCTGCTCCGGGCGTGCTCCGACGACGTCCATGCGTCCTTCGTCAACCAACCTCTCGAGGCGCCCGACAGCCGGGCGCAGGTCGCCGCGGCTATCGGCGTCAACGGCTCGCCGCAGATGCTGATCCGTCTCGGCTGGGGCGTCGGCGCCCTCGCCACGCCGAGGCGGCCGGTCGATGAGGTCATCGACCTCGTCGACCCGGTCCCGGGAATCGGTGCCTCGTGACCGCCGAGGCCGACGCCGTGGACGTGAAGGCGCCCGCCCACGCCGGTCGGACGCTTCGGGCGATTCCGGCGATGGCGGCGGTGACCGCCGCGGACGTCATGAGCGCGTCACCGGTCGCTGTCCAGGCGCACGAGTCACTGCTCTCCGCCTGGGAGCTGCTCGACCGGGGACGGTTCCGCCACCTCCCGGTGGTCGGCTCTGACGGGCGGTGCCTGAGCCTGATCGACGACCGCGCCGTCGCCCGCGAGCTGAGCGTGCCGTCGCTGTCGCGAAGGGTCGCCGACATCATGCCGTCGCGCGTCCACTGCGTTCTTCCCGACACCGAGGTGCGGGCGGTCGCCCAGATCATGCTCAAGGAGCAGGCGACCGCCGTACCGGTCATCGACCTCCACCACCGGCTGCTGGGCATCGTGACCGACCGCGACCTGGTGGCGCTGCTGGCGCGCGACCGCTGACCGGGCGAGCGGTCAGGGCATAGCGATCGGGACCCGCCACACGAGCGTCGTCCCGCTGCCGGGGGAGGAGGTGAGCTCGAAGGAGCCGCCCAGCGCGCGGGCCCGCTCGTCCAGGTTGCCCAGTCCCTGCCCGGCGCCTCCGGTGGCTGTCCCCTTGCCGTCGTCGACGACGATGAGGCGCAGGTCGGCGTCCACCGCGATCGTGACCGCGACCTTGCCGGCCATGGCGTGCTTGGCGACGTTGGTGAGCGCTTCGCGCAGCGCCGCTAGCACGTGGTCGCGGAGGCCCTCGGGCACCGCCGAGTCGACCAGACCCTCGAAGGTCACCTTGGGCGCGAAGCCGATCGCGTTGGCCGAGCGCTCCACCAGCTCGAGCACGTCGACGCGCAGTCCCCGCGGACTTCGAACGACCGGCTTGAGCGCGAAGATCGTCGACCGGATGTCGCGGATGGTGGTGTCGAGCTCGGTGACGGCGACGATGAGCCGGTCCGCGAGGTCGGGGTCCGTCACCCGAGGGATCGCTGAGGAGAGGCTCAACCCGGTCGCGTAGAGGCGCTGGATCACGACGTCGTGCAGGTCACGGGCGATCCGCTCCCGATCCTCGATGATCGCGACCTCGCGAACGCGCGCGTGCAGCCGGGCGTTCTCGATGGCGATCCCGGCCGCGGCCGCGAGCCCGATCGCCAGGTCCTCGTCCTCCTGGGTGAACTCTGCCGCGGTCTGCTTCTCGGTGAGGTAGAGGTTGCCGAAGACCTCGTCGCGGACCCGGATCGGCACGCCGAGGAACGAGCCCATCGGGGGGTGGTTCGGCGGGAACCCGTACGACGACGGGTGCTTGGCCAGGTCCGGGAGCCGGAGCGGCTGCGGCTCGACGATGAGGAGTCCGAGGATCCCGTGGCCGGCCGGCGGCGGGCCGATCCGTTGGACCGTCTCCGGGTCGGCGCCGACCGTGATGAACTCCACGAGGGAGCGTGCCGGACCGATCACCCCGAGTGCGCCGTACTGCGCTCCCACCAGCTCGACGGCGGACTCGACGATGGTCCGCAGCACGACGGCCAGGCCCACATCGGCTGCAACAGGCAGAATCGCGTCGAGGAGCCGGCGGGACGGACGAGCGGGTTCGTCGACCATGGAGGCGAGTGTATGAGCGACAAGACCGCCGCACCGCCGCTGCGGGTGGCCCTGGTCGACGACCACGAGGTCGTCCGACGCGGCGTGAAGGACATGCTCGAAGCGCAGGACGACATCGTCGTGGTCGTCGAGGCGGGCTCATACGGCGAGGCGATGACCCGCGTGCCGCCGTCCGACGCGCAGGTGGCCGTTCTCGACGTGCGCCTGGGGGACGGCGACGGCGTCGAGCTCTGCCGCGAGCTGCGCTCCGTGCGACCAGACCTCGAGTGCCTGATGCTCACGTCCTTCTCCGACGACGACGCGCTCTTCAACGCGATCGTCGCCGGAGCATCGGGCTACGTGCTCAAGCAGATCCGCGGGGCCGACCTGGTCGAGGCGGTGCGCGCTGTCGGACGAGGGGAGTCCCTCCTCGATCCGGCGGCCACGGCCCGGGTCATGGCTCGCCTGCGCAACCCGCCGACGGAGGACCCGCGACTGGCCAGCCTGACCGAGCAGGAGCGGCGCATCCTCGAGCTGATCGCCGAAGGCCTGACCAACCGGCAGATCGGCGAGCGCATGTTCCTCGCCGAGAAGACGGTCAAGAACTACGTGACCAACGTGCTGTCCAAGCTCGGCATGGAGCGTCGTACACAGGCGGCGGTGTACGGCGCGTCGATCACCGGGCGCACCGAGGAAGAGCCCGGAGACAGGTAGCGCCGGCCGGCGCGTCGAATCCTCACTGAACCCCCAGATCGCTCCGAGGAGCCTCCGATGCGCCGTGCCGTGCTGCTGCTCGTGATCGCGACGACGGTGACGGCCACCGCCGCGTCCGGCTCGGCCGCGCCCGCGAAGCCCGCTCGCAAGGTGGTGCCGACGGTGCTCCACCTGCACGGGGAGAGCCAGGTCGACGACGGACCGCGGGGGAGCGGCTTCGTCCGTGCCGAGTACAACCGGATGGACGCGAAGCAGGGGAGCGCCGCCAAGTCGGCGTTCATCTTCAACGGCGTCCTCGTCCCTGACACGACCTGCTCGGGCAGCGTGTGGCTCCCGGTGTGGCTCGGCTCGGTCGCCGGGACGGTGGCCACCGATGTGACGGTCACCCTCAACGTCGTGGCCGGCAGCGGGGGACAGGTCTACGTCCAGCTCTGGAAGGACCTGGACGCGATGGCCTGCCCGCCGAACAACCTGCCGCCCAAGCGCCAGGCGACGATCACCCTGCCGACCTCCGGGGCGGTCACGGCGACGCTGAGCGGGGCGGTGTTCACTGCCCGGCACTCGATGATGCTGCAGATCACCCCGGTCGACGACCTGGCGCCGGGGATCCTCAAGTCGCCCTTCGTCTCCCGGCTCAGCTATGACGGCCCGGGTGCGGACGACGCGAGCGTGGCGTTCGGCTGCATCCCGCTCGCCGGTGCGAAGGCCTGCTAGCCGGTCCTCAGGGCGCGGCGGCTGCCGGACTGGGGATCGGAGTCACCCCAGCGTCGCTTCGTCGTAATGACATAGTGTCGAACGTCGGTGGTCAGTTTATCTATTTCACTCTGGCCACTTTAGATAACGCATTTCGCACCAGTCACACCCGGTTTATCGGGAGCATTTCCCTGTGAAATAGAAAGGCGCCTCCTAAATGCTCTAGGGGCGCCGTTCGCGACGCCCGATCCGCGAAACTCTGGACCGAGAGTTGCACGCCGGCGGCGTCAGGCCGGGTATTTGGCGATCGTGTCGTTTTCGGGCTCGCGACGCATTGTTGGGTCGCGAAGCGGAGCGGCAATGGCGAGGAGCCGCCGACGCAGCTGCACAAACTCCTCTGCCAGCTGGTCCAGCTCGCCGACGATCACGCCTAGGTCGGCCGTGCCGACGCCGATCTCGTTGCGGAGGTGACGCAGCAGCTCGCCGACCAGCCAGCGCGCGTCGTCGTACGACAGATGGGTTTGCTCGCGGGCGCCGCGGTCGGCCCGGTGGCTGATGTAGAGCGCGATCGGGTGCGAGAGCCCTGGCTGCTCGAAGACGCCGACCGTTTCGTCGTACCCGACGCGGCGCGTCACGACGTCCCCCGGTAGCGCATCGAGTTCTCGATGACGCTTCACCCGGGTGAGTCTGAGCCTTGATCACTTACGTGAGCAACAGGGCGGCACCGATGCTCACCCGCATGAAGCTCGCACCGCGGCGTGCCTGGAAGCCTGATCACCCGGCGGGATCGGCCGTCGCTCTCCCCGCGAAAGAGGCGTGGCTGCACCACACCGCGGCGCCGGGCACCTGGTCGACGCCGGCCGAGGAGATGGCCGCAATGCGCGCCCTCGAACGGATCGCCTGGCAGCGGTTCCGCACGACGGTCAGCTACACCGCGGTGATCTTCCCGAGCGGCCGAGCCTACGAGGGGTGCGGGGTCGGCCGGCTGGGCAGCCACACCGCTCACCGCAACAGCATCTCGCTCGGCGTCGCCTTCGCCGGCGACTTCACGGAGACCGAGCCGACGCCGGCGGCGTTGAACACCGCCGCCGAGCTGCTGGTCGAGTTCGTCCAACTCGGCGCGCTCACCGTGCCGGCGTTCACCGGCGGGCACCGCGACCTGAAGGCCACCGCGTGCCCCGGTGACCGGCTCTACGCCGCCCTGCCCGGCATCAACCAGCGAGCCGCGGCGCTGATCGCCCCGCCGGCCAAGAAGGGACGACGCATGCTGATCCGCATCGACGGCGGGAAGGCCGTCTTCGAGGTCGTCGGGAGCGTCCGCGTGCCGGTCTCCGCCGCGGCGTTCAAGGCCCGACGCCTCGACCACCGCAAGGACGTGACCGACGTCGCGGCGAGCGACCCGCTGGCCCAACTCGAGGTCGGCCGGATCGCGCCCGCGGGCTAGGTCTTGTTCTCTGCGCCGCAGCCCGGACACGAGAGCGTCAGGTCGACGAGCTGCCCTTCGTCGATCGAGCGGGCGAGCACCCGATTGCACGAGCCGCACAGACCGTCGCTCGGACCTTCGCCGGTGAAGAAGACCTGCTCATCGGGCGCCGGCGGGCCGCTGTAGAGCCCGCCGGTAGGAACCCATCGCACCGGAACCGCCATCGCGCCAACCCCCGTCGGTAGGAGAGCCCGATCATGACCGAGACCCGCCACGTACGGCTAGCCCCCGACACCTCGAACCCGGCGGCGCTGCTCCAGGCCGCGATCGACGAGGTAGCCGCGGGCGGTGGCGGCGAAGTGACCATCGACCAGGCCGCGGCGCCGATCCGGCTCGCCGGCATTGCTTTGCCCGCCGGCGTAGTTCTCCGCGGGGTCTAGGCGCTTTCCGCGACGTCGGGTTGGCTGCCGGCCAGGACGGCGATGACGCGCGTCTGCGAGACGCCGGCGAGCCGCGCCACGACCCGCTGCTGCATGCCCTCATCGACCGCCTGGACGATCAGCTGGTCACGCTGCTCAAGCTTGAGCTGAAGCGCCTCCTTCGCGTCGCGTACAGCTGCGGCGGCAGCTTCGAGCCGCGGGCTGAGGTCGAGTCGTACTTCGGACGGTGTCGCACCCATCGGGTCTCCGGGGAAGTCGGGGAGCCAAGGGCTGATCACTTCCGTGATCACCGGTCGCCTGCTGAGTATCACCGGCATGAGCAAACCGCGGGGGAGAGTCCGCGTCCGCGGCACCTGTTCAGCCGGCCACGTCACCGAGCACGTCTCCGACCCGGGTCGTACGACGTGGGAGGGCACCTGCTCGCACGCCGACTGCGAGCTACGGGTGCACGCGAAGCGCATCCCGAAAGAGAGCAACCCGCCCGAGTCCGACCCGACGGCCGGCAACCCGCCGCCGGCCGACCCCCACGAAGTGATCGAGGTATCGAGCTATGGCGACGACCCCGGACCCGACTTCGAGCCCGACGATCTCGGGGAACCAGACGACGGTCCCGGTACCGGGGTTCGCCCCGAGCCGTCGCCGGCGGCCGGAGACGACACCGGCGAGCCCGCCCCTCGGCGACGCCGAGCAGCTGCCGCCCCAGCTCGACGAGCCCGACCTGCCCGACCCCGACGAGAGCGAGAGCGACCCGCCGCCGAGCCCGAGGAAGACCCGTGGCTCATCCCGGGTGTCTTTCGCTGACGACGGTGCGATCCGCGAGGCCGTTGAGGTTGCGTTCCGCGCGACCGGCGCCGGGCTGAACAGCCGGCTAGCACCCGAAGACGAGCCCGACCTTTGGCTGACCGACGACCAGGACCAAGAGCGATTCGCGCCGCCCGTCGCGTCGCTCATCGCCCGTCGCGTTCCCGAGGACATGGCGACGCCGGACCTGGCCGACGCGATCCGCGCGCTGATCGCTCTCGCGCTCTACGTCGGCAAGCAGGCCGACCGGTGGATGGCGCTGCGCCGCCGGCGCCGGCTCGCCCGTCAGCCCGACGTCGCCGAAACCGATCACGCCCAGCTCGCCGACCAGACCGTCGGATGACCGCCGCGGCGTCGCCGTTCGTCATCGACCCGGACCGCTCGACGATCGCGCTGTTCGTCGGCCGCAAGGGCTCCGGCAAGAGCTACGCCGCCGAGCGGCTGTACCGGGCCTATCCGAATGACAAGCTGGTGCTCGACATCACCGGCGACGCTGACCCGCCGGGCGCGGTGCTGATCGACGAGCCGGCGGCGAAGATGCCCGAAGGGGAGGACGACGAGCCGGTCAACCTGCGCTACAAGCTCGACCCCGGCTCGCACACCTTCCTCGACGACGCCGACCGGGCCGTCGGCATGGCGCTGTACCCGAAGGAGCGGCCGTCGCTGCTCTGGGTCGACGAGATGGGCATGGTCACCAGCGGCAACAAGACCGGCCCGCACACCCGCCGGCTGCTGATGGCGTCGCGGCACTACCGGGCGTCGGCGCTGCTGTGCTGCCCGCGGCCGATCGACATCGACAAGCTCTGCGTGATGCAGGCCGACCTCGTGTTCGTCTACGACCTGCCCGACCCTGACGACCGGATCAAGATCGCGAAGTGCATCGGCTACCCGCCGGTGAAGTTCAGCGAGGAGTGCGACGCGACCTTCCGCCGCGGTGACCACTGGTTCCTGCTCTGGGTCACCAAGGAGCACCGGCTCTACCGGATGCCGCCCCTGCCGCTGCTCGGCGCCACGTAGCCGTCGCGCAGATCCTCGAGAGACGACTTGCTAGGCGCCGGGGCGGTGCCGACGGGGGATGCGACTGCCGCCCCGGCTCGACCACGGTAGCGAAGTTCACCGGGGTGAACCTCGCCGAAGGGCTTGCGTCGCGCCCGGCCGACGCCGACGGTGTGCGAGTCACAGCGGAGGTGCGCCGCCGGAGACGGCACCGGTCGCACCCTGGCTGTCGCTTCTCCGGTTGGCGTCCCCGCGAATCCCGCCGCCAACGCGAGGAGCCCCCGTGTCGAAGAAGACCCTGCTCTACATGGTCGGCGTCTCGCTGCTGACCATCGTCGCCTACGAGCGCGTCCGTTCCAACGGCACCGCCGCAGCCGCGACGACCCGCATGCGCCGGGCGGCCTGAGTGCGCCGCGGTCGCCCGCTGACGTTCTGGCTCGCCGTCGGCGGGGTCAGCCTCATCGCTCCGGTCGTGTTCAACATCGCGGCCGACCGCTTCGAGGAGCACGTGCCCGGCCTGGGCGCGCTCCGCGACTACATCACGAGAAGGAACGGCTGATGCGACCCTCTGCCACCGCCACCGCCCCGGTCCGCTACCTCCAGGGCATCGCCGTCCCCGCGACGTCGGTGCGCCCGGAGGAGTTCTTCGCGCGGACCCGTCGGCACACCACGCAGGAGGTGTCGAAGGCGTTCGCCGGCCTCGGCAACCCCGACAGTGTGCCGATCCGCAAGAGCGACATCCTCGGCGAGCTGCTGGTGCGGTTCTCCGGCTCGCTCGTCGTCACCGGCGCCGGCGTCTCGTCGACCGCGCGGTGGCCCTACGACCTGCTCAAGAAGGCGAAGTTCACAGCCAACGGCCAGAGCAACATCATCAGCGCCTCGGGCCTGAAGCTGAAGGTCCGCGACTACATGGCCCGCGGCGACCGCAATGACCGCGGCGTGTCGGCCACCGTCGGCGGCACCGCGCGCACCCAGGGCACCCTGAAGCAGGCGTGCGAGGACTGGGGCGTGGGCTCGGCGTCGTCGCTGTCGGCCGGCACCTACCCGGTCGAGCTGCAGTGGTCGATCCCGGTCGCCGACGACATGGTCGACCTCGCCGGCGCGATCTTCTGCGCCACCAGCTCGACCGACCTCACCCTCGACATCGACTGGAACGAGGTCAGCGCGCTGTTCACCGGCGGCACCGCGCCGACCCTCACGGGGACGCTGCAGGTGATCTCGACGAAGTTCTCGATCCCGGTCGGCGGTGACGGCGAGATCGTCGTGCCCGACCTGAGCCTGTTCCACTCGCTCATCGAGAGCCGCGACACCGCCGTCTCCAACGGCGTCAACGAGGTGCGCCTCGCCGGTCAGGGCGTCGGCCGGAGCCTGCTCCGCGCCGCCTTCCAGGTCTACTCCGGCGCCGGCGCCGCCGCGGCGCCGCTGGTGATGAACGCGACCAACTTCGGCAAGCTCTCGTGGCGCTACAGCGGCAACGAGACGCCCGACGAGTTCTCCAACGGCATGCACCTGCGCGAGGTCAACGAGCGCGCCTACACGGTCGACGTGGGCGGCATCTGGGGCTTCGGGGTGCACGAGTTCGCCCACGAGAACGCGTTCCGCGACGTCGTCGACCAGGGCACGACCTCCGAGCTGCGCCTCGGCATCGAGATCCCGGCCGGCGTCTCGCTGACCGGCCCCGCGGTCGAGTACTTCCAGGAGGTCATCTTCGCGGCCGGCGCGGGTGCCTGAGGTGGGCTACCAGGCGCCGAGCGCCGCATCGAAGTACCGCCTCGACCCGTTCGCGGCGGCGACCAGCAACGACAGCCAGCTGCCGCAGGTCGCCGGCCCCGGCGTGGCCGACAACACCCTGATTCGCCCGTGGCACCCGGACTCGCCGCTGTTCGTGTTCGGGCTGCTCGCCGCGGCCACCTTCGGCCTCATGGCCGTGTCCACCTCGGCGCGCGTCGGCCCGGTCCGGGCCGCCGTCACCGTCGGCAAGAAGTGAGAGAGGGACCCCGCGCATGAACGACGAGCAGCCCATCCCCGCCGGCACGGCCGGCCCCGGCTACGGCGGCGCCTACCCGCCGGACACCGCGGCCACCACCGGCGAGAACGAGCCGGCCGATGGCGCCGGCGCGACGACCGGCGGCGCGACCGAGGCGCCAGCTGGAGACGACGCGTCCCTCGCCGACGTGGACGACGCGTCGTACGCCACCGCGGCGACGATCGAGGTCGGCACGCTCGTCGAGTACGAGCAGCACGACCGGTTCACCGAGCGGACCACCGCCCACCTCGGGATCGTGGTCGAGGTCGACGAGGAGTCCGGCACCGCGCGGGTCGCCCCGTTCGAGCCGGTCGGCGAGCGCGTGCCGCTCGACGAGCTCACCCCGCTGGCCTCGGCGTAGCGCGCACAGTGGCGCGACCGGCTCAGGCCAAGCTCGCCACCGCGTACGACCTCGGTCGCCGCGGCGAGCCTCCGCCTGAGTTCGTCCAGGTCGACGATGATCTGCTCGACGCGTACCACCGCGGGGTCGACGACCTCGACCAGGCCGGCGGCGAGAAGCCGACGCCGACGAAGCCCACCGGCTCGCGCCCGCACCGCGCGGCCGGGCGGCCACCCGGAAACGGAGCGGCCGGCGGGTCGCGCCCATCTTCCCCACGGGCGCGACCTGCGGCCTCCGGCAAGAGCAGCGGTCGCCCGTCGACCGGCAAGGCGTCGACCTCGAGCCGGGCACGACGCGTTGCGCAGGCCGCGGACACGATCACCCCGCAGGTCAGCGCGCCACGGCCGAGCCTGAACCCCTCGGACGGCGCCGGCTTCGCCCTCGGGCTGGTCCTCTACGCGCTGACCCTGTCCTACCTGCGTGAGGGGCCGGCCGGCCCGAAGCGGTGGCTAGCCGCGAAGTTCGTGAACCGGGTGCAGCCGAAGTGAACGCCGGCGGCATCTTCCTCGTGATCGTCGGCGCCTGGGTCCTCTCCCAGGTCCTCGCCGGCGACGCGATCGGCCGACTGGACCTGGCGTGAAGGGCCTGCGCGGCCTGCTGGCCGGCGTGCTCGCGCTGATCGCATTGCAGGCGGTCGTCGGCAGCGACCAGGCCGCAAAGCGGGCCGGCGGGGCGGTCAGCCTCCTCGCCGGCATGGCGGAGCGGCTGCTCAGCCCCGACGTGCCGGCCATCCCCGACCGGCGCGCGGCGGCAGGCACGCAGCCCAGCAGCTCGACCGGCACGCCGACCGCGCCGCGACCGATCCCGATCCGCCCCGACGTCCAGCCCGTTCCGCCGCCCAGCTCGACCCCACTCACCGGGAGCGCCAACTATGCGTAACAAGAGCTTCCTCGGCTACACGGCCGGGCTGATCGCGCTCTACATCGTCGTCTACAACGGCTCGCGTGCCGGCACCGTGATCTCGCAGGGCGCCGCCGGCGCGTCGAGCTTCGCGAAGACGCTCCAGGGGCGCTAGGTCATGCGCCGCGTCGCCAACGAGATCGCCGTCGTCGTCCGCGACTACGCCGGCGACCCGCCCGGAGAGCACCTGGTCCGGGCGCTGTCCGGCATGGCCGGCCGCGGCCTGTCCGGCCACGTCGGCACCATCTACGCCGCGGCCGACGACGACCCCTCGCGCACCTGGACCGGCGACGCGCCGCCGCACCAGCGGATGAAGGGCGCGGCGGCGCTGGCTCACACCGCGGTGCTCTACAAGGAGACGCCGGCGGAGTTCGACAACGCCATCGCGGTCAGCGCCCAGGTCGATCCGACGATGAGCCTGCTCGCCAATCGGCTCTACCGCCGGCGGCGCTAGTGCGCGTCGACCCGAAGCGGTTCATCCGCACTCACCGCACGAAGCTGCTCGCCGCCGGCGGCGTCGTCGTGGGCGCGCTCGCGTTGCGCGCTCGAGGAAAGGACCGCCAGCCCGGCAACCCGGCGCCGACGAGCTACGCGCCCGGTGGGGGAGGGGCCGGCCAGAGCTTTACCGGCGCCGGCGGCACCTACGACTCGACCGCGAGCGACATCATCAACACGCTCCAGCCGCAGATCGAGGCGCTGACCGACGCCGCGAACCGGATCACCATCGGCAACCCGCGGCCGGCCGGTGACACGACGACCCCGACGCCGGTGCCGCAGCCGTTCACACCGGTGCGGGTGATCTCCTGGCCGGCGCCGCGGCCGGCCCTGCCGGCGCCCGGGCCGACCGCACAGCCGCCGGCTCAGCCCGCCGGTGGTCTGCCCGCGCCGCTGTTCCCCGGCCTGCGCTGGGACCAGATGACGCAGGCGCAGAAGGTCGCGCACATGGCCTCGGCGCGCGGTCAGGCCGAGCTGGCAGCGAAGGCCGCGAACGGCGGGTCCTGGTGAGCCGGATCACCGTGGGCGAGTGCTACCGGCTCGCCCGCGACGTCGCCGGCCTGTCACCGACTGCGGCCACGCTGGCCGTCGCGGTCGCCATCGGTGAGTCCGGGCTGATCGTCGAGCGCGTCGGCGACATCAACAACCCGAAGGCCGGCTGCGTGTCGCTCGGGCTGTGGCAGATCAACTCCTGCCCGAACCGCGACGAAGGGTCGATCCGCTGGGACCGCGCGGCGCTGCTCACCGCGGAGGGCAACGCGCGGGCCATGGGCCAGATCAGCCGCGGCGGCAGCCACTGGTCACCATGGACCGTCTTCACCTCGGGGAAGTACCGCGCGCACCTGGCCGACGTCGCCGCCGTCGTCGCCGGCCGCAGCCCCGACCACCTCACCGGCCCGGCGCGCTACCCCGCACAGCCGGCCGTTCCCGGCGTGCCCCGGGTCGGTCCGGGACAGCCGTCGAGCCCGGGCGCGCAGGTCACCCAGGTGATCGACCTCACCCCGGGTTTCGACCCGTCCGACCTCAACCCGTTCAAGCTGCCCGGCAAGCTCGCCGGAAAGGCCGGCGGCGAGCTGATGGAAGCCCTCGTGCCGCTCGCGCTGCGCATGACGTTCGTCCTCGGCGGCGTAGCCCTGGTCGTCGCCGGCTTCTACCGCGGCGTCCAGCCGACCATCGACCGCACCCGCGACAAGGCCCAGCAGGCCGCGGCGCTGGTCGTCACCAAGGGAGCGTCGGCGGCATGAGCGAGAAGCGAACCCAGGCCACCACCCTCGACGAGCTCGCCGGGCTCCTCGGCGAGCTGATCGCGCAGCTGCGCGGCGACCTCGACGGACCGCCGCGGCTGCGCCTGCCCGCCGCCTACCCGGTGCCGGTCGTCGCCCGCGCCGCCAGCAACAGCACCCAGCTCACCACCGTGCCCAACACCCTGCACGGCTTCGCGCTGCGCGAGACGACCGGCGCTGCCCGCGCCGTCATCGAGCTGCGCGCTGGCGAATCCGACGACGGCGCGCTCGTCGCGGCCATCACCCTCGCCGCCGGCGAGAGCGTGCGCGACTGGTTCGGCCCGAACGGCATCGCCGTGAGCGGACTTCGGCTGGTGCGCGTCTCCGGCAGCGCCGACGGGTCGGTGTTCCTCGGCGGTGGCGGATGAGCAGCAGCGGCGTCGACATGCCCACCCTGGCCAGCCTCGGCGCCGAGCCGCTGGTCGGCCTCGCGACGGACCTGCTCAACGTCGGTGAGGCGTTCCCGCACCGCCGCAACACCAGCGCGTCGGCGTACACCGCGACGTCTGGGCAGATGCGGTTCACCGCCGGTACCGCGAAGACCACCGAGACGGTCACCCAGCTGCGCGCCAACTCCGGCGCCGCCGGCTCCGGGCTCACCCTGGCGAAGCTCTGCGTCTTCCGGGTCGAGGCCGACCTGAGCCTGACCCTCATGGGCGTCACCGCCAACGACACGACCCTGTTCACCGTCGCATCGACGGCCTACACGCGCGCCCTCGTCGCCCCGTTCGCGAAGGTCAAGGGCCAGCGGTACGCGGTCAGCGCGCTGTTCATCGGCAGCGGCATGCCCGGCGTCGCCGGCGGCAGCGGCACCTTCCCCGACGTGGCGACCGCCGAGCCGCGGATCTTCGGCGCGCTCAGCGGGCAGAGCGACGTCCCCGCGACGATCGCCGCGGCGTCGATCGGCAACGGCGGCTCCGGCCCGTACATCGTGATGCTGCCGTGAACGCGACCCAGATCCTGCTGTTCATCGCCGCGGCCGGCACCGCCTTCGAGGCGCTGCGCCGATGGGTCTATCGGCCGCTGCGGCGCGTCGTCGTCGCCGTCATCACCTGGGCGCGCGACACGACCGACCTGCTGTCGAAGGTCGAGGCCAACACCGCCCGCACCGCAGACCTCGCCGCTCAGGTGCTCGACCACGAGCAGCGCCTCGGCACCGTCGAGACGGTCGTGCAGCTGCGCAAGCCGACCCCATGGAACGGCGCCGAGCGCCGTCAGACAGGAGATCACCGATGAGAACCGACCTGGCCGGCTACGCGCTCGCTGCGCTCGCCGTGGTGTGCGCGACGATCTTCGGAGTGACCGGCCACGAGGTGCCGGCGTTCCTCCCGCTGATCGCCGTCGGCGGCGCCGGCGCCGGCGCCGGCGCGTCGATGCCCGCCCCGCGCGCCCGCCGCGCCACCGACAAGGCCCCGCGATGACCTCGCCGTGCGTCGACTGCGACCGCGACCAGGCCCGGCTCCGCGCGTGGCTCAACGTGCTGACCGGGCTCGGCACCGTCCTGTGGGCCGCGAAGGAGCTGCGCGCGCTGCGCCGCGCCCACGACGCCGACATGGCGGCGATCCAGGCCGAGATCGACGCCGTCGAGGCCGCGGCCGGCGCGCCGGCGCTGCACGACGTGTCAGCTCCAGCTGAGGCGACGGCTGAGAGCGCCCAGGAGCCCGCGTGAGCCGCCGGCGCCGCCCGTGGATCGCTGATCGGCGTACGGCGCTCTACGGCGGCATGGCGGCCTATGTGATCGGCTCGCTGCTGCTGTGGGACGCCTACGAGAACCGCGGGAAGCCGCGGCCGTTCGCGACCAAGTTCCTGCCCGGTTAGCTCGAACGATGGCCGGCGGTCTCACGCAGCTGCCCCAGCCCCGACCGTGGGCGCAGCAGCTGGTCTACCTCGACCTCAAGAGCGCGCGCGCCGAGACGGAGCCGGCCGACCACTCCGGGGCCGTCACCGCGACGTTCGACGAGGTCGAGCCCGGCCGGCTCTGGGTCGTCAACCGGCTCACCGTGAGCATCGACGGCGACGAGTGCTCCGCCTACGTCTACGTGGGTGAGGCGACCGCCCGCGGCCTGGTCGACTGGACCCCCGCGGGGAACCTCGACATCTCCGCCGGCGTCGGCGTCTACGTCATCGAGGCCGGCCGATCGCTGATCGTGCGGTGGACCGACACGGTCACCGCCGGCGCCGTCGGCATTGCCAGCATCGACTACCACCTCGCCACCCGCGCCGGAGCGTACGGATGACCTTCACCGGCCTGGGCAGCACGACGCGCCTGCCGAGCGAGGTCCGCTTCCAGGTCAACGTCAAGAGCTACGGCGCCGTGGGCACCGGCCTCGGCATCAACGACCGGCCGGCGTTCACCGAGGCCATCGCGGCCTGCTACGCCGCGGGCGGCGGGCACGTCCTGGTGCCCATCGGCATCTACGACGTCGAGCCCGACCCGCTCGACTCGAACCGGTGTGTCCGGCTGCTGCCCGGCGTCGAGCTGGTGAGCGTCTTCGGCGCGGTCATCCGGCTCAAGGCGTACAGCAGCGTGACCGCCTCCTATAACGCCGTGGTCTGGGCCAGCGGCGCCGGCCGCATCGGGCTACGCGGCGTCACCCTCGACGGCAACCGCGACAACCTCGCGGCGGGGGAGCGGAGCAACTGCCTGGAGCTGATCGGCTGCGAAGACGTCGAGATCGAGGGCTGCACCTTCCGCAACGCGCTCGCCGTCATGCCGAGCTTCAGCGGCGGCTACGGCCTGCTGGCCTGGGGCGCCTCGACCGACCGGGCGCGCGTCCGCGGCTGCCACTTCGAGAACAACGGCCAGTCCGACCTGTCGCTGTTCTGGGGCTCCGACTGGACCGTGACCGGGTGCACCAGCAAGGACACCGGCTACATCCCGATCAACGTCGAGACCGCCACCGGCGCCACGATCCGCCGCGTCGTGGTCGACGGCTGGGAGATCGACACCTGCAACATGGCCGCGGCGTCGGTCATCCAGAACACCGGAGCGACGACCTGCGAAGACGTGACCATCGCCAACGTGAACGCGGTCAACGTGCACAACCTCTCGCCGAGCGTGAGCATCGGCGGCGTCCGCATCCGCGGCTCGATGCGCACCACGCTGCGCAGCATCAAGCTCAACGGCTGCAAGGGCATCGCGCTCTACGTCACCGTCGACGGCGGACACAACGTCGTCGACCTCACCGTCGACGACTTCCAGGCCGTCCAGCTGAGCGACGTCGCCGGCCAGGGCGCGAAGCCGGCAGTCTGGCTCGCCGGCACCGCCGCGAACCCGATCACCGGCGCGACGCTGTCCGGCGTGCGCATCGAGGGCGCCCGCACCTACGGCCTGCAAGCGACCTACTGCCCCGACCTCGTCGTCGACCAGACGTGCCGCTTCACCGACAGCGCAGACACCGGCATGACCATCGGCAACAGCGAGCGGTGCCTGATCAAGGCCCGGGTCCGCGGCTCCGGCCAGGGCGTCGCCGGCGCCTTCTACGGCATCTCAGTGACCACGAGCAGCGGCTTCTCGATCGACGGCGCGCACGTCACCAACTCCTCCAGCGACGGCATCCGCGTCGGCGGCGCCGCAGACCGCTTCACCATCCGCGGATGCACCGCCTACGACGACCGAGCGACCCGGCTTCAGCGGTACGGCATCAACATCGTGACCACCGTCGACCCGCCGGTCTGCGTCGTCACCGACAACGTGCTGACCGGCAACCTCACCGGCGCCCTGCTGCACAACATCACCGACCTGAGCTACGCCGTCATCGAACACAACACCGTGCACATCTAGCCGCCCGCGGCCGCACTACGCGACCCGTCGGCCTCCTGCAGCGACGACGCGTCGCGTCGCACCTCGAGCGGGGTCGACGCGTCGCGTGGATCCGCGAACGACCGCAGCAACGCGTCGCCCAGGACCTCGAGCGAGCCCGATCCGTCGCGTCGCGCTCGAGGCCGACGCGACTCGTGGCGATCGCCGGCCGACGCGTCGCCCGGGCCCGGGTGACCCGTCGCGGGCACCAGGTGGACGGATTCGCGCGAATCGGACGGCCCAGGATCGACGGAGAGCCCCGATCCCGGCCGGGCTGGGGTGATCGGACCAGCCCCGCCGGCGTCGCCCAGGTCCTCGACGACGGGTCGCCCGTCGACCGGCGACACGTACCGGTCCCACGCCCGGCCGACCGCGCCGGAGCCGGGGAACAGGTCGACCAGCTCGTCGCCCGGCTGCGCGCCCAGGCAGTCGAACACCCACCGGCAGAACCCCGGCGGCTTCGTCCCGGTCACCGCACCCGGGTAGCTGCGCATCGGCGCCGCGTGCACCCAGTCGAGCAGCGTCGGCGAGCCGACCGGCCGCGGCCGGCCACCGGCGAAGATCACCGGCTCCCACGAGCAGCGCGCCCGCGCGGTGTAGCCCGGGGGAGCGGGCTTCGTCCACGCGCCGATCCGCACGTCGTCCGGGCACAGCGCGAGCACCTGGGCGAGCGTCTTCGAGCTGGTCGACAGCGCCCACCCGTCGGGAAACGTCGTCACCAGCTGCGCGACGAGCTGCGCGTGATCGACCTCGCCGGCGAAGTCCGGATGGCCGGCGTAGTACCGCTCGCTCATGCCCGGGTAGGGCGGGTCGGCGTACGCGAACCGTCGCGCCCGGCCAGCAGCGACGACGGCCGGCCCCTGCGAGCCGAACCGATGCGACGCCTGCCGGCACCGCTTCCCGCACCACTTCGAGTCCCGCCGTCGGCCCGCCGGCATCGGCCCCGTGCACCACGGACACGTCGCCGACGTCGCCGACGACGCGTCGCCGCCGCCGGCGGTCACGACGGTTCACCCGGGTGTGCTCGTCGTGGCCGGGGCCAGCTGGGCGGCTCGCCCGGTAGCGGGTCGACGAGCCCGAGGAGCGCAAGAGCAACCCAGCGGAGGTAGCCCGCCACCTCCGGCCGGCCGGCGCTGTCCTCGCCCTGGGCGTGGTCGGCGAGCCACCTCGCGACCGACCCGACCTCGACGTAGACCCGGCCGGCGTCGTCGCGGACGCACCCGATCGACTCAGGCATCGGTCACCCCGTGCCGGCACAGCGCGCAGCTCGGCCGGCCGTTCGGGTCGCCGTGCGGGCACGACGCCACCGGTGGCCTCGACGTGTCGCGCGTCGACGTGTCGCGCGTCGACGCGGCGAGCTGCTCGGCGATCCGCTCGGCTGCCGCGGCGTAGCGGGCCTCGCGGGCCTGAGCGCGCCAGACCTGCCGGGGGGTCGTCCCGCATGCCCGGCACCGCGGACAGGCGCTCCCGCGGGCCGTCGCGGCCGGACACGGCGCACCTGGCCGAGGTGTCCCCGCTCGGCTCGACCCCACCGACCTCAGCTGCGCCGGCGAAGCCGGCTCGGTCTTGCCGGCGAAGCCGGCCTCTGGGTTGAGCGCCGGCGAAGCCGGCTCGTCGTAGGCTTCGGCTTGGGGGGGATAGGGGGGGTGCTGTTCAAGACCAAAAACCTGAAAACCGTGGGGTGTCACTTTGACACTCGATCCACGCTCGGACCCCCCCGAAGGGGTGTCACTTTGGCACCCGCCGACCAGCCGAAGGGGTGTCACGTTGGCACCCCTGTGGATAGCCCAGATGTTGCCTAGCCCGCGGCCCGGGTTGCGCTGCACCAGGAGCAGCCCGGAAGCCTCCTGACGGCGCCGTACGCGGTGCACCGTCGACTCGCTGACCCCCGACCGCGCCACCAGCTGCGCGACGCTGGGATAGGCCTTCAGCCCGAACCGGTCGACGTACCACGCGATGGCGCGCATGACCGCTCGGTTCGAGCCCTTGAGCCCGGCGTGCTGGTCGATCCACGCCTCTGTCGGCCCCATCTCGTCGTCGCGTAGCCGGCCGCGCAGGGGAGCGCGAACCGCCACCAGCGCGGCGCTCATCGGGGCCACCTGATCCCCGCGAGCGACGCGGCGCGCCACTGGTCGGCGAGGAGCCCGACGACCTTCACCGCGGCGTAGGCGTGCAGCGCGCAGGCCGACGTGCCGACGACCGTCGTCACCGCGTCGGCGACCTGCCAGCAGAGACCGTCCGGCCGGTGGGCGTTGACGTCCTCGAACCGGATCGAGATGCACATCGCGCAACTGCCCAGGTCGGTGCTCACGAGCCACCGCCTGGGGGGAAGACGTTGCCGCAGTCGTCGCAGGCGCGCGCGCCGACGACCTCGGCGCCGTCGTCAGCACACGACGGGTACGGCGGCACCTCCGACAGCACGCCGCCACACGCAGAGCACCTCGGCACCGCCCCGCCGATCAGCCGCGCGCGTAACTCCCCGAGCTGGGCCACCAGCTGCTCGAACGCGCGGACGTGCGGCTCTAGCAGCAGCGTCGTCGGGCAGGGCCACTCGGCCCGGACAACGGTCCGCCGACCGTGCCCGTCGACGACGACGCCGAGACAGCCGGCCGTGCACTGACCGAGGCTGTTCTCGGCGTGCAGCTCGTCGACGACTTGCTGCATCGAGCGGAGGACCGCGCCGGGCTCGTAGGTCACTCCGTCCGTGGCGCTCACGCCCACACCAGCCAACCGGCGAGCGCGACGCACGCCGCCGCGAGGGTGAGCCCGACGTTCGCGCGCCGGCGCATCCCCAGCTGGTCGGCGTCGCGGGCGACGCTGGCCGTGCCGGCGGCGAGGATCACCAGCACCAGGGCCGCGGCGAACCGGACCACCAGGTGGCCAATGACGCTGCCCGCCGACATCAGCACGCCGCCAGGGTGAGCGCGAGGAATCCGTCGAGCGTCAGCCGGAAGTCGACCGGCGTGTCGTCGGCCGGGCCGAAGCTGCGGACGTGCGGGTTGCACCGGCCGCAGACCTCGGCGCCGGTGGGGGAGATGAACCGGTGGCCGCAGACGGTGCACGGCGCGGCCGGCCCGATCTGTCGGAGCTGGGTCCTACGCTGGCTGTTCGGGTTGGGCTGAGCGTTCATCGCAACGGGCTCCATTTCGAGAAATGGAGGCCGACACGCCCGCCCGATTTACAAACTCCGGGCTGCTACCCGGGGTATTGTTTGACGCGTCGACCTCGCAACGGGAGACACAGCAAGGCCAGAGCCCGGGGCTGCTACCCCGGGCTTTGTGCTGTCGGAGCTGTGGGCTCCCGAAGCCCGGAACCCCCTCGGGCGAAGGGGTTCCGGGCGTCCGTGGGGTCGTCGCGGTGTTACCGCTGGGACCTGGGGGACTCCGGTCGAGTTGACATAGTGTCGAACGTCGGTGGTCAGTTTATCTATTTCACTCTGGCCACTTTAGATAACGCATTTCGCACCAGTCACACCCGGTTTATCGGGAGCATTTCCCTGTGAAATAGAAAGGCGCCTCCTAAATGCTCTAGGGGCGCCGTTCGCGACGCCCGATCCGCGAAACTCTGGACCGAGAGTTGCACGCCGGCGGCGTCAGGCCGGGTATTTGGCGATCGTGTCGTTTTCGGGCTCGCGACGCATTGTTGGGTCGCGAAGCGGAGCGGCAATGGCGAGGAGCCGCCGACGCAGCTGCACAAACTCCTCTGCCAGCTGGTCCAGCTCGCCGACGATCACGCCTAGGTCGGCCGTGCCGACGCCGATCTCGTTGCGGAGGTGACGCAGCAGCTCGCCGACCAGCCAGCGCGCGTCGTCGTACGACAGATGGGTTTGCTCGCGGGCGCCGCGGTCGGCCCGGTGGCTGATGTAGAGCGCGATCGGGTGCGAGAGCCCTGGCTGCTCGAAGACGCCGACCGTTTCGTCGTACCCGACGCGGCGCGTCACGACGTCCCCCGGTAGCGCATCGAGTTCTCGATGACGCTTCACCCGGGTGAGTCTGAGCCTTGATCACTTACGTGAGCAACAGGGCGGCACCGATGCTCACCCGCATGAAGCTCGCACCGCGGCGTGCCTGGAAGCCTGATCACCCGGCGGGATCGGCCGTCGCTCTCCCCGCGAAAGAGGCGTGGCTGCACCACACCGCGGCGCCGGGCACCTGGTCGACGCCGGCCGAGGAGATGGCCGCAATGCGCGCCCTCGAACGGATCGCCTGGCAGCGGTTCCGCACGACGGTCAGCTACACCGCGGTGATCTTCCCGAGCGGCCGAGCCTACGAGGGGTGCGGGGTCGGCCGGCTGGGCAGCCACACCGCTCACCGCAACAGCATCTCGCTCGGCGTCGCCTTCGCCGGCGACTTCACGGAGACCGAGCCGACGCCGGCGGCGTTGAACACCGCCGCCGAGCTGCTGGTCGAGTTCGTCCAACTCGGCGCGCTCACCGTGCCGGCGTTCACCGGCGGGCACCGCGACCTGAAGGCCACCGCGTGCCCCGGTGACCGGCTCTACGCCGCCCTGCCCGGCATCAACCAGCGAGCCGCGGCGCTGATCGCCCCGCCGGCCAAGAAGGGACGACGCATGCTGATCCGCATCGACGGCGGGAAGGCCGTCTTCGAGGTCGTCGGGAGCGTCCGCGTGCCGGTCTCCGCCGCGGCGTTCAAGGCCCGACGCCTCGACCACCGCAAGGACGTGACCGACGTCGCGGCGAGCGACCCGCTGGCCCAACTCGAGGTCGGCCGGATCGCGCCCGCGGGCTAGGTCTTGTTCTCTGCGCCGCAGCCCGGACACGGAGCGTCAGGTCGACGAGCTGCCCTTCGTCGATCGAGCGGGCGAGCACCCGATTGCACGAGCCGCACAGACCGTCGCTCGGACCTTCGCCGGTGAAGAAGACCTGCTCATCGGGCGCCGGCGGGCCGCTGTAGAGCCCGCCGGTAGGAACCCATCGCACCGGAACCGCCATCGCGCCAACCCCCGTCGGTAGGAGAGCCCGATCATGACCGAGACCCGCCACGTACGGCTAGCCCCCGACACCTCGAACCCGGCGGCGCTGCTCCAGGCCGCGATCGACGAGGTAGCCGCGGGCGGTGGCGGCGAAGTGACCATCGACCAGGCCGCGGCGCCGATCCGGCTCGCCGGCATTGCTTTGCCCGCCGGCGTAGTTCTCCGCGGGGTCTAGGCGCTTTCCGCGACGTCGGGTTGGCTGCCGGCCAGGACGGCGATGACGCGCGTCTGCGAGACGCCGGCGAGCCGCGCCACGACCCGCTGCTGCATGCCCTCATCGACCGCCTGGACGATCAGCTGGTCACGCTGCTCAAGCTTGAGCTGAAGCGCCTCCTTCGCGTCGCGTACAGCTGCGGCGGCAGCTTCGAGCCGCGGGCTGAGGTCGAGTCGTACTTCGGACGGTGTCGCACCCATCGGGTCTCCGGGGAAGTCGGGGAGCCAAGGGCTGATCACTTCCGTGATCACCGGTCGCCTGCTGAGTATCACCGGCATGAGCAAACCGCGGGGGAGAGTCCGCGTCCGCGGCACCTGTTCAGCCGGCCACGTCACCGAGCACGTCTCCGACCCGGGTCGTACGACGTGGGAGGGCACCTGCTCGCACGCCGACTGCGAGCTACGGGTGCACGCGAAGCGCATCCCGAAAGAGAGCAACCCGCCCGAGTCCGACCCGACGGCCGGCAACCCGCCGCCGGCCGACCCCCACGAAGTGATCGAGGTATCGAGCTATGGCGACGACCCCGGACCCGACTTCGAGCCCGACGATCTCGGGGAACCAGACGACGGTCCCGGTACCGGGGTTCGCCCCGAGCCGTCGCCGGCGGCCGGAGACGACACCGGCGAGCCCGCCCCTCGGCGACGCCGAGCAGCTGCCGCCCCAGCTCGACGAGCCCGACCTGCCCGACCCCGACGAGAGCGAGAGCGACCCGCCGCCGAGCCCGAGGAAGACCCGTGGCTCATCCCGGGTGTCTTTCGCTGACGACGGTGCGATCCGCGAGGCCGTTGAGGTTGCGTTCCGCGCGACCGGCGCCGGGCTGAACAGCCGGCTAGCACCCGAAGACGAGCCCGACCTTTGGCTGACCGACGACCAGGACCAAGAGCGATTCGCGCCGCCCGTCGCGTCGCTCATCGCCCGTCGCGTTCCCGAGGACATGGTGACGCCGGACCTGGCCGACGCGATCCGCGCGCTGATCGCTCTCGCGCTCTACGTCGGCAAGCAGGCCGACCGGTGGATGGCGCTGCGCCGCCGGCGCCGGCTCGCCCGTCAGCCCGACGTCGCCGAAACCGATCACGCCCAGCTCGCCGACCAGACCGTCGGATGACCGCCGCGGCGTCGCCGTTCGTCATCGACCCGGACCGCTCGACGATCGCGCTGTTCGTCGGCCGCAAGGGCTCCGGCAAGAGCTACGCCGCCGAGCGGCTGTACCGGGCCTATCCGAATGACAAGCTGGTGCTCGACATCACCGGCGACGCTGACCCGCCGGGCGCGGTGCTGATCGACGAGCCGGCGGCGAAGATGCCCGAAGGGGAGGACGACGAGCCGGTCAACCTGCGCTACAAGCTCGACCCCGGCTCGCACACCTTCCTCGACGACGCCGACCGGGCCGTCGGCATGGCGCTGTACCCGAAGGAGCGGCCGTCGCTGCTCTGGGTCGACGAGATGGGCATGGTCACCAGCGGCAACAAGACCGGCCCGCACACCCGCCGGCTGCTGATGGCGTCGCGGCACTACCGGGCGTCGGCGCTGCTGTGCTGCCCGCGGCCGATCGACATCGACAAGCTCTGCGTGATGCAGGCCGACCTCGTGTTCGTCTACGACCTGCCCGACCCTGACGACCGGATCAAGATCGCGAAGTGCATCGGCTACCCGCCGGTGAAGTTCAGCGAGGAGTGCGACGCGACCTTCCGCCGCGGTGACCACTGGTTCCTGCTCTGGGCACCAAGGAGCACCGGCTCTACCGGATGCCGCCCCTGCCGCTGCTCGGCGCCACGTAGCCGTCGCGCAGATCCTCGAGAGACGACTTGCTAGGCGCCGGGGCGGTGCCGACGGGGGATGCGACTGCCGCCCCGGCTCGACCACGGTAGCGAAGTTCACCGGGGTGAACCTCGCCGAAGGGCTTGCGTCGCGCCCGGCCGACGCCGACGGTGTGCGAGTCACAGCGGAGGTGCGCCGCCGGAGACGGCACCGGTCGCACCCTGGCTGTCGCTTCTCCGGTTGGCGTCCCCGCGAATCCCGCCGCCAACGCGAGGAGCCCCCGTGTCGAAGAAGACCCTGCTCTACATGGTCGGCGTCTCGCTGCTGACCATCGTCGCCTACGAGCGCGTCCGTTCCAACGGCACCGCCGCAGCCGCGACGACCCGCATGCGCCGGGCGGCCTGAGTGCGCCGCGGTCGCCCGCTGACGTTCTGGCTCGCCGTCGGCGGGGTCAGCCTCATCGCTCCGGTCGTGTTCAACATCGCGGCCGACCGCTTCGAGGAGCACGTGCCCGGCCTGGGCGCGCTCCGCGACTACATCACGAGAAGGAACGGCTGATGCGACCCTCTGCCACCGCCACCGCCCCGGTCCGCTACCTCCAGGGCATCGCCGTCCCCGCGACGTCGGTGCGCCCGGAGGAGTTCTTCGCGCGGACCCGTCGGCACACCACGCAGGAGGTGTCGAAGGCGTTCGCCGGCCTCGGCAACCCCGACAGTGTGCCGATCCGCAAGAGCGACATCCTCGGCGAGCTGCTGGTGCGGTTCTCCGGCTCGCTCGTCGTCACCGGCGCCGGCGTCTCGTCGACCGCGCGGTGGCCCTACGACCTGCTCAAGAAGGCGAAGTTCACAGCCAACGGCCAGAGCAACATCATCAGCGCCTCGGGCCTGAAGCTGAAGGTCCGCGACTACATGGCCCGCGGCGACCGCAATGACCGCGGCGTGTCCGCCACCGTCGGCGGCACCGCGCGCACCCAGGGCACCCTGAAGCAGGCGTGCGAAGACTGGGGCGTGGGCTCGGCGTCGTCGCTGTCGGCCGGCACCTACCCGGTCGAGCTGCAGTGGTCGATCCCGGTCGCCGACGACATGGTCGACCTCGCCGGCGCGATCTTCTGCGCCACCAGCTCGACCGACCTCACCCTCGACATCGACTGGAACGAGGTCAGCGCGCTGTTCACCGGCGGCACCGCGCCGACCCTCACGGGGACGCTGCAGGTGATCTCGACGAAGTTCTCGATCCCGGTCGGCGCCGACGGCGAGATCGTCGTGCCCGACCTGAGCCTGTTCCACTCGCTCATCGAGAGCCGCGACACCGCCGTCTCCAACGGCGTCAACGAGGTGCGCCTCGCCGGTCAGGGCGTCGGCCGGAGCCTGCTCCGCGCCGCCTTCCAGGTCTACTCCGGCGCCGGCGCCGCCGCGGCGCCGCTGGTGATGAACGCGACCAACTTCGGCAAGCTCTCGTGGCGCTACAGCGGCAACGAGACGCCCGACGAGTTCTCCAACGGCATGCACCTGCGCGAGGTCAACGAGCGCGCCTACACGGTCGACGTGGGCGGCATCTGGGGCTTCGGGGTGCACGAGTTCGCCCACGAGAACGCGTTCCGCGACGTCGTCGACCAGGGCACGACCTCCGAGCTGCGCCTCGGCATCGAGATCCCGTCCGGCGTCTCGCTGACCGGCCCCGCGGTCGAGTACTTCCAGGAGGTCATCTTCGCGGCCGGCGCGGGTGCCTGAGGTGGGCTACCAGGCGCCGAGCGCCGCATCGAAGTACCGCCTCGACCCGTTCGCGGCGGCGACCAGCAACGACAGCCAGCTGCCGCAGGTCGCCGGCCCCGGCGTGGCCGACAACACCCTGATCCGCCCTGGCACCCGGACTCGCCGCTGTTCGTGTTCGGGCTGCTCGCCGCGGCCACCTTCGGCCTCATGGCCGTGTCCACCTCGGCGCGCGTCGGCCCGGTCCGGGCCGCCGTCACCGTCGGCAAGTAGCGAGCGAGGGACCCCGCGCATGAAGACGAGCAGCCCATCCCCGCCGGCACGGCCGGCCCCGGCTACGGCGGCGCCTACCCGCCGGACACCGCGGCCACCACCGGCGAGAACGAGCCGGCCGATGGCGCCGGCGCGACGACCGGCGGCGCGACCGAGGCGCCAGCTGGAGACGACGCGTCCCTCGCCGACGTGGACGACGCGTCGTACGCCACCGCGGCGACGATCGAGGTCGGCACGCTCGTCGAGTACGAGCAGCACGACCGGTTCACCGAGCGGACCACCGCCCACCTCGGGATCGTGGTCGAGGTCGACGAGGAGTCCGGCACCGCGCGGGTCGCCCCGTTCGAGCCGGTCGGCGAGCGCGTGCCGCTCGACGAGCTCACCCCGCTGGCCTCGGCGTAGCGCGCACAGTGGCGCGACCGGCTCAGGCCAAGCTCGCCACCGCGTACGACCTCGGTCGCCGCGGCGAGCCTCCGCCTGAGTTCGTCCAGGTCGACGATGATCTGCTCGACGCGTACCACCGCGGGGTCGACGACCTCGACCAGGCCGGCGGCGAGAAGCCGACGCCGACGAAGCCCACCGGCTCGCGCCCGCACCGCGCGGCCGGGCGGCCCCCGGAAACGGCAGCGGCCGCCGGCGGGTCGCGCCCATCTTCCCCACGGGCGCGACCTGCGGCCGCCGGCAAGAGCAGCGGTCGCCCGCCTCGACCGGGAAGGCGTCGACCTCGAGCCGGGCACGACGCGTTGCGCAGGCCGCGGACACGATCACCCCGCAGGTCAGCGCGCCACGGCCGAGCCTGAACCCCTCGGACGGCGCCGGCTTCGCCCTCGGGCTGGTCCTCTACGCGCTGACCCTGTCCTACCTGCGTGAGGGGCCGGCCGGCCCGAAGCGGTGGCTCGCCGCGAAGTTCGTGAACCGCGCGCAGCCGACGTCAGGAGCGCCCGCAGCCGGCGGCGGCAGCACGTCCACCACGCCCGGTCCGGGCCGACCGCTGCCCGGCGGCGGCATGGTCATCACCCGCCCCGGAGGCACAGCGTGAACGCGAGCGGGATCTTCCTCGTCGTCGCCGGCGTCTGGGTGCTCTCCCAGATCCTCGCCGGCGACGCCATCGGCCGGCTGGACCTCGCGTGAAGGGCTTCCGCGGGGTCCTGTCCGGCGTGCTCGCGCTGATCGCGCTGCAGGCCGTCGTCGGCAGCGACCAGGCCGCGAAGCGCGCCGGCGGCGCGTGTCGCTGCTCGCCGGGATGGCCGAGCGGCTGCTCGACCCGTCCGTACCTGCGATCCCTGACCGGCGCGGCGCGGCGAGCCGGCCGCTGACCCTCGCTCCGGGGCCGATGCCTCCAGCTCGACCGGCACGCCGATCGCGCCGCGACCGATCCCGCTCTACCCGACGTCCACCCCGTCCCGCCGCAGAGCCCGACCCCACTCACCGGGAGCGTCCAACTATGCGTAACAAGAGCTTCCTCGGCTACACGGCCGGGCTGATCGCGCTCTACATCGTCGTCTACAACGGCTCGCGCGCCGGCACGTGATCTCGCCGGGCGCCGCCGGCTCTCGAGCTTCGCGAAGTCGCTCCAGGGGCGCTAGGCCATGCGCCGCATCGCCAACGAGATCGCCGTCGTCGTCCGCGACTACGCCGGCGACCCGCCCGGAGAGCACCTGATCCGGGCGCTGTCCGGCATGGCCGGCCGCGGCCTGTCGGCCACGCCGGCATCTCTACGCGCGGCCGACGACGACCCCTCGCGGACCTGGACTGGCGACGCGCCGCCGCACCAGCGGATGACGGGCGCGGCGGCGCTGGCTCACACCGCGGTGCTCTACAAGGAGACGCCGGCGGAGTTCGACAACGCATCGCGGTCAGCGCCCAGGTCGACCCGACGATGAGCCTGCTCGCCAATCGGCTCTACCGCCGGCGGCGCTATGCGCGCGACCCCGACGGTTCATCCGCACTCACCGGTCAAGCTCCTCGCCGGCGGCGGCGTGGCGTGGGCGCGTCGCGTTGCGCGCCCGAGGAAAGGACCGCCAGCCCGGCAACCCGGCGCCGACGAGCTACGCGCCGCGGTGGGGGGGGGGCGGGCCAGAGCTTTACCGGCGGCGGCGGCACCTACGACTCGACCGCGAGCGACATCATCAACACGCTTCAGCCGCAGATCGAGGCGCTGACCGACGCCGCCAACCGGATCACGTCGGAACCCGCGGCCGGTCGGCGACCCGACGACCTCGACGCCGGTGCCGCAGCCGGCACACCGGTGCGGGTGATCTCCTGGCCGGCGCCGCGCGCCGGCCCGGTCGGCGCTTCCGGGCCGACCGCCGCCGCCGGCTCAGCCCGTCGGTGGTCTGCCCGCGCCGCTGTTCCCCGGCCTGCGCTGGGACCAGATGACGCAGGCGCAGAAGGCCGCGCACATGGCCTCGGGCGCGGTCAGGCCGAGTTGGCAGCGAAGGCCGCGAACGGCGGGCCCTGGTGAGCCGGATCACCGTCGGCGAGTGCTACCGGCTCGCCCGTGACGTCGCCGGCCTGTCACCGACTGCGGCGATGCTGGCCGTCGCGATCGCCATCGGTGAGTCCGGGTCTGATCATCGAGCGCGTCGGCGACATCAACAACCCGAAGCCCGGCTGTGTGTCGCTCGGGCTGTGGCAGATCAACTCCTGCCCGAACCGCGACGAAGGGTCGATCCGCTGGGACCGCGCGGCGCTGCTCACCGCGCGAGGGCAACGCGCGGGCGATGGGCCAGATCAGCCGCGGCGGCAGCCACTGGTCCCCGTGGACGGTGTTCCGCGAGGGCACCTACAAGAAGTTCCTCACCGACGTCGCGCGGGTCGCCGCCGGCGGCAGACCGACCACCTCACCGGCCCGGCCCGCTACCCGGCGCAGCCGGCCGTGCCCGGCGTGCCGAAGGTCGGCCCCGGCCAGCCGTCGAGCCCGGGCGCGCAGATCACCCGGCGTCGACCTCACGCCGGGGTTCAGCCCGTCGGACCTCAACCCGTTCAAGATCGCCGGGAAGCTCGCCGGGAAGGGCGCCGGCGAGATTGCCGAAGCCCTCTGCCCGCTCGCGCTGCGCATGGCGTTCGTAGTCGGCGGCGTGACGCTCGTCGTCGTCGGCTTCTACCGCGGCGTCCAGCCGACCATCGACAAGGCCCGCGACCAGGCGAAGGAAGCCGCCGCGATCATCGCCACCAAGGGGGCAGCAGCGTGAGCAGCAAGGACGCCGCGAAGGTGACCGCGCTCGACGAGGCGGCCGGCCTGCTCGGCGAGCTGATCGCGCAGCTGCGCGGCGACCTCGACGGCGTGCCGCGGCTGCGCCTCCTGCCGCCTACGCCGTGCCGGTCGTCGCCCGCGCCTCTGGCAACAGCACCCAGCTCACCACGGTGCCGAACAGCCTGCACGGCTTCGCGCTGCGCGAGACGACCAACGCGGCGCGGGCCGTCGTCGAGCTGCGCGCCGGCGAGTCCGACGAGGGCACCCTCGTCGCCTCGATCACCCTCGCCGCCGGCGAGAGCATCCGCGACTGGTTCGGCCCCAACGGCATCGCCGTGAGCGGGCTGCGGCTGGTCCGGGTCAGCGGCAGCGCGGAGGGCTCGGTGTTCCTCGGCGGCGCGACGTGAGCAGCAGCGGGCGCGACGCGCCCACCCTGGCCAGCCTCGGCGCCAACCGCTCGTCGGTCTCGCGACCGACCTGCTCAACGTGGGCGAAGCGTTCCGCACCGGCGCAACACCAGCGCGTCGGCCTACACCGCGACCTCCGGGCAGATGCGCTTCACCGCCGGCACGGCGAGACCTCCGAGACGGTCACCCAGCTGCGCGGCAACTCCGGCGCCGCCGGCTCCGGGCTCACCCTCGCGAAGCTGTGCGTCTACCGGGTCGAGGTCGACCTGAGCCTGACCCTCGTCGGCGTCACCGCCAACGACACGACGCTGTTCACCGTCGCCTCGACGGCCTACACCCGCGCGCTGGTCGCGCCGTTCGCGAAGGTCAAGGGGCAGCGTACGCGGTCAGCGCGCTGTTCATCGGCTCCGGCATGCCCGGCGTCGCCGGCGGCAGCGGCACCTTCCCCGACGTGGCGACCGCGGAGCCGCGGATCTTCGGCGCGCTCAGCGGTCAGAGCGACGTGCCGGCGACGATCGCCGCCGCGTCTATCGGCAACGGCGGGTCCGGCCCGTACATCGTGATGCTGCCGTGAACGCGACCCAGATCCTGCTGTTCATCGCCGCGGCCGGCACCGCCTTCGAGGCGCTGCGCCGATGGGTCTACCGGCCGCTGCGCCGCGTCGTCGTCGGAATCATCACCTGGGCGTGCGACACCACCGACCTGCTGTCGAAGGTCGAGGCCAACACCGCCCGCACCGCCGACCTCGCCGCCCAGGTGCTCGACCACGAACAGCGGCTCGCCGACGTCGAGACCGTCGTCCAGCTCCGCAAGCCGTCCCCATGGTCCGGCGTCGAGCGCCGGCAGACAGGAGAGCACCCCCGATGAGAACCGACCTGTACGCGTACGCGCTCGCCGCGCTCGCCATCGTGTGCGCGACCGCGCTCGCCATCACCGGCCACGACGTGCCCGAGTTCCTGAAGCTGATCGCCGCCGGCACGTTCGGCGCCGGCGCCGGCGCGTCGATGCCCGCCCCGCGCCGGCGTCGCGCGACCGACAAGGCCCCCCGGTGAGCGCCGGCGGCTGCGCCGGCTGCGAGCGCGCCGACGAGCGGTTCCGCCAGCTGATCAACCTCGGCAGCGGGCTCGCGACGGTCCTGTGGGCGGTCAAGAAGCCCGCGAGCTGCGCCGCGAGGAGGCCGACGAGGCCGCAGCGGTCGAGGCCGCTCTCGCCGGAGCCGGCGCGCCGGCGTTGCACGACGTGTCCCTCGCCGACGTGGGCGACGCGTCAGCCCAGCTGAGGCGACGCCTGAGAGCGCCCAGGAGCCCGCGTGAGCCGCCGGCGCCGCCCCTGGGTGCAGGACCGGCGTACGGCGCTCTACGGCGGCATGGCGGCCTACGTGATCGGGTCGCTGCTGCTCTGGGACGCCTACGAGAACCGGGGCAAGAGCCGGCCGTTCGCGACCAAGTTCCTGCCCGGGTAACTCGACGATGGCCAGCGGTCTCACGCAGCTGCCCCAGCCGCGGCCGTGGGCGCAGCAGCTGGTCTACCTCGACCTCAAGAGCGCCCGCGTCGAGACCGACCCGGCCGACCACACCGGGCAGGTCACCGCGACGTTCGACGAGGTGGAGCCCGGTCGGCTCTGGGTCGTGAACCGGCTCACCGTGAGCATCGACGGCGACGAGTGCGCCGCCTACGTCTACGTGGGTGAGGCGACCGCCCGCGGGCTGGTCGACTGGACCCCGGCGGGGAACCTCGACGTCTCCGCCGGCGTCGGCGTCTACGTCATCGAGGCCGGTCGCTCGCTGATCGTGCGGTGGACCGACACGGTCAGCGTCGGCGCCGTTGGCATTGCCAGCATCGACTACCACCTCGCCACCCGCGCCGGGGCGTTCGGATGACCTTCACCGGCCTGGGCAAGCTCGACCCGACTGCCGAGCGAGGTCCGCTTCCAGGTCAACGTCAAGGCTACGGCGCCGTGGGCACCGGCCTGGGCGTCAACGACCGGCCGGCGTTCACCGAGGCCATCGCGGCCTGTTACGCCGCCGGCGGCGGTCACGTCCTGGTGCCGATCGGCATCTACGACGTCGAGCCCGACCCGCTCGACTCGAACCGGTGCGTCCGGCTGTTGCCCGGCGTCGAGCTGGTGAGCGTCTTCGGCGCCGTCATCCGGCTCAAGGCGTTCAGCAGCGTGACCGCCTCCTACAACGCCGTGGTCTGGGCCAGCGGCGCCGGCCGCATCGGGCTGCGCGGCGTCACCCTCGACGGCAACCGCGACAACCTCGCAGCGGGGGAGCGGAGCAACTGCCTAGAACCATCGGCTGCGAAGACGTCGAGATCGAGGGCTGCACCTTCCGCAACGCGCTCGCCGTCATGCCGAGCTTCAGCGGCGGCTACGGCCTGCTGGCCTGGGGCGCCTCGACCGACCGGGTGCGCGTCCGCGGCTGCCACTTCGAGAACAACGGCCAGTCCGACCTGTCGCTGTTCTGGGGCTCCGACTGGACCGTGACCGGGTGCACCAGCAAGGACACCGGCTACATCCCGATCAACGTCGAGACGGCCACTGGCGCCACGATCCGCCGCGTCGTGGTCGACGGCTGGGAGATCGACACCTGCAACATGGCCGCGGCGTCGGTCATCCAGAACACCGGGGCGACGACCTGCGAAGACGTGACCATCGCCAACGTGAACGCGGTCAACGTGCACAACCTCTCGCCGAGCGTGAGCATCGGCGGTGTCCGCATCCGCGGGTCGATGCGCACCACGCTTCGCAGCATCAAGCTCAACGGCTGCAAGGGCCTCGCGCTCTACGTGACCGTCGACGGCGGTCACAACGTCGTCGACCTCACCGTCGACGACTTCCAGGCGGTCCAGCTGAGCGACGTCGCCGGCCAGGGCGCGAAGCCGGCTGTCTGGCTCGCCGGCACCGCCGCGAACCCGATCACCGGCGCGACGCTGTCCGGCGTGCGCATCGAGGGCGCCCGCAGCTACGGCCTGCAGGCCACCTACTGCCCCGACCTGATCGTCGATGAGACGTGCCGCTTCACCGACAGCGCCGACACCGGCATGACCATCGGCAACAGCGAGCGGTGCCTGATCAAGGCCCGAGTCCGCGGCTCCGGGCAGGGCGTCGCGGGCGCCTTCTACGGCATCTCAGTGACCACGAGCAGCGGCTTCTCGATCGACGGCGCGCACGTCACCAACTCCTCCAGCGACGGCATCCGCGTCGGCGGCGCCGCAGACCGATTCACCATCCGCGGTTGCACCGCCTACGACGACCGAGCGACCCGGCTTCAGCGGTACGGCGTCAACATCGTGACCACCGTCGACCCGCCGGTCTGCGTCGTGACCGACAACGTGCTGACCGGCAACCTCACCGGCGCGCTGCTGCACAACATCACCGACCTGAGCTACGCCGTCATCGAGCACAACACCGTGCACATCTAGTCGCGCTTCGCGGCGTAGCCCACGCCTGTCGCGCCGAGCCCTATCGCCAGGGCGACGCCGAGCCGCCAGCGCGCGACCTTGGCGCAGGCATCCGCGCGGGTGATTTCGTCCGCGGAGTCGATGCCCGGCGTCGCCGTGTTCATCGCGGCGAACAACGCCGGCCCACATTCGACGGTCGGCACCTTCGAGCTAACCGTCGTCATCGCGACGATCGCAGCAGCGGCCCAGCCGGCCGCGGTCACCACCGCCTGACGATCCACCGGGGGAGCGTAGGGGCTAGCCGGCTGCGGCCGCACTACGCGACGCGTCGCGCAGATCCTCGAGAGACGGCAATGCGTCGCCCAGGACCTCGAGCGAGCCCGAGCCGTCGCGCAGGCCTCGAGTGCGACGCGACACGTCGCCCGGGCCCGGACGACCCGTCGCGGGCACCAGGTGGACGCTTCCGCCGGAATCGGCCGGCCCAGGATCGACGGAGACGGCCGATCCCGGCTGCCCCGGGGTGATCGGACCCGGCTCGCACGCGTCGCCCAGGTCCTCGCCGACGTATCGCTGCCACGCCCGACCGACCGCGCCCGAACCGGGGAACAGGTCGACCAGCTCGTCGCCGGCCGCGGCGCCGAGGCAGTCGAACACCCACCGGCTGAACCCGGGTGGCTTCGTCCCGATCAACTGCGCCCGGGTAGGTCCGCATCGTCGCGGCGTGCACCCAGTCGAGCAGCGTTGGCGCGCCGACCGGCCGCGGCCGGCCCCGCCAGAAGATCACCGGTTCCCACGCCGACTTCGCGTGCACGGTGTAGCCCGGCGGCGCCGGCTTCGTCCAGGCGCCGACCCGCACGTCGGCCGGGCATAGCGGCAGCACGTCGGCAGGTTCTTCGAGCCGGTCGACAGCGCCCACCCGTCGGGAAACGTCGTCACCAGCTGCTCGACGAGTGCGGCGTGGTCGACCTCGCCGGCGAAGTCCGGGTGATCGCCGTAGTAGCCGCTGCGAGTTGCCCGGGTACGGCGGGTCGGCGTACGCGAACCGTCGCGGGCGGCCAGCAACGACGAGAGCCGGCCCCTGCGAGCCGAACCGGTGCGACGCCTGCCGGCACCGCTTCCCGCACCACTTCGAGTCCCGCCGCCGGCCCGCCGGCATCGGCCCCGCGCACCACGGACACGTCGCCGACGTCGGCGACGACGCGTCGTCCCCGACGGCGGTCATGACCGCTCCGCCGGGTGTGCTCGTCGTGGCCGGGGCCAGCTGGGCGGCTCGCCCGGTAGCGGGTCGACGAGCCCGAGGAGCGCAAGAGCAACCCAGCGGAGGTAGCCCGCCACCTCCGGCCGGCCGGCGCTGTCCTCGCCCTGGGCGTGGTCGGCGAGCCACCTCGCGACCGACCCGACCTCGACGTAGACCCGGCCGGCGTCGTCGCGGACGCACCCGATCGACTCAGGCATCGGTCACACCGTGCCGGCACAGCGCGCAGCTCGGCCGGCCGTTCGGGTCGCCGTGCGGACACGTCGCCGCCGGTGGCCGCGACTCCCTCGACCTTCGGCGTCGAGCGTCGAGCTGCCCGGCGACCCGGGCCGCGGCCTCGGCGTGACGCGCCTCGCGGGCCGCAGCGCGCCGGACCTGCCGCGGGGTCGTCCCGCATGCCCGGCACCGCGGCAGGCCCTCCCTCGCGACGTCGCGACCGGACACGGCGCACCTGGCGGCGCTGTCGGCACCCGGCCCGACCCCACCCTCCTCAGCTGCGCCGGCGCAGCCGGCCCGCCTTTCCGCCGGCGGAGCCGGTGGCCTCGGGTTGAGCGCCGGCGAAGCCGGCTCGTCATCGTCTTCGCTCTGGGGGGTACGGGGGGGTCGCTTTCAAGACCAAAAACCCTGAAACCCTGGGGTGTCATCTGTGCACCCGAACCACGCTCGGACGCGCCCCCGAAGCGGTGTCATCCGGCACCCCTCGACCAGCCGAAGCGGTGTCGTCCTGACACCCCTGTGGATAGCCCAGATGTTCGCCGTCCCGCGGCCCGGCTGCGGGTCACCAGGAGCAGCCCGGACGCCACCTGCCGGCGCCGTACGCGGTGCACCGTCGCCTCGCTGTACCCCGACCGCGCGACCAGCTGCGCGACGCTGGGATGCGCCTTCAGGCCGTAGCGATCGACGTACCACGCGACCGCGCGCATCACCGCGAGGTCGGACCCGTGAGCCCGGAGTGCTGGTCGATCCACGCCTCTGTCGGCCCCAGGTCGTCGGCCCGCAGCCTCTCCGCCAGGGGAGCGCGCAGCGCCACCAGCGCGGCGCTCATCGGGGCCACCTGATCCCCGCGAGCGACGCGGCGCGCCACTGGTCGGCGAGGAGCCCGACGACCTTCACCGCGGCGTAGGCGTGCAGCGCGCAGGCCGACGTGCCGACGACCGTCGTCACCGCGTCGGCGACCTGCCAGCAGAGACCGTCCGGCCGGTGGGCGTTGACGTCCTCGAACCGGATCGAGATGCACATCGCGCAACTGCCCAGGTCGGTGCTCACGAGCCACCGCCTGGGGGAAGACGTTGCCGCAGTCGTCGCAGGCGCGCGCGCCGACGACCTCGGCGCCGTCGTCAGCACACGACGGGTACGGCGGCACCTCCGACAGCACGCCGCCACACGCAGAGCACCTCGGCACCGCCCCGCCGATCAGCCGCGCGCGTAACTCCCCGAGCTGGGCCACCAGCTGCTCGAACGCGCGGACGTGCGGCTCTAGCAGCAGCGTCGTCGGGCACGGCCACTCGGCCCGGACAACGGTCCGCCGACCGTGCCCGTCGTCGACCAGCCGCGACAGCCGGCCGTGCATGTCCAGTCTGGGCTTCGTAGTGCAGTCGTCGACCACTTCGTCGCGCGGTGGACGAGCAGGGCTGCGTACTCCTCCGTGGCGGTCACACCATCACAGCCAGCCAACGGCAGCGAAGCACGCGGCGCCGCCGAAAGGGTGAGCCACGCGTTCGGACCACGGCGCATCCCAGCTGGTCGACGTCGCGGCCGACGCTGACCGTGCCGACGTGCGAGGACGACCAGACCAGGCCGCGGCGACCGGACCACCAGTGGCCAATGACGCTGCCCGCCGACATCACGACGCCGCCAGGGTGAGCGCGAGGAATCCGTCGAGCGTCAGCCGAGAAGGCACCGGCGTGTCGTCGGCGGGGCCGAAGCTGCGGACGTGGGGGTTGCACCGGCCGCAGACCTCGGCGCTCGGTGGGGGAGATGAACCGGTGGCCGCAGACGGTGCACGGCGCCGCCGGCCCGATCTGTCGGAGCTGGGTCCTACGCTGGCTGTTCGGGTTGGGCTGAGCGTTCATCGCAACGGGCTCCATTTCGAGAGAATCGAGGCCGACACGCCCGCCCGATTTACATACCCCGGGCTGCTACCCGGGTTATTGTTTGACGCGTCGACCTCGCAACGGGTAGACACAGCAAGGCCAGAGCCCGGGGCTGCTACCCCGGGCTTTGTGCTGTTCGGAGCTGTGGGCTCCCGAAGCCCGGAACCCCCTCGGGCGAAGGGGTTCCGGGCGTCCGTGGGGTCGTCGCGGTGTTACCGCTGGGACCTGGGGGACTCCGGTCGAGTTGACATAGTGTCGATTATCGGCACTTCACCTACGCGCACCAAGCGGGGCCTAGCCTCCGGCGTGTGCCTGGAGTGAGGCAGCGACGTCAGCGGCCGTCGGCATGTCGGCGATCTCGGTGGCGAGCTGCTGTGCGGCCTCGGCGTACGACGGTGCGCCCAGGACCTCGGCCACGGCGTCGCGGACCGCGGCCGGCGTGACGCTGCCCGGCATGAGGGCGACGGCCGCGCCGACGCGGGCGCCGTCCTCGGCGTTGAGGAACTGGTCGGCGCCCTGGGGCACGCAGACCTGGGGCTTCCCCTCGGCCAGGGCGCCGAGGAACGTGCCGGACCCCGCGTGCGAGACGACGACCGAGCAGTGCGCCAGGAGGCTTGTCTGCGGGACGTAGCGCTCCACCAGGACATTGCTCGGCGTGGCGCCGAGCGCGACAGGGTCGCCGCTCGGGCCGACGGTGACGAGCAGCCGTACGGGAAGGGACGCGATGCCCTCGGTGGCGGCGCGGAAGACGGCGGGATCGGAGAAGACCGTCCCGAGGGTCAGGTAGACCAGCGGCCGCTCGTCCGTGTTCGTGACGAACGGCGGCAGCTCGCCGCCGAGCGCGTCGTACGCCCCGGGTCGCTCGAGCAGGACGTGCTGGCACGGCGCCGCGGCGGACAGCGACGGCGGCCGGATGTCGACATAGACGTCGCTGAAGACGCCCGCGTACGGCGGGGGCTCCAGCCCGGCGTCGTGCCACAGGTCCACGGTCAGCTCGCCGGCCGTCGCGAGCCGGTCGGGGAACAGCTGCCGAACGAGTGCGTCGCGTGCGGGACCCCCAGCTCGGTCGCGAGGAGCGGGCCGGCGAGCTCGGCGAGGTCATGGACCACCAGGTCCGGCCGCCATTCCTGGGTCAGGGTCCGCAGGTCGGCGAGCATCTTCGGCATCGCGGTCGCGCCGAACAGGCGCGGGAACATGAAGGCAGACCGCTGCTGAGGCGGGAGGGCGTCCACGTCAGCGCCCCAGCGCTGCCGGAACGCTCCGACCCGCTCCGCACCGGTCTGGCCCGCAGCTGTGGCGGGGAGACCGGCGCGTTCGACGGCGTGGCACATGTCCGGCGAGACGGCGAAGCGCACCTCGTGCCCTCCCCCGGCGAGCTCCGTCGCGAGCGGGAGCAGGGGGTGGATGTGCCCGATGCCCGCCGGGGCCGTGACCAGTACCCGCATCGCGCCATGCTGGCACAGAGGGCGGGCGGGATGAACCAATGGGACGGCTCCGCGCGAAAGACCGGCATGAGCTTCGACGTGGACGCCTACCGCAGCACCGTGACGCCAGTCCGGACCGAGGACATCGACTTCGGCGCCTTTGTCGACAGTCCGCTGGACGAGTCGGTGCTGCGGGTCCTCCGGTACATGCACGACGTCGAGTCGCACACCGTCTGCTACCTCCGGGACCTCCTGCTGACCCGCAGCCACGAGGACCCCCGGGTGACCACCTTCCTCACCATGTGGGCCTACGAGGAGTACTGGCACGGCGTCGCGCTCGGCAAGGTACTCACCGCGCACGGCGAGGCCGCCGAGGCCGAGCGGATCGCCCCCATGCGTGCGCGGCTGACCGGCTGGAAGTCCAAGGCAGGTCCGTACGTCGGCGCCGTGGGCTCTGCGGTCATGGGCGAGGACTTCGTCGCGCTGCACATGAGCTGGGGCGCGATCAACGAGTGGTCCACTCAGGCCGGCTATGAGCGGCTCGCCGAGAAGGCCGGCCATCCGGTGCTCACCGAGCTGCTCGGCCGGATCGCCGCCCAGGAGAGCCGGCACATCGCGTTCTACGCCAGCGAGGCGCGACTGCGCCTGGCCCGGTCGGCCAAGGCACGCCGGGTCACCCGCTGGGCGCTGACGAAGCTGTGGGCGCCGGTCGGCTCCGGAGTCATGCCGCCCGAGGAGTCGGCTTTCGTCATCTCCTACCTGATGGGCGACGACGTCGGCCGCAGAGCCGCGGCCGGCATCGACGCGCGGATCGACCGACTGCCCGGGCTCGCCGGACTCGGACTCGTGAGCGGCAGGCTGCCCGCTCCCCCGAACGCCTCGCGTCCCGCGTGGAGCGGCTCCCCCGTCAGGGCGTGATGCGGGCGAAGCGCACGGTCTCGCTGGAGAACACCCGGCGCTCGGAGACCTTCTTGAGCACCTTGGATGCGTCGACCATGTTTCCGCCGCCGACGTAGATGCCGACGTGCACGGTGGGAGTGCCGTAGAAGACCAGGTCGCCGACGGCGAGGTCAGCCAGCGCGACCGGCTTGGTGCGCTTCTCCATCGCGGCGACGTCGGCCGGCAGCGTCTTCTTCGTCGTCTTCCACCAGGCCCAGCGGACCAGGCCAGGCGCGTCGTACGTCGGGCTGCTCTTGCCTGCTTCGTACGACGCACCGACGGCCGAACGCGCGGCGGCGACGAACGCCGCTGCCGTCTTCGTCGTCGGGGTGCGCGGCGTGTGGCCGGGAGGCGGCACCGGGCGCATCGACGGTGAGGCGGAAGGCCGTGGCGAGGCCGAAGCCGCTGCGGCACTTGGCTTGGCACTTGGCTTCGGGCTTGGCTTGGCGCTCGGCTTGGGTGACGGCTTCGCGCTCGGAGTGCCGGTGGGCCTCGCACTCGGGGTGCGTGCGGCGCTCGGCGATGCGCTGGCGGTCGCCGTCGGCGACGCCGAGGGGCTTGCCGACGAGGTCGGGGACGGCGACTCGGGTCGGGGGGTCACCGGCGCGCCGGGGCGCGGCACCCGGCCGTAGCGGATGACGTCGGAGGTCCAGACCGCCCGCTGCACGACGCCCTTGCGGGAGCTCGACGCGTCGATGAGCTGGTCGTCGCCGACGTAGATGCTGACGTGCGACACCGGCTCGCCGAAGAAGACCAGATCGCCGGGCAGCAGGTCCTCGCGCCGGATCGGGGTGGCCCACGCCTGCTGCTCCCGCGACGTCCGCGGGATCGAGCGCACTCCCCCGACGGTGCGCCAGAGCGTCCAGGTCAGCCCCGAGCAGTCCCACGTGTCGGGACCGGTCCCGGCCCACTCGTACACATCGCCGATCTGCTCCCGGGCGCCGGCCAGCACGGCCTCGGCGGCCCGGTCCGGCGCCGGCGGCGTGCCCGCGTTGCCCTCTGCCGCGGCGAGCCCGGACAGCGTCAGCCCGGCGAGGACCAGCGCGACGCCGGCCAGCCTCGCGTGCGGACGCGCGGACACGGTGAACCTCCGGGGACGGGGCATGGCGGAATCACATCGATGGGACTCCTGTGACCATCGGGACGATTGTGACACTCCTTGAGCGTGGAGAGGGGGGACATCGGGCGCCGCCCGCCTATCCTCGGACCCGTCAGGACGGTCACGTCCCGGTGGGCGTCCCGCCTACGACGCCGCTCCTGCGGCGGGCGGCCGGGACCGAGCGCGAGCGGAGGTCGGGTGGCGGCGAACCCGCGCATCGTCGTCATCGGGGCCGGCCCGACCGGCCTCGGCGCCGGCTACCGGCTCGCCGAGCTGGGCTACGACGACTGGGTGATCCTCGAGGCCAACGACTACGTCGGCGGGCTCGCCACCTCGTTCACCGACGACGCCGGGTTCACGTACGACATCGGCGGCCACGTCATGTTCAGCCACTACGACTACTACGACCGCCTGGTCGACAAGCTCATGGGCGACGAGTTCACCGACCCTGGTGCGCGAGGCGTGGGTTTGGATGGAGCAGCCGCTTCATCCCCTACCCGTTCCAGAACAACATCCGCGGCCTCGAGCCGCAGACCGTCTACGAGTGCCTCACCGGCGCCATCGGGCGAGGTACGAGCCGATCGCGAGCAGCGCCGGCGAACTTCCGCGAGTGGGTGCAGGCCACCATGGGCCAGGGCATCGCCAAGCACTTCATGATCCCGTACAACTTCAAGGTCTGGGCCACTCCGGCGGAGCTGATGAACTACATCTGGATCGGCGAGCGGGTCTCGGTCGTCGACGTCGAGGACCATCCTGCGCAACGTGCATCCTCGACAAGGCCCGAGACGCAGTGGGGACCGAACAACACGTTCAGCTACCCGCTCAAAGGCGGCACCGGCTTCCTGTACGACGCGATGCGCCCGTACGTCGACGAGCACCTGGAGCTCGAGCTGCCCCGTCGTGTCGGTCGACCCAGTCGCGAAGATCGTCACCACGAAGGACGGCCGGGTGTGGCCCTACGACGTGCTGCTGTCCACGATGCCGCTCAACCTGCTCATCGCAGCGGACGGAAGCGGTGCCCGATGCGGTCGCTCGCGCTGTTGGCGATCTGGAGTGGAGCGGCAGCCACATCGTCGGCGTCGGCGTCGACCGGCCGGCCGGCAGCGACAAGAACTGGATCTACTTCCCCGAGCCCGACGTGCCGTTCTACCGGGTCACCTACCTGTCCAACTACTCGCCCGCACATCACGGCCGAGCCGGACCAGATCGCGCTGCTCACCGAGACGTCGCGCTCGGCGTACAAGCACGAGGATCCGGACACGATCGTCGACCGCGCTGTCGACGGCCTCGTCGCCACCGGTCTGCTGAGCGAGGACGACCGCGGTCGGATCATCACCAGGTGGCGCCACTCCCCTGCGATGACCTACCCGGTCCCGACAGTGAAGCGCGACGCCGCGCTCGGCACGATGCAGCCATGGCTGCGGGCCAGGGCATCTGGTCGCGCGGGCGGTTCGGCGCGTGGCTCTACGAGATCGGCAACATGGACCACTCGTGCATGCAGGGTGTCGAGTGGGTCGACCACGTGCTCTCCGGCGCCCCTGAGACGGTGTGGATCCCGCGCGGTGAAGGCGACCTGACGGCCGGCGGTTAGACGAGGTCGGCGCGGCCTGAGGTGCCCGAGCGCAGGTAGTGGCCGCCAGGGGCGGTGAGCCGCTCGAAGAGCTGCAGGTGCTCGTCGACCATCCGCTCGACGCAGAAGTACTCGTCGACCGCCTGCCGGCAGGTCGCGCGGTCGATCTCGTCGATCCGGGTGATCGCGCGGGACATCGCGGAGGTGTCTGCGCAGAGGAAGCCGGTGCGGCCGTCCTCGACCACCTCGGGCGCGGAGCCCTCGGGGAAGGCGATCACGGGAGTGCCGCAGGCAAGTGCCTCGATCATCACCAGGCCGAACGGCTCCGGCCAGCGGATCGGGAACAGCAGCGACCGGGCGCCGCCGAGCAGCGCGACCTTGTCCTCGTGGCCGAGCTCGCCGACGTACTGCACGTCCGGCCCGAGGAGCGGCTCGATCGCACTGGCGAAGTACGCCTTCTCGAGCGGCTCGGCGATCTTGCCGGCCAGCAGCAGTCGCTCCCCCGCGGCCCGAGCTGCGGCGATCGCGCGGTGCGCGCCCTTCTCCGGGCACATCCGGCCGAGGAATGCGTGGTAGCCCCCGCCGCCGTCGCCCACCGGGAAGCGCGCCGACTCGACGCCGTGGTGGATGACCCGGGCCGGCTCGATGCCGTCGACGTCGCGCGCCTGCGCGTGAGAGATCGCGACGAGATGCGCGCCGGTCGACGCCCGGTAGACGTCGGCCAGCTCGCCGCGCAGGTCGCCGTGCATCGTGGCCACGAGGGGGACGTCGGGGATGCGGCTCGCGAGCAGCGGGCCGGCGATCGTGTGGTCGTGCACCACGTCGAAGCCGGCCAGCTGGCCGTGCGCGTGCAGGACGTGGCGCAGCTCGACCATCGACTGGCCGAGCGTCGTCCAGTCGGCTCGCTCGATGATCGACGAGGTGGGCACCGGACACGAGCTGTCACCGGTGGCGAAGAGGACGACGTCGTGCCCGGCCGCCTGGTAACCGCGGGCGAGCAGGTCGACGACCAGCTCGATCCCGCCGTATCGCAGTGGTGGGACCGGCGCCCAGGGCGGTGCGATCAGCGCGATGCGCATGTGCGAGGAACCTCTCGGCGTGCGCTTGTCGTTCTTGTGCCCAGGTCAGTCCTGCCCGGGCCGCGCCCACCCCTCGCGCTAGAAGTCTCTCACGCCGCGGACGTCGACTGTCCCCTCGCCGACGCGCAGACCGGTGATGTCGAGGGCGGTGACCTCGCGTGGCAGGACGGTCTCCTGCACGACCCGGCCCCCGACGACGTCGACGCCGAGCATCGTCCGCAACGCGAGCAGCACCGCCCCCGCCGACCAGGCCTGGGGGCGCGAGGCGGTCGGGTACTCGACCGGCATCCCGGTCTCCTCGCGGGGGAATCCGGCGAAGACCTCGGGCAGCCGGTGCCCGAACTCCGCGGCGGACTCGACGATCGAGAACGCGAGCGACGACGCCTCCGCGCCCCGCCCCGCCCGGCGCAGGCCCTCCGCGACGAGGCCCGAGTCGTGCGGCCAGACGGTGCCGATGTGGTAGCCGATCGGGTTGTACGCCGCGTCCGCCGAGGACATCGTCCGCACGCCCCAGCCGGAGCGCATGTCCGGCGCCATCAGCCGATCGACGCAGGCATCGACGTGGTCGTCGTCGACGATGCCGCTCCACAGCAGATGCCCGACGTTCGACGTCATCGCGTCGATGCGCTGCTTCGCCCCGTCGAGTGCGAGGGCGAAGTGCCCGCGCTCCGGGCACCAGTAGTCGACGTTGAAGCGCTCCTTCAACCCGTCGGCGTCATCGTCGAGGCGCGCCGACAGCTCGGCGTCGCCCCACACCTCCCGCGCGATCCGCGCGATCCGCCGTCGTGCGTCGTACGCATAGCCCTGGATCTCGCTCGACGCGATCGGCGGCTCGGCCAGCCGTCCGTCGGCGAACGTCATCGAGTCGTGCGAGTCGCGCCAGCTCTGGTTGTCGAGGCCCTTCGTCGAGCGCCGCCGCCACTCCAGGTAGCCGTCGCCGTCGATGTCGCCGTGCGTCTCGACCCACTCCAGCGCGCGACGCGCCGCCGGCTCGAGCTCGCGCACGAGCGCCGTGTCGCCTGTCCAGCGCTCGTACTCGTCGAGCAGGACGAGGAACAGCGGCGTCGCGTCGTGGGTGCCGTAGTAGGGGTCGAACGGCACCTCACCGAGCGTCGCCAGCCGTCCCCGGCGCAGCTCGTGCAGCACCTTCCCGGGCTCCGCGTCGTGGTAGGCGTCGTCGGCCGTTGCCTGCGTGTGGGCGAGCGCGCGCAGGGTGCCGGCCGCGAGCTCGGGCAGGAAGGGCAGTGCCTGGTACGCCGCGATGACGCTGTCCCGGCCGAACACGGCCATGAACCACGGCTGGCCGGCCGCAGGCACGACCCACTCGCGGTCGGGCCACGGTCGGAAGCACAGCGCCAGCAGGTCGTCGACGCTCTGCCGGTAGGCGTGGGCGATCAGGTCGACCGAGCTGGTGACCCGCGGGACGAGCGTGCCCCAGTCGCCGTACGCCGTCTCGACGACGGTCGGCTTCTCGCCGCGGCCGCAGTCGACGGTAGGCGGGTGGGGTACGCCGCCGACGACGCACGTCACGTCGATGCAGCAGTGCCAGGTCTCGCGTGGGCTCAGTCGCAACGAGAAGCGCGCGGCCGACTCGTCGAGCTGCCAGCTCGTCACCGGCGCTGAACTCGATCACGGTGGACCGGGCGAAGCCCTTCTCCGCGGTCGCGAGCGTGAGGGTCGATCCATCGACGACGGCGGTCGACCGACCGGAGACGACGACGCCGTCCTTGACTTCGAACAGGTCGGCGAAGTCGGCGCCGACGTCGAGCACCATCGACAGCTCGACCGGCCGTTCGCTGTGGTTGGTGACGGCGAGGTGCTCGTGCATCCCGCCGGAGATGGTGCGGTCGCGGCGTACCGAGATCGCCGGGTTGTCCCCGATCTGCGCGCGCGGCAGCGTTCCGAAGATCTGGCCGGTGTGGTGCGCCGCGAGCCGGCTGGTGAGGACGCGCAGCGGCTGCCCGTCGATGAGCAGCCGCCACATGCTCAGGTGCCGGACGTCCTCGTGGAAGAGGCCTTCGGTGAGCCGGCCGTCGGCGTCGCCGACGGCGTAGGACACGAAGAAGGTGCTCCCGTTGAGCACGACGAGGTCGGACATCGTCTCGATACTGGCACGGAGCCGATACTGGTCGGGTCGCATCGCTCGATCAGCAGGAGACTGCTCCGTCGGAGGAGACACAGCCGTGCCGCGTTTCGTGCAGCCCCGCGCTCCCCTGCCCGACCTCTACGCGGACGACCACGTGCTGCAGGCAGCTCTGGCGCGTCGGCTCGGCGAGGTCGGGCACAAGTCGGCGGCCGCGGTGCTCGAGCCGCTCGCGGCGGAATCTGCCGGCCCGCTGCACGACGCGGCGCTCGACGCGGAGACGCACCCGCCACAGCTCCTGCAGTACGACGGCTGGGGCGCGCGTGTCGACCGGATCCGCACCGCGGCCGGCTGGGAGGCGCTGCGCAGCGCGGCGGCGCGGCACGGCGTCGTCGCGCTCCCCTATGAGGACGAGGCGCGGGAGACCTGGGGCGCCGGCGCGCGCACGGTGCAGCTCGCGCTCATCCACGTCTACTCGCCGTGGTCGGCGACGTTCTCCTGCCCGGTCGCGATGAGCGACGGTGCAGCGACGGTGCTCGCCGCGCCCGGCGTCGACCCCGACCTGCGCGACCGCCTGCTCCCGCGCCTGCTGTCCCGCGACCCGGACATCGCCTGGACATCGGGTCAGTGGATGACCGAGACCGAGGGCGGCAGCGACGTCGGACGGGCGACGACGCGCGCCTCGCAGGACCCCGACGGCACCTGGCGGCTCACCGGCGAGAAGTGGTTCTGCTCGTCGACGACGTCGGAGTTCGCCGTCGCGCTGGCCCGCCCCGTCGGGTCTGGAGAAGGCAGCCGCGGTCTCGCGACGTTCGTCGTACCGCGGTACGCCGGACTCGGCGACGGCCTGGTGCCGGACCGGCTGGCTCGCGACACCGCGCCCGGTGTCGGCATCCACCGACTGAAGGACAAGCTCGGCACGCGCGCACTGCCGTCGGCCGAGGTCGGTCTCGACGGCGCGGAGGCGTGGCCGGTCGGCGACACGGGTGAGCCGGGCCTGAAGCGGATGCTCGGCCTGGTGCAGATCACCCGGCTGCACAACACGGCCGCCGCCGCCGCCGGCATGCGCCGCGGGCTGGTGATGGCCCGCACCTACGCGCAGACCCGTGAGGCGTTCGGCGCCCCGTTGTGGCGGCAGCCGCTGCACCGGGAGACGCTTGCCTGGCTCGCGATCGACACCGAGGCGGCGTTCGCGCTCGGCGCGCTCTGCTTCGACCTGCTCGGCCGGATCGAGGTCGACGGCGACGAGGCGGCCGGCCGGCTGCTGCGACTCGCGGCCACGCTGGCCAAGGCGTCGACCGGCCGGCTCGCGGTGGCGGCGGCGAGCGAGTACGTCGAGGCGTTCGGCGGACCGGGTTACATCGAGGACACCGAGGTGCCCCGCCTGCTGCGCGACTCGCAGGTGCTGCCGATCTGGGAGGGCACGACCAACGTGCTGTCCCTGGACGTCCTGCGAGCTCTCTCCCGTGACCGCGCCCTTGTCGACTACCTCGCGTACGTCGACGGCGTACTCGACACCGTCGCGCCGTCGCTCCCCACGCTGGTCGACGACCTGCGCTGCGTTCGCGACGACGTCGCCGAGGCGGCGGCCGCTGCGACCGTCGACCCGATGTCCGCGCGGACGCAGGCCGGCGCCCGTTCGCTGATGACGCGGCTCGCGCATCTCCTCGCGGCCACCGCGCTGGCCGACCAGGCGGCGTGGGAGGCCGAGCGGGGCAACCAGCGCGCGGCACTGGTCGCGGACCTGTGGCTGCGTCGCCGGGTGCTCGGCGACGACGCGGCCGGCGAGGGCGATGCCGGCTTCGACGCCATCGTCGACGGAGCTCCCCGCTAGGCCTGATCTCGGGACAGGCCCCGGACGGCGAGGACCTCGGCGACGCAGCCGAGCGCCGCGACCAGCGCGATCAGCGACGCCTTGGTGGGGCGGGCGTGGCCCCGCGCCGCGGCTCCGCCGAAGGCGACCGCGTCGACGCCGTCGGAGGCCGCCTGCGCCACCAGCCAGGGCCGCGGGTCGTGGCCCCGGCGTACCGCGTGCATCAGGCCGGCGCCGAGGGCGGCGTCGCGGATGCCGACCATGCCGCCGGTCCAGGCGACCCTGGACGCCGTGGCCGAGTCGACCCCCACCGAGGTCGCGAGCAGGGCCGGCCTGGCCAGCAGCACCGCGCCGAGACCCACCCGCACGGCGCCGGCGGCGGTCAGCCCCGACGGTGTCCACCAGTCCCGCACGTCGCCTCCGTGACTGCTCGTGACCACGTCGCCGGGAAATCGGGACGCGCCGGGGCAAGCCGTCACGCTACGTCGTGCGAAGGCTTGATGGGGAATCTTCCCGCCCGATCGGTCGTTGCACCCTACGAACACATGTCCGAAGAACAGTCCCCCTGCGTCCCGGGAGAGCAAGCATGAGTGACCGCGTCCTGCGCGGCAGCCGACTCGGAGCCATCAGCTACGAGTCGGACCGCAACACCGAGCTGGCGCCTCGCTCCAGCGCCCGATACGACTGCCCCAAGGGCCACCACTTCGCGGTGCCCTTCGCCGCCGAGGCCGAGGTCCCGGCGTCCTGGGAGTGCCGCCAGTGCGGCGCGACCGCGATCCTGACCGGTGGTCCCGCGCCGGAGCCGAAGAAGGTCAAGCCGGCCCGCACGCACATGGACATGCTCCGTGAGCGACGCTCCACCGCCGACCTCGAAGAGGTCCTCAAGGAGCAGCTCGCGGCTCAGTCGCAGAGCAAGAAGAAGAAGAGCGCGTAGCTCCACCACAGCGTCCCGGCGGCGGTGTCGAACCCCCCTCCTCATCGCCGCCGGGCGATCGTCTGTGTGCTGTGACCTAGCGCCCGCGCCGGCCGCGCAGCACCTTGGCGCCCGTCGTCACGATGCCCATGCGGGCCATCAGCCGGCCGATGATCGCGCCGCGCAGCACCGCCCGGGTGGGCGGCAGCAGCAGCAGGATCCCGAGCACATCGGACACGAAGCCCGGCGTCAGCAGCAGCGCGCCGCCGAAGAGGATCAGGGCGCCGTCGGCGACCTCCTTGGCCGGCGGTCGCCGGTCGCGCAGCGCAGACTGGAACGCGGTCCATGCGCGCAGGCCCTCGCGCTTCACGAGCCACGAGCCGACGAACGCGACGAGCAGGAGCAGCCCGATCGTCTCGACGACGCCGATCGCCTGACCGACCTGGACGATGACGTAGAGCTCCACGATCGGCATCACGATGAAGACCAGGACCAGCAGCAGACCCATCAGGTCGGCTCCTGCCCGGTGATTCGGACCGACGCCGGGTGGCGGCCGTGCGGCCGTGCCCTCTGTGAGCGGACAGCCCACCAGGTCACCCGCCACAGCGCCTCGACGACGATGGAGCGGCTCATCTTGCTCTCGCCGCGCACTCGCTCGACGAAGGTGATCGGCACCTCGACGATGCGGAACCCCGCCCGCCACGCCTGCCATGCCAGGTCGACCTGGAAGCAGTAGCCCTGCGACGCCACCGTCTCCAGTGGGAGGGCGTCGAGCACCGCCATCCGGTAGGCGCGATAGCCGCCGGTCGCGTCCTGCAGCGGCAGGCCGAGCGCGACCCGCGTGTAGCGGTTGCCGCCTTGGCTGAGCAGCCGGCGCGACATCGGCCAGTTGCGCACCTCGCCGCCGGGCACCCAGCGCGAGCCGAGCACCACGTCGGCGCCGTGGAGCGCTGACAGCAGCCGGGGCAGCTCCTCGGGCTGGTGTGAGCCGTCGGCGTCCATCTCGACCACGACCGTGTAGCCGTGCTCACGGGCCCAGGCGAAGCCGGCGATGTACGCAGCGCCGAGGCCCTCCTTGGTGCTGCGGTGCAGGACGTGCACGGAGCTGTCCGTCGACGCCAGGCGCGTGGCGATCGCCCCCGTGCCGTCGGGGCTGCCGTCGTCGATGACCAGGACGTCGACGTCGGGTGTTGCCGTCCGCACCCGCTCGACCATGCCCGCGATGTTGGCGGCCTCGTTGTACGTCGGTATCGCGACGAGCACCCGCTCACGCATGCCGCCGCTGCGCTCGTCGGCCGTCACGCTGCCTCCAGGATCTGGTCGCGGCGGGCGAGCACGCCGAGGGCGATGCCGACCAGGGCGACCACGCAGATGGCGCTCTCCGGCCAGTCACGGAGGCGGGTCGCGAGGGTCAGCGCCGTCGACCGCGGGACGTCGGCGACGAGCAGGTCGCGGGTGAAGATCTCCGAGCGGTCGGTGAACGACCCGTCGGGCGCGATGATCGCCGAGATGCCGCTGGTCGCGGCGACCAGGACGGTGCGACCGTGCTCGACCGCGCGCAGCCGAGCCATCGCCAGCTGCTGCTCGGTCTCCCCGGACCGCTCGAACGACGCATTGTTGGTCTGCACCACCAGCAGCTCTCCCCCACCCAGGACCACATCGCGGACCAGGCCGTCGTACGCGACCTCGAAGCAGATCACGTCGCCGATGGTCACCCCGTTCAGCTTCAGCACGCCCGGCTCGGCACCGGTGGCGAAGTCGCGCGGGATGAGGGCCAGCCGGCCGAAGATCGGCTCGAGCTGCCGGCGAAACGGCACGTACTCACCGTATGGCACGAGGTGCCGCTTGACGTAACGCGCCCCGGCACCGGACGCCGGGTCCCACACGACGCCGGCGTTGAGGACCCGGTCGTTCGGCGCGTCGAGGACCGCTCCGACGAGGATGGGTCGGTCGACCGCCTGGGCCGCGGTGGTGAGCAGCGCGCCGATCTCAGCGTCGACGGTCGGGTCGATGTCGGTCGCGTTCTCGGGCCAGATGACGAGGTCGGGTGCCGGCAGATCCCCGGCGCTGACCTTGGCCGCGAGGTCGAGGGTGGCGTCGAGGTGGTTGCGGACGACCCGCTGGCGCTGGGCGTTGAAGTCGAGCCCGAGCCGGGGGACGTTCCCCTGGACGAGCGCGACGACCGAGCGTCCCGACTCCGTCGGCGGTCCGGGCAGCACGAGCCCGGAGGCGGCGAGGACGAGGGCCACCGCGGCCAAGGCCAGTGCACCCGCACGGCGGCGCGGCGCGTGCGGGTTCTCCGGCGGGCGGGCCGCGAGCACGGCCGCCGCCAGCAGGCTCGCGACCAGCGCGACCAGGAAGCTCAGCCCGGGGGCACCGACGACGGCCGCCCAGCGCGTCATCGGGCCGTCGTCCTGGCTGAACGCCAGCCGCCCCCAGGTGAACCCCCCGAACGGCACCCGCCCCCGCAGCGCTTCACCGGCCACCCACACCGCCGCCGACCAGATCGGCCAGCCGGGCACCCGAGAGACCAGAGCGAGGGCAGCAGCCGCCAGCGCGAACAGCCCGGTCTCGAGCAGGCACACCGCGACCCAGGGCGCGAGCCCGCCGAACTGCAGCCAGGTGAGCAACGGCACGAAGAACGCGGCGCCGTACACCGCGCCGAGCCATGCCGCGCGGCGCAGCGGCTGGCGTCGTACGGCGAGCAGCAGAAGCGCGGGAGCCACCAGAGCGAGCGGCCGGACACCGACGGGCGGGAACGCGACCGTCAACATCGCCCCGCCGAGGACCGCTGCTGCCGCGGCGGCCGCCGGGCGCATCGGGCGTGCCGCAGTCATGGTGACCAGCCTCGCACATGCGCTGGATCCGGCGAGCAGCCACAGGGCTTCGCGAACTGCGCGGCGTCCACGAGGGTCGTGAGCGTGGACTGCCGCGCAGTTCGAGGGGGGCGTCGGACCGGCGTGGCGCCACGCGGCGCCCGTGCGGTGTGATCGCAGCGACGGACGAGGCTGATGCGGCTGTCGACGACGCGCGGGCGCTCGCCTACTCGAGCGAGAGCGTGACCGACGCGCTCCAGGTCCGGTAGGGCGACATGGAAAGACCCGGACGCCCTTCGGACCGGGTCGGGCTCGCTGGCGGCGAGCTGACGATCACCGTTGTCTACTGGGCGTCCGGGTCTGTTCCGAATCCTGTCCACGCCCCCGCCGGCCGGTGGCTCACCGGGCCGACAAGCTCGGCCCGTCCGGTCGGTGCTCAGGTGGACGAGGCGGGACGATGTCCGATTCGCGGCCAGGGTGTCAACCCGTCGTTGACCTGCGTAAACGCGGCGTTCATGCAGGTCAGCGCGGTGATCGACGATCTTGCGAATTCTCCCCCGATTTCACCGGTTGTCCGGCGTGTCGCGACGACACGCCGATGAGGCTCAGCCGGCGGGTGAGGGGACGACGACAGTGCCGGTCGCGGTGACGACGACGAGCGGCACCGGCAGGACCTCTGCGGCCGACGCGGACCGGGCCGGCTCAGCGCGGCAGGTCACGGCGGCGCGCAGGTCGAGGGTGCGCGACCGCCGGCCCACGGCCGTCACTGTCGCCGTCACCTCGACGACGTCGCCGGCCTGGACCGGAGCGAGGAAGCGGATGTCGGCGTATCCGGCGAAGAGCCCCTCGTCGCCGTCGGTGCGGATGCAGACCTCTGTCGCGACGTCGCCGAAGAGGCCGAGGACGTAGGCGCCGTCGACCAGGTTGCCGCCGTAGTGGGCGTGGCTGTACGGCACGTAGCGGCGGTGCGTGACGGTGAGGCCGACCCGCGGATCGTCGGTCATGCGCTGCGCCTCCGCCCGGTGTCGTCGAGCAGGGCGTGCACGAGATACGACGCCACCTCGCGCGGTGTCGTGCCCTTGCCGAAGACCCGGTCGACGCCGAGCCGCGCGCTCGTCGATGGGTCGAACCGCGGCCCGCCGACGACGACGAGCGGACGCCCGGGGCCGGCGTACGCGGAGGTCAGCGCGGCGACCACCTCCTCGGTGTGGTGGATGTGCGCGTCCCGCTGCGTGACGACCTGGCTGGTGAGGATCGCGTCGGCCTTCTCTCGAATCGCGCGGGCGACCAGCTCGTCGGCAGTGACCTGGGCGCCCATGTTCACCACGCGCAGCTCGCGGTAGTACTCGAGCCCCTTCTCCCCCGCGAATCCCTTGACGTTGAGGATCGCGTCGAGGCCGACCGTGTGCGCGTCGGTGCCGATGGTCGCCCCGACGACGACGAGCTTGCGCCGGAGCCGGGTGCGGATCGCCAGGTTGACCTCCTTCGCGGTCAGCAGGGGGTACTCACGCTCGACCACCTCGACCTGCGACAGGTCCACCAGATGCGCGACCCGGCCGTAGACGATGAAGAACGTGAAGCTCGGGCCCATCGCCTTCGCGTGGACGACCATGGCGAGCTCGAGCCCCATCTTGTGCGCGAGCTGCAGCGCCGCGCCCTCGGCCCGCGCGTCGTTCGCGATCGGCAGGGTGAACGACACCTGCACCATGCCGTCGCCAGTGGTGTCGCCGTACGGACGGACGACGGTGCTCATGTTCCCTGCCTCCAACAGCTCCGTCGCCGGGTTGCAGTAGCCGTCCGCGTGGCGCACGACACCGTCGAGCCCCTTGCCGCCGTCGGCCGGCCGCTTCGTGATGCCGAACGTGCCGTCGCGCGATCGCGTCAGCAGCGTCGTCGTCGCAGATCCGCTCGAGCAGCTCGACCGACTCGGCGAGCACCTGGTGCGCCCGACGCTGCGACGAGACCGTCCTTCGCCGGGTGCCAGTCAGCCCCTAACGAGCCGGCGGCACTGCGGACGTAGGCGATGTTCTCCAGCGCGAGGTCGCGGTCGGAGAGGAACGGCGTGTGAATGCCCTCGGTCATCATGCCGATCAGGATGATCCCCTGGTCGGTCATGTAGCCGACCAGGTTGAAGAACGCGTCGAGCAGGTAGCCGGCGAAGACGTTGCCGGTCATGTGCTTCGTCGGCGGCATGTACTTCAGCGGCGCCTCGGGGAACAGCTCACGGACCAGCTGCGCGTGGGCGAGCTCGAGGCAGAACGAGTCGGGGATCGCCGGGTTGATCTCGAAGGCGTGACCCAGGCCGAGCTGCCACGGCTCGAGCCCGGCCTCCAGGCCGAAGCGCTCGTTGAGCAGCTGGCTGACCACCACCGTGTGCGCCGCGTCGACCGCGTCGGCGGTGGTGAGGTAGTTGTCCTCGCCGGTGTTGATGACGATGCCAGCGCGGGCGTGGATCTGCCGCGAGAAGCGCTGGTCGATGAACGTCCGCTGCGGGTTGATGTCGCGGAAGATGATCCCGTACATGCAGTCGTTGAGCATCATGTCGAGACGCTCGAGGCCGGCCAGCGTGGCGATCTCCGGCATGCACAGACCGCTCGCGTAGTTGGTCAGCCGGATGTAGCGGCCGAGCTCCTGGCCGACGTCGTCGAGCGCCGCGCGCATCAGCCGGAAGTTCTCCTGCGTCGCGTAGGTGCCGGCGTATCCCTCGGTGGTCGCGCCCTCGGGGACGTAGTCGAGCAGGCTCTGCCCGGTCGAGCGGATGACCGCGACGATGTCGGCGCCGGCCCGGGCGGCGGCCTGCGCCTGCGGGATGTCCTCGTGGATGTCGCCGGTGGCGACGATCAGGTAGATCCACGGCTTCGCCGGGTCGCCGAGCCGCTTGAGCCGCCGGTCGCGGTCCGTCCGGTTCGCGTCGATCCGACGCACTCCCTGTGCCGACCGCCTGGCGGGCGGCGAGCTCCGCCCTCGACCGGTCTCCGTCCGGCGGGAAGCCGGAACGTGACGCGCACCTGCGGCGGCCTTCTGCGCGAGCTCGGTCAGGTCGGCGACGTCGTCTCGAAGGAGTGCGTCGCCACGCCGGCAGGGCGACGCCCTGGCCCGAGGCCGACCTGGTCGCGCACCGCGTCGACGAGGTGGTTCACCCACGGCATCTGCTCGGCGTCGGCGCCGGTGACGCCCGGCGAGGCGCAGGACCGCGCGCTCGACGCTGACTGTCGTGTGGGTGCGGGCCAGCTGCTCGACCGGCGCGGCCGCCTTCTTCGCCAGCGCGCGCGCCTTGCGGACGAGGGCCGGGTCGAGCCGGAGCTTGCCGGTCATGAGTCGCTCCCGTGGATGGTGACGCCGTCGACGACGGTGCGCACGCAGGTCGGCGTGCCGGGCGCCATCTCGACGTGGCCAGGGGTCACCAGCTGCGCCCACAGCTGCGGGTCGGCGGACGCGCCGTCCCAGACCGCGAAGGTAGCCCGCTGACCTGGCGCGAGCACTCCGACATCGTCGCGGCCGACGGCGCGGTGGCCGTTGCGGGTCGCGGCGGTGAACGCGGTGGCCGACGTCGAGGCTCGACGACGCCGTCCGGTGCTCGACCGCGCCGCGCACGGCAGCCCACGGGTCGATCGGGCGACCGGCGAGTCGGAGCCGAGAGCGAGCAGCAGTCCGGCCGCGTGCATCGCCGCGAACGGGTTGAGCCTGCGTGCCGCGGTCCCGGCCCGAGGCGCTCGGCGTACATGCCGTCAGGGCCGCCCCACTGCTGTCGAACGCCGGCTGGACGCTGGCGGTGAGGCCGAGCGCGGCCATCCGCGCGATCGCGCGGGCGCTCGCCATCTCGCAGTGCTCGATCCGGTGCGCGACCGGACCGCAGTGCGGCGTGGCCGGCCGCGTCGAGGTCGCGCATCGCCTCGTCATAGCCGGCGAGCACCTGCGTCGATCGCCGCGGTCGCCGATCGACGTGGAAGCCGCTGCCGCACGCCGGCCCGACGCGCAGGCCGCGATGTGCTCGGCGAGCTCGCGCCGTCGTCGAATCAGAGTGACCCACGCGTCTCCGCGTCGGCGAACGGCGCGTGCAGCGCCGCGGTGCGCGAGCCGATCGAGCCGTCGCAGAACAGGTCGCCGCCGGCGCCGACCAGGCCGAGCCTCGTGCGACGTCGCGACGTCGCCGAGGTCGCCCCAGTACGCCGCCGACGTCGATGGTGCCCGGCTCGGCGGCGAGAGCGAGGAGCGACTCGAGGTCGGCGAGGCCGGCGATCTGCCGGCCCGGCCATCTCGTGCACCGCGGCGATGCCGAGCGCCGCGAAGTGCGCGAGCGTGCGCCGCTGGGCGCGCTCTGTCTGCGCCGTGCCGAGCGAGTCGTTGACGATCCGCCGCGCGACGTGGTGGTCGTCCTCGCGCAGCAGGCCGTCACCGACGGCGCCGTCGACCCCGGTGAGTCGCACCGGGCCAGCAGCGCCGACGACACGACGGCGCTGTGCTCGTCGACCCGCGCCAGGTAGACGAGCGCTCCCCCGCCGACGGCGTCGAGCTCGGCGCGCGGTCGGTCGCGCGCCGCTCGGGCCAGGTGGACTCGTCCCAGCCGGTGCCGCGGATCACCGTCGCCCGGATGCGCGCGCGCGTGCGCGGCGACCCGGTCGAGCAGCGTCGGCTGAGCGGAGGTCGCGGCGTGCAGGTCGAGGCCGTCGAGGGCGAGCCCGGTCGCGTCGCGTGCACGTGTCGCGTCGCGAACGCGGGGAGATGATCGCGCCGCGCAGTCGACCGCGTCGACGGTCTCGTCGACCTCGTCGAACGCGCCGACCCGCACGATCCGGCCGCCGAGGACGAGCAGCGCGTCGGCGCCCGAACCACCGGCGAGACCACGCGGTCCGCGCGCCACACGACAGCGGTCATGCGTGCTCCGCCGAGTCTGCGACTCGAAGAGCCCGCGTACGCCGGGCTCGGTCCGCACCAGGTCGAGCGCCAGCGCGGCGTGGCCCGGGGACGTAGCCGTTGCCGATGAGCATCGTGACGTCGGCGGCCAGGCCCTCGGCGCCCAGCGCGGCCGCCGCTGAACGAGGTGGCCATCGAGAAGAAGACGACGGTGCCGCCGTCGCGCGGTGGCCAGGATCGCGCCGTGCTCGCACCCCGGCACGTCGACGCAGACGACCGTCACGTCGACCGGCTCGCCGACCGCTGTCGGCCAGCGCGACCGGGTCGCGCGCGTCGGCGACCACCACGACGGTCGGCGAGTCCCGACGTCCGAGAGCAGCGCGGCTTCGCGCTCGTGCGGCACGACGCCGACGATGCGCGACGCGCCGCACCGGCGCGCGGCGGCGAGGGCCAGCGAGCCGGACTTGCCGGCGCGCGCCGATGACCGCGACGTGCGGGCGCGGTGCGCGCTGCGCAGACCCGCGCACGAGTGCGGGTGCGCCGCAGACGTCGAGCGCGGCCAGCGCGAGCGGCGTCGGGCAGGTCGTCGGGCAGGACGGCGGCGATCGAGCGGCCGAAGAGGATCGCGTGCCCGCTCGCCGGGCACCTGCTCGCGACGTGCCGTCCCACTCGCCAGAGCCGTCGTGATCTGCAGCGGCGTCAGCGTCAGGGAGACCAGTGTCGCCACCCGCTGCGCCCACCGCCAGGCCGAGCGGCGAGTCGGGACCGACCGCGTCGACGATGCCGATCAGCATGCCGCCGGACCCGGTCACCGGGTTCTGCATCTTGCCGCGCGTCCTGACGATGCCGAGCACCGCCGCGCGGACGGCCTCCCCGTCCCCGTGCTCCTCGCGCAGCTGCCGGTACGACGCCGCGTCGAGGTTGAGTCGCTCGACCGCGCACTCGCACCTCGTCGGCGGCGATGCGGGCCGGGCGGGTCGAGCACGTCGGCCGCCTGCGGCAGCACGCCCGGCCGGGCTCACCACCCGGTGCAGCCCGACGGGTGACGACGCGATCACGACGGGCTCTCCTGACGAAGATCTGCGACGAACCTAGGCGACTCTCCGAAGAATATCCGGTGAGGTCTTTGCTGGACCGGATTGTCTGCCGTACCGTGGCCCTATGACAAGCGTACTGCCCGACGTGTCGCCCGCCGGCCGGCCCGTCGACGACACCGACGACCAGCCGTTCGCCTACGCCGGCGGCGCGGGCCCTGGTCGAGCCGGACTGGACCCGGCTGCCCGGCGTTCGCGCGACGTCACCGTCGAGCAGTGGGAGTCGGCGCAGTGGCAGCGCGCGCACTGCGTGAAGAACCTCGACGCAGCTCAAGGCCGTCTTCGGCCACCTCCTCACCGACGAGCTTGCTGCCGACATCGCACCGGGACCAGGCCGAGCGGGCCACGATGTCGATGCTCGTGCCGCCGCAGATGCTCAACACGATGGACGAGTCGCGACCTCTACGCCGACCCGATCCGGCACTACATGCTCCCGGCGTACTCCGACCGCGAGGTCGACTGGCCGTCGCACCCGCGCTCGTCGCGCGACTCGCTGCACGAGCACGAGATGTGGGCGGTCGAGGGGCTGACCCACCGCTACCCCACCAAGGTGCTCGCCGAGCTGCTGCCGACCTGCCCGCAGTACTGCGGGCACTGCACCCGGATGGACCTGGTCGGCAACTCGATGCCGCAGGTCGCGAAGCTGAAGTTCGTCGCGAAGCCGGCCGACCGCTACGCCGACGATGCTCGACTACCTCCGCCGTACGCCGGGGGTCCGCGACGTCGTCGTCTCCGGCGGTGACGTCGCCAACCTGCCATGGCGCCAGCTGGAGAGCTTCGTCGCCGCCGCTGCTGGAGATCGAGTCGATCCGCGACATCCGCCTCGCGTCGAAGGCGCTGATGGGGCTGCCGCAGCACTGGCTGCAGCCCGAGGTCGTCGAGGGCATGGGGCGCCTCGCGCGCACCGCGTTCGACCGCGGCGTCGACCTGGCGATCCACACGCACGTCAACCACGCGCAGTCGGTCACGCCGCTCGTCGCGAACGCCGCGCGGACGATGCTCGAGGTCGGCGTACGCGATGTTCGCAACCAGGGTGTGCTGATGCGCGGGGTCAACGCGACGCCCGAGGCGCTGCTCGACCTGTGCTTCGCGCTGCAGGACGGCGCCAAGGTGCTGCCCTACTACTTCTACATGTGCGACATGATCCCCAACGCCGAGCACTGGCGGGTGTCGGTCGCGGAGGCGCAGCGATCTGCAGCACGCGATCATGGGCTACCTGCCCGGCTTCGCGACGCCGCGGATCGTGTGCGATGTGCCGTTCGTCGGCAAGCGCTGGGTGCACCAGCTCGACGACTACGACCGCGAGCGCGGCATCTCCTACTGGACCAAGAACTACCGCACCGGCATCGAGCACCACGACCCCGATGCGCTGACCCGCCGCTACGAGTACTACGACCCGATCGAGCTCGCTGCCCGAGTCGGGCCAGCAGTGGTGGCGCGACCACGCCCACGCCGGCTGACGCCCCACGCCGTCGGCCTGCGTCACACCCCACGCCGTACCAAGATCATGAGCGTCTGCGTCACCTTCTAGCGCTCGCAGACGCTCATGATCATGGAAATCGGCGACACTGGGTGACGTGAGCGGCTCGCGCGGGATCAGCCTGCGTACGGCGATGCGGGGGTTCGTCGCGCACCCGTCGCCGCGCCTGCTCTTGGCCGGCGCCGCCCTCGCCGTGACAGCCCGGCTGGTCGTCGCCCGGTGGACAGTCGTCGACCTGATCGTCGTCGTGTCACTGCTGGTCGCCCAGCCGGTCGTCGAGTGGCTGATCCACGTCCACGTGCTGCACTGGAAGCCGCGTGCGGTCGGCGGCAAGCGGCTCGATCCGAGTCCCGGCCGGTCGCACCGGCGGCACCACCGCGACCCCAAGGACCCGCAGTTCATCTTCCTGTACGTGAAGGCGGTCCAGGGCTACCTCGTCCTGCAGGCGCTCGGCTGGACGCTCGCCTACTTCACGTCGTGGGCCGTCGCCACCGGCTTCACCGTCTCGCTGCTGACCACGCTCGCCTACGAGTGGACGCACCACCTCATCCACACCGACTACGTGCCGCGGCACGCGTTCTACCGGAGCCTGTGGCGCGCGCACCGGCTGCACCACTTCCGCAACGAGAACTACTGGTACGGCGTGACGTCAGGCCTCGGGGACCGGCTGCTCGGCACCTACCCGGACAAGGACGACGTACCGCTCTCCCCCACCGCGACGACCCTGGCGCATCTCAGCAGTTCCGCACCTGGTTAGGGGTTTCACCCGCAGCGCTGCCGGTGTGCGCCGACGTCAGGTGATCGCCGGGTGCCCGCTTATGCGCGTTCCGAATGCTCTAGAAGTCCGTGGGGCGCGCTTCGTAGGGCGTGGACAGGACGATCGTCGTCCGGGTGGCCATGCCGGCGGCGGCCCGGATCTCCTGCAGCAGTGCCTCGAGCTCGGCCGGCGAGGCGACCCGGACCTTGAGGATGTAGCTCTCGTTGCCGGCGACGCTGTGGCAGGCCTCGATCGCGCCCAGGTGGGCCAGCTTCTCCGGCGCGTCGTCGGGGGCGCTCGGGTCGATCGGGCGTGAGCGAGATGAAGGCCGTCAGCGGCAGGCCGAGCGCGTCGGGGTCGACGGTCGCGCGGTAGCCGCGGATCACGCCGCGCTCCTCGAGCCGCTTGACGCGGCTGTGCACGGCGGAGACCGACAGGCCGGTCTCCTTGGCCAGGTCGGTGAAGCTCATCCGGCCGTCGGCGGCGAGCAGCGTCACGATCTGCCGGTCGGTGTCCTCCACGGTCCGCAGCGTACCGGCGGCCCGGTCGCGCACCGGGACGCCCCTCGCTGCGGCCGGTCGGCCGGTCGACCTTCCGGCCGGCGTACCAAGATCATGAGTGACGGCGTCGCCCTAGGGCGCTGCCAGACGCTCATGATCATGGAAGGGGGGCGGAACGGAGCCCGGAAACGCCGCGGGAGCCGCCCCCGTGAGGGTGCGGCTCCCGTGAACGGCGGGGTGGTGCGTCAGGACTCGGTCACGGTGACCGAGCCGTCGGCGTTGCGGACCATCTTCAGTGCAGTGCCGATCTCCGGCTCCTGCTGGTCCGCACCCTCCGCTGACTCGCTGCTGCGCCCGGAGATCGAGGGCCCGACCGGAGCGCGATCGGACTCGTCGCCACCGGCGCGGGCGACGCTCCACGTGACAGACACGAGGATCGCCACCAGCAGGGCCACGACGGCCCTGCTCCGTGCCGTGAGCGTGACGCTCATGTGGTGCTCCCGTCCGAGAAGGTCAGGCACCCGGGTTGGGCACCTGGCTCGCTCGGAGGTTCGGTCTCGCCACTGGCTCCCCGCACCGTCTAGGCGACCGGTTGTCTCCGTGCTGCCGAGATCTGGTGGCAGTCGGTGAGGACGATGCGGATCGACGCTTCCTCCACCGGCTCTCCCTGCGCAGGAGGTCCGGCTCTAGAAGGTTCGGCGTACGGCGTTCGTGGCTGTATGGCCCGAACGGGTCATCTATCGCCGCGGTAAGTCCCGCTATGCCCCGTCTTTGGCGAGGGACCGGCCGATCACGAGGCGCTGGACCTGGTTGGTGCCCTCGACGATCTGCAGCACCTTGGCCTCGCGCATGTAGCGCTCGACGGGGTAGTCCTGGACGTAGCCGTAGCCGCCGAGGACCTGCACCGCGTCGGTGGTGACCCGCATCGCGGTGTCGGTGGCGAACAGCTTGGCCATCGCCGCCTGGCGGCCGTAGGGCTGCTCGGCATCTCTGAGTCGGGCAGCGGAGAGGTAGAGCGATCGGGCCGCCTCGGTCTGCGTCGCCATGTCGGCGAGCATGAACGACGACGCCCTGGAAGTCGAGGATCGGCTTGCCGAACTGCGCGCGCTCCTTGGCGTAGCCGAGGGAGTAGTCGAGGGCGGCGTGCGCCAGTCCCGCGGCGCAGGCCGCGATGCCGAGCCGGCCGCCGTCGAGCGCGGAGAGGGCGATGCGTGAAGCCCTGGCCCTCCTCCCCCAGCAGCCGGTCGGCGTCGACGCGAGCGTTGGTCAGCGCGATCTGCGCCGTGGGCGAGGACTTCATGCCCATCTTCTTCTCGGGCGCCTGCGGCTCGAGGCCCGGCGTGTCGGCGTCGGCGAGCAGGCAGGAGATGCCCTTGCGCGCCGTCCTCGCCGGTGCGGACCATCAGGTTGTAGAAGTCGGCGAGGCCGCCGTGGGTGACCCACGCCTTGACCCCGTCGACGACGTACGCCGATGCCGTCCGCGGTCTTGACCGCCTTGGTCCGCAGCGCAGCAGCGTCGGAGCCCGACGACGGCTCGGAGAGGCAGTAGGCGCCGAGCAGCTCGCCGCCGACCATGTCCGGCAGCCAGCGCTTGCGCTGCTCGTCGCTGCCGAACTTCGCGAGCGGGAAGCAGGACGAGCGTGTGCACCGATACGCCGAGGCCGACCGCGAGCCAGGCGCTGGACAGCTCCTCGAGCACCTGCAGGTAGACCTCGTACGGCTGCGCCGCGCCGCCGTGCTCCTCCGGGTAGGGCAGGCCGAGCAGCCCGGCGCGGCCCAGCGTCCGGAACACGTCGCGGGGGAACTCGCCGCGGTCCTCGAACTCGGCTGCCCGCGGCTCGAGCTCGGCGGTCGCGAGATCGCGGATGAGGTCGAGCAGGCGCTTCGGCCTCGTCGGTGGGCAGCGACCCGGGTCGACGGCCATCAGCCGCCCATCGCGTAGAGGCCGCGGTCGACCAGGTTGAGCCGCTCCACGCCGTCCTCGGTGCAGACGACGATGTCCTCGATGCGCGCGCCGTAGCGGCCGGGCAGGTAGATGCCCGGCTCGATGGAGAACGCGAAGCCTGGCTCGAGCGGCTCGGTGTTGCCGGCGACGATGTAGGGGTCCTCGTGCTCCTCGAGGCCGATGCCGTGTCCGGTGCGGTGGATGAAGAACTCGCCGAAGCCGGCGTCGGCGATGACGTCGCGCGCGGCCTTGTCGACGGCCTCGCACGTGACGCCCGGCTTCACCGCGTCGCAGGAAGCCTCCTGCGCGGCCTGCAGGACGGCGTACATCTCGGCGAAGCCGTCGGGTGCCTCGCCGACGACGTAGGTGCGGGTGATGTCGCTGCAGTAGCCGTCGGGCGTCGTGCCGCCGATGTCGAAGACGATCGCGTCGCCGCGCTCGATGACGCGGGGGCCGGTGTCGTGGTGCGGGCTGGCGCCGTTGGGGCCGGAGCCGACGATGACGAAGTTCACGTGCGTGTTGCCGCCGCTGAGGATCGCGTCGGCGATGTCGCGCCCGACCTCGGCCTCGGTGCGGCCGATCGACCGGCCAGGTGCGGATCTGCTCGTGCACGGCGTCGATGATCGCGGCCGGCGTCGCGCAGGGCCTGCGACCTCTTCGGCCGTCTTGCGCATCCGCAGCTCGCGCAGCACCGTGCCGGCGGCGCTCTGGCGGACTCCGGGCAGCGCGTCGGCGAAGCGCAGCGCCTGGACCGCCCACATCCGGTCGGCGACGCCGACCGCGCTGACGCTGCTGCCGCCGAGCGACTCGCGCAGCCGGCCGGCGCTGAGTGCGAACGGGTCCTCGGTCTCGGACCAGCCGATGACCTCGATGCCGAGCTTGCCGGCGGGGCTCTCCACCGCGCGCGGGCGCTCCAGCCCGGGTACGACGAGCGTCGCGTCGCCGCTGGCCGGCAGGACGAGGCAGGTGAGCCGCTCGAGCGGCAGGGCGTCGTACCCGGTCAGGTAGCGCAGGTCGGCGCCCGGCGTGATGAGCAGCGCGTCCAGGCCCGCGTCGGCGGTCGCCTGCTGCGCCCGGGCCAGCCGGTCCGGCGGGAAGAGTTCAGCAGTCATGCCGCAGAGCGTAACGGCCGCGCTCGCCTCCCCCACCCGAACTTTGAGGCGATCCGGCCGGTCCCAGGCTCAGGTTGCCGCAAAGTTGGAGGGGCGGGCGGTACGGCGCGGCTAGCATCGCGGCCGTGCCGGGACGACTGATGCTGCTGGACACGCCGAGCCTGTACTTCCGGGCGTTCTACGGCGTGCCCGACTCGGTGCGGTCGCCGACGCGACGAGCCGGTCAACGCGGTGCGCGGGCTGCTCGACGATGATCGGCGTACCTGGTCGAGAAGTACCGGCCGGACTCGCCTCGTGGCGGCGATGGACCACGACTGGCGGCCGCAGTTCCGGGTCGCCCTGGTCCCGTCGTACAAGCTGCACCGCGTCGCGACCGGTGCACGAGGAGGAGATCCCGGACGCGCTGTCGCCGCAGGTGCCGGTGATCGAGGAGGTGCTGACCGCGGTCGGCATCCCGGTCATCGGGGCCACCGGCTACGAGGCGGACGACGTGATCGGCACGCTGGCGACGCGGCACGACGGCCCGGTCGACGTCGTGACCGGCGACCGCGACCTGTTCCAGCTGATCGACGACGACCGCGGCGTGCGCGTGCTCTACACGCAGAAGGGCATCGCCAACATCGCGGTGTACGACGAGGCGGCGATCACCGAGAAGTACGGCATCCCCGGCCGCGGCTACGCCGACTTCGCGACGCTGCGCGGCGACCCGTCGGACGGGCTCCCCGGCGTGCCCGGAGTCGGCGAGAAGACCGCGGCCGCCCTGGTGACGAAGTACGGCGACCTCGATGCGCTTGCTCGCCGCGTGCGACGCGGGCGCGGACGGCCTCGCCAAGGTGATCGCGGCGCGGGCGTACGTCGACGCGGCCCGTCCGGTGGTCGCGGTCGCGTGCGACGTCGACATCCCCGAGCCGAAGGCCACCCTGCCGACGAAGCCCGCCGATCCGGAGCGGCTGGTCGAGCTCGCCGACCGCTGGGGCCTCGACTCCCCCCTCAACCGCCTGCTCTCCGTCCTCGCGGCGCGGGCCTAGCGCGAACTGCGCGGCGTGGGCGACAGGTCGCACGCTCAGCGCGCCGCGCAGTTCGGGAGGGGTAGCTAGTCAGTCGAGGTCGGAGGGCTTCGGGGTGTCGAGGCAGCCGGCGGAGCGGCCGACCGACTCCAGTCCGGCGCGGTCGCCCGGCCCGAGCTCGCCGGTCCCGGCGATCGGCTCGCCGCCCTCGTAGAGCAGCTGCGCGTTGTCGTTGGTGTGGCCCAGCCCGAGGATGTGGCTCAGCTCGTGCAGCATCACCGCGCCCTGCGACCGGGTCGTGGCGAAGCCGGGCGACACGACGGTCTCGCGCTCGAAGACGATCTGCCCGGTCACCAGCACGCCGCCGCCGCGCGGCCGGGCGATCGCCACCGGTGTCGCGACGCCGATCGTGTCGTCGGTCACCGAGAGCCCGGCGCCGAGCGCGGAGCCCTGCAGCTGGCCCCAGGAGATCAGCACCGGCGCCCACCCGTCGCCGTACCGCGGGATGACGGCAGGCCGGTTCGTGCTGGGCGACTCGTCGACGTCGTCGTCGCGCACGAAGCGGATGCCGGACGCCTCGCTGACCTTCGTCATCGCCACCATGAGGTCGTCGAGAGCTCCCGCCGGCGCGCCGGCCGGGTTGACGACCCAGTGGATCGGCTCGCACGGGTTCCACCGGACCGGCGTGGTGTCGCGGTTGACCCAGGCGTAGGAGTAGGTCTCCCCCGGCGCCCCGAGCACCGGCCCGGACTGCAGGTCGGTCGCGAGCGACAGCCGCTCGGCTCGCGCACTGACCGTGCGCAGGATCGCGTACGACAGCACCGCCATCACCACGATCGCGGCGATCGCGGCGACGGTCAGGGCGCGGCTCGACCCGGCCCGCACAGGGGGGATCGGCGCCTGCGGTGCTACCGGAGCGCCGTACGCCGGGGAGGCCGGCCGGCTGACCGCGAACGCCCAGTCGTCGGCACCGGGGCGCGGAGTCTCGTCGCTCACCTCGTCATCTTCGGCACGTCCGGGGCGGCTCTCCACTGTGCCGGCCGGACGATGAGACACTTCCGGACGGGTGAGGGCAACGGGGTTCCCCGTCGTCCGTCGAGAGGTGCACTGCCGCCGTGCCGAGTGATCGCCCGTTCTCCGTGCGCTATCGCGCCGACGAGGTCCGCTGACGCCACCGCCGCGCCGGTCGACGTCCTGGTCGTCGGCGCCGGCGCGACGGGTGCCGGTGTCGCCCTCGACGCCGCCTCCCGCGGGCTCAGTGTCGTCCTCGTCGACAAGGGTGACCTGGCCAGCGGGACGTCGCTCGAAGTCGAGCAAGCTCATCCACGGCGGGCTGCGCTACCTCGAGAACTACGAGCTCGGCCTCGTGCACGAGTCGGTCGTCGAGCGCCAGCTGCTGCAGCAGCTCGCTCCGCACCTCGTCCGGCCGATGGACTTCGTCTACCCGCTCTTCCCCGACACCGCGCGGATGCGCATGGTCGGGATCGGCATGACGACGTACGACGTCCTCGCCGGCTTCCGCAACGTCCGCCGGCACGAGCGGCTGACGGCGGCGGAGGCGATCGAGAAAGCGCCCGCGCTCGCGCGACAGCGGACTGCTGCAGGCGTTCGTCTACGGCGACTGCGCCACCGACGACGCGCGACTGGTCCTCGCCGTCACCCAGGCCGCACGGCGGTTCGGCGCGCTGACCCTGACCTACACCGAGGCGCGGCAGCTGCTCTTCGGCGAGGACGGCCGGGTCTGCGGCGCGCGAGGTGACCGACCGGCTGACCGGCGACGAGTACGCCATCACCGCGCGGTACGTCGTCAACGCGACCGGCGTCTGGGTCGACAAGCTGCTCGCGCCAGGACGACCCCGGGCGGCACCTCGCCGTCCAGCCGAGCAAGGGCGTGCACCTCGTCGTGCCGTCGCGAGCGCATGCCGCTCCACGCGAGCGTCCTGCTGCCGAGCCGACAGGGCGATGGCCGCAGCATGTTCGCGATCCCGTGGGGCCGGCAGTCGATCCTCGGCACCACCGACACGGCGTACGACGGTCCCGCTCGACGGCGTCTCCGTGACGCAGGAGGACGTCGACTACATCCTGTCCGCGACCAACGCGCTGTTCCGCAGCGGCATCGACGTGGACGACGTGGTCGGCGCCTGGGCCGGCAACCGCCCGCTGCTGCGCAACACCGACAAGCCGACGTCGACGCCGAGCGACATGTCGCGACGGCACACGCTGCTCGAGGGCAAGACCGGGCTGCTGACGATCACCGGCGGCAAGCTCACGACGTTCCGCCGGATGGCGAAGGACGTCGTCGACCGCATCGTGGAGCGCGACGGCCGCAAGGCGCGCTGCCGCACCGATGAGATCAGCCTCGGCGGCACCCGCCGCATTCGCCGACGCCCTCGCCGATGCCGTCGTGGCGGCGACGGCGGTCGGGCTCGACGCCGAGGTCGCGGAGGTCGCCGTGCGCCAGCACGGCGACGCGCCGCCGCGGTGCTCGCGCTCGCGACGTCCCCCGAGCTGAGCGAACCGCTCTCCCCCGCCGCGGCGCACATCGTCGCGGAGGTCGTGCACGCAGCGCGGCACGAAGGGTGCCGCCACGCTCGACGACGTCTTCTCCCGCCGTACCCGGCTCTCGCTGCGGGCCAAGGACGCGGCGATGCCCTCGGCGGACCTGGCCGCACGGCTGCTCGCGCAGGAGATCGGCCGCGACGACGAATGGGCCGCCGCCCAGGTGACGGCGTACGCCGACGCCGTGCGCGCGGAGCGCGGTGTGCTCGGCCTGGAGGTGCCGGCGGTGCCTGACGACACCGACGGCGACGACCGGGCGACCGGCCGGCTCGGCCGGCTCGCGACCTGGATCGACCGGCATCCGCGGGCGACGTGGGCACTCGTCGCCGTGTGGTCGGCGGCGTGGTTCGCCGGCACGTACGTCGTCCGCAACGGGGACTGGCTGGTCTTCATGACCGCCTCGCGCGCGATGCTCGGCGTCGGGCGGGTGCCCGAGATCACCGGCGGTCCGCTGCACGTCTACGAGCAGATCCCGCTCGTGCAGGTCGGGCCGCCGGCGCTCCTGCTGTCGTTCCCGGCCGCACTCGTGCCGGGCGATCTGGTCCGGCTGCTGACCGCCGCCCTGATGATGGCCGGCGGGGTCGCCTGCGCCTGGCCGCTGCGCCGGGCACAGCGGGCGCTCGACCACACCGCGGAGCAGCGGGCCGGGCTGGTCCTCGGTGCTCTGATCCTGGGACCGGCGTGGACCGCGGTCGCGGCGCGGTGGATGCACCTCGACGACGCGCTGGCTCTGGTCCTCCTCGCCTTCGCCGCGCCGTGCCTCGTCCGCGGCCGCGCGGTCGCCGCGCCGCTGCTCCTCGGCGTGGCAGGGGCGGCGAAGCCGTGGGCGGTGGGGTTCTGGCCCCTGCTGCTGATCCTGCCTCGGCCCAAGGTCGCGCCGGCAGCGCTGGTCTGCCTGGGCGCGGCGGCCGTGTGGTGGCTCCCGTTCGTCGTCGCCGCTCCGGACACCATCACCGCGCTCGGCCGGTACCAGACGCCGAATCACGCGGCGGCGACGCCGGCGTACTGGATCGTCGGGGGTGCGCACGTCCTCCGCGGTTGGCGGCTTCTGCAGATGGCTGCGATGACTGCCGCGGCTGCCGTCGCGGTCCGGCGCGGCTGGTGGAAGGCGGCGCCATTGGTCGCGGTGACGGTGCGGATCGCGCTGGACCCGCAGACCTACAGCTACTACGGCTCGGGCGCGGTGTTCGCCGCGCTGTGGTGGGACGCGCTCGACGGGCGCCGCTTCCCCGTGGCGACAGCGATCACGGCGGCGGTCGAGCTCGGCCTGCCGCTGGTGGCGCCGAACCCGGCCATGGCCGCCGTACGAGCGCTCGCCGCGTGTGGTCTCCTCGCCTGGGCCGCTCTCGGTCCTCGCGAGTCCACCGCCGCCCCGCCCGCGAACTATGGAGTGGCCTGAGCACGGACGTGTCACAGATCCGGACATGGTTCGCGCCACGGAAGCAGCGATCGCCCGGTGGCCCGGGCGAAATGTGTAGATTCCCGGGCAGTCGATCGCCTGCCCTCAGGGAGCTGCTGTGAAGCGTGTCGCCCGCGTGGTCCTCTCCGCTGCTGTCGTCGTCGCCTTCGGCGTCGTGACCGCGCCGTCGGCCTCGGCCAACGACTGCTCCAACCCCAAGCAGCCCTGCGGCGGCTGCTCGCTCAACCTGCAGGCGACCGACCCCCTCGACCTCGTCGAGTGCCACCCGGTCTAGTTTCGGGTCAGATCTTCAGGCGGAGCGCTCTTCAGGCGCAAGGCCCGGGCGCAGGGTGAACGTCGCGGGCGTCGTGCCGACGTAGCGGCCGTCGACCGCCACTCCCGTCGGCTTCGACGTCGTCACCTCAACGCGCTTCTGCCGCCACTGCGAGATGTGCTCGTGCGGCAGGTGCTCGCCGAGCAGCATCTTCGGCTGCAGCGTGAACGGCAGGTGCACCGGGCCGTCCCAGACCTGCACATCCCACGCGCCGTCGTCCGGCAGCGCGAGCGGCGACACGTGCAGACCTTCGTGCGCGAACTGGCCGTTGGCGATCCGCACCTGCACCGCGTCGTCGTGCCACTCGGCGAAGGTCATGTCGACGTCGAAGTGACGGGTCCGGTACGACGCGAGCGACGACCACCAGGCGCCGAGCGGCCCGACTCGCGGGACGCGGCCGAGGCGGCGGTGCTGCCGCCGGCACACCTCGGCACCGAGCCCGACGACCGCGTCGTTCACGACCAGGTGCTGCGCTGTGTCCTCGCCCGACGTCACCGTCGCAACGCCGACGTCGACGCGCATCACCCGGTCGCTCGACAGAAGCAGCGCCGTGGCTCCCGGTGAGGTGTCCAGCCCGTAGGTCTTCGCGAAGTCGTTGCTGCTTCCGCCGGGGAACACCCCGACGACCAGGTCATTGGAACGCTCCTCCGGCGGGGCACCGAGCACCACGCGTACGACGTCGACGAGCAGCGACTGGTCGCCGCAGGCGACGAGCAGCCGGTCGCCGCCGGACGTCTCGCGCGCGACGAGCGCCTCGATCGACTCGCCGGGTCGCGGGGTGACCCGGCGATGGTCGAGGTCGCGCTCGGTCAGGGCCGACTCGAGGTCAGCCTGCTGCTCGGCGCCGGCGGCGCGGCCATCCTCAGGGACGACAAGGACGATCTCGCCGAGCGGGTGTCGCATGGGGCAGCAGGTCCTGTTCGGGTCAGTGGTCGGCAGGGACGAGCCGCTCGGCGGCCAGCTCGAGGATGTCACGCGCCGGCGCGGTCGGCGTACCGAGCATCCGCTCGGCCTGCGGGCAGGCGGACACGACGGGTACGCCGGCGCCGTCGAGCTCCGACCGGCGCACCGCGGCAACTGCCTCCGCCGCGGCCGGGTCGACCAGCGGGAGGGCCTGGCCGCCGCCCGAGCACCGGGTGTGCAGACCCGAGGCGGCCGGCTCGACGACGTCGACGCCGAGCGCGCGCAGCACCCGCCGCGGCGCGTCGACGACGCCGAGCAGCCGCGCGAGGGTGCACGGGTCGTGCCACACCACGGCCTGCTCCGCCGCAGCGGTCGACAGGGCGAGCCGGCCCGTCGCGAGCGCGCCGTCGAGCCACTCGACGCTCGTCACCACCGCGGGCGACGGGAGGCCGAGCCGCGGCCACTCGTCGCGCATCATCCGCGCGCAGCCCGGTGAGAGGACGACGACCCGCTCTGCGCCGCCGAGCTGCGCGGAGCAGCGCTCAGCGAGTGCGCGCGCCTCCTCGGCCAGGCCGAGATCGGCGGCGGCCGCGCCGCAGCAGGCCTCGCCAGCCGCGCAGCGCACTGGCTCCCCTGCCGCGGCGAGGAGCCCGACGCGCCGCTCGGCCCACATCCGGCGAGCTCGACTGGACGGTGCAGCCGAAGAACAGCGCGGTGGCCGCGCTCACGTCGCTGCCCGCGGCCAGCTCGGAGCCGTACTCGTCCGCCCGCCGCGGAGACCCGGTCGACGCGATGCGCTCAGCGACCCGCTCGGCCGCGGGCAGCCGGACGCCATGAGTCGCGGCATCTGCGCGGGCGGCGCGGGACTCCTCGGGCAGCCGCACCCCCGGCAGACATGCGTGACTGCACGCGCCACAGCCGGTGCACGACGACGCGGCGTGCAGCGACTCGGCCGTCCACCCATCACGTACGGCGTCGCGCACCGTGGCCGAGATGCGCCACGGCGCGACGCTCTCGCGACCGGTCGCGGTCTGCACCGGGCAGGTCGGCGCGCACAGCTTCGGGCAGGCCGCGCAGACCGGGGCGAGGGCGAGCGGGTCGTCGGCGAGCGGCGGCAGCGAGTCGCGATGCGTCGTCGTCGCCGCGGTGGCCGCTTGCACAGGTGGAAGACTCATCCCATCGACCCGAGGAGCGCGCGATGGCCGACGACACCCGCGAGCAGGTCCACCACCCGGTCGTCGACGCGCACCGCACCGGGCGGGCCGCCGACCTCCAGCTGCGGATCGCCGACGCCGATCACGGCGTTCGCCGGCTCGATGCCGTTCGTCTACCTGCACGCGGCCGCGTTCGTCGCGTGGATGGTGCTGGTCGAGGCGAACCCCTGGCCGAAGCTCACCCTGATCGTGTCGCTGGAGGCGATCTTCCTGTCGACCTTCGTCATGATCGGGCAGAACCGGCAATCGGCGTTCCAGCAGGCCAAGGCAGACCACGACTTCGTCGAGCAGGAGCAGGAGCTCAAGGCGAACACCGAGCTGACCAAGGCTGTGCACGCATTGGCCCTCGAGATCCACCGTTCCGTCGTCAAGACGACCGACTGAGCGCTCGCTCACAGTCCGAGCTTCCCGGGGTTGGCGATGCCGGCTGGGTCGACCGCACCCTTCACCGCGCGCAGCACGTCGTGACCGACGCCGATCTCGGCGGCCAGCCACGGACCGCGCGCGACGCCGACACCGTGGTGATGGCCGATGGTGCCGCCACTCACCAGGCAGGCCTCCATCGCCGCGGCCCAGGCACCGTCGTATCGCCGCATCGCGTCGAGCTCGTCTGCCGCATCGGTGGCGAACGTCCAGTAGATCGACGCGCCCTCGGGGTAGCAGTGCGACACGTGGGCGAGGACGACCGCGACGTACGGCGCCATCGCCGCCTTCATCGCGTCGTACACCGCCGGCAGCCGCGACCACAGCGCGCTGACCTCGATCGTGTCGGCGACGCCGTAGGGGCCGAGCAGCTGACCGGCGAGGACGCGCGGGAGGTTGGCGCTCACGTTGTAACGATGCGACCACCAGTGCTCGCCGGGCCCGGAGCCCAGGTCGCGAGCAGCGGCGCAGACCTCCCGGAGGATCGCCTCCTCTGCGGCGACGAGCCGCGGGTCGCCCTCGCACGCGGTGACGAGCAGGGCGCCGGCGCCGACGTCGAGCCCCTGGCCGCCCAGGACGAGCGACGTGTCGAGCTCGTCGTAGAGCCGCAGCACCGCAGGGCGGGCTCCGGTGCGCATGACGAGGCGCAGCGCCTCGATGCCGGACGCGAGGTCCAGGAAGAGCCAACCGCCGAAGCGCCGCTCGGCCGGCGCCTCGTGCAGCCGCAGCGTCACCTCGGTGATCGTGCCGAGGGTGCCCTCGGCGCCCGCGAGCAGGCGCCAGAGGTCGGGGCCCGCCGCGGTGCGCGGCGCGGCGCGGGTCTGCCAGACCTCCCCCGAGGGCAGCACCGCGTCGAGCGCGACGACCATGTCCTCGGCCTTGCCGTAGCGCGTGCTGAGCTGACCGGCACCGCGGGCGGCGACCCAGCCGCCGACGGTGGAGCACATGATCGAGCTCGGGAAGTGGCCGATCGTGAAGCCGTGCGCCGCGGCGGTGTCCTCGGCCTCCGGACCGGGCGTGCCCGCCCGGAACGTCGCGGTGCCGCTCACCTCGTCGATCGCGACCAGGCCAGTGAGGCCGGACAGGTCGAGGCAGATCCCGCCGCGCGTCGCGACCGCTCCCCCGACGACGCCTGAGCCTCCGGCGTACGGCGTGACGGGTACGCCGTGCGCGCTCGCGTGCCGGTAGACCGCGGCGACCTCGGCGGTGGTGATGGGGCGAACGACGACGTCCGGCATCGGCAGCGACTCACCGGCGCGGTCGCGCAGGGTGAGCCGTGGCCAGCAGTCGCGCGACTTCGCCTGCCGCTCGGCAATGTCGTCGCGCACCCGGTCGTCGCCGACCAGCGCGCGCAGGTCGTCGGCCACGTCGTCACGCGGGGCAACCTACCCCCGCTGAGCCAGGCCGCAGGTGTGAGCACAGCGCCGCACGGGTGGGATGCCGGGCACTCACACCTGGCCTGCTGACTGCGCCGCCGGGACTCAGACGACGGAAGAGTAGGCGACGACGCCGCGGCGCATCGCGCGCACGGCGTCTCGGGCAGCCACGTGGACCGAGGTCGACGGGTCGCTGACCTTGGCCACCTGGTCGAGCAGGTCGAGCAGCATCTTCACCCAGCGGACGAAGTCGCCGGCGGTGAGGTCGCTCTCGTCGAGCACGGCTTCGAGCCGCGCGCCACCGGCCCACCGGAAGGCCGCCCAGGCGAAGCCCGGGTCGGGGTCGCGCAGGAAGTCCAGGCCGTGCTCGGCCTCGAGGTCCGACAGCTCTCCGTAGACGTGCGCCATCTCGCGCAGCACATCGCGGACCTGTCCCCCGGGGATCTTCGGCGACTGGTCGCCCGGCCCGCGAGTCTCGTAGACGACCAGGGACACGCACGCAGCGAGCTCAGGGGCTGTCAGCCCCTCCCACAACCCCTGCCGCAGGCACTCGACGACCAGCAGGTCCGACTCCGTGTAGACCCGCTTGAGCTGCTCCCCCGATGGCGTCACGGTCTCGCCGTCGAGGTAGCCAAGACGGGTGAGCACGGCGCACACCCGGTCGAAGGTTCGCGCGATCGAGTTGGTGCGCCCCGCGACCCGGCCGCGCAGGCCGGACGTGTCGGCGTCGAGACGGTGATAGCGCTCAGCCCAGCGCGCGTGGTCCTCCCGCTCGTCACAGCCGTGGCACGGATGCTCGCGCAACGCCCGGCGGATCCGGGCGATCTCCTCGTCGTCGGCAGCGGCGGCACGTCCGCGTCGGCTCCGCTCGGCCGGGGGCAGCGCGAGGCTGCGCAGCGACGAGGCGAGGTCACGCCGCGCCTGCGGCGAGCGCGCGTTGAAGTTTCGCGGGATGCGCACCTTGCCGAGCGGCTCCACCGCGGCGGGGAAGCTCTCGATCGACAGGCGTCGCACCTGCCGGTCCTCGGTCAGCACCTGCGGGGCCGGGCTCGACTCGTCGAGACCGGGGTCGAGCACCACCGCGAGACCGGCGAAGCGGCCGGTCGGCACCCGCACGACGTCACCGATGCGCAGCTTCTCGAGCGAGGCAACCGCAGCAGCCTTGCGCAGCCGCGCGCCGTCGCGGGCCATGGATGCTTCGCGTTCCCGCAGCTTCACCCGCAGATCGGCGTATTCGGCGAAGTCGCCGAGGTGGCAGGTCATCGCCTCGCGGTAGCCGTCGAGCGCCTCGGTGTTGCGCGCGACCTGTCGCGACAGCCCGACGACGCCGCGGTCGGCCTGGAACTGCGCGAACGACGACTCGAGCAGCGCCCGCGCGCGGTCGCGGCCGACCGTGGACGTGAGGTTGACCGCCATGTTGTACGACGGCCGGAAGCTCGACCGGAGCGGGTAGGTGCGCGTCGAGGCAAGGCCGGCGACGGCGAGCGGGTCGACACCCTCGGCCCACAGAACCACTGCGTGACCCTCGACGTCGATGCCGCGACGACCGGCGCGGCCGGTGAGCTGCGTGTACTCCCCCGGAGTGATGTCGGCGTGCGTCTCGCCGTTCCACTTCGACAGCTTCTCCAGCACGACCGACCGCGCCGGCATGTTGATGCCGAGCGCCAGCGTCTCCGTCGCGAAGACGGCCTTGACCAGACCTCGGACGAACAATTCCTCGACGCACTCCTTGAACGTCGGGATCATCCCGGCGTGATGCGCGGCGAGTCCGCGCTCGAGCCCGTCGAGCCACTCGGCGTAGCCGAGGACGTTGAGGTCCTCGTCAGGGATGTCGGCGCAGCGCAGCTCGACGTACTCGCGGACCCGCTCGCGCTCGTCCGGCGAGTTGAGACGGAGGCCGGCGCGAAGGCACTGCTGCACCCCGGCCTCGCAACCCGCCCGGCTGAAGATGAAGGTGATCGCCGGCAGCAGGCCCTCGCTGTCGAGCTTCTCGACGACGTCGGCCCGCGACGGCACGCGTACGCCGGCCGTGCGGTGACCCCCGCGTCCCGGCCGGCGGTCGTAGTCGCGCGTGATGCGAGCCTGCTCACGGGCGAACCGCATGAGCGACGGGTTGACCGTCAACGCGCCGTCGGGGCCCTCGGCGAAGAGGTCGTAGAGACGGGGCCCCGCCATCATGTGCTGGAAGAGCGGCACCGGCCGGGTCTCCTCGAGCACGATCTCGGTCTCGCCGCGGACGGTCACCAGCCAGTCGGCGAACTCCTCTGCATTGGAGACCGTGGCGGACAGCGACACGATCCGCACCGACTCCGGCAGGTGGATGATCACCTCCTCCCAGACCGCGCCGCGGTAGCGGTCGGACAGGTAGTGCACCTCGTCCATCACGACGTAGGCGAGGCCGCGCAATGCGTCCGAGCCGGCGTAGAGCATGTTGCGCAGCACCTCGGTCGTCATCACGACGACCGGCGCGTCGCCGTTGATGGCGTTGTCCCCGGTGAGCAGCCCGACGCTCTTCGGGCCGTGTCGCGCGACGAGGTCGCCGTACTTCTGGTTGGACAGCGCCTTGATCGGCGTCGTGTAGAAGCACTTGGTCCCGGTCGCGAGCGCGAGGTGCACCGCGAACTCGCCGACGACGGTCTTCCCGGCACCTGTGGGGGCCGCGACGAGCACGCCGGATCCCGCCTCGAGCGCCTGGCACGCCTCGCGCTGGAAGGCGTCGAGTCCGAACTCGTACCGCGCGCCGAACGCCTCGAGCTCGCTCACGCCGGAGGACATGCGCTCAACCTACGACGGCGACGCGGCGGTCTTCGGGACGAGCATGCGGGTGGCGTGTGGGACGCACTCGCACGTGAGCGGCAGGGTCGAGATCCGCTCGCCGTCGGCGTAGGCGACGACGCTCGGAGCGTCGATGGTGACCGTGCGCGCGCGGCGGATCGTGACGGCGGGGTGCGTGACGTGCGTGCCCTTGAAGACCTTCGGAAACGTCCGGATGAACTCGAGCTTGCTCACCGGCCCGAGGACGCACACGTCGAGCAGGCCGTCGTCGATCACGGCGTCCGGGGTCACCTTCATGCCCGCGCCGTACGACGTCGCGTTGCCCACGGCGACCAGCATCGCGTCGGTCTGCCACACCTCGCCGTCGAGGGTGATCGTGAACGGGAGCGGCTTGAAGCGCGGCAGCTCGGCGGCGATCGCGAGGTTGTACCGCTGCGGGCCCTTCGGCCAGCGCATGACGTTGGCCCGCTCGTTGACCACCGAGTCGAAGCCGGCGCCGAGGACGCAGCCGAACCACCGGTCGCCGGGCGTGATCCGCACCGAGTCCACCAGCCGCGTCGCGCCGTCGGCGATCACGTCGGCGGCCGTGCGCGGGTCGCGGATCGGCAGGCCTAGGTGGGTCGCGAGGTCGTTGCCGGTGCCGCTGGCCACGATGCCGAGTGACGTCGCTGTGCCGGCTACCGCCTGGAGCGCGAGGTGCGCCATCCCGTCGCCGCCGAGGGCGACCACCGCGTCGACGCCGTCGGCGACCGCCTGGCGGCAGAGGTCGACGGCTTCGTCCCCGTCGCGGCCGGCCAGCTGCTGCACGTCGACGCCGCGCTCGCGCAGCCGGGCTACCGCGACGTCGGTGGCCGCGCGCGCCGCGCCCTTGCCGGCGGTCGGGTTGGCGACGAGAGCGATCTGCACCGGGCCACCCTAGAGGCGCGGCGGGCACCGCGTAAGGGATCGCTCAGGCGTCGAGCGGAGATGTCTCGTCGTCGGCCCACGCCGGCTCCTCCAGGGCCCGACGTCGCCGCCGGCGGCCGCGGATCCGCGCGTAGACCACGACGACCTCGTAGAAGAGGTACATCGGGATCATCATCGCGAAGAAGGTGAACGGGTCCTGCGACGGCGTGATCAGCGCGGTGAAGACGGCCAGGCCGAAGATCATGCCGCGCCGCCACCGGCGCAGCTTGACGTCGTCGACGACGCCGACCAGCTCCAGGAACACCAGCACCAGCGGGAACTGGAAGCTCGCCCCGAACGCGAGCAGCACGAAGATGACGTAGTTGAGGTAGCGGTCGGCTTGGAGGAACGTCGTGAGCTGGTCGCCGCCGAAGCCGAGCAGGAACGTGAGCCCCCGGTCGAGCGTGTAGTACGCGAACAGCGACCCCATCGCGAACAGGAACGTCGACGTCAGCACGAAGGGGATCGCGAAGCGCTTCTCCTTGGCGTGCAGCCCGGGCGTGATGAACGCCCACAGCTGGTAGAGCCAGATCGGCGCCGCGATGAGGACCGCGCAGATCAGCGAGATGCGCAGCCGGAGCAGGAACGGCTCGGCAACGCCGAGGGTGACGAGAGTGCAGCCGCCCGTCGGACTGCCGCCACGTAGGTCGGCGGGCAGGTTGCAGTAGGGCCGGGTGAGGATCCGGAAGACCGGGTCGTAGAGCACCGTCGACATCAGCGCGAACGCGACGACGAGCGAGAGCGACGCCTTGAACAGGCGGTTGCGCAGCTCAGACAGGTGCTCGAACAACGACATCCGGGAGTCGTCCACGGATGCGGGGGCATCGCTGGGACGTCGACCCACGGTGGTGGCCACGGGCGCGCCCGTGTCGACTACGAGTGCTACTCGCCGGAGTCGGTCGTCGTGGTGGTCGCGGTGGTCGCGGTGGTCTTCGTGGTCGACGGCATCGGCTTGCCGGTCTTGTCGTCGAAGCCGTCGCCGTCCTCGTCGACGAGGCCCTTGGTCTCCGCCTTGAAGATGCGCAGCGACCGGCCGAGGCTCCGCGCCGCGTCAGGCATGCGCTTCGCGCCGAAGAGAACCATGAACACGACAAGGACGATCAGCAGCTCAGGCGCGCCGATGCTTCCCATGAGAGAACCTTCCGTTGAAGACGTCGTCACTATACGCCGGGGGGTGCGCGCGAATGGGCGCGGCGGCAGATGTCGTCAGGCGTTCGTACGACAGCTGCTCACGGATTCCCGAAGGGGTCCTCGTCGTCGTGGCGCAGGCCGGCGGGAGGCGGACTCACCGCGGCGAGGCGATCGCTCGCCCGGGCCACGGTGCGACCCAGCGACCGCACCTGCTCGTAGACGGTGAAGGCGACGAGCCCGAGCGCGGCCAGGCCGAGCACGATCGAGAAGACGAGGATGACCGCGGCAACCGGCATCGGCCGATCGTAATGCGGGCGGGGCGTGGAAGCCCTCTGGTCAGCTGCTGACGATGTCGCCGGCGATGGCGGCGAGCAGGTCGTTCTCCGACAGGCGCAGGGCGAAGTCGAGGACGTCGTCGTAGCCGATCGCGGGGCCCTCGTGGGTCTCGCGGGCCTCGGCGGGCAGCTCCCACACCACCGCCTCGACACCACCGGAGAGCAGCAGCGACACAACGTGGTCGTCAGCGGGCTTGCGAACCTGCAGCTCGCACTTCGTGCAGCAGAACGTGTAGTAGGACAGCGGCGCGTAGCTGCACACCATCAGCGTGACGTCGGCCGACGTGAGCTCGACCTCGCCGCACGAGTGGCAGGAAGCCTTGATGGTCGTCATCGCCGGTCCTTCCGTCTGGCTCGACCCGGGGTAGTGGATCGAGCGACACAGAAGGACTCGGCAGGTCTCCCGCAGTCCTTGACGTTCGTTATGGGTGGTCTGTGGGACTGCCCGCTGTGACTAGTCAGGCCCGTTCGGCGTACGTCGACAGCGCCCGTTCGGCCTGCGCGCGTACCTCCGCCACCAGCGTGGCGGGCTCGCGGAGCGTCGCATTCGGGCCAAGCCGCAAGACGAGGCGTACCAGCCAGGAAGGGTCTGCTACCCGCAGCGACAGCCTCAGCCCGCCGGCCGGCTCGTCGATCTCCTCGGCCGACTCGCACGGGTAGTAGTCGGCGACCCAGCGGGCACCAGGCCCCACGTCGAGCACGACCAGCTGGTGCTCCGCGGCCGGCTGGAACACGCCCTCGCTCAGGTCGCGGGTCTCCGCCTGCTCGGGGATCTCGGCGTCGACGTCGAGGACGTCGGCCGACACGACCCGGTCGAGCCGGAACAGGCGTACGCCGTCGACGCGGTGACACCACCCCTCGACGTACCACCAGCCGTCGACCATCGCGACCCGCATCGGGTCGACGTCGCGCTCGGTCAGCTCGTCGCGCGCGGCGGAGTGGTAGGTGAGGTGCAGGCGCTTCCTGTCGCGCAGCGCGCGTCGCACCGTCTCGAGCGCCTCGCCCTCCGGCTCGACCTCGACGGCGACGCTCTTCGCCGCGGCCGCGCCGGCGCCGCTGGCGGCGGCGAGCTTCACCAGCGCGCGGTCGAGCGAGTCGCGCTCGGCGAGGCCAGGGACGGCGGCGAGGCTGCGGGCGGCGACGAGCAGGGCGAGCGCCTCGTCCGGCGAGAGCCGCAGCGGACGCTCGATCGTCGCGGCGTTGGTCACGGTGATGCGGTCACCGGTGAAGCTCACGTCGATCAGGTCACCCGGCGAGTAGCCGGGAAGGCCGCACACGAAGAGCAGCTCGAGATCCTTGCGCAGCTCCGCCTCGTCGATGCCGAACACCGACGTGACGTCGCTGATCGCGACTCCGGGCCGGGCGACGAGGTACGGGACCAGTGCGAGGAGCCGAGCGAGCCGGGGTGTGGCGGCGGTCACGAGCTCATCGCCGCCAGCGCGTCCTGCAGGCGGGCGATGACGGCCGCGCGCAGCTCGGGCGGCTCCACCGCCTCTGCGTCCGCGCCGAATCCGACGATGACGTCGGCCAGCCGGTCGACGTCGCCCATGGGGACGTCGCAGCGGTCCCACTCGCTGTCGGTCGGGTCGACAGCACACGACGACTCGGTACGCCGCAGCTCCCAGCCGACTCCGCGGCGCATGCGCACCACGGCAGTGCGGTCGCGGGTCTCCTGGTCGAGCTCGGCGACCTGCGCGGCGAGGTCGACGTCCGGCGGCACCGACACCTCGCCGATGGTGCCCGTCGTCTCGACGTCGCCGACGATGCGCGAGAGCCGGAAGGCGCGCTGCGCGTCGCGGTCGCGGTCATGGCCGACGACGTACCAGCGTCCGCGGCGATGCACGACCCCCCAGGGCTCGAGCGTGCGTCGCGCGGGCGCGGCGGCTCCCCCGGCGCGGTAGTCGAAGCTGATCGGCTGGCCGGACCGGCACGCGTCGAGCACCGGCTCGAACGCCGGGTCGGCCGACTCGACCCGCGGCTCGACGCCGGCCAGGTCGACCTGGTCGGCCTCCACTCCGGCGGCCTGCAGCTTGAGCAGTGCCGCGCGGCTGGCGTCGGCGAGTCCGGCGGACTGCCACAGTCGGGCGGCGAGCGCGACCGCCGCGGCCTCGTCCGGGGCGAGCTCGATCTCGGGCAGCTCGTAGTCGGCGCGGCGGACGATGTAGCCCTGCTCGGTCTCCCACGCGTCGGTGAACGCCGTCTCCAGCGGGACGCCGAGCTCACGCAGCTCGTCCTTGTCGCGCTCGAACATCCGGCGGAACGCCTCGGAGTCGTCCTGGCCGTACGACGGGTGCAGCTGGCGGATCTCCTCGACCGTCAGCGGCCGCCGCGTGCTGAGCAGCATGATCAGCAGGTTCATCAGCCGCTCGAGCTTGCGCTGCGACATCGCTAGCCGACCTTGAGCAGGTCCACCACGAAGATCAGCGTCTCGTTGGGGGCGATCACCGGCGGGTAGCCGCCGTCGCCGTACGCCATGTTGGGCGGGATGGTCAGCTTGCGGCGGCCGCCGACCTTCATCCCGGCGACGCCCTTGTCCCAGCCCTGGATCACCTGGCCGGCGCCGAGGGTGAACGGCAGCGGGCTGCCGTTGTCCCACGAGGCGTCGAACTGCTTGCCGTTGGAGTAGGACACGCCGACGTAGTGGACGCTGACCGGCTTGCCGGTGACCGCGGTCTCGCCGTCGCCGACGACGATGTCCTCGATCTGCAGCTCGGTGGGAGCAGGGGCGGACGGCACGGTGACGCTGGGCTTCATGGAGAGGTCCTTGAGGTCGTTCGCGCCGACCGAGGTGGATGCGCGAGGGGCGTCGATGTCGTTGTCCTTGCTCGCGTCGTCGCCGCAGCCGGTGAGGGCGAGCAGGGCGGCAAGGGAGAGTGCGGCCAGGCGGCGCACGGTGGAACCTCCGTCGGCTGGGTCGGGACGTGAGGCGTCAGGCTACCCTCCGAGCGTGATCCGGCTGCGGTACGGCGACGTCACCGGCGTGCGTGGCCGATGGGCCGGCGCGGTCGAGCTCGACGTCGTGGTCGACGTCGTGGCCGGACGGGCGCTTGCCTACCCCGAGCTGGTCGGCGAGCCGGCCGTCGGCGACCGGGTGCTGCTCAACACGACCGCCGTGTCCCTGGGGCTCGGCACGGGCGGCTACCACCTGGTCGTGGCGGTGCCGGACCGGCTCCCGGATGACCGGTCCGGCGCGGGACACCTGGTGAAGGCGCGCTACACACCCCTGCAGGCCACCGTGTTAGGCGTGGACGAGGAGGACTCGCCACACCGGGAGGTGATGGCGGCGGCGACGTCGCTGTCGGGACTGCCGGTGGTGATCGCCGACCTGCACTCGGCGCTGCCGGCGATCGTGGTGGGACTGCTGCTTGTGCAGCCGACCTGTCGCATCGCCTACGTGATGACCGACGGCGGGGCGCTGCCGATCGCCTTCTCCCGGACGGTGGCTTCGCTGCGCTCGTCGGGCGCGCTCGTCGGCACGGTGACGACCGGCCAGTCCTACGGCGGCGACCTTGAGGCGGTCACGCTGCACTCCGGCCTGCTCGCGGCGCAGGCGGTGCTCAACGCGGACGTCGTCGTCGTCACCCAGGGGCCGGGCAACCTCGGCGTCGGCACGCCGTGGGGGTTCTCCGGCGTGGCCGCTGGGGATGCGGTCAACGCGGTCGCCGCGCTGGACGGCCGGGCGGTCGCGTCGTTGCGGATCTCCGACGCTGACCCACGCGAGCGGCACCGCGGCATCTCCCATCACAGCCGCACGGCGTACGGGCGGGTCGCGCTGGCTCGCGCCACGGTCGTCGTACCGGAGCTGCCCGAGCCACTCGCCTCGGAGGTCGCGGCGGACCTGGCCGAGTCAGGGATCCTCGACCGGCACGACGTCGTCACCGTGCCGGTCGACGGCCTGCTGGATGCCCTGCGCGCGAGCGCCGTCGCGATGTCGACCATGGGCCGAGGCGTCGACGAGGACGCGGCGTACTTCCTCGCCGCCGCCGCCGCTGGCCGCCACGCAGCCGCGCTGATCGCGCCGGTGAACTGACCCCGACACGCCTCACATGCTGGCGATGAGCTTCTCCACGCGGTCGTCGACCGACTTGAAGGGGTCCTTGCACAGGACGGTGCGCTGCGCCTGGTCGTTGAGCTTCAGGTGCACCCAGTCGACGGTGAAGTCGCGGCGCTTCTCCTTGGCCTTCGCGATGAACTCGCCTCGGAGCCGGGCGCGGGTCGTCTGCGGCGGGGTGTCCATGGCGGTCGCGATGGTGGCGTCGTCCGTCACCCGCTCGACGGCGCCTCTGCGCTCGAGCAGGTAGTAGAGCCCGCGCTCGCGGTTGACGTCGTGGTAGGCCAGGTCGAGCAGCGCGACCCGCGGCGACGACAGCGGCAGCGAGTGCTTGGCGCGGTACTTCTCGATCATCAGGTACTTGCTCACCCAGTCGACCTCGCGGCCGACCATGTCGAGGTCACCGGTCTCGATCGCGGTCAGCGTGCGGCCCCACAGCTCGACGACGCGCTCGGCGATCGGGTCCGAGCCGCGGCGGGTGAGGAAGTCGCGGGCCTTTGCGTGGTACTCGTGCTGGATCTCCAGCGCGCTCGCCTCGCGCCCGTTGGCGAGCTTCACCCGGCGTCGGCAGGTGATGTCGTGGCTGACCTCGCGGATCGCACGGATCGGGTTCTCCAGGGTGAGGTCGCGCATCACGACGCCGGCCTCGATCATCCGCAGCACCAGGTCGGTCGTGCCGACCTTCAGCAGCGCGGTGACTTCGTTCATCGTCGAGTCGCCGACGATGACGTGCAGCCGGCGAAAGCGCTCGGCGTCAGCGTGCGGCTCGTCTCGGGTGTTGATGATCGGCCGCGAGCGGGTCGTCGCCGACGACACGCCCTCCCAGATGTGCTCCGCGCGCTGGCTCACGCAGTAGACGGCTCCACGCGGGGTCTGCAGGACTTTCCCTGCGCCGCAGATGATCTGGCGGGTCACGAGGAACGGGATGAGGACGTCGGCCAGTCGGCTGAACTCACCGTGCCGGCTGACCAGGTAGTTCTCGTGGCAGCCGTAGGAGTTGCCGGCCGAGTCGGTGTTGTTCTTGAAGAGGTAGATCTGCCCGGCGATCCCCTCCTCGTGCAGGCGCTGCTCGGCCGAGGCGAGCAGCGACTCGAGGATCCGCTCCCCCGCCTTGTCGTGCGCGACCAGGTCGATCAGCGAGTCGCACTCGGGCGTGGCGTACTCGGGGTGGCTGCCCACGTCGAGGTAGAGGCGCGCGCCGTTCTCCAGGAACACGTTGCTGCTGCGGCCCCAGGAGACGACCCGTCGGAACAGGTAGCGCGCGACCTCGTCCGGCGAGAGACGTCGCTGGCCCTTGAACGTGCAGGTGACGCCGTACTCGTTCTCGATCCCGAAGATCCGGCGGTCCATGCATCGATCCTAGGCTGGTCGTGTTCAGCACCTTCGGTGCGATGCCTCGCTATCCTCAAGGCATGATCCTTCGCCGTCGGTCGCGTGCCGCTGAGGACTCCGCCGTGCTGGTCCCCGCCCGGAAGCCGCGGGTGGAGCACTACGAGGGCGTGACGATCACGCCCGAGGAGGGCGCCGCGCTGCGGGTCGACTCCGCCGCGGACATCGACCCCAACGTGAAGTCCCGTGGTCTCGAGGGGATCCCGCGCGGCGACGCCGGCGGATTCGGTGGCGCGGGCACCAAGTAAACCTGTTTGTCCTGCGCGTTCGGCGGTAATCCCTGTCGCATGGAAGTGACCCTCACGCTGAGCCTGCCGCGAGACTTCCAGACCGTCCCTGTCGCGCGACGGATCATCGACTCGTCGATGACCTCCGTGGGCGTGAAGAAGGAGTGCGCGAGCGACGTGACGGTCGCGCTGTCGGAGGCCTGCACGAACGTGCTCAAGCACTCCGGCCCGGGTGAGGAGTACCAGGTGCGGTTCGAGCTGGCGAACGACGTCTGCTCGATCCGGGTCGTGGACGTGGGCGTGGGCTTCGACGCCGCGGCCCTGCCGGATGGTGACGCGCACGTCGACGCGGAGCGCGGGCGGGGCGTTCAGCTGATGCGCCACCTCGTCGACGAGCTGCATTTCTCGTCCAACCCCGACGACGGCAGCGTCGTGACGATGATCAAGTCCATCGAGTACGCCGATGGCTCGCTGCTCGCGAAGGCGATCGAGCAGGGCGTCTGACCCGAGCTACTCGTCGATCGGCCGCGAGTAGAACACATCGGTAGACGGCGGGATCGACCGCCGCGGGGCAGCGGTCGGGTCCCCGTGGGGCTCGACCAGGCCGAACATGTAGATGTCGGAAGCCATGCGCTCAACGCTGACCTCGCCTTCGCCCACCCAGCTCTCGAGGTCGTACTGGCGCTCGACGTGCAGGTAAGCGTCGTGCGCGCTGCCCTGCTGCCAGCGGACCTCGACGCCGTACCCGTCATCGGGATCGTGCACGACGTCGACGCCGTCGAGTCGGAACATGCCGAGGTCATACGAACTCGGGTTGGCTGCGTGCCAGCGCACCCTCTCGGCGAGCAGTCGCGCTTCGTCCTCCGTCATCCCGGCCGGACGCCTTGGCGCTACTTCTTCTTGGTGGCGAGCAGCTCAGCGACCTGAGGGTCACGCAGCCGCTTGAACTTCCGCCGCGGCCGGGTGCGGTCGAGCACCGCGACCTCGAGCTGCTCGGGGGTGAGCTGGCGGTCGCCGGTCGAGGTGAGCGTGCTCATCGCGAGCGCGAGTGCGGCGGCGAGCGGCATGCCGTGCTTGTGGTGCTCCTTGAGGTAGGTCGCGAGCGGCTCGGCCTCGCCGCCCATCGCGACGATGTCGCGCTCGTCGGCCACGGAGCCGTCGTACGTCAGGCGGTAGATCTGGTCGTCCTCGGGCGCGTCGCCGACCTCGGCGACGACGATCTCGACCTCGTACGGCTTCTGGTTCTCGGTGAAGATCGTGCCGAGGTGCTGCGCGTAGAGGTTGGCGAGAGCGCGGCCGGTGACGTCGCCGCGGTCGTAGGAGTAGCCCTTGAGGTCGGCGTGGCGCACACCGGCGGTGCGCAGGGTCTCGAACTCGTTGTACTTGCCGACGGCCGCGAACGCGATCCGGTCGTAGATCTCGCTGACCTTGTGCAGCGCGCTGGACGGGTTCTCGGCGACGAAGAGGATGCCGTCGGCGTAGGAGAGCACGAGCACGCTGCGGCCGCGGGCGATGCCCTTGCGCGCGTAGTCGGCCCGGTCCTTCATCACCTGCTCGGGCGAGACGTAGAACGGCATCGACATCGTCAGCCTCCGGGGTTGGCGTAGCGGGCGGTGACGATCTGGTCGACGACGGCGCCGATGTCGGCGTCGGGCAGCCGGCGGAAGCCGTCGGCGGAGACCTCCGCGACGACCGGGTAGATCTTGCGCACCAGGTCGGGACCGCCGGTCGCGGCGTCCTCGTCGGCGGCGTCGTACAGCGCCTCGACGGCGATGCGGATGGTCTCGTCGGAGGTCATCTCCTCGCGGTAGCGCTTCTTCAGCGCTCCCCTGGCGTGCAGCGAGCCCGAGCCGACCGAGTGGTAGGAGAACTCCTCGTAGCGGCCGCCTGTGACGTCGTAGCTGAAGATCCGGCCGATCGAGCCGTCGAGGTCCCAGCCGGCGAACAGCGGTACGACGGCGAGGCCCTGCATCGCCATGCCGAGGTTGCCGCGGATCATCGTGGAGAGCCGGTTGGCCTTCCCTTCCAGGGACAGGGTCGAGCCCTCGAGCTTCTCGTAGTGCTCGAGCTCGACCTGGAAGAGGCGCACCATCTCGATCGCGATGCCAGCGGTGCCGGCGATGCCGACGCAGGAGTACTCATCGGCCTGGAAGACCTTCTCGATGTCGCGCTGCGCGATGGTCATGCCCATCGTCGCGCGGCGGTCGCCGGCCATGATCACGCTGGCCGCGCTGGTGACCGCGACGATCGTCGTGCCGTGCGGGGCTTCGACGTGGTGGATCGGCGGAGTGCGACGGCCGGGCAGCAGGTCGGGCGCATGCAAGCCGAGGAAGTCGGCGAACGACCCGATGCCGGGCGTGGTGAACGAGTCAGGCAGCCGGCCGTAGCCGCGGTCCGTCACGCAGTGCTCCTTGCCTGTGCTCTCGCTGCGGCCCGGAAGATCTCCAGGTAGATGATCGCCGCCTTCATCCGCTCGATGTCCTCGCCGAAGTTCGCGAGGCCCACGTTGCAGGTGAAGCAGAGGATCGCGCGGACCATACCGGTCTCGTGATCGTGGTCGACGTGCTCCGCCGGCCGAGTTCGGCAGATCCAGCAGACGCCGCGCTGCTCCTCGATCAGCTCCTGCACCTCGGTGGCGGTCAGCCCGTACCGCCGCTTCAGGTGGTAGGTGCGGGTTGAGCCGTGAAGCCGCTCAGTGTTGCGCTTCCCGACGACGTTCTGACACGGGCGGCAGTAGCCGCCCACGCCGCTCTTGGTCGATCGATTGCGCACGAACTCGGATAGGGGCTTCACCTGCTGGCACTCCGGGCAGCGCTTCTCCCCCGACGCCGGCGGCGCCTTCCTTGTCCGACGCTCAGTCGCCTGAATCGCCTGCCCCGCCAGGCGCCGGGCCTTGGACTCGGCGTTGCGCTGGCGAGTGCAGACCTTGCAGTACGACGTCCTGCCACTCTTCCGGCGGCGGTCGATATAGAAATCCTCCGGCGCCTTTTCTATTTCACATTCGGGGCACCAAAGCATTTACCTATTCGCCCCCCTTCTGTATATACCCCCTAATAAACTCTTCGGCATTTTCCTCTAATACATCGTCGATCTCGTCGAGCAGGGCGTCGACGTCTTCGGAGAGCTTCTCGTGCCGCTCGGCGACGGTTTCCGCGGGTGCGTCGGGCGGTACCTCGTCGACCTCTTCCGACTTCTTCGACGCGCGCTGCTGACCGCCGCCGGTGTCCTTGGTCGCCATCTGCGTCGCCTCCTCGTGCCGTGAAGAAGTTCGATGATCGGTAGTGCAAACGAGCCTAGCCCCTGCTGCTGACATCGGGCGGGCGGTTGTACCCAACGTCGCGCGGGAATGCGAGAGAGGAGGCCTGACCACTACCGAGGAGACGAGCGACGATGGCGCAGACCGCGAGCAGGCTGACCTGGAAGGTCGTCGGCTACGGCGCCGGCGCGATCGCCGCGATCGTGACGCAGAAGGCGCTGGCGGCGGCCTGGCGCGGGGCGAAGCACGACGACCCGCCGGCCAACCCGGCCGCCCCCGGTACGACGTGGGCCGACGGACTCGTCTGGGCGGCGAGCACCGGTGTCGCGCTCGGCGTCGCGCGCCTGGTCGCGCAGCGCGGCGCCGCTGCCGCCTGGGAGAGCGCGACCGGCAGCCTCCCGCCCGGCCTGGAGAAAGTGGCCTAGACTGTCAGCCGACGGTGAGGTGGACCCGGTCGGTGGCGAGTCGCTTGCGCGGGTCGAACGGCCCCTGACCGAACCCGCGCTCCAGCACCGTCACGCGGTCACCGGCGATGTCGAGGTAGGCGTAGCTGGTGTTGTCACCCTCGTCGGACTCCAGCACGTAGCCGAGCGCATCGGCGGTGGAGCGCACGACGTACCGGCCGTCGGGGTTGTCGGCGAAGTCGACGTAGTTGCCGTCCTGCGACCACAGGTAGATGTCGGCCCACCCGGGCGAGACGCCCATCACCGTGCCGGTCGGCCCGAACGTCCCGATCGGCGACATCTGGCTGACGCACTCCGACGGCGTGCTGTCCTGCCGCGCCTGGTCGAAGCGACTCCAGTCGAAGATGACGACGTCGGCGGTGCAGAAGCCCTGCTTCGGCCCACCGCCGACGACCTCCATCGTCCGGCGCCCGGCATCGACCCGGAGCAGCTCCAGCGAGCCGAAGCCGGAGTGGTGGTAGTGCTGATGGGTCTTGTGGTACTCGAAGACGCCTGCCTCGCGCTCGGTGAAGTCGCCGGCGGAGTCGTAGACGCGCTGGTAGACCTTGCCGTTCGTCACCAGCCCCTCGAGCTGAGCGAACCGCACCTGGAACGGGCCCGGTCCGGTGTTGGCTGGGCCGAGGGAGAACCGCAGGCAGCGTCGTCCGCCGAACTCGATCGCGTCGTCCGGGTTGCACCCCGGTGCGCCGGGCACCGTCTCGCTCTGCGCGTTGAAGGTGAACTCGTACGGCGGCACCAGGCGCAGGTTGGGCAGCAGCACGCCGCTGCGCTGGACCGAACTCGCGTCCTCGAGCTTGGCGCGCAGCCGTGCCCCGGGGTGCTCGACCGACACGGTCCACCGCCCGGCAGCCGGTCGCTCGACGTACGCCTCGGTGCTGAGGTAGCCGTGGGAGGAGGCCGCCACCGCGCCGGACGGGTCGCGCAGCTCGAGGTCGACGTTGCAGCACTCGGGGATGTCGGCCGCGACCCGCAGCACGCCCCCGCCGGCGAGGACGTCGAGGGTGAACGGGCCGCGCCCGCCGTTCCAGAAGACGTGCTGCCCGGGCCGCAGCCGGGCGACCGGATCATCACCGGCCGCGAGAGCAGCGGTGCCGACGACGTACGACGCCAGCACGACAGCGCCGATCGCGACCCGGCGCCTCATGCGTTGCTCGGCAGCAGGTCGTCGGCGAGCCTCTTGCGCCTGTCCCACGGGCTCAGGCCGTGGCCGCGCTCGAGCACCGTCACCGTCGCCCCCTTGATCTCGATGTACGCGTACCCCGCGTTGTCGGTCTCATCCGTCTCGAGGACGTCGTTGTTGGCGTCGGCGACCGAGCGGATGACGTAGCGACCGTCCGGGTTGTCGCCGAACTCGACGTAGTTGCCGTCCAGGCCGTAGGTGTAGATGTCCGCCCAGCCGCGGCCGAGCCCGAGCTGCGTGCCGGTCGCGCCGTCCACCGGGGCGCAGTCCTGCTGGATGCTGTTGGCCGGGTCGTTCCGGAACGAGCGCCAGTCGGCGATCATGAAGTCGAGCATGCAGAAGCCCTGCTTCGGCCCGGTGCCGGCCTGCACCATCAGCCCGCGTCGCGCGTCGGTGACCCGGAAGAGCTCCAGGCTGCCGAAGCCGTTGTGGTGATGGTGCAGATGCGTCTTGTGGTACAGCGCGGTGCCGGCCTGGCGCTCCTCGGTCGTGCCGTCGGCGTACTGCACGATCTGGTAGACCGGCTCCGGCGCAGCCATGCCGCTGAGCGCAGGGAAGCGCAGCATGAACGGCCCGTCGCCGACGTTGGCCGGCCCGAGGGAGAACCGCAGGCAGTGCCGCGCGGAGTACTCGACCTTCTCGTAGGCGTTGCAGCCGAGCAGGTCGCGGCCGCCGGCAACGGGCAGCTCCATCGCGAACTCGTACGGCGGCACCAGCTGGAGGTTGGGCAGGAGCGCGCGAGCGTCCTTCGCCGGTGCCGGCAACGTGCGCTCCAACCTCGCCCGCAGCCGCACCGCCTCTGCGCCGGCACCCGCCGGCACGCGTACGACGTACCGGCCCGAGGTCGGTGCGGGGACGTAGACCTCCGCGGAGAAGACGCCGGTGCCCTGCGCCACTGACGTGCCGTCCGGTCCGAAGACCTCGAACGACGGCGACGTCCGGCCGTCGGTGTCCGTCGCGATCCGCAGCCGCCCGCCCGCCCCGGTCACGTGCAGGGCGAAGTCCCGGCAGCCGCCGCACGACTCAGGGGCGTCGTCGACGGTCGGCGCGGTGAGGTCCCAGAAGACGCTGTCGCCGGGACGCAGCCGCAGTTCCCCTGGCGCCGTGGATGTGCGCGGCCCCGCCGCCGCACCACCGGAGAGCAGACCGACGACGAGCAGCAGCGGTGCGGCCCTGAGGGCAGTTCTCTTCACGAGACTCCAGAGCCTCATGGTGGCGCGTCGGTTCGTCCGGGCTCAGCCACCGGTGAGCGCGTCGACCAGCTCCGCGGCGGTGTCGCACCGGTCCAGCAGGTCCCCCACGTGCGCCTTGGTGCCGCGCAGCGGCTCGAGCGTCGGCACTCGCTGCAGCGAGTCGCGCCCGACGTCGAAGATGACCGAGTCCCAGGACGCCGCCGCGATGTCCGCGGGGTACTGCTCCAGGCACCGCCCACGGAAGTAGGCCCGGGTGTCCTCGGGCGGCTGGGTCATCGCGCGCACGACGTCGGCCTCGGTCACCAGGTGGTCGACACGCCCGCCGGCCGACAGGCGGTTGTAGAGGCCCTTGTCCGGCCGCACGTCGTGGTACTGCAGGTCGACCAGCTGAAGCTTGTGGCTGCCCCAGTCGAGCCCCTCGCGGTCGCGGTAGCCCTGTAGGATGCCGAGCTTGGCGACCCAGTCGACCTCGCGGGCGCATGACGACGGGTCGTCCTCGAGCCGAGTGAGGACGCTCTCCCACCGGGTCAGCACGTCGGTGGTCACCGGGTCCGCGCTGGTGCCCTCGTCGACCCCCTTCTTCACGAACTTCTTGGCCAGCTCGAGGTAGAGCAGCTGCACCTGCACCGCGGTCATCTTCCGGCCGTCGCGCATCGTCACCAGGTGCTTGAGCGTCGCGTCGTGGCTCACCGCACGCAGCGACGCGACCGGCGTCTCGATCCAGAGGTCGGCGTCGATGAAGCCGGTCTCGATCATCGCCAGCACCAGTGCCGTCGTGCCGACCTTGAGGAAGGTCGACACCTCGTTGAGGTTGGCGTCGCCGATGATGACGTGCAGCCGGCGGTACTTCTCCGGGTCGGCGTGCGGCTCGTCGCGGGTGTTGATGATCGGCCGCTTCAGCGTCGTCTCCAGGCCCACCTCGACCTCGAAGAAGTCCGCTCGCTGGCTGATCTGGAAGCCCTCGCCGCGGCCGTCCTGCCCGATGCCCACACGCCCCGCGCCGCAGAACACCTGCCGCGTGACGAAGAACGGCGTGAGGTGCCGGACGATCTCCGCGAACGGCGTCTGCCGCGCCATCAGGTAGTTCTCGTGGCAGCCGTACGACGCGCCCTTGTTGTCGGTGTTGTTCTTGTAGAGCTGCAGCGGCAGTGTCCCGGGCACCTTCGCGGCGAGCCGCGCGGCCTCGGCCATGATCCGCTCCCCCGCCTTGTCCCACAGCACGCAGTCGAGCGCATTGGTGACTTCAGGGGTCGAGTACTCCGGGTGCGCGTGGTCGACGTAGAGCCGCGCGCCGTTGGTGAGGATGACGTTGGCCAGGCCGAGGTCGTCCTCCCCCGGCATCTCGTGGTCGCTGACGCCGACGTCGAACCCGCGCGCGTCGCGCAGCGGGTTCTCCTCCTCGAAGTCCCATCGCGTACGCCGGTCGCGCGACGGCGAGTAGGCGTTGACCACCAGCGATGACGACACCATCGCGTTGGCCGTGGGCTGCCCCGGAACGGAGACGCCGTACTCCGTCTCCATGCCCATCACCCGCCGCGAGCTCATGCGGAAAGGCTACCCGGGCGCGTCGGGTCCAAGGCGAAAGGCAACGGCAAAGATCGAAGACAAAGGCGCACCTAGGAGCAGGAGCCAAGGCGGAGCGCTCGAGCGTGAGTGTCTCGTCGACCTCAGGTCGACGGAACACCCACGGCGGCCGGGAGTGGAGCGAAACTCGACCTCACCGCCGGACATTGCTCCACTCGCGAGGGGGTGGCCGTTGCTCTTGCTCCTAGCTGCGCCTTTGCCTTTGGTTTTGCCCTAGAGGTACTGCCCGGTGTTGGCGATGGTGTCGATCGAGCGGCCGGCCTCGTTGCCCTTCGTGCCGGTGATGAGCGTGCGGATGTAGACGATCCGCTCGCCCTTCTTGCCCGAGATCCGGGCCCAGTCGTCCGGGTTGGTGGTGTTGGGCAGGTCCTCGTTCTCCTTGAACTCGTCGACGATGGCCGTCATGAGGTGCGAGAGCCGCAGGCCCTTCTGGCCGTCGTCGAGGTAGTCCTTGATCGCCATCTTCTTGGCGCGGGCGACGATGTTCTCGATCATCGCGCCGGAGTTGAAGTCCTTGAAGTACAGGACCTCCTTGTCGCCGTTGGCGTAGGTGACCTCGAGGAAGCGGTTCTCGTCGACGACGTCGTACATCCGCTCGACGGTGCGCTGGATCAGCGCCTCGCACGCCGCAACCCGGTCGTTGTCGTGCTCGGCCAGGTCGTCGGAGTGGATCGGCAGCTCGGGTACGACGTACTTGCTGAAGATGTCGCGCGCCGCCTCGGCGTCGGGGCGCTCGATCTTGATCTTCACGTCGAGCCGGCCGGGTCGCAGGATCGCCGGGTCGATCATGTCCTCGCGGTTGGAGGCGCCGATGACGATGACGTTCTCGAGCCCCTCGACTCCGTCGATCTCGCTGAGCAGCTGCGGCACGATCGTCGTCTCGACGTCGGAGGAGACGCCCGAGCCACGGGTGCGGAAGATCGAGTCCATCTCGTCGAAGAAGACGATGACCGGCACGCCCTCGGACGCCTTCTCCCGCGCGCGCTGGAAGATCAGCCGGATGTGCCGCTCGGTCTCGCCGACGTACTTGTTGAGCAGCTCCGGGCCCTTGATGTTGAGGAAGTAGGACTTGCCCTCGGGCTTGCCGGTGACCTCGGCCACCTTCTTGGCCAGCGAGTTGGCCACCGCCTTGGCGATCAGCGTCTTGCCGCAGCCGGGCGGGCCGTAGAGCAGGATTCCCTTCGGCGGCTTGAGCTGGTGCTCGCGGAACAGGTCGGCGTGCAGGTACGGCAGCTCGACCGCGTCGCGGATCGACTCGATCTGCGACGCGAGCCCGCCGATCTGCGAGTAGTCGATGTCCGGCACCTCTTCGAGGACGAGCTCCTCGACCTCGCTCTTGGGGATCCGCTCGTAGACGTAGCCCGAGCGGCTCTCCAGCATCAGCGAGTCACCGGGGCGGAGCGGCCCGTCGCGCAGCGGGTCGGCGATGAGGACGATGCGCTCCTCGTCGGTGCGCGTCATCACCAGCGCGCGCTCGCCGTCGGCGAGCACCTCCTTGAGCAGCACGACCTCGCCCTGCTTCTCGAAGTCCAGGGCTCGCACGACGTTGAGCGCCTCGTTGAGCATGACCTCCTGGCCGCGGCGCAGCTCCTTCGCCTCGACCGTCGGACTCACGCTGACGCGCAGCTTGCGGCCGCCCGTGAAGACGTCGACCGTGCCGTCCTCCTCGTCGAAGTTGAGGAAGATGCCGTAACCCGACGGCGGCTGGGCGAGGCGGTCGACCTCCTCCTTCAACGTGAGGATCTGGTCGCGAGCCTCCTTGAGGGTCGCGACCAGCTTGTCGTTGTGGGCAGTGACGCCCGAGAGCGTCGTCTGCGCCTCGAGCAGCCGCTCCTCGAGCGCGCGCACCTGGCGCGGCGAGTCGGTCAGCTTGCGGCGCAGGGTGCCGACCTCGTCCTCGAGCTGACGTGTCTGCGCGTGGAGCTCCTGGAGCTCCTTCTCGTACTGCGCAGCACGGCGTTCCGCGTCGTCCCGGCTGGCACCGGCCACGGACCCTCACCTCCACAGTTGCGAGCAGCGTGAGCCTATACACGCGGCCACCGGGCCGGCCGGGCGTTTCGGCGGCTGGTCCGGTCGTGGCGCAGTGTTACGGTCGATTGGTCCGGATGCACGTCCCGCATGCCACGTAGAGGAGCTGTGCCCGCCGACGAGGTCCAGGTCTACGTCGACCAGGACCTGTGCACCGGCGACGGCCTCTGCGTGCAGCTCGCGCCGCAGGTCTTCGAGTTCGACGTCGACGGCCTGGCCTACGTCAAGGGCCCGGACGGCGAGCTGCTGACGGCTCCGGGCGCCCGGGTCGGCGTGCCGGCGCGGTGCGTAGCAGAGGTCATCGAGTCGGCCCAGGGGTGCCCGGGCGACTGCATCTTCGTCGAGACACTCGCCGGCGAGCCGGTCGCCGGGCCGCTCGTCTCCTGACGCCGGGCTCTTGTCGGCACGTCGAGGCATCCGTAGTTTGTAAGACGTGCATACAAAGACTCGTCTCCTGCTCGCCGTCCTCGCGGTGCTCCTCCTCGGCGGAGCCGGTTCCGCAGGAGCAGCGCCCGACGCGCTCGACGAGCCGGCGTTCGTCGCCGAGGTCACGCGGGTCGAGCAGGCCAACCAGCGCAACCACGTCTGGTGGGGTCATCTCGCCGAGGTCACCTACGACGTCCCGGCCTCGACCGGCCCGGATCGGTCGCACGTCATCGCGATCGACGGTCTCGGCGACGGCACGATCTGGACCGGCAACCACCTCTGGTCGCAGACGTACCGCTATCTGGTGCGCCAGGGTGAGGGCGCCTCGGCCGCCGAGCTGGCCGGCATCCGCGGCGTCATCGACGAGATCGCCACCGGCTTCCACCGCCGCATCAACATCGCGAAGAACTGGAAGGCGACGCCCTGCGACGCCGAGCACCAGCCGGGTGCGCCGAGCGGCTCGTCGTGCTCCGCGATCGACGGCGAGGCCGGGATCCTCTTCCGCAACTGCGTGCCGGCCACCCTGCGCGGCGACCCGCGCTTCGACGTGCTCACGCACGCCAACGGCCGGCCGGCGTTCTACGGGCCGTTCCCGTTCGACGAGGACGACGACGGCACCATGGACGGCGAGTGGTACTGCGACGACGGTGTCAGCCGCGACATGTACGCCGGCGCGATCACCGGACTGCTGACCTTCATCGAGCACTTCCCCGCGACCGACCCGATCGTCCGTCGCGCCGCTCGTGACCTGATGACGATCGAGGACTACTTCAGCCGGCACGCCTACTCGATCGTCTACCCGCACACGACGCCGGGCGACGGCATCGACAACTTCGTCTGGCCGTTGTTCGCGATCAACCCCGAGCCGCGGATCAACATGGCCCTGGCCGCGCACCGCGCCGCGCAGATCGCCGGGAGCGACCTGGACAAGGTGAAGTTCGGCGCGATCTGGGACGCGGAGTACAACACGCTCGTCGGCCAGCTCGACGTCGAGTTCCTGCTCGCCATCGAGAGCCCGGCCCAGGGCTACTACAACTTCAACCTCAACCACCTGACCAACGTCGCGACGATCCTCTACGTCGACGACCCGGTCCGCCGGGAGAAGCTGCGGGCGGCGTTCTCCATCATCGACACGTCGACGCGTGATGACGTCAACGCCGAGTTCGAGGCGCTCACCTACCTGATCACCGGCGAGCAGGAGCGCTACGACCTCGCGGTGCGGCACACGGCCGAGCAGGCCCAGGCCCGGCGGCGCGAGAGCCTCGCCCCGGCCGCGAACCTCGTGGATCGGTGCGGCGCCGACTACGTCTGCGTGCCCGAGGACGAGGTGCACACGTTCGTCCGCAACCCCGATGGCACGGAGACCGAGCGCGTCACGGCTGGCTCGTCGACGACGCTCCGGTCGCTCTACCCGCTGCCGGTGAGCCAGCGCGAGCACCACCAGGACTACGCCTGGCAGAAGCCGCCGTACGCCGTCCGCTCGACGACCGAGGCCGGCGGCTACTACGTCAACCCGATCGACCCGCGCAAGGAGTACACCGGGGCGGACGTCCTCTTCCCCTACTGGGCGCTCCGCTACGGCCGCGACGTGCTGCACCTCGACCAGCGGCAGCCGACGCCGCTGTCGACGTACGCGATCCGGACGGAGAGCGGCCCTCGCAGCGACGGCCCCGCGCCGGTCGTGCCCGAGCTGCCTGCGGCCGCGACGATCGCGGCCGTCGGCTCAGCTCTCGGCATCCTCGTCTGGCGTCGCCGCCGCATCGCCTGACACAGCGGCGTCCATCCCCTTGCTCGGGCGGCGGCGGCGCAGGGGCGGCTCGACGCCGTCGGCCAGCCGGCGAGAGAAGGCGAGGAAGCCGGTGTGGCCGATCATGCGGTGGTTGGGGCGCACCGCGAGGCCCTCGGTGTGCCAGGTGCGCACCATCGACTCCATCGACCACGGCTCGGTGAACGACCCGTGCCCGCGCAGCACCTCGACCACCTTCGACAGCTGGGTGGTCGTCGCGACGTAGCAGCAGACGACACCGCCCGGCACGAGGGCGCGCGCCACCGCGTCGATGACGTCCCACGGCGCGAGCATGTCCAGTACGACGCGGTCGATGTCGCGCTCCGCCAGAGACGCAGAGAGCTCGCCGACGGTGAGCTGCCACGCCGGGTGCGGCCCGCCGAAGAACCGCTCCACGTTCGCCTTGGCCACCTCGGCGAACTCGGGGCGGATCTCGTACGACGACACCAGCCCGTCGTCGCCGACCGCGCGCAGCAGCGAGCAGGTGAGCGCGCCCGAGCCGACGCCCGCCTCGACGACACGCGCTCCGGGGTAGATGTCGGCGTAGCCGACGATCAGCGCGGCATCCTTCGGGTAGACGACCTGCGCCCCGCGCGGCATGGACAGCACGTAGTCGCTGAGCAGCGGCCGGATGACGAGGTACGGCGTACCGCTGGTCGCCTTGACGACGATGCCCTCGGGCTCGCCGATCATCTGGTCGTGCTCGAGGATGCCGCGGTGGGTGTGGAACTGCCCGCCCTCGGCGAGGGTGATCGTGTGCAGCTTGCCCTTGGGGTCGGTCAGCTGGACCTGGTCGCCGACGCGCAGGGCTCCGCGACGCCGCTCCGCGCCGGTCACTGCTGACCCACCAGCGCGAGCGTGACCGCGTCCTTCGCCCGGCAGAACGCGCAGATGTCGGACGGCGTCGCCGAACCACAGGAGATGCACTCGCGCAGCTCGACGCCGTCGCGCGGGAAGAAGTCGCGACCCTTCTCCAGGAAGCCGAAGAGGAAGTTGTGCTTCGTCCCGGGCGACGACGCCTCGAGCTGGTCGAGCAGCCCCTTGTAGCGCATCTGCGTGTTGCCCTCGACCAGCGGGCACTCCTCGACCACGTAGTCGATCCCCTTGATGACGCAGTACGCCGCGGTCTCGCGCTCCATCACGCGGTACAGTGGCTTCACCTTCTTGACCAGCGATGTGCCGTCGGCGTCGAGCACCGGGGACTGGCGGGCAAGGAAGCCGGTCTCCCAGCGCAGCACGTTGCCGAGCAGCACCGCCACCTCGTCGTCGAGGTTGTGGCCCATCGCGAGGACGTCGTACCCCTCGTCGCGCGCGACCCTGTTGAGCAAGGTCCGCTTCGACAGGCCGCAGACGGCGCAGGCCGGACGGCGTCCGGTCGCCGCCGCCTGCGGGATGGTGAAGCCCTCGCTCTCGGCGAGGTCGACGACGTGCAGCCGCGCCCCCCGCGCGTCGGCGAACGACTGGCACACCTCGCGTGACCGGTCGCTGTAGCCGCCGATGCCCAGCCCGAGGTAGACCCCGGAGGCGTCGTAGCCGAGGGACAGCAGCAGGTCCCACAGCATCAGCGAGTCCTTGCCGCCCGAGACGGCGACGAGCACCCGGTCGCGGTGGCCGAACATCTCGTCGTGCCGGATCGCCCGGACGACCAGGTTGCGCACGTAGTGCTCGGTGAAGCACTCGCCGCAGAAGCTGGCGTTGGCGCGTGGCACCTCGACCACCGAGCGGCCGCGGCAGCGCCGGCACTTCATCACTGGCTGCCACCGGAGATGACGGGACGCACCTCGACAACGTCACCGGGGTGCACGATGTCCTCACGGGTGAGCAGCTCGCGCTCGCGGATGACCAGGACCGCATCGGGGTGCAGGCCAACCTCCATCAGCAGCTGGCGCACCTGCCGCGGCGCGGTCACCTCGACCGACCGGTCCGGGTTGCGCAGCTTCACAGTGGCCGTAGCGACCGTGCCGGACTCCACCACGTCGTCGCCCATCAGGCCTGGGGCGCCAATCTCCGTACGACGTCGCGGGTGGCGAGCACGCCGACCACTCCCCCGTCGTCGTCGACGACGAGGTACTCCGACGCCGGCGTCGAGCGAAGTGCGCGCAGCACCGCCTCACCCTCCAGTCGCGAGTCAAGCACCAGGCCTTGAACGAGTCGGCGCGACACGCTGCCGACACTCACCCACGGACGTCGTTCGGACGGCACCGCCTCGACCGCCGCGGTCGACAGCACCGCGCTCGGCGTGCCGTCAGCGTCGACCACCAGCAGTCGCAGGTCGTCGACCGCGGCCCGGCGCAGCGCCTCGGCAAGGGGCAGGTCGGAGGCGACGCACAGCGCCGGCTTGGTCAGCGCCCGGAGCACGAGCGACGGCATGCGGCCGGCCACCGCCGCCTGCGCGAGCGCACCCTTCGCCCCGTTGTAGATGAACATCGCGATGAGCACGGTGACGATCGCGTACCCGTCGCGCGTCAGCACGCCGATGACGCCCAGCGCGCCGAGCAGCACGGCGATCGACATGCCGACCCGGGCAGCAACCCGGGTAGCGAGGTCGCGGTCCTTCCGGAAGTGCCACACCGCGGCGCGAAGCACCCGGCCTCCGTCAAGCGGCAGTCCGGGGAGCAGGTTGAAGACCGTGAGCAGCCCATTGATGAGGAACGCGTACTCGGCGAGGACGTAGAGGACGGCGTGGTCGGAGTCGCCGAAGTAGCGGAACCCGAGCGCGCCGACGGACGCGAGGAGCAGCGACACGGCCGGCCCGGCGATCGACACCAGGAACTCCTTGGCGGCGGTGTCCGGCTCGCGGGTGATCTCGGCGACACCGCCGAACAGGAACAGCGTGATGCGCCGGATCGGGATGCCGAGCGCGAGCGCCACCGCTGAGTGCCCCAGCTCGTGCAGCAGGATCGAGCCGGCGAGGATCACCGCCGCGATGGCGCCGACCGACATGCGCACGCCAGTGGTCGACCGAGCCAAGTCCGGGTGGTCGGCGATCTGCGTCGTGACGAGCACGGCCAGGATAAGGACCGACGGCGACAGGTGGACCGGGATGCCCAGCGGTCGGCCGATGTACAGGCCGGAGGAGAAGCGCTCCGTGCGGGTCGCGGTCACTCGGTCCATGCTACGCGGCGCTGAACGCAGCTCCGGTGCTCAACGCCGACGGACGGCGACCAGGGTCAACGGGCGGCCGGCCCAGAGCTCCTCGCTGATGTGCGCGACCTCGAACCCCGCGCCGGTGACCACGGCGAGCGGCACGGCATCTCGCGGCAGCGGGAACGACACGACGGTCCGGCTGCCGAGCTTGGTCACCCGGCGGATCTCGGCCAGCCCGCCCTCCAGCGCGGACCCGTCGTACGCCGCCGGCGCGGTCACCCAGAGCGCGAGGTCGGCCCCTTCGTCTCGCAGCGGCAGCGCCGCCGGCCGGGCGACGCCGCGCTCGATCCGCGCCCACGCCGGGTCGACGACTGCCGTGCCGTCGGCGAGCTCCGCCGCCGACGTGACGAAGCCGAGCACCCGCCCCACGGCCGTCGCCGCGGCGGCTGCGGGCCGCGCCCAGCGCCCGTCGCCGGTCGCGACGTCGACGACGACGTGACCTCGGCGTACGCCGGCCATCGCCAGGATCGCCGACACCAGCGCAGGTGACACCGGCGCGCCGGCGGGGCTGGGGACGTCGGCCATGCCGGCAAGTCTGCCGGAAGTGGCACGATGCCCGGCGGGCACGCGCCGACCGGCGCGAGCGATCCACGAGTGATGCGAGCAGGGGGACGGCCGGATGCGCTGGTGCTCGTGGACCTCGCCCGAGTGGGGCGGCATCGGCCGGCTCGGCGCGGTGCGCACTCGCGCCGGCGAGGACTGGCTGCTCGACGTCGGCTCCTGGGCGGCCAGCCGCGACGCGCAGGCCCCGGCAGACCTGGTCGACCTGATCGAGTCGTCGCCGGCGACGCAGGAGCACACCACTGCGCTGACCTCGGCCGCACCCGAGGACGCCACAGGGTGGAAGCGGCTCGCCGATGTTCGGCTGCTCGCCCCGCTGCGCGCACCCAACTCGCTGCGCGACTTCATCGCCTTCCGCGACCACGTCGAACGCGGCGCGGCGCGGCGCGGCGGATCGGTGCCGGAGCCGTGGGACCGGCTGCCCGTCTACTACAAGGGCAACCGCCGCTCGATCTCTGGCCCCGGCGACGATGTGGCGTGGCCGTCGTACACCGAGAAGCTCGACTACGAGTGCGAGGTGGCGGCGATCGTCGGCCACGGCGGGCGCGACTGGACCGCTGAGCAGGGCACGGCCGCGGTGTTCGGGTTCACGATCATGAACGACTGGTCGGCCCGCGACATCCAGCGCGACGAGATGGCCTGCTGGCTCGGCCCGGCGAAGGGCAAGGACTTCAACACGACGCTCGGTCCGGTGGTCGTCACGCCGGACGAGTGGTCGGCCGAGGACGCGCACGAGATGACCGTGCTCGTCGACGGCGAGCCGTGGTCGCACGGGTCGACCGCCGGCCGGCGATGGACCTTCGGCGAGATGCTCGCCCACGTCAGCCGCGACGAGGACGTCTACCCGACCGACGTCATCGGCTCCGGCACGTTCGGCGGCGGCTGCGGCCTCGACCTCGACCGATGGCTGGCGCCCGGCGCGACCGTCACCCTCCGCGTCGAGGGCCTCGGCGAGCTGACCAACACCGTCGTACGCCCGGTTGCGCCGTCCCGTTAGTCCGAATTTTCACCCGGTGCGCAACCCGGAAATGGGCTGAACTGCAGGTACCGTCGAGCCATGCCCCGCCACGTGACCCGGGTTCAGCTCCGGCACTGCGCGCTCGCGACCTCCGTCCTGCTCGACCAGGATCTCCTCCCGACGCCCAACGGCATCGAGGTGCCGGGCTTCCCCCGCGTGCTCGTGTCGTGGAAGGAGTGCCGGGTCGCGCTGGCCGGCCACCAGCCCGAGGACCCCGAGGGACGCCGGCTGCTCACCCGCTGGCTGCTGCACCGCCGGTGGGTCGCGGACCACACCTACGACGACCTGGCCGAGCGGGCGCGTCCGGTCGGGCTGCCGCCAGGGCACGCGCTGCACCCCGGCTCCGACTGGGTGCGCCACCGCGTCGTCGGCGACGCGCTCGACCTCGGGCTGGGGTTCCGCGGCATCGAGCCGGGCGAGCCCGACCGGGTGATCGTCGTGCCGCAGGGTGTCTTCGTCGCGGCCGGCACCGACCCGAGTGCGTTCTGGAAGCAGGCGCGCGGCTACCTCGAGCAGATGGGCGGGCTCGCCGTCGAGCGCTGGCGCCGCGACCGCAGCGCGATCGTCCGCCCCATGGGCGACTGCGACGTGGTGACGCTGCTCGGCTCGCAGATGTTCCGCTGGGCGGTGAGCGCCGGCGAGGCGCAGGGCATGCGCGCGGCCGTCATCCCGATGCGCACGCGCGGCTGGCTGGACCTGTCGCGGATCGACCCGGCGTTCGGCCCGGCGGCGGCGACCGCCACCGACGCGGTCGACCGCGGGTTCGCCCGGCCGGTGCTCGTCACATCGCACGAGGTCTCGATCGTCTCCGCGGGCGGCCGGCCGCAGTCCGCCCTCGACGACCCCGCCGCCACGAGGAACTGGCTCCGCCCGCTGCTCTACCGCTAGCGCCTAGGCGGGACCGCCGGTCAGCGCGGGCTCTGTGCTGGCAACCGCCTCGACGACGGCACGCGCGAGGTCCTGCGCGCCGAGCCCCTGCGCGTCGAGGATCGCGTCGCGCTTGCCCTGCTCGATGAACTCCTGCGCGAGGCCGAAGACCAGCACCGGTACGCCGACCTTGTCGTCGGCCAGCCGCTGCGCGATCGCAACACCCACACCGCCGACCCGGCCGCCGTCCTCGATCGTGACGACCAGCTGGTGCCGCGCAGCGAGGCCGGGCAGCGCGTCGTCGACCGGCTTGACCCACCGCGGGTCGACGACGGTCACCGAGATGCCCTGGTCGGCCACCCGCTCGGCCACCGCGAGGGCAGTGCGGGCCATCGCGCCGACGGCGACGACGCAGCACGTCCGCTGCCGTCACGCAGCACGTCCATGCCGCCGACCCGTCGTACCGCGGGGATGTCCTCGCCGACCGCCGACTTCGGGTAGCGGACGACGGTCGGCCCGTCGTCGCGCAGGACGGCCTCGCGCAGCTCGGCCCGCAGCGTCGCGCCGTCGCGCGGTGCTGCGACGGCCAGGCCCGGGACCAGCTGGAGGAACGAGAGGTCCCACATGCCGTTGTGGCTCGGGCCGTCGTCGCCGGTGACCCCGGCCCGGTCGAGCACGAACGTGACCGGCAGCCGATGCAGCGCGACGTCCATCAGCACCTGGTCGAAGGCGCGGTTGAGGAAGGTCGCGTAGAGGCAGACGACGGGTCGCAGCCCGCCGATCGCCAGCCCCGCCGCGGACGTGACCGCGTGCTGCTCGGCGATGCCCACGTCGAAGACGCGGTCCGGGTAGGCGCGGGAGAACGAGCCGAGGCCGACCGGCTCGAGCATCGCCGCGGTCAGCGTCACGACGTCCGGGTGATCGGCGCCGATCGCCGTGATCTCCTCGGAGAACACATTGGTGAACGTGCGAGTCGAGACTGCGAGCGACTTGCCCGACACCGGGTCGATGGTGCCGACGCCGTGCAGGCAGTCGGCCTCGTCGTCCTCGGCCGGCTGGTAGCCGAACCCCTTGCGCGTGACGCAGTGCACGATGACCGGCGCGCCGAAACCCTGAGCGCGGCGCAGTGCGCTCTCCACCGCGGCGATGTCGTGGCCGTCGATCGGGCCGACGTACTTCAGGCCGAGGTCCTCGAACATCCCCTGCGGCGCGAGAGCATCCTTGAGCCCGCGCTTGATGCCGTGCAGCGCGTCGTACAGCGGCGGCCCGACGAGCGGGGTCCGGCTGAGCACCTGCTTGATGACGTCGAGCGCCTGCTCGTAGCCCTGGGTGAGCCGCAGCGACGCGAGGTGGTTCTGCAGCCCGCCGATGGTCGGCGCGTAGGAACGGCCGTTGTCGTTGACGACCACCACGATCGGCAGCTCGGACGCGGCGATCGTGTTGAGCGCCTCCCAGGCCATGCCGCCGGTCAGCGAGCCGTCGCCGACGACGGCGACCACGCTGCGGTCCGTCTCGCCGCGCAGGGCGTAGGCCTTGGCGATGCCGTCGGCGTACGACAGCGCGGTCGACGCGTGCGAGTTCTCGATGACGTCGTGCTCGGACTCCGAGCGGCTCGGGTAGCCGGACAGGCCGCCGGCCTGGCGGAGCGTCGCGAAGCTGCCCTGCCGGCCCGTGAGGATCTTGTGCACGTAGGACTGGTGGCCGGTGTCCCAGAGGATGCGATCGCGCGGCGAGCGGAAGACGCGGTGCAGCGCGATGGTCAGCTCGACGACACCGAGGTTGGGTCCGAGGTGCCCGCCGGTCGCGCAGACCGCAGGGACGAGGAAGTCGCGGATCTCGGCGGCGAGCGCCGGCAGGTCCGACGCCGGCAGCCGGCGCAGGTCCTCGGGGCTGCCGACAGACTCGAGCAAGGTCACCGCGGGCACTCCTGTCGTCTCCTGCCCCCAGCCGGTGAGTCTACGGGCGGCCCGGCGGAGGGCTCGCGCCGGCCCTGCGGAGATTCGGCGGAGAAGTGCCCACGGTTCACACCGGGTACGGCGTGGTGACGTCGTCGCCGAGGTCGTGATCCCAGGACAGGTCGGTGCCGGATACCTTGCGGGCGAAGACGGCCGAGCCCAGGAACGCCGACGAGCGGTCCAGGTGCGCCACGGTCGGGTGGACCAAGTGCGGTACGACGGACGCCGACTCCCCCATCGCCGTGCCGAGGACCTCGAAACCGGTGCCGGCGTTGAACAGCGCCGGCCACGCGTGGCTGGAGAAGCGCCAGTAGTCCCAGGGCTCGTCGTGCAGCGGATATGTCTGGTGCGAGGTGATCAGCAGCAGCGCGCCGTCGGCCATCACCGCGTTGAGCTCGAGGGCGACGCGCCAGGGCATCGCCAGATGCTCGAAGGTCGAGAACGAGAAGACGGCGTCGCACGAACCGGGCTCGAGGTGACGGCGGAGGTCGTGCGCGTCGGCGACGACGTCGACGTTGGGGCCGGGCAGGATGTCGACGCCGACGTAGTCCCAACCTGCCGGCACGAGATCGCGGCGCACGTTGCCCGACCGGGCGCGCGACCCCAGCTCGACGACCCGGCCGGTCGGCTGCTCGGCGAGCATCGCGAAGAAGCGCGCCTGCAGCTGGTGGTAGGGATCCGCCTCCACCCGGGCCGGCACGTCGTGGGCGATCTCCTGCACGCGCCCGTCCGGGAGCCGCGCGTAGAGGCGCAGGTGCGCGGCGATGCCTGGGTCATCGGTCGCGATCCGCTCGTCGAACCGGCAGGTCGCCGCCGACGTGCCGTAGGTCTCGGCGACGTCCGGGCTGGGCAGCGCCGGGCCCATCCGGCGGTAGCCGTGACCCGGCAGCCACCAGCCGGCCTCCGCGATCGCCGACTCCGGGTGGACGAGCCATCCTCGGACCCGCAGCACTCCGCCGGCGTGTGAGACCTCGTCCAGGTGCGCGACGACTCCGTCGGCGGCCGGACCACGCGGCGGCGGCCGCAGCGCGTCGACGACCCGCGCCTGGCCGGCGCGCTTGAGCCGCGCGGCGCGCGGACGCAGCGAACTGAGCATGGCGCGGACCCTATGCCTGGGGGTGCGGCGCTGCGGCCGGCACGAGGCGGGCGACGCACTCGACGTGCTGGGTCATCGGGAACAGGTCGAACCCGCGCAGGCCGTCCAACAGGTAGCCGAGCTCGGCGAACGCCGCCACGTCGCGGGCGAGGGCAGCCGGGTCGCAGGCGACGTAGGCGACCGCCCTTGGTGCAAGAGCGCAGATCAGCCCGACGACATCCGCGCCCGCACCGGTGCGCGGCGGGTCGAGCACGACGACGTCGACCCGACCCAGGCCGAGCCGACGGAGCTCGACGTCGACCCGGCCCTCGTGGACGCGGACGTTGGGCAGGTCGCGCAGGTTGATGCGCGCGTCGGCCACCGAGCCGGCAGCACCCTCGACAGACACGACCTCACCGGTGGCGTCCACCGCGGTCGCGAGCGCCGCAGTGAAAAGCCCGACCCCGGCGTAGAGGTCGACGGCCAGCTCGCCCGGCTGCGGGTCGAGTGCGTCGAGGACGGCGGCGCTCAGCGCGGTCGCCGCGCCCGGGTGCACCTGCCAGAAGCCGGACCCACCGACCCAGAACGTCCGACCGAGTGCCTGCTCCCGCACTCCCGGCCGACCCTGGACCGCATCCACCCGGCCCTTGTCGTCGACGACCACGACCGACGTCTCACCGACGTCGGGCACGACGGGCCGCCGCTTGCGACGCCGCGGCGTCAGGACCAGTGCACGGTCGCCCGACCCTCCGGCGATCGCCTCGACCGACGCCGAACCGAGCCAGCGGCGGGCGGGCACCCCGAGCTCGACGACACCGGGGGCGGCGATGCGGCACCAGTCGATCGCGACCACGTCGTGCGAGCGGTGCCGACGAAGGCCGGCGATACCGTCCTCCGAGACGGCGTACTGAACGCGGGTGCGCCAGCCGAGCCCATCGGCATCGCCAGGGACGGCAGAGACAATTACGTCGACGTCGAGCCCGGCAAGCGATCGCAGCTGGTCAGCGACGATCCGCGCCTTCATGGCCCGCTGAGTCGCCGGCGACGCGTGCTGCCAGTCGCAGCCGCCGCACTGCCCGGGCCGGGCCCAAGGACACGGTGGCTCGACCCGCCCATGCGCTGGTCGCAGCACCTCGATCGCGTCCGCGCGAGCGAAGTCACGTCGTGCCTCCGTCACCTCGGCGACGACGCGCTCACCGGGCAGCGCGTGCCGGACGAAGACCGCCTGGCCCTCGTGCCGCGCGACGCACGCACCGCCGTGCGCGACCTCGCCGACCTCCAGGTCGACCTGCGCGCCGACCTCGAGCACTACGAGTCGGACTTGCCTGACGGGGCGACCGGCTCCTCGGGCTCGGGCGCCGACGACAGGTGCCACGGCACGCTGGTGACGGTCACCCCGGGCTGGAACAGCAGCCGGCCCTTGAGCAGCAGCGCGCTCTGGTTGTGCAGCAGCTGCTCCCACCACTTGCCCACGACGAACTCCGGGATGATGACGGTGACGACATCGCGCTCGCTCTCCCGCGGGAAGGTGCGGACGTAGTCGAGGATCGGCGCGGTGACCTCGCGGTACGGCGACTCCCGCACGACCAGCGGCACGTCGATGCCCTTGGCCTCCCACTCGTCCTGCAGCGTGCGCGACTCCTCGTCGTCGACCGCGACGTAGAGCGCCTGCAGGGTCGACGGTCGGATCGCCTTCGCGTAGTTCAGGGCCCGCAGCGTCGGGTTGTGCAGCTGGGACACCAACACGATCGCGTGCATTCGCGAGGGCAGCACTGGCCGGGTGTCGGCGGCACGCAGCTCCTTCGCGACCCGGGTGTAGTGCCCGTTGATGCCCTTCATGATCGAGAAGATGATCGGGATGGCGATGACGACCATGTAGGCGCCGTGGGTGAACTTGCTGTACAGCACGATCACCAGGACGACAGCGGTCGCGATGGCGCCGACGAAGTTGGTCAACCTGGCGCGGGTGATCTTCCCCTGATCCAGCGCCGGATCGGCGACGCGAACGCGGTCCCAGTGCTTGACCATGCCGTACTGGCTCAGCGTGAACGACACGAAGACGCCGACGATGTAGAGCTGGATGATCTTCGTCAGCTCCGCGTCGAACACCCAGATCAGCGCCGAGGCGAAGACCGCCAGGGCGATCACGCCATTGCTGAAGACGAGCCGGTCGCCGCGGTTGTGCAGCTGGCGGGGCAGGTAGCGGTCCTGCGCGAGGATCGAGGAGAGCCGCGGGAAGTCCTGGTACGCCGTGTTGGCGGCCAGGATCAGGATGCCCGCCGTGAACGCCTGGATGTAGTAGAAGAGGAACGTCTTGTTGCCGAACGTCGCCGCCGCCAGCTGGGCCACGACCGTGCGGTGAACACCTTCGTCGACGCGCACGTGGGCGGCGGTCGCGAGGAACGAGATGCCGAGGAACATGGTGATCGAGATGACCGCCATGATCAGCAGGGTCGTCGCGGCGTTCTCGGCGGCGGGCTTCTTGAACGCCGGCACGCCGTCGCTGATCGCCTCGACCCCGGTGAGCGCGGTGCAGCCGGACGCGAACGCTCGTGCCACGAGGAGGACCAGGGCCAACCCGGCCACCGAGTGCTCGGCCTCGATGTGCAGGTTCGCCGACTCCGCGACGAGGCCATCGCCGAGGATCTGCTTGTAGAACCCAACTCCGAGCAGCGCGGTGATCCCGACGATGAACTACA
>CAVXXT010000002.1:0-11373 GCA_963765815.1 uncultured Actinomycetota bacterium | reverse complement strand
CTCGTTCGCCATCCGCGCCCACCATGCCTTCATCTACATCCGCGGCGAGGTCCTGCACGTGATCCGCCGGGTGCAGGCCGCGGTCGAGGAGGCGTACGCCGCAGGGCACCTCGGCAAGGACATCCACGGCTCCGGCTACGACCTCGACGTGGTCGTGCACACGGGCGCCGGGGCCTACATCTGTGGCGAGGAGACCGCACTGCTCGAGGGACTCGAGGGCCGTCGCGGGCAGCCGCGCCTGCGCCCGCCGTTCCCCGCCGTGGCGGGTCTCTACGCGAGCCCGACGGTGATCAACAACGTCGAGTCGATCGCCTCGGTGCCGAGCATCATCGAGCACGGCGCGGAGTGGTTCGCCTCGATGGGCACCGAGAAGTCCAAGGGCTACGGCATCTTCTCCCTGTCCGGACACGTGACGAAGCCGGGCCAGTACGAAGCGCCGCTCGGCATCACGCTGCGCGAGCTCATCGACCTCGCCGGCGGGATGCGCCAGGGTTCTGACGGCCAGCGCCACGAGCTCAAGTTCTGGACGCCCGGCGGCTCGAGCACGCCGCTGCTCACCGCCGAGCACCTCGACGTACCGCTCGGGTTCGAGGAGGTCGTCGAGGCGGGCTCGATGCTCGGGACCCGGGCGCTGCAGCTGTTCGACGAGACCACCTGCGTCGTCCGCGCGGTCCTGCGCTGGACCGAGTTCTACAAGCACGAGTCCTGCGGCAAGTGCACGCCGTGCCGCGAGGGCACGTGGTGGCTGGTCCAGACGCTGGCCGCGCTCGAGCGCGGCGAGGGGAGCGAGTCGGACCTCGACCTCCTGCTCGACCAGTGCGACAACATCCTGGGCCGCTCGTTCTGCGCGCTCGGCGACGGCGCCACCAGCCCCATCTCGAGCTCGATCGAGTACTTCCGCGAGGAGTACCTCGAGCACCTGCGGCACGGTGGCTGCCCGTTCGACCCCGCCAGGTCCACCCTCTTCGCCGAGGAGCTGACGCCGGCATGACCACCGCTCCCGAGAAGACGCCGGCGACCAGGGTGAAGACGGTCTCCCTGACGATCGATGGCGTCGTCGTCGAGGTCCCCGAGAACACCCTGGTGATCCGGGCTGCCGAGCAGATCGGCGTGCAGATCCCGCGCTTCTGCGACCACCCGCTCCTTGCCCCCGTCGGCGCCTGCCGTCAGTGCCTGGTCGACGTGCCCGATGCCGGCAACGGTCGCGGCTTCCCCAAGCCGCAGGCGTCGTGCACCCTGCCGGTGGCCGAGGGCATGGTCGTGTCGACCCAGGTGACCAGTGAGGTCGCCGACAAGGCGCAGCAGGGTGTCATGGAGTTCCTGCTCATCAACCACCCGCTGGACTGCCCGGTCTGCGACAAGGGCGGCGAGTGCCCGCTGCAGAACCAGGCCATGTCCAACGGGCGCGGCGAGTCCCGGTTCTACGAGTCCGGGGGCATCAAGCGGACGTTCCCCAAGCCGATCGCGCTCTCGCCGCAGGTGCTGCTCGACCGGGAGCGCTGCATCGTGTGCCAGCGGTGCACCCGGTTCACCGACGAGATCGCGGGCGACCCGTTCATCGAGATGGTGGAGCGCGGGGCGCAGCAGCAGGTCGGCATCGCCGAGCACGCGCCGTTCCTCTCCTACTTCTCCGGCAACGTCATCCAGATCTGCCCGGTCGGTGCGCTGACCTCTGCCGAGTACCGGTTCCGCTCCCGCCCGTTCGACCTGGTGTCGAGCCCCTCGATCGCCGAGCACGACTCGTGCGGGGCGGCGATCCGGGTCGACCACCGGCGCGGCAAGGTCGTACGCCGGCTCGCCGGAGACGACCCCGAGGTCAACGAGGAGTGGATCACCGACAAGGACCGCTTCGCGTTCCACTACGCCCATGCCGGGGACCGGATCACCTACCCGCAGGTCCGCGAGGACGGCGAGCTGCGCCCGGCCTCGTGGCCGGAGGCCTTCGCGGTCGCGGCCCGCGGGCTGTCCGCCGCGGGCCAGGTGGGCCTGCTGCCCGGCGGCCGACTGACCGTCGAGGACGCCTACGGCTACAGCCGCTTCGCCCGCGCGGTGCTCGGCACCAACGACATCGACTTCCGGGCTCGGCCGCACTCCGCCGAGGAGGCGGCGTTCCTCGCCTCGACGGTCGCCGCGACCGGCCCCGCCGGCGGCTCCGTGACGTACGCCGACCTGGAGTCGGCTTCCACGGTGGTCCTGGTCGGGCTCGAGCCCGAGGACGAGGCCGGCACGATCTTCCTGCGGCTGCGCAAGGCGTCGAGGGTGACCCCGGGGACCCGGGTCATCGCGCTGGCGCCGTTCACCACCCGCGGCCTGCGCAAGCTCAACGGTCAGCTCGTCCCGGTCGTCCCCGGCGAGGAGGCCGCGGCCATCGAGGCGCTCGGCACGCAGAGCGACTTCGGCATCGACTCGACCGCGGTGGTCCTGCTCGGGGAGCGGCTCGCGACCTCGGACGGTGCGTACGCCGCGGCCGTGGCGCTGGCCGCGCGGACCGGAGCCCGGCTGGCGTGGGTGCCGCGCCGGGCCGGGGACCGCGGAGCGGTCGAGGCCGGCTGCCTGCCCGAGCTGCTGCCGGGCGGTCGTCCGCTGTCCGACGCCGGTGCCCGGGTCGACGTCGCCACGGCGTGGGGCATCGACAGCCTGCCGGAGACCCCCGGGCGCGACGCCGACGCGATCGTGGCCGCAGCCGTCAGCGGTGAGGTGGGCGGGCTGGTCGTCGGCGGTGTCGACCCGGACGACACCGCGGACCCGCAGGCCTTCCGCGACGCCCTCGGCGCCGCGTCGTTCGTGGTGGCCCTCGAGCTGCGCGAGACCGACGTGACCCGGGCGGCCGACGTCGTGTTCCCGGTCGCGCCGGTCACCGACAAGGCCGGCACCTTCGTCACGTGGGAGGGCCGGCCGCGCTCGTTCGACGTGGTCCTCTCCAAGCCCGCGTCGCTGCCCGACCTGCGCGTGCTCGCCGGCATCGCCGAGGAGCTGGGCTCGCCGCTGGGGTTCCGCACGGTGGCCGAGGCCCGCGCGCAGATGGAGGAGCTCGGGCCGTGGGACGGCGAGCGGTCGACGTTCGGCGGTTCCGAGGCTCGCACCTCGACCACCAGGAAGGCGAAGGGTCTCGCCCTGGCCACCTGGAAGCAGCTCATCGACAACGGCTCGATGCAGGACGGCGACGACAACCTCGCCGCCACCGCGCGACCGGCCGTGGCCCGGGTCAGCCAGAAGGTCTACGACGCCGCCGGCCCGGTCGTGACCCTGACTGGTGACCGCGGCTCGGTCACGGTCCCGGCGGAGGTGGCCGACCTCCCCGACGACGTCGTGTGGCTGCCGGCCAACTCGCTCGGCAACGGAGTGCTGGCGGACCTCGCGTCACCCGGGAGCCGCGTGACGGTCAAGGAGGCGAAGGCATGATCGCCCAGCTGACGAGCCCTGTCTCGGCCATGGCTCTCGACGCGTTCGGCCAGGACCCGTGGTGGCTGATCCTCATCAAGACACTGCTGATCTTCCTGATCCTGGTCCTGCTGACCCTGTTCAACATCTGGTGGGAGCGACGTGTCGTCGCGCGCATGCAGCACCGGATCGGGCCCAACGTGCACGGCCCCTTCGGCCTCCTGCAGTCGCTGGCCGACGGTGTGAAGCTGGCGCTCAAGGAGGACCTGATCCCCAAGGCCGCCGACAAGGTGGTCTTCCTGCTCGCCCCCGTGCTGGCGGTGGTGCCGGCGTTCGTGACGTTCTCGGTGATCCCGTTCGGTCCCGAGGTCGACGTGCCGTTCACCGACCGCACGACCCCGCTCCAGCTCACCGACATGCCCGTGGCCGTGCTGTTCGTGATGGCGATCGCCTCGGTCGGCATCTACGGCATCGTGCTCGGCGGGTGGGCCAGCGGCTCGACGTACGCGCTCCTGGGTGGCCTCCGCTCGAGCGCGCAGATGATCTCCTACGAGGTCGCGATGGGCCTCGCGCTGGTCGCGGTGTTCCTCTACGCCGGCTCGCTCTCGACCTCGGAGATCGTGGCGGCCCAGGACGACCTGTGGTTCGGGCTGATCCTGATGCCGTCGTTCGTCATCTACGTCATCGCGATGATCGGTGAGACCAACCGCGCGCCGTTCGACCTCCCCGAGGCCGAGGGCGAGCTCGTCGGCGGCTTCCACACCGAGTACAGCTCGCTGAAGTTCGCGCTCTTCTTCCTGGCCGAGTACATCAACATGGCCACCGTCTCGGCCCTGGCCACGACGCTCTTCCTCGGCGGCTGGCACGCGCCGTTCTGGATCGACCACCTCTACGCCGGGTTCAACGAGGGCTACTGGCCGGTGCTCTGGTTCTTCGGCAAGGTGCTCGCGTTCATCTTCTTCTTCATCTGGCTGCGCGGCTCGCTGCCCCGGATGCGCTACGACCAGTTCATGGCGCTGGGGTGGAAGTACCTCATCCCGATCTCGCTCGGCTGGATCATCGCGGTCGGCACGATCCGGGCCATCTCGCTCGAGGGCGGGATCGACCGGCAGTACCTCCTGATCGGCATCGGGGTACTGGCCGTCGCGTTCCTGGCGCTGTTCTTCTTCGGCGAGCCACCGGAGGAGGAGGCCGAGGAGCAGGACGACGTACCCGCGCGGTTCCCGGTCCCGCCGATGCCCGCCGGCGGCGCCGTCCGCGGCTCCGCGGCGCCGTTGACCTTCGACGACAACAGAGTTGAGGCAGATCGCTGATGCCCACCCTCAAGGAACAGTTCTGGGACCCGGTCGCCGGGTTCGGGGTGACCTTCCGGACCATGTTCAAGAAGGTCGTCACCGAGCAGTACCCCTTCGAGAAGATGCCCACGGCGCCACGGTTCCACGGCCGGCACCAGCTGAACCGCTGGCCCGACGGGCTGGAGAAGTGCATCGGCTGCGAGCTCTGCGCGTGGGCGTGCCCGGCCGACGCGATCTACGTCGAGGGCGCGTCCAACACCGAGGACGAGCGGTTCAGCCCGGGCGAGCGCTACGGCCGCGTCTACCAGATCAACTACCTGCGCTGCATCCTCTGCGGCCTGTGCATCGAGGCCTGTCCCACCAGGGCGCTGACGATGACCAACGAGTACGAGCTGGCCGACGACAACCGCGCCGACCTGATCTACGACAAGTTCGACCTGCTCGCACCGCTGCTGCCCGGCATGGAGCAGCCGCCACACCCGATGCGGCTCGGTGACGACGAGGGCGCCTACTACCGCGGCGCGCCGTCATGATCGCGTTCTGGGTCCTCGCGCCGATCATGGTGATCGCCGCCCTCGGTCTGCTGTTCGTCCGCAAGGCGGTGCATGCCGCGCTGCTGCTCGCGGTCGTGATGCTCAGCCTCGCCGTCCTCTACCTCGTCCTCGAGGCGCCGTTCCTGTTCGCGGTGCAGATCATCGTCTACACCGGCGCCATCCTGATGCTGTTCCTCTTCGTGCTCATGCTGGTCGGCGTCGACGCGTCGGACTCCCTGGTCGAGACCATCCGCGGCCAGCGCGCCCTCGCCGCGATCGGCGGGTTGTTGCTCGGGACGGTGCTCGTCATCGGAGTCGCGCAGATGAGCCTCGGTTCGGCGCTCGGCCTGGAGGTGGCCAACCGCGGCGGCAACATCCAGGGGCTGGCCAACATCATCTTCTCCCGCTACGTGTTCGCCTTCGAGGTCACCTCGGCGCTGCTGATCACCGCGGCGATGGGCGCCATGGTGCTGGCCCACCGCGAGCGGCTGACGGCCAAGCCGACCCAGGCCAGCATCGCGGCGGACAAGATGAGGGCGTACGCCGAGCGCGGACAGCACGTCGGCCCGCTGCCCCCACCCGGTGTGTTCGCCCGGCACAACGCGGTCGACACCCCGGCCCTGCTGCCGGACGGGACGCCGGCCGAGGTCTCGGTCTCCCGCGTCCTCGCCGCGCGCGGAGTCGTGCGCCAGGCCCCGCGTGACGTCGAGGCGGTGCAGCGCTCGATCGACAAGGGCCAGGACCACGAGGGGAGGAACGAGTGACCGAGTACGTCGTGCTCTCGGCGATCCTCTTCACGATCGGCTCCGTGGGCGTGCTGACCCGGCGCAACGCGATCGTGGTGTTCATGTGCGTGGAGCTGATGCTCAACGCCTGCAACCTCGCGTTCGTCGCGTTCGCCTAACGCCGAGCGCCGGCAGCAGCCCGAGCTCACGCCCGCAGGAGCGGGTGCGGACTTCGACGAGGTGGTCGGCGGACTCTCCGCCGCGGCGGCCACGTACGAAGCCGGGCGCTGCCTGTCCTGCGGCAACTGCTTCGAATGCGACGGCTGCCTCGGCGCGTGCCCGGAAGACGCCGTGATCAAGCTCGGGCAAGGGCAATCGCTACCGCTTCGACTACGACCAGTGCACCGGCTGCGGCGCCTGCTACGACCAGTGCCCGGTGCACGCGATCGAGATGGTCCCGGAGCGCGGCGTGACGCGCGCCACGATCGACGGCAACGAGGCGGCGGCCTAGGTCGCCTACCGGCTCAACGAGGTCTGCTGCGATCTACCCGATCACCCCGTCGTCGCCGATGGGCGAGCTGGCCGACGAGTGGGCGGCGCCAGGGCCGGCCGAACATCTGGGGCACGGTGCCCGACGTCGTCGAGATGCAGAGCGAGGGCGGCGCGGCCGGCGCGGTGCACGGCGCGCTGCAGCCGGCGCGCTGGCGACGACGTTCACCGCGTCGCAGGGCCTGCTGCTGATGATCCCCAACATGTACAAGATCGCCGGCGAGCTGACCGCCGACGGTGCATCCACGTCGCGGCCCGCGTCGCTCGCCACCCAGGCGCTGTCGATCTTCGGCGACCACTCCGACGTGATGGCGGTGCGCGCAGACCGGCTTCGCGATGCTGTGCGTCGACCTCGGTGCAGGAGGCGCATGACTTGGCGCTGATCGCCCAGGCCGCGACGCTGCGGACGCGCGTCCCGTTCCTGCACTTCTTCGACGGCTTCCGCACCTCGCACGAGGTCGCCAAGATCGAGCTGCTCACCGACGACGACCTGCGCGCGATGATCGACGACGAGCTGGTGCGCGCGCATCGCGGCCGCGCGCTGTCGCCGGACCATCCCGTTCATCCGCGGCACGGCGCAGAACCCGGACGTCTTCTTCCAGGCGCGCGAGACGGTCAACCCGTTCTACGCGCGCCTGCCCGGCATCGTGCAGGACGCGATGGACCGGCTCGGCGAGCGCTGACCGGCCGGCAGTACCGCCTGTTCGACTACGTCGGCGCGCCCGACGCCGAGCGCGTCATCGTCGTGATGGGCTCGGGCGCCGAGACGGTCGCGCGAGACCGTCGACTGCCTGACCGCGCGCGGCGAGAAGGTCGGCGTGCTGAAGGTCCGGCTGTACCGGCCGTTCTCGGCGCGAGCACTTCCTCGACGCGCTGCCCGCCGACGGTGCGCGCGATCGCCGTGCTCGACCGCACCAAGGAGCCGGGCGCGATCGGCGAGCCGCTCTACCTCGACGTGGTCACGGCGCTGGCCGAGGCCGCACGCCGACGGCGAGCGCGGCGTCATGCCGCGCGTCGTCGGCGGCCGCTACGGCCTGTCGTCGAAGGAGTTCACGCCGGCGATGGTCACAGGCGGTCTTCGACGAGCTGGCGCGCGAGCCAGCCGAAGAAGCCACTTCACCGTCGGCATCGACGACGACGTGACGCACACCAGCCTGCCGTACGACCCGGCGTTCGACATCGAGCCGCCCGACGACGGTGCGCGCGGTGTTCTTCGGCCTGGGCGTCGGACGGCACGGTCGGCGCCAACAAGAACTCGATCAAGATCATCGGCGAGGAGACCGGACCTGCACGCGCAGGGCTACTTCGTCTACGACTCGAAGAAGTCGGGCTCGATGACGATCTCGCACCTGCGCTTCGGCCCGCGGCCGATCCGCTCGCCGTATCTGATCAGCAGGCCAACTTCGTCGGCTGCCATCAGTTCGACTTCTGGAGCGGCTCGACGTGCTCGGCCGCGGCCGCGCCGGGCGCGACGTTCCTGCTCAACAGCCCGCTACGCGCCCGGACGAGGTCTGGGACGCGCTGCCGCGCGCGGTGCAGGAGCAGATCATCGACAAGAAGCTCGACGTTCTACGTCGATCGACGCCGACCGGGTCGCCCGCGAGGCCGGGCATGGGCGGCCGCATCAACACCATCATGCAGACCTGCTTCTTCGCCATCTCCGGCGTGCTGCCGCGCGACGAGGCGATCGCCGCGCATCAAGAAGGCGATCGAGAAGACCTACGGCAAGCGCGGCGACGACGGTCGTCGAGCGCAACTTCGCGGCCGTCGACGCAGCCGCTCGACGCACCTGCACGAGGTGACGGTGCCCGACGCGGCCACCGCCACGCCGCGAGCTGCCGCCGCCGGTGCCCGCCGACGCGCCCGACTTCGTCCGCAGCGTGACCGCGCGTGATGATGGCCGGCCACGGCGACGAGCTGCCGGTCAGCGCGCTGCCGGTCGACGGCACCTTCCCGACCGGCACCGCCGCGTGGGAGAAGCGCAACATCGCCGAGCTCGGTCGCCGGTCTGGGACGCCGGAGCTCTGCATCCAGTGCGGCAAGTGCGGCTTGGTCTGCCCGCACGCGTGATCCGCGCCAAGGTACTACGACGCCGGCGCAGCTCGACGGCGCGCCGGACGGCGTTCCAGTCGGCGCCGCTCGACGCGCGCCGGGCTTCCCGGACATCGGTACACCCTCCAGGTCGCGCCGAGGACTGCACCGGCTGCGGCCTGTGCGTCGAGGTCTGCCCGGTCAAGACGCAAGAGCGACCCGAGCACCAAGGCGATCAACATGCGCCGCGCGCGAGCCGCTCGTGGACGCCGAGCGCGAGAACTCGCGACTTCTTCCTAGACGCTGCCCGAGACCGACCGCGTCGCGGGTCGACTTCGGCACGGTCAAGGGCACGCAGTTCCTGCAGCCGCTGTTCGAGTTCTCCGGCGCCTGCGCCGGCTGCGGCGAGACGCCGTACCTCAAGCTGCTGTCGCAGCTGTTCGGCGACCGGCTGCTGATCGCCAACGCCACCGGCTGCTCGTCGATCTACGGCGGCAACCTGCCGACCACGCCGTGGACGACCGAACGCGGAAGGCCGCGGCCCGGCCTGGGCGAACTCGCTGTTCGAGGACAACGCCGAGTTCGGCCTCGGCTTCCGCCTCGCCGCCGACAAGCACATGCGAGCTGCGCGCCGGCGGCTGCTGCCGAGCTGCGCGACCGACGTCGGCGACGAGCTGGTCGACGGCGATCCTCGACGCGCCGCAGATCGCGCGAGGCCGGCATCTGCGCGCGCAGCGCGAGCGCGTCGACGACGCTGCAAGCGGCGGCTCGGCGAGCTCGACGAGCCGGCCGCGCGCCGACCTGCTGCAGCGTCGCCGACGACCTGGTCAGGCGGAGCGTCTGGATCGTCGGCGGCGACGGCTGGGCCTACGACATCGGCTACGGCGGCCTCGACCACGTGCTGGCCAGCGGGCGCAACGTCAACGTCCTGGTGCTCGACACCGAGGTCTACTCCAACACCGGCGGCCAGATGTCCGAAGGCGACGCCGCTCGGCGCGGTCGCCAAGTTCGCCGCCGCCGGCAAGACGCGTCGCCGAAGAAGGACCTCGGCTTGCTGGCGATGGCCTACGGCAACGTCTACGTCGCCCAGGTCGCGATGGGCGCCGACCCGCAGCAGACGCTGAAGGCGTTCCGCGAGGCCGAGGCCTACGACGGGCCGTCGCTGATCATCGCCTACAGCCACTGCATCGCCCACGGCATCGACATGCGCGCACGGGCTCGACCAGCAGAAGCGCGCGGTCGCCAGCGGGCTACTGGCCGCTGTTCCGCTACGACCCGGTGGTGCGCGCGGCCGGCGAGAACCCGTTCCTGCTCGACTCGCCGCGGCCGCGCATGCCGCTCGGCGACTACACCGACCGCGAGCTGCGCTACAGCTCGCTGGCGAACAGCGACCCGGGAGGCCGAGCGGCTGCTCGGACTCGCCGAGCAGGCGATCGACCAGCGCTGGGACGTCTACGAGGACATGGCGACCCGCGGCGCGCAGGACTGCCCGGCCGAGGCGGCAAGGAGAGGTGATGGACCTCACGACCACGCTACCTGGGGCTGAGCTGCGCAACCCGCTGGTCGCTTCGGCGTCGCCGCTCTCGCAGACCTCGACGGCGTGCGGCGGATCGAGGACGCCGGCGTCGGGGCCGTCGTCCTGCACTCGCTCTTCGAGGAGCAGATGCGCCGGGAGGCGGCGCAGAACGCGGCGCTCGTCGACGCAGGGCACCGAGAGCTTCGGGGAGTCGCTCTCGCTACTTCCCGGCGGCCGCCGACAGGAGCCGGGCCCGCGGCGCTACCTGAGCCTGCTCGAGCGGGCCGCAGCCGCGGTCGACATTCCCGTGATCGCGCAGCCTCAACGGCGTCACGCCCGGCGGCTGGACCGACTACGCGCGGCGATCCAGGAGGCCGGCGCCGACGCGCTCGAGCTCAACATCTACTCCTGCCCGGCGACCCGACGCTCGGGCCGCGAGGTCGAGCAGCGACCTCGACGTCCTGGCGCGGGTCAAGGACGCGGTCGAGCGTGCCGGTCGCCGTCAAGCTCGAGCCCGTTCTTCAGCTCGACGGCGACATGGCGCGGCGGCTCGATGAGGCGGGCGCGGACGGGCTCGTGCTCTTCAACCGGTTCTTCCAGCCCGACTTCGACCTCGAGACGCTCGCGGTCGTGCCCCGTGTCGGCCTCTCCGAGCCCGTCGCGATGCCGGCTGCCGCTGACGTGGATCGCGATCCTCCACGGACGCGTGGGGGCCGTCGCTCGCGGCCACGACCGGCGTCGAGGCGGCCGACCGACGTCGTCAAGCTCCTGCTCGCCGGCGCGGACGTCGTGATGCTCGCCTCGGCCCTGCTGCGCCACGGGCCCGAGCACGCGAGCGTCCTTGTCGACGGACTGACGCACTGGATGGCGAGGAAGGGATTTGCGACCCTCGACGAGGCTGCGGGGGTCTGCTCGCGGTCCCGCGAGGAGACGAACGGGGCCGCGCACGAGCGCGCAGGCTACGTCGGCGCGCTGCGCAGGCGGCCAACACCGGCATCTACGGACCCTGGTGATGCGCGATGCCTGAGTCCGGCGGACACGACCTGTTGCGGGAGTGGCAGGAGGCGATGCAGTCGGTCGTCTCCTCAGCGGCGTCCGTCGCCGGGCGCTCGGCGCTGCCGCGCCAGCTCATCACCCCGATGCAGCGTCAGCTCGATCTGGTCCAGGAGCTCTTCGACCGCGAACGCCGGTTCCAGCAGGACCTGCTCGCGCGCACGTTCGCTCCCTTCGACGCCGTCTTCGACCTGCTCGAGCAGAGCGGCGCAGCGCTCCGCCGGCAGGCCGAGGCGCTGAAGGAATCCGCGCGGGCGCTCGAGCAGGCGGCCGCGATGATGGAGGTCCAG
>CAVXXT010000001.1:0-454231 GCA_963765815.1 uncultured Actinomycetota bacterium | reverse complement strand
AACACGACCGTCGCCCAAACGATGGCGAGGATGCCCATCGCGAAAATGTTCTGCATGAGCATGCCGAGCACGTTCTTCGAACGCACCATGCCTCCGTAGAAGAAGGCCAGGCCGGGTGTCATGAACAGCACCAGGGCCGTCGACATCAACATCCAGGCGGTATCTCCTGAGTCCACTGTTCTCCCCTGTCAGGTAGGCGTCAGGTTTTCGAGAGACCGTAGCCTTGCGCCGTGTTCACGTACGAGGATCTGTTGACGCTCACGGACTTCGTCGCCGACGCGTGGACCGCCGGCGTGGATCGAGACTGGTCAGCCCAGGCCGGCACGTTGGACTGGACCTGCACCGCCACGGCCGACCACGCCTACGACGCGACGCTCGCCATCGGGTTGTTCCTCGCGTCGGGCCGGCAAGACGCTTACCCGGACCTCGCCGAGTTCACCGTCGGCGCTGACCCGCGGCCCGAACTGTTCATCGACGCCATTCGTTTCGCAGGACGGGCAGTGGCCGGCATCGTCGCGACGACACCCGACGAGGTGACCGCGATCATCCATCGCAACCCGGTGAAGGTCGCGCCGCCGTCGGACTTCCCGGCGTGCGCCGCGCTCGAGATGGTGCTGCACGGCCACGACGTTGCGGCCGGCCTCGCCGTTGCCTACGAACCACCGTGCGCGGAATGCGAACGGTTGCGCGATCACACGCGCGACTGGCGTCACTGGAACGGCGGGGGCTGGCCGCCGTTGCAGATCACCGACGACCCCTGGGGTGACATCGTCACCGCGTCGGGGCGGTGTCGCTTCGAGGCGAAGTAGAACTGCGCCATGAAGCTGCGCATCTTCACCGAGCCCCAGCAGGGCGCCACGTTCGACACGCTCCTCACCATTGCGAAGGCGACCGAAGACCTCGGCTTCGATGCCTTCTTCCGTAGCGATCATTACTTGCACATGGGCGGCGACGGGCTGCCCGGTCCGTCCGACGCGTGGATCACGCTCGCCGGCATTGCGCGCGAAACCTCCCGCGTCCAACTCGGCACCTTGGTGACCCCAATCACCTTCCGGTATCCCGGGCCGTTGGCGATCTCGGTGGCCAACGTGCACGAGATGAGTGGTGGACGGGTGGAGTTGGGCATCGGCGCCGGCTGGTACGACGCCGAGCACTCGGCCTACGCCATTCCATTTCCCCCGCTCGGCGACCGCTTTGATCAGCTCGAGGATCAGCTCAACATCATCACCGGCCTGTGGTCGACGCCCGAGGGCACGCCGTTCAATTACGAGGGCAACCACTTCTCGGTGAAGGACTCGCCGGGTCGCCCCAAACCAACCACGGCGCCGCCGATCGTCATGGGCGGTGCGGGCGCAAAGCGCACCCCGCGCCTCGCCGCGCAATTCGCCGACGAGTTCAACTTCCCGTTCGCGACGCCCGAGATTTCGAACGTCGCCTTCGACCGCGTGCGTGCCGCCTGCGAGGCCAGTAGTCGGACGAAGCCAATGACCTACTCAGCCGCGCAGGTGGTGGCGTGCGGCGGCGACAACACGACGATCACGGCGCGGGCCGCGGCGATCGGCCGCGACGTCGATGAGTTGAAGCAGAACGGGTTGTGCGGTTCCGCCGCCGAGGTCGTCGACAAGATCGGCCAGTTCGCGTCGTTCGGCGCGACGACGATGTACCTCCAGATCCTCGACATGAGCGACCTCGTCCACGTCGAATACCTCGCGTCCGAGGTACTGCCTCAGGTCTAACTCCCGTCGAGGTAACAACCGCGGTGCATCGGCATGACTTGCCGCGGCATGACCAACGGCGGTCTCACCTTGCCCCGCCAGCCATCGGGATACGGCTTGGTCCAGGCGAGCGCCTCGCCAACGACTGCTTCGAGTTGCGCGCGGAATGACGCGGCGTGCAGGCGCGGTTCGATCGCGGCGACCACTGACGCATACTTCGTCACCGCGGCGTGGCCCGTCGCAGTCAGGCGTACCGCTTTGCCTGAACCCGATGACGCGGCGACGACTTCGAGCAAGCCGCGCTTCTCCAACTGCCCCACGGCGCTGCCCCACTCCTTCTTCGCGATACCGCTCCGGTCCGGCAGGTCGCGCACGAGCACCGTGTCGTCGCCGATCGGCTCGAGCAAGGCCGCACAAGTAGCGAGCGACACCTTGCGGTTCGCTTCGAAGGCGAGAGTGATGGCGAGCGACGTCTTCGATAACAACGAGAGCAGGCTGAGTTCGGACGCGGGCCGGTCGGCTGGCCGGTCGATCGGTTCGACGTTCTTGAGGTGGCCGAGCGCGGGTAGGTACTCGGGCAGCGGCCGTTCGATCCGCGCGACGACGTCAATTAGCGCGGCGCGCAACGGCGCGAGCCCGCGATCGGCCCATCGCAGCTCCATCTCTTCGATCACGGCGGACCACGTGTCCCGGCTGACGCGGCCGTTGAGCGTGAGCCGAACGATCACCTCCGCGTCCTTCTGCTTTGGCGTGCTGCCCGCAATGTCGGGCGTGTAGGTGACGTAGCCCCACCGGCGCATGCCGTGGTACGCCGGATGAACCGGCGCAGTACCGATCGAACGCACGGCGAGATCGCCCATACGAATCCCGTCGTCGGGCACCAGACGCAGGAAGTTGCCGTACGTCGCGACCGACGTCAGCCACGCGCCACCCAATCCCTTAGGGCCGTAGTCGCTCGTGAAATGAGGCGCCCTGTGTTCGTACTCGTTGTCGGTCTCGATACTGAGCGCGGTGAGTATCTGCGAAACCAAGACGGAGAGCGGTTCGCTCATCCGACACCTCGCAGCCAATCGCCGGGCCGCGAGCGCGCCGTGGCCGCCCTTGTAGGCCACGAGCTCGGGCGACCATGCGTAGATGGCGCGCGCGATCGCGGCGGGCGACGTCGGGCCGCATGGCGACCGCGGCTAGTGGTACTTGCTGGGTGCGGATCGTGAACAACACGACGTCGGGCGTCTGCAACCGACGCAACACCTGACGTTCGCTGCGCAGGAACAACCCGTCGGGCGCGGTGGCGTCGCGCGGCGCTGTCGCTCAGGCAGAAAGTACGCCGGGTCGTCGTGGATGCTCCAGTTCCGTCGCCACACCATGCGTCCCGGTCGCAGCCGGCGGAGAAACCCGTTCACCTTGGCCGCCAACTCGTCGGCGTAGTGCGGGACGGGCCCGGCACGTCGGCCAAGGGTTTGCCGAGCTTGTCGGCGAGGCGCCAGTACGAGGGGAAGCAGAGCGAGGCCGCGTCGAGATGCGGCGCACCGTCGCGCAACACGAGCAGACACAGGTCTTCCTGCACGGCACGCCCCGCGGCGTCGAGTGGATGCAGTTCACCGGCGGTGGCGCCGGTGAGCGCGCGTACCTCTTCGGACGCGGCTCGCACCGCGTCGGTATCGAGGGCGGCGAACACTTCGTCGTGGTGTTCGGCGAGCAAGGTCGCCTTGACAGACAGGTCGCGCGCGTAGTCCTCGTCACGCACGAACAGACTCTCGTCGAGGCCACGCGTGCCCATGGCCAACCAGGGCGGGCCGGGCTCGAGGTGGAGCTCGTCGAGCCAGGCGGGCGGCATCAAGTCGTGCGGGCGAGGGCGCGTGCGAAACGTTGGTTGAGCGCGATCAGAGCGACCAGCGACCGACTCTCGTTACGCAATCCGTCCGTCGTCGCCATGCACAAGTCGAGCACGGCCTGGGCACGTCGCGCGGTTCCTTCGTCGTAAACGCGCCGGTCTTCACGCCCGCCTTCACCACCCGTTCGATGTGGTCGACCAACGCGGCGCGCTTGTGGCCGACGAGGCGTTGATCCTCCGGCGTCAGGCGGTCGAACTCGCGCCACGCCACCTGCGCTGCGCCCTGGGCCCATGCGTTGTGCATGTTCGAATAGATGACCGAGTCGACGATGGCGTCGAGTTGCGCGACAGGGTCGTCACCGGCCGCGTCGACACGCTGCGCGACGCGCGCCAACACCACGTCGTGGGCCTCCTGCAGAAACTCGCGCAGCAGATCCAGCTTCGACGGGAAGTGGTAATAGAGCGCCGCGACGCTGACGCCTGCGGCGCGGGCGATGTCACGCGTCGACGTGCCTTCGTAGCCCTGCTCGCCCATGAGCCCGATCGCCGTGCGCATCAGCGACACACGTCCAGGCCGCACGCGTACGCCTGGTGTCGACCCCATTGCGCCGAGCGTACCGGCCCCGGCGAAGAAAACGAACGGGCGCTAAGTTTCGTCGCATGTCGATGACTGGGCCCGGCGAGATGTTCGAGATCGGACGAGGTCGACGTGCGCGGCGTTCGTCTGCGCGTGTTCACGAACGCGCCGCCGTCGCTGCGGGCGCTCTGGGAGATGAGCGGCGTGCACGGCGACGCGCACATATCTCGTGTACGAAGACCGAGCGCTTCACGTTCGCGCGACGCGCACGAAAACGTCAGCGCCTTCGCCGCGCACTCGTGCGCTCGGCGTGACACAGGGCGACCGCGTCGCGATCGCCATGCGCAACTTGCCCGAGTGGGCGATCGCCTTCTGGGCCGTCCAGTCGATCGGCGCGGTCGCCGTTCCGCTCAACGCGTGGTGGACCGGGCCGGAGCTGGCCTACGGGCTGACCGACTCGGGCGCCGCGTGCTCTTCGCCGACGACGAGCGGCTCGAGCGGCTCGAGCCGCACATGCGCGAGACGGCGGTCGAGCACGGTCGTCGCCACCGACGACGTGCGACCGCGACGGGTATCGCGCGCCGACGACGCCGTTGCCCGACGTCGACATCGACCCCGACGACGACGCCACGATCATGTACACGTCGGGCACCACCGGAAGCCCGAAGGGCGCCGTCGGCACGCACCGCAACTTCCGTCACGTGATGAACTCGATGTACCGCGCGTCGCCGCGCGCCGACGCCGCCGCCGCCGCCGCGCCGCCGCACGCGCCGGCCGGCGCCGCCGCCGGCGACGCTGCTCACGTTCCCGCTGTTCCACGTCGGCGGCCTGCAGTCGTTCCTGCTGCCGTTCACGGTGGGCGGCGGCAAGATCGTGCTGATGTACAAGTGGGACGCCGAGAGGCGCTCGACCTCATCGAGCGCGAGCAGCTCACGACCGTCGCCGGCGTGCCCACGACGTGTTCGAGCTGCTCGAGGTGGCCAGCGGCAGGGCCGCGAGCTCGCCCTCGCTCGACCGGCTCGCGTCGGGCGCCACGCTGGTGCCGCCGGAGCTCGTCCGCCGCATCGACGAGCAGTTCGCGTCGCGCGCGGCGCCGGGCAACGGCTACGGCCTCACCGAGACGTCGGGCGCGGCGATCGCCAACGGCGGCCCGACGTACGTGCCGCGCCCGAGAGCGTCGGCAGCCGATCGTCACCGGTGATCGAGGTGCGCATCGTCGGCGACGACGACGAGACGCTGCCGACCGGCGAGGTCGGCGAGATCTGGCTGAAGGGACCGACGGTCGTCCGCGGCTACTTCGACCTCCCCGAGGCGACCGCCGCGGCGTTCATCGACGGCTGGTTCCACACCGGCGACCTCGGCCGGCTCGACGACGACGGCTACCTCTACGTCGTCGACCGCATCAAGGACGTGATCATCCGCGGCGGCGAGAACATCTACGCGGCCGAGATCGAGGCCGCGCTGTACGAGCACCCCGACGTGCAGGAAGCCGCCATCGTTGGCATTCCCGACGAGAAGTACGGCGAAGTTGTCGGGGCGTTCCTGCGCTTGCACGACGGTGCGACGGTGAACGAGGACGGGATCCGCGACTGGGTGCGCGCCCGCCTGGCCGCGTTCAAGGTGCCGGCCGTCGTCGAGATCCGTGACGAGTCGCTGCCACGCAACGCGACAGGCAAAGTGCTCAAGCGCGAGTTGCGCGACGCCTACGCGAAGTAATTAGGGGTTGCGGCCCATATAGGCCAACAACTTGTCTTGCGCTGGCACGTTGTCGGCGACGTTGAGCGCGGGCTTGAACGAGTCACCGCGCTGCTCGTCGGTGAGGTTGCCTTCCATGGTCTTCCAGGCCGCTTCGGCCAGACCCTCGGGCATCGTCGTCGACTGACCCGTCGCTTTGGCGACGTCCCACCCGTGCACAAGCTGATCCGAGAATGCGATGCCAATCTGCATGGCGCTCTTCTGCTGGTCGGCACTCGGCGAAAGCGTCGTGGGCGTCCTGGCGGTACTCGTCGTAGCTCACGCCGGCGTTGCGACCGATCAGATCGGGCGGGTTAGCGGCATCAAGTTCGGACTCCTCGCCGCGGGCGCTCGCGGAGAAGTACCGCAGCGTGTCGCACATGTGGTTCACCAGCTGCTGCACGTTCCACTTGTCGCACGGCGTGCGTTCGTCGAGCTTCTCGGCGGCGTGATGCACCTTTTCCGACGTCCACCGACTGGCTTGGTCAAACAGTTCAAGCGGTTCCATGCGAACGTCGTACCCGCCCGAACGTGACGCTAAGCCGAAGGAACCGGCTGAGGCGGAGGCGGGCCGACATAGCGAGAGCTTGGACGGATGATCCGGTTGTCGGCGTGCTGTTCCAGCGCCTGCGCGCACCAACCGATGACGCGGGCGGCGGCGAAGGTGGGCGTGAATAAATCGCGCGGCAAGCCGCACCGATCCATCACTACTGCCGGCGTACCACTCGATGTTGGTGTGCAGCTGCTGATCGGGCTTCAGCTCGGCCAGCGTCTCTTCGATCTCGGCTTCAACCTGCACCGCGAAATCGACCAACTCGCCGCCGATCTCCTGCGCGACGCCGCGCAACATGTCGAGCGCGGGTCGGCCGTCTTGTAGACGGGATGACCGAAGCCCATGATCCGCTGACCGGAGCCGACCGCGTCGCGCACCCACTCCTCGGTTCGCGACGGCTCGCCGATCGCGTCGAGTGTGTCGAGCGCGCGGCTCGGCGCACCGCCGTGCAACGGTCCCGAGAGCGACCCGAGCGCAGCCACGACCGCGGCGCCGAGGTCGGCGCCGGTCGACGTGACGGCGCGGCACACGAACGTCGACGCGTTGAAGCCGTGATCGATGCCCAGGATCATGTACTGCTCGATCGCGCGCGGCCGGCTCGGGCGTCGGCACTTCACCGTCGATCATGTAGAGGTAGTTGGCGGCGTAGCGCGAGATCGTCGCGCGGCGCGATCGGCTCGAGGCCGTTGCGCAAGCGATGGATGGCGGCGATGAGCGTCGGCACCGCCGCGCTGAGTCGCATCGCGTCGGCGCGCAACGTCGCGCGGTCGACGTCGAGCGACGCCGGCAGTCCTCAACGCCGGCCAGCAACGAGATCGCCGTGCGCAGCGCGGCCACCGGCGCGGGCGTGTTCGCGCGCGATCGCGGGCAGCACGCCGAGCACCGCCGGCGGCAGGGCGCGCAGCGGCGTACTTCGGCGATGAACGCGGCGCGCTCGGCGGCGTGCGGCAGCTCGCCGTCGATCAGCAGATGCCACACGTCTTCGAACGTGCGCTTCGCCGCGAGGTCGGGCGCCGCGTATTGGCGGTAGTGGTAGAAGCCCTCGTCGCCGCGCACGTCGCCTAGTTGCGGTTTCGGCGACCACGACACCCTTCAGCCCGGGCGGCGCGGTGGCCGCCAGCTCGCCGGCCGGTCGCAGCTGCGCCAGCGCCATGAGGTCGCGCATCGAGATGATGCCCTTGAGCTCGTCGCCCACCGTGACGGGGATGTGCCGGTAGCCGCGATCGGCGAGTTGCTGCCACGCGTCGTCGATCGACGCGTCGGCTTGTACGCACTCGGGATCGGTCGGCATCCAGTCGCGCACCGTGCCGCCGACGGCTCGGCGCCGGCGGCGGCGGCCCGCAACAGGTCGCGCTCGGTGAGGATGCCGATTGGCCGGTTTCCCTCGACCACGACGACCGACCCGATGCCGTGTTCGCGCATGCGCGCCGCCGCCGCGGCGAGGGATTCGTCGGGCCGGCGGTGATCGCCGGCTCCGTCATCGCCGCACTCACGGCGGGGGATTTTGTCATCTCGTCTCTCTTTCGTCCCCTTGATCGAACCGCGATCAACTGATGTTGTCAAGATTGATTGCATCAATGTATTACGATGTACGGGATGGCCGAACGATCCGTGGATGACGTCAGACGCAGCCGCGCGCACGCCTCGGCGTGAAGCCCGAGACGCTGTACGCGTACGTGAGCCGGGGCCTGATCGACAGCGAACGCATCCCGGGCAGCCGCCGCAGCCGCTTCCTGCGCGCCGATGTCGAACGGCTGGCCGGTCGGCAACGCAACGGCGGTGGACGGGCCGGTGGCCTCGAACTCATCATCGAGACCGAGCTGACCATGCTCGATCCCGCCGGGCGTCCTCGCCTACCGCGGCTGGGACGTCGCCGACGCGGTCGCCGACGCCGACCTTCGAGGAAGTCGCGTCGTGGCTGTGGCACGGCGAACGCGAACGCGACCGCGTTCGTCGCGCCGCCAGACGATGGTCGACGTGCCGCGGGTCGCCGATGCGCTCCCCGACCACCGACGTCATGGACCGCATGCGCGCCCGTGTCGCTGCGATACGGCACGCGACCCGTTCCGCGACGACCGTCGGCCGGAGGCCGTCGCCGAGCGCCGGCCGCACGATCGATCGCCACGATGCATCGCCGCGCTGCCGGTCGCGGCGAGCCGACGCTGCCGCCGACGCGTCGGTCGCGGCGCGGCTGTGGCCGCGACTGTCACCGCTCGCCGCCGAAGCCGCGACTCTCGAAGCTGCTCGACGCCACGCTGGTGCTGCTGGCCGACCATGAGATGGCGGCGTCGACGCTCGCCGCGCGCGTCGCCGCCAGCACGTGGGCCGATCCGTACCTCGTCGTGCTCGCCGGCCTGGCGACGCTCGGCGGGCCGCTCCACGGCGCGGCCGAGCACGCGCGGCGCGCCAGCTGTTGCACGAGGTGCACGCCGGCGGCGTCAGCCCGGCCGAAGCGATCGGCAACCGGCTGCGCAACAACGAGCTCATCCCCGGCTTCGGTCACCGCGTGTACCAGGACAACGACCCGCGCGCCGACGTCATGCTCGAGCATGCTCGCGGCGATCCGCACGCGAGCCGGTCGAGGAAGAGCTCGCTGCTGATCATGCGCGACCGCGGCTTCCCTTCCCCAACGTCGACTTCGCGCATCGCCGCGCTTCGCCGAGCGCTACGACATGATCGAAAACGCCGGCGAAGTGATCTTCGCCGTCGCCCGCACGGTCGGCTGGTTGGCCCACGCCATCGAGGAGTACCGCTACCGGCTGCGCTTCCGCACCCGCGCCGTCTACACGGGTCCGCCGCTTACCGACTCATAAGCTCGGGTGCATGTCGATCGACCACGTCGTCATCGTCGGGACAGGCGCCGCCGGCTACGCCGTGGCCGAGGGCCTGCACACAGACGGGTTCACTGGCTCGGTCACGATCGATCGGCGAAGAGACCGCCGACCCCTACGACCGGCCACCGCTGTCCAAAGAAGTGCTGTCGGGCGCGTGGGACGCCGAGCGCGCCGCGCTGATCGCCGCCAAACGCCGCCCGCGCCGCTCAACCCGACGATTCTCACCGGTGTGCGCGCCACCCGCTTGCACGTCGACGACCACCGCATCGAGCTCAGCGACGGGCAGTCCGCTCTCCTATGACGCCGCCGTCATTGCCAGCGGCGTGTACCCCCGTTCGCTGCCGCACCCCGACGCGCCGAACGTCCGCGTCTGCGCACGTTGAGCGACTCGCTGGCGCTGCGCGAGCTCTTGCCGACGGGTACCGCGCGCTCGTCGTCGTCGGGGCGGGTTTTCTCGGACTCGAAGCGGCGGCCACCGCGCGCGGCCTCGGGCGCAAGCGTGACTGTGGTGGAGCCCGTCCCCGGCCCGCCGTTGGCGTCGCGCATCGGCGACCGTGGCGGCCGAGCGGTTGCTGGCGGCTGCACACGAGCAACGGCGTCGAGATCCAAACCGGCATCGGCGTCGACGGGATCGCGCTCGGTGACGGGATCGATCGACGTCACGCTCGGCGACGGCACCGTCCGCAACGCCGACGTCGTGTCTGATCGCAGTGGGCAGCGTTCCCGGCCACCGACTGGCTCGAGGGCAGCGGCCTCACCATCGAGAACGGTGTCGGTGTGCGACGAGTTCTGCCGCGCCGCCGACGCCGTCTGGGAGCGCCGGCGACGTTGCGTCGTGGTTGCACGTTGGCTACGACCGTCGCCTGCGTCTGGAGCACCGCACCAACGCGCAAGAGCAAGGGCCAGTACGTCGCCCAGAACATCCTCGGCGCCGACGAGCCGTTCACCCCATCCCCTATTTCTGGACCGACCACTACAAGCAACGCATCCAGCTCTCGGGCGTGATCCCGCTTGACGCCGACGTCGAGCTTCGTCGAGGGCGACCCGTCCGACGATAAGTGGGTGCAGACGTTCTCCCGGACGGCGTGGTCGGCGCCGTGCTGGCGTGGAACGCGCCGCGGCTATGGCTACATCCGCCCAGTCCGCGACGCCCCTCTAGTTGGGCGGCCCGCAGGGCGACTAGGTACTGCCCGCCGCCTTCGTTGATCTCCGTCGTCACCCGCAGATCGGGGTGCAGCCGCGACAGTCGGTCAACCAACCAATCGACGCCGCGTCTTCGCGCATCCTCCTGCGTCGGACAGCGAGCCATCACTTCGCGCCCGCCCTTGCGCACCAACCGATCCGCCGCCGCGATGATCGGCGCCGGATCGCTCAAGAAGCAGTCCCTCGCGCCACGGAACGACCGCGGCCACCGCACCCTTCTTCGTATTGCAGCCACGATGCGCCAACCGCTCTTGCGTGCCGTCGCCCTTCTTGCTCTTCGCGTTCGACACACGCTGGTCGTATGCTCGGCCCACGATCATCGGTCATCGATGCATCAACCGGTTCATCACACAGCCAACACCGCCAACCGTCGGCTTCCCCAATTTCTTCGAGTCGACTCATCGGAAGGTAACGCCGCCGATTGTTACCGCGTCGCCGCGTATTCCCGACGAGATCGACCTCGCACAAACCGCTACCGGCCGTCCTGATTCGAGATGAACTCCAACGAGGCGCCCTCGCACTCACCGCCGAGCAGCGCGGCCCACGTCGCGGCCACGCTTGACGGTCGGCTACCGCGAACGCGGCGCGTGCGATGCCGCGATAGCCGCGATCAGGCGCTTCGCTCCACGCTGGGCCGCCCCACGGCCACGCCGCATCGTCGTCACATCTGTCGATCGACAACAACGTTCCATCGGTATCGGCGGGATGGAAGTGCAGTCCGGTGACGCCATCGCCCTCGCGGTGAACACGATTCGCATGCCGAGTCGTCGGCACGCGCGCCCACTTCGTCGAGGTCTTCGGTTGTTTGCACGATCGCCATGTATCCGGCGTCGCGTCCGTCACGATCGAGGAATCGCTTCGCCGGGCGCGTCCGTCGCCTGAACGGGCTGACGCCACTTCCAGGAAACGTGTCGCCGATCGCGTACAACGCGTTGCGTAACCCGAAGTAACCGACGCCCGGATCGGCCCACACGTGCGGCAGACCCGAGCTCGTCTTCAATCTGCGTGCGCGTCGCCGCCAAGTCGGCCGCGGCAATAACGACCTGGCGCAGCCGAAGCAAGAGTCTAGACGCGCTCGATGATCGTGGCCGTGCCCATGCCGCCACCGGTGCACATCGTGACGAGGCCGGTGCGTCTTGTCCTGCCGTTCGAGCTCGTCGAGCGCGGTGCCGATCAGCATCGAGCCGGTCGCCCCGATCGGGTGACCGAGGGCCATCGCGCCGCCGTTGACGTTGCACTTGTCCCAGTCGGCGCCGGTGTCCTTGAGGAACTTGAGCACGACCGCGGCGAACGCCTCGTTGACCTCGATCAGGTCGATGTCGTCGATCGTCATGCCGGCCTTCTGAGGCAACGCAGCGTCGCCGGCCCGGGCGCGGTGAGCATGATCACGGGCTCGGTGCCGGCCACCGCGGTCATCTTGATGCGGGCCCGCGGCTTCAGCCCGTGCGCCTCCGCGTACTCGGGCGACGTGATCATCACCGCGCCGGCGCCGTCGACCACGCCCGACGAGTTGCCGGCGTGGTGGACGTGACGAATCCCTTTCCACTCGGGATAGCTGAGCAACGCGGTCTGATCGATCGACAGCTCCTTGCCCTCGGCGAGTACGCGCCCATCTGCCTCGAAGCTCGGCGCCAGCTTGGCGAGGTCTTCCATCGTCGTGCCCGGCCGCGGGAACTCCTCGCGGTCGAGCGCCACCGTGCCGTCGTCGTGTGAGATCGTGACGAGGCTGTTGTCGAAGCGGCCCTCGGCGATGCGCCTTGGCGGCGCGCTCCTGGCTGTCGACGGCGAGCTGGTCGCACTCTTCGCGGCTGAAGCCCTCGACGGTGGCGATGAGGTCGGCGCTGATGCCCTGGGCGACCATCGGGTACTGCTCGAACAGGTGCGGGTTGTTCGCAGTGAACCCGTCGACGTGCATTGGCCCCGGGCGCGACATCGACTCGACGCCACCGGCGACCACGAAGTCCTGCTGGCCCGACATCACGCCCATCGCCGCGAAGTTCACGGCCTGCTGACCTGATCCGCAGAAGCGGTTGAGCGTTACGCCCGGCGCGTCGAGGTCCCATCCGGCGTCGAGCGCGGCCATGCGGGCGATGTCCATCGAGTGGTCGCCCGAGCCGGAGCCGCACCCCATGATCACGTCGTCGACCTCGGAGGTCTCGAAGCCGTGCCGGTCGCGCAGCGCGTTGAGCACCTGCGCCAGGATCCGCTGCGGGTGCACCTCGTGCAGCGCACCGGTCTTCTTCCCCTTGCCACGCGGCGAGCGCATGGCATCGATGATCAAGGCCTCAGGCATGACATGAGAACGTAGTCCTATGGCAGACGCCCTGATCCTGATCGACAAGCCCCGGCCGCACACGACGGTCATCACGATGAACCGCCCCGAACGCATGAACTCGATGGCCTTCGAGTTGATGGTGCCGCTGCACGAGGCCTTCGCCACGGTCGCCCAGGACAACGACACGACTTGCGTGGTGCTGACCGGTGCCGGCCACGGTTTCTGTTCGGGCGCCGACACGCAGAGTGGCGAGCCGCCTCCGAACATTGACGGTCTCTCGTTGTCGCGCATCGCGACCAAGGCCATGTCGATCCTCGCCGACCTGGTGCCGGCCATGCAACGCATGCCTCAGCCCGTCATCTGCGCGATTAACGGCGCGGCCATCGGCGGAGGCTTGTGTCTGGCGCTTGGTGCCGACATCCGCCTCGCCGCCGAGTCGGCCTACTTCCGCGCCGCCGGCATCAACAACGGACTAACGGCGACAGAACTGGGTTTGAGTTTCCTGTTGCCGCGCGCCGTTGGCTCGTCGCGGGCGTTCGACATCATGCTGACCGGCCGCGACGTGGACGCACACGAAGCGGCGGCAATGGGACTGGTGTCACGCGTGGTGCCCGACGCCGAGCTCCTCGTCCGCGCTCGACATGGCCGATCGGATCAACGGGTGGAGCACGCAAGGCGTCGCGCTCACAAAGCGCACGATGTGGGCCGGTCTCGAGATGGGCAGCCTGCACGCCGCGATCGAAATGGAGACCCACACGCAACTTTTCGTGCGACTCACCACGCAGAACTTCGAAGAGGCCGTGCGGGCCCGACGCGAGGGTCGGCCGCCCGCCTTCGAGGATTAGACGCTCGTGTCCTGGCTACTCGGACCCTTCACTCGCCTACCCGGCGCGGTGATCGATGCGCACCCCGACTTGTGGTGGGCCACCAAAGACGAGTTTCAACCCGGGCGCCGTCGTGCGGGACGGGCGGGTGCACCTGCTCGTCCGCGGCGAAGACAACGTCGGCCGTTTCGCGGGAACATCGCGCATCGGGTTGGCCACGAGCGACGACGGTGTTCGCTTCACGTTGGCACCCGATCCGGTGCTGCAACCGGACGGCGACTTCACTGAGTTCGAAGCCAAGGTGGGTGCGAAGACCCGCGGTGGTCGAGGCGCCTGACGGCACCTACGTGTGCATGTACACCGGATTCAACGGCACGGTTGGCACGCTCATGGTGGCGACCTCGCCCGACCTGCGTGCCTGGACCAAACACGGTCCCGCCTTCGCCGGCACGCCTCACGCGTTCGCGCTACGCCAAGAGCGGCGCGATCGTCACCGACGTGCAGGACGGCCGGCTCATCGCCGCTGGCCTCGGAAACCAGTACTGGATGTATTACGGCGAAGGCACGTGTTTCGCAGCGACATCGACCGACCTCATCCACTGGACACCGCTCGACCGCGACGCCACCGGCGACCACACGCTTCGATTCGAGGACGGGCGATGGAATGTCGATCGCGTCGCCGGCACCACGCTCTCACGCCGCTGCTGATGCCGCGCGCCACCGCTTCGACTCAGGCCTGGTCGAACCCGGGCCGCCTGCGTTGTTAACTGACGAGGGCATCGTCCTCATTTACAACGGCGCCAACCATCCAGCGCACGGCGACCCAACGTTGCCTGCGTTCGCCTATTCGCCGGGCCAAGCGTTGTTCGATCCCCGCGACCCGTCCGCCGCCATTGCCCGATCTACCGAACCGTTCCTGCGTCCATCCGCGGAGGACACGCACGGCCAAGTCGACAACGTGGTCTTCGCCGAAGGATTGGTGCTGTTCAACAACGAGTGGCGGCTGTACTTCGGGATGGCCGACTCCAAGATTGGCTACGCGGTCGCGCCGTTGTAGCTACGCCGCGTTGTGCGACGAGCTTTCCTGTTCTTCGAGACCAACCGCCTCCGTCAGTTCTTCGATGCAGCTGCGGAGTTCTCGAGACTTCGCGGCACCGTCGACTTTCGCGGTGTGCTTCATCAGCGCGCTGAGTCCCTCCGCCATGGCGTTGAGCTTGTGTTGCACCGCTTGGTCGGTCCTGGTCTGACTGTTCTGCAGCAACGCCACCATCAAGAAGGTCACGATGGTCGTCATCGTGTTGATGATGAGTTGCCAGGTATCGACGCTACCTATGAGGAAATACGACGGCAGCCAGATGATCACCAGTAACACGCAGAACATGAAGAACACGGCGCGGCTGGCGATCTGTGCGGCTACGCCAGCGAACCGGTCGAACACGCCAACCCGCGTCGACACATCCGATGGCATGAGGACGGGGCGCTCATCTTTTTTGCTGGCCATGTCGGGGTGGTACACCTATTAATGCATGTTTGATACCGAACGATTTCTCGCCGAATGCCAAGCAGCCATGCAGGAGACCGAGCCGCTCCTGGCGGTGCGCGACTTGCTCGATGCCGCGCTGCGCGACCCCACGTCCATCGGCGATGCGTTGCGCCCCGACGAGGGCGGCGTCACCCTCCTCTATCGCACGCCGGAGCTGACCGTGATCCACGCGGTGTGGCCGCCGGGCATCCAGCTGTTCCCGCACAACCACAACATGTGGGCGGCGATCGGCGTCTACGCCGGTCGTGAGGACAACGCGTTTTACCGTCGCGCCGACGGCACCATCGCCGAAACTGGTGGCAAGCAGATTGAGACGGGCGACGTGCTGTTGCTGGGCGACGACGTCATCCACGCGGTGGCCAACTCCACCGATCGCGTGACCGCGGCGATTCACGTGTACAACGGCGACTTCGTGCATCACCCCCGCAGCGTGTGGGGACCGGGTCCGCTCGAAGAGCGGCCCCACAACATGGAAGAGCTCAACAAGGTGTTCGCCGAGGCGAACGCGGCATGGACCAATCGGGAGTCAGAGCAATGAGCGTCGTCAAGATCAATGCCGTCGAAGTAGACCCGGCGCGAGCCGCCGAGTTCGAAGGCGCGCTTCGCCGCGCGCGCCGGAGCCGTTGAACACAGCGAAGGCTTCGAGGCGTTCGAACTGCTGCGCCCGAACGGCGAAAACACCAGCTACTTCGTGTACACACGCTGGTCGAGCGAAGAGACCTACAACGCCTGGCTCAGTAGCCAGGACTTCGCCAAGGCCCACGCCCACGTCGCAACGGATAAATCCGCTGAAGGCAAGCCCGACGCGCCCGCTCCGGTGGCGCACGGCGCGCAGCTGCTCAGTTTCGAAGTCATCGAACGACGCGACGCCTCCTCCTAGCCCCGAACTCGTCCCGCGAAGCGACTGGTTTTAGGTCGTTTCGCGGGACGAGTTCGCGTTATTGCTCGACGCCGGGAAGTTCCCGTTCGTTCGGGTCGGCGGGGTAACCACCACCGGCCACGATCGTCGCGGCCATCGGCTTCAGGATGGCAAACAACTCGTCGCGTTCCGAGTTGCTCAACACGTCGAGTACCGCCGCTTCGCCGCGGTCGGTGAGATCTTCGACCTCGACCCGCACGCGGATTCCTTCGGCCGTGATCGTCGCGGGGTCGCCTTCGACCCATCCCTTGTCGCGCAGGCTGGCCAGACCGACTTCGATGTCGGTGGTGTCCCAGTGGCGGCTGGCCAGATACAGCCCGTGCGGCAGTCCCCACCACAACTCGGTGAGCATCATGATCTCGGGCGCGGTAAAGCTGAGCGCGTTGTAGGCGGCGGTGTGTGTATCGCCGCGGTGTTCGCGCACGCGATCAGCGGCGTGCCACAAGTCGCCGAGCAGCGTGCCAGGCCACGACTGACTGGCGAGCCCGGCATAGAACGGGTGGCCGGAGACGGCTGAGTTGTCCACGACGCGCCGCAACAACTCCGTCGCTCGTTCGGCGCCCGCAGGGGCCTCGCCGAGCAGCCGTTCAAGCTGCGCCGTCGCGCCCTGCACGCGCGCCTGCCACCACTGGCTCGGCGTCGCGACCTTCCACGCTTGCTCCAGCTCCTCGACGATGTGGGACGGGTTGAACACGCCAAACGCGGCCGCAACGTTGAGCGCGGTCGTCTCGCCGAGACACGCGCCGCGACTGGCGTAGTACGGCGCCCACCATCCGCCAACCTCGCCAAGTTCGGCGTAGGCGGCGTTGGCCTCGGGTGCGAAGTACACGGCTGCGGCGAGGGGTTCAACGAGCGTGCCAAGACGGCGGACAGGATGCGGGGCCATGGAAAGGCAACGTACTGGCCCGTCCCTCTACGGTGTCGGCCATGTCCGAAGAGCGCGTCACCATCTCGATCGAAGACCACGTCGCCGACGTGCGGTTCAACCGGCCCGACAAGATCAACGCACTCGACGGCGCGCAGTTCGCCGCCATCGTCGACGCCGGCGAGTCGCTGAAAGGCGAACCGCGACGTCCGCGCCGTGGTGCTGTCGGGCAACGGTCGCGGCTTCTGCGCCGGACTCGACTTCAGCAGCTTCCAGCAGATGGCCGGCGGCGGCGCCGATGCGCCGAAGAGGAGACGCCGAAGTCCGACAAGCCGGCCGCGCCAGCATCGTGATCTCGAAGGCCGCATCACCCACCTCGGTCAGCAGGCTGCTTACGTGTGGCAGGAGTTGGAGTGCCCGGTCATCGCCGCCGTGCACGGCGTCGCGCTCGGCGGTGGCGCCAGATCGCGCTCGGCGCCGACCTGCGCATCGTGGCGCCCGACGCGCAGTTCTCGATCCTCGAGATCCGCTGGGGTCTCATCCCCGACATGACCGGGCACGGCCATGCTGCCGTTGTTCGTCGGCCTCGACCGCGCCAAGGAGCTGACCTTCACCGGCCGCATGGTGTCGGGTGACCGAGGCGGCGCAGATCGGTCTCGCCACCACGGTGAGCGACGAACCCGCTGGAGGACGCGCTCGCGCTCGCGCACGAGATCGCCGGCAAGAGCCCGCTCGCCGTGCGCGGCGCCAAGAAGCTGTTGAACGCGTCGCCCTATCGCGGCGTGGCCGAGCAGTTCGCCGACGAGCGCGCGACGATCGGCTCGCTCATCGGCAGTCCGAACCAGGTTGAGGCCGTGATGGCGTTTTTCGAAAAGCGCGACCCGAACTTCGCCGACTGAGTCGCTACGCGCCGCGACGCTATGAGTACCGGGATGAGGCGCTCGGTGCGCTCCTGGTATTCGGCGTACGGCGGGTAAGCGGCCACCGATCGCTCCCACCACACGGCCCGCTCGGGATCGTCGGCGTCAAGCTCGCGGACGACGGCGTCGAAGGGCTCGGGCCCGTCCTGAATGACCACGGCCGCGGGATCAGCCTTGAGGTTGTAGTACCAACCCGGATTGCTTCGGCGCGCCACCAACCGACGCAATCAACGCGTACTCGCCGTCGTGCTCGACGCGCATCAGCGCCAGCTTGCGGATCTTGCCCGAAGTCGCGCCACGCGTGGTCACGATGATGATCGGCATGCCGGTGTCCATCAGCGTGTTCGCTTCGGCGCCGCCGGTTCGCTCGTAGGTCTCCACTTGTTCGCGGACCCAGTCCCACTTGCTTGGTTCGTATTCACCGGTCAGAGGCATGTCGTCATTCAACTCGACCTGCGTAGTGTCGTATTCCGCATGACGGAGGAGATCACTGACGGCGATGTGACGTGGCGCTTCGACACTGAGTTCCTCACCTCGAACTGGACCTGCATCTGGGGTCGCGGTTGCCAAGGCATCCTCGACGAACCCGCCGAGCACCTCGGGCAGGGCTGCTGTTCGCATGGGCGCGCACCTCGACGGCGAAGACGAGGCGATGCTCGTCAGCGCGATGGCCGCGATGGTCCCCGCCGAGCGGTTCCAGCACCACGACGTGGCCGCCGCGGCGGCATCTTCAGCGATGAGACGCGCACCAACACCCGCCTCGTCGACGGCGCCTGCATCTTCCTCAACCGGCCCGGGCTTCGCCGGCGGCGCCGGCTGCGCGCTGCACCTCGCCGCGATCGACGCGGGCGAGTCGCCGATGGACTGGAAGCCGTCGGTGTGCTGGCAACTCCCGATCAAGGTCGACTGGGAGGACGGGCCGGGCGACAACGAGGTCGCGACGGTGCGGCGCTGGCAGCGCCGCGACTGGGGCGAGGAGGGCGAGACGATGGCGTGGTGCTGCACCGAAGGCGACCGCGCCTATGTCGGCGACCGCGCGGTGATCGACTCCTTGGCCGATGAGCTCACCGACATCGTCGGCGAGACCGTATTCGTCGAACTGCGTCGACGGCTGACCTAGCGCAAGCGCTAGTGGTGCGGGACGAAGCGGGCGCGGCTCGCTTCGATCTCGGCGAGCGCCGCGTCGCGACCTTCCCAGCCACGGGTCTCGGTGCCCTTGTTCGGCTCGAGCGCCTTGTACGTCTCGAAGAAGTGGCCGATCTCGTCGAGGATGTGCGTGCGCCTTAGGTCCGACAGATCCTGCAGATCGTCCCAACGCTCGTCTTCGTGCGGGACGCAGAGGATCTTGGCGTCGGGCCCGGCCTCGTCGGTCATCCAGAACACGCCGAGCACGCGGGCGCGGATATGGCAGCCCGGAAACGTCGGTTCTTCGAGCAGCACCATGGCGTCGAGCGGGTCGCCGTCTTCGGACAGGGTGTCGGGGATGAAGCCGTAGTCCGCCGGATACGACATCGCTGTGAAGAGGCGCCGGTCGAGCCACACCTCGCCGGTTTCGTGATTGACCTCGTATTTGTTGCGCGAGCCCTTCGGGATTTCGACGACGACTTCGATCTCCACAGATGGAACGTAACCGGTAACCTGTGGGCAGGCACACGAACCGGGGGCAATTCCGATGAGGCAAGTCACGAGTCATTTTGGTGGTCGGCACTCGCGATCGCGGCGCTCAGCGGCGTCGCACCGCGCTTTACGCCGGCGGCCATGGCGGCGGGCTCGACGGCCACCTCGCTGGTGTCCTACACGCCGATCGTCGATCCCGCCGCACCCGGCATTGTCACGCTGAAGGTCAGCGGCCGACTCACATCGGGCGGCCACGGCGTGGGCGGTCGGGGTCGTGTCGTTCTTCGAGGCCACCGGCGCAGTGATCTGTTACGCCAACACCGACGCCTCTGGCTACGTCACGTGCGGCAAGCTCATGGGCGCCGTGAAGGCCATCCTGGCCTTGGGCGACGTTGCCCAGTTCGTCGGCGACGCGACGTACACGCGCCGTTCGACCGCCACCGTCGGTCTGATCTAACGCTCGCCGGCGCTATCCAATCCGCAGCGCGCCCGGTGCGCCCGCCGGCACCACCGGCGCCTTCGGAACCACCGGCGCGATCCGCGGCGTAGGTTGCACCGAGCGGCGGCCGCGGGTCGGGCTCGCCCTTGTTGGGCCACATGGCCGCGGCCCGCTCGGCCTGCGCGGTGATCGTGAGCGACGGGTTGACGCCGAGGTTGGCGGACATCGCCGTGCCGTCGACGACGTGGAGCCCGGGGTGGCCGTAGGCGCGGTGGTACGGGTCGATCACGCCCGCCTCGGCGGAGTCGCCGATGGCCGCGCCGCCGAGGAAGTGCGCGGTCATCGGGATGTTGAAGACGTCGTTCCAGCCGCCGCCGGGGAAGCCCTCTGATGCGCGTCGCGATGCGACGCACGGCGTCGTGGCCGGTCGGGATCCACGTGGGGTTGGGCTCGCCGTGACCCTGCTTCGACGTGAGCCGACGGCCCCGAACAGGCCGCGCTTGGTGAAGCAGGTGATCGAGTTGTCGCGCGTCTGCATCACCAGGGCGATGATCGTCTGCTCCGACCAGTGCCGCATGCTGAGGTTGCGCAGCGAACATCGACGGGGTGGCGGACGACCTCCTTGAGCCATCGCAGCGGACGCGGCCCGCCGCCACCGTCGGCGAGGGCCGTGGTGAGCAGACCCATCGCGTTGCTGCCCTTGCCGTAGCGGACGGGTTCGATGTGGGTGTGGTCGTCGGGGTGGAACGACGACGTGATGGCCACGCCGCTTGCGTGAAGTCGACGTCCTTCGCGGAACGTGCGCGCGCCGAGGATGGCCTCGGAGTTCGTGCGCGTCAGCTGCGCCCAGGCGCGTCGGACAGGTGCGGGAGGTGCCCTCGTCGCGCATGCGGTGCAGCAGCTTCTGCGTGCCCATCGTGCCGGCCGCGAACACGACGTGCTGGCGCGTGAACGTGCGGCGCCGCTTGCGGACCCACGCGCCCGTGCGCTCGGTGTCGACGGCGTAGCGCCCGTCGGGGAGCGGCCGGACCGTGGTGACCGTCGTGAGCGGGTGGACCTCGGCGCCGCCGCGCTCGGCGAGGTACAGGTAGTTCTTGAGCAGCGTGTTCTTCGCGCCGTGCCGGCAGCCGGTCATGCACTGGCCGCACTCGATGCAGCCCCGTCGCGCCGGCCCGGCGCCGCCGAAGTACGGGTCGTCCACCTCCACGCCCGGCTCGCCGAAGAGCACGCCCACCGGCGTCGGGCCGAACGTGTGGCCCACGCCCATCTCGTCGGCCACCTCGCGCATCACCTCGTCCGACGGCGTGATGGTGGGGTTGGGCGACGACGCCGAGCATGCGCTTGGCCTGGTCGTAGAACGGGGCCAGCTCCGCCTGCCAGTCGGTGATGTGGCCCCACTGCGGATCGCTGTAGAAGGGCGGCAAGCGGCTCGTACAGCGTGTTGGCGTACACGAGCGAGCCGCCGCCCACGCCGGCGCCCGAGAGGATCATCACGTCCTTCAGCAGCGAGATGCGCTGGATGCCCTTGCAGCCGAGCTTGGGCGCCCAGAAGAAGCGACCGCAGGTCGCCACGACGTCTTCGGCAGCGTGATCTCGTCGAAGCGGCGGCCGGCCTCGAGCACGGCGACCCGGTAGCCCTTCTCGGTGAGGCGCAGCGCGGTGGTGCTGCCACCGAACCCGCTCCCGATGACGACGACGTCGACATCAGTGGCCGACACCGCTTAGATGATCCCGAGGACGACGTCGACGTCGCCACGTGTCGCGTTGCTATACGGACAGACCTCGTGCGCTCGTTCCACCAACGCTTGCGCCTGCTCGGAGAACGTGTCGGGCACGTCGACCACGATTTCGAGGGCGAGGTTGAATGCGCCGTCCTCGAGCATGCCAAGGCCAACCGTGACCGACACCGCCGAGTCGGTGGCGTCGACTTCCATGGGCTTGGCCACCAACTTCATGGCCGAGTGGAAGCACGCGGCGTACCCGGCAGCGAAGAGCTGTTCGGGATTGGTCGCGCCACCGGCGCCACCGAGTCCCGGCGGCGTACGGACGTCGACGTCGATCATGCCGTCCTCGGTTGCGGTGTGGCCGTTGCGTCCGTCTCCGGTCGCGGTGGCCGTCGTTGAATAGAGGATGTTCACGAGAATCGAGCCTATGACCATCGTGCGCGGGCTAGACCAGAAACATGACCGCTTGGAACACCGCCAGCGCCGCGCCGCCGGACCCGAAGCGATGGATCGCGCTCGTGATCCTGTCGAGCTCGCTGTTCATCATCGTGCTCGACAACACGATCCTGAACGTCGCCGTCCCGACGATCATCCGGGAGTTCCACACCGAGGTGTCGTCGTTGCAGTGGGTGATCTCGGGCTACTCGCTGGTGTTCGCGTCGCTGCTCATCAGCTTCGGCCGCGCTCGGCGACATCTTCGGGCGCCGCAAGCTGTTCTTCATCGGCGCGGCGCTGTTCGCCGTCGGGTCGCTGATCGCGTCGCTGTCGCACTCGGTGGTGCAGCTGTTCATCGGCGAGTCGCTGCTCGAAGGCATCGGCGCCGCGATGATGCTGCCGGCCACCCTGTCGATCCTCTCGGCCACCTTCCAGGGCCGCGAGCGCGGCGTGGCCTTCGCGGTGTGGGGCTCGGTCGCCGGCGGCGCCGGCGCGCTCGGCCCGTGGATCGGCGGCATCCTCACCACCGACTACTCGTGGCGCTGGGCGTTCCGCGTCAACGTCGTCATCGCGCCCGCTCGGCGATCATCGCCGGCGATCTTCTACGTGCGCGAGTCGAAGGACGAGCGCGCCAAGGGCATCGACCTGCCCGGCGTGGTCGCCGTCACCGCTCGGCCTGCTCGGCCTGGTCTTCGGCATCATCGAGGCGGTCGCGCTACGGCTGGTGGACGCCGATCGGCGACCAGTCGATCGGCGGCTGGCACTGGCCGCCCGACCCCGTCTCGTCGTGCCGGTTCGCTCGCGTCGCCGTGTTGCTGCTCGCGCTCTTCGTCGTGCTCGAGACGCGCCGGGCTGAGGCCGACAAGGCCGGTCGTGTTCGACTTCCGCGACCTCGTGCACCGCGGCTTCCGCTACGGGCTGATCAACACCACCGTGCTCGCCATGGGCGAGTTCGGCGCCTTCTTCGTGCTGCCGATCTTCCTGCAGGCCGGCCTGCACCTCTCGGCCATCCGCAGCCGGCACGCTGGCTGCTGCCCGCCGGGAGTCATGGCCTTCGTCGGCGGCGGCATCGGCGGCCAGCTCAGCCGGCGGTTCGGGCCGAAGTACGTCATCACCGTCGGGCTCGCCCTCGAGGCGCTCGGCATCTGGCGGTTACGTCGCTCGCCTTCGCGCCGCACACCACGTTCCTGTCGCTGCTGCCCGCGCTGATGCTGCACGGCATCGGCATCGGCTTCGCCACGAGCCAGCTCACCAACGTGGTGCTGAGCGACATCCCGCCGCAGAAGGCCGGCTCGGCCAGCGGGCGCGGCCGGCATGGTCCGCCAGGTCGGCACCGCGCTCGGCATCGCCCTGATCGGCGCCATCTTCGTTGTCGCAGGCTGGCAGCCACGTGCGATCCGATCTCAAGAAGGTGCCCGGTCTGCCCTCGGCGCAACAGGCGGCCATCGCCGCCAACATCAGCGACTTCGGTGGCGGCGACGCAGCCGGTCGCGCCAATCCGCAAATCGGAGTGATCGTGGCCAACGGCATTGCCGACGCGTCGACGCCGGCCGCCGTGTTCGCCGGTCTGGTGGTCCTGCTCGGAGCGCTGTTCTCGACGCTGGTGCCGAACATCCCGCCCGATGCGCATCCCGGCGTGCTCCTCGAGGGCGCGGGCGCACGCGAGGCATGAGTTTCACCGACTGGGCCGACCTACCCGGCGACGACACACTCCGACGCATGGTCGTCGTGTCGCCGCACTTCGACGACGCCGTGCAAGGCGCCGGTTTGTTGTTGGCCCGCCATCCTGGATCGACCGTCGTAACCGTGTTCGCCGGCGCGCCGCCTGCCTATCCGGACCCAGCCTCCGAGTGGGACGCGCTCGGCGGGTTTACCTCGGGCGATGACGTCGTCGTCTTGCGTCGCGACGAAGACCTTGCCGCCCTCGCCGTACTCAACGCCGAGCATGTATGGCTCGAGTTCGCTGACCACCAGTACCTCGACGAGGCGGACAGGGCCAAGGCACCTGAGGTGGCGGCTCGCTTACGCGACGCGCTACATGAGCTCGATCCAACCGCAGTGTTCGTGCCGTTCGGTCTTGGCAATCCGGACCATGACATCACGCACCAGGCGGCACGACTCCTGCTCGACGAGTTCGCCGACGTCGCGTGGTACTGCTACCAGGACGCGGGCTACATGCACGTTCCCGGTCTCCTCGCGTGGCGCATCAGCGCCTTGTTCCACGCCGGCTGGTGGCCGACACCGACGTTGGCGCCGCTGGCCGACGACCTCGAACGGAAACGGCAGGCGCTGTACGCGTACGCGTCGCAGTTGCCGCCGCTTCGCCGCGACCACTTGCTCGACGAGCGACTCGACGCAAACATCCCCGAGCAACACTGGCGCCTTGCTCGTCCGCCGGCAGGTTGGGAAGGTCTCACTGAACTTCCGGGCTAGCGGCGAGACAGACTGGGCGCATGCGCCGGGTCCTGTCTTGATCGCGCGCCTCGCGTGCACGCTGCTGCTGCGCCGCGTCGAGGTCGCCGATCGCAACCGGCTGCCGAAGGGCCGTCCCGTCCTGCTCGTCGCCAACCACTTCAACGGCTTCGTCGACCCGCTGGTGATCGCGTCGGTGTTGCCGCGGTCGCCGCGCTTCATCGCGAAGGGCACGCTGCGCAAGGTGCCGGTTCTTGGCGCAGTGGCCGAGGCCGGCGGCGTGGTGTTCGTGCGACGACCGCAGGACACGAGCGGCCCGTCGAGCAACGAAGAGCGTTCGCGGCCTGTCACGCCGCGCTCGAAGAAGCGCGACACGATCGCGATCTTCCCTGAGGGCACGACGCACGACCGACCGCACATCGATCCGATCAAGACCGGCGCGGCGCGCATCGCGCTCGGGCGCGCGCACGGCGGGCGCGACCGACATCGCCATCGTGCCGGTGGGTCTGACGTTTCCCGACAAGGTCGCGCTGCGCACCTCGGCCCTCGTGCAGTTCGGCGAGCCCATCGATCTCGACGACGGTGTGCCCCGGGCTGTCGGCGCCGACGACGAGAAGGCGGTGCGCGCCCTCACGGCGGTGATCGACGCCGGCGTGCGCTCGGTCAGCCCCGACTTCGCGGACATCGAGACCGCGCTCGCGATGGAGCAGGCCGCGCAGATCGCGTTGAGCTCCGAGCGCGCCCCGACCCGACGCTCGAAGACCGCTACGACCTGACGCGCCGGCTCGGCCAGGCGCCGAAGCACCACGCCCGCAACGCCGTGAGCCGCGACGTCGGCCGCTACAACACGCTGCTCACCGGGCTGCGCCTCACCGACGCCGACGTCATCACGCCGACCAACCCGACGCGCCTGCTGCGCGCCGCGATTCGCATCGCCGTGCTCGTCGTTGTGCTCGGCTGCATCACCACCGCGACCGCGCTGGTCAACGTGTGGCCGGCGGTGCTCGTCATGGGGGTCGAGCCTGTTCGTGCGCACGCCGGTCACCAAAGGCACCGTCCGCGCGCTCGTCGGCATCGTCGCGTTCCCGACCGCGTGGGTCATCGCCGCGATATTGACCGCCGACGGATTTCTCGCGTGCAGTCTCGTCGTGATCTCAGCCGCGGTCGGCGCGGTCGCCGCGGTGTGGCTCGTCGAACGCGCCGTCGCGCTCACGACTGATGCTGTTGCGTTGGCGGGCGCAGCTCGAACGCATCGGCACCGTCGAGCAGGCCGAAGCGCTGCGCGCCGAAGTCGTGGCGACGACGCGCAAGGCGGTGGGCGACGTGTGACCGCGTCCCGTCACGTCGCCGAGTCCGACTGCGAGCGCATCCGCCCGGACTTATCGGTCAGCCCGCCAACACGCTCTCGAGTCTCGCGTTCGTCGCCGCGGCGGTCCCGATCTGGCGGATGGCGCGTCCGCCCCGATCGCGCGCATGGAAGTTCGTCGCCGCCGCGCTCGCCTTCGAAGGCGTCGGCAGCGTGGCGTACCACGGGCCGGGCGGACGGCTCGTCGAAGTCCGTCCACGACATCGGCATTGCTGGTCTGATCGCAGCGTTCGCCGCCGTGGTCCGCGACGAGCCGCGCGTCGCTGCGACCGACGCCGGTCGCGGCAGCGCTCGGCGCGAGCGCGGCCGCGCTGCACACTGCTCAGCCGAACCGGCGGGCCGCTGTGTTCGTGCAACAGCCGCGTGCAGGGCCACGCGGTCTTCCACGTCCTCGCAGCCGCGTCCACCGTCGCGGCGGCCAAGCGGCGCTAGTGACCACCGCCACCGATCTTCGTGTTGTCCCACGTGACGGACTTGTCGGGTGTGACCACGACCCAACGCCAGCCCTTGCCGCGCGCGGACGCCGGGTTGCGGACCTTCTCGCCCGCCGGCGCGCGCCGGCTCGCCGTGGCCGCCGGAGTATTTGCGGCCCATCTGCCAACGAGCCTCCTCGAGATCTGCGTCGGCTTCTTCCGCTGCGGCGTCTTCGAGCACCACGCCCATCCCGTGAAACATCGCGCCTTGTAGCTCGGGGAACCGTTCGTTGCGGTCGACGAGCACCGTGCATGAGGGAGTGCGACGCAGGTTCGCGATCTTCTGTCCGCGTCCGTAGAAGTAGACCTTGCCGCCGGCCCACCCAAACCACAACGGCGTGAGGTTGATCGCGCGCTCCGGGCCGAGCGTTGCGATGCGCATGTTCCACGACGACGTCATGATCTCGTCGAGTTGTTCGGTCGTCACGCGAGTTCCGCGGGAATGCCTGCCATGTCTTCATTCTTTCGACTCGACTATGTAGTTCGCCAGGCCCGGCACGACACGCGCGAACACTGCGGCGCCGACCATGCAGGCGATGCCACCCGACACGATCGCAAACGGAACACTGACCAGTCCCCCGACGACTCCCGCTTCGACATCGCCAAGGGTCGGTCCGCTCGCGTAAACGGCGAACTCAACGCCGCTCACGCGCCCGCGCAGATCGTCGGGTGTGACCGCGGCGGCGATGGTGGATCGGTAGACGCCCGAGATCATGTCTGCCCCGCCCGCAACCACAAACGCCAACATCACAAGCGCCGGCACGCGCACCACGCCAGCGACGGCGATGGCAGCGCCCCACACCGCGACCGACCACAACACGGCCCGTCCGTAGCGGCGGATGCGGCTGGTCCAACCGCTGGTGATCGACGCGATGAACGCGCCCGCCGCGACCGAGGACAGGAGCAAGCCGTACATAAGCGGCCCGCCGCCGAGCCGATCAGTGAGCGCGGGGAACAGCGCGCGTGGCATGCCAAAAACCATGGCGAGCAAGTCGATGGCGAAGATGCTCACCACCAGAGAATGACCGCGCAGGAAACGGATGCCTTCGAAGATCGAGGTGCGTTCCGCGCCGTCGGTGACGACGGGCGGCGACGGCGCGATCTGCGAGTAGATGAGCAGCGCCACGACATACGTGGCGACGTCGACGAGATACGCGCCGTCTAAGCCGATCGTGCCAATGAGCAGCCCGCCGACTGCAGGCCCGGCCATCATGCCGAACGAGCCGTAGGTGGCTTGCAGTGTGAAGGCGGCCGGCCGCAGTTTCTCCTCGAGCAGCAGCGGCAGGAGCGACCGCATCACCGGGAAGGTCAGCGCGCCCGACGATGTGCTCAACACGGCGATGACGTAGAGCGCCCACACGTGCGGATGGTCGAGCGACGCGTTGAGCGCGAGCAGCACCGACGCCAGTCCGGAGGTGACGCCGAGCACGCGCAGCATGGTTCGTTTGTCGAAGGCGTCGGCGAGCGCGCCACCGAGCAACCCGCAGACCAGCATCGGGCCCAATTGCACGAGACCGAGCAGGCCGATTTGCACGGACGAGTGGGTTGCCTGGAACAGCTGGTACGGCAGCGCCGCCATCGAGATCATGGCGCCGAAGTACGACACGGCCTGCCCCACAAAGAGCATGCGGAAGTCGCGCGACGCACGCAGCGGCGACGTATCGATAAGGAGTTCGCCGAACTTCGAAGGCACGGCGGCCGAGTCTGACCGCCGCCGCATGGCCGTGCGTTCCAGGGTCGGTAACGAACTCTCACGAAAAAACCCGATTCCGCCGATAGGGACGGAATGCGGCTGCCGCTTTCCCGCGCCCTGCGGGCCGTCTTCATCACTGGGGCTGTCGCGCTCAGCTTGTTTCCCTTCGTTCCCGCCGCGCCGCCGTCGCAACAATTACACCGACGAACCTCGGCGGGCCGCTCACGACTTTCGGCGGCAACGGCGCGCTTCGCCTCAATCTTGAACGCAACGCGACGACGACCGCGATCGCCGAAGACACACTGGGCATGTGGCTCGGCGTAACCGGGGTGTGGCTCGGCGAGGCGTGGTCACCAGCCTCGGTCATCCGCGTCGACAAGCTCGGCGCTGTTCAGTGGACGACCCAGTTAGCCCCGATCACGCACATCACTGACCTCATCGCGACGGACGACGGCGGCGTCCTCGTCATGGCCTACGACTACAACCATCCGACGCCCAAGGACGCCTACGTCACCAAGCTCGCCCCCAACGGACGGCCCGACTCGACCTACAACGACGGCCACCTGGTGTCGCTGCCGCAGGAATACGGCCCGTACACGACCCGCGGTAACGCGGTCGTGCTGTCCGACGGCCGTCTCGTGTTGTGCTCGGCTGGATGCAGCTACTTCATGGTGTTACTGCCTGACGGCACGCCTGACCTGTCGGTCGGCAAGCTCGGCCTGGCGTTGACCGGCTGGGAATATGCCGATGGTCACCTGGCCCGACGGGGCGACGGCTTTGTCTTCGTTCGGTGGGACTGGCAGGTCGAGGGCTCCGAGGGCAAAGGCCTCCTCGTCGCGCCGCCTACCTGAGCCCGACGCAGCGCGACTGGTCGTTCGGCAAGAACGGCCTCACAGTCATCGCGCAGTACGACAACTACTTCCACAACCTCTACAAGGTGGTGTCAGATGCCGACACGATCACAGTCGCCACCGGATACCGCGTGTACCGAATCCTGATGGACGGCTCGACGGACGGCTCGTTCGCTCCGATCACATTCCCCGCGCAATACACGCCCACGGACACGGACCTTCTTGGCTGGATCGATTTCGCAATTGACGGCGACGACGGACTGCTTCTGGCCAGCGATCAGAAGGTTTGGCGCTACGACACCAATGGCACCCTCGACACGAGCTTCGGGCTGGAGGGTCGCATCCGACCCGGGCTTGGCTACGACCGCGGCTTCACGATCACCCGCATCGTCGCTCGCGGACCACAGTTCTTCCTTTCAGGCGACGGGCGACCGGCGACCGACCACGAGCCGACCTCTGTCGTCGGGCTTGTGGCCCGCTCCACCCACGCGCCCAAGGGCGTCCCGACCTTGACCGCCCAGGACCTGCGGGTGACGGAGGGCTCCAATGGCACCAAGACCGTTGTCGCGACGGTCGCGCTGGATCGTGACGCCGACACCCCCGACATCGACGTCGATGTGGCTCTGCGCTCTCTAAGTCTCCGGCGTGGCGACGCCGAGTTCGGCTCAGACTTCACCGGGGGAGAAGCCGCCCTGAAAAGTCCGCGCGCCATCGAGATTGCGTTCAGATCCAACGGGGACCGCGTACCCGAGGCAGACGAGACGATCGACTTCGAGCTGAGCAATCCGGCGTGGGCGCGGCTCGATCGCGACCATGGAACCGTCACCCTGCTCAACGACGACTTCGGCGGCATCCAACGCGTCGCGCTGGTCGGAACCCTCACGCCCTTCGGCGGGTTCCGCGGCGGCGCCTCGGTAACAAGTCTTGATCCGTTCGGACTTCCAGGCAACGGCGACGCGATCGCGGTGGCGGCTGACACGGGCGGCTCTCCCCTGGTGCGGCTGACAACGCTGCCGCAGTTCTCCCCGCTCGGTGCCGGCAAGAGCTTCTTCGCCTATGACGAAGCATTCCGCGGTGGGGTGCGTGTCGCCGCGCTCGCGCGTGACGCGGTCGGTGATCGGTTCATCGTGACCGCGCCCGGCCCCGGAGGTGGGCCTCATGTGATCGTCTGGAACCTCGACCACTCCCAGCCGTCACCGGTCGCCTCGTTCCTGGCCGATTCGCCGGACATGACCAGCGGCCTGTTCGTCGCGGGAGCAGATGTCGACGGCGACGGCATCGACGAAATTGTCACGAGCACCGATGCCGGCCGCGCCTCGACCATCAGCGTTTTCAAACTGTCCGTCAGCGGATCAGTGACGCGGATCGCACGCTTCGCGCCGTACGCCGCGGGCTTCACCGGTGGCGTGCGCGTGGCGGGTGCCGACATCGATGGTGACGGCAAGCAGGAGCTCGTGACGGCACCCGGCCCCGGTGGCGCGCCCCAGGTGCGTGTGTTCCACATCGCGAACGGCAACGCCATCCGGGTGGCGTCGTTCCTCGCGTACGACCTCGCATTCCGAGGTGGTGTTTCGGTGAGCGCCGCCGACATCGACGCCGACGCGGCTGACGAAGTAATGACCACCCCGGTCAACGGCAACCCGCACGTCGTCATCAACGACTTCGTCGCGGGCCAGCGCCTCGTCGCCTTCCAGTTCATGGCGGGCACCAAGCCGCTGACGGCGGCGTTCGCTCGCCTGGACGGCAACAGCAGCGACAACTTCATCGTGACCGCAACGGGACCTGGTTCGCCGGTCACCGTCGGAGTGGGTCGCCTCGTCTACTGACAGGCAACCCGAGGGATTTTCGGGCGCGCTCGGCGAGATTCGAACTCACAACCTTCTGATCCGTAGTCAGATGCTCTATCCGTTGAGCTACGAGCGCTAATATTTCGGCCGCTGACCAGGGTCTTCGTCCCCTCAGCCCCACTTTCGCTTGACAGCACATCGCTCGTAGAGCGAATGATTCGTCGAATGGCGATGGCGGTTACGGCGGACGAAACAGTAACAGGAGTGCGCGGTTTGCTTCCCAGTTGGAGGCGACACTTGCGGGTCGTCGAACCTCAGTCTGCGAGCGATCCAGTCGTACGGGCTTCGTAGACGGACAGGGGGTAATCGCATGCCTATTTGGCGGCGACCGGTGTCGGCCGACCCCCGACTAGCAACCTCGCTCGCTATCTACGGGTCTCGTTGAAGCGATTAGGGGACGAGCACTAGGGCGTTGTCGAAGGCCGCCTCGAGTGCTGCGCACTGGTAGGTGCTGTTCGGGTGGCCGAGATAGCCGGGCCCCTGCGAGTTGATCAGGAGGGCAATCTGGACACCGTTCGGATAGCTCATGACACAGGAATCCATGCCGCGCTTGGCGGCCGCGGGAAGCGGCTTGTCCCACCAAAGGTCGCCTCCGTGGTTGTGGTAGGTGCCCCAGAGGCCGTCACCCCAGTTGTAGTTGGCGGGGTCCATCCACCCGGTGAAGTTTTGGTTCATGACCTGGCGCATCGCCGGCGACAGGATGGCGTTGTTGTAACGCATATGCGCGAGGTAACCCACCACTTCGGTCGCGGAGAGGAACCATCCGCCCGAGCCGCAGATCGATGTCCAGTCGCCGGCATTGATGCCACCACTGGTCAGACTTGGGTTGTAGAGCAAGGTCATCTGATCCTGGCTTTCGGCCGGTCGGCACATTCCGTCAATGCCCATGGGCGCGAAAAGCTGGGTGCGCATGTAGCCGACATACCGATCGGCGTAGGCGTTCGCCGCGTAGGGGTCGGCGAGGAGTTTTAAGCCGGGAACCTTCAGGAACCGCGGCCTCCGTCTCATCGATCTGCTGCGCATTGCCGGCCAAGCGCGGGATCATCACCCGGAAGAGCGCGAAGTTGGCATTTTGGTATGTGAAGTTTCGTGGACGCGTTGATCCCCGGCAGCAATCGCTGACCTCAACGAGGCATAGTCGTACGACCTTGAGCCGTCGTTGTTGTTCAGGCCGGACTTGTGCTTCATGACGTCCTCGAACGTGAGGCCGCCAAGACCAGAAGTCACGCCGGGGCCCCTTGTCCACAAGGGCGGCAGCCACGGGTCGATCGGAGAGTCGATGCTGAGACCCCTCGACTCGAGGAGGCGCAGCACGGCCACAGCCGTCAGCGTCTTGGAAACGCTCGCGATATTCATCTCTTTGGTCGGCGACTGGTTCGCCACCGGCAGGTCCCGGCGGGAGCTTCCGTTCCACATCGGGTTCTGCGCCGACGGGAGGACCTGCTTGCCGTCCTGCGCGATTGCGTACGCGTACCCGACCGTGGTGGTGTTGAAAGCGGTACGCAAGTTCTGCTGAAACAGATCCATGTTGAACACCATCTGCGGTCCGAAATCGAACACCTGCTTGAGCTGCGCGATACCACTGTCGTGGTTTCCCGCACCGATCTGGGTATCCGCATTTGCCACGTAGCCAGCGAGGCGAGCCATGACGTCGCGGTCCGCGCCGGCGCGTCCGTAGGCGTCAACCATGTCGCTCGTGATTTGGCGGGCGATGCCCGAAAGCGCGTTACCAACCTCTGGAGCGATCGGAGACCCGTCGGCCCCGCGGAGTTGCGCGGCCGAAGCGGCGAGTGGTCGATAACCACGGGAACCCGCGTCGCGCCGTTTCGCCATTCGGCCATCGCATCGTCGAACGCCCGCCGCGAGGCGAGCAGTTGCGCTTGGCCCTCAGCGGTAGTTGTAGTGGCGTTGGCACGCTCGTAGATCGCTTCTGCGGCCTGCGCCCGTGCTGAGGGCGACGAAGGGTCGGGCGATGGCTCAGGCGGCGAGGCCATCTGCGTGTCGAGCGGGGGAACCTGGCCTTCGGTTGTTCAGAATTTTCTCGAGCACCGCGCGTACGGCGGCGGAACCGGCGGGCGGCCGACTGCCTCCGCAGGGCCATTCCGGCCACGAGCGTGACCGCTGACAGCCCCAGCAGAATCATCACCCGCCGTTGTGCACGAGCCGAACTCCTCGGGCCGGACGCTGAACTTGGACGCCAGCTCAACTGGACACCATTACTTCCTCGAGCTTGACCGCTGCCCGGCTAGCCGCCTCCCGAGCTCTTTGGACAGCGGGCCCCGGCAGCGGTGTCGGGTCCGGAGCGGCGCCAACCACCGGCCTGTTCAGCGGGATTCCGCCCGTAGCCCCGCGTGGCGGCGTCGGTACGCCGCTGGAAATCAGGATGGTCTCCAGCTTGATCCGCGTCCTCTTCGCGGCCTCGCGGACTTTCTGCACGGCCGGCAGCAGCAGGCCCCTTGTGTGCGGGATCGGGGCGATTCCGATGTCGCCGAGGTCGCTCCGCCCGTCGCCGTCGAAATCACCGGCAAGAAGATGCTGGACGGCGCCGCTGACGTCGGTTCCGATGAAGTTGCCTTTCACACGGTTCGCTCGCGCCACGGCTGATCCCGCGAGGGTGAGTACGCCCTGGCCGACCTTGGAGATTCCATCCGCCGGCGGCACGGGGATGCCGAACTCACCCTTGATGTCGCCATAACGGATGTAGACGCTGGCGGCGGTATGCGGAATGAGCCCGGTGAAGTTGCCGGGCTTGACGACAATGGAGTTAGGCCGCCTGATGCGAGATCCCGTCACACCAAAGAAGCCCGGCAGAGGAATCTGAGCGGGGGCCTCGATCTTGACCGGAACGACGCCGCTGAGGACTGGGGCTTGACCTCGGGCGGCGGACGCAGGCGCCGCCAAGCCGACAATCGCCGTGCTCGCAGAAATGGCAATAGCTGTTACGTGAACTAGGTACTTGCGCATTTAGAGACTCCTTGTTGTTTGGACGGGTCGCAGTTCGGGACGCAGGTGCACTCGCTCACGACGCCTTCTCGTTCGTTCGGACTTTGACGCCCGTATCAAAAAGAAGGCCCATGCCGGCGAGCAGTTCTGCGGCCTTTGCCTCGGTGCTGATCTCAGTGGTGTCGTGCACCGGGGCTGGTTCTTGGATCTCGGCCTCAGGTGTCTCCGGAGGCTGCGAACTCATGAACACATCATCCGGGAGCGGCGTGTCGAAGTCCTCAGGGTCCCACCCTGAACTTCAGGGTCGAGGTCTACGCTCTCTTCGGTGGCACCGGACGGCCAAACGGGTGATCGTGAACTCCTCGAGCGTCACACCGAGCAGGCCGCCATCGCTGCCTTGCTGGACAGCGCGCTTTCAGGGTGCCGGTGGGCTCGTAGCGCTTCAGGGGCCGGCGGGAATCGGCAAGAGTCGCCTGCTTAGCGGTGCCCAGAGCGCTGCCTCCGAACGCTCCATGCTCGTCGGACGGGGACGCGGCGGGAGTCTGGAGCAAGACTTCGCCTTCGGCGGCGTGCGCCAACTGTTCGAGCCGCTCGTCGCCCGAGCCGCGGATCCAGCGCACCTTTTCGTTGGGGCCGCGCAAGCGGCGGCGCCGATTCTCGGCTTTGGTGACCCGACGGCTCCCGCGCTCCACGAACCCGGCGTGGTCTTGCACGGGCTCTACTGGCTCACGGTGGCGCTCGCGGAGTCACAGCCGGTTGCGCTGATCTGTGACGACGCCCATTGGTTCGACGGTCCGTCGCTGCGCTTCATCGCGTACCTCGCCAACCGAGTGGCCGAGTTGCCCGTGGCCATCGTGCTGGGGACGCGACCACCCGAGACGGGACCCGAGGGGGAACTGCTGTCGCGGATCATGGCCGACCAGGCAACCGCTCTCCTGACCCCGGGTCCCCTCAGCGATAGCGCCGTTGCACTCCGGCGGTGATCGAGACCGAGACGGTCAGCACGTAGTCGATGAGCAGCGAGCTCGCCGCGAACAGGCCCCAGTTGGCCCCGAGATTGGTGTGGGCGACCCGGTAGGCGCCGCCGCCCTGCGGATAGGCGCGGACCGTCTGCCGGTAGGAGATGACCACGATGGTCAGCAGGCTCGCGACCGCGATCGACACGTACGGCGTGTAGTGGAACAGGGCCAGCCCGCCGAGGCTGAGGACGATGAGGATCTCCTCGGTGGCGTAGGCCACGGACGAGAGCGCGTCGCTGGAGAAGACCGGCAGCGCCAGCTTCTTCGGCAGGAGCGTGTGGCCGAGGGCGTCACTGCGCACCGGCCGGCCGACGAAGATGCGCTTCGGGATGTCGAAGAGAGCCACGGCGCGATCCTAGAGATAGATGTCCGCGATGCCGCGGACGGGACGGGCGCGCTCCTGGGATAGCGTTGCCTCCGCCAGGTCGGGGGCAGGGAAGGACGGCACGTGCACGTCGTCATCATGGGGTGCGGCCGCGTCGGGTCGACGCTGGCGCGCACCCTCGAAGAGCTCGGCCACAGTGTGGCTGTCATCGATCGCAGCGCCGCGGCGTTCAAGCGGCTGCCGTCGACCTTCCAGGGACGGACGGTCACCGGCTTCGGCTTCGACCAGGACACCCTGACCGAGGCCGGCATCGCCGAGGCCGGCGCCTTCGCGGCGGTGAGCAACGGCGACAACTCGAACATCATCTCGGCCCGCGTCGCGCGGGAGAACTTCGGCGTGGAGCACGTGGTCGCTCGGATCTACGACCCGAAGCGGGCGGAGGTCTACGAGCGGCTCGGCATCCCGACCGTCGCGACCGTGCGGTGGACCGCCGACCAGGTGCTGCGCCGCCTCATCCCGTCCGGCAGCCAGCTGCAGTGGAGCGACCCGTCCGGAGAGGTGCTGCTGGCCGAGATCGCGGTCAACCGCACGTGGTCGGGCCACCGGATCAGCGAGATCGAGTCGGCGGTCGACGCCCGGGTCGCCTGCATGACGCGGCTGGGGACGGGGCGGCTGCCCGAGAAGGGCGACGTGGTGCAGGAGGGCGACCTCTTCCACTTCGTCGTCATCAAGAGCCGGCTCTCCGAGGTCGAGCGGATCATCGCGGGCGGACCCGAGGGAGGGTCGCACTGATGCGCGTCGTCATCGGCGGGGCCGGCAACGTGGGACGGTCGATCGCCCGCGAGCTGATCGAGAACGGGCACGCCGTGCTGCTGCTCGAGAAGGACCCGAACAACATCCGGGAGTCCAGCGTCCCGGGTGCGGAGTGGCTGATCGCCGACGCGTGCGAGCTGAGCCAGCTCGAGCGGGCGGGGCTCGAGGACTGCGACGTGGTCGTCGCGGCGACCGGCGACGACAAGGTCAACCTCGTCGTGTCGCTGCTCGCGAAGACCGAGTTCACCGTGCCGCGCGTGGTCGCCCGCATCAACCACCCCAAGAACGAGTGGCTCTTCACCGAGGCGTGGGGCGTCGACGTCGCGGTGTCGACGCCGCGGATGCTGACCGCCCTCGTCGAGGAGGCGGTGAGCGTCGGCGACCTGGTGCGGCTGATGTCGCTGGAGCAGGGCCGGGCGAGCCTCAACGAGCTGACGCTGGCCGGCGACTCCCCCGTCGTCGGGCGCACGGTCGGCGAGATCGAGTGGCCGACCGACACCGCGCTCGTCGCGATCCTGCGCGGCGGCCGGGTGCTCGTGCCGAGCGCTCAGATGCCGCTCGAGGCCGGCGACGAGCTGCTCGTCGTCGCGACCGCGGATCGCGACGAGGCCCTCGACGCGCTGCTCTCCAAGCCCGGCCCCGGCTGACCACCGCGAACGAAACGCGACCCGGTCGCAGCCCCCGCACGCGATTGATACGAAATGCGACCCGGTCGCGTTTCGTTCGGGGTCGTCGTTTAGAGGTGGACGCCGAGGAGGGCGTCGACGACGTCCCTCACGCGCGACGAGGCCTCGCGCTCGGGACCGCCGACGCGGATCGTCTCTGCGGCCCATCGGTCGACGACCGCGAGAGCACCGGGCGCGTCGAGATTGTCGGCGAGGTGCCGACGTACGCCGTCGATGACCGCATCCGCCGGTTGACCGCTCTCGCGCTCGACGGCCCGGCGCCAGCGGGCCAGCCGATCCTGACCGCCGAGCACGTCCTCGTGGAACCACTCCCACGGCTGCTGATAGTGATGGGCGAACAGGGCGAGGCGGATCGCCATCGGGTCGTGCTCGAGCCGCAGGTGCCGGACGAAGACCAGGTTGCCCTTCGACTTCGACATCTTCTCGCCGTGCAGCCCGACCATCGCCTGGTGCAGCCAGGTGCGCGCGAACGGCCACCTGCCAGTTGCCAAACAGGAGGTCGTGGCGCTCATCTCGTGGTGCGGGAAGATCAGGTCGGTGCCGCCGCCGTGCAGGTCGATGGTGTCGCCGAGCGTCGACTGCGCGATCGCCGAGCACTCGACGTGCCAGCCGGGACGTCCCTCGCCCCACGGCGCCGGCCAGGACGGCTCGCCCGGCCGGGCGGCCAGCCACAGCACGGGGTCGAGCGGGTCCTTCTTGCCGGGACGGTCGGGGTCGCCGCCGTTGCGGCCGGAGAGCGCGACCATGTTCTCTCGGTCGAGGTGGCCGATCTCGCCGAACCGCTCCCACGCCGCCACGCTGAGGTAGGTGTCGCCGTCGAGGTCGTAGGTCACGCCCTGGTCGCGCAGCCGGCCGACCAGCTCGACGATCTGCGGCACCGCTTCGACGGCGCCGACGAAGTGCGTGGGGGGCAGGATGTTGAGCGCGGTCATGTCGGCGCGGAACTGCTCGATCTCGCGGGTGCCGAGCGCCTCCCAGTCGTCGCCGGTCTCGGCGGCGCGCTCGAACAGCGGCTCGTCGACGTCGGTGACGTTCTGCGTGTAGACGACCTCGACACCGGCGTCGAGCAGCAGACGGTGCACCAGGTCGTAGGTCAGGTTGGTCGCCGCGTGGCCGAGGTGCGCTGCGTCGTACGGCGTGATGCCGCAGACGTACATGGTGAACGAGCCGCCCGGGGCGATCGGGCGCAGCTCACGGGTCGCCGTGTCCCACACCCGCAGTGCCGGCGGCGAGCCGGCCAGCGTGATCGGAGCATCGACGGACCAGGGCCTCATGACGCGAAGCCTAAGCGCGAGATCAAAACGGGGGCCACGGGATGGCGGGCCAGTCGAGGCTGGGCTGCGGGAACTTCCCGTGGTGCAGCAGGTCGTCGACGCGGTGCAGCGTCGCGACCACCTCGGCCGGTTCGAGCAGGGCGACCAGCGCTTCGCCGAGCGGCCCGGTGAGGTCCTGTCGCAGCCCGGTCAGGACGGCGACCTCCTCCTCGTCCAGCCGCTTGCCGCGCCAGCCCCACAGGACGGTGCGCAGCTTGGGTTCGACGGCGAAGCAGACGCCGTGGTCGACGCCGAAGACATGCCCGCCGTCGACGGGAAGGAGGTGCCCGCCCTTGCGGTCGGCGTTGTTGACGACGGCGTCGAAGAGCGCCATCCGGCGCAGTCCCGGGTGGTCGCTGTGCACGAGCGCGCCGAGGTCGACGCCCTCGTCGACGTCGATCCAGAGCTGCACCATGCCCGGGCCGAGCGGTCCGTCGCGCAGGACGGTGGGCGGCACGACGTCCCAGCCGATCGCAACTGACACCAGATAGGCAGCCACCTCACGATGAGCGAGGGTCCCGTCCGGGAAGTCCCACAGCGGGCGCTCCCCCTGCACCGGCTTGTAGACGCAGGCGGCGCGCAGGTCGGCGTCCTCGACGGCGCAGTACAAGGTCGTGTTGGACGCGTCGACGAGGCGCGCCTCGATCGACATCTCGCCGTCCCGCAGCAGCGCGAGCGCGCGGTCGAGGTCCACCGACGTCGGCTCGGTCAGTGCCGGTGGCCGTTCTGACGGGGGCACACGTGACCCTCGGGGTCGAGCGGGAGACCGCACAGCGGGCACGGCGGCCGGCCGGCCGCGACGACGCGGCCCGCGCGCTGCACGAAGGCGCGCGCGTCACCGGCGGTGATGCGGACCCGGAGCATGTCCGGGCCGTCGGCGTCGTCCTCGGTGTCGTCGGCGGTGCCGTGGTCCTCACCGTCGTCGGCGTCCGCGTCCTCGGTCCCGGTCTGGGCGAGCGCCTCGATGATGACGACGTCGTCCTCGCCGTCCCAGGCGAGGCGCATGGTGCCGACGCGGAACTCCTCGAGGATCGGCTGGTCGAGCGGCGCGACGTCCTCGCTCCCCGGCGGGGCGACTGCGGGGACGTCGCCACCGCGCCGGCGTACCTCGTCGAGCAGCTCGCCGACCTTGTCGGCGAGGACGCTCACCTGGATCTTCTCCAGCGCGACGCTGATCACCGCTCCGCCGCCACGGGCCTGCAGGAAGAAGGTGCGCTCGCCGGGCTGGCCGACGGTGCCCGCTACGAAGCGCTCGGGCGGGTCGAAGGTGAAGATCTGGCGAGCCATGGGGTCGACCCTATGCCGAGCCCGCGCCGCCGCCGACCGGCGCGTCGGACGAGGCCTTGCGGCGGCCCTTCTTCTTCGGCGGCATCAGGTCGGCGACGCCGCCCCCGGTGTCGTTGACGCGAACGACGAACGGTCGCAGCGCGGTGTAGCGGATGACGGTGACCGAGCACGGGTCGACCTGGATCCGCTGGAACTGGTCGAGGTGCAGGCCGAGCGCATCCGCGATGACCGCCTTGATGACGTCACCGTGACTGCAGGCGACCCAGGTCGCCTCGTCGCCGAGGCGGGAGTTCCAGTCGCGTACGGCGTCGACCGCGCGGGCCTGCACCGCGCGCAGCGCCTCGCCGCCGGGGAACGTGACGGCAGACGGGTGTGACTGCACGACCTTCCAGAGCGGGTCCTTGGCCAGCTTCTTCAGCTCCGCGCCGGTCCAGTCGCCGTAGCGGCACTCCCCCAGCCGGTCGTCGACCTCGAGGGTGAGCTCGCGCGCGCCGAGGATCGCGGTCGCGGTGTCGACGCACCGCTCGAGCGGCGAGGAGACGACGGCGGTGAGCGGCACGCCGGCGAGGCGTGCCGCGAGCTCGCCGGCCTGCTTGGTGCCGCGGTCGTCGAGGTGCAGACCGGGCGTCCAGCCGGCCAGGACCGGGCCGGTCATCGCGGTGAGGCCGTGCCGGACGAGGAGCACCGTCGTCATGGCGCGACCCTACGTCCGGTCATGCGATCACGTCGGTGGCAGTGAGCGCGATGACCAGCAGGCCGAGCGCGATGCGATACGCGACGAAGACGCCGGTGGAGTGGGTGGCGAGGTAGCGCAGCAGCCAGGCGATCGCGGCGTACCCGACGGCGAAGGCGATGACGGTCGCCACGGCGGTCGCCGCGGGGCCCGGCCCGTCGCCGTCGCCGATGTGCGACAGCTCCAGCAGACCGCTCAGCACGATCGCCGGGATCGAGAGGAGGAAGGAGTAGCGCGCGGCCGCGGGCCGCTCGAGGCCGCGGAACAGGCCGGCGGAGATGGTCGCGCCGGAGCGGGAGACGCCGGGCACGAGAGCGGCCGCCTGGGCGATGCCGACGACGGCGGCGTCGCGGGCGGAGATGGCGTCGATGGGGCGCTCGCGGCGGCCGAGCCGGTCAGCGAGCAGCAGGACGAGGCCGACCACGACGAGGGCGGCGCCGATCAGGTAGAGGTTGCGCGCCTCGCCCTCGACCTGGTCCTTGAACGCGAGGCCGGCGATGCCGATCGGGACGGTGCCGAGCCCGATGTACCAGCCGAGCCGCGCGTCGATGGACGAGCGCAGCTCCGGCCGGACGAGCGAGCGGGCCCAGGTGACAGCGATGCGCAGCAGGTCGCGGCGGAAGTAGATGAGGACGGCGAGCGTCGTGCCGAGCTGGGTCACGGCGGTGAACGCGGCACCCGGGTCCGACCAGCCCAGCAGCGCGGGCACGATCCGCAGGTGCGCGGTCGAGGAGACCGGGAGGAACTCGGTCAGGCCCTGGACGACGCCGAGAACGACCGCTTCAACGCTGTTCACGTGTGGACCGGCCTCACTCGCCGATGCCGGCCTTGTCGAGCGCCTCCGCGGCCTGGCGGAGCTGGGCGATCTGCTGGTCGAACGCCATGCCCGGCGGGTTGCTCAGCGCGAGGGTGGTGACGCCGGACTCGGCGTACTCGGTCATCCGCTCGGCGATCCGCTCGACCGGGCCGAGCAGCGACGTCTCGTCGATGAAGTCGACGGGTACGGCGGCCATCGCGCCCCACTTGTCGCCGCCGAGGAAGAGGTCCTGGATCTGCTGGGCCGCGTCGTCGTAGCCGTAGCGGCGCATGAGCGCGTTGTAGAAGTTCTTCTCGCGTGATCCCATGCCGCCGACGTAGAGCGCGGCGTAGGGACGGATCGGGTCGGCGCACGCCGCAACGTCGGGACCGATGGACAGCGGGATCGAGGGGACGACGTCGAAGCCGGCGAGGCCGTCCTTGCCGGCGGTGCGCGCCCCCTTCTCGACCGCAGCCAGCTGCTCTGCCGCGTGCTTCGCCGAGTAGAAGATGGCCAGCCAGCCGTCGGCGATCTCGCCGCAGAGCTCGAGGTTCTTGGGGCCGACGGCGGCGAGGTAGACCGGGATGTGCTCGCGGACCGGGTGCACGATCAGCTTCAGCGGCTTGCCGGGGCCGTCGGGCAGCGGCAGCGTGAAGTGCTTGCCGTCGTAGACGACGCGGTCGCGGCGCAGCGCCATCTGCACGATGTCGACGTACTCGCGGGTGCGGCCGATCGGGTTGTCGTAGCGGACGCCGTGCCAGCCCTCACTGACCTGCGGGCCGGATACGCCGAGGCCGAGGCGGAACCGGCCGCCGGACAGCGCATCGAGCGACGAGGCGGTCATGGCGGTCATCGCAGGGGTGCGAGCGGGGATCTGGAAGATCGCCGAGCCGATGTCGACGCGCTCGGTCTGCGCGGCGATCCACGCCAGGGTGGAGACGCAGTCGGAGCCGTAGGCCTCGGCGGTCCAGACCACGGAGTAGCCGAGCGAGTCGGCCTCTCGAGCCAGCGCGAGCAGCTCGCCCGCCTGCTCCGCGGTGCTCCAGTAGGCGAGGTTGAGTCCCAGCCGCACGATGCGCCTCCTGATCTGTCGACGCCGGGGAGCCTAGTCGGCGGTGCTGAGCGGTCGCGGTAGCGTCTGCGGCACCTGCCCTGCCCTGTACGTCGGGAGCCTGTGCTCGTCGGGAGACTGTGTGAAGCACCGCCACCTCGGCCGCAGCGGCCTGATCGTCTCGCGGCTCGCCCTCGGCACCATGACGTGGGGCAAGGACACCGACGACGAGGACGCCGCGCTTCAGCTGCGCGCGTTCCGCGACGCGGGCGGCACGCTGGTCGACACCGCGGACGTGTACGTCGGCGGCGAGAGCGAGCGGGTGCTCGGCCGGCTGATCGCCAAGGAGGGCGCGCGCGAGGAGCTGCTGATCGCGACCAAGGCGTTCGGCGGCACGGGCGGCGGCGGGCCGATGAACCGGGGCAGCTCGCGCGGGCACCTGCTCGCCGCGCTCGACGCGTCGCTGCAGCGGCTCGGCACCGACTACGTCGACCTGTGGCAGGTCCACGCGTGGGACCCGAGCACGCCGCTCGACGAGACGCTCAGCACGATGGACCGCGCGGTGACGTCGGGGCGGGTCCGCTACGTCGGCATCAGCAACTTCAGCGGGTGGCAGCTGGCGCGGGCAGGCGAGCACTCGCGGGCGTTCGGGCTCACCCCGATCGTCAGCGCGCAGATGGAGTACTCGCTGCTTCAGCGCGGCATCGAGCGCGAGGTCGTGCCGGCGGCGCTCGACGCGGAGATCGGGATCCTGCCGTGGAGCCCGCTCGGCCGCGGCGTGCTGTCCGGCAAGTACCGCACCGGGACGATCCCGAAGGACTCCCGGGCGGCCAGCCCCGACTTCAGCGGCTTCGTCGAGCCCTACCTCGACGACGACCGGACCCGCGTGGTCGACGCGGTGCTGACGGCGGCGGACGGGTTGGCGGTCTCCCCCGTCGCCGTGGCGCTGGCCTGGGTGCGCGACCGGCCCGGCGTGGTCGCGCCGATCGTCGGCGCTCGGGTCGCCAGCCAGCTGGTCGCGTCGCTGGCCTCGGAGCTGGTCACGCTGCCGGAGGAGATCACCAAGGCGCTCGACGACGTGTCCCGGCCGGCGGTGGGCTACCCCGAGCGGGTCAGCTGGGCCAAGCCGCACGAGGACGTCGAGGACTGACCGAGCTCACAGTCCGGGCGGCAGGAGTACGCCGCTCGCGAGGCGAAGTGCTCCGCATGCAGATCACCCTGACCCGGTTCCGCCCTGCCCTCGCGCTGGTCGCGCTCGTCGCCGTCATCGTGCCGCTTCACGTCGCCGACGCTGCGGCCGTCTCGCCCGGGGCGAAGGACGCGGTCGTCGTCGCCGTCATCGACAGCGGGATCTCGCCGTACCACTGGGACTTCCTGGCGTCGAAGATGCCGCAGGCGACGAACAAGGACCGGTCCGACGACCTGCCGCTGTCGCAGTCGCCGGACAAGTGGCTGCCCGGCTTCCCGAGCCCCAAGAGCTTCGGCAGCTACACCGAGATGAAGCTGACGCTGGAGCAGGACGACGACTCGGTGAAGCTCGCCGACCTCAAGGCGAAGGACGAGGCGAAGTGGGCCGCGGTCAAGGCCTCGACCCCAGCGTCCGTCAACTACTACTGGTTCCCCGGCACAAAGGTGATCGGCGGGATCTCGTTCGGCTACACCGAGCAGGTCACGGAGGTCCTCGACACGACGACCGCCCCGCTGCCCGAGGTGGGCTGGACCTACACCGACATCTACGACACCGGCCACGGGCTGGGTACGTCGAGCGTCTCCGTCGGCAACTTCCACGGGACCTGCCCGGAGTGCCTGATCGTGCACATCACCGCGGCGGACACGACCGCCACCGAGCACGCGCTCGCGTGGGCGGAGAGCCAGCCGTGGATCGACGTCGTGAGCAACTCCTATGGGCTGCAGACCGTCCCGAACGGCGCGGTGCGCGACGGCCTCTACGGCGGGCAGACGGAGCCGCAGAAGGTCGCGAGCGAGCGCGGGCAGACGATCGTGTTCTCGGCCGGCAACGGCATCGAGAACGCCTTCGCGGTGCCGTTCTCGACGCTGACGTCGTCGGTGAAGGGGCCGGACTGGGTCGTGACGGTCGGGGCGACGCACCCGTCGAACAAGTCGCAGTACTCCGGGTCGGGCAAGCCGGTCGACGTCGCCGGCATCGGCTCGGGCTACCCGAGCGCGTACAACTCGGCGACCGTGAGCGGCGGCTCGAAGTTCAGCGGTACGTCGAACGCCGCCCCGACCATCTCCGGCACGTACTCACGGGGGCTCTACCTCGCGCGGCGGGCAATGGCCGGGCCGAGCCGGATCCAGAAGGACGGGGTCATCAGCGTCGGCAAGGCGACCTGCGGCCGCGTCCGTCGTGACTGCGAGGTGCGCGACGGCAAGCTGACCGCGGTCGAGCTGCGGGACCGGCTGCTGAAGGGCGCGGTCTCCACGGGCGGCGGCACGACCCCGGCCGGCACGTCGTCGGTCGACCGGGTCGCCGACGAGCACTACGCGGCCGAGGGCCACGGGACGTACTACGCCCGGCTCAAGCAGGACGACGAGCTGTGGCTCGCGGAGTTCAACCGGTTCTTCGACCCTGTGCTCGGGCGGGCGGCCGTCGTACCGCGGCCGGCCGACGAGGAGGCGTGGTTCCGCGTCGACTCGTGGTGCCGCCAGCACATCTTCGGCGCGTGGAAGGACGGCTACTACAAGGACGCGGCCACGACGCCGCTACCCTCGCCCGACCCGGCCGCGCCGACGCGCACGGCGCTCGCCGTTGCGTGCAACGCGCTGACCAAGCTTCCCTCGACCCCGAGGCCGTAGGCGGCCTACTTCCTGCGAACACGAGGACTCCCATGCAGCCCCACCGCTTCCTGCGCCCGGCGCTCGCCGCGCTGCTCCTCGCTGGAGTCGTCGGTCCGTTGCAATCTGCCGATGCTGCGCCACGGCAGACCGGCCCGGACGACGCAGTCGTCGTCGCAGTCATCGACTACGGGATCTCGGCCTACCACTGGGACTTCCTCGCCTCCAAGATGCCGCAGGCGCTGAACATGGACAGGTCAGACGACCTGCCGCTTCGCCGGCCGCCGCACACCTGGCTGCCGGGCTTCCCTAGACCGTCGGCCTTCGCGAGCTACAACACGCTCCCGCTCACGCTCGACGAGGCCGACGACAGCGCGTCGATCGCGGACCTGAACGAGGCGGACGCCGAGAAGTGGGACAAGGTCCAGCCGAGCAACGCCAAGGAGCAGCACGTCTACTGGGTGCCCGGCACGAAGATCATCGGGGCGATGGCCTGGGCGGCGGAGGACACGCCGAAGGGAACAATGATCCACGGCGCGCTCGGCGACCACGGCACCGGTACGACGACCGTGAGCGTCGGCAACATCCACGGCACCTGCCCGGAGTGCCTGCTGTTCTTCATCGACATCAACCAGGCGAGCGTCGAGGAGGGTGAGGCGGCGATCGACTGGGCGATGAGCCAGCCGTGGATCGACGTCATCACCAACTCCTACGGCTACTCCGCCGCCGAGCGCGACCGGCTCTACGCCGGCTCGACGACAGACCTGCAGCAGGCCGCGAGCGAGCGCGGCCAGACGATCCTGTTCTCGGCCGGCAATGGGCACGGCAGCCTGTTCGCCGTGCCGAATCAGACCTTGATGTCGTCGCAGGAAGGGCCCGACTGGATCGTCACCGTCGGCGCGACCGACCCCGGCAACAACCGCAACTACCCGGGCAGCGGCAAGCCCGCGGACATCGCCGGCGTGGGCTCTGGCTATCCGAGCGGGTACGGAGCGAAGACCGTGACCGGGCAGGGGCTCTTCGGTGGCACCTCCAACGCGACGCCGACCATCGCCGGCGAGTACGGCCGAGGGCTGTACTTCGCCCGGCGAGCGATGGCCGGCCGCAGCCGGGTGCAGGACCGCGGGCTGATCTCGCGTGGCGCCGCGCGGTGCGGTCGCGCGCGCCCCGACTGCGAGCTGCGCGACGGCAAGCTGACCGTCACCGAGCTGCGGACCCGGCTCTTCGAGGGCGCGACGCCGTCCAACGGCGGCTTCGTCGACCCGGTGCTCGAGGTCGCGTCTATCCCGCAGACCGCGGACGAGCGGTACTTCTCGGAGGGCCACGGCGGCTACCGCGCGAAGATCAAGGGCGACGAGGCGTGGGCCGCGGAGTTCCAGGCGCGACTCTGGGGCCCGCTGTCCGGTGCGGTTGCCGCGCCGAAGCGGCCGTCCGACGAGCGCGACTGGATGCTGGTCGACTCCTGGTGCCGCCAGAAGATCTGGGGTCCGTGGGAGGGCGGCTACTTCCGCAAGGGCGACACCGTGCCGGCCGACGCGCCCACCTCACCGGGGCGGTCGTCGTACCGCGAGATGTGCCAGGGGCTCTCGCGCCCGCCGTACTAGTGAGCTGCTAGGCCGTCGTCAGGAACCGGTCGAGGACGCGTACGCCGAAGTCGAGGGCGTCGATCGGCACCCGCTCGTCGACGCCGTGGAACATCGCCGCGAAGTCGAGGTCGGGCGGCAGCCGCAGCGGTGAGAAGCCGAAGCAGCGGATGCCCAGCGGCACGAGGTGCTTGGCGTCGGTGCCGCCGGACATCAGGTACGGCACCGGCCGCGCGCCGGAGTCCTCGGCGATGAGCGCCGCCGACATCGCGTCGACGATCGGGCCGTCGAATGTCGTCTCGAGCGGCGCCTGGCCGTTGGTGACCTCACGGGTGATGTCCGGGCCGAGCACCGCGTCGAGCTCGGCCTCGAACTCCGCCTCGAAGCCCGGCAGCTGACGCCCGTCGATCTGCGCCGTCGCGGTCTGCGGGATCACGTTCACCTTGTAGCCCGCGTCAAGCATCGTCGGGTTGGCGGTGTTGCGGACGACCGCGCCGAGCATCCGCGCGATCGGGCCGAGCTTGGCCAGCGCGGCCTCGGGGTCGTCGAGGTCGAGCTCGATCTGCAGTACGTCGGCGACCTCCGCGAGCAGGTGGCGCATCGTCGGCGTGAGGTGGACCGGGAACGTCGTCCGGCCGAGGCGCGCAACTGCTTCGGCGAGCGCGGTCACGGCGTTGTCGTCATTGAGCATGCTGCCGTGCCCGGCGCGGCCCTTGGCCGTCAGCCGCATCCACGACATGCCCTTCTGTGCCGTCTCGATCAGGTAGAGGCGGGTGTCGGGAGCGACAGTGAGCGAGAAGCCGCCGACCTCGCCGATCGCCTCGGTCACGCCCTCGAAGTGGTGTCGGTGCTTCTCGGCGACGATCGCGGCGCCATCGCGCCCGCCGGCCTCCTCATCGGGGAAGAACGCGAGCACGACATCACGCTGCGGCGTACGACCCTCTCTCTTCATCGCGCGAACGGTCGCCAGCGTCATCGCGACCATGTCCTTCATGTCGACGGCGCCGCGGCCCCAGATGCAGCCGTCCTTGATCTCGCCGGAGAACGGGTCGACCTGCCAGTCGTGAGCATCAGCCGGTACGACGTCGAGGTGGCCGTGAACGAGCAGCGCGTCGCGACTCTGGTCGGCGCCCGTCATGCGCGCGACGACCGCCGTACGGCCCGGTGCGCAGTCGAAGACCGTCGGCTCGAGGCCGACCTCGGCGAGCTTCTCCGCGACGTACTCGGCCGCAGGGCGCTCGGTCTTCCCCGGGTTGGAGGTGTCGATCCGGATCAGGTCGCGACACAGCTCGACGACGTCGTTCACGCCAGGTCCTCCGGTCGACGAGACGGTGGCTGCGATCCTGTCACGCCAGGGATCGCTGTGACTGAAGTGATCGGATTTTCTTGCCGAAAAGTGTTGCGCCCCAACGCCTGGTGGTTTACATTCGAACGCATGAGCGAACCGGGAGTCATCGACCTGCGCGACTGGCGCAACCCGATGCCGCCCGCAGCCCGGCTCACCCTCCTCGAGCACGCCCAGCCCGGACCGCAGGTCGTAGCGGCGCTCGCCGAGTTCGACCCGCGCACCCTCGACGACTTCTCCCAGGTGCTGCTCCTCAAGGCCCTCGAGCGGCAACGGCACTGGCTCGACGGCATCGAGCAGCCCGCGATCGCTGCGGTCGCCGGCGAACGCGGGGAGAAGGACTGGGGCCGCGAGGAGGTCGCCGCCGCGCTGAACGTGTCCAAGCTGACCGCCGGCAAGCGCGTCGACGTCGCCCGGATGCTCGACGGTCCGCTGCACCTGACCCGCGCCGCGCTGCAGGCCGGGCTGATCTCCTACTGGCACGCCGCGCACCTCGCCGAGCAGCTCGCCGCGCTACCGGTCGACGTCGCGCTCGAGGTCGAAGCCCTCGCCCTGCCCAAGGCCATCGGGGTCAACGGCCGGCCCGGTGAAGGGCTCGCCGCGTTCCGCCGTACCGTCGAACGCGCCATCCTCACCGTCGACGCCGACTACGCCGAACGGCAGCGCAAAGACACCCGCTCCGATCGCCGCGTCACCAGCTGGTCCACCGGCAACGGCACCGCCAGCGTGCTCGCCGAAGGCCTCGACGCCGACGCCGCCGCGAAGCTCATGGCGGCGATCCGCGCCCGCGCCGACCAGATCGGCGCAGACGACCCCCGCACCCTCGACCAGAAGATGGCCGACAGCCTCGTCGGCCTCGCCGACGCCACCCTCGCCGCGGCAAACGGCGGCAAAGGCGCGCAGGTTGTGACCAGCATCGTCATCGACTTCGACACTTGGGCCGGGATGAACAACAACCCCGCCCACATGGACGGCACCGGACCCATCCCCGCCGAGCTGGCCCGCCGCATCAGCGCCGACGGAGTCTTCCGGCGGCTCATCTACGACCCCACCACCGGGCACCTCCTCGACTCCACCCCCCACACCTACCGGCCCGGCGCAGCCCTCAAGCAGTGCCTCATCGACCGCAGCCGCATCTGCGACCACCCCGGCTGTAACCGCCAGGCCGCCCACTGCGACATCGACCACACCATCAGGTGGGCCGATGGCGGCACCACCACCAGAGCCAACCTCGGCCCCGGCTGCGGACGCGACCACCCCCTCCGCCACGAAGGCGGCTGGAAACTCGCCCGCCAACCCGACGGCACCACCACCTGGACCTCGCCCGCCGGGCACACCTACCTCAAACCGCCCTGGGACTACCGCCCGCTCAGATGAGCCCGCGCGTCCGTCCTTCCTCTCCCCCATCGCCCGCCATATCCCGCGTCGGGGGGCTGTGCTCCTCAGGTACTATCTGCGCCGTACCCATGTCCGGGTGGCGGAATTTGGCAGACGCGCTAGCTTGAGGTGCTAGTGCCCTTCGGGGCTTGGGGGTTCAAGTCCCCCCTCGGACACCAGAGCGGCTGACGCATCACCGCATTCAGCGCCTCACGCATCATGGTCATTCGCCGACGCGCTGGCGGCCGCCTTTCGTTGCGATGTTCGATCGCCGCCGAGGTGCTCAAGCGTGAAGCTCAGGTCCTGCGCGGGTTGGCCCGTTACGTCGGGATGCCGCCCCTGGGAAGTCGACAGCGCTCAACCCCCGCCTGACAACATCAGGGTCTGCCCCCGCTTGGGGCTGACGCGCCACAGTGCGGCGGGCTCTTCCGTGCGGGCATCGACCTACAGCTCAGGTAGATCGGCCCCCTTCTCCTCCTCGAGTTCCCATCCATGCACCATGGCGCTCACCAGCTCAGCGCTGAGCACAGCGATCGCGAGCCAGGGCGAGAGGAAAGAGAGGACGATCGCAGCGAGGCTGGGCGCGCACGCGATCAGCAGTAATCGTGTGGTGCTTAGACCCGCGAGGAGCTGGTTCGCGCCGATATTGCCACGCCGCTTCACGTTCAGCGACAGAACGGCCGCCAGCCCGTAAGCCGTGCCGACGACCGCGGCCATCACCCTCACCGCGGTGCCGAGGTCGTCACTGTCGTGCACGGCGTCGGCCACGAGCGCCACGGTGAAGGGCGTCAGCGAAATGAGGGCCACGAACCCCAGCATTATCAGGGTCTGGCCGCGGGTGATCCCGCGGAAGAGGTGAAACCACTCCCTGATCGTCAGCCAGTTCGCCGCGAGATAAACGAAGCCGTATGCGTACGCGACGAAGTGCGGACCGAGCTCGCTCAACCGGTGCAGCAAGTCGCCCGGCTCCCCCTCGGGAACCCGGAGCTCGAGGATGAGCAGTGTCATGGTGATCGCGAAGATCCCGTGGACCAGGGTCGCCAGAGACTCGGTCTCCGAGAGCGAGCTGCGCGGTTTGACCATGCCGGACGCTCTCATTCCCGGGCTGGAGCCTGCAAGATCATCTGCGTTGGCGCGGGCGGCGTGGCGCGCCACCACCTTCGTGCGGGACGCTGGCTGCATGGAGTACGAACCCGCGACAGCTTGGGCGGAGTTGGCCGAGACCTACGAGGCAGCTCGGGAGCGTGAGGACTCGCTCGACCGGCTTCTGGACTGGCCCTGCCAACGCGCGCTCATTGGAGACGTCCGCGGCAAGTCGATCCTGGACCTCGGTTGCGGCAGCGGCGCGAAGGCCATCCAGCTGGCAGACGACGGTGCCGCGCGTGTCGTAGGCCTCGACGTCAGCCATGCGTTCATCGAGGCGCTACAGAGGAAAGACACACCGCCGAACACGTCGTGGGTCGAGGCCGACGTCGATCAGCTGCATGAGGTTGCAGAGCTTTCGGGGCAGCGGTTCGACGTCGTGACGATCCTCTGCTCGTCCTTGGGCTCCGCCCGAACCAGGACCCTCCGCAGGATCCGTGAGCTGCTCGCTGAGGACGGCGCGGTCATCTTGTACATGGCCCACCCGCTGCGGTTCTCGCTGCAACGGTCGCTGCGCGAAGGCCAGCCGCTCGGTTCCGCGTACTTCGATCGCACGCCGTTGACATATCCGTCTGGCTGGGACCCGGCTGTCGTTCTCACCGATCACCCGAAGACGTTCTCGGACGTCATCAACGCGATCGCGGAGGCCGGCTACTACATCGAAGAATCGGCGGAGCCAGAACTGCCTGCAGCGGCCGCCGACCGCTTCCCGCACAAGCGCGTATGGCTGGACGAGAACGTCGGGAGCTGGGGCGTTCGACTCCGTAGGCTCGGCGCGAGATAAGTCCGCTACGCCGCAGGTGGGATCGCCACGTCTACTCGAACTGCGCTGAGGCGCTAGCCGCGAAGACACTCCACTGCTCCAGGGAATCCCAGCCGGAGGACTGGTACAGAGGCTCCCCGGCCGCGGTTGCTCCGAGCAGACCGATCTCCGCGCCGTCCGCGCGGGCTTCCGCCAGCGCGTGGGCGAGTACGGCGCGGCCGTAGCCGCGGCGTGCGAACTTCTCGGGCGTGCTCATGCACCAGACGGTCACTGCGTCTTCGTCACGAGCGGTCATGCAGCACGACACTGGCTTGCCGGCGTCCTCGAGCAGCCACATCGTGATGCGCTTGCCGTTGAAGCTGGCGCTGATGCAGCCTCGCGCCACCTCGGTCTCGATTCCGAACGCACCGCTCATCAGCTGTGTCATCGCGTCGAGATCAGCCGGGGTCGCCCGCCGCACGCGCGGGTCGGACGCAAGCGTCATCCCTGCCAGGGTGGCTGCCATGAAAGGCATGGAGCCGACCCGCTGCCACGGTGCCGGCAGGTCGACCTCAGTCGCGGCCCCGGCACCGAGGATGAGCGCAGGTACGTCCGCCTTCCTGATCAGCTCCAACACCCGCGCAGCCGCTGATGGCGCGCTCGTGCTCAGAAACGCGATGTTCGCATCCGCACTGGCCAGACCGATCAAGGCGACCCAGTAGCCGTCTCCGACCTCCGATGTAGCGCCCCACTCCTGAATGCTCGCGCCCATCTGGCGCCGCCGCCGTTCCAGCTCCGTGCTGTCCATATCGCTCATCTAACAACAGCGAGAAGGGTGCGGACACGCTCTGACCGCTGGGAGTCCTTGACGGTCCGCGCCGCTGTCAGCGCGTTGCGGCCTCGAGCGACATATTCTCTGATGGAGAATGCGGTCACGAGCAGGGGTACCGCGAGGCGTCTGGGGTAGGGCGAGTCAGGACCCAGCGCTCGAGGTTGGTTGCCGCTCACGCGGACGGTCAACGACGACGGGGAGAGACAGTGTCCGAGGCGGCGGTCGAGCGCACTCTGACTCTGCCGCCAGATCCCAGCAGTGCCTCGATTGCCCGGCGGTTGCTCCGCGAGCTCTTGGTCGAGTGTGGGCGTGGGGACTGGTTGGACTCGGCGGAGCTGGCTCTGTCTGAGTTGGTGACCAACGTCGTGCTCCACGCGCACACGCCAATGGTCTTGCGTGCCACCTGCGGCTCTGAACTGAGAGTTGAGGTCGCTGACGGCAGTTCAGCCTGGCCCGCGCAGCGTGAATACGGCGAGCAAGCCACCACTGGTCGGGGGATGGGACTGGTCGCCGCTGTGACCCAGGACCACGGCACGAGTTCCACGCCCGGCGGCGGCAAGACGGTCTGGTTCGTTGTCAACGACTCTCCCGATCCAGGCGGTGTGGAAGCGCTCGGCGACTGGTCGGACGTGGTTGCTGGGCACGAAGAGCCCCAGCGGGCCGGTTCTCGGCGGGTGCTCCTGCCTCAGCTGCCTTCCACTCTGTGGCTGGCAGCGGAACAGAGGCACGACGCGCTGTTCAGAGAGCTAGCGCTGGGCAACGACGAGCGAGCATCGCTGCGTGACGACTTGGTCCGTGCCGAACGAGCCACTTCGACCCTCGCGGCAGCTGTTCACCGTGTGCTTGCCGACGCCAAGGCTCGGGGGAGGCGGTGAATCCGCTGCCGGCTCATCACCCGGCCCGACTGGATTCCGTGCCGCCTCTGATCGATGTTGAGCTGCTGCTTTCCGGCGAGGACGGAGCAGACCTCGGTGTCCTGCAGGACGTCCTGGACGAAGCCGAGCGACGTGCTTCAGCCGCTCTGATGCTCAGTCGACCGGGCCTGCCTGAAGTCATCGCCCTCCGAGATTGGGTCTGTGAGCAACTCATCGCCCAGCTCAACGGTCAGGAGCCCTCCCCCTGGCCGGGCACCGACGCCGAGCGGTTCACCGACCTGCATGACCACCACGACTGGCCTGCGGACTGGGACAGCAGTTTCGTCACGCAGGCTGAGGTCGGCTTGGTCGCCGCGGACGACCGCAATCGGATCATCGCAATCAGCCCGCCCCTTGCGAGGGTGCTCGGCTGGAATGCCGACGAGCTTGTCGGGCGCCGTGTGGTGGCCATTGTTCCGGCTCAATACCGTGAGGCCCACGTCGCCGGCTTTACGAGACACCTGACCACGGGAGAGGCCCATGCGCTCGGAGTTGAACTGGACCTGCCGGTGCTGAAAGCCGACGGGTCGGAACTGGTCTGCACCTTCCTGATCGAGGCGCATGCGACGCCCAGTGGCCGCACCGTGTACCTGTCCCACATCACACCGAAGGAGAAGACGTGACGACCGCCGCCGCGGGCATCATGCCTGCCAACGAAGACGACCGAATGCGTGCGGTCCGGCGTTACGACATCCTCGACACGCCGCCCGACGGCGCCTTCGACCGGATCGCAGAACTCGCCGCTGAGCTGCTCGGCGTGCCTATCGCCATCGTGTCGATCGTCGACACCGACCGAATTTGGTTCAAGAGCCACCACGGCCTGGCCGCGGTTAGTCAGATCGACCGGGATCCTGGGCTCTGCGCCTCGGCCATCCTGCACGACAGCCCATGGGTCGTGACAGACGCCGAACATGACCCACGAACGCTTGCCAACCCGCTCGTCGCCGGTGATTTCGGGCTGCGGTTCTACGTCGGAGTCCCGCTGGCCACCTATGACGGGTACAACCTGGGGACGCTCTGTGTTCTGGACAAGTCCCCACGTCCCGTCACGGAGGCGCAGATCCAGATCCTCGAGAAGCTCGCTGCCTTGGTCATGGATGAGCTCGAGCTGCGAAGAAGCGCGCACGTTGCCATCGCACAGTCCGCAGGCCGGCTAGAAGAAGTCGAGGACCTGGCCCGGGCGCTTCAGGCCAGCCTCCTGCCTCCAGCTCTGCCGGAAATCGACTTCGTCGACATCGCAGCGACCTACCGACCCGCCAGCCGCTATCAGGTTGGTGGCGACTTCTACGACGTGTTCCCTACCGGAGACGACGCGTGGGGCTTCGTGATCGGCGACGTTCGCGGCAAGGGGCCAGACGCCGCTTCACGGACCAGCCTCGCCCGCTACTCGATGAGGACCGCGGCGGTCTACGAGACTGGGCCGAGCGCGGTCCTGAGAGCGGTGAATCAAACCCTGCTGACCGACACCCGTGACGAAGTTGAGCCCGTCTTCGTGACCGCGATCTTCGCCCGGGCGGCGCGCAGCGGAGAGCACGTAGAAGTCCGCTTCGCGAGTGGCGGACACCCGCTGCCGACCTTGCTACGCCATGACGGAGAGGTCTCTGCAGTCGGACATCCCGGGTCACTGCTCGGCGTAGTCGAGGACCCTGACCTCACCGAGAGCGTCGTGCGCCTCAACCCCGGCGACGTGCTCGTGTTGGTGACCGACGGTGTCCACGACTCCGGCGGCCCCGCCAGGCTCGAGCAGGCTGGACTCGAGCGCATTCTCCGCGCCTGCAAGGGCTGCACGGCACAAGAGGTCGTCGATCGAATCACGGCCGCAGCCTTGGAGCGGCAGCGCGACGACATCGCGATCGTTGCGCTTGGCGCTCCGAGCCGCTAGGGAAGGTGCAAGCTCCAACTGGCTGGATGCCCGGTCTCGGCTAGGTGCCCGCGCGACGCACTGCGGCCGCCACGACGGCGTCCGCATCGGCTGGGGAGAAGTCCGACGTCGCGAGGCGCAAGCAGATGTTGAGGTTGAAGACGTCGGTGCCCCGCCGAAACACGGCGGAGCGCATCTGAGGGGTGTCCAGCACAGTCACGACAACCTCATCGACCACACGCCGGCGAGGGTGGTGCTCATCGATCAGGCCGATCAGCTTGTCCAGCTCGGCGGCTGCGACAGCGTGCGTCGCCCACCGGGTGACGGTTTCCATCACGCACGTCTCGGCCTTCCACGCAGCCCCGTCAGCACGTGTCGCCTTCACCAGCCGCCGAGCCGATTTCGTCTGGCGCGGTCCGTCTGCCGCGGGGTCGTTTCCGAAGTACCAGTCCGTGCCAAGGTCCGCCGGCCGGAGCAGCACGGCGTCTGCACCCGTGAACTCGTATCGGACCCCGATCGCCGGCTCGTAGATCACCTTCTGGATGGCGAAGTCGGGCAGCTGGTCAGCGTCTGACGACCGCAGCATCTGAGCCAGCACGAACGAGCCGATCAGGGCCGCCAGCGCGAGCACACAGCCCGACGCGACCAGGACCACGCGGCGACGTCCTGATGCGGGCATCTGACAATGCTAGAACGGCAGGACCCTCCGGCGGTTGGCCGCTGCTTCGCAGTGGCGAAGGATCTCGTCCACGACATGAGCCAGCGGCGCCGTGGCGTCGATCACGATGCCGTCGGGAAGGTCCGCCTTCGTCTGATGCAGTCGGACGGCGAGCTCCCGCTCCGCCCGCCTTCCGCGTCCGGCCCACTCGTCCGCTGGCCGTTCGTCCAACCGCCGGACCATCGTGTCGGGGTCCACATCCAGGACGAACACTCCGTCGAACAGGTCGATGAACATCGCCGTGTTCCGGGAGCCCCCGCAGAAGAAGGTCACCTCCCGGTCCTTGTTGTCGACGAGTGCAGCAACCTCCTCTGCCGGCCAGCAGAGGTGCTCGGAGATCCACTCGGCGCGACGTCGGTCGTCGGGAAACGAGACCGGCACCTCGACCGGCGTACCGGTTGCGGGATCACCCCGATACTTCAAGTCCCGGTCACCATGGATGACGTGGTGGCCCCGTCGCTGCAGCTCGGTGGCGACCGACGTCTTGCCGCTGCCGGAGACGCCGTCGATCAGGAAGTTCTTCTCGCCCACGGCTCCACGGTAATGCCTGACTCGTTCTGGCAGAGTGCGCGTCGTGAAGCTGCTCCTGACGTCCTCTGGCATCAGCAACCCGAGCATCCGGAATGCGCTGGTCGAGCTGCTGGGCAAGCCGATCGAGGAGGCCACCGCCCTCGTGGTGCCCACCGCCATCTACCCGTTCTCGAGCGGCCCGGAGCTGGCGGCTCGGCTGATCCGAGGCGAGGTCGCGACGCCCCTGACCGACCTGGGCTGGCAGACGCTCGGAGTGCTGGAGCTCACCGCACTTCCCAGCATCGACAAGGACGTGTGGATCCCCACGGTGCAGTCCGCTGACGCAGTGCTGTTCTGGGGCGGCGACCCGCTCTACCTGAGCTTCTGGATGCATGAGTCGGGCCTCGTGGACGTCCTGCGATCGTTGACCTCATCCGTGTACGTCGGCACCAGCGCCGGCGCCATGGCAGCGTCGAGCACGTTCGGCGAGACGTACACCGAGCCGCGCAGCAGCAGCGGCCGTGCCCTCAGCACCGAGGACGTGACGTTCAGCACGCCCGACGGGGACATCAGCCGGACGTTCGTCACGGCCGCGGGAGCCGGCCTGGTCGACTTCGCCGTCATCCCGCACCTGGACAACTCAGACCACCCCGACGCGTCGCTGTCCAACGCCGAGACGTGGGCAGCGAGACTTCCCGTCCCTACCTACGCGATCGACGACCAGACCGCGCTCACGGTGACCGACGGCGTCGTGGACGTCGTATCCGAGGGCAGCTGGCGACTCTTCACCCCGCGGACACCTCAGGTCTGAACGCGGTCGTCGCCCTCAGAGTGGGTCGAGTCGCCGCCTGAGCAGGCAGAACTCGTTGCCTTCGGGGTCGGTCAGCACATGCCACGACTCCTCCCCCGTCTGGCCGATGTCGGCGGGTCGCGCACCAATGGAGATCAGGCGCTCGAGCTCTGCGTCTTGATCGCGGTCGGTCGCGTTGACGTCGATGTGCAGCCGAGGCTTCCCCTTCTCCGGCTCCTCCCGATAGCTCAGGATGATCGTCGGCTGCGGACCGCCGAACCCCTCCCGCGGACCGATCTCGAGCGTGCCGTCGTCCTCGCGGTCGAGTACGACGAAGTCGAGGACCTCGCACCAGAACCGCGCCAGCGCCTCCGGGTCGCGGCAGCCCAGCACGAGCTCACTGATCCGACAGGCCATCGCTCGCTCCCGATCTCCCGAGGAACCCGGCGCCGCACGATAGCGCCGGCCCCACCGTTGGCCGGGATCACCCTTTCGGATGGCGCCGGGCGGGACCAAAGACCCTGCCGCGCGCACCGGTGCGGGCCGACGCTCTAGGTGGAGGCATGCCATGAGGCTCGATGAGACCCCGCTGGCGCACGCGGTGCTCGACTCGATGAGCGAAGCTCTCTACGTCGTCGACCGTGACCGCACGATCACCTACTGGAACAACGCCGCCGAGGAGCTCACCGGCTTCCTCGCCGCCGACGTGGTCGGGCGGCGCTGCCGTGACGGGGTGCTGAACCACGTCGACGAACAAGGCCGGTCGCTCTGCGGCGTGAACTGCCCCCTCTCCGCGACGATGCGGGACGGTGTCGTCCGTGGCGTTGTGGCCTACGCCCACCATCGGGACGGGCACCGGCTTCCCGTCTCCGTGCGCGCCGCTCCGCTGCGCGACGCCAGAGGCCGAATTGTCGGAGCGGTGGAGGCCTTCCACGACGACAGCCGGTGCCACAGCCTGGAGGCGCGAGCCACTCTGGCCGAGGACCAGGCGCTCACGGACCCGATGACCGGCGTGGGCAATCGTCGCCTTCTGCAGCAGGTCCTCCTCCGCCTCCAGGACGAGCACCTCCGCTACGCTCGGTTGTTCGCTGTTCTGTTCATCGACGTCGACCGGTTCAAGAGCGTGAACGACACCTACGGCCACCCCGTCGGGGACCGGGCACTGCAACTGGTCGCGAAGACGTTGGAGGGCTGCACGCGGCCGAGCGATATCACCGGTCGGTGGGGTGGGGAGGAGTTCCTGCTGCTGGCGCACGTCGACGACGATGCGCAAGCGCTGGCGCTCGCAGAGCGGGTGCGACAGCTGATCGCGTCCAGCTGGCTCGAGGTCGACGGCCATCGGCTCTCCCTCACCGTGAGCGTCGGCGTCGCCATGTGCCGCGCGACGGAAACCGCGGATCGCACGGTCGGCCGGGCCGACGTCGCGATGCTCTGCGCGAAGTCCGACGGCAGGAACCGCACCCGGCTGGGCTGACCTCAGCCGCTCGACAGGCGGGACTTCATCGCCTGCTCGAACTGCGGGGCGAGCTCGGTGGCGCCGTCGACGGTCAGGTGGATCCAGTCGCGGTAGACCCACGTGCGGCCGCGGCGGGTCCGGCACTCGGTCGGCGAGCACAGGTGGTCCGCGAGGTCGAGCGTGGTCACCCGGGCGAGACCCTCTGCCGCGTCGCGCTCCGCCTGCACCGACAGCCTCCTGAGCTCGTCGACCTCGCTCCGCGGGCGAGTCTCGTTGCAGCTGTGCCGGTAGACGCTCACCGCGGGGCACAGCCGCAGGTCGAACGACCGGAACGCCGGGATCTGGTGCACGACGACCACCCCGACGCCGGCCCGGTCGAGACGGCGCAGCAGGCTCGACGTACCGCTCTCCCACCTCGCGGCTTTGGCGCGCGGGTCGGAGACCGCGTCGGCCCCGATGGTGAAGCTCGGATCCGAGATGTACGACGACGCGGCGGTGGCGATCACCACCAGAGCCGGCTTTGCCCGCTCGGCGTAGGAGAGCCACGCCTCGACGAACGGGTGGCACTGGTCGATCGGCAGGGCGTTCGGCCCGTGGACGTCCAGCTCGACGAACGGACAGCTGGTCAGCACGGCAACGGTGAGGTCGAGGTCGAGCGCCTTCGCGGCGTCGCGGACCGGCTCGGTGAAGTGAGCCGCCTGCGAGTCGCCGAGCAGGATCACCTGCCCCCGGGCAGCCGGAGCGCGCCACGTGCACGCGCCGAGCGTCACGGCATCCGCCGGGAGGTTGCCCTTGCAGCCGCGCGCGTTGTGCTCGTGCACCCGCAGCTGGTGGTTCAGGTCGCGCACGGCGGCGGTGGGGTGCTTCGTGCTCCACACCAGTGCGCCGTGGAACAGGATCGGCGTGACCAGGCAGACGGCCGCGAGGCGCAACGCGCGCACGCCGACGATCCGCCGGTCGAATCGGAACCGCCCTTCGACGAGTCGGTACGACGCCACCGCCGGCACCAGCGACAGCACCGCGACGGCGAGGAGCCACCCGCTCGACACGCCGGGTCGCACCGCGCGGGTCAGGACGATCGCCGGCCAGTGCCAGAGGTACCAGCCGTAGGAGACGTCGCCGAGCCAGCGCAAGGGCCGCCAGGACAGCACCGCCGTGACCACCGTCGGGCGCAGGTTGCTCGACGTGATGAGCAGCGCCGCGCCGGTGACGGGGACCACCGCGACGAGCCCGGGAAAGCCGTCGCGCGACACGGCGAGCGCGGAGACGACCACGAGCGCGGCACCCACGCCGCCGGCCAGCTGGCCCAGCCAGCGAGACAGCGCCCGGAGGCGCTCCTCGTGCAGCGCCAGCAGCGCCCCGGCGCCGAACTCCCACGCCCGGGTGGGCGCGAGGTAGAAGGCGGCCGACTGGTTCGCGCTCGAGTTGCCGAACGCGCCCACGCTGGCGTGGGTGAGCTTGACGCACAGCGCCAGCGACACCAGGAGCAGCGCGCCGATCGTGACGGTGAGGACGACCACGGCGCTGCGGCGCCACCGCCGGGCGGCGTACAGCGCGGCCACGATGGTGATCGGGAACAGCACGTAGAACTGCTCCTCCACCGCCAGCGTCCAGGTGTGCAGCAACGGGTTGGAGTCGGCCGCGAGGGTGAAGTAGCCGACCGCGTCCGAGTAGAGCAGCTGGATGTTCGCGACGTACAAGCCGGCCGCGATGCCGGTCCGACCGGTGTTCGCCTGCGGCTCGAGCGGTCCCTGCAGGAAGGCGGCGGCCACCGCGACGACGACCAGCAGCACCGCCAGCGCCGGCAGCAGGCGGCGAGCACGCGCGGAGTAGAAGGCCACCAGGCTGATCCGCTCCGTCGAGCGGTACTCGGTCCACAGCAGCCGGGTGATGACGAAACCCGAGACGACGAAGAACACGTCGACGCCGGTGAAGCCGCCACGCACCGGCAGCCCGGCGTGGAACAGCACCACCATGACGACCGCCACGCCCCGGATCCCCTGGATGTCAGGGCGGTACGACGGCCGATGCACGCCGATCAGCATCGCAGAGCGGACCCCACGAGGCGGCCTGGGCTGACTGAGGTCAGCCGGCGTCCGCCGCGCGGCGCATCTCGCCGATGTCGAGCTTTCGCATCTGCAGCATCGCCGTCATCGCGCGCTCGACGCGTGCGGGGTCGGGATCGGTGAACAGCTCCGCGAGCCCGTCCGGGATGACCTGCCAGGACAGCCCGAACCGGTCCTTGAGCCAGCCGCACTGGCTCTCCTCGCCGCCGCCCTCGAGCAGCCGGTCCCAGAAGTAGTCGACCTCGGCCTGGTCGGCGCAGCCGATCTGGAAGGACACCGCCTCGTCGAAGGTGAACTGCGAACCGCCGTTGATGCCGACGAACCGCTCGCCGTCGAGCTCCCACTCGACGGTCATCACCGTGCCGGGCACGCCGGGGCTGCCCTCCGGGTAACGCGAGACGTTGGTGATCCTCGAGTTCTTGAAGACCGAGCAGTAGAACTCGGCCGCCTCCTCCGCCTGGGTGTCGAACCACAGGTTGGGCACGATCTTCTGGGCCATCGCAGGTGTCCTCTCGTCAGCCGGAAGAGCTCGGTCACGCACTCTGCACCGGTAGACGCCCCGTGTGCCCGGAACTCATCGGACTCAGCGACGGGGAGGCAGCCCGATCGCGGACAGGGCCGCATCGACGAACACCTGCTCGCCGAAGTCCTGGCCCAGGGCGAACGTCTGCAGCGTCAGCCCCTGGAGCACCGCCACCATCCGCTGCGCCAGCACGTCAGCGGGCGCCGGGAGCCGGCGTCGACCGGCGCGAGTCTCGATCCCCACGACCAGCCCGGCGAGCAGGCCGGCGTACGCCTCCTTCATCGCCGCCGCGAGCGCCGGGTCGGTCGTGCTCAGCCGCAGCAGGTCCAGCTGCGCAGTCAGCAGGTTCGCGCCCGCGGCGCCGGTGCCCAGCGCGTGGAAGGTGCGTGCGTACGCCGACACCGCCCGCGCCAGGTCCGGCTCGTCGGCCGGGAGGCCGGACACCCCGTCGGTGCGCCGCATCATCGCGGCGGCGATGAGCGCCCCCCGGCTGCCGAACGTCGAGTACACCGCGCCCGTCGTCAGCCCGGCCCGGCGGGCCAGCGCCTGGAGCGAGCAACCGGCCCAGCCGCGCTCCATCAGCAGCTCGTCGACCGCGTCCAGCAGCGCTTCGCGGGTGCTCTGCCGTCCGCGCGCAGCGACCGGATCGACGGTGACGGCGGCGCTGCGAGCCACGTCCGCTCCTCCTTGACGACCGGTACGGATGCCCCGATAGTAACGCCATTATCGGAGGAGGTCAGCCCGTGCGGTGCAGCGCTGTCCGGCGGGTCGCCGCCCTTGCGGTCACCGCGGCGGCGCTGAGCGCCTGCGGGTCCACGGTCGACGTGGGGACGGCCGCGCCGACGACCGCCCGCGCCGACGGCCTCGCGATCCCGCCCGAGCTGATCGGCCAGGATCCGCTCTCGGTCCCGACGCCCGGGACCGCCGGCAGCTCGACGAGCGCGTCGACCTCCGGCGCCGACGACGCACCTCGTGGACCCGGCACCGTGTCGTCGGGGTCGTCCACGACCACGACCGGCCCGTCTGCGGGTGGCCGCGGCGCCGCCCGGGTCGACCGCCGACCCGTGAAGATCGGCATCCTCTACGCGAACAACGACGCGGCAGCGGGTGCCGGCGTCGACAACGGCAACTCCTACTCACCCCGCAACGTCTTTGAGGCGCTCGTCAGCGCCTGGAACTCCCGCGGCGGTGTGGCGGCGCGCAAGGTCGAGCCGGTCTACGCCGAGATCAAGTCGAGCTCCGCGTCGTTCGAGGGCGACCTGGCGGCGGCCTGCGCAACGTTCGTCCAGGACGCGAAGGTCGCCCTCGTCATCAGCACGCTCGGCCTGTTCTCCGAGTCCTTCACCTCGTGCATCGCCGACGCCGACACGCCGATGATCACCGGCGACTACTCGATGGGCGACGACGTCGCGCTGAGCCGGGCGTCGTCGACGTTCGCCGCGTCGACCTTCTCGCTCGACGACCGCATGCAGGTGCTGCTCGAGCGGACGGTCGCGGCCGGGCGGCTGACGAAGGACGCCAGACTCGGGGTCGTCGTCGAAGGATGCCCCTTCAACGAGCGTGCCCACACCGGCACGGTCGTGCCGGTCGCCAAGCGGCTCGGCACCCCTGTCGTGGACACCGTGACCAGTCGCTGCTTCCAGAGCATCAACGACCTCGGGGGCCTCGCGGCAGACATGCAGAGCGCCGTCCTCCGCTTCCAGACCGACGGCATCACCCACGTGACGCTCGTATCGGGCGGCGCGGAGGGCAACCTGCTCCTGTTCCTCGCGGCGGCGGCGGAGGCGCAGGGCTATCACCCGACGTACCTGGTCACCAGCGTCGCCGCGCCCACCGTCCAGGAGGCGAACACCCCTCGGGGACAGCTGGCGAACGTCGTCGGGCTCGGCTGGCTGCCGACGATCGACACGACGCGCGCGCAGCCGGCGACCGCCGCGCAGAGCGAGTGCCTGGCCGACCTGCAGAAGGGCGGGCTGACCCCGTCGTCGGGCACCGACCGCTACTTCGGATTCAGCACCTGCGACACCTTCGCCCTGGCCGACCGTGCCCTGCGCACCTCGCGCGGCGCGACCGACCTGCCCACGCTGTCCGCCGCGATCCACTCCCTCGGCAGCGGCTTCCGCGCCGCAGCGACGTACGCCGGCGCGACCAGCTTCTCCGGCTCCCGGCGCGGCGGTCCGTCAACCGGGCGGCTCTTCGCGTGGTCGACCGGGTGCGGCTGCTTCGACTACACCGGCTCGCCCTTCACCCTCCTGACCTAGACGGGACCGACATGACGCTCGACCAGCAGCACTGGCAGGACCGGCTCACGTCGCTGGCCGAGAAGTACAGCGTCGTGGGCGCGTCGCTCGCTATCGGGGTCGACGACGACGATGCGGTCGCCACGACCGGAGTGCTCAGCCAGCGCACCGGCCAGCCGGTGACCGCGGACAGCGTGTTCCAGATCGGCAGCATCACGAAGGTCTGGACCGCGACCCTCGTCATGCAGCTCGTCGACGACGGGCTGGTCGACCTCGACGCACCGATCGTGACCTACCTGCCGGACTTCCGGGTCGCTGACCCTGACCTCACGGCGCGCGTCACGACGAGGCATCTGCTCTCGCACACCAGCGGCATCGACGGCGACTTCTTCGAGGACACCGGTCGCGGCGACGACTGCCTCGAGCGGTACGTCGGCGCGCTCTCCGGCCTCGCGAGGACCCACGCGCTCGGCGCGACGATGAGCTACTGCAACTCCGGCTACTCGGTGCTCGGCCGTCTGGTCGAAGTGCTGCGCGGGCAGACCTGGGACGCAGTCCTGCGCGAGCGCCTGCTTGCGCCACTCGGACTGATCGCGGCCGGCACGCTGCCGGAAGAGGCCCTGCTCTGGCCCGCCGCGGTCGGCCACCTGACGGTGCCGGGCAGCGACAGTCCGATCGTCGCGCCGCAGTGGGGCCTTCCCCGCTCGGTGGGTCCCGCCGGCCTCATCCACGCGCAGGCCCGCGAGCTGCTCCCATTCGCGCGGCTTCACCTCGCCGACGGTGTCACGGCCGACGGCACCCGGATCCTCTCGGCGGAGTCCGCTCGGGCGATGCGCGAGCCGCAGGTCGCCGTACCCGACCCGTGGACCCTCGGCGACCACTGGGGCCTCGGCTGGATCCTCCTCGACTGGGACGGCCACCGGCTCATCGGCCACGACGGCTCGACCATCGGCCAGAACGCCTACCTCCGCGTGCTGCCCGCGACCGCCGACCACCCGTCCGTCGCCGTCGCCCTGCTCAGCAACTGCGGTGAGTCACGCGACATGGCGCATGCGCTGTTCGCCGAGATCTTCGAGTCGCTCGCCGGCGTCACGCCGCGCGCACGGCCCGAGCCGCCGGCCGCTCCACCGGCGTACGACCCCGCGAAGTACGTCGGCACCTACGCTCGGGAGTCGATGTCCTACACGGTCGAGGCCGACGGCGACCGGCTGAACCTGGTGATCCGGCCGAGCGGACCGGTGGCGGCTGCCATGGGCACCGACCGGATGGACACCGAGCTGCTCCCCTACGCCGAGGACGTCTTCCTGGTCGAGTTCCCGACCGTGCCCGGCCTCATTCCCGCGGTCTTCTTCTCACTCCCCGACGGCAGCCGCTTCCTCCACCTGGGCGCCCGCGCCACGCCGTACGTCGGCTAGTGCTGCTCCAGACCGGTCAGCCAGGCGACGAGCGGTCCGATCGGCAGCCCTGACCTCACCCGAAGCAGCCCGTCGCCGACGGCGACCTCCACGACCAGCCCGCCCGCAGTGCCGCTGACCCGCCCGCTGCCGAGGGCACCCAGCGCGATCTCCCGGTCTCCCCGCAGCGGCTCCGGCTCGGCGAGCCGCAGCTGGTCGAGCACGGTGACGACGCCGCCGTCGACGTACACGGCGCGCTCAGCCCGACGCACGATGTCGGTGGTCCCGGGCGCGACCTCGGTGACGCGCGCGGCACTGAGCAACGCCGCACCCGGGGGTGCCAACGGCCGGACGATATCGGCGACCGGCGCCTGGCGAGCCTCGACCACCGTCGTCACCAGCAGCGGGTTGAGCGCCGGCGGCGACTGCCCGTCGAGCGCGTCGACGGCGCGCAGTGCCCTCACCTCGGTGGCGGTGCGCGTGAGCAGCTGCCGCCCGCCCCCGCGCCAGGTGTCGGCGAGCAGCAGGCCGCGCTCGCTGACACAGCTGCGCACCCGGTCGTCCTGCGTGGCGGCACGAAACGTGCCCACATCGAGCGGCTGCCCGGTGACCCACCAGGTGCAGCGCAGCCCGGCGACCTCGTCGAGACCGTCGCGCTGCGCCAGACCGGCCGACTCCGCCCACTCGAGCGGCGCGTTCAGCGCCAGGTCGTGCCCGGCCTCACCGGGCGCGACGACCGCGAGCTGCCGCCACCGGCCCTGGCCGTCGCGGTCGTAGACGCCCGACCCGGTGGTGGCGGCGCCGCCCGCGGGGAGCAGCCGGCGACTCACCCGACCCGGGTCGACCTCCAGCACCTCGGTCGTCGGACTGCCCGGCGCGCCCTGCTCGACGCGATAGGTGATCCGGTACGCCGTCGCCGATGCAGGCACCTGGTCGGAGTCGCCGTCGCGAAGGATCGCGACCGCAGCGCCACCAGCGACGAGCAGCGTGGCCAGCGCGAGCGCAGCCGACGTACGACGGCTCAGAAGTGCGCCGGTCCGAGGTAGGCCGGCAGCGGTGCGAGCGCCGGTCGGGCGATCTCGGAGTAGTAGCGGATCGTCCAGTACGGCGTCAGGTAGTCGATGCCGGGGGCCTGGTGCGTCGGCGAGGTGCTCTCGTTGAGCTTGGTCGGCGGCGACTGCCAGAGGAAGTCACGGGGCACTCGCTTGGCGACCGGCAGCGGGTATCGGGCCCGGAGCTTGTCCGGCGGCGGCAGCGTGTAGCCAGGCTGCAGCGACGCCGGATCGGGGATGGTGATGATCTGACCGTTGAGCTCCATGTCGAGCTGCGCGTTGGGCACGCACTCGATCTGCACGTGGCACGACGTCGAGTTGACGACCGGGCCGGTCTCGATCGCGTGCCGGTAGTCGAGCCACTGGCCCAGGTGCAGCGCCGCGTTGTCGAGCCGGCTCTGCTCCCCCGTCGCCGCGAAGGTGATCGACTCGAAGTGAGCGTTGCCGTCGTCGCCCGTCGTGCGGTCCATCACGCCGAACGCCTGGCGGATCAGCTTGCGCACCAGCGAGTCGCTCTCGAGCCGCAGCAGGTTGGCCATCGTCAGGTGATTGAGGTTGTACTTGTAGTAGCCGTCGTTCGGCTGCGCCGCGTCGACCTGCATCGACAGCGCGAGCGCCGGCAGCTGCGAGGCCTTCTCCTCCGCCCACACCGCCTTCCAGAAGACGGTGTCGGCGAGCGGCGCCTCGCGCGCCACGCGCAGCGCGCTCTGCACGACGTTGAGCCGCGCCGAGGGCACCTGCTGCATGAACGCCGGAGAGATGAAGTTGTCGAAGTCGTGGCCGTTGAATCCGGTGATCGGCACGTTCAGCGGAGCCTTGGGCACCGAGATGTTGCCGTGCGGCCGCGGGAAGCTCCAGCCGAACTTCACCAGCCGCCGGGCCAGCGCGAGCACGTCGTAGCGGATCCGGGCGCGCATCGCCGGGTCGTCCTGGCTGACCAGGTCGTAGGCGTACATGAGGCCGTACAGCGTGCCGGCGTAGCTGTCACGGCTCGGCGCGGTCTCGCAGTAGTAGGCGACCTTGTCCTGGATGCCGTTGTCACGGCCGTCGTCCCACCAGAACGGGCCGAATATGCGCTGGTTGCCACCCGGCGGGATGCCGATGCCGTCGGGGGTGTCAGCCGGCTTCGGCGCGCAGGCGCGCATCAGCAGGCCCTCCTGGCCCTGGATGACGCCGCCGCCGAACGACGGCGGCCCACCGGCCGGGCTGAACGGGTCGTACGCCGTGTTGACCTGCGTCTCGGTGACCCACTGCTTGCCGATGGTGGCGAGCAGGTGGAACTTCTCGGTCATCAGCCGGGTGCGGGCCAGCGCCTCACTCCGCTGCGCGGACCAGTAGGTCCGGCCGGGCGTGCCGTCCGCGAACTGGTGGACCTTCTGGCTCGCGACGGCGTAGCGCATGGACTGTCCGGCGAGGTAGACGCCGGTCCACAGCGCGGAGTCGCCCCACGCGCCGCCACTCGCCACGTCGCCCAGGACCCGCTGCGGCGTCCGGTAGTCGATCTCGATCGCCTGGCCGAACCGGAAGTTGTCCTCGATCCGGCGCTCCAGCTCGACCATCGCGCTGTCGCTCACGCACGAGAGCGGGGTCCCGACACACGAGGAACCGGCGGCGTACGCCGTCGACGGCGCGACCAGAAGCGACCCCAGCGTGAGCGCCGCGGTGGTGGCAGCGAGGGAGAGACGTAGACGCACGGTGGTCCTTCCGACGTGGGTCAGGCGACTGGTCCGCGGGCGGCGAGTGCGGCGGGGCCGCCGCCCAGGAACACGGAGCGGAGCAGGTCGTCTCGGTGCAGCAGCTCGGCCGTCGGCCCCTCGAACCGGACCTGGCCCTTCTCCATGAAGTAGGCCCGGTCGGCCAGCGTGAGCGCGACGTTCACACTCTGTTCGACGAGCACGATGGTGATTCCTTCGGCGTTCAGGCGCCGGACCGTGCTCAGCAGCTCCTGGACGATCACCGGCGCCAGGCCCAGCGAGAGCTCGTCGATGAGCAGCAGCGTGGGCTTGAGCAGGAACGCCTGGGCGAGCACGAGCTGTTGACGCTGGCCGCCGGACAGGTTCCCGGCCCGCAGCGGCAGCAGCGGCCGCAGCGCCGGGAAGACCTCCAGGACCTCGTCCAGACGGCTCTCCAGCAGCGCCTTGTCCTTGCGGATGAGGAACGCGCCGAGCCGGAGGTTGTCCGCGACGGTGAGCCCGGGGAAGATCCCGCGGCCGCCCGGCGCCTGCACGATCCCCCGCGCCGTCGTCCGCTCCGGCGGCTCGCCGGTGATCGGCACGCCGTCGAACCAGACATTCCCCCCGTCCGGCTCGACCAGGCCGTTGATCGCGTTGAGCGTCGTCGACTTGCCGGCGCCGTTCGTGCCAAGCAGCGCGACGATCTCGCCCGCGCCTGATCTGCAGGTCGACGCCGAAGAGCACCTGCACGCCGTCGTAGGAGACGGTCAGGTCCTTCGTCTCAAGCAGCAGGGTGCCGCCGTCGGTGTCCGTGCGCGCGTCGAGGTCCACGTGCTGCGGATCGCGTCGCGCCACGTCGGCGTCGACGTACCGCGCGACGGTGAGGATGTGGAACGTCCCGCGCAGCAGCACGCACGCCGCGAAGAAGTAGGCCCAGCCGTATCCCGCGCCGTCCGCGATGAGCGTGATGATCAGCGCCGGGATCGCGCCGAGCAGCCAGATCACCTGGCCGATCGAGTACGCCGACGACCTCAGCTCGGGCGGCGCGATCAGCGTGCCGACGGCGGCGAGCAGCGGGCTGATCAGGCCGAACAGCGCGGAGATGACGAAGAGCAGCGGCACGGCCGATCCACAGTGTCGGCGCGAGACGCGAACAGGATCAGCACGCCGCACACCGCGACCAGCACCGCCGCGATCCAGCGCACGCCGATCCGCGCGGCCTCGTTGAGCCGGTCCTGCGCGATCCGCGCGCCGATGAACGTCGCGACCATCGCGCCGAGCCCAGACACCGCCCCGATGACGCCGACGCCGAAGTCGCCGATGTCGTAGGTGTCCTTGAAGTAGAACGGCAGCGTCAGCGTTGCGCCGAGCACCGCGCCGACGACGTACACGCCGGCGAACCACACGTAGCGCAGGGAGCGGATCGCGTAAAGGCGCGGGAACACCTCCTTGAGCGGCAGCGGCACCTCGCTCTCGTGCCGCTCGAAGACACCCCGCTCGGGCTCGCGGACCCTGCGCACGAGGACCAGCGTCACGACCGTCGGCACAGCCAGCACGATGAACGCCGTACGCCAGCCGAACAGCTCGGAGATCGCGCCCGCGCCGAGCGCCCCGAAGATCGCGCCGACGGTGTTGGCCTGCGCGTGCACGCCGAACGCCTTGGCGCGCACCCGCGGCGAGTAGAAGTCGGCCGATCAGCGACAGCTGCACCGGGTAGCTCACGGTGCGGCCGAGCGACGACCCGATGCGGGCGATCACCAGGAACGGTCGAGCGAGAAGGCCGCCGCCGACGCCAGCGAGAACAGGCCCCAGGTCGCCGCACAGGCCAGCGCGATCGGCATGCGCGCGCGGCGATCAGCCGCCACCGAGACCGGGATCGCCACCAGCGGCGCTACCACCAGCACCAGGATGCCGATGATGCCGAACGTCGCCGACTCCCTTGTCGAAGGTCCTGGCGATCGCGGGTCCGAGCCAGACGAACGTCGCGGTGTCCAGCTCGTCGACCGCGTTGAGGGCGAACAGCGCGGCGGCCGGCTTGGGGTCCTCGTTGTCGAGGTAGGCGCGCAGCCGGATCATCGGCCCGGTCACGTCGCCGCTCCCACCAGGGCGAGGTCGGCGTCGGCCGCGGCGTCGAGCTCGCCCGCGACGTCGTCGGGGATCGCCTCGACCTCGGGTCGGGCCGCGAGGCCGGTCACCTTCTCCGCGACGAAGTCGCGGACGAGGAACGCCACCCGCGCCAGCCCGCCGGGCAGGACCAGCACGAGCGCCAGCAGCCCGACACCGGTGGAGAGGATGCCGAAGTAGGGCGAGACGTCGGAGGCGAAGTAGGGGATGCCCAGGAAGTAGGCGGTGCCGAGCACGGCTCCCCCGATGCTGCCCAGCCCGCCGATGATCGCGGCGGCGAGCAGGCCGAGGGAGCGGTACGCCGGGAACGCCTCGGGCGACGCGGTGCGCACGCCGGCGGCCCAGAGGAAGCCGGCCAGCGCGGCCAGCGTGCCGGACAGCACGAAGACGGTCAGCTTGGTGCGGACGACCGCGATGCCCATCGCGGCCGCCTGCACCGGGTTGTCCCGGACAGCGATGACGTTGCGGCCGAAGCGGCCGCGCTGCAGCGACCGCACGACGGCGATCACCGCGCCGAGGAACGCCAGGCAGACGTAGTAGTAGGTGTCGATGCCGATCCAGCCCGGTCGCTCGAGCACGCCGCTGCCGCGGAACCACGGCTCGTCGAAGAGCCAGCTCGACGACACGACCGCGAAGCCGAGGGTGACGACGGCGAGCAGCGGCCCGGGCAGCCGCAGCGCGGGGATCCCGAGCAGCAGCGCGACGACGCCACCGCAGATCCCGGCCAGCGCGAAGGCCAGCCAGAACGGCACGCCGTGCACCTCGTGCAGCCGGGAGCCGAGCACCCCGCCGATCCCGGCGAGCGCCCAGTGGCCGATCGAGAGCTGGCCGCCCCAGCCGGACAGGATCGTCAGCGCGATCGTCACCACGCTGACAGCGGCGACGGTGGCCAGCAGGAACGTGCCCGACGCGCTCATCAGCACCGGCGCGAGCACCAGCAGCGACGCCGCGACGCCGACCGCTGCGAACGAGACCTGGCGCCACCGCGGGTGCGCCGCGATCTCGGGCGGCAGCGGCCGCACCGGCTCGGCGACGGCCCACGACGACTCCTCCGCCGCCGTCGTACGACGGCGCTCGAAGCGGCGGACCAGCAGCACCACCAGGACAGCACCGAGCACGATGGCGTCGGTCAGGCCGCTCTGCCCGGTGTAGAAGACGGCCAGCTGGTCGACGAGACCGAAGACCAGCCCGGCGCCGAACGCGATGCCCACCGACTCGAACCGCGCGACGGTCGCCGCGGCGAGACCGCGCAGCGAGCAGGGGCAGGCCGACCGCCTCGCTGCTGGAGAAGCCGATGACCGGAGCGAGCAGGATCGCGCCGATCCCGGCGAGCAGCGCGCCGATCACCCAGGCCATCGTCGACACCCGGCGCACCGGGATGCCGAGCAGCTGGGCGCGGGCGCTGTTCTCCGCCGACGCGCGGATCGCGACGCCGTACACGGTGCGGCGGAGGAACCATACGACGGCCAACACGACGATCGGCCCGACGACCAGCACCATCACGTGCTGCGGCAGGATCACGACGCGGCCGAAGGTGAAGTGCGGGTGGTCGAAAGGCACCGGGAAGGTCTCGCCGCCGCCGGTGAAGATGTTCTCGCCCGCAGCGTCCTTGGGCTTGGGCAGGATCAGCCGGCCGACGGTCACGACCTGCGCGACGCCGACGGTGGCGATCAGCACGATCAGCCGCGGGCTGCGGAACAGCCGCTGGATGACGGTCCGCTCGATGATCGCGGCGACCGCGCAGGTCGCGGCGAGGCTGGTCGGCAGCGCCAGCCAGTAGTTCCAGTCGTAGGCCTGCGTGAGCATCAGCATGAACGCGACCGCGAAGGCGCCGATCTCGCCGTGCGCGAAGTTCACGACCCGGTTGGACATGTAGATCAGGACCAGGCCGACCGCCAGCAGGGCGTTGGCCATGCCGATGGTGAGACCCAGCAGGACGAGGTCCACGTCAGGTCCTCGCCTCGGGCGCTACGGCTTCTTCCACGTGTCGTCGAAGTACGGCCGCAGGTCCTCGCCGCCGGCCTTCCCGGCACCGAACCGAGCTTCCAGTACTTCGGGTACTCCGGGAACGTCGTAGTCGCCGGCGCTGGAGTTCCACTTCACCACCGTCTGGTGGTCGTAGCCGGTGAAGTCGAACGGCTGGGTGAGACTGGTCGGGATCGTGTAGGTCATCGGGACGTGCGCGTCCCAGTAGAAGTCACGCCGGATCGCGTTGACCCCGACCATCAGCGAGTTGGCGGTGAGGCACGCCGGTCAGGTCGACGGCGCGGCTCATCGCCTCGGTCGTCGCCAGCACGCTCGCGCAGGCGATCTGCACCGACGCCGACGTCGACTGCCGTCACCCGGGTAGTACTTCTCGTAGATCTTCTGGCAGTTGCCTTCTCGTTCGGGTGGTCCCCCGGCTTGATGCGCGGCGAGAGGCCGATGGCGTTCTGCCACTGGTTGGGCTGCATCAGCGAGCCGCCGAGCGCCTGGTCGACCAGGTAGGTGCGCCCGGTGAACGTGTACGTCGGGTACCAGTCCTGCTGCTCCGCCGCGTTGGTGAAGAAGATCATCGCGATCGCGTTGTTGGCGACGAAGCCAGACCTGCTTGCACTTGCCCTTCATCCGGATCGACCGCCGGCGGTGGCCTGCTGCTGCGCGGTCGACGGCGTCGTCGGCGTAGCGGATCGTGTCGACGAATGCGAGGCCGTAGTCGCTTCATCTTGTCGACGAGGATCTTCTCGAGGTTGTTGAAGTCGGCGGTGTCCGGATGCACGAAGCAGGCGCGCCGGTCGGAGGTGTTGGTGCCCAGGTAGTGCTTGCCGAAGCTGGCCCAGTTGGCGAAGTCGGCGTCGGCGTCCTGGAAGATCTGGAACTGCCCGATGCCGCGCTGCTTCTGCTCGGCCTTGCGTCGCTGCGCCCGCCGAAGATCGGGATGCGCCGCTTGAGCACGCCGTCGCCGACCTCGTGCAGGCCGACGATCGTCGATGAAGACCTTGTGCTCGTCGACCATCTCGATCGCCGCCGAGCCTGTTGCGCTCAGGGCAGTAGAGCCCGCCGTCGTCGACGGTGACGATCGACAGCGTGCGGCCGCGCACGCCGCCGGTGTCGTTGACGTAGCGGGTGAACGCGTCGACCGCCTTCTCCGGGTCGCCGACGTGACCGCCGGGCCGAGTGCGGCCTCGAGCGCACCGGAGCCGCCGCAGCCGGACTTGTTGTAGTCGATGCCGATCTTGACCGTGGTGTCGGTGACGCCCTGCGTCTTCAGCCCGAAGTCGGGTACGCCGACCGCGCCGCCGCCCGCCGGCTTGGCCGTCGGCACGGAGCCGGCGGGAGTCCGACCGGACGTCGTGCCGCCGGGAGTGCGCCCGGCCGCTGCGGCGGCCGACGCGGAGGCCGACGCCGCGGCAGCGGCGCTGGCCGCTGGTCCGGCGGTCGGGGCGTCGGAGGGGGTGTCGTCGCTGGTCTCCAGCTCGCCGGGGACCAGGCCCGCGTCGCCATTCGCGCGGCTCGCGCGCTGCTCCCGCTCGTACTGCACCTGGCCGATGGACAGCACCGAGGTCACCAGCACGAGCGGCGACGGCGATGGCCGAGTGGCCTCACGCGCGGATCGGTCACGCTCGCCCTCCGGGCCGGTGCGGGAGAACAGGGAGTCGGCTGGAGTTTGTATGCCGCAGACTACATTAGGCCGGAAGGGTGTCAACGGCCGTGCCGGACACGGCCTGGCGCGCTCGACGGCGAGTCCGATGGCGAGTCCCACGGTGCTGCTGAGCAACCGCCAGCATCGGCGACGTCAACCGCTCCCGGGTGCTGCAGGCGCTCTGCGACCACGGGCCCGCTGTCGCGCGCCGACCTGGCCCGCCTCGCCGGCGTCCCCCGCGCCACCATCGGCGTGATCGTGCAGGGGCTCGTCGACGACGGCCTGCTCGAGGAGTCCGAGCCGACGCGCGAGCCGGTCAAGGTCGGCAAGCCGGGCCGACCGCTGTGGTTCCGACCTGAGGCCGCGCTGTGCGTCGCGGTCGCGCTTCTCCGACCGGTCCGTCGAGGCCGCCCTGGTCAACGCCCGCGGCGACCTGCTCGCGCGGGTCGAGGTGCCCTGCCGTCACCGCGACGCGCCGCGCGAGCCAGTCTGATCGAGCCGTCGTGAGCGGCGGTGCGCGCGGTTCTCGCCGGACCGGCGGCGACGCGTCCTCGGCGTCGGCGTCGCGGTGCCCGGCGTCTGCGACACCGACGCCGGCGTGGTGCTCGGCTCCGGTCCGGTGCCCGGCGCGCGGGCGTCGCACCATCGCGGACCGGACTCGAGCAGCGATCGGCGTGCCGGTGCTCGTCGACAACGACGCGCGCGCGCAGGCGCTCGGCGAGAAGTGGTTCGGCGACGGCCGCGGCTGTCGACCTTCGCCTCGGTGCAGACCGGCACCGGCCTGGGCGTCGGCCTCGTCCTCGACGGCGACGCTCTACCGCGGCGACGACGGCGCGACCGGCGAGCTCGGCCACACCGGTCGTACAGCCCGACGGCGAGCGCTGCGCGCTGCGGGCTGCACCGGCTGCTGGGAGACCATCGCGACGCTGCGCTGGCTGCGCGCCGCAGCGCGCACTGCCGGGCTGCCCGGTGCGTCGCGCCTCGACGCCGCCACGCCTCGCCGCGATCGACGTCCGATCCGGCGCCGGGCGCTGCTCGACGACCTACGCCGACAACCTCGCGCGTCGGGCTCGCGAACCTCGTCAACCTGCTCGGCGCCGCGCCGCCTGCTGCTGCACGGCGACGTGGTCGGCGGCGGCGAGCCGCTGCGCGCGCGGATCGCCGAGCGGCCACTGCGCGGACCCTGCCGCACCTCAGCGAGCGGTCGAGGTCATGCTGTCCCGCTCGACCAGGACGCCGGCCTGCTCGGCGCCGCCGGCCTCGTCCTGTCCGAGCCCTTCACCCTGGCTGTGTAGGCCTCAGCCCGAGCGGTTGATGGCCGCGGGGTCGTCGCCGAGGTAGGACCGCACCACCCGCGGGATCGGCGACGACGTCCTGCGGCGTCGCCGCTGCGCGATGACCCGGCCGGTCTCCAGCGCGTAGAGCCGGTCGACCAGCCCGAGCACCAGCGGCATGTCGTGCTCGATCAGGACCAGCGCGCAGCCGAGCTCGTCGCGGACCTGCCGCAGCATCGGGCCGAGCGCCTCGGCCTCGCGCTGCGCGATGCCGGACGACGGCTCGTCGAGCAGGATCACCTTCGGCCGCTGGATGAGCAGGCAGGCCAGGTCGACGACCCGGCGGGTGCCGGTCGACAGCTCGCCGACCAGCTTGTCGCGGTACGCCGCCAGCCCGAACTCCTCGACGATGTCCTCAGCGCGCCGTCGGTCGCCGCCTGCTCCTCCTCCCGGGTGACGCCGCCAGCCCGAGCAGCGTCGACGACGACGCGATGCCAGCCGCTCGCTGTTGCGCTCGCGCGCCACCCGCAGCGTGTCGAGCACCGTCATCGAGTGGAACATCCGCGCGTCCTGGAAGCTGCGGCCGAGCCCGGCGTGCGCGCGCTCGTGCGCGCCGGCGCGCGTGATGTCGACGCCGCCGAGCGACACCGTGCCCTCGCCGGGCGTGATCCCGGAGAGGCAGTCGAACAGCGTCGTCTTGCCGGCGCCGTTGGCGCCGATGATGCCGACGATCTCGCCCGCCTCGACGTCGAGGTCGACGCCGTCGAGGGCGCGGACCCCGCCGAACGAGACCCCGATGCCGCGCGCCTCGAGGACGCGTCACGCCGATACCTCCGTCAGAATCGGTCGAGCGCGCGCACGGCACAGCTGGTCGACGCAGCGTGTCGCCCTCGACCACGACCCGACGCGTCGGCCAGCTCGCGGTCCCCCTCGCGGAGGTGACGCGGGTAGACGGCGTCAGCGGATGCCGAACAGCTGCTGCTCCTGCAGGCCGCAGCCGGCGGCACGCCTCGGCGACGCCGAACGCCCTCGCCCGGGCCGTCCTGGCGGGCGCAAGCGTCGCAGCACGATAGGCGACGGCCGAACGCCTTCCACTCCCACGCCGTCGAGCCACGGCTCGAGCTCGGCCGCCACTCGTCGGGCAGGCCGCTGCGACAGCCGCGCGGCGAACCACTCCTCGAGCCGGGTGTCGCCGTCGAGCGCCGCGACCGCCCACTCCCGCAGCTCGGCGTCCGGCGCCGGGTCGGTGAGCCACGAGCGGCACGCCCGGGCGAGCGGCTCGAGGCCCGGCACGCCGGCGACCACGGCCTGCCACTGCCGCCACGCGGTCGCCGGTGGGGTCGCGCCACCAGCGCAGAGCCGGCCGCCACGCCGACCCGGCTCGCGACCGGCGGCAGCGGCATCAGGTTGAGCAGCAGCCCACCGGTGGCGCCGGCAGTCGGCCGGTCGCGCGCCGGGTAGGGACCGAGGTGCAGCACGCCGGCCATCGGGCCGTCGTTCGACCGGCAAGTTGTCGGCCAGCACCAGCCGGTCGGCCGAGCGCCGCCGACAGCGTCGCGCCGTCGTCCGCCGTGATCGTCGGGCTGACGATCGCCGGCCCGGTCCAGAAGACGTCGACGTCGGCGGGCAGCGCGTCGGCGAACGCGCGCAGGTACGACGTCGCGTGGTCGGTCGCGTAGTCGACCGGGCAGGTCGACCACCGCACGTCGCCGGGCAGCGCGGCCACCGCGGCCGCGACGGCCGCGCCGTGCACCGCGCCGAGCTCGGCGCCGCCGCGGCGGGACGTCGTCGAACGCGACGCCGAGGCTGTCGACGCCGAGGTCGTAGAACGCCTGCAGCTTCGCGACCAGCGCCGCCTCGTCGCCGTCGTGCCAGTCGAGCCCGGGAGAGACGACGAATCCCACGCGCACGCCGCAGCGATCGGCCTCGGCCAGCAGCTCCGCGAAGTGCGCGAGCCGATCCGCCGGATAGGGCTCACGCCACTGCGCGCGCTGGTAGGGGTCGTCCTTCGGCGCGTAGACGTAGTCACGGCCGCCGACCGTGGGCAGCCAGCGCACCAGGGCGAGCCGGGCGTCGTCGGCGTACGGCGGGCCGTAGAAGCCCTCGAGCACACCGTGGAACGTCGTCGTCATGAGCGACTCAGCGCATCGAGCAGGACGCGCATGGCCGGGGCGCCGAGCCCGAGGTCGTCCTCGTAGCCGCCGTCGAACGTGTCGGGGTGCGGCAGGTAGCCCTGCCACGTCGGCGCCAGCCCGACGGTGAGCATCGGGCCGAGACGACCCACCGCGGTCGCGAAGCCGGACAGCGGCTCGCCCGGCATCGACACCAGCCGCAGGTCGCCGACCGTCCACTCGAACAGCTCGGCCACGACCGTCTCGGCGCCACCCGAGATGAGCCGCGAGAGCTGCGCGTCGGCCACCGGCAGCTCGACCGTGCGATGCGCGAGGTCCAGCGAGTCACCCACATCCACCGCCCGGTCGGCGGCGTCGACCGCCAGCGCGGCGACCGCCTCGCCGACGGAGGTGGCGAGCTCGACTCCCCCGCCGCTGCGGTCGTATCCGTCGCCCCCTGGTGGATTCACGTCGCCGAGCGCGCCACTGACCACCACCGCCGTCCCGCCGCGAGCCCGCTCGACCGCGCGGCGGCAGTGCCCGACCCAGTCGGCGGTGACGACCGGGACGTCCGGTCCGTGCGTCACGGGGTGGATGCCGACGCCCACGACGCTCGCCACCGGCGCGCCGCCGCCCGCCCGGAGGTCGACGAGCTGCAGCCGCGGCGAGTGCGCGCGACCCCTGCGGTTGACCGCGAGCGTCGTCGGCACGTCGACCTCGCCCACTCCGACCGACACCGGCACCAACGCGGCCAACGCCGCGTGCGCCGCCGCCGACGCAGCCGCGCAGAGCTGGGGAAGGTAGCCGTCGTACAGGTCCATGCCGAGCAGCGTGTCAGGACCGGAGTGCGTGTGCGTCGCCGACGTCAGGACCCGCTCGACCGGTACGCCGGTCGCCTCCGAGACCGCCACGCGGACCGGCGCGCTGAAGGCCGCCGAGAGCCCGACCAGGTCCAGCACCAGGAGCAGGGCGACGACCTCGCCGTCGTCGAGCGCAAGCGCGCGCACGTCGAGCCGGTCGTTGACGACGAGCGGCGGCACCGCGGGCTGCCGCGCCATGAAGCCGGCCAGCCGCACCGGCTCGGTCGGGGTGATGTCCGCGACGCCGACACCCGCGCGCAGCGTCAACGGACCCCCACCGGCAGCCCGGTGCGCGCGGCGGCGTACGCCGCGAGCGTCACCGCCAGCGCGGCCCGGCCGTTCGGTGCCGGTCGCGGCGGGCTGCCCGCCGGTGGCGACCGCACGCGCGAAGTCACCGGCCGCCGTCGTGAGCTCGCGCGGAGGCACGTCGACCGGCACGCCGTCGTGGCAGAGCACCCCGTCGTCGGTGACCGACAGCTCGCCGGTGCTGCCGAGGACGGACAGCCGCAGGTGCGGCTCGGCGTGCCACGACAGGTCCACCCGCGCATCGGTACGCCCCGCGACGGTGAGCCGCAGCGACGCGTCCTCGTCGATCGGGCCGACGAGAGCGGCGGATCGGACCTCGGTCACCGGGCCGACGGCGTACCGGAGCAGGTCGAGGACATGTCCGCCGAGGTCCATCAGGCACCCGCCGCCGGCCAGCCCCGGGTCGCGGAACCAGGTCGCGTCGGGCGCCCACTCCTGCGGTCCGCCGTGGCCGAACGACACCTGCACCGACCGCACCGTGCCGATCGTCGGCAGCCGCCGGCGCAGCTCCGCGAGCAGCGGGTGGCACCTCATGTCGAATGCGACACCGAGCAGCACCCCGGCGCTCTCGGCCAGCGCCAGCAGCTGGTCGGCGTCGGCCAGCGTCGTGGTGATCGGCTTCTCGACGAGGACGTGCTTGCCCGCCCTCAATGCGGCGGCCGCGACCTCGGCGTGCAGCGCGTTGGGCAGGCACACGTGCACCGCGTCCACGTCGGGTCGCGCTACCACTGCGCGCCAGTCGGCGCTGAGCTCGCCCGAGCCCCACTCGTCGCGCAGCGCCGCTGCCCGGTCCAGCCGACGGCTGGTGAAGACGGCGACGTCCGCGTCGCCGCCGGCGCGCAGCCCGGGCAGGTGGGTCATGCGCGCGACGGTGCCGCAGCCGACGACCGCGACCCGGACGCTCACCCGAGGACCGCTTCCGCCACCTTGCGGACCGCGGTCACGACGTCGTCGCAGTCCTCTGCGGTGTACGCCGGGGACACGCCGACGCGGACGACGCGCGACATCAGGTCCTCGGTCTGCGGGCACATGCCCATGCGGTACGCCGCAACCTCACCGGCATGCCACGGGTGTCCCTTCATCGACGCGGTCCGCTGCTCGAGGATCGCCGGCGTCGCGTAGACCGGCAGGCCGCCGTACGGCGAGCCCGCAGGCACCCCTTCGGCGCAGAGCGCCGCGCCGAAGCGCGCGGCAACGGCAGCATCATCGAAGACCCAGCAGATGCCCGAGCCACCCTCACCGACCGGGTCGGGATACCGGCGCGGCGTCGCACCGGCAAGAGTTCCGACCCCCGCGACGATCGTCGCCTTGTGCGCCCGCATCCGCACGATCGTGTCGTCGAGCCGGCGCAGCTGCACGCGCGCGATGGCGCCCTGGATCTCGGTGAGCCGCAGGTTGTCGCCGACGAACGGCTCCGGCGCGTGGTCGCGGCCCGCGCCGTGCTGGGTGAGGAAGTGACCGCCCTGGTCCTGGTACGCCGCCGCCCGCAGCGCAAGCCGCTCGTCGCGCGTGACGACGACCCCGCCCTCGCCGGTGGTGATGTTCTTGTCCAGCTGCATGGAGTAGGCGCCGACGTCGCCGATCGTGCCGAGCCGGCAGCCGTGCAGCGTTGCGCCCATCGACTGCGCGGTGTCCTCGACGACCGGCACGCCGGCCGGCCGCGTCACCGACAGCAGCGCGTCGAGGTCGACCTGGCCGTTGTCGAGGTGCACCGGCATCACCGCCGCTGTCCGCGGCGTCAGCACGGCGCGCACCGACTCGGCGGACAGCCCGAGGGTGTCGTCGATCTCGGCGAAGACCGGCAACGCGCCGGCGAGGACCACGGCGTTGACGGACGCGACGAAGGTGCACGCCGGTATGACGACCTCGTCGCCGGGTCCGACACCGAGCGCGGTCAGCGCGGTGCGCAGCGCCGCCGTGCCCGACGACACCGCGACCGCGCGGCAGCCGGGACCGGAGAAGTCGGCGACCTCTCGCTCGAAGGAGGCGACCTCCCGCGGCTCGACCGGCCCGTAGTAGCGGAACAGCGAGCCGGAGTCGAGGACGCGCAGCACCGCCTCGCGCTCCTCGGCGCCGAGGACCTCCGCGCCCTTGCCGACCGGCAGCGGACGCGAGCGCACCGGCGTACCGCCGTCGATCGCGAGCGTCACTTCTCCTCCAGGAACGCGGCGATGCGCGCGGACGTCGTACGCCGCATCGACAGCGCGAAGCCGTGCCCCACGTCGGGCAGCACCTCCAGCACCGCACCGGGGATCGAGTCGGCGTGGTGCCGTCCCTGTGCCACCGGCACGACTCCGTCGTCGGCGCCGTGCAGCACCAGTGTCGGCAGGTTCGCGCCCGGTGGCCAGGGGTCGGCGACAGCGGTGCCGTGGAACCAGCGGAAGTCGTTGCGCAGTCCGGTGACGGCGCGCATCGCGCTGACCCGCGCGTCGGCGAAGGCGAGCAGGTCCTGCTCGGCAAGCGGGTCGCCGACGACGGCCGCGCGCTCGGCCGGGCCGAGCTCGGCCACCGCGCGCTGCAGCGCCGCGTCTCGGTCGGTGAGCCGGCGCTGCGCGCGCCGCGACGCGACGCGCGCACCGGCCTCCCAGAGACCGGGCACCGACGCGAGCAGCCGGGTCGCGGCCGGCACGGTCATCAGGTGCTCGGCGACGGCGCAGATCAGCACCAGGTGGGTGCAGCGACCCCGATGATGCGCCGCCGTCGCCCGCGCGGACGGCCCGCCGCCGCTGATGCCGATGATCGCGGCCGACTCCACGCCGAGCGCGTCCAGCAGCGCGACGTGTGCCTCGGCCTGCTCACGGGGTGACCGCCCGGTGGACAGAGGCGTGCGGCCGTAGCCCGGCCGCGACGGCAGGAGCACCCGATGGGCACCCGCGAGGTCCTCGGCGAGTCCCTTGGCCTGCCGCCAGTCACCGGGCGTGCCGTGCACGATGAGGACCACCGGGCCGCTGCCGACCTCGGCGTACTCGACCTCCCCGACCGCGGTCGTCACCACGGTCGCGGTCACTGCACGACTCCGCCCACCACGACCTGGCGCACTCGCAGGTCGCCGTCGAGGACCACCAGGTCGGCGACGGCACCAGCGCGGATCGCGGCGTCCACGCCGAGTGCGCGCGCCGGCGTCGTCGATGCCATCGCGACCGCATCCTCGAGCGGCACGCCCCAGGCGACGACGTGGCGCACAGCGTCGGCGAGCGAGAGCGCGGACCCGACGAGGGTGCCGTCCGGGAGACGCAGCACGTCACCGTCGCGGACCAGCGCATTGGCCGGACCGCACCCGTCGACGCAGTCGCTGATCAGCGCGACCGACTCGGCACCGCGGGCGGCGTGCAGAGCCAGGAACGAGGCCGGGTGCACGTGCACACCGTCGGCGATGACCTCGACGACGAGCCCCGGCGTCGCCATCGCCGCCCCCACCAGCCCGGGGTCGCGAGCAGTCAGCTGGGACATCGCGTTGAAGCAGTGCGTGACGCCGGACGCACCGGCCTCGATGGCCATCACCGCCTCGTCGTACGACGCGGTGCTGTGGCCCAGCGACACCCGAACTCCGCGGTCGACGAGGGCGCGCACCAGGTCGAGCCCGCCGGGCAGCTCGGGCGCGACGGTCACCACGCGTACGTCGGTGCCGTCGACGAGCGCGATCGCCTCGTCGACCGAGGGGGCGCGCAGCGCCGCCACCGGCTGCGCGCCGGCGGCGGCCGGCGACAGCCACGGTCCCTCGAGGTGCACGCCGACGCAACGCGCGCCCGAGGTCGGCCGCGGACCGTCGATCAGCGCGCGAAGCTCGTCAAGCGGCGCGGTGAACGACGCGGCGAGGAAGGAGGTCACGCCACCGCGGGCCAGCGTCCGCGCCATGCCGTCGAGGTCGGCGTCGGGGCCCTGTGCCGCGCATCCGCCGGCGGCGTGCACGTGCAGGTCGACGAATCCGGGGACGACGACGCATCCGGCCACGTCGAGGACATCCGCGATGCCCGAACCCCGCGCTTCGCCGACCGCGGGACCGCCGAGGCGCCCGGCGTCGACGTGCAGGTCGGCCTCGGTCCAGCCGTCAGCCGTGAGGACGCGCCCGCCGCGCAGCGCCAGCACGAGTGACTCCCTCCGGTCCGGCCGACCTTGACACCGCAGCGACTGTATTTGCAAACTCTCCTTGCAAATACCCCTACTGCCCCGCCGACCCCTCCGGAGTGCCCGTGCCCGACCCCGCGCGCAGCCCGCTCACCTGCATCGAGGTCGGCGCCGGTGGCGTGGAGACCGTCGTGCTCGCCGGCGGCGACCCGGTTGTCCGATCCGGCGCGCACGCGACCGCCGGGACTCCCCTCCTGCTCGCCGTGCCCGGGCTGATCTCCGTCGGCCGCGTGGTCGCCGCCTCGAACCTCGGCTGGTACGACGTCGACCCGGCCCAGGCGATCGGCCTTGACGCGCGCGCCGACCTGGTCCTCAACGACGCCGAGGCCGCGGCGCTCGGCGAGAGCGCGATGCGCGACGGCGCGGACCTCTCCTACGTCGGGCTCGGCACCGGCGTCGGCGGCGCCGTGGTGCGCGGCGGTCGGGTGCTCAGCGCCAACCTGTTCGGGCACCGCGTCGGGTTCGGCGACCGGCAGTGCCCCTGCGGGCGCACCGGCTGCCTCGAGACCGTCGCCGCGGGCTGGGCACTACCCGCCTCGCTCGACACCGCAGCGGTGACCGCGGTCGCCGCGGCAGTCGCGAAGGGCATCCGCGCCGAGCGACTCGCTGACACCGATCTGGTGGTGGTCGCCGGCGGCCTGGCTCGCGGGTACCCCGGTCTGGTTCCCGCCATCGCCGCGGCCATGCCGGAGCGCACCGTGGAGCCCAGCGCCGCACCCAAGTCGGTGAAGTCCGCCGCGGCGTGGGGACTCGCTCACGCCTTCGACCAGCGCCACCGCGTCTTCGCGTGAGGATCGCCGTCGAGCCCGACGTCGAGCTCGAGGCGGAGGTCGTCGGGACCGGACCCGAGCTGGTGTGGCTGCACGGCCTCTCCGGCAGTCTCGAGGACGGTCGGCCGGTCGTCGACCGGCTCGCCGCGCGCTTCCGCGTGCTGCACTACTCGACCCGCGGGCACGGCCGATCGACGCCGCTGCTCGACCGAGGCCGTTACGGCTACGACCGGATCGCCACCGACCTCTCGACCGTCCTCGATGCGGTCGGCTTCGATCGGCCGCTGCTCGTCGGCGGCAGTCACGGCGCCAACACGATCCTGCGACACGAGGCCGACCGACCCGGCCGCGCGCGCGGGCTGATGCTCATCGCGCCCGGCGGCAACGCGCTGCAGCGGCCGAGCTGGCTGCGCTTCGCGCCGCTGCGGGCGGCGCTGTGGCGCGGCTCGCGCAAGGGCATGAACGGGCTGATCGAGCTGTGCGCCGGCTTCCACCCGGACGACCCGCGAGCCGACCCGCACCTCGTCGCGGCGCTGCGCACCCATGACCTCGCGTCCCTGAAGGTCGCGATGCGGCACATCCCCGACCAGCGCGCGGTCGACCCTGCGGCGCTGCCGGGCTTCCGGGTGCCGACGCACGTCATCGCCTGGGACGGCGACCCGCTCATCCACCCGATCGCGGTCGCGCGAGAGATCACCCTGCTCGTCCCCGGCGCGACGTTCCAGCAGATCGAGCGGGTGGCCGGCCTGTCGGCGGCGCAGGTCGCCGAGGTGGCGGCCGACGAGATCAACCGGTGGGCCGACGGTGTCCTCGCCCGGACCTGACGGCGACGCGATGGCCCTAGGCCGCCGCTACGCCGCCGACGTCGCCGACCAGCCCGCAGTGCTCGCGCGGGTGCAGGGCGTCAACGCGGCGGCCCTGGTCACGGCGCGCACGCTGCTCGCCGGCGCGAGGGCGGTGCGCATCCTGGGCGTCGGCTCCAGCCGGCACGCGGCAGGCATCGGCGCCGCCGCACTCGAGCTCGCCGGCATCGCGGCCGACGTGCCGCCCGCGCCGGGCGCCGCGGTGCCGCCGCCCGTCATGCAGGCCGGCGACGTCGTCATCGCCGTATCCCAGTCCGGCCAGACCCCGTCACTCGTCGAGGCGGTACGCCGGGCGCGGCTCACCGGGTGCGCCGTCGTCACCGTGACGAACGGCAGCGGGCCGCTGGTCCCGCTCGCCGACGTCGTGCTCGACTGCGCGGCTGGACCGGAGCACGTCATCGCGGCGACCAAGTCGGTGACGACCTCGGTGCTGCTGCTGCGCGCACTCGCCGGCGAGCTCGACGTCGCACCGCTGGTCAGCGCCGTGCACCGCCTGATCGATGCCGACCACGGCGCGCTCGCCGCGGGCCCGCACCCCGAGCACGTCGTCGCGGGCGGCCTGGGCGCGGAGTGGGTGGCGGCGGAGGTCGCCCTGAAGTTCGCCGAGACGGGAGGGCGGCTGCTCACCTCCGAGCCACTGGTCGAGCACCTGCACGGGCCGGTCGCCGTGACGTCTCCGACGCTGGCCTTCCTCGACCCGACCGACCCCAACACCGCCGCCGCCGGCCTCGACGTCATGCGGGTCGGCGCCGACCCGTCGTACGACGTGACGCTTCCCTCGCTGGTCGACCCGACGGCCGCCGCGATCCTCTGGCTGGTGGCCGGACAGCTCACCGCACTGGCCCGCGCGAGGCAGCGCGGCGTCGACGCCGACGATCCGCGCGGGCTGTCGAAGGTCACCCGCTCGGCATGAGCGGGCTGCTCCTGCCGCCCGAGGCGCTTCGCGCGCTGCTGCGCCAGGTCATCGCCGACCGGCGCGAGCAGGGCCACGACCTCGACCAGGTCGAGGCCGACCTCGAGTCGGCGCCTGAGTCCTGGGACGCGTTGCACGCCGTTGCGCAGCGCATCGCGGACGCGCCGCTCGTCGACGGCTGGCCGCACCACGAGCCGACCGAGCTGGCCGAGGTGCTGGCCGAGTGCGACCTCCCGGAGGCTCGGCCCCACGGCGCCGACGTCGCGGAGCGGGTGCGCACCGCATGGGGTGCTCGGGTGGCCGGCTGCGTCCTCGGCAAGCCGTTCGAGTTCGACCCGACCTTCGCTGAGCTGCGCGCGGTCCTCGAGCCGGCGGGCGAGTGGCCGCTCATCGACTACGTGACCGAGGCCAGCAACGCGCGCCTGCGCGCGCCGCAGCCGCAGTGGCCCGAGTGCGTCCGCGAGCGGATCGCCCACGTGCCCGAGGACGACGACCTCGGCTACACCGCACTGGCCACCGTCGTGCTCGAGCGACACGGCCGCGACTTCACCCACGACGACCTGCGCCGGCTGTGGCTGCTCAACCTGCCGGTGGCCGCGACGTTCGGCCCGGAGCGGACCGCGCTGCTCGCCGCAGGGCTCGCGTCGTTCACCGGCAGCGATCCGTCCACGGCGCTGCTGAACCCGGCCGAGGAGCACTGCGGCGCGCTGATCCGCGTGGACGCCTACGGCTATGCCTGCCCCGGCGATCCCGTCGCCGCCGCGACCCTCGCCCATCGCGACGCGACGCTGACGCATCGTCGTACCGGCGTGTACGCCGCGATGTGGGCCGCCGCGGCCGTCGCGACCGCACTGGTCGCCGACGACTGGGAGGACGTGGCGACGACGGCAGCCCGAGTGGTGCCGGCGAGATCACGGCTGCGCGCGATCCTCGACGACTCGCTGACCCAGGTGCGCGCCGCCACCGACTGGATCGACGCCTACGAGCGGATCAACGGCCGGTACGCCGTCTACACGCACTGCCGGATCGTGCAGGAGATCGGCACGGTGCTCGCGACCCTGCGCTTCGCGCGCGGCGCGACCGACGGCATCGGACTGCAGGTCTGCCAGGGCAACGACACCGACAGCTTCGCCGCGACGGCGGGGTCGATCCTCGGCGCGCTGCACGGACCGGCCGGCTTCGACAGCGATCACTGGCTCGGCCGCTTCGGCGACCGGATCCACCTCGCCCTCGCGACCACCCATGACGACTCGATCGACAGCTGGGGGCGCCGGATGGCTTCCCTGCACGAGCTCTCCCCGGGCGTCACCGTTGCGTGATCCGGTCACGGGTCATGGATTCGTGCGCACCACCGTGGGTAACTTCGGGCGATGAGGTCGATTCCCGCGCAGCCGACCGGCGACGGCCAGGTCGAGCCCGCCGCTGCCCTGCTCTCCTGCCTCGAGCGGTACCAGGCGGCGCTGCTCGACTACGAGGACCACACGGCCGTCGTGTCCCGGCCGGACGCGCCGGCGAGCGCGCTGCGCGACCACCTCGACTCGGCGGAGCAGGTGATCACCGCCCGGCTCGCGATGTACCGCTGCCTGGTCGAGCTGGGCTGGACTCCCCCACCGGGCGTCGCCGCGGTCGTCGACGTCGACCAGCTCGTCGCCCAGCTCACCGCCGGCGCGCTCGGCGGCTGAGCCGCTACCAGCGCCGCTGGCCCGGCCGGTCGCCGACCCGGTCGTCCGGGTTGTCCGCATAGACGACGCGTTCGCGATGCTCGCGCTCGAGCCGGGCCTGGTCGCGCAGCCGGGTCAGGTCGGTCGCCGGCAGTGCCGCCGGACGCCAGACGTCCCGCAGCGCCCGTGGCAGCACGAAGATCCCCCACAGGAACGCGCCGGCGAGGCCGACGAGGCCGAGCGACACCCCCCAGAGCACCGGGATCAGCACCACCGCGCTGACCGCGAGTCGACCGCCGACGCCGAAGGTCAGGACCGAGCGCTCGAAACGTGTCCCCCGCTCGACCATGTGCCGCCTTCTTCGAGTTCTGCCATTCGCCTGACGAGTCTGCACCGCGGGGCTACCTTCGAGCGAGACCCAAGGAGCTGTCCCCCAGATGAGAACCGTGCGCCGCGTACGCCGCCTCGACCCCGAGGAGCACCACTGCGGCAACTGCCAGCAGACCCGGATGTTCGACGTCTACGAGTCGTGGTCGCAGCACCCGTGGCTGCCGATCGGCCGCACCGCGCACCGGCGCACCATGCAGTGCCGCGAGTGCCTCTGGAAGATCGCCCTGCCCGGGCAGCGCGCCGTCCCCGACCACACGGGCAGTGACCCGTCGTACGGCGTCACCTGAGCAGATCGTGGCGCGGCTGGTGTGAAGGGGGCTAGCGAGAGCGGCGGCGTACGGCGATCACACCGGCGGCGGTCGCGCCGCCCAGCAGGACCAACAGCAGCGGGGACCCCTCGGGGACCACGGGTTCCGGATCGGCGCCGGCGGCCTGCGGGTTGCAGCCGAACGCCGACATCGGCGCGGACGACAGCGACGGCGGCACGGCAGAGGCGGCGGTCGCCCACGAGGTGTTCGCCGTCGGACCCACTTCCAGGTGCAGCGTGCCGCCCTCGATCAGGTCGTCGTGCGTCATCCACGCGCGGTCGAGCGGGGCACCGCCGAGGGTCGCGCTCTGGACGTACTTGCTGACGAGGGACGCGCCCGGTGCCTCGATGACGAGGTCCCGCGCGCCCGGCAGGTCGATCGAGGCCCGGGTGAAGACCGGGCTGCCGACGACGTAGAACGGCGCTCCCGGCGTGACGGGGCCGAGGCCGAGGGCACTCCAGACGTACCACGCGGACAGCGAGCCGAGGTCGTCGTTGCCGGGGAGACCGTCGATGGTCGGGCGGAAGACGCCCTGGATCTGCCGCTGCACCGACTGCGTCTTCCACGGCTGGCGCGCGAACGGGTACATCCACGGGGTCTGCAGGTCGTGCTCGTTGCCCGGGGCGTACTGGTTCGTGCGGTAGGCGAGGCCGAAGAGCGTCGCCCGACTCTGCGTCTCGGCGACGAGCACCGGCGCGGTGCCGGCGACGAGCTCGCTGAAGTGCGTGTCGAGCCGGTCGATGACGACGGCGTTGCCGCCCATCCGGTCGTACAGCCCGCCGGCGTCGTGCGGCGCGAGCCAGGAGTACTGCCAGGAGTTGCCCTCCTGGAAGCCGGTCTCGTCGGTCGCGGGGTCGAACGGCGTCAGCCAGCTGCCGTCGTCGTTGCGCGGCCGGATCCACGCGGTCTCGGGGTCGAGCAGCGTGCGGTACGCCGTGGACAGCTCGGCGTACGTCGCCTCGTCGGCGGTGCGGCCGAGCTCGTGCGCCATTAGCGCGAGCGCGAAGTCGGCGACGCCGTACTCGAGCGTCGTGCCGGCGCCGCTGCTGGAGGTCTGCAGCGGGACGTAGCCGTGCGACTGCCAGGCTGCGCTCCGCCGCGTCACGAGCTCCTTCATCTCGTCGTACAACGCGTTGATCTCGCTGTCGGGCACGCCGGCCAGGACGCCGCGGCAGTAGCCGTCGACGATCGTGGGGATCGCGGGGTCGCCGCTCATGTGCGACGCGTCGCGGTTCTGCTCGCCCCAGCGCGGGAGGTAGCCGCCCTCGCGCGCGTCGGCCAGCAGCGACAGCAGCATGTCGCGGTAGCGCTGCGGCCACACCGTCGCGAGCAGCTGGTTCTGTGCCTTGTACGTATCCCACGACGAGAAGTTGGCGTACTGCATGCGCCCGGTTGCCGCATGCGGCTGGCCGTCGAAGCCGACGTAGCGGCCGTCGACATCGCTGAAGACGTTGGGGTGCAGCAGCGAGTGGTACAGCGCCGTGTAGAAGGTCTTCTGGTCGACCGGCGTGCCGCCCTCGACCGCGACCTTGGCCAGCTCGGCGTTCCACGCGGCGCGGGCCGCGGCGCGCATGCCGTCGAAGTCGAACGTCGGCGCCTCGGCGTCGAGGTTGCGCCGCGCGCCGGCCGCGTCGACGAAGGAGATGCCGACCTTCACCGTCACGGTCTGCGCGGCGACGGTGTCGAAGGACACCCAGCCGCCTGCGCCGGTGCCGGTCGCGGTCTTGCTCGCCGGGCTCAGCGCGGAGCCGACGAAGGTGCCGTAGGAGGAGAACGGGCGGGAGAAGTCGGCCTCGAAGAAGACCGGGTAGCGACCGCGCGCCCAGCCCCGGACGGTGTCGTCGTCGACGACCTCGATCGCGCCGGCGTGCAGACCTTCGACGCTGCGGCCGACGTCGAGCATCACGTTGCCGGCCGCGCCGGGCGGGAAGGTGTAGCGCTGCATGCCGGTGCGGGTCGACGCGGTCAGCTCGGCCCGGACGCCGTACCGCTCCAGCGTCACTGCGTAGTAGCCGGCTTCGGCTGTCTCCGTCGCGTGGTCGTACGGCGACGCGTAGAGCGTCCGGTCGCTGGTCAGCACCTCGCCGACGGTCGGCAGGAACGGGATGTCGCCGGCCTTCTTCACGCCGGGACCGCTGAGGTGGATGTGGCTGAACCCGTTGATCGTCGGGTCGTGGTAGCTGTACCCGCTGTAGGCGACCGGGCCGCCGGTGTCCGGCGACACCTGGGTCATCCCGAACGGTGTCGCCGCGCCGGGGACGGTGAAGCCGGGCGCCCAGGTGCCGACCATCGGGTCGACGTACGCCGCGAGGTCCTGCGCCGGCAGCGACGGCAGCTCCTGGGCCGACGCGACGTACCCACCGGGGGCCCATGCCGTCGCCGCGACGAGCAGTGCCGGCACGAGGGCACGGCGGAGCCGGCGGGCAGCACGGGACATGCGCGGAGGAGTTCGCCGTCGGCCGGCCCGGGCCTGCCGCACGACGCGCGACTCGGCCGAACGGGTGACGGTCGTTGCGCCGTACGACGACTCGGGGTCAGGATCTGCCCCAGTACCTCCCGATTCGGCCTGGGGGCATCGCTGTGACGCCGGACTTCGACCGCCTGCTCCTCTGCCTCGAGCTCTACCAGGCCGCCTGCCTTGACCACGAGGACGCGACCGAGCGGCTGGTCGGGGACCGCTCGGACTCGTCCGCCCGGGCCCAGATCGCCGCCTCCGAGGCGCTGATCGGCGCCCGGGTCCAGCTCTACACCTGCCTGGTCGAGGCCGGCTGGCAGCCCCCCGCCGAGATCGGCGCGGAGCTGGTCGTGGACCGGCACGTCGTCGGCCTCGCCACCGGGGCCATCGCCGGCTAGTCGGTCAGCCTTTCAGCTCGAACCACACCGTCTTGCCGTCGACGATGCCGTTGTTCGGGGCGATGCCCCACTTGTCGGCCAGGCTCTCGACGATGGCCAGCCCGCGTCCCGACCCGGACGCCGACGCGTCCGGCTTCCGCGGGAGCACCGGCGAGCCGTCGGCCACCCGGACCCTGAGGACGGAGTCCTCGATGTCGACGTCGAGCCGGACCTCGGCACTGCCGTGGATCACCGCGTTGGCGATCAGCTCGGTCACCAGCAGCATCGCGTCCTCGATGCGCTCCGACGTACCCCAGTCGTCGAGGACGCCGCGCAGATAGGTGCGAGCCAGACCGGCGCTGCTCGGCTCGTGCGGGAGCCGGAAGGACACGTTCATGCCGCCACCGGCGGGCGCACGGCTTCGCTGTGCAGCCATCCCTGCGCCTCGTCGCAGCCGAGCTCGATCAGCACCGCGTGCTGCTCCTCACGTTCGACGCCCTCGGCCACGACCCGCAGGCCGAGGTCGTGGGCCAGGGTTATCGCGCCGGACAGTACCGCGCGCCGCCGCCGATCGCAGTCGACGTCGAAGAGCAGCGAGCGGTCGAGCTTGACGATGTCGGCCGGCAGGCTGGCCAGCGTCGCCAGGCTGGTGAAGCCGGCGCCGAAGTCGTCGAGGACGACCAGGTGCCCCGCCTCACGGAGCTCGTCGAGGTGGCGCGACCCGGCACTGCCGGTCTCGACCAGAGCGTGCTCGGTGACCTCGATGCACAGCCGTGGCGAGCCGTCGGACTCGACCACACCGCGGTTGATCCCCAGCCGGGCGAGCCAGGACGGGTCGACGAGCCCGGCGGCGGAGACGTTCACGTGGATGCGCAGCGCGTCCGTGTCCGGCCAGTCGAGCAGCAGCGGCACGTCCTCGCGCACCAGGTCCAGCACCCGACCGTCGAGAGCGGCGAGCAGACCGGTGTCCGTCGCCGCAGCGACGAGGGTCGTCGCGCCGCCGTCGACCTGCGGGCCGGCGACGCGGACCAGCGCCTCCACGCCGGTGATCCGGCGCGTCCGCACGTCGACGAACGGCTGGTAGTGCATCGTCAGGCCGCTCGGGCCGGCGAGAGCGACGCGCAGCAGCTGCTGCGCGTCCAGCTTGAGCGCGTTGCGCAGCGACAGCTGCGGCTCCCACACGTCGTAGTGGCCGCGGGCCGTCTCCTTCGCCTCCGCGAGCGCCAGATCCGCTCGGCGGTGCAGGTCGTCGACGACCAGGACGGAGTCCGCGTCCATCTCCAACGGCAGTGCGACGCCCGCGCTCGCCGACACCCGCAACGTGCGTTGATCGAGCTCGAACGGATCCCGCAGGCAGGCCAGCAGTCGCTCGGCCAGGGCGGCGGTCGACGCCCGGCCGGCGTCCGAGCCGTGCACGGCCAGCGCGTAGGTGTTGCCTCCGGTGCGGGCGAGGAAGCTGCCGTCGGGCCGGTGAGTGAGCAGGCGACCGGCGATCTGCCGCAGCAGGTCGTCACCGGAGGCGTGCCCGAGCGTGGCGTTCACGGTCGCGAAGTGGTCGACGTCGAGCACGACGAGGGAGACCGGGAGCTCGACGTCGGCGAGGTGACGCTCGAGCGCATCACGCCCGGGCAGCCCGGTGACGGAGTCAGGGGGATACCCGCGCGACCGGGATCTGGGGTCGACGCTCACCCGTCCGAATCTAGCGTTGCGGCAAGCTCGACGCCCGCGGATCGCCGGATCAATCCGCTGTCGGTGCCCACCGTCACCAGCCGGCAGCCCGCCGCGACGTAGCCCCGCGCGGTCACCCCGTCCCCGGCGTGCGTCCCGACCGGCTTGCCGACCCGGGCGACCGCGGCCCACACAGTCCGCAGCGCCGCCGCCAGCGTCGGGTCGGCCGGGTCGGGCGCGCAGCCCAGCGAGAGCGAGAGGTCCCACGGCCCCACGTAGATCGCGTCGACGCCGTCGACGGCCGCGATCTCGTCGGCGTTCGCGACGGCGGTGGCCGACTCGACCATCACGACGCAGAGCGGGTCGTCGACTCCCCCGACGAGCCGACCGAACGAGCGATGGCCCGTGGGCGCGTAGCGGCACGCATCGGCAACGTGACTCGCGATCGCGGCGGTGTCGACGTGCGGGACGACGACGCCGTGGGCGCCGAGGTCCAGCGCCCGCGAGACGTACGTCGCCTGCGGTGCCCGGACGCGCACCAGCGGTGCGAGCCCGTGGTCGCGCGCCACGGCGGTCATCGCCGGCAGGTCGCGCTCGTCGGCCGCGCCGTGCTGTAGGTCGATCACCACGTAGTCGATCCCCGGCACCGCGACGAGCGACATGACGACCGGATCGGCGATGGTCGACCACACGCCGTACACCGGTCCGTCGGCCAGCTTGTCCCTGAGGCTCACGTCACGCTCTCTCTCCGCCGGAAGCGCAACCGGCACTGTGACAGTCTCTCCCCGTGCCGCACCGCCCCGACGACGCTCCCGCCTGCCTCGTCGAGCTGCGGGTGCTCGACGGCCCGAACCTCTACTTCCCCCGCGCAGCGGTGAAGGTCGTCCTCGACGTCACGCGGCTGCACGCGCTGTCGGAGCCAGACCTCACGGCGTACGCCGCCGCGGTGAACGGCGGTGAGGCGCGCCCCGGCCGGCCGGGGACCGAGGTGCGCAATCGCGCCGTGGCCGGACTCCTCGCGTCCGCGACGCGACGGCTGGCGACCGCCGCCGGCTCGGGCCGGCTCGCGGTGCGCAGCCGGCCGGGTCCCGAGGCGGGTCAGCTGACCGTCGCGTTCCCCTGGCGCCAGCGCGAGCTGGCTCGGCGGCTCGGCGTCGCGCTCGCCGCGCTCGTCGACGGGATGTCGCTCGACGACGCGGTGACCGCGCTGCTGGCCGGCGAGCCGGGTCCCCCGCCGCGGACTCCGCGGCCGCGCATCCCGGTCGTCGCGGTCACCGGCACCAACGGCAAGACCACGACGACGCGGCTGATCGCGCACATGGCGCGATGCGCCGAACTCGTCGTCGGCTGGTCCAACACGGACGGCATCTGGATCGACGGCGAGTGCGTCGAGGAGGGCGACTGGTCCGGGTACGGCGGCGCGGGACGGGTGCTGGCGGAGAAGCGCGTTCAGCTCGCGGTGCTCGAGACCGCGCGCGGCGGGCTGCTGCTGCGCGGGCTCGGCGCGGCGCACAACGACGTGTCGGTCGTCACCAACGTCAGCGCCGATCACCTGGGGCTGCAGGGCATCCACACGATCGACGAGCTGGCCGAGGTCAAGGCGATCATCACCCGCGTCACCAAGTCCAGCGGGTGGTGCGTCCTCAACGCCGACGACCCCCGGACGCTGGCCATGCGCGCCGGCTCGAAGGGCCGGCCCTTCGTGTTCTCGCCCGACCCGGACTCCCCCGGCATCCGCGCGGCGCTCGACGACGGCGGGCGCGCCGCGACGGTCGCCGACGGGCACGTCGCCGTCGTGAGCGGCAGCTTCGACATCGACGAGCTCGTGCCGGTGGTCGACGTGCCGATGACGCTCTCCGGGCTGTCGTCGTACAACCTGGCGAACGCCCTCGCGGCCACTGCGGCGGGGCTCGGCATCGGACTGCCGCGGGAAGCGGTCGTCGAGGGGCTGCGGACCTTCGCGCCCGACCCGGCGCTCAACCCGGGGCGGCTCAACCTCTACGCGCTCGGCGACGTCGTCGTGGTGCTCGACCTCGCGCACAACGAGGAGAGCCTGCTCGCGCTGCTGCAGGTCGCCGACGGACTGCGCCTGCCCGGCGCCGCAGTGCGCACGGTGCTCGGGACGGCGGGTGACCGCACCGACGACCTGCTGCGCAGCCTCGGCGAGATCACCGCGCGGCGCTCCGACCACGTCGTCATCGCGGAGAAGGAGAAGTACCTGCGGGGCCGCGACCGGGCGGAGATGAGCGGCCTGCTGCTCGACGGGCTGCGCGAAGGCGGCATCGACGACGCGCCGGTCTTCGCCGACGAGCTGTCCGGCCTTCAGGCGGCGGTCACGTCGGCCCAGCCGGGAGACGTCGTCGCGTTCATGTGCCACGCCGACCGGGTCGAGTGCGACGCCTGGCTCACCTCGGTCGGCGCGACGTCGATGGACGCCGAGGGCATCCGCACGCGAGTCCTCGCCGCGCGCGGGTAGCGCTACAGGTCGGGGTCGCCGGCGCGTTCGCGGGCTCCGGCCTGAGCAAGATGCGAGCGGGCCTCGACCTCGGCCCACACCGAGCTCGCCTTGTCGACGCAGAGGACCGCGAGGTCGCCGGGGTTGGCGAGGTCGAGCACCCGGCGTACGGCGTCGAGCTCGGCCAGCACGATCTCGACCGTGCGACAGCGCACCCCCGTCTCCATCGCGGCACGGACGCCGTCGGCGACGAGTGCGGCGGTCTCCCCCGCCTTGCGGCCGCGCAGTGTCGCGTCCTCGCGGACCACGATCATGTCGAAGTGCCCGGCGGCGACCTCGCCGAGATCGCGCATGTCCTGGTCGCGCCGGTCGCCGGCTGTCGCGATGACCGCGATCCGGCGGTGCCGCACGATGTCGTCGCCCACCGGCTCGGTCAGCTTCTCGACGAAGTCGCCGAGCATCCGCATGCCGGCCGCGTTGTGGCAGTAGTCCACCAGGACGGTGACGCCGTCGACCTCGGCGATGTTGAGGCGGCCGGGCGCCAGGTAGTACGACGTCGTGAACGTTCGGAGTCCCTGCCGGATGTCGTGCAGCGGCGCACCGGACGCGAAGGCGGCGGCAGCGGCGGCCATGGCGTTCTGCACGTTCATCACGGCCTTGCCGCCGAAGGTCGCGGGCAGCAGGTGCGTCCAGGCCAGCTGCATGGCGCGCCGGCCGTGCCGGATCACGATCATGTCGCCGAGCTCGCCGTGCTCGAGCACCACAGCGCGGCCGCCGCGGCGGCAGTGCGCGTCGATGCGCTCCCACTCCGGCGTGCCGGGACCCTTCATCGAGAACCAGATGACGTCGCCGGAGCAGTGCCGCGACATCTTGGCGACCAGCGGGTCGTCGGCGTTGAGCACGCCGAAGCCGTTGCGCGGCACGGCCTCGATGACGACCTGCTTCACGGCGGCGAGCTGCTCGACGGTGTCGATGCCGCCGAGCCCGAGGTGGTCGGCCGCGACGTTGAGGACGACGCCGACGTCGTTGCGCTCGTAGCCGAGGCCCTCGCGCAGCAGACCGCCGCGGGCCACCTCGAAGACGGCGAAGTCGACGCGCGGGTTCTGCAGCACCATGCGCGCGCTCTTCGGACCGCTCGCGTCGGCGCGGATGACCAGCCGCTCGTCGATGACGATGCCGTCGGTCGACGTCATGCCGACCTTGCGGCCCATCCCCTTGAAGATGTGGGCGACCATCCGCGAGGTCGTCGTCTTCCCGTTGGTGCCGGTCATCGCGACGATCGGGATGCGGCTCGGCGTGCCGGGCGGGAAGAGCAGGTCGATCACCGGCTTGGCGACGAACTGCGCGTCGCCGACGGTCGGGTGCGTGTGCATGCGGAAGCCGGGCGCCGCGTTGACCTCGACGATCCCGCCCCCGGCCTCGCGCACCGGCTCGGTGATGTCGACGGCGATGAAGTCGATGCCGGCGACGTCGAGGCCCACGACGCGTGCGGCCTCCTCGGCGATCTCGACGTTGTCCGGGTGCGCCTCCATCGTGCGGTCGATCGAGATGCCTCCCGTCGACATGTTGGCGGTCAGCGCGAGCTTCACCATCACGCCGGCGGCGGGCACCGAGTCGAGTGCGTAGCCCTGGCCGCGCAGGATCTCCACCGCGGCGTCGTCGACGGTGATGCGGGTCAGCACCTTCTCGTGGCCGACGCCGCGCCGCGGGTCGGCGTTGGTCTGCGCGACGAGCGCCTCGATCGTCTGCGCGCCGTCGCCGATCACGTGGGCCGGCACGCGCTCCGCGACGGCGACCATCCGGCCGCCGACGACGAGGAAGCGGTAGTCGGCGCCGGTGAGGAACGTCTCGACGATGATCCAGCCGCGGCGCGACTCCGACTGCGCGACCTCCACCGCCTTGCGCAAGGCGTCGTCGTCGCGGATGTCGAGACCCGACGCCGCGGCCGTGGTTGCCGTCGAGCGGCTTGACGACGACCGGGTAGCCGAGGCGACGCGCCTCGTCGAGCGCACCCTCGTAGGTGCGCACCGACACCGACTTCGGCACCGGCAGACCGGCGGCGCCGAGCAGCTGGATCGTCATCTCCTTGTCGCTGGCGATGTCGACCGCGAGGTTGCTCGTGAGCGACGTCATCGTCGCCCGGATCCGCCGCTGGTGGATGCCCTGGCCGAGCTGCACGAGGGAGCCGGAGTTGAGCCGCATCCACGGGATGTCTCGTGAGGACGCCTCGTCGACGAGCGACTGCGTCGACGGCCCGAACGCCGCGCGCTGCGCGAGGAGCAGCAGCTGCTCGAGCTCGGCGTCGTAGTCGAACTCGGGGTCGGGGCGCACCAGGTGGTTGACGATGCGCACGGCGAGTCGCCCGGCGGCCATCCCGACCGTCTCGTCGGCGTACGCGTAGACGACGTTGTAGACGCCGCGCTGACCGGTGCTGCGCGTCTTGCCGCGGCCGACGTCGGCGCCGGTCTCCCGCTGCAGCTGGATGGCGACGTGCTCGGCGACGTGGCCGAGCCAGGTGCCCTCCTCGAGCCGGGCGAGGAACCCGCCCTTGTGCCCGCGCGAGCAGGAGTGGTCGGCAACCGCGGGGATCAGCCCGAGCAGCCCGTCGGTGAAGCCGGGGATGTCGTTGGTGGGCCAGTCCTCCAGTCCGCCGAGGTCGACGACGAGGTGCACGGCCGGCGCGTAGGACCAGAAGTTGGGCCCGCGGTAGACCTTGGCGGAGACGAGCGTGAGCTCAGGCTCCGGCGGCCGGCGGTCGGCGGTCGGCTCGCGTGACGACGTGCGCACCATGACTGGAGTCCTCAGCTCTCTGATGACTTCGCGCGACGGCCGGACGGGTGCTCGCCGGGGTCGACCCGGCGACCCACTGCACCCTCGAGCGCGATCAGCTTGCTCATCGCGCGCTTCGACGGCTTCCGCGTCGGCTCGTCGGTCTGGGTGACTCCGCGGAGGTCGTCCTTGCGACCGCGCACGGTGGGCAGCAGCGCGCGGGTGGCGAGGTCGAACCGCGCGCCGGAGGGCAGCGAGTGGACGATCACGCCGGAGAGCAGCAGCGGCTGGCTGCCTCGCGCGGTGTCGACGTTCGACGTCGCGGCACTGCCGTCGAAGATGCTGACCGCGCCGCGACCGATCACCTCGAGGTAGCGGCCCTCGGTGACGACCGCCGCAGTGTCCTCGTCGACGCCGAGGCCGAGCAGCTGCGGGGAGTGCGCGACGAGGGTGAGCAGCCGGCCGAACCTGTTGCGCTGCTCGAAGTGCTGGTCGACGACGACGCCGCGGATCAGGCCGAGCCCCGCGGACATCGCGACCATGCGCAGCTTCGGCGTGCCGCCCTCGGCCCCGAAGGCGACCATGTGGTCGCTCTGCGCGCTCGCCCCCGCCGACGTGCCGGCGATGACTGCGCCGCCGGCGTGCGCGGCCAGCAGCGCCGTGCCGAACGGTGTCCCGGCCAGCGCGCCGGTCAGTGTGCTCTGGTTGCCGCCGGTCATGAAGACGCCGGTCACGCCGCTGAGCTCCGCGACCACCGCGGGATCGGCGGCCTCGTCCCGCGTGGTGCGGCCGGGGACCGCGTACGTCGGTGACGCCGAGGCGGCCGAAGACCTCGCGGTAGATGTCGACGGCCTGCTCGCCGAGGGATGACGCCGTGGCGACGACGGCGATCCGGGCGTCGGGTCCGCCGGCCAGCTTCACGAACCGGGACAGCACCACCCGCGCGCCGAGCTTGTCCTCGGCGCCGCCGATCAGCATCAAGGGCCCGGGCTGCATCGATTCAGCCTATCCGGCGTACGCCGTGCGTCTGGTCCCGGACATACGAAGGCCCGGCCCCCGTGAGGGGACCGGGCCGACGTGTGAAGTGCTTAGAGCGCGCGGACGTTCTCCGCCTGCGGGCCCTTCGGGCCCTGCGTGATGTCGAACTCCACGCGCTGGTTCTCCTCGAGGGACTTGTAACCGTCCATCGCGATGGCCGAGAAGTGGCAGAACACGTCGGCGCCGCCGTCATCCTGAGCGATGAAACCGAAGCCCTTCTCTGCGTTGAACCACTTCACGCTGCCCTGCGCCATGCTTTTCTCCCTTACCGAACGGACAAGGCCCACAGGTGTGGACCTCGGGCTGCGGCCTTGGCCGTCCTACTTCCCGGTGGGGGAAAGCAAAACGCCCGCGAATGCGATCCGCGGGCGTCACGAGAACGAGCGAGGAATTGCACTGCAACCACCACGAACGTTAGCACCTCACGCTGCCCGGCACCAGACATGACCCGCCGTACGGCGCATCCGGCCTGCGTCCGCCGGCTCAGCCGGTGAAGCCGGCGATCGCGACGACGGCCCGGTCGATCGCCTTGCGCGCCTCGGTGCCGTTGCCCGCCCCGGAGAGCATGAAGGAGAACCACACCTTCCGGTTGGACCGGGTGACCGTGTAACCGCTCAAGGTGCGCACGCCGAGGATCGTGCCGGTCTTGGCGGACACCCGGCCGGACGCCGGGGTGCCGCAGAAGCGCTCCTTGAGCGTGCCGTCGCGGCAGGCGACCGCGAGCGCCTGCTTGAACGTCAGCGCGGCCGGAGTCGACTGCGCCCGGCGCAGCCAGGCGACCGCGGTGAGCGGCGAGGTGCGGTCGAGCGAGGACAAGCCGGAGCCGTCGACGTACCCGCTCAGGTCGAGTCCCCAGACCGAACCCTGCTGCCGTACGACGGCCGCGCCGTCGGCGGTCGCGCCGCTCCCCTGCTGCGCCCCGAGCTCCTTGAGCAGCATCTCGGCGTAGAGGTTGTCGCTCTCCTTGAGGGCCTTGGTCACGAGCCAGGCGACCTGCGGCGAGTCGTAGAAGGCGAGCGGCGGACCTTCGGCCAGCGGGACGGAAGGCTGTCCGACACCGTCAGCACCGGCGACCGTCACGCCGGCGTTGACCAGCGCGGTGCGCAGCTTGCCGAGGTTGTAGGGCACCGGGTTGTCGACGTACGCCGCGTCCTTGCGCCAGGTGTTGCGGTCGACGACGAAGGCAGAGAGGGGCCCGACCTCCTCCGGCACGTCCTCGGGCCGCCAGCCGCTGACCCGGCGCACCCGGTCGTAGCGCGTGTCGTCGGCCCACAGGTTGCCGCTGACCCAGCGCACCCCGGCGGCGGCCACGGCGCGAGCCATCGCCTCGAGGTCGGCGGTCTTCAGCGTCGGGTCGCCGGCAGCCACCAGCACGAGGTCGCCGTCGAGCACGCCGTCGGCGCGGGTGCCGGTGTGCCGCAGCTCGGTGCGCAGCCGCCGGTTGGCATCCATCGTCAGCAGCGCGGTGAGGCCGCCGTACATCTTCTCGTTGGACGCGGGCGGCAGAGCGCTGCGCGGGTTGATCGCCGCGACGGTGCCCAGGCCGTCGACCAGGACGTAGGAGCCGACGGTGCGCGCGGTCGAGCCGCGCAGCGCGTAGCGGATCCGCGCGTCGAGCTCCGCGGCCGGCGACGCCGCGTCGGCGGTCGCGGGGACGGTCGCGACCAGCGCGAGGGCGCCGAGCAGCGCGCCGAGGCCGGCGCGAACCCGCGGGAGGGAGGCGGACATGGGGACCATCATGCGGAACACGCACCTCGGGGCGGGCAGGAACAGCGGCGCAGGCGGGAGAAAGCGACAGACATGTGGCTTCGTCGCGGCGCGCTCCGTTCCTGTGCGGTCCTCGCGGTCGCCGCGCTGCCGGTGCTGCTGACCACTGCGCTGCCCGCGGCCGGCGCGCCGCTGCACCGAGACTGCCTGGTCTCTGTCGCCGGGCTCGACCTGCAGACCGCGACCGCACCACAGCTGCAGGCGGCGATGGCCGCCGGCCTGCTCACCAGCCGGCAGCTGGTCGAGGCCTACCTCGCGCGGATCGCCGGCTGGGACCAGGCACCGGGGGTGGTGCTCAACTCGATCCGCGCGCTCAACCCGGACGCGCTGAGGATCGCCGACTCCCTCGACGCAGAACGTCGTACCAAGGGTCCTCGAGGACCGCTGCACGGGCTGCCGATCCTGCTGAAGGACAACATCGGCACGACGGACCTGCCGACCACCGCCGGCTCGATCGCGCTCGAGGGCAGCGTGCCGTTGCAGGACGCCTTCATCACCCAGCAGCTCCGCGCGGCGGGCGTCATCATCCTCGGCAAGACCAACCTGTCGGAGTTCGCCAACTGGGTGCAGCTCGGCATGCCCAACGGCTACTCCAGCCTCGGCGGGCAGGTGCTCAACGCGTACGACGGCGGCGACCCGAGCGGCTCGTCGTCGGGCTCGGGTGTCGCCGGGTCGATGGCGTTCTCAGCGCTGACGATCGGCACCGAGACGTCGGGCAGCATCCTGAGCCCGTCGAACGACAACAGCCTGGTGGGCATCAAGCCGACGGTCGGCCTCGTCTCCCGCGCCGGGATCATCCCGCTCGCGCCGAGCTTCGACACCGCCGGGCCGATGGTGCGGTCGGTGACCGACGCTGCGCTGCTGCTGTCGGTGATGGCCGGCGTCGACCCGCGCGACCCGAAGACCGCCGAGAGCGAGGGCAGGACGCCGGCCGGCAACGACTACTCGGCGTCGCTCGTGCGGACGTCGCTGGAGGGCGTGCGGCTCGGCTACGTCGAGAGCGACGCCGACAGCGAGATCTTCGCCCAGGCGATGGAGGACCTCGGCGGGCAGGGCGCCGAGCTGGTGCCGATCGACGCGTTCGACACGACGAAGAACGTCGGCCTCGCGGAGATCGCGGCGATCCCGAACGAGTTCAAGCACTCGCTGAACACCTACCTCGCCGAGGAGACCGTCCCCAACCTGCGGGTGAAGACCCTCAGCGACATCATCGAGTTCAACAAGGCGCACCCGGACAAGGTGAAGTACGGGCAGAACCTCCTAGAGGCGTCCGACGCGACGCCCGGCAACGCGCAGCTCGCGCTGGTGCAGTCGACCCCCGCGATCCTCGCCGCGCAGGCCGCGATCGACGCCGCACTGCTGCAGGACGACCTCGACTCGATCATCGCGCTCGGCCCGTTCAACGCGAACATCGGCGCCGCCGCCGGCTATCCCACAGTCATCGTCCCGGCCGGATACGACGGCGACGGCACCACCCCGGAGGGGGTGAGCTTCCTCGGCACGGCGTACGCCGAGCCGGCGCTCATCTCCTATGCGTACGCCTACGAGCAGGTGGCCAGGCGCCGCGTGCCGCCGACGGACTTCAACACCGACCTGGTGCCGAGGTCCTGCAAGAGCTCCGGCGCTGTCGCCGCTCGCCCCGTGATCGGCCCGGTCGTGCGGCCGCACCCGCTGCCGGCGACCGGCGCGCCGACGATCCTGGCCGTGGTCGCCGCGGTCCTGGTCGGCGTCGCCATCTACCTCCGCCGCCGCCCCTAGCCGCTCGTCGATTGCCTGACCGGTACGACGGATCAGTCGCGGTCGGCCTCGGCTATAGCCGGCCACGGCACCGGCGCGTCCCGAGCTGCTCGGCCGCTTAGGGCGAGCATCCACACGACGATCCACAGCGGCACCCCGGAGACCATGAGGAGTCCGGCACCGGTGTTGGCGCCGACAACCCCGGCGGTGAACACGCGAAATGTCCACCCGATCACGATGCCGATCTCGGCGGCCGGGCCAGGATTTCAAGATCATGAGCATCGACGAGAGATAGGGCGCTCGTAGTCGCTCGTCGATTACCGGTTCCATGATCATGAGCGGCTGGCGGCGCTCTTAGGCGACGTAGTCGCTCGTCGATTCCGGTACGACGGTCGGGCGGGTCAGTCGCGGTCGGCCTCGGCGTTGGCGAGCAGCTCGCGGAGGGGCTCGAAGATGCCGGGCGAGGCGCCGTAGGCCATCTCCGCGGACGGCACCCCGCCGCGCAGGTCACCCACGACCGCACCGGCCTCCTTGGCGATGAGCGCGCCGGCCGCGTGGTCCCACGGCTGCTGCCCGCGCTCGTAGATCGCGTCGACCCGACCGCAGGCGAGGCTGCACCAGTCGATCGCCGCCGAGCCGCTGCGGCGGATGTCGCGCACCTTGTCGATCACCTGGACCAGCACCTCGGCCTGCCGGCGGCGTCGATCGGCGTCGTATGCGAAGCCGGTGGCGACCAGCGCCTGGCCCAGGTCCGTGACCTGGGCGACGCGGATCGGCTGCCCGTTGCGGGTGGCCCCGACGCCGCGGATCCCGGTGAACAGCTCATCGCGCTGCGGGTCGTAGATGGCGCCCACGACGCTGCCCGCAGCGTCGACCGCGGCGACCGAGACGCAGAACGCGGCGCCCCGGTAGAGGTAGTTGGTGGTCCCGTCGATCGGGTCGATGACCCACGTCACGCCGGTGGAGCCCTGGGTCGCGGCGCCCTCTTCGCCGAGCACGCCGTCGTCGGGACGCCGGCGGCGCAGCAGCCCGACGATGAGCTTCTCGGCCGCGGCGTCGACCTCGGTGACCATGTCGGTCGGCGTCGACTTGGCGGTGGCGGTCCGGGTCGCGGAGAGCCGGTCGAGCAGCATCGCGCCGGCCGAGCGCGCGACGGCGGTCGCCACCTCGAGCAGCTCACCGGAGAGCGCGGTCATGGTCATGACCGATGATTCTCGCCGAACAACGCCCGGCCCGTACGCCGAACCTCCACGGCAGGACCCCGCCGCGCGTGGGTCGAAGTGAGCGCAGGTGACCTCGACCCAGTCCCGCGGCCTGCGCGCCGCCCTCGCCGCATCCCTGCTCCTCGCCGTCTGCGCCGCCCCCGCCGCGCTGGCCCGCCCCGCGGCCGCACCGGAGGTGCGCGCCGCGCTTCCCGGCACGATCCCCGCTTGGGCGACGCCGGCGGCACGCGTGGGCGACCTGCCGGACGAGACCCTCGTCGACATCCAGGTGGTGCTCCCGTGGCGCGATCGCGCGGGAGCGCGAGTGCTCGCGTACGACGTGTCCCGCCCCGACAGCCCGTCGTACCGCCACTACGTCAGCCCGGCGGAGTTCCGCCGCCGCTTCTCACCGACCGCCGCCACGGTGCGGACCGTCCAGACCTGGCTGAGCGCGAACGGCCTCGAGCTGGGCACGGTCCCGACCAACCGCATGTACGTCCCGGCCCGTGGCACCACCGCGCAGCTCGAGCGGGTGTTCGGCACCAGCCTCGGCCGCTACCGGCTGCGCCAGCGCACCCTGCGCGCGCCCGACCGGCTGCCCACGCTCCCCCTCGACATCGCCCGGATCGCGATCGGCATCCGCGGCCTCGCCGACGACCCGATCGTGATCGGCGGCGAGGAGGCGGCCGATCCGTTCCCCGTCGCGCTGCCCGACATGCCCGCGACGCCGGCCGACAGCGCGCCACCGCCCGCGGTCGTCTACTCCACGCCCTGCTCGGCGTACGACGGCGCCGTGGTCGACCGTCGCCTGCCGCCGATCCACGGCCGACGCCAGCCCGCGGTCACCTGTGAGACGACCATCGCGCAGCAGCGCGCGGTCTACGGCGCGGACGCCGCGATCAAGGCGCGCGTCGACGGTCGGGGCCAGGGCATCGTGATCGTCGGGTCGCACGCGATCCAGACGCTGCCCGGCGACGTCGCCACCTGGTCGAAGCGACGCGGCCTGCCGCTGATGAGGCCCGGGCAGCTCACCCAGCTGTCCTACCCGACGGCGTACCAGACGCCCAACGTCGAGCCGATCCTCCGCCCGGCGGTGTGGTCGCTGCAGGCGCACATGCTGGTCGAGAACATCCACGCGATGGCACCCGGCGCCGACATCGTCTACCTGGGCACGACGTCGAGCCTCGACCTGGCCAACGGCACGATGCTCGCGGTCGACGCCAAGCTCGGCGACATCGTGATGAACGGCTGGTACAGCGCGGGCGAGAACACCAACCCGGCGAACATCGAGCAGATCTCGCAGACCGCCGCGCAGGCCGCGTCGACCGGCATCTCGCTGCTCTTCGCCTCGGGCTCGATCGGCGACAACTCCCACCAGGGCGCCCAGCCCAGCCCGGAGTACCCGGCCAACGACCCGATGGTGACGGCGGTCGGCGCGACCAGCCTGGTCTTCGGCCGCGGCGGCCGGCTGGCGCGGGAGGTCGGCTGGGCGAAGACGGTGACCAACCTCGAGGACGGCGCGTGGGAGGACGACCTGGACGCGACGTTCCGCGGCAGCGGCGGTGGCATCAGCGCGGTCCACGACCAGCCCGACTACCAGCAGGGCGTCGTGCCCAACACGCTGGCCCAGCGCGACGACGAGACGTTCGGGCGCGCCGTGCCGGACGTCGCGGTCAACGGCGACGCCGAGACCGGCCTGACGATCGGACTCACCCAACGCTTCCCCGACGGCAAGGACCGGTACGCCGAGCGCCGGCACGCCTCCGACGAGTCGGCGACGGCGGTCTTCGCCGCGCTGCTCGCGCTGGCCAACCACCGGGCCAAGGCCAACTTCGGCTTCGTCAACGCGGCTCTCTACGCGCTGCGCTCGACCGACCCGTCGGCGTACCGCGACATCGTGCCGAGCCGGGTGCGCGGCCACGCGGGCGTGCGCACGGACTTCGTCGACGGCTCGACGGCGGCGGACGGCGTGAAGAAGGTGCTCAAGACGTTCGAGCAGTACGAGAGCAACGTGCCGCGACCGGGCTACGACACGTCGACCGGGGTCGGCGCGCCGTCCCCGCGCTGGCTCAACGCACTGCGCTGAGCCAGCGGGCCTCTACCCGGCGGCCGGCTCGGGGTCCATCCGGGCGAGGAAGACGACCCGGCCGAACCTCGCCGGATGCCGGGTCAGGGTGAGGGTGATCGGCAGCTCGTGGCCGTCGCTGTGCAGCGCCGGCAGCGCCAGCGGCGCGCCGAGGAGCTGGTGCTCGCCGTTCACCACGCCGCGGGTGAAGCCGGCGACGTGCCGCTCCCGCAGGTGGTCGGGGATCACCGCGAGCAGCCGCTGGCCGATCAGCTCGCCGGGCGCCCAGCCGAGCAGCTCCGACGCCGCCACGCTGGCCGCGACGATCCGGTTGTGGTCGTCGCCGATCAACCACGGCTCGGTGCCCGGAGGCTCGATTGCCGCGTCCCACACCGCCAGGTCGGCCTCGATCGGGGTGTCGACCCGCGAGACGAAGGTCCACGGCGTAGGGACGCCACCGGCGGCCTGGGCCATCACCTCCTCGCAGATCCAGTCGCGCAGGGCGACGACCTCGGGCAGCGACGGCAGGGCGAGCGTCTCGCCCGCGATCGCCAGCCGTCGGGCGTCGTCGAGCGCGCCCTGGAGGACGGCGAACTCCCCCGCGCTCGCATCCCGCAATCGCACGACGACGTCCGGGGCGGCGTCGCCAGGGGCTTCGACCGCCAGCCGAACCACATCGAGCGCGCGCACAGACCGGGCGACGTCGTCGGCGCCGTACGGCTGGTCCGCGCCGCCGATCCCGCGCAGCAGGTAGTCGCGGAGCACGTCGCTCCACTGCTGGCTGGAGGCGGCGAACAGCGCATGAGGGAAGCCGCGCAGCGTGACGACGGCCGGCTGGGGAGTCGAGGGCACGGATCGATCATGGACCAGCCGAGGCAGGAGTCGGCCCGGTTCGACCGAAATCGCACCACATGAGGACCCGCGCTCTGCTCGGCGCCGCCACCGTGCTCGCCGCCATGGTCGTCCCGTCGAGCTCGGCCGCACCGCCACGAACGCCGACCGCGGTCGTGGGCCTGATCGACACCGGCATCAACCCGTACCACGTCGAGTTCCGCGACCGGTCGCCGCGCGCCTACCAGCACCCGTCGACGTACCTGCCGGGGTTCCCGAAGAGCGCCAAGGCGCTGCAGCTCACGCTCGACCGCACTGACTACTGGGAGTCGGTGCGGGCGGACTGCAAGCAGTGGGCGAAGGTCGAGCCGGGGAAGCTCTACTGGTTCCCCGGCACGAAGATCGTCGGCGCGATCTCCTCCATCGACCCCGCGTCGATCACCTCGTCGTTCGCCGAGCCGGACTGCGACGCGGAGAAGCCCACCGGCATGCCGATCCTCGACAACAACGGCCACGGCACGATGACGGCGTCCCGCGCGACCGGCAACGGGTACGGCGCGTGCGCGGCCTGCCGCGTCGTGTCGATCCAGTTCTCCGGCAGCGCGCTGTCCGCGAAGGACGCGCTCGACAGCGTCCGCTGGGCCACGGCCAACGCCGGCTGGCTCGACGCCGAGTCGAACTCCTGGGGTCCGTTCGCGCCGGGCTGGGTCCCGACCAGCGCCGGCAACCAGCTCTACGTCGGCAACGGCGAGCTCGCCCGCACCGCGGAGGCGAGCGGCAAGGCGCACCTGTCGTTCTGGGCGTCCGGCAACGGCGCGCTCTTCCGGTTCGGCGCAGTCGGGCATCCCACACTGCTGACACCTCACCTCACGCCGTCGGTGATCTCCGTCGGCGGCATCGACTCGGGACAGGTGAACACCTGGGCCGGGTTCCCACCACACGTCGTCTCCGACTCCTGCGACTCGTGGGCCGCGCAGTACCAGCGCACGACGACCGACGAGTCCGACGAGCGCATCGGCGGCGGCACGTCGGCCGCGACGCCGTACGCCGCCGGTGGGGCCGCCGCGATCCTGGTCGAAGCACGGCGGCTGCTCGGCGATGTGCGAACCGGCGTACGCAACGGCGTCGTCGCGACCGGGCGCAAGGGCGCGGTGCGCACCGGGCCGCTCGCCGACGGCGTCTTCACGATGGCCGAGTGGCGCGAGGTGCTGCAGGCGACCGCGACGCGCCGGCCGGTGAAGCAGTTCGAGGACGGCCCGCCGTGTGCCGCGACGTCGGCGCCGTACACGCCGACGCCGGTGGAGTGGCAGCAGGTGCCGGACCAGTACCCGGAGTACCTGCACATCGGGTACGGCGCGGTCGACCGGCCGTCCATCGCGCTCGCGTGGGACGTGCTGCGGGGCAAGCAGCCGATGCCCATCCGCACGGCGACCGACGACTTCTTCCGGTACGACAACCAGCTGCGCGAGACGACGTACCAGGTCTGGTCAGCCGGTCCGTAGCGCGATCTCGCGCAGCTCGTTGAGGTCGAGCGTCTCGTCGACCAGCAGCGCCTCGGCGACCGCCTCGAGGAACGGCCGGTGCGTCGTCAGCAGGGCGCGAGCCAGGTCGAGCGCCTCGGTGCACATCTCGTCGACGGTCGCGTGGACCGTGTCGGCGAGGGTGCCGGCGGCGAGCAGGTCGGGCGTGAGCCGGGTGACGCCGAGGGTGCTCATGCCGTACTCGGTGACCATCTGCCAGGCCAGGCTGGTCGCCGAGGCGAAGTCGCCCGCGGCGCCCTGGGTGAAGTCGCCTTCGAGCATCAGCTCCTCGGCCGCTCGGCCGCCCATCGCGACCACCAGCCGGGCGGACGCCTCGCGCCGGGTGAGCAGCGCGTTGTCGTTGCCGCTCATCCAGGTGACGCCGCCGGCCGGGCCGCGCGGCACGATCGTGACGATGACCGGGTCGTCGGCGTCCGGCAGCAGCATCGCGGCGAGCGCGTGGCCCGCCTCGTGCCACGCCGTGATCTCGCGGTCCCGGTCGGTGAGCGTCGCGCTGCGCCGCTCGCGACCGAGCACCCGGGTGGCCAGCGCGTCGTCGAGGTGGTTGGCGGTGATCTCCGGCGCGCCGTCGCGCGCCGCGGTGAGCGCGGCCGCGTTGACCAGCTGAGCGAGGTCGGCGCCGGTCATCCCCGGCGTACGCCGGGCCAGCCCGACCAGGTCGACGTCGGAGTGCATCCGCCGGGCGCGGGTGTAGAGCTCGAGGATCTTGGTCCGACCCTTGCGGTCGGGTGCCGCGACGTGGACCTTGCGGTCGAAGCGGCCGGGCCGGGTGAGCGCGGGGTCGAGCACGTCCTCGCGGTTGGTCGCGGCCAGCACGATGACGCCGGAGGCGGCGAAGCCGTCCATCTCGACCAGCAGCTGGTTGAGGGTGTGCTCCCGCTCGTCAGCGCTGCCGCTGCCGGCCGAGCCGGCGCGGGTCTTGCCGACGGCGTCGATCTCGTCGATGAAGATGATCGCCCGGCCGTGCTTGCGGGCCCGGTCGAAGATCGTGCGCACCCGGGAAGCGCCGACGCCGACGAAGGTCTCGACGAAATCCGAACCGGAGATGGAGAAGAACGGCACGCCGGCCTCGCCGGCGACTGCGCGGGCGAGCAGCGTCTTGCCGGTGCCCGGCGGGCCGACCAGCAGGACGCCATGCGGCACCTTGGCGCCGGCGGCGTGGAACCGGTCGGGATCGTGCAGGACCTCGACCAGCTCCTGCAGCTCCTGCACCGCCTCCTCCGCGCCGGCGATGTCGGAGAAGCGCGTGGACGGGATCTCGATCAGCTCGCCACGGCCCTTGGCGAAGGCGCCCACCCGCAGGCGGCCCTTGAGCATCGGGAAGAGGATCGCGCCGAGCACGAGGATCATGAAGACCATCAGGGCGATCCGCGCGGCGAGCGGCGTGGAGCGCGGCCGGTCGGTCTCGAGCCGTACGTCGTTCGCGAGCAGTCGCTCGCTGAGCGGCGCGGCGAACTCGGTCGGATAGACCGACTCGATCTCGTCGCCGTTGCGCAGGGTCAGCCGGACGATCTGGTCGCCCTCATCGAGGGTGGCAGCGCGAACCCGGCCCCCCTCGATGTCCTTGACGGCGACGCTGAGCGGGACGCGCTTCGCGCCGTCGCCGCGCCCGGCGAAGACCGTGGTCGCGATCGCCGCGAGCAGCACGAGCAGCCCAGCCGCAGCGACGACCCGGTGACGAGGGGTCGGCAGAAGTCGCATCAGCACCCTCTCACTCTGTCCGGAGAGACACCTCGGCACACCCGAAATCGCAGAATTCAGCCCTGCGCGGGGTCCAGCTCCAGGGACACCGAGTTGATGCAGTAGCGCAGGCCGGCCGGACCGGGACCGTCCGGGAAGACGTGGCCGAGGTGCCCACCGCAGGCCCGGCAGGTCACCTCGATGCGGCGCATGCCGTGGCTGGTGTCCTCGTGCTCCTCGACCGCGCTCGCGTCGGCAGGGGCGGTGAAGCTGGGCCAGCCGCACCCGGAGTCGTACTTCGTCTCGCTGCGGAACAGCTCCGCCCCGCAGCCGGCGCAGCGGAAGACGCCGTCGTCGTGGTTGTAGGTGTAGGCGCCGACGCCGGGCGGCTCGGTGCCCTTCTCGCGGAGCACCCGGTACTGCTCCGGCGTGAGCTGGGCCCGCCACTCGGCGTCGCTCTTGGTCACCTTCGTCACGTCGTCGGCCATCGTCGTACTCCTCCTCGGTCTGCCTGCTCAGCTGACACTAGGCTCTCGCGGGTCGCGCACGATCGTTCGCTGGAGGTGCTGGCGTGGACTTCCGAGACACCCCGGAAGAGGCGGCGTTCCGCGCCGACCTCCGCGCGTGGCTGGCGGCCAACCTGCCGCCGGGCTGGGCGGAGCGCGAGCCCGAGGCCGGGCGCGGCGACGAGGCGATGTCGCGCGACTGGAGTCGCACGCTGCACGAGGGCGGGTACGCCGGGCTGACCTGGCCCAAGGAGTACGGCGGCGGCGGGGCGCCGTACACGCATCAGGCGATCTTCCTCGAGGAGACGGCCCGCGCGGACGCGCCGTCGCACATCGGCGTCATCGGGCTCGGCATGGCCGGGCCGACGATCATCGTCCACGGCACCGACGCGCAGAAGGCTCAGCACCTCGAGAAGATCCTCTCCGGCGAGACGGTCTTCTGCCAGGGCTTCTCCGAGCCGGGCGCGGGGTCCGACCTCGCGTCGGTGCGCACGCGCGCGGAGCGCGACGGCGACCACTTCGTCGTCAACGGGCAGAAGGTGTGGTCGTCGTACGCGCACATCGCCGACTACTGCATCCTCGTCACCCGCTCGGAGCCGGGGTCGGAGAAGCACCGCGGGCTGACCTACCTGCTGGTCGACATGCACTCCCCCGGCGTCGAGGTGCGTCCGCTGCGGCAGATCACCGGCGACCCGGAGTTCAACGAGATCTTCTTCACCGACGTGAAGGTGCCGGTCGAGAACGTTCTCGGCGAGATCGGCGAGGGCTGGGGCGTCGCGATGACGACGCTGCTCCATGAGAGAGGCACCCTCGGCTTCGCGCTGACCGCGCGGCTCGAGGTCTTCGTGTCGAAGCTGGTCGAGCTGGCCCGTACGCCGGACGCTGCTGGTCGCCGCGCTGCCGACGACCCGGTCATCCGCGACCAGATCGCGCAGCACTGGGTCGACCTGCAGGCGCTGCGGTTCACCAACTACCGGGCGCTGACCGGACTCGTGAAGACCGGCGTACCGGGTCCGGAGGGGTCGATCGCCAAGCTGCACTGGTCGGAGACCAACCAGCGGCTCACGTCGCTCGCGCTGGAGATCCAGGGGTCGGCCGCGCAGCTCGACGGCGACGAGGGCGTGTGGAACGGCTTCTGGCAGTACCAGCAGCTGCGCAGCCGCGGCAACACGATCGAGGCCGGAACGTCAGAGATCCTGCGCAACATCATCGCGGAGCGGGTCGTCGGCCTGCCCCGGTCACGCTGAGCCTCACGGAGACACGCACACATGGACTTCGCCTTCTCGCCCGAGCAGCAGATGCTGCGCGACTCCGCGCGCGACTTCCTCGCGTCGAAGCTGCCCTTCGAGCAGATCGCTTCACTGGCGGACTCCGACGTCGGGTGGGATCCGGCGACGTGGCCGCAGATCGCGTCGCTCGGCTGGGTCGGGCTCTCGGTGCCGGAGTCGGCCGGGGGCGCCGGCATGTCGTTCCTGGACGAGGCCGTGCTGTTCGAGGAGACCGGGCGAGCGCTCTACCCGGGGCCGTTCTTCTCCACGGTCGCTCTCGCGCTGCCGCTGTTGGCCGCCGGGTCGGACACCGCTGCGTTGTCCGCCGTGGTCGACGGGTCGCGCTCCGCGACGGTCGCCGTTGGTGGTGGCGTGACCGCGTCGGGTGACGCGCTGAGCGGGACGGTGCGTCATGTGCCCGACCTCGAGATCGTCGACGACGTGCTGGTGGTCGCCGACGGCGGCGGGGTGTGGCGCGTGGACGTCGCGGCCGATCGGTCCGTGGTGCAGCCGACGTCGACGATGGACCGGACTCGGCGGTACGCCGACCTGGTGCTGGACCGCACGACCGGCGTACCGGTGATTGCTCCCGGTGCGGCCGCTGACTCAGCGCTCGCCGTGATGCGGCTGCGCGGGCTGGCGGCGGTGTCATGCGAGGCGGTCGGCGTCGCGCAGCGCTGCCTGGAGATCTCGGCGGACTACGCGAAGGAGCGGCAGCAGTTCGGCCGGCCGATCGGGACCTACCAGGGGGTCTCGCACCGGATCGCCAACATCTTCGTGTCGCTCGAGCTGGCTCGCTCGCTCGCCTACTGGGCCGCGTGGTGCGTCTCGACCGGCGACGCAGCCGCGCCGGACGCGTGCGCCGCCGCGAAGGCGGCGGCCGGCGAGGCGGCGGTCTTCGCGGCGGAGAACGCGATCCAGTCCATGGGCGGCATCGGCTTCACCTGGGACCACCCGCTGCACCGGTTCTACAAGCGCGCGCAGTGGATCGCGTCGTACGACGGCTTCGCCCGCGAGCACCGCGCCCAGCTGGCCGCCACCCTCCTCGACGCCTGACCCGAGGGGCCACGAGGTGGTGGAGTTAGCGGGCAATGAGCCCGCAATTCCCGCCAGCAACGGACGGAGCTGCTGTGATCACCCTGCACATCGAGCACGCGATCTCGGACTTCGAGACGTGGCGCGGCGCATTCGACCGGTTCGCGGAGATGCGCGCGAAGGCCGGCGTACGCCGGCACCGGGTGGCGCGACCGACCGACGACCCGCACTACGTGCTGATCGACCTCGACTTCGACGACATGCCGTCGGCGCAGGCGTTCCTCGGCTTCCTGCGCGAGAAGGTCTGGGCGGTGAGCGAGGCCTCGCCCGCACTGGCCGGCGAGCCGCAGACGCGCATCCTCGACCTCGAGCTCGACAGCACCGCCTGAACATCGCGGCGATCCGGCTGGTCGCAGGCTCGGAGTGCCGCAAAGTTCACAAAGGTGATCCGCGGGTTCGGTACGGTCGGGCCAGCGCAGTCCAGCCGCAGCGGTGGGGAGGGTGAGTGACCCAGGTCGTCGCCCACCGCGGCTCGTCCCACGACATCGCGGAGCACACCCTCGCGGCGTACGAGCGGGCGATCGACGACGGCGCCGATGCGCTGGAGTGCGACGCGCGGCTGACGCGCGACGGCGTCCTGGTCTGCGTGCACGACCGCCGGGTCGACCGCACGTCCAACGGCCGCGGGGTCGTCAGCACGCTGGAGCTCGCGGATCTCGCCGAGCTCGACTTCGACACCAGCCGCCGGCACCGCGACGCGCTGCTGACCGCGGACTGGGACGAGCCCGACCGCGACCGCTACGGCGTGCTCACGCTGGAGCGACTCCTCGCGCTGGTCACCGAGGCGGACCGGCCGGTCGAGCTGCACGTCGAGACCAAGCACCCCACCCGGTACGCCGGCCGCGTGGAGCGGACCCTCGCGGAGCTCCTCGACAGCTTCGGCATCACCGAGACCTGCCGCGCAGACGGGACCTGCCCGGTCACGATGATGAGCTTCGCGCCGGTCGGCCTGCGCCGGATGCACGCCTACGCGCCGGGCGTGCCCACCGTCCTGCTGATGGACCGGGTGCCTCGCTGGCTGCGCGACGGCACGCTGCCCAACCAGGTCGGGATCGCCGGGCCGTCCCTCGACGTGCTCCGCAAGGATCCGGCGTACGTCGCCCGTGCTCATGACCACGGGCACCGGGTGCACGTCTGGACCGTCGACCAGCCCGACGACATCGACTTCGTCCTCGACCTGGGGGTCGACGCCGTCATCACCAACCGCCCACGGGCGGTCCGCGAGAGAGTGGGAAGCACCACATGAGCGAGCAGCTGCTGCTGATGGTCGGCACGATGAAGGGGCTGTTCCTCTTCACCGGGCCGGATCGCGAGCACCTGACGGTCACCGGGCCGCACCTGCCCGGCCGCGCCGTCTACTCCGCGGTGTACGACGGCCGCAACGGCCGCAGCCGCATCCTCGCCTCCGCCAGCAGCATGCACTGGGGCGCGTCGCTGGTGACGAGCGACGACCTCGGCGCGACGTGGGACGAGCCGGAGGTGCCCGTCGTCGCGTTTCCGGAGGACACCGGCGCGGCGCTCGCCAACATCTGGCAGCTCGAGCTGGGCCATGAGTCCGAGCCCGACGTCGTGTACGCCGGGGTCGAGCCCGCGGCACTGTTCCGGTCGACCGACGCGGGCAAGAGCTTCGAGCTGGTCCGCGGGCTGTGGGACCACCCGCACCGGTCGCAGTGGCAGCCGGGCGGCGGCGGGCTGTGCCTGCACACCGTGCTGCCCCACCCCGACGACCCGGCGAAGATGGCGATCGCGGTCTCCGCGGCCGGCTTCTACCGGACCGAGGACGCCGGCTCGACGTGGACCGCGTCGAACAGGGGCATCAAGGCGCCGTTCCTCCCGGACCCCGACACCGAGTTCGGCCAGTGCGTGCACAAGGTCGCGCGCGACCCGGGCAACCCCGACCGGCTGTTCCTGCAGCACCACTGGGGGATCTACCGCAGCGACGACGGCGGCGCCTCCTGGCAGGACGTCGGCAACGGCGTGCCGTCCGACTTCGGCTTCCCGATGGTGACGCACCCGCGCCGGGCGGACACGGCGTACTGCATCCCGCTCGAGTCCGACATGGTGCGGCTCACGCCCGACGCGCAGATCCGCGTCTACCGGACCACCGACGCAGGCGGCTCGTGGTCGCCGCTCGGTGTCGGCCTGCCGACGACCGACGCGCACGCGACGATCCTGCGCGACGGCTTCGCGGCCGACTCGCTCGACCCGGCGGGACTCTGGTTCGGCACCCGCGGCGGCCAGCTCTACGGCTCGGCCGACGAGGGCTCGACCTGGCGCGAGGTGGCGCCGCTCCTCCCGCCTGTGACGTGCGTGAAGACCGCGGTGCTGGCGTGAGCGCTGCGAAGCTGCACCTGCCCAACGCGCTGCGCGAGCTGGCCGGCGGGGCGTCCACGATCGACGTACCGCTGACCGGGTCGGCCACGATGGCCGACGTCGTGGCGCACCTGGAGAAGGCGCACCCGGGCGTGCACGCGCGGATCCTCGACGAGCGGGGCGCAGTACGCCGCCACGTCAACGTCTTCGTCGGCGAGGAGAGCATCCGGCTGACCGGCGTGCTGGCGACGCCGGTCGCGCCCGGCGACGAGATCTGGGTCATCCCGGCCGTGTCCGGCGGCTGACCGGCTCGTCCGCAGGTTGTCGGCGTAGCCTGGGTGGGTAGGCCCGCCGAGTGGCGCCTACCTCGAATCAGGATTGCTGTCGATGACTTCCCCCTCCGCATCCAGCTCCGAGCTCTCCCCCGCACCTTCTGAGCCGATGCGCCCGCGACTGCGCGGCGTCCTGCACCAGTGGGCGTTCGCGGCATTCGGGGGCGGGTGCCTCGCACTGGTCATCACTGCCGACACCGGCCGCGCGCGGATGGCGGCGATCATCTACGCGATGAGCGTCGTCGGCCTCTTCGGCACCAGCGCGCTCTACCACCGGCGCAGCTGGTCGCAGCGGGCGAGGCGCCGGATGATGCGCCTCGACCACTCGATGATCTTCGTGCTGATCGCCGGGACCTACACGCCGTTCGCGATGCTGGTGCTGCGCGGCCGGCTGGCGGTCGTCGTACTGCTCGTGGTCTGGGGCGGGGCGCTCGTCGGCATCGCGTCGCGCATGCTGTGGCTGGGCGCGCCGAAGTGGCTGTCGGCCGCGATGTACATCGCCTTGGGCTGGGTTGCGGTCGCGGTCATGCCGCAGCTCGTTGACCGAGCGGGCCTCGCGACGGTGATCCTGCTCGGCGTCGGCGGCGTGCTCTACAGCACCGGCGCGGTGGTCTACGCGATCGGCCGGCCTAACCCGTTCCCGGCGACGTTCGGCTTCCACGAGGTCTTCCACGTGCTGACCATCATCGCGGCGACCCTGCACTTCATCGCCGTCGGCGCCTTCGCCCTCAACGCCTCGTAGCGCCCGCGCCCGCATCGACCCCCTAGGCTGCGGCCATGCGCGCAGTCCAGATCACCGAGTTCGGCGGGCCTGAGGTCCTCACGGTCACCGACGTCCCCGATCCCGAGCCGGCGCCCGGCCAGCTGCTGATCGATGTGAGCCGGTCCGGGGTCAACTACGCCGACACCCACCAGGCGGAGAACTCCTACCTCGCGCCGCAGGAGCTGCCGCTGATCCCCGGCGCCGAGGTGGTCGGCACGACGGCGGACGGCCGCCGAGTTGTGGCGCTGCTGCAAGGCGGCGGGTACGCCGAGAAGGCGGTCGCCTGGCCGATGCTGGCGTTCGACCTGCCCGAGGGGGTCAGCGATGGCGACGCGCTCGCCGTCGTACTGCAGGGCATGACCGCCTGGCACCTGCTGCGCACGTCGTCACGGATGCAGCCCGGTGAGTCGGTGGTTGTCGTGGCCGCTGCCGGTGGTGTCGGCAGCCTCGCGGTCCAGCTGGCCAAGCTGTGGGGTGCCGGGCGGGTGATCGCGATGGCGTCGAGCGAGGACAAGCGCCAGGTCGCCCTCGACCTCGGCGCCGACGTCGCGATCGACCCCGACTCGCCCGACCTCAAGACCGCGCTGGAGGAGGCCAACAACGGCAAGAAGGTCGACGTCGTCCTCGAGATGACCGGCGGCAACGTCTTCGACGCGAGCCTCGCGGCCCTGGCGCCGTTCGGCCGGCTGATCGCCTACGGCATGGCCGGCCGGGTGCCGCCGCAGCCCGTCGACGTCGCCGGGCTGATGGGCCGCAGCCGCACGGTCGGCGGGTTCTGGCTCGCCCACTGCATGACCAAGCCGTCGATGATGAGCGAGCCGATGGCCGAGCTGCTGTCACTCGTCGCGTCCGGCGACCTCAAGCCGATCGTCGGCGGCGACTACCCGATGAGCGAGGCGAGGCGCGCGCACGAGGACCTGCGCGCTCGTCGTACGACGGGCAAGCTGGTCCTCGACCCGCGCGCATGACCGAGCCGGCCGACCCGGTCATCTGCTCGTCGAAGGGCTGCCGCGCCGCGGCGGAGCACCTGCTGGTCTGGAACAACCCGAAGCTGCACACGCCGGATCGCGAGAAGGTCTGGTCGGCGTGTGCCGAGCACCGCGACACCCTCGGCGAGTTCCTCAACGTGCGCGGCTTCCTGCGTCGTATCGACCCACTGCCCCGATGACCCGCGCCGACCTGGCCGACGTCCTCGACGCCGACCGTGATGTGACCTGGACCGGCCTGTCACCGCGGACGCTGTCCATGTGGCGGCTGCTCGCCGTGATCGTCGTCGGCGTGCCCGGCATGGCCGCGACCTTCGTGGCCGCCGCAGCAGGCGGGACTGCCGCGGCGGCGACCGGGCTCGCGGTCGCTGCGCTGCTCACGCTCGCGCTTCAGGTGGTCTCTCGCCGATACGCCGCTTGGGGCTACGCGACCCGCGACCGCGACCTGCTGATCCGCCGCGGGGTGCTGGTGCAGCGCCTGTCGGTCGTGCCGTACGGGCGGATGCAGTTCGTCGACGTGTCGCAGGGACCGCTCGACCGGCGCTTCGACGTCGCGTCGGTCGTGCTGCACACGGCCGCGGCGGCCACTGACGCGGCGATCCCCGGGCTCTCCGCCGACGACGCGACGCAGCTGCGCGACCGGCTGGCCGAGCTCGGTGAGGCGCATGCCGCCGGGCTCTGAGCTGTCGTCGTACGACGTCTCCTCGGACGGACACTGGCATCGCCTGCACCCGCTGACGCCGATTCTGCGCAGCTGGCGGATCGTCGCGCCGCTGGCGGTCGCGCTCGCCCAGTCGGCGACCGGGCTCCCGGTGAAGTGGGCGGTGCTGGTCGTCGCCGTGGTCCTGGCGCTTGCGGTCGTCGGCGGCTACCTCAGCTGGCGGACGACCCGCTATCGGGTCGCCGGGGACGTCATGGAGGTCCACACCGGGATCCTCCGTCGGCAGCGCCGGCGACTGCCGATCTCTCGGGTGGAGAGCGTCGACATCAAGCGCGGACTGCTCGCGCGGGCGCTCGGGCTGGCCGAGCTGCAGGTGGAGGCCGTGAGCACCGGCGGGTCCGAGCTGGCGCTGGCCTACCTCTCCGACGTCCGCGCAACGTCACTGCGCGCCACCCTGCTCGCGCGGCGAGCCGGTGTCGCGCCGGACTCGCCCGCGCCGGCGGAGCGGGTGCTCGCCGCCGTGCCGGTGAGCGCGCTGGTCACCACGGCGGTGCTGGTGCCGGCGATCACGCTCGTCGTCGTCGTCGCCGCAGCGGTGGCCGTCGCGATCTTCGCACCCGCAGCCGGGTTCGCCGTGCTGCTCGCGATGCTGCCGCCGGTGGGCATCGCCGCCGCGACGACGCTCGTGCAGCACGAGGCGCTCTACGGCTTCACCGTCGCCGCCGCCCCCGACGGGCTGCGAATACGACGCGGCCTGCTCAACCTGCGGACGCAGACGATCCCGCACGGCCGGGTCCAGGCGGTGCGGATCCAGGAGCCGCTGCTTTGGCGGCATTGGGGATGGGTGCGCCTCTACGTCGACGTCGCCGGCTACATCGGCGCCGACCGGTCCGACCGCGCGCAGACGTCGATGCTCATGCCGGTCGCGCCGCGCTCGTTGGTCGCGCCGCTGCTCGCGCAGGTGATGCCCGGCGTCGACCTCTCGTCGGTCACGCTCGTGCCTGCGCCGGCGAGCGCCCGCTGGCGCGCGCCGCTGTCCCACCGCTGGCTCGGCGCCGGCTGGACCGGCACTCACTGCGTGACGCGCAGCGGCGTCGTACGCCGAATCACCGACGTCGTCCCGCATCGCAAGGTGCAGAGCCTTCGAGTCACTCAGGGCTGGTGGCAGCGTCTGCTCGGGCTCGCGTCGGTGCACGTGGACACACCCGGCCAGACCGTGCGGTCGATGGCGGAGCACCGAGGGATCGCCGAGGCGCTGGACCTGGTCGCGCGCTCCCGTGTGGTCATGAACATTGAAGCGGGCTGAGCCTGCGACGGTGCAGATCGCTTCAATGTTCCGCCCGGGTCAGAGCTCGCCCGGCTCGACCCGCGCTGTACGCGCCAGGATCACGGCCCCGAGCACTGCCGCGACGAGCGAGCCGGCCAGGATCCCGAGCGTCGCGTCGCGTTCCGCCGCCGCGTCGTCGAACGCGAGCCCGGTGACGAAGAGCGACACCGTGAAGCCGACACCGGCCAGGGCCGCTACGCCAGTGATCTCGCCCCAGCTCACGCCGGTCGGCAACGCGCCGAGGCCGGTGCGATGGCCGACCCACGTCGCGCCGAGCACGCCGACGAGCTTGCCGACGACCAGCCCGACCGCCACGCCGACGGCGACCGGGCTCGACACAGCCGACCGGACGTCGTCGCCGGAGAGCGACAGGCCGGCGTTGGCGAGCGCGAAGACCGGCACGACGAGCAGCGTCGACCACGGGTGAAGGAGGCGCTCGGCCCTCTCGACCGGGCTTTCCTGGCCGGGACGACCGTCTGTACGGGTCAGCAGGCCGAGGGCAACTCCCGCCAGAGTCGCGTGGACCCCGGACGCGAGCAGCGCCACCCATGCGGCCACACCCACAACGGCGTACGCCGGCCAGCCCGGCACCGCCCGGCGATGCATCGCGCCGTACGCCGCGAGCAGCACGACGCACCCGAGCAACGGAGCCACGGACAGGTCGCCGCCGTAGAACAGGGCGATGACGAGGATCGCGCCGATGTCGTCGACGATCGCGAGGGTGAGGAGGAACAGCTTCACGGACGACGACACCCGGTCGCCCAGCAGCGCCATCACGCCGACGCAGAAGGCGATGTCGGTGGCCATCGGCACTGCCCAGCCACGCGGCTCGCCGTCGCCGCCCAGGTTGATCGCGGTGTAGATGAGCGCCGGGACGACCATGCCGCCGAGCGCCGCCAGCGCGGGCAGCGCGACCGTCCTGCGGTCCCGCAGCTCCCCTACCACGAGCTCGCGCTTGATCTCGAGCCCGACGACGAGGAAGAACACCGTCATCAGCCCGTCGTTGACCCAGTGCCGCAGGTCCTCCGTGCGCGAGAACGACCCGATGCCAAGCCGCAGGTCCGCGTGCCACAGGTCGGCGTACGCGTCGGAGAGGGGTGAGTTGGCCCAGACCATCGCGACGGCTGTGGCGACGAGCAGCGCGATTCCGCCGGTGGACTCCGCGTGCAGGAAGTGGGCGAGCGCGCTACGACGGGTGCTGGTCACGACGTCCTCGGGGCAGGCGACATGGTCTTGCCGACCAGGCTTCCCGGCGCACCGCCGTCGACTGTATCGGGGTATCGCGGCGCTGTCGGGAAGAATGCGCGCCATGACCCGTGCCGCCGTACTCCGCCACGCCGGCGAGCCGCTGACGCTCGCCGACATCGACCTCGCCGCCACCGGCCCGCTGCAGGTGCGGGTGCAGATCCGCGCGACCGGCATCTGCCACTCCGACCTGTCACTCGCGCGCGGCTCGCTCGCGCAGCCGGTGCCCGCAGTCCTCGGCCACGAGGCGGCCGGAGTCGTGACCGAGGTCGGCTCCGACGTCACCTCGGTCGCGGTGGGCGACCACGTCGTGCTGATCTGGAGCCCGCCGTGCCGCGAGTGCTACTTCTGCACCCGCGGCGAGGTGCACCTGTGCGAGCGCGCGGTGCAGGACTCGCTGTCCGCGCCGTACGCCGACCTCGACGGCGAGAAGGTGCACGCCGGCCTCGGCACCGCGAGCTTCGCCGAGGAGACACTCGTCCTCGAGCGATCGGTGGTGAAGATCCCGGAGGACGTGCCGTTCGAGATCGGCGCGCTGATGGGCTGTGCGGTCACGACCGGGGTCGGGGCGGTGCTCAACACGGCGCGGGTCGAGCCGGGCTCGACCGTCGCGGTCTTCGGCTGCGGCGCGGTCGGCCTGTCCGTGATCCAGGGCGCACGGGTCGCCGGCGCCTCGCAGGTCATCGCGGTGGACCTGTCAGCCGAGCGGCTCGAGCTCGCGCAGACGATGGGCGCGACCGATGTCGTCGACGCGTCCGGTGACGCGGAGAAGGCGATCCGCGGACTGACCGGCAAGCGCGGCGTCGACTACGCCTTCGAGGCGGTCGGCCGGTCAGCGACCATCAAGACCGCGTGGCGGTCGACGCGACGCGGCGGTACGGCGGTCGTGGTCGGCGCGGGGCGCCTCGACGACGAGGTGGCATTCAACGCGCTCGAGCTCTTCTACCAAGCCCGCACGCTGACCGGCTGCTACTACGGCTCCGTCGACCCCGCCGTCGACATCCCCCGCCTCATCGAGCTGCACCGGACCGGCGCGCTGGACATCGGCGCGCTGGTCGGCGACCGCATCGCGCTGGGCGACATCGACGCCGCCTTCGAGTCCATGGAAGCCGGCAGAGGCGCCCGCGCCGTCGTCACCTTCGAGTAGGGGGAACACATGCCGCGGTACCTGATCTCGTTCGACGACGGGTCGATGGACCACATCTCAGAGGCGGACCTGCCGCAGGTCAGCCGAGAGTCGCGGGCCGTCGTCCAGGACGCCAAGGACGCCGGGATCTGGATCTTCGGCGGCGGCATCGCCCGCCAGCGGGCGACGGTGGTCGGCACCGACGGAACGACCTCGGACGGCCCGTCGCCGGAGGCAAAGGTCGCGGTCGGCGGGTTCTCGGTCGTCGAAGTCGCGTCGCGTGAGGAAGCGCTCGAGTGGGCCGCGCGCATCGCTCGCGCCTGCCGGTGCGCCCAAGAGGTCCGCGAGATCATGTACGACCCCGAGTCCTGAGTCAGGCGAGATGACGGCAGCAGCGCTCGCGAGTCTCGGCGCTCTCATCGCGATCTGGCTCGGAAGCGCCAATCTCGCCGCCCGGCGCTGACGGACGCGACGTCTTCCAGCGTTCGACTCCGGCGTATATCCCGTCCGACTCGGCGTGTTGCCGCTAATCGCCGGAGTTGAACGGACGCAGCGCCCGGGCGAAGACGCGGGAGTCGGGCTGGGAGTCCCTCAGCCGGCGGTGAGGACGTTGAGGGCGGAGCCGGCCTTGAACCAGGCGATGTGCTCTTCGCTCATCGTGTGGGTGCACTGGAAGCGGTCGACCGAGCCGTCGGCGTGCTTGAGCTCGACGTCGACCGGCTTGCCGGGCGCCAAGTCGGCCAGCCCGAGGATCGAGAAGCGGTCGGTCGCCTGGATCAGGTCATACGACGCCGGGTCGGCGAAGGTCAGCGGCAGCAGGCCCTGCTTCTTGAGGTTGGTCTCCGCGATTCGCGCGAACGACCGCGCCAGGATCGCGCGGCCGTTGCGGTAGCGCGGCTCCATCGCGGCGTGCTCGCGCGACGAGCCCTCGCCGTAGTTCTCGTCGCCGACCATCACCCACGCGACGCCCGACTCGGCGTAGTGCTTCGCGATCTCCGGGAACGTCTTGGTCTCGCCGTCGAGGACGTCGAGCCCCTTGCCGGCCTCACCGGTGTACGCGTTGATCGCACCCAGGTAGAGGTTGCCGCAGATGTTCTCCAGGTGACCGCGGTAGCGCAGCCACGGCCCGGCCGCCGAGATGTGGTCGGTCGTGCACTTGCCCTGCGCCTTGAGCAGCAACGGCAGCTCGATGAAGTCCGCTCCGTCCCAGGGCGCGAACGGCTCGAGCAGCTGCAGCCGGTCCGACGTCGGGTCGACCGCGACGACGACCGCGGACCCGTCGGCGACCGGCGCGATGTAGCCGAGCTCGCCCGGGTCGAACCCCTTCGCCGGCAGCTCGTCGCCCGACGGTGGCTCGAGCCGGAACTCGACACCGTCAGCACCGACCAAAGCATCAGTCATCGGGTTGAAGTCGAGTCGGCCGGCCAGCGCCTGAGCAACCACGATCTCCGGCGACGCGATGAAGGCCAGCGTCTCCGCGTTGCCGTCGTTGCGCTTCGGGAAGTTGCGGTTGTACGACGTGAGGATCGAGTTGCGCTCCCCCGCCGCGATGTCGTCGCGCTTCCACTGCCCGATGCACGGACCGCACGCGTTGGCCAGGACGGTCGCGCCGATCGCCTCGAGCCCCTCGATCAGGCCGTCGCGCTCGATCGTCGCGCGCACCTGCTCGGAGCCCGGCGTGATGAGCAGCGGCGTCTTCGACACGACGCCGTGCGCCGCGGCCTGGCGCGCGACATGCGTCGCGCGGCCGATGTCCTCGTATGAGGAGTTGGTGCACGAGCCGACCAGCGCGCTGCTGATCTCGATCGGGTAGTTCTCGCGGATCGCGTCGGCGCCCATCTGCGACACCGGCCGCGCCAGGTCGGGCGTGTGCGGTCCGACGATGTGCGGCTCCAGCGTCGACAGGTCGATCTCGACGACCCGGTCGAAGTAGCGCTCCGGGTCGGCCGCGACCTCGTCGTCGGCGCGCAGGTGCTCGGCGACCGAGTCGGCGAGGTCGGCGTACGCCTCGCGGCCGGTGGACTTGAGGTACGCCGCCATCCGCTCGTCGTACGGGAAGACAGAAGTCGTCGCGCCGAGCTCGGCGCCCATGTTGCAGCTCGTGCCCTTGCCGGTCGCGGACAGCGACGCGGTGCCGGGGCCGAAGTACTCGACGATCGCGCCGGTGCCGCCCTTGACGGTGAGGATGCCGGCCAGTTTGAGGATGACGTCCTTGGCGCTCGTCCACCCGGACAGCTCGCCGGTCAGGTGCACGCCGATGATCTTCGGGACGCGTACGCCGAACGGCCCGCCGGTCATCACGTCGACCGCGTCGGCACCGCCGACGCCGATGGCGATCATGCCGAGGCCGCCGGCGTTGGGGGTGTGCGAGTCGGTGCCGATCATCATCCCGCCGGGGAAGGCGTAGTGCTCCAGCACGACCTGGTGGATGATCCCCGACCCCGGCTTCCAGAAGCCGATGCCGTACTTCGCCGACACGTCGCGCAGGAAGTCGTAGACCTCCTTGTTGGTGTCGACCGCGGCGGCCAGGTCCTTCTCGGCCGAGACGTAGGCCTGGATCAGGTGGTCGCAGTGCACCGTGCTCGGCACGGCCACCTTCGGCAGCCGCGCGGTCATGAACTGCAGCAGCGCCATCTGCGCCGTCGCGTCCTGCATGGCGACCCGGTCGGGCAGGTACTCGCCGTACGCCGCACCGCGCTCGAGCGGCTGCCCCTGCACGTCCTTCATGTGCGCGAAGAGCACCTTCTCGACGTACGTCACCGGACGGCCGAGCCGCTGGCGGGCGATGGCCACCCGCTCCGGCAGCTTCGCGTAGAGCCCCTCGATCAGCTCGGTCGGGGTGAACAGGCCGTCGTCGCTCATGCGCGGGCTCCAGGCGATCGCGGTGGGCAGGGGTTCGGTCCAGCACGCGCAGCATAGGACGGCGTACCCGGTAATGCAAGACGTCCGTACGGTTTGCTATCGTCGAGTCGTGCCCCGGGTCAGCCAGGACCACCTCGACGCGCGCCGCCGCGAGATCCTCGACGGCGCGCGCCGCTGCTTCGCCCAGAACGGCTACGAGGGCGCGACCGTCCGGCTCCTCGAGGCCGAGCTCGGCCTGAGCCGCGGCGCGATCTTCCACCACTTCCGCGACAAGGAGTCGCTCTTCCTCGCCGTCGCCGAGGACGACGCGGTCGAGATGGCCGCCGTCGTCGCCGAGCACGGCCTGGTGCAGGTCATGCGCGACCTGCGCGGCCGCGACTCCGCCTGGCTGTCCACCCAGCTCGAGGTGGCCCGGCGGATGCGCACCGACCCGGAGTTCCGCGAGCGCTGGCAGGCCCGCGCGCGGACCCTCACCACCGCTGCCCGCGAGCGCCTCGAGCGCGGGCGCGAGGCCGGCGTCGTCCGCGACGACGTCGACGTCGAGGTGCTGGTGTCGTTCCTGTCGCTGCTCCTCGACGGGCTGGTCCTGCACCGGGCGATGGAGCTGCCGACCCAGCACCTCGACGCCGTGCTCGACCTCGTGGAGACCGCCGTACGCCGGTCGTAGCCGGCCCGGCCTAGGCTGGCGCGCATGGATCTAGGACTCGCCGGTCGCTGCTTCGTCGTCTCGGGTGGCTCGCGCGGCCTCGGCCGTGCCACCGCCGAGGCGCTCCTGGCCGAAGGCGCCGACGTCGTCATCGGCGCGCGCTCGACGCCGACATCGCTCGGCGCCACTCATGTGCACACCGTGCACTGCGACCTCGCCGACCCCGATGCGGCACGACGACTCGTCGACGCGGCCATGGAGCACCACGGCCGCGTCGACGGGGCGCTGATCAGCGTCGGCGGACCGCCGATCGGCTCGGCCATGGGCCTGTCGGACGACGACTGGCGCAGCAGCTTCGAGACGGTGTTCCTGGGTTCCGTGCGGCTGGCCCGGACGGTGGCCGCCGTCCTCCCCGACTCCGGCGCGATCTGCTTCGTCCTCTCCGGGTCGGCCAAGTCGCCGATCGCCGGACTCGCCGCGAGCAACGGCTTCCGCCCCGGTCTCGCGATGCTCACCAAGCAGCTCGCCGACGAGCTCGGCCCCCAGGGCATCCGGGTCAACGCCCTCCTGCCAGGCCGCATCGCGACCGAGCGGGTCGCGCAGCTCGACGACGCCTCCGGCGACGCGGACGCCGCGCGCGCGGCCAACGAGACCGCGATCCCGTTGCGCCGGTACGGCGACCCCGCGGAGTTCGGCCGGGTCGCCGCGTTCCTCCTCTCCCCCGCCGCGTCCTACGTCACCGGCAGCCTCGTCGCCGTCGACGGCGGCGGCCTGCGCGCGCTGTGAGCTCACCGGATGTGAGGATCACGCCATGACCGTCTCCCTCTGCGCCGGCACCCTCGTCATCGACGACCCCGACGAGCTGCTCGAGGCCTACCTCGACCCGGCCGCCGGCTTCGCCTGGCCGTCGTACGACGAGCTGGTCACCAACTCCTCTGCCGAGCTGGTCGACGCCGACCTGCTCGCGCCAGTGCTGATGGGCGTGCACCTCGACGCCGCGCGGTTCTCGCTGCTCCGCGCGATGCTGCCCGATCTGCAGGCCGCGCTCGCGGCGCTGCCGCCGACCGCGCTGCAGGACACCGACGACGCGGGCGTCGAGCTGGTCGCGCAGTGCTTCGCCGACCTCGACCACCCGCGGTACGCCGCCCAGCGCGTGCGCGGCACGATCCTGTCGAAGGTGCTGCACCGCAAGCGCCCCGACCTCGTCCCGCTCTACGACTCGCGCATCTGGACGGCGTACACGACAAACGGCGCCGTGCCGCGGTCGGGCCGTCGTACCTGGGTGGAGTTCATGACGCTGCTCTGCGCGCAGATGCGCGACGAGCTGCGCAGCGAGGCGACCGAGATGGACCGCCTCGTCGGGGTCGCGAAGTCGCACGGGGCGACCCTCACCCCGCTGCGGCTGCTCGACATCCTCGTGTGGATGTCCGGCGAGCCGCACTGAGCACGGCAGGACTCCCCCGGCGGACCGCCGAACCGTAGCCCTATGAAGTCACGCCTCCTGTTCGCGGTCGCGCTCCTCGTCTCGTCGCTCGGGGCCAGCGCCTCCCGCGCCGAGCCGGGCCCGGGCTTCGTCAAGACCAGCAACGTCGACTACGTCGCGACCATCCCGCTGGACAGCGACACCGCGGGCGGCCGGCTGCTCGGCAACACGTTCTACGTGCTCACCGCCAAGGGCCTGACGATCTACGACGTGACCAACCCGCTCATCCCGCTCCCGCTCGGCGCGACCGTCCTGCCGCATACGCCCAACCAGGAGCGGGAGGACGTCGACACCAACGGCACGATCCTCATCGCCGGGCAGTCCTACCTCGGCATCCTCTACATCGTCGACGTGTCCAACCCGCGTACGCCGACGCTCATCACGACCCTCGGCGGCGCGGCCGACCACACCAACACCTGCGCGCTCGACTGCACCTACGTCTACGGCAGCGAGGGCACGATCACCGACCTCACCGACCCGGCCCACCCGAAGGTGGTCGGCAACAGCGGCGTCGACGGTCACGACCTCACCGAGATCGAGCCGGGCCTGCTCCTCACTGCGACCAACCCGGTCACCTACCTCGACGTGCGCCGCGATCCGCTGAAGCCGAAGCGGCTGGCCCGCGGCGCGATGGCCTCCGGTGAGTACTACACGCACGGGGTCGAGTGGCCGCAGGGCGGCAAGGACCGCTTCGTCCTCGCTGGGACCGAGAACAGCTTCTGCAGCAACGAGGAGCTCGGCAGCTTCCAGGTGCTGGACACAAAGGGCTGGGAGCAGAGCGGTCGCTTCCGGCCGGTGAGCACGTTCTACCTCGAGCAAGGGCTGCAGACCGAGGGCAAGTCGCCCGTCAACGAGTACTGCGGGCACTGGTTCAAGCCGAGCCCGGACTTCCACAACGGCGGCATCGTCGCGATGGCGTGGTACGGATTCGGCATCAGGTTCCTGAACGTGACTCCGGACGGCGAGATCGAGGAGCGCGGTTACTTCACGCCGCTTCCCGGCCACTCCTCGTCGGTCTACTGGCTGACCGACGAGATCGTCTACGCGCTCGACTACACCGCGCGCGGCTTCGACATCCTGCGCTTCAACGCCGACGCGCCGGCCGAGAAGGACCCGCGTCTGCCCGGCCACTCGCGCCCGGTGGAGCTCGCCGATGTGGACGTCGTCCCGGTCGGCCGACCGGTGACGCCTTACATCTGCCCCGTCCCGCGCACCTGAGCACTCCGCTCGCGGTGCCGCCGCAGGTCGCACGCTGGCTCGCCGCCGGCGCGTGCGTCCTGCTCGGCGTCCTCGCGCGCGACGGCTGGGTGCCGTTCCTGTCCGGGGTCGACCTCGGCGTGCACGAGTTCGGGCACATGGTCACCTTCTGGGCACCCGACGTCGTGACCGCCGCGGCGGGCAGCATCGCCCAGATCGCCGCACCGCTCGGCCTCGCGGCGTACTTCGAGTGGGGACGCGGCGAGCGCAGCGTCGCTGCGGTGCTGGTCGCGTGGGCCGGCACGGCGGCGATCGCGGCAGCTGTCTACATCGCCGACGCGCCGCTCGAGGAGCTGCCGCTCTTCGGCGGCGACACGCACGACTGGGCATTCCTGCTCGGCCCGGAGCACTGCGGCTGCCTCGACCGGGCCAAGGGCCTGGCCGGGCTCGTGCAGTTCACCGGGTGGTGCCTCGTGCTGGCCGGAGTCCTCGTCGCCCTCTGGCCGACCGCTCCTACGCCGCCGACGAAGAGCGTCGACGCGGGCGAAGCACGGCCGTCGCCGCTGCCATGGAGCTGACGCCGACCAGGAGGAGCAGCACGACGTACGGCGACTCAGGGACCACCGGCTCGGCGCCCTCGCTCGACGCGAGCGCCGCGCCGTCGCCGGCGAAGGACACCGGCCCGGCGCTCGTGACGCAGCCACCCGGCCCGACCTTCACGGTGGTCCCGTCACCGAGCTGAACGAGCCGGCCGAGCAGGCCGAAGCCGTTGACCGGATTGACCAGGCAGACCTTGTTCGGATCCGTTGCCGTGCGCCGCCAGGTCGACGCGACTGGACGGTCGAGCGCGTCGGCCGCGACGTTGGCCTGGTTGGTCTGGAAGCCGTCGACGCCACGGGCGCGCGCCTCGCGGATCCGCTGCCCCTCGAGCGCGGGGCCGTCGTCGTAGCTGTGCGGCACCGCGATCGCGCAGCCGTCGTGGATCGCGGCCAGCCGCTCGGGGGTGAACTTCTCCAGGCTGGACCCGACAGAGAAGTCCTGCACGCTCGCCTGCGCGAAGAGCATCGCCGGCGGCTCGGCCTCGAGGATGTTGTAGTTGAAGCGCGCGTCGCCATCGACCGCCTTCACGGCGGCCACCAGGTCGGCCTGCGACTGGTTGTACTGCCAGATCGTCGTGCCCATCAGACCCGCGTCGGCGACCTGCTGCGCGACCGCGCCGTACGGCAGACGGGGGTTGGTGCCGCCGTTGGAGCCGACGTCGAGGTCCTTGAACTCGATGTCGAGCCCGACGTCCGGGCCACCGGCCCTGGCGATCGCGAGCGCCTCGTCGAAGAGCAGGTAGCGGGCCGGGTCGAACATCGTGCCGATCCACTGCGCGCCGGCCGCGTTGAGCGCCTTGAAGTCCGCCGTCGTCAACGTGCCGATCGCGCGACCGTCGGAGGTCGACGCGTCGTGGAACACCGCCAGCGCCCCGTCGGCGAGCACGTGCAGGTCGACCTCGATCACGTCGCCGCCGAACGCGAGCGCCGACTTGTACGCCTCCGCGGTCTGCTGCGGAGCGAGGTTGGTGCCCCCGCGGTGGATCGACAGGAACGGCTTCGGGCTGGCCGGCCCGGGGTCCACGCCGGGCGCCCACGGCGCGCGGCTCGGACTGGGCGTGCACCCCGGCCGGACGGCGTACGCCGCCGTGGCCGGGCACAGCGAGGCGGCGACGAGCGCAGAGGTGACCAGGACCCCCCGGAGCGACATGCCCACAACGTTCGGCGGCCCGGTCGGGAAACCTTCCCCGACCGGGCCGCCGTACCGCTGAGCCGAGCTGCTACGCGACGGTCACCGTGATGGACCGGGCGCCGCGGAGGAGTCCTGACGTCGGGGAGATGTAGACCGACAGGATGTGCACCCCGGGTGCCAGGTCGACCGTGGACGGGACGCTGAACGTGCCGTCCGAGTTGACCGTGGCGCTGCCGAGGAACCGACGGGACGCACCGAGGCCCTCGGTCAGACCGACCAGCCGACCCGGGAGGAGCGGGGTGGTCCGGCCGCCGATCGGACCGCGACGGCCGATCGGCCCGGTGATCGGGTTGAGGTCGATCCGGAGGTGCACGACGACCACGACGACGTTGGAGCGCAGGGTGTCGTCGAGGTTCACGCCGTACGCCGTCCGCGCCTGCGGTGCGACGCGCAGCGCGAACCGGCCGAGCGAGTCGGTCACCACGGTCGGGGTCGCGGTCTCCGCGCCCCAGCCGCTGCCGGTGTTGCGGAACACGTGCAGCAGCGTGTTGGCCAGCGGCGCGCCGTCAGCGCCGCGGGCGACACCGGAGAGCGTCGGACGGTTGCCCGCCGTGATCTCCGGCACGTCGACCGAGAGGCTGATGCCCGGCGCACCGGTTGCAGGAGCCGGCGCCACGGTCGGGCTCGGCGCGGGGGTGGTTGTCGGCGACGCCGCGGTGGGAGCCGAGGCGGTCGGAGACGGCGCCGGTGCCGCGCTGGTCGGCGACGGAGCCGGGCTGGACGTCAGCGAGCCGACGGGGTGCGGCACCGAGCCGCCACCGCCCGGGACGACGACCGGCGTGCCGCAGGCGAGCCGGATGTCCAGGTCGGTCACCGGCGGCGGGATGATCATGACCGCGGTCTCGACGAAGGTCAGCGCCGAGTTGGCCGGGTCGGTGCAGACGGTCTCGCCGACCGTCGCGCTGGCCCGGACCTTGTAGAAGCCGGCGATGACGTCCCAGCCGAAGTGGCCCGTGGCGTCGGTGACGTCCGGGTTGGTGCGGTTGGACGGCGACATGATCGCGCTCTCGTCGGGCACGACCGTGAACGGGCCCTCGAGGTTGTCGGAGCGGTAGAGCGTCACCGTCGCGCCGACGATCGGCGTACCGGTCACGGTGCGGACGAAGCCGCTCGGGTCGATGTAGATCGGGAACCGGACGTCCTCGTCGATCTCGCCGGGGCAGTCCACCGCGATGCGGATCTCGATGTTGCCGGTGGTGCCGAACGACCGCATCGCCGAGACCGAGTAGTGACCCGCGGGGCCCTCGGTCATCGGGACCGGGTCGCCGAGCGCGACGCCGGAGCGGTAGTAGTTGTACGTCGCGGTGCCGCCGGCACAGCCGTCGTAGCCGAGCGGCGGAGTGTCCGTGTAGTACACCCGCGGCACGCCCCCGGCACCCGTGCCGCGCGTGGCCTCGAAGTCGACCGACTCCGGCGGCGCGAGCGTTCCGCCGAGGGTGACGTTGCGGCTGAACGCCTCGAACGCGTCGGTGACGGTGAACGGCTCGCCGAACGTGCCGAGCATGTTGGTCGCGCCGGCCGGCGGGTTCGCGTAGACCGAGTACGTGCCGGCCGCCAGGCCGCTCGCGCTGTACCGGCCGGTGCTGCCGGTCTGGGTCAGCACGCACGGGCCCTCGGAGGGGCAGACCTGGACCGGCGAGCCCGCGAGCGGGTTGTTCGCCGGGTCGTAGATGAAGCCGGAGACCCGGCCGCCGACCGGCGCGAGGCCGCCGCGCAGGCGGTAGATGTAGCGGCCGAGCTGCAGGCTGTCCTGGCTGGAGCTGATCAGCGACGTCGGCGAGCTGTCGAGGAACGCGCCCGAGACGCGGGAGCCGGGCAGCTCGTAGTAGGTGTCGGGGTCACCCGTGCCGGCCGTGTAGCCGATGCCGGCGCCGCCGTGGTCCCACGAGATGCGGTCGTAGTTGAAGACGATGTCGACGTCGCCGCCGCCGCGGTTGATCAGCAGCAGCTGAAAGCTGTTGGGCACGGAGCCGTTGGAGTACTCGCCGACGTTGACCCAGTTGACGCAGAACGCGTCCGGGTTGACCGACTCGGGGTTGACCCGGACCGCGCCGTAGGAGACCTCGTTGGTCGCCGTGTTGCGCGTGTCGATGTCGGCGAAGAACGCCGCGATCATCGGCGGCGTCGCCCCGATCGCGTAGGGGATGTACGTCGACTGCGGTCCCTCGAACGTGATGTTGCCGTTGTTGTTCACGTAGACCGAGTCGTAGGTCGTGCCGAAGAAGTTGAACCCGAACGGCAGGTCGACCAGCGCGCTCGAGCCGTCGTCGTTGCGCGGGACGATGCTGTCGCGGCAGCCCGGGTACGACGTGATCGCGCCGGGCTCGTTGATGTCGAAGCCGATCGGCGCGGCGTTGACCGGTGAGCCGCTCACACCGGTGAGGGTGAGCGCGCCGTTGAAGACCAGGTCGTTGCCCGCGCCGTCGAACAGCGCCGCGGGCGAGTCGATGCTCGCGACGATCGTGAGCGTCTCGGGCAGGAAGTCGGTGACCCCGTCGGCGAACGTAGCCGTGCGCGTCAGGCCGGTGCCGCCGACGACACCGGTGCCGCTGGCGTCGGCCTCGAGGATCGTCACGCCGGTCGGCGCGGTGATCGACAGGGTCGCCGGACCGGCCCCGGAGCTGGTGGGCACCGTGTTGGTCGCGGTGCCGGTGATCGTGACCTCGGAGCCCACCGACAGCGGGCCGGGCGCGGCGGGGCTCCCGGACAGGACGTAGGTGAAGCCGGGATCGGTGACCGCGTGCGCGGCGGTCGGCAGCACGCCGACCTGCACGGCGCTCGAGGCGAGGATCGCGCCGGCCAGGAGCAACGACCTGCGTCGTCGGGAGCGCGGACGTACGACAGTGACGTCTGACATGCGAGGACCCCCCAGGGACCTATTGGCGCGCCACTCGTGGCGCGCGACACGAAGATCGTTCGCGAACGTAGCACTGCCTGATCTTGGTGCGATCCCACCCAACTGACGCATTCACGACACTGTCACCAAGCGGCCAGCCCGGCTGCGCCGAACGGCGGATGATCCCTAGACCGGCTGCCGGGCGAACTGCGTCTGGTAGAGCTCGGCGTACAGGCCGCCCTGCTCGACCAGCTCGAGGTGCGTGCCCTGCTGGACCACGCGGCCGCCGTCGACGACGAGGATCAGGTCGGCCTCGCGGATGGTCGACAGTCGGTGCGCGATGACCAGCGACGTGCGGCCCTGCAGCGCGGTGCGCAGCGCGATCTGCACCGCCAGCTCGCTCTCGCTGTCCAGGTGGGCGGTCGCCTCGTCGAGGATCATGATCCCGGGTGCCTTGAGCAGCAGCCGGGCGATCGCGATGCGCTGCTTCTCGCCGCCGGAGAGCCGGTAGCCGCGGTCGCCCACCACCGTGTCGAAGCCGTCGGGCAGCGAGCTGATCAGGTCGAGGATCTGCGCGTCTCGGCACGCGGCGTCGAGCTCGTCCTGCGTGGCGGTGGGCTTCGCGTACAGCAGGTTGGCCCGGATCGTGTCGTGGAAGAGGTGGGCCTCCTGCGTCACCGCACCCACGGCCGCGCCGAGGGACTCCATCGTCACGTCGCGCACGTCGAGCCCGCCGATGCGCACCGCGCCGCTCTGCGCGTCGTACATGCGCGTGGGCAGCATCGAGATCGTCGTCTTGCCCGCGCCCGACGGCCCGACCAGCGCGACCATCTGCCCGGCCTTCGCAGTGAAGCTCACGTCGTGCAGCACCTGCGCCGACCGGCCGCTGTCCGTGACCGCGACTGACTCGAGCGACGCCAGCGACACCTCGCCCGGCGTGGGATAGCGGAAGTCGACGTGGTCGAACTCGATGTCCGCCGCGACGTTGGGCAGCGGTACGGCGCCCTCGCGGTCGGCGATGAGCGGCGCCAGGTCGAGCACCTCGATGACCCGCTCGAAGCTGACCAGGGCGGTCATCACGTCGACCCGGACGTTGGACAGCGCCGTGAGCGGCCCGTAGAGGCGGCCGAGCAGCGTGGCGAGCGCGACGACGTCGCCGGTCGAGATCGAGCCGTCGATCGCGAGCCGCCCGCCGAGGCCGTAGACCAGCGCGAGCGCGAGCGAGGCGACCAGGCTGAGCGCGACGAAGAACGTGCGGCCGTACATCGCCTGCCGCACGCCGATGTCGCGCACCCGCCCAGCGCGGGCGCGGAACGCCTCCGCTTCGTCCTTGGGCCGGCCGAAGAGCTTCACCAGCAGCGCGCCGCTGACGTTGAAGCGCTCGGTCATCGTGTTGTGCATCTCGGCGTTGAGGACCATGCCCTCGCGGGTGATCGCCTGCAGCCGGGTGCCGACCCGGCGCGCGGGCAGGATGAACGCCGGCAGCAGGACGAGCGACAGCAGGGTGATCTGCCACGACAGGCTGAGCATCACGGTCACCGTGACGACCAGCCCGATGACGTTGGAGACCACGCCGGACAGCGTCGAGGTGAAAGCCTGCTGCGCGCCGATGACGTCGCTGTTGAGACGGCTGACCAGCGCACCCGTCTGGGTGCGGGTGAAGAAGGCGATCGGCATCCGCTGCACGTGCTCGAAGACGGCGCTGCGCAGGTCGTAGATCAGCCCCTCGCCGATGCGGGAGGAGAAGAAGCGCGTCGCGAGCGAGATCGCGGCGTCGAAGACGGCGAGACCGGCCACGATCAGCGCGATCGTCATGACCATCGACCGGTCGCCGCGCGGGATCGCGTCGTCGATGAGCTTCTTGAACAGCAGCGCCGGCGCGACGGTCGTCACCGACGACGCGATGACGAGGGCGAGGAAGGCGATCAGGTCGCGCCGGTACGGCTCGGCGAAGCCGATGACACGGCGGACCAGCGCCCGGGACACCTTCTTCTGGACGACCGAGCGGTCGTTGCGGAAGGAGTGCAGCGTCTGCCAGTCGGAGATGGTCGTGACTCTCTGCTAGAGGAAGGCGGACTCACCGGTGAGGGCGCGGCCGATGAGCAGCTTCTGGATCTGGCTGGTTCCCTCGTACAACGTCGTAACCCGCGCGTCGCGCAGGAACTTCCCGACCGGGAACTCGTCGATGTAGCCGTAGCCCCCGTGGACCTGCACCGCGTTGTTCGCGGCGCGCACCGCGGTCTCCGACGCGAAGTACTTCGCCATCGAGCTCTCGAGGGTGTGCCCGACGCCCTGCTGCTTGCGGTCGGCGATCTGCCAGACCAGCAGCCGAGCGGCGGCGACCTCGACCGCGGTGTCGGCGATCATCTCCTGCACCAGCTGGAACGCCGCGATCGGCTTGCCGAACTGCTTGCGCTGCGTGGAGTAGGCGACCATCTGGTCGAGGCAGGCCTGGGCCAGCCCGGTGCACGCCGCGGCGAGACCGAAGCGCCCGTCGTCCAGTGCCGACAGGGCCACCTTGATGCCCTTGCCCTCGTCGCCGAGGAGCGCGTCCGCGCCGACCCGCACGTCGTCGAGCGTGATCGCCGCGGTGTCGCACGAGCGCAGGCCGAGCTTGCCGTGGATCGCGGTCGCGGACCAGCCCGGCGTGTCCGTCGGCACGAGGAACGCGCTGACGCCCTTCGCCCCGGGGCCGCCGGTGCGGGCCATCACCAGCGCGACGCCGGCGATGCCGCCGTTGGTGATGAAGATCTTGCTGCCGTTGATGACCCAGCCGTCGCCGTCGCGCACCGCGGTCGCCTGCAGGGATGCCGGATCGCTGCCGTGGTCGGGCTCGGTGAGGCAGAAGCAGCCGAGCGCCTCGCCGGTCGCCATCACCGGCAGCCACCGCTGCTTCTGCTCCTCTGTGCCCCAGCGCGCGATGCTCCCGGCAACCAGGCCGAGGTGAACGGTCACGATCGACCGCACGTTGCCGTCGCCGCGGCCCAGCTCCTCGATGAACAGCGCATAGCTGAGCGGGTCGGCGCCGCCGCCGCCGTACTCGGCCGGGATCGACATCCCGAGCCAGCCACCGGAGCGCAGGCCGTCGAGTGCCTCCTGCGGGAACCGCTCCTCGCGGTCGTTGGTCAGCGCACGCGGTACGACGACCGTGTCGACCCACTCGCGGGCCGCCTTGCGGACAGCCTCCTGCTCGGCGTTGAGGCTCAGGTCCACGCGCTACTCCCCTAGTCCAGCCAGGTCGCGCAGCCGTCGCAGCTGCGCCTCTCGTTCTGCCGCGCACTGCTCGGCGCGGGTTCGTCCCGCGGCGCCCTGGAGGAGCGCCTTGGTCTCGACCACGGCATCACGCAGCGGCGACAGCAGCGCAGCCGCCAGGTCCGCGACGGCGCCGTCGAGCTGCTCGCCCGGGACGACCATCTCCGCCAGTCCGAGCCGCAGCGCCTCGGCGGCCCCGACCCGACGTCCGGTGGCGCAGATCTCCAGGGCGCGCGGGTAGCCGACGATGTCGACGAGCGGCTTGGTCCCCGCCAGGTCCGGGACGATCCCGCGTGAGGTCTCGGCCATCGTCAGCTGCGCGTCGTCGGCGAGGACCCGCAGGTCGCAGGCGAGAGCCAGCTGGAAGCCGGCCCCGACGGCGTGCCCGCGGACCGCGGCGATGCTGACGACGTCCGGTCGCGACCACCAGGTGAACGCCTCCTGGTACCCCGCGATGACCGCGTCCGCCTCGGCGTCGGGCATCCTCGCCAGCTCGAGGAATCCGATCGTGCCGGGCAGTCCCTCGGGGGTGAACATCGCGAGGTCCAGGCCCGCGGAGAACGACGCCCCTTCACCTCGAAGCACCACGACCCGGACGTCTCCGGGCAGCTCCCGGCCGATCCGGGCGAGCGCCGCCCACATCGCCGGCGTCTGCGCGTTGCGCCGCTCGGGGCGCGAGATGGTCACAGTCGCGACCTGGTCGGCCACGTCGAGCCGCAGCCCTGCCTCGGTCACCCACTCCTGCGTCATGCGGCCATTCTGTCGTCCGCCCGGACCGGCCACGAAAACGGCCCGGCACGACGACGACGGCCACGCCCCGGAGGGCGTGGCCGTCGTGGCGTCAGGCGAACGACTCGCCCGAGGTGGACTACTTCTTGGCGGCCGGCTTGCGCGCGGTCGTCTTCTTGGCGGCCGGCTTGCGCGCGGTCGTCTTCTTCGCCGCGGTCGTCTTCTTGGCGGCCGGCTTGCGCGCGGTCGTCTTCTTCGCCGTGGTCTTCTTCGCGGTCGTCTTCTTCGCCGTCGTCTTCTTGGCGACGGTCTTCTTCGCGACGGTCTTCTTGGCGGCCGGCTTGCGCGCGGTCGTCTTCTTCGCCGTCGTCTTCTTCGCCGCGGTCGTCTTCTTGGCGGCCGGCTTGCGCGCGGTCGTCTTCTTCGCCGTGGTCTTCTTCGCCGTCGTCTTCTTGGCGACGGTCTTCTTGGCGGCCGGCTTGCGCGCGGCCGTCGTCTTCTTCGCCGCCGGCTTACGAGCGGCAGTCTTCTTCGCGGCGGACTTCTTCGCCGCGGGCTTCGCTGCGGGCACCCCGCACCTCCTCGACCGGTGGAGACGGTGTTTGTCTCCTTGCGAGAATGATGAAGCGAGACGTCAACAACGCACGGTCAACACGCCGAGCGTGTCGGAACGGAAAATACTGACGTCACGCATCGAGAAATCCGCAGGATGCGCTGCGTGATGCCGAGAACGCGCTGTGCTGCAGGCGTTTTCAGCTCTTCGACTTGCCGCGCGTTGCACCGCCGCGGCCGCGAAGCGTCGTACCCGACTCACTGAGGATTCGGTGCACGAATCCGTAAGAGCGACCGTGCGCCTCCGCGAGCCCACGGATGCTCTGGCCGTTGTCGTACTTCTTGCGAAGGTCGGCGGCGAGCTTGTCGCGTGCCGTGCCGGTGATCCGGCTGCCCTTCTTCAGGTCCTCAGCCACTGCAGACCTCCTCGGTCCCTCAGCCCGGATCATGCCGCAACCACGCGCTCAGGCCAATGAGCAGAAGCCCGTCAGGGCCGACGCTGGTAGGTGATCGCGTCGTACGCCTCGACGAAACCCAGGCCCTGCCAGAACCGCTCGACCAGGCCGCCGGCCTCGGTGGAGAGCCAGACGAGGCGCGCGCCGCGCGTGATGCACTCGGCGGCAGCCGCACTCGCCACTGCGCGACCGATGCCGTGGCCGCGCGCGTCGCTCCGCACGCCGAGCTCGGCGATGAACCCGACCTCGCCCTCCACGAAGCCCATCGCCACGCCGGCCAGCTCCCCGTCGCGCTGCGCCCCCATCGCGATGACCCGGGGGTCGTCGAGTCGCTGCCCGATCAGGTCGGGCAACGCCGCCTCGACGTGGTCGCTGTAGCCGAAAGCGTCCGAGAGCACCGCAGCGATCTCCCGCTCGCTCGCCCCGCCCATCGGCACGACCTGCCGCCCCAGCTCGCCCTCGACCAGCAGCTGCGGGTGGGCCAGCACCATGACCGCGAGCTCCTCGGCGGCCTCGTAGTCGAGCTCCTCGGCGAGCACGCCGAGCTCGGGCAGGCTCGACGGGGAGTCGAGCAGGATCACCGGGGCGATCCCGTGCTCGGCCCAGACGTAGGGCAGCTCCTGGAGGGTCACGTCGGCGGCGTCCGGCGAACCGGTCAGCGTCGCAGCGAAGTTGGATGCGGCCAGCGGGCTGTCCGGGTTGATGACGACACGGGCGAGGCCGACCCGGAAGACCGAGCCGTAGCGGATCGCGGCGTAGGCGCGCTGGTGATCTTCCAGCCGCCGGGCGAGCAGCGGTAACCGGTCCTCACCCACGTCCAGCGACAGCGCCATGCCTCACCCTATGAGCGAGGCAGGTCCCTAGGCCAGAGCCACCAGGTCGGCGAGGTCGTCGCTCCAGGAGTCCTCGACGCCGTCGGGCATGAGGATGACCCGCTCGGGGTTGAGCGCGCGGACCGCGCCCTCGTCGTGGGACACCAGCACGACGGCGCCCTTGTACGTGTCGAGCGCCCGGAGGATCTCCTCGCGGCTGGCCGGGTCGAGGTTGTTGGTCGGCTCGTCGAGGAGCAGCACGTTGGCCGACGACGTGACGAGCGCAGCGAGTGCGAGCCGGGTCTTCTCGCCGCCCGAGAGAGTGCCGGCGGGCTGGTGCACGACGTCGCCGGAGAACAGGAACGCGCCGAGCACCTTCCGCAGCTCGGCATCCGTCGACGACGCCGGCGCCGCGCTGCGGAGGTTGTCGAGCACCGAGCGGTCGACGTCGAGGGTCTCGTGCTCCTGCGCGTAGTAGCCGAGCTGGAGACCGTGGCCGGGCTCGACCTCGCCGGTGTCGGCGGCCTCGACCCCGGCGAGCAGCCGCAGCAGCGTTGTCTTGCCCGCGCCGTTGAGTCCGAGGACGACCACCCGCGAGCCGCGGTCGACCGCGAGGTCGACATCGGTGAACACCTCGAGCGAGCCGTACGACTTCGACAGCCCGGTCGCGGTGAGCGGGGTCTTCCCGCACGGCGCCGGGTCGGGGAAGCGCAGCTTGGCCACCTTGTCCGCGACGCGGGTCTGCTCGAGCCCGCTCAGCAGCCGCTCGGCACGGCGGTCCATGTTCTGCGCGGCCTTCGCCTTGGTCGCGGTCGCGCGCATCGAGTCGGCCTGCGCCTTGAGCACCGCTGCCTGCTTCTCCGCGTTGACCCGCTCGCGCTTGCGACGACGCTCGTCGGTCTCGCGCTGCTGCAGGTAGGCCTTCCAGCCGACGTTGTACGCGTCGAGCTCGGCTCGCGTCGCGTCGAGGTGCATGACCTTGTTCACCACGTGATCGAGCAGGTCGACGTCGTGGCTCACGATCACCAGCCCGCCGCGGTGGGTGCGCAGGAAGTCGCGCAGCCAGGTGATCGAGTCGGCGTCGAGGTGGTTAGTCGGCTCGTCGAGCAGCAGCGTCTCGGCGCCGCTGAAGAGGATGCGGGCCAGCTCGACCCGGCGGCGCTGGCCACCGGAGAGCGTGCCGAGCGGCTGGCCCAGCGCGCGGTCGGGCAGGCCGAGCGAGCTCGCGATCGACGCCGCCTCGCTCTCGGCGGCCCACCCACCGAGGACGTGGAACTGGTCCTCGAGCCGGCCGTAGCGGCGTACGGCGGCATCGCGCTTGTCGTCGTCGGAGTCGGCCATGCCGGCCTCGGCGCTGCGCATGTCGGAGATGAGCACGTCGAGGCCGCGCGCGGAGAGGATGCGGTCTCGAGCCAGCTGCTCGAGGTCGCCGGTGCGCGGGTCCTGCGGCAGGTAGCCGACCTCGCCGCTGCGCGCAACGCGTCCCGCCGCCGGCAGCCCCTCCCCCGCCAGGACGCGCAGCAGGGTGGTCTTCCCCGCCCCGTTGCGCCCGACGAGTCCTACCCGGTCCCCCGCAGCAACCCGAAAAGTCGCGTTCGCGATGAGAGTGCGCGCCCCCGCGCGGAGCTCCAGCTCAGCAGCACTCAGCATGGGTCGGGGTCATCTCTACGTCACACTGGCCGAACTTTGAAGCGATCTGCACCGTCGTGAGCGTGCAGTGCTTCAAAGTTCGGGATGGATGGGGCGGGGGCGGGGCGAGCCTCAGACGTTGAACCCGAGTGCTCGCATCTGCTCGCGGCCGTCGTCGGTGATCTTGTCCGGGCCCCATGGCGGCATCCAGACCCAGTTGATCTTCACGTCCTCGACCAGGTCCTTGAGGACCGAGCGGCTCTGGTCCTCGATGACGTCGGTGAGCGGGCACGCGGCGGAGGTGAGCGTCATGTCGAGCACGCACACGTTGTCCTCGCCGACGGTGACGCCGTAGACGAGGCCGAGGTCGACGATGTTGATGCCGATCTCGGGATCGACGACGTCGCGCATCGCCTCGGTGACGTCGGCGACGGACGCCTTCTCGCTCATGCGTTCTCCTTCTTGCTGTCGTGCGCGGACACCGCTTGGGCGGTCGCGTCCTTCCAGGCCATCCAGCCGAGCAGCGCGCACTTCACCCGCGCGGGATAGCGCGCGACGCCGGCGAACGCGATCGCGTCCTCGAGCACGTCCTCGTCCGGCTCGACCTTGCCCTGGCCCTGCATCAGCGCGAGGAACTCGTCCGCGATCGCCAAACCCTCGGCCACCGGCTTGCCGATCACCAGCTCGGTCATCACCGACGTCGACGCCTGGCTGATCGAGCAGCCGGTGCCGTCGTAGGACACGTCGGCGACCTGGCCGTCGACGACGCTGACGCGCAGCGTGACCTCGTCGCCGCAGGTCGGGTTGACGTGGTGCACCTCGGCGTCGAACGGCTCGGTCAGGCCCTTGTGGTGGGGCCGCCGGTAGTGGTCGAGGATGATCTCCTGGTACATCGACTCGAGCTGCACGGTCAGGCTCCTGCGCCGAAGAAGCGGCGCACGTGGTGGAGGCCCTCGACGAGGGCGTCGACCTCGGCCTGCGTCGTGTAGAGGTAGAACGACGCGCGGGTCGTGGCCGGCACGCCGAGGCGGCTGCACAGCGGCGCGGCGCAGTGCTGGCCGACGCGCACGGCGATCGCCCGCTCGTCGAGCACCTGGCCGACGTCGTGCGGGTGCAGCTCGTCCATCGTGAAGCTGATCGCGCCGCCGTGCGACACGGGCGTGCGCGGGCCGACGATGCGCAGGCCGGGTACCTCGGCCAGCGCGTCGAGTGCGTAGGCGACCAGCTCCTTCTCGTGCGCCTTGATGCGATCGAGCCCGATCTCACGCAGGTAGTCGATCGCAGCCTTGAGCCCGACGGCCTCGGCGATCATCGGCGTGCCTGCCTCGAACTTGTGCGGCACCTGGGCGTACGTCGAGCCGGCCATCGTGACGGTCTCGATCATCTCGCCGCCGCCGAGGAAAGGCGGCAGCTCGTCGAGCAGCTCGCGACGACCCCAGAGGACGCCGATGCCGGTCGGCCCGCAGGCCTTGTGCCCGGTGAAGCCGAGCAGGTCGACGCCGAGCTCCTGCACGTCGACCACCGAGTGCGGCACGGCCTGGGCGGCGTCGACGAGGACGAGCGCGCCGACCTCCCTGGCGCGGCGGACGATCTGCGATGTCGGGTTGATCGTGCCGAGCAGGTTGCTCTGCAGCGTGAAGCTCACGATCCGGGTGCGCTCGGTGAGCAGGTCGTCGAGGTTCGTCAGATCGAGGCGGCCCTCGTCGGTGATGCCGATCCAGCGCAGCGTCGCTCCGGAGCGCTGGGCGAGCATCTGCCACGGCACGATGTTGGAGTGGTGCTCCATCTCCGTGATGAGGATCTCGTCGCCCGGGCCGACGTGCAGCGGTGAGCCGGCCGGCGCATCGCCGATCGAGCGGGCGACCAGGTTGAACGCCTCGGTGACGTTCTTGGTGAAGACGACCTCGTCGCGACTCGGCGCGTTGATCAGCGCGGCCACCGCGTCGCGCGCCGCCTCGTACATCGCGGTCGCCTCTTCGGCGAGGGTGTAGATGCCGCGGTGGACGTTGGCGTGGTTCTGCTCGTAATAGGCGGTCATCGCGTCGAGGACGACCTGGGGGCGCTGCGAGGAGGCGGCGCTGTCGAGGTAGACGAGCGGGCGGCCGTTGACCTCCCGCTGCAGGATCGGGAAGTCCTTGCGGATCCGCTCGACGTCCAGCGCCGGGGTGGCGGCTGTCACGGTGCGGTCGCCGCCGCAGGGCGAAGGTGCTCGTAGCCCTTGTCCTCGAGGATCTGGGCCAGCTCGGGGCCGCCCTCCTGCACGATCCGGCCGTCGAACATGACGTGGACGAACTCGGGCTGGATGTAGCGCAGGATCCGCGTGTAGTGGGTGATCAGCAGGGTGCCCGTCTGGCCCTTCTCGCGCAGCCGGTTGACGCCGTGGCTCACGACGCGCAGCGCGTCGACGTCGAGGCCGGAGTCGGTCTCGTCGAGGACGGCGATCTTCGGCTGGAGCAGCTCGAGCTGGAGGATCTCGTGCCGCTTCTTCTCGCCGCCGGAGAAGCCCTCGTTGACGTTGCGCTCGGCGAAGACCGGGTCCATCTCGAGCGCGGCCATCGCCTCCTTGAGCTCCTTGACCCACAGGCGCAGCTTGGGCGCCTCGCCGCGGATCGCGGTGGCCGCCGTACGCAGGAAGTTGGAGACGGAGACGCCGGGCACCTCGACGGGGTACTGCATCGCCAGGAACAGACCCGTGCGGGCACGCTCGTCGACGGACATCGCGAGCACGTCGGCACCGTCGAGAGTCACGGTGCCGGAGGTGACCGTGTACTTGGGGTGCCCGGCGATGGCGTAGGCCAGCGTCGACTTGCCGGAGCCGTTGGGTCCCATCAGCGCGTGCGTCTCCCCCGCGCGGATGGTCAGGTCGACGCCGGAGAGGATCTCCGTGTCGGCGACGTTGACGTGCAGGTCGCGGATCTCGAGCACCGACATGACTAGTTGTTCTCCTCGAGGCAGACGAGCAGGTCGTCGCCGTCGCGCTTGACGGGGTAGACCGGGACGGGACGGGTGGCCGGCAGCCCGGTGGGGCGGCCGGTGGAGAGGTCGAAGCGGGAGCCGTGCAGCCAGCACTCGATGGTGCCGTCCTCCACGTCGCCCTCGGACAGCGGGACGTCGGCGTGCGAGCAGACGTCGTGGATCGCGTAGAACTCGCCATCGCTGCGCACCATGCACACCGGCACGCCATCGAGGACGACGCGCAGAGCGGTGCTCTCAGGTACGTCGGCAGCGGCGCAGGCGCGCAGGTAGTCGCTCATCGGGTCACAGCACCGAGTCCGCGAGCTCGTCGTCGACGGCCTGGATCAGCCGCTCGCGCAGCTCGGGCACGTCGATGCGGTCGATCACCTCGGCGAAGAACCCGCGGACGACGAGACGCCGCGCCTCGTCGGCCGGGATGCCACGCGACTGCAGGTAGAACAGCTGCAGGTCGTCGAAGCGCCCGGTAGCTGAGGCGTGGCCGGCGCCGGCGACCTCGCCGGTCTCGATCTCGAGGTTGGGCACGCTGTCGGCCCGGGCGCCGTCGGTCAGCACCAGGTTGCGGTTGACCTCGTAGGTGTCGGTGCCGACGGCGTCCTTGCCGATGAAGACGTCGCCGATCCACACCGCGTGCGCGCCCTCGCCCTGCAGCGCGCCCTTGTAGACGACCCGGCTGCGGCAGTGCGGCTGGGTGTGGTCGACGAAGACCCGGTGCTCGAGGTGCTGAGCCTCGTCGGCGAAGAAGAGACCGTAGAGCTCGGCGTCGCCGCCGGTGCCGGCGTACTCGATGCTCGGAGCGAGGCGCACGAGGTCTCCGCCGAGCGTGATGGTGAAGCCGCGGACGGTCGCATCCCGGCCCAGCCGGAACACGTGGTGGCCGAGGTGCACCGCGCCGGCGTCCCAGTCCTGCAGGCTGACGAAGGTGAGCGTCGCTCCGTCGCCGACGAGGCACTCGACGTTGGCGGAGAAGAACGCCGTGCCGACGTGGTCGAGGACGACGGTCGCCTTCGCGAAGGCGCCGACCTCGATGACCAGGTGGCCGTACGACGTGCCGCCCTCGCCCTTGACCGTGATGCGCACCGGTGCGTCGAGCTCGGTCTCGGCCGGCACGCTGACCAGCAGCGGCTCCGTGGTGCGCTCCATCGCCAGCGCCGCCGCGCGGTCGGCCGGGACGAACGCCGAGCCGACCCGCGGGTCGTCCTTGGCGATGCGGTCCATCGTCGCCGCGGCCGGGCCGTCCCACGCGACGGAGATGCCGCCGTCGGTCGTAGCCGTGCCGTCGAGCAGCCCGCGCAGGCGGTCGAGCGGCGTGAACCGCCAGTCCTCCTCGCGGCCCGTGGGCATCGGGAAGTCGGCGACATCGCGCGAGAGGACGCGCTCCGCCTTGGACAGCGCCGGCACCATCGCGCCGGTGCCGGTGATCGTCGTACCTGGGGTGACGTCGCTCATCTAGCCGACCGAGCCTTCCATCTGGAGCTCGATCAGCCGGTTGAGCTCGAGCGCGTACTCCATCGGCAGCTCGCGCGCGATCGGCTCGACGAAGCCGCGCACGATCATCGCCATGGCCTCGTTCTCGGTCATGCCGCGCTGCATCAGGTAGAAGAGCTGGTCCTCGCCGATCTTGCTGACCGTCGCCTCGTGGCCGATCGACGCGTCGTCCTCGCGGACGTCGACGTACGGGTAGGTGTCCGAGCGGCTGATCGCGTCGGTGAGCAGCGCGTCGCAGCGCACGCTCGACTTGGATCCGGTCGCACCCTCCTGGATCTGCACCAGGCCGCGGTACGACGTGCGCCCGCCGCTGCGAGCGACCGACTTGCTGACGATCTGGCTCGAGGTGTTGGGCGCGGCGTGCACCATCTTGGCGCCCGCGTCCTGGTGCTGGCCCTCGCCGGCGAAGGCGACGGACAGCGTCTCGCCGTACGCGTTCTCACCCAGGAGGTAGCAGGCGGGGTACTTCATGGTGACCTTCGACCCGATGTTGCCGTCGATCCACTCCATGCGACCGCCGGCCTCGACCGCGGTGCGCTTGGTCACCAGGTTGTAGACGTTGTTGGACCAGTTCTGGATGGTCGTGTAGCGGACGTGCGCGTCCTTCTTCACGATGATCTCGACGACCGCCGAGTGCAGGCTGTCGGATGAGTAGACCGGCGCGGTGCAGTTGTGCACCGCGAAGCCGCTCGCCAGGTAGCTGTCCGGCTCCTCGACGTCGAGGTTGAACACCGGCTCGCTCGCCTGCTCGACCGCGAGCTTCTTGAGCGGCACGAGGAAGTAGTCGCCGGCGTCGCGGACCTGGCGCGGGCCATGCCCGCCCTCGGTCCACTGCACCTGCCAGAGGTCCTTGCGGACCACGCTGCGGCCGAGGATCTCTCCGGGTCCGCCGGGCCGACGGAGCTCGACCGTCGCGAACGTGCCGGTCCGAGCGAGGATCGACTGCAGTTGCAGCGCCCAGAGCCGCGAGGTGGTGTGCGCGCGCACCCACTCAGCACCGCCGCGCTTGATGCGGTTGCCGTCGCCGCAGACATAGGTCTCCACCAGGGCGGTGAGGAACTCGTCGTCCTGGGCGAGGAAGTCCTCGGACAGCATCTTCGTCGACGAGCCGGTGCCGACGTGGTCGAGCATCGCGCGGTAGCCGACCTTGGTGTACACGAGAACGCGCGCCTCGTGCTTCGCCTCGTTGCGCAGAACGGACGACTTGGCGTCCCACAGGTTCTTGCAGAGCTGCTGCACCTCGTCGACGTACTCGAACTCGTCGATGTGGAACGAGAACACCAGCGACTCGCAGCCGTTGGTCAGCGTCGCGTGGCCCTCGGCGAGGTAGTAGCCGGCCAGCCGAGCCAGCTCGATCGGCAGCACGGTCTCGGCCAGGGTCGGCCGCGGCTTCGGGTAGACGAGGAAATCGCCCGCCTGCACCTGGTTCGCCGGCAGCCACTGCGGCTCCGCGGCCTTCAGCTTGGCGGTGCTGACCTCAAGCTGCCAGCCGTTGCGGGGCGCGCGTGTCGTCGCGACCGACGCCCGCGGCACGACGAGCAGCGGGTGCTCGCCCGTGACGGTGAAGGAGTTGGCGGGAGACAGCGGCGTGAAGCGGAACAGGTCGCCGGTGAAGTCGCGCATCTGCACGGCCTTGACGCGGTGCGGCCGGCCGTCGTGGGACAGCACGTGGTCGCCGACCTTGATGGTCTCGATGGCGCGCCAGTCGCCATCCGCGGTCGCGATGAGCTCACCGGCGGGCAGGCATCCCTCGACGTAATGAACGCTCGAGCCCTCGTCGGCGATGATCAGCGTCCGCTCGAACTGGCCCATGTTCTCGGTGTTGATCCGGAAGTAGGCCTGCAGCGGGATGTCGACCTTCACGCCCGGCGGCACGTAGATGAAGCTGCCGCCCGACCAGACCGCGGTGTTGAGCGCGGCGAACTTGTTGTCGCCCACAGGGATCACGGTGCCGAAGTACTCGCGGAACAGGTCCTCGTGCTCGCGGAGAGCGGTGTCCGTGTCGAGGAACAGCACGCCAAGCTGCTCCAGATCCTCGCGAATCTTGTGGTAGACCACCTCGGATTCGTACTGGGCCGCAACGCCGGAGATGAGGCGGGCCTTCTCGGCCTCGGGGATGCCGAGCTTGTCGTAGGTGTTCTTGATGTCGGCAGGCAGGTCGTCCCAGGACTCGGCCTGCTTCTCCGTGGAGCGCACGAAGTACTTGATGTTGTCGAAGTCGATGCCGGACAGGTCCGAGCCCCACGTCGGCATCGGCTTCTTGCCGAAGAGCTTCAGGCCCTTGAGCCGCATCGCGAGCATCCACTCGGGCTCGCTCTTCAGACCGGAGATGTTGCGTACGACGTCCTCGTTGATGCCTCGACGCGCGTTGGCGCCGGCGGCGTCGGAGTCCGACCAGCCGAACTTGTACTTGCCCAGGCCCTCGAGGTCCTGGGTGGCGTCGGTCGTCATCGGGCAGTCCTTCCGGACGTCTGGGGCTTCGGTGAAGGGGCAGCGGCGAGCGGGATGTGCGTGGTGCAGACGCCGTCGCCGTGGGCGATCGTGGCGAGGCGCTGGACGTGGGTGCCGAGCAGCCGGCCGAACGCCGCCGTCTCGGCCTCGCACAGCTGCGGGAACTCGGCGGCGACGTGCTGCACCGGGCAGTGGTGCTGGCACAGCTGCAGCCCGGTCGGCACCGCCTGGACGCCCGCGGCGTAGCCGTCGCCGGAGAGCGCTTCGGCGAGCAGCTCTGCCTTCTCGACCGGCGTCGACGCCTCGGCGATCCGGTCGGCGTACCGCGCCTCGGCGCCGGCGACCCGTGCCTCCGCGAAGGACTTCACGGCCTCGTCGCCGCCGGACTCGGCCAGGAAGCGCAGCGCCTGGACGGCGATGTCGTCGTACGCCGCCGGGCCGGCCGCGTGGCCGGCGTCGGTGAGCATGAACAGCCGGGCCGGGCGACCGCGGCCGCGTCGGCCGTAGACGCGGGCCTCGCGGCTGGTGAGCGTGCCCGCGGCGACCATGGCGTCGAGGTGCCGGCGTACGGCGGCCACCCCGAGGCCGAGCTCCTCGGACAGCGCGGCGGCGGTGGACGGCCCGCGCTCGAGCAGCAGCCGCGCGACGTGGTCGCGGGTGCGACCGTCGGCGACGGGGCTCACGGCGGATTTCACAACATGATTATGACCTAAATGACAGACGCGGTCGAATCCCGCCACGAGTCTGCGCGCGCCGATTCGATCAGCGCCCGCCGCGCTGCGTATCCTGCGGACGCCACCGCGTCTCCGCCGCTCCCGAAGGGCCTCCCGCATGCGCCGCCGCACCCCTGCCGTCCTGGCCGTCCTGGTGACGCTGCCGCTCCTGTCGTCGTGCGGCGGCACCACCCGGGCCAAGGCCAACCCGGACACCGCGAGGCCGGCCGCGCTCGCCTCCGTGCAGCCGACCGTCTACCCGCCGAAGCCGTCGAAGTCGGCCGAGGCGCCGGCGCCGGAGGGCAGCGGCAGCGCCGCCCCGGCCGAGAGCGCCCCGCCCGCCGCCGACCCCGGCACGGTCACCGCGATGCCGGAGAACAAGTTCGACCCGGCGGAGCTGAAGGTGAAGGTCGGCGACACCGTGACCTGGAAGAACGCCGGCGGCTTCCACACGGTCACCGGCGGCGACGGCTCCCCGGACGCGTCCTCGCCGATCGGCGACAAGCCGCTGTCCGACCCGAGCGCGACGCACCAGGTCACGTTCGACAAGCCGGGCACCTACCCGTACTTCTGCCAGCCGCACGCCGCGCTCGGCATGAAGGGCACGATCGTCGTCGCCTGACGACGAGCCGCTCCGTGCAGCCCCGGTGACCACCGGCCCCGCCGTCGAGGTCCTCGACCTCGTCAAGGCCTACGACGGCCGCGTCGTCGTCGACCATGTGTCATTCTCGGTCGACCGCGGTACGACGCTCGCCCTGCTCGGCCCCAACGGCGCCGGCAAGACGACGACCGTCGAGACCTGCGAGGGCTTCCGCCGGTCCGACTCCGGCACCGTGCGCGTCCTCGGCCGGGACCCACGCGCCGACCGCCGCGACGTCGCGCCGCGCGTCGGCGTCATGCTGCAGTCGGGTGGCGTCTACCCGGGCGCCAAGGTCGAGGAGATGCTGCGCCTGATCGCCGCGCTCCACGCACACCCACTCGACGCGGACGCCCTCCTCACCCGGCTGGGACTCGACGCGGTACGACGGTCGACGTACCGCCGGCTCTCCGGCGGCGAGCAGCAGCGGCTCTCACTCGCGATGGCCGTCATCGGCCGGCCCGAGCTGGTGTTCCTCGACGAGCCGACCGCCGGGCTCGACCCGCAGGCGCGGCACGCGACGTGGGACCTGGTCCGCGCGCTGCGCGCCGACGGCGTCACCGTCGTCCTCACCACGCACGCGATGGACGAGGCGGAGGAGCTCGCCGACGAGGTCGTCATCATCGACGGTGGCCGGGTGGTTGCCGCCGGCCGCCCCGGCGACCTCACCGCGTCCGGCACCGGGCAGGTGCGGTTCCGCGCCGTGCCCGGCCTCGCTCTCCCCCGGCTCGCCCCGTCACTCCCCCCGGGCACCCACGTCGCCGAGGTGGCCGAGGGTCGGTACGTCGTCACCGGTGGCGCTGCGCAGGACGTGCTCGCCGCCGTCACCGCCTGGTGCGCCGCGGAGGGAGTCCGGCTCACCGACATCTCGGTCGACCGCCGCCGCCTCGAGGACGTGTTCCTCGACCTGACCGGACGGGACCTGCGCGCATGACGACACTCACCCACGCGCCCGCGCCCGGCGCCGCGCCCCGCGCCCGGATGCTGCTCGCCCAGGCCGCGATGGAGCTGCGACTCACGCTGCGCCGGGGCGAGAGCGTCCTGCTCACCATGGTCATCCCGATCGTGCTGCTGGTGTTCTTCTCGACCGTCGACGTCCTCGGCACCGGCGGGCCGGACGAGGACCCGTCCCAGCTCCCCTTCGTCGTACCCGGCGTGCTCGCCGTGGCCGTCATGTCGACGGCGATGACCGGGCTGGCCATCGCGACCGGGTTCGAGCGGCAGTACGGCGTGCTGAAGCGGCTCGGCGCGTCGCCGATGCCGAGGTGGGTGCTGCTCGGCGGCAAGACGCTCGCGGTGCTCGCGGTCGAGGCGCTGCAGTGCGCCGTCCTCGTCGGCGTCGGACTCGCGCTCGGCTGGCGGCCGCCGGCCGACGCGACGTCCGTGGCCGCCGCGGTGGGCCTGGTCCTGCTCGGCACCGCCTGCTTCGCCGGGCTCGGCCTGCTGATGGCCGGAGCCCTGCGCGCCGAGGCGACGCTGGCGCTGGCCAACCTGCTCTTCGTGGTGCTGCTGCTCGTCGGCGGCGGACCGCTCCCCCTCAACCGGCTGCCCAGCTGGCTCGAGCGGCTCGGCGGCGTCCTGCCCACCGCAGCGCTCGCCGACGGCCTGCGGGCCGCGTTCGACCGGGGACAGGCGGTCGGCGCCCGGCCGCTGGTCGTGCTCCTGGTCTGGGCGGTCGCCGCGCTGTCCGCGGCCGCGGCGACCTTCCGGTGGGAATGACCGCGCCCCCGCGCTGGGGCGACGACTGGGCCGACGTACGCGACCTCTGGCCGCTCGACCCGGCCGTCACGCAGCTCAACCACGGCGCGTACGGCGCGACGCCGCGGCCGGTGCTCGCCGAGCAGTCGCGGCTGCGCGAGGAGCTGGAGCGCAACCCGACCGACTTCCTGCAGCGCACCTACCCGGACCGGATCGCCGCGGCCCGCTCCGACGTGGCCGCCTTCCTCGGCGCCGACACCGACGGCCTCGCCTTCGTGCCCAACGCGACCACCGGCGTCGCCGCGGTGCTCCGGTCGATCCGGCTCGGGCCGGGCGACGAGGTCGTCGTCCTCGACCACGCTTACCCGGCCGTGCTCGCCCAGCTCGCGACGTGGACCCGCGCGGCGGAGGCGGTGCTGCGCGTCGTCCACCTCCCGCTGCCGACCTCGCCGTACGACGACCTCGTCGCACCTGTGGTCGACGCGATCACCGAGCGCACCCAGCTGGTCGTCGTCGACGAGGTGACGTCGCTCACCGCGCTCGTCCTGCCGGTCGCGCAGATCGTCCGGGCCGCACGGGAGCGCGGCGCACGGGTCCTCGTCGACGGCGCCCACGCGCCAGGGATGCTGCCGGTCGACCTGCGCGCGACCGACGCCGACTGGTGGACCGGCAACCTGCACAAGTGGGCCGGCGCGCCGAAGGGCACCGCGGTGCTGTGGACCCGGCCCGAGGAGAGATCCGGTCTCCTGCCGCTCGTCGAGTCGCACGTCTTCGGGGCGTCGTACCCGCAGGCCTTCGACTGGGCCGGCACCCTCGACCCGACCGCGTGGCTCGCCGCGCCGACCGGGATCGCCACTCTCGGCGCGCTCGGCTGGGACCGCTTGCGTGCCCACAACCACGACCTCGCCGCCTGGGGCGCGGCCCTGGTGTGCGAGGCGATCGGCACGACCCCGCCGTACGCCGACGTCCCCACCGCCCACGGCTCGATGGCGCTGGTCGACCCGGGACCGCTCACGCCCGAGCAGGGCGCCGACGTGCGCGAGGCGCTGTGGCACCGGCACCGGATCGAGGTGCCGGTCGCCCTGTGGCCGCACCAGGCCTTCATCCGGCTCTCGGCGCAGGCCTACAACTCCCCCGACGACTACCAGCGCCTCGCGGACGCGCTCCCGTCAGTCCTGCACGACGTACGCGGCTAGCGGCCGACTCCCGCCGCGGCTTCGTTCAACTCCGGCTTTCAGCGACTCACCCTCGGCGTGTCGCCGCCGTATCCCGGAGTTGAATGACGGTCCAGCGCGGGAGTCAGGCTCGGTAGACCCAGACCGGGGTGCCGACCGGGAGCAGCGGGAAGAGCCGGGCCATCGCCGGACGCGTGACCCGGATGCAGCCGTGGCTGGCCGGGAAGCCGGGCACCGACGGGCTGCCGTGGATCGCGTAGCCGCCGATGAAGTACGCCGGCTGGTAGAGCTGGCCGAGCCGGCTCACGCGGACGCCGTTGATCTTGCGCTGGACGCGGAAGCTGCCGACCGGCGTGACCGCCCGCGACGTGATGCCGTCCACCGTGTAGAGCGCGTTGTTGCCCGAGGAGACCGGCAGGATCCGCTGCACGACGCCGTCGCGGCTGAAGTAGAGCACCTGCTTCGCCAGGTCGATCTCGACCGAGAGACCCCGCACCGGGTGCCGCAGCTGCGGCAGCAGCGGGGTGCCGAGCCGCGCCCGCGTCGTCACGTCGGCGACGCCCGTGCGCGGGAGCCCCTGCACCTTCTGGAAGGCCATCACGGCGAGCCGGGTGTCGTAGTCGAAGACACCGCCGATCGGGCCGACGTCGTACCGGAGGTCGGCCAGCCGGTGCTCGACCGCGAGCACGTCGGCGCCGCTCATGCCGGCCCGCAGCGTGCGGGCGAGGGCCACCAGCCGCAGCGGTACGCCGGCCGCGGCCAGGTGACGGGTGTCGCCCGCGGTCACGACGCGCAGGACCTGCTCGCCGGCGGCGGTCGGCCGAGCGGCGAACCGGAACCCGCCGCGGACATCAGTGGCGCTGGTGCTCACGAGCGACCAGGCGGTGCCGACGCGGCGCTCGAGGCGCACGACGACGCCGGAGACCGCGGGGCCGGTGCGCCCCTCGACGAGTGCCGTGCCGCCGAGCTCGACGACGGAGGTCGTGAGCCGCGACGTCAGCCCGTGCCGCGCCTGCACTCCGGCGACGAGGCTGTGCGCCTCGCCGGAGAACGCGTCGCCGGCGTCCCGCAGCAGCAGGTCGCTGTGGCCCAGCACGCGATAGGTGAAGCGCACGGCACCCGTGGGATCCGTCACAGCACCGGCCGTGCCGGAGAACGTGGCAGCCCCGCGCGGTCGCACGAGCAGGGTGATCTGACGGCCGACGACCGGCGTGCCGTCGGCACGGGCCAGCACACCCGTGACCGCGACGGCTACGCCATGGGTGACCGTCGCCGCAGAGAGCCCGATGCGCAGCAGCGGGGCGACCGGCACCGCGGGCGTCACGGCCACCGAGACGACCGGGCCGAGGGTTCCGCTCGCATCGCGGGACCACACCGAGTAGCTGTACGCCGTCCCGTTGACCAGACCGCCGTCGACCAGCCCGCTCTGGTCGCCGACCACCGCGGTGCCGTCGGTCGGCGACGCCGGAGCGGTCGCGCCTTCGGCCCGACGTACGACGGCCGCCACCGCGCCGGACGGGGTCGTCCAGGTCAGCTGGACGACGCGGTCACCAGCCCGAGCGAGCAGCCCGGTGACGGCCCCCGGCGGCGAGGTCTGCACGTCGAACGGCTGCGATGCGGTCCCGTCGGGCGTCGTGACGACCACCGGACCGTCGGGCGCGCTCGGGACGGTGGCCGTCACGTGCGCGTCGTCGGTGACCGAGAACGTCGCGGCGACCCCCGAGAACGTCACGCCGGTGGTCCCGGCGAGTCCGGTGCCGGTGAGCGCCACGCTGGCCCCGACAGGGGCGGCAGCGGGCGCGAGCCCGGTCAGGACCGGAGGCTCGGCGGCCGAAGCCGGGGCGGCGGTGCCGAGGACGATCGCTGCGCCGACCAGAGCGGCGAGCACCGACCGGCGGTCGCCACGAGGTCGCAGATGCATCAGTGGATGGTAGCGGTGTGATCCGGGTGCGGGTCATGGGCGCCATGGCCACTCCCGTGTGCACCTCCGGCACCGTGGTCGCCCAGCACCACCTGCCGGTACTCCCGCACCGACTCGACTCCCCAGCCGATGGTCGTCAGGACCACCAGGCCGAGCCCCACCAGAGCCAGCGTGTAGTCGAACACCAGGCCGAAGACGAGCAGCGCGGCAGCGACCGAGTAGAAGGCGGGCATCAGGCTCGGCCCGGGCAGGTGCAGGGTCGCCAGGTCGATCGGCGGGTCCGGCTCGGTCGGCTCCCGGCTGACCCCGTGCTCGTCCGACCAGGGCAGGTCGTCGGCCTCGCCGCGGGCACTGCGCAGCGCCAGGAAGAGGTAGAAGCAGGCGACCGCGAAGCTGCCGAGGATGGTCAGCCCCTGCACGCCGTCCCGCAGGTTGCCGATGAAGCCGGTCATGAACAGCGACACGGCGAGCACCGCGAAGATCCCGATGTTGACGAAGATCTTGGCCCCGGTCTGGGTCGTGCCGTCGCGCGGCCCACGGACGCGCTGCGGCGCCTCCCACGGCTCCGCGCCGGCCATCCGCTGCCAGTGGTCCGGGTCGGGCCGCACGGAGAGGCCGAGGCCCTGCGGCCACGACTCGTGCAGCGTCACCCCGGCGAGCGCGGTAGCGGTACGCGCACCCGCGACGTCGTGCGCCGCGACGTTGCCCCACACGCCGTCCTCGCCGACCAGCACGACCTCCGCCCGCCCGCGGCCGATGTGCTGGACGACGGCCTGCGCGCCGTGATGCGCGCGAGCGAACGCCTGCACCCGGTGAGCCACGTCGATGGTGCGCGGGTCGTAGTCCGGCTCCTCGACGTGGTGCGCGACCTCGCGGCGGTAGTCAGCGACCGACTCCCGCGCCCAGCCGATGGTCACGCCGACGACGAGGACCAGCCCGACCAGCGCGACCGTGTAGTGGAAGACCAGGCCGAGGAACAGCACCAGCCCGGCGACGCCGTACAGCGCGGGGAAGATGCTCGGGCCGGGCAGGTGGATCTCGCCGGCCTCGTGGCCCTCCTCGTGCGGGAGGTGGAAGCCGTCGAGCTCGCGGGCGCCCTGCGGCTTGAGCAGGACGGCCAGGAAGAAGCAGGCGATGGCGAAGGCGCCGAGGATGACCACGCCCTGCACGCCGTCGCGCGGGGCGTCGCCGACGTACCCGGAGCCGTACGCGGTCCCGGCGAGGACGGCGAAGATGCCGATCGCCAGGAAGATGCGCGCCGCGGACCTCATGTGATCGGTTCCTCTACTTCAGGACGTAGAGCGTGAGGAACAGCGCCACCCAGACCACGTCGACGAAGTGCCAGTACATCGACGCGCCCTCGACCGCCGCGTGATGGCGCGCGGTGAACTGCCCGGTCATCGAGCGGATCAGCACGATGGACAGGTAGACCACTCCGCCGAAGACGTGCGCGCCGTGGAACCCGGTCAGCGTGTAGAAGGTCGACCCGTAGACGCCGTCGCGGATCGTGAAGTCCAGCGTCGAGTAGTCGTAGACCTGCCCGCAGAGGAAGACCAGGCCCAGCACGATCGTGATCGCGGTCCAGCGGGTCAGCGCGCGGACGTTGCCGCGCCGGATGGCGAAGACGCCCATCTGCATGGTGACCGAGCTGAGCAGCAGCAGGACGGTGAAGAAGCCCGGCGTGGAGGCGTGCAGGTGCTCCAGCCCGCTGGGCGGCCACTCGGTGGCCTGCGCGCGGATGTTGAAGTACGCCGCGAACAGCCCGCCGAAGAACATCACCTCGGACGCGATGAACAGCACCATGCCGAGCAACGGCATGCTCATGCCCTCGGGACGGCCGCCTGCGGCGGCGACCTCCTCCGGCGTCGCGGTGGTCATGAGCCGGCTCCTGCAGGGGCGGCGGGACCGGAGCCGAGTCTGGCTCGCGCTTCCCGGTCGATGCGGTCGTCGAACACGGGGCGCTCCGAGCGGATCGGGGGCAGGGAGTCGAAGTTGTGCACCGGCGGCGGCGAGCTGGTCGCCCACTCGAGGGAGTTGGCCCGCCACGGGTCCGCGCCGGCGGGCTTGCCCGAGCGGAGCGACACGAAGACGTTGTAGATGAACGGCAGCGTCGAGATGCCGATGAGGAAGGCGCCGGCGGTCGACACCTGGTTCAGCGTCTGCCACTGCGGGTCGGCGGCGTACGACGCGATCCGCCGCGGCATGCCGGCCAGGCCGAGGATGTGCATCGGGAAGAACGCGACGTTGAAGCCGATGAAGGTCAGCCAGAAGTGCACCTTGCCGATGCCCTCGCTGAGGAACTTCCCGGTCATCTTCGGGAACCAGAAGTACATCGCGCCGTAGACCCCGAACACCGAGCCGCCGAAGAGCACGGCGTGGATGTGGGCGACGATCCAGTAGGTGTCGTGGATGTGGTAGTCGATCGGCGGCTGCGCCGCGAACATCCCGTTGAGGCCGCCGATGAGGAACATCGACAGGAAGCCGAGCGCCCAGAGCATCGGCACTTCGAACGTGAGCTTCCCCTGGAAGAGGGTGGCGATCCAGTTGAAGAACTTCACGCCGGTCGGGATCGCGATCAGCGCCGTCATGAACGAGAAGAACGGCAGCAGCACCGCCCCGGTCGTGAACATGTGGTGGGCCCACACCGAGAAGCCGAGGGCGCCGATGCCGGCGGTCGCGAGCACGAACGCCTTGTAGCCGAACAGCGGCTTGCGACTGAAGACCGGCAGCACCTCGGACACCAGTCCGAACGCCGGCAGGATCATGATGTAGACGGCCGGGTGGCTGTAGAACCAGAACAGGTTCTGGTACAGGATCGCGTTGCCGCCCAGGGACGGGTCGAAGAACGACCCGCCGTAGTTGCGGTCGATGAACAGCATGATCAGCGCCGAGGTCAGCACCGGCAGCGCGAGCGCGGTGAGCATGCTGGTGACGACGATGTTCCAGGTGAAGATCGGCATCCGGAACATCGTCATGCCGGGCGCGCGCATCTTGAAGACGGTCACCAGGAAGTTGATGGCGCCGAGCGTCGAGGAGATGCCGACCAGCAGGATGCCGACGATCCACAGGTCGGTGCCGTGGCCGTTGGCGCCGGCGTAGTGCCCGGTGGTGATCGTGGGGTACTCGGTCCAGCCCGCCTCGGCCGGACCGCCGCCGGTGAAGAAGCCGGCCAGCACGGTGATCGCTCCGGCGGGCAGCAGCCAGAACGACAGCGCGTTGATCCGCGGGAACGCCATGTCCAGCGCGCCGATCTGCAGCGGGACGATGTAGTTACCGAACCCCGCCCACATCGGGATGATGAAGAAGAACAGCATCATCGTGGCGTGCATGGTGAACATCTGGTTGTACGTGTCGGCGTCCTTGAACACCGCGCCGTCCGGCGTCGCCAGCTGCGCGCGGACGAGCAGCGCGAAGACCCCGCCGATCAGGAACGTGATGAACGAGAAGTACAGGTACATCACGCCGATCTTCTTGTGATCGGTCGTGGTGAGGTAGTCCATGAACGCCGAGCGCGGCTTCGGCGTGTGCGCCGCCGCCGCGGGTCGGGCTGCTGTCGTGGTCACTCGTCCTCCTCGGACGCGGTACTGATACGAGGGATGATCACTGGACGAGGTACGTGCCGTTCATGATCGGGTGCACCTGGCAGAAGAACGTGTACTTCCCGGCCGGCAGCGCGGGGACGGCGTACGTCGCCGTACCGCTGGCCAGCACGTCGGCGCCCTTGCCGATGCCGAGGTGAATCGTCCCGGGGTTGGTCGGCGTCCCGGTCACGACGGCGATGTTGTGCGGCTGCCCGCCGCCGTTGGAGTACTCGATCGTCACCGGGGCGTTGGCCGGCGCCTTGATGCAGCGCTCCTGGTCACCGGTCGCGGGATCGACGAAGCGGATCTGGTTGGCCGGCGAGTCGACCTTCAGCGTGGCGGAGGGGGCCGAGTCGTCGCCCTGGCACAGGTCGCCGGTCAATCCCTCGATGAAGGCGTCGAACGCCTTCCGGGACACGGCCTTGACCCGGAAGGTCATCTTCGCGTGGTCGGTGCCGCAGAACTCCGCGCACTGGCCCTTGTAGGTGCCGGGGATGTCGACCCGGATGTCCATCTGGTTCTGCCGGCCGGGCACGACGTCGCGCTTGAAGAGGAAGTTCGGGACGAAGAAGGCGTGGATGACGTTGTTGGAGGTCAGGACGAGCCGGACGTCCTCGCCGACCGGCACCACCATGGTCGGCGGCTCCTTGTCCGACGACGAGCCGGTGACGACCTTGTCGTTGCCGTAGTCGAACTCCCAGCCCCACTGGACGCCACGCACGTTGATGACCGCGGCCAGGTCCTTGACCGGCTTCGCGTCGTCGATCACCCGCAGCGTGGAGTAGCTCATCGCGAAGAGCACCAGCACGATCACCAGCGGGATGACGGTCCAGATGATCTCGGCGATGGTGTTGCCGTGCACCTGGGGCGGCAGCTCGTCGTCATCGGGCCGCTTGCGGAACTTGATCGCGGCGTAGCCGATCGCGCCCATGATGCCGACGAAGATCAGCAGGGCGATGTAGTAGACGACGAGGTAGAGCGTCTCGGTCCGGTGCCCCTCGTGGGTGACCGGCTCGGCCAGGCCCGACTCGCACCCGCTCAGGCCCAGCACGACGATCGCGAGAAGGGCGGCGCGCACGCGTCGCGCCGAGATCGGCGGTGTCGCGGACGGCCGTCGGCCGGCGGGAGGCACGAGGAGGTCGCCTCTCTCTCGAGGTGAGACGGGCTGTGGCGTGCACAAACCTAGGACACCGCTCCCTCCGGGAACAACTTGAACACGCGGGATCTACTGTGGTCGTCATGGACGGCCTCGAGCGCGCGCTCGACTGGCATGCCGACCCTCTCGTCGTGCTCGGCCTCGCCGCCCTCGGCGGCGCCTGGTGGTACGGCCTGGTCCGGGTGGCGAAGGCCGGTGGCGCAGTGGACTCCGGACGTCGCCGGGCCTTCCTCGCGGCGTACGCCGTCCTGGTCCTCGCCCTGATCTCCCCGCTCGCCCAGCTGTCCGAGGAGCGCTTCAGCCTGCACATGGCGCAGCACCTGCTGCTGCTCTACGTCGCCGCCCCGCTGCTCGCCCTGAGCGCCCCGGTCACACTGGCCCTGCAGGCGGCGACCCCCGGTGTGCGCCGGGGCGTCCTGCTGCCCGCTCTGCACAGCCGGGTGGTGCGCGCCGTCACCCACCCGGTCGTCGCCTTCACGGCGTTCGCCGCGGTGATGTACGGCACGCACTTCTCGCCGGTGTACGACGCCGCGCTGCGCAGCGGCGCGGTCCACGGCGCCGAGCACCTGCTCTACCTCGGCGCGGCCGCGCTCTTCTGGTGGCCGGTCGTCCGCCGGGACCCGGTGCCCGGGAGCTTTCCCTGGCCGGCCCGGCTGCTCTACCTCTTCGTCGCCTTCCCTCTGCAGTCGTTCCTCGGCGTGGCGATCTACTCCAGCGACCGGGTGCTCTACGACGGCTACCTCTCGTTCGGCTCGAGGACGGCCGTGCTCGCCGACCAGCAGCTGGCCGGCGCGGTGATGTGGCTCGGCGGCGACCTGCTCAACCTGGTCGCGATCGGGATCTGCATCGCCGCCTGGATGCGGCACGAGGAGCGGGCCGGCAAGCGCGCCGACGCCCAGCTCGACGCCGCCGACGCCGCCCGGGCCCGCGCCCGCTGACCCACCTCGCCCCACCCCTCACCCGCGCCTTCACCCCGCGAAACGTCACGACACGCCGGTCGACCGGACCTCGCCACGGCGTGTCGTGGGGTGAAGGCGGGGGTGGGGTGGGGTGCTGAGGGACTAGCCGACGAGCTGGTCGACCGCCATCGCCGCGAAGAGCAGCGTGAGGTACGTGATCGACCAGTGGAAGAGCCGCATCGGCTTGGCCGGCACGCCGGCCAGCACGCGGCGGCGCAGGCCGTGCGCCTCGAGCAGGAACAGCGCCCCGAGCAGCCCGGCGGCGCCGACGTAGACCAGGCCGAGGGCCGCGACCGGGTAGAGCAGCAGCGAGACGGCTACCATCAGCCAGCTGTAGAGGACGATCTGGCGTGAGGTCTCCCGCTCCCCCGCCACGACCGGGAGCATCGGCACGCCGGCCCGGGCGTAGTCGTCGCTGAACCTCATCGCCAGCGCCCAGAAGTGCGGCGGCGTCCAGAAGAAGATGATCGCGAACAGCACCCAGGCGTCGATGCTGACCCGGCCCGTCACCGACGCCCAGCCGATCAGCACCGGGACGCAGCCGGCCGCGCCGCCGATGACGATGTTCTGCGGCGTCGTGCGCTTCATCCCGATCGTGTAGACGAAGACGTAGAAGAGGATCGCCGCCACGCCGAGCCCGGCGGAGAGCCAGTTGACGAAGGCGCCGAGCCAGAGCGTCGCGAGGATGCCGAGGACGATCCCGAAGCGCAGCGCCTCGCCCGGCGTCACGACGTCGCGGGCCAGCGGCCGGCGCTCGGTGCGGTGCATCTTCACGTCGATGTCGCGGTCGACGTAGCAGTTGATGGTGTTGGCGCTGCCCGCGGCGAGGCTGCCGCCGACCAGCGTCGCGACGATCAGCCACAGCGAGGGCAGCCCGCGCTCGGCCAGCACCATCGCGGGCACGGTCGTGACGAGCAGCAGCTCGATGATCCGCGGCTTGGTCAGCGCGACGTAGCCGCGGACCAGCTCGCCGCGGGTGCGCGCCGCGCGCCGCGCGACGAGGTCTGCGTCGGTGGGCGTCCCGACGCCGCCGGGTGCCGGCGTGACCGCGGTCATCCGGTGACCAGCGTTCGAACGTGCGAGCGCTGCTCGACCTGCACCGGCGCGCCTCTCCAGCGGACCAGGTGGACCACAGTCAGCGTGGTGAGCCAGATCGCGGCGCCGACGAGCAGGTGGGGCACGACGCTCCACGCCGAGAGCCGCCACCAGATGTTGGCGGCGCCGAGCGCGATCTGCACCGCGACCAGGCCGACCGCGACGGTCGAGAGCCGCACTGCGGCGGCGTCGACGTCCGGCGTACGGCGTATCCGCACGGCCAGCGCGACGACGAGCGCGGCGAGCGCGTAGGCCAGCACCCGGTGGGTCACGTGCAGCCAGGGTGCGGCGTGCGCGGAGAGCTGCGGGACCACGCGGCCGTCGAAGTCGGGGAACGTGGTGAACGCCAGCCCCGCGTCGTAGCCGGTCACCGTCGAGCCAACCAGCATCTGGGCGCCCGTGATCAGCGCCGTGACGAGCGCGAGTCGGCGCAGGCCGGCGTCGACGACCTCGGCCGTGCGCAGCGCGGGGCCGCGGCCGAGCGCGCGCAGCGTCACGTAGCCGCTGAGCCCCAGCACCGTGAGCGCACCGGCGAGGTGCAGGGTCACTGTCTCCGCGTCGAGCTTGGCCCAGACCACGATCGCGCCGAGCAGGGCCTGCGACAGCACGGCCGGGACGAGCCATCGGGTGGCCCGGCGGACGTCACGCGGCTGCCCGGTGCGGCGGGCGGCGACCGCCAGAGCGAAGACGAGCAGCATCACGACCGACGCCCAGAGCCGGTGGCTGTGCTCGATCCAGGCCAGCCGCAGCGGACCGGCGGCCAGCTCGCCGGGCGGGTTGGGCGAGCCGTAGCAGGTGGGCCAGTCGGGACAGCCGAGGCCGGCTTCCATCGCGCGCACGACGCCGCCCAGGGTGATGAGCACCATCGTCGCCGCCGTCGTCGCGACGGCGAGCTTGGCGAATCGGGGCACGCGAGGTCCTCGAGGCAGGAGCGGGGCGGGGCGGCCGACTGATCAGGGTGACCGGCCGCCCATTCTACGGCTCCGACGCCGCGCGACCTACCGATAGGCTCGGCGCACCGCCGTCGTACTCGAGCGAGGAGCCCCGTGAGCAAGGCCACCGACGCGTGAGCAAGAACAACACCGACAGCACGGCCGGCGGGCGGTTCCCGCGAGACCCGGACGACCTCGACGGGCGGGCCATCGACTGCGCTCGCACGCTCGCCATGGATGCGGTCCAGAAGGCGAACTCGGGCCACCCCGGTACGCCGATGGCCCTGGCGCCGCTCGCGCACCTGCTCTTCGGCGAGCTGATGCAGCACGACCCGACGGACCCGCAGTGGGCTGGGCGTGACCGGTTCATCCTCTCGGCCGGGCACGCGTCGATGCTGCTCTACGCGCAGCTCTACCTCACCGGCTACGGGCTCTCGCTCGACGACCTCAAGGCGTTCCGCCAGTGGGGCAGCCGCACGCCTGGTCACCCGGAGCACGGGCACACGCTCGGCGTCGAGACGACCACCGGCCCGCTCGGCCAGGGCGTCGGCAACGCCGTCGGCATGGCGATGGCCGCCCGGCACACCGCCGCGGTGTGGGACCCCGAGGGCGACGGCCTCTTCGACCACACGGTCTGGTGCATCTGCTCCGACGGCGACCTCGAGGAGGGCATCGCCAGCGAGGCCGCCAGCCTGGCCGGCCACCAGCGTCTCGGCAGCCTGGTGCTGATCTACGACGACAACCACATCTCGATCGAGGGCGACACGGCCGTCGCCTTCAGCGAGGACGTGCTCGCGCGGTTCGCGGCGTACGGCTTCCACACCCAGCGGGTCGACGACGCCGAGGACCTCGACGCGATGCGCGCCGCGCTCGTCGCCGCGCGCGACGAGCGGGACCGGCCGTCGATCATCGCGCTCCGCAGCCACATCGGCTTCCCGTCGCCGAACAAGGTCGACACCGGCGCGGCGCACGGCTCCCCGCTCGGCGCCGACGAGATCGCGCTCACGAAGGAGATCCTCGGCCTGGACCCGGCGCAGGACTTCGCCGTGCCTGATGACGTGCTGGCGCACACGCGGGCAGCGGTCGACCGCGGCCGCGATCTGCACGCGCAGTGGGACGAGCGGCTCGCCGCCTGGGCCGAGCGGCACCCGGACCGGGCCGCCGAGCGCGACCGGGTGCTCGCCCGCCGGCTGCCCGAGGGCTGGGCGATGAAGCTGCCCACCTTCGAGCCCGGCAAGGCCGTCATGACGCGCGACGCGTCGGGCATCGTCATCAACGCGATTGCCGACGTGCTGCCCGAGCTGTTCGGCGGCTCGGCCGACCTGGCCGGCAGCAACAACACGACCATCACGTCGGCCGAGTCGTTCCTGCCCGAGACGCCCGCGGGCCGGGTGCTGCACTTCGGCATCCGCGAGCACGCCATGGGCTCGACGATGAACGGGATGGTCCTCGCCGGCGGCGTGCGGCCCTTCGGCGGGACGTTCCTCGTCTTCAGCGACTACATGCGCCCCGCGGTGCGGCTCGCCGCGCTGATGGGCCTGCCGGTCACCTACGTCTGGACCCACGACTCGATCGGGCTCGGAGAGGACGGCCCGACGCACCAGCCGATCGAGCACCTCTGCGCGCTGCGCGCGATCCCTGGGCTCGACGTCGTGCGTCCCGCCGACGCCACCGAGACGGTGATCGCGTGGCGTACGATCCTCGAGCACGCCGACCGCCCGGCCGGATTGATCCTCACCCGGCAGAAGGTGCCGACGTTCGACCGCGCGGTGCTCGGCGACGCCGAGGGCGTCGCGCGCGGCGGCTACGTGCTCGCCGAGGCGTCGACCGGGCGCCCCGAGGTCATCCTCATCGGTACCGGCAGCGAGGTGCAGATCGCGATGGGCGCGCGCGACCTGCTCGAGGCCGCGGGCACACCGGCGCGCGTCGTGTCCATGCCGTGCGTCGAGTGGTTCGAGGCTCAGGACCAGGCCTACCGCGACAGCGTCCTGCTGCCCGACGTGCGCGCTCGCGCGTCCGTCGAGGCGGGCGTGACGATGGGCTGGCACCGCTGGGTCGGCGACGCCGGCGAGAGCGTGGGCCTCGACCACTTCGGGGCTTCCGCGCCGTACCAGGTGCTGTACGAGCAGTTCGGCCTCACCCCGGACCGGGTAGCGGCTGCGGCGCAGCGCTCGCTGTCAGCTCTCGGCCGGACGCAAGGCGCCCCGACCGGCAACTAGGCACGACGGAAGGCAGCTCACATGTCCGGATCACGGCTCGCGGAGCTGGCCGACGCCGGCGTGGCGATCTGGCTCGACGACCTCTCGCGCGAGCGGCTGGCCAGCGGCGGTCTGCAGGCGCTGGTCGACGACGACCACGTCGTCGGCGTGACGACCAACCCGTCGCATCTTCCAGAAGGCGCTGGAGAAGGGGACGGCGTACGACGAGCAGTTCCACGACCTGGCGCTGCGCGGCGTCGACACCGGCGAGGCGCTGCGCGCGGTGACGACCTGGGACGTGCGTGCGGGCTGCGACGTGCTGCGATCGGCGTACGACGCATCGGGCGGTGTCGACGGTCGGGTGTCGATCGAGGTCGACCCGCGGCTCGCGCACGACGAGGAGCGCACCGTCGCCGAGGCGCGCGCGCTGTGGTGGCTGGTCGACCGGCCGAACCTGCTCATCAAGATCCCGGCGACGAAGGCGAGCGTCCCGGCGATCACCCGCTGCCTGGCCGAGGGCATCAGCGTCAACGTCACGCTCATCTTCTCCCTCGCTCGCTATCGCGAGGTGATGGACGCGTTCCTCGCCGGCCTCGAGCAGCGGGTCGCCGCGGGCGGCTCCCTCGACGGGCTGGAGAGCGTCGCGAGCTTCTTCGTCTCGCGCGTCGACACCGAGTTCGACAACCGGCTCGACCTCATCGCCAAGGAGTCCGGCGACGACGCCCGCGTCGCGGCGGCGACCCGGCTGCGCGGCGAGGCGGCGATCGCCAACGCGCGGCTCGCCTACCAGGCCTACGAGGAGGTCTTCTCCTCCGACGCGCTGGCAGGCTCTCGCCGCGCGCGGTGCGCGCCCGCAGCGCCCGCTGTGGGCATCGACCGGCGTGAAGGACCCGGCGTACGACGACACGCGCTACGTCGTCGAGCTGGTCGCACCGGGCACGGTCAACACCATGCCCGAGCCGACGCTGCGACGCGGTCGCCGACCACGGCGTGATCCGCGGCGCGACGGCGGCCGAGGGCTACGACGCGGCGCGCGCGGTCATCGACGAGCTGGCCGGGCTCGGCGTCGACTACGACGAGGTCGTCGACCTGCTCGAGGCCGAGGCGGTGACGAAGTTCGAGGAGGCGTGGGACGCCTTCATCACGCAGGTCGACGCCAAGCTGGCCGAAGCGACCGCCGCACTGCCACCACGCCCGGCCCCGTCGGCTCCATGACGGACGTCGTCGACGAGCCCTCGCACGAGGGAGGCCGGGACAAGGTCATCCGCGAGCCGGCGCCGGTCCTCTTCACGACCGCGACCCAGCGCGCCGCGACCGGCCCGGTGCGCGTCGTCACCGCCGGTGCCGCTCTCGTCGGCCCGCGCGACGCGGCGCTGCGGGCGCTGCGCATCGACGGCGTCGCGGCACGGCTGGCCGCCGCGGACCACACGCTCTGGGGACCCGACGCCGAGGCGGAGTCGCGGATCCGGCTCGGCTGGCTGACCCTGCCGCAGACGTCGCGTGACCTGCTCCCCCGGCTCGACTGCGCTGCGCGCCGAGCTGCAGGCCGAGGGCCTGGACCGCGTGGTGCTCTGCGGCATGGGCGGCTCGTCCCTCGCACCCGAGGTCATCTGCGCCAGCGCCGGCGTACCGCTGGTCGTCCTCGACACGACCGATCCCGGTCAGGTGCAGGCCGCGCTGGCCGACCTCGACCGCACCGTCGTCGTCGTGTCCAGCAAGTCCGGCAGCACCGTGGAGACCGACAGCCAGCGGCGCATCTTCGCCGCGGCATTCACCGCGGCCGGGCTCTCCGACGCCGATGTCGGCCGTCGATTCGTGGCGGTGACCGACCCCGGCTCGGACCTTTCGGCCACCGCCGAGCGCGAGGGCTGGCGCGCGGTGTTCCTCGCCGACCCGAACGTCGGCGGCCGCTACAGCGCCCTGTCGGCGTTCGGCCTGGTGCCGTCGGCGCTGGCCGGTGCCGACGTCGCGTCCGCTGCTCGACGACGCCGCGGCTGCTCTGCTGGACCTCGCCCACGACGAGGGGCAATCCCGGGCTCGACGCTCGGCGCCGCGCTCGGCGGCTGCGCCGCGGCGGGACGCGACAAGGTCGTGATCGCCGACGGCGGCAGCGGCCTGGTCGGCTTCGGCGACTGGGCCGAGCAGCTGGTCGCCGAGTCGACCGGCAAGGACGGACGCGGGCTGCTGCCGGTCGTCGTCGAGTCGTGGAACGCGCCGGGCACCAAGCACACGGCAACCGGCGACACACACCAGGTGCGCATCGGCCGCGGCGGACCCAACACCACGACCGTCACCGGCCCGCTGGGCGCGCAGTTCCTGGTCTGGGAGTACGCCGTCGCCGTCGCGTGCCGGGTGATCGGCGTCAACCCGTTCGACCAGCCCGACGTCGAGTCGGCGAAGACGTCGACCCGCGCGCTGCTCGAGAGCAGCGACGTCGCGCTGGACCTGCCCGACGCCGTCCTCGTCGACGGCGCCGGTCGAGGTGCACGCCGACCACGGCGAGCTCTCCGGTGCAGCCAGCCTGGCGGCAGTGCTGTCCTTCGTCGTCGACAGCGTGCCGACCCACGGCTACCTCTCCGTGATGGCCTACCTCGACCGGCTCGCGGACGCGGACGTCGCGCAGGTGCGCGCGCGCCTCGCCGCACGTACCCCGCACCCGGTGACCTTCGGCTGGGGGCCGCGGTTCCTGCACTCGACCGGGCAGCTGCACAAGGGCGGCCCGCCGGTCGGCGTCTTCCTGCAGATCACTGCGGGCGCCGCCGTCGACGTCGACGTACCGGGGCGTGAGTTCACCCTGGCCCGGCTGCAGCTGGCGCAGGCGCTCGGCGACGGTCGGGTCCTCGCCGACCACCACCGGCCGGTCGTCCGCCTGCACCTGACCGATCGCGCCGCCGGCATCGCCGCACTGCTCGCCGCGCTGCCCGCGCCCGACCCGGCATGACCCCCACCCGATGACCCGCAGTCACACGAACCCGCTGCGCGACCCGCGCGACCGGCGGCTGCCGCGGATCGCCGGGCCGTGCGGCCTGGTCATCTTCGGCGTCACCGGTGACCTCTCGCGCAAGAAGCTGATGCCGGCGGTCTACGACCTGCTCAACCGCGGGCTGCTGCCGCCAGGCTTCGCGCTCATCGGGTTCGCGCGGCGCGACTGGGCCGACCAGGACTTCGTCCAGGTCGTGCACGACGCCGTGAAGGAGCACGCACGCACGCCGTTCCGCGAGGACGTGTGGCGCCAGCTCGCGGAGGGCTGCCGCTTCGTGCAGGGCGACTTCAGCGACGACGGCGCCTTCGACACGCTCGCCCAGGTCGTCGCCGACCTCGACCGCGTCCGCGGCACCAACGGCAACCACGCGTTCTACCTGTCCGTGCCGCCCGGCGCGTTCCCGGTGGTCGTCGAGCAGCTGCGCCGCTCAGGCCTGTCGGCCGAGGTCCGGCGACTCGTGGCGGCGGGTCGTCGTGGAGAAGCCGTTCGGCCACGACCTGGCCAGCGCCCGCGAGCTCAACCGGGTCGTCGGCGAGGTCTTCCCGCACCGGGTCGGTGTTCCGCATCGACCACTACCTCGGCAAGGAGACGGTCCAGAACATCCTGGCGCTGCGCTTCGCCAACACGCTGTTCGAGCCGGTGTGGAACCGGCACTTCGTCGACCACGTGCAGATCACGATGGCCGAGGACGTCGGCATCGGCGGGCGCGCCGGCTACTACGACGGCATCGGCGCGGCCCGCGACGTCATCCAGAACCACCTGCTCCAGCTGCTCGCGCTCACCGCGATGGAGGAGCCGGTCTCGTTCGAGCCCGAGGACGCTGCGGCTGGAGAAGCAGAAGGTGCTCAGCGCGGTCGTCGTACCGACGGACCTGGCGGTGGCGACGGCGCGTGGTCAGTACGCGCGCGGCTGGCAGGGCGGCGTCGAGGTGCCGGGCTACCTCGAGGAGGACGGCATCCCCGGCCGGTCGACGACCGAGACGTACGCCGCACTGCGGCTCGAGGTCGACACTCGGCGCTGGGCCGGCGTGCCGTTCTACCTGCGCACCGGCAAGCGGCTCGCGCGCCGCGTCACCGAGGTCGCGGTCGTCTTCCAGCGCGCGCCGCACCTGCCGTTCGCCGCGACCGCGACGGAGGAGCTCGGCCAGAACGCGCTCGTCGTGCGCGTGCAGCCCGACGAAGGCGTCACTGTCCGGTTCGGCTCGAAGGTGCCGGGCAGCGCGATGGAGGTCCGCGACGTCAACATGGACTTCGGGTACGGCGAGAGCTTCACCGAGTCGAGCCCGGAGGCCTACGAGCGGCTGATCCTCGACGTGCTGCTCGGCGACCCGCCGCTCTTCCCGCGACACGAAGAGGTCGAGCTGTCGCTGGCAGGTGCTCGATCCGGTCGAGGAGTTCTGGGCGTCGCGGCGCGGCCGGCCGCAGTCCTACCCGGCCGGCACGTGGGGACCGCAGTCGGCGTACGACCTGCTCGCCCGCGACGGTCGCTCCTGGAGGCGACCGTGATCGTCGACCTCACCTCGACGACCGCCGCCGCGGTGGAGAAGGAGATCTCCCGGCAGCGCCGGCGCTACGGCACGTACGACGCCGGCGTCGCGCTGACCCTCGTGGTCGCCACCGACGAGCGGCGGTGCAGCGAGGCCCTCGACGCCGCGAACGCCGCGGCGATGGAGCACCCGTGCCGCGTCCTCGTGGTGATCCTGCGGGCGGCCGGCGCTGCGCCGCGGCTCGACGCGCAGGTGCGGGTCGGCGGGTCCACCGGGCCGGGCGAGACCGCGGTGCTGCGCCTGCACGGCCCGCTCGCCGACCACGCCGAGTCGGTCGTGCTGCCGCTCCTGCTCTCCGACGCGCCGGTCATCGTGTGGTGGCCCACGGACGCACCGGACGTGCCGGCGCGCACGCCGCTCGGCGAGATCGCGCAGCGCCGGGTCACCGACGCCGCCGCGAAGCCGCGCGACGAGAGCGTCTTCGCCAAGCGGGCCAAGGCCTACGAGCCGGGCGACACCGACCTGGCGTGGACCCGGCTGACCCCGTGGCGGACGCTGCTCGCCGCGGCGCTGGACCACCCGTTCGACCCCATCATCTCGGCAGAGGTCGGGGCGGCCCGGGACAACCCGAGCGCGGAGCTGCTGGCCGCCTGGCTCTCCGACACCCTCGGCGTACCGGCGGCCGTGCGGTCGACCCGCGGCCCGGGCATCACCCGCGTCGCGCTCACCACGAGCCGCGGCGACATCGCCATCACCCGGCCGGACGGCGTGCGCGCCACGCTGTCCCGGCCCGGTCAGCCGGACCGCAGGGTGGCGCTCCCCCGGCGTACGACGGCCGACCTGCTGGCCGAGGAGCTGCGCCGGCTCGACGCCGACGAGCCCTACGCGCAGACCCTCGCCGCGTTGGCCCGCAGCCGCCGCGGCACCCGACGGAAGGCCACCACGTGAGCGCGCCGCTCGTCCTCGTGCACCGCGATCCGGACGTCCTCGCCCAGGCGGTCGCGGCGCGGCTGGTCACCCACCTGGTCGACGCGCAGGCCGCGACCGGGTCGGCGTCGCTCGTCCTGACCGGCGGCGGCATCGGCATCGCCTCGCTCGCCGCGCTGGCCGGCAATCCCGCGCACGACGCGATCGACTGGTCACGACTCGACCTGTGGTGGGGCGACGAGCGGTTCCTCCCGGCCGGCCACGCCGACCGCAACGAGACCCAGGCCCGCGCCGCGCTGCTCGACGGAGTCGACGTACCCGGTGCCCGGGTGCACCCGATGCCGGCCAGCGACGGTCCCGACGGCGCCGACCCGGAGGCCGCGGCGGAGCGCTACGCCGCGGAGCTCGCGGCGTCGACGCGGCCCGAGCACCACGGGCCGGTGCCCGAGTTCGACGTCCTGCTGCTCGGGGTCGGCGCCGACGGGCACACTGCGTCGCTGTTCCCGGAGCTGCCCGGCGTCCACGACGAGCGGGCGGTCGTCGCGGTGCGCGGCGCGCCCAAGCCGCCGTCGAGCCGGATCTCGCTCGGCTTCCCCGCGCTCAACGCCGCGCGCGACGTGTGGTTCGTCGTCGCCGGCGCGGAGAAGGCGGGCGCGGTGGCGCTGGCCCTGGCCGGGGCGGGTCGCTCGCAGGTGCCGGCGGCCGGCGTACGCGGCCGTCGACGCACCCTCTGGCTGCTCGACCGCGCCGCGGCGGCCCAGCTCCCCCCGAGCCTCGCCCGCCTCGCCTCCCCCTGATCCCGTGCCCCTCCCTAACAGATGATCTTGTGGTCAATCCACAGGCGGAAACACGTCCGCTGCGCCATCCGGCTGTGCATCGACCACAAGATCATCGGGTTGAGGTCTGGAGTCCTGTGGATCGACCACAAGATCATTTGTTAGGAGAAGGGGTCAGGCGAGGGCGGGGTCGGCGTCGGGGTCGACGACCTCGTGGGGGCGCAGGGCGCCGGACTGGATCTGCTCGGCCCAGTGGCAGGCGACGGTGTGCGACTCGCCGGTGACGATCGGGATCTCGCGCAGCACCGGGTCCTCGGTCTCGCAGCGGGTCGGCTGCTTCCACGGGCAGCGGGTGTGGAAGCGGCAGCCGGCCGGCGGGTTGGCCGGTGAGGGCAGGTCGCCCTTCAGCAGGATCCGCTCGCGGCGGTCCTCGACGTCGGGGTCGGGGATCGGGATCGCCGACAGCAGCGCGATCGTGTAGGGGTGCAGCGGGATCCGGTAGAGGTCCTCGGACTTCGCCACCTCGACGATGCGGCCGAGGTACATCACCGCGACGCGGTCGGAGATGTGGCGTACGACGGCGAGGTCGTGGGCGATGACCAGGTAGGTCAGCTCGAACTCGGCCTGCAGCTCCTCGAGCAGGTTCACGACCTGCGCCTGGATCGACACGTCGAGGGCGGACACCGGCTCGTCGGCGATGATCAGGTCGGGCTGCACCGCGAGTGATCGGGCGATGCCGACGCGCTGCCGCTGGCCACCGGAGAACTCGTGCGGGTAGCGGCTGCCCGAGTTCTTCGGCAGCCCGACGATGTCGAGCAGCTCGCGGACCCGCTCGTGCGCCTGCTTGCCGGGGAACAGCCCGTGGGCACGCAGCGGCTCGGCGAGAGTGTCCTCGACGGTCCGCCTCGGATCCAGGCTCGAGAACGGGTCCTGGAAGATCATCTGCATCCGGCGGCGCGCCTTGCGCAGCGCCTCGCCGCCGAGCGAGCTGACGTCGGTGCCGTCGAAGACGACCTTGCCGCCGGTCGGCTCGACGAGGCGCAGGACCGAGCGGCCGACGGTGCTCTTGCCGCAGCCGGACTCGCCGACCAGGCCGAGCGTCTCGCCCTTCTCCAGCGTGAACGACACGCCGTCGACCGCGCGCACCGCGCCGACCTGCCGCTCGATGAGGATGCCCTCGGTGATCGGGAAGTGCACCGTCAGGTCGGTGACCTCGAGCAGGCTCACGGCTGCCTCCTCGGCCGCGGCGCCGCCTTCTTGACCGGCCGCTTCGCCGGGGGCTCGACCGCTTTCCTGGTGACCCGCTTGACCGGCGGCTCGGCTGACTTCGTGGTCTTCGTCGCGCGCGACGCACTGGCGACACCGGCACGCGGCCGCCGTCGCCCGGTCACCGTCTCGGCGACCGGGGCGGGCACCGGGTTGACGCAGCGCAGGTCGTGCCGCTCGGGAGCGGTGGCACTGTCGATCGGCGCGAGCTCCGGCGGCACGCCGATGCAGAGCGGGATGCGGTTGGGGCAGCGCGGGGTGAACGCGCAGCCGTCGGACCACGGGATGGTGTCGCGCGGCGACCCGGCGATGGGCCGCAGCGGCGTACCCCGCTCCTGGTCCAGGCGCGGCACGGACGCGAGCAGCCCGGCGGTGTAGGGGTGGCGCGGCTCGCCGAAGAGCCCGCGCCGCGACGCCGACTCGACGATGCGCCCGGAGTACATGACGTGGACGTTCTCGCAGATCCCGGCGACCACCCCGAGGTCGTGGGTGATGAGGATCAGCGCCGACTTCGAGTCGACGACCAGCGCCTTGAGCAGCTCGAGGATCTGCGCCTGGATCGTCACGTCGAGTGCCGTGGTCGGCTCGTCGGCGATCAGCAGCTTGGGCTTGCAGGCCAGCGCGGACGCGATCATCACCCGCTGGCGCATGCCGCCGGAGAACTGGTGCGGGTAGTCGTCGAGCCGCCGTGCGGCGTTGGGGATGCCGACCATGTCGAGCAGCGTGGCCGCCTCGGTCCGCGCCGCCTTCGGCTCGGTGCCGAAGTGCCGCTCGAGCACCTCGGTGATCTGCCGGCCGATGGTCAGCACCGGGTTCAGCGACGTCAGCGGGTCCTGGAAGATCATCGCGATGTCGCGGCCGCGCATGTCACGCAGCTCGGCCTCCGGCAGCCCGATCAGGTTGCGTCCCTCGAGGACCACCTCGCCGCCGACCTGCACGCCGCGCTTGGGCAGCAGGCCGAGGATGGCCAGCGACGTGACGCTCTTGCCGCAGCCGGACTCCCCCACCAGGCCGAGCGTCTGACCGGCCTGGACGTCGAAGCTGACGCCGTCGACGGCGCGCACCGGGCGACGGCCGCGACGGGAGAACACGACCTCGAGGTCGCGTACGGACAGAAGGGTCATGTCTATCGCCGCAGCTTGGGGTCGAGGGCCTCGCGCAGCGCGTCGCCCACCAGGTAGAAGCCGAGCACGCTGAACACGATGGCCAGGCCGGGGAAGAACGCGAGCTGCGGGGCGCTGGCCAGCGACCGCTGCGTCTCGGCGAGCATCCGACCCCACTCCGGGATCGACGGGTCGGACGACCCGAGGCCGAGGAACGCCAGACCGGCCGCGTCGATGATCGCCGTCGCGAGCGCAAGCGTGCCCTGCACGATCACCGGGGACATCGAGTTGGGCAGGATGTGCTGCATCACGATGCGCCACCGGCGTACGCCGACCGACCTGCTGGCCAGGACGTAGTCGCTCTCCCGCTGCGCGAGCATCGAGCTGCGCAGCAGACGCGCGAAGATCGGGATGTTGACCACGGCGATGGCGATCATCACCGACTTGAGGCTGCGGCCGAGCAGCGCCGCCAGGCCGATCGCGAAGAGCAGGCCGGGGATCGCCAGCATGACGTCCATCAGGCGCATCAGCAGGCTGTCGACCCAGCCGCCGAACGCGCCGGCGAGCGTTCCGATCACGATGCCGGCGAATGCGCCGATGCTCAGCGAGACGACGCCGATGAGCAGTGAGTAGCGCGCGCCGAAGATGATCCGGCTCAGCTCGTCCTGACCCTGCTGGTCGACGCCGAGCCAGTTGCCGGCACGCGGGCCGGGGACGTAGCCGGGCCGGATCTCGTCGAACCAGGAGCGATCGGTCGCGGAGTACGGCGCGATCAGCGGCGCGGCCAGCGCGACGAACACGAACAGCGCGATCAGCACCGCGCCGACGAGGAACGCCGGGTTGCGGCGCAGCCGGCGCCAGACCTCGGCCTTGGGCGCGGCCTCCTCGCCGACGGTCTCGAGCGCGACCTCGGCCGCCTCGCTCTGCGTGAGGCTCATGAGACGCGGATCCGCGGGTCGAGGAAGCCGTAGGTGATGTCGACAGCCAAGTTCACCAGCACGAACACCACGGCGAGGAACAGGATCCCGCCCTGCAGCACCGGGAAGTCGCGGTCGAAGATCGCCTGCGACAGGAACGAGCCCATGCCGCCCCACGCGAACACCGTCTCGGTGAGCACGGCGCCGGAGAGCAGCAGGCCGGTCTGCAGGCCGATGATCGTGGCGACCGGCAGCATCGCGTTCTTGAGCACGTGTCTGCGGTCGATGACGCGCGACGAGAGCCCCTTGGCCTGCGCGGTGCGCACGTAGTCCTCGTTGACGACCTCGAGCACCGACGCGCGGGTGATCCGGGCGATGATCGCGAGCGGGATCGTGCCCAGGGCGATCGCCGGCAGGATCAGGTGCCTCACGGCGTCCCACGCGGCGGTCCAGTTGCCGGTGATGAGGCCGTCGAGGACGTAGAAGTTGGTCGGGTGTTCGGCGTCGATCAGCGCGTCCTGGCGGCCGACGCTGGGCAGCCAGCCGAGCTTCACGGCGAAGACGTACTTGAGGATGAACGCGAGGAAGAAGACCGGGATCGAGATCCCGAGCAAGGACCCGCCGATCGAGAGCTGGTCGAACCAGCCCTGGTAGCGCTTCGCGGCGAGGAAGCCGAGCGGGATGCCCAAACCGACGGCCATCACCATCGCGGCGAGCGCCAGCTCCACCGTCGCCGGGAAGCGCCGGCGGATCTCCTCGGTCACCGGGCGACGGGTGGCGATCGAGTCGCCGAAGTCGAGGACGGCGACCTTCTTCAGGTAGCTGCCGTACTGCACGATCACCGGCCGGTCGAGGCCGTAGGCCTCGCGCACCTCGGCGATCCGCTCGGGCGTGCTGCGCTCGCCGAGCAATGACGACGCCGGGTCGCCCGGCAGCGCGCGGACCCAGAAGAACACGAGCAGGGATACACCCAGGAGGATCGGCACGAGCAGCAGGAGCCGTCGTACGACGAACTTCAGCATCGAGGTCGTGGTCTCTCAGGTCGAGGACGAACAGGCCGGTGGCCCGGCCGCAGCGTACGCGGCCGGGCCACCGGGCTGACGCAACGGTGCTAGCTGACGCTCACGAGCGAGAACGGCTCCAGGCTGACCGGGCTGGTCACGTAGCCCTTCACGTTCTTGGCGAGCGCGAGCGCCGGCTTGGTGTGCACGTAGGGCACGCCAGGCAGGAACTCCATGATCTTGCGGTTGGCGTTCTGGTAGATCTCCGTGCGCTTCGCGAGGTCGGTCTCGATCCGGCCGTCCTCGAGCAGCTTGAAGATCTCGGCGTTGTCGAAGCCCCAGCTGTTGGACTTGGTCCGGAAGAACGTCCCGACGAAGTTGTCCGGGTCACCGAAGTCACCCGTCCAGCCGAGCAGGCGCAGGTGGCCCGCCTTGCCGGCGCTGACCGTCGTGTTGTAGTCCGGACGCCACGGCAGCGACTTCGGCACGATCTTGAAGCCGACCTTCTCCAGGTCAGCCTTGAACGCCTGGAAGTTGGCGACCGGGTCGGGCATGTACGGCCGGCTGACGTCGGTCGGGTAGAAGAACTCCAGAGTCAGGTCCTTCACGCCGGACTCGGCGATGAGGGCCTTGGCCTTGTCGACGTTGTAGTCGTAGGCCGGGACGTCGTCGGCGTAGCCGAACAGCTCCGGCGGCATGAACTCCTTGGCGACCTCGGAGCCGGCCGGGTACTTCGCCTTGACGAGCGCCTCGCGGTTGAGCGCGTGGGCGATGGCCTGACGGATCTTCGGGTTGTCCATCGGCGGCTTCGCCTGGTTGAACCCGACGTAGCCCACGTTGAACGCGGGGCGCTCCAGGATCTGGAAGCCCGCGGTCTTCAGCGCGTCGGCGTCACTCGGGTCGACGAAGTCGTAGGCCTGGATGTCGCCGGCCTCGAGAGCCTGACGACGGGCCGGGCCGTCGGCGATCGGCTTGAAGATGACCTTGTCGAGGATCGCCTTCTTGCCCCAGTAGTCCTCGTTGCGGACCAGCGTGAGCTTGTCCTTGGGAACCCAGCTCTCCAGCTTGAACGGGCCGGTGCCGACCGGGTGCTCCGTGCCGAACGTGCCCTCGAACTTGGGGGCGTCGCCGGTGCCGGAGACCTTGTCCGCGGCGAAGTCCTTGAGCGCCTTCGGGCTGGCGATCGAGAACGACGGCAGGGCGAGGCCGGCGAGGAACGACGAGGACGGGCTGGTCAGGTTGACGACCGCCGTGTGCTCGTCCTTGGCCTCGCAGGACTTGAAGAGGCTCTTGGTCGCCGGGTCCGCGTTCTTGGCGAAGCCGCCGAAGACCGTGACCCAGTAGTAGGACACGGACTCGCTGGCCTGCACGCCGGTGAAGTTGTACCAGCGGTTGAAGTTGAAGCAGACCGACTCGGCGTCGAACGCCGTGCCGTCGTGGAACTTCACGCCCTCACGGAGCTTGAAGGTCCACGCCGTACCGGCCTCGTCGGCCGTGAACTCGGTCGCCAGCTCGGGCTCGATGTCGGTGCCGCCGAGCTTGGTCGTGACGAGCGTTTCGAACATCTGGCGGATCGCGCGCAGCGACTCGCCGTCGGAGACGTAGGCGCCGTCCAGGACGACCGGGTCGGCCGACGTGCCGAAGACCAGCGTGCCGCCCTTCTTGGTGTCCGTGGTGGTGTCGTCACCGTCGTCGCCGCCGCAGCCGCTGACGGCGAGCGAGACCGCCGCTGTGACGGCGAGAACCGTCCGCAGGGTTCGTGAGGTCATACCCATCCCCTCGTGTTCGAAGGCGCGCCGGAGTAGCCACCGGGCGCTCGTGCTCAAGATGGGGCGAGCCTAGTCACGCGGGGTGGCCGAGCGCGAGGACCGCCGCCCCGGAATGTCCAAACTGTGACCCAACCGCCGCCGACTCCGTGGACACCAACTGGCCGTCAGGACGCGGTTCGACGTGCTTGCAACGCAATGAGGCACGTGGTCAGGGGTTTCACTCAACAGCGCGGCCGGTGGCGCCGACGCGGCTCGACCGCCGGGAGCCCGCTGCTGCGAATTCCTTACGCCTTACTTGGTGCGGAGCTTGGCGATGGCCTCTTGCAGGATGGCGTCGCCGTCGGCCTGGTTGCGCCGCTCCCGCACGTAGGCGAGGTGGGTCTTGTACGGCTCGGTCTTGGGCGGGGCCGGCGTGTTGGCCTTGTCCCGTCCGGCCGGGTAGCCGCAGCGCGGGCAGTCCCACAGGTCCGGGATGGCCGCGTCCTCGGCGAAGGACGGCCGGGTCTCGTGCGCGTTGGCGCACCAGAAGCTCACCCGCTTGCGCGGGGCCGCCTCGCCGCGCTCGGCCTCCCCCATCGGTCCGGCGCCGACTCGGCTACCTCGGATCGCGCTGCCACCGGCCACTGCGGGTACTCCTCGATCGATGTTCGTTGCCCTCGTCGCACGCGGCAGCGGGAGCCGCATGCTGGGGACGGGGATGTCCTACGAGTGTACGGGTCGCCACGCGGCGGGGCGAGCAGCGCCGCAGAGAGGATCACCGACTCCAGCGGTCGGTGTCGACGAGCGGCCCGCCGTAGCCCGACACGGGTGCGCTCGCGCGCACACCGGGCGCCGTGCCGATCACCGGGTCCAGCCGCAGCATCGGCAGCACCGGCACCTGATCGGCGGCCCGGGCACCCGCGCGGTCCAGAGCGCCGTCGCCCGCGACGAGAGTCGCCGCCGCGGCCGCGTCGCCGAACGCGCGATCCGCGGCGTCGTCGGACCACCGCGGCCAGCCCGCCCCCTGCGGCGCAGCACCTGCGGACGACAGCAGGCGGTCGAGGTCAGGCACGACATCGGTGTCCCACCGGACCAGCGCGAGGTCGGCGGTGCCGTCGCGCGCGAGCTCCGCCGCCTTGTCCGCGTCGGCGCCGGCCAGGTCGATCTGGATGCCGATCCGGCGCAGCTGCACCTGCATGCCGCGGGCCACGGTGTCGTAGAGGTCCGACGGGGCGGGGCTGGCCAGCACCAGGGTCAGCTCGTCATTCCCCTTGGTCCGCGGGCGGTCGCCGTTGTCCTTCCAGCCGGCCTCGCCCAGCAGCCGTCGCGCCGCAGCCACGTCGACCTTCCACCGGGCGAACGGCGCGTCCGCGGACTCGGCGTGCCGCAGCCCGTCTGCGGCGCTCCCGCCGTCGCGGACCAGGCCTTCGGCGAATGCGCGCCGGTCCAGCGCGAGCGCGAGCGCGCGACGGACCCGCACGTCCTTCAGCGGGCCCGCGTGCGTGCGCATGGTCAGGGTCGTCACGCTGCGCCGCTGCACATCGCCGACGACCTTCGCCCCGGCACCACGCAGTCGGACCGCCGCGTTGATGGCGTCGTACGGCAGCACGACGTCGACCCGCTTCGCCTCGAGCAGCGACGCGGCGGTGGCGAAGTCGGGCACCACCTGGACCCGCAGCTCGTCGAGCTTGGGGTCGCTGCCCGGCCACGGCCGCGGCGTGCGGCGCCACACCGACTCGTTGCCGGCGGCGCGCGACGCGAGGGTGAACGGGCCGCCGGTGACTTTCAGGTCGTATGCCTTCGCGCCGAGTCGGCGCAGAGCGGCGGCGGGCAGCACGCCGGTCGGCGCGACGAACAGCCGCGCCCACTGCACGCCGGGTCGTCGGAGGACGAGCACGGCGCGGGTCGCCGACGGCGTCTCGACGCCGGCCAGGGCGGCGTACGCCGTCCGCCACGGTCCGGGAGCGGTGCTCGCGCGTCGCCAGGTCGCGGCGACGTCGGCCGAGGTGATCGCGGTGCCGTCGGACCAGGTCGCGTCGGGCCGCAGGTCGACGACGACCCGACGCCCATCGGCGGTGACGGTCGGGGGGCCGGCCGCGAGCCACGGCGTGCGGACACCGCCCGGCCCCATCCGGTAGAGCCCGGGCAGCCACAGCGGCGCGAGGTCGCGGGTCGCGGGGGTGTCCCCGCCGACCGCGAACGGGTCGAGCGTCACGGGCTCGCCGGCCATGGCGACCACCAGCCGCCCACCGCGGGCCGCCGGCGACGGGTCGGCCGGGCGGTCGCGGTAGAGCGCGAGCAGCGCCGGGTCGACGGCGCCCGCCGGGCCGGTGGGAGTGGCGCCGGGCGCGGACGGAGCGGACGCGCTCGGCGATCCCGAGGGCGACGCGTCAGGCGATCGGTCGTTGTCGCGGCCGGTCGCGACCGCGATGACGCCGGCGATCAGGACGAGCGCAGTGGTGACCGCTATGGCCACCCGCGGGCGCGCCGCCCGGGACGGCGGCGGTGTCGGCAGAGACAGGCTGATGCGGGTCTACCGGTTCTTGAGCAGCAGCCCGAGCGCGAAGATCGAGCCGGCCCAGACGATGCCGGCGCCGATGGTCAGCCGGTCGAGGTTCTTCTCGACGACGGAGGACCCGCCGAGCGAGGAGCTCACGCCGCCGCCGAACATGTTCGACAGACCGCCCCCCTTGCCGCGGTGCAGCAGGACGAGGACGACGAGCAGCAGGCTCGACACGATCAGCAGGACGGTGGTCAGGGTGACCATCAGACGAGAACTCTTTCCTCAGGGAAGTGGCAGGCGACCTCGTGGCCGGGCTGCAGCTGGAGCAGCGGCGGCTCGACCTCGCGGCAGATGTCCTGCGCCTTCCAGCAGCGGGTGTTGAACCGGCAGGCGGGCGGCGGGTTGAGCGGGCTGGGCACGTCGCCCTTGAGGAAGATGCGCTCGCGCTTGTGCTCCTTCTCCGGGTCGGGCAGCGGCACGGCGGAGAGCAGCGCGTGGGTGTAGGGGTGCAGCGGGTGCTCGTAGAGGCCGACCCGGTCGGCGACCTCGACCACCTTGCCGAGGTACATCACGGCGACGCGGTCGGAGATGTGCCGCACCACCGACAGGTCGTGGGCGATGAAGACATAGGTGAGGTTGAACTCGGTCTGCAGGTCCTCGAGCAGGTTGATGACCTGCGCCTGGATCGAGACGTCGAGGGCGCTGACCGGCTCGTCCGCGATGATCAGCTTCGGGTTGAGCGCCAGCGCGCGGGCGATGCCGATGCGCTGCCGCTGCCCGCCGGAGAACTCGTGCGGGTAGCGGTTGTAGTGCTCGGGGTTGAGGCCGACCAGCTCGAGCAGCTCCTGGGCCCGCTTCTTGGTGCCGCCGACGGGCGCCACCTTCTGCAGCTCCAGCGGGGTGCCCACGATCGTGCCGATGTTGTGCCGCGGGTTCAGCGACCCGTAGGGGTCCTGGAAGATCATCTGGACGTCACGGCGCAGCGGGCGCATGTCGCCGCGCGACAGGTGGGTGATGTCGCGGCCGTCGAACACGATCTTGCCGCTGGTCGGCTCGAGCAGCCGCGAGAGCAGCCGGCCCATCGTCGACTTGCCGCAGCCGGTCTCGCCGACGACGCCGAGCGTCTCGCCCTTGGCCACCGAGAACGAGATCCCGTCGACCGCCTTGACCGCGCCGACCTGCTTCTGGAACACGATGCCGCGAGTGACCGGGAAGTGCTTGACCAGGTCGGTGACCTCGATCAGCGTCTCGCGCTCGTCGACCTGCGGCAGCGTCGCCCGGGCGCCGGCGACCGCGCCGACCGTCTCGGCCGCAGCGGTACGACGCGGGCGCGCGGGGGTGCCCACGTCGACGCGGGGACGAGCGCCGCCGGTCGTCGCGGTGGCCCGCGCGCGGGCAGCCTTGGTGGGGGCAGCCTTGGTGGGAGCAGCCTTTGCCGGTGCCGCCTTGGCCGCTGCGGGCTTGCGGACCGCAGGCTTGGCCACCTTCGCGGGAGCGGCCTTCGTCGGCGCAGCCTTGGCGGCCGGCTTCGCTGCGGCGCGTGACTTCGCGGCGGTCGCCTTCGCTGCCTCGCTCGCGCGCGCCGTGGTCGCGGTGCGCGCCTTGCCGGCGGCTGTGGTCTTCGCCGCCGGTGCGGCCGTGCGCGTTGTGGCCGGAGCGGCCGTGCGCTTTGTGGCCGGAGCGGCCGTGGTCTTCTTGGCAGGGCTCATAGCTTCGGCGCGACTTCCTCGGCGAAGAGCCGCTGCCGCTCGGCAGGCGGCAGGTGGCAGGCGACGAGATGGTCAGGCCCGCCGGTGGTCGGGACGAGGTCTGGACGGACGGTCGAGCCGAGCCCGCCGGTGAGCGGCTCGTAGGGGCAGCGCGGGTGGAACGCGCAGCCGGACGGCACGTTGATCAGGCTCGGCGGCGCGCCCTCGATCGGGTTGAGCCGGTCCTGCCGGATGCGGTCCATCCGGGTCACCGAGCTGAGCAGGCCGAAGGTGTAGGGGTGCTCCGGGCGGTAGAAGATGTCGTTGACCGGCGCGTACTCCGCTGCCCGGCCGGCGTACATCACCAGGATCTCGTCGGCCACCTCGGCGACGACGCCGAGGTCGTGGGTGATGAGGATGATCGCCGAGCCGAACTCCTTCTGCAGGTCGCGTCATCAGCTCGAGGATCTGCGCCTGCACCGTCACGTCGAGCGCGGTCGTCGGCTCGTCGGCGATCAGCAGCTCGGGGTTGCAGGACAGCGCCATCGCGATCATCGCCCGCTGCCGCATGCCGCCGGAGAACTGGTGCGGGTAGTCGTCGACGCGCTTGTCCGGCGTGGGGATGCCGACCCGGTCGAGCATCTCGATGGCGCGGGTCTTCGCCGCCTTCTTCGAGACGTCGTTGTGGACGCGGTAGGCCTCGGCGATCTGGTAGCCGACCGTGTAGTACGGGTGCAGGGCCGACAGCGGGTCCTGGAAGATCATCGCCATCCGGTCGCCGCGCAGCGCCCGGACCTGCTCCTTGCTCGCCGCGACCAGCTCGTCGCCGCCGAGCCAGATCTCGCCGCTGATCTTCGCGCGGGTGCCCTTGTGCAGGCCGAGGATGCCGAGGCTCGTGACGCTCTTGCCGGAGCCGGACTCGCCCACGATGCCGAGCGTGCGTGCCCTTCTCGAGCGTGAACGTCAGGCCGTCGACCGCCTTGACCAGGCCGTCGTCGGTCGGGAAGTGGATGCGCAGGTCGCGGATGTCGAGGAACGCCTGAGGTCCGCGTGGTGCGGAGCCGGCTCCCTCGACGAGAGTCTGCGTGGACACGGGCACCCTTCTTTGACGCGCTTCGGTCGATGCGTGGCTGGGCACGGCGCCGCAGGCTGTGGGGCAGGTCAGGGGCGCAGCGGGCGGCTAACTGTAACGGACACGGGGGTCGACGACGGCGTACAGCACGTCGACGACGAGGTTGGCCGTGACGACGAAGAACGCCGCGAACACCGTCACCCCGACGATGACCGGCAGGTCGACGTTGAAGATCGACGTCAGCGCCAGCTTGCCGAGGCCCTGGATGCTGAACACCTGCTCGGTGAGCACCGCGCCACCCAGCAGCTGGCCAATGTCGAGGCCGAAGATGGTCACGATCGGAGTGAGCGCGGCCCGCAGGCCATGCCGGCGGATGACGGTGCGCTCGGGCAGGCCCTTGGCTCGCGCGGTGCGGACGTAGTCCTCGGCCATCGTCTCGAGCATGTTGGCGCGCACGAGCCGCGCGTAGAGCGCGGAGTTGAGGAACGCCAACGCCACCCACGGCAGGAACAGGCCCTGCGCCCACTTCAGCGGGTTGTCGGTGAAGTCGTTGTACCTCGGCTGCGGGAAGATCTTCAGCTTGTAGACGAAGACCAGCAGGATGACGTAGCCGGTGAAGATGAGCGGCAGCGAGACCCCGGCCAAGGCCCCGGTCATGGCCGCGCGATCGACGATCGTGCCCTTCTTCAGGGCCGAGATGATCCCGACGGACACGCCCATGGCCAGCCAGAGGACGGCGGCCCCGATGGCGATGGAGATCGTGACGGGGAGCCGGTCGATGATCGTCTCGAAGACCGGCTGCTCGTTCTTGAACGAGTAGCCGAAGCAGGGTGCACCGCACTCGTTCCCGCCGATGGTGCGCCCGACGAAGATGCCCTTCACGAACGTGCCGTACTGCACGTACACCGGCTCGTCCAGGCCGAGCTTGTGCCGGATGATCTCGATCTCCTCCGTGGAGGAGTTCTTCCCGGCGGACAGCGCCGCGGGGTCGGCCGGCAGGATGTAGAAGATGCCGAAGGTGACGACGCTGATGATGAACAGCAGCGCGACGACCCACAGCGACCGGCGAGCGATGTAGCGACCCATCTGGCGACCCTGACTCGAGTGGATGCGGCGGGGTGGTGGAGCAGGTCACCCGCCGCCCGACACACCGGACGGGCCGGTGCGCGGACGGCGGGTGACCGTCAAGCGGGTGGTGCTACTGGACCGCGACGACCGCGAAGTCCTCGTGCGCGAAGTACGGGTGGATGAAGGCGTTCTTCAGCCGCGCCGTGTGGATGGTGAACTGCTTGTCCTGGATGAGCGGCACGATCGCCGCGGTCTCCATCACCATCTTGTCGATCTCGAACCACTGAGCATTGGCCTCGTCGACGTCGGCCGTCTTGTTCGCCTTGGCGATGGCCTCGTTGATCTTCGGGTCGTTCAGGTTCGAGTAGTTCTGGTTGCCGTTCGGCTTGATCTGCGTGCCGTCGAACAGCGGGCCCAGGTACGTCGACGGGCTCGGCCAGTCAGCGCACCAGCCGGCGATGCCCATCGCGTAGTTCTTGCTCGGCGTGCCGAGCTCGGTGAAGAACACACCGGCCGCGACCTGCTTGAGCTCGACGTTCATGCCGTAGGGCTTGAGCGCCGCCTGGATGGCCTGCGCGGACGCGAGGCCCTTGCCGGCGTTGGTGGCGAGCATGAGCACCTTGCCGCCGGTGTAGCCGGCCTTGGCGAACAGCTCCTTGGCCTTGGCGTCGTCGCCGGTGGGCGCGGCCGGGTAGATGTCGATCTTCTTCTGGTTGAACGTGAGCGGCAGCATCGACGTGGCGAAGTCACCAGCGGTCGGGCCACCACGCGCCGTGCGGTAGGTCTCCTTGTTCACGGCGTACTGCATCGCCTGGCGCACCTCGAGCTTGTCGAACGGCGCGACCTTGGTGTTCAGGCTCAGGTAGCGGGTGCAGCCCGTCGGGACCTCGTTGGTCTGCTTGGACAGGACCGGGTCGGTCTTGATCCGGGCGATGTCCTGCGGCTCGACGGAGGTGTCGAAGGAGAGGTCGGCGTCGCCGCTCTCGATGCGGTTGGTGATGTCCGCCGGGTCGACGCCCTCGGTGATCTCGATCCGGTCGACGTACGCCTTGCGGACGCTGTCGGTCGAGGCGTCCCACGCCTCGTTGCGGACCAGGATGATCTCCTTCTCCGGCTTGTAGCTGAAGAGCTTGTACGGGCCGGTGGCCGTGGGCTTGAGGTTGAACTTGTCCTTCGTGTCCTTCGCGGCCTGGACCGGGGTCGTGGTCGGCAGCGCCGTGATGTAGATGAAGTCCGCGTAGGGGTCCTTCAGCTTGAAGGTGATCTTCTTGTCACCCTCGACCGTGATGGCCGACAGGCCCTTGGGGTCCTTGTAGATGCCCTTGAACTCCAGGCCACCCACGAGCGTCTGGCGCATGTACTCGGGGCCACCGGAGAGCGTGTCGATCTCGAAGGACCGCTCGACGCCGTACTTGATGTCCTTGGCGGTGATCGCCGTGCCGTCCTCGAACTTCAGGTTGTCCTTCAGCTCGAACGTGTAGGTCAGGCCGTCCTCGCTGATGGTCGGCATCGCCTTGGCGAGGTCGGGAGCCAGCTCGAGACCGCCGTTGGCCGCCGGAGCCGCCTTGTAGGTCAGCAGCTGGCGGTTCAGGACCCGCTGGATCGCGAAGCCCAGCGTGGAGTAGGTCCGCTGCGGGTCGAGGTAGTCGACGTCGCTGTTCGACACCAGCTTGAGGGTGCCGCCCTTGGCGCCTTCGAGCGCGAACGTCTTGTCGGTCTTGCCCGTGCCGGTGTCGGTGCCCTCGTCGTCGCCGCCACAGGCGGTTGCGGCGATGGCGAGGGTGAGAATCGCCGAAGCGACCCGAAGCCCTCTCGATGGACTGCGCATTCGGTCCTGTCCTTTCCTTGCGTCTGCTGTGCAGCGTTCCCGGCGGACTGCCGGGACGGGTCGAGCCTTACGTCGTGCGCCGCGCGGTCATCGACCGCCGCGGGGGTCAAGGGCGTCCCGGAGGCCGTCGCCGAAGAGGTTGAAGGCGAGGACGGTGACGAACAGCGCCACCCCGGGAATGATCATGAAAGTCGGGTCGGCGCGGTACCACGGGATCGCGTCGGAGAGCATGTTGCCCCACGTGGGCGTGGGCGGGTTGACGCCCACGCCGAGGAAGGACAGCGCCGCCTCGAACAGGATGTTCGACGGGATGATCAGGGTCGAGTAGACGATGATCGGCGCGACCAGGTTGGGCAGCAGCTCCTTGAAGATGATGTGCGAGTCGCTGGCGCCGACCGATCGCGCGGCTTCGATGAACTCCTTCTCGCGCAGCGAGAGCGTCTGCCCGCGCACGATGCGGCCGATGTACGGCCAGCTGAACCCGCCGATGATCACGACCAGCAGGACGAGTCGCGGGATGGTCCAGCCGACGACCGGGATCACCGGGTTCACCGCGACGAGCGCGATGGCGAAGATGAGCAGCGGGAAGGCGAGCAGGATGTCCATCAGCGAGCTGATCACCCGGTCGACCTTGCCGCCGAAGTAGCCGGCGGTGACGCCGAGGATCGCGCCGGTCGCGACGGCGACGCCGGTGGCGGCGAAGGCGATCAGCAGCGACACGCGCGCGCCGTGGACGATGCGGCTGAAGAGGTCGCGGCCGGTGCCCGGCTCGACGCCGAACCAGAACTTGCTGTCGACCCCGCCGAACTTCCCGAGCGGGAGGCCGCCGGTGTTGGGGTCGATCTGGTCCGAGTAGAAGATGTCCGGCGGGTGGCCGTTGATCTTGGTCAGCAGGCTGGCGAAGACCGCGACGAGGATCAGGAAGACGACGACGACCGCCCCGGCGATCGCGACCTTGTCCCGCTTGAGGCGCATCCACGCGATCTGGCCGAGGGACCGGCCCTCGATGACGCCGCTGCCGCTGATGTTGGCGACGGCCTCGGGCTCGGCGTGCTGGGAGCTCGGGTCCACGCCGACAGGAGCGGTCATGCGCGACGCCACCTTCTCGTTGAGGGACTTGCTGGGGTCTCACTGGCGAGCTCGGGGCGGAGGCTCCCCATCCGGGGGGACCCTACCCACGCCCGCCGTACGGCGAAAGCGTCGCGCACCGAGGCGCCGCCCGATCGTGACCTGATGGTTATCCGGGCAGGTCGACGTCCTAGACGTGCGTGCGGTAGCGCACGATGCCGGCGAACTCGTCCGCGTCCAGGCTCGCGCCACCGACCAGCGCGCCGTCGACGTCCGGCATCGCCATCAGCCCGGCGGCGTTCACCGCCTTGACCGAGCCGCCGTACAGGATCCGCACCGCGGCCGCGGTCGGCTTGCCGTGCAGGCGGGCGACCGTGCCGCGGAGAGCGGCGCAGACCTCTTGGGCGTCCTCCGGGGTCGCCACCTCGCCGGTGCCGATCGCCCAGACCGGCTCGTAGGCGACCACCGTCGCGGCCACCTGCTCCGCGGTGAGCTCGGCGAGGCTGCCTTCGAGGGAGGAGGTGCAGTGCTCCACGTGGGCGCCGGCCTGCCGGATCTCGAGACCCTCCCCCACGCAGACGATCGGCGTGATCTCCGCCGCGACGGCCGCCCGGGCCTTCGCGTTGACGGCCGCGTCGTCCTCGTGGTGGTACTGCCGGCGCTCGCTGTGGCCGACGACGACGTACGAGCAGCCGAGCTTGGCCAGCATCGCGGCGCTGATGTCGCCGGTGTAGGCCCCGCCCGGGTGGGGCGAGAGGTCCTGGGCGCCGTAGCGGAGCAGGAGCTTGTCGCCGTCGACGAGCGTCTGGACGCTGCGCAGGTCGGTGAACGGCGGCAGCACGACGACCTCGCACGCGTCGTAGTCGGCCGGGTCGAGCGCGAAGGCGAGCTTCTGGACCAGCTGGATGGCCTCGAGGTGGTGGAGGTTCATCTTCCAGTTGCCCGCCATCAGCGGGAGGCGCGGCGCGTTGGCCATGGGGCGGCTCTCCTAGTCCTGCTCGAGCGCGGCCACGCCGGGCAGCGTCTTGCCTTCGAGGTACTCCAGCGACGCGCCGCCGCCGGTCGAGATGTGGCCGAACCGGTCGGCGAGGCCGAGCTGTCGTACGGCGGCCGCGGAGTCTCCCCCGCCGACGACTGTCAGGCCAGGGCTGCCGGCGACCGCCTGCGCGACGCCGAGCGTGCCGGCCGCGAACGGGGCGAGCTCGAAGACGCCCATCGGGCCGTTCCAGAAGACGGTCTGGGCGTCGGCGACGGCCGCCGCGAACCGGCGTACCGACTCCGGGCCGATGTCGAGGCCCTTCCAGCCGTCGGGGATCGCCTCCGCCGCCACCACCTCGCGTCGCGGCGTCTGCGCTCACGTCCTGCGCGATGACGACGTCGCTCGGCAGGAGCAGCTCCACGCCGCGGTCGGCGGCCAGCCGGATCATGTCCCGCACCGCGTCGAGCTGGTCCTCCTCGAGCAGCGACTCGCCGACGCCGTGCCCCTGCGCGGCCAGGAAGGTGAAGCACATGCCGCCGCCGATCAGCAGCTTGTCGACGACGCCGAGCAGGCTCGTGATCACGGCGAGCTTGTCGCTGACCTTCGACCCGCCGAGCACGACGACGTAGGGGCGCTGCGGCTCCGCGCTGAGCCGGTGCAGCACCTCGAGCTCCTTCTCCACGAGCAGGCCGGCCGCGTGCTCGAGCCGCGCGGGCACGCCGGCGACGCTGGCGTGCGCGCGGTGCAGCGCGCCGAAGCCGTCGCCGACGTAGCAGTCGCCGAGTGCGGCGAGCGGCCGAGACCAGCGCCTCGTCGCCCTGCTCCTCCCCCGGCTCGAACCGCAGGTTCTCCAGCAGGCACGACCTCGCCCGACTGCTGGCTCGCGACCTCGCCCTGCGCCGACTCCCCGACGACGTCGGTGGCGAAGCGCACCGGAGCGCCGAGCAGCTCGCCGAGCCGCGCCGCGACCGGAGCGAGGGAGTACTTCGCGACGACCTGCCCCTTCGGTCGGCCGAGGTGGCTGCATCACCACGAGCCGGCCGCCGCGGTCGAGGATCGCGCGCAGCGTCGGCAGCGCTGCGCGGATCCGGCCGTCGTCGGTGATCGTCGTGCCGTCGAGCGGGACGTTGAGGTCGCAGCGGACCAGCACCCGCGTCCTTCGACGTCGAGCTCAGCGAGTCGAGCGCATGCCTTAGAGCTGGCTGCCGACGAGCTGGCAGAGGCTGGCCAGCCGGTTGCTGTAGCCCCACTCGTTGTCGTACCAGCCGACGACCTTGACCAGGTTGCCCTGGGCCATCGTCAGCGAGGAGTCGAAGATGCACGAGTGCGGGTCGCCGACGATGTCGGACGACACGATCGGGTCCTCGGTGTAGGCGAGGTAGCCCGCCAGCGGGCCGCTGCCGGCCGCCTTCTGGTACGCGGCCTTGACCTCGTCCACCGTGGTGTCGCGCTCGAGCACGCAGACCAGGTCGGTCACCGAGCCGTCGGGCACCGGGCACGCGCATCGCGATGCCGTCGAGCTTGCCCTTGAGCTCGGGGATGACGAGCGAGATCGCCTTCGCGGCCCCGGTCGACGTCGGGATGATGTTCTGCGCGCCGGCGCGTGCGCGGCGCAGGTCCTCGTGCGGGAAGTCGAGGATGACCTGGTCGTTGGTGTAGGCGTGGATCGTCGTCATGAAGCCCTTGACGATGCCGAAGCTGTCGAGCAGCACCTTGGCGATCGGCGCCACGCAGTTGGTCGTGCAGCTCGCGTTGCTGATAGCACGTGGTGGCTGCGCGGCGTCGTACTTGTCGTCGTTGACGCCCATGACGATCGTGATGTCCTCGCCCTTGGCGGGGGCGGAGATGATGACCTTCTTCGCGCCGCCGCCGTCGATGTGCTTGCGCGCGTCGACTCGGCGTTGGTGAAGCGGCCGGTCGACTCGATGACGACGTCGACGCCGAGGTCGGCCCACGGCAGGGCGGCCGGGTCGCGCTCGGCGAGTGATCTTGATCGTGTGCGCGCCGACCTTGATCTCGCCGTCGCCGGCGCTCACGTCGTAGCCGAGCGGCCGAGCACGGTGTCGTACTTGAGCAGGTGGGCCATCGTCGTGATGTCGCCCAGGTCGTTGGCGGCGACGATCTCGACGTCGTTGCCCGGCAGCGGCGTCCACCGCACGCCAGAAGTTGCGGCCGATACGCCCGAATCCGTTGATGCCCACGCGCACAGTCACTGGTCAGTCCCCTCGGCAGATCTGGTGTTGGTGGTCGGACTCGACGCTACTCGGCGTCGTCGTCGCGCTGCGAATCGTCGTCGTCGTCCTCGCTCGGCGCCCCGGTCGATCCGGGACGCGCTTCTCGGCCATCGCCAGCAGCCGGCGGATCCGTCCGGCCACCGCGTCCTTGGTCAGGGGCGGGTCGGCGAGGCCGCCCAGCTCCTCGAGGCTGGCCTGTCCGTGCTCGAGGCGGAGCCGGCCGGCCGCCAGCAGGTGCTCCGGCGCGTCGTCACCCAGCACCTCGAGCGCAGCGGCCACCCGCTCGCCGGCCGCCACGGCGGCGCGGGCCGAGCGACGGAGGTTGGCGTCGTCGAAGTTGGCCAGCCGGTTGGCGGTGGCGCGCACCTCGCGCCGCATGCGGCGCTCCTCCCAGGCCAGCACGCCCTCGTGCGCGCCGAGCTTGGTCAGCAGCACGCCGATCGCGTCGCCGTCGCGGACGACGACCCGGTCGACACCGCGCACCTCGCGCGCCTTGGCGGAGACGCCGAGCCGACGGGACGCGCCGACCAGGGCGAGGGCCGCCTCGGGCCCGGGGCAGGTCACCTCGAGCGAGCAGGACCGGCCCGGCTCGGTGAGGGAGCCGTGGACGAGGAACGCCCCGCGCCACGCTGCGGCAGAGTCGCAGACTCCGCCGCTGACCACGGCGGGCGGCAGGCCACGGACCGGCCGGCCGCGCAGGTCGATGAGGCCGGTCGAGCGCGCGAGCGCCTCGCCGTCCTTGACCACCGAGACGACGTATCGGCTGCCCCGGCGCAGGCCGCCGGCCTGGAGCACCTTCAGCTCGGTGGTGTGGCCGTAGATCTCGACGATGTCGGTGCGCAGCCGGCGCGCAGCCGCGCCGGTGTCGAGCTCCGCCTCGACGACGATGCGCCCGCCGACGATGTGCAGCGCGTTGGCGAAGCGCAGGAGCGAGGACAGCTCTGCCTTGCGGCAGCATGGCTTCGTGACCGGGACGTGGGCCAGCTCGTCCTTGATGGCCGCGGTCATCGCCACGACTTCTCCTCCCCGTCCGGCGCGGGCCGGCCGGTCATCAGCATCCGGTAGGCCGACGCGAGTCGCGCCGGGTCGTGCCTTGCCGACGAGTCGTCCGCGGCCACGTGGGAGAAGTGCACCTGGGCGCCGACATCTGCTGCAGCGCTCATCAGACCATCCCGGTCAAGCACCGACTCATCGGCGACGACGTGGTCGATGCTCATCTCCGGGACGTGGGCGGTCAGCGCCGCGAGGTGCGCCTCCGGCGAGTAGCCGCTGGTCTCGCCGTCCTGCGGCGACCAGGTTGAGCGCCACCACCCGCCGGGCGGACGTCTTGACCAGCGCCTCGCGCATGGGCGGGACGAGCAGCATGCGGGATGACCGACGTGAACAGCGAGCCCGGACCGAGGACGACCCACTCGGCCGCGAGCACGGCGTCGACCGCCTCCGCGCAGGCCGGCGGCTCGGCCGGCTCGAGCCGTACGCCGATCACCTGCCCGCGGGTGGTGGCGACGGCGACCTGACCGCGGACGACGTCGACCCGGTCCGGTGCCGACCGGTCGGCTCCGATGACATCGGCGACGATCTCGAGGTCGGCCGTCGACAGCGGCAGCACCCGTCCCTTGATCCCGAGGACCCGAGCGACCAGGTCGAGCGCGCGCACCGGCGAGCCGGTCGTCTCGGCCAGGCCGGTCAGAACGAGGTTGCCGACCGCGTGTCCGGCGAGCGGGCCGGCGCCGCCGAACCGGTGCTGCAGCAGGGTCGCCCACTCCTGGGAGTCCGTGTCGTCGGCCGCCAGTGCGGCGAGCGCCATCCGCAGGTCGCCCGGCGGCAGCGCGCCGAGCTCGGTCCGGAGCCGGCCGGACGAGCCGCCGTCATCGGCGACGGTGACCACCGCGGTGAGGTCGTCGGTGATCAGCCGCAGCGCGCACAGGCTGGCGGCGAGGCCGTGCCCGCCGCCGAGGGCGACCACAGCCGGACCGGCGCTCATTCCTTCCCCAGGTCGCGGTGCACGACGGTGACCTCGCGGCCCTCGCCGGCGAGCCGGGCGGCGATCTCCTCCGCCATGACGACGCTGCGGTGCTTCCCGCCGGTGCACCCGACCGCGATCGTCAGGTAGCGCTTGCCCTCACGCAGGAAGCCGGCGACGAGCAGCTCGAGCAGGCCGTCGTACCGCTCGAGGAACTCCTCCGCGCCGGGCTGCCCGAGCACGAAGTCCTTGATCACCTGATCCCGTCCCGTGTAGGGCCGCAGCTCCGGCTCCCAGTGCGGGTTGGGCAGGAACCGGCAGTCGACCACCATGTCCGCGTCGACCGGCAGCCCGTACTTGTAGCCGAAGGACACGACGGTCGCCCTCAGCTGTGCGGCGCTGGCCGCGCTGAGCGTCTGGCCGACCTTCTCCCGCAGCTCGTGCACGTTGAGGCTGGAGGTGTCGATGACCAGGTCGGCCTCACCGCGCAGCTCCTGGAGCAGCTCCCGCTCGCGGGTGATGCCGTCGACGACCCGGCCCTCACCCTGGAGCGGATGCGGCCGCCGGACGTGCTCGAACCGGCGTACCAGCGCCTCGTCCGACGCCTCGAGGAACACGATGCGGCGCGCGACACCTCTCGCGGCGAGCTCGTCGAGGCCCGCGCGAAGGTCGGAGAAGAAGGCCCGCCCGCGGACGTCGACCACGACGGCGATCCGCGCCACCGCGCCCTGAGATCGGTTGACCAGCTCAGCCGTGGTCGCGAGCAGAGCGGGCGGCAGGTTGTCCACGACGAACCAGCCGAGATCCTCGAGGCACTTTGCCGCCTCGCTGCGACCGGCGCCGGACAGGCCGGTGATGATCGTGAGCTCCTGCGGCGTCGGCAGGGCCGCCGTCACCGATGCCACCGCGCGCCCATGGCCGCGAAGGATGTCACCCTCGGCGGCCCGGCGTCAGTCGGCATCGACGATCTCGCCAGTCATGACGTCGACGCCGGGTGCGGTGGGTGCGCCGGCGAGCGCGGCGACGATCGACTCCGCGGTGCGCCGGCCGATGCCGGGCACGGTCGCGATGTCCTCGGCGGTCGCGGCGCGCAGCCGCTTCACCGAGCCGAACGTGGCGAGCAGCGCCTTGCGCCGCGTCGCGCCGAGCCCCGGGATGCCGTCGAGCGCGCTCGCCGTCATCGCCTTGCCGCGCTTCTGCCGGTGGTAGGCGATCGCGAAGCGATGCGCCTCGTCGCGCACGCGCTGCAGGAGGTAGAGCCCCTCGCTCGCCCGAGGCAGGATCACCGGCTCGGCGCGGCCGGGCAGCCAGACCTCCTCGAGCCGTTTGGCGAGCCCGCAGAGCGCGACGTCGACCACGCCGAGGTCGGCCATCGCCTGCGCTGCCGCGGCCACCTGGGGCGGACCGCCGTCGACGACGACGAGCTGCGGGGGGTAGGCGAACCTCGCCGGAGCCGCCGTCACCGACGCGTCCACCTCTCCGCCGAGCACCGGCTCGGCGGACGAGCGTGCCCGGGTCTCCTGGTAGCGCGCGAAGCGGCGGCTCAGCACCTCGCGGATCGACGCGACGTCGTCCTGGCCGTCCACCCCCTTGACCGCGAACCGGCGGTACTCCGCCTTGCGCGGAAGGCCGTCCTCGAACACGACCATCGACGCGACGACGCTCGTGCCCTGGAGGTTGGAGACGTCGTAGCACTCGATCCGCAGCGGCGCCTCGCCGAGCCCGAGCGCCTGCTGGATCTCCGACAGCGCCTGACTGCGCGCGCTGAGGTCGCTGCCGCGCCGGAGCTTGTGCAGGACGAACGCCTGCTTCGCGTTGGCCTCGACCGTCTCGAGCAGAGCGCGCTTGTCTCCCCGCTCGGGGATGCGCACGCCGACCTTGGTGCCGCGCAGCTCGCCGAGCCACTCCTGCAGGATCTCGTGGTCGCTCGGCAGCGTCGGCACGAGCACCTCGCGAGGGACGTCGTCGGGCTCGGCGCCGCCGTACATCTGCTCGAGGAAGCCCGCGACGAGGTCGGCCGGCGACAGCTCCTCGACCTTGTCGACCACCCAGCCGCGCTGACCGCGCACGCGGCCGTCGCGGACGTGGAACACCTGGACGGAGGCCTCGAAGTCGTCCTCCGACAACGCGACGACGTCGGCATCGGTGCCGGCAGGCAGGACGACCGCCTGCTTCTCCAGCGCGCGGGTGAGTGCCCCGATGTCGTCACGCAGCCGGGCCGCGCGCTCGAACTCGAGGTCGGCCGACGCGGCGGCCATGTCCTTCTCGAGCCGGCGGATGTGCTCGGCGGTGCGGCCCGCGAGGAACGCGCAGAGGTCCTCGGCGATCTCCCGGTGCTCGTCGGCCGACACGCGGTTGACGCAGGGCGCGGCGCACTTGTCGATGTAGGCGAGCAGGCACGGCCGGTCGACCTGTCGCGCCCGGGTGAACACGCCGTTGCTGCAGGTGCGCATCGGGAACACCCGCAGCAGCAGGTCGAGGGTCTCGCGGATCGCCCACGCGTGGGCGTAGGGGCCGAAGTAGCGCACGCCCTTCTTGCGCGGACCCCGCATGACCATCGCCCGCGGGTACTCCTCGCCGAACGTGATCGCCAGACTCGGGTAGCTCTTGTCGTCGCGATAGCGGACGTTGAATCGCGGCTCGAACTCCTTGATCCAGGAGTACTCCAGCTGCAGCGCCGCGACCTCGGTCGCGACCACCGTCCACTCGACCGACGCACCGGCCTCGACCATCGCCCGGGTGCGCTGGTGCAGGTTGCGCGCGTCCTGGAAGTACGACGACAAGCGGCTGCGCAGGCTCTTCGCCTTGCCGACGTAGATCACGCGCCCGTCGCGGTCGCGGAAACGGTAGACGCCGGGGCTGTCGGGGATCGTCCCCGGCGCGGGCCGGTACCCGGTCGCGTCGGCCATGGATCGAGTCTAGAGAGCGCTCACGACATCGCTCCTCGCGCCTGCAGAATTGGATTCGAAGGTGTGACCCGTGTCACTCTCGGCAGCGGAACGCAGCCGACGACGAGGGGGACGTGGTGGCACCGCCCACCGTGACGGCTGAGGTCGTCGTCGGCGACGGCCACGCGACCGGGCGCCAGCACCGCACATCGCTGCGGCTGTCCTGGTACGCCGCCGATCCGCTGGCGATCCACCTGCTGCTCACCGCCCGTCCGGACCACCCGGCGCTGCCGCGCGGCCGCTGGACCATGCTGCGCGACTTCCTCCGCTACAGCCTCGACCACCCGACCGGCGACGGCGACGTGCGCGCCCGGCCGGACGGTCCGGGCGGCGCAGTCGTTCTGGAGCTGCTGCGCGACGGCCGGTGCACGACCGTGCGGCTGCCGGCGGCGACGGTGCGCGACTTCCTCGACGCCACGGAGGCCGTGGTGCCGGCCGGCGAGGAGCGCAGCGCCGAGGCGCTCGACGACCTGATCGCGCGGCTCTCCCGCGCATAGCCGGCGCCTGCTCAGCGAGCGGCGACGGTCTTCTTCGCGACCCGCTTCGCCGGCGTACGCCGGATCGTCTTCTTCGGCTCGCTGCGCCCGACGAGGATCTCGCGGAGGAACGTGCCGGTGTGGCTCGCCGGCACCGCGGCGACCGCTTCGGGAGATGCCCTGCGCCACCACCGTGCCGCCGCCGCTGCCGCCCTCGGGCCCCATGTCGATGACCCAGTCGGCGGTCTTGATCACGTCGAGGTTGTGCTCGATGACGATCACCGTGTTGCCGCCGTCGACGAGGCGACCGAGCACGCCGAGCAGCTTGCGGATGTCCTCGAAGTGCAGGCCGGTCGTCGGCTCGTCGAGGACGTAGACCGTCCGCCCGGTCGAGCGCTTCTGCAGCTCGGACGCGAGCTTGACGCGCTGCGCCTCGCCGCCGGACAGCGTCGGCGCGGGCTGGCCGAGCCGGACGTAGCCGAGGCCGACGTCGTCGAGGGTCTTCAGGTGCCGCGAGATCGCCGGCACGGCCTCGAAGAAGTGCAGCGCCTCCTCGATCGGCATGTCGAGGACCTCGGCGATCGTCTTGCCCTTGAAGTGCACCTCGAGCGTCTCGCGGTTGTAGCGCGCGCCGTGGCAGACCTCGCACGGGACGTAGACGTCGGGCAGGAAGTTCATCTCGATCTTGATCGTGCCGTCGCCCGAGCACGCCTCGCAGCGGCCGCCCTTGACGTTGAACGAGAACCGGCCGGGCAGGTAGCCGCGGACCTTCGCCTCGGTCGTCTCGGCGAACAGCTTGCGCATGTGGTCGAAGACGCCGGTGTAGGTCGCGGGGTTGGAGCGCGGCGTGCGGCCGATCGGGCTACTGGTCGACGCCGCACCACCTTGTCGACGTGCTCGAGGCCGGTGACCTTGCGTGTGCCGCCCGGGCACCTGCGCGAGCGCCGTTGAGCTTGTTGGCGAGGACCGCGTAGAGGATGTCGTTGACCAGCGTGCGACTTGCCGCAGCCGCTGACACCCCGGTGACGGCGACGAAGCAGCCGAGCGGGAAGTCGACGGTGACGTCACGCAGGTTGTGCTCGCGCGCGCCGTGGACGGTGAGCTGCCGGTCGCTTCGGCTGCCGGCGGATGTCGGGCACCGGGATGGAACGGCGCCCCGAGAGGTAGGCGCCGGTGATCGACTCTGCGCATGTCGAGCAGCTCCTGCACCGGTCCGCAGTACGACGACGTGGCCGCCGTGCTCGCCCGCGCCGGGGCCGATGTCGACGACCCAGTCGGCAGTGCCGGATGGTGTCCTCGTCGTGCTCGACGACGATCAGCGTGTTGCCGAGGTCGCGCAGCCGCTCGAGCGTCTCGATCAGCCGCCGGTTGTCGCGCTGGTGCAGGCCGATCGACGGCTCGTCGAGGACGTAGAGGACGCCGACCAGGCCGGAGCCGATCTGCGTCGCGAGCCGGATCCGCTGCGCCTCGCCGCCGGCCAGCGTGCCGGCCGCGCGGTCGAGCGAGAGGTAGTCGAGGCCGACGTCGAGCAGGAAGCCCAGCCGCGCGTTGACCTCCTTGAGCACCCGCTCGGCGATCATCGCCTCGCGCTGGTCAAGGCGCGAGCTCTCGGAGGAACACAGCGCAGTCGGCGATGCGACATGCCCGCGACCTCGGCGATCGTGCGGTCGCCGAGGGTGACCGCGAGCGACTCGGGCTTGAGCCGCGCGCCGTTGCACGTCGGGCACGGCACCTCGCGCATGTAGCCCTCGTAGCGCTCGCGGCTGGTCTCGCTCTCCGCCTCGGCGTGCCGGCGCTCGAGGAACGGGATGACGCCCTCGAAGGACGTGTAGTAGGTGCGGCTCGCGGCCGTAGCGGTTGCGGTAGCGGACGTGCACCTGGGTGTCGCCGCAGCCCTCGAGCACCGCCTTCTGCTGCTTTCGCTGGCAGCTTGCGCCATGGCGTCTTCATCGAGAAGCCCTAGGCGTCGGCCAGCGCCTCGAGCAGCCGGCCGAAGTACTCGATGTTGTGGCCGCTCGACCACGGCGCGATCGCGCCCTGCGCCAGCGACAGGTCGGGGTCGGGCAGGACCAGCTCGGCGTCGACCTCGAGCTTGGTGCCGAGGCCCGTGCACTCGGGGCAGGCGCCGTACGGCGAGTTGAAGGAGAACGTCCGCGGCTCGAGCTCGCCGAACGACAGGTCGTAGTACAGGCAGGCGAGGTGCTCGGAGAAGGTGCGCTCCCGCTCCGGGTGCCCTCCTCGGCGTCGACGAACTCGAGGGTGACCAGCCCGTCGCCGAGCCCGAGCGCGGTCTCGACCGAGTCGGTCAGCCGGCGCTTGGCGGACGCCTTGACCGCGAGCCGGTCGATGACCACCTCGATCGTGTGCTTCTCCTGCTTCTTCAGCTTCGGCGGCTCGGACAGCGAGACCACCGCGCCGTCGACGCGGGCCCGGCTGTAGCCCTTGGTCTGCAGGTCGGCGAAGAGCTCGACGTACTCGCCCTTGCGGCTGCGCACGACCGGCGCGAGGACCTGGAAGCGCGTGCCCTCCGCCATCTCGAGCACCCGGTCGACGATCTGCTGCGGCGTCTGCCGGGCGACCGGGCGGCCGCAGCTCGGGCAGTGCGGGCGGCCCGCGCGGGCGAAGAGCAGGCGGAGGTAGTCGTAGACCTCGGTGATCGTGCCGACCGTCGAGCGCGGGTTGCGGTTGGTCGACTTCTGGTCGATCGAGACCGCCGGGGAGAGGCCCTCGATGAAGTCGACGTCCGGCTTGTCCATCTGGCCGAGGAACTGACGGGCGTAGGCCGACAGGCTCTCGACGTAGCGGCGCTGTCCCTCGGCGAAGATCGTGTCGAAGGCCAGGCTGGACTTGCCCGAGCCGGACAGCCCGGTGAACACGACGATCGCGTCACGCGGCAGGTCGAGGGAGACGTTGCGGAGGTTGTGCTCACGCGCGCCGCGGACGACGAGACGGTCAGCCATAGGAAGTGCCGCGAGCCCTTCGCCCAGGGGTGCTGCCCGTCGGATCCGACAGACAGTCGAGGATAACCGCGGGCTGTGACAGTTCTTCCCGGCGTACCCGGCGGTAGAGTCCGCGATGCGCGCGGACCCGCCCGGGCGCGCCAGTCACCCGTCACGGAAAGGGCCGACCCAACCCATGGGCCTCGCGCCGCACACCCGCACCCGCCTCGCCGCCGCCCTGCTCGCGGCGCCCCTGCTCGCCGCCTCGTCCGGCCTGCTGCTCGCGACGTCGGCCGGCGCGCAGTCCGCCGGCGCGGTGAAGGCCCTGTCCACCAACAAGTTCGACCCGGCCACGCTCACCGTCCCGGCCGGGACGAAGGTGACCTGGACCAGCGAGGGCGGCTTCCACACCGTGACGGGGGGCGACGGCGCCAAGGACCCGGCGTCGCCGATCGGCAACCACACGCTGGCCGACGCGAGCGCGACCGTCGAGGTGACGTTCGACAAGCCAGGGACCTACAAGTACTTCTGCCAGCCGCACGCCTCGCTCGGCATGAAGGGCGAGATCGTCGTGACCGCCGGCGGCGGCGCCGGGCCGGCCAGCCCGGCCGCGAGCGCGCCCGCCGCTTCGGCCAGTGCGACCGCCGCGGTGGCCACGCCCGACCCGGGCGGCGCGAGCGAGAGCGCCGGCCCCGGCGAGCAGAACGTCGAGGACAGCGAGGGCACCGGCATCCCCGGCTCGACCGCCGAGGACAACCCCACGCTCAAGGAGATCGAGGAGGAGCGCGCCGCGGACGAGAACAAGCTGAGCGGCTTCAACTCCCTCGTCGCCGCCGGCACGCTGGCGCTGCTCGCCCTGTGCGTCGCCGTCTTCGCCTCGACCCGGCCGCGACGCCCGTCGAAGTGACGCCCGCGGCGTCGGCGTACACCGGGGACGTCGTCCCAGGTGGCCCCGCTGACATCCGCGAGCTGCCCGGACTTCGGGTGACGAAGCTGTCGGTCGGCACCTTCGACAACAACGTCTACCTGCTGCGCTGCGCCGAGACCGGCGACACCGTGCTGGTCGACGGCGCGGCCGAGCCGGAGCGGATCCTCGCCGAGCTCGGCCCTGACCGGCTGACCACGATCGTGCAGACACACGGGCACTGGGACCACGTCCAGGCCATCGCCGCCCTGCGGGCGGCCACCGGCGCCGTCCTGCGCTGCCACGAGGCCGACGTGCCGATGATGCCGGAGGGCCAGTCGCCTGCCGTGATCGCCGACGACGAGATGGTGCCGGTGGGCGCGACGGCGATCCGAGCCATCCACCTGGCCGGCCATACCCCCGGCGGGCTCGCCTTCGTGTACGACGCCGCCGGCACCCTCGCCGACGCGCCGCACCTCTTCAGCGGCGACAGCCTCTTCCCGGGCGGGCCCGGCAACACCGAGAAGGACCCCGAGCGGTTCGACCGGCTGATGAACGACCTGGAGACCAAGGTCTTCGGGGCGCTGCCGGACGCGACCTGGGTCTATCCCGGCCACGGCAAGGACACGACGCTCGGCACAGAGCGCCCGTCGATCCCCGAGTGGCGCGCCCGCGGATGGTGACGGCGGGTCAGCTCGTGACAAGCGTGGATTTCGCGATCGCGGCGGAGGGCGAGCAGGCGCTGCTCGACGGCTTCCGCGCGCTGAACGAGACCGCCTCGCCCGACGGTCTCCTGCGCACCGAGCTGCTGCGGGCGCCCGATGGCCGTTGGCGGATCCAGACCACCTGGCGCGACAAGGAGGCGGTGATGGCCCTGCGCGCCAGTGGCAAGCCGCCTGCCGTGCTGGAGCTGCTAGACCGGCTCGGCGCGGCGCATACGCACAGCGTGTTCACCGTCGAGCAGTCGTACGGCAGCTAGCCGCCTGCCTCGGATTCCGCGCCGTAGGCCGTCATGGGCTGCGGCAGGATGGTCAGATGCGCGAAGCGGAACCTCTCGACCTGGACACGCGAGTCGCCGGCGTCCTCGGGCGGATCGTCGGCTGGCCACACGAAGGAGTGCGGTTCACGGACGTGAGCGCGGTGTGGGAGCGCGAGCCCGACATCTTCAAGGGGCTTGTCGACCGGATGATCGCTGAGTACGTCGACTCCCCGCCCCAGACGATCCTGGCCATCGAGGCTCGCGCCTTCCTCTTCGCCGGCGCGATGGCCTACGCGCTCGGCTCTCGTGTAGTGATGGCACGGAAGGGACCCATCCCCAGGCTTCCGCGCGACGTCGTCACACAGGATTACGTCAGCGGCTACGAGGGCGGCCTGCTGATGGGCGCCCACCGGGACGCGATCAGCGAAGGCGACGACGTCCTTGTCGTCGACGACGTGCTCGCCGTCGGCGGCTCTGCGCTGGGCGCCGTGCAGCTCGCACAGAAGATGGGCGCCGCATGCCGAGGCATCGCGGTCGCCATCGAGCTCGGCCACCTGCAGGGGCGCGCCAACCTCGCCGAGTACGCGCAGGTCCCTCTCTTCGCTGCGTCGACAACTCCGGCGATCTGGATGCTGTAGCCGCTTCCGTGGCGCGACTGACTCGATCTGCGCGGCGGGGGTAGCGGTGCGCGTGCTCAGCGCGTCGCGCAGTTCGGGTGGGGCGCGGGCGGTCAGGCGGTGGTGCCTCCGGCAGGCGCTCCGTCCGAGAGGTAGAGCAGGACGCCGGCGATCGCGAGCCAGATGGGGGCGACGAAGTAGCCGAGGAAGCCGCCCGGGCCGAGCATCGACACGACGCCGACGACCGCGCCGACCCAACCGAGCCAGCGCGGCAGCAGGCCGGTTCGCAGCACAGCGAAGCCGCCGCCGAGCAGCAGCGCGGCGATGCCCGCGACGAACGGCAGCCACATCGCCTCACTAAGGACGTTCAGCGCCTGCGCCGGACCTTCGAGGCCATTGTCGGCTGCGTCGAGCAGGCCGAGCTGGACGGCCGCGCCCGCAGTCAACCCACCGGCGTAGAGGACGGCGCCGGACTGGAACAAGGTGCCGAAGGCGCGCGCTCGGTCCCCGAGCGCCGCGCGTATCCGGCTGACAGCGGCCAGCAGCGTGACGGCGGCCGGGATGGCGAGGAAGGAGGCGACCAGCCGGGTGGTCTCGCCGTCGACGTAGTGGTCGATGACCTCTTCGGCGGTCGCGTCGACGCCGACCGTGCCGCCTTCGAGCGCCATCAGCGCGACGACCATCGCGAGGAACAGGGGCCCGGCCAGGAGCATCCAGCGGTCGGAGCGGGTGTCGTCCATCAACGCCTCCCAAGGGTCGGATGCGGCGGACCGTACTCCTGCGGGATGCATCTGCGCGCCGGGTACGACGGTGCGCGTGCTCAGCGTGTCGCACAGTTCGGGGAAGGCGCGGCGTGTCGCTGACGCGAACCCGCGCACACGCCCCCCAGAATGCAGTGAGGCCCCTCCAAGTATGAGTTGGAGGGGCCTCACACGGTCCCACTGCACCACCGCTGCCGATTGCTCAGCTGCGGCCCGCGTTGCGAGCCCGATCTCCGTCCGCGACGACCCGGTGCGCGTCCTCCCCGGTTGCCCGGATCTTCCGCGAACCCGTCGGTTCCTCTGGCGTCCCGGCTCCTCGCTCCTCCCGGTGCGCCCCGGTTGCCCGGCCGCTCTCCGTTCAGCTCGTGGTGCCGGTCTCCCGGCGCCTCCAGGTTGGTCGGCCGGACCGGCGAACCGGTCCAGCTTCCGTGCCCGGTGGCTCCGTTCGCCCGGTGCCGCGACGCGGTCTCAGGGTCCGGTTGCCCGGCTCCTGTGACCTGTCAGCGACTCCGGTTGCCCGGTCCCCCCGACGTTCCGAGGTTGCCCCCGGTCGGTCCGTCACTCGCGGTGACAGGTGTGTTTGTAGAGGGTCTCCGAGGGGTGCGCAAGGGCTTTGTGCCAACGATTTTCGACAATCTTCTCGTGCACAGGGATGTCCCCAGATGTGGGCAGGTTGTCCCCCGAAATCCCCGCTCGTCCACCGCGTTGTCCACCGATTCGTGCACAGGCGGTGAAGGCCGGTGTGTCGACTACAACGCGGTACGACGGCCCATGAAGCCGACGAGGCGGTCCAGGACAGGGGCGGACTCCGGTACGTCGACCGCCTCGGCGAACGGCTTGCCCTCGCCGCGGTACTGGTCCGGCAGCGTCGCCTTCGCCCGCTCGAGGGTGGTCGACAGCTCGTCGTCGGTGAACGGCACCGGCTGACCGGTCGCGGTCGCCAGGTCCCAGCCGTGCGTGACGTACTCCATCAGCGTCATCCCGAGAATGGCGGCGCCCGGGCTCGGGTTGCCGAGGAGCGCGACGTCGCGCTCGACGCCGTGCTCGCGCCAGCCTGCGACCAGGTCCTGGGCCGCGGCGGCGAACTCCCCCGCCGGGTCCTTCGCCTCGTAGGAGCTGACGTCGAGGTCGGACGTGCGCTCGTTGGCGCCGGCGGCGAAGACCTTCGCCCAGCCGACGATGTGGTTGACCAGCGTGCGGACGTCGTAGTCGGGGCAGGGCGTGGCTCCGCCGAGCTGGTCGTCGGTCACGCCGGCCAGCAGCGCGGTGTCCTTGGCCAGCACGCTCTCGAGCACGTCGATGTCGCTCACGGGTGCCTCCTCCTCCGGTCGGTGCGCCGTCGGCAGGACCCTAGACCGACCCGGGTGAACCCTGACCGGCGGTACGTCGTCCTCGTAGTCGGAGAGGAGGACCTATGTGCCGGACCCGGATGCTCGGACTCGTCGTCGCGCTCGCCGTCCTGGGAGCGGGCGGGCCTGCCGACGCCGCACCGCTGTGCCGGCTGATCGAGGACCCCGCAGGCGACGCGAAGATCCAGTACCAGGACCCGCCGGCCGAGCTGTACCCGCACACGCTGGACATCCGGTCGGCGGACTTCGCCACTGACGCGACCCGGCTGACCGTGGTCATCCGGCTGACCGAGCTGATGGAGACCGACTCCCGGTCACCTGGCGGGCTCGGCTACGAAGCGCGGTTCTCCACGCCCACGGCCCACTTCCTGATGCTCGCCGACCGGGTTGTCTGGGACCGCGCCGACGAGGCCCGCTCGCTCGAGGACCGGGTGGCCGTCTGGCGCGTGTCGGGACCGCCCCCGCGAGGTGGCACCGGTGCGCAGACCGGGACCCGTCTCGACGGCAGCGGGTACGTCGTCTTCGACGACGACCTCGCCGAGGTCCGGATGACCGTGCCGTTCGAGGTGCTCGCCCAGCACGCCGTCGTCAAGCGCGGAACACGGCTGTCAAACCTGTCGGTCGGCTCCAGTCACAAGTTCCACGCGGGGGTCGGGCACGGCGGCCTGCCGTCGGACGACGCGTGGACGGACCGGGCGTACGTCGCCGGCACCAGGACCTGCGTGCGCGTCGGCGAGTAGGCCAGGCGTCAGACGCCCGCGGCCTGCATGGCGCGGAGCTCCTTCTTCAGCTCGCCGATCTCGTCGCGCAGCCGGGCGGCCAGCTCGAACTGGAGGTCGCGAGCCGCGTCGTGCATCTGGTCGGAGAGCTGCTGGATCAGCGACGCCAGCTCGTGCCGGGGCATCCCAGCCAGGTCCTTGGCGTGCTTGCCCGGGCCGAGCGCGAGGCCGGGCACCGGCGCCTTGCCACGGCTCTGACCTCGGGCCCGCCCGCCAGGTGCCATCACCCGGTCCGAGCCGTCGTCGAGTCGCATCACGTCCATGATGTCGGCGATCCGCTTGCGCAGCGGCTGCGGGTCGAGGCCGCGCTCGGTGTTGTAGGCGATCTGCTTCTCGCGCCGCCGGTTGGTCTCGTCGATCGCCTTCTTCATCGAGTCGGTGACGGTGTCGGCGTACATGACGACCTGGCCGGAGACGTTGCGCGCGGCGCGGCCGATCGTCTGGATCAGCGACGTGCCGGAGCGGAGGAAGCCCTCCTTGTCCGCGTCGAGGATCGACACCAGCGACACCTCGGGCAGGTCGAGTCCCTCGCGCAGCAGGTTGATGCCGACGAGTACGTCGAACTCCCCCAGCCGCAGCTCGCGCAGCAGCTCGATCCGGCGCAGCGTGTCGACCTCGCTGTGCAGGTAGCGCACCCGGATGCCGAGCTCGAGCAGGTAGTCGGTGAGGTCCTCGGACATCTTCTTGGTCAGCGTCGTCACGAGGACGCGCTCATCGCGCTCGGCCCGCTCGCGGATGTCGTGAACCAGCGCGTCGATCTGGCCGTGCGTCGGGCGGACGATCACCTCGGGGTCGATCAGGCCGGTCGGCCGGATGATCTGCTCCACCGGGTCGCCGTACTTGCTGGCCTTGTTGCGCTCATACGGGCCTGGGGTAGCAGAGAGGTAGACGGTCTGGCCGATCCGCTCGAGGAACTCCTCGAACTTCAGCGGCCGGTTGTCCATCGCGCTGGGCAGCCGGAACCCGTGCTCCACCAGCGTGCGCTTGCGGCTCATGTCGCCTTCGTACATGCCGCCGACCTGCGGCACCGTCACGTGCGACTCGTCGATGACGATGAGGAAGTCCTCGGGGAAGTAGTCGAGGAGGGTGTGCGGCGCGGTCCCGCTCGCGCGGCCGTCGATGTGCCGCGAGTAGTTCTCGATGCCCGAGCAGAAGCCGACCTGGCGCATCATCTCGATGTCGTACGTCGTCCGCATGCGCAGCCGCTGCGCCTCGAGCAGCTTGCCCTGCCGCTCCATCTCGGCGAGCCGGTCGGCGAGCTCGAGCTCGATGCCGGCGATCGCCCGCTCCATGCGCTCCGGCCCGGCGACGTAGTGCGTCGCGGGGAAGACGAACAGCTCCTCGTGCTCCCCGATCACCTCGCCGGTGAGCGGGTGCAGCGTGGTGAGCTTCTCGATCTCGTCGCCGAAGAGCTCGATGCGTACGGCGTGCTCCTCGTAGACCGGGAAGATCTCCACCGTGTCGCCGCGCACCCGGAAGGTGCCGCGGGAGAAGGCGAGGTCGTTACGGGTGTACTGCACGTCGACGAACTTCCGCAGCAGCTTGTCCCGCTCGAGCTCGTCGCCGACGCGGAGACGGACCATGCGGTCGACGTACTCCTGCGGCGTGCCGAGGCCGTAGATGCAGGAGACGGACGCGACGACGATCACGTCGCGCCGGGTGAGCAGGCTCATCGTCGCCGAGTGCCGCAGCCGCTCCACCTCCTCGTTCACCGAGGAGTCCTTCTCGATGTAGGTGTCGGTCTGCGGGACGTAGGCCTCGGGCTGGTAGTAGTCGTAGTAGGAGACGAAGTACTCGACCGCGTTGTGCGGGAAGAGCTCCTTGAACTCGTTGGCCAGCTGCGCGGCGAGGGTCTTGTTGGGCGCGAGGACCAGGGTCGGCCGCTGCACCCGCTCGACCAGCCATGCGGTGGTGGCGCTCTTGCCGGTGCCGGTGGCGCCGAGCAGCACGACGTCGGTCTGGCCTTCGCGCAGGCGGCGCTCCAGCTCGTCGATCGCCGCCGGCTGGTCGCCGGACGGCGAGAAGTCGCTGACGACCTTGAAGGGCGTCGCGCTGCGGACGAGATCGGTGACGGGCCTCACAGACCCACTCTAGGCAGCGGGTCCGACAGAACGCACCACGGCGGCGGCCGAAGGTGACTCAGGGCGGGGTCAGTCCGCGGCGTTGGGTGACGTCTTGGACTTCGGCTTGCTCGGGGAGACCACGGCCGGCTGCTTGATCGGCTTCTTGGGCACCTTGGGCGTCTTGGGCGTCGACGTGGTCAGGCCGGCCGGCTTGCCGCGGAAGAGGTTCCGGGCGCGGCCGATCGCCGTCCAGTGGTTGCGGTCGGCGGTCTGCCACACCCACAGGCTCACGGCCGGTGAGCCGGCCTCCTGCGAGGCCTTGATGAAGTGCGTGACGGCCTTCAGCGACGGTGTACGGAGGTGGGTCAGGTCAGGGCGGTCGATCTTCGGGTCGTACGCCTGACCGGCCGGCATGATCGGCTTCCCGTACTTCTTCAGGAAGGCGATGCTGCGCCGCGCCACGGTCGAGGGGTCGCGGTTCATCCAGTACGCCATCGGGATGAAGGCGTCGGCGTACAGCGCGCTCTCGGCGTAGGGGTAGCGGCCGATGCGCAGCTCCGACGGCCACGGCACGGTCGCGAGGATGGCGATGTGCTTGGGCAGGAGCCGGCGCAGCTCGCGGTAGTAGATGCGCACGGCGTGCCCGGTCAGGCGAGTGCCCTCGGAGCCGGTCTCGATGTCGGGGGCGACAGCGGCGACGCGCGGCGTACCCCGGCCCGGGGGCACGTACAGAGCGGCCTTCGCCAGCCGCATCGCGTCGGCCTTGGGGTTGGCCAGGAACGGGAAGTCCCAGGCGATGACCTTGAGGTCGGTGCCGCGGGTGGCGGGCAGCAGCCGGGACAGGATCGGCGCGCCGTCGAAGCCGCCCTTCTTGGTCCCGGTGCGGACGAAGATGTGCGACAGCCCGGCCGCCTGCGCCAGGCGTACGACGGCCCGCGCGTCACCGCCCTCGGTCTTGTCCCACATGTGGGTCCACATGCCCGTGCCGGACGGCAGCCACTTGGTCCCCGGCGTCGCGAGCGCCTCGGTCGCCGGGCCGGAGCCACCGCGCGCCGCGCGGGCGCCCGGCGCGGGCAGCCGGACGGCCTGCGCGTCGGGGACTGCCGGCGTGAGGCGCGGCGCGCTGGCCCGGATCGCGGAGCGCACCGGGGCGGGCGTGCCGCCGGCGGCGCCCGCCGCGGTGACGCCGGCGAAGATCAGCGCGGCGACGACGAGGGCCTGGAGGCGGAGAAGGGGGGTCCAGCCGCCGAGCGACTGGTCGTATGTGGCACGGGGCATGCGCTGGGAGAGCCCTTCGTCGCTGGGGTTTGAGACTTGACGGAGCGGGTAGGAGTCTTCGAACGGCTCCCAACCGGCCCGCTACCTCAGTCTCGGCCCAACGAGCGACGAGCGAGAGGGTTACGGCGGCGAGTCAGGGCACTGTCACCCGTGCGCGACGGTTCCGCGCAACTCCTGCCAGAGCACCCCAACACGGGCATCCAGCTCGTCCATTCCCCCGTCGTTCTCGACGACGTGCGTCGCCACGGCGCGGCGCTCCACGTCGGTCGCCTGCACCGCCATCCGCGCCTGCGCGTCCCCCTCGCTGAGCCCCCTGGCCACCAGCCGCCGGACCTGCGTCTCGGGCTCGGCCACGACCACGACCACCGCGTCGAAGGCCGGCGCCAGGCCGTTCTCGACCAGCAGTGGGATGTCGTGCACCACCACCGCGTCCGGTGGGGCCTCCCTCGCCCGCTCCGCGGCCCGCGCGCCCACCCGCGGGTGCACGATCGCGTTGAGCACGGCACGCGCGGCGTCGTCGGAGAAGACGGCCGACGCCAGCCGCTCGCGGTCCAGCCGGCCGTCGGCGTCCAGGATCTCGGTGCCGAACGCCTCGACGACGGCCTGCAGCCCTTCCGAGCCGGGCTCCACGACCTCGCGCGCGAGCAGGTCGTAGTCGATGACGACCGCGCCCCGCGCAGCCAGCCGCCGGGCCACCTCGCTCTTGCCGGATCCGATCCCCCCGGTCAGCCCCACCCGCATGGCGGGCAGCATGACAGCCCGGGGCGGGTACGACGAAGGCCCGGCCCGCAGAGCACGGGCCGAGCCTTCGTCACGGTGCTGGTGGACTACTCCGCGGGTGTCTCGTCCGCGGCAGCCTCGGGAGCGGCCTCCGCGGCCGGCTCGTCGGCAGCCTCGGCGGCCGGAGCCGCGTCGCCGCCCTCGAGCTGGGCCCGCAGCGCGGCGAGCGCGTCGTCGCCGGCCAGCGCGCCGGCCGGCTCCTCGACCTGGTCGGTCGCCGAGGAGTACGACGTGGCCGAGCCGGCCTCGGCGTCGGCCGCGGCCTGGGCCGCAGCAGCAGCCGCGAGCTCGGCCTGGTGGGCGTCGTAGCGGGCGTGCGCCTCGGCGTACGCCGACTCCCAGGTCGCGCGAGCCTCCTCGAAGCCCTCGCGCCACTCGCCGGTGTCCGGGTCGAAGCCCTCGGGGTAGATGTAGTTGCCCTCGGCGTCGTACTGGACGTCCATGCCGTAGGCGGCCGGGTCGAACCCGACGGCCTCGCCGATGGTGCCCTCGCTCGCCTGCTTCAGCGACAGGCTGATCCGGCGGCGCTCCAGGTCGATGTCGATGACCTTGACCGAGATCTCGTCGCCGACGTTGACGACCTGCTCGGGGATCTCGACGTGCCGCTCGGCCAGCTCGGAGATGTGCACCAGGCCCTCGATGCCCTCGTCGACGCGCACGAACGCGCCGAACGGGACGAGCTTGGTGACCTTGCCCGGCACGACCTGCCCGATCTGGTGGGTGCGGGCGAACTGGCGCCACGGGTCTTCCTGGGTGGCCTTGAGGGACAGGCTGACCCGCTCGCGGTCCAGGTCGACGTCGAGCACCTCGACGGTGACCTCCTGGCCGACCTCGACGACCTCGCTCGGGTGGTCGATGTGCTTCCAGGACAGCTCGGAGACGTGCACGAGGCCGTCCACCCCGCCGAGGTCGACGAAGGCGCCGAAGTTGACGATGGAGGACACGACGCCGGGCCGCACCTGGCCCTTCTGCAGGGTAGTGAGGAAGGTCTGGCGCACCTCGCTCTGGGTCTGCTCGAGCCACGAGCGACGCGACAGGACGACGTTGTTGCGGTTCTTGTCCAGCTCGATGATCTTGGCCTCGAGCTGCTTGCCGACGTAGGGCTGCAGGTCGCGGACGCGGCGCATCTCGACCAGGGACGCCGGGAGGAAGCCGCGGAGGCCGATGTCGAGGATGAGACCGCCCTTGACGACCTCGATGACGGTGCCGGTGACGATGCCGTCCTCGTCCTTGATCTTCTCGATCGTGCCCCAGGCGCGCTCGTACTGGGCGCGCTTCTTGGACAGGATCAGCCGGCCCTCCTTGTCCTCCTTCTGGAGGACCAGGGCCTCGATCTCGTCACCGACGCTCACCACGTCGAACGGGTCCACGTCGTGCTTGATGGACAGCTCGCGGGACGGGATGACGCCCTCGGTCTTGTAGCCGATGTCGAGCAGCACCTCGTCGCGGTCGACCTTGACGATGACTCCCTCGACGATGTCGCCGTCGTTGAAGTACTTGATCGTGGAGTCGATGGCGTCGATGAACGCCTGCATGTCCCCGACGTCGTTGATCGCGACCTGCGGGGTCACGTGCTTCGGCGGCTCGTCGGGCGACGCGGTGGTGGGCTCGGCGGTGGTGGCGGTCACGGGTAGATGGCTCCGGCTACGGGTCGACGATGCGCTGCGGGCCTGTTCGTCGTAAGCCGTAGACGGTGGACGAGGAGTCGTAGGGACGGTCTCGTAGTAGCCGAAAGACGATTTGTGACGAGGGCGAGCCTGCTCCGGTGAGGCGTGCGCAGGCCCGTCGCGCTTCCGCGAGGATACGGGGCGGCGCAACAGCCGGTCAATCGAGGCGAACGGGGCACGCGGTGGCGGACGGGGTCATGCCGGGTACCGACCACGTCGAGCGCCGGGCGGCCGGCGAGGACGAGACCCGGGTCGCGCTGCGCGCGTGGTGGGACTTCCACGCGACGTCGTACCAGGACGAGCACGCGGCCGACCTCGGCGCCGCCAGCTTCCTGTGGTGCCCGGAGGGGCTGACCGAGGACTCCGCGGGGCTGCTCGGCGACGTCGGCGGGCGGGACGTGCTCGAGGTGGGCTGCGGCGCGGGGCAGTGCTCGCGGTGGCTGCAGGCGCGCGGCGCGCGGGTGGTCGGCGTCGACCTGTCGGCGGCGCAGCTGGCGCACTCGCTCGGCCTCGACGCGGCCGGCGGCACGACGGTGCCGGTCGTCCAGGCGGACGCGACCACGCTGCCGTTCCGCGACAGCTCCTTCGACATCGCGTGCTCGGCGTACGGCGCGGTGCCCTTCGTCGCCGACAGCGCGGCGGTCATGCGGGAGGTCGCCCGGGTCTTGCGGCCGGGCGGCCGCTGGGTGTTCTCGGTGAGTCACCCGGTCCGCTGGTGCTTCCCGGACGACCCGGGGCCGGACGGGCTGACGGTGGAGACCTCCTACTTCGACCGCCGGGCGTACGTCGAGGCGGACGAGACCGGGCGGGCGACGTACGTCGAGCACCACCGCACCTTCGGCGACCGGGTGCGCGAGGTGGTGGGCGCCGGCCTGCGCGTGATCGACGTCGTCGAGCCGGAGTGGCCCGACGGTCACAAGTCGTCGTACGCCCAGTGGAGCGGGCTGCGCGGCGCGCTGGTGCCGGGCACGACGGTATGGGTCACCACAAAACCGCAGAGGTGATTCACCGGAACGGGTGACATCGGCGCGGCGCGTAGCGACGACCATCTCTCTATGAGAACGCGACTGCGCCGAGCGAACCACCCGGCTGACGAGGGCTTCACCCTTGTCGAGCTGCTCACCGTCATCGTCATCCTCGGCATCCTCGCGGCGATCGCGCTCCCCGCGTTCCTCGGCCAGAAGTCCAAGGCCCAGCGCGCGACGCTGCTGTCCGACCTGCGCAGCGTGTCGTCCGCGCAGGAGGCCTACTTCGTGGACAACGGCACCTACGCGTCGGACGAGAGCGCGCTGGCCGCCGAAGGATTCGCGCGGTCGTCGGGGGTGTCGAACCTGCAGATCACGGTCTACGTCACCGCCGGGAGCGCGGCCTACTGCGCGATGGCGTCGCACACCGCGACGGGGGTCGTCGCCTGGTTCTCGTCGACAGCGGGCCGCGTGTCGGAGACGTCGCCGGACGTGTCGAACTGCCCGAGCTGACAGCGCTCAGCGGAGGGCAACCCGCAGCCGGCGGTTGGCCTTGCCTTTGCTCTCCACCTTCACGACCTCGATCGGGCCGATGTGCGCGGTCGATGCGACGTGCGTGCCGCCGTCGGCCTGCGCGTCGAGCCCGACGATGTCGACGATCCGCACCTCCGTCAGGCCGGGCGGCAGCAAGTTGGTCGCCGTGCGGATGATGTCGGGGATACGGAAGGCCTCGTCGCGCGGGAGCACGCGCACCTCGATCGGCCGGTCCTGACGCACCTCGGCAGCGCACAGCTCGGCGATGCGCTCCTTGAACCCCTCGGGGATCTCGGGCAGGTCGAAGTCGAGACGGCCGGAGAGCGGCTCCATGTTGCCGCCGGTGACGAGCGCGCCGAACTCGCGGAAGACCACACCACCGAGCAGGTGAAGCGCGGAGTGCGTCCGCATGAGCGCCGTGCGCCGATCGTCCTCGACGGCACCGCGCACGGCCGTGCCGACGGTCGGCACCGGCTCTCCCTCGGCGAGCTGCAGCAGCAGGTCGTCACCCTTGCGCACCCCGACGACTCGGCTCTGCGTGCCGCCCCACAGCAGCACGCCGTGGTCGGGGGGCTGCCCGCCGCCGCCCGGGTAGAAGGCGCTCCGATCGAGGACGACGCCTTCGTCCGTCGCGTCGAGGACGATCGCGTCCCACTCGCGCAGCGTCGCGTCAGCCAGCTCGAGCCGGTGCGTGCGGCCGTGGTGATCGGTGTCAGTGGCCATGCAGGGAGCGTAGCCACCGCGCCGCGTCCGCCGGTGTGCGCAACCGCACCTTCACGACCTCGGCGTACGCCGGGTCGGCGAACATCGCGGAGTAGCGCGCGCGGTACTCGGGGTGCTTGCCCCAGCCCCAGCGGATCGGGTGCTCGGCGGACAGCACGGTGCGCCACTGCTCCCGGTTGCCGTTCCACAGCTCCGGACGCCTGATCAGCCGGCCGGCGGTCCGCCGGATCGCCCGGGCCGATCCGACCCACCGCGGGTAGTCGAGCCACACCACGTGGGTCGCCCTCGACCACAGCAGCTCGCGGACCGCGCCGTAGTTGCCGTCGGCGACCCACTCCTCGCCGGCGGTCGCGACGTCGACCCTACGGACGAACTCGGCCTCGCCCGGGTTGGTCCAGCCCTCGTCGTGCCAGAGCGCGTCGAGCTCGATGTGCGGGAGCCCGGTCGCGGCCGTGATCGCGCGGGACACAGTCGTCTTGCCGGCGCCGCTCACGCCGACCACGAGAACGCGACGCACGACGCACCCCCCTGCCGCAGATCCGGACGACTGCGACATACTGCCGCGAATCGCCACCAGAGATGGGAGTGCACATGCGCCGCACGACCGCTGTTCTCGCCGGAGTCCTCGTCGCTGTCGGGCTCACCGCCGGTCCCGCTGCGGCGGCGTACGACGACCCGATCGTCACCGTGCCCATCTGCGACCTCGACGGCCACTGCGGCCCGTCGTGCACGGTCTACGCCGACCTGAAGCGCCCGCTCTACTGCGGCTACGGGTCGTAGCACCGGGTCAGTGGCCGGCGTCGTCCCAGGTGCGGCCGATGCCCACGCTGACACCTCGAGCGCGGCTGACAGCGGGTAGGCGTCGGCCATCTCGCGACGGACGAGGCGCTCGAGCGACTCGCGCTCCCCCGGGGCGACCTCGAGCACCAGCTCGTCGTGCACCTGCAGCAGCAGGCGGGAGCGCATACCTTCGGCCGTCAGCGCACGGTCGACGCCGAGCATGGCCAGCTTGATGATGTCCGCCGCCGACCCCTGGATCGGCGCGTTGAGCGCCATCCGCTCGGCCATCTGCCGGCGCTGCGAGTTGTCGCTGACGAGGTCTGGCAGGTATCTCCGCCGACCCAGGATGGTCTCCGTGTAGCCGTCGCCGCGAGCCTTTTCCACGACGTCGTGCAGGTAGTCACGCACCCCGCCGAAGCGCTCGAAGTACGCCGACATCTGCTCCTTCGCCTCGTCGGGCGTGATCTGCAGCTGCTGGGCGAGGCCGAACGCCGACAGGCCGTAGGCGAGGCCGTAGCTCATCGCCTTGATCCGCCGGCGCAGCTCCGGGTCGACCCGGTCGGGCGGCACGTCGAACACCCGCGAGGCGGTGGTGGTGTGCAGGTCCTCGCCGCTGGCGAAGGCGTCGAGCAGGCCGACGTCCTCGGACAGGTGGGCGAGGATGCGCATCTCGATCTGGCTGTAATCAGCTGTCATCAAAGATTCATACGAGACGCCGTCGTCGGCGACGCCGACCACGAACGCCTGCCGGATCTCCCGCCCCTCCGCCGTGCGGATCGGGATGTTCTGCAGGTTGGGGTCGGTGCTCGACAGGCGGCCGGTGGCCGCGACCATCTGCTCGTACGTCGTGTGGATGCGTCCGTGGTCGTCGACCATCGGCAGCAGCTGCTTCTCGACGGTGGTCAGCAGGCGCGAGACGTCGCGGTGCCGCAGCAGGTGGCCGAGCAGCGGGTGGTCGCTCTGCTGCGCCAGCCACTGGATCGCGTCCGCGTCGGTCGTGTAGCCGGTCTTGATCTTCTTCGTCTTCGGCAGGCCGAGCTCGTCGAAGAGCATCGCTGCAGCTGCTTGGGCGAGCCGAGGTTGAACTCGTGGCCGATGCTCGCGTAGGCCTCGTCGCTGACCTGCTTCACCTTCGCCGACAGCCGCGACTGCAGCATCGCCAGGTGGTCGCGTGTCGACGGCGATGCCGGTGCGCTCCATCTCCATCGAGGACGCGCACCAGCGGCAGCTCGACGTCGCGCAGCAGCCGCGCTGCCACTGCGCCGCTCGAGGTCGGCGTCGAGCGACGCCGCGAGCTCGGCGACCGCCCGCGCGCGCAGCACCGCGTCGTTGGCCTCGGCGTCCTCGTCGTCCGGTGCCGTCGAGCGCGAGCTGGCCGTCGTCGGCGACCTCGGTGCGCAGCTCGCGGCGCAGGTAGCGCAGCGCGAGGTCGGCCAGGTCGAAGCTGCGCTGACCGGGCAGCGCGAGGTACGCCGCGAGCGCGGTGTCGCTGGTCACGCCGTGCGAGCTCCAAGCCGCGCGCGGCTGAGCGCCAGCATCGGGCCCTTCATGTCGTGCACCGCCTTGGGCATGGCGCGTCGGCGAGCCACGCCGCCAGCGCCGACTCCTCGTCGGCGTCCAGCGACGCGAGGTGCAGGTAGGCACCCTCGCCGTTCTCCGATCGGCGAACGCGAGCCCGTGCGGGTCGCCGGTGCCGCGGCCCCAGGTGCCGCGCAGGTGCAGCCCGACGCGAGTGCCCGCCGGCAGCGACTCGAGCCAGCCGCTGAGCTCGCCGCTGGCCAGGACGCGCGCCGCGACGTCGAAGCCCTCGTCGGCCTCGGGCTCGACCGCCGACAGCGTGGCGAAGAGCCGCTCGCGCAGCACCTTGAACTGCAGGTCGTCGAAGACCTTGTGCACCTCGTCGCGGTCCCAGCTGGCCCATGTTCAGGTCGGCCGGACCGACAGCGAGCGGGCACGTCGCGGCGCAGCTCGGTCAGCGGCGCGGTTGCGCATGACGTTGGCGAGGTGCTCGCGGACGCTGTCGCCGACCTTGCCGGGGATCTCGTCCACGCGGTCGCACAGCTGCGCCGAGCGTCGCCGAACTGCTGCACCAGCTTGATCGCGGTCTTCTCCCCCACCCCGGGTACGCCGGGCAGGTTGTCGCTCGGGTCGCCGCGCAGGGCCGCGAAGTCGGGGTACTGCGCCGGGGTGAGGCCGTACTTGGCCATCACCTCCTCCGGCGTGAAGCGCGTCATGTCGCTGATGCCCTTGCGCGCGTCATCAGCGACGGTGACGTGCTCGTCGACCAGCTGGTAGGCGTCGCGGTCGCCGGTGACGATCAGGACGTCCATGTCGCTGCGCACTCGCCTGCGTCGCGAGCGTCGCGATGACGTCGTCCGCCTCGAAGCCGCGCAGCCTCGAGCATCGGGATGCGCAGCGCCTCGAGCACCTCCTTGACCAGCGACACCTGGCCGCGGAAGTCGTGCGGCGTCTCCGACCGGGTCGCTTTGTACTCGGCGTAGGCCTCGTGCCGGAAGGTCGGCGCGGACAGGTCGAAGCAGACCGCGATGTGGGTCGGCTGCTCGTCGCGGATGACGTTGATGAGCATCGACGTGAAGCCGTACACCGCGTTGGTCGGCTGCCCGGTCGTCGTCGAGAAGTTCTCGACCGGCAGCGCGAAGAACGCGCGGTAGGCCAGCGAGTGGCCGTCGAGGAGGAGCAGCCGCTCGTCGGTCACCGGGTGCTGCCGGGGGCTGCTCGCATGGGTCTCATCCTAGAGTGACGGCATGACGGACCCAGCGGCCGAGCAGACCCCAGCGAGCTGCTCGACCTGATGATGAGTTCCGGCCAGGGCAGCCTGGTCGACCGCATGGGCATCGAGTTCACATCGGTCACGAAGGACCGGCTCGAGGGCGACGATGCCGGTCGAGGGCAACCGCCAGCCCTATGGCCTGCTGCACGGCGGGGCGTCCTGCGTCCTCGCCGAGACGCTCGCCTCGATGGGGGCGGCGCTCAACGCCTGGCCGGACCGCGTCGCACTCGGCATCGAGATCAACGCGAGCCACCACCGGTCGGCGAGCGAAGGGCGGGTGCGAGGGGTCGCGACTCCCCTGCGGCACGGGCGGACGATGTCGTCGTGGGCGGTCGAGATCACCGACGAGGCGGGCAAGCTGATCTGCACCGCGCGGGTCACCTGCGCACTGCGGGAGACCCCCTAGCGAGGTCTACCGCTCGCGGTCGTCGCCGACGATCGCGACCGGCTTGCGCACACGGCGCAGCGCGGTGCCGCGCGGCACGCGGATCTCCCGTCGGAGCAGGGCGGCCCGGCCGTCGATCCCGGACAGCTGGCGCCGCAGCGCGCTGACGCTCGCGACCCGTCGCACGACCACCGGGCCGAAGCCGAGCCGGGCGTAGAAGCGGTTGGCCTCGCGGTCCTGCGGTCGCGCGCTCGTCACGACCTGGTCGAGCCCGAGGTCCTCGGCATACGCCGCGGCCGCCGCTACCAAGGCCTTGCCGGCCCCCAGCCGGCGGTGCCGGCTGGAGACGACCATGTGCGTCATCTCGACAGCGGGCGTGTCGACGATGCTCGTCGCGGACCCGACGCAGAGCAGCACCATCCCGATCAGCTCGCCACCGCACTCGGCGACGACGAGACGGCAGCCGGGGTTGCGCATCGCCTCGGTGTAGCGCGCCTCCGTCGCCGCCAGCGCGTCGGGCGCCCGGCCGGTACGGCGCGGCGTGTGCTCGCGCAGCTCGCGCCACAGGTCGAGCAGGTCCGGCATGTCCTCGGGCCGCGCCTCGCGCACTGCAACCGCTGCTCGCACGGGAACTCCTGACGTCGACTGGAGGATCTGGGGTCCGCCAGGCTCCCCCCGAGCGAGCCCACGGTCACCGTACCCCTGCCGGTCCGGCGTCGGACAGGGCCGGATGGACCCCCGGGACTCCGGCGATCAGGCGCTTGCGCTGAGCAGCTCCCAGAGTCGCCTGACATGCCGCGCCTCGGTCCGCTGGGCTCCGACGCAGACCCGCAGCGCCACCCGGTCGTCGAGCCGGGTCATGGTCACGTAGGCCTCGCCGGACCCGTTCACGGCATCGCGCAGCCGCTCGGTCGCCTCGTCGCCTTCGACGTGGCGCAGGCAGAGCAGGTTGAGCGGGTGCGGGGCCGAGACCTCGAGCCGTGGATGCTCACGCACCCACCCGGCCAGCTCCTGGGTCAGGGCCACGTGCTCGCGGACGTGGTGCTGCAGCCCCTCGACGCCGTAGTGCCGGATCACCGCCCAGAGCTTCAGCGCTCGGAACCGGCGGCCGAGCGGGATCTGCCAGTCGCGGTAGTCGATGACCGCACCGGCGTCGGAGGCGGCGTTGCGCAAGTACTCCGGCACGACGCTCAGCGCGGAGATCAGGGCGGCCCGGTCGGCGACGTAGAACGCGTCGCAGTCGAAGTTCACGAACATCCACTTGTGCGGGTTGAACGCGTAGCTGTCGGCCACCTCCAGTCCGTCCTGGAGACCGCGGAACTCGGGGCAGATCGCGGCCGTGCCGCTCATCGCCGCGTCGACGTGCAACCAGGCACCGTGCTCGCGGGCGATCTCGCCGATCGCGCGCACCGGGTCCATCGCGTTGGACGAGGTGGTGCCGACGGTGGCCACGACGAACGCCGGGTGCAGCCCGGCGGCGCGGTCGGCGGCCATCGACGCGGCCAGCGAGTCGGGGCGCATCGCGAAGGCGTCGTCGACGTCGACGAGCCGCAGCAGCGCGGGGTCGAGCCCGGCGATGCGCACCGCCTTCTCCACCGACGAGTGCGCCTGCGTCGAGGTGTACGCCGTCACCCGACGCGGGTCGCCGCCGGCGCGTTCGCGCGCCGCGATCAGCGCGCAGAGCGTCGCACTCGAGGCGGAGTCCTGGATGACCCCTCCACCGGTGCCGGTCGAGTGGAACTGCGGCGGGAGGTCGAGCATCTGGGCGAGCCAGTCGAGGACGTGCGTCTCGAGCTCGGTGCAGGCCGGGCTGGTCGCCCAGAGCATCCCCTGCACGCCGAGCCCCGCTGAGAGCAGCTCGCCGATGACGGACGGGCCGGAGGAGTTGCCAGGGAAGAAAGCGTGGAAGCCGGGCGACTGCCAGTGCGTGATTCCCGGGAGGATCACCCGGTCGAGGTCGGCGAGCAGGTCGGCGAACGGCTCACCTCGCTCGGGCGGCGCGGCCGGCAGCGCGGCGCGGATGTCACCTGGCGACACCGTCGAGAGCACCGGGAACGTGTCGATGCGGGCGAGGTAGTCGGCGACCCAGTCGACGGCCTCGTGGGCGTGCCGACGGAACTCCTCGGGCGTCATGTGGAACGACTGCGCGTCGGTGGTCATCGGCCGAACATATTGCACAACTCGACGAGGTGGCCACGGGCCTTGTCGGGCAGCAGCACCGCCCGCAGATCCCTTGCGCCACAACGGAAAACGCCGCGTTGACGCTCGGTGCACGCCGGAGGTACGGTCGCTGACGCCGCACTGCGGACGGGGGCCTCCTCTCTCATCGAGATGGGCGGCGCTGTGTCTGCAGGGTGGCAAACCGTGGCCCGGAACGCCGAGTAGACAACACCCGCGGACGGGGAAGCCGCAGGTGGTACCAAAGGCGGTCCGGGCCTCGGCGTGTCCAGGCCCGAAGGCCGGAGTGCGCGGTCAGTCCTCGCCGAGGTAGGCCTTGCGGACCTGCTCGTTGCCGAGCAGCGCCTTGCCCGCGCCGGAGAGCACGATCTTGCCGGTCTCGATGACGTAGCCCTGGTCGGCGAGCGAGAGCGCCGCCTGCGCGTTCTGCTCGATCAGCAGGATGGTCGTCCCCTGCTCCTTGAGGGTGCTGATCGTCGAGAAGATGCGCTGCATCATGATCGGCGAGAGGCCCATCGACGGCTCGTCGAGCATCAGCAGCCGGGGGCGGCTCATCATCGCGCGGCCCATGGCGAGCATCTGCTGCTCTCCGCCGGACAGGGTGCCGGCGGCCTGGGTCTTGCGCTCGTCGAGCACCGGGAAGAGCGAGAACACCCGCTCGATGTCCTCCTTGATGCTCCCGACGTCCTTGCGCGTGAAGGCGCCGAGCTCGAGGTTCTCCAGCACGGACATCCGCGGGAAGATCTTGCGACCCTCCGGGGAGTGGGCGATCCCGAGCTCGACGATCTCGTGCGCGGGCACGGTGTTGATCGGCCGGCCCTCGAACGTGATGGTGCCCTCACTCGGCCGCAGCAGACCGGAGATGGTGCGCAGCGTCGTCGTCTTGCCGGCGCCGTTGCCGCCGATGAGCGTCACGACCTGACCGGCGTCGACCGTGAAGGAGATCCCCTTCACGGCGACGATCTTGCCGTAGGCGACCTGCAGGTCGGTCACCTCGAGCATGGCACTCATTCGACCGGGCTCCCTAGGTAGGCCTCGATGACCCGGTGGTCGGACTGCACCTCGGCCGGGGTGCCCTCGACCAGCAGCTGTCCCTGGACCAGCACGGCGACCCGGTCGCAGAGGTTGAAGATGAACTTCATGTCGTGCTCGATGACGATGACCGGCAGGCCCGCCTCGCGGATCGACTTCACCAGCTCCATCGCCTGGCGGGTCTCCAGCGGGTTCATGCCGGCAGTGGGCTCGTCGAGGAGCAGCAGGCCCGGGTCGGTGGCCAGCGCACGAGCGATCTCGAGGCGCCGCTGGTCGCCGTACGGCAGGTTCTTGGCCAGCTCGCCCTCGATCTTGGACAGGCCGACGAAGTCGAGCCAGCCGCGCGCGGCGTCGGTCGACTCCTTCTCCTCGCGCTTGAACTTCGGGCCGCGGAAGATCGCCGAGATCGGACCGGTCGAGGTGCGGCAGTGCCGCCCGACGAGGACGTTCTCCAGCGCCGTCATGTTGTGGAAGAGCCGGATGTTCTGGAACGTGCGGGCCAGGCCGGTCTTGACCACGGCGTCCGGCCGGCCGGAGAGGATCTTGCCGCGGTAGCGGATCTCCCCCTCGGTGAGCTCCTCCAGCCCGGTGAGGCAGTTGAAGAAGGTCGTCTTGCCCGCGCCGTTGGGCCCGATCAGTCCGACGATCTCGCCGGAGTCGATGTGGAAGTCGACCTTGTTGACGGCGGTGAGGCCGCCGAACTTCTTGACGACCTGCTTGGCGTCGAGCACACGCTCGACCGCAGGGGGGATGACGGCGGTCACTGGTCCATCACAGCCTTCCCGGGCGACGGCACGGGTTCCTGGGTGACCGCGTCACCGGTGGACGGATCGTCGTCCTCGAACTCCAGCTTGCGGCGGCTGTTGGGCACGATGCCGGTGGGCCGGAACCGCATCATCAGGATCAGCGCGACGCCGTAGAGCATCAGCCGCTTGTCCTGGAAGGTGCGCAGCTTCTCCGGCAGCGCGATCAGGACGGTGGAGCCGAGGATCGCCCCCGCCACCGTGCCCATGCCGCCGAGCACGACCGCTGCGAGCAGCGTCACCGACTCGAGGAACGTGTAGGAGTCGGGCGACACCTGGGTCGCCACGTGCGCGTTGATCGCGCCCGCGCCGCCGGCCAGGAAGGCGCCGATGGCGAAGGCCAGCAGCTTCATCGAGATGGTGTTGACGCCCATCGCCTCCGCGGCGGTCTCGTCCTCGCGGATGGCGACCCACGCGCGACCGATGCGGCTGGCCGCGAGACGGCTGAACACGACGATGACGAAGCCGATGAAGAGCAGCTCGATGAAGTAGTAGTTGGCGAAGTAGGGCAGGTGCACGCCGAAGAACGTGTGCGCGTCGCCGAAGTCGAAGCCGCCGACCTTGAGGTTGGGCACGCCGGAGATCCCGTTGGGACCGCGGGTCAGCTTGTCGTAGTTGTTGGCCACCAGCCGGAAGATCTCGCCGAAGCCCAGCGTCACGATGGCGAGGTAGTCGCCGCGGAGCCGCAGCGTCGGTGCGCCGATGATCACGCCGAAGATCGCCGCGACCACCGCCGAGAGCACGATCACGAGGTAGAACGGCAGGTGGACGTCGGACGTCGTGAGCTTGGCGTCGCCGAGCAGGGCGGCGACGTAGGCGCCGACGCCGAAGAACGCGATGTAGCCGAGGTCGAGCAGACCGGCCTGGCCGACGACGATGTTCAGGCCGATCGCCGCGGCGGCGAACACGCCGATCGAGGCGGCGACGCGGATCCAGTAGGCGTTGCCGTCCTGCACCTCGGAGATGAGGAAGGGGAACGCCGCGGCCGCGAGCGCGCCGGCCGCCATGGTGACGGCGCGATGACGCCGGTAGAGGCCGGAGATCCCCGCGAACACCCCGAGGGCGTTGAGGGCGGCGCACACCGCGATGAGGAAGAGGAAGAAGCCGATGATCCGGCTCGAGCGATCGCCGTCGTCGGTGCCGACGTCGAGCCCGTAGACGACGGTGGCCAGCAGCGCGAGCTGCGCCGCCGTGACGATCAGCAGCTCGTACCACGCAGGCTGCCGCCGCCAGCGCGCGGCCGGCCGGTCGTCAGGCAGCGAGTTGAACGCCAGGGTGCCGACGACGCCGCCGACGATCACCAGGAAGATGCCCGGTGCGAACGCGGCGAGGCCGCCGCGCTCGTTCAGCACCGAGGCGAAGGTCGCGAACGACACGATGGCGATGCCCGCGGTCAGCCACATGCCGGCCTTTCGCCGGCCGGGGACGTCGACGAACGCCAGGACGAGCCCGACGGCGAGCAGCAGCGTGTAGCTGCGCACGCCCGCGTCGCCGAGCACGAACGGCGCCTTGAGCTGGCCCGGGTAGCCCCGGAAGGTCAGCCACGGCAGGAGCGAGCCGACGACGACGAGCACCGCCGAGGCGATCGCCAGTGGCCGGCGATATGCCGCCATGGGCGTGCGAGCGGCGTCGTACGCCGAGCGGGTCCGGGCGATCGGGTTGAGGGCCTGGCCGAGGGCGGTCATGAGCGCGTCGCCACTCGCTCGCCGAGCAGGCCGCTGGGGCGGAACACCAGCACGAGGATCAGGACGACGAAGGCCCAGACGTCCTTGTAGGTCGAGCTCGATGTACTGCGTGGCCATCGCCTCGACGATGCCCAGCAGGAACCCGCCGAGGACGGCGCCGGTGATGTTGCCGATGCCGCCGAGCACCGCGGCGGTGAAGGCCTTGATGCCGGCCAGGAAGCCCATGCGGAAGCTGATCTGGCCGAACTGCAGGCCCTGCATCACCCCGGCGACGCCGGCGAGCGCCGCGCCGATCGCGAAGGTGATGACGATGATCCGGTCGGTGTCGATGCCCATCAGCCGGGCGGTGTCCGGGTCCTGCGAGGTGGCGCGCATCGCCTTGCCGGTCTTCGACGTCCGGATGAAGGCGGCGAGCGCGACCATCAGCACCACCGCGGTGATGATCACGAAGATCGCGACGATCGGCAGGCTCACCCCGCCCACCCCGACGTTGCGACGCGAGATGTAGCTGGGGAACGGCTGAGCGCTCTTGGCGCCGTCGAAGAACTTCTTGCCACCCGGGATCGGGTAGAAGAGGCGCACCGCCTCCTGCAGGAAGATCGAGACGCCGATCGCGGTGATCAGCGGCGCGAGCCGCGGGGCCCGCCGGAGCGGGCGGTAGGCGAACCGCTCGACCAGGATCGCCACGATCACCGACGTCGCCATCGCGGCGAGGAAGACCAGCGGCAGCATGTAGCCCTTGTCGGCGATCGAGTCCGGCAGGGCGTAGAGGTAGAACGCCAACCCGCCGAACGCGCCGACCATGAAGATCTCGCCGTGGGCGAAGTTGATCAGCTGGATGATCCCGTAGACCATCGTGTACCCGAGCGCGATCAGCGCGTAGAGAGCGCCGATCACCACCCCATTGATCAGCTGTTGCAGGAACTGGGCCAACGTCGTTCCTCACTCGAGGGGCGATGGGTGTGTGTGGGTGTGGCGCGGACTATAGGACGTAGCGAAGGGGCAGGGCGCGTGCCCTGCCCCTTCGCCGTACGTCCTGCGTCGAGCTGCGTGCCGGGTCGACCTACTTGAACGTGTCGACCTTGTCCGGCGCCCACTTCGCACCGGTGACCTTGTAGACGGTCAGCACCTTGGTGGTGGTGTCACCGAACTCGTCGAACGCCACGTCACCCGTGACGCCCTTGAGGTTGGTGTCCTGGATCTCCTTGACGATCTCCTCACGAGCGGCGACCACGTCGTCCTTCTCGGCGAGAGCCTTGGCCAGCGCCTCGATGATCACGTTGGCCGCGTCGTAGGAGTACGCGCCGTACGCCTCGTACGGCTCGGCGTAGCCGCCGGCTGCGTAGTCCGTGACGAACTGCTTCGCCGTGTCGAGCTGGTCGGTCGGCGCGCCGACCGACGTGGCGAGGTCACCCTCGACCGCGGTCTTGCCGGTCTTGATGTACTCGCCGGAGTAGATGCCGTCGCCGCCCATCAGCGGCACCTTGAGGCCGGCCGCCTTCATCTGCGAGGAGAGCAGCGAGGCGACGGGGTACTCACCGCCGTAGTAGACGAGCTCGGGCTTGAGCGGGGCGATCTTGGAGATGACCGACGAGAAGTTGGTGTCCTTGTCGCCGACGGTCTCCGTGGCGAGCACCTTGCCGCCGAGCTTGGTGAACTCGGCCTTGAACGCGTCGGTGAGGCCCTGGCCGTAGGTCTTCTTGTCGTGGATGACCACGACGCTCTTCTTGCCTTGGCCGTGCCGAAGACGTACTGCGCCGCGAACGGGCCCTGGATGGCGTCGGTGGTGGCGACGCGGAAGTAGGACTTGTACGGGCGCACCTTGGTGGGCTTGTCGCCCTGGGTCAGGGTCGGGTTGGTGTTGGCGGGCGACACCATCGCGATGCTGGCCTTGTCCAGGATGGGCTGGACCTGCTGCGCCACGCTGGAGTTCAGCGTGCCGATGACAGCGGCGACCTGAGCGTCACCCGCGAGCTTGGTGGCGACGGTGGCGCCGACGTTGGCCTTCGCGGTGTCGTCCTCCGCGGCGAGCTCGATCGTGTAGCCCTTGACGGCGTTCTTCGCGTTGGCCTGCTTGATGGCCAGGTCGACGGCGTTCTTCATGCCGAGACCCAGCGCGGACAGGTCGCCGGAGAGCGGCGCGATGAAGCCGATCTTGACGATCTTCTTCTCGCCACCGGTGGTGCCCTTGTCGCCCTCGTCCTCGCCGCCGCCACAGGCGCTGAGCGCCATGGCACCGAGCAGGACAGGCGAGACGATCTTGATGAGCCGGCGTGAACGCACGCGGACTCCCTTCTGTGGGAGAGATCTGCCTCGGCTCGAGAGAGCCGCTGCGCCGCTCCCGTGCACTCGGGGGGCGGCGGAAACGTACCGGACCGGCTACGCATAGGGGAATACGCCGCGACCGGGCCGTGACCGTGTCGTGACCTGCCGCTTTCCGGGGGCGGACGTGGGCGCGCTCAGGAGGTCGGCAGGCCGTCGCCGCCGATGACCAGCTCGGCCACCGCCCGCATGGTCAGCCGCCGGTCCATCGAGGCCCGCTGGATCCACCGGAACGCGTCCGGCTCGGTCATCCCGTGCTCGGTCATCAGCAGACCCTTGGCGCGCTCGACCAGCTTGCGGGCGTCCAGGCGGCCCTGCAGGTCGTCGACCTCGGCCTCGAGCCCGACCAGCTCGGTGAACCGGGACAGCGCCATCTCGATGGTCGGCAGCAGGTCCTTCTTCTGGAAAGGCTTGACCAGGTAGGCCATCGCGCCGGCCTCGCGGGCCCGCTCGACCAGGTCCCGCTGGGAGAACGCGGTGAGGATGATCACCGGCGCGACGCGCTTGCGGGCGATCTGCTCGGCGGCCGCGATGCCGTCCAGGACCGGCATCTTCACGTCGAGGATGACCAGGTCGGGCTTGAGGTCGAGCGCGAGCGCGACCGCCGTCTCCCCGTCCGCCGCCTCGCCGCAGACGACGTAGCCCTCCTCCTCGAGCATCTCCTTGAGGTCGAGGCGGATCAGCGCCTCGTCCTCGGCGATGACGACGCGGCGCGGCACTGCCTCGGTCGTCATCGCGGGTGCCCCTGTCGGATCGGCGTGGTGTGACGGTGCCGGGAGCGGGATTCGAACCCGCAAGCCCTCTCGGGCGGGAGTGTTTGAGACTCCTGTGGTTGCCAGATTTCACCATCCCGGCCGGCGACGGAAGTCTAGGACGGACAAGCCGCTTCCCCGCGCCTACTCACCTAGATCATGAGCATCTACGTCGCCCTCTAGCGCCTGTAGACGCTCATGATCTTCGTCAGGGGCCGCGGTGGAGTCGGCGGCGGCGGACGCATCGGCGGTCTCGACGGGGCGGTCGTCGGTGCCCCGGTTGCGGGTGGCGATGAGGAAGACGACCGCGGCGGCGAAGACGACGATCGACGTGATCTCGTTGGTGCGCAGCCCGAAGTAGGTGTTGGCGTCGTCGATGCGGATGCCTTCGATGACGAACCGGCCGGCGGCGTAGAGCGCGGCGTAGAGCGCAGCCGCCCGGCCGCGGCGCAGCGGCCAGCGGCGCTCGGCGAGCACGACCAATGCCGCGACGGCGAGGTTCCAGAGCAGCTCGTAGAGGAACGTCGGGTGGTACGTCGGCTCCGCGAGGTAGCGGAACGGCCGATGCTCGGGGTCGATGCGCAGTGCCCACGGCAGGTCGGTGGGCCGGCCGAACAGCTCCTGGTTGAACCAGTTGCCCAGCCGGCCGATCGCCTGGGCGACCGCGACGCCCGGCGCGACGCAGTCGAGGACGGCACTCGCGCGCACGCCGCGACGGCGCGCCATCACCAGGATCGCCAGCGTCCCGGCGATGAGGCCGCCGGGGATGCCGAGCCCGCCCTCCCAGACCTTCACCGCGTCGAGGGGGCGGTCGGCGTACTGCGACCAGCTGGTGAGCACGTGGTAGATCCGGCCGCCGATGATGCCGACCGGCACGGCGACCACGGCGATGTCGCCGATCACGCCACGCGTGCCGCCGCGCGCGACCCACCGGCGCTCGCCGATGAAGACGCAGACGAAGACGCCGAGGATGATCGCGAACGCGTAGGCGCGGAGCGGGAACGGGCCGATGTCGATCTGCGACTTCGGCGGCGACGGGATCGACGCCAGCAGGGTGTGCGCGGTCACGTGACTCCGACGCCGACGGCCGAGCCGACCGCGAACGTCACGGCAGCGGCGAGAGAGCCGAGCACCAGCTGGCGCAGACCGGTGTAGAGAGCGCCGCGAACGGTGAACCGGCTGACGAGGACGCCGGTGCCGAAGAGCGCGGCCGCACCGCCGAGGCAGGCGAACAGCAGCGCGCCGTCGTCGACGCCGGCGACGTACGGGATGAGAGGTACGGCGGCGCCGAGCAGGAACGACACGAACGAGACCCCGGCCGCCGTCCACGGCGAGGGCAGGTGGTCCGGGTCGATGCCGATCTCCTCGCGGACGTGCACGCGCCAGGCGACCTCAGGGTTGCGCGAGAGCTCCTTGGCGACGGCCGCCGACAGCTCGCGGGTGAGACCCTTGCCGCGGTAGATCGCGGCCAGCTCGGCCTCCTCCGCCTCGGGAGCGCGAGCCAGCTCACGCCGCTCGATCGCGATCTCGGCCGCGGCCAGCTCGCTCTGGCTGCGCACGGAGTTGTACTCCCCCGTCGCCATGCTGAACGCGCCCGCGAGCAGCCCGGCGAGCCCGGCGACGAGGACGAAGCGGTTGGTGGCGTCGGCGGCGGCGACACCCACGACCAGCGCGACGTTCGAGACCAGGCCGTCCATCACGCCGAAGACCGCGGGGCGCAGCCACCCGCCCGTGACGTCACGGTGCCGCACGTGGTGGTCGACCGGCTTGCGGGCCGCGGCGTTGGTAGTCACCCGCGCACCGTACGACGAGGACCCGGCAGCCGCACGTCCGGGTGCCGTGCGCTCACCCGGTGGCGGACCGCACGCCGAGCGACAGGTCGGCCGCGAGCGCGCTGAGCGCCGAGACGCCGTCCCCGCCGGCCGCGTCGAGCAGGGTCGCCACCAGCGCCGAGCCGACGATGACGCCGTCGGCGTACGACGCGACCTCGGCGGCCTGCGCCCCGGTGGACACGCCGAGCCCGACCGCGACCGGCAGGTCGGTGAAGGCCTTGACCCGCCCGACCAGCTCCTCGGCGCGGTTGCCGACCGCGGCGCGCGCACCGGTGACGCCCATCGTCGAGGCGGCGTAGACGAACCCTCGGGTGACCCCGGCGACCACCCGCAGCCGGGCCTCGGTCGACGACGGGGCGACCAGGAAGACGGGTGCGATGTCGGACGCCGTCGCGGCGTCGATCCAGTTGGCGGCTTCCTCGGGCACGAGGTCGGGTGTGATGACGCCGCAGCCGCCGGCCGCGGCGAGATCGGCGGCGAAGCGCGCGACGCCGTACCGGTCGACCGGGTTCCAGTAGGTCATCACGACCGTCGGCACCCCCGTCGTGTCGACCACGCGCCGCACCGTGTCGAGCACCTGCGCGGTGCCGACCTTGGCGTCGAGCGCACGCTGGACCGCGGCCTGGATCACCGGGCCGTCCATCAGCGGGTCGGAGTAGGGCAGGCCGACCTCGAAGACGTCGACGCCCGCCGCGGCCAGTGCGCAGAACGCTTCGACGCAGCCGTCGACCGACGGGAAGCCCGCCGGCAGGTAGCCGACCAGAGCGGCCCGACTCTCGGCGCGCGCCGCCGCGAACGGAGCGCTGAGGTCAGTCACGACTGCTCTGTCGTCGGCTGCTCATCGAGGAGCGCGAACCACCGGGCCGCGGTGTCGACGTCCTTGTCGCCGCGGCCCGAGTGGTTGACCAGCACGATCGAGTCGGGGCCGAGCTTACGCGCGACGTCGACCGCGCCGGCGACGGCGTGCGCGGTCTCGATCGCCGGGATGATCCCCTCGGTCCGGCAGAGCAGCCGGAACGCCGCCATCGCTGCGGCGTCGTCGACGGCGCGGTACGTCGCCCGGCCGGAGTCGCGCAGCCACGCGTGCTCGGGGCCGACCCCCGGGTAGTCGAGGCCGGCCGAGATCGAGTGCGTCTCGAGCGTCTGGCCGTCGGCGTCCTGCAGCAGGTAGGACCGCGCGCCGTGCAGCACTCCGGGCGCGCCCCCGACCAGCGTCGCGGAGTGCCGGCCGCTGTCGACGCCGTCGCCGCCGGCCTCGCAGCCGACGAGACGCACGTCGGCGTCGTCGACGAACGGGTGGAAGATGCCCATCGAGTTGGAGCCACCGCCGACGCAGGCGACGACCGCGTCCGGCAGCCGTCCGGTCAGCGCGAGCACCTGCGCGCGGGCCTCGACGCCGATCACCCGCTGGAAGTCGCGGACCATGGCCGGGAACGGATGCGGGCCGACTACCGAGCCGATGCAGTAGTGCGTGTCGTCGACGTTGGTCACCCAGTCGCGCATCGCCTCGTTGATCGCGTCCTTGAGGGTGCGCGCCCCGATCGTCACCGGCACCACTTCGGCGCCGAGCAGTCGCATCCGCGCGACGTTGAGCGCCTGCCGGCGGGTGTCCTCCTCGCCCATGTAGACGACGCAGTCGAGGCCGAGCAGCGCGCAGACGGTCGCGGTCGCGACGCCGTGCTGGCCGGCGCCGGTCTCGGCGATCACCCGGCGCTTGCCCATCCGCTGGGTGAGCAGCGCCTGGCCGAGGACGTTGTTGATCTTGTGCGAGCCGGTGTGCGCGAGGTCCTCGCGCTTGAGCAGGATCTGCCCTCCACCGGCGTGCTCGGCCAGCCGGCGCGCGTCGGTCAGCGGCGTCGGACGGCCGGCGTACGTCGACTGCAGCCGGTCCAGCTCCGCGATGAAGGAGCTGTCAGCGCGGGCGTCGGCGTACGCCGTGGTCAGCTCGTCGAGCGCCGCCACCAGCGCCTCGGGCACGAATCGGCCGCCGTACGGGCCGAAGTGCCCGGTCGCGTCGGGCACCGCCGGCGAGCTCACCGGCTCACTGGTCCGGGTCGACGCCACGGGTCGCCGGGTGCGCGCCGGCGGTCACCAGCTCGCGCACCGCCTGTCGCGGGTCGCGGCCAGTGACGACGCCCTCGCCGACCAGCACCGCGTGCGCGCCCGCGGCGGCGTAGGCGATGAGGTCGTGCGGCCCGCGCACGCCGCTCTCGGCGACCTTCACGCACTCGGCCGGCATCAGCGGCGAGAGCTCGGCGAAGATCGACCGGTCGACCTCGAGCGTGTGCAGGTTGCGCGCGTTGACGCCGACCAGCCGCGCGCCGGCGTCGAGCGCACGCTCGAGCTCCTCGCGGTCGTGCACCTCCACCAGCGGCGTCATGCCGAGCGACTCGACCCGCTCGACGAAGCTGACCAGCTTGGTCTGCTCCAGCGCCGCTGCGATCAGCAGCACCAGGTCGGCGCCGTACGCTCGCGCCTCCCAGATCTGGTACGGCGAGACCACGAAGTCCTTGCGCAGGATCGGGACGTCGACGCTGCGTCGTACGGCGTCGAGATCGGCGAGGCTGCCGCCGAAGCGACGGCCCTCGGTCAGCACGCTGATGACGGCGGCACCACCTGCGACGTAGTCGGCGGCGAGCCCGGCCGGGTCGGCGATCGCGGCGAGGGCGCCCTTGGACGGCGAGCAGCGCTTCACCTCTGCGATGACGCTGACGTCCTTGCCGGACAGCGCGGCGATGCCGTCGAGTGCCGGGGGCTTGCGCGCAGCCAGCTCCTTGAGCTGGTCGAGCGACGTGGTCTGCTCACGGTCGACGAGGTCGGCACGGACGCCCGCGACGATCTCGTCGAGCACACTCACGCCACGGACTCCTCGGACCTCGGGTTCGGACTCTCATCGTAACTGCGGCTCACGAGACCCCTGGAACCGCTCAGCCCGCTGTCCTCCGGAAGGGGCTCAGCCCGACCTGGCGCGAAACGCGCCGTGCACCTCGAAGGTCACGCCGTCGCGACTGCGCCCGGTCGTCCCGCGCTGCGAGGAGAAGTAGAGCCGGTCGTGCGTCGGCGCGAACGCGATGCCGGTGATCTCTGATGAGTCGTGGCCGACGAGGTGCAGGAACCGCGCGACGTCGCCGGCCGGCGTGATGACGCAGACGTCCATCGAGCCGCCGTCCTCGGCGACGTAGAGGTCGTGGCTGCGCGACACGATCACGTTGTCGACGCCGGTGAGCGGCGCGCCGCCGCGGGACGTGCTGTCGTCGTACGCGATGTCGAGGGTGTCGGTGCGCGTGTCGAGCCGCCACACCCGCCCGTCGCCCTTCGTCGTGAAGAAGAGCGTGCGGGTCGCCGACAGGTAGCACGCGCCCTCGCCGCCGTTGAAGCGCCGGGCCGCCGCGACCTGCGCCCGGGTCTCCCGGTCGGCCGCTGACGGGTCCGGGATCCGCCGCCAGCTGCCGCGACCGGTGCTCGACGACAGGCAGAACACCTCGAGCGCCCCGCGCGACAGGTCGCCCCATGTCGTCGGCCGGAACCGGTAGAGGCAGCCGTCGGGCCGGTCCTCGGTGAGGTAGACGACCCCGAGATCGGCGTCGCACGTCGCGGCCTCGTGCTGGAACACGCCCATCGCCGGCCGCGCGACCGGGGCCGCCGCTGCCGCCGGGTCGCACTCCCAGACGCGGCCCCGTGGGTGCTCCTCGCAGGACAGCCAGCGGTGCCATGGAGTCGCGCCGCCGGCGCAGTTGGCGGTGGTGCCGCGCAGGACGCGATAGCCGCGCTCGACCGAGCCGTCGCGCCGGAAGCGGATGGCGCCGACGCCGCCCTGGCCGGCCGGCAGCTCGGCATTGGAGAGGTAGACCCAGCCGGTCGACGTCGGGAAGCACGCGGCACCGTCCGGGGCGTCGTGCCACACGTAGCCGCCGACCGCCTGGCGGCTGCGCGCGACGACGCGGCTGGTGAACCCGGCGGGCAGCTGGACGCCGTTGCGGTCGGGGGCGCGCAGCGCGCCGTACGGTCCCGGTCCGGGCTGGGCCTGGTCGGGCGCGCGACTCAGCGACGTCAGCCAGCCGGTGCCGCCGACGGCGACAGCAGCCAGTCCGACGACGCCGCCCCGCAGCAGCTCCCGGCGTTCCACCCGTCCACCATCGCCCGAGCGGGGTGCGCAGCGCTACTCGACGTCCTCGCCGCGGTCGAGCGCCTCCCAGGTGTCGGCCAGCTCGTCGCGGTCGCGCGGTGCCGTCTCCGAGCGCTCGTACCGCGCGCCGAGCGCCGGCCAGGCCGACCCGTTGACCATCGTCACCATCCCACCGGCCGCGACGACGAGACCCGCAGCTGCCGCCGTGGCCACCGCGCCGGTCCGCCCGGCGTGGTCGACCCGCACCGCGAGGTACGCCGTGCCGACGCCGGCTGACGCGAGCACCGCGCCGACGACCTGCCGGCCACGTCCCCGTGACCCCAGCAGCGCCGCGCCGCCCGCCAGAGACACCAGGCCGAGGGCACGCACCCCCGGCGCGACGTCAGCGCCGGTGCGCTCGGACGTCGTCGTGACGAAGGCGTCGGGGCGCTCAGGGGTCGGCGAGCTGACCCGCGCCTCCCGCCGTACCCACGGGCGGCCGGTCGCGCCGAGCACGATCGCGGACCCGACGACGCAGAGCAGCAGCGCGAGCAGCAGGCCGCGCGTCCCCCTCATGCCGGCCGGAGGGTCTCGGCGGCGCGCACCGCGGTGAGGACGGCTGCGGCCTTGGCGCGGCACTCCCGGTCCTCGGCCGCCGGGTCGCTGTCGGCGACGATGCCCGCGCCGGCCTGCACGTAGGCCACGCCGTCCTTGAGCAGCACCGTGCGGATCGCGATCGCACGTGTCGAGATCGCCGGCGAAGTCGAGATAGCCGACAGCGCCGCCGTAGAGCCCGCGCCGCGTCGGCTCGAGCCCCTCGATGATCTCCATCGCGCGCGGCTTCGGGGCGCCGGACAGCGTGCCGGCCGGGAAGCATCGCGGTCAGCGCGTCGAGGCCGGTGCATCCGGGCCGCAGGTCACCGACGACGGTCGACACGATGTGCATCACGTGCGAGTAGCGCTCGACCGTCATGAAGTCGACGCACGTCGACGCTGCCCGGCGCGCACACCCGGCCCAGGTCGTTGCGGCCGAGGTCGACGAGCATGATGTGCTCGGCCCGCTCCTTGTCGTCGGCGAGCAGCTCCGCCGCGAGGCCGACGTCCTCCTCGGGCGTCGCACCGCGCGGCCTGGTTCCGGCGATCGGGTGCAGCAGCGCACGTCCCTGCGACACCGTGACCAGCGCCTCAGGTGAGCGAGCCGACGATGTCGACGACCCGTCCGATGCGCAACAGGTACATGTACGGGGCTCGGGTTGAGGACGCGCAGCACGCGGTAGACGTCGAGCGCGGTCGCGGTCGTCGCGGTCTCGAACCGCTGCGAGAGCACGACCTGGAACGCCTCGCCCGCGCGGATCTGCTCCTTCACCGCGTCCACCGCTGACCGGGTAGCCCTGCGCCGGCCCGGTCGAGGCGATGTCGCTGACGTCGATGTCCTCGGCCACGGTCGACGCGGTCGCGGCGGCCGGCGATGCCAGGTCGCGCCGCATCGCCGCCAGCCGATCGCAGGCGTCGGCGTACGCCGCGTCGACCCGCTCGTCGCTGCCGTCCCAGTTGATGGCGTTGGCGATGAGCAGCACCGAGCCGTCGGCGTGGTCGAGAACGGCGAGGTCGGTCGCCAGCAGCATCGCCAGCTCCGGCACGCCGCAGGTCGTCGACCGCGGTCGACGGCAGCCGCTCGAGCCGGCGCACCACGTCGTAGGACACGTAGCCGACCAGACCGCCGGTCAGCGGCGGCAGGCCCGGCAGCCGCTCGGTCCGCAGGAGCTCGACGGTCCCCGCCAGCGCCTCGAGCGGCGTACCCGTGGTCGGCACGCCCTGGGGCGGCCGGCCGAGCCAGCGCGCCTCGCCGTCCCGCTCGGTCAGCGTGGCCGCGGACCGCGCGCCGACGAAGCTGTAGCGCGACCACACGCCGCCGTGCTCGGCCGACTCGAGCAGGAAGGTGCCCGGTCGCTCCGCGGCCAGCTTGCGGTAGACGCCGACCGGCGTCTCGCCGTCGGCGAGCAGCCGCCGCGTCACCGGGATCACCCGGCGTTCGCGCGCGAGCTCCCGGAACGTCGCGAGATCCGGTACGACGGCGCCGGTGCGTCACGAGCCGGGCGAGCCCACGACGGCGCCGAGGTCGCCCGCGTCGAAGCAGGTGCGGTCACCGGTGTGGCAGGCCGCGCCGACCTGGTCGACGCGCACGAGCAGGGTGTCGCCGTCGCAGTCGAGCGCGACCGACTTGACCCACTGCTGGTGACCTGACGTCTCGCCCTTCACCCAGTACTCCTGGCGGACTGCGACTCCAGTAGGTGCAGCGGCCCGTGGTCAGGGTGCGGTGCAGCGCCTCGTCGTCCATCCAGCCGACCATCAGCACCTCGCCGGTGTCGTGCTGCTGCGCGACGGCGACGACGAGGCCGTCCTGGTCGCGCTTCAGGCGTGCGGCGATGGCGGGGTCGAGCGAGGTGGGGCGGGCGGCAGGCATGGGCACGAGTTTCGCACGCGCGGTGGGTCAGCTCGTACGGCGCGAGGTCCAGCTCGCCCACAGCGCGCCGTAGACGCCCCCTTGGGCCACCAGCTCGTCGTGCGACCCGCGCTGCACCACCCGCCCGGCGTCGAACACGATCACCTCGTCCGCCGCCTCGGCGGTCGAGAGCCGGTGCGCGATGGACACCGCGGTCCGGCCGCGGGTGACTCCTTCGAGGGCGCGCTGCAGGCGCGTCTCGGTGGCGGGGTCGACCGCCGAGGTCGCCTCGTCCAGCAGCAGCAGGTCGGGGTCGGACACGTACGCGCGGGCCAGCGCGACCAGCTGGCGCTCGCCGACGGACAGCGACTCGCCGCGCTCCCCTACCCGGGTCTGGAGACCGTGCGGCAGCAGGGCCAGCCAGTCGCCGAGGCCGAGCTCGGTGAAGGCCAGCTCGATGTCGTCGTCGCCGATGTCCGGCCGGCCGTAGCGGACGTTCTCGGCGATCGACGTGTCGAAGAGGAAGCCGTCCTGCGGCACCATCACGACCCGCCGGCGCAGGCTCTCGAACGAGACGTCGGTGAGCGGCACGCCGTTGAGCAGGACCCGCCCGTCGCGTCGGGTCCATCAGCCGGGTCAGCAGCTTGGCGAACGTCGTCTTGCCGGACCCGGTCTGACCCACGACCGCGACCCGGCGCTGCGGCTCGATGGACAGGTCGACGTCGTGCAGGACAGGAGGCCCGCTGGGGTAGCGGAACCCCACGTGGTCGAAGTGCACGCCGACGGGTCCCGGCGGCAGGTCGACGGCGCCCTCCGCGCGCAGCGCCGGGTCTCGCACGTCGGCCGGGGTGTCGAGGATGCCGAGGATCCGCCGCCATCCGCTGATCGCCGACTGCGCCTCGCTCAGCACCTCGGTGGTGATCTGCAGCGGTCCGACGAAGAACGTCACCAGGAAGAGGAACGCGACCAGCTGGCCCGCGGTGAGGCTGCCGTCGACGCCGATCAGCACGCCGATCACGACGACCGCCGCGGACGCCGCGGCGGCGCTCATCTCGACGATCGCGAACATCGTCGCGGAGAGCCGAACGGCCCGTACCTGCGACGCGGCATGCCGGTCGACGGCCGAGTCGATCCGCGCGGCGGTGCGGTCCTCAACGCCATAGGCGCGGACGACCGGAGCGGCCACGACACTCTCCGCGATCGCGCCGAGCACCTCGCCGATACGCCGGCGTACGACGTCGAAGGCCTCGCCGCGCCGCCGGTTGGTGTGTCGCAGCGCGACGGTCAGCGGGACGAAGACGACCACGACGACGAGCGTCAGCTGCCAGCTGTAGTAGGCCATCACCGCCAGCGCGACGAGCAGCTGACCGGTGTTGATGACGAGGAGCAGACCGCCGAACTGCATGAACTGGCTGATGGTGTCGACGTCGGTGGTGACGCGCGAGACCAGCGCACCTCGGCGCTCAGCGGCCTGGTGCAGCACCGAGAGGTCGTGCACGTGCCGGAAGGCGCGCACCCGCAGCGCGGACAGCGCGCGCTCGGTGTTGCGGGCGAGACGCAGGTTGGTGGCATAGCTGGCCAGGGCGGTCGAGACCAGCACGGCCGCGGCGACGAGCAGGGTGCGCTGGACGAAGCCGACGTCGACCCCACCGTCGCGGCGGAGACCCTTGTCCAGCGTCTGCTGGATGACGACCGGCACGACGAGCCGGCCGGCAGTCGCGACCAGCGCGAGCAGAGCGGTCACCCGGACGCCGTCGCGGAACTCCGGCGACAGCTGCAGCCCGCGGCGCAGCACGTGCCAGCTGCCGGCCGGTCCCTCGCGTATCCCGAGCGGCGCCTCGGGCACCGCGACGCCGGCGCTCACGCCGCCGGCTCGCGGTCGGAGGTGACGTCGTCGTACGCCGTGACCAGCCGGGCGTACGCCGGCTGCCTGGCGAGCAGCTCCGCGTGGGTGCCGCGGTCGACGACGCGGCCGGCCGTGATGAACACCACCTCGTCGGCGAGCGCGATCGTGGCCTGGCGGTAGGCGACGACGACGACCGTGGACGGCAGCTCCGCGTCGCGCAGCCCGTGCAGGATCGCCGCCTCGACGCTCGGGTCGACGCTCGACGTCGCGTCGTCGAGGACGAGCAGCCGCGGTTTGCGGACGAGGGCGCGGGCCAGCGCGATCCGCTGGCGCTGCCCGCCGGAGAGCGTCGTGCCGCGCTCGCCGACGACGGTGTCGTAGCCGTCCGGCAGCGCGGAGATGAACTCGTGCGCCTGCGCCAGCCGCGCAGCGGCGACGACCTCGGAGTCCGCCACGTCGGCGCCGAGAGTGAGGTTGCCGCGCACGGTGTCGTCGAAGAGGAACGACTCCTGGAAGACGACCGCAGCGTGCTCGGCGAGGTCGCCCTTGCGCAGCGTCCGCAGGTCGTCGCCGTCGAGCCGCACCTCGCCCGCTCGCGGGTCGGCCAGCCGGACCAGCAGCGAGACGGTGGTCGACTTGCCCGACCCGGTCGGCCCGACGACGGCGATGGTGCGGCCCTCCGAAGCCGCGAACGTCAGGTCGTGCAGCACGTCGGTGTCGTCGTACGCGAAGGACACCGCGTCGACCTCGACATGCGCAGGGAGCACAGATGGCTCAGCCTCGACGTCGCCGTACGGCAGGGCGCCCTTGGCGTCGAGAACCCGCGACACGCGGTCCCAGCCGACGACCGAGCGGGGCAGGTCGGCCAGCACCCAGCCGATGCCGCGGATCGGGATCGCAAGAAGCGTGAAGAGGTAGGCGACCCGGACCACCTCGCCGGCGTCGACGTGACCAGAGCGCACCCGGTAGGCGCCGGCGAAGAGCACCAGGAGCACGCCGACGTTGGGCAGCGCGTCCATCAGCGGGTCGAACAGCGCGCGGACCCGACTCACGCCGACCATCTCGTCGCGGAGCCGCTCGCTCACCTCGCGGAAGCGGTCGGTCTCGGCCGTCTCGCGGCCGAGCGTCTTCACGACCAGCGCGCCGTCGATGCTCTCGTGCGCGACGGAGGACACCTCGCCGCGGAGCTGCTGCGCCCGCATCGCCTTGGGCTGCATCCGCCGGGTGAACGCGACGTTGAGCGCGGCCAGCGCCGGGAACACGACGAACCCGACCAGGGCGAGGACCGGGTCGGTGAGGACGAGCACGACCGACGCGATCAGCAGCATCACGACGACGCCGACGGAGAACGGCAGCGGCGCGATCGGGTAGAAGACCGCCTCGACGTTGGAGTTGGCGTTGCTGAGCAGCTCGCCGGTCGAGTGCTGGTGGTGCCACGAGAGCGGCAGCCGCAGGTACTGGCGGGTGACCCGCCGGCGGTACGTCGCCTGCAGCCGGGTCTGCATCAAGCTGGCGCCGACGCGTCGGATCACCAGCCCCAGCGACTTGACCAGCGCGACACCGAGCAGCAGCGCCACCGCGCCGACCAGCGCGCCGTCGCGCGGATCGCGGGAGTCGAACGACGGGATGATCGCCCGGTCGGTGACGATGCCCAGGACGACCGCGCTGGCCACCGTCGTCGCCGCGAAGATCGACGCCCCGATGGTCGCGACCGTGAAGACCCAGGGCTCTTCCTTGATGGCCCGGCCGAGGACGGCGAGGCCGCGCCGGACCACCCGTCCCCCGGCCAGCGGGGACGGCGGCGGCGGCGAGGTCATGGTTCCTTGACCGTACCTCGGCGCCCGGACAGCTTCCTCAGGGTTACGACGACGGCCACGGCGTACAGCCAGCCGAGCAGGATGTCGAACACGTAGTGCTCGGCGCCGTAGACCAGCACGACGGCCATGACGACCGGGTACGACGCCAGCGCGACCCGCTGCCAGGTCCGCCGCGCGGCGCCCCAGTAGAGCAGCACGATCAGCAGCGGCACCGCGGCGTGCAGCGACGGCAGCGCAGCCACCGGGTTGGACAGCGCGGTCCCGGTGTCGACCAGCGAGCTCGCCTTGTGCAGGCCGGTCGTGGCAAAGACGTCGGACACGACCCGGTCGGTGGGGGCGAGGTCACCCTGCTTCGAGGCGAGCCACGGCGGGATGGCCGGGTAGGCGGCGTAGGTGACGAAGGCCGCGAAGGTGAGGCTGAGCAGCGCGGCGACATAGCGTCGGAACGCCACCGACGACCGCTCCCAGAGGACGACCGCGAGGCCGAGCGGCACCACGAAGTGCGAGATGTAGACGACCCAGGCGAGGTAGTCGTAGAGCCGCGGCTCGCCGGACCAGAAGTGCTCCTGCAGCCACAGCGTTGGCGGCCGGCCGAAGACCACCCGATCGAAGGCGAGGTGGGGGTCGAGGTGCGCCCGCGCCGTGAGGTCGTCCGCCGCGCCGCGCATGACGTCGTACGCGATCAGCGCGACGAAGAACGGCAGCCAGTCGACCAGCAGGCCGCGGACCAGGCGGCGCGGGCGGTCGACGCACAGCGCGACGAGTGCCAGGACGACCCAGATCAGCAGCCGGTCACGAGCGATCGGCAGGCCGACGGTGAGAGAGAAGACGACCAGCCCCACGGCGTACGCCGAGAGGGCGATGACGCGACGCGCGGGCACACCGTGCAGTGTGCCCGCGCGGTCGCGTCAGCCAGGTGCGGCGCGCGTCAGGAGTGCTCGGTGACCTCGAAGATCTGGTCGGCGACCAGCCCGTGGGCGTCGCGGTGCACCGTGTTCGCGGCTTCCGCGTCGGGCGCCTCCACCAGGCAGAAGATCTTGCCGAGCTCCTCGTTGACCCAGTACTTCTTGTACGACACGCCGTGCGCGCCCTGGGTGGCGAGGTCGGCCTCGTGCGCCTTCGCCACGTCGTCGACGGTCACGCCGCCCTCGAGGTTGTGCACGTCCATGAACAGCGCCATCTGCGTACCTCCTGATAGGTGACCCGCCGCACGCTAGGGCCCGGCGGCGCGCGCTGTCGATGCGCCGATCAGGTGAGAACGGCGTCCTCGTTCCCGCCTCGCCACTCGAGCATGAGAAGTGTCGCGTCGTCGTTCAGCGGTCCCTGCTGGTGGTCGAGGAGCTCGCGCACGACACGCCGCATCGTCTCCGGGGCCGGGAGGTCGCCCGCGAGGTGCCGGACGAGGAGGTCGACGAGCCGATCGACGCCGAAGAACTCGCCGTCGGGCGAGCGCGCCTCGACCACGCCGTCGGTGTAGAGAAGCACGCGATCGCCCGGCTCGAGGTGCTCGTCGCCGACGAGCACCGGGTCACCCGCGCGGAGATCGCCCAGGCCGAGCGGCGGCCGCGGGGCGACGTGAAGGGACTTCACCAGCCGGCCTCCGCGCAGGAGGAGCGGCTCCGGATGCCCCGCGTTGACCCACTGGAGCACCCCGGAGTCCGTGTCGAGCTGAGCGAGCACCGCGGTCGTGAACACCTCGCCCGCGAGTCCGGTCACCAGTGCGTCGTCGATCGAGTGCATCGTCTCGGTGAGCGTGCGGAATGACCGGCGAGCATTGCGGTACGCCGCCACCGCGAGCACCGCGCACTGCGCGCTCTGCAGGCCGTGGCCCATCCCGTCGAAGATCGCGACGTTGGTGATCCCCGCGTCGACCGCGTAGTCGATCGTGTCGCCGGCGACGTGGTACGCCGGTTCCAACGCCGCCGCGACGGTGATCGGACGGCTGGTGAAGGTCAGCGCCGGGAGCAAGGACCACTGCATCTCGGCGGCGAGGCCCATCTCCGTGCGCCGCCGCAGCCGGACCACCGTGTCGCCGTACGCCGACTTCGACACGATCAGCTCGGCGGCGACCGATGCGAGGCGCGCGAGCAGCGTGAGCAGGCTGCCGTCGGACTCCTCGAGCATCGCCGGGTCGTCGACCGTGACGCCGAGGACGCCGAGCCGGTCGGTCCCGACGAGCAGCGGCAGCCAGACCCGGACACCGTCGCTGCCGGCGTCCTGGGTGTGCACGTCGAAGGACTGGAACGTCCGGCCGGCGAGCGACGCATCGACGCTGAGCGGGGTCAGCGTCGCGTCGCCCGGACCGACCGGTACGAACGGGACCAGGACCTGCTGCTGCAGGTCGGCGAGGTAGGCGATCGCGCGGCCGGCGCCGAGGTTCTTCGCGCATCGGTCGATGAGATCCGCGAGCTCGTACGCCGCCGCCATCCGGGCGGCGCCGAGCAGCTCGATGATCGGCTGGTCCGACCCGCCAGCCGTCGATGTCCCACCCGCGTCGCCCATTCGGCCGACCCTACGGGGCGGGCGGGGAAGGTGCACCGGCCGACGTTCCCGCTCTTCGAACATATGTTCGTTTTCTTGTCCCCAATCACTGTTGCCCAGCAGTTTCTGTCGGTGCTGTCGGGTACGTTCAATGCATGCCGGATCTGCTGGAGCGCCTGGAGTCTGCGGTCGACTCTGCCGTGCGCTCGGCCGTCGCGGACCTGCCCGACCAGGCGCTGCACGAGGAAGCACTCGCGATCGGCCGGCAGATCCGCCGCCTCGAAGCCGCCCGCGCCGAGCGGGTCCGGCAGATCGAGCTGCGCGCCTCGCACGTCGACGAAGCCGCCGGCACAGTCAGCTCCTGGCTGCAGGCCCGCTCCAACCTCGGCAAGCACGCCGCCGAGGAGATCCGCGCCCTGGGCCGCGACGGCGAGCGGCTGCCGGTGATGGCCGCCGCCCTCGCCGACGGCGACGTCACCCCCGCCCACGTGCAGGTCCTCGCCTCGGCCACCCGGCGCCTCGACCCGGAGCGCGTGGCCGCCGACGAGAAGATGCTGACCGACCTGGCCCGGGAGTTCGACCCGAAGACGTTCCGGATGCTGGTGCAGCGCTGGGTCGCCGTCGCCTTCCCCGACCGGCACGAACGCGACACCGAGAAGCAGTACGAGTCACGGTGGGTCCGCCTCGCCGAAACCATCGGCGGCATGGTCAGCATCAACGGGATGCTCGACCCCGAGACCGCCCGGCCGCTGCTCCTCGCGATGGACGCCCTCGCGAAGAAAGCCGGGGCGTCCGACGACCGCACCCAAGGCCAGCGCAACGCCGACGCGATCGCCGACCTCGCCCGCATCGCCATCAACGCCGACCAGCTGCCGGTCACCGGCGGCAGCCGGCCCACCGTCAACGTCACCGTCCGCGAAGAGACCCTGCGCGGCTTCCCCTGCCCCACCCACAACCCCGCGGTCTACGACGACGGCACCCCGCTGCCGATCAGCCGCATGCACCAGACCTGCTGCGACGCCCGCTACGCCCGCGTCGTCCTCGGCCCCAACGGCGAGCTCCTCGACCTCGGCCGCACCACCCGCGACGTCAGCCCCGCCCAACGCCGAGCGCTGCACCACCTCGACGGCGGCTGCCGCGCCGGCAACTGCACCAAACCCGCCCACGCCACCGACGCCCACCACATCCGCTACTGGCGCTTCGGCGGCCGCACCGACCTAGCGAACCTCGTCCTCCTATGCGACTTCCACCACTACCTCATCCACACCCTCGGCTGGACCCTCGACATGGACCCCGGCCGCAACGTCACCATCACCAGCCCCGACGGCCTCCGCACCTACACCAGCAAACCCCGAGGCCCCACCCAGCTCGCCATGTAGCAGGTGGTGGGTGACCGAAATGACGCTGCTCGATTCGTTCGCCGTGCATCCGGGCGGGTCGAGGAGGCAGGACACGAACGGCTCGAGTGCCAGCATGTACGCATGACTCCGGAGCTGTTGCTCGACGTCCTTCGCGGGGCGGAACCCGAGTTCGCCTGCGGTACCTACGTCGAGCGGGTAGCCGGTGAAGTGCGTGCAGCGAGCGTGTTCGCCTTCCGCCGCGGCGGATCGTGGGCGCTGCTCAACAGCGCACAAGGCATGCGAGTCAACGACGCACACACTCTCTGGAGCGCTGACCGCGGAGACGTCCAGGTGGAGTCCCACTCGCCACCCGGCTATCACTCGGGCTCCCTGCGCGACATGTTGGTGCCACGGTGGCGGCGCGGCCTCTGGGGACAAGGCTCTCGCCGCGCCACGCTCCGGCTCGAGTGCTCCGGCGAGGTCGAGGAGCTACTCGGACGAACTGCCTACCGAGTTCGGGTACTTGGCGACCCACGGTTCCCCGAGTGGCTAATGGACGTCGACGTCGAGTCTGGCGTCGTTCTCGCGGACCGGTGGGTGTCGGACGAGCAAGGGGAGTTCGATCGAACCTTCCTCACGCTCGACCTCGTCACCGCTCTTCCGGATGCGCTGTTCAGCTGGCCTCGGGAAAGCCCAGACCCGGACAAGATCTGAAGGATCAGAGGCGGCCCTGTACCAGTGAGGAGGCCTTGCTCTTCGCGGGCATGCACGACGCAGTGAACCCTGAGCTCAGCGAACGTCGTGCCCACCCTGACGAATTGCGTCCTTGACCTGGGTGACTGAGAGCGCGCCGAAGTGGAAGACGCTCGCGGCGAGGACCGCGTCGGCGCCGGCGTCGACTGCGTCCACGAAGTGCTCGGGCGACCCCGCGCCGCCGCTGGCAATGACCGGGACTGTCACCGCAGCGCGGACCGCGCGGAGCAGCTCGAGGTCGAAGCCGTCCTTCGTGCCGTCGCGGTCCATCGAGTTGAGCAGGATCTCGCCCGCGCCGAGCTCCTGGCCACGGCGCGCCCACTCGACGGCGTCCAGCCCCGCCGAGCGCCGGCCACCGTGCGTCGTCGTCTCGAAGCCGCTCGGCTGGTCAGCCGCCCGCCGCGCGTCGACCGAGAGCACGACGCACTGGCTGCCGAACCGCTCGGCCACGCGGGACGAGCAGCTCGGGGTCGGCGATCGCCGCGGTGTTCAGCGAGACCTTGTCGGCGCCGGCGCGCAGCAGCGCGTCCACGTCGTCGACCGAGCGAACTCCCCCGCCGACGGTCAACGGGATGAAGACCTGCTCCGCGGTACGACGGACGACGTCGAGGTCGTGTCGCGGCTGTCGCTGCTCGCGGTGATGTCGAGGAAGACCAGCTCGTCGATGCCGGCCGCGTCGTACGCCGCCGCCAGCTCGACCGGGTCGCCGGCGTCGCGCAGGGCGGTGAAGTTGACGCCCTTCACCACCCGGCCGGCGTCGACGTCGAGGCAGGCGATGACCCGCACCGCAACCGTCACAGCTCGGTCACCGCCGCCAGCGCCTCGGGCAGCGTGAACGCGCCGGCGTAAAGGGCCTTGCCGACGATCGCGCCCTCGACGCCGACCTCCGCGAGCGCCGCGATGGCGCGCAGGTCGTCGAGGCTGCTCACGCCGCCGCTCGCCACCACCGGCCGGTCGGTCGCGGCGCACACCGACGCGGAGCAGGTCGAGGTTCGGGCCGGTCAGCGTGCCGTCGCGATGGACATCGGTGACGACGTACCGGGCGCAGCCATCGGCGTCGAGCCGGGTGATCGCCTCGTAGAGGTCGCCGCCGTCCTGGGTCCAGCCCCGTGCCGACAGCGTCGTGCCGCGGACGTCGAGTCCGACCGCGATCCGGTCGCCGACGCGGGCGATCGCCCGGCGTACCCAGTCCGGGTTCTCCATCGCGGCGGTGCCGATGTTGACCCGCGCCGCGCCCGTGGCGAGCGCGGCGTCGAGCGAGTCGTCGTCGCGGATGCCGCCGGACAGCTCGACCTGGACGTCGAGCCGGCGCACCACGTCGGCGATCAGCTCCCGGTTGCTGCCGCGCCCGAACGCGGCGTCGAGGTCGACGAGGTGCACCCACTCCGCACCGTCGCGCTGCCACTGCAGTGCCGCGTCGATCGGCGCGCCGTACGACGTCTCGGTCCCTGCCGCGCCCTGCACGAGCCGGACCGCCTGGCCGTCCGCGACATCCACGGCCGGCAGCAGGACGAGCGCCGTCACAGGGTCCCGACCCAGGTCGCGAGCAGCAGCGCTCCCACGTCGCCGGACTTCTCGGGGTGGAACTGGGTCGCCATCAGCGGCCCGCGCTCGACGACCGCGGCGAACCTCGAGCCGTGCGTCGTCCAGCCCGTCACCTCGTCGATCTCGACGTAGTCGGGTGCGCCGACGCAGGCGGCGTAGGAGTGCACGAAGTAGAAGCGGTCGTCGGGCGCGACGGCTGCGAGGAGCACGCTGTCGTCGCGGGCGGCGACGGTGTTCCAGCCCATGTGCGGCAGCACCTCGGCGTCGCGGAGCCGGCGCACGGTGCCTGGCAGGACGCCGAGACCCTTGGTCGCGCGGTCGTCCTCCTCGCTGTCGTCGAAGAGCACCTGCATCCCGACGCAGACGCCGAGCACGGGCCGCTCGCGGTCCACCCGGTCGTTGATGACGGCGCGCCCGCCGACATCCTCGATGCCCTGCATGCACGCCGCGAACGCGCCGACACCGGGGACCACGAGCCCGTCGCACCGCACGGCCGGCGACCTGGTCGGCGGTCACCTCGACATCCGCGCCGGCCCGCACGAGTGCGCGCTCGGCACTGCGCAGGTTGCCCGACCCGTAGTCGTACACGACCACTCTCGGCCGACGTGTCATCCGCGACGGCTCAGCTCTGGCTCAGGAAGAAGGCGACGGAGCCGAGGACGAGTCCGAAGCCGACCAGGAGCAGGCCCATCATGATCTTGCGGACCACCAGCAGGACCACGAGCCCGCCGATCACCAGCGGCGCGGAGCCGATCGCCGTGATCTGGGTCATGACGTCGTTCACAGGACACCCTTCGTGCTCGGTACGCCGGACACCCGGCCGTCGAGGGACACCGCGTCGCGCAGCGCCCGAGCGACGGCTTTGAACTGCGCCTCGACGATGTGGTGAGCGTTGCGCCCGGAGAGCACCCGGACGTGCAGGCAGACCTGAGCGGCGGCCACGAAGGACTCGAAGACGTGCTTCGTCAGCGTCGTGTCGTAGCTGCCGATCAGCTCGACCAGGTCAGGCTCGTCGTGCACGCAGTACGGCCCGGCCGGACAGGTCGACCGCGACCGGCACGAGCGCCTCGTCGAGCGGCACGAGCGCGTCGCCGAACCGGCGGATGCCGGCCTTGTCGCCGAGCGCCTCGCGCAGCGCCTGGCCGATCGCGATGGAGGTGTCCTCGACGGTGTGGTGGGCGTCGATGTGCGTGTCGCCCTTCGTGACGACGGTGAGGTCGAAGCCGCCGTGCTTGCCGAGCTGGGCGACCATGTGGTCGAAGAACGGCACGCCGGTGTCGGCCGAGCCCTGACCCGGTGCCGTCGAGGTCGAGGTCGACGACGACCGACGTCTCGCCGGTGGCTCCGCTCGACGTGCGCCGTACGCGTCACTGCTGCTCCTCGTTGATGACCTCGGCGCAGCGCGGCGAGGAAGGCGTCGTTCTCCACCGGCGTGCCGATGCTGACGCGCAGCCAGCCGGCCAGGTGGCGTCCGCCGCTCACGTCGCGCACGAGCACCCCGCGGTCGAGCAGCCGCCTGCCAGGTCGTCCGGCGCGGACGGGAACCGGCCGAACAGCACGAAGTTCGCGTCGCTCGGCACCACCTGCACGCCGCGGCCGCCCGTCAGTGCAGCGACGACGCGGTCGCGCTCGCTCTTGAGCAGGTCGACCGTGCCAGCAGCTCGTCAGCGTGCGCGAGCGCCACCCGCGCGGTGGCCTGGGTGAGCGACGACAGGTGGTACGGCAGCCGGACCAGCCGCAGCGCGTCAACCACCGCGGGGTCGGCGGCGAGGTAGCCGAGCCGGGTGCCGGCCATCGCGAACGCCTTGCTCATCGTGCGGGTGACGACCAGCCGCGGACGGCCGGCGAGCAGCGACACCGCCGACGGCGAGTGGGAGAACTCGGCGTACGCCTCGTCCACGACGACCATCCCCGGAGCGGCGTCCGCCACGGCGGTGACCACCTCGGCGGGCAGCGCGGTCGCCGGTCGGGTTGTTCGGCGAGCAGAGGAAGACGATGTCCGGCCGGTGCTGCTCGACGGCGGCGACCGCGGCGGCGACCGACAGCGTGAAGTCCTCCGCGCGGTCGACGGCGATCCACTCGGTGCCTGCAGGCCTGCGCGATCAGCCGGTGCATCGAGTACGACGGCTCGAAGCCGAGCGCCGTGCGGCCAGGCCCGCCGAACGCCTGGCAGAGCTGCTGGAGGACCTCGTTGGAGCCGTTGGCCGCCCACACCCCCTCGGCCGGGTGGCCGAGGTAGTCGCCGAGATCCGCGCGAAGAGCGGTCGCCTCCCGGTCCGGGTAGCGGTTGAGCAGCGCCCGCCGTGTCCGCCAGCGCATGCCGCAGCTCATCCAGGAGGGCACGCAGGCGGTGGGAAGGGGTTCTCGTTGGTGTTCAGGCGCACCGCGACGTCGAGCTGCGGAGCGCCGTACGGCGTCAGGGCCCGCAGGTCGTCGCGGATCGGCAGGCTCGACAGGTCGGCCATCAGTCCGCCTCACGGTGGGTGCGAGCACGCACCGCCGCGACGTGCGCGGGCAGGTCCTCGGCGCCGCCGAGCGCCGTGATGTGCGGCTCGACCTCCGCGAGGGCGGCCGCGTCGTACTCGACCACGTGGACGCCGCGGACGAAGGCGTCGACGGACAGCCCGCCGGAGTGCCGCGCGGTGCCGCCGGTCGGCAGCACGTGGTTGCTGCCGGCGAGGTAGTCACCGAGCGACACCGGCGCGCTCGCGCCGACGAACACCGCGCCCGCGTTGCGGACGCGCCGCGCGACGTCGGCCGCGTCCTCGGTCAGCACCTCGAGGTGCTCCGGCGCCCAGGAGTCGATGACCCGCACACCGCTCGTCATGTCGTCGACGAGGACGTGCGCAGACTGGTCGCGCAGCGCCGCGGCGACGACCTCGCGGTGTCCCGCCCCGGCGACCAGGTCGACGAGCGCCGCGTCGACCGCGTCGCAGAGCGGCGCCGAGTCGGTGACGAGCAGGCAGGCGGCGAGCGGGTCGTGCTCGGCCTGCGCGACGAGGTCGGCGGCGACGTGCCGCGGGTCGGCCGTGGCGTCGGCCAGGATCGCGATCTCGGTCGGCCCCGCCTCCGCGTCGATGCCGACGACCCCGCGCACGACCCGCTTGGCCGCGGCGACGTACACGTTGCCGGGACCCGTCACGATGTCGACCGGGTCGACCGTCTCGGTGCCGTAGGCGAGCATCGCGATCGCCTGCGCGCCGCCGACGGCGTACACCTCGGTCACCCCGAGCAGCGCGCAGGCGGCGAGGACGACCGGGTGCGGCAGGCCGCCGTTGTCAGCCTTCGGCGGCGACGCGACGGCGATCGACGCGACACCCGCTTCCTGGGCGGGGACGACGTTCATGACGACGCTCGACGGGTAGGCGACCCGGCCGCCTGGAACGTAGAGGCCGACCCGGCCGACGGGCAGGTAGCGCTCGGTGACCCGGGCACCCGGCGCCACGTCGACGACCACGTCGTCGCGCCGCTGGGCTGCGTGCACGAGCCGGGCCCGCCGGGCGCACTCCTCGAGCGCGCGGCGCACGTCGGGGTCGAGCTCCTCCAGCGCGGCGGCCAGCGCGGCCTCCGGGACGCGCGCGTCGGGCAGGTCGACGCCGTCGAAGCGGGCGGTCGCATCACGTACCGCGGCGTCGCCGCGCACCCGCACGTCGGCGCAAACCGGCGCCACCACCTCGGTCGCCGCGGCGACGTCGAGCCGGGCGCGCGGGAGCCGCGACGCGACGTCGCGCGGCACGGGGGCGCCCCGCAGGTCGATCCGACGCAGCACGGCGCAGCGCTCCTCGCAGGAAGGGGAAGCCCAGACCCTACGTTCGGCGTGAGCCGGCCGCCACAGCGATACCCGCTCCTGACGCGCACTACTGTCGTCGACGTGGCCGAGCCGCTCGCGCTGTTCCCGCTGAACACCGTGCTGTTCCCCGGCGTGCCGCTGCCGTTGCACATCTTCGAGGAGCGCTACCGGCTGCTCGTCCGCGAGCTGGTGGAGGGCCCGGCGCCCCGCCGGTTCGGGGTCGTCGCCATCCGCCAGGGCCTCGAGACCGCCGAGGACGCGGTGCTCTACGACATCGGATGCGTCGCCGAGCTGCGCCGGGTCGAGCCGTACGCCGACGGCCGCTACGACATCATCACGACCGGCGGCCCGCGGTTCCGCCTGGTCGACGTCGACGACTCGCGGCCTTACCTGCGGGGAGCCGTGGAGTACATCGTCGACGAGCTGGGGGACGGCGCGGAGGCGCGCGCGCTGGCGGTGACTGCCGAGTTCACGACGTACTGGAATGTGGTCGCCGAGTCGCGCGACGAGCAGGTGGATCCACCCGCGCTGCCCGACGACCCGGCGCTTGTCTCCTACCTGGTCGCCGCGGCGCTGGTCGTCGACCTGCCCGAGAAGCAGTCGCTCCTCGCCGTGCCGGACGCGTCGACCCGGCTGCGCCGCGAGCTGACGGTGCTGCGCCGCGAGACGGCGCTGCTCCGCCGAGCGATCGACGTGCCGCCGACGACGGAGACCGCCGGGCCGTTCTCGCTCAACTAGCCGCGGTCCGGGGGCGCCCAGTCGTACGCCGGCTGCGGCGGAGCCCACGCCTCGGGTGCCGTCCAGGGATCGACCTCGTCGCGCGCGTCGAACGCGGCGGTGAGCGCGAAGAAGGCGACCAGGGCCGCCACGGCCCAGACGATCCCGGTGAGGTAGACCTGCTGCCGCCCTGGCCAGCCCTGGTCGAGGTGCAGCACGCCGATGCGGACGCGCATGGTCCCGTCGTAGATGTCGCAGACCGCGCTCCGGCACGCTTCGGCCAGCCGCGAGTCGACGACGACGCGCTCACCCACCGCCTGCGCGACCCCGCCCGCCACCACGCCGCCGACCGCGATGCCCACGGGCACGCGGACCCCGCGTCCCCGGCCGAACGCCCAGATCAGCGCGCCGGTCAGCAGACCGGCGAGCACCAGCACGACGAGGAACGCCGCATCGGTGTCGAAGAACTCACTGCTCTCCGGGTGCACGAGCGACGGGCCGTCTGCGGAGAACGAGACCGCGACTCGCGGGCTCACCCGGGACCACAGCAACCCCACGGGTGCGCCGAGCAGCGCCAGCGCGACCGTGATCGCCACCGGGACCCGGGACGCGTCGAGCAGGTCGAGGAGCCGCTGCCGAGGAGCGACCGGAGCCGGGGCGGCGACGAACGTGCGCCACGGGTCGTCGTCCGACGGAGAGGTCATGCGGTCCAGTCTCTCATCGGCTGCACTGTCTCATCGGCAGCACAGTGCTCATCGGCAGCACGGTGCTCAGCGGGTGACGGCACGACGGAACGCGACGGTCGCCAGCACCAGCGCCGCGATGCCGGACGCCGCGCAGATCGCCAGGTCGCCCACGATCGCGCCGTACGCCGGATCGGCGGACAGGGCGCGCGCGAGGGCGTCGGCCGCGTACGTGCTCGGCAGCAGCGCGCGGACGCCACGGAGGACCAGCGGCATCCGCTCCGCGCGCACCAGCCCGAGGAAGAGCACGAGGCTCATGCCGAGCTGCCCGCACACGGTGGCCAGCTCCGGCCGCGGCGCGATGAGGCCGAGCGCGGCGCCCAGCCCGGACAGCGCCGCGCCGGCGACCGCGACGACGGGGATGAGCATCCACAGATGGCCGAGGGGCAGGTCGTAGAGGGCGGCGCCCACGACCGCGACGACGACCGTACCGGGAACGGTGAACGAGGCGTACGACGCCGCGATGCCGAGGACGACGGCGGACGGACGGACCGGGAGCGCCGCGTAGTAGTCGAGTCCGCCGGAGGCGCGCAGCTGGCCGAGGCGCTGCGCCAGCAGGTTCAGCGCGACGAAGGCGACGACGAGCACCACCGCCCCGGCGACGATCTGCTGCTTCTCGGCCACCCGGTCCTCGGCGACGACGCCGCGGAGCAGCACCACCAGCCCGAGCGACTGCAGCGTGGCGACGAACAGCAGCGACATCCGGACGACCCGCGCGCGGGAGAGCTGTCCGGCGTACACCGCGGCGAACGCCGCGCCGAACCCGGTCATCGGCGGCAGCGCGGCGCTCACTCGTGCTCCAGGTCGTGCGCCCGCCCACCGAGCGCGAGGTAGACGTCCTCGAGGGTCGGCGTCGCGAGCGTGAAGTCATCGAGGGCGGCCAGCGCCGCTCCGGTCGTCAGGTGCAGGAGCGCCGCGCGGGCCTCATCGGCCGGCAGCCGGACGCTCCAGCGCCGGCCGGTCACCTCGGCGACGGCGGCGAGCCGCTCGACGATGCTGTCGTCGGACGGTGCCTCCGCCCGCCACACCAGGTCCAGTCGCAGGTCCGCCGACACCTGCGCCTTGAGCCGGCCGGGCGTGTCACACGCGATCACCCGGCCCGCGTCGAACACCGCGACCCGGTCGAGCACGGTCTCCGCCTCGAGGACGTTGTGCGTCACCAGGACGACCGTCGCGCCTGCGCTGCGCCGACGCTCGACCGCGTTCCAGACGGCGCGACGGGCGACCGGGTCGAGCCCGGTCGTCGGCTCGTCGAGGATGAGCAGCGCGCGGTCACCGACCAGAGCGGTGCCAACCGCGGCGAGCCGGCGCTGACCGCCGGAGAGCCGCACCATCGGCCGGTCCGCGCAGTCGTCGAGACCGAGCTCGCCGATCAGGTCGTCGGCGGCCCGGGCCGCGGCGCCACGACGTAGCCCGCGGAGCCGGCCGGTGAGCTCGGCGGCCCGGCGCGGGGTCAGCTCGGCCACCGCGGTCTCGTCCTGCGCGAGGTAGGCGGCCAGCCGTGGCGCGGCATCGGGACGGCGTACGACGTCGACGCCGAGCAGCCGGATCTCGCCCTCGTCCGGTCGCAGCAGGCCCATCAGCTGACGGACGAAGGTCGACTTGCCGGCGCCGTTGGGCCCGAGCAGGCCGAAGACCTCGCCGCGGCCGATGTCGAGCGTGATGGCGTCGTTCGCCAGCACATCGGCGTACCGCCGGGAGAGCCCGCGGACGGCGCAGGCCGGCTCCGCCGTGGCGGCCGCGGCGCCGGTCGCGGCGGTGGCGGTCATGGTCTCCCTGGCTCCGTGGCCCCTTCACGTGGCCGGGCCGACCGGGGCGCGCCGAGCGTGTCGTACGCCGCAGCGCCGCGCAACTGCGCCGCGTCCACGGCAGACTGTCGCCATGGGCTCCCGCACCCGGCTGGCCGCGACCGCCGCCGCTCTCGTCGTCGCCACCTCGGCGCTCGTCGGCTGCTCCGACGACGGCAAGGAGCCGGTGGTCGCGGTGACGCTGCCACCCGGCTCGCTCGCCGACCAGGTGCTGCGCGAGGAGGACGTGCCCGAGGGCTTCATCCCGCTGCTGGCACAGACCGGCGAGGCGGACATCAGCCGGATCGCCGGCTTCTCGAGCGACAGCGCGGCGGCCGAGAAGAGCTTGCAGGAGCACGGCTTCAAGGAGGGCTACGTCGTCCAGTACGGCGACCAGAAGTCCGGCCGCTTCATCGTCAACGTCGTGGCGACGTACGACACCGTCGACGGCGCGACCGCCGACCTCACCGCCGACCTCGCGTCGGCGCAGAAGACCGGCACGCCGTTCCCGGTGACCGGTCTGGGCGACCAGGCGGGCGGCGTACGCGGGGCGAACGGCTCGTCGGCGCAGACCGGCTCGGACCTGGTGACGGTGCGCTGGCGCCGCGGCTCGACCACCTGGCTGCTCGCGGTCGGCGCCACCGGGACGGTCGAGCAGGAGGCCGTGGTCAAGCTGGCCCGGATCGTGCTCGACCACGCCGAGGACTGACCTACCCGGTGTAGGACACCGCGCCGCCGACCATGACGAGGTCCGGGCTGCGCCACACCTTCTGGTCGAGCAGCGGGTCGGCCGGGAGCACGACGAGGGTCGCCGGCTCCCCCACCGCGATCTGCCCGGTGACCGACGGGTCGCCGAGCAGCGCCGCCGACCCCTCCGTCGCCGCGCGCAGCGCGCCGAGCGGGCCGAGGCCCGAATCAGCGAGCCGCTCGAGCTCGGCCGGGTCCACGCCCGGCCGGGTCCCGGCGTTGCCCAGGTCGGTGCCGTAGACCAGCGGTACGCCGGCCGCGACCAGCGCCGCCGCGTTGGCGATCGCCCCGCTGCAGTCGCCGATGGCGCAGAACGTGCCCAACGTCGACACGACGGTCACCCCGGCCGCGGCGATCCGCTCGACGTCGGCCGGCGCCATCCGCTCCGTCGGCGTGTGGCACAGCTCGTCCACCCCGGCGTCGAGGGCGCGGCGCACCATCTCGGCGCCGAGCGCGTGTGCCGTCACCCGCAGCCCGGCGGCGTGCGCGGTGTCGACGACAGCCCGCACGTCGTCGAGCGACGGCACCGGCTGGCCACCGGCCGGCTCGAGTGCAACCTTCACCACGTCGACGCCGTCGCGGGCGAGCTCGTCCACCGCGGCCCGCGCCGCGGCGGGCGAGTCGACGAACCGCGCGAACCCGTCTCTCCCCCACGACCGGGACGGGTAGCCGCCGGGTGCGGTCAGCAGCGGGCCTGCGACGCGGACGCGCGGCCCGTCGGTGGAGCCGTCGCCCGCGGCGCGCAGCGAGCGGGCCAGCGCGGGCGGCGCGCCGAGGTCGCGCAGCCCGACGACGCCGTGACGCAGCGCCTCTTCCGGCGTCCCGAAGGCGAGGTGCACATGCGCGTCGACCACGCCGGGACCGATCCAGGAGCCCGAACCGCCGATCCGTCGTACGTCGGTCGGGAGGTCGACCTGCGCCGCGGGACCGATCAGGTCGACGAGGCCGGTCGGGTCGATCAGGACCACCCAGCCGGGCTGCGGCTGCGCGTCGCCGCCGGTCCACACCGTGCCGGCCAGCGCGAGACCTCGACCCGGCGGCGGCATGGGCGAAGGATAGGGCGGGACCGGGAGGAGATCGCGGTGGCCGTCCAGCTCAACCACACGATCGTGCACAGCCACGACAAGCAGGTCGCGGCGACGTTCCTCGTCGAGGTCCTCGGCCTGCCCGACCCGCCGGTGGCGCTCTACTCGTTCCTCTGCGTCGAGCTCGCCAACGGGGTGACGCTCGACTACATCGAGACCGACGAGCGGTTCGACACCCAGCACTACGCGTTCCTGGTCGGCGAGGACGAGTGGACCGAGATCTTCGGCCGGATCCAGGAGCGCGGGCTGGAGCACTGGGCCGACCCGGGCCGCACCCAGCCCGGTCAGACCAACACGCACGACGGCGGGCGCGGCGTCTACTTCTGCGACCCCGACGGCCACCTGCTCGAGATCCTCACAGTGCCGTACGGCGGCAGCTGAGGCTCCACAGCCTCCACCGGGCCGGGTCCGCCCGCAGGTGTGAGCGCCCGGCACCCCACGCGCGCGGCGCAGTGCTCACACCTGGCCGGAGCTGACGGACTGGTCAGCCCAGGCAGCTGGAGCCGAGCAGCTGCTTGAGGTCGGCGAACAGCGACGGCGTCGCGGAGACGCGCAGCCCGTCGTCGAGCTTGCAGCTCGGTGGTCTTCGCGCCGGACAGCAAGTGCAGGTGCACCTCGGTCAGTCCGGGATGGCTGCGCAGCACGTCCTGCAGAGAGGTGACGACCGGCTCGGTGCACCGCGTGGCCTCGATCCGCAGGATCACCGGCCCGCGCGGCGCTTGGGACAGCTCGGGCCGCGTCACCTCGATCGCGACCAGCTTGGCCTCGTCGTCGCGCCGGTCGAGCTTGCCCTTGATGACGACGACCGCGTCCTCGGCGAGCAGCATCGCGCACGTCGCGTAGCTCCCCGGGAAGAACATCACGCCGATCGCGCCCTCGAGGTCCTCCAGCGTCGCCTGCGCCCACGGCGCACCGGCCTTGGTCGTCTTGCGGGCCAGCCCGGACAGGATGCCGGCGACCGTGACGACCGAGCCTTCCTGAGCGCTCTCCGCGTTGAGGTCGCTGATCTTGGTGTCCGCGTGCTGCGCGAGGACGTGCTCGATGCCGAGCAGCGGGTGGTCGGAGACGTAGAGGCTGAGCATCTCCCGCTCGAACGCGAGCAGCGTCGTCTTGTCCCACTCGCTCGCGCTGATCGGCAGCTCGGTCAGCCCGTCGCCCGAACCCTCCCCGGCGTCGGCCGTGACCTCGCCGAAGAGCGAGAACTGGCCGATCGCCTCGGCCCGCTTGGTGTCGAGGCACGCGTCGATCGCCTCGGCGTGCACGGCGAGCAGTCCCTTGCGGGTGTGGCCGAGCGAGTCGAACGCGCCGGCCTTGATCAGCGACTCGACGACCCGCTTGTTGCAGACCGAGCCCTCGACCTTGCGGAGGAAGTCGTAGAACCCGGTGTAGCGGCCCTTCGCCTTGCGCGAGGCGATGACCGACTCGACGACGTTCTCGCCGACGTTGCGGATCGCCGACAGGCCGAAGCGGATGTCGGTGCCGCGAGGCGTGAAGTTGAGGTCGGAGTCGTTGACGTCGGGCGGCAGCACCTTGATGCCCATGCGCCGGCACTCGTGCAGGTAGAGCGCGCTCTGGTCGCGGTTGTCCTTGACGCTCGTGAGCAGCGCCGCCATGTACTCGCTGGGGTAGCGGGCCTTGAGGAACGCGGTCCAGTAGGACACCAGCCCGTAGCCGGCCGAGTGCGCCTTGTTGAAGGCGTAGTCGGCGAACGGGACCAGCACCTCCCAGAGCTTGGAGACGGCCGAGTCGCTGTAGCCGTTGGCGCGCATGCCCTCGGCGAACGGGACGTACTCCTTGTCGAGGATCGACTTCTTCTTCTTGCCCATAGCGCGACGCAGCAGGTCGGCCTGACCGAGGGTGTAGCCGGCGACCTTCTGCGCCGCCGCCATCACCTGCTCCTGGTAGACGATCACGCCGTACGTCTCGTCCAGCACCTCGGCGAGCGGCTCGGCGAGCTCCGGGTGGATCGGCGTCTTCGGCCGGCGGCCGTGCTTGCGCTCCACGAAGTCGATGTGCGCGCCGACACCCATGGGTCCCGGCCGGTAGAGCGCGATGAGCGCCGAGATGTCGTCGAAGCAGTTGGGCTGCAGGGAGCGCATCAGCGAGCGCATCGGCCCGCCCTCGAGCTGGAACACGCCGATCGAGTCGCCCTTGCAGAGCAGCTCGTACGCCGCCGGGTCGTCGAGCCCGACGTCTTCGAGGACCACCGTCTCGCCGCGGTTGTCCTTGATGTGCGCCAGGCAGTCGTCGAGGACGGAGAGGTTGCGCAGCCCGAGGAAGTCCATCTTGAGCAGGCCGAGCGTCTCGACCGTGCCCATGTCGAACTGGGTGATGATCGCGCCGTCGGCCTCGCGTCGCCACACCGGGATGTGGTCGGTGAGCGGGTCACGCGAGATGACGACGCCGGCGGCGTGGACGCCGGCCTGCCGCTTCAGCCCTTCGAGGCCCCGGGCGGTGTCGAGGACCATCTTGTCCTCGGCCGAGGACTCGTAGGCGCGGCGCATCTCCCCGGCCTCGCCGTAGCGGTCGGCCTTGGGGTCGAAGCAGTCGGCCAGGCCGACGTCGCGGCCCATGATCGGCGCCGGCATCAGCTTGGAGATGCGGTCGCCGACGGCGTAGGGCAGGCCGAGGACGCGGGCCGAGTCGCGGATCGCCTGCTTGGCCTTGATGGTGCCGAAGGTCACGATCTGCGCGACCCGCTCCTCGCCGTACTTCTCGGTGGCGTAGCGGATCATGTCGCCGCGCCGGCGCTCGTCGAAGTCCATGTCGATGTCGGGCATGGACACGCGCTCGGGGTTGAGGAACCGCTCGAAGATCAGGCCGTACTTCAGCGGGTCCAGCTCGGTGATCCCGAGGCAGTAGGACACCGTGCAGCCGGCCGCGCTGCCGCGGCCGGGGCCGACCCGGATGCCGTTCTCCTTGGCGTGCCGGACCAGGTCGGCGACGACCAGGAAGTACGACGGGAAGCCCATCTGGTTGATCACGCCGAGCTCGTAGTCGACCTGCGCGCGCTGCTCGGGCGTCGGGTCCGCGCCCCACCGCGTGCGCATGCCGAGCTCGACCTCGGCGCGCAGCCACGACTCCTCCGTGTGCCCCTCGGGCACCGGGAAGCGGGGCAGCAGGTCCTTGCCCTCCGCGATCTCCAGCTCGCACCGCTCGGCGATCAGCAGCGTGTTGTCGCAGGCCTCGGGGAAGTCGCGCCAGAGGTGGCGCATCTCGGCCGGGCTCTTCAGGTAGAACTCCGGCGTCTCGAGCTTGAAGCGGCCGGGGTCGGCGATCGTGGAGCCGGTCTGCACGCAGAGCAGGACCTCGTGCGCGACCGAGTCCTCCTTCTTCGTGTAGTGCAGGTCGTTGGTGGCCAGCAGCGGGAGGTCGAGTTCGCGGGCCAGCCTGATCAGGTCAGGGGTCGTCCGCTCCTGGTCGGCGATGCCGTGGTCCATCACCTCGACGAAGTAGTTGCCCTTGCCGAAGATCTCGGCGTACTCCCCCAGCGTGCGCCGGGCGCCCTCGCGGTCGCCGCGCAGCAGCAGCTGGTTGACCTCGCTGCCGAGGCAGCCGCTGGTGCCGATGATCCCCTCGGCGTAGCGGCTGAGCAGGTCCCGGTCGACCCGCGGCTTGTAGTAGTAGCCCTCGAGGCTGGCCAGGCTGGCCAGCTTGATCAGGTTGGCGTAGCCGGCGTTGCTGCTCGCCAGCAGCGTCATGTGGCTGTACTTGTCGACCTTGTTGCTGTCGGCGCCCAGCTTGGTCCGGTCGAACCGGCTGCCCGGAGCCACGTAGGCCTCAATGCCGACGATGGGCTTGACCCCGGCGGCCTTGCCCTGCTTGTAGAAGTCGAAGGCGCCGTAGAGGTTGCCGTGGTCGGTGCAGGCCAGCGCCGGCATGCCCATCTCCGCGGCGCTGGCGAAGAGGTCCTTGACCCGGGCGGCACCGTCGAGCATGGAGTACTCGGTGTGGACGTGCAGGTGCACGAACTGGTCGCTCACGAGCGGGGCCGACCTCCTCTCAGCGCGCGCAGGACCCCGCGAACCGGGGTACGACGGCACGGGGGAAGGCGGGCCGAGCGACGTCGTCGAGGGTACCCCGGGGCTGTGACAGGACGGTCGCGGGACACGCGGTCGCCGGGGTGATGACAGGCTCTCCGGCATGCGGATCCTCCTCGTGGCGCTCGGCGGCGCGGCCGGCGCGCTGGCCCGGTACGCCGTGGCCCGCGCGGCCGGGCCCGGGGCGGTGCCCTGGAGCACGCTCGGGATCAACCTGACCGGGTCGCTGGCGCTGGGCGCGGTGCTCGGCGCCGCCGCGGAGGGCCGGCTCGGGGGGCTCGCGGTCGCGCTGCTCGGGATCGGCTTCCTGGGCGCGTTCACGACGTTCTCCACGTTCTCCTGGGAGACGCTCGACCTGATCAGGGCCGACCGGCTGAGCACAGCGGCGGCGTACGCCGGGATCTCGGTCGTCGGCGGGCTGCTGTGCGCCTGGGCCGGGCTGCTCGGGATCCGCGCGCTGCTCCGCTGACCCGAACGGGCCAGGTACGCCGTCCCCGCGATGGGTAGGGGCTGCGCATGTCCCCGACCCCGGCAACCGGCTCGACCGTGCGCAAGGTGAAGCGCAAGGCCGGCAAGGCGCGCCGGGAGACGATGGACGCCGACTGGACGTCGTACGTCGGCCGCGTCGGCCTCGCCTCCCGTGGCGTGACCTACCTGATCGTGGCCGCGCTGGCGGTGCGGATCGCCGTGACGCCGAGCACAGACACGGAAGCGGATCGGCGCGGGGCTTTCGAGGCGCTCAGCAGCGCGCCGCTCGGACGGGTCGCCCTCGCGGTCCTCGCCGCCGGCTTCGCCTGCTACGCCGCCTGGCGACTGGTCCAGGCCGGTCTCAACCCTGAGCGTCGCGGCCGCGGCCAGCGCCTCGCGTCCCTCACCAAGGGCCTGCTCTACGGCAGCTTCTTCGTCAGCGCGCTCACCTTCGTGGTCCAGGACAAGCAGGACGGCGACAACGACCGCGTGCACCAGGACCACACCGCGCGCGTGCTGGAGTGGCCGGCCGGTCGCTACCTCGTCATCGCGGTCGGCGTCGGGTTCTTCGGGGCCGCGGCGTGGAACGCCTATCGCGCGGCGTCGGGCCGCTACCGCAAGCACCTCAAGGACGCCGAGATCAGCACCGACGGCCGCGGGTGGATCACGGCCGTCGCGTGCGCCGGGCTGGTCGCCCGGGCAGTCGTGTGCGCGTCGATCGGCTACTTCCTGGTGCGCACCGGCATCCAGGCCGACCCGTCCGACACCGTCGGGCTCGACGGGTCGCTGCGCCGGATCGCCGGCGGGCCGGGCGGGCCGCTGTTCCTCACGCTGCTCGCCGCCGGGCTGGCGGCGTACGGCGGGTGGTCGTTCGTCGAGGCGCGCTACCGCCGCATCTTCGGCGACTGACCCCGCGTCAGCCGGCGGGCTTCTCGTTGCCGTTGGTGACGGTCACCTTCTCCTCCGGCCGGAGGCCGCGGAAGACGATGGTGTCGAGCTGGCTGCGCGACGGGGCGAGGTCGACCACGCGTACGCCGGGCAGCTTGCGCAGCTTCACCAGCTCGTCGACCGGCGCGATCACGGCGACCGCGAACACGCACGCGCAGCCGCGCTCGAGCTGCTCGGCCTCGTACAGGTACTGCCGCGCGGTCAGCTCGTAGTAGTCCTTGTAGACCTTGTCGTCGGTGGTCTGCGCCTGCCCCATCAGGTCCGGGACGTCCGCGCGGCGCTTGGCGGCGATCGTCTCGTACGCCGTGACGATGTCGCGCACGAACACCTTGACCGGGGTCGCCTCGACGTCGGTCGGGTACTTCCCCGGCACCCGGAAGAACGCCCGGAACGTCGGCGTCTTGCCGATCAGCGCAAGCGCGTCGGTCGGCGTGCGGTAGTCGGTGAAGCTCACTGTGGCGAAGGCACTCTCGAACCGGTCCGCGGCCAGCCGGTCGGTCAGCTCGCGGTCGGCCTTCTGCACATACGTCTGCACGTTGTCGCCGATCTCCGGCCCGACGGTGCCGCCGTCGACGAGGCCGGGCACGATCGGCGCGGTGTCGGTCGGAGTGGTCGAGACCACCTGCTGAGGCACCTCGCGCCGCTGCTTCACGGCCGCCCCGTTGACCAGGATCAGCACGGCGAGCAGGAGCGCGCCGAGCTGCGGCACCTCCCGCATGAGGGCGAGCGGCCCGCGATCGGCGTACTTCGCGTCGAGCGCGCGCAGGCGCAGGATCGTCGGCGCGGGGCCGGCCGGCAGCGCGACCGGCTCGGGCGCCGGCCGCAGCCGGGCGACCCGCGCGGACCCGGCGTCGTGGGCCCGGCGTACCCGGTCGGCGACGTCCTGGACGCGGCGGGCGAGGTCAGGGATGACCCGCGCGTCGAGCTCGCGCAGGTTCATCAGCTCTCCTCGCGCAGTCTGTCGAGGGCCTGGGCCAGGTCGTCGGGGTAGTCACTGGTGAAGGCGCTGCGGCGGCCGTCAGCGGGGTGGTCGAACTCCAGCCGTACGGCGTGCAGCCACTGTCGCCGAAGCCCGAGCCGCTCGGCGATGGTCGGGTCCGCTCCGTAGGTCAGGTCGCCGACCAGCGGGTGGCGCAGCGCGGCGAAGTGCACCCGGATCTGGTGGGTGCGTCCGGTCTCGAGCTTCACGTCCACGAGGGTCGCGGCGCGCATCGCCTCGACCGTGGCGTAGTGGGTGATGCTGTCCCGACCGCCCGCGACCACTGCGAACTTGTACTGGTGGTTGGGGTGGCGGTCGATCGGCGCGTCGATCGTGCCGGTGAGCGGGTCCGGGTGCCCCTGCACGAGCGCGTGGTAGCCCTTGTCGACCGTGCGGTCGCGGAAGGCGTCCTTGAGCGCGACGTAAGCCCGCTCGCTCTTCGCGACGACCATCAGCCCGGTGGTGCCGACGTCGAGCCGGTGGACGATGCCCTGGCGCTCCGCCGGCCCGTACGTCGACAGCCGGTGTCCGGCGGCGAGGAGGCCGCCGACCACGGTCGGCCCGTCGTAGCCCGGGCTGGGGTGAGCGGCCACCCCGACCGGCTTGTCGACGACGATCACGTCGTCGTCCTCGTGCACGACGCGCAGGCCCGGTACGGCGACCGGGTCCGCGCTGGGCGCGGCCGGCGCCGCAGGCAGGGTGACGTCGAGCACGGCCCCGCCGTGGATGCGGTCGGAGCGGCCGCGAACCACGCCGTCGACGGTCGCGTCGCCGGCGTCGACGAGAGCGGCGGCCGCGGTGCGCGGCAGGCCGAAGAGCCGGGAGATCGCCGCGTCGAGCCGGAGTCCGTCGAGGCCGTCGGGCACGGGCAGCGTGCGGCGCTCGGTCACAGGCTAAGTATCCCCTGCCTCCGCGGCCGGATCGGCGCTCGGCGTCGTCATCGTCGGCTCGACGCCGCGGAGGGAGAGCAGCACGGCTATCGCGCCGCCCACGACGATGGCCGAGTCGGCGACGTTGAACGACGGCCAGAACCCGAAGTCGATGAAGTCCACCACCGCGCCGCGAAACGGCGCGGGGTCGCGGAGCACCCGGTCGACGAGGTTGCCGAGCGCGCCGCCGAGGACGAGCCCGAGCGCGCCGGCCCAGCCGCGCGACGCCAGCCGCGGGGCGACCCTGACGATCACGACGATCACGCCGGCGGCGATCAGGCTGAACAGGATCGTGGCGCCCCCGGCGATGCCGAACGCGGCCCCGGGGTTGCGGGACTGGTGCAGCAGCAGCGTGCCGCCGAGTAGCTCGCGCGTGTCGTCGCGCAGCCGCTCGACGACCCAGAGCTTGGTCGCGACGTCCAGCGCGAGCGTGAGCATCGCCGCGGTGGCGAGGAACGCGACCCGGCGCGGCCCACGCTCCGGCCGGGCCGGTGACGGATCGAGAGGTGCGCCGGCATCGCCGGTCGGGCTCAGCGGCGCTCCTCGCGCTGCTTGCAGGTCACGCACAGCGTCGCCGCCGGCCGCGCCTTGAGCCGCGCCTTGGGGATGCCGTTGCCGCAGACCTCGCAGGCGCCGTAGTTGCCGGCCGCGATCCGCTCGAGCGCCCGCTGCACCTGGGCCAGCAGGTCACGGCTGTTGTTGGCCAGCGACATCTCGTGCTCACGCTCGAACGTCTTGGTGCCGGCGTCGGCCTGGTCGTCGCCGGCACCCTCGCCGCCGTCGCGCTGCATGTCGGTCAGCGCCTCGACGGCGACGTCGATCTCCCGGCGGAGGTCGGCGGCCTGCGCTTCGAGCTCGGCGCGGATCTCACCGAGCTCCTTCGCGCTCCACTTCTCGACCGGGATGGTCGGTGCCGGCTTCGCCGGCGCCGGCCGCGGCGCGGGCGGCTTGGCAGCCGGCGCAGCCTTGACCGGCGCGGGTGCCGCAGCGGCGACCGCCGCGGGCGCCGCCTTGACCGGCGGCGTCGTCGCGGGTGCAGCCTTGACCGGCGCAGCCTTCTTCGCCGGCGCAGCCTTCTTCGCCGGCGCAGCCTTGACCGGCGCAGCCTTCTTCGCCGGCGCAGCCTTGACCGGCGCAGCCTTCTTCGCCGGCGCAGCCTTCTTCACCACCGGCTTGCTCGCGGGGGCCTTCTTCGTGGTCACCGGCTTGTTCGTCTGCGCCGCCTTCTTGGCCGGTGCAGCTGTCTTCGCGGGTGCGGCCTTCTTGGCCGGCGCCGCCTTCTTCGCGGGTGCGGCCTTCTTGGCCGGTGCAGCCTTCTTCGCCGGTGCAGCCTTCTTCGCCGGTGCAGCCTTCTTCGCCGGTGCAGCCTTCTTCGCCGGTGCAGCCTTCTTGGCCGGCGCCGCCTTCTTCGCGGGCGCAGCCTTCTTGGCCGCCACGGCCGGCTTCTTCGCCGCCACGGCCGGCTTCTTCGCCGGTGCGGCCTTCTTCACCGCGACGGCCGGCTTCTTCGCCGGTGCGGCCTTCTTCGCCGGTGCGGCCTTCTTCGGAGCCGGCTTCGTGGCCGCCTTCGTCACTGTCGGGCCTTTCGCAGGTGCGGTCGTGGTGGCCGGTCGGGCCGGCGCGGGCGTCGTCGCGACGGGTGCTGCAGGAACGGGTCCGGGCGGCTCGGGAGTCGTCGGCGGGGCGGGTGCGGCCGCGTGGCCACGGCCGCGCAGCCGGCTGGCGAACGAGCGCAACCCGCCTCGCTCCCCCCGGTCAGCCGCCATGTCTCCCTCGGTCCGTCATGTGTCGGGATGAGATATCCACAGGATTATCCACAAACCGCGGCACAGAATGATGGAGGATAAGCCCCGCGTCGAACGTGATCAACGCGGCTCGCCGCATGCTGCGCGGCGGGAAGAACAGCCGCGACACGCCGTACGCCGCGTTGTTAGGCTGAACGCGCGTCGACGGGGACGGCCGGTGCGTGCGCCACGCGCGCCGACCCATCACCCCCGAGCAGCGGGAAGAACGGCCCTCCCGGGCCCAGTAGAACCCGCCGGGTCCGCCCGACATCGCGGAACGTGAGCGGTCCCGTCGTGCGCGACGGGGCAAGGAGGGTGGTACCGCCGGGCGCGAGCCCGGTCCCTCCGGGACCGAGTGAGCGTCACCCGACCCGGAAGGCAGCGTCACCCCCATGAGCCACCCCGGCTTCTCCCCCGTGCCCGCCCAGCTCGACCTGCCGGCCATGGAGCTGCGCATCCTCGAGCGGTGGGCGGAGACCGACGTCTTCGGCCGGTCGCTCGCGCAGACCAAGGACGGCCCGGTCTGGGTGTTCTACGACGGCCCGCCGACGGCCAACGGCAAGCCGGGTGCGCACCACGTCGAGCCGCGGGTGTTCAAGGACCTGTTCCCGCGCTTCAAGACGATGAAGGGGCATCACGTCCCCCGCCGCGGCGGCTGGGACTGCCACGGGCTGCCGGTCGAGCTCGCCGTCGAGAAGGAGCTCGGCTTCTCCGGCAAGGGCGACATCGAGGCGTACGGCGTCGAGGAGTTCAACGCCAAGTGCCGCGAGTCGGTGCTGCGGCACGTCGCCGAGCACGAGGAGCTCAGCCGGCGGATGGGCTACTGGGTCGACCAGGTCGGCGCCTACCGCACGATGGACCCCGACTACATCGAGAGCGTCTGGTGGTCGCTGCAGGTCATCTTCGACAAGGGGCTGCTGGTCGAGGACCACCGGGTGGCGCCGTACTGCCCGCGCTGCGGCACCGCCCTGTCAGACCACGAGGTCGCGCAGGGCTACGCGATGGTGACGGACCCCTCGGTCTACGTCCGGCTGCCGGTCACGTCCGGCCCGCTCGCCGAGCGCGGCGCCGACCTGCTGATCTGGACCACGACGCCGTGGACGCTGGTGTCCAACACCGCGGTCGCGGTCCACCCCGAGGTCACCTACGCGCTGGCGCGGGCGGCCGGCGGCGAGCTGCTGGTCGTCGCCGAAGGCCTCGTCGAGAAGGCGCTGGGCGAAAGCGCCGAGGTGCTCGAGCGGATGTCCGGGCGCGACCTGGAGCGCACGACGTACCGCCGGCCGTTCGACCTGGTCGAGATGCCGGGTGAGGCCAACTACGTCGCGCTGGCCGAGTACGTCACGACCGAGGACGGCACCGGGCTGGTGCACACCGCGCCGGCGTTCGGCGCGGAGGACCTCGCGGTGGGCCGCGCGTACGGGCTGCCGGTGGTCAACCCGATCACGCCGAAGGGCGAGTTCGAGGCGTCCGTGCCGATGGTCGGCGGCCGGTTCTTCAAGGACGCCGACGAGACGCTGACCGAGGACCTGCGCTCGCGCGGCCTGCTCTGGCGCGCCGAGAGCTACGAGCACAGCTACGCGCACTGCTGGCGCTGCGACACCGCGCTCATCAACTACGCGATGCCGTCGTGGTACATCCGCACGACCGCGGTGAAGGACCGGCTGCTCGCCGAGAACGCCAAGACCGACTGGCATCCCCTGTCGATCCGCGACGGCCGGTACGGCGACTGGCTCGACAACAACATCGACTGGTCCGTCTCGCGCAACCGCTACTGGGGCACGCCGCTGCCGATCTGGCGCTGCGCCGGGGACGAGCAGCACCTGACCTGCGTCGGGTCGCTCGCCGAGCTGTCGTCGTACGCCGGCCGGGACCTCGCCGACCTCGACCCGCACCGGCCGTTCGTCGACGAGGTGACCTTCGACTGCCCGCAGTGCGGCGCGCTCGCGACCCGCGTGCCGGAGGTCATCGACTGCTGGTACGACGCGGGCTCGATGCCGTTCGCGCAGTGGGGCGCGCCCCACCGCAACCTCGAGTCGCAGCAGCGCGAGTACCCGGCCAACTTCATCGCCGAGGCGATCGACCAGACGCGCGGCTGGTTCTACACGCTGATGGCCATCGGCACGCTGGTGTTCGACAAGTCGTCGTACGAGACGGTGCTCTGCCTCGGCCACATCGTCGACGCCGACGGCCGCAAGATGAGCAAGCACCTGGGCAACATCCTCGACCCGTTCGAGCTGTTCGCCACGCATGGCGCGGACCCGGTGCGCTGGCTGCTGCTCTGCGTCGGCAACCCGTGGGCCAACCGGCGCGTGCACGCCGGCGCGATCGACGAGGTCGTGCGCAAGGTGCTGCTCACCTACTGGAACACGGTGAGCTTCTTCACGCTCTACGCCTCGGTCGACGGCTGGTCGCCGGAGGGCGGGCCCGCGCCCACGACCGAGAAGCCGCTGATCGACCGGTGGCTGATCAGCGAGCTGCACCGCACCGTGATCGAGGTCGACGCGGCGCTGGAGGACTTCGACCCGACGCGGGCGGGCCGCCGCCTCACCGAGTTCGTCGACGACCTGTCCAACTGGTACGTCCGGCGCTGCCGGCGCCGCTTCTGGAAGGGCTCGCAGACCGAGGACGGCCGGCACGCGTTCGGCACCCTGCACGAGGCGCTGCTGATCCTGACCAAGCTGCTCGCGCCGTTCGTGCCCTTCATCACCGAGGAGGTGTGGGGTGCGCTCGGCCGGCCGCAGTCCGACTCCGTGCACCTCACCCCGTGGCCGGTCGTCGACGGGGCGCTGGTCGACAGCGCGCTCGGCGAGCAGATGGCGCTGGTACGCCGGGTCGTCGAGCTCGGCCGGGCCACCCGCGCGGAGAGCGGCGTGAAGACGCGCCAGCCGCTGGGCCGGGCCCTGGTCGCCGCCAACGGCTGGGCCGGCCTGCCGGCCGAGCTGCGGCAGCAGGTCGCCGACGAGCTCAACGTCGAGTCCCTCGCCGACCTGTCGGCCGAGGGTGAGCTGGTCGACGTCGTGGTGAAGCCGAACTTCCGCGCGCTCGGCGCGAGGTTCGGCAAGGGGACGCCGGCGGTCGCGGCGGCGGTCGGCGCGGCCGACGCGGGCGCGCTGGCGCGCTCGCTGGCCGAGACCGGCTCCGCGGCGGTCGACGTGGACGGCGTAAGGCACGAGCTGACCGAGGCCGACGTGGTCGTGACCGAGTCGCCGCGGTCCGGGTGGGCGGTCGCGAGCGAGGGCGGCGCGACCGTCGCGCTGGACCTGACGATCACGCCCGAGCTGCGCCGGGCCGGGCTCGCCCGCGACGCCGTGCGGGCGGTGCAGGAGTCGCGCAAGACCGGCGGGCTCGACGTCACCGACCGGATCGAGCTGTGGTGGAGCGCCGACGGCGACCTGGCGCAGGCGCTGGCGGAGCACGGCGCGCGGGTGGCTGACGAGGTGCTCGCGGTGCGGTTCGAGGCCGGCCCACCACCGGTCGACATGGGGCCGCACCGCGACGCCGAGCTCGGGCTGACCTGGTGGCTGCGCCAAGCGGGGGCGTAACTCTCCGTAATCGAATCACCCGGATGGCCCAGCAAGATGAGCCCCGGCGGGTGCCGACACTTACTCCATCGCGACGGCGCGAGGTAGTACCCCCGGATCTTCACGCAGGAGGCGGCCATGACGGTCTCGGCTCTCCCCCTTCCCTCCCAGTCACCGCGCCCGTCGCGCCCGGCGCTGACGCTGGCCCCGCACGCGGTCGCCGCGCCGGCGCTCGCCAGCCAGGTCCGGCCGGCGCTGGTGCTCCCCGAGCGCGAGACGCGCGCCCTGCTCGACGCGGCGACCAACGCCGACGTCGCCCGCGGCGGCCGCTTCTCCGCCGGGCCGGCCGGCATCCAGGTCTGGAGCGGTCCGTTCAACGGGCCCGGCGGCGGCCACGGCGACTCCATCCACCTCGGCTCGGTCGACTGGAGCTACGACACCCCGGTGCGCCACTACGTGACCATCTACCGGGCCATGGTCACCGCCGCCGGCGTCGACCATGGCGAGACCACGCACACGATCCTCGGCGCGGTGCTCAGCCTGGTCGGGCTCACCGCCGAGGGCACCCGCCTGGCGCTGGCCCAGCCGCCCCGCCAGGACCCGTTCCGCTCCCCTGACCGCTGGGCGCGCCAGCTGGACCCCAGCGTGGAGTTCTAAGACCGTCTCGCTCACGGCAGGAGAGCCCCGGACCATCAGGTCCGGGGCTCTCCTGCTGTTCGGGTGCGACGTCCGTCGGGAACCGTCTCCGCCAGCCGTGGGGGGGTTGGCGGGTTCGGTGTCCGGTACGACGCGGGGCAGCACCGCGCCGGCGTACACAGAACCGGCCAGGCCGGGTGCTCGACCGATCGCGGGCTCACCCCGCAGGGTTGGCAAGTTCTGTGTCCGGTACGACGCCGGGCAGCACCGCACCGGCGTACACAGAACCGGCCGGGTGGAGCGGCCGCACAGACCGGCGGGCGGCGGCCCTACGTCAGGGCTTGCAGACGCCGCAGGCGACGTAGCCCTGGCGCTTGGCAGTGGCCTTGTTGACGGTCAGCGTGCCGGCCGCGTCACGGACGAAGCGGCAGTCGCTGGTGTGGAACTTGTCGCGGTCCGGGATGACGACGACGGTGCCCGCAGCCGGCTTGGCCGCAGCCTTGGTCGCCTTGGCCGCCTTGACCGGAGCAGCCTTGGCCGGTGCCGCCTTGGCGGGCACGGCCTTCGCGGCAGCGCGCGCCGCGGGCTTGGTCGCCTTCGCGGCCGCCTTGGCCGGCGCCTTGGCCGCAGCCTTGGCCGGCTTGGCTGCCGTGCGGGTCGACGTACGACGCGCCGGCGGGCTGTCGTCGAGCTCAGCCTCCATGGCGGCCACGGCCTGCGCCGCCACCGTGTCCTCGCTCGTCTCGTCCTGAGCGCGCGAGCTGCGGCCGGAGGTGGACAGGGAGAGGGTCTCGGACGGCTTGCAGACACCGCACTCGGTGTAGCCCTGGGCAGCGGCGTCGCCGGCGGGGATGGTCTCCACGTCGGGCCGACCGGCCAGGAAGCGGCAGTCGCTGGTGTGGAAGCGGGGGCGGCCCGGCACGACCGAGACGCGGTCGCCGTCGGACGCCGCCGCAGCGGAGGCCGTCGCCGAGCGCGAGGACGTGACGCTGACGGTCGTGACCCGCTCGAACGGCGACGCGGTGTCGCTGCCGGCCGCGGCGGTCGCGCCGGCCGGCTTGTCCTCACGCCGCTGGAGAGCACCCAGGATGAGGAACACGCCCGCGACGACGCTGGTCCCGATCGAGACGTAGATGAGGATCAGGTCGTCTCTGGCGACCAGCCCGATCACGAGCAGGATGAAGGACAGCGCGACGAGCACGCCACTGACGACGATCAAGGCAGCCACCTTTGTCACGAACCACAGTCGGGCAGGGCAGGCGAACGCGGTGCATCTTACAGACGAGCCGACCTACCCCCGCATTTCAGGGTGCCACGCGCGGGACGTCCGCGTCGGCGGCGACAGTCGTACCACGATTGACCGTCGAGGCCGCAGTCGGCTCGACCGGGGCGAACGTCGACGTGGCGGCCGCACGCGGCGCCACGACCGTCTCCGGGGTGCCCGCAGGCCGGTCCGGTACGACGCTGCCGCGCGCCTCCAGGTCGCGGAGCTGGGCCTCGAAGTAGGCCTTGAGGCGGGTCCGCACCTCGCGGTCGAACGCGCGCAGGCGCTCGATCTGCTCCTCGAGCTGCGCCCGGCGCGTGTCGAGGTCGCCGAGCGCGTGTGAGGCCTGGGCCCGGGAGTCGGCGAGCAGCCGGTCGGCCTGCGCCCGGGCGTCGCCCATCAGCCGGTCCGCCTCGGCGCGCGCGGACGCGACGGTCTCGTCCGCCGTGCGCTGCGCGAGCACCAGCGTCCGCCGGAGCAGTTCCTCGCCCTCGGCCGTCGGCGGCGGAGCCGCGGCCTGAGCCGCCGCAGCGGACGCGAGCCGCTCGCGCAGGTCGTCGTTCTCCGCGGTCAGCCGGCTGAGCTCGCGCTCGACCTCGTCGAGGAAGGCGTCGACCTCGATCTCGTTGTAGCCGCGGAACTGCTGCGCGAACTCCTTCTGCTGGACGTCCTCCGGGGTCAGCGCCATGCCGCCAGTCTACCGAGATGGCTCATCGGAACTGCGCCACCTGGCCCATCAGGATGCGCGTCACGATGATGAGGATGAGGAAGCCGAGGTCGAACGACACGGCGCCCATGCGCAGCGGTGGCAGCACCCGGCGCAGCGCCTTCAGCGGTGGGTCGGTGACGGTGTACGCCGCCTCGAGCAGCATCGCCAGCACACCGGTGGCGCGGTAGGACCGGCGGAACATGAACACGTAGTCCATGATCAGCCGGAAGATCATCAGCAGCCAGAAGACGTACAGCGCGTAGTAGATGACCGAGGCGACGACGGGTGGCACCGGGCTCCTTGCGGGGGACGCGTGCTGGGGCGAGCCGGCTCAGGACTGGTTGAAGAACCCGCCCTCGCGGATGCGCGCCTTGTCCTCGGCCGAGACCTCGACGTTGCTCGGCGAGAGCAGGAAGACCTTGTTGGTCACCTTCTCGATGCTGCCGTGCATGCCGAAGATGAGGCCCGACGCGAAGTCGATGAGGCGCATCGCGCCCTTGTCGTCCATCTCGGTCAGATTCATGATCACCGGGAAGCCTTCGCGGTAGCGCTCCCCGATCTTCTGGATGTCGTTGTAGGCGACCGGCTGGAAGGTCGAGATCTTGTACGGCGTGGCCGCGTCGGCCGTACGACCGAAGCCGTCCTCGTCCGCCCGCTGCCGAAGCGCGAGGGAGCCCTGCGACGGCCCGTCCTCGAAGCGCCCCGGCCGGGCGCTGCGCACATGGGCGCCGCTCAGGGGGCGGACAGCGGGGCTCGTGGGCTCGACGTCGTCGTACCCGTCGTTGTAGAAGCCGTCGTCGGCGTAGTCCTCGTCGCCCGGCTCCATGAGACCGAGGTAGACCATGGTCTTGCGAAAAACGCCGGCCATGGCGCTCCTTCCCTCACTCATGACACGCAGCACGCATGACGGGCAGCTCAGACGCTCGCGAGTCTACCCACCGGCAGCCCGCGGACCGAACAGGGCGGTGCCGACACGCACGTGTGTCGCGCCCTCGGCGATCGCGTCCTCGAGGTCGCCCGTCATCCCGGCGGAGATCACGGTGGCACCGGGGTGCTCGACGGAGAGCCGGTGCGCGACCGCGGCGAGCGTGACGAACGAGGTCCGCGGCGCGGTGCCGACCGGCGCGACGGCCATCACTCCGCGCAGCGCCAGGCGGTCGGCAGCCGCGACGTGCGCCGCGAGTCGGCCGACGTCGGCGGGCATCGCCCCGCCGCGGGCAGGGTCACCGTCGAGGGACACCTGGATGAGGACGTCGAGGTCTCGCGCCGCGTCCCGGGCGCCCGCGGACAGCGCGTCGGCGACCTCGGCGCGGTCGACGGACTGCACCACATCGGCGTACCGCGCGATCGACCGGCACTTGTTCCGCTGCAGCCGGCCGACGAAGTGCCAGCGCAGGTCGAGCCCGGCGGCCGCGATCGCACCCGCCTTCGCCGCCGCCTCCTGGTCGTAGCTCTCGCCGAAGTCGGTCACGCCGAGCGAGGCGAGCGCCAGGACGTCAGCGGCCGGCCAGGTCTTGCTGACGGCCACGAGCGTCACCTCCGCAGGCGACCGCCCGGCAGCCGTGCAGGCGCGGTCGACCCGGCCGCGCACCTCGGCGAGCGACGCGGCCAGCTCGTCGAGCCGGTGGCCGCTCACGACCGCCACACCATGCCGGCGAACCGGCCGGTGCGCCCGTCGCGGCGGTAGGAGAACCAGCGGTCGGCGTCACACGACGTGCAGCCGCCGACGTGGTCGACCGAGGTCGCGCCCGCCGCGGTCAGCGACTCGGTCGCGCCGGCGAGGAGGTCGAGGGCGAGCCGGCCGTCGGCGGTCCGCGCGTCGAGCACCGGCATCCTCGCGACCGCGTCGGCGTGCACGTCGGCGCCGACCTCGTAGCAGCACGGCCCGATGTGCGGTCCGACGACGGCCCGGAAGCCGGCGCCCGCGGCAGTGAGGTCGGCCGCAGTCGCCTCGATCACGCCGGCGAGCAGACCGCGCCGTCCGGCGTGAACCGCCGCCACCCGCGATCCGTCCGCCGTCGCGAGCAGGATCGGCAGGCAGTCGGCGACCAGAACGGCGAGCGGCGCGTCCACCTCGCTGGTGACCAGCGCGTCGGCCCCGGCGACCGCATCTCCGACGTCGAAGACCCCGCGGCCGACATCCCCGCCGCTCACGATCGCGACCCGGGCGCCGTGCACCTGCTCGGCCCAGGTGGTGCGGTCGGCGACGAGCCCGAGGGCGGCAGCTGCACGCACCCGGTTGACGATGACCGCGCTCGGATCGTCCCCGACGTGCAGGCCGAGGTTGAGCCCGTCGTACGGCGCGCTGCTGTGCCCGCCGATCCGGGAGAGGAACGCAGCGCCGACCCCGGCCCCGAGCTCGACGTCGATCGCGTCGGGGTCGGTCACCTACTTCAGGAAGTCCGGGACGTCGAGGTCCTCGTCGTCGTTCTCGAAGACGACCGTGCGACGGGGCTCGGCGCGCGGGGCGACCCGCACCGGCTCCGGCTCCCGAGCGGCCGGGCGGGGCGCGAAGGTCGGAGCGCCGGGACGCACGACGGCAGCCGGCGCCTCGTCGACCTCGTCCTCGTCGTCCTCGTAGTCGTCGTCCTCGTCGAGCTCCTCGGGCTCGGCGACCACGATCGGACGGCGTACCGGCTCGGTGCGGCGCTTGAGCGGCTCACCGCCGTCGAAGCCGGCCGCGATGACGGTGACCCGGACCTCGTCGCCGAGGGCGTCGTCGATGACCGCGCCGAAGATGATGTTCGCCTCGGGGTGCGCCGCGCGGGCGATCAGGTCGGCCGCCTCGTGGATCTCGAACAGGCCGAGGTCGCTGCCGCCGGAGATGTTGAGCAGCACGCCGCGCGCGCCCTCGATGGACGCCTCGAGGAGCGGCGAGGAGATCGACTCCTCCGCGGCGATCGCGGCGCGGTCGTCGCCGCGCGCGCGGCCGATGCCCATGAGCGCCGAGCCGGCGCCGGACATGATCGACTTCACGTCGGCGAAGTCGAGGTTGATGAGACCCGGCGTCGTGATCAGGTCGGTGATGCCCTGCACGCCGGAAAGCAGCACCTGATCGGCGGCGCGGAACGCGTCGAGGACGCTGACCTGCTTGTCGCTGATCTGGAGCAGCCGGTCGTTGGGGATGACGATGAGGGTGTCGACCTCGTCGCGCAGCGCCTCGATGCCGTCCTCTGCCTGCGTCGCGCGGCGACGGCCCTCGAAGCCGAACGGCCGGGTGACGACGCCGATGGTGAGCGCGCCGAGCTTCTTCGCGACGTTGGCCACGACCGGCGCGCCGCCGGTGCCGGTGCCGCCGCCCTCGCCCGCGGTGACGAAGACCATGTCGGCGCCCTTGAGCACCTCCTCGATCTCGTCGCGGTGGTCCTCGGCAGCCTGGCGGCCGACGTCGGGGTCGGCGCCGGCGCCGAGACCGCGGGTGAGCTCCCGGCCGACGTCGAGCTTGACGTCGGCGTCGCTCATGAGCAGCGCCTGGGCGTCGGTGTTGACGGCGATGAACTCCACGCCGCGGAGGCCGACCTCGATCATCCGGTTGACGGCGTTGACGCCGCCACCGCCGATGCCGACGACCTTGATGACGGCCAGGTAGTTCTGCGGTGCAGCCACGCGATCGGGCCTCTCTTCGTTCCGGCAACAGACGCTTGCAGCGCCCGGACACACGCCCGTGCGGTGGAGCGGGGAAGCCGCCACCGAACGGGCCACACGAGGAAGCAACCCCCCGCGAACAACCCTCACCGTCTACTTGACGTGTAGAGTTATGTCAACCTGAGGTCGTGGCGCGCACAGTACGAGCCAGAGCGTGACGGGTCAAGAAACAGAACGCGGAAGGCGCAATGAGCGGGGCTCCCGGGAGTCGGCTCGCGTCGGCGCCCACCGGCGGGTCTTGAGGTGCAACGCCAACCAGGTGCCTCGCGATTTCGCAGACCCGCGTGGTCAATCCGAGTAGCGGGGGTGGCGCACGACGACCAGCAGATGCTGGTTGCGGGCGACGCAGCGGCGCGCGTCGACGCGCGCCATCCACCGGAACGGCGCGCGGCCGTAGGCGACCGTCTCCATCTGCCCGTGCGCGAAGCGCAGGACCCGCCAGCCCCAGCCGCGACCGGGAGCGGGTCGGACGTCGATGTCAAAAGGCGCCGGCATGTTTGGGAAGGTACGACCCGGGGTAGCGCCGCGTCCCGCATTCTCGCAAAGTTGAGCCGAAGGGATCACCGCGGCTGCGCCGAGACGGTGAACGCTCACCTCACCGCGGGGGCACCTGGGGCGCGGACGTCGTAGTGCGTGCCGGGCCGGCGCAGGAGGGCGAGCAGCACCCTGGACTTCTCCGCAGCGTCGTCCGCGCTCCCCCACACCACCTCGCGTCCGCCGGCGAGGGCGAACATCACCTCGTCCGGCGACGTCGCGGAGTAGCCGAGCACCTGGGCGCGCACCTGCGCCGGAACTCCCTGGACCACGGCGACGACCGCCTTCACCAGGGCCGGCGCCGGCCGACCCCCGGCGACGCGCAGCAGCGGGACTCCGCGAGGCACCGTGCGGGCACCGCCCAGCCGGACACCGTCCGCGTCGTACAGCGCCACGCCCCCGTCGATCGGCACGGCCAACGCCGGCACCCGCTCGACCACCTCGACGACCAGACCGCTCGGCCAGTCGCGACGCACCCGGGCCGAGCGGACGTAGGGCAGCGCCGTCACGCGACGGCGCACCGCGCCGGTGTCGACCAGCGCGAGCGCTCCCCCGGGCTCGATGCCCGCGGCGCTGAGCACCTGATCGACCGGCAGCCGCTGCGCTCCGACGACGCGCACGGACTCGACGTCGAGGGCCGGTGAGGCGGCGAGCCCGACGAGCGCAGCGACCGGCGCGACCCCGAGCGCGATCGCCGACCAGACGCGCCGACGCCGCCCGTGCCGCGCCGCGCGGGCCCGGGCGGCGAATCGCGCAGCGGTGTCGCTCACGCGGCCGCCCCCGCATCCGCGAATGCGCCGACCAGCCGAACCTCTGGCTCCAGCAGCGGGCCTCCGCTGTCGACCACGCGCCGCCGGACCTCGCCGATCAGCTCGCGTACGTCGGTCGCGCGGGTGCCCGGGTCGACCACGATGAAGTTGGCGTGCTTCTCGCTGACCTGGGCGCCGCCGCGGCGCAGGCCCTTGCATCCCGCCGCTTCGACGAGCCGGCCGGCGGAGTCGCCGGACGGGTTGGTGAAGACCGAGCCGCAGTTGCGCTGGCGCAGCGGCTGCGTCGCGCGCCGCCACGCACGCAGCTCGTCGAGCCGCCCGCGGATGTCGGCGGCGTCGGCCGGCGCCAGCCGCCACCGGGCGGCGGTGACGACGGATCGAGGTGGCAGCACGCTGCGCCGGTAGCCCAGGCCGAGGTCGGCGACGGGGACCGTCGCGCCCTCCGGCCGCTCGGTCGTCGCGACCGCGACGTCGACCAGCCGGTCGCCGGTCGCCCCGCCGTGCGCGCCGGCGTTCATCCGCACGGAGCCGCCGACCGACGCGGGTATGCCCGCGGCGAACTCCAGCCCGGTCAGGCCCTCCGCAGCGGTCCAGGCGGCCAGCGCCGGCATCGCCAGACCCCCACCCGCGGAGACCTCGTCGCCATCCCGCCGCTGCCACTTGAAGCCGGCGCCGAGCCGTACGACGACGCCGCGCCAGCCACCGTCCCCCACGAGCAGGTTGGAGCCGCGGCCGAGCACGAGCAGCGGCACCGCGTCCTCGGCGTGCCGGGCGATGGCCGAGAGCGCCGCGGCGAGGTCAGCAGGCTGCTGCGGCTCGACCAGGCAGCGCGCCGCGCCACCGACGCCGAGGGTGGTGTGCCGGCCGATCGGCGCGTCGACCGTCACGACGACGCCCGCCGCACTCACGGCGGCGATCACCTCGTCGACCGCCGATGCCTCGGCCGAGGGGTCCCACGACTCCGGGACGAGGGCGAGGCCCGTCACGGGATCACCCCGATCGGCTCCGCGTCGCCGGGGTCGAGCGCGGCGAGCACCTCGGGGGCGAGCTGGGTCACGTCGCCGGCGCCCATGGTGAGGACGAGGTCGCCCGGCCGGGCGAGCCGAGCCAGGTGCCCGGCGACGGCCAGCCAGGACGGCTCGAAGACGACCTGGTCGGCGGGGAGCGGCACGGCGTCGGCGATGGCGCGACCGCTGACCCCGGGGATCGGGTCCTCCCGGGCGCCGTACACCTCCATCACCACGACCGCGTCGGCCTGCCCGAGCGCCGCACCGAACTCCGCCGCGAAGAGCTGGGTGCGGCTGTAGAGGTGCGGCTGGAACGCGACGACGACCCGCCCGCTGCCGACGACCGCGCGCGCCGCGGCGATCGCGGCGGCCACCTCGGTCGGGTGGTGCGAGTAGTCGTCGAAGACGCGCACGCCGGCCGCCGAGCCGCGGGCGTCGAAACGGCGCCGCGCGCCGGTGAAGGTGGCCAGGCCGGCCCGCAGCTCCGATGACGGCATGCCGAGCTCGAGCCCGGCCGCGAGCGCCGCCGCGGCGTTCAGCACGTTGTGGTGACCGGGCACCGAGAGTCGCAGCTCGCCGACCCGCTGGCCGAGGTAGAAGACCTGGCTGGTGCTGCCGAGACCGCGCAGCACCGTGTCGAGGACGCGCAGGTCCGCAGACTCGCCGGTGCCGTAGGTCCGCACCCGTGCATGGGCCGCCGACGCGGCGGTCACCGCACCGGGGTCGTCTCCGCACACGACGAGGAAGCCGTCCGGGTCGACCAGCGCGGTGAAGTCGGCGAACGCCTGGTGGTAGGACGCCTCGTCCCCGTGGTGGTCGAGGTGGTCGGCCTCGACGTTGGTGACGATCGCGCCGTACGGCGAGTAGCGCAGGAACGAGCCGTCGCTCTCGTCCGCCTCGGCGACGAAGACGTCGCCGGTGCCGTGGTGGGCGTTGGAGCCGGCCTCGTTCAGGTCGCCGCCGATGGCGAACGACGGGTCGACGCCGCAGGCCTGCAGGGCGACGGTGAGCATCGACGTCGTGGTGGTCTTGCCGTGCGTGCCGGCGACGGCGATGCCGCGACGTCCCTCCATCAGCGCGGCGAGCGCGGCGGCGCGCGGCAGGACCGGGATGCCGCGACGGCGGGCCTCGACGACCTCGGGGTTGTCGGAGCGGATCGCCGTCGACGTCACTACCGCGTCGGCGTCGGCGACCTGCTGGGGGTCGTGGCCGACGTACATCAGGCCGCCGAGTGCCGTCAGCGCGTCGAGCGTGCGCGAGTGCTTCGCGTCGGACCCGGAGACGGCGACGCCGCGCGCGAGCAGGATCCGCGCGATGCCGCTCATCCCGGCGCCGCCCACGCCGACGAGGTGCATCCGCCGGTACTGCTGCTCGACCATCAGCGCCGTCCCGCGGCCGCGTCGATGACGAGTCCGGCGACGCGGTCGGCAGCATCGCGATGACCCGTCCCGCGAGCCGCAGCGGCCATCGCGTCGAGGCGCTCCGCGTCGACCAGCAGCGGTACGACGTTGGTCCGCAGCCACCCCTCGTCGAGCTCGCCGTCAGCCACCTCGAGCCCGCCGCCCGCGGCGACGACGTGCGCGGCGTTGAGCCGCTGCTCGCCGTTGCCGTGCGGCAGGGGGACGTAGACCGCCGGCAGGCCGACGGCGGTGACCTCGGCGACGGTCATCGCGCCGGCCCGGCAGAGCATCAGGTCGGCCGCGGCGTAGGCCTGGTCCATCCGGTCGAGGTAGGGCCGCGCGATGTACGGCGGCCGCGCGCCGTCGACGCCGTCGCGGGCGAGCTGCGCGGCGACGACGTCGTACTGCCCGGGTCCGGTGGCGTGCAGCACCTGGATGCCGAGGTCGTCGAGACCGCCGGCCAGACCGGCGACGGCGTCGTTGAGCCGGCGGGCGCCCTGCGAGCCGCCGGAGACGAGCAGCGTCGGCAGGTCCGGGTCGAGGCCGAGTGCGCGCCGCGCGGGGCCGCGGGCGGCGGCCCGGTCGAGGTCGACGATCGACTGCCGCAGCGGGATCCCGGTGAGCACGGCGCGCGGCAGCCGGGTGCTGGGGTAGCTGATCGCGACGGCCTGCGCGAAGCGCGCCCCCACCCGGTTGGCCAGCCCGGCGCGCGCGTTGGCCTCGTGCAGCACGACGGGCACTCGACGGCGACGCCCGGCGAGGTAGACGGGCAGCGCGACGTAGCCGCCGACCCCGACCACGACGTCGGCGCGCCGGTCGGCGATCACCCGACCGGCTGCCCGGACTGCGGCCGCGAGCCGGCCCGGCACGCGCAGCAGGTCAGAGCTGGGCTTGCGCGGGAAAGGCACCGGCGGGATCAGGTCCAGCTCGTACCCGCGGGCCGGGACGAGGCGCGTCTCGAGGCCCCGCGACGTGCCGACGAGGGTGACGACCGCGCTCGGGTCGCGGCGGCGGATCGCGTCGGCGATGTTGAGGGCCGGCTCGACGTGACCGGCCGACCCGCCGCCCGCCACGACGACGTTCACCGGCCCGCTGCAGGCCGGGCGCGTGGGCCCGGCTTCGGTCGGGCGGCGGGACGGGACCGTCGGCGCGGCCCGGGCCCGAAGCCGTAGAACCCGGCAAGCCGGCGACGCGCGCGCGCGACCGGCCGGGGCCCGCGAGCGGCGATCGCTGCCGCCGCCCCGGGCTCGCGCCGCGCGAACGCCGCCAGCATGCCGACGGCGAACAGCGATACGCCGAGCGATGACCCGCCGAAGCTGATGAACGGCAGCGGGATGCCGGTGATGGGCAGCAGGCCGGTCACGGCGCCCATGTTGACCATCGCCTGCACGGTGATCCACGCGGTGATGCCCGCGGACGCGAGGCGCACGAACGGGTCCCGGGAGCGCTGGGCGATGCGGATGCCGGAGTAGGCGAGCACCGCGAAGAGCGACAGCACGAGGAGCGTGCCGAGCAGTCCCAGCTCCTCGCCGACGATCGCGAAGATGTAGTCGGTGTGCGCGTTGGGCAGGTAGGACCACTTCTGCCGGCTGCTGCCCAGCCCGACGCCGAACCAGCCGCCTGACGCGACGGCGTAGAGCCCCTGGCAGCCCTGGAAGCCGGCGTCGAGCCGGTGCTCCGGCGAGCAGGGGTCGAGGAACGTCACGACCCGGGCGAGCCGGTACGGCGCCGCCACCGCGAGGATCGCGGAGAGCGTCACCACGGCGCCGAGCATCGCGGCGAAGACCTTCCCCGGAGCGCCGACGACCCAGAGCAGCGCGAGCACGACCGCGACGAGCGTCATCGTCGTGCCCATGTCGGGCTCGACCATGATGAGGAGGGCGAGCAGTCCGGCGACCGGCACGAGCGGCACCAGAAGGTGCCGCCAGTCGGTGAGCAGCGCCTGCTTGCGGGCGTAGAGGTCGGCGCCCCACAGCGCGAGTGCCAGCTTGGCGACCTCCGACGGCTGGAACCGCAGCGCGCCGACCTCGATCCACCGCCGGGCGCCGGACACCGGCGGCGCGCCGATGCCCGGGACGAAGACGAGCAGCAGTCCGACGATCGACCCGAGCAGCAGCGGGTAGGCCAGCAGGCGCAGCGCCCGGACCGGCAGCCGTGAGCCCAGCCAGAGCATCGGGAGCCCGATCGTCACCCAGACCAGCTGGCGCTGGAAGACGCTGAACGACGAGCCCGAGTCGGAGTAGGCGTCGACGCTCGACGCCGACAGCACCATCACCAGGCCGAGCGAGATGAGCAGCAGCACCGAGCCGAGCAGCAGGTAGTAGGAGGTCAGCGGCCGCGCGAGCAGCGGCGTCTTGGGTTGCGCCTTCGCTCCGGCACGGCCACGCGTATCGGCGTAGCGCGAGGGCGCCTCGCCGTACGTCGTCACTGCGGTCCTCCCAGCGACCGGGCGGCGGCGGCGAACACCTCGCCGCGCTCGGCGTAGTTGCGGAACATGTCCATCGAGGCCGCGGCCGGGGCGAGCAGCACGACGTCGCCGCGCTGCGCGACCCCGCCAGCGATCTTCACTGCAGTCTGCAGGTCGACGGCACGCTGCACGGGGACGTCGGGCGCGTGGCGGGCGAGCGCGTCGGCGACGTCATCGGCGCAGCTGCCTATCAGGACAGCCGCCACGAGGTGCTCACGCGCTCCCCGCACCAGGTCGTCGAACGCGAGGCCCTTGTTCAGCCCGCCGGCGATCCACACCACCCGCTCGTACGACGCGAGCGATGCGGCGGCCGCATGCGGGTTGGTCGCCTTGCTGTCGTCGACGTAGCGAACGCCGTCCACCTCGGCGACGACGACGTTGCGGTGCGCGCCCGTCGTGAACCTCGGCAGCGCGGAGCGGATGGGGTCGGCGGAGACGCCGGCAGCAAGCGCCAGCGCACTCGCGGCGAGCGCGTTGGCGAGGTTGTGACCACCCGCGACCTGGAGATCCGAGACCGCCGTGAGGTCCCCTGCGCCGAAGGCGCGGTCGACCAGCATCCCGTCCCGGACGCCGAGCTGACCGTCGGCCGGCGCCCCGAGCGTGAAGCCGACGCCGCCCCGGTCGCCCAGCAGCCGGACGACGCGCGGGTCGTCGGCGTTGTAGACGGCGATGGTCGTGGCCTCGGTGCCCCACACCTTCGACTTCGCCGCCGCGTACGCCGCGAAGGACCCGTGCCAGTCGAGGTGGTCGTCCGCCAGGTTGAGCACGGCTCCGGCCACCGGGTTGACCGAGCTCGACCAGTGCAGCTGGAAGCTGGACAGCTCCACCGCGAGCAACGCGGGCCCTTCGGCGACCGCGATCGCGTCGATGAGCGGGCGCCCGATGTTGCCGGCAGCGGCGTCGTCGTACCCCGCCGTCGCGAGGATCGAGGCGAGCATCTCCGTCGTGGTGGTCTTGCCGTTGGTCCCGGTGACCGCGAGCCAGCCCGGATAGCCCGGCTCCTGCTCGCGCCAGGCCAGCTCGACGTCGCCCCACACCGGGATGCCCCGGTCCGCTGCGGCGCGGAGCACGGTGCTGTCCGGCCGCCAGCCCGGTGAGGTCACGACCAGGCTGGTGTCGCCGAGCCGGTCGGCGTCGACCGCCGCGGAGCCGAGGTCGACGACCACGCCGAGTGACTCGAGCGTCGCGGCGACGACCTGCTCATCGGCGCCGCGGAGCTCGTCGATCACGCGCACGCGGGCGCCTCTGCCGTTGAGATGACGGGCGACCGCCACGCCGGTGACCCCGATCCCGCAGACCAGCACCGGCCGCCCGGCCCACTCGTCCGGCACGTCGACGCCGAACCGCTGCGTCACGGCAGTGGACCGCGCGAGAGGTACTCGGCGTAGAAGAGGCCGAGGCCGAACGCGACCGCGAGGCCGGCCACGATCCAGAACCGCACGATCACCGTGAACTCCGGCCAGCCGGCCAGCTCGAAGTGGTGGTGGATCGGCGCCATGTTGAACAGCCGTCGGTGCAGCCCGCGGAAGAAGACCACCTGCAGGATCACCGACAGCGTCTCGACGACGAACAGGCCGCCGAGGACCACGAGCAGCAGCTCCGTGCGGGAGAGCACTGCGAGGCTGGCCAGCGCACCGCCGAGGGCGAGCGAGCCGGTGTCCCCCATGAAGATCTTCGCGGGCGCGGCGTTCCACCAGAGGAACCCGAAGCAGGCGCCCATCGCCGCGGCGGCGACGATCGCCAGGTCGAGCGGGTTGTTGACGACGTAGCAGCCGGGCGTCGACTGCGTCTCGCACAGGTTGCGGCTCATCCAGAACGTCATCACCGTGTACGCCGCGAAGACCATCGCCGCCGAGCCGGCGGCCAGGCCGTCGAGGCCGTCGGTGAGGTTCACCCCGTTCGAGGTCGCCGAGACCATCACGTAGACCCAGACGACGAAGCCAACGGCGCCGAGCTTGATCGACGTGTCGCGGATGAACGACACCGAGGTCGAGGCGTTGCCGACGTTCAGCGCGAGGATCCCGAAGCCGACCGCGATCAGCAGCTGGCCGACCAGCTTCGCGGTCTTGTTCAGGCCGAGGCTGCGCTGCATGCGGATCTTGATGAAGTCGTCGAGGAAGCCGACCAGCCCGAGCCCGGCCATGGTGAAGACCACGAGCAGGCCGGAGGACCGGAAGCCGATGCCGATGTGCGCGACGGCGTAGCCGATCAGGGTCGCGGCGATGATGACCGCGCCGCCCATCGTCGGCGTGCCGCGCTTGGTGTGGTGGGAGTCGGGGCCGTCGTCGCGGATCAGCTGGCCGTAGCCCTGGCGACGGAAGATCCGGACCGCGAACGGCGTGCCGATCAGCGACAGGACCAGCCCGACGAGGGCGGCGATGAGGATGAAGATCATGCGGCCGCCCCCGGTGCCAGCGCGTCGGCGATGCGCTCGAGCCCGGCGGACCGCGACGCCTTGACCAGCAGGACGTCACCGCCTGCGACGCTGTCCCGCAGCACCGCGACGGCCGCGTCGACGTCGGCGCAGGTGGTCGCGTCGACGCCGCCGGAGCGTGCGGCGGCAGCGACGTCGTCAGCCGCGGCACCCACGGTGAGCACCCTGCTCACCGACAGCTCGGCGCAGAGCCGGCCGACGGCGGCGTGCTCCTCCGCGGTCGACTCGCCGAGCTCCGCCATCGGGCCCAGCACCGCCCAGGTACGACGGCCACGGCCGATCCGGGCGAGCGTGTGCAACGCCGCCCTCATCGACTCGGGGTTGGCGTTGTAGGCGTCATTGATGAGCAGCACACCGTCGGAAGTCTGCCGCATCTCCATCCGCCAGCGGCTGACCGCCACGGCCTCGCTCAGGGCATCGGCGACGACGCCGATGCCGAGCCCGGACTCGAGGCCGACCGCGGCGGACGCGAGGGCGTTGCCGACGTGGTGCTCGCCGACGAGCTGCAGCGACACCGGCGCATCGCCCTGTGGCGTGACGATCCGGAACGTCGCTCGCCCGTCGTCACCCACCGCCACGTCCACGGCGCGGACGTCGGCGTCGTCGCCGCGGCCGAAGCGGACGACCCGCACGTCGGCCGCCGGCCGCATCGCCGCGACGAGCGGGTCGTCGGCGTTGAGGATCGCGACACCGCCGCTCACCACCCCGGCGACCAGCTCGGACTTCGCCTGCGCGATCGCCTCGCGCGAGCCGAACTCGCCGACGTGCGCGGTCCCGACGTTGAGGACGACGCCGACGTCGACCGGCGCGACGGCGCACAGCGCCGCGATGTGCCCGGTCCCGCGCGCGCTCATCTCCAGGACGAGGTGGCGGGTCTCGCGGTCGGCGCGGAGCACGGTCAACGGCAGGCCGATCTCGTTGTTGAACGAGCCCACCGGGGCGATCGTCGTGCCGGACCGCTGCAGCACCTGGGCCACCAGGTCCTTCGTCGACGTCTTGCCGCTCGACCCGGTGACGCCCACCACCTGCGGCGCGCCCCCGACCCGGAGAGCGGCCAGCGCGTGCTCGGCGAGGCGGGCCAGGGACGCGACGACGTCACCGACGACGACGCAGGCCGGCGCAGTGACCGGCCGGGTGACCAGCGCGCCGGTCGCTCCGCGGGCTGCCGCGTCGCCCGCGAAGTCGTGCCCGTCGACGTGCTCGCCGACGACGGCGGCGAACAGCGCCCCGTCACCCGCGAGCCGGGAGTCGACGACCGCAGGGGCGTGCACGACGACGGCGGCGTATCGGGAGTCGACGGATCCGCCGACCGCGGTCGCGATCTCTCGAAGCGTCATCGGGATCACTGCAGCGCCTCGATCGCGGCGCGGAGGACCTCGCGGTCGTCGAACGGGACGACGCGGTCGGCGAACACCTGGCCCTGCTCGTGTCCCTTGCCGGCGATCACGACGACGTCGCCAGGATCCGCCGCGCGACAGGCGACGGCGATCGCCTCGGCCCGGTCCGGCTCGACGACCAGGTTGGCCGTCGCGACCGAGCGCGCGCCCTGCTCCACCGCCGCGATGATCGCGAGCGGGTCCTCCGACCGAGGGTTGTCCGAGGTGATGACCACGAGGTCCGCCCCGAGCGCGGCGGCCTCGCCCATCAGCGGCCGCTTGCCGCGGTCGCGGTCGCCGCCGCAGCCGAGCACGACGATGACCCGGCCGGACGTCAGCGGCCGCACGGTGCGCAGCACCGACGCGACGGAGTCGGGCGTGTGGGCGTAGTCGACGACGGCGAGGAAGGGCTGCCCGGCATCCACCCGCTCGAGCCGGCCCGGGACCCCGGGCAGCGACTCGATGCCGGCGATCACGCGGTCGAGCGGTACGCCGATCACGTGCAGCGCCGCGATCGCGCCGAGCGCGTTGTCGACGTTGTAGTGCCCCGGCAGCCGCAGCCGCACGTCGGCCTCGACGTCCGGGCCGAGCAGCCGGAAGGCCGCGCCCGCCGCCGTCACGGCGACACCGGAGGCGCGCCAGGTGGCGCCGGGCCGACCGGTCGCGGACGTCGTGGTCATCGGCAGCGGGGACTCCGCGGCGATCCGCCGGCCGGCCTCGTCGTCGACGTTCACCACCGCGGTCGACGCGCGGTCAGGTTGAAAGAGCGAAGCCTTGGCCCGGTAGTAGTCCGCCATGTCGGCGTGGAAGTCGAGGTGGTCCTGCGTGAGGTTGGTGAAGACCGCGGCGGCGAACCGCACGCCGTCGACGCGGCCGAGCGCGAGCCCGTGACTCGACACCTCCATGGCGACCGCGCTCGCACCGCGCTCGCGCATCACCGCGAGCAGCGCGTGCAGGTCGGGCGCCTCGGGTGTCGTGTGCGCCGACGGCAGCGACTCGCCCGCGACGCGCGTCTCGACCGTGCCGATCAGGCCCGTCGTCCGGCCCGCCGCGCGCAGCCCGGCGTCGAGCAGGTAGGCCGTCGTCGTCTTGCCGTTGGTCCCGGTGACGCCGATGACGTCCATCGCCGACGACGCGTCGCCGTAGATCCACGAGGCGATCGCGCCGAGGTGCCGGCGCGGATCCTCGACGACGAGGGCGGGCAGCGGGTGCGGACCCGGGCGGTCGGTGATGACGGCGGTCGCACCGGCCGCGACAGCGGCCGGGAGGAAGTCGGCGCCGTGCACGTTGGCGCCGGGCAGAGCGGCGTACAGGTCACCCGGCTGAACCGCGCGCGAGTCGTGGGTGACCCCGGTCACCTCGCACTCCTCGACGTCGCCGACCGGGGTCGCGGCGGGGACCAGCGACGCCACGCCGGAGAGCGCTCGCGGCGTGCGGTCGGCTGGTCGGACGACGCTCGGCAGGACGAGCTCTCCCAGGGATTCGGCGCGGGTGCGGGGCTCGGCCAGGCTACCCGCGCGCGCCGGCCTCACCACGGTGAGCCGGCGCCGATCACGGCGCGAGCAGCGGGACCGGGGCCTCCGGGACGCGTCCGGTCGGCGGGATGCGCAGCGTCCCGAGGGAGAAGCTCATCAGCTTGCCGAAGACCGGCGCCGCGACCACGCCGCCGAAGATGACGCCCGGCTCGTCGAGGCTCACCGAGACGACCAGGCGCGGCGCCTCCGCAGGGGCGAACCCGACGAAGGAGGAGATGTAGGTGCCGTCGTACCGGCCGTTGGAGCCGACCTTGCGCGCCGTCCCGGTCTTGCCCGCGACGCGGTAGCCCTCGATCCGCGCGGCGGTCGCGGTGCCGCCCTCGTTGGTGACCGCCTCGAGCATCCGCTGCAGCTGCGTCGCGGTCTTCGAGGAGATGACCCGCTGCTTCTTCGGCGGCGCCGCGGTCGTGAGGCGCCCGGCCGCGTCGCGACTGCCGCGTACGACGGAGGGTGTGACACGGACGCCGTCGTTCGCCACCGTGGCGTAGACCGACGCGATCTGCAGCGACGTGGCGGCGACGCCCTGGCCGATCGGGATGGTGCCGGCCTGGCTGCCCGACCACTTCGCCGGCGGTGGAAGCAGACCCGGACTCTCGCCCGGGAACTTCACGCCGGTCCGCTCGCCGAAGCCGAACTTTCGCAGGTACTCGTAGAGCTTCTCCCGGCCGAGCTGCTGCGCGACCGTGATGGTGCCGACGTTGCTCGACTTGGCGATGACTCCGGTGAACGTCATCCGCTGCACGCCGTTGGAGTGCACGTCGGTGAAGGTCTTGTCGGCGACGCGCACCGACGTCGGCACGGTGATGACGGAGGTCGGCGTCACCAGCCCGGTCTCCAGCGCAGCGGCGGCGGTGATGACCTTGTTCACGCTGCCGGGCTCGTAGACGCTCGAGACCGCCGGGTTGCCGCGCAGCTCCGGAGCCGCCGACGTCGCCTTGTTCGGGTCGAACGTCGGCGTCGTCGCGAGGGCGAGGACCTCGCCGGTCCGCACGTCCATCACGATCGCGGTGCCGCCCTTGGCGCCGGACTTCGCGACCTGCTCGGAGAGCGTCTTCTCGGCGTACCACTGGATGTCACGGTCGAGCGTGAGGACCTGGGTCGTGCCAGGCAGCGGCGCGGTCTCACGCCGCTCCCCCGACGGGATCTCTCGGCCGTGCTCGTCCTCCTCGACCAGCAGCGTCCCGGGCTCTCCCGCGAGCGGGCGCTGCAGGGCGTACTCGACGCCGCCGAGGCCGGTTCCGTCGCGGCCGACGAAGCCGATCACCGCCGCGCCGAGCGCGTTGTTGGGGTAGACGCGCCGGCTCGATCGCTCGGCGCCGACGCCGGGCAGCTTCAGCGCGAGCGCCTCGCGGGCGCGATCCGGCTCGACGTCGCGGGCGAGGTAGACGAACGCCTTGTCGCGCGCGAGCTTGGCCTCGATGTCAGCCTGGGGTACGCCGAGGAGCGGGGCGAGCCGGGAGGCGACCGCGGCCGGGTCCTTGATCAGCCGTGGGTTGGCGTAGACCGAGCGGGTCTCGACGTTCATGGCGAGCATGACGCCGTCGCGGTCGACGATCGCGCCGCGCTGCGCGGCTAGGGAGACGGTCCGCAGCCGCTGCTTCTCGGCCTTCGCGGCGTAGACCGTCGACTCCATCCCCTGCAGCTGGACGAGCCGCGCGGCGAGGACGAGGACGAGGAGCCCGACGATGACCAGGCCGCCGCGGAGCCGACGGCACGGGTCGGCGATCCGCGCGCTGCGACGGGTCGGGCCACCGCCGGCGGGACGGCGACGAGACGCGCTCGGCCGGGCCTGGGCGCGCGGCCGCTGCGCCGCCGCGGGGGCCGGCCGGGGTGCCGTCCGCCGGGTCGCGGGACGCGGTGCGGGCCGGGCCGGGCCCGGCCGAGCGGCCGGTGTGCGGCCGCGGGTCGAGGTCGTCATGGCCGACCCGTCGGCGTCGGTGCAGGTGCGGAGGTGGGCGTGGGCTTCGGCGTGGCAGCGGGGGTCGGCCGGGCCTGCGGCGCGGTGCTCGCGCTCGGCTTCGGCCGCGCGGCGGCGCTGCTCGCGGTCGAGGGTCGCGCCTGGGCGCTCGCCCGCGGCTTGGCCGCGGTGCTCGCCTTGGGCGCGGGCGCGGCCGACGCCGACGACACCGCCGAGGCGACCGGGGCCGGCGACGGCGTCGCGACGGACGGCGTCCCGATCAGCGCGCCGTCGGAGAGCCGGATGAACGCCGGCGGGCCGGCCGGGACGAGGCCGAGCTCGGTCGCCTGCTGCGCCAGCCGCTCCGGCGACTCGAGGGCGACCACGTCGCGAGCGAGCGCCTGCTCCTGCTCGGACAGCAGCGCCAGCTTGCGCTCGAGGTCGTGCCGCCGGAAGGCGTCCTGCGCGAGCACGGTGTTGAGCACCAGCAGGCCGAGCAGTCCGACGGCGACGACGACCAGGGACAGGATGACGAACGGCGCGCGCTTCGGCCGCCAGGGGGCGGCGGGGACCAGCGCGAGCGGCGGCCGGACCGGCGTGGCCCGACGGGCCGGCGTCGCGCGGGAGGTGCTGGTGCGCGGGCGCGCCGGCGCGGTGGCGGTCCTGGTCACGCCGCCTCCCGGACTCGCTCGGCGGCGCGCAGACGGGCGGAGGCAGCGCGCGGGTTGGCAGCGATCTCGTCGGCGGTCGGCTGCTCGTGCCGGCTGCCGACGACGCGCAGCTCCGGCGTGCGTCCGCAGCCGCAGACCGGCAGGTCGGGCGGGCAGATGCAGCCGTGCAGGCCCTCGGCGATCGCGCGCTTGACGATCCGGTCCTCGAGCGAGTGGTAGGCGAGCGCGACCAGCCGGCCGCCGACCCGCAGCGCGGCCAGCGCCGCCGGCACCGCCCGCTCGAGCACCTGCAGCTCGTCGTTGACCTCGATCCGCAGCGCCTGGAAAGTGCGCTTCGCCGGATGTCCGCCGTGCCGGCGGGTGGCGGCCGGGATCGACTCCCGGACCAGCTCGGCGAGCGGCGCGGTCGTGGTGAACGGCGCCGCGTCGCGGACCCGCGCGATCGCCTGGGCGATGCGCCGCGCGAACCGCTCGTCGCCGTAGTCGGCCAGCACCTTGGTCAGCGCCTCGACCGAGTAGGTGTTGACGACGTCGGCGGCGGTGCGGCCGGTCGTCTGGTCCATCCGCATGTCGAGGGGGGCGTCGGCGGCGTAGGAGAAGCCGCGCGTCGCCTCGTCGAGCTGCAGCGACGACACCCCGAGGTCGAACAGCACGCCGTCGACGCGGGCGATGCCGAGCTCGTCGAGGACGTCGGGCAGCTCGTCGTACACCGCGTGCACCGTCGTGACGCGCTCGCCGTACGCCGACAGCCGCTCGGCGGCGCGGGCCAGGGCCTGCGGGTCGCGGTCGAGGCCGACCAGGTGGATCTCCGGCAGCGCGTCGAGCAGGGCGAGCGCGTGCCCGCCCAGGCCGAGCGTGGCGTCGACGATGACGCCACCGGGACTGACGGCGGGAGAGAGGAGCGCGACGACGCGGTCACGGAGCACCGGGACGTGGCCGTCCGCTGCTCCACCCCGACGGCCGACTTCGGCGTCGTGCTCGCTCATCCGGGACTAGGCCAGGACGCGGACGGCGACCTGCGCCAGCCCCACGACGCCGGCCGTGGAGCCGAGCGCGAGGGCGAAGAGCATGGCGCTGCTCGCCAGCTCGGCGACCAGCGTCTGCTCTCCTGGCTGGGACGTGGTGGGGGTGATGTCCAGCTCGATGCTCATGGGCTTCTCGACCTTCTTCATGCGGATGGGGCTGGTACGCCGACCGGGCTCGCGGACCGGTCCGGGTGGATGTCGGTGGTGCGGTGTCGTGCGGGCTGGTGTGGTGCGGGTCAGTGACCGTGCGGTCAGGTCCCGCGCCCCGGGGCCGGGGAAGGTGTCCCGGGGCGTGAGACCTCACCGCGCGGCCGCCTGCTCTGGCGGTGGGCGGGGCCTGGGTCCTCAGAGGACGCCGGGCATCACCTCGTCGGCGAGCTCGGCGTAGCCCTGCTCGCGGTCGGAGAGGTAGGCGGCCCACGCGGCGCCGTCCCAGATCTCCACCCGCGTGTTGTTGCCGATGACGACCACATCGCGGTCGAGGCCGGCGTACTCGCGCAGCGCGGGCGGCAGCGTGATCCGGCCCTGCTTGTCCGGCACCTCGGCGGACCCGGAGGAGAACAGCACGCGACCGAAGTCGCGGGCCGCCTTGGCCGTCACCGGCGCGGTGCTCATGGCGGCGGTCACCTTGCCGAACTCCTCGAGCGGCCAGACGTAGAGGCAGCGCTCCTGGCCCTTGGTGATGACCAGGCCGGTGGCGAGCTCGTCGCGGAACTTGGCCGGGAGGAACAGCCGGCCCTTGTCGTCCAGCCGGGGCTGATGCGTGCCCAGGAACACGGCTCGCCACCCCCTCTGATCGACCGGTACTCCATCGAGCACCACCTTACTCCACTTTGCTCCACCGTCAACCTTCTCGGCTCCATTGCGCGCCCCCTTGAGCCGGAAAACCGCAGGTCAGCGGTGGTGCGGGCGGGTGGAGGGGTCGCGGCGGCCGGCGCCGACGACTACATCTGCGCATGACGGCAGGACGCACCACGAGATGTGGTGGCCGGAGCCCGGTGGAGGAGAAGTGGAGCGCGCGGGAGGGAGTCGCGAAAAAACTTCCCGGTCAGCCGCGCAGGACCCCGACGACGGTATGCCGCAGCCGCTCGGGCACGACGCGATGGACGACGGCCCGGTCGAGCCGGCGGGCTACGGCGTCCGCCGCCCGCCAGGGCACCAGCCGGGCCAGCCGCGGCGAGCGACCCCAGGTGATGTACGACGCCGTCAGCAGCAGCGTGTCGAGGAAGTCGCTGGTCGTCAGCGCCACGTCGGCGTACCCGGCCGCGCGGGCGTGCGCGTCGAGCTGGTCGGCGGTGAAGACGTGCAGGTTGCTGGCCATCGAGGCCATCTCCCAGCTCTCCTCCTCGGCGGGCAGCGCACCCCGGGCGACGGTGGAGAGGAGCACCCGGGCGAGCGCGCCACCGTGCCGCTCCACCGACGGCGTCGGCTCGCTGAGCAGGACCACGGCGCCGTCGGGCGCCAGGACGCGACGCCACTCGGCGAGGGCGGCCGTGACGTCGGGCAGGTGATGCAGCACACCGCGGGCGACGACGAGGTCGATCGAGCCGTCCGCGACCGGCAGCGCGGTGGCGTCGCCCTGGACGAGCGGCCAGGCGCCGGCGTCCCGAGCACGGTCGAGCATGCCCGTGGACAGGTCACTCCCGATCACGACGACGTCCGGGCGGGCCCGGCGCAGTCCGGCGGCCAGGAACCCCGTCCCGCAGCCGGCGTCGAGCACCCGCTCCCCCGCGCGGAGGCGCCGGCCGAGCAGCTGCTCGACCTCCGCCGCGGCCTGTCGCGCCGACCGGTCGTCGTGCACGATCGCGAACCGCTGGTCGTAGTAGGCGCACTCGTGGTCGTGGAACGACCTGTTGACGCCGATGGCGTCGTAGTCGAGCACGCCGTACTTGGTCCTGAGCTCTGCGCTGTCCTGCTGCGGAGCGGTCATGGCCGGTACACCGCGTGGACCCACAGGTCGGTCAGCCCGGCGACGAGGCGCTCCCCGACGGCTGCGCCGTCGGCGCGCTGGGCCAATGCGACCGACTGCTCGACCATCGCCGCGAGTGCGGTGGCCGCCACGTCGACGTCGAGATCCGCCCGGGCGTGGCCGGCGTCGAGGGCCGCCGCCAGGTTGCGTCGGATCCGCTCGACGAACTGCCGGCGCACCTCGTCGACGAGTCCGGCGAGAGCCGGCTCGGCGGGCGCAGCGGCCAGCCACACGGCGCGGATGTCGCGGTCGCGCTCCGAGAGCGACACGAAGCCGGAGATCACCCGGTGGACGTCGGCGCGGAGGTCGCCGCTGGTCCACTCCGCCTCGAGGACGGTGTTGAGGTCCTCGGCGTGCCGGCGGACCAGCGCCTCGAGCACGTCGGTCTTGTTGGCGTAGTAGGCGTAGAAGGTGCCGTGTCCGACCCCGGCGGTCCGGCAGACGTCCTCCACCCGGGCCCGGGACCAGCCGGCCGAGGCGAACGACTCCCGGGCGGCCTGCAGAAGCCGCGCCTTGGTCCGCTCCGCGCGCGCGGCGCGGGGCTCGCGATCCGACTGGGTGGACACCGTGCGCACCCTGCCACACCGCCGATCGACCCGTCGACGCCGACGTCGGCGTCGGACTATGGTCGCCGAAGACCCCGGGAGGACCTATGGCGACCACCGTCGACTGCGCCCGATGCGGCGAGAGCTTCTCCGGCCGGCGACTGCTGATCGAGCAGCACGCGACCGACGACACCGGCCTGCGGGTCGAGGTGGAGAAGTGCTGGACCCTCTGCCCGCCGTGCGCGGAGACGGTCATGAGCCAGGTCGGCGAGGTGTCGCCGTGGCGCAGCGACAGCCGCACTGTCGTGCTCCCCGACTCCGCCGACGAGCCCGCCACGCGGGTGCACGCGCTGTCCCGCTGATCCGCTCCCTAACACCTCCGTAACGGCCCGCGACTGCGGGCGACGGAGCGGGAATGGTCTGTCACACTCATCGTCTTCGTCAGCAACCGTCAGCGGTCAGGCGCAGTGCACCTCGATCGAGCCGCGGGCTCGGACCGAAGCAGAGATGAGGACTTGTGGCGCGGCGCACGACTCGCACGGCGGCCGGGCGTGGCGCGGCGCACGACCTCGACGACTTCGTCGCTCGGTTCGAGGCCATCCACGGCAACATCGAGACCGTCATCGAGGGCAAGCCCGACGTCGTCCGGCTCGCCCTCGTCGTGCTGCTGGCCGAGGGCCACCTGCTCATCGAGGACGTGCCCGGCGTCGGCAAGACGATGCTGGCCAAGGCGCTCGCCCGGTCGATCGACTGCTCGGTGCGCCGGATCCAGTTCACGCCGGACCTGCTGCCGAGCGACGTCACCGGCGTCTCGATCTTCAACCAGGAGCTGCAGGACTTCGAGTTCAAGCCCGGCGCGATCTTCGCCAACATCGTCGTCGGCGACGAGATCAACCGCGCGTCGCCGAAGACCCAGTCCGCGATGCTCGAGTGCATGGAGGAGCGGCAGGTCACCGTCGACGGCGAGACCTACGACGCTGGGTCGCCCGTTCATGGTCATCGCCACCCAGAACCCGATCGAGATGGAGGGCACCTACCCCCTGCCCGAGGCGCAGCGCGACCGCTTCACCGCGCGGCTGTCGATGGGCTACCCGGCACCGTCGGCGCCGAGCTGGTGATGCTCGACACCCACGGCCTGCACTCCCCCCTCGACGAGCTCCCGGCGGTCGCCGACGCGCGCTGATCGCCGCGATGATCGAGACGGCCCGGGCGCGTCCACGTCGCCGACTCGGTGAAGCGCTACGTCATCGACCTGGTGACCGCGACCCGCGCGCACCCCGAGCTGCGGCTCGGCGCGTCGCCCCGCGCGTCCCTGCACCTGCTGCGCACCGCGCGTGCCTACGCCGCCACCGAAGGCCGCGACTACGTGCTCCCCGACGACATCCAGGGCCTCGCCGAGGCCGGTGCTCGCCCACCGGCTGCTGCCGACCGCGGAGGCGCAGATCGCGCGGCGCGAGCCGGAGCTGGTCGTCGCCGAGATCCTCGACCGCGTCCCGGTGCCCGCGGCCGGACGCTAGCCGCCGACATGCGCGAGGCCCTGCACGGACTGACCCTCCGCGGCCGCTCCTTCGTCGCTGCCGGCGCCGCCTGCTTCCTCGCCGCCCTGCTCGTCGGCCAGGACGAGATCGTCCGGCTCGGCGTCTTCCTCGTCGCGCTGCCGCTGCTCGCCGCCGTCGTCGTCAGCCGCACCCGCTACCGGCTCTCCTGCCACCGGGTCCTGGTGCCCGGCCGGCTGCCCGTCGGGACAGCAGGCGACGGTCCGGCTCCGGCTCGAGAACGTGTCGAGGCTGCCCACGTCGGTGCTCTTCGTCGAGGACGCGCTGTCCTACGCCTTGGAGCCCGCGCCGCGCTTCGTCCTCGACCGGGTCGAGGCCGGCGGCGGCCGCGAGGTCTCCTACCCGGTGCGCTCCGACGTGCGCGGCACGTTACCGCGTCGGCCCCCTGTCAGTGCGGCTGTCCGACCCGTTCGGCATGTGCGAGCTGACCCGCAGCTTCGCCGCGGTCGACGAGCTGGTCGTGACGCCGGTGATCTCGCCGCTGCCCGGCATCGGCCTCGGCGGCGAGTGGGCCGGCGGCGGCGACACGCAGTCCCGCGCGGTCGCCAGCTCGGGCGAGGACGACGCCTCGACCCGCGAGTACCGGTACGGCGACGACCTGCGCAAGGTGCACTGGAAGTCGACGGCGCGCACGGGCGAGCTGATGGTGCGCCGTGAGGAGCAGCCCTGGCAGAGCCGCGCGACGCTGCTGCTCGACACGCGGTCGTCGGCGCACTTCGGCGACGGCCCCGGCTCGTCGTTCGAGTGGGCGGTCGCCGCGGCGGCGTCCGTCGGCGTGCACCTCGCGCACGGCGGCTACACGCTGCGGTTCGTCACCGACGCCGGCGTCGACGTGCAGACCCCCGGCGCCTCGTCGTCGGAGACGCTGCTGCTCGACCACCTCGCCGTCGTCGAGCCGTCACGGTCGGGCTCGCTCGCCCGTGCCGCGAGCCGGCTGCACCGGGGCGGCGGCGAGGGACTCGTGGTCGCCGTCCTCGGCACGCTCGACGCGGAGGAGGCGCTGGCGATCGGCCGGCTCCGCCACTCGGCGTCGTCGTGCGTCGCGGTCCTCGTCGACACGACGAGCTGGACGACGGTCGGCGTACGCGCGAGAGCCGAGAGCGAGGCCGCACTGGACGCCAGTGCGACGCTGCTGCGCCAGGCGGGCTGGCGCGTCCTCGTCGCGACCCACGGGGTCACCCTCGCGTCGCTGTGGCCGCAGGCGTCGCGCCGCAGTCAGCGCGGGATCGGCGCGCTGCGATGAAGACATCCTCTCTGCTCCCCGCTGCGGTCGGTGCCGTCCTCGGCTCGGCGTACGCGCTCAACCACGTCTTCGTCCGCGGCCAGTGGATCCCGTTCGTCGTCGTCTGCACCGTCGCGGCGTTCGCGCTCGGCGCGCTCGCGCGACGGCTCGACGTGCCGGCCGTGCTCGCGCCGGCGGTGTCGCTGGTCGGGCTGGTGGTCCTCGCGTCGCTCGTCTACCAGCGCGGCTCGACGTTCTTCGGCGTCCCGACGCTGGAGACGATGCGGCTGCTCGGCCAGCAGCTCAGCGACGGGCTCGACGACATCCGCGAGCTCGCCGCGCCGGTCGAGAGCAACGCCGCGCTGCACCTCGTCGCGGGCAGCGGCGTCTTCCTGGTCGCGATGGTCGTCGACCAGATCGTCTTCACCGCGCGCCGGCCGGTGGTCGCCGGGCTGCCGCTGCTGGTCCTCTACGTCGTACCCGCCTCGATGCGCGAGGGGATCGGCGCGGTGCCGTTCGTCATCGCCGCGCTCACCTTCGTCGCGCTGCTGGTGGCCGAGGGCCGCGAGCGGGCCCGCGGGTGGGGACGGCGGCTGGTCGGCATCGGGGTGGCGCAGGAGCTCACCGACACGTCACCGGTCTCGCGGGTCGGCCGGCGCATCGGCCTCGCCGCGGTGAGCCTCGCGCTCGTCGCGCCGGCGCTGGTGCCGGACCTCGGCCAAGGGCTGATCGACCCGACGCCGGGCGCCGGCTCCGGCTTCGGCGACGGCCCGAGCACCGTGTCGGTCATCAACCCCTACGTGCAGCTCAAGCCGCAGCTGCGGTCGCAGGAGGAGTCGGTATTGCTGCGGGTGCGCACCGCCAGCCCCCAGTTCCTCCGGCTGACCTCGCTCGACCGCTTCGACGGCGCGATCTGGTCGCCCGGTCGCACGTCGGCGACCAAGGACCGGCGAGTGCGCGCCAACAAGGACCTGCCCGACGCCAAGGGGCTCGACGACGACACGGCCGGCGTGGCGTCCGCCGACGTCGAGGTCGTCGGGCTCAAGTCGAACTGGCTGCCGGTGCCGTTCGCGCCGCGGCGCGTCGACGTCGACGACGACTGGCGCTACGAGTCGAGCAGCCAGACCGTCTTCAGCACCCGCACCGACACCCAGGACAAGGACTACTCGGTCACCTCGATCATCCCGGCGCCCGACGCCGCCGAGCTGCGCGACGCCGGGATCCCGAATGACGCCGATCTCGCGCCGTACCTGCAGGTGCCGCGGACGACCTCGCAGCTGATCGAGCCCGCTCTCGCCGAGGCGACGCAGGGTGCGACCACGCCGTACGAGAAGGTCGTCGCGATCCAGAACTGGTTCCAGAGCGGGAAGTTCACCTACTCGCTCGAGGTGCCGTCGCTGAAGGACACCAACGACCTCGACGCGTTCCTCACCCGGCGGTCCGGCTACTGCGAGCAGTTCGCCGCGACGATGGCCTACATGGTGCGGCTGCTCGACCTGCCCGCGCGCGTGGCGATCGGCTTCACGCCGGGCAACCTCGTGCAGGGCGAGGACGACCTCTACGTCATCACCAACAAGCACGCGCACGCGTGGCCCGAGGTCTACTTCGAAGACGCCGGGTGGCTGCGGTTCGAGCCGACGCCGCGCAGCGACGACCGCGCGCAGACCGAGCCCCCGGCGTACGCGCTCGGTGGCGTCGTCGACCCCGGCCCCAACCCGACGACCAGCGAGGACCCGACCGCGGCGCCGACGACCTCGGCGGACGCCAGTGCCGACCCGGGCGGCGACAACGACCCGAGCGACCGGCTGAACGACAACGAGTCCACCACCGCGTCCGGGTCGTCGACGCGCTCGCGGGCCGGTCGCGGTGCGCTGGTGCTGCTCGCCGTCGCGCTGGTCGTGACCTCGCCGGCGCTGCTGCGCCTCGGCGTACGGCGACGTCGTCTGTCCCGCGCCGTGACCGATGCGGAGCGGATCCAGGTCGCCTGGCGGGCGCTCAGCGACGACGCCGAGGACTTCGGCTTCCGGCTGCGGGCGAGCGACACCCCGCGCGGTGCGGCCGCGTGGCTTGCGAAGGAAGCGCGGCTCTCGGTCGGCGCCGGCGCGGCGGTGGGCCGGCTCGCGCGCGCGGAGGAGCAGGCGCGCTACGCGCGGGCGTGCCCGGACCCCGCGGGGCTGCTGGAGTCAGTGCGCGAGGTTCGCGGCGCGATGCTCGCGGCGACGCGACCGGGGCGCCGTGCGCGCGTCATCCTGCTGCCGAAGTCCACGCTGCGAGGCGTCCGCGAGTCGCTGGCGTCAGCGGTCGACCGGTCCTTCTCGATCCGCGACCGCGCGCTCCGCTCAGTGACCCGTCGCCTGCGGCGCGCCTGATCACGGAGTGGACTTCACATGCCCGAAAGCGCGGACATCGCGCAGGAAGTGCTGAGTCTGCTCGTCGAGGATCATTACGAGCTCGCGGAGATCGAGATACAGGTGCCGGTCAGCCGTGACCTTCTGAGGAATGCAATTGAGCAACTGGTTCAGCACGGCTTCGCTGCGTGGTACCAGCGGGTGAACGACCAGGCTGCGGCACATCCGCTCACGACGCCAACTGAGCACCCCGACCTCGAACTCGACGACGTGTGGAAAGCCAAACCGCTTGATTCGCCAAGGGTGCTGCTCGGGTCAACCGAAGCGGGAGAGACGAGGCACTTCGGTTCGCGGCGCTGATTCGGAGGAGTCCATTGTTCGCGACCGAGATCAAGCATCTGGACCGCCGACGGTCCTGGCGTGCGACTCAGCGTCCGTCGGAGGTGCGCCGGATGACTAGTCGCGCTCGTCCCAGCGGCGCTTCCAGCGCTCCTCGACCCGGCCGAGCATGCCGCCGCGCTCACCCGGCTCGCGCGGGGTCGGGTCGACGGCCCGCAGGCCCTTGCGATCCCCGCGTGGCCGGCGAGTCCTCCCCGGCACGGCGGCCGCGTTGCCGCGGCCGCTCATGCGGGTCAGGCTGCGGCCGATGACCAGGCCGGCCACCAGCATCAAGACGAACCCGGCGACGCCGACCGGCGGCAGCTGCACCGCGACGCCCACGACCAGGGTGATCAGGCCGACGACGAGCAGGACGGCGGCCCGGCGTACTCGGCGCAGCAGGTGGGTCTTCAGGTCGCTCGAGCGCACCGTGGACGCGAACTTCGGGTCCTCGGCGTAGAGCGCCCGCTCGATCTGGTCGAGCAGGCGCTGCTCGTGCTCGGAGAGCGGCACTGTCGTCCTTCCTACGAAGACCCAACCCGAGGATACGTTCCGTTCGGGTACGACGAAAGCGGCCGGCGGGTGCGAGCCCCGTCACCGTGGCCTCTGCTCACCGTTCGGGCCGGGGGACGGAGGGGTTCGGCCGCTCCGCCGGACGCACCAGAGTGGCGGGCCGCACGACCCCCTCGCCGAACCGCACCGCCGCCCGGTCGGCGGCCAGCTCGGCCTCCCGCCGGCCGACCGTCGGCGCCGCGAGCTCGAGCTGCTGCGGCTCCTCGTCGGGCGGGGCGAGGCCTTCGACGCGTACGCCGACCAGCCGCAGCGGCGTGCGACCCAGGCCCATGGCGTCGTAGAGCTCCCGCGCCGTCGCGTAGACCACCTGCGCGACGTCGGTCGGCTCCTTGAGCGTGCGCGAGCGCGACACCGTGCGGAAGTCGCTGAACCGCACCTTGATCGCGATGGTGCGGCCGACGTACCCGCTCTGCCGCAGTCGCGCGGCGGTGCGCTCGGACAGGCGCAGCAGCTCGCGGTGGATCGTCGCCGGGTCGTCGATGTCCTCGGCGAACGTCTCCTCGGCGCCGCAGCTCTTCTCCGGCTCGCGCGCGACGACGCTGCGCTCGTCGCGGCCCCACGCCAGGTTGTAGAGGTGCGATCCCGAGGCCTTGCCCAGCGCGCTCTCCAGGGCACCGGGTCGGGACGCCGCGATGTCGGCGACGGTCTTCAGACCGAGCCGGTGCAGCGCCTCCTCGGTCTTCTCCCCCACCCCCCAAAGCGCGGCGACCGGCAGTGGATGAAGGAACGTCAGGACGTCGGCGTGCGGTACGACGAGGAGGCCGTCGGGCTTGCACCGCGCGGACGCGAGCTTGGCGACGAACTTGGTGCTGGCCACGCCGACGGAGCAGGTGAGTGACTCCCGCTCGAGCACCTGCGCGCGGATCCACGCGCCGATCTCGGCCGGCCGGCCCATCCGGCGTACCGCGCCCGCGACGTCGAGGAACGCCTCGTCGAGCGACAGCGGCTCGACGATCGGCGTGACCTCCCGGAAGACCGCCATCACCGCGCGCGACGCTGCGGTGTACTCGGCGAAGTCCGGCTCGATGATCACCGCCGACGGGCAGAGGCGGCGCGCGCGGGTCATCGGCATCGCGCTGTGCACGCCGTACCGCCGGGCCTCGTAGCTCGCGGCGCTGACGACCGAGCGGTTGCCGATGCCGCCGACCAGCACCGGCTTGCCGCGCAGCTCCGGGCGCCGGCGCACCTCGACGCTCGCGTAGAACGCGTCCATGTCGACGTGCAGCACCGTGCAGCCGGTGTCGTCGCCCGGTGGACCGGTGGTCGGCCCGGCGGGCGCGACGCGGCCGCGGCTCACGGCGCGGGGGCGAGCTCGACCGGCGGGGTCTGCTCCGCCGGCAGCGCCGAGCCGCCCGCGTCGGGCGAGTCGGTCGGCGGCGGCGGGTCGTCGCGTCGGCGGGTCGTGACGAAGACGACCGCGCCGACGAGGACGAGGGCGACGCCGGTGCCGAGGACGCGCGCGCGCACGTCACCGGGCAGCACCTGGCCGACAAGGAGCGCGACCAGGCCGAGCGCGGCCTGCTGCACGATGCTGATCGCGGCCATCGCCCGGCCGATGACCGCGCTCGGCGTACGCCGCTGGATCACCGAGAACGCCGGCGGCAGGGTCTGGCCGAAGCAGAGCCCGACGACGAGGTTCCACACGACGACCTCGGGCAGGCTCTGCGCGGTCGAGTAGCCGGCGGTCGCGACGCCGACCATGGCCAGCGCGACCGCGATGCCCGGCACCGGCCTCGCTCGCGCGGGGCGGCGCGCGACGAGCAGTGCGGAGACGCATGAGCCGAGCCCGGCGGCGGCGTACGCCATGCCGAGGCTGCCCTTGGCGACGCCGACCTCGTCGCTCAGGAAGTTGGGCTCGAGGGTGAACAGCGCGCCGATGAAGCCGAAGAGCGTGATCAGGCAGGCGGTGGTCAGCCGGATCGTCGGGTCGGTGGCCAGCGAGCGGGCGCCGGCGAGCAGCTCGCCAATGCGGCGGCGCCAGCCGACGAGCGCTTCCTGCGGGAGTGGCGCGGGTGACGCGACGCGCAGCAGCAGGACGGCGGCGGCGGAGTACGCCGCGGCGCCGGCGAGGAACGCAGGACGGCTGCCGCCGGCGCGGATCAGCGCGTAGGCCGCGAGCGGGCCGAGCATGATCGACGCCTCGCCGGCGGCGGCGAGCAGGCCGTTGGCCGGGCCGATCTGGCTCGGCGCGACGGTGCGCGACAGCAGCCCGAACACCGAAGGGCGGAGCAGCGCGATCACCGCGGACAGCGCGACCGCGCCGGCGTACAGACCGCCGACCGAGTCGGTCGTCGAGATGCCGAGCAGCACGACGCCGCCGGCGGCGTACGCCGTCATCAGGGTCCGCTTGGGGCCGAGACGGTCCACAGCGAGCCCGGTGAACGGCGACAGGACGACGAGCGGCAGGGTCAGCAGCGCGGTCAGCCGCGACGACTCGGCGGTGCCGGCCTCCGACAGCTGGGTCAGCGCGGTGGTGAGGAAGAGCCAGTAGCCGCCGACGCTGACCGCGTGGGCGACGATCAGCGCGCGGAAGTCGGGTCGGGCCAGCGCCGTGGCGCCCTCGCCGGCGACGCGGCGGGCCCACTCGCGGGTCCGCGGGCTCATGTCGTCGTGCGTCGGGCGAGGACGTGCAGCGCCGCGGCGAGCTCGGCGTACGGCGACCGTCGCGCGGCCGAGCGCTCCAGGGCGACCAGCGCGTCGGTCGCGGCGCTGTCGCCGTCGACCAGCGCGCCGGGCACCAGGTCGGTGAAGACCCGCACCCCGTGGACGTCGAAGGCGTCGAGCCTGTGCTGCGCGAGCAGCCCGACCAGCTCGTCGCGGCTGAAGCGGCGCTGCGCCGGGTCGGCCGGCCCCCACCGGCCGGCCTCGTCGTCCAGCGCCGCAGCGGCCTCGGCGAAGTGACCGGACACGGCGCGCGCGACGACCGCGGCCGTGCGGTTGGCGGCGAGGACGCTGACGATGCCGCCGGGTCGTACGGCGGCGGCGACGTTGGCGAGTCCGGCTGAGGGTTCGTCGACGACCTCGAGGACGTGGTGGCAGAGGACGACGTCGACCGTGCCGGCGTCGACAGCATCGAGAAGCGAGTCAAGGTCTCCTTGCACCGCCGTCAGCGCGAGCTCACGGCCGGGCGCCTCCTCGGCGGCGCGCCGGCCGAGCGAGGCGAGGCTGTCAGGGCTGGGGTCGACGACGGTGACCCGGTGGCCCAGCGCGGCGAGCGGGACCGCGAACCCGCCGGTGCCGCCGCCGGCGTCGAGGATGTGGAGCGGCGCGGGGCCGAGCTCGGCGATGGCCGCAGTCAGGACCTCCCAGACGACCGCGTTGCGCGCGCGTCCCCAGTGCGTCGAGGACGGGGCGGCCACAGCGGTGCTCCTGACAGAGAGGTCGGGTACGGCGTCCCCCGAGCCTAGCCGCGCCGTCCGACACGATTGACCGGATATCGCGCGCAACGGCGTCTCAGGCGAGGTTTTCCCAGATTCGCATGCTCGCAATGTCTGGGCGCCCGCCATCGATAGCGATTAGGTGTGCGATCTCAGGGTCCGCCGAGGGGGAAACCCGCGGGATCTCGACCGTCGCGCCGGCGTCGAACGTCAGCGACAGCCGGTCATCCAGCTCATCGGCCCGAGCGACCGCGCGTCCGATCAAAGAGCACAACGCGTCACGGGAACCGACTTCAGGAAAGACATGAACCCCGTGCCGCGTCGTCACCGTCGGGTCGGCGAGGGCGCGAAGAATCGGGCCGTCAAAAAGAAGCTCGACATAGTCCCGCACGAACGCGATGCCGCTGAGCTCCTCACCGAGGAGGTCTGACATCTCAGCGTCGGTCAAGGTAAGTCACCGCCCGAGTTCTCATCCGCGACTAGGTCGACCGTGCGGCGCGAAACCACGCTCAGCCGTCGACGAGGCCCATGCCGCGGGCCCAGCTGGTGACGTAGTCGGGGTCCTCGGCGGTCTTCGCGTCGTCGGCGACCGTGAGCGGCGCGACGCACTCGATCATCACGGCGATCTCGTCGGCCATGGTCTTGGCCGACCGCGCGCTCGGCCGCTCCCGGCTGCGGGCCGTGCGGCGCGCCCTGCGGGTGCAGGGTGAGCCAGCCTTCGCCGATGCCCTTGCGGGAGAAGAAGTCACCGCGGCTGTAGAAGATGACCTCGTCGTTGTCGACGTTGGCGTGGAAGAACGGCACCCGCAGCGACTCCGGGTCGGTCTCGAACGGCCGCGGCACGAACGTCGCGATGTCGAACCGGCCGCAGCGGAACGTCGTGTGCACCGACGGCGGCAGGTGGAAGCGGTGCGAGCCGATCGGCCGGATGTCGGAGGTGTGCAGCCGCCACGGCGCGAGGTCGCCGGCCCAGCCGACCGCGGTGAACGGGTTGTGCGGGTAGGTGAACGTCGTCCACTCCCCCAGCCGCTGCGCCTTGACCCGCCACCGTGCGTCAGGCCCGCCGTCCCAGTAGGCCGGCGGCTCCGTCCACGGCTCGGGGGTCGTGACGACGCTCGGGTCGACGACGGCGTGCCGGCCGAGCAGCGGGCCGAAGTCCGGCAGCGTCACGGCGGCGGTCGACTCGATGACCAGGAAGAAGGACTCGGAGCTGTCGGGCACCCAGCGGTGCACGACGCCGCGCGGCAGCACGAGGTAGTCGCCGGCGGCGTACTCGAGCGGTCCGAAGTCGGTCTGCAGGACGCCCGACCCGTGGTGGACGAAGACGACCTCGTCCGCATCCGCATTGCGGACGGCGTACGGCATCGGCGTACGCCGGCGCGACAGCGACACGCGCAGGTCGGCGTTGTGCAGCAGCAGCGTGCGGCCGCCGGAGGGGTCCTCGGCGTCGGGGGGCGACAGGCGGTTGAGGTCGAGCGCGAGCGGCCGCAGCGGCCCGTCGACCTCGACCCAGGCGGTGGCCGGGATGGTCCGGTAGAGGTGCGACACCGGCCCCGCGAACGCCGCCCGGCCGTGCTCCTCCTCGCTCAGCCCGTCCGGGATCCCGACGTGCGTCGCCTTGGCCGTCCGTCCCTTGCGCTCCATGCCCGGATCGTACGGCGGCGGCCCACCGCCCCGATCCCACCCCACCCGAACTTTGCGGCGATCCGGCGGGTCGCAGGCTCAGACTGCCGCAAAGTTCGGGGAGCTCTGCACCGGTGCGGGGAGTCTCCAGGGAGTTGTCAGTGCGGGCCGTTATGGTCGGGCCATGACCGCGCTGGACGACCGACCGAGCACCGGACCGAGCACCCTGGGCTCGCTCAGCCCGTCACGCGGCAGCGACTTCAAGAGCTGCCCGCTGAAGTACCGGTTCCGGGTGCTCGACCGGCTCGACGAGAAGCCGAGCTCGGCCGCCGTACGCGGCACCGTGGTCCACGCCGTGCTCGAGCACCTCTTCGACGCCCCACCCGCGGAGCGCACGCTCGAGCTGGCGATGTCGCTGGTCCAGCCGGAGTGGGAGGCGCTGCTCGCCGAGCGACCCGACTGCGCCGACCTCTTCCCCGCCGAGAGCGAAGGGGCAGACCTCTCGCAGTGGCTGGAGTCGGCGCGCGCGCTCGTCACCACCTACTTCACCCTCGAGGACCCGACGTCGTTCACCCCGGCGGAGCGGGAGCTGCGGGTCGAGCACGTCCTCGACACGGCCGGCGTACAGCTGCGCGGCATCATCGACCGGCTCGACGTGCGCGACGACGGCGGGCTGGTGGTGAGCGACTACAAGACCGGCCGCTCCCCCGGAGCCGGCTTCGAGGAGTCGGCGTTCTTCGGCCTCAAGTTCTACGCGCTGCTGCTCTGGCGCACCCGCGGCGTCATCCCCAAGCAGCTGCGACTGATCTACCTCGCCGACGGCGTGGTGCTCCCCTATGAGCCGGACGAGGCCCAACTGCGCGGCTTCGAGCGGATGGTGGGCGCGCTGTGGGGCGCGATCCGCACCGCGACCGAGCGCGGCGACTGGCGTCCGCGCCGGTCGAAGCTGTGCGACTGGTGCGATTTCCAGTCGCTCTGCCCCGAATTCGGTGGAACGCTGCCGCCGCTGCCGTTCACCGACATGATGGCGTCGGGCTCGCCGTCGACGGTCCTCGTCGACGACGCGGCCGAGCGGATCTGACGCCTTCGAGAGGACCTCACGTGCCCGACGCCCCTCCGGCTCTTGCCGCCGTGCGCGCGATCGAGGCGCGCAAGGTCTACGGCCAGGGCGACACCGCCGTGACCGCCCTCGACGGCGTGACCGTCGAGTTCCGGGCCGGCGAGTTCACCGCGATCATGGGCCCGTCCGGGTCCGGCAAGTCGACGCTGATGCACTGCGTCGCCGGGCTCGACACGCTGACCTCCGGCCAGGTCTTCGTCGGCGACACCGACCTCAGCACCCTCGACGACAAGCGGCTCACCCTGCTGCGCCGGGACAAGATCGGCTTCGTCTTCCAGGCGTTCAACCTGGTGCCGACGCTCACCGCGCTGGAGAACATCACGCTGCCCGGGCTGCTCGCCGGACGCGTGGTCGACCAGGCCTGGCTGGACGAGGTCGTGACGACGGTCGGGCTGGCCGACCGGCTCACCCACCGGCCGAGTGAGCTCTCCGGCGGCCAGCAGCAGCGCGTCGCGGTCGCACGTGCACTCGCCGCCCGACCTGACGTCATCGTCGCCGACGAGCCGACGGGCAACCTCGACTCCAAGGCGAGCGCGGAGATCCTCGGCTTCATGCGCGCCGCCGTCGACGACCTCGCGCAGACCGTGGTGATGGTGACCCACGACCCGGTCGCGGCGAGCTTCGCGCAGCGGGTCGTCTTCCTCGCCGACGGACAGATCATCGATGAGCTCGCCGATCCCACGTCGCGCAAGGTGCTCGAGCGGCTCAAGAAGCTCGGGGGCTAGGACCCTCCCATGTGGCGCATCACCATCGCGTCCCTGCGCGGGCGCACCCGACGGCTGCTCAGCACGTCGTTCGCGATCCTCATCGGGATCTCGTTCCTCGCGGGCACCCGCGTCCTCACCGACACGATCGGCCGCACATTTGACAGCCTGTTCGCCGACGTCAACGCCGGCACCGACGCGTTCGTCCGGCGCGAAGCGGCGTTCACCAGCGACTTCGGCGCCAGGCCACGCCTCGACGCCGCACTGGTCGCGACGGTCGCCGGAGTGGACGGCGTACGCGCTGCCGAAGGGCAGGTCCAGGGCTACACGCAGATCGTCGGCGCCGACGGCAAGGCGCTCGGCGACCCGGGCCAGGGCGCCCCGACGTTCGGCGGCAACTGGCAGCGGGTCGACAAGCTCAACCCGTTCCACCTGGTGTTCGGTCGCCCACCACAGGGTCCCGGCGAGGTCGTCATCGACAAGGCGTCGTCCGACAAGGGCGGGCTCAGCCTCGGCGCCCGCACCACGGTTCTCGCGCAAGGTCCGCCGTACGCAGTCACCGTCGTCGGCATCGCGAAGTTCGGCGAGGCCGACAGCCCGCTGGGCGCGTCGTTCGCGCTGTTCACCGACGAGGTGGCGCAGCAGCTGGTCGGCGAGAAGGACAAGTACGACGCGGTCATGGCGGTGGCCGACGACGGCGTGTCCGAGGGCGAGCTGCAGGACCGGCTCCAGCAGGTCGTCACCGGCGACGTCGAGGTGCTCACCGGAGCGGAGATCACCGAGGAGAACCAGACCACGATCGCGGAGAACCTGAAGTTCTTCTCGACGTTCATGCTGACGTTCGCGCTCATCGCGCTGTTCGTCGGCAGCTTCATCATCTACAACACCTTCTCGATCATCGTGGCGCAGCGCAGTCGCGAGATGGCACTGCTCCGGGCGCTCGGCGCGAGCCGACGGCAGGTGCTGCGCTCGCTGCTGCTGGAGTCGTTCGTCATCGGCTTGGCGGCCTCCGCTGTCGGCCTGGTCGCCGGAGTCGGCGTGGCCGTCCTGCTCAAGGGGCTGCTGTCTGCGCTGGGCCTGGACATCCCGGCCGGCGGCCTGGTCGTCACCGGCCGGACCGTGGTGATCTCGCTCGTCACCGGCGTCATCGTGACGATGCTCTCGGCCTACCTGCCGGCACGTCGCGGCGCCCGCGTGCCGCCGATCGCCGCGCTGCGCGCCGTCGCCGTCGAGAGCACCGGCCGGTCCCGACGACGGGTCGCGAGCGGCCTGGTGGTCACCGGGCTCGGCGCCGCGTCGCTGCTGCTCGGGCTGGCCGGCGTCGGTTCACAGCCCGTCACCCTGGTGGGCGTCGGCGCGGCCGTCATCTTCCTCGGCGTCGCGGTGCTCGGTCCGGTGATCGCGCGACCGGTGAGCCGCCTGCTCGGCGCGCCGCTGCCGCGGCTGCAGGGCATGCCTGGTCATCTCGCCCGCGAGAACGCGATGCGCAATCCCCGTCGTACGGCGGCTACCGCCTCCGCGCTGATGATCGGCGTCGCCCTGGTCGGCTTCATCATGGTGTTCGCGTCGTCGGTGAAGGCCTCGATCAACGACTCCATCGACAAGGCGTTCCGCGGTGACTTCGTCGCCGACTCGGCGACGTTCGGCTTCGGCGGGCTGCCGCCTGACCTCGCCAAGCGGCTCAACGACCTGCCCGAGGTCGGCACCGCGACCGGACTCCGTCTCGGGTTCGTCCAGATCGAGGACAAGGACGCCGCGCTGTTCGCCGTGGACCCGGCGACGTACGCCGATCTCGTCGACCTCGACGTCGTGGCGGGCTCGCTCGACGACCTCGGCACCGACGGCGTGGCCGTGTCGGAGTCGAAGGCGCAGGACGAGGGGCTCGCCGTCGGTGACCCGATCGAGATCGTCTTCGCGGAGAGCGGCGCGGCGAGCTTCCACGTCGCGGCGATCTACGCGGCCGGGGACGTGACCGCGCCGGCGGATCACGTCATCAGCCACGCCGGCTACGCGGCCCGCGTGCCGACCCAGCTGGACCTGCAGGTCTACATCACCGTCGCGGACGGCGTATCGGTCGCGACGGCGCGCGACGCGGTCACCGCCGTCGTCGACGACTACCCCAACGCCAAGCTGCAGGACCAGACGCAGTTCAAGGAGGCGCAGGCCAAGCAGATCAACACGATCCTCAACCTGATCTACGCGCTCCTCGGACTGGCCGTGCTGATCGCCCTGCTCGGCATCGCCAACACGCTGTCGCTGTCGGTGTTCGAGCGCACCCGCGAGCTCGGCCTGCTGCGCGCCGTCGGGATGACCCGGCGGCAGGTCCGCACCGCGATCCGCGGCGAGTCGGTGATCATCGCCCTGCTCGGCACCGCGCTGGGGCTGGTCATCGGGCTCTTCTTCAGCTGGGCGCTCGTCCAGGCGCTGTCCGAGGACGGCATCACGGTCTACCGCGTGCCGTTCGGCCAGGTTGTCGTGGTCACCGTCATCGCGGCGCTGGCGGGGGTGCTCGCCGCGGTCCGGCCCGCCCGACGGGCGGCCCGGCTGGACGTGCTCGCCGCCATCTCGAGCGAGTAGCGCTTCCCGGCGCAGCGCGAGTCGCCCTATCCTGACGGCACCGAGTCGTCCGCCACCGGGAGCCTGCCGTGCCTGCGATGCCGTCCGCGAAGACCGATCTCATCTACCGCATCCCGCCGACGTTCGACTCGGTCGAGGACGAGCGCCTCTACCGCAAGCAGCGCCTCGCCGCGGGCTTCCGGCTGTTCTCCAAGATGGGCTTCGAAGAGGGCATCGCCGGCCACATCACGGCGCGCGACCCGGAGTGGACCGACGCGTTCTGGGTCAATCCCTTCGCGATGCCGTTCTCGCAGATCACGGCGAGCGACCTGATCCTGGTCAACCACCAGGGCGAGGTCGTCGACGGCAAGTACCCGGTCAACGCCGCGGCGTTCGCCATCCACTCGCAGGTCCACCAGGCCCGTCCCGACGTCGTCGCGGCGGCCCACACGCACTCGATCCACGGCAAGGCGTTCTCGTCGCTGGCGCAGACCCTCGACCCGATCACCCAGGACGTCACCGCGTTCTACAACGACCACTCGCTCTTCGACGACTACACCGGAGTCGTGCTCGACCTCGAGGAGGGCAAGCGCATCGCGCACGCCCTCGGCGACAACAAGGCCGTCATCCTGCGCAACCACGGCCTGCTCACCGTCGGCTCGTCGGTCGACACCGCGGTGTGGTGGTTCGCGACGATGGAGCGCTCGTGCCAGGCACAGCTGCTCGCGATGGCCGCGGGCACGCCGCGGCTGATCGACCCGGACCAGGCCGAGCTCACCAGCAAGCAGGTCGGCAGCGAGCTGGCCGGCTGGCTGTCGGCGCAGCCGCTCTTCGACCGGATCATCAAGGAGCAGCCCGACCTGCTCGACTGATCCGGTTTCGGTCCGAACCTCCCGATCCGGCTGCGGCTCTTCCTGGTAGCACCACGAGTGCGACGCGTAGGGCAGCGCCGACGGATCCTCGGCACTGCTGGCACCACGCCCAGCCGTCGCGCGCGGGAGCAGCCTGATCGCTGCCGCGCGCTCCCGTCGCCAGGGGGTCCCACCATGAACCGCCGCATCCTGATGTGCCTCGTCGCCCTGCTCCTCGTCCCGTTCGTCCGGCCAAGCTCGGCGATGGCCCCGCAGGTCGTCGACGCGCGCGGTGACGCCCCGTCGCCGACCCGCGACGTCCTCTACGCGACGTTCGAGACCATCGACCACCCGGTCGACGGCCGGACGCTGCAGATCACGCTGGGCCTGCCCGAGTGGCCCTCTCCCGAGGAGCCGAGCACCTACACCGTCGCGTTCGACTACGGCGAGTGCGGAGGCGGCAAGGTCACCTACGACTGGCTCGGGGGTGGGGCGCTGTCCGGGCATGACCTGGGCTTCGCCGACACCGCGACCAACGCGACCTTCTGGTCCTGCGACGCGGTCATCAACGCGGCCGGCCAGACCGTCTACGAGTACGACAGCCAGGAGATCACCGTCACCTGGATCCCCGAGGGCCTGCAGTGGTGGGTGCCGCTGTCGCACGGGCTCGCCGACGGCGTCACGCTGACCGACACGCACGCGTGCACGGGGCAGACGATCATCGGCGCGGACGAGGACGTCCGCCGGCGCAGCGGCATCGACTGCGGCGCCGACTCCACCGACGTCGGCGCGGACTACGTGATCGGCGCGGCCTGACCGGTCGCGAGCGCGATCAGCGCGTCGACGTCGACGTTACGAAGCGACGACACGACCCGCAGTCGCGGGGCCGAAGCGAGCACCTGCAGCTCCGGCACCGCGACGCAGGCCATCCCCGCGGCGAGCGCTGACTCGACGCCGGCCCGCGAGTCCTCGAGCACCACGCACCGTGCGGGATCCGCGCCGAGAGCGGCCGCGGCGGTGAGGTAGGGCTCCGGGTCCGGCTTCGCGGCGACCACCTCGTCGCCGCCGAGGGTGAACGCGAACCTCGGCCCCAGCACCTCGAGGGCGGCGTCGACGAGAACGCGGTACGACGACGACACCAGCGCGAGCGGGATGTCCTGCGCCGCCAGCTCGTCGAGCAGCTCGACCGCGCCGTCGCGCACCGGGAGACCGGCCGCGAACAGCTCGACCATCCGCGTCAGCAGGAACGCCGCGGTCTCCTCGACCGACGCGTCGGACCCGGCATAAGCGAGCATCAGCGGCACGGCACCATCCAGCCGATGCCCCATGCACGCCGCCTTAGCGGCGTCACTCCAGGGAACATCGCCCAGCCGAAGGAACAGCTCAGTCTCAGCAACAGTCCAGAGCGGTTCGCTGTCGATCAACAACCCATCGAGATCGAAGAGAACTGCAGCAAGATCATCCGTCATGACGGCACCCAAGAACCTGGAACGGCCCAGACGGCGCTTCGGTCGCCCCCAACCACAGACCAAGTCTCACCAGAGGCGAACGACACGCCCTCCGGTCCTGTCGGGCGCGCAGTAAAGCTCGACCCGAGACATCGGAGAAACCTCACCTGGCGGCGAAGTACTTGGCCTCGGGGTGGTGCACGATGATCGCCGACGTCGACTGCTCCGGCTCGAGCTGGAACTCCTCGCTCAGCTCAACGCCGATGCGCTCCCACTCGAGCAGCTCGGCCACCTTGGCCTGGTCCTCGAGGTCCGGGCAGGCGGGATAGCCGAAGGAGTAGCGCGAGCCGCGGTAGGCCTGCTTCGACAGCATCGACGACAGATCGCCGGAGTCCTCGGCGCCGAAGCCGAGCTCCTCGCGGACCCGGGCGTGCCAGTGCTCGGCCAGCGCCTCGGTGAGCTGCACCGAGAGCCCGTGCAGCTCGAGGTAGTCGCGGTAGGCGTTGCGGGCGAACAGCTCGTTGGCGACCTCGGACACCTTGCGGCCCATCGTCACGACGTGGAACGCGACGACGTCGACCTCACCGGAGTCCTCGGCGCGGAAGAAGTCGGCGAGGCAGAGCCGGCGATCGCGTCGCTGCCGCGGGAACGTGAAGCGCGCCCGCTCGCTGCCGTCGTCGTGCAGGACGACGAGGTCGTCGCCCTTGCTGACACATGGGAAGTAGCCGTAGGCGACCGCGGCCTCGAGGGTCCCCTCGGCCTGCACCTGGGCGAGCAGCGCGCGCAGGCGAGGCCGACCCTCGGTCTCGACCAGGTCGTCGTACGACGGTCCGTTGCCCCCGCGGGACCCGCGCAGGCCCCACTGGCCCATGAACAGCGCTCGCTCGTCGAGCCAGCTCGCGTAGTCGGCCAGCGCGATGCCCTTGACCACCCGGGTGCCCCAGAACGGCGGGGTCGGGATCGGGTTGTCGGTCGCCACCTCCGAGCGCGCCGGCAGCAGCGTCTCGTCGACCTCGGGCAGCTTGGCCGCGCGGGTACGGCGGGCGATGCGCTCGGCCCGCTCCTTCGCCTCGGCGTCGCCGACCGGGGACTTCGGCGTCGCGGCACCGGGCACCGAGCCCTTGCGGGCAGTCATCACCGCGTCCATCAGCCGCAGGCCCTCGAAGGCGTCGCGGGCGTAGCGCACGTCGCCGTCGTACACCTCGGTCAGGTCCTGCTCGACGTAGCCGCGGGTGAGCGCCGCGCCGCCGAGGATCACCGGGAAGCGGCCGGCGATCCCGCGGGAGTTCATCTCCTGCAGGTTCTCCTTCATGATCACCGTGCTCTTCACGAGCAGGCCGCTCATGCCGATGACGTCGGCGGAGTGCTCCTCCGCGGACTCGACGATCGCCGAGATCGGCTGCTTGATGCCGAGGTTGATCACCGTGTAGCCGTTGTTGCTCAGGATGATGTCGACGAGGTTCTTGCCGATGTCGTGGACGTCGCCCTTCACCGTGGCCAGGACGATGGTGCCCTTGCCCTCGGTGTCGGCCTTCTCCATGTGCGGCTCGAGGTGCGCGACCGCGGCCTTCATCACCTCCGCCGACTGCAGCACGAACGGCAGCTGCATCTCGCCGGAGCCGAAGAGGTCGCCGACGACCTTCATCCCGCCGAGCAGGGTGTCGTTGATGATCTCCAGCGGCGGGCGGGTGACCATCGCTTCGTCGAGGTCGGCCTCGAGGCCGTTGCGCTCGCCGTCGATGATGCGGCGCGACAGCCGCTCGGACAGCGGCAGCGCCGCCAGCTCCTCGGCTCTGGTGAGACCGGACGAGTGAGCCTCGACGTTCTCGAACAGATCGAGGAACCTCGTCAGCGGGTCGTAGCCATCACGTCTGCGGTCGTAGACCAGGTCGAGCGCGACCTCGCGCTGCTCGTCCGGGATGCGCGACATCGGCAGGATCTTCGCGGCATGCACGATCGCCGAGTCGAGACCGGCCCGCACGCACTCGGCGAGGAAGACCGAGTTGAGGACGATGCGCGCGGCCGGCTTGAGGCCGAAGGAGATGTTGGACAGGCCGAGGATGGTCTGCACCAGCGGGTGGCGCTTCTTGATCTCGCGGATCGCGTCGATGGTGGCGACGCCGTCGCCGCGCGACTCCTCCTGACCCGTGCCGAGTGTGAAGGTCAGGGTGTCGATGAGGATGTCCGACTCCTGCATCCCCCACGTCGTCGTCAGCGTCTCGATCAGCCGCTCGGCGACCCGCACCTTCCACTCGACGGTGCGGGCCTGGCCCTCCTCGTCGATGCACAGCGCGACAGCCGCGGCACCGTGCTCGCGGACGATCGGCATGATCCGCGCGAACCGCGACTCCGGGCCCTCGCCGTCCTCGAAGTTGACGCTGTTGATGATCGCCCGGCCGCCGATGCGCTCGAGCCCGGCCTCGATCACCGGCGGCTCGGTGGAGTCGAGCATGATCGGCAGCGTGCTCGCCGTGGCGAAGCGGCTGATCGCCTCGGCCATGTCGGCGGTGCCGTCTCGACCGACGTAGTCGACGCACACGTCGATGAGGTGCGCGCCCTCGCGCGTCTGATCGCGGGCGATCTCGACGCAGTCGTCCCAGCGGCCCTCGAGCATCGCCTCGCGGAACGCCTTCGACCCGTTGGCGTTGGTGCGCTCCCCGACCATGAGGACCGACAGGTCCTGCCGGAACGGCACGTGCTGGTAGAGGCTCGCCGCGCCCGGGTCGGGCACCGGTCGGCGCGGCGCGAGCTCGCGACCGCGGACCCGCTCGGCCACCTGCCGCAGGTGCTCGGGCGTCGTACCGCAGCAGCCGCCGACGAGCGCGATGCCGTGCTCGCGCGTGAAGACGTCGAGCGCGTCTGCCAGCTCCTCCGGCGTGAGCGGGTACGTCGCGCCGTTCGGCCCGAGCTCGGGCAGGCCGGCGTTGGGCATGACCGACAGACCGACGCGCGCGTGCTTCGCGAGGTGGCGCAGGTGCTCGCCCATCTCGGCCGGGCCGGTAGCGCAGTTGAGCCCGATCAGGTCGATGTCGAGCGGCTCGAGCGCGGTCAGCGCCGCGCCGATCTCGGTGCCGAGGAGCATCGTGCCGGTGGTCTCGACGGTGACCTGCGCGAGCAGCGGTACGACGACCCCGAGGGCCTTCATCGCGCGGCGCGCGCCGATCAGCGCCGCCTTGGCCTGCAGGAGGTCCTGCGCCGTCTCGACCAGGATCGCGTCGGCGCCGCCGTCGATGAGGCCACGGGCCTCCTGCTCGTAGGCGTCGCGCAGCAACGAGAACGGCGCGTGCCCGAGGGTCGGCAGCTTGGTGCCCGGGCCGACGCTGCCGATGACCCAGCGCGGCCGGTCCGGCGTCGAGAACCCGTGCGCGACCTCCTTGGCCAGCCGCGCCCCCGCGACGGACAGCTCGTAGACGCGGTCCTCGATCGCGTACTCGGCGAGGTTGGCCCAGTTGGCGCCGAACGTGTTGGTCTCGACCGCGTCGACGCCGACGGCGAAGTAGGCCTCGTGCACGCTGCGGACGATGTCCGGGCGGGAGATGTTGAGGATCTCGTTGCAGCCCTCGAGCCCCTCGAAGTCGTCCAGGGACGGGTCGGCCGCCTGCAGCATCGTGCCCATCGCGCCGTCGGCGACGACGACGCGCTCGCGCAGCGCGCTGAGCAGGTCGGACGGCACCGCGGCAGCCTCCGGGCATCAGGGATCGGAGCCGTCATCGTAGCCGCGCGACGCGACCCGTTTGCCGGGCGATACGGTGGCGCGCGGCACGCGAGGCGGGCACTCGTCGGGCCGTGCTCCAACGGGCCGTGCTCCACCGGGTGAGGGAGACTGAGATGGCGAACGCGTCGTACAAGCAGGTGCTGGTGGGCACCGACGGGTCCGAGACGTCCTTCCGCGCGGTCGACCGCGCCGCCGACATCGCCCGCTCGGCCGGAGCCGCGCTGATCGTCGCCACGGCGTACCGCCCGCTCTCCCCGCGCGAGCAGAAGCAGGCCGCCGACGAGCTGGGCGGCAACAGCTACAAGGTGCTCGGGGCGACGCCGGCGGAGGAGGTGCTCCGCTCGGCGGTCGAGCGCCCGGCGATGGCCGACGTGGAGATCGAGACCATCGCCGTCCAGGGTGAGCCCGTCGACGTGCTGGTGACGCTCGCACAGGAGCGGGGCGTCGACCTGATCGTCGTCGGCAACCGCGGCATGCACTCGATGACCGGACGTCTCCTCGGCTCGGTGCCCTCGGTCGCGGCGCACCGCACGCCGTGCGACATCCTCATCGTCGCGACGACCTGACGGCCCTGTCCGACCGTTGAACCTCGCGCCGATCCGACCGCACGGACCCGTCCAGGGCGGCCGCGACCTGGTCGTACCCGGCTCCGGCGTGCGCCTCGCCGCGACCCGGTGGCCGGGCTCCGGTACGCCGGTCGTGCTGCTGCACGGTCTCGCGTCGCAGCGGAGGTTCTGGAACCTCGTCGTGCCGGGACTCGCCGGGCTGCCGGTGGTCGCGCTCGACCAGCGAGGGCACGGCGAGTCCGACTCCCCCGACGACGGCTACGACACCGCGACGGTCGTCGCCGACGTCGCGATCGCGCTCGACTCCCTCGGCCTGTCGCGCGCCGTCGTGGTCGGCCACTCGTGGGGTGCGTCGATCGCCTGCGCGTTCGGCGCGACCCACCCGGAGCGCACCCTCGCGGTCGTCGCCGTCGACGGTGGGATCTCGACGCCGTCTGTCCGGTGGACGCGCGAGGAAGCACGGGAGGCGCTGGCGCCTCCGCAGTTCAGCCTCCCGCCCGAGGACCTGCCGGCGCTGCTCGCCCAGGGGCCGCTCGCGAAGTGGTGGTCACCCGAGGTCGAGGAAGCGGTGCTGCCGATCTTCGGCGTTGACGCCGACGGCATGGCGCGATCGCGACTGCGGCTCGACCACCACCTCGCGGTCGTCGACGCTCTCTGGGACTACGACCCCGCGGTCACGCTCTCGGCGATCCACGCGCCGACGTGGGTCGCGGTGGCGCAGCCGCTGACCGTGCCCGACGACGACGGCGGTCGAGCGTGGCTCGAGGAGAAGCAGGCCGGCATCGCTTCGGCAACCGCTGCCCTGCGCGACCCGCGCGTCGTTATCCTGGCCGGAGCGGTCCACGACGTACCGCTGCAGTGGCCGGCGCTGGTGTCCGGCATCATCCGCGCCGCCGTCGACGAGGTGACAGGAGGTGCGACGTGACCGAGATGGACTTCGGACCGCTGCGCTCCCCCGTCCTCATCGCAGCGTTCGAGGGCTGGAACGACGCCGGCGACGCGGCGACGGCGGCGGTCGAGCACCTCGAGATCGCGTGGTCGGCGCGGCCGATCGCGGCGATCGACCCCGATGACTACTACGACTTCCAGGTCAACCGGCCGACGGTGACGCTGGTCAACGGCGAGACGCGGCGCATCCAGTGGCCGACGACCCGGCTGTCGCTGTGCACGCTCGACGAGCGCGACGTCGTCCTGGTCCGCGGGCTCGAGCCGAACATGCGCTGGCGGGCGTTCTGCGACGAGCTCCTGGCGATCGCGCACGAGCTCGAGGTCGAGATGTGCGTCACCCTCGGCGCGCTGCTCGCCGATGCGCCCCACACCCGCCCGATCCCGGTGACCGGCTCCGCGTCCGACGCGTCCGTCGCGGCGCGCCTGCAGCTCGACGGATCGCGCTACGAAGGTCCGACCGGGATCGTCGGGGTGTTCCACGACGCGTGCCTGCGTGCGGAGCTGTCGTCGGTGTCGTTCTGGGCAGCGGTGCCGCACTACGTCTCGCAGCCGCCCTGCCCCAAGGCGTCGCTCGCGCTGCTGCACCGGATCGAGGACCTGCTGGAGATCGGCGTACCGCTGGGTGATCTCGCCGAGTCCGCCCGGGCGTGGGAGCGCGGCGTGGACGAGCTGGCCGAGGAGGACTCGGAGGTCGCCGACTACGTGCGCTCGCTCGAGCAGCGCGACGACATCACCGAGCTGCCCGAGGCGTCGGGCGACCAGATCGCGCGGGAGTTCGAGCGCTACCTCCGCCGCGGCGGCGACGAGCCGGAGCCGTAGCCGTCGGCTCGGTCAGTGCGCGGCGGACGGGATGATCGTGTACGCCGGGTTGAACATCGTCCGTCGCCCGGACATCACGCCGACCCGGCCGGACGCGCTCACCGTCACGCCGGCCTTGACGCCGGCGATCTGCCGGCGACCGAGCCACACGATCCACACGCTGCCGGTGCCGTCGTACACCTCGACCTCGAGTGCCGGCACCCCGGCTCGCGGGCGCAGCGTCACGCTCTTGACGGTGCCCATGACCGTCACCTTCGAGCGGTCACCACAGGTGGCCGCAGGTGTCGCGCCGGCCTGGATCGCCTGCTGCTGCAGGTCCTCGGCGGCGAGATCCTCGTCGTCGGTCGTCAGCCGGCGCATGGCGCGGCGGAGGCGTCCCTCGGGCATGTGCGCACCCTAGCCCGTCGGGACGGCACGACTCCCGCGAACCACCCGGCGACCCGGCCCTTGCCGTCACGCGAGAATGCGCCATGCCCTGGATGCTGCGCACCGCCGGCTCCGTCGAGCTGCGCATGCACGGCCCGGATCGTCCGACCCGACCCGTCGCCGTCGTGCTGCACGGCGTGGGGTCCACCGCCGACTTCGCCCTCCGCTGCCTCGCCGGACCGCTGACCGACCTCGGGTACGACGTCGTCGCGCCCGACCTGCGCGGCCACGCGGGCAGCACGGCGCTGCCCGACCCCGCCGACCACTCGCTCGACCACCACGTCGCAGATCTCGCCGTGCTCGCCGACCGCCTCGACATCCGGCTGGTCGCGGGCATCTCGCTGGGGTCCGAGATCGCCCTGCGCTGGCTGGCCGGCCGCTCCGACCTGGACGGAGCGGCGCTGTGCCTGCCCGGCATCGCCGGACCGTCCTCCGGCCCGGCGGCCGCCAACCGTGCCGCGGCGGACCAGCTCGCGGCGCTCGGCGTGCCGGCGGTGCTCGACGCCATGGGCGATGCGCCGCATGCCCTGCGGTGGGTGGTCGAGGAGGTGCGCGCGTCGTGGCCGCAGCACGAGCCGGCCAGCCTCGTCGCCGCCCTGCGCGCGGTGGCGGGGTACGACGTCATCGACGACGCCACCGCGCGCGGGGTGAGCACGCCGGTCGGGTTGGTCGGCGTGACCGACGACGCCGGTCACCCGCCCGGGACGACGAGCGCCCTGGCAGCCGTGCTGCCGCGGTCGGCGACGGCGTGGCTGCAGCTCGCCGATCTGGCGTCGGATCGCGCGGCACTCGGCCGGGCCGCGGTCGGCGCGATGCAGGACGCGCAGGCCGTACGTCGACCAGATCCGCAGACGCTGGGCCACTAGGGTCGACCCCTCGACCCCTGAGCGGTGAGGACGTCGGATGACCAGCTTCGAGACCGTGCGCGTCGCTGCCGTGCAGGCCACGCCGGTGCTCCTCGACGCCGAGGCGACCGTGGAGAAGACGGTCGGGCTCATCGGCGAAGCCGCTGCCGCCGGCGTGCAGCTCGTGGTGATGCCGGAGTGCTTCATCTCGGCGTACCCGAGCGGTGCCTGGGCGGCGTCGGGCGCGCGGTTCGACGGCAACGACGAACTGTGGGAGCGGCTCTGGGCGTCGTCGATGGACGTGACCGGTCCGCACACCGCGCGGCTCGCCGAGGCGTGCGCGAGCCACGGTGTGCACCTCGTCATTGGTGTCAACGAGCGCGAGGACACCCGTCCCGGCACGCTCTACAACGCGATGCTGGTGATCGGCCCCGACGGGCTGCTCCTGCGACACCGCAAGACGGTGCCGACGATGCACGAGCGGGTCTTCCACGGGATGGGCGACGGCGACGACCTGCGCGTCGTCGACCTGCCCGGCGTGGGTCGCGTGGGCGGGCTGATCTGCTGGGAGAACCGGATGCCGATGGCCCGGTGGACCGTCTACCAGGGCGGTCCGCAGATCTGGGTCGCGCCCACCGCGGACGACAGCGAGTCGTGGCAGGCGACGATGCGGCACATCGCGATCGAGGCGGGCGCGTTCGTCGTCGGCGTGCCGCAGTACCTGCCGCGTAGGGCGTTCGGCCCGGACTTCCCAGCGGAGATCCCGAGCGGCGTCGACTGCCTCGGCCGCGGCGGCGCGGTGGTCGTCGACCCGCTGGGCAGGGTGATCGCCGGGCCGCTCTACGACGCGGAGGGCATGGTCGTCGCCGACTGCGACCTGCGAGTCGGGTTGCGCGCGAAGCGGTGGTTCGACGTGACCGGCCACTACTCCCGGCCGGACCTCTACCCGCGGCCGGCGGCCGACTCAGCCCCCTAGACATCCCACGGCCGTAACTCGTCAAGCGGCGGTCTGGTCCTGCTGAGGTTGGTGGCGGGGCCAGGCCGTCGCTTCGTCGTAGGTGGTGCCGTGACGTAGGCAGCCGTGGAGGATGCCGACGAGTCGGTTGCTCAACGCTCGGAGTGCCTGATGATGCGTTGCGCCGCCGGCGCGTCGCTCGTCGTAGTAGCCGCGGGCGCCGGGTGAGACGGACAGCGCAGCGAAGGCCTGCAGGTGCAGCGCGTCGCGGAGCCTCTTGTTCGTCGCGACGCGGGCCAGGACGACGTGGCTCTTGCCGGACGTCTTGGTGATTGGCGCGGTGCCGGCGTAGTTCTTGCGTGCCTTCGGTGTCGCGTAGCGGTGGGGGTCGTCTCCGAACTCGGCGAGCACCCGGGCGCCGAGGACAGTGCCGAGTCCCGGCTGGGACCGCACGATCTCAGCGGCCGGGTGCCGGCCAAAAGACGCCTCCAGCTCCGTCTCCACCGTCGCGATCTGAGCCAGCGTCGTGGCCAGGGTTGCGGCGAGGGCGCGGACGGTGACCCCGAATGCCTCGGCGACCAGCGGCGGCTGCTCGAGCTGCGGGCTGCGCAGCGCGGTCTGGATCTGCTCGGCCCGCGCCTCGATGTTGCGCTGCCGGCCACCACGGCGCAGCGCCGAGGCGATCTTCGACCGCGACAGTCTGCGGCCGGCGGCCGGTGTCGGCGCGATCTCCAGCACTGCCAGCGCGTCGCCGTGGGCAAGCTCGTCGAACGCCGCAAGAGCGCCCGGGTAGAACTCGCGCAGCGTCGAGCGCAGCTGGTTCGCCTGCCGGCCGCGCATCCAGCCGAGCATCTGATGCGCCCGGGCCAGCACCTTGATCGCCTCGGCCAGCTCGCTGTCCCCGGCGACCGGCCGGTGGTTGGCCCGGTCGGTGCGGACCAGATCGGCGAGGACCTTCGCATCCCCCGGGTCGCTCTTCGCCCCCGAGGTGGTGTGGCGCTCCCGGTAACGGGACACCGACAGCGGATTCACCGCGTAGAGCTGGTAGCCGGCCGCGATCAGCGCCTGCACCCACGGCCCGCGATCGGTCTCGATCCCCACCACCACCATGCCGGGGCCATCCGCGTCCCCGGCGTGCTGGCCGATCAGCTCGTGCAGCGTCGCGATCCCCGCGATCCCCTCCGGCAGCTTGCGGCGCACCAGCCGCCGCCCCTGCTCGTCCTGGATCTCGATGTCGTGATGGTCCTCAGCCCAGTCGTCCCCGACGAACAGCACCCGCAGCCCCTCTCACTCGGCCGATAACGTCGAGCCAGCGGGAAGGACTGCGTCGCGCTAATGGATCAGTGCTCGTCGGTCTCACAACCCCGCCGGCACGCCATCCCACCAGTCGTCTCGCCCTCCCGGCAGCCGGTAGGCGGCACGCTCTAGGAGTAGACCTCAGAACGGGTCTGCGGACCTGAGTGCTCGACCTACCGACGGCTCGGACACCAAGATCCCAGAGAACCTCGATGCAAAGCCATTAGCGGGTCTCGGTGATCTCCGGCCCGCGCTCGAACGGGTTGAGGTCGTCGAACTGGCCGTGGCCGCCATCAGCGTCGTCGTGGTGGTGGCCCGCGTGGTCGTCGTGCTCCTCGTGGGCGGCCGACCCGGACTCGGCCGCCCCCGTGGCCTCGCGCGGCAGGCGCAGCGGCAGCGCGTCGCGTGGCGCCATCGCCTCGGTCCCGCGTACGACGACCGTGCCGCGGTAGACGTCGAGCAGCGCGCTCGCCTGCGCGGCGTCGGTGGAAGCCGGCCCGGTCAGCATGCCGCGGATGAACCAGCGCGGACCGTCGGTGCCCAGGAAGCGGGCCGGCGTCGTCATGCCCGGCTGGCTGCCCGGGATTCGCGCGCGCAGCTCGGTGCCGAGCGGTCCCTCGACCTCCTCGGCGCTGCCGCCCTGACCGCGCAGCGCTTCGGTGATCTCGGCGCGCACGTCGGCCCAGATGCCGTCGGTCTTCGGCGCAGCGAACGCGTTGAGCTGCAGCTGGCTGCCGCGGTGGACCGCGGTCGCCGCGACGACCTGGCCCTCCGGGCTGACCTCGACCCGCACCTCGACGCCCTCCGGCACGAGGACCTGCAGCCCGCCGAGGTCGACCCGTGGCAGGTCGTCGTCGGGCCCGTCGGCGGTGTCCCACGGTCCAGTCGTCGCCGATCGCTCCGGCACGGCGGGGACCGCCTCGACCTCGACGACCTCCTCGTCCTCGGCAGACCGCTTCTTGCGCCCGAACGCCATCAGATCTCCTCTTGCGTCGCCGGCGTGTCCGGCGTGCTCGGTGCCATCATCGCAACCCCGCCGGTGGACCCGTGCCCGCCGGTCCCGCGGACCGACTCCGGCAGGTCGTCGACCTCGACGTAGCGCGCGTGCTCGACCCGCTGCACGACCAGCTGCGCGATGCGGTCGCCGCGCGCGAACCGCACGGTCTCGCGGGGGTCGTGGTTGACCAGGATCACCAGGATCTCGCCGCGGTAGCCGGCGTCGACGGTGCCGGGCGTGTTGACCACGCTCACCCCGTGCTTGGCGGCGAGTCCGGATCGCGGGTGCACGAAGGCGGCGTACCCCTCGGGCAGCGCGATCGACACGCCCGTCGGCACAACCGCCCGCTCGCCCGGTGGGAGCTCGACGTCGACCCGCGCGCACAGGTCGGCACCTGCGTCGCCGGGGTGCGAGTACGTCGGCCCGGGCAGGTCCGGGTCGAGCCGGCGCAGCAGGACGTCCACCGTCGGCTCGCTCACGGGTTGTAGGGGTTGCGGAAGCGGTGCGCCGTCGTGAGCTCGTCGGGCAGCCCCTGGTCGGCCGCGCCGTGGGTCGTGAAGTGCTCGAAAGCGACCACGACGAAGAGACCGCGCGCCTCGGCCGCCACCGCGCCGTCGATCGTGCCGGTGGCCTTGGTGTAGATCTTGCGGCCCGTCGCGCCGACGACCTCGGCGGCGATCTGCAGCTCGGCGCCGACCGGCACCGGTCGGCGGTAGTCGATCTCCAGCCGCCCGGTCACCGCGGGCTGGCCGATCAGCCACATCAGGTAGCCGAGCGTCTCGTCGAACGCGGTGGCGATCAGCCCGCCGTGCGCGAGGCCGGCGGCGCCCTGGTGCTCGGCCGACACGACGAAGGACCCGTGGACACGGAGGCCGTCGCCGGCCCGGACCTTCAGGTGCAGGCCGTCCGGGTGAGCGTCACCGCAGCCGTAGCAGTGCTGGTAGTGCGGCGGCAGGTCGGTGCCGGGTGCAGGCGCGGCCTCATGTCGCTCGGGCAGCGGCATGCCGTCGGGCGGCGTTGCGGACAGGCTCATCCGGGGCACCCTACCGACCCGTAGGCTCGGCCGACCGCTCGGGTGGGCGGGCGCCCCGACAAGGAGGACCGATGGCGGACAGCGATCCGAAGAGCGTCGTGGTGACCGGTGCCAACAGCGGCATCGGGCTCGCGACCTGCCTCGAGCTGGCCGGCGCGGGCTACGACGTCATCGGCACGGTGCGGTCGGACGAGAAGGCCGACTTCTTCCGCGACGAAGCGCTGGCCCGCGGACACGTCGTCCGCTCGGTGATCTGCGAGGTCGCCGACACGGCCTCTGTCGAGCGGGCGTTCACCGAGGTGGCCGCGATGACCGACGGCGGGCCGTGGGCCGTCGTGAACAACGCCGGCTTCGTGCAGGCCGGCGCGGTCGAGGAGGTGGGCGACGACGCCGCGCGGGAGCAGCTCGAGGTCAACCTCCTCGCGCCGGCGCGCATCTGCCGCGCGGTGCTGCCCTCGATGCGCGCGCGCGGCGACGGCCGCATCGTCAACGTCTCGTCGATCGCCGGGCGGGTGAGCTTCCCCTTCATGGGCTGGTACCACGCGTCGAAGCACGGACTCGAGGCGCTCAGTGACTCGATGCGGATGGAGGTCGCGCAGTTCGGTGTGAAGGTGATCCTGATCGAGCCGGGCAGCTTCGGCACGTCGGTGTGGTCCGAGGGTGTGTCGCGGCTGCCGGTCGTCGACGACAGCCCGTACGCCGCGTCGTACGCGAAGGCCGACCTCATCACCGCCAACACCGGGTACATGCCGGACCCGGTCTGGGTGGCGCGGACCATCCGGGTGGCGCTCGCCACGCCGATGCCCCTCGCCCGCTACCTCATCGGCGTCGACGCGGTGGGCGCGACGGTGCTGGACAAGGTCCTGCCGACCGCGGTCGGCGACTGGGTGAAGGGCGTCGCGACCGGCGTTCGCTCCCCCCTCCCCTGGCGCAAGCGATGACCGACCCGGCGAAGGGCACCATCGACGTCCTGTTCGACGAGCTGTGCCTGCGCTGGGTGCGCGAGGCCGACGTCGTCGTGCAGCAGACCGGCGCGCTCGCCGCGACGCTGGTCCTGCTGCCCCGGGACAAGGCGGTCGACGAGGTGGCGATCCGGCTGGAAGGCCTGCGCGGCAACCTGCTGGAGCGGGCCGACGCGCTGGTGAGGGAGCTGCGGCCGCAGACCGACCCGCACGACCCCGCGGGCCTGGTGCTGATGATCGAGGCGCGGCTCGGCATCGCTGCCGGCGACGGGGCCGGCGGCGTCACCGACGGCGACGCGACGCATGCCGGCCAGGGCAGCGACGGCGCCGTCGTCTACGTCTCCCTCGGGCATCCCGCGCTCCGCCGTACGACGGCGCTGCGGGTCCGCCGTTCCCCCGACGGCACCACGGCGCTGGAGCGCGCGGACGTCGACGCGCCGGTCGAGCACTTCTCCTGGCTCGACGCGCTGCTCACGCCCGCCCGCTGAGTCTGGTCTCCTCCGCGCCCATGATCATGAGCACCTACGACGCCCTAGAGCGCTCGTAGCCGCTCATGATCTTCGTGCGCGGGGCGTTCACGGGGCTCGGCTGCCGTGCGATGCTCGGCGTACCGATCAGCGCAGCGAGGAGACCTGCACATGGCGTTCACGCGGATGGACAAGGGCACGGTCGAGGACTGGATGGTCATCGCCCAGGAGACCGTCCCCTACCAGGAGCAGGTCGCCGACCGCGTCCTCGCGATGCTGCGACAGCTGGAAGGCTTCAGCGGCGGGTTCGGCGTCAACCAGCTCGCGCACGCGCTGCAGACCGCGACCCTCGCCGAGCGGGCGGGCGCCCCGGACGACCTCGTCGTCGGCGCGCTGTGCCACGACATCGGCAAGGTCATCTCGGTGGCCAACCACCCGGCCATCGCCGCGGAGATCCTCAAGCCCTACGTCTCCGAGGAGACGTACAAGATCATCGGCACCCACCAGGACTTCCAGGGCCGGCACTACTACGAGCTGCTCGGCAAGAACCCCGAGGAACGGGCCAAGTACGCCGCCGAGCCGTGGTACACCGCCGCCGAGCAGTTCACCGACGAGTGGGACCAGACCGCGTTCGACCCGGCGTACGACTCCGAGACGCTCGAGCACTTCGAGCCGCTCGTCCGCAAGGTCTTCGGCGAGGTCAAGATCGCCTGACGGCGCCGCCCCTGCCGTTCTGTGTCCGCCACGGCGCGGGCACACCGCGCGCCGGCGTACACAGTTCGGCGCGGGCCGGGCGGAGGCGAGTCAGTCCGCTGTGACGCGGGCGAGCTGGGGCTGGGCGCGACGTCGCAGGCCCAGGCCGTACGCCGCGCCGGCGGTGAGCCCGGCGGCCAGCAGCACCGTCGCCACCTGAGCGGTCGCGTCCTCCTCCGACACGCGGGACATCGCGAGCTGACCCTCGGGCTCGGCCTCCGGCGCGATGTCGACGGTGGCGAGCGCGACCTGGATCTGCTCCTGCTCCTCCGCCGCGACGCCGACGTTGGGCTGCGGGTTGGGCTGCGGGTTGGGGTTCGGGTTCGGGTTGGGCTGCGCCTGGGTCACCGTGACGGGCGCCGGGGGCGGCGGGGGCGGCGGGACCGCGGCCGCGACGATCGGCGCGATGAACGGCGCCGGCAGGGGGTCCTGCTTCGGCACCCCGCACTTCACGGTCACCGGCGTCGTCGCGAGGATCCGCCCGCGGCTGGTCGCGTTGACCGTGACGGGGAAGCTCTTGCCGTAGCCCGCCTCGTCGCACACGAACCACGAGTCGAAGGCCAGCCGGCTCGGCTTCTTGACGTCGATGTCGTTGCGCAGCTGCGTGCCGCCGGGGGCGAGCACCGAGGGGTCGCCGACCAGCTCGATGCCGATCGAGGCGCGGTCCTCGAGCGCCGACAGCAGGCCGTTCATCGCCGGGGCCAGCTCGACGGCGTCGCGGCCGGGGTCGGTGAGGACGCAGACCAGCGGCTCGCCCTCCTCGACGTCGACGGCGCCGTCTCCGTCGCAGTCGGTCCCGCCCTCCGGCGCCAGCGTCTTCGTCGCGATGCCCATCCGCGACAGCTGCTGCTTGTTGGTCTCCAGCCCGCCGGTCGAGCTGCGCTCGCCGATCGCGAGGCCGACCACCTTGATGCCGCGCGGGCGAAGCTCCTTCACGACGGTGTCGAACGACGGGCCCGGGTAGCCGGGCACGGCCTCGCGCCACGACGTGTCGATGGCGACGACGATCACCTTGAGCGAGCCAGGCCGGAAGTTCGCCCCCTCGTTCCGGCGGATGATGACCTGGCCCGTGACGGGGTCCTTGCGCCCGGCGCCGGTCGCCGCCTGGTAGATCGCCTCGAGACCGGCGTCGCCGCCGTCCGTGGCGCCGCCGCCGGTGTCGAGCTCGCCGATCGCCTTGCGCAGCTCCGGGCCGACCGGGCTGATCGGCAGCCGCCGCCGGTACGGGAACTGGTACGGGTCGTCGGGACCGCCGCCGCCGGTGCTCACGCTGCCGCTGAACGGACCCTCGAACTCACGGAAGTCGGCCAGGCCGAACTGCACCGGCACGCCCTGGTCGCAGATGTCCTCGACGATGCCCTTGATGTCCTCGCGCAGCCCGGCGATGACGCCGGACATCGAGCCGGTGGTGTCGAGCATGAAGTTGACGTCGAGGTCGCTCGGCACCGGCGGCAGGTTGAGGTCGTAGGTGATCCGCCGCCGCTCACCGGGCTTGAGGACGATCTCCCGGGCACTCGGGCGAAACGCGTTGCCGCCCAAGGGCTCGGGCAGGCAGTCGCCGAGACTGCCGATCGGCGGCAGGGGCGGGATCGGACCGGGCGGGATGCGGGGATCGCGCCGGAGCAGGTGCGTCAGGGTGCGCCCCACCACGATCGCGCCGCGGGTCTTCTCGGTGTAGCCGCCCTCGAGGTCGACCGGGTCGACGCCGTACGGCGAGATGTCGACCGGCCCGGCGATCGCCTGGGTGCGGGTGTTGAAGTAGTAGGAGAAGACCTGCTGCGCGCTGGCGAGCACGCGTACGCCGACGTAGGGCACCGACGTCGTCGACGTGATCGCCGCGGGAGCCTTCTGCTCCGACCACGAGACGGACGGGGCGACGCTGAAGTCGGCGATCGCCGCGCCCATCCGGTAGACGCGGACGTCGGAGATCCGGCCGATGCCCTTCGCGGTGAACTCGATGGTCGAGACCGGCGTGGTGACCTCCTTCACCGGGGTGAAGGTCTTGCCGGCGTTGGTGGAGCGGAACAGCGTCTCCTCGTCCCACGCCCACACCTGGTCGGGGCGGCCGGGGTCGATCGCGAAGTCGACGATCGAGCCGTTCTCGGTCGGCAGGATGGTGTCGCCGGTGGTCTTGGCCCACGACTCGCCGGCGTCCCGCGTGATGTAGAGCGCCTGGCCCCCCCGCACCGGGTCGGCGACCGCGATGTACGCGACGTTCTCGACCCCGTCCGCGACCCGGATGCGCAACGGCTCACCCAGAGCGGGCAGCCCCGCGAGCTTCGGCGCGAAGGTCGCGCCGCCGTCCTCGCTGACGTAGACCTGCGGCCCGACGGTTGCCGCCTCGTTGCCGTCGAGCGTGATGGTGCTGGCGACGTACGAGCCCTTGGCGAGCAGGTACACCCGCTTGCTCTGCACGCTGAACGTCGACGTGTCGAGCTCGAGCAGCGCCGACGGCCCGCCGATCGCCACCGTGATCCCGACGCTGTCGGTCGGGCCGGGCGAGCGGATCTCCGACGGCGTCCAGGTGCAACCGTCGTCGACCGAGCGCATGACGTCGAAGCCGTTGGTCACGACCAGGGTGGAGACCTTCGACGGGACGATGACATGGCCGACGATGCCAGGGCTCTCCTCGAACGTCTCCGGGAACTCCGGCGCGGCCACGCGGGTCCAGCCGTCCTTGCCGGGGCGGACCCCCTTGCACTCGGCGGCGTTGCCGGTCAGCGCCGCGGAAGGGCCGACGAGCAGGGTGGCAGCGAGGAGCCACAGCGTCGTACGCCGGTGCCGTCCTCGCACGTGTCGACCTCTCTCGCCGGGCCCCGCTGGGAGGGGCCGGTCACACCTTCAGAGCGCTCAGACGTCGTACAGGTTCGCCTCTGGTCGAGTTCTGCTCCGCGCCCTCAGCGAGGGACGGCGAGTCCGAGCGGCCGCAGCGTGTGCCGCGGGAAGACGCTGGCCATCCGCGTGCCCCCTCCACGCGCGGTCAGCACCTCGCCGAGCACGTCCCGGTAGTCGGTGGTGACCCGCAGGTCGCCGCGGTCGAGCCGGCCCGGGGCCAGCCCGGGCCAGCGGCCGTAGACGCGGCCGCCGCGGATCCCGGCGCCCATCACGAACATCACGCCGCCGTGGCCGTGGTCGGTGCCGCCGCTGCCGTTCTCGGCGACCCGGCGGCCGAACTCGCTCATGACGACGAGGGTCACCCCGCGCATGCCGGCGAGGTCGGCGTAGAACGCGCCCAGCGACTGGCCCAGGTCGGCGAGCAGGGCCGCCATCCGGCCGGACTTCGCCGAGCCCATGGCGTCGTGGGTGTCCCAGCCGTTGGCGTCGACGGTGGCCGCCTCGAGGCCGAGCCGGGCCTTCGCCAGCCGGGCCACCTCGGTGAGCTGGCGGCCCAGCTCGGTGTCCGGGTACTTCGCGCCACCGGCCGGCTTGTACGTCGTGCTGGCCAGGGCGCGCAGCCGTCGGGCCGCGCCGACCGTGCTGACCCCGGAGGCGCCCATCGGGTGGGTCAGGCCGGCGTAGAGCCGATCGAGCGTGGTCTCGAGCACCGCCCGCTCGGCGTCCTCGGCGATCAGCGTGAAGTCGGAGATCCGCTTCAGCGCCACCGCCGGGACCGGCCCGCGCAGCGACAGCTGGACGTTGCCGCCGACCGCGACGGCGCGCAGGGTCGAGCGGCCGTTGCGGGTGGCCAGGTGGCGGCCCAGCCAGCCGGTGGACAGCGTCGTGCTGCCCGGCACGCCGCGCTCCATGAAGTCCTGCGCGTCGAAGTGGCTGCGGGTCGGGTGCGGGCTGCCGACGGCGTGCACGACCGCGAGGTGCCGGCGACGCCAGGCCGGCAGCAGCGGCGCGAGGACCGGGTGCAGCCCGAAGCTCGCGTCCAGCTTGTGCACCGCGTTGGCGGGCACCCGGATGCCCGGCCGCGCCGCGTGGTAGTCGGCGTCGGCGTACGGGACGACGGCCGACAGGCCGTCCATCGCGCCGCGCAGGAAGATCGAGACGATCAGGTCGCCGGTCGCCGGGCCGCCCGCCGCGAAGGCGAGCCGCGGCATCGACGCCTCCGCCACGGTGAGCGCGCCGACCGCGCCGAGCCCGGTCAGCAGTCGGCGGCGGGTCAGGTCGCCGGCCAGCGCCCCGGGCGCCGACTCGTCGCGAGGGTCGCACCCGCAGCCCGTGGCGAGGTCGGCGAGCTGAGCGTCCATGTCCGGCCTCATCGCAGCTGCAGGTACGGCGAGCTGAGCACCAGCCCGCTCAGCTGCGGGAGGGCGGCGGTCACGTCGGCCGGGCTCAGCGAGTCGGTCTCGCGCTTGCCGAGCGAGGCGAGCAGCGCGGCCCGGTGCTCGGCCGACATCCGCTGGAACACCAGGCGCTCCGCGGTGTCGTCGACCAGGCGGCCCGCAGTGGTTGCGGCCGGTACGCCGGCCGGCTCCAGCCTCGGGCCGGAGAGCCCGCGGACGCCGCGCACGACGAGGTGCTGCTGGAGGTTCCACCGCTGCAGCAGCGACTGGGTCGACAGCCACGCCGGAGTCGCGTCCGGGTAGCCGTCCGGGGTCCGCCAGCCGAACGGCGGGTGACCCAGACCCTGCAGCAGGTAGATGAGGTCCGCGGCCACCTCGGAGCCGGCCGCCACGTCGTACCGCGCGTCGATCGCGCGCAGCGTCGCCGAGAGCAGCTCCAGCGGTCGGCGGAACTTCAGCCCGCCGCTCGACGCGAACGCCCCGCTGGACACGATGTGCCGGATCACCGGTGCGATCTGCGTGTCGTTGGCGAGGTAGACCTTCGCGGCGGCGTCGACGAGCGACTTCGGCGGCCGGTCGGCCACCAGCCGCGTGCACAGTCGGCGGGCGACGTGGCGGGCCGTGCTCGGGTGGTGCGCGAGGTAGTCGAGCAGTGACAGGCCCGTCTCGACCCCCTGGCTCGCGTCGTCGTTGGCGGCGCGCCAGCCGAGCACCTTCAGCGGCCCGACGTAGTGCCGCTCCGGCCGGTAGGCGAAGTCGAGCGACGACGGGTCGATGTCCCAGCCGGTCAGGCAGAGCGCGACGTTCTTCACGTCGTTCTCGGTGTAGCCGCCGTCGACGCCGAGGGTGTGCAGCTCGAGCAGCTCGCGGCCGTAGTCCTCGTTGGGGTTGGTGCCCGACGACTTCCAGTTGTGCAGGTAGGTCAGCATCGCCGGGCTCTGCGCGGACGCGACGAGCAGATCGGCGAAGCGGCCGAGCGCGTGCGTGCGGATGACGTCGCGGTCGTCGCCGGTCTTGAACATCAGCGCGTCGTCGTTGAGCAGGTGGATGTGGAAGTGGTTGGACCAGTGGTCGACCATCACCTCGTGCAGCTGGCGGGTGCTCCACACCGCCCGCACCAGCGTCGCGGCCTGCAGCTCCTGCACCACGGTGGCCCGCTTATTGGCGTACGCCGCCTGCAGCGCCGCGTTGGACAGCCGAAGCGTCGGGAACAGCGCGAGGATCCGCTCCACCTCGGTGTCCGGGAGCAGGCTCGGCGCCAGCTGCTCCTCCACCCAGGCCGCGACGCCGACCGAGCGCACGTGGTCGACCAGCTCCTGGGTCGGGCCGAAGCTGAGCCGGCGGATCGCGTGCAGGACCGGGTCGGTGCTCAGGGCGAGTCGGCGTCCGGACGACCCGCTGCCGGCCTGCGGAGCGGCTGGCTGTCCCGGGTCGGCGACGGCGACGCCGGCGCCGACGAGCACGGCACCCGCGGTGGTGGCCTGCAGCAGCCCACGGCGGGAGAGCCGCGCCGAGCTGAACTCCCCCACCCGAGCTCCCCTGGGACTCCCTCCCCGGGGGCCATCGCCGGGGACGCGCGCGCGATCTGGTCACGCAGCGTGACGGGGAGACTACCGACAAGCACCGCGGAGCGGAACGGGCGACGTCCCCGATGTCCGGATTTTCCCGGGCGCGGGGCGCGATACTGATCCGCATGGATGAGTCGGTCCCGCCGGAGGTCGTCGCGGCGTACCCGGGGGTCGACTTCACCGTGCCCCCGACCGTCATCAAGCCGGTGCACAGCGGCAAGGGCGCGGCGCCGGCCCGCATCCGCATCGGCGAGGCGCTGATCGCGGCCGGGATCCTCACGCCGGCCCAGCTCGACGAGTGCCTGGCCGAGCAGCGACGGGGCGGGCAGGGCAACGCTCGTGACCGCCGTCTGGGCGCGATCGTGGTCGCCAGAGGCCTGGCCACCGAGAACGACATCGCCGCCGGGCTCGCCGCCATCACCGGCTTCGAGCACGTCGACCCGGTCGAGATGGACGTGTCCCCCGCGGTCGTCCGTGTGCTCCCCCGCGCCCTGGCAGCGGCGCTGCGGCTGGTGCCGCTCGACGCGGGGCCGACCTGGGTGCGGGTGGCGGCAGCGGACCCGTTCGACCGACGGGCGATCGAGGCTGTGCGCGACGCCACCGGCCGGGCCTCGGTGACGATGGCCGTCGCCACGCCGGCGTCGGTGCTGCTGGCGCTCGAGGCGGCCTGGGACCCGGCGTACGACGACGTCGAGCCGCTGCCGCCGGCCGAGCCGTCGACGACGGCGCGACCCGGTGGGACGCCCGCCGACGTGCGGCCGGCCCCGCTCGACCCGACGAGGCGTCCCCGACCCGAGCACGGGCCGTTCTGGGAGTACTTCTTCGTCGGCGACGACCTGCCGAGCGCCCACCCCGGCTACACGCCCGACCTGTCGCGGCTCGACGTGCGTCTCGCCGAGCTGGGCGCCGACGGCTGGGACGCCGTCGGCGTCTCGTCGAACGGCGGCCGCGTCCGGGTGCTGCTGAAGCGGCCGGTCTACCGGGCTTGACCCCTAGCGGCTCGACCCGATCTGGATCCGCGGGGCGAAGATCGGGCCCACCAGCGGCAGCTCGATGAACGGCGAGATGCTCGGGAGGTCGCTGGGCAGCGCGGTCGGCGTCGGCACCGTCGTCGGCACCGTCGTCGGCAGTGAGGTCGGCAGCACCGTCGGGACCGCGGTCGGCAGCACGGTCGGCGTCGGCACCGTCGTCGGCAGCGCGGTCGGCGCCACCGTCGGGACCGCGGTCGGCAGCGCGGTCGGCAGCGCGGTCGGCACGTCGATGGTCGGGATGACGATCGGGGCCGGCGTGTGCGGGACACCGCCGTTGACCGGCGAGGCGCCGTCGACGATCACGCCGAGGCGGTTGTTGACCTCGGAGAGCACGGCCAGCGCGTCCGGCTGCGAAGCCGCCGGGAGCGAAGGAACCAGCTCGGCAAGGGTGTTCCAGGCCGTGGTGAGCTGCGCGACGAGCTCTGCGGGAACGGCGCCGACGCCGGTCAGCTGGTCGAGGGCGTGGTCGAGCGCGAGCGCGAGGTCCGCGAGGAGGTCGGCCACGCGCTGCTGGGCAGCGGCGCTCAGCGAGCCGTCGGCCAGCATCCGCTGCAGCTCGTCGAGCCGCGCCGACGCCTCGTCGGAGAGCTGGCGAGCCTGGTCGACCGGCGAGCCGGCGTTGGCGCGCTGGATGCTCTCGACGAGCCGCTTGAGGCCGTAGAACGGCTGGCCGGGCACCGAGCGCTGCGCCGCGACACCGGCGCCGGTGACGGCGACCGCCATCGCGAGCGCCCCGGCGACCAGCTGGCCGGCGGTGCCGGCGAGCACGTGCGGGGCGGCGGTCACGGCGCTGGGCACGGTCGTCCCGGCGCTGGGCACGGTCGACGCGGGCACCCCGGGAGTCGGCATCGAGGGGACCCCAGGGGCGGTGACGGGGGCGAGGGTGGCCGACGCCTGGGTCATCAGGTGCGCACGGAAGCCGTTCATGGCACCGCCGACCGGCACCTGGGGCACGGCGACGAGGCGCTCGGCCAGGAACACGAGCGGCGCGACCCCGGCGTGCGCGGCGGGGACGGCGCCGGTGGTGGACGCATGCTCGAGCGCGTCGGCGAAAGCCTCGGCGCGTCGGGTGAACGGTGACTTCATGGGTGGAACCTCCTCGCGAGATTCAACGAGGATCATCCCGGCCCGATGTGCTCCGCTACGGGTGGTTTCGCAACATGGTCATTAGTGACTAGACGGGCTAGTCCTGCTCCCGCCTGCGGTCAGGCGCAGTCGCGACAGAGAACCTTCTTCTCGTTGACGAGCTGGCTGCGGTGCTTGACCAGGAAGCACCCGCGGCAGGTGAACTCGTTGGACTGCTGGGGCACCGGGCGGATGTTCAGCTCGTCGTTGATGTCCTCGCCGCCGGCGAGCTCCATCTCGAACGCGAGGTCGTTCTCGTCCTCCGCGACGCCGACCGGCTGCTCCGGCTTGCGGGCGATGATCTCGTCGAGGCTGTCCTCGGCCTCGAGCGAGCTCGACTTGCGGGCGTCGTAGTCCTGCGTCACAGCGGTGCTTCCTTATGGGTGGGTCGGATCGAGCTGCGGGTGGGAAGAGCGCGCCTCGTCAACGCGGCGAGCTCCTGCCGTGTTCCCGAGGGCACGACGGGCGAACCGTCGTACGCCGGGGTGCGGCGCGCGCATGATGCCAGATGAACGACGCAGCCGCGCGGAAGTTGCGCGGGTTCAGGTGCGGCGGTGCACCACGGCGCCGAGCAGGCCGGGCCCGACGTGGGCGCCGATCACCGCTCCGACCTCGCTCTGGTACATCATCTCCAGCCCCGGGAGGCGGTGCCTCAGGCGCTGGCCGAGAGCATCGGCGCCCTCCTGCGCGGCCAGGTGGTGCACGCAGACGTCGACCGGGCCGTCGCCGGCCTCCTCGACGATGGTGTCCTCGAGGCGCTGGATCGCCTTCTCGCTCCCCCGGACCCGGGCCATCGGCTCGATCACGCCGTTGACGAGGTGCAGCAGCGGCTTCATCTGCAGCGCGGTGCCGAGCAGCGCCGAGGCGCCGCCGATCCGGCCGCCGCGGCGGAGGTACTCCAGCGTCTCGACGTAGAAGATCATGGTCGTGCGCCGGCAGGACTCCTCGGCCGCCGCCGCCACGTCGAAGATGTCGGCGCCGGCCTTGGCCGCCTGAGCCGCCTCGATCACCGCGAAGCCGAGCCCCATCGCCGCCTGGCGCGAGTCGACCACCTTGACCCGCTTGCGGCCGGTGTCGGCCAGCTCGTAGGCCGCGGAGACCGCCGCCTCACGGGTGCCGGAGAGCCGGCCCGAGAGGTGGATCGACACGATGTCGTGGAAGCGCAGCTCCTCGAACGCCTGGCGGAACGCCGCGACCGACGGCGGCTGGGTGGAGGCGGTCCGCCCGGGCCCGGTGATCCACTTCGCGAACTGGTCGGGCGTGAGCTCGACCCCTTCGAGCAGGAGCCGGTCCGCGGCCTTCACGTGGAGGGGCACGACGGTGATCCCGAAGCGCTCGGCCACCCCGGGAGGCAGGTACGCCGTGGAGTCGGTCACCACGGCGACCGACTGCGTGCTGGCCGTCTGCGGGCTCAGCGTCTGCGGGCTGGTCACGTTCGACCATCGGAGGGCTCGGCGCCTACCTTGAGAGCCGATCCGCCCTCCCCGAGCCCAGGAGCGACCATGGCAGACCAGACCTCCGGCACGGAGCGGTGCGGGGCACCGGTCGTCGTACCCGGGGTGTTCTCGAGCGTGAGCTCGGACACCGGCCACCGCTGCGTGCGCGCAGCCGGGCACGACGGACCCCATCGTTGGAACGCCACGTGGTCGACGATGACACCTTCCGAGGTCGAAGACGCGGTACGACGCGCCGACGCCTCCTTCGACGACGACCCGGCCGACACCGAGGACTGAACCGGGTCAACCGCCGATGGCGGACATGGTGCGGTCCGGCTGGACGAAGGTCGGATCGTCGATGCCGTGGCCGGCGGCCTTGGTCGCCACCGCGCCGCGCCAGATGGCCGCGAGCTGCTCGTCGCTCGCCCCGCCGCGGATCGCGGCGCGCAGGTCGGTCTCGGACCGGGCGAACAGGCAGTTGCGGATCTGGCCGTCGGCGGTCAGCCGGACCCGGTCGCACGCCCCGCAGAAGGGGCGGGTGACCGACCCGATGACGCCGACGACCGCGGGGCCGCCGTCGACCAGCCAGGTCTCGGCCGGCGCGCTCCCCCGCTGCTCGGGGCTCGGGGTGAGCGCCCACCGCCGGCCCAGCATGGCCAGGATCTCGTCGGCGGTGACCAGGTCCGGACGCGTCCAGGCGTGGTCGGCGTCCAGCGGCATGAACTCGATGAACCTCAGCTGGTAGCCGTGCTCGAGGCAGAACGCCAGCAGGTCGCCGGCCTCGTCGTCGTTGCCGCCGCGCACCAGGACGGCGTTGACCTTCACCGGGGTGAAGCCGGCGGCCGCCGCGGCGGCGAGCCCCGCGAGCACATCCGGCAGCCCGTCGCGGCGGGTCACGGCGCGGAACCGATCCGGGCGCAGCGTGTCGAGACTCACGTTGACCCGCTCGAGCCCGGCGTCGGCCAGCGGCTGCGCGAGCTCGGCCAGCCGCAGGCCGTTGGTCGTCAGCGACAGCCGGAGCGACGGCTCGATCGCGCGCAGCCGGCGTACCAGGTCGGCGATGCCCGGCCGGAGCAGCGGCTCGCCGCCGGTGAGGCGCACCTCGGTCACGCCGAGGCCCGCCGCGACCCCCACCACGCGCACGACCTCGTCGTCGGTGAGGAGCTCGTCGCGCGAGATCCACTCCATGCCCTCAGCGGGCATGCAGTAGGTGCAGCGCAGCGTGCATCGGTCGGTGAGCGACACCCGCAGGTCGGTGGCCACTCGTCCGTAGCCGTCGACGAGGGCGCCAGTCGCGGGTGCGCTGTCGGCGGGGCTGGTCACGGCGACGACGGTACGCCGCCCGCGCGCAGGTCTCCCTCGCCGAGGGCGTGCAGCACCAGCTGCTGCGCATGCAGCGCCGCGTCGCCCCAGTGCGCCGTCAACGCGAGCGTCCGCTCCGGGGTCGGCGCGGACGGCTCGGCGTAGAGCAGTCCGACCGCCTTGCGCACCGCGAGGTCTCCGGAGACGACGACCGGCCGGCCGAGCACGCGGGCGAGGTACCACTGCGCGGTCCACGGCCCGATGCCGCGCAGCCGGACCAGCGTCGCGACCACGTCGTCGTCGCGTCGCGCGGTGAGGGAGCTGAGGTCGAGATCGCCGCTGTCGACGGCGCCGGCGAGGGCGACGAGGGACAGCGCCTTCGCCGTCGTGAGCTGCAGGGCGCGCAGGTCGGCGACCTCGGCGGTCGCGAGCCGGCGTACGTCGATGACCCGCACCGACGTGTCGCCGACGGTCACCTCGTCGCCGTAGTGCTCGGCGACGCGCGAGCGGGTCGTCGCGGCCCAGCGCAGGTTGACCTGCTGCGCGCTGATCGCGTGCACCAGCGCGACGAACGGGTCGAGCGTGCGCACCGCGCGCATCCCGGCGTACCGGTCGTGCAGGGCGCGAAGGCCGGCATCCCGGCCGAGCAGGTCGTCCCAGGAAGGCGGCAGCGGCTCGACCATCACGCCTGCCGCGGCCGTCGCCGTCGCGAGGTCTTCATCACGCGCGGCGGTCACGATCAGCCCGTCGCGCTCGACCGTCGCCGAGAACGGCACGACCCGCCCGTCGACCCGGGCACAGCGCGCGAGCGCCCGTCCGTCCCAGCGCTCCAGCAGGTCGTCGCCACTGCGCGAGAAGCGGCCGAACGACATCACGGCGTCGGTGCCCGGCGGCAGCGGGACACGTGCGGTGCTGCCCACTGCGTCCTCCTCCGGTCGAGAAGGCAAGATAGGCCGCCCACACGACACGGATTCAGCCGACACCCTTCACCCGGAGGCGACATGCGGGCCTGGCAGGTGCACGAGCTCGGTGACCCCGAGGACGTCCTGCGTCTCGACGACCTCCCGGTGCCCGAGCCGGGTCCCGGCGAGGTGCGGATCGAGGTCGAGGCTGTCGCGCTGAACTTCCCGGACGTGCTGCTCTGCCAGGGCAAGTACCAGGAGCGGCCGCCGCTGCCGTTCACACCCGGGCTCGAGGTCGCCGGCCACGTCGTCGCGACCGGCGAGGGGTCGGCGTACGCCGTCGGCCAGCGGGTGCTCGCCGCGCCGCCGCTGCCGCGCGGCGGTCTCGCCGAGCAGGTGATCGCGCCGCCCGAGGCGACCTTCGCGATCCCCGACTCGCTGTCGGCGACCAAGGCCGCGGCGATGTTCATCACCTACCAGACGGGGTGGGCCGGGCTGCACCGGCGAGCGGCGATCCAGCCCGGCGAGACGCTGCTGGTGCACGCCGGCGCAGGCGGAGTGGGCAGCGCCGCGATCCAGCTCGGCCTCGCCGCCGGCGCCCGGGTCATCGCCACCGCCGGCGGCCCCGAGAAGGTCGAGATCTGCCGCACGCTCGGCGCCGAGCTCGCGATCGACTACCTGAGCGAGGACTTCGTCGAGGTCGTGAAGGGCGCGACCGGCGGGCGGGGCGCCGACGTCATCTACGACTCGGTCGGCGGCGACACGTTCGACAAGTCGCGCAAGTGCATCGCGTTCGAGGGGCGGATCGTCGTCGTCGGCTTCGCGGGCGGGCGGATCGCCGACGCCCCGACCAACCACGCGCTGGTGAAGAACTACTCGATCCTCGGGCTGCACTGGGGGCTCTACCGGCTGATGGAGCCGACGCTGATCCCGGCCATCCACGCCGAGCTGATGTCGCTGCACGAGCGCGGCGCGATCGACCCGCTCATCCACGCCGAGCTGCCGCTCGAGGACGCGCCCTCGGCGCTGGCCCGGCTCGGCGGCCGCGGCACCTACGGCAAGGTCGTCCTGCGCCCCTAACCTCCGACTTCACCCACTCCGCCTACGTGTTGAGCGCGATTCCTGCGCTCAAGAGGTAGGCGGAGTGGGTGAAGTCGGGGTCAGCGGGCGAGGGCTCGGGCGGCGTTGATCCGGCCGGCGCCGTAGAAGTCGTCGCGCCCGGCCGGGCCGATGTCGTCGACCGTCGCGAGGATGCGGTCGGTGACCTGCGCGGCGGTCCACTCGGGGTGCTGCGAGCGGAGCAGCGCGGCCAGCCCGGCGACGAACGGCGCCGCCATCGACGTCCCGCTGAAGGCGGCGTACGAGCGCTTGCCGGTCTTCGGGTCCATGAACGTGGACAGGATCTCGTGGCCGGGAGCGGCCACGTCGACGCTGCCGCCGAAGGTGGTGAACGACGCCGGCTCGTCCTTGCGGTCGGTCGCGCCGACGCCGATGACGTCGGGGCAGTTGGACGGCGCCGACTGCGGGCTCGCGTAGTAGCCGTCGTTGCCGCTGGACGCCACCACCACGATGTCCTGCTGCTTCAGGTACGCCGTCACGAGGCGGTAGACGATCGGGCAGGTGGTCGCCGCGCCGAGGCTCATGTTGACGACGTCGACCTCGTGCCGGCCGGCCTCGATCATCCCGACAGCGACGTCGCACGACGTGCCGCTGCCCTCCTCGTTGAGGACCTTGATGGCCAGCACCTTGGCGCCCCAGGACATGCCGGCGACGCCGACCTTGTTGTTGCTCGACGCAGCGACGATGCCGGCGACGTGCGTGCCGTGCGACTGGTCGTCCTGCGAGTCCTCGGTGCCGTAGGCGACGTTGGGGCCGTTCTCGACGCGGCCCTGCAGGTCCGGGTGCTCGAAGTCGACGCCGGTGTCGATGACCGCGACCTTCACCGGGTTGCTGGTGCCGGTCTCGACGTCCCACGCCTTGCGCGCGCCGATCTTCGTGAGCCCCCACTGCTCGGTGAGCCGCGGGTCGTTGGGGGCACGGTGCGCGTGGACCACGTGCTCGCGCTCCGCAGCGCGCACGCCAGGCACGCCCGCGATCACCGTCAGCCCCACCTCCAGCGCCGCGCGGCTCGGCCAGACGACCTCGCGCAGCCCGACCGGGTCGACCCGCCGCCCGACGAGCCCGCCGGTGCGCAGGGCCGCCGCGACCACCGCCCGGTCGGCCGACCTCGGCGCGACGACGAGTGCCCGGCCGTCGATCCCCTCGACGCCGGCGAAGCAGGCCTCCGGGTAGCTGGCGTACGCCGTGGCGGAGGTGACGAGGCCGGTCAGCGCCGGGATCACCAGGGCAGCGGCGACCGCCAGGCGTGCCGCCAGGGCGCATCGCATCACGGGAGTCCTCTCGCGGTGGTGTCGTGCTGGTAGAGCCGCGTGCCTCTGCGGAGGTTCGCCGGGAAACCGCTTCAGGCCTGCTGCTCCGCGGCCGTGCGCAGGTTGGCGAGCGTCCTCTCCATCGTCGCGGCGTTGTGCGCCGAGCGATCCATCACGCCGGTGAACGGCGCGCTCACCCACGGCATGAACGGACCGCGCCGGTCCTCCGTCGACTCGGTGACGACGCAGCCGGCGCCGTCAGGGTCGATCCGATAGGTCCACCGCGAGACGGGGAAGCCGAAGAACGCGATGTCGAAGCTCAGCTCGCGACCCGGGTCGGCGACCGTGACGACGCCGCGCGTGGTCCAGCGGCGTACGCCGTTGCGGTTGCGGCCGGCGAAGCGGGCGCCGACGGCCGGGCCGGTGGCGCCGCCCTTCCAGGTGACCTTGTCGGTCTCCGGGCTCCACTCGCCCATCCGCGGCAGGTCGGAGACCAGCTGCCAGACCCGCATCGGGTCGGCGGCGATCCTGGCGGAGACGGAGACGGGCGGAGCTGCAGGCATGGGCGGCAGTGTGCCAGCAGCGCGGCGTCAGGGAGCGATGAAGACCGGCGTGCCGGCGGTCACCCAGCGGGCCATCTTGTCGATCGCCTCGTTGTGCATGCGCACGCAGCCGTGGCTGGCCGCCTTGCCGACCGAGCTGCGCGCCCGGGTGCCGTGGATGCCGATCTGGCCGACGCCGCCGCCGAAGCTCTTCAGCACGTTGGAGAAGCCGCTCACGCTGATCAGCCACGGTCCGTACTTGCTGGACTGGGGCCACTCCTCGAGGAAGTCGACGTAGAAGTCGCCGAGCGGCGTCGGGGTGCCGCCGGTGCCGACCGCGACCGGCTCGATCATCACCGGACGGCCGTTCTGGAACAGCGTCAGCCGGCGCGCGCAGCGCTCGACCAGGATCCGGTACGGCGTCCGTGAGGTCGTCACGTCCTCGGCCCGCACCCAGCCGGTGGTGCCGTTGGGCCGCTCGGCCATCTGCGCGCGGTACCACCCCGGCGCGGACTCGACGGCGCGCAGGTGCAGCGGCTGGTTGTCGCGGGTCGGGTTGGGCAGCCGGCGTACCAGGTTGCCGTTGGGCCCGTCGAAGACCTCGAGCTCGCGGTAGATCGCCGTCAAGGCGATGGTGTCACCGCTCGGGAGGGTCGGCGGAGTCGCGCAGGGCACAGCCGGGCGGGGTGCGGCCTTGGGGGTCCGCTTCGCGAGCGCGGTGAGCGCCGGCGGCAGCTGGTAGCCGGAGGGCGAGACGCTCGGCGAGGGGCTCGCCGAGTCCGACACCGCCGCCTCGGGGGTGGTCACCAGGCGAGGCGTCGCCCCGGTCACCGGGCGGTTGCGGCCGAAGGAGATGGTGGTGCCGATCGCGGCGCTGAGCAGGGCGAACATGCCGATGACCGCGACGGCGAGCCGCCAGTTGCGGGGCGCGCCGAAGCGCAGCGTGCCGTCCGGCTCGACCTCCGCCGGCTCCACCGACCTGCGTCGCACGTCCACCTCCGTCCACGTCCCTAACGAGGAGCATCGGCTCTCGACACGGTCTGCCTGAGCCGGATGTCCGGTTTCACACCCAGCGGTGCAGGGCCTCGATCCGGGCCCGGAGCAGCTCGACGGTCGCCTGCGCGGTCGGCGGGCCGGGGCACAGTCGGCGCAGCTCGGCGTGGATGTGGGCGTGGCCGATGCCCCGTCGGATGGTCAGCCCGTTGACCAGCAGGTTGAGCTCGCGGCGCAGCGCGGCGAGCACCTCCGCGGTGGTCATCGGGGCCGGCGCATCCTTTCCACTCGTGCGCGCCTTTGCCCGGCCGGCGGCGAGCTGCTCGGCCTGGCGGCGCTGCAGCAGGACGCTGACCTGGTCGGCGTCGAGCAGCCCCGGCAGACCCAGGTACTCCTCTTCCTCGGCACTGCCGGGACCGGCTGCGGTGCCGAACTCGGCGCCGTCGAAGATGACCCGATCCAGGTGCGCGGACGCCTCGAGCGCCTCGAACCCGCCTTCGTCGAGACCGGCCTCGTCCTGCGCCCGGTTGGCCGCGCGCAGCAGCGCGTCGTCGAGGAACTCCTCGAGGCGCGGCCCGTCGAGAGCGTGGTCGCGCTCGACCTCCATCTCGGCGGCGAGGGTGAGCAGCGCGGGCACCGACGGGACGAAGACCGACGCGGTCTCGCGCCGGCCGCGCACGCGCAGGAAGCGCCCGACCGCCTGGGCGAAGAAGAGCGGGGTGGACACCGACGTCGCGTAGACGCCGACCGCGAGCCGGGGTACGTCGACGCCTTCGGACACCATCCGCACCGCGACCATCCAGCGGTCGGTCGACGCGCCGAACTCGGCGATCTTCCGCGACGCCTTCGGCTCGTCGGAGAGCACGACGACCGGCGCCTCGCCGGTGATGCGGCGCAGCTGCGCGGCGTAGGCCCGCGCCGACGTGTGGTCGGTCGCGATGACCAGCCCGCCCGCATCCGGCATGCCGTGGCGGCGCACCTGGGTGAGCCGCTGGTCGGCGGCGGTGAGGACCGCAGGGATCCACTCACCCTTGGGGTCGAGCGCCGTACGCCAGGCGTGCGCGTTCTGCTCGAGCGTCATCGGCTCGCCGAGGGTGGCCGCGATCTCCTCGCCGGCGCTGGTGCGCCACCGCATCTCGCCGGAGTAGGCGAGGAAGAGGACCGGGCGTACGACGCCGTCGCGCAGCGCGTCGGCGTACCCGTAGGAGTGGTCGGCAGCGCTGCGGGTGATGCCGTCGGTCCCCTTGGCATAGCTGACGAACGGGATCGGGTTGGTGTCGGAGCGGAACGGCGTGCCGGTCAGCGCCAGGCGGCGTACCGCGGGGGTGAACGCCTCGCGCACGGCGTCTCCCCAGGACAGCGCGTCCCCGCCGTGGTGCACCTCGTCGAGGATCACCAGCGTGCGACGCGCCTCGGTGCGCGCGCGGTGCAGGGCCGGGTGCGCCGCGACCTGCGCGTAGGTCACGGCGACACCGGTGAAGGCGCTGCTGACCTTGCCCTGGCCGTTGCGGAAGTCGGGGTCGAGCGAGATGCCGAGCTCGTGCGCCGCGAGGGCCCACTGCCGCTTGAGGTGCTCGGTCGGCGTGACGACGGTGACGGCCTGGACCGTGTTGTCGGCCAGCAGCTCGGCGGCGCAGCGCAGCGCGAACGTCGTCTTGCCGGCACCCGGCGTGGCGACCGCGAGGAAGTCCTGCGGCCGGCGCCGCAGGTACTCGGTGAGCGCCTTGCGCTGCCAGGTGCGCAGCGCGCGGGCCGGGTCGGCGGACGGCGCAGGGGCGGTCGACGGCGCGAGCAGCTGGGGGGAGGTCACGAGGGCTTTCGACGGGTGGATCGGATGAGGGTCAGGGGAAGGCGAGCAGGCTAACCCGACTCGCGCCGCCCGCCGGGCACGTACACGCCGGGAGAGTCAAAGGTTCCCTTCGCGCCAGGGATCGGCTCTCCCCGGCTGTGCCGGATGGTCACGCTCATCCGCGGGCCGACCGCCTGGGTGGTCTTGGGCACCGTGTGCTCCCAGTCGTGCTGGCAGGCGCCGCCCATGACGATCAGGTCGCCGTGGCCGGGGTGCAGGCGGTGCTGAGCGCGACCGCCCTTGGGTCGCAGCAGGAAGCCGCGCCGCGCGCCGAGCGACACAGTGGCGACCAGCGGGTTGCGGTGCACCTTGGCGTTGCGGTCGCCGTGCCAGGCGACGCTGTCGCGGCCGTCGCGGTAGAGGTTGACCCAGATCCGGTCGAAGTCCACGGCGTACCGCTGCGACAGCGGACCGGTCATCGACCGCAGGATCGCCGGGAGCTCGCCGTCGGCCGGGTCGGTCGACCAGCCGGCGGTGAGCCGCGGGTCGGGCACCCGCCGCTCGTACATCACCCGGTCGCGCTGCTGGAATCGTCCGGTGGCCACCAGCTCGGCGAAGACGGCGTCGGAGCCGGCCAGCCACCCCGGGATGTGGTCGATCCAGGACGAGTCGTCCAGCTGCAGCCGGGTGAGTCCCACGAACGACGGGTCGACCCCGGGGGGTCCCCCGTCGAGCAGGGAGGGCTGGAACGCGAGCTCGGGCAGCACGCTTTGCAGGCTACGTCGAGCGTGTGACACTCGCCCGATGAACGAGTTCGAACGGCTGATGGCTGAGGCGTACGACGACGGCGTGGTCACCGCAGTGATCCGCCCGGCGGCGATCGTGCCCGAGGAGCAGGCCCGTCTCGTGCTGGTCGAGCTGGCGCTGCGCGACGTGTACGCCGGGGGCTACTGGAACGCCACCCCCACGCTCTGGCGGCGGTTCGACCGGTCGTTCGAGCCGGACACGCCGCTCGAGGAGGCGCACGTCATCGGCTCGCTGCAGGTCGCCTACGGCACGCCGACCCGCTACGACATCACCATCTACCGCGCGACCGTCACCAACCTCGGCCAGGAGCACTCCTACACCGTCGAGACGCTGGTCGACGAGGCACTTGGCTACGGCGGGCTCAACCTGGCCAGCTGCCCGCGCGCCGACCTGCAGCCACCCCCGCCCCCCTTCAAGATGTAACCCCAGCCGCCTTCACCCCACGGATCGTCACGACACGCCGCGTTGGAGCGTCGACGTACGGCGTGTCGTGGGGTGAAGGCGGAGGGGTCAGGGGGTGATGGTGACCGGGGTGCCGGGCTTGACCATCTTCGCGATCCGGGTCGACACGTCCGGCGGGAGCCGCACGCAGCCGTGACTCGCGTCGCGGCCGAGTGACGACGACGCGTTGGTGCCGTGCAGCGCGATCTGCCCGCGGCCGCCGCCGAAGTCCTGCAGCACCTCGGAGAACAGCGCGACGCTGATCAGCCACGGCCCGTAGCCGCTGCGCATGCTGTAGGGGTAGGTGTAGTCGACGAACGACTCCCCCAGCGGCGTCGGGGTCTGCGGCTTGCCGACCGCGACGACGTCGCGCAGGACGACGCGGCCGTCCTGGAAGACGGTCACCCGGTGGGCGCAGCGCTCGACCAGGATCCGGTACGGCAGACCGGACAGCTGGACCTCGCTGACCCGGATCCAGCCGTAGGTCATGTTGGGCCGCACCGGCAGCTGGACCTTCAGCCACTCGCCGCGACGCTCCTTGACGAGGAACTCCAGCTCCATGCCGTCCTCGGGCCGCGGGTTGGCCATCGCGCGTGACGGCTTGGCGGCGCCGGGCGTCGCGTAGACCGCAACCGATCCGTCGACGGCGTGCGCCCGGGTCGCGCGGGTGGCGGGGACGCGCGGGGTCGGCGGGCAGGCCTTCGGCTTCGGCGCCGGGCGCACCACCCGCGTGCCGGTCGGCGTACGCCGTCGGGCCTTCCTCGCCGGCGGTGCGGCCATCGCCGGCCGGACGGCAGGGGCGACGGCGACGGGCGGGGCCAGCTCGGTCGCGGCCGCGCCGGAGAGCGCGGGGGCGACCACCGCCAGCGCCGCAGCGAGCGGTGGGGCGGCCGACGGCGCGGACACCGGGGCGGTCCGGGCGTGCACGGCGACGACACCGAGCTCGAGGGACAGCGCGAGGGCGACCGCGGTGGCGACCACGGACCGCCGGAGGTTGCGCATGCCCTCGCTATTCCCCGCGGTCGCCGGACATTCCTCCCGCCGGGACCCGCCCGTGACAGGAGGTCACGGCGCGGGCGACGAAGACCAGCGGACCGCCACGATCGAGAGGGACCCCTGACCCATGCGCGCCGCCCACCGCCTCGTCGCCTCGGCCAACGTCGCCGCCCTGGTCGCGGGCCTCGCCGCGCTGGTGCTGTCCACCGCTCCGGGCGTCCCCGCCGCCAGCACCGACCCCCGCCTCGCCGCGGACGCCGCCGCGCGCCGGCTCGGCGAGCCCGACTTCATGCTCGGCGACGAGGCCGACCTGCTCGCGCCCGGCGAGTTCCTCGAGCAGCAGCGGGCCGGGTCCAACGGGTTCGTCGACCCGGCGGCGTACCAGCGGGCGCTCGACCAGGCCCAGGCCGTGCGCGCCCAGACCGCGCGGCGCGACCCGGTGCTGGCCGCTGCGCCGTGGCAGCTGATGGGCCCGAGCAACGTCGGCGGGCGGGTCCTGGACATCGCCGTGGACGCGACCCAGGACGACACCCTCTACATCGCGACCGCGGGCGGCGGCGTCTGGAAGAGCACCGACGCGGGGCTGACCTACGCGCCGTCCTGGCCGATCAACCAGTCGCAGAGCGTCGGCACCATCGCGGTCGGCAAGGACGGCACGCTCTACGCCGGCACCGGCGAGGCCGGCCCCGGCGGCGGCTCGGTCACGTGGGGCGGCACCGGCATCTTCCGGTCGAAGGACCGCGGGAAGACCTGGCAGAACGTCGGGCTGCGCGGCGCCGGCGGCTTCGGCCGGATCGTCGTCGACCCGAAGAACCCGAAGGTGGTGTTCGCGGCCGCGACCGGCAACCTCTTCGTGCCGGGCGGCCAGCGCGGTCTCTACCGGTCGAAGGACGGCGGCAGCACCTGGGCGCTGGTCCTGCGCGGCGGCAACGCGCGGACCGGCGCGGTCGACATCGCGATCGACCCTCGCGACCCGCGGCGGATCTTCGCGACGACGTGGGACCGGGTGCGCTACCCGACGCACCGCGTGTACGGCGGACCGGGCTCGGCGCTGTGGCGCTCGACCGACGGGGGCACGACCTGGCGCAGGCTCGCGCCGACGGCGGACACCCCGGCGGAGACCGGGCGGATCTCGGTGTCGATCGCGCCGAGCGACTCCAAGCGGGTCTACGCGCACGTCATCGCCACGGCCGGCGGGCACGCCGGCTTCTTCCGCTCCGACGACGGCGGCGACACCTGGCTGCCGGTGGACCTCGCGTCGACGATCGCCGGCAACAGCTCGACGTACGGGTGGTGGTTCGGCCGCATCTTCGTCGACCCGGCCGACGCCAACCGGATCTTCGTGCCCGGCGTCGACCTGGTCGAGTCGCGCGACGGCGGGCTCACCGCGATCCCGCACTCCAACACGACCGCCGGCGTCGCGGCCGGCTTCACGCCGGTGCTCAACCCGCATGCCGACCAGCACGCGATGCTCTGGCACCCCCGGGTCGCCAATCGCGTCTACCTCGCCAACGACGGCGGTATGTACACGTCGCGGCTCAACGCCCTGCCCGGCACCTGGGTCGGCGGGATCGCGCAGGGGTGGACGCAGCACTACAGCGTCGGCGTCAGCCGTCAGCAGCCGGGACGCGTCGTCTCCGGCCTGCAGGACAACCTCTGCCAGCGCAGCTACCTGGTCGGCGGGGTCACCCGGCCCGACGCGTGGACGAAGTACGCCCTCTGCGGCGACGGCCTTCAGACGCTGATCCACCCGACCAACGACCTGGTGGTGTTCGGCTGCTCGCAGTACGGCTCGTGCATGCGCTCCGACGACGGCGGCTTCTCGTTCCGGACGCTGCCCGCGCGGTCGTCTGACCGGCACGGCTGGTGGGAGGTGCTGCAGTTCGACCCGACCGACCCGGACGTCATGTACTCCGGCGGCAACGTCCTCAACCGGTCCGTCGACGGCGGGCTGACCTGGACCCCGATCAGCGAGGACCTCTCCACCGACCCGGAGCAGAAGGACGAGGGCGGCTACCAGATCTACGGCGTCATCACCTGGGTCGCCGCGTCGCCGACCGACCCCGAGCGGATCGTCGTCGGCACCGACGAGGGCCTGATCTGGACCACCCGTGACCTCGGCGAGACGTGGACCCGCGCTCGCGCGCCGAAGGTGACCGCGAAGGCCTGGGTCACCCGCGTCGCCTTCGACCCGAAGGACGCCAACGTCCTCTACGCGACGTACTCGGGCTACCGGTCCGGCAGCAGCCGCGCGCACGTGATGCGCAGCGCCGACTTCGGCCGCACCTGGCGCGACATCAGCGGCAACCTGCCGGCGGCGCCGGTCAACGAGCTGATCACCGTCGGCAGCGGCACCCTGCTCGTCGGCACGGACGTCGGGGTCTACCTGTCCCGCGACGTCGGCCGCACCTGGCTCGCCGTCGGCAAGGGGCTGCCGATGGCGCCGATCATGGACCTCGAGTTCGACCGCGCGAGCGACACCCTGACGGCCGCCACCTTCGGCCGCGGCGTGATGCGGGTGACCCTCCCCGACCTCTGACCCGGCCCGCAGGCTCGCGAGTCCCGAGCGAGATGCGACCGGGTCGCATTTCGTTCGTTTCTGTGCGGGGGCTGCGACCCGGTCGCGTTTCGTTCGGGGTGGATGAGCGAGGATGGGGCGATGAGGAACCGACGAATCGCCGCAGCGCTCGCGGTGCTGTTGACCCTGGCCGGCTGCTCGGACGACGCGACGCCGAAGGCGCAGTCGAGCCCGACCGCACAGGGAACCCTCGCCGCCACGGCGCCGACCGGGTCCGCCGCAGCGTCGTCGAGCACGGCGCCAGCGGCGACGCTGGCACCGGGCACGACCGCCGTACCGGCTCCTGGTACGACGGCGAAGGGGCTGCCGAGCCAGACCAGCCCGACGCCGGTGTCCACCGCGCCGCCCGGGCCGCAGGCGCGGAAGCTGTCGGCGGCGCCCGGCCGCTACACCGTCGAGGTGCGCGGCACCGTCAACGGCGGCAACGGCGACCAGCGCACCGACGGCGACGCGACGCTGACCGTCGACCCGCCGACCGGTGACGACCAGCACTCGCTGCTCGACCTCGGCCAGTACGGCAGCACCGAGCAGACCGCCCGATTCAGCGCGTCGGCGATCCAGCTGGTGCAGCTGAAGATCGGCTCATCCGGCTTCGCGAAGGAGTTCCGGCCGGTGAAGCCGGTGCTGCTGCTCCCCCAGCCGCCGACGGCCGGGCGCGAGTGGTCGTGGACCATCGTCTCGACCGACGGCGCGACGACCGCGGCGGTGAGCGCGCGCATCACCCGAAGCGAGACGATCGCGATCGGCGGCGAGCGGGTCGCCTGCACCCTCGTGCACGCGACGCTGAAGCTCAGCGGCGACATCAACGCCACCAGCGTCCTCGACACCTGGTACGCCGACCGCTACCACCTCAGCGTCAGGGAGCACACGGTCACCGACGGGATGTTCGGCACGTTCTCGTTCCACAGCGACACCACGACGACCCTGCGCTCGGCCAAGCCCGCCTGACGTCAGGCGGTGCGGCGGCCAGGTCAGCTCTTCCTCAGGTCCTGGGCGAACATCACGAGGATGCCGCTGGGACCTCGAACGTAGGTGAGCTTGTAGATGTCCTCGTAGGTGGCCACCCCGCGCAGCGGGTAGCAGCCGTGCCGCGCGGCGATCTCGAGCGCCTCGTCGATGTCGTCGAACGAGAAGGCGACGCGGTGCATGCCGATCTCGTTGGGTCGCGTCGGCTCTGTCTCGATCGCATCGGGATGGATGTACTCGAAGAGCTCCAGATGACCGCTGCCGTCCGGCGTCTGCAGCATCGCGATCTTCGCGTGGTTGCCGTCGAGGCCCACGGCAGTCTCGGTCCACTCGCCGCTGACGGTGTCGCGGCCCACCAAGGTCAGCCCGAGGTCGGTGAAGAAGGCGATCGCTGCGTCGAGATCACGGACGGCAATGGCGACGTTCTCAAGCGTGATCGGCATGGTCTCGTCGTCCTTCTGGTCAGGGGATGAGTGTCACGCCGGGCGGCGGATCCTCGTCGACATACGTCAGCAGAGGGGCGTGGTCGCTGGGCTTGAGACCTTTGCGGAAGTCGCGGTCGATGCCGCACCGCGTCGCGCGCGCCGCGAGGTCGGGCGTCACCAGCGCGAGGTCGATGCGCATGCCCATGTTCTTGTGGAACATCCCGGCGCGGTAGTCCCAGTAGGTGTAGCCAGGCCCGGCCGGCTCGAGGTGGCGGAACACGTCGACCAGCCCGGTGCCGAAGATCCGCGCGAGTCGCTCCCGCTCCGGCTTGCTCACGTGAGTGCTGCCGATGAAGACCCGTGGGTCCCAGACGTCGTCATCGGTGGGGGCGATGTTGAAGTCGCCGGCGACGTAGAGCGGTCGGCCTTTCAGCGCCTCGAGACGCGCGGCCATGGCGTCGAGGAAGACCAGCTTGTCGGCGTACGACGGCGAGTCGAGGGTGCGGCCGTTGACGACGTACACGCTGATGACGTGCAGGTCGCCGACCTTGGCCTCGACCCAGCGCGCCTCGTCGACGGCGACCTCGCCGGGGAGTCCGGTGGTCGTGTCGGCCAGCGGTACGCCGACCGGCGCGAGCACCGCGACGCCGGCCCAGCGGCCGCCGCTGTGGTCGACGGCGGCGTAGCCCGCCTCGCGCAGCTCGTCGTGCGGGAACGCCTCGGGCTTGACCTTGGTCTCCTGCAGGCACACCACGTCGGGCCGGTGGTGCGCGAGGAGCTCCAGGACGCGCGGCAGCCGAGCGGTGAGCGAGTTGACGTTCCAGGTGACGAGGAGCACGCGGGGAATATCCCACCCGGCTGCGAGGATGAGGTGTTGACCGCCGTGCCGAGGTGAGGAGAGCCGCATGCCGCTGGAGGACGCAGCCGTCGAGCGGGTGCTGGTCGTGACCGCGCACCCCGACGACGTCGACTTCGGAGCGGCCGGCACGATCGCCACGTGGACCAAGGCCGGCGTCGAGGTGTCCTACTGCATCGTCACCAACGGCGACGCGGGCGGCTTCGACCCCGACGTGCCGCGCTCCGACATCGCCGGCATCCGACAGGGCGAGCAGCGGGCGGCAGCGGCGGAGGTCGGCGTCACCGACGTGCGCTTCCTGGGCTACCCCGACGGGCGCGTCTACGTCACGCACGAGCTCCGCCGGGACATCTCCCGGGTCATCCGCGAGGTGCGCCCGCAGCGGGTCGTGACCCACTCACCGGAGCGCAACTACGCGCGCATCTACGCCAGCCACCCCGACCACCTCGCGGTCGGCGAGGCGGCGCTCTGCGCGGTCTACCCGGACGCGCGCAACCCGTTCACCCACACCGAGCTGATCGCCGAGGAGGGCCTCGCCGAGTGGGCGGTGCCCGAGGTGTGGCTGATGGCGACCGAGGCGGATCGGTGGGTCGACGTGACCGAGACGTACGACGCCAAGCTCGCGGCGCTGCGCGCCCACGTCAGCCAGACCGCGCACATGGACGACCTCGACGACCGGATCCGCGGCTGGCTCACCGCCCAGGCCGCTGCGGCGGGGCTGCCCGACGGCCGGCTGGCCGAGGCCTTCCGGATCGTCGACACCGCCTGAGGCACAGACCCCAACGCACCCGACCTCGATCCGGGGAGCGTTTCAGTCACTGGAACCTGCTCCGGACGCGCTTGCAGTGACTGAAACGCTCCCCGCTCGGCTGGTGCCGGCCGGGACTCAGGTCGCGGGGCTGCCGACGGTGAAGGTCGCCGTCGAGGTCGGGGCGCCGGCGACCTCGGCGGCGTACGACGTCGCCGTCAGGTCGTAGTCGCCCGGAGCGACCAGCTCGCCGGCGCCGTCGGTCTGGTCCCACTCGACCGACCACACGACGCACCGCCCGGCCGTGACGGTGACGGCGTGCGCCGGTCCGGACCCGCCGTCGTCGTCCGACGCCCACACGTCGCGGCCGCTCTGCGTCACGACGAACCGCGTCTCGACGTCGCGCGGATAGCTCAGGGTCTGATCGACGGTGCGGTCGGTGGGGCAGATCGCCAGCTGCAGCGTCGAGCGCTCGCCGCTGCTGCCGCTGTCCACCGTCGCGGCGAGGCACCAGTCGGGCACCGCGGTGCCGGCGGTGCAGGGCGCCTGGACCCCGCTGTCGCGCTCGGAGCGCGTCACCGGCGGACGCGGGACCGACTCGTTGACCGGAGCCGCCGACGGCGCGGGACGCTGCGCTCCGGCCGACGGGCCGACGCGCGGCGCGACCGCGGCCGACGATGCGCTCGGGGTCACGGTGGTGGTCGACCGCGAGATCGTGTCCGCCGGCTGCGCCGGCGTGACGACATCCGGTACGACGGCGCTCGGGGCGGCACTCGGCGACACGGACTCCACGACCACCGGCGGCACGACCGGCTCCAGTCCGACGGTGGAGCCGCCGCGGTTGACCAGAGCCAGCGCGGCGACGAGGGCGAGCGTCGTCGTACCCGCGCCGGTCGTCTGCAGCCGGCGGACGCGGCGACGGCGGGCCTCGACCCGGATCGCGCGCAGCGTGCCGGGGTCGGCGAGCAGCGACGGCATCGGCCGCCGCGGCATCGTGGGGTCGGTCATCGAGACTCCTCCATGGCGGCGAGCAGCAGCGCTCGCGCCTCGAACAGCCGGCGCTTCACCGTGCCGACCGGGCGGCGCACCAGGCGCGCGACCTCGGCGACCGGCAGGTCGGCGTAGTAGTGCAGCAGGACGGCTTCGCGAAGCCGCTCGGGCAGCCGCTCGACCAGGTCGCGCAGCCAGGGGTCGTGCTCGGTGTCGCGGCCGGCGTCGCGCAGGGCGACGGTGCCGTAGGCCTTGCGCTCGGTCTCGCGGCGGCGCCACTGCTCGCGGGCCAGGTTGGTCGCGATGAAGTAGACGTAGGCACGCGGCTCGCGGACACCCGTCCACTTGGCGAACAGCCGGGTGAACGCCTCCTGCGCGATCTCCTGCGCCTGGTGCCGGTCGCCGACCAGTCCGGCGCAGTAGCCGGACAGGGGCCCGAAGTGCGCCTGGAAGCAGGTCAGGAACTCCTCGTCACGGGTCGCGCTCAGGCCAGGGAGAGAGGTGACGTCGACGTCGGCGGGCGCGACGGATCGCGGCACGGCCCAGTCCGCACCCCCCACGACGACCCCCAGCTCGCTGCTCACCCCGGCCCCTTCGTCAGCACCGCTCCTCCCCCGTAGAGGGAGCAGGCGGCCCGGGGGTTCGCAGGAGGTTTCGCCGCGATCCCCGGCGAACCTTTGCCGGTGCTGCTCCATCTGGACAGCCGAGAGCGCGCCGTGCGGTGCGCCGATGGTCCGGACGCAGCGAACCCCAGGGGGCCCCATGCACTCCCGACGCCTCATCACCGGCGCGATCGCCGGCCTGCTCGTCGCCGGCGCGCTGGTCGCGCCGGCGGTGCTGGCCGCGCCGTACGCCGGCCAGTACGTTGGCCTCTACGGCGAGGTCTCGATCGACGGCTCCGACGGCGCGACGTACCGCCTCGACCTCGAGGTGACCCGCCCGTCGACGGTGAACGTCGGCACCCAGCGCGAGCTGCGCCTTGACATCACCCGGTGCGTGAAGACCCGCTGCGTCGAGATCGGCCACCACCTCAAGGGCCTGCTCGCCGACGAGCTCACCATCGCCGACGACTTCCGCAGCGGCGCGCTGCGCACCACGTTCGCCGGACGGGCCGTCAGCGCCATCTGGCGCGATCCCACGACGGGCCCGCTGCCCGAGCTGAGCGGCCTGAGCTCGTCCGGCATCGGCGTCAGCTCCCTCCCCCATCCAGGGGTGAACCCGGAGATCTCTCGCTCGGCGTACCGGCTGGAGATGACCCTCGACCTCGGCGTCGCGAGCTGTCCCGCGACGGACGCCGTCGGGTTCGAGACCACCGGGGCGGACACGGTCGGGCGCGAGCTGCGGGAGACGCGGACGCCGGAGCCGCTGCGGCTGCCGGTCGGCCTGGACCGCGCGGGAAAGCGCTCGCCGCGCTGCACGCCGCCGCCGAAGGCCGCTCCGTCGCCGTCGGCGAGCCCGTCGCCGTCGGCCACCACGTCGCCGTCCAGCAGCCCGAAGCCGACCGGACCGCTGCCGCTGAAGCGCGAGATCGTCGAGATCCGGCGTACCCGCAAGTCGGGCATCGCCGTGCTCGCGCTCGCCGGCCGGATCACCGCACAGGGCCGACCCGGCTTCTTCACGGCGCTGGACGTCTACTCGAGCGACTCGGGGAGCCACAGCGTGGCGACACCGGAGCTCGTCGACTTCGGCGAGGCGAGCGAGCTGACGACGTACGGGCACGGCGCGAGTGACCCGATCTGCCCCCCGCCGATCCAGTGCGGCGTCAGCGAGTCGGGCGGCGAGCTCAGCTTCACCCTCACCGTCACCGACGACACGCGGACGAACGACGACTGGCAGAACCGCACGCACTACCTGCTGCTCGAAGGCACCGGGTTCGAGCTCGAGTCGGCGGCCGTCGGCTTCAGCGTGAAGCGGCGCAGGGGTGGGTTCGACCGGCGTACGGCGATCGAGTCCGACGCCGACGGCGCCACCGTCTCAGGCCTGCACGTCGAGGCATTCCGGGCGGCGTCGATCGTCGGCGGACGCAACGGCAGCGTCATCATCGCCCAGCTCCCCTGCGAGTACGCCGGTGGGGCCGGGGCCGCGCTGCTCACGCACGACAGCGACTCCAGCGGGATCTACGTCCGCCCGCTGAGCTGCGGCAGCCGGGCGGTGGGGGTCAACCCCGAGGAGCACATCTACGCCGGTGCCACCTCCGAGCCGGGAACTTGGCGGCTGGAGGGTGCGGTCGTCGGCCTCACCCAGACCCAGACCCGCCTGCTCGTGATGCACCTGTAGGTCATGACCGTGCCGACCAGCTCCCGCGCCGGGGAGCGTTTCGGTCACCGGAACCCGGTCCGGACCGCACTTCAGTGACGGAATCGCTCCCCGCATCGGGGGCGTGGCAGCGGTGCGGGGTGTGCCGCGAGCGGGTGCGCATGGCAGGGTGGTCGCCTGCGCACGTCTGCGCACCGTCGTCGAGTGGGAAGGCCCGCGGTCACCGTGAGCAAGAAGAAGGCCACCGGCATGAGCAAGCGCGTGTCCTTCATGGACAAGTCGGTGGTCAACGAGAACCGCGACATCCTGCGCTTCAACGAGCAGCTGGAGCGCGAGGCGCGACGCGAAGAGGCGATCCGCAACGGCGTGCCGTTCGTCGAGGACGAGCCCAAGGCGCCCCGCATGGGCGGCGGCCGAGGCCGTCCGCCGTCGGGAGGCGGCGCGGGTCGCACGGGGCCTTCGCGTCCGCGCCGCGAGGGGCCACCGCCGGGTCCGCGACCTGGCGAGGTCGAGCTGCTCGCCGCGGGTGAGGCCGCCGAGGGCTGGGCCGAGTTCAGTGCGCCCGGCAAGAAGATGGTCGACCAGCTGCTGCGCGGGCGGAAGCCCAACCCGGCCGCCCGGTTCGCCTGGGAGCTGGTCGTCTCGGCGGCCGGCGAAGACGCCGACTGGGACGACGTACGCCGCCGGTGGTCGGTCGTCCACGACGCGATCCTCGCCGAATGGGTCACGACGCACCCCGAGGACGCTCCCCCGCCGCCGAAGAAGAAGCCCACGCCGCGGGCCGCTCGTCCGCCGCGCAAGCCGAAGGCGCCCGGAGAGGCAGCCACCGCCGACGGCGAGGGCGGTGCGCCCCGACCGCCGAAGCCCGGTGACGAGGTGCCCGGCGCGGTGCGCACGAAGCGCCGTCGCGGCGGCCGCGGCAAGCGCGGCGCCGGCGGCACGGCGCCCGGCGAGGCCGTGACGACCGAGGCGACGCCGACCGAGGCTGCGTCGGACGACGCCGCGGTCGCGGGCACGTCGGCGACCGTCGCTCCCCCGACCCCGCACGACCCGCCGCTGGTGGGCAACGAGTCGCCGGCTGCCGCCGAGGGCACCTCGGAGCAGCTCGCTCCCCCGGCCGACCCGTCGGCCGCCCCGAGCGACCTCGGCGTCGCCGTCACTCCAGCGCCGGACGCCGCCGCCACGAGTGCGACCGACGTACCCGGTCTGCCCGACGCGCCGCCGCCGCAGGCGATGCCACTGCTCGACGAGCCGGTCAACGCCGCCGTCGGCACCCCGGCCGACCCGGGCGACGGCGCGGCCGCAGTCGAGGCCCCGGCGGAGGCCGCACCCGAGCACGTCGCGGACACCCCCGCCGAGCCCGCCGCAGAAGCCGCACCCGAGCCCGTCGCGGACACCCCCGCCGAGCCCGCCGCAGAAGCCGCACCCGAGCCCGTCGCGGACACCCCCGCCGAGCCCGCCGCAGAAGCCGCACCCGAGCCGAGTCCGGAGCCGCAGCCCGACGCATCATGATCATGAGCGTCTACGAGCGCTAGAGGGTGGCGTAGTCGCTCATGATCATGGAGCGGGTGGGCTGGTGAGCGACCCGGTGGACGACGTGGACGGTTCCGGTACGCCGCCAGCGGGAACAGGGTCCGACATGGCTCGGATCGGGCTGGTGCTCGGTGCCGGTGGCATCACCGGCGAGGCGTTCCACCGCGGCGTGCTCAACGCGCTCCGCGACGAGGCCGGCTGGGACGCGCGCACCGCGGACGTCGTCGTCGGCACATCGGCCGGATCGCTGGTCGCCGCGTCGCTGCGGACTCCGGTCGCTCACCCGACGCCGGTGCCTCGCTCGCAGCCGACGCCGATCCGACGGATCGAGGGCCTCGGGGCGTTCAGCGCCGCGGTACGCCGTCCGTGGCGCGCACGGGCCGGCGTCCTCGCCACCGCGCTGCTCCCCGCCGGCGGCCAGCCGATCGAGATGGTCACCGGCGGTCTGCGCCGGAGGTTCGGCATGGAGTGGCCGACCGACGACCTGTGGGTCGTCGCCGCGCGGCGACGCGACGGCCGCCGGGTCGTCTTCGGGCAGGACGGCTCACCGCGGGCCGACGTCGCCTCAGCGGTCGCTGCGTCGTGCGCGATCCCCGGCTACTTCACGCCGGTGACGATCGGCGGCGAGACCTACGTCGACGGCGGCGTGCACTCGCCGACCAACGCCGACCTGCTCGCCGGGCTCGGCCTCGACCTGGTCGTCGTCAGCTCGCCGATGTCCGTGCAGCCCGGCGCCGCGCGGCCCCGGCTCGACCTGAGCCTGCGCCTGATGTGGCACCGCTACGTGATGGCGGAGACCCGCGCCGTACGACGCAGTGGCACTCCGGTCCTCATCGTCGAGCCGGACGCACGCGCCGTCGCGCACATGGGCATCAACGCGATGCGCGGCAGCAACGTCGACGTCATCGAGGACGCCGCGGTCGCCGCGACGACAGCGGTGCTGCGCCGACCCGCGAACCTGCCGAAGCGCGAGCTGCTCCGCTCCGGCCTCCGCTCCGCCTCCGCCTGAACCCGCCCTACTGGCGGGCGCGGGCCTTGTCGGCGGCTTTCACGGACTGCTTGTAGGCGCGCACCTCGAGCAGGGTCTCGGGGCTGGTGATGTCCGCGACCGACCGCTTCGATCCGTCCTCGCCGTACACGCCGGCGGCCTCGCGCCAGCCCTTGGCCGTACGCCGAGCTGCTTGCCGAGCAGCGCGAGGAAGATCCGCGCCTTCTGCTCGCCGAAGCCCGGCAGCGCACGCAGCCGCGCGAGCAGCTCGTCGCCGGTCTTCACGCCGGCCCACACCGCCGCGGCGTCGCCGTCGTACTGCTCCATCAGGTGCGTGCACATCTGCTGGACGCGCGCAGCCATCGACGCGGGGAAGCGGTGGATCACCGGCGTCGTCGCGAAGAACGCGGACAGCTGCACCGGGTCGTACGCCGCGATCTCCGCCGCCGTCATCTCCCGGCCGACCCGCTGCGAGAGCACCCACGGCCCGGCGAAGGCGCGCTCGAGCGGGAACTGCTGGTCGAGCACCATCCCGATCAGCAGCGCCAGCGGCGACCGGGTGAGCAGCTCGTCGGCCTCGTCCTGCTGCGCCAGTCGGATCCGGCGGGCAGCGGAAGGGCTCATGCCGTCAGCCTGCCATGTTGCCAGCGCTGCAGGCGACCGCGGTCGTGCGGGCGCATCACGAGCAAGGTGACGAAGCCGGCGATGAACCCCGCGACGTGCGCCAGGTACGCGACCCCGCTGCCCTCGGTGAGGGTCGCGCCCGATGAGTAACCCCACTGCAGCAGGAACCACGTGCCCAGCACGAGCCACGCCGGCAGCCGGAAGGGGAAGAACAGCAGGAAGGGCACCAGGCTCGTCACGCGAGCCCGCGGGAAGAGCCGCAGGTAGGCACCCAGGACACCCGCGACCGCACCCGACGCGCCGACGAGCACCGTCGTCGTGTCCGGGGAGGAGAAGGCGAACGCGTACGTCGCGACGTAGCCCCAGCCGACGTAGCAGAGGAGATATCGCAAGCGCCCCAGGCGATCCTCGACGTTGTTGCCGAACACGAAGAGGAACAGCATGTTGCCGAGCAGGTGCAGCAGCCCGCCGTGCAGGAACATCGAGAAGAGCACCGACAGCGCGGGCGACTTGGTGTAGTCGGGCTTGACCGCCTCGCACCGGTCCTCCCCCACGGGCGCGCCGAACGTCACGTCGAGCGGGTCGTTGCTGACCAGCTCCTTCGGGATGGCGGCGTGCTCCCGGAAGTAGGCCTCCTGCCGGCAGGCCTGCGCGGCGCGGGTCTCGCCCACCGGCGAGCGCACGATCGGCTCGGTGAAGAACACGACGACGTTGATGAGGATCAGCAGGTAGGTGACGTAGGGCTTCCGGCGTACCGGGTTGTCGTCGTGGATCGGGATGACCACGCGCGCCTCCTCTCCTGGTGTCACCTAGGGTTGCGCCCCATGACCGCGCCTCACGACGCGCCGGCCGCGATCATCCTCGCCGCCGGGCTGGGCACCCGACTGCGGCCTCTCACCGACCTGCTGCCCAAGGCGCTCTGCCCGGTGAACAACCGCCCACTCCTCGACTGGGCGCTCGAGGCGGTGGCGCCGCACTCGACCGACATCGCGGTCAACGTGCACGCCGGCCGCGACGCGATGCTCGCCCACCTCGACGGTCGCGGCGTTCGCGTCTCGGTCGAGGACGCGCGGCCGCTCGGCACCGCCGGCGGCGTCGCCAACCTGCGCGACTGGGTCGACGGGCGAGCAGCGCTGGTCGCCAACGCCGACGCCTGGCGCACCGGCACACTGCGCGACCTCGTCGACGGCTGGGACGGCGAGCGGATCCGGCTGCTCTGCGTGCGCGACCCCGCGCGCGGCGACTTCGGCGAGCTCCGGTACGCCGGCGCCTGCCTGCTGCCGTGGTGGGCGGTCGCGCGGCTCGCCCCGGTGCCGACCGGCCTCTACGAGGTGCTCTGGCGCGACGAGGAGCGGGCCGGCCGACTCGACCTGGCGGTCACCGAGGAGGTGTTCGTCGACTGCGGCACGCCGGCCGACTACCTGCGGGCCAACCTCACCGCCAGCGGGGGGCTGAGCGTGATCGGGCCCGGCGCGACGGTCGAGGGCGAGCTGGTCCGCTCGGTCGTCTGGGCCGGGTCACGGGTCGCGGCCGGCGAGCGGCTGGTCGAGGCGATCCGGGCCGGCGATCTCACCGTCCAGACGTGAGCGGCGAGGCGCCCTCCCTCGTCAGCTGACCGATAGCGTCCAGCACCATGGACCTCGGACTGCGTGACCTAGGCGTGCTGGTCACCGGAGGCGCCGGCGGGATCGGCAGCGCCGTCGTACGCCGGTTCGCCGCCGAAGGCGCACGGGTGGCGGTGCACTACCGGTCGAACGCCGACGGCGCCGAGTCGCTGGCGCGGGAGGTCGGCGGGGTGGCGATCGGCGCCGACCTCACCGTCGAGGCAGAGGCCGACGCGCTCGTGCCCAAGGCGGTCGTGGCGCTCGGCCGGCTCGACGTCTGCATCGCCAACGCCGGCGCGTGGCCCACGCCGGACACGCCGGTCAGCGAGATGTCGCTGGCTCGCTGGCGGGAGACGCTCGACGCCAACCTCACCGCGACGTTCCTCACCGCGCGAGCCTTCCTGCGGCACGTCGCGGCGACCGGCACCGGGTCACTGGTGATGGTCGCGAGCACGGCCGGCATCTTCGGCGAGGCGGGGCACGCCGACTACGCCGCGGCGAAGGCGGCCATCTCCTCCGGCCTGCTGCTCAGCCTGAAGAACGAGGTCACCCGTACGGCGCCGATGGCGCGGGTCAACGTCGTCGCGCCGGGCTGGACCGTGTCGCCGATGACCGCGGACCGGCTCGACCCGGCCGACGTGGCGCGCGTCTCGTCGACGATGGCGCTGGCGAAGGTCGCGACGGTCGACGACATCGCCGCCGCCGTGGTGTTCCTCGGCTCCGACGTGATGTCCGGGCACATCACCGGCCAGGTCATCACCGTCGCCGGCGGCATGGAAGGCCGCCTGCTCCGCCCGCCGTACCTCGGCAGCTGACCCCACGCCACCACCGACGAGACGCGACCAGGTCGCATTTCGTCGTTTTCCCCGCACGGGCTGCGACCCAGTCGCGATTCGTCGGGGGGTGTGCGTTAGGAGCCGAAGGACTTCAGGGTCTCGTAGAGGTCCTTGCAGGTCCGGCATACGGCGGCGCCGGGCTTCGGCTGGCGGGTCACCGGGAAGACCGCGCCGCACAGCGCCGTCACGACGTCGCCCATGACCGCGCTCTGCACGATCTTCGCCTTGTCGACGTAGTGGAACACGATGTCGTCGGTGTCACCGCGGCTCAGGTCGGTGTCGTAGTCGGTGCTCGTGCCGGTGCCGATCGTCATGCGCAGCATGCTCCCCCGCGCGAGCGCCTCAGTCCAACAGCGAGAGCAGCAGCTCCGGCGGGCGCGCGACCACCGCGCGGTCGGCGCGGATGACGACCGGCCGCTCGATCAGCTCCGGGTGCGTCGCCATCGCGTCGATCAGCTGCTCGCGCGTCGCGTCGGCGAGACCGAGCTCGGCGTACGCCGGCTCCTTGGTCCGCATCAGCGCGCGCGGGTCGTCGGTGCCGAGCAGGCCGAGCACCCGCTCGATCTCGGCGCGCGGCGGCGGCGTGTCGAGGTAGTGCAGGAAGTCGGCGGAGACGCCGCGGTCGGCGAGCAGCTCCTCGGCGCCCCGGCACGTGCTGCACCGCGGGTTGAACCACACCGTCACGTCAGCCATGTCAGTGCTCCTCTCCGGTCGCGACGGGGCGGTCCGGGTCGCGGACCCACTCGCTCCACGAGCCGGGGTAGAGGGCGGCGGACAGCCCGGCCAGCTCGAGAGCGAGCACCTGGTGCGCGGCGGTGACGCCGGAGCCGCAGTAGACGCCGATCGGCACCGTGCCGTCGACGCCGAGCTCGGTGAACCGGTCGCCGATCTCCTCGGCGCTGCGGAACCGGCCGTCCGGTCCGACATTGGCGACGGCCGGCGCGCTCACAGCACCGGGGATGTGCCCCGCGACCGGGTCGATCGGCTCCACCTCCCCGCGGTAGCGCTCAGCCGCGCGGGCGTCGAGCAGCACCCCGTCCCGCGCCAGGTCGAGCACGTCGTCCGCGGTGACGACCGGCATCCGGCCGTCGGCTGCGGTGAAGTCGCCGGCCTCGACCTCGGCGGGCTCGCCGGAATCGGCCGGGCGTCCCGCCTCGGTCCACGCCGGCCAGCCGCCGTCGAGGACCCGCACGTCGCGATGGCCGTGGTGGCGCAGCAGCCACCACGCGCGGGCCGCGCCCCACCCGTCGGCGTCGCCGTACACGACGACCGGCACGTCGTCGCGGACGCCGGCGCGACGCATCGACCCCTCGAAGTCGGCGCGCCGCGGCAGCGGGTGCCGGCCGCCGTCACCCGGCGGTGCGCTGAGGGCGGTCTCGAGGTCGACGAAGACAGCACCAGGGATCCGGCCGGCGACGTGGTCGTCGTACGCCGGCGGCCCCATCAGCCGCCAGCGGACGTCCAGCACCCGCACCGGCGCACCGCCGGCGAGCAGCGCCGCGAGCTCGGTCACCGTGACGATCGGGGTCATCGGCGTCCCGCCGTCGCCTCGTGGAACGCGATGGCCGACGCCGCGGCGACGTTGAGCGAGTCGACGCCCGCGGCCATCTCGATCCGCACGCGGCGGTCAGCGGCCGCGATGGTCTCCGGACGGAGTCCGGGACCCTCCGCCCCGATCAGCAGCGCGACCGGGCCGGGCGGCAGATCGCGCAACGCGCTCACCGGCTCGGCGTCGGGTGCCGGGGTCAACGCGACCGTCGTGAAGCCCGCGGCACGGAGCGCGTCCAGCGCCGCCGGCATCGAGGTCGCGCGCGCCGTGGGCACGTGCAGCACATGCCCCATCGACACCCGCACCGAGCGGCGGTAGAGGGGGTCGCAGCACTCCGGGCAGAGCACCACCGCGTCGACGCCGAGAGCCCGCGCGTTGCGATAGAGCGCGCCGAGGTTCTCGTGGTCGTTGAGCCGCTCGAGGACCGCCACCACCCGCGCACCGGCGAGGACGCTCGCGAGGTCGGGCAGCGGCCGACGTCGGGCGCAGGCGAGCGCCCCGCGGTGCAGGTGGAACCCGGCGACCTCGTCGATCACGCGCTGAGCGGCGACGTAGACCGGAGCGTCGAGGCCGTCGAGCACGTCGGCCAGCGCCGAGCGCTGCCCGGGGTTCACCAGCACGGAGCGGACGTCGTACGCCGAGGCGACCAGCTCCCGCACCACGAGCGGGCCCTCGGCGATGAAGACGCCGTGCTCCTCCTCGTGCCGGGCGCGCAGGTCGGCGTCGGTGAGCGAGAGGAAGTCGGCGAGGCGCGGATCGGCAGGGTCGTCCACGGCGATGTCCGGACGGGCGACGTCCAGGCGGGCGGTGGCGGGCACGAGGCGAGCCTACGGCCCGGCTGTCACCCTTCTGCCACCTTGCCCCTCCTGCCGGATGCCGTCACGATCTGTGACGCACACGTCACGCTCGGCGAACCCCCAGACTCCGTTGGAGCGATGAACGACGACCTGATGGCCGAACGCATCCCGGCCGAGACCGAGGAGTGGGACAGCCTCATGTGGCCGGCGGTGATCGTCACCGATCCGGCTGGCCGCGTCGTGCACTGGAACGCCCGGGCCGCCGAGGTCTACGGCTGGCCGACCACCGAGGCGGTCGGCCGGCTCGTGTCGGAGCTGATCGCGCCCGGCGATCCCGACGAGGCCGCGGCCGGCGTCCTCACCCGCGTCGCCCTCGGCGAGCCGTGGGAGGGCGTCATCGCGGTACGCCGACGCGACGGCGAGGTCTTCGAGGCGTACGTGCGGGACGCGCCGATCCGCGACGCCGACGGCGAGCTCATGGGGATGCTCGGCATGTCCGTGCCGCACCGCCCGGCCGGCCGGGCGGAGGCGACCGGCAACTACCTGGCCCGGCTGCAGTCCGTCACCGCCGCGCTGTCGGCGGCGCTCTCGACGTACGACGTGGCTCAGGTCCTGCTCGGCGAGGGGCTGTCCGCACCCGGTGCCGCCACCGGCGGGCTGTGGCTGCTCGACGAGGCCGGCAAGAACCTGCAGCTGGTCGGCGGGGCCGGGATGCGCGACGGCGTCGACGCGGCGTACGCCGGACTGCCGATCGAGGCGCCGATGCCCGGACCGGCGGTGTTCCGCAGCGGGCAGCCGCTGTTCCTGCACAGCCGGGTCGAGCGCGACCGGCTGTGGCCGGCGATCGCCGGGACCGAGACCGCCGCCGAGGGCATCGCCGTGGTGCCGCTCAGCGTCGGCACCCGCGTGCTGGGCTGCCTCGCACTCGGCTTCACCGAGGTGCAGGACTTCGACGACGAGCAGCAGCGGTTCCTCGCCGCGCTGGCCGACCAGGCCGCCCAGGCGGTGGAGCGCGCCCGGCTGATCGACGCGGAGCGAGAGGCGACCCGTCGGCTCGCGGTCATCGCCGAGGCGGGCCGGCTGCTCGCCGAGTCGCTGGACCCCGAGGTCGTGATGAACCGGCTGGCCGAGCTCGGGGTCGACGTGCTCGGCGAGATGTGCGTCATCGACGTCGTGGGCGACGACGGTCAGCTGCGCCGTACGGCGATGGCGCACGCCGATCCTGACCGGCTGGCGACGCTGCGCGCCCTCTGGACCAACTCGGTCGCGCCGCCGGGCAGCGCGCCCGAGACCGTGCTGCGCACCGGCGAGCCCAAGCTGGTCGAGGAGATCACCGAGGCAGTGATCCGCCGGAGCACGGACACGGAGGAGCACTACCGCGCGGCGCTCGCGCTCGCGCCGGGACCCGCGGCCATCGTCCCGCTGCAGGCCCGCGGCCGGATCATCGGCGTGCTCACCTCGGCGCGGCGCCGCGGAGCGCCGACGTACACCGAGGCGGACCTCGAGTTCGTGATGGAGATCGCCGCTCGGGCGGCGCTGGCGCTGGACAACGCGCGGCTCTTCCGGCAGCGCAGCGACATCGCGCGGACGCTGCAGCAGTCGCTGCTGCCGCCGACGCTGCCGAGCGTGCCCGGCGTCGAGATGGCCGCGCGCTACCACCCGGCCGGCGAGGGACTCGAGGTCGGCGGCGACATCTACGACGTCTTCGCGGTGCGCGACGGCTGGGGTGTGCTGATCGGCGACGTCGTCGGCACCGGTGCCCGGGCAGCCGCGACGACGTCGCTCGTCCGGCACACCGCGCGGGCGATCGCGCCGCACCTGGGCACGCCGGGCGAGGTGGTCCGGGCCGTCAACCGCGCACTGTCGGACGCCGTCACCGAGGAGGGCTTCTGCACCCTCGTCTTCGGCGTCGCGTCGCGGACCGCCGCGGGCCTGCACCTCGACCTGGCCGGCGGCGGCCACCCGTGCCCTGTGGTGCTGCGCGCCGACGGCACGACCGAGGAGATCGGCGAGGGCGGCTGCCTGCTCGGGCCGTTCACGTCGATCGACACCCCGACGTACGACGTCGACCTCGCGCCCGGCGACGCGCTCGTGCTCTACACCGACGGCCTCATCGAGGCGCGCCGGCCGGGCGGCACCCGGCCCGCGTCGCTGTTCGGCGAGGAGGGACTGCACGCGGTGCTGCGCAGCGCCGCCGGCGGCTCGGCCGAGGACATCGCGGGGACCTGCGTCGGCGCGGTCGTCGACTTCGCCGGCGGCCTGCCGGACGACGACATCGCCCTGCTCGTCCTCCGCTGCACCCCCTGAGCACGCCCACTTGCGCGGATCATCACTGCCCGCGGTCCGCGAGGGGCGGAGGGCTAGGAACGGAGGCCGACCGGGCAGCTGACGCCGGTGCCGGCGATGCCGCAGTAGCCGTTGGGGTTCTTGGCGAGGTACTGCTGGTGGTAGTCCTCGGCGAAGTAGTAGTCGCCGAGCGGCACGATCTCGGTCGAGACGTCGCCGTACCCGGCGGCGCGCAGCTGGGGCGCGAACGCCTCGCGGGTCTCCTTCGCGACGCGCGCCTGCTCGTCGGTCGTGGTGTAGATCGCGCTGCGGTACTGCGTGCCGACGTCGTTGCCCTGGCGCATGCCCTGCGTCGGGTCGTGGTTCTCCCAGAAGACCTTGAGGACGTCGGCGTACGACGTCGTCGCCGGGTCGAAGACGACCTGGACGACCTCGGTGTGGCCGGTGCGTGCCGAGCAGACCTCCTCGTAGGTCGGGTTCGGCGTGTAGCCGCCGGCGTAGCCGACCGAGGTCGAGTGCACGCCGTCGAGCTGCCAGAACAGCCGCTCGGCGCCCCAGAAGCAGCCCATGCCGACCACGGCGACCTCGAACCCGTCGGGGTACGGCGGCGTCAGCGCGGTGCCCAGCACGTGGTGAGTCGCCGGGACGGGCATCGGGTCGGCGCGGCCGGGCAGCGCCTGGTCGGGATCGACCAGCTGGGTCTTCTGGCGGTTGAACAGCACAGCGTCACCTCACGGGTTCGGGGTCACCCAGGACAACCGACGAGCGCAGCGAGTCGTTCCCGCGTCAGCCCGGGAACGTGAAGCTGTCGCGCATCCGCTCGTAGAGGTCCTGCGAGGGGCGCCAGTCGTCGTCGTGGGTCTGGAAGTTCAGCGCGTAGCCGCGGTCCTTCGTGACGATCGCGAGGTTGGAGGCGCGCAGGCGCTCGCCGCCGTCGTTGTACGCGTACTCCCAGATCGCCGCGTCGTGCCCGCGGAACTCGGTCGACTCGATGCGGATCTCGTCGTAGCCGTCGTGGGTCTCGCCGAAGGCCTTCGACTGCCGCTCCCAGTCCTTCTTCGGGTCGCCCTTGGGCGAGTCGGTCCAGTCGACGCGCAGGTAGCGACCGGTGCCGGGCTCACGGAAGTCGGTCGCCGTCGCGGACCGGCGTACCCGCTCCCAGGTCGTCGGGAAGCGCACGGTGTAGCCGGCGTCCTCGTCGGTGTAGCTCTGCATGTCCTCGCCCAGGACCGGCAGGTCGATGACCACGGCGGCCGACCTGCTCGGCGACGCGGACGGGCTGCGTGACGCCTCGGCCTTTGGCGTCGGCGACTTCTCCCCCAGTACGCCGGTGGGCGCGGTGCCGTGCTCGTCGTCCTGCCAGGGCGCGACGATCAGCAGCCCGACCAGCGCGGCCGCGGCGGCGAGAGCGGCGACGACCGGGCCGCGGCGGCTGCGGCGTACCGGCTGGTCGCGGTAGACCGGCGTCGGGGTCGTCGTCGCCGTGGCGACCGTGGTCTCGGCCGCGGGAACCGGGCGGTGGATCGCCGTCGCCGCGACGGTCGGCGCGAGAGCGGGGATCAGCGCGGTCGGCGCGCCGCCGGCCACATCCTCGAGCAGCGCAGCGCGGACCTCGCTGACACTGGGCCGCTGCGCCGGGTCCTTGCTGAGCATCGCGCCGAGCACCGGCCCAAGAGCACCCGCACTCGGGTCGATCTCGAGCTCGTCGTGTGCGACGGCGGTGAGGGTCGCGATCGCCTCGCCGCGGTCGAACGGCGGCCGGCCGGTCGCCGCGAAGTAGAGCGTCGCGCCGAGGCCCCACACATCGGTCGCCGCGGTGACGTCGTCGCCGCGCGCCTGCTCGGGCGAGATGTACGACGGCGACCCGAGCACGATGCCGGTGCTGGTCAGCCGCGGGTCGTCCTTCACCGTGGCGATGCCGAAGTCGGTCAGCTTCACCCGGTCGTCGGTGACGAGGACGTTGGCCGGCTTGAGGTCTCGATGGACGATGCCGCGGTCGTGGGCCGCGGTCAGGACGTCGCAGACCGCGACGCCGACTCGCGCGACCTCCGTTGCCGTCAGCGCACCGCGTTCGGCGACGAGGTCGGCCAGGGTCGGCGCCTCGATCAGCTCCATCACGATGTACGCCTGCTCGCCGTCCTCGACCACGTCGTACACCGTCACGGCGCCGACGTGGTTGAGCGCCGCAGCGGCGCGCGCCTCGCGCGTCACCCGCTGCTGCACCGCGTGCCGCTCGTCGTCGGTGAGCCCGGGCTGGAGGTGAACCTCCTTGACCGCGACCGGGCGGCCGAGCACCTGGTCCTCGGCGCGCCAGACCACGCCCATGCCGCCGCGCCCGACCTCCTCGCCGAGGAGGTAGCGGTCGGCGATCAGGCGGTCGCTCACGCGCGCCTCAGCCATGAGTGAACCCCTGCCCGCGTCATGTGCGCACTATGCCTGCTCGCGGGCGCCCCGCGGTCGTTCGCATCCGCCCCGTCGTTCCGAGATCATGAGCGACTACGACGCCCTAGAGCGCTCGTAGATGCTCATGATCTTGGAAAAGCAGCGATGACACGTCGGTGGTGCCCGACCTAGGGGCGCTTGAAGTGCTTGCTCAGGGTGCCGCTCTGGAACTGGTAGTTCGAGCCCAGGCCCTCGCCGTACAGCGACGACGGGGTCTCGAGCATCCGCTCGTAGCCGAGCTTACAGACGGGCTGGCGGTGCTCGACCATGAACGGCACGTCGTGCGCGCGCACCTCGAGCGCCGCGCGCGAGCCGGTCAGCGGGTCGACGCCGTGGCCGAAGCCGGGGTCGAAGAAGCCGGCGTAGTGCGTGCGCAGCTCCCCCGACGTGGGGTCATACGCCGTCATCTCCGCGGCGTACGCCGGGGGCACCCGGACGCCTTCGTGCGAGAGCAGCAGGTAGAACTCCTCCGGCTCGAGGACGACCCGGTTGCCCTTCTCGCGCTTCACCGGCTCCCAGAACTCGTCGGGGTCGTAGTGACCGACCAGAGAGAGATCGAGCAGGTGGCTGTTCTTCTTGGCCCGGTAGCCGACCCGGCCCTGGTCGTCGCCGATCAGGTCGAGCGAGAGGAACAGCCCGTTGCCGACGGCCAGATCGGACGGCGCGACCGCGGCTCCGTCGACGAAGAGGAGCGAGTCCTCCGCGTGCAGCCGGCGGATGTCGCTGTCGTCGAAGCGGTAGGTCCCGGCCATCAGCCGCAGCTGGTTGAGCGACAGCCCGGTCTTGACCTTGATGGTGAACGACCGCGACACGACCTCGATGTAGAGGCGCCCGGTGTAGCCCTCCTCGATCTCGTCGAAGAGGAAGCTCTTGTCGGTGATGACGCGGGTGAAGATGTCGAGCCGGCCGGTCGAGCTCTTCGGGTTGGCCTTCGCCCGGATGCCCGGCGGCAGCGAGACCTCCTCCAGCAGCGGGATGAGGTAGGGCCGGTTGCGCTCGAGGATCGCGCCGTCGCGCAGGTCGAGGACGTCCATGCCGTAGTCGGCGAGCTTCTCGTCGACCCGATGCTGGTCGGGCAGGAAGCTGCAGCGAAGCCGGTGGGCGGTCTCACCGAGGCGCAGGTCGATCGAGGCCGGCTGGATGCTCGACTCGGGGATCTTGAACTGCCCGGCGTCGACGACACCGGCGTCGACCGCCTTGCGCAGCCAGTGCGAGGGCAGTACGCCGGACTCGCCGGGCGGGATCTCGAGCATGCGGGAGCCTTCGTCGTCAGCCGGGCCGAAGGGGAAGGGCGCAATCGTATCGGTTGCGTGCGCTGATTCTCGCCGGGCCTGTTCGTCTGTCACACCAGGGGTCTAGCGTCCGGCCCGTCAGCACCACCGTCCGAGAGGGAGCTCCATGCCTGAGATGACCGACTACCCCGCCGGCACGCCGATCTGGGTCGACCTGATGACCACGGACCTCGGCGCCGCCCGGGAGTTCTACGGCAGCCTGTTCGGCTGGGCGTCCGAGGACGGCGACCCTGCGTTCGGCGGCTACACGATGTTCACCAAGCAGGGCAAGAACGTCGCCGGCGTCGGCCCGGTCATGGCCGAGGGCCAGCCGGTCGTCTGGTCGACCTACCTCGCGACCGACGACGCCGACAAGACCACCGAGCTGGTCAAGAGCGCCGGCGGGCAGGTCCTGGTCGAGCCGATGGACATCCCCGGCGCGGGCCGGATGGCGATGTACGCCGACCCGACCGGTGCGGCCATCGGCGTATGGCAGGCGCAGGAGATGAAGGGCGCGGGGCTCGTCAACGAGCCCGGCACGGTCTGCTGGAACGAGCTCGCGACCCGCGACGTCGAGGCCGCCAAGAAGTTCTACTCCGAGGCGTTTCCGATCGAGCCGCAGGGCACCGAGTGGGACCCGACGTACACCACGCTCAACGTCAACGGCCGCGCGGTCGCCGGGCTCATGCCGATGCCGGAAGGCTACCCGCCGCAGGTGCCGGCCCACTGGGCGACCTACTTCGCGGTCGAGGACACCGACGCGACGATCGCGAAGGCGACCGAGCTCGGCGGCAAGGTCCGCCAGCCGGCGACGGACACGCCGGCCGGCCGGATGGCCGTGGTCGCCGACCCGCAGGGCGGCGTGTTCGCTGTCATCACGATCAACCCGGACATGCCCACCTCCTAGCCGGCTGTACGTCGCCCGCCGGACGGGCTCGGTCGCTCACCAGCCGAGCTCGTCCAGGCGGTCGTCGTCGATGCCGAAGTGGTGCGCGATCTCGTGCACGACGGTCGTGTAGACCTCGTCGGCGACCTGCTCCTCGTCGTCGCACATCGCGCAGATCGGCAGCCGGTAGATCGTCACCCGGTCCGGCAGCGCCCCGGCGTACCCCGCGTCCCGCTCGGTCAGCGGCACGCCCTCGTAGAGGCCGAGCAGCCCGTCGGGCGACGTGTCCTCGACGAAGACCGCGATGTTGCGCATCAGCCGGGCCAGGTCCTCGGGCACGTCGTCGAGCGCCTCGCCGACCAGCTCCTCGAACCGCTCTCGGCTCACCTCGACCATGACCCCGACAGTAGGACACCCGCGCGTCGTAGCCTGCGCCCATGGATCTCGGGTTCGCGGTGCCGATCTCCGGCAGCTGGGCCACGCCGGACCGCCAGGTCGCGCTCGCCCAGGAGGCGGAGTCGCTCGGCTACCGCTCCCTGTGGACGTTCCAGCGGCTGCTCTACCCCGCGACCGGCGAGCCGTGGGCGCCGGTGTACGCCGCCGTGCACGACCCGATCGTCACCCTCGGCTTCCTGGCCGGCGTGACGTCGCGGGTGCGGCTCGGCCTGGCCGTCGTGAACCTGCCGTTCTACGCGCCGGTCGTCCTCGCCAAGGCGCTCACCACCCTCGACGTCGTGTCCGGCGGGCGGCTGGTCGCCGGGCTCGGGCTCGGCTGGTCGCGCGAGGAGTTCGCCGCAGTGGGGGTCGCGTACGACGGCCGCGGCGCCCGGGCCGAGGAGTACCTCGCCCTGCTCGACAGCATCTGGCGCGACGAGGTCGTGTCGCACGACGGACCGCTCTATCCCCTGCCGCCCTCCCGGATCGACCCGAAGCCGGTGCAGCGGCCGCGGCCGCGGGTGATCCTCGGCGGCGGTGCGCCGCCCGCGCTGGAGCGCGCCGGCCGGCTGGCCGACGGCTGGGTGGCCGGGAGCGTCTCCACGTTGGAGCGCACCGCCGACGCGATCGCGGCGGTGCGCGCGTCGGCCGAGGCGGCCGGCAAGGACCCGGACACCCTCGACTACGTCGTACGCGGCGTGGTGCGGATCCGTCCCGCCGGCGCCGGCGACCGGAGGCTGCTGAGCGGCTCGTACGACGAGATCGCCCGTGACCTCGACGCGCTCGCGGCGGCCGGCGCGACCGAGACGTTCCTCGACCTCAACTTCGACGAGGAGATCGGCCGTCCGGATGCGGACGCCGACGCGTCGACCGAGCGCGCCCGCGAGATGCTGGCGCGCCTCGCACCGGACGGCCGCTGAGGTCGCGCGGCGTACCCTGGGAGCACTGCCGCCCGACGTTCGGGTCGGCGCATCCCTGGAGCTGTCGATGCCCGCATTGCCGTCGTCTGTTCGCCGCATCATCACCGGAGCGGTCGGGCTCGCCATGCTCGGCGCGGCCGGCCTGGCCAGCGCGCCGGCGCGCGCGGCCGACGCCGACCAGGCGATCACCGTGCCGACCGCACCCGCCGAGGTCGCGGTCGAGTGGACCGGGACGATCCCGCAGGGCGCGTCGGTCCTGCTGGTCGGCGACCCGCTGGGCGTCTGCGACATCGCGGTCCCGACCACCGGCGACCGGCACACCGTGCAGGTGACGGTGCCGGCCAACCTCGACCCGAGCCTGGTCGTCACGGGGACCTTCTCGATCGACTGGGACTCGCCCAACGGCGGGGTCGAGGACGAGAAGCTGGTCGTGCTCGGACCCGACGGCAAGGTCGTCGGCGACTCCGACACCGGCGGGCAGTCCTACGAGTCGGCGTCCGTGACCAAGCTCGTCTCGGGCGTCTACACCGTCATCGCCTGCCCGTTCCAGAACCCCGCGCCGAAGGCGTACACCGGCGCGCTGTCGATCCGGGTCGAGAAGCCGAACGTCAAGGTCGCGACCGGCGTGACGCCGCCGACGTATGCGCAGTTCACCGCGCCGGCCGACGTCGCGACCGCCGCCGGCGAGCCGTCGATCGGGTCCAACTGGAAGACCGACGCGACGATGTTCGCAGGGCCGAATCCAGACGACGCTGAAGGTCGCGTTCGACGACAAGGCGCGCACGTCGGAGTGGAAGGACGTCACCGCGCAACACCACGGGCTGACCACGCTCGACCCGATCCTGTTCACCGACTCCGAGACCGGACGGACCTTCGTCTCGCAGCTGCTGCTCGCGTGCAGCGCGGCGGAGTACACCGACAACGACGGCGAGGGCACCACGCCGTGGACGCCGAGCCAGGGCTGCGGCGTCGGCACCGGCATCGACCACCAGTCGGTCGGCGGCGGCCCCTACCCCGAGGGCAGCGCGCCGCTCGGCGCCGTCTACCCGAACGCCGTCTACTACTGCACCAACGGCGCCGCTGCCGCGCTGTGCGCGTCGTCTCTCAACGGCGGCATCACCTTCGGCTCCGCGATCCCCGCGATCACGACGGAGTGCGGCGTGCTGCACGGCCACCTGCGGGTCGCCCCCGACGGCACCGTCTACCTGCCGTCGACCAGCTGCAACGGCCGGCAGGGCCTGTCGGTGTCCGAGGACGGCGGCGTGACGTGGACGGTGAAGTACGTCCCGGACTCGCTCGGCGGGCCGTCCGACCCCTCGGTGTCGGCGGGCAAGGACGGCACCGTCTACTACGGCTACTCCGACGGCAGCGGCCGGGCGAGGATCGCCGTGTCGACCGACAAGGGCGACACGTGGGCGAAGACGTCGACGTCGGCGCGCCGTACGGCATCAACAACACCGAGTTCCCCGAGGTGATCGCCGGCGACGGCGACCGCGCGGCGTTCGCCTTCCTCGGCACGCCGACCGACGGCTACTCCAACGACGCCGACTTCGGCAAGAACGCCGCCGGCGAGGGCTACACCGGCGGCGCGTGGCACATCTACGTCGCGACGACGTACGACGCGCGGCAAGACGTGGACGACGGTCGACTCGACGCCGAATGACCCGGTGCAGCGCGGCTGCATGTGGAACCACGGCGGCGGCAGCTCGTGCCGCAACCTGCTCGACTTCAACGACATCACCATCGACAAGATCGGCCGGGTGATGGTCGGCTTCGCCGACGGCTGCACGGCGTACAAGACGCCCTGCGCGACGTCGACGAAGGTCGAGGACAACAGCCTCGAGGACCACGGCGCGATCATCCGGCAGCTGACCGGCCGGACGCTGTTCAGCGAGTACGACGGAACGCTGCCGGCGGCCGGGGCGCCCGCCCCGGGCCCGGCTTCGGCACCGAAGCCGACGCCGAAGCCCGCGCCCAAGCCCGCGCCGCTGCCGGCAACCGGCGCGGCGGGCTGGCTGCCGGTGCTCGGCGCGGCGCTGCTCGTGCTGGCCGTCGTACCGCACCGTCGTCGCGCGCGCGGCTAGCTGACCGGTGCTCTTCGCCGACCTCGCCCGGACCTCAGCCGAGGTTGCCGCGACGTCGGCGCGCAACGGCAAGGTCGCACTGCTCGCCGACACCCTGAAGGCGGCGGCGTATGACGAGGCGCCGGTCGTCGTGGGCTACCTGTCGGGCGAGCTGCGGCAGCGGCGTACCGGGGTGGGCTACCGGTCGCTGCAAGGGCTGCCGGCCCCGGCACGAGGTCGCGACGCTGTCCGTGCTCGACGTCGACACCGCCTTCGAGTCGATGTCGGCCTGCGCCGGCGCGGGTTCGCAGGCCGAGCGGGCGCGCCTGCTGGCTGACCTCTTCGGCGGCAGCCACCGCCGAGGAGCAGCGACTGCTGGTCGGGCTGATCGGCGGCGACCTGCGGCAGGGCGCGCTCGAGAGCGTGGTGGCCGACGCCGCGGCGAAGGCGGCCGGGGTGCCCACCGCGGCGCTGCGCCGGGCGGCGATGCTCTGCGGCGCGCTGCCCCCGGTGGCGACGGCGGTGCTGCAGCACGGCGAGGCCGCGCTGTCGTCGTTCCGGCTCGAGGTGGGCCGGCCGGTGCAGCCGATGCTCGCCTCGACGGCGACCGATGTCGCGGAGGCGCTGGCGAAGATCAGCCCGGCCGCTGTCGAGTGGAAGCTCGACGGGATCCGCGTGCAGGTGCACCGCGACGGCGACGACGTACGGGTCTTCACTCGCACGCTCGACGACATCACCGCACGGGTGCCCGAGGTGGTCGCCGATGCACTGTCGCTGCCGGTGCGCACCGTCGTCCTCGACGGCGAGGCGATCGCGCTCGATGCGCGACGGGCGGCCGCGGCCGTTCCAGGACACGTCGAGCCGAGCCGCGACCAAGGCGGATGCGTCGGGCACCCGGCTGGCGACGTGGTTCTTCGACGTGCTGCACGTCGACGGCGAGGACCTGCTCGCCGAGCCGGCGTCTGCTCGGGCCGAGGTGCTCGCCCGCGTCGTACCGGAGTCGATGCGCGTGCCGCGGCTCGTGACGTCCGACGCCGCCGCGGCGACGGCGTTCGCCGACGACGCCGTCGCGCGCGGCCACGAAGGCGTCGTGGTGAAGTCGCTCGACGCGTCGTACGACGCGGGCCGTCGCGGTGCGGGCTGGCTGAAGGTGAAGCCGCGGCACACCCTCGACCTCGTGGTGCTCGCCGCCGAGTGGGGCCACGGCCGGCGTAAGGGCTGGCTGTCCAACCTGCACCTCGGCGCGCTCGACCCCGCGACCGGTGGGCACGTGATGCTCGGCAAGACGTTCAAGGGGCTCACCGACGAGATGCTGAGGTGGCAGACCGAGAAGCTGCTCTCGCTCGAGGTCGACCGCAACGACTGGCAGGTGTTCGTGCGGCCGGAGCTGCTGGTCGAGATCGCCTTCGACGGGGTGCAGACCTCGCCGCGCTACCCCGGCGGCGTCGCGCTGCGCTTCGCCCGCGTCCTGCGCTACCGCGACGACAAGCCCGCGGCCGAGGCCGACACCATCGACGCCGTGAAGGCCCTCCACCACCCCTGACCCCACCCCCGCCGCGAACCATGTCCGGATCTCTGACAGCTCCGTGCTCAGCCCACTCCATAGTTCGGGCGGTCGGCGGGGTTCGGCGGGTTACGGGAGCCGGGCCGTCCGGGTGCCGGGGGTGATGCGTCGACCGGTCGTCGTACGGGAGCCGTCGCGGAGGGTGAGGCGGACCGGCGCGTCGATGTCGGAGCGAATCGGCAGGGCGGACAGCGACAGGCGCGCGCGGCGTACGTCGACCGTGAGCCGGGTCGTGCCGCGCGCGTGCACGGTCAGCTCGTTGCCCGGCCGGAAGACGGTGATGCCGCTCGGCCGCGTCGTGCGCAGCTTCGCCAGCGTCCGCATCGACGGCCGCCCTCGTCCACCAGTCGGCATCGGTGCGCTCGGCGGCGGACGGGTCAGCCGGGCCGGGGCCGATCGCGGCCGACCACACGGTGACCGAGCCGGCGTCGACGCCGTCGAGCCAGTACGCGCCGTCGTGCACCTGGCCGAGCTTCGGGAAGTCCTCGTCGGCCGGCGGCCGGACCCAGGTCACGACGGCGCGGATCGCGACCCGCCGGTGCGCAGCCGAAGTAGTCGAAGAGCCGCGGCAGCGTGTCGTAGATCGTCGAGTACTCGTGGGTCTTGAAGTGGTAGTGCACGAGCGTCGCGTCGTAGCCGAGCGCGGACGAGCGCGTCGTACTTCGCGTTCGCCTCCGCGCCCTGGGCGTCGAGGTCCTCGTCGGCGGTGACCTCAACCACGGCAGGTTGCGCAGGTTCGCCGACAGCGACAGCGCGTCGGTGCCCTCGATCGGCGCGACCGCGGCGAACAGGTCCGGGTGGCGGGCGGCGATGTTGTTGGTGCCGTAGCCGCCCATCGAGTGGCCCATGAGGTAGATCCGGTCGGCGTCGACGCCGTAGTGCTTGCGGATGTCGGCGAGCGCCTCGAGCACGTCGAGCTCGCCGAGCCCCGGCCGGTAGAACGTGTCGCCGCGCCCCGCAGCGCCGCGAAGCAGGTAGCCGCGCTTCTCGGCCTCGTCGACGAGGCCGAGCGGCAGCCGGAACGGCTCCTCGGGCGTCCCGCCGAAGCCGTGCAGGTAGACGATCAGCGGCAGCGGCGTGCGTGCGTCGTACGCCGCAGGCACGCGCATCGCGTAGTCCTGCAGCCGGCCGGTGTGGGTGTAGGTGAGGTTGAAGTCCTCGCCGATCGGCGCGCCGTGCGGCACGGCGGGCAGGGTAGCGCCGCCGGACTCGCGGGTGATCCCGTCGCCGAAGTCGTGGCCGGCTCCGGTAGATCCGGCTGACGTCCCCGGTCCGCACCGGCGCGGCTTGGTCCGCCGTTCGCTGACAGGCCGCCGGGCTCGACTACCGCGGTTGCCAGCGTTGCGTGCTCGGCGCGGATGAGGTCCGCCTGGCGACGCTCGTCGAACTCCCACTTGTCTCCTCGGGCGAAGAAGATGCGACATGACGTCCTGGCCGGCGTGAGGCCGCCGCTGCCGGGTGTGTCAGCGTCGCCGGGCCGGGGTCGGCGCGGCCAGAAACGATCCGGCTGATCGGGTCGGCGAGCCCGCTCGCCGCCGGTGACGGTCCACGGCCCGGCGGCAGCAGCTGCAGCGGCACGCGGACCTCGGTGTGTGGTCTCCGTCGCGGGAGCTCGACCGAGACCGGGCGCGATCGACGGACGACCCAGCGTGCCGGTGCCCGCGCCGCCGATGGTCAGCGCGACGTCGAATCGCGACACGGCGCCGCCGGTCGGCCACGGCACAATTTCCTTGGTCTTGCGGCCCGGCGAAGGCGAGCAGCGCGACCTGCGACGTCGGGTGAGGGGTAGGAGTTCCAGAGGACCCGGACGAAGAGCTCGTCGGCGTCGGCCGCCAGGCGCAGCTCGGCGACCTCGCCGGTGCCGTCCGGCCACTTCGCCTTGTCGGTCGGCAGCTCGTAGTCGCCGTTGGTGACGCTGCGGCCCATACCGAAGAACTCGTAGGTGAGCGCGCGCCGCAGGTCGCCGGTCATCCGCATCGGGTCGTCGGGCGCGAAGTCGGCGAAGTACTGCTCGCGGCGTGAGGCCGTCGGCGTTGGCGCCCAGCGCGAGCCAGAGCGTGTTGGTGTAGACCCACTCGCCGCGGTCGAGCACGGCGTCGCGCATGACCCCGCCGACCGGCGAGCGCCAGGTCGGCCACGGACCCGTGGGCCGGTACGACGGCGCCGGGGCCGAGCTGGCCGGCAGGGCGGTGGCGAGCAGCGCGACCGCGAGCAGCGGCAGGACAAGTCGGAGGCGGCGGGTCACCGTCGAGTCCTTCGACGTCGCCCGCGCGCTGACCTGCGATGAGTTCGCCCTGTCGCACCCGTCGTACACGATATGGACACCATGGACATCGACGAGGCCGCGGCCGCCACCGCCGACGACACCGAGGACTCCGGCCGGTACGCCGACGCGCGCGCGTTCCGGCGGCTGCTGACCAACACCCTGGTGAGCGGCGTGACGAGCACGTTCCTGTGGTTCGCCCTGACGTTCTGGGTCTACCTCGAGACCCGCTCGGTCGTGGCGACCGGCGTCATCGGCGGCGCGTTCAGACCTCAGCTCCGCCGTGCTCGGACCGGTGTTCGGCACGTTCGTCGACCGCCACCGGAAGCGACCTCGCTCGTGCTCGCCACGTCCACCTCGGCGGTGTGCTTCGTCGTGGCCACCGGCGGTCTTCGTCTCGGTCGACGCCGACGACCTGCTGCAGCTGCGCAGTCCGTGGTTCTGGGTGCTCGTGCTGTCGACGCTGCTCGGCTCGGTGGCCGGCATGCTGCGCAGCATCGCGCTGTCCACCTGCGTCACGCTGCTCGTCCCGGAGGGCGAGCGGGACCGCGCCAACGGCAAGGTCGGCACGGTCAGCGGCGTCTCGTTCGCGATCACGTCGGTCTTCAGCGGGCTCGTCATCGGCGGGCTCGGGATGGGCTGGGCCTACTACCTCGCCCTCGCGCTGACCCTCGTCGCGCTGGTCGACCTGGTCACCATCCGCTTCGAGGAGCCGGCGCCGGAGCCGGTGGCGGAGGGCGAGCGCCGGCCGGCGGTCGACGTACGCGGTGCGCTGGAGGCGATCCACGCCGTGCCGGGGCTGCGGATGCTGATCCTGCTGGCGGCGTTCAACAACCTGCTGGCCGGCGTCTTCATGGCGCTCATGGACGCCTACGGCCTCGAGCTCGTCTCGGTGCAGACGTGGGGACTCCTCTGGGGCCTGATCAGCCTGTCCCTCATCGCGGGTGGTCTCGTCGTCTCGAAGTTCGGCCTCGGCCCGAAGCCGCTGCGCATCCTGCTCGCCGGCAACCTCATCAACTGGTGCGTCTGCGCGCTCTTCGCCGTGCGGTCCTCGATCGTGCTGCTCGTCATCGGGATGATCGTCTGGCTCGGCCTCATCCCGGCGATCGAGGCGGCCGAGCAGACCATCCTGCAGCGGGCCATCCCGTTCGAGCGGCAGGGCCGCGTCTTCGGCTTCGCCCAGCTCGTCGAGAACTCCGCGGCGCCGCTGACGGCGTTCCTCATGGCGCCGCTCGCCGAGTCGGTCTTCATGCCGCTGATGACCGACGGTCGCGGCGCCGACCTGATCGGCGGCTGGTTCGGCGTCGGGCCCGAGCCGCGGGCTGGCGCTGATGTTCACCCTCGCCGGCCTGATCGGGGTGATCGTGACGTGCATCGCCTGGTCGTCGCGGTCCTACCGGATGCTCAGCGAGCCGGCCTGACGGTACGACGTCAGCCGGCTGACTTGGTCCAGGCTTCCCAGAGCGTCGCGTAGGCGCCGCCGGAGGCCACGAGCTCGTCGTGCGACCCGATCTCGACCAGCCGACCCGCCTCCAGCACCGCGACCCGGTCGGCTCGAGCGGCGGTCGTCGCGCGGTGCGCGATCACGACGACCGTGCGGCCGGCCAGCGCGCGCTGCATCGCCCGCTCCACCAGCAGCTCGGTGCCGAGGTCGAGCGCCGACGTCGCCTCGTCGAGGATGACGACGCGCGGATCGGCGAGGGCGACGCGCGCCAGCGCGACCAGCTGCCGCTCCCCTGCCGACAGCCGCGAGCCGAGCGACGCGACCGCCGTGTCGATGCCGTGCGGCAGCCCGCGCGCCCACTCGATCGCCCCGATCCGCGCCAGCGCTTTCTCGACTTGCGCGGTGGTGGCGTCGGGTGCAGCGAGGCGCACGTTGTCGGCGATGGTGCCGTCGACGAGGTGGCCCTCCTGCGGGGTCAGCACGATGCGCCGGCGTACGTCGGACAGCGTCGCGTCGCGCAGGTCGACGCCGCCGAAGCTCACCCGACCGTCGCCCGGGTCGTCGAGCCGCGCCAGCAGCCGAGCGAGGGTCGACTTGCCGGCGCCGGTCGGGCCGACGAGGGCGAGCCGCTCCCCGGGTCGCAGGTCGAGCGAGACGTCGCGCAGGACCTCTTCGCCGTCGGCGTACCGGAAGCTCACGCTCTCGGCGACGAGGCGGCCGGCCGCCGGCATCTCGACGGCGACGGCCGGCTCGGCCAGCGCAGGTGAGAGGTCGAGCAGGCCGGCGACGCGGCCGAGCGCCGCGGCCGCGCTGTTGACCTCGTCGAGCCAGTCGGCGAGATCCTCGACCGGGCGGTAGACCGCGACCACCGCGAGCACCGCTGCGCCCACCGTGCCGACGGTCGCGCGGCCCGACGTCGCGAGCAGGGTGCCGACGACGACGACGGCCAGCGTCGACGCGGCCTGGATGAGGATCAGGTGCGGGTAGAAGCGGTTGCGCAGCCGCATCGCGGCGAGGTGCGCCTCGGTGACGTCGGCGTTGATCGCGCGGTACGTCGCCGCCCGATCGTCCGCCCGGCCCGACGCCTGGATCACTCGCACGCCGCTGACGGTCTCGCTCATCATCCCGATGGCCCGCCCGAGGTGGTCACGCTGGCGCGCGTAGACCGGCGCCGTGCGCCGGATCAGCACCCGGGCCCGCACCCACACCGCGGTGAGGCCGACCAGGCCGACGACCGCGAGCGGCACCGACACGACGAAGAGCACCGTCACCGACACGACCAGCAGCGAGCACGCCTGCACGACCCGCGGTACGCCGTGGCGCAGTGCGTCGCTGAGCACCTCGATGTCGCCGGTCAGTCGGGTGACGACGTCGCCGCGCGTCGTACCGCGCAGGTCGCCAACAGACAGGTGCAGCACGCGACGCGCCGACTCGCGGCGGAGCATCGACAGCACGCCCTCGGCGACCACGCCGGAGAGCCGGACCCGCCACCAGCTCAGCACTGCGCCGGCCACGGCGAGCACGGCCAGAGCGCCCGCGGCGAGGTCGATCTCCCGGGTGCTGTCGCCGCGCACGCCCTCGTCGAGGGCATGGCGGACCAGCAGCGGCGAGACGACCAGCGCGGCGGCCGACAGCAGGACGGCGAGGGTGAGGAGCCACAGGGTCCCGCGGTGCGGCCGCAGCATCGTCGCGACGTGCCCGCGCAGCTCGCGCTTGGTGGCGATGGGCAGTGTCATGACGCCGTCGTCTCGATGATCGCGTCGCTCTCGGGCAGCGCGTCGAGCAGCTCGTGGTCGGCGTGCGCGTGGGCGAGCACGGTTCGGTAGAGCTCGTTGCGGTGCAGCAGCTCCGCGTGCGTGCCGTCCGCGACCACCCGCCCCCCGTCCAGCAGGACCACCCGGTCAGCGAGGCGCAGCGTGGCCGGACGGTGCGTCACCACGACGACGGTGCGGTCGCGTCGCTCGGCGGTGAGCGCGGTGATCACCGCCGCCTCGGTGGTCGCGTCGAGCGCCGACGTCGCGTCGTCGAGCAGCAGCACCGACGGCGACGCGAGCAGCCCGCGCGCGATCGCGACGCGCTGGCGCTGTCCGCCCGAGAGCGACATGCCGCGCTCGCCGATCACCGTGTCGTAGCCGGCGGGCAGCCGTCGCACGAAGTCGTCCGCCGCCGCGACCCGGGTCGCCGCGACGACCTCGTCCCGGCTCGCGGAGGGGCGGGCGAAGCTCACGTTGTCCGCGACGGTGCCGGCGAAGAGCACCGGGTCGTGGCCGACGACGGCGACCTCGCGGCGCAGGTCGGCGAGCGACAGGTCGCGTACGTCGGCGCCGCCGACCAGCACCGCGCCCGACGTCACGTCGTACTCGCGCGCGATCAGGGACAGCAGGGTCGACTTGCCCGACGCGGTCGCGCCGACGATCGCCACCCGCTCGCCGGCGGCGAGGTGCAGCGACAGCCGGTCGAGCACGGGCTGGGCCGCGCGGAAGGCGAACGTCACGTCGAGCAGGTCGACCGACAGGCCGAGACCCGCCCCCACGAGCGGCTCTGGCGACTCCGCGTCGAGCACCGCCGGCGTCGCGTCGTACACCGCGGCGAGCCGCTGCGCGGAGGCCAGCCCCTTCTGCACCGTGCCGACGCGCTCGCCGACGATCCGCATCGGCCAGACGAGGAAGCTCACATAGCTCAGCACCGCCAGCAGCTCGCCGACGGTCAGCTCCCCCGCGACCGCACGGTGCCCGCCGATGCCGAGCGCCAGCGCGAGGGTCAGCGCCGGGATCAGCTCGACCAGCGACTCCATCACGGCGTCGAGGCGGTTGGCCGCGAGCCCGCGACTGCGCACCTCCTCGGCCGCGACGTCGACGCGGTGCCCCTGCGCGTCCTCCGCGCCGAGTCCCTTGATGACCGCGAAGCCGGCGAGGGTCTCCTCCGCCGCGACGGTCGACGACGAGATCGCGTGCTGGAGCGCCGCGGCGCGGTCCCGCTGGTGCCGCGCGCCGAGCACGACGACGACGACGAGCAGCGCCTCCGACCCGACCACCACTGCGGTGATCGTCAGGTTGACCGTCGCGAGCAGCGCAGTGACGACGACGATCGACGACGCGAAGCCGACCGAGTGCGGGATGTGGTCGACCAGCCGTGACATGTGCTCGGTGTCGCTCGTCGCGCGGGACAGCAGGGCGCCCGGTGACACGCGGTCGTGGTAGGTCGCGTCGAGCAGCTGCACCCGCTCGAGCAGCCGCTGCCGCACCGACGCGCCGGTACGGGCGAACAGCGTCACTGCGTTCTTGTGTCGCGTGCGCGAGGAGAACGCCTCGATGCAGGCGAGCACCACCAGCACGCCGGACCAGCGCCACATCGCCGCGCGGTCGCTGTCGACGAGTCCCTCGTCGATGATCTGCGCGATGACCAGCGGGGCGAACGCGCCGGCGGCCTGCCAGGTGACGCCGGCGAAGACGCCGCGGACGAGCTCGGGGCGGACGTTGGCCAGCAGCTCCCGGATCAGTCGCCAGCCCGCCGCGCGGGTGGCGACCTCGGAGTTCTCCGGTTCGGATCCGGTCACGTGCGGCACTTGACTGATGCTCCCATCTCCCCCGCCGTACCGCGATCGGTTTCCGCCCAACCTTCCCGAACTGCGCGACCGGCTGAGCACGCGGACCGTCGGGCGCGCCGCGCAGTTCGCGGTGTGCCGGCGGCCGGGACGCGGTAGACATCGCCTATGAGCGAGCAGAGACCGCCGCGGCTGCGCACCGTGCCGCCGGAGGTGGCGGACAAGGCGACGCAGCCGACCGCGTCGACCGCCGACGCCGAGCTGCTCGACCGACTGGGTACGGCGCTGGCGGCACTGCCGCCCGCGGAACGGCACGCGGCCGTGGTCGCGTTCGGCCTCGACGAGGGCTACGACGGCGTCGCCGACGCGATGGCGCTCTCGACCGAGGACGCCGACGCGCTAACCCGCAACGCGCTGCAGCTGCTGCGCGGCGCGATGGCTGACGCCGAGGTGGACGAGGGCGAGCTGTTCGCCCGGCTCACCAGCGGCCGTCGTACGGCCGGACCCGCCGATTGACGGCGACCCCCGAACATGCCAGCAGCCCCGGACTCTCGTCCGGGGCTGCTGTGCGTGCCGAGCCCGCCAGGTCGCCTCACGGCGCAGCGTCGCTCGTAGCGACAGGGTTGGGTCCGGGGGCCATGATGCGGGTCGACACACGCCTCATCGGCGCCCGGTCAGGCTACCTGAAGCGCCGACCCAACGACGGCGACCGCCCACCCTGTGGACACAGAGCAGCAAGATCACCGGTTGAGTGGAGGGAGGCGATCGTGAGCGAAGGACGCGTCTACAGCGTCGGGCAGGCGCGGGCTCACCTGGCGGCGCTGAGGCCCGCGCTCGACGAGATCGTCGTGGTGCGCGCCGACGCAGCCGAGCTGCAGGCGTCCCTGCAGGGCGGCCCGCCGACCGACCTGGGCGGGCTGCCCGAGCTGAAGGCGGCGCAGGCCCGGCTCGACGAGCTGGTCTCGACCGTCACCGAGGACGACGTGCAGTTGAAGGGGATCGCGCCGCTGCTGCTCGACTTCCCGGCCGAGATCGACGGCCACGACGCGCTCCTGTGCTGGCTCGAAGGTGACAGCGACCTGGCCTGGTGGCACCGCGCCGACCTCGGCTTCCTCGGCCGCCGCCCGCTGGCCTGACCGGGCAGGACCGAGCTCGGAGCCCGTCGAAGTCTGGGCAGATCGCCTTTGCTCCCACCAGACGGAGAACTGATGAAGCCGCGCCTCGCCCTCCTGCCCGTCGCCCTCCTGCTCGCCGCCTCCGCGACCTCGGCAGTGGCTGCCGACAAGGTCGCCTGCAACCTCATCGAAGACCCGGCGGGCGACACCTTCGTCGCCCGCACCCAGGACGCACCGCCGGCCGGCGGGCCGCAGTACGGACCGCAGGAGGACTCGCTCGACGTGATCAGCGGCGACCTGGCCAGCGACGGCAAGATCGTCACGGCGGTCGTCCGGATCGCCAAGCTCAGCCGCTCGATCCAGCTCTCCCCGACCGGCATCACCGCCGGCGTCGACTTCCTCATCGGCAACAGCACCGACGTCGTGTCGATGCGCGCGGTCCTGGTCTCCGGGCAGCCCGACAAGTTCGAGGTCTCCTGGAAGCCGGACGGGCACACCGCCAACGTCCCGGTCAACTACCTCGGCGAGGTCACGGGTGTCGTCGACGAGGCGAAGAACGAGATCCGCATCCACGCTCCTGCAGAGCTCTTCGTGGATCACGGCCCGGTCGTGATGGGCCAGAAGCTGATCCCGAACGAGACCGAGTCCGCGACCGCCGCGCGCGCTGTGCCGCCCGGCACCGCGACGAAGGACGGCCCGATGACGACCCGCGGTCCGTTCGCCGACGTCGCCAAGAGCGGCAAGCCGGCTGTCATCGGCGCGAAGACCTGCGTGCCGATCGGCAAGTAAGGCAGACGGAAGGCGCACGAGCGGGCACCCGGCGGTCACCTGACGAGCGGAGGGACCGGCGACGTCGGACAATGGACGACGTACGCCGGACCTGACCGACCGAGGAGGCACCGTGGCGCTCGACCCGCGCGAGCTGTTCACGCTCGAGCCCGAGCTGCCCGACCTCGGCCGGCCGGTGCTGATCCAGGCGCTCGACGGCTTCGTCGACGCGGGCGGCGGGCGGCGGCTCGCGCGCGAGCACCTGATGGAGACCGGCGAGGCGACCCTGGTCGCGCGGTTCGACGTCGACCAGCTGCTCGACTACCGCGCCCGCCGGCCGCCGATGGTGTTCATCGAGGACCACTGGGACAGCTACCTGTCGCCCCAGCTGGTCATCCACGCGCTCCACGACGCCACCGGCACGCCGTACCTGGTGCTCTCCGGCCCGGAGCCGGACTACCAGTGGGAGCGCTTCGTCGCGGCCGTGCGGCTCGCTGTCGAGGAGCTCGGCGTGCGGCTGTCGATCGGCCTCAACTCGATCCCGATGGGAGTGCCGCACACCCGCCCGGTCGGCGTCATCGCGCATGCGACCCGCCCCGAGCTGGTCACCGGCTTCGAGTCGTGGGTGCACGCGGTGCAGGTGCCCGGCGCGGCCGGTCACCTGGTCGAGTTCCGGCTCGGCCAGGCCGGCCACGACGCGGCCGGGTTCGCGGTGCACGTGCCGCACTACCTCGCCGCCACCGACTACCCGGCCGCCGCAGAGGCGCTGCTGCAGTCCGTCTCGCGGATCAGCGGCCTGGTGCTCCCCACCGACGCGCTGGCCGCGGCCGCGGTCGAGACGCGGTCGCTCGTCGACGAGCAGGTGGCGCAGAGCGAGGACGTCCTGGCCGTCGTCCGGGCGCTGGAGGAGCAGTACGACGAGTTCGTGGCCGGCCGAGGTCCGCGCCTCGTCGCCGACGGCGCGGCGCTGCCGACCGCGGACGAGATCGGCGCCGAGCTGGAGCGCTTCCTGGCCGAGCAGCGCGGCCCCGCAGAGTCCTGATCGGAATGGTTGCAGACGCAACCACGTTGTACGACGTACCTGCACCACCGCCGAACCGAGGAGCATCCCGTGCCTGCCGTGACCGTCGCGGACATCACCGCGCTGCCGCGCATCTCCACCCCCGACCCGACGACGTCGACGCCGCGTCCCGTCGCGACGGTCACCACCGCGCCGCGTGGCTTCGAGGGCGAGGGATTCCCGGTACGGCGCGCGTTCGCCGGTGTCGACCTGCGCGCCCTCGACCCGTTCATCCACATGGACCAGATGGGCGAGGTCGACTACGCGCCGGGCGAGCCCAAGGGCACGTCCTGGCACCCGCACCGCGGCTTCGAGACCGTCACCTACATGCTCGACGGGCAGATGGCGCACTCCGACTCCAACGGCGGCGGTGGCCTCATCTCAGACGGCGACACGCAGTGGATGACCGCCGGCGCCGGGATCCTGCACATCGAGACGCCGCCCGAGCACCTGGTCGTCAGCGGCGGCCTCTTCCACGGCTTCCAGCTCTGGGTCAACCTGCCGCGCGCGCAGAAGCTGGTCGCGCCGCGCTACCAGGACATCCGCGGCGGGCAGGTCGCGCTGCTCTCCTCCACCGACGGCGGCGCGCTGGTGCGCGTCATCGCCGGTGACGTCGACGGACACGCCGGTCCGGGGTCGACGTACACGCCGATCACCCTCGTGCACGCGACGCTCGCGCCGGGGGCGACCCTGGAGCTGCCGTGGCGCGCCGACTTCAACGCGCTCGTCTACACCCTCGCCGGGGCGGGCTCGGTCGGCGCGGAGCACCGCCCGGTGCGGCTCGGCCAGCTCGCCGTCCTCGGCGCCGGCGACAGCGTCACCGTGAGCGCCGATGCCCGACAGGACAGCCGTACGCCGACCCTCGACGTCCTGATCCTCGGTGGCCAGCCCATCCGCGAGCCGGTCGTCGCCTACGGGCCTTTCGTGATGAACACGGAGGGCGAGGTCCGGCAGGCCTTCGTCGACTACCAGGCGGGCAGACTCGGGCAGATCCCCGGATAGCGGGCTCGAACTTCCCTTGCGGGCCAGGGATTCCCGGGGGAAACGGGCCATGCTCAACGGCTCCAAATGAGGATGTGACCGAGAGTCGCGTCCTGCCATCGTCGACAACGACGTCCGAGAAGCCGTGATCCGCTGTCGTCCTCGGTCACCAGCCGCGACAGCGGGGAGCCAGTGGTGAGACCGACTCGGTCACTGCTCGAAGTAGTGATACATGTCGGTCGCCGCGCTCGTCCGGGTCTACCGAGGTCGACTTCTCGCCGCCACGGTTCTGACTGCGGTCACGTCGCTCAGCGTTCTGGTCATGTCCGACACGGCCCGCGGCGTCCAGGTCGGGCCGGCCGGCAACAACGGCACAATCAAGGTCGACGGCAACGACATCGGCGGCATCGGCAACGACCCGCACATCGTCTGCCCCTTCAGCATCGACTGGTACGGCTTCGACGAGGGCAACCAGGCCGCCGTCGTGTCGTTCGAGGCACAACCGCCGGCCGCGAGCTTCACGCCTGTCGCAGCGCTGTCGGGGGCGACCTCGTTCACCTTCGTCGGGTCCGGAGCCGGGAACACCCTCGACCACCACGAGACCTACACCCTCGACGTCACCGGGCTCTTCCTGCAGCCGAACCAGGGCTACCACGTCAAGGTCACCGTCTCTGTGACGGGAGCGCAAGGCAACGACACCAAGGACAAGGTCTTCTGGGTCGACCCGTGCACCACCGGATCACCGTCCCCCTCGCCGTCCGTGAGCGTGAGCGCGTCGGTGAGCGTCAGCCCGTCGGTCAGCGTGTCCGCCTCTGTCAGCGTCAGCCCATCTGTGAGCGTCTCGGCCAGCGTCAGCGTCTCCCCGTCGCCGTCGCACTCGTTCCACCTCGACACCCCGACGCCGAGCGTGTCGCCCTCGGTTGAGCCGTCACCGACGCCGACGGTCGAGCAGAGCCCATCGGACTCGGCGAGCCCGCCCGCGCCGACTCCGTCCGAGTCGCCTGAGGTCCTCGGCGAGCAGACGCAGTCCCCGGCGCCCTCGCCCAGCGAGTCGGCAACCGTGCTCGGCGTGAAGATCGTCCGCAACCCCGCACCGCAGCTGCCGAACACGGGCGCGCCGATCGCGCTGCTGAGCCTGCTCGGCGCCGTGGCAGTGGCCACTGGCCTCGTGGTCCAGACGAGCAGCTTGCGCGTCGCGCGCCGCCGGCACTGAGCTGGTTCATCGGACAGATCGTCGCAATTGGGCGCTGAAACGGTCCCTATGGCCAGGGGTAAACAGCCCGGATTGACGATGTGACGCATCGTGACGTCGTGGCATCGTCACGGTGCAGTCCGAGAGGCATTGATCCGCTGTCGTCCCCGGTCACCAGCCGCGGCAGCGAGGAGCCAGTGGTGAGACCGACTCGGGCCCGTTCTAGGGCGAAGCCTCATGTCGGTCTCCGGAGTTGTGCGTCACTACCGCAACCGCCTGCTCGCGACCACGGTGCTCGTAGCGATCGCCTCGATGAGCACGTTGGTGATGACCACTGGCACCGCCAGCGGGACAGCCGGCGGACAGCCCGCCGGCAACAACGGCACGATCAAGGTCGACGGCAACGACATCGGGGGCAATGGCAACGACCCCCACGTCAGCTGCCCGTTCAGCATCGACTGGTACGGCTTCGACGTGGGTAACCAGACCACGGTCGTCTCGTTCGAGGCCCAGTCGCCCAGCGGAAGCGGCGCCGTGCCGGTTATCACCGGATCGACATCGTTCACCTTCGTCGGCTCCGGGCCCGGCAACACTCTCGACCACCACGAGACCTACACGCTCAACCTAGCCGGCTTCACCATGCAGCAGAACCAGGGCTACCACATCAAGGTGACTGTCTCCGTCACCGGCGCTCAGGGCAACGACACCAAGAGCAAGGTCTACTGGATGGACCCGTGCGTCACCCAGTCGCCTTCGCCGTCGGTCAGCGTCAGCCCGTCGGTCAGCGTCAGCCCGTCGGTCAGCGTCAGCCCGTCGGTCAGCGTCAGCCCGTCGGTCAGCGTCTCGCCGTCGGTCAGCGTCTCGCCGTCGGTCAGCGTCAGCCCGTCGATCAGCGTCTCGCCGTCGGTCAGCGTCAGCCCGTCGGTCAGCGTCTCGCCCTCCGTCAGCGTCTCGCCCTCGGTCAGCGTCAGCCCGTCAGTGAGCGTCTCACCGTCGGTCAGCGTCTCGCCCTCGGTCAGCGTCTCGCCCTCGGTCAGCGTCTCGCCCTCGGTCAGCGTCAGCCCGTCAGTGAGCGTCTCACCGTCGGTCAGCGTCAGCCCGTCAGCCAATGCCTCATCGTCGACCAGCTCCAGCCCGTCGCCCAGCCACTCCTTCCACCTCGACCTGTTCCCGACACCGTCGACCACCCCCTCGGCCAGCACGTCCGCAACGCCGCTGCCGGAGCCGACGACGAGCCCGGTGGCCACGCGGAGCGCTACCGCTCCGACGGCGGACCCGACCGCGTCGCCCGAGGTCCTCGGCGAGCGGACCGAGACCCCGGACCCTGTTCCTGCGCCGAGCGAGTCGGCCACGGTCCTGGGCGTGAAGATCGTCGCCGGCCCGGACCCGGCCCCGCTGCCCACGACCGGAGGACCCGTGACCGCGATGTCGTTGCTCTCCGCAGTCCTGCTCGTCCTGGGTCTGGTCGCGCAGGACACCGGTCGGCGTACCGCCCGCCGGAGGCACTGACCACGCTCGGCCGGGTCTGCGCGCTAGCCTGATCGGCGTCCGGACCCGGCCGAGAGGAACCCGACGTGCCCATCGCGACCCCTGAGACCTACCGCGCCATGCTCGACGCGGCGCGCGCGGGCAAGTACGCGTTCCCTGCTATCAACGTGACGTCGTCGTCGACTCTCAACGCGGCTCTCGCCGGGTTCGCAGAGGCAGGCTCCGACGGCATCGTCCAGGTGAGCACCGGCGGCGGTGAGTTCGCGTCCGGCCAGTCGGTCAAGGACATGGCGCTCGGTGCCCGCGCGCTGGCCGAGTACGCCGCCCTCGTCAGCGAGCGCTACCCGGTGACCATCGCGCTGCACACCGACCACTGCCCGGCCGACAAGCTCGACGGGTTCATGCGGCCCCTGATGGCCGAGAGCGCGCGCCGTCACAAGAGCGGCCAGGGCCCGCTCTTCCACAGCCACATGTTCGACGGCTCGGCGCTCCCCCTCGACGAGAACCTGAAGATCTCCGAGCAGCTGCTCGACGAGTGCGCCGCGATGGACGTGATCCTCGAGATCGAGGCCGGCGTCGTCGGCGGCGAGGAGGACGGCGTCGACAACGAGGGCGTCGAGAACGAGAAGCTCTACACGACCCCCGAGGACATGGTGCTGGTGGCCGAGCGGCTCGGCACCGGCGACCGCGGCCGCTACCTCCTCGCCGCGACGTTCGGCAACGTGCACGGCGTCTACAAGCCGGGCAACGTCAAGCTCCGCCCGTCGATCCTGCGCGACGGCCAGCAGGCCGTGAAGGGCAAGCTCGGCGATGCGGCAGCCTTCGACCTGGTCTTCCACGGCGGCAGCGGATCGTTGCTCGAGGAGATCCGCGAGACCATCGACTACGGCGTCATCAAGATGAACATCGACACCGACACGCAGTACGCCTACACCCGTCCGATCGCCGGGCACATGCTCAGCAACTACGACGGCGTGCTCAAGGTCGACGGCGAGGTCGGCTCCAAGAAGCACTACGACCCTCGGGTCTACTCCAAGGCCGCGGAGAAGGGCATGGCTGCTCGTGTGGTGGTCGGCTGCGAGGACCTCCGCTCCGCCGGGAAGTCGATCAGCGCGTAGCTCCTCTGCGTTTCGACGACAGCGATCTCCAGCGCTTCCGGGACATGTCACGGATGTCGTCGAGGAAGTGGTCTGGCAGACGTACGCCGTGGCGGAGTCCCTGCATGAGCAGCTGGGCGAAGGCGTAGTCCGGGTCGGCGGCGAGCGCTCGCTCGAAGGCGATGCCCGCTCTCAAGCCGTCGCCGTCCGCCCACTCGAGCAGGCCGAGAATGGTCGCGGGCGGAGCCGCGTACTCCCGAGGGCATCGGCGGAGGATCTCGCGAAGCACCCGCTTCGCCCGCGGGGAGTGGCGCAAGCACACGCCTGCGACCCGGTCGCGCAGGGTCTTGTGGTCGAGCGGCACGAGAAGCCCGGCGAGTGCGTCCGGGTCTAACGACACCGCCGCTGCGACCGGTGCCGTCACCACGGCGCGCCATCGCTCGACCGCAGCATCGACCCATGCCAGGCTCCAGTACGGGGGGTCCGTAGTCCAGGACCGGTCGGCGTTGTCGAGCGCGACGCAACGCTGAGCTACCAGCGCCTCCTCCGGTCCGCCGGTCGAGCCGATCTCGGCAGCCACCTCGTCTCGGGACCCCTGGACGACGCAGCCGCGCAGGACCATCTCCGCGGCGACGCGGCCGCCGGTCTCCACGGCCGTGCCCTCCGGCGGGCAGCAGCGGGGATCGGCGCACTCGAGCGACCACCAGCGGTCGCCCCGCACCACGATCGCGTCGACGACCTCGACGTCGGCGTCCTCGGCCAGCCCGTCGGCCAGCAGGTCCCAGAGGTCGCGGTCGAGCCGGGTCGGGGCACCCGGCTGCGCGCCGTAGAGGACCACGACCACGGCGTCCACGTCCTGGCGCGCTGTCAGCTGCGCGACGTGCTCGGCGAGCACCGCGACCTCGCCAGCGGCCGGCAGGTCGACGCGCAGCTGGAAGTGCACGCGCTTGCGCGGGCCGGTCAGGCCGAGCAGCACCAGGCTGTCCTCGGGGGTGAAGCCGAACAGGTAGGGGATGGCCTGCAGCCACTCCTCCGGGCGGGTGAGCCGCAGCACCGGCTCGGCGTCAGTCGTCATCCCTCCACGGTGACGGCCCGGGCATGGCCGCAGTGCGGCCGCCAGCACATCTGGGGAAACCGCTGTCGGCCGTCGGACACCGGTCCGCCGCAGGGTCCCGCTCGCCGTCGTAGAAGATCACCGAGTCACCACTCCCCCGGAGGTCGCCGTGCCCGATCGTCGTACGCGCGTCGCCGCGCTCGCCGCCGTCGCCGCGCTCGGGCTCGGCTGGCTGGCGCTGCCCGACGCGTCGGGCGCCCCGCCGCTGCAGACGGGCACGGCGTTCTCGCCGAGGCCGGCCTCGAAGCCGCTCTACGGCACCACGCCGCCGGACGCCGACCCTGATCGCCAGCGCAAGGTAGTGCCGGCCCACGACGGGATCGACCTGTACGTCGAGACCTGGCTCCCGGCCGAGAAGGACGGGCACGTGCCGCCGGCCAAGGTGCCGACCATCCTGGTGATGACGCCGTACGTCCTGCAGGGCGTCGAGGAGTACCCCGCGAACGAGGGCGCCGGCACCCCGTCGTTCATCGAGTACATGACCGCGCGGGGGTACGCCGTCGCGCAGCACCACGTCCGCGGCACTGGTGAGTCCGGCGGCTGCCTGGAGCAGACCGCGGCCAACCAGGTCGACGACGGCGCGCGCATCGTGGAGTACCTCGGCCGCGACGCCGACTGGAGCAACGGTGCCGTCGGCATGTACGGCATCTCCTACGACGCCGAGACGCAGATCTCCGTGGCGGGCTTCGGCGACAAGGCGAGGACCTCCTACCTCAAGGCGATCGTGCCCGCCGCGTCGGTCGGCGCGCAGTACGACTGGAACTTCTTCGACGGAGTGCCGTACACCGGGCAGGCGCTGCTCGGCAACGCGACCTACTTCGCGCTCACCAGCGTCAACGGCGACGCGCAGCCGGCCCCGCAGCACCTCGCGCAGAAGCTCACCTGCCAGCCGGAGGTGCTGAGCAGCTCGGTCGACGTGACGGGCAACAAGACGGCGTTCTGGCAGGCCCGTGAGTACCGCCCCGGTGCGCCCAACGTGACGGCCGCGACGCTGTACGTGCACGGCCTGCGCGACTTCAACGTGCACCCGATCACGACGGCCGGCTGGTTCGACCGGCTCCCGGCGACGACGCCGCACAAGGGCGTCTTCGGCGTGTGGAACCACGCGTTCCCGTTCCGGCACCCCGCAGTCGAGCCGGAGTGGGTGCGCGACGACTGGATGCCGATGGTCACCGCGTGGTTCGACCGCTACCTCAAGGAGCTGCCCACCGGCGTCGAGTCGTGGCCCGACGTGCAGGTGCAGGACAGCACGGGCCAGTGGCGCGCGGAGCATGAGTTCCCGTCGACCGGCGGACCGGTCGGACAGCTCTCGCTCGGGCCGGAGGGCATCCTCGGGCTGACCGAGGTCGACGGCGCGACGTCGTACGCCGAGGCGCTCACGGAGGAGGACGGCCGCGCCGTCTTCGAGACCCAGCATCTCGCCGCTCCCCTGCACATCACCGGCCAGCCGGTCCTCGACCTGTGGCTGACCACCGACCGTCCCGACGGGCACATCGCGGCGCGGATCGAGGTGATCGACGACGCCGGCGAGGTGATGATCCACGAGGGTGAGAGCAGCACGCAGGCCCGGCAGAACACCTTCGGCTTCCGCTCGCTGCAGCACCTCGACCCGATGCCGGACAACTACTTCGTGCAGGAGTCGGCAGTGCTCCCGCCCACCGGCACGCCGCTGCGTGTGCCGGTGCGGTTCCAGCCCACCGACCTCGTCGTACCGGCCGGTGGCTCCCTGCGCGTGACGATCGCGGGGACGATCAGCTACACCCGCGACTCGATGCCGTCGGGCACGTTCTCGACCATCACCCTGCTGCACGACTGCGAGCACACCAGCGCGCTGCGGTTCGTCATGCCGACGCCGGGGCTGCCGCTGCTCGACGTGCGCGAGACCGACGAGCGGCCGGGACGCCCGCTGGCCGCGGCGGCGCCCCGGGTCACGCCGGTCGAGGACGGCGACGGCCTGGCGACGGCGAAGGTCTGCGGCAAGGCGCCCGAGCGGCTCGCGTCCTTCGGCCAGCCGCGTACGGCGGCCCGCCCGCAGCCGGCTCCCGGTGGCCCGACCCCGGCACCCGCGCCGACGCGCCCGTTCCCGCCGACGCCCGCGCCTCTGCCCGCCACCGGCGCCGACCTCGAGGCGATGTGGCTCGCCGCCGCCGCGGTGCTGGCCGCCGCCGCGACCCGCTTCCGCCGCCGAGCCAGCTGAGACAACCCCCTGTCACGATCTTGCTGCTGCAGCACGATCAGGACAGGGGATCTGCGGTCAGAAGCCGGGCTTGGCGACCATCAGCCAGACGATCGTCAGGAACAGCAGGATGTTCAGCGTGCCGAACAGCTGCATGCGAGAGGCTTCGGCGTCGGCGTTCTCCCCCGCTTCGACCTTCGTCGCGGCCGCTTCCAGGTTCTTCATGAGAATCCCGATTCCGTTGGCGACCATGAGCACGTAGACGCCGAGCGCCACCTGGATCCAGCGCGTCTTGAACGAGTAAGGGTCGTCGCCGTTGCGGAGCACGAGCGCGATGCCGAGCAGCGCGATGACGACCGTCGCGGGACCGAGCTTGGCGCCCTTGTCCGCGATGAACCGCAAGGCGCCCGCGTTGCGGGAGCGGATCAGCTTCGGCACCGCCATGTCGAAGAAGATCAGCGGTCCCATGGTCACGAAAGCGACCAGGATGTGCAGCCAGAGCAGGACGTTGCGGGCGTTCATCGGACCAGCTCCCCAGGCAGTCGACGGATGACTGCGCGGAGGGTACCGCTGTGGGCTCAGTCCCTCGCGGACCCGACCGACGTGACGCGCCCGCCCCCGTCGAACCGCACCACGACCGTGCCGCGGTTGCCGCAGAACGTCATCGTCCGGCCGACCCGGGTCTTCGGCTGGCCGAGCGCGACGAGCACCTGCTCGACCTTCACGCCGGGCTGGACGGCGCTGAGGCGGCCCGCGTTCAGGTCGGGTACGTCGGACCGGCAGGCGTTGCCCGGGATGCCGACCGCTCGCTCCCACATCTGCAGGAACGCCTCGACCGAGCTCTCGATCGACTTCTTGAAGGCCGCGCCGTCCTTGCCGGCGACGATGCGGGCGTCCTCGAACCAGTCCGGGTAGAGCCCGTAGTGGTGCACGCCGTCGGTGTTGACGTCGTACACGCGCTCGCCGCTCTTCTGCTTGTCGATGATCGCGCCGCCGAGCCCGCGGAACGGGTAGTCGACGTCGTCCTTCTCGGTCGGGTTGCGCGGCGGGCCCTGGCTGGAGAAGCCGGTGATGTCCGAGCCGAAGCCGATGCCGAACACGTAGCGCGGGTCGGCGTACTGGCGCAGCTCACGCCAGTCCTTGACGAAGCCGGCCGACGCGCCGTCGCTGATGCTGATCGCGCCGCCCAGCTTGATGATCTCGCGGTACGTCGGCAGGTCGCCCCAGCTGTGGCTGGAGATGACGCCGGAGTACTTCGCCTTGGCGACGTGCTCCATCGCCGCCTTGCGGCCGATCGCGCTCATGTGGTCCGGGTCGAAGAGCATGCCGCGCTGCATCAGCCCGTCGATCGCCTTGCGGCCGAGGTCGGTGAGGCCGATCACGTTGCAGTGCGGGCCAGCGCCGTAGACCGGAGTCACGCCGCTCTCGCCCGCCATGTGCAGCACCGCGCCGAAGATGTCGTCCCGGCCGATCGGCGCGCCGGTCGCGTCGGGGACGTTCTCCATGTGCTTGTCATGCCGGTGCTCGTGCTCCTTGTGCCCGGGCGCCTCGTGGCACGGGCCCATCTTGAACGTGTGACCGGTCTCGTAGCGGTTGCCGGCCTGGCTGACCAGCACGCCGAACGCGCCGTTGTCGCCGGTGACGCCGGTGAACGCGTTGTCGAACTTGTTGGTCAGCTCCATCTGGCGAACGCCGAGGTCGTAGACCTCGCTCAGCCGCACGGCGACGTCCTCGTCGTTGCAGCGCGGCACCTCGAGGATCTCGCCGCAGTCGAGCGGCACGGACACCTCGATGCCCATGACGACGGCGAGCTTGCCGGCGTTGACGACGCGCCGGGCCTGGAACGGGTCGAGCACGATCCGGAACCAGCCCTCGCCGGGGCCGCCGTACTGCGCGTCGATGTAGCGCTCGAGCTCGCGCAGGCGCTGCGCCTGCAGCTTCACCGCGTCCATCTCGTTGCAGTTGTTCTTCTTCAGCGGGTAGGCCTCGCAGAGCACGCCGTTCTCGACGAGCAGGTTGGTGTACATCCGCAGGCCGCCGCGCCACGCGCGCTCGATCCACTTGTAGTAGCCCTGCTCATGCGTGAGCGAGTCGAACCGGGGCCAGTCCTTGAAGGTCGGCCAGCCGACGGTGTCGTGCCCGCCCGGGCGGTTGGAGAGGAACTGCTCGAGCACCGCGCCGTAGCCGCCACCTGCGTGGTCCGGGCAGTCGACCAGCGCGTGCTGCACGCCGTAGGGGTGCCACGGCCGGCCGCAGATGACCCGGCCGCCGAGGAACTCGAAGCCCATGAGGTGCAGGTGGCCGTCGAAGTAGCCCTGGGTCTCGGAGTACGGCGAGGTGCCGACGGCGTGCGGGCCGGTGACGTTGGTGCCGATCTCGGGCCACGCCGCGCAGCCGTTCGCGCGGGTGAAGGTGAACTGCCCCGCGGCGCCCGCGTCCTTGCCGGCAACGACGGAGAGTCGGCCGTCGGGGAGCGCGGTGAGCGTCGAGTCGATGTCGGGGTCGAGCGGACCGGGGTTGGCGGTGTCGTGGTCGTCGACCGCGAGCTGGAGGGTGTAGCGCCCCTTGCCCGCGGGCCGGACGACCCACTCGGCGGCGCCGCTCGGCGCGGGCGCCGCGAGCACCGCGTCACTGCCGCCGCCGAGGGTGGCGATCGGGTCGGTGCCGTCCTCGACGGCGGTTATCGCGTCGACGACGGGAGGTCGCACCGGGGCGAGGTTCTCGTCGCCGACGCCCTTGACGTAGCCCTGCACGACGTCGGTGACAGGCCGGACGCCGTCCGGGTTGAGCCCGCGGTCGGCCGAGAGGAAGTCGGTGCGGCCGCCGAAGAGCAGGTACTTGCCGAGGTCGATCGCCTGGAAGTGGAACTTCTCCGCCGCCGCGGGCGCGCCGGCGTTGGCGGCGAAGGTCGTGTCGGTGCGGCCGACGTACCGGCCGGTCGCCACGGAGCGGACGACGTAGCAGCCGCCGGCCATCGCGTAGCGGTCCTCCGGGGACGCGCGCCGCGGAGCGAGGCTGGCCGGGACGATCTCTGCCGGGCTCACCGTCCGCGCGAGCGCGTCACGCAGCGTCTGCGTCTTCAGCACCGGCGTGTACGGCGCGCCTCCGGAGGTGGCGGCAGCGACGGTCGCGAGGGGCACGGCGACCGCCAGGAGGGCGCCGACGAGCACTCGGCGGGAACGAGGCGAGGCTGACCGCATTGTCACGACTCCGGAAGGACGAGTGGCGCGGCCGCGTCGCGGTCGCTACCGATGTAACGCGCAGGCAACCACTTCGACGCGGTCTCGCCAGGGACCTCCGGCGCCCGATCCGTCAGGAGTAGCAGACGATGATCTGACCCGGGGCGCGGGGGTCGAGCGCGTCCGGGTTGAGGTGGCAGCCGCCGCTGCAGCCCTTCGGCGTGCACTCGGTCGCGCCCGCGGGCGAGGCGACGAGCACGCCGCCGGCGGCGACGACGGTGACCAGGGCGAGGCGCAGCACGAGCTTCACGAGGACCTCCGGGCTGGGGTGGGATACATCCGTGCGGCGGAATGTAGTAGATCGTCCCGTTCCGGTGCGGGAGCACGGTCAGCCCTGGTACGGCGGGGCGAGCGGCTCGTCGTGCCTCGCGCCCCGGGTGATCTCCTCCGGCAGCGGCCACGGGTTGGGCCGGCAGCCGTTCAGCTCGGTGCTCTGCTGCGACATGACCCGGGCCGGCCGCGCGGCCACCGGGCACTGCGGAGACGGCGGGTGGTGCTGGCCGAGCAGGTGCCCGACCTCGTGGTTGACCAGCATCTGCCGGTAGGTCGCGAGGTCGCCGGTCCACTCCGGCGTCGCGTGCCGCCACCGGTCGGCGTTGAGCGCCACCACCGGCCCGTTCTGGCACGAGTACTTCCCGTAGGTGTCGTAGGGCAGGCACATCCGGTCGACCTCGGCCGACTCCGCCAGGACGACCAGGTAGTCCGCGCGAGGGTCCTCGATCAGCCGGAAGCCGGCGCGCACCCAGCCGCGCGCATCGGTCAGGGTCGTCTTCACGACCTCGGCGAACCCCGCGGTCGCGACGTCCGTCGTACGCCGCTCGATGCGGTAGCGGACGACGACCGGCCCAGGCTGCCGCGATGCGGGTGCCACCGGAGCGACCGGCGAGGCCAATCGGACGGCTGCGGACGAAGCGGGCGAAACCGGCGTCGGGCGCTCGGCCGTCCTCGCCTCGCCGCCGCAGCCCACGCAGAGCAGCACGACGAGACCCGCGAGATGTGTTCGCGCCATCACTGAGATTCTCACAGCGCTGAGGACGTACGACGGCGTTCTGTGTCCGTCCACCCGCACGGCACCGCCGCAGCCGCGTACACGGAACGACGAGACCGCCGCTCCCTGTGGACGGGGTGCGCCGAACTGTCGTACGCCGTCGCCACCGTCTGACCTCCACGGCCTCGCACCCCGCGCGGCCCCCGCGGAGGAGGTCCGCGATGCCCCCGAAGCCGAGCAGCCCCGATGTCGTCGACACGCTCACTGGCCCACCGGAGACCTTCGACCCTGAGGCGTACGTCGGCGAGCTGGCCGAGCACTGGACCGGCCCACACCCGGCCGAGTGCCTCTACTGCTACCTGTGCCGGGTCCTCGACGAGTTCGGCTGCCGCGGCAGCCACGAGTGGACTCAGCGCTGGTGCGACGCGCAGTCGTTCGCCACCGGCTGGGTGATGGCGTGGGTGCAGCGCCAAGGCGGCTGCTGCTGCGACTGCGAGGTGGTGATGAACGTCTGGGCGGACGGCCGGTCGTCACCGCGGCACCGGCAGCTCAAGTGCGCGCGGGCGCGGTGCCAGGACGGGCGCGGCGGGCGATGACCGCCCGCCGCGCCACTTCGGCCCCGGCTTGTCCCGTAGGAGCGCCCTTCCCGGGGGGAGAGAGCGGAGCAGCTCCTACCGCCGTCCGAAGATCTCCTTCACGTCCGCCCGCAGCAGCGCGGCGACGTCGGTCTGCCAGATCGACCGCTGCTCCGGCACGTCGGGCACTCCGCGCCGGCGCTGGAAGGGGTCGGGTGGCGGCGGCGGGGCGAGCGCCGCCCGCGGGCAGGTCTCGAGGGTCAGCCCGGCGTATCGGAGCGCGTCGTCACACAGCAGCTGGGTGGTCCAGCCGGCGTCGGCCGCCGCGTCGGACAGCGACACCTTGTAGATGGTGATCTCGTTGGCGCGCGGCGAGTCGTACACGACCGCGATCGACCCGACCAGCTCGGCTGAGCCACGCGATCCGCCGGCGCCGTCCCACGCCCGGTCGTAGCGCTGCCACACCGAGGTCGTCGCGTTCCACACGCCGTGCGTCGACACGTCGGCCGCGCGCAGCGACTCGACGATGCGCGCCGCCGCCGTGACCGGCAGCACCGCGGACGGCCGGATGACCATCTCGGTGCGGGTGCTCGTCGACATCGCGCCTCCTTCGACGCTGGCTGATGGACTGACCATCGGTACGCCGAACGGCGGCGCAGGTCACCCGGTCGAGTGACCAGACGCCCCGGTCGCGATGACGGGCTACTGCAGCAGGTCGGTGGCGAGGTGGATCGCCAGGCCGGCGACGGCGCCGACCAGCGTGCCGTTGATGCGGATCGCCTGCAGGTCCGGGCCGATCTGCAGCTCGATCCGCCGCGACGCGTCGTCGGCGTCCCACCGACCAACGGTCTCGCCGATGAACGCGACGACCTGCGGGCGGTTGGCGACCACCGCGCGCAGGGCCTGCTCCTCGACCCACGTGGTGAGGTCGGCGCGCAGCGCGGCGTCGTCCGCGAGCCGCCCGACCAGCTCGGTGAGCCGCACCCGTACCTGCGCGGCGACCGGCCCGGAGGCGAGCGACTCCCGCGCCGTGCGCAGCGCCGAGCGCAGCAGGTCGTCGAGCAGCAGCCCGACCTCGGGCCGATCCAGGCTGCGGCGTACGACGTCGTCGATCCGGCGCTGCGTCTCCGGGTTGCGCTGCAGCTCGGTCGCCAGCTCGAGCAGCGTCGTGTCGAAGCTGCCGCGCAGCGGGTGCCCCGCGTCCGCGACCAGCTCCTCCGACAGCTCGACCGCCGCGCGGAACAGCCGCTTCGCGGTGGCCTTGCGCGGCAGGAACCACGGCGCCCGGTCCATCAGCGTCTCGACGACAGTCACCTCGTTGCGCACGAGCCACGCGCTGGAGCGCTCGATGACCAGGTCGACGATCGCCCGGTGCTGCCCCAACGCGACGGCGTCGCCGACGGCGCTGCCGAGGAAGCGGGCATAGGGCAGGTCGGCCAGCGTGCCCTGCACGAGGGGGCGCAGCGCGAGCAGGTCGTCGTCGTCGAGACCCTCGACGAAGTAGGTGATCGCGTGCTGCGCCCGGTCGACCGCGAGGGCGACGTGCCGCGGGTCGGCGAGCCAGCCGCCGAGCCGGCCCGACAGGTCGACGGCGTCGATCTTGCTGCGCACCAGGTCCTCGGTGAGGAAGTTCTCGGTCACGAAGCTGCCCAGCGCGGTGCCGAGCTCGGCCTTCTTCGCCGCGATCAGCGCGGTGTGCGGGATCGGCAGCCCGAGAGGTCGGCGGAACAGCGCGACCACGGCGAACCAGTCGGCGAGGCCGCCGACCATGCCGGCCTCCGCCGCCGCGCGCGCATAGCCGACCCACGTCGGCACCGGGTCGCTCGCGAGGAAGGTCAGGGCGTAGCCGGCGGCGGCGACGACGAGCAGGGCGGTCGCCCGCAGCTTCGCCCGACGCAGCCGGTCCCGCGCCGCGTCGTCCTCGGAGGCCATGGGCAGACTCTGGCAGGACCGCGCGGTCGCTGCGCCGAAGCCGCAGGCATGGCCATGACCCGACACCTCCGAGCCGGCCTCGCCGCCGCGCTCCTCGCCGCCGGCCTCGCCGCGCCGATGTCGTCCGCCGCGCCCGCGCCCGAGGGCGCGGAGTGGTCGGAGACGTTCATCGACACCCCGGACGGCGAGCGCCTGCACGTCGACGTGATGCGTCCCGCCGGTCTGCCGGACACCTCGAAGACGCCGGTGATCCTCGTGGTCAGACCCCTACCTCGGCATGGCGTCGCAGACCGAGTCACCCGGGCCGTCCAACCGGTTCCACGACTTCTTCGAGGGCGCGCGCGTCTTCGCCCGCGGCTACTCCGTGGTGATGGTCAGCCTGCGCGGGACCGGCGGCTCGTCCGGCTGCCTCGACATCCTCGGGCCCGGTGAGCAGACCGACGTCGTCACTGCGGTGAGGTGGGCGGCGAAGCAGAAGTGGTCCACCGGCAAGGTCGGCATGTACGGCAAGAGCTATGACGCCAACACCGGCATGGTCGGTGCGGCGCTGCGACCGGCCGGGCTGGCCGCGGTCGTTGCCCAGGAGGTCGTGCCCGACCGCTACCGCGGCAGCTACAACGACCGGGTCCGCTTCCTGCAGTCACTCGAGTACCCGTCGGCGAGCTACGGCGCCGGCGGCGAGGGGACCTTCTCCGTCAACGGCAGCCCGGAGTACCTGCTGAACTCGATCAGCCACAGCGCCGACTGCCAGGTCGGCCTGGCGGGTCACTACCTCGACGACCCGACGAGCGCGTTCTGGAAGGCGCGCGACTTCGTCACCAAGGCGAAGGGCAGCAAGGTCCCCGTCTTCATGACAGTCGGCTACGTCGACGCCAACACCAACGTCGGCGGCGGGGCGGTCGACTACTTCGCCGGGCTGGCCGGGCCGAAGCGGATGTGGATCGGCTGGTGGGACCACGTGCGCGGCAACGACCTGGCGGGAGAGGACGAGCCGGCGATGGGCCGCCGCGGCTTCTTCGACGAGGTGATGCGCTTCTACGACGAGCACCTCAAGGGCATCCGGCCGAAGCGTCGCGATCCGGTCGTCGCGGCGCAGTCGAGCGACGGCGCGTGGACCGCCGAGGCCACGTGGCCCGCTCGCGACCGCCGCAGCATCACGGCCTCGCTGCTCGCCGGCGAGTACGACGACGACGCGAGCAACCTCGGCAGCAACGACGCGGCGACCGGCCCCGGCGGCACAGGTGCGATCGGCGACGCGACCACCGGTGCCGGCGCGTGGACGTTCTCGCCACCGCTGCGTCGTACGACGCGCATCGCTGGTGTCCCGGCCGCGGTCGTCGAGGTCGACTCCGGCGTCCCGCGCACCAATGTCGTCGTCAACGTCTACGACGTCGCTCCGGACGGCGCAGCCACGATGATCACCCGCGGCGCAGCCCTGGTCGACGGCAGCGGAGAGCGCGCACTGCGCCTCTTCCCGACCGACTGGACCGTCGAGCGAGGGCACCGCATCGGCCTGCTGGTCAGCGGCAGCAACGCCGAGGCCTACGCCCACCTGCCGACCCAGGCGTCGGTCGTCGTGTCCGGCGGCACGGTCACGCTCCCCTACCTGCCGGTGGGCAAGGCGCGGCCGCGCACCGGCGGCTGGGCCAACGTCCGGCTGCTCGGCTACCGCGAGAGCGCGCCCTTCGACATCGCGGCGGACACCATCGCCGAGCGGACGGACCCGAGCTTCCCCCTGCCCTACTAGCACCGACGCTGGGCGCCGTTCCACTAATCTCGGTCGTCCGGCGTGCGCCCGACCGGGACGATCGAGGGGAGCGACGTGGACTTCGTGCTCGTCGTCCCCTGTTTCAACGAGGCCACCCGTTGGCGAGCCGACTACTGGCGCTCGGTCGTGCCGCTCCCGCAGATCCACTGGGTGTTCGTCGACGACGGCTCGACCGATCACACCGCGCAGCTCGCCACCGAGGCCTGCGAAGGTGGGTCCGCCGAGGTCATGCAGCTGCCGCAGAACTCCGGCAAGGCCCAGGCCGTTCGCCTCGGCATGACCCGCGCACTCGCGTCGATGGATCACGGCGCGGTCGGCATCGGGTACCTCGACGCCGACGGCGCGTTCGCGGCGTCCGACCTCGAGCGGGTGCTCCAGCTCCACCGGGACGGGGTCGCTGACGGCCGGCTCGACGCGACCTGGTCGGCTCGAGTGGCGCTCGCGGGACGTTCGATCGTCCGCTCGCACGCGCGGCACTACATCGGTCGCGCGGTCGCGACCCTGGTGTCGCTCGGCGACGCGAGCATCCCCTACGACACGCAGGCCGGCTTCAAGGTGTTCGCCCCGAGCGACACGCTGCGCACCTGCCTGGCCGATCCGTTCGAGACTCGATGGCTCTTCGAGATCGAGCTCCTCACCAGGTGGCAGGGCCTGACGCATCGGCCGATGAAGATCTGGGAAGAGCCGCTCCTGTCGTGGACCGAGGTGCCGGGCTCGACGATCGACACCCGCGAGGCACTGCGGATCATCCGGGAGCTGTACGTCGTGAAGCGTCGGCAGCAGCGCATGCGACGAGGACGCTGACCGTGGACCTCAAGGAGCTCGCCGCCGTAGACCCGGACCGCCACTGGTACTACCAGGCCAAGCTGTTCGCGCTGCGGCGGGAACTGCGCCGCCACCGCGCGTCCGCGCGGCACATCGTCGACGTCGGCGCGGGGTCCGGCTTCTTCTCTACCCGGCTCGCCGACGTCCCGCAGGGTGCGACGGTGGTCTGCGTCGACCCCAACTACGACGCGGACTCGGAGCAGCAGGACGGGCGGGTGCGCTTCGTGCGCAGCGCGACGGACGTCGACGTGCGCGCCGCAGACGTCCTGCTCTTCATCGACGTGCTCGAGCATGTCGCCGACGACCTGGCGCTCCTGCGGTCCTTCACCGACCGCGCCGCACCGGGCACTCTCGTGCTGATCACGGTGCCCGCGTTCATGAGCCTGTGGAGCGCGCACGACGTCTTCCTCGAGCACCACCGGCGCTACCGGCTCGGCGAGGTGACCGACGTCGTACGCCGGGCCCGACTCGACGTCGTCGCCGGGCGCTACCTGTTCGGCACGGTCTTCCCGCTCGCCTGGGCGGTCCGCAGGGCTCGCCGCGGCCGCGCTGCGGCGAGCGACCTGAAGCCCGCGCCGGCACTCCTCGACCGGCTCCTGACCGCGGTGCTCAAGGCCGAGCACCGCATACCGGCGAACCGGGTCGCGGGCCTGAGCGCTTTCGTCGTCGCGCGGGTGCCGCAGCGCTAGGTCGAGCTCGGCCCTAGGTCGAACTCCGCCCAGACCCGCTTGCTCAGCCCCTCGGACTCGACGCCCCACCTCGACGACAGGGCTTCTACGAGGATGAGGCCGCGTCCGCCGGTCGCCTCGGCATCGGTGACATCGGTCGGCATCTCGGGCATGCGGTGGCTGGAGTCCTCCACCTCCACGCGGACCATCGCGTCGTCGTACGACACCCGGACGACGATCTCGTCCTCGCTGTGCCGGGCCGCGTTGGTGGCCAGCTCGCTGATGACGAGCTCGGCCACCTCGACGACCTCCGAGGGGACGTCCCACGCCTCGAGCAGCTGGCAGGTGAAGCGCCGCGCGAGGAACACCGACGCCGGGGTCGGCGGGAGGCGGCGGGTGAGCTGGCGGGACTGCTCCGCCGGGGCGGTCATCCGACCGATGAGGAGCGCGACGTCGTCGAAGTTGTCCGACCCGTGTCGCTCGATGAGCAGATCGGCCAGGTCGTCCGGCAGTGCGTCACGGTGTTCCTGCAGCTCCTCCCGCACCCGCGCGATGCCGACGTCGATGTCGCGCTCACGAGTCTCGACGAGGCCGTCGGTGAACATCGCGAACACGCTGCCGGCCGGGATGGTACTGGTCGTCTCCGGCCACAGCAGGCCCGACGCCGCCACGCCGAGTGGCGGTCCGACCTCGCTCGGCACCTCGAACGCGACGCCGGTCGGGGTCACGATCTGGATGCCGATGTGACCGGCGCTGACCGTCGTGATCAACCGCTCGACCGGGTGCAGCTGCGCGTAGGAGACGGTGGCGAACCGGCCGCGGCGGAGACTGTCGAGGAAGACGTTCGCCCGGGCGAGGACGAGCGCCGGCGGATGACCTTCGAGCGCGTAGGCACGCACCGCGCTGCGCACCAGTCCCATCAGCGCGGCCGCGCCGAGGTCGTGCCCTTCGACGTCGCCCATCACCAGGCCGACCGCGCCGGCGTGCAAGGGGATCACGTCGTACCAGTCGCCGCCGATCTCCGCGGCGGTGTTGCTGGCGACGTACCGCGCGACGAGGTGAAGTCCGCCCACCTTCGGCACGGCGGGGGGCAGCAGGCTGCGCTGCATGGCCGACATCGCGTCGCGCTCGCCCTCGAGGAGCCGCACACGCAGGAGCGCCTGCCCGGCCATCGCGGCCGTCGTCGCGAGGAACTGCTGGTCGGGTGTCTCGAGGATCCGGCCGGGCTGGAAGATCGCGATGAGGGCGCCGATCCCGAGCCCGGCGCTGCTCAGCGGGTACGCCGCGAGCGACGTACGGCCGAGCCGCTCGAGCACGTCGGCGACCTCGGGGAACTTGGCGCGGCCGTCGTCGAGGTCGGTGACGTAGACCGGCTTGCCGCTGCGGTAGGCCTCGGTGCCGGGGGTGTCCAGGTCGAGCGGGAACTCCTCCCAGGTCGGCTCGATGTCGGTCGCGATCCCGCGGAGGTCGACGGTGCGCATCACGCCGCGCTGCTCGTCGGCCAGCAGGATCGAGCCGCCGAGCGCGGACACCACCCCGAGCGCCTCGACGACGATCGCGTTGACGTCGCGCGCCGACGTCGCGCCGGCGAGCGACTCGCCGATCGTCACGAGCCGCTCGGAGCGCCGGCCGATGGTCTGCGACTCGCTGATGTCGTTGACCAGGATCACCAGGCCGTCGCCGGCGGGGATGGCGTACTGCTCGAACCAGCGCCCGACCGAGTCGAAGTACCAGACCACCCGCTCCCGGCGGCGCTCGCGCATGGCGCGGAGGCAGGCGTCGTGCTGCGGGGTGCCGATGACCTCGGGGAAGACGTCCCACACGTCGGCGCCGATGACCTCGCCCACCGGCCGGCCGATGATCTCCAGCGCCCGCGGCGAGGCGTAGCGGTAGCGCCAGTCGGCGCCGATCACCGTGACCGCGTCCCCGAGCTGGTCGAGCAGCTCGCGCGTCAGGAACGCGCTCAGATCGGTGTCGGCCACACCGCATTCTGTCCCACCGGAGCGGGGGCTAGTCCGTTCGGCCTATCGCAGCGTCCGCGATTGAAGAGGCGCGTGTCGCCCGCGTGTCGCTGGATCGAGGCTCGCGAAGTCCGATACTCCTTCCAAGACGTCGGTGAACAGTCCGAAAGGGTCGCCATGTACGAGCTCGAGACGGATGCGGGCACGGTCTTCTCGATGAGCGAGTCCCTGGCGGATGCGCTGGCCGAGTGCCTTCAGGCCGAGCAGCAGTCGCGCACCGAGGACTTCTACGAGGCGATCGAGACCGGCCTCTCCGACGCCCCCATCGCGCAGGTCGTGCAGTTCCCGCACCGCGGCGTGGCCTGACCCGCACCGCTCCGTACCGCCGAAGGCCCCCAGCGATGGGGGCCTTTCGCATGCCCGGGGTCAGCCGCCGGAGGCTCAGCCGCCCGAGGGCTCAGCCACCCGAAGACCAGGCGTCGGCACCCGACGGCGGGGTCGGGTCGTCGCGCGTCTCGAGCCACCGTTCGGGCATCGCGACCGGGCGCGGGCCGTTGAGGTGCCCGCGCGGCATCGCCTCCGCCGCCGGGGGCAGCGGGGTCGCCGCGTCGAGCGGCGCGAGCAGCTCGTCGAGCTCGGCGAGCGACGACGACATGCCGAGCCGGCGGCGCCGGTCCGGGCCGACCGGGTAGCCGGTGAGGTACCACCCGACGTGCTTGCGGAAGTCCCGGATGCCGAAGTGCTCGCTGCCGATCACCTCGCAGAGCATCCGGGCGTGCCGGCGCATCACCTCGATCACGTCGCCGAGCAGCGGTGCGGGCTGCACGGGCCGGCCCGCGAACGCGTCGGCGAGGTCACGGAACAGCCACGGCCGGCCGAGGCACCCCCGCCCGACCACGACGCCGTCGCAGCCGGTCTGCTCGATCATGCGCAGGGCGTCGTACGCCGCCCACACGTCGCCGTTGCCGAGGACCGGCACCGACGTCACGTGCTCCTTCAGTCGGGCGATCGCGGTCCAGTCGGCGCGCCCGCTGTAGAGCTGCTCGGCCGTGCGCGCGTGCAGCGCGACCGCGGCGACTCCGCTGTCCTGCGCGATGCGCCCGCTCTCCAGGTAGGTCACCACGTCGGCGCTGACGCCGATGCGCATCTTCACGGTGACCGGCACCGCGCCGGCCGCCCGCACCGCCGCGCTGACGACGTCACGGAAGACGACGTGGTGCACGGGCAGCGCCGCTCCCCCGCCACGGCGGGTGACCTTCGGCGAGGGGCAGCCCATGTTGAGGTCGATGTGGTGCACGCCGGTCTCGTCGACCAGCATCCGCACCGCGCGGTCGACGACGCGCGGGTCGACGCCGTACAGCTGCACGCTGCGCACGTCCTCGTCGGCGCCGAAGGCGACCATGCCGTGCGTCTTGTCGTTGCGCTCGATCAGCGCGCGCGCGGAGACCATCTCCGACACGTACAGCCCCGCGCCGTAGGACCGGCACAGGGTGCGGAAAGCCGCGTTGGTGACGCCGGCCATCGGCGCGAGCACCACGGGCGGGTCGACCTCGATCGGCCCGATCTTCAGGCCGGTCATGACCGCACCGCCGACCAGAGGCCGGTGATCGGCACGCCGAGGTCGGCCAGCAGCCGGCGCAGCAGCGGCAGCGAGATGCCGATGACGTTGCCCGGGTCGCCGTCGATGCCGTCGACGAACGGCGCGGCGTAGCCGTCGATGGTGAACGAGCCGGCGACGGCGGTGGCCTCGTCGGTGCCGACGTACGCCGCGATCTCCTCGTCGCTCGGCGTGCCGAACCGCACGGTCGTCTCGGCGACCGAGCTCACCTGCCGACCGGTCGCGGTGTCGACGACGCAGTGCCCGGTCGCGAGCACCCCGGACCGGCCGCGCATCGAGCGCCAGCGCGACATCGCCTCCACGGCGTCGGCCGGCTTGCCCAGCGCCACTCCGTCGAGGACCAGCATCGAGTCGCAGCCGACGACCAGCGCGTCGCCGGCCAGCCCGGCCGCGACGGCCGTGGCCTTGCGCACGGCGAGCAGCTCGACCAGGCGCAGTGGGTCGGACTCGTCGTGCGCGTCCTCGTCGACGCCGCTGACGACGACCTCGGGGTCGAACCCCGCGCCGCGCAGCAGCCGCAGCCGCGCCGGCGACGCCGACGCGAGCACCAGCCGCCGCATCGTCATGCGATCAAGCCTAAGGGTCCGCTGACTCCAGAACGCGCAGAGCAGCACGAGGTTGCTCGCCCCTGTGTCTCGCTCGACGTCCGACTCACCATGATCATGAGCATCGCCAAGCGCTAGAGGGGCGGTAGGACGCTCATGATCTTGATCAGCGCCCTCCGGTGGGGATTCGCTTGCGATGGACGAGGTTCGTGAGACCGGTGCTCAGCGTGGTGGAAAGCCCGGCAACGCAGCGCCGTTCAGCGTCGCCTCGACACAACGCTCCCAGTCCTCCCATGCGGCTGGATCATCGGTGTGGGTCTGATGAGTCACCGGCTCCATGTGAACCAGCATTAGGTCGAGGGATTCGGGACCGGGCTGATGCTCGCGCTCCCGATACTGAAAGACGAATCGGAACGCAGCCTCGTACGCCTGAGCCACTGTGAGCGTCGCCTCGGTCATCGGGCGACGGTATCGCTGCCAACATTCGACCCGCGAAAGAGGGTGCAGGCGGGGGGATGGCCGAAGGACCGGGCTACTCGCGCTGGTCTCAGTGGCCACCTGGGCACATGTCCTGTGCTGGGATGCCGGCTGGCTGAGGGTCGCGGCACGGCTCTACTGGCGCCGGGGCGCAGCTCGGAGAGCCGAGTCGGTAACCGCCCTGGCCGAACGCCTCGTCGGCATGAGCGGTCGTGGCGGTGACCGCTGCGTCGTAGCCGTAGACGGAAAGCGCGCGCAGATCCTTCGCCGTGTAACTGGCGTCTCCGCGAATGGCCATCCGGGCCAGCGGGAGCGTGACGTACACCGCGCTGTCGTCGTCGTTGAACGCGCCGGAGGCATAGCTGACGAACCCCCAGTCGCCCGCGCCGTTCCCAGGCCCGGTCTTTCGCCACACCGTGTACTCGATGCGAGTCGTGGACTCCGCGGCCTGGAAGGCGAAGCGTGACCTATTCACCGTGAACTCCAGCGAGTACCCAACCATCTGCGCCTCGGAGCTCCTCGCGTAAAGATCTGCGACGCGCACCGTGGCGGTGAGGTACTCCTCCGTCGACGCGATATCAGCGGAGACGATGTCGGTGCTCTTCATCCGCACCACGCCAAGACCCGCACTTCCTTCAGCGTCACCTTCCCCGTCCACGAGGATGCGGCACGACTGGCGGGCGGGCTCGGCGTGGACGCTGACCGGTGTTGCCGAAAGGGCCAGGGCTGCGACGCCGAGTACGACTAGATGCCTCATGCGCGGGTCCCCCGAACCGGATCGTGACTTGCTCGGAGCGTAGCGGCCCCTCGGCCGGCGCGCATGGAGGGGCAGGGCACGACCCGTCTCGCCGTGGACGGCTGAGCCGGGCGGCGAAAATGCCTATGGAGCAGCTGCCGGCAGAGGATGTCTTTGTGTATGGCGAGGTTGGCCGATCCGCTTGGCAGGACAGTGGCCAGGTATCGGCACTTCTCGACATCCCTAACCAGCGAGAGCAGCGCCTAGCGGGTGATCAGGTATCCCCTGATGGCTGCCCGCAGATCGTCGTGCTGAGGTCCAAGAGCAGTCCCTGGGTCGCTCCACTTCTCGGCGGGGTAAAGCCACACCGGGCGCGTGATGAGGTCGGAAGGTTCCCAGTCGTAGCGCGGCCACACGTGCGCGTGGAGGAAGTGGTCGGCGTTGCCGAGGATTTCCAAGTTCACTCGCCTGAACGCGGAGTCGCGCTCGCGGCATGCCCGTTCCACAGCCTCCCCGAGCAGGGCCATGCTGCCCAGGTAGGCGGTCTGCTCCGGCCGAGACAGGTCCGAGAGGCGGTCAGCTGAGGGATCGTCGCTCAACAGAACGCAGTAGCCGGGCAGCCACTGCGGGTCCCCCATGACTGCGAATCCGCCAGGAAGCCGGGTCAGCACCGTGGGGTTTTCACCTCGGAGTGCGGAGCCGATGCGGTCGCTCTTCCAGTCGGGCACATTGAGAGGCTAACGCCACCGACCGCGCAAGCAGCGACACGCGGGTGGGGGATGTACGAAGAACGTGCGAGGTGCTCGCGCGGGTTCAACCGCCGGCGCTTCGGCCCGGAGGTGGGGTGACTCCTACAGGGCGAGCTGGGTGGGGCCTCGGGGTTTGCTGGTGTAGGTGCGGAGGCCGTCGGGGCTGGTGATGGTGACGTTGCGGCCGGGGTCCATGTCGAGGGTCCAGCCGAGGGTGTGGATGAGGTAGTGGTGGAAGTCGCATAGGAGGACGAGGTTCGCTAGGTCGGTGCGGCCGCCGAAGCGCCAGAAGCGGATGTGGTGGGCGTCGGTGGCGTGGGCGGGTTTGGTGCAGTTGCCGGCGCGGCAGCCGCCGTCGAGGTGGTGCAGGGCTTTGCGTTGGGCGGGGCTGACGTCGCGGGTGGTGCGGCCGAGGTCGAGGAGCTCGCCGTTGGGGCCGAGGACGACGCGGGCGTAGCGGGCGTCGCAGCAGGTCTGGTGCAGGCGGCTGATCGGCAGCGGGGTGCCGTCGTCGTAGACCGCGGGGTTGTGGGTGGGGCAGGGGAAGCCGCGCAGGGTCTCTTCGCGGACGGTGACGTTGACGGTGGGCCGGCTGCCGCCGGTGACTGGCAGCTGGTCGGCGTTGATGGCGATGCGGGCGAGGTCGGCGATCGCGTCGGCGTTGCGCTGGCCTTGGGTGCGGTCGTCGGACGCCCCGGCTTTCTTCGCGAGGGCGTCCATCGCGAGGAGCAGCGGCCGGGCGGTGTCCGGGTCGAGCATCCCGTTGATGCTGACCATGCCGCCGATGGTTTCGGCGAGGCGGACCCACCGTGACTCGTACTGCTTCTCGGTGTCGCGTTCGTGCCGGTCGGGGAAGGCGACGGCGACCCAGCGCTGCACCAGCATCCGGAACGTCTTGGGGTCGAACTCCCGGGCCAGGTCGGTCAGCATCTTCTCGTCGGCGGCCACGCGCTCCGGGTCGAGGCGCCGGGTGGCCGAGGCGAGGACCTGCACGTGGGCGGGGGTGACGTCGCCGTCGGAGAGGGCGGCGGCCATCACCGGCAGCCGCTCTCCGTCGCGGCCCAGCGTCCGCACCTCCTCGGCGGCGTGCCGGCCGAGGTTGGAGCGGGCCTGCAGCCAGGAGCTGACCGTGCCGGCCGCTTCGTCGACGTGCGAGGCGCGCAGCTCGATCTGGCGCACCCGCTCGGCGCGAGCCGCTTCGAGGCGGCGGATCTGCCGGCCGATCGCCAGCACCTCCTCGTGCAGCACCTGCGCGGGAGCGACGCTGACGTCGGCATCGACGAGGGAGGAGACCACCTCGTCACATCGCGTCAGCAGATCCGGCATGCACTGAAGGTACTCGATCCCACCGACAAAACCGCTGGGCCAAAGCGGAATGTGGATGAGTATCGAACATGTGTTCGTAAACGTGGATCGCCCCGTACTGGCTCGTTCGACTGTGGCGCAGAACACAGTGGGCAGGCCTGCACGAGACGAGTACGTTTCGCTGCGAAACGCTCGCGTCTCACAGACGAGGATCACCATGGCCGAGCCCGTCGTACGCCGCCCGCTGCACGAGGACCCCGAGGTGCACGCGCGCCGCTGGTTCCTCCTCGCGATCATGTGCCTCTCGCTCGTGATGGTGATCATGAGCGTCTCGGGGCTGAACACGGCGATCCCGAGCATCCAGCGCGAGCTCGGCGCGACGCAGAGCGAGCTGCAGTGGATCGTCGACGCCTACGCGCTCGTCTTCGCCGGGCTGCTGCTCACCGCGGGCGCGCTCGGCGACCGGTTCGGCCGCAAGCGCGCGCTGGTCGGCGGCCTGGCGATCTTCGCCACCGGCTCGCTCGCCGCCGCGCTGTCCGACTCCCCCGCGCAGGTCATCGCCGCGCGGGGGTTCACCGGCATCGGCGCGGCCTTCGTCATGCCGGCGACGCTGTCGATCCTCACCAGCATCTTCCCGCCGCACGAGCGCCGGAAGGCGATCGCGCTGTGGGCCGGGTTCGCCGGGGCCGGCGGCGCGCTCGGCCCGATCGTGTCCGGCGCGCTGCTGGAGAAGTTCTGGTGGGGCTCCGCGCTGCTGATCAACGTGCCGATCGTCGCCGGCGTCATCGTGGCGATCATGGTGTTCGCGCCGAGCAGCCGCGAGGACCACGCACCCCGCCTCGACCCGATCGGTGCGCTGCTCAGCCTCGTCGGCCTGGTCGGCCTCGTCTACGCGATCATCGAAGGTCCCGGCAAGGGCTGGTCCTCCGGCGAGGTGGTCACGGGCTTCATCGTCGCCGCCGTCGCGCTCGGCGCGTTCGTCGCGTGGGAGATCCGCAACGACCACGCGATGCTGCCGATGGAGCTGTTCCGCATCCGCGAGTTCGGCGCGGGCGCCGGGATCATCACGCTGACCTTCTTCGCGATGTTCGGCTTCTTCTTCGTGTTCACCCAGTACATGCAGCTGGTCAAGGGCTACAGCCCGCTCGAGTCGGGTCTGTCCGGCCTCCCGATGGCGTTCGCGCTGATCGCGGTGTCACCGCGCAGCGCGGCGCTGGCCGAGAAGTTCGGGCTCGGCACCGTCATCGCGTCCGGCTTCACGCTCGTCGCGGTCGGCTTCGGCATCGCCTCGCAGTTCACCCCGACGACGCCGTACGCCGTCATCGCGGTCGCCATCGCGTTCCTCGGCGCCGGCATGGGCATGGCGGTCGCGCCGTCGACCGGCTCGATCATGAGCGCGGTGCCGATGGCCAAGGCCGGCGTCGGCTCCGCGGTCAACGACACGACGCGTGAGGTCGGCGGCGCGCTCGGCATCGCCGTCCTCGGCAGCGTCGTCTCGTCGGCGTACCGCTCGGCCCTCGACCTGGATGGCATCGCGCTCCCGCCGGCGGCCGCGGCGGCGGCCCGCAACTCGGTGGGCGCGGCGGTGCAGGTCGGCAAGCGGATGCCGGGCGGAGACCTGCTCGTGACGCGCGCCGGGGAGGCGTTCACCCACGCGTTCAACATCTCGACCCGTGCCTCCGTCGGCGTCGCGCTGCTCGCTGCGGTGCTGGCGTTCATCACGTTCGGCCGCACGCCGCCGGCGACGGGCGGGGCCGGCGGCATCGAGATGACCGCAGATGACCCCGAGCTCGTCGTCGCGAGCGACTGACGTGACCGTCGAGGAAGCCGATCTGCTCGATCCGCGGGTCGAGCGGTCGCGACGCGTCGTCCTCGCCGCGGCGCTCGAGGTGCTCGGCGAGGAGGGGTACGGCGGGCTGACGATCGAGGCGGTCGCCGCCCGCGCCGGCGTCGGCAAGAGCACGATCTACCGGCACTGGGACGGCAAGCTCGCGCTGGTCGAGGACGCGTTCCGGACCCTGCGGATGGTGGAGAACCCGCCGACCGGCGGATCGGTGCGCGACCGCGTGGTGTCGATGCTCTCCCAGGTCGCCGCGAAGATGGCCAGCTCGGCGTGGTCGTCGTGCATGCCGGCGCTCATCGACGCGGCCGAGCGGGACGACCAGGTCCGCGAGGTGCACCGCAGCCTGTTCTGCGATCGACGGGCGGTGCTGGTGGAGCTGCTCACGGCGGGCGTCGCCTCGGGCGAGCTGCCCGCCGACGTCGACCTCGACCTCCTCGCCGAGACCCTGATCGGGCCGCTGATCGTGCATCGGCTGCTCCTGCACGATCCTCTGGACCCGCGACGCGTGCCCGCGCTGGTCGACCTGGTGCTGCCTCGCACGTCACACTGATCGGCGACGAGCGGAGGGCGCCCCCGTGACACTCGGACTCGGGTTGGGTCTCGCGCGGCTGGACCGCGCCGATGACGGCCGGCCCCGCCTGGTGTTCACCCGCCGCTTCCCGCAGCCGCCGCTGCGCGTCTGGCCCGCGCTGGTCGAGCCGCCGTCGCTGGCCGTCTGGTTCCCGACGACGATCGAGGGCGATCGGCGTACCGGGGCTGCGCTGCGGTACGCCTTCCCGCAGGCCGGGGTGCCGCCGATGGACGGCGAGCTGGTGAAGTTCGACCCGCCGACGGTGCTCGAGCTGGCGTGGGGGGCCGACCTGCTGCGCTTCGCGCTGATGCCTGACCGGCAGACCACCCAGCTGACTTTCACCGCGACGTTCGACGACGTGGGGCGCGGCGCGCGCGACGCGGCCGGCTGGCACACCTGCCTCGAGCTGCTCGAGTGCCAGCTCTCCGGTGAGCCGCCCGCGGTGCCGTCGTCGGAGCGCTGGGCGCAGGTGCATCCGATGTACGTGCAGGCCTTCGGGCCCGAGGCCGCCACGGTCGGGCCGCCCGGCACCTAAGGGACGTCGATCCCCCCGGTCGGCGCGGGGAAGCCGGGACACGACGACAGCACCCGCTCGATCGCGTCGCGCTCCGGCGGCGTGACCCACAGGTTCCACTTCGCCTTCACGGCGCTCTGCCGCGCGACCATCGCGCACCGGTAGGCCTTGTTCGGCGGCAGCCAGGTCGCGGCGTCGCCGTCGGACTTCTGCGCATTCGCCGAGCCGCTGACCGCGAGCAGGTTGAGCGGGTCGTTGGCGAAGGCGAGCCGGCGCGACGCCGGCCAGGCGAACGCGCCGGTCTGCCACGCGTTCGACAGCGACACCACGTGGTCGATCTGGACGAGGCTCGCCTGCGCCTTGCTGAAGGCGAGCACTCGACCGGCGTAGGGGTCGGCGAGCCGTCCGCCGACGACGACGCAGCCGCGGGTGCCCGGGTGGAAGCTCGTCGCCGTGAGGTCACGGGCGAGCACGTCGTTGCGGGTGTCGCAGCCGTTGCGGTCCACGTCGGACCACGCGGGACCGAACTCCTCGCGGGCGTAGCCGGTCTTCGGCGCCCGGCCCTTCACCCGCAGCCCGCCGAGAATCGAGATCGCGCTCTTGCCCGTCGCCGTCGGGCCCGTCGCCTGTGCTTCGGGCTGTGGCTCGCCGGGCACCGCCGAAGGCGAGGCGTCGGCGTCGAACCGGTCCAGCGAGTCAAGGAACTGGGCCGGCCGGTCAGTCTGGGTCGCCGCGGCCGCGCCACCCGCGACGACCGCCACCGCGAGCCCGACGAGCCACACCCGCCCGGTACGCCGAGGCGGCGCGACCGTCGAGCTGGGCAGGATGGTGAGGGGTCCGCTCACCGTCGGCGGCCGACGCGGGGCAGGCGGTCCAGCAGGCGCCGACGGCGAGAGACGGAGCTGGTCGGGCAGCCGGCCGCCTTCGGCGTCGACCCAGAACGACCAGCCGGGCGGCGCCGGTCCCCACTCGACCGGCGGGGTCCAGCCCGGCGGCGGCACCCAGCCGGCCGGCGGGACCGGCCAGCTCGGCGGCGCGATCCAGCGCACATCCCCCGTCGCGGTCACCTCTGTTCGGTCGACGCGGGCGCCCGGACCCTTGAGGTGAGGAGCACACTCCCCCCGTGAGCGGACCCGTCGAGACCCAGGACGTCGCGCCGACCATCGCGCCCGGCACCGGAGCGACCGAGCCGCCGACCGTGGAGGTGACGGCGAGCCGCGAGACCGAGGTCGGCGGCCTGACGGTACGTCGGGCGCTGCCACGCCGGGGCCGTCGTACCGTCGGCGCCTGGTGCTTCGTCGACCACCTCGGCCCAGCGTCGGTCACTCCCGCCCGGCCGATCGAGGTCGGCCCGCACCCCCACATCGGACTGCACACGGTGACCTGGCTGCTTTCCGGCGAGCAGCTGCACCGCGACAGCCTCGGCTCCGAGCAGGCGCTGCGGCCGGGTCAGCTCAACCTGATGACCGCCGGCGAGGGCGTCGCGCACGCTGAGGAGTCGCTCGACTACCGCGGGCCGATGCACGGCGTGCAGCTGTGGGTGGCGCAGCCCGAGGCGACGCGGCACCGATCGAGCAGCTTCGCGCACCACCCGGAGCTGCCGCGGGTCGACGTCGACGAGACCGAGGTCACCGTGCTGATCGGCGGATACGACGGCGCGTCGTCTCCGGCGCAGGCGGACTCGGCCATCGTCGGCTACGACCTGGCCGCGCGCGCCGGCGCGAGCACGTTCGCGCTCGACCCGGCGTACGAGCACGCGCTGGTGGTCCTCGAGGGCGCGCTCGCCGTCGACACCGGCACCGTCGTCGCACCGGGCGCGCTGGCCTACCTCGGCGTCGGCCGGAGCGAGCTGCGCCTCGACGCGCGAGAGCCCGCCCGGGCGCTGCTGCTCGGCGGGGCGCCGTTCGAGGCGCCGGTGCTGATGTGGTGGAACTTCGTCGCCCGCAGCCGCGAGGAGATCGACACGGCGTACGCCGCCTGGCGCGACCGTGACGAGCGGTTCGGCGATGTCGTCGCCGACGCGGCCCGAGTCGATGCGCCGGTCCCGCCCTGGTGGACGGGTACGACGCAGCCGGCCGGGTAGAGCAGAGCAGTGAGCCTTGACCACGCTCCCGCCGGACCTCTCGCCCGGCTGGTGCCCAGCCTGCTGGACGTCCTGCGCCGTCTCCCGGGGATGGCGCGCACGAGCGCGCGCTACCTACTCCGGACGCGGCCGGCGCTGACCCACGAGGTGGTCGACTGCGCGTGCCGCTCCCCCGGACCCGACCCCGGCCGCTCGCTGCCCGGAGACGCGAGCACCCTGCTGCGCCGGGACGCCGGCTGCGGGCCGACGTACCGCCGCGTCTACCGGGTCGAGGTCGACGACCCGCGGATCGGCGCGGCCGAGCTGATCGACCGGCTGGTCGCCGATCCCAACCGGGTGTCGCCGACGGAGGTCGTGACGTTCCGGCGCCTCGGCCGGCGCGCGCGCGGGCGGACTCCGCGGCAGCGGCCGCTGGGCACCGAGTTCGCGCTCGACCTGCCCGGGCCGTGGGACGCGGTGGTGCGGCTCGTCGAGCGCACGCCGACGTCGTTCCGACTGGCGACGCTGCGCGGTCACATGGAGGCCGGCGAGATCGAGTTCCGCGCCGCCGACGCCGACGGCGGCCGGCTGCTGTTCGAGGTCGACTCGGTCGCGCGCAGCGCCGACCGGCTGATGCACCTGCTCTACGACCGGCTGCGCATCTCGCGCGAGATGCAGATGCACATGTGGGTCGCGGTCTGCCTGCGCGTCACCGAGGTGGCCGGCGGCCGACCGCGTGACAAGGTGCACGTGACGACCTACCGGCACGCGGAGGGCTGACGTGGGGTTCCTCCTCGGCGACGCCACGGCCCGCCGCGAGCTGGCCGACCTGCACGACCTGCCCGTCAACTACGCGCTCGCGCCGGACGACGTGCCCAGCCGGGAGACCGGCTGGCACGTCGACGACTACTGCTGCCGGCTGCCGGCCGAGCCGCCGGGCGAGCCGGTGCCCGGCGGGTCGTACGAGGTGGCCCGCCGGCTGGTGCGCGACTACGAGTTCGCCGACCCGCGGATCATCAAGGCGGTGTGGCTGCCGGACAGCCCGCTCGACGCGCGCGACATGCTGTTCGAGGCGCGGTTCGCCTTCCTGCGGTTCTTCATCGGCGTGCGGGTCTCGCAGGTCGTCGACGAGGTCGTCGACACCGCGGCCGGGCGGGAGCGCGCGTGGGGCTACTGCTACCGCACCCTGCAGGGTCACTTCGAGATGGGCGAGATGTGCTACCGCGTGGTGAAGAACCTCGACACCGGCGCGGTCGAGTTCCGGATGCGCCGCTACGTGCGCACCGGCGCGATCCCGAGCCCGCTGCTGCGGCTCGGCTGGGTGACGTTCGGCCGCTACATGCAGGTGCGCTTCGTCCAGCAGGCGATGGCGCGGATGCAGCGGCTGGTCGCCGCCGAGCTCAGCCCGGGCGTGACCGAGGCGCCGGTGCCCCTGGCCGCGGAGCAGATCGAGGTCGGCCGCGCCGCCGACGACCGCAAGGCCGCCGACCGCATCCCCCGGTGACCGGGCGGCATCGCCCGGCTAGCCCACCTCGGCCAGGAAGTTGGTGTGGATGTCGGCGTCCTGCCCGCCGGGCTGGTCGCTGGTGTAGACGACGGCGGTCCGACCGGTCCGCGGGTGCACCTCGACCCCGAAGTCGTCGAGCAGGTTGCGGCTGTTCGGCTCGGTGCAGGACAGGCCGGTCAGGCAGACGATGCCGGTGTGCACCACCGGGCTCGCCTTCACCGGCGGGGTCCAGGTGCGTCCGCCGTCGTAGGAGTCGCGCACGACGACGCGCCACGGCACGGAGCCGCGCGCGCTGGCCTCGCCCATCGTGTCGATGTCGTTCGAGGGCCCTTCCACGTCGGCGCCGTACCACGCGACGCTGACCCGACCGGCCCGCCCCGCGCCGAGGGTTGGGTACACGGCCGTCGTACCGCGGCGGTTGAGCTGGATCGGGTCGGACCAGGTCTCCGCGCCGTCGTCGGAGAAGGCGACGAACCCGTCGCTGCCGTCGTGCCACGCCGCGTAGACCCGGCCGACCGCGTCGACGGCGAGCGTCATCGGCCACACGATCGTCGGGCCGCCGTCGGTGTACGGCGCGACGACCCGCCGCACCCACGGTCCGCTGCCGCCCCGGCGGACCGTGACGATCAGCGACTTGACGCACGGCGACCCCTCGCAGTTCAGCGCCGGGTAGTAGATCGACGACCGGAACTCCGAGCCGGCCGACCGGTCGACGACGAACCGGCCGCTGACCTTCGAGATCTGGTCGCCGAAGGGCAGGCTGACGTCGGTGCGCACGGGGACGTCTCCGCAGACGTCGTACGTCGCCATCACGGTGAGGTTGCCGGGCGCGTGGTTGAAGGCGAAGAACGCGGTGCACGCGCCGTCGGCGCCGACCCACGGCCGGTCGGCGAAGGTGCCGACACCTTGCACCCAGACGCCGGGCGTCGACTCGGCCGGCAGCAGCGTCCAGGTCGTGCCGCCGTCCTCGCTGAATGCGAACGCATTGCTCTTCATCCAGAGGCTCGCGACGTAGATGGTGTAGTGGCCGGCGTCGTTCTTCTCCGTCGCGACCGCGATGTCCGCGTCGCCGCCGCCGAGCACCTGCTGCGCCGGAGTGCCCCCCAGTGCGACGAACGGGTTGGCGATCCACTGCCAGCGGCGACCGCCATCGAGAGAGCGCCACACGTTGGCGCCGCAGTAGGTGACCCGCACCGTCGTGGCGGGCGTCTCAACCGCGGTCCCGCAGGGGCCGTCGACGGAGTTCGACGTGGCCCACAGCGTGCCGTCCGGCGCCGCCGCCACGCCGGGCTCGGCGTCGTTGTTGCCGTGGGCCCGGTGCGGCACCGGCAGCACACCGGACACGTAGCGCGGCGTGCGTGCCTCGGCCGGCAGCGAGAAGCCGGCTGCGACGGACAGCGACAGCACGACCAGCACCGCGCGAGCTCTCATGGTCCGAGATCTTCCGGTCGGTCGCCGGCATCTGCTGTCAGGCGGCCGACACCCACCCGGGCGACGATCAGGTCGGCGACGTCGGACGCGTCGACCTCGTCGACGTCCACCACGAGGTCGGCGATGGCCTCGTAGTAGGCCGCGCGCGCGGTCGCCTGCGCCGCGAGCCTCGCCCGGGCGTCGGTCCCGACCGCCCGGTGCTGCGGGCTCGCGTGCACCCGCGCCGACAGCGTCTGCGGCTGCGCCCGCAGCCAGACGACGAAGCAGGGGGCGAGCAGCGCCGCGACGTCGTCGTCGACGGGTACGACGGAGCCCGGGGCCGAGACCACGAGCGGTGTCGGCGCGGTGAGTCCCGCGACCAGGACCCGGTGCTCCTTGCGGTGCAGGTCGCCGGCGTCCAGCGCGGTCAGCTCGCGGAGCGGCCGTCCGGTGCGGCGTACCAGCTCGTCGTCGTTGTCCCAGCAGCTCCAGCCGAGTCGTCGGGCGACCAGCCGGCCCACCGTCGTCTTGCCGCTGCCCATCAGCCCGACCAGGACCACGCGGCGGCCGTCGACGCCCTCGACGCTCATGGCACGACTGTAGGCGCGCGAAGCGCCCTCGCCGACCCCCGTTCGGCGGACTTGCGCGGTGCCCTAAGGTCGTACTGCGCGCGGCGGTCGCCGGCGCACATCGCGGGACATCGGCGGGGGCATGTACAGCGGTCGGCACGGAGGCGAGCGGCTGTTCCGGCGTACCGGGCGGCTGGGCGCGCTCGCGTCGACGATCGGCGCCGCCGCGGTCAAGGACCGGCGGCTGCCGCAGCACGGCGTACGCCGGGTCGGCGGCACGCTCGGCATGGCGCTCGCGATGGTCGCGCTGTCCGTCGCCTCGCCGGTGACCCTGTCGGGCACCACGGAGGGCCGCGCCAGCACACTGCCGGCCGACGGCGGAACCTCGCCGATCGCAACCGCGCTTCAGCCGCTGCCCGCCGCCCCGGGTGCGCCGGCGCCCACCCGCCCGCGGGTGCCCAATGCGCCGCGCGCCCTTCCTGCCACCGGGCTGATGTCGGCGCCGCCGCTGCCCAGCGCTCGCGGCCAGGCCGGCCGGTCGGTGCTGTTCACCTTCGACGACGGACCCGACCCGACGTTCACCCCGCAGGTGCTCGCACTGCTCGCGAAGTACGACGCGCACGCGGTCTTCTGCGTGGTCGGCCAGGAGGCGCAGCAGCATCCCGACGTCGTCCGCGCGATCGTCCGGGCCGGGCACGACCTGTGCAACCACACGACCCACCACGACCAGGACGTCGCGCTCAAGCCCGGCGCGGCGATCTACGCCGACCTGCGGACCACCCAGGGCATCCTGCTCGGCATCAGCGGCGTCGTGCCGCGGTACTTCCGCGCGCCGGGTGGGCGCTGGTCGCCGACGCTCGTCGCCGAGGCGCACGCGCTGGAGCTGCAGCCGCTCGACTGGTCGGTCGACCCGCGCGACTGGGCCAAGCCCGGGCTGCGCCACGTCGTCGACACGGTGCTGCGCGAGGTGCGCCCCGGCGGTGTCGTCGTGATGCACGACGGCGGTGGGGACCGGACACAAGGCGTGCTCGCTCTGAGCTTCCTGCTCCGTCGCCTCGACCAGCTCGGCTACGACTTCCGCTAGTCGGGTCCAGTCGCCTCACCAACCGAATGATCTGATCGTGTGGTCCGTCCACAGTCTGCGGCGCTGTCGACAGACCACACGATCATCGGTCGGGGGGCTGACAAGCCGTGGATGAGATCTAGGAGCCGAGGACCTTGTCGGCCTTGCGGTCGATCCGCTCCATGTCCTTCTTGCTGAGGTTGCCCTCCTCGTGCTGGCGCTTCGCGAGCGACTTCGCGCTGATCGCGTGCCCCTTGTCCGGCATCGGGTAGTTGCCGGACTCCTTGCGGGCTTCGGGCGTGCGCGCCTTCTCGGGCAGGCCGAACTCCTTCGGCTCGAGCTTGGCCCGCTGCGCCGCGGTGAGCTTCGCCATGTCTGCTCCTTCTCGCTGTCGACCTCCTTCGGCGTACCCCGCATCGAGGTCCAGCACCCACCGACGGCCGGACAGGAGGGCATCGACATCGGCACTGTCCTAGATGCAGTCGCGACACCGCCGTACGCTGCGCGGATGGACAGCACCATCACCGCGGCACCGCCGACCGGCGCGGAGCTCGAGCGCGAGCTCGAGACCTACCGGCGCGAGCTGACCGGCTACTGCTACCGCATGCTCGGCTCCGGGTTCGACGCCGAGGACGCGGTGCAGGAGGCGATGCTGCGCGCATGGCGGGCCGCCGACGACTTCGAGGGCCGCGCGTCGGTGCGCTCGTGGCTCTACCGCATCACCACCAACGTCTGCCTCGACATGCTGCGCAGCTCGCAGCGCCGCGCGCAGCCGATGGACCTGTCCGCGCCGTGGTCGGCGAGCGCAGACCTGCCCGACGTGCTCGCCGAGCGCGAGTGGGTCTCTCCGATCGCCGACACGCGTGTCCTGCCGACGGACGCCGACCCGGGCGAGATCGCGGCACTGCGGGACTCGATCCGCCTCGCCTTCGTCGCTGCGCTGCAGCACCTGCCGCCGCGGCAGCGCGCCGTGCTCATCCTGCGCGACGTGCTGCGCTGGCAGGCGAGTGAGGTCGCGGAGCTGCTCGAGTCGACGGTGGCGTCGGTCAACAGCGCTCTGCAGCGCGCGCACGCGACGCTGGCCGAGCGTGAGGTCGGCACGCCGACGACCGTCGCCGAGGCGGACAAGGCGCTGCTCGCGCGGTACGTCGACGCCTTCGAGCGCTACGACATCGAGTCGCTGGTCTCGCTCGTGCACGAGGACGCGCAGTTCTCGATGCCGCCGTTCCCGATGTGGCTGCAGGGTCCGAAGGAGATGGCCGCGTTCTACCTCGGTCACGGCATCGGCTGTCGCGGCTCGCGGTTGGTGCCGGTCGGGCTGGTGAACGGCGCGGCGGCGTACGGCGCCTACAAGCCGGCTGAGCCGGGCCGGTGGACGCCGTGGGCGCTGCAGGTGATCGAGACGTCAGGCGGGCGGATCGTCGGGCTCAACCACTTCCTCGACGTCAGCATCTTCCCGTCCTTCGGGCTGCCCGCAGAGCTGCTCGCCGAGTCCGACTAGGTCGCAGGTCGCGCGCACGTCCTTCGACGGCGCCCGCAGTCGTGCGGTCCAGCCGAGCTGTCGCGCGGCCAGCTGCAGGCGCGCGGCCACGTCGACGACGAAGAGCTCGGGCACGGCACCGCTGATCGCCACCGTCGCGATCTCGACGTCGCCGTCCACGACCTCGACGACCGCCCGACACCGATCGCCACTGTGCGGCACGGTCGCTCCCCTGTCCTCGCCTCACAGTGCAGACGAGCGGGCAGCCGCAGAATCAGCGCTCGGTCCGTCTGTGGCAGCATCGAGGGATGCCGAACCTCGAGCTGACGATGCCTGACGGACGCCACATCACCGGCTACGCCGACGACGAGGGCGACACCGCGCTGGTCTTCCACAACGGGACGCCGGGCGGCGCTGTGCCGCTCTCCTCGATGATCGACGCGGCCCGCGCGGCCGGCCTGCGGGTCGTCAGCGCCAACCGCCCCGGGTACGGCGAGTCGCACCGCCTGCCGGGTCGGCGGGTCGTCGATGTCGTCGCCGACACCCACGCCGTGCTCGATCACCTCGGGTTGGGCGACTACCTGACCCTCGGCTGGAGCGGCGGCGGGCCGCACGCGCTGGCCTGCGCCGCGGCCGGCGTACCGCGCTGCCGGGGTGCCGCGACGATCGCGAGCGTCGGACCGTACGCCGTCGACGACCTCGACTTCCTCGCCGGCATGGGCCAGGACAACATCACCGAGTTCGGACTCGCCGCCGAGGGCGAGGAAGCACTGCGGCCGTTTCTCACCGAGCAGGCCGCCGGGATGCGAGAGATCACGGCCGCGGACGTCGCCGGCTCGCTGGAGACCCTCGTCGACGACGTCGACCGGTCCTTCATCGGCGAGCACCTCGCCGACTGGCTCGCGTCGTCCTTCCGGCACGCGGTCGAGGGCAGCCCGGACGGCTGGCTCGACGACGACCTCGCGTTCGCCAAGCCCTGGGGCTTCGAGCTCCGCGACATCGGCGTACCGGTCGCGATCTGGCAGGGCCACCACGACCTGATGGTGCCGCCAGCCCATGGCGAGTGGCTCGCGGCGCGCGTACCAGGCGCACGCGCGCACGTGCACCCCGAGCACGGCCACCTGTCTCTGGTCGCCAGCCTGCCGGAGATCCTCGCCGACCTGGCCGCGCACACCGGGTAGGCGTCGACCTCACTCGAGCCGCGCACCGACCGGATCTAGACCGCGGTGAGCGTCCCGGCCATGCCGCTCGCGACGTGCAGCGCGCAGATGTAGGCGTAGCTCCCGGCCCGCGGCACGACGAAGGTGAAGCTCCGTGCCGGCAGCGGCGGCCCGGCGCCCGGCGGCGCGTCCGGCGGCAGCCATCCGGTGTTGAAGTAGCCGGTCGCCTTCAGCGTCTGCGGCGACTTGCCCGGGGCCGGCGCGAGGACCTTCGGGTCCTCGGGGTTCGGCGGTATGACTGTCCCGCCGGCGAAGGTCGCGGTGTGCGGCGCGGCCGAGCCGTTCACGAACGTCACGCTGTCACCCGGCTTCAGCGCCAGCGCCGGGGACACGAAAGCCAGCACGTTGGTGTGCGGCGTCGACACGCCGGTCTGGACCGTCCAGGTCGTCGAGCCGTCGGAGTTCTTGGTCTGCGCCGCGGGCTTCTCGACCAGCGCCTTCTTCGCGGCCTGGCCCTCCGCCAGCCACTGCGACTCCTCGGCCTTGCCGCGCTCGTCGATCGCCGACTGCGTGTCGGCCGCCGACGGCTCGCCGACGACGACGGTGCCGCGCATCTGCGGGTGGATCACACAGAGGTACGCGTAGGTGCCCGCCTTCGCGAACGTGACGTCGAAGGTCATCGGCGCACCAGGTCCTTGCGGGCCGAGGCCGGAGTTGACGAGCGTCGTCCCGTCGTACGGGCCCTTCGGCGGCGTCGGCGCGAACAGCGCGCCCGCCTTGTCCGGCGTGGGCGCCTGCTGCCCGGGCGGCAGGAAGGTGACGGAGTGCGGCTCGGGTCCGGCGACGGTCCAGGAGACCGCCGCGCCGGCCACGACCTTCACCTCGGCAGGCAGGAAGGCGAGCGCGGCGATGTTCAGGTCGGCCGGGTCGTTGACCCCGCCGCGGACGGCGACCTTCGTGGGCGGTGTCGGCGCCGACGTCGTCGCGGCGACCGACGCCGACGCCTGCGGCGACGGGTCGTCCGCGTCGTCGGCGCAGCCCGCCAGCGTCATCGCGACCATCGCGCCCAGCACCACTACTCGCATCCGGTTCACTCGCGTCTCCTCGTCGCTTGACGCACCAGGCTCTGTGCGGCGCAGAGTACGCCGATCCGGGAATCCCGGGAGCGGTCCACTGGTTGAAGAAGTTGACTCTGCAACAACCTTTCCTGGGAGGTCAGCCGCCATGTCGTTCTCGCCGATCCGGCTCAACCACGCGGTGCTCTTCGTCGCCGAGCTCGAGCGGTCGGTGCGCTTCTACAGCGACACGTTCGGCATGGAGGTGGTCGCCCGCGAGCCGCGCGCCAACGCCGCGTTCCTCCGGCTCCCCCGCGGCGGCAACCACCACGACCTCGGCCTGTTCGGCATCGGCGCAGCCTCCGGGCCGAAGCGCAGCGGCATCGGGCTCTACCACCTGGCCTGGCAGGTCGACACGATCGACGAGCTGGTCGACGCGCGCGCCTCGTTGCTCGCGGCCGGAGCGCTCGGCGGCGAGTCCAGCCACGGCGCGACGAAGAGCCTGTACGGCGCGGACCCCGACGGCAACGAGTTCGAGATCATGTGGATGCTCCCCCGCGAGGCGTGGGGCGAGTTCGAGAACGCCGCGCCGATCGAGCGGCTCGACCTCGACGCCGAAGTGGCCCGCTGGTCCGGCGTCCGCACCGCCGCTGAGCTCGCGTCGTACCAGGCCGGCTCTAGCAAGACCCGCTCCCACCCGACACCGGGGAGCGTTTCAGGCACGGAAACCGCGTCCGGATGCGGTCGCCGTCACTGAAACGCTCCCCGGCTCATCGCGCACGGGCTGAGCAACGCCGAGATCTGCGCCGAGCTGGTCGTCTCCGCCGGCACGGTGAAGACCCACGTCGGCAATGTGCTGGCCAAGCTCGGCGTACGCGACCGCGTGCAGGCCGTCATCGCGGCCTACGAGAGCGGCCTCGTCACCCCCTGAGCTCGTGGGTCAGATCGGCAGCAGGCGAAGGTGCGGGTCGAGCCGGCGCAGGTCGTCCGGGTCGGACGTGACGACCGGCTGGCCGCGGTCGTGCGCGCAGACGACCACCGAGGCGTCGACGACGTCGGACGTGCCCGTCGCGGCACACAGCTGACCGGCGCGCTTCGCTGTCCGCCGGTCCAGCGGCACGACCTCGCACTGCGCCGACTCCACGAACCGAGTGAGCCGAACCTGCGTGCGCGGATCACGCCATGCCTGGGCAAGCACCGCAGCAGGCACGGCCATCACCACGTTTCGCTTCGTCGCCTTCGAGACCAGGACCGACATCTCGCGTTCGCCGCGGTCGATCGCAATCAGCGCGCCCGTGTCGAACGTCGCACCCGGGTCAGCCCGAGGACCTCGTCGGCCCATGCCTCCTCCTCCGCTGTCATCGGACCGCCGGTTTCCGCCAACCACTCATCGATCCAGTCGCCGCCTTCGTCACGGTCGACCTGGTGCGCGAGCGCCGTCTCGACGTAGGCGCTGACGCTCGGCGCGCGTCCGCTCTTCACCGCGCGTCGGGCCGCGGCGACGAGCTCAGCAGGGAGGCTCACCGCGATCTTCGCGCGCCGTGTCATACCGATCATCATACCCACGACGACGGGCCCAGGATCGGCTGCCGGAAGGCGATCTCCGGGTAGCCCGGCTCGCCCGGGTAGCGGCCGCCGACCGACCAGACGCACTGGATCGCGCCCTCGTAGTCAGCGAGCAGCTCCGCCCGGTTGAGGTCGATCGCACGGGAACCCACCCGGACGAAGCGGTAGCTGCAGCCGCAGGGCTTCTCCAGCTCGTCGACGTCGTCGAGTGACTCGCCCGCCAGGACCGTCGCGGCGAGCCGGCCGATCTCGGCGTACGCCGACTCCGGCGCCATCCCCACGATGACCAGCTCGGGGTGGCCCACCAGGCTGAGCCCGATGGTGTAGGTGTACGGCGGGTGCTCACGGTCGCCGAGCACGCCCATGGCGGTCCAGCCCACTCGCGCGACCTGGTCGAGCATCTGCTCGAGGTCCCGATCCTCGTTCCAGTCAGGGTCGTTGCAGGCGACGCAGTCGGGGTGCCTGACCTGCTCGTGGCGCACCCGCGGGCGGGTGGTGCCCTTGCGGCGGTGACGGGACTTCGGCATCGGCGGCCTCCTCAGAAGTGGGAGCCACCACGGTCGAGACCAGCGCCGACAAACCGAGCCACGCCGTCCACAGCCCGTATGACGCTCGTCCCGTTACACGTCGCCCGGGCGGACCAGGCCGGTCTCGTAGGCGAGCACGACGGCCTGCACCCGACCGCGCATGCCGAGCTTGCCGAGCACCCGGTTCACGTGCGTCTTCACCGTCGCCTCGCTGACGAACAGCGCCTCCGCGATCTCGCCGTTCGCCAGCCCGCGCGCCATCAGCCGCAGCACGTCGAGCTCGCGCTCGGTCAGCACCTGCAGCGGCTCCGGTACGCCGGCCACCGGCGCCGGCCGGCGGATGTGCTCCTCGATCAGCCGACGCGTCAGCATCGGCGCGAGCAGCGCGTCGCCGGCAGCGACGGTCTCGATCCCGGCGACCAGCTTCTCCGGCGGCGTCGCCTTGAGCAGGAACCCCGCCGCGCCGGCGCGCAGCGCGCCGTAGACGTACTCGTCGAGGTCGTACGTCGTCAGCATCAGCACGCGCGACGACACACCCGCGGCGACCAGCTCCCGCGTCGCCGCGATGCCGTCGAGGACCGGCATCCGCACGTCCATCAGCACGACGTCCGGCGACGTACGCCGTACGACGTCGACCGCCTCTCGTCCGTCCGCCGCCTCGCCCACGACCTCGAGGCCGCGCGCCTGCAGCACCAGCACGAGACCGGACCGGACCAGGTCCTGGTCGTCGGCGACGACGACCGACGTCACCGGATCATCCGTCCACCGCGAGCGGCAGCTCGGCGACCAGGCACCATGCGCCGTCGACGACGCCGTGCGACAGCGACCCGCCGAACACCGACACCCGCTCCCCCATGCCGACCAGGCCGAGGCCGGAGCCGCCGGGGCGCACCGACGTCGGCGACATCGGGTTCACGACCTCGATCCGCAGCCGCTCGGCGTTGCGCGCGATGTCGACGCGGACGGTCGCGTCGCCGTGCTTGAGCGCGTTGGTGAGTGACTCCTGCACGACGCGGTACGCCGAGAGGTCGACGCCCGCCGGCAGATCAGCCACCGACCCGGACACGTCCAGTGACACGTCGAGCCCGTCACGCCGGAACCCGTCCACCAGCTCCGTCAACCGCCCCAGCCCGACGTCGGGCGCCAGCCCGAGCTCGTCACCGCTGTCCCGCAGCAGGTGCAGCAACCGGCCCGTCTCCGCGAGCGCGCGCCGGCCGGTCGTCGCGACCTCCCGCACGGCGGCGCGCGCACGCACCGGGTCGCCGGCCATCAGCTCCTCGGCGGCCGAGGCCTGCACGACCATCGCACTCACCGAGTGCGCGATCACGTCGTGCAGCTCTCTCGCGATGCGTCCCCGCTCCGCCGCCGCGGCTTCGACCCGCACCTGGTCCTGCAGCCGCAGCAGCTCCGCTGCCTGCTCGCGTAACCGCTCGTTGCGCGCCGCCAGCGCGCGCATGACCCGACCCGCGGCATACGGCGGCAGCGTCATCACCGCGAGGAACACGACGTCGCTGACGTCGAACTTGTCCTTGGTGGTGAACTGCAGGTCGACGACGAGCAACCCGAGCAGGAGCGCGACGCTCGCGGCCCCGCGCAGGTCGGGCAGCCGGCGGCCCATCGTGTACGTCGCGACGCCGACGACCAGGATCGGGGTGGCGGGGTCGTCGAGCTCGGGGCCGAACCACGGCAGCATCGCCATCACGACGCAGGTCAGCGTGCCGATCGCCCAGGGCCACCGCCGGCGCGCGACGAGCAGCGTCGACGTGACGACCGCGAACGGGAGCGCGGCCGTGTCGGCGAGGCCGAGGCTGACCAGCTCGACGACGGCCAGCGCCAGCAGCGCTGCCGGCAGGCCTGCGTCGCGAGGGCTCAGCAGGGTGTCCACGCCGCGACCGTAGCCGCCGCGCCGGGTGATCCGCGTCAACCCTGGGGTGGAGAGCGGATCAAGCGGTACGCCGACGACGTACCTCGCTCCCGCGCGGTCGACTGCAGTCACGCCGTACCGACCCGAAGGAGCAGGCCATGGACCGAGACCGACTCGTCACCCGCAGCGCGATGGCGGCTGCCGTCGCGAGCCTCGTCATCACGCCGATCCACGCCCTCGCCCGATTCCAGACCGCCGACGGCAAGTCCGACCTCGACCTGCCCGGCGTGCGCGCCTGGGCCGAGCCGGCCGCCGAACGGCTGCGTCCGCTGCTCGACTGGGGCAGCGCCGACACGGTCTACACGACCTGGGGCAAGCTCTACCTGCCGCTGTTCCTCGTCGCCACGGCGTGCGCCTTCCTCGTCCGCCGCTCGCGGCCGACGCCGTACGGCGCGGAGAAGTGGGGCTGGCGGATCGCGCTGTCCGGCTACGTGCTCACGACGGTCGCGGTGGCCGGTGAGTACTGGACGCCGCTGCTCGAGGAGTTCTTCGCCGTCGCGGGCATCCCCGGCCTGCTCATCTCGCTGATCGGCTCGATCGTCCTCGGCATCGGCCTGCTCCGGCGCGGCTATCGCCCGCGCGTGACGCCGGTCCTGCTGCTCGCCTGGTTCCCGTTGATGCTGGTGCTGTCCGACCTGATCGCGTTGGGCGCGGCGTTCGTGCCGTGGTTGTTCGCCTGGGCGCTCGCCGGTCGCGCACTCGACGCCGAGTCAGCCGTCGTCAGTCCGCGGCCCAGCACTGCCAGGGACGGTCTATCCCCTTCAGCGGTGGCTGCCCACGATCGGTGAACATCACGCCGGAGCCCGCGACGAGGTCCTTCACCGTGCTGGTGACCAGGACCTCGTCCGGCTCGGCGGCGCTGCACACACGCGCCGCGACGTGCACCGCGATCCCGCCGACGTCGTCGCCCATGACCTCGACCTCGCCGCAGTGCAGCCCGGTCCGCACGCCCAGCCCCAGCTCCGTCGCGCGAGCCCGGATCGCCTTCGCGCAGGCGATCGCCCGGCCCGGTCCGTCGAACGTCGCGAGCGCGCCGTCGCCGAGCGACTTGAGCTCACGACCTCGGTGCCGCCCCACCTCGACCGCGACGGCGTGCTGGTAGCGGATCAGCACCTCGCGCCACGCCGCGTCGCCGAGGCGCACGGCTCGCCCGGTCGAGTCGACGATGTCGGTGAACATCACGGTGGCCAGCACCCGGTCGGGCTCCGGCGCCGGCCCGCGCTCACCGGTGACGAACTCCCGGATCTCGCTGATGATCGACGCGGCGTCCCCGGCCCACGGCAGGTGGTCCTGGCCCGGCAGCTCGACGTACTTCGCGCTGGCGATGTGCTCGGCGAGGTAGCGCCCGGCGTGCCGGTTGACCACGCGGTCGCCGTACCGGTGGATCACGAGGGTGGGCACGTGGATCGACGGCAGGAGGTCGCGCACGTCGACCTCGAGGAACATCAGGAAGAGCGTGGCCATCGCGCCGGGGCTGGCCGACGCGCGGCGGTACTTCGCGACGTAGCGCTGCATCTCGACGTCGTCGGCGTACGACGGGGTCCAGATCTCGATGTCGGTGCCGGTGTACATGTGCGGCAGGAGGAACTCCTGCGCCGACTCGAGCAGTGCCTCGGTGTCCGTCGCCCACGGGTAGTCCGGCGCCCAGGTCGCGCGGGCCATCCCGCCGTACAGCACCAGCGACTCGACCCGTTCGGGGTGCGTCGCGGCGAAGAGCAGCGACATCGGCGCGCCTTCGGAGATGCCGAACAGCGTGGCTCGCTCGACCCCCGCGTCGTCGAGGACGGCGCGCATGTCATCGACGCGCTGCTCCATGGTGGGCACCTCACTCGCCCGGTCGGAGAGCCCGGTGCCGCGCTTGTCGAAGGTGATGACGCGCGCGAACGCGCCCAGACCCTCCGCGAACGAGACCCAGAGCGAGGAGTCCCAGTCCATGTCCAGGTGCGTCGCGTAGCCGCGGGACATCAGCAGGCAGCGGTCCCCGGTCCCGAACACCTGATAGGCGATCGAGACCTCACCCGCGGTCGTGTACTTCGTCTCCGGTGCGAGCACGCACCGACCCTAGCGGCGGCGTCCGTCGCTACGCTGGCGCCATGACTGACGAGGTGTGGGACCTGTGGTTTCCGGGCGCCGGGGCGAGCGGGCTGGCGTTCGCGCGGTGCCGGGTCGACGCCGACGTCGCGGGCGACCGGGTGCTGGTGCACGCCGCTCCCCCGACGCTCGACGTGACCGTGCGCGACGCCGACGGCGGTGTCGTCGCCCGCGGCGAAGGGCTGGAGCGCGGCGAGGAGGGACCGATGTCCTACCTGGTACGCCGGGGCGACGCCGTCACCCTCGAGGACGGCTGGCCGACCGACGACGACCTCGGGCGGTTGGTGCTGCTGCCCGGCGGCGAGGCCGGCGTACTCACCTCGTGGTGGCACGCCGACGACAGGTCGGAGTGGCGTTGGCAGGTCGAGTTCCACAACGCCACCTGACACCGGCAACGCGAGAACCAGCCGGAGCGCGGTTTCTACGCAACGGAGCGGTCTTACGAGCCGAGAGCGCGGACCCGACCGCCGGCAACCCCGCCCCGTGACGCGGAGATGTCCGCTGCGGCACCGGCGGCGTGTCCGGCACGCAGACCACCGCCGTCGCTGACCGACGTCCGCAGGCGACCGAGGCGCGGGAACATCTCCGTCACCGCACGGTCCACCGCGTCGCTGCGGCCACGGAGCACCAGCGCCGTCGACGTGCTGCCCCGCGTCGTCGCGTCCTCGACGACCGCACGGTGCTGGGCCTCCCGCACCCGGCCGGACACCACCGACGCGTAGCCCATGAGGAACGCGTGTCGGAACGCCCGCACCCGCCGCTGACCCGCCGACGCGAGCCGCATCGCGGTGCTCGCCTGCAGCAGCAGACTGGTGAAGAGCAGCTCGACCAGCTCGATGTCGGCGGCGTACCCGACAAGGGTGCAGACCCGTCCCTCACCGGAGGGATCCGTCGCGATGACGACGCGCACCCGGTCCGCCGCCGCGACACCGGACAGCAGCAGCGCCTTCGGCACGGCGTACGGCGCAACCACCCGCACCACCCGCCCGACCGGCACCGACCCGTTGGGCGACGCCGCATCGACCAGCGCGCGGTCGATCGCGTAGCGCGCCATCAGCTCGGCCGCCTTCTCCGACATCGCCTCCGCCTCGTGCGGCGGAGTGCTCGGGTGCTCGGCCTTCGCGAGGAGGGCGCGGATGCGCGCGAGCTGGCGGTCGGCGGACGAGGCAGGAGAGGTCGTCATCCACCCGAGGCTAGGCACCGGCGCCGACATCCCGGAGCCGAGCAGGACAAGTTGTGGAGAGCCCGGCACGCTGCTCGGTCGACGTGCATGTCACGCGGCGATGACGTCGACGTCGTACTGCTGGATCTGCTCGTCGCCAGTGATGACGGTGTAGCCCTCCAGCTGAGCGTGCGCGACGATCAGCCGGTCGAACGGGTCGCGATGCAGCGGAGGGAGCTCGGCGACCGCGAGGCAGTGCGCGTGCTCGATCGGCATCCCGCGTACCCCGGAGGCTCGCAGTCGCGAGGGAACGTAGACCGACGGCCGCGACGGCAGTGAGAGGCGCCCGATGGCGTACTTGATCGCGATCTCCCACGAGCTGGCTCCGGAGAGCACCAACGCCGAAGACTGGTCGGCGATGACGTCGGCAGCCTCGCCGCTCAGACGCTCGGGCTTGGTGAGAATCCAGAGCCAGACGTGGGTGTCGAGCAGGTAGGTCATGACTCGAAGCCGGCCAGGACGTCCGCGGGGAGGGCGTCGTTGAAGTCGTCCGGCACCTCGAACAAGCCGGCGTCGACGCCGAGCTGGCGCCTGCGGGTCGGCCGCACGGGCACGAGCTTCGCCACCGGGTGGCTGCCGCGCAGGATCACGACGTCCTCCCCCGCGGCCACCCGGCGCAGGAGTGCGGAGAACTGCGTCTTGGCGGCATGCACCCCGATCTCCATGATCACAGAATAGACTAAGTGGCCGACTAGATCTACGCGGCGGCGGTCAGACCGCCGGAGAGCACCCAGGACTCCCAGCGGTAGCCCTCGACGGCGAGCAGGTCGGTCGTCACGCGGCCGTCGAGCGCGCCGAGCAGGTCGCGGTAGAGCTCGATCGCCCAGCTCGGGCACGGCACGCCGTGCACCTTGATCAGCGCGCGCTCGAGCTCCGGGATGCCGTTGATGACCAGCGCGAGATTGCTGCCGATCTCCGGCCGCGGCGGCTTTCCGCCGCCGTCGATCACGGCGCACGTGCCGCCGGCGTCCTCACCGGGGAACGGCAGCCACAGCTCGACGTCGTGCGGGTTGACGGCGCCGATGCCCTCGTCCTGCGTGTAGGTGACATACGCGTCGTACGCCGGCGCCGACGGGGTCGGGATCACGAGTTTCGTCATGCCCTCGAGGATGACGCCGCCAATGCCGCAGTGACGGACCCGCCGCGAATCTGTGGACAGCGCCGCCTCGCCGATCTGTGTCCGCGGCCGAGCACGTCGACGCCGCGCCGCCGGACACAGAACGGCCGGGGGCCGGCAGCCCTAGCGACCGCCGGTCGTCACCGTCGGGTGGTGATCGGCTGGGTGCCGGTCGCCCCGGGACGGTTGACCGCGTCCCCTTCGATGACGGTGTAGACCGAGAGCCGCTGACCGCAGGCATACGTCTTGCGCAGCAGGAACCGGCCGTCGCCCTGGACCGTCCCGGTCCCGAGGCTGACGGTGCGACCCGCCGCGTCGACGGCGCGGATGAAGACGGTCCGGCCCGGCTTCGGCTCGAAGACCCGGCCGGAGACCTGGACGACGCAGCCGGCGAGCGGGGCGACCGACTGCGTGACGTCGGTCTTGACCGCGATGAACCGCGTCCCGGAGACGGCCGAGCCGACGCGCGCCTGGAGGTTGACGTTGCGAAGCGGTCGGATGGTCTTGGTCCAGGTGCCGTTGGCGTCGGCGGTGACGGTCGGGGTGTTGACCCTGGTGATCGTGCCGTTGGGCGCGGTGACGCCCCACAGCTCGACCGCCGCGCCGGGCGCCGCCGTGCCGCCGACGGTGATGAGCACCCCGGCCGTCGCGGTCGCCGGAGCGCTGAGCGTCGGTGCCGGACCGGAGCTGCCCGTCGCCGCCACTGCCCGACCGACGTCGAGCAGACCGGCGCCGTAGACGTCGTCACGACCGACGGCGCCACGGTCGGCGGCCGTCGACGTGAGGATCGAGCGGGCCTCCGCCGGCGTGATCGTCGCCTTGCGGGCGTAGAGCAGCGCGGCCGCCGCGGCGACGTGCGGGCTGGAGAACGACGTGCCGTCGATCACCGTCTCGCCGCCGTTGGGCCGCAGCACCCGGATCGAGTGCTCGTCGATGCCGTCGCCGGACCCGCCGGGCGCGACGAGGTCGACGTACGCGCCGGTGTTGGAGTAGCGCGCGATGGTGCCGTCGACGCCGGTCGCCCCGACCGCGAGGACCGACGGGTACGCCGCCGGGTAGTCCGGCGAGGCGCCCGGGCCGGAGTTGCCGGCCGCGGCGACGACCACGACGCCCTTGGAGTCGGCGTAGTCGACCGCGTCCTGCTCGAGCTGGCTGGCGACGCAGGAGCCGAGGCTCAGGTTGATGACCTGCGCGCCGTGGTCGGCCGCCCAGCGGATGCCCTCGATCGTCGCCGCGTTGCTGGCGCCGTCGGCGTCACCGGCCTTGACCGGCATGACCCGGGTGTCCCAGCCGAGGCCGGCCAGGCCCTCGGCGTCGTTGGTGCGCGCGGCGACGACACCGGCGACCGCCGTGCCGTGGCCCGCTTCGTCGGTGTTGCCGGGGGCGAGGCCGGTGCCCGCCGTCGCGTCGTACCCGGCGACGAGCTTGCCGGCGAGCTGCGGGTGGGCGCTGTCGATGCCGCTGTCGACGACGGCCACCGTCACCGCGAGCGAGCCGTGCGTGAGGTCCCACGCCTGCTCCGCCTTGACCGCCGCGAGGTTCCACTGCAGGGCGTACGCCGTGTCGTTGGGCACGGCCGACCACGGCCGCAGGTGGTTGGGCTCCACGACCGCCTGGGGGTCGATCGCGGTGACGACGTCGGCGAGGGAGGCGGCGCCGGCGAAGGTGACCAGGCCGTACGCGTGCGTGGCGACATCGGTCGCGCCGGCCGCGGTCAGCGCCGGCGCGATGAGGGTCGACTTCGGGCTCTGCGTGACGTAGCCGCTCGGCTGGGACTGGGGGGTGCAGGTGTCGAGGAACCCGGTCTCCAGGTGCGAGCCGGTCTTCGGGAACTCCTCGAGGTCCTGCTCGCTGACCGCCGAGATGTCGCCGTACCAGGCGAACTCGCCCGGCGACCCGATCGCGTAGTTGTCGAACAGCAGACCGAGGCTCCGCGGGTCGGGGTGCAGGATCGCCGCCGAGGCCACCAGCTCGACGTCGGCGTCGGCGCACGAGGTGGACCGGAAGACGCCGCCGAGCAGGTCGTCGACATCGGCCTCCCAGTAGCCGTAGACGAAGTAGTCGAAGCCGTCGCAGCCGGTCAGCGCGTTGAGGTCGGTGTCGACGTAGATGTCGACGAAGTCGAGGTCCGTGCGGTCCCACGCGTCGACGGTGTCGATCGCGAACAGCCAGCCGTCAGGGTCGATGCAGTCGTACGCCGTGGTGTACGACGCGACGTCGAGCGCCGTGCCGTCCGGGCTGTCGGTGTAGTCGACGCTGCTGCAGTCCTTGTACTTCTTCTGCTGGTCCGGCGTGAGCGACGGCGCCGTGACGCCTGCGGCGCGCAGCATCGCCTTGGCGGCGGACAGGTCGACGCGGCCTGGTGCCCGGGCCGCGCGCGCCCCAGGCGCGACGACGGCGACGAGAGCGAGAGCGCAGAGCAGTGACGTACGGCGAACGTTCATCGCGTGGATCCCCCGAGCTCGAGCCGGCGCGTCGCCCCCAGCGGGCCAACCGGCAGTCCTCGGCACCCTACGCCGCCGAACTGTGGAGTGTCCCGAGCACGGATCTGTCACAGATCCGGACATGGTTCGGGCGGCGGAGCGAGCCCGGGTCAGCCGGCGTGCAGCGCCATGTCGGCGAGCTGCACCGAGCCGGCCGGGTCGTCGAAGAGCAGCCGCGCGCTGCGCAGCGACGTCACGTCGATGCCGGAGAACAGCCGCAGCGGGATGCGGACGTCGGACAGCAGCAGGTTGCGCACCGTGCTCCCCGGCGGCGGCTCCGGCTGGCCCATCGCGGGTGTCACCGCGACGACCTGGGTGCGCCCGTGCGTGTCGGTGAGCTGAAGGCGCAGCTGCAGCAGACCGGTCCCGACCTCGTGCCCGGAGCTCTCGTCCTCGCCCGCGTTGACGCCGAGACGGACGACGAAGTCACCGCGCGCGTCGCCGTGCCACGACCGGGGAGCGGTGAGCGTCAGCGACGTAGGCCGATCCCAGGTCAGGCTCACCTGCGGGCCGTTGGATCGGCTGGCCGTGACGCCCTGCGTCGGGCACGGCCGCGACTGCCACGCGTCGCAGCCGGCGAGCTCGAGCCCCGGCCCGCCGACGAGCTGTCCGCCGGCCTGCGTCGTCGCGATCTCCTCGCCGTCGACGTCCGGTACGACGAGCGACGTGAGCCGGCCCGGCGCGGGCTGCCACGACACGTCGGCGAGGTCGCCGCACGCCAGCATGAGCTTGGGGCTGCACTGCGCCGACCGCGACCCGCGTCCGGTGAGCATCGGGTCGAACTGGCGCTCGCCGCCGACGTACCGCCGGAAGAACGCCGCCATCCAGGCCAGGCCGACCCGCGCCTGCTGCGCCTCGGTGAGCCGCAGCGTGACCTTCGACTCGGTGCGGCACGCGGCGTCGCCCGTCGGGCCGAAGTCGTCGAGGGTCCAGACCGTGTTGAACCAGTTGTGGTTGGCGCCCTCGATCGTGATCTGGTGCAGCGGCCCGTCCGCGGCGTACTGGCTGCGCTCGAAGACGTCGGCGCCCTGCAGGTCCGACACGTCGCCGTCGCAGCGCGGCAGCAGGACGGCGTACGGCGTCGCGTCGTCGATGATCGCGTCGACGTAGTCGGTCGGCGCGAGCGAGAAGACGGCCGACACCGGGTAGCGCGGGCCGTCGGTGCGGCCGCGGTTGTAGGCGAGCCAGCGCGTGACGCCCTCGCCGCCGCGGCTGTGACCCATCACCCCGACCCGGCGCAGGTCGACCTTGCCGACGAGCGTGTCGCCGACGTCACCCGGCCCGGTGGTGTCGTTCCACTCCGCGAGCAGGTCGAGCGAACGGCTGATGAGCTCGGCTCGCGCGACCGCGCCGGAGTCGAGGTCGGCCGTGTCGTAGGTGTTGATGCCGTTGGCGTCGACGCTGATGACGAGGTAGCCGTGGCTCGCCAGGTTGGTCGCGAGGTAGCGGTAGCCGGTGTAGGAGTCGATCGGCGCGGTCGCCGGCGTCGCGGGGCACGGGTGGCCGAGGTGCTCCAGCGCGACGTAGGTGCAGGTCGGGTGCCGGCCGTGCATCAGCAGGATCACCGGGTACGGGCCGCGGCCGGTGGGCACGCGGATCTCGCCGTGCAGGTCGACCGGCTGGGGCGCGCCGTTGGTCGGCTGCGTCATCAGCACCGCGGGGCCGGCGTCGTACTCGATCTGGGTGCTCTTCAGCGCCCCCGGCTTCGTCGGGTCGGCGCTCGCCCCCGACGATGCCGGCGCGACCAGCACGACCCCGAGCAGCGCCAGGACCGCGACCAACCCCCTGTGACCTCTCACGCGGTGTAGAGCACCTCCTCCTAGTCCAGGTTCGCCGCCCACGCGTCGTGCACCGCATTCGAGAACGCGACCAGCCGGACCTGCTGCACTCCCGTGACGGCCGAGCGGAGCGCCTGGACGGACACCTGGGCGGCCTCCGCGATCGGGTAGCCGTAGACGCCGGTCGAGATCGACGGGAACGCCACCGAGTGCGCCTCCACCTCGTCAGCACGGGCCAGCGACGAGGTGTACGCCGACGCGAGCAGCGGCGCGTCGCTCGGGCCGGAGTAGATCGGCCCCACGGCGTGGATCACCCACTTCACCGGCGCGAGGCCGTACGCCGGGGTGACGACCGCCGAGCCGGTGGGACACGGCGCCAGCATGCGACAGGCGGCCAGCAGCTGCGGCCCGGCGGCGGAGTGCACGGCTGCGTCGACTCCCCCGCCGCCACGCAGCCCCGAGTTGGCCGCAGTCACGATCGCGTCCACGTCCTGCGCCGTGATGTCCCCACGCACCAGCGTGATCTCCACACGGGCAGTCTGTCTCAACCCGAGACGGTGCACCGGGCGCAGTAGGCGAGGTACGGCGCGGCGCGAAGCCGCTCCACGTCGAGCTCGGCGAGGCAGCGACGGCACCAGCCGTAGCTGCCGTCGGCGATCCGGCCGAGGGATGCGTCCACCTGCTCGAGCACCGCCCGGGCGACGGTCGTGGCTCGGGACAGCGCGCGCGGCGAGATGTGCTCCCGCGCCTCGGGCAGAGCCAGCGCCGTCAGCTGCGCGCGGCGGGCGGCGCGGTGCTCGAGCAGCATCCGCTCGATCTCGGCGAGCTCGCTGCCGGACAGCGCGAGCGCACGGTGGTTCGGGACGGCATCGGGCATTGACATGGGGACTCCTGAGGTGGCGACGGGGTGGCGTCGGTGCTCAGGAGGAAGGCGGGCCCCGCTGCGCGACCCAGGTGTCGAACTGCCGGCCGGCCGCTCGCACGACCGAATCCCGGCGTACATCGAAGGGCATCAGCGCGGGAGTGACGTCCAGGGCCGCCGCCGTGAGGGTGACGTCGGCAAGGCGACGAGCGGGAGTGGTCCGCGCCGCCACGATGGCGCCGTCGTCACCGCGGATGGCCGCGACGTGAGCCGCGACGGTCCGTTCGCTCGGCCCGACCGAGACGTGCGCGGGGAGAACGGCAAGCGTCGCCAGGAGCCCGAGGAGCAGCAGGGCGGAGGTCGCGCCCCGGAGGCGGCTGCCGGACATCACCTGACACTACGTAACAGTCGTGGACTCCGCGACCTGGATAGCGCACCCGCCGGCGGGCGGCCTAGACCCGGCGTCCGACAAGCACCACACCAGCCGGCCCGGCCGCACCGAAGTCGGCCGCCGCGCGTTATCCCAAGGAGTACCCCTGACCCAGGAGCCCCCCATGCGCAAGGCCGCTCGCTCTGTCGTGCTCGCCGGGATGACCGGCGCGCTCATGGTCACCGCCGGCTGGGCCGGCGTCGGACTGGTGCCGGTGCCGACCTCGGCCCCGACCGGCGCGCCCGCTCTCGACCTCCCGGACGGCGTACCGGCGGACGTGTCCGTTGCGGGCACCCAGGCGGCGGCGAAGCCGGGCGCGGGGCGGCTGCTGGTCGGGGCGGCGAAGACGTCGATGGCCCCGCGGCCCGACCTGATTAAGGCGCGCTTCCCCGAGGCGCGGTGGGAGACCGACCCGGCGAAGTGCAAGACGGCCGAGCCCGCGTGGCTCGAGGACCTGCCGACCGCGGCGCTCAACGCGCTTGACGGCCTGGCCAGCGCGGGGTCGACGTGGCCGGAGAACCCGAGCTGCATCTACCAGGGCGGCTTCGGCATCGGCCCGGTCAACCCGGTCCGGGCCTTCGACACGACGCTCGGACTCTGGGTGCGCAGCATGGCGTTCAGCGACGGCACGCAGACCATCATCACCACCGTCGTCGACGGCGAGGGCTGGCTCTGGGACTACAACAGCAAGTGCACCGACTGCGGCGCCAAGCAGATCGCGGCGGCGCTCGCCGCAGACCCGCAGATCGCCGCGCGCAAGGTCGGCGTGACCGCCGCGTCGCACATCCTGCACGCGACCCACTCGCACGCCTCGCCCGACTTCATCGGCGGCTGGGGCTTCGTGCCCAACTGGTACATGGCGCAGATCGCCGACACCATCAAGGCGACCGCGAAGAAGGCCGTGCTGACGATGGAGCCGGCCACGCTGGAGGCCGGCGAGGTCGAGGCGCGGGCGTTCAACAACGAGCGCCGCGACACCTACCGCTCGGCGGAGGAGTCGCAGCTCAGCTGGCTCCGCGCCGTCTCGACCACTCCGGGGAAGCGCCGGGTCATCGCGACCCTCGGCGCGTACGCCGCCCACCCCACGTCGTTCGGCAACAACGACGGCGTCGCGCATCCGGACTGGCCAGGCCAGTTCGAGAAGGCGCTCGAGAAGCGCTTCGGCGGCATCGGCCTGCACTTCCAGACCGGCCTGGGCAACATGTCCAACGGCCAGGGCCAGAAGACCGGCGCCGGCCTCGCCGCGCTCATCCCTGCCGTCGGTCGCGGCCGCCCGGTCGACGACACCGCGGTGAAGATCTCGCAGATCACCACCACCTCAGCGCTGACCAACGTGCCGTTGACCGCACTCGGCACGCCGGGCTTCTTCGACCGGAAGTTCGGGGCGACGCCGGCTCTGGTGAGCACCGGCAAGTCGCCGGACACCGCGCCGTGTGTCTCCACGTCGGCCCAGTCGGTGGAGCTGCCGGTGACCGGCGCGCGGATCGGCGACGACATCATCCTGACGGCCGCGCCTGGTGAGGTGTTCTCCAACTTCACCAACACGGTCCGCGAGAAGAACCCCGGCCGCATCACGTTCCCGCTCGCCCAGAGCAATGACGCGCTCGGCTACATGCCGCAGTCGTTCGAGCTCAACCCGATCGGGCAGCAGGGGCTCGGGCTGATCGCCGGCGGCTACGTCTTCGTCAACTACGAGGACGGCTACTCGATCGACCGCTGCGTCGGCGACCTCCTCCTCGAGGAGACGCTGAAGCTCGTGGACGAGCTCAAGAAGTAGCTCAGGGCGCTGGCGCCAGCCATTCTGTGTCCGCCGGCGCCGCGACGTCGCGCGTGGGACCGGACACAGATCGCGCGGACGGCACGGGTGACGGGTGATGATGGGCGGCATGAATCCTCTGGACACCGCCGTGCACGGGCTGCTGATCGAGCTGGGCAAAGCCGTGTCGGGGCGCGACCTCGATGCGTCGCTCGCGCTGTTCGACCGCGCTGCCGACGTGCTGCTGCTCGGGTCCGAGGCGGGCGAGTCGGCCACCGGATGGGATGAGCTGGAGGCGTTCTTCCGCCACCTCTACGCGCGACCGATCGGCTTCCGCTGGGACTGGGATCACGTCGCCACCCGGCAGCGCGACTCGGTCGTGTGGTTCCTCGCCGACGGCTCGGTAGTGGAGACGAAGGGGACCGACGATCACCGCACGCCGTACCGGTTCACCGGGGTGGCGTTCGAGGACTGCGGCGCGCTGCGGATCGCCATGCTGCACGGCGCCGAGCCCGCGGCCGCGAAGTAGCCCGGCATGGCTGCCGCCGACTCCGACCCTCACGTCCTCGATCCCGGCCACGCGCCGACGCCGTTCACGGCGGAGCAGATCCGCGCGCGGTCCACGGGCGGACGGGTGAAGCACGTGCGGGTCGAGTCCGACGGCGAGCCAGCCGTCGTACGGCGCATCCGGTTCGTCGACTGCGACACCGAGGGCGCCACAGTCGAGCGCGCGCTGCTGTCGGACGACGGGACACCGGGTCCGGTCGAGCGGCAGCGAGTGGCGTGGCTCGACCTGCAGCGGCACGCGTCGTTTCCGGCCGAGCGCACCGAGATCGTGCCGGAGCAGATAGAGAACCCACTTGGGCCGCTCGACTGCCTCCGCTACACGGTCACCGACGGCGAGGAGGTCGACACCTTCTGGTTCGCGACCGACTCCCCCGGCATGCCGGTGCGCTACACGTCGACCGTCGCCGGCCGCGTCGTCAGCACCACGACGGTCATCCTCGACACGATCGAGCAGTGACCGCGGGAACCGATCCCGCGCGCTCAGCCGGCCACGCAGACCGCGCCTCGGCACGTCGCGGAGACGACGTGGTCGGTGGGGTGAGCTACTCGCCGTAGTCACATCTATGGCGACGAATCATCCCGGCTCGCCATAGATCCCCAGGCCGGGGTTCACGCACTGTGACCACATGGCCCCGAACCGTGACGGACACCCACGTATCCGCATCTTCATCGCCGGCGTGCTGGGCTGGCTGGCGTTCGCGATCGCGGCGTACGACGCCGACCGCCGCGGCGGGATCCCGGCGAGGACGCCGCTGTCGATCGGGCCGGCGACTCTGGTCGCGACGTACGTCATCGTCGTCGTCTGGGTCCGGTACAACCGCCGGATCTACCGCGAGCGCGGCACGCGCCGGGCTCGGCACATCGACTCGACCGAGTGGACCCACGACCGGCTGGGCCGGCACGTGTTCGGCAATATCGACCAGGGCTGCGCCGGCCGCGAGGTCGTGCTGATGACCGTCGGCCGGGCGAAGATCTACGTGTGACGTGAGATCCGTCCTCAGCGTCATCGCGCAGAGCCACGCCTTCGGCGTGGCTCTGGTGTTCGTCGCGTTCTACCCGCTGGTCACTGCGGCGATGTGGGTCGCGAGCGCCGGCATGTTCGTCCGCAACCGCGAGCGCGGCGCCGACGACGCCTTCTACGACATCCCGGACGACCAGCTGCCGATGGTGTCGATTCTGGTGCCGGCGTACCGCGAGGAGGCCGGGCTCGAGCGCGCGCTGCAGTCGCTCATCGCGCTCGACTACCCGAAGTACGAGGTGATCGTCATCGACGACGGCTCGCCCGACGGCACCGCCGCGATCGCGCGGCGCTTCGCCCGGCACGACCCGCGGTTCGGGCTGCTGCGCAAGGAGCGCAACGAGGGCAAGGCGATGGCGATGAACGACGCGCTGCCACTGGTGCGCGGCGAGGTCGTCCTGATCGTCGACGCGGACGCGCGGCTGCACGCGGATGCGCTGCGGTTCATCGCCGCGCACTTCGTCCGGCTGCCGCGGGTCGGCGCCGTCACCGGCAACCCGCGCGTCGCCAACCGGGAGAACCTCTGCACAGAGCTGCAGACGCTGGAGTTCACCTCGATCGTGTCGCTGATCCGCCGCGCGCAGGTCGTCTGGGGTCGGGTGATGACCGTGTCGGGGGTCATCAGTGCGTTCCGGCTCAGCGCGCTGCGCGACGTCGGGCTGTTCGACCCGTCGATGGCCACCGAGGACATCGAGCTGACCTGGCGGCTGCAGCGGCGCTTCTACGACGTGCGCTACGAGCCGCGCGCCCTCGTCGACATGACTGTGCCGTCGGACTGGAAGGCGCTGTGGCGACAGCGCCGGCGCTGGACCAGCGGCCTCGCTCAGGTGCTGCGCCGGCACTCCGGCGTGCTCGTCTCGTGGAAGAACCGCCGGCACTGGCCGGTCTACGTCGAGGCAGCCCTGTCGGTGCTGTGGGCCCACGTGTTCGTCGCGACCGTCGCCGTGTGGCTTCTCTGCCTGGCCTTCGGCGCGCTGCTGCCGGCGGTCTCGCTGCGGCCCAACTCGTGGGCGGTCTACCTCGCGCTCGCCTCGATCGTGCAGCTGACCGTCGGCGTACGGGTCGACGCGAAGTACGACCCGACCGTGCGCCGGTCGCTCGCGCTCGCCCCGATCTACCCGCTCGTCTACTGGATGATGATGGCGATCGTCACCGTCCGCTCGTCGATCCCGGCGCTGCTGCGCACACCGCAGCAGGTCGCGCTCTGGAGCACGGTGCGGCCCGACGTCGTCCTACGCCTCCCGGTCGCCGTCCCGGCCCAGCGGACCGCGCCGGCCGGATCCGAAGTCAGAGCCGGCGTCAGCCCCGCCGCGAACTCTGGGCACCGCTGAGCACGAAGTTGTCTCAGATCCGGACATAGTTCGGGAGGGCGAGGGCGTGTCAGAGCGGGGGGCCATGCTGTCGCGCATGACCGAGCCGCTGTACGACGACGCCACCCGGGTGCTGCGCGACCTCGCCGGCTCCGACGCCGTGCTGCGCGACGACCAGTGGACGGCGATCCGCGCGCTGGTCGTCGACCGCAGCCGAGCGCTGGTCGTGCAGCGAACCGGCTGGGGCAAGTCGGCCGTCTACTTCGTCGCGACGTCGCTCCTGCGGAAGCAGGGCGCCGGCCCGACCGTCATCGTCAGCCCGCTGCTCGCGCTGATGCGCAACCAGATCGCCGCCGCTGAGCGCGCGGGAATCCGCGCCGTCACCATCAACTCCGCCAACATCGAGGAGTGGGACGACGTCATCGGCCGCGTCAACGCCGGCGAGGTCGACGTGCTGCTCGTCAGCCCGGAGCGGCTGAACAACCCGGGCTTCCGCGACGCCGTCCTCCCCCAGCTCGCCGCGACCGCCGGGCTGCTCGTCGTCGACGAGGCGCACTGCATCTCCGACTGGGGCCACGACTTCCGGCCCGACTACCGCCGGCTGCGCCACCTGATGCGCGACCTGCCCGCCGGTACGCCGGTGCTGGCCACCACCGCGACCGCCAACGCGCGCGTCGTCGACGACGTCGCCGAGCAGCTCGGCACCGCGGACGTCGTGGTGCTGCGCGGGTCGCTCGAGCGCGACAGCCTGCGCCTCGCCGTCGTCTCGCTCCCCTCCCCCGCGCACCGCCTGGCGTGGCTCGCCGACCAGCTGCCGGCGCTGCCCGGCTCCGGCATCGTCTACACGCTCACAGTCGCTGGGGCGCAGGACACCGCGGCGTTCCTGCGATCACGTGGCCACACAGTCGCGGCGTACTCGGGGCAGACCGACGACGCCGAGCGGCGCAGCGCTGAGGAGCAGCTGCTGCGCAACGAGGTGAAGGCGCTGGTCGCGACGTCGGCGCTCGGCATGGGCTTCGACAAGCCCGACCTCGGCTTCGTCGTGCACCTCGGCGCGCCGCAGTCGCCGATCGCCTACTACCAGCAGGTCGGCCGCGCCGGCCGCGGCGTCGAGCGGGCCGAGGTGCTGCTGCTGCCCGGCGCGGAGGACCAGGCGATCTGGCGCTACTTCGCCTCACTGGCCTTCCCGCCCGAAGACCAGGTGCGCCTAGCGCTCGACGTGCTCGCGTCCGCCGGGCGGCCGCTGTCGACCGCCGCACTCGAGCCGCACGTCGACCTGCGCCGTACCCGGCTCGAGATGATGCTCAAGGTGCTCGACGTCGACGGCGCGGTACGCCGGGTCAGCGGCGGCTGGGTCGCGACCGGGCAGGACTGGGCGTACGACGCAGAGCGCTACGCGAAGGTCGCGCAGACCCGCAGCAGCGAGCAGCGCGCGATGCTCGACTACCTGCGCACGGACATGTGCCGCATGCAGTTCCTGCGCGAGCAGCTCGACGACCCCGGCGCCGAGCCGTGCGGGCGGTGCGACAGCTGCAGGGGCGAGCCGTGGCCGACCGCCGTGTCGGAGGCGTCGCTGCGCGCGGCACAGGACGCGCTCGGCCGGCCGGGGGTGGAGATCGCGCCGCGCGCCATGTGGCCGAGCGGGCTCGACGCGGTCGGCATCGAGCGCAAGGGGAAGATCGACCCGCTGCTTGCGGCGGAGCCGGGCCGGGCGATCGCGCGGCTCACCGACCTCGGCATCGCCGACCGGCTGCGCCCGCTGCTGGCAGCGGATGCTCCCGATGCCGTCGTACCGGACGACGTCGTGCGCGCGGCGATCGCCGTCCTCGCCGCGTGGGACTGGGCGCAGCGCCCGGCCGGAGTCGTCGCGATGCCGTCGCAGCGCGGACGGAACGCACTGCGTTCCATGAGTGCGCCTGGCGTGCACCTCGGGCGCAGTCAGATGGGTGGGTGGGGGTCGTACTGGATGCCGCGGCGCACCTCGCGGGCGCGCTCGACTCCGGCGAGGCGGGCGACTAGGTGCAGGGCCATGTCGATGCCTGCGGAGACGCCGGCGCTGGTGAGCAGGTCGTCGTCGTCGACGAACCGTGCGTCGACATCGGTGATCACCGTCGGGTCGATCTCGCAGAGCAGGTTGAGTGAGGCCCAGTGGGTGGTCGCGGGCCGACCCTTCAGCAGTCCGGCTGCTGCGTAGACGAGACTTCCGGTGCACACCGACGCCATCAGCGGGACGGTGGCACGCTGCTTGCGGACCCAGCTCAGGTGCTCCGGATCGCGCAGGAGGCGACGGGTGCCGTGGCCGCCAGGGTGAATGAGGACGTCCAAGGGCGGGGCATCGTCGAGGGAGTGGTGGGCACCCAGGACGAGGTTCTTCGCGCCGATGACGTCGGCACCATCGGCCGACAGGCAGGTGATGCTCCAGCCGTCCTCCGGGTGGTGCCGCGTCCAGTACGCAAGGACCTCCCAGGGGCCGACGGCGTCCAGCTCCTCGACGCCATCGAAGAGCAAGAGTCCGATGCGGCGCTGAGCGCAAGCATCTTCGACGCTCACGGTGTCGAGGTGGGATGGGGTGGGCATGCCCTGAGCCTGCCCTTCCCCTCTGTCGTTCGCCCCGGCCAAAGCGCCGGGTTTCCCGCAGTTGCCTGCTCCGCTCCAGTAGTACGGTCGCCTCGTGCTTGTCGGTCGCGACGTCGAGACCGCGCACCTGGCCGGGCTCCTCGAACAGGCCCGCCACGGGTCCTCGGCCAGCCTGGTCGTCCACGGCGAGCCCGGTGTTGGAAAGTCGGCGCTTCTCGAAGCGCTGGTCGCTGATGCAGGCGAGGCGTTGGTGCTGCGCACCCAGGGGGTGGAGGCCGAGGCCCCGTTGGCGTTCGCGGCCCTGCATCGGCTGCTGCTGCCGGTGATGCGGCTTCGTGAGGACCTCCCTGACCCACAGGCTCGGGCGTTGCGGGTTGCGTTTGGCGAGGAGGGCGGTCCCGCGATCGAGCCGTTCCTGGTGGCGATTGCGACGCTGTCGATGCTGACCGCAGCAGCCGAGGAGGCCCCCGTGCTGTGCGTCGTCGAGGACGCGCACTGGCTGGATCCCGCGAGCGTGGACGCCTTGCTGTTCTGCGCTCGGCGACTTGGTGCGGACCGGGTGCTCCTGGTGTTCTCGGCCCGCGACGGAGTAGCGACACCGTTCCGTCCGGTCGACGTGGACGAGCTACGGCTGGTCGGGCTCGACCCGCAGGCTGCCCGGCAGCTCCTCGACGAACGGCTGGGAGACGCAACCGCGCCAGAGGTGACCGAGCGACTCATCGCGGAGAGCGGCGGCAACCCGCTGGCGCTGCTGGAGCTGCCGACCGGGCTCAGCACGAGACAGCTCGAGGGGTCCGCTCCCCTGCCGACTCAGCTGCACCTCACCACCCGGATGGAGCAGGCGTTCCTCGACCGCAGCAGGTTGCTGCCGTCGCCGGTGCAGTCGATGCTGCTGCTCGCGGCCGCAGACGACACCGGCAGTCTCGCCGTCCTGCGCCACGCAGCGTCGGGCCTCGGCTTGAGCGAGGAGGCTCTCGAGGCAGCCGTGGCCTCGGGTCTCCTCATCGCCGATGGCGAATCGGTCAGGGTGCGTCACCCGCTCGTGCGTTCGGCCGTCTACCAGGCGGTCACCGGGGAGCAACGACGCCAGGTGCACCGCGCGCTGGCGGACACCTCGGCCGGTCTCGGCGACTCCGATCGTGAGGCGTGGCATCGCGCCGCCGCTGCTGAGGGGCCCGACCCTGAGGTCGTCGCCGCCCTCGAGCTCGTAGGGTCCCGGGCCGAGAGACGCGGCGGGTACGTCTCAGCGCTGGCTGCCTACCAACGCGCGGCAACGTTGAGCACCCTCACCCCGCAACGGGCCGCGCTGACGCTGGCTGCTGCCCGCAACGCCTGGGCCAGCGGGAAGACCTCCCAGGCGCGAGCGTTGCTCGATGCCGCGCGGCAGCTCGCGGAGGACCCGGTGCTGCTCAGCGACATCGCGCGTCTCCAGGGGCGCATCGAGGTCAACATCGGCTCGGCGAACGACGCGCACCGCATCTTCACCGAGGCCGCCCACGCGGTCCACGACATCGCCCCGGCACGCGCCCTGGAGATGGCCGTCGCCGCCGCGATCATGGCCAGCTATGGCGCCGACGGGGGCGTCAGCCTCGATGACGGCGACATCGATACCGACGTCACCGAGGCTGACTCCGCGCGGACTGCGTGCCTCAAGCAGATGCTCGTCGCGATGACGCGGGCGGACGAGGGCGACTGGGTCAGCGCCGTCGCCGCGCTCGACCTCGCACTGGTGACGGGTGAGGAGCTCACCGACCTCGACGTGCTCGGGAACCTCGGCAACGCCGCGCTGCAGCTCGGTGACGAAGTGGCTCAACAGCGCTTCTACACCGTTGCGCTGTCGAGGTCTCGTGAGGCGGGTGCCGCCATGGGTGTGGTCTACGCGCTGCAGCGGCTCTGTTTCGGCTACCTCGTCGCCGGTGACTGGGCCGCGGTGCGCAGCAGCGCGGAGGAAGCACTCGCGCTCGGCACCAGCATGGGGCAGCGGGCGCTGACGGCTCCACCGCTGGCCTGGCTGACGCTCCTCGCGGCCCTGCAGGGCAGGGATGACTACGACACCCTCCTGGCCGACCTCGAGGATGTCGTCGCCGTCCACCCGCTGGGTATCCTCACCGACCCGGTGCACGACCTGACCCGCTGGGCCAAGGGAGCGCGTGCGGCCGCCGCAGCCGACAACTTCGGAGCATTGCACCATCTCTCCCAGCTGCGGGTCCCTGCGCTGGCCCGGATGGCGGCAGCTGAGCGCATCGACGCCTCCGTCCGCGCCGGAGAACCCGACCTCGCTCGCCAATGGGTCGACGAGCTCGCGGAGTTCGCCGAAGCAACGGGCCGAGACTGGGCACTGGCCACCGTGGCCTACGGGCAGGCCGTGGCCGGTGAGCCCAGTGCGCCTGGCGACACCGAACGGCTCTTTGCAGACGCCCTCGCCCACCACGCGCACGCACGACACGCCTATGACCGGGCCCGCACCCACCTTGCCTACGGGGAGTGGCTGCGCCGCTCCCAGCGCCGTGTCGACGCTCGTGAACACCTGCGTCGTGCCCTGGAGACCTTCAACGACCTGCGTGCTGCAGCGCTGGTGGAGCGTGCGACCGCGGAGCTGCGTGCCTCCGGAGCGACGGCGCGCAAACGAGACGTGTCCACCCAAGTGTTGCTGACCCCCACGGAGCTCAAGGTCGCCCAGCTTGTGGCCTCCGGGCTCTCCAACAAGGACGTCGCCGCCCAGATCTGGGTCTCGCCACGGACCGTGGCGTTCCATCTGCGCAACGTGTTCGCAAAGGCTGGCGTCACCTCCCGCGGCGAGCTGTCCCAGCTCGATCTCGGCTAGCACCCCGGTCTGCATCCCGGCCATCTGACCGGGGTGAGCAAACCCGTTCGCGTCCACGCTCGAGAGCAGAAACCACCTCTGCGAGAGCGAGACCCCCATGAGCGTCGACGTCCACCCGACCGATCACCGTGACGACACGGTCGCGCCACCCGCCGTGACGAAGCATGGGCCTGTGGGCCGCATCGTCGCCGGTTCCCTGGCCGCAGGCTTCACGGCCGCTCTGGTGCTGGCATTGGTGGTCTTCGCCGGTGGCACCGAGAGCGTCATCACCGGTGCACTGCTCACTGGCTTCGGGTTCGGGTGGGCGCTGATCACCGTGCTCACCATGCGCTTCACCACCCGCCCGCAGAGGTGGGCCAGTGTTCCGGCGGCCGTCATGGGCTTCACCGGGCTCGCGTTGTTGGCGTTCACCCCCGGATACGAGGCCATGACCCGGCTGGGCTGGGTGTGGCCGCCGCTCGTGCTGGCGATGTCGGTGTGGACGTTCGTGCAGATCCGCCGGAACCTGACCGGCGCCGGACGCTGGATGCTCATCCCCGTCGTGACCGTCCTGGGGCTCGCGTCCGTGGGCGCCACCTACGAGAACTTCGCGGAGCGCAGTGACCAGGGCACCTACGCCGCCCCCGGCACGACGTATGAGGTCAACGGCCACCGCTTGCACCTGGACTGCCAGGGCCACGGTGGCCCCACGGTCGTGCTCATCAACGGCATGGGTGAGATCTCCGCCTCGTGGGCCAGGATCGCCGGCCGGGTCGAGCAGACGACCCGGGTCTGCGCCTACGACCGCGCCGGACAGGGCTGGAGCAAGGACGCCAAGGCACCGCAGGACGGCGTGGCCGCTGCGGAGGACTTGCACGCCCTGCTCGCCACCGCAGGTGAGGCCGGGCCCTTCGTGCTGGTCGGGCACTCGACCGGCGGCACCTACGCGATGATCTACGCCGCCAAGCACCCCGAGCAGGTCGCCGGCATGGTGCTCCTGGACAGCTCCAGCCCCTACCAGCTCACCAAGATCCCTGCCTACGCCGGTCAGTACGCCGTGATGAGGCGCGGCTTCGCGTTGCTGCCCACCCTGGCCCGTCTCGGCCTGTCCCGGCTGGCTCCGGCGCCACATCTTCCCGGCGAGGCGGGCCCAGAGGTGCAGGCGTTGACCTCCACGGCACGCGCTGCCCGCAACGGCCGCGACGAGGTCTCCGTCGTCCTCGACGTGTTCGCGCAGGCGCAGGCACTCACCACGCTGCAGGACCGCCCCCTCGCCGTCGTCACCGCCTCGGAGTCCCTCGATGGAGCCGGGTGGGCAGGTGCCCAGGACCAGCTGGCAGCGCTGTCTACCAACCAGGTCCACCGCACTGTGCACTCCTCCCACCCCGGGCTGCTCGTGGACAAGACGCCCGCGGCCGCCTCGGTCCGCGCCGTCGAGGAGGTCGTCTCCGCGGTCCGCACCGGCACCCCTATGGAGCAGAATGAGCACTCACCACACTCAGCACCCCCGACCGATCCGAACCCAACGCAACCCGAGGAGCCCCGATGTCACACACCGCCCACCCCACCAGACCACAGCGCACCGAGACAGCGGCGACACCGGCGACAGCGGCCACAGGAAGTCCTGGGCGCTGCTCGCAGTCGCCCTGGCCGCTCAGATCCTGGTCGTGCTCGACATCTCGGTCGTCAACACCGCCCTGCCCTCCATCGGCCAGGCACTGCACCTCCAGGGCAGCCAGCTGGCCTGGCTGGTCACCGCCTACCTGATGATGTCCGGCGGCTGCCTGCTCCTAGGCGGTCGCATCGCCGACCTCCTCTCCCGCCGCCGCGTGTTCCTGACCGGGCTGAGCCTGTTCACCCTCGCCTCCCTGGTCAGCGCGTTCGCCGAGAGCAGCAGCCAGCTCATCGCTGCCCGCGCCGTCCAGGGACTCAGCGCCGCACTGCTCACCCCCTCGGCGCTCTCGCTGATCATGACCACCTACGAAGGAGCCCAGCGCAAGACCGCACTTGCCATGTGGGGTGCCGTGGGCAGCCTCGGCGTCGCAGCCGGAGTCCTCCTCGGCGGAGCCCTGACCACCTGGGCAAGCTGGCAAGCCATCTTCTGGATCAACGGGCCGATCGGTACCGTGGCGCTGCTGGTCGGGCGCCACGTCGATCGCCAAGGACACCGCGGCTCGACCCAGTGTCCGAGACTTCGACTTCCCCGGCGCCGCGGCCGTCGTCGGGGGTCTCGCAGCTCTCATCTACGGGGTCAGCGGCACCACCACCCACGGCTGGGCCTCCGTGCACACCGTCATCTCGCTGGTCGTCTCAGCTGCCCTCCTCGGTGGCTTCCTGATGTCCGAGCAGCGGGCGGCCAAGCCGCTCTTCCCACCGCACATCTGGAAGCTCCGCACCCTGGTCTCTGGCACCGCGGTGATGCTCGGCGTGACCGGGATCCTGGTCGGCACGGTCTTCCTGACCTCGATCTTCGTCCAGACGGTGCTCGGCTTCTCCGCCCTGGAGACGGGTCTGGGATTCCTGCCCTTCGCGTTCGCCATCACCGTCGGAACGCTGATCGCGCGACACATGTTGGGCCATGTCTCACCGCGTGTCATCGCGACCACCGGGCTGCTCATCACCATCGGTTCGTCGCTGTGGCTGTCCACCGCCGGAAGCAACGCGCACTTCGCGACCGACGTCCTTCCCGGCCTCACCATCCTGGGCCTGGGAGTCGGCATGGTCTTCGTGCCCGTCTCGGTGACCTCGATGGCCGGCATCCCCGCCTCCCATGCCGGAGTGGCCTCCGGGTTCCTGATGACCGGCCACGAGATCGGCGCCGCGCTCGGAGTCGCCATCCTCTCAGCTGTCGCGTCCAGCGCAGGGTCGCTCGCGACAGCCACCGGTGCCGCCGACGCGTTCTCGGCCGGGTTCATCGGCGCAGCCGTGATGGGAACGGTCGTCGCCGTGTTCGCACTGCTCCGCATGCCCGCCACCAAGGTGAGCGGCGGTGGCGGCCACATGCACATGCACTGAGAGCCATCCAAGCGCCAGCGACCACTCGTCCGCACCATCACGTGTCACCCACAGAAGGCGAACCCCGATGCCCCCCACCCAGGAAGCCACCCCTCTCGCGGCACCCCCACCCGCCGCTCATGTGACAACACCCAAGAAGCGTCAGCCGTTGCGCATCCTGCTGAGGCGCGACACCAGCACCTTCGCGCGGCGCTGGCCCGGCAAGATCCTCGTCGCAGGGGTCCTCGTCGTCGTCCCGACCTTCATGTTGTTCCGGTCACTACAGGCCGGCCGCTACGTCGACAACAGCTGGCAAGCCGTCCTGATGGCCGCCCTCCTCATCCTCGGCTATTTCGCCACCCGGCGCCTGATGCTCACCCTTGCCGGTGCCGTGCTCGCAGTTATCGTCATCAGTGCTGTCCTGGCTCCCCACCTCGCAACGTCGCGGAACGGCGACGCCGGCGTCCTCGCGCAGCTCGACCACGAGCGCGGCATCGGCGCCATGGACGGCATGCACGACGTGGCCGTCGCCCAGATCGACCTCGACGCGCCTCGTCCGGTCCGACTCGCTGGCGTGGGCGCAGACGCGGAAACACGGATGGAGGTGGGGTCGATCACCAAGGCCATGACAGGCCTTGTCATCGCAGACGCCGTAGAACGAGGCGAGGTCCGCATGGATGTTCCCGTCTCCACCTACCTCCCGCAGCTCGACGGCTCCCGCGCCGGAACCGTCACGCTGCACGAGCTCGTCACCCACACCGCCGGATACGCCGACTTCGGACCAGCCACGACGCGGCGCATTGCCTGGACCTCACCGTTCGGCCGCAACTTCATCGACACCGACCGCAAGACGATGACCAAGGAGGTCCGCGGGGACCAGTTGGCCACCCGAGGGTCGTGGGCGTACTCCAGCCTGGGTGCCTCCGTCGCCGGTCAGGCCGTCGCCGCGGCGACCGGGATGACCTACTCCGAGCTGATGCGCACCCGCCTCTTCGACCCCCTCGGCATGAGCCACACGGCCATCCAGACCGATCAACCGCTCGTTGCCGGCGGTACGTCCAGGACAGGTCTTACCAGCCAACCATGGAGGTTCGATGCCTACGCTCCGGCCGGCGGTGTCGTCTCTACCACGAGCGATCTCGCCAAGCTCGCCACCGCCCTCCTCAGAGGGTCCGCCCCCGGGATGCGAGCGCTCGATCCGACCGAGCCGACCGGCCGAGATGACACTCGCGTGGGCGACTTCTGGGTCAGCACCACTGAGGCCCCCGGGCACACCATCACGTGGCATACCGGTCAGACGGGTGGCTACACCTCCTACATCGGTCTCGACCGGGCACACCGCCGCGCCACAGTCGTCCTCGCCGACGTCGCTACCCCCGCGACAACAGACCTCGGAATCGACCTCGCCACCTCAACACGTACCAAGAAGCGATCATGAAGCAGGTACAGGAGCGGCCTCTGACATCTGGATCCGGCCAGAACGGGCTCCAGCACGTTGGCCGTATCGCTCCGGCACATCGCGCTCTGGCAGGTGAACCTTCTGCGAGTGGGTTACCTCGTCCTCGGGATCGGGCTCGCCGTCGTCACGTGGCCCCTTCTCCTCGACCACAGCTCCTGGACCCTCGACGAGGGCACGATCGACTGCATCCTCGTCGCGATGTCGCTGCTCGCCTTGGTTGGCATCAGGTACCCGGTCAGGATGCTTCCCCTCCTGCTGTTCGAGGTCACGTGGAAGGTCATCTGGCTCGGGACGGTGGCTCTCCCCCTCTGGGCGGACGACAAGCTCGAGGGCGCCATCCGCGCCCAGACCGGTGCCGTGCTCTGGGTCGTGGTCATCATCGTCACGATCCCGTGGCGGCACGTGCTCGCCCAGTACGTCGCGGCACCCGCCGACCCCTGGACGCGGAATCGGTAGACGACTCCAGAAGGCAGCTCGACTGTCCGCGGTCACGAGAGCGAGAGTTGGACAGTCTCACTTCTAGTCTCAGTCGCCTCCGTTCATGACCGTTCGCCGAGCCCGATTCAGTTGCCGAAACGCGGACGAAGCACCGCAATGAACCTCGACGAACACTGGCGCGAGGATTTGGAAAGCGGGTTGGGTTAACGCCCTCAGGGGTTCGAATCCCCTATCCTCCGCCAATCCGAGCCGTGACTTCGGCGCCCCTCCTAGCTGCTGCCCAGGACGTACGGCGTCCGCCCGGCGAGCTGGGTGACGACGATCCCGGTGAGCATCATCGTCAGGGCGATACCGGCGAGCACGACGAGCTGGAACTGCGCTGCCTGGGCCGGGCTGGCGCCACCGAACAGCGCGCCGACGAAGGCTCCCGGCAGCGTCACCAGGCCGGTGGACCGGGTCTGGTCGAGGTTGGGCAGCAACGACTCCCGCACCGCCTCGCGGCCGATCTCCTCGTGCGCCTGGCTCGGGGTGGCCCCCAAGGAGAGCCAGGCCTCGACCTCGCTGCTGCGCGCCCGGGATCCCCGCAGGAAGTTCCGGCCGGCGAGGGTGGCCGCCGTCATCGAGCTGCCGATGATGATCCCGCCGAGCGCGATCAGGTAGCGCACCTGGAAGGCCACGAGGTGGAGCGCGAAGATCATCACCAGGCTGACCGTGGCGCCGACAAGGATGCCGAGGAGCGCCGTACGACGTCCGTGCCAGAGCTCCTCCAGCCGTCCCATGGCGGTCCACGACGCGGTGCTGAGCATCAGCAGGATGAACGCCGCCACGGTCCACGGGACCTCGAGGATGCCCCTGAGCAGCAGCGCGACCGCAGCCAGCTGTACGACGGCCCGGCCGATCGCCCAGAGCGGGACGAGTCCCAGGCCGACCCGCGCGCGGAAGCCGAGACCGACCGTGAGACTGGTCAGCACGAGCAGCCCGAGACCGAACCACAGGTAGTGCTGCAGGTCCGCGCTCACGCGTGCATTGTGCCGGCGGCGCCGACGCACGCGCCCTCAGACCGGGTCGTCGACCTCGGCCAACACTTCCGGAGCTGGCACGGCCTCGGGGTGCCCGAGGACTTCCGGCTCGGTGTCGGCGTGGGTGATGGTCAGGTAGGCCACGATCGCGACGAAGAGGACGAGACCGACGGCGGTCACCGGGCCGGCGCCCAGTCCGAGGCCAGCGGGCGCGCGGTGCGCGAGCCAGTCCGCGGCGCTGGCTCCCAGCGGGCGGGTCAGCGAGTAGGACGCCCAGAAGCAGACGACGGCGTTGACGCCGAGACGCCACGCGACCAACGGCACCACGATCAGCACGGCGAAGAGCGCGATCGACCAGAGGAAACCCATGCCGAGGTTGGCGTCGGTGGTGTCACCCAGCGCGGTGCCGAGACCGAAGGTGAGCAGCACCGTCAGCCAGTAGAAACGCTCCCGACGTGACGTGGTGATCGAGTGCACCGACAAGGTGCCCTCACTGCGTCGCCACCACGCGAGGACGCCGACCAGCACGGCCAGGTAGACGGCCGAGTCCACGTAGTACGGCGTGCCGAGGACGACGTGCGGACCATCGGCGATCATCGTGCCGAAGACGGCGACCATCAGGACCGTCACCCAGTAGCGCACGGGGTGGTAGCTCTCCGCCCGCAGCTGGGCACGCAGCGCGAGCGCGAAACCACCGAGACCGACGATCGCAGCGAGCGCGAGGTTGACGGTCCCGAGGTAGTCCGAGCCGGTCTCGCCGATGCCTGTGGTGAGGAGCTTCGCCACCCAGAACAGGGCGAAGACGGCCGGGACCTTGGGTGCGAGAAAAGTTCGGTTGGACACGCTCGGCGACGGTACGGCGTGCAGTTGACGTCAGCCTGAATCCGCGGGTGACGCCGATCACGCGACTCACCGGGGCAGGAGCTTCTCCTCGTCACCGGTACTGAATGCCGGCACCCGCGAGGGCGGCGAGCCGCTAGGACGAGGTGGGGAAGTGGAAGCTGGCTCCTGAGCCGTGCTCGACCTGGGGCCAGCGAGCGGTGACCACCTTGGCCCGCGTGTAGAAGCTGACCCCCTCGGGACCGTGGACGTGCTTGTCGCCGAACAGGGAGTCCTTCCAGCCGCCGAAGGAGTAGTAGGCCATCGGCACCGGGATCGGCACGTTGATGCCGATCATCCCCACGTGCACGCCACGCTGGAAGCGTCGCGCGGCCTCGCCACTGGCGGTGAACAACGCGGTGCCGTTGCCGTAGGGGTTGGCGTTGACGAGCGCGATCGCCTCGTCCACGGAGTCCGCGCGTACGACGGAGAGCACCGGACCGAAGATCTCCTGGGTGTAGACGTCCATCTCCGTGGTGACCCGGTCGAGCACGGTGGGCCCGACGAAGAACCCACCTTCGTGGCCCTCGACGCGCAGACCACGACCGTCGACCGCGAGGTGGGCGCCTTGCTCCTCACCGGTGCCGATCAGGCCGACGATCCGCTGCTGGGCCTCCCGGGTGACCACCGGACCCATCTCGCTGGACTCGTCGCGCCCGTTGCCGACCTTGACCGCACGCGCCCGCTGGGCGACCTCCTCGACCAGCCGGTCGCCGGCCTCGCCCACGGCGACCGTCGCCGAGATCGCCATGCACCGCTCCCCCGCCGAGCCGAAGGCGGCCGCGGCGAGGTGGTCTGCCGCGAAGCCGAGGTCGGCGTCCGGGAGCACGATCGCGTGGTTCTTGGCGCCGCCGAGCGCCTGCACGCGCTTGCCCGCGGCCGTGCCGCGCTCGTGGATGTAGCGCGCGATGGGGGTCGATCCGACGAACGAGACCGCGGCGACGTCGGGTGCGTCCAGCAGCGCGTCCACGGCGTCCTTGTCGCCGTGCACCACGTTGAAGACGCCGTCCGGGAGTCCGGCCTCCTGCCACATCCGGGCCAGGATCAGGGACGCAGAGGGATCGCGCTCGCTGGGCTTGAGCACGAAGGTGTTGCCGCACGCGATCGCCACCGGGAACATCCACATCGGCACCATCGCCGGGAAGTTGAACGGCGTGATCCCGGCGACCACCCCGAGCGGCTCGCGGAAGGAGAAGGTGTCGACCCCGGTCGAGATCTGGTCGGAGTAGTCGCCCTTGAGGAGCGTCGGGATCCCGCACGCGAACTCGACGACCTCGAGCCCGCGCTGCACCTCGCCGAGAGCGTCGGAGAGCACCTTGCCGTGCTCGTCGGTGATCGCTCCGGCCAGCTCCCCCACGCCGGCGTTGAGGATCTCGCGGAACGCGAAGAGCACCTTGGTGCGCTTGCTCAGCGACGCCTGGGACCACTCCGCGAACGCCTCGCGGGCCGCCGCGACGGCGGCTTCCACGTCACCGACGCTGCCGAGCACGACCTCCGCCTGCTGCTCGCCGGTGGCCGGGTTCCACACCGGCGCGGTCCGCTGCGAGGTGCCCGCTGTCGGCTTGCCTGCGATCCAGTGCTCGATCGTCCTCATCGGCTCAGCGTCTCACCTGTTGTTGCGACGCGCGATCGAGGCGTTCAGCGCGGTGGCGAAGACACACCAGGCCGGGTACGGCGCGAGTGCGCGGTGCAACCTGGGGTCGGCCTCCAGGAGCCGCCGCAGGAGCAACAACGAGTGACCGCTCAGCACACCGCACCACGCGGTCGAGAGCCACGGCCGGCGTACCCGCCAGAACAGCACGCTCCACCCGGTGTTGAGCACCAGGTTGACCGCGAGGGAGCGGCGCAGCGCCGCGGCCTCCTCGTCACGACCGGCGTCCTCGAGCTGGGCCAGGGCCGCGGCTGTGGTGACGGCGATGTCGGCGTACAGCGGGGTCCACACCAGCGGGAACGCGATCGGCGGAGGCTGCCACGGAGGCTTGTCCAGCGACCGGTACCAGGCGGACTCCGGGGTCGTAGCCAGCGCCCCCACACCGGCAGACACGGTGACCGCGGCGCCGGTGCCGAGCAGCTGCCGCAGGAAGCCACTCATGCGGGGTCGCGCTCGCTGGGCCGGCGTTCCTCGAGCCCGGCCATCCCCCAGCGGACGAGGGCGGCCGAGACGGCGCCGGCTCGCTCGGCCACGGCGCGGCCGGGACCGTACAGCGGCAGCCTCAGCGACCGCCTCGCCCACGTCGGCAGCAGCGCCACCCCACCGGCGGCGATCAGCGCGTAGCCGGGTCGCGCGACGATCGGGACGGGCGGGTTGAGCAGCATGAACCGGGTCGCCTCGCGAGCCGCGCGGGTGCTCTCCAGCTCCGGGCGGTACGACGCCATGGCGGCGTCCAGCTCCGCCACGGTCATCGGCAGGTCGGTGGCGCCGAGCAGCGCAGCGGAGCGCGACGCCTGCTCGACGTAGAGGTCGGCCTCCTCGGCGGTCAACGGCGTGGCTGCGTAGGCCTGGAAGGCCGCGAGGAACGAGCTGATCTCGGCGACGTGCACCCAGCGCAGCAGGTGCGGGTCGGCTGCGTTGTAGGGCCGTCCCCGCTCGTCCTTGCCCCGCACCCGGTGGTGCACCGACCGCACCACCTCGATCGCCCGCGCCGCGTCGTCGACGGTGCCGAACGTGGTGACGGCGAGGTAGTGGCTGGTGCGCTGCAGTCGACCCCACGGGTCGCCCTTGTAGCCGCTGTGCCCGGCGACTCCGGCCATCGCGAGCGGGTGCAGCGACTGGAGCAGCAGCGCCGCGAGCCCACCGGGGAACATCGAGGCGTCGGCGTGCACCCGCCAGATCGGGTCGGCGGGGGTGAACCACCGCTCGCCCTCGGCGCCCCAGATCTGCCTGGCCCGCTGCGGGGCGTCCTCGCCGGCGACCCGGGCTCGCAGGGCCAGTCCCAGCCGGCGCTGCACCGCGCGGGAGGGCGATGTCCGCAGCAGCACCCCGGCCCTCATGCTGGGGACAGTAGCCGGGGCGGAAAGTCCGGGGCTGCCGCGCGAGGCTGCGCCGTACGTCGGGCTCTCCGCCGCGTTGGTCGCCTAGGAGCTCGCCCGGCGCCAACCGGACATCTCAGAGAGGGTGGCAGGCAAAACTGAACCCTGGCAGGCATTGTTCTGCCTGCCAGGGTTCGGTTTACCCGGGCGCCCGGGTAAACCCCTCCAGGGCCGCGTGGTGGCCGGGCCACAGCGCCGAGAAGCGCCAGGACGCCCCGGTCGCCTAGCGGCGGCGGCGTCCGGTCCCGAACATCCCGCGCACGAACTCGCGTGCCGCGGTGCGAGCGACCTGCTTGAAGGCGGTCGAGGTGACCACCTCCTCGATCACCGACTTCTCCTGCTTCGAGCGGCGAGGCGCGGACGGAGCCGGGACCTTCTGGCTTGGCGGCGCCTTGGGCGCAGGCGCACCCTCGTCCGCCGCCGCCTTCGCCAGCTTCGCGGCGAGCTTCTCGCGGGCGGACTCGCGGTCGACCGGTTCGGCGTACGTCGGGTAGAGCGGAGAGGCGTGCACCGCTGCGTCCATCGCGGCCGGGTCGGCGGCCCCCATCAGCGACTCGGGCGCGCGCAGCCGGGTCCAGGCCACCGGGGTCGGGGCGCCGCGCTCGCTCATCACGGTCACGACCGCCTCGCCGATGCCCAGGGACAGGATCACCTGCGCGAGGTCGGGGTAGGCCGAGTGCGGGTAGGTGTTCACCGTCTGCTTGAGCGCCTTGGCGTCGTTCGGCGTCGCCGCGCGCAGCTGGTGCTGGATCCGCGAGCCGAGCTGACCCAGCACGTCGTCGGGCACGTCGGTCGGCGACTGGGTCACGAAGAAGACACCGACGCCCTTGGACCGGATCAGCCGCACCGTCTGGGCGATGGCGGCGAGGAATGCCTTCGAGGCGTCGGTGAAGAGCAGGTGGGCCTCGTCGAAGAAGAACATCAGCTTGGGCTTCTCGAGGTCACCGACCTCCGGCAGGTCGTGGAACAGGTCGGCCAGCAGCCACATCAGGAAGGTGGAGAACAGCGCCGGCCGGTCCTGGAGGTTCGGCAGCTCCACCAGCGAGATCAGGCCGTAGCCCTCCTTCCCGCCGGTCGAGCCTGTCGAGACCCGGAGCAGGTCGCGGGTGTCGAACTCGGGCTCGCCGAAGAAGGCATCGGCACCCTGGTCGGAGAAGGCGATCAGCTCACGCAGGATCACCCCCGCCGTGGCCGAGGAGAGCCCGCCGAGGTCCTTCAGGTCGGGCTTGCCCTGCTCGGAGGCGAGGTACTTGACCACCTCGCGCAGGTCGGCGAGGTCGAGCAGCGGCAGCGCTGCCTGGTCGGCGTAGTGGAAGACCAGGCCGAGCGAGGACTCCTGGGTGTCGTTGAGGCCCAGCACCTTGGCGAGCAGGGTCGGGCCGAACGCCGACATCGTCACCCGCAGGGGGATGCCGGTGCCCTGTCCACCGAGGGCGAAGAACTCCACCGGGAAGCCCTGGGCCTGCCAGGTCTGGCCGACCGAGGATGCGCGCTCCACCACCTTCGGGTTCTCCTCGCCGGGCGCCGAGAGGCCGGAGAGGTCACCCTTGATGTCCGCGGCGAAGACCGGCACCCCGGCGGCCGAGAGCTGCTCGGCGAGCAGCTGAAGCGTCTTGGTCTTGCCGGTGCCCGTTGCTCCGGCCACCAGCCCGTGGCGGTTCAGCATGCCCAGCGGGATCCGGATCGGTACGCCGCTGAGCGTCGTCGCGTCGATCATCAGGCCACCGAGCTCCAGTGCCGGTCCGGTGAAGGCGTACCCCGGGGCGACTGCGGCGCTGATCGGGTCGCCGTTGCGCCCGGTTGGTCGACCGGTGACGACTCGGCGCTCATGGGCCCGACCCTAACCCTCCCTATGATGTGCCCGTGATCTTCAAGCGCGTGGGAGACGGGCGGCCGTACCCGGACCACGCACTGAGCCCGCGGGAATGGGCGGCCCTGCCCCCCAGGCAGGTGCGTCTCGACGAGCTGGTCACCACCAAGGACACCCTGCAGCTCGCCACGCTGCTCGACGAGGACTCGACCTTCTTCGGCGACCTCTTCGCCCACGTCGTGGAGTGGCGCGACGAGCTCTACCTCGAGGACGGGCTCCACCGGGCCCTGCGTGCCGCACTGCAGCAGCGGCACGTCGTGCACGCCCGCGTGCACCGGGCCGGTGCCTGAGTCGTGGCCGGTCCCGGTCCGCGTCGTCGGGTCATCACCGGGGTCACCCTGGTCGTCCTCGCGGCGGTGCTGTGCCTGATGGGGTACCTCGGCGTGAAGCAGGCGCTCAAGCCGTTCCCGTCCGGCAAGAGCTCCGCGACCCCCACCTGCACCGCGCACAAGCAGGTTGCGAAGTTCCTGACCCGGCACGACGTCCAGGTCAGCGTCTTCAACGCCGGGGACCGCAGCGGACTCGCCAGCGAGACCCTCGACAAGGTGGAGGCGGCCGGTTTCGTCGCGGGCAACGCCGGCAACGCACCCGGGACTGCCGAGGTACGGCGTGCGGTCGTGTGGACCACCAAGCCCGACGACTACAGCGCGAAGCTGGCCGCGCTCGCCTTCGGGCCGAGCACGCAGGTGGTCGTCACCAAGACCGACCTCGGTCCCGGGGTCGACGTGCTCGTGGGCAACCGGTTCCACGGGCTGGACAAGAAGGCAGCGAGCCGGATCCGGCTGCCGCGGCCGGTCGAGACCTGCGTGCCCAACGGCTGAGCGCTCACCAGCGCACGAGCTGCCAGATGGCCGGGCGCAGCTCGTCACGGTCGCCGACGTCGGCGAAGATCTCCACCGCGCGCTTGAGGTGGACCATGGCCTCCTCGCCCTGGTCCTGGGCGTGCAGCAGGTCGGCCAGGTTGTTCTCGAGCGCGGCCTCGCGGTGACGGTCGCCGAGGCGCGCACACATCTCGAGCGCCACCCGGGTCAGGTCGGTCGCCGTCGCCAGCTCGCCGCGCGAGCGCTGCGCCAGTGCGAGGTTGTTCAGTGCCGCGACCTCGAGGTCCGCGTCGCCGAGGTCCCGGGCGAGGTCGACGCTGTGCTGCAGCTCCACGAGGGCGGTGTCCAGGTCACCGTCGGCCGCGGCGACCAGGCCGAGCAGGTGGTGGGCGCGGCACGAGGCGTGCCGGTCGTCGGCGGCCGCGGCCAGGTCGACTGCCTCGCTCGCCAGGGTGCGCGCCCGGTCCTGGTCCGACAGCGCGAGCGCCGCCATGGCCCGGTCGGCCACCACCTCGGCGCGCGCGCCCGGCTCGTCGCCCATCCCGGCCAGGGCGGCGGCGTAGTGCGCGTCGGCCAGCGTGTGCTCACCACGACGTGCGTGCAGGCGCCCCAGTCGCAGCTCGATGCCGGGCAGCTCGGCCGGAACGGCGACCGCGGCGGCGTCCTCGAGGCTCACCAGGGCTGCGGCATAGTCACCGAGCACGACCTGGACGTCAGCGCGAGCCGCCTCGAGTGCACAGCGGTCGCCGACGCCCAGGTCGAGAGCGGCCGTGTAGTGCGCCAGCGCCTCGGCGTGCGCGAAGACCGTCTCTGCCTGGTCGCCGGCCGCCCGGAACGCCTCGGCCGCGGCGGCGTCCTGTCCGGCGAGCTGCAGGTGGCGGGCACGGGCCGCGGGTGGCAGACCGGCCACGGCGGCGGCGCGACCGTGCAGCAGCCGTCGCCGCGCCAGGCTCGTCCCGTCGTACACCACCGTGCGCAGCAGGCCGTGGTCGAAGTCGTAGGCCGATGTCCCTTCGCGCACCAGCCCCTGGCCCACCACCTCCTCCAGCGCGGACACCGTCTCCTCGTCCGTGCGGCCGCTCACTGACCGCAACGTCTCGGCGTCGAAGCTGCGACCGATCACCGCCGCGGCCGAGAGCAGCTGTCGTGCCGTCTCGCTGACGCTGGAGAGCCGGTCGAGGAGGGCGTCCCGCACTCCTGCAGGCATCGCCAGGCCGGCGTCTGCGGCACGGAGGTACTCCACGACCAGCCGTGGGACACCCTCGGTGGTCTCCCAGTAGCGGTGCACCACTGCGGGACCCGCGTCCTCCGGCCGCAGCACCGCGACCAGCTCGCCGACCGCCGCCTCGTCGAGGCGGCCGAGGGTGACGAGCGCTCCCCCGTCGCGGGCCGCCGCGGCGGCGGCGCTGCGCACCGGGTGCTCGTACGGCGTCAACCAGACCAGCACCACGAGCAGGGGTCGGTCCGCCAGCCGGTGGAGGCCGAACGAGACCAGGCGCAGGGTCGCCTCGTCGGCCCACTGGGCGTCGTCGAGGACGAGCACGCCGGTGCTCGTCCCGGCTGCGGCGGCAGCGAGGGTGTCCCAGAGCGCGCCGAGGAAGCGAGCCTCGGCTCCAGGGGCGTCGGGTGGAGGGGTGGGGAACCGGCGCCCCGCAGGGAGCGCCTCCGCGAGCTCCGGCACGAGCCGCGCCGCCTCGGCCAGGACCGAGGAGTCGAGGTCGTCGAGCCAGGAGACGTCCTCGGCCAGCCGGGCGCGGAGGATGTCGATGACCGGGCGGTAGGGCAGGCGTGCCTCCTCCTCGTAGGACCGGCCGCGCAGCACCACACCCCCGGCGCGTCGTACCCGCTCGGCGAGCTCCTCGACCAGCGTGGTGCGCCCGATGCCGGGCTCGCCCTCGACGAGTGCCACGCGACCAGGTCCCGAGCTGCTCACGCCGGCGTGCACCGCGGTCAGGAGCTCCAGCTCGCGCTCGCGCGCGACCACCGGCACGACCGGTGCCACGAGCGCTGCCGGTCCGGGATCCGGTGCAGGGCCGGGCGCGGTCACGAACGTGCCCAGGTTGACGGCCTCGTAGAGCTCGGTGGTCTCCCGGAGGGGCGGCACGCCGAGCTCCCGGGAGAGGACGCGGACGCACTCGCGGTACTGCACCAGCGCTCCGCCACGGTCGCCCGACCGGGCGAGCAGGCGGATCAGTGCCTGGTGCGCCGGCTCGTGCAGCGGATCCTGCGCGACCCAGCGGCGTACGACTGCCAGGGCCCCGGCGAGGTCCCCGGCATCCTCGCGCTCGGCCGCCACCAGGCCGAGGACGGTCGTGAGCTCCCGCCGGAGCGCAGCAGCCTGGACCTCCGCCCACTCCTCGAAGTCCGGAGCATCACGCACCACCAGGCCCTCGAGGAAGTCACCGCCATGGGCGGCCAGGGCGCCCTCCCCGTCCCCCTCGGCGAGACAGCGCCGGAACACGTCGACGTCGACGACCAGGTCCTCGCCGCGGACGAGTCGTACCTGGTCGCGGCTCGCGTCGAGGAGGTGTGCACCGATCCCGGTGCGCAGGGTCGACAGGGTGCGGCGGAGGGCGCCGCGCGCGTGCGCCAGGTCGGCCTCGGACCACAGCAGGTCGGCCAGCGCGTCCCGGGGGCGGGGGCCTTCGGACAGGGCGAGGTGCGCGAGCAGGGCCACGGCCTTGCGGGTGTCGAACGCCACCGGCGCACCGTCGCGCTCGACCCGGGGAGGACCGAGCAGGCGGACGTGGGTCACGGGAGGACTATGCCGCTTGGCGGTACCTGCGGTCATCCGAGCGCCCGCGTCGTAACGTTTCCCGGACGCATCCGAGGTGAGGTGACGCGGCGTGCCAGGAACCGACTCACGCACAGCGATCGGAAGCCGCGCGGCTTCGCGGTCACGGTCTGGTCCGTCCAGGCGCCTCTGCCTCGTCGCTGGACGTCGGCCACAGCTCCTCCCGACGACCGCGACGGCATCGGCGCGACGTCGACGCCGTCTCTTCTTCCTCTCTGGGCTTCAGCTTCTCGACCGTCGGCGCGCTGTGCTGCTCAGGCGATCCCCGCGCAACCGGCTGGCGTGGTTCCTGCTCCTCGGCGACCGGGTCGGCCATGGCCCTGCCCAGTCGCTGCTTGGACGCCTATGCCGCCAGGGCCTCGACCAACTCCCCCGGCTCGCTGCCCGGGAGCGGCCGGCGCTCGCAGGCGCTCAACCAGGGAACCTGGGTGCTGGCATCGGCACGATCGGCATCTTCATCGGTGCTCCTCTTCCCCGACGGTCGGCTGCCCTCACCCCGCTGGCGATGGCTCGCCTGGGTCGGCGCCCTGGACATCGCCGCGATCGCCGTGCCCATCGCCGTGCTGCCGGGGAGGCTGGAGGAGGGCCCCGGCAAGGGACATCGTGAACCCGCTGGGCGTGGAGTGCTGGCCAAGCCGCTCACGTCGCGTTCGTGTTCTTCAATCCTCCTGTCTGCCGCTCTGCATCGTCGCTGCGACGGTGGCGCTGGTGCTGCGGTTCCGTCGCTCTCACGGCATCGAGCGGCTGCAGCTGAAGTGGTTCGCCGCCGCCGCAAGCCTCGTCGCCCTCACCTACCTGGTGGCCATGGCCGGCCAGTTCGGCAAGGACAAGCCGTTCGACAGCCCCGATCCCGTGTGGCTCCTGGTCCTCCAGCAGGTCGCAAGCCTGGCCTTCCTCGCCCTGCCCGTGGCGATCGGCATCGCGATCCTGCGCCACCGCCTCTACGACATCGACGTCGTCATCAAGCGCACGGTCGTCTACGGCTCGTTGACACTCTCCCTGGCCCTGGTCTACCTCGCCGTCGTGCTGACACTGCGGTGGCTGAGCGGGACAGTCACCGGTGACTCCGACCTGGCCGTGGCCACCTCGACCCTGGTCGTCGCCGCTCTCTTCCGGCCGCTGCGCCGGCGCATCCAGACAGGAGTCGACCAGCGCTTCTACCGGCGGACATACGACGCCAACCTGACCCTGGAGTCCTTCACCGACCGCCTGCGTCAGGAGGTCTCCCTCGACGCCGTGAGCGCCGACCTGCGCGAGGTCGTCGACGAGACGATGCAACCCGCCCACCTCTCGCTGTGGCTGCGAGCCGAGGCGATCCGATGAGGCGGCTGGCACTGCTCGTGTTCTCGCTCCAGGTCGCGGCAGTCGTGGCGACCGGCGTCGTCGGCGCTCGTGCGGAAACCGACGTGCTGGGCCTCTGGCAGTTCGCGGTCTTCAGCTTCGCGGTGGTGGGGCTCCTCATCCTCTGCCGCCAGCCGCGCAACGCGCTGGCCTGGTTCCTGCTCGCCGGGATCGGCACGATCGCGGTCGTGCCCGGGCTCCTCGACGCATACGTGCTCCAGGGCAGGGTCGTGGCCCCGGGTTCGCTCCCCGGTGTCGGTGTGGTGGCGGCTCTCGACCAAGGCGGCTGGTCGATGTCCGTCGGTGGGATCGGCATCTTCCTGGTGCTCCTCTTCCCCGACGGCCGGCTGCCCTCGCCGCGGTGGCGCTGGCTCGTCCGGGCTGGGGTGGCGACGATCGCCCTCTGCCTGGTCAGCGGCGCCCTGACGCCCGGCCGCATGGCCGAGGGTGCGGGTGCAGGACTCGTCAACCCGCTGGGCCTCACCCGGTACCGGGTCCTGGTGGGCGTGGTCTCGGTTCTCGCGTTCGTGCTCCTCGGCGGGTGCATCGTGGCGGCGGCCACCGCGATGGTGCGGCGCTTCCGCCGTTCCCGGGGAACCGAACGTCTCCAGCTCAAGTGGTTCGCCCTCTCCGCTGCCGTCGCCGGGGTCGTCCTCCCGGTCGGGATGGCCCTGTGGGACCTCGGCCCGCCCGTCTACTTCACGATGGCGGCCGCCCTGGTGGCGATGCCGCTGACCATCTGCCTGGCGGTGCTGCGCCACCGGCTCTACGACATCGACGTCGTGATCAAGCGCACGGTCGTCTACGGCTCGTTGACGCTGTCCCTGGCCCTGATCTACCTGGCGGTGGTGCTGACCCTGCGGGCCCTCAGCGGGACGGTCACCGGTGACTCCGACCTGGCGGTGGCGACCTCGACCCTCGTCGTGGCCGCCCTGTTCCGGCCGCTGCGCCGGCGCATCCAGACAGGAGTCGACCAGCGCTTCTACCGGCGGACCTACGACGCCAACCTGACCCTGGAGTCCTTCACCGAGCGGCTGCGGCAGGAGGTCTCGCTCGACGCGGTGGCCCATGACCTGCGGCAGGTCGTCGAGGAGGCGATGGCGCCCACGGAGCTGTCCCTGTGGCTGCGGGGGAAGCCGTGAGGTTCCTGGCACGGGCGCTGGGGACGTTGATCGTCCTCCTGGTCGTCCCGAGCCTCGTGGTCGCCTTCCGCCTGCCCGGACAGGACGACCTGGTCGTCGGCATCGTCTTCGGCCTGCTCGCGGTCGGCAGCGCGGTCACCGGCCTGCTCGTCGCGGAACGGGTCCCCGCGAGCGCGATCGGCTGGCTCCTGCTCGGCCAGGGCGTGGGGATGGCGCTGGTCCTGACGCTCGGCGAGCTCGCCGCCGTCGGCCTGGAGCGCTCGTCCCTGGCCGATTTCTACGCGGTCGCCGGCTGGTGGGCCGACCTGCTCGGCAGGGTCGTGCTCGTGGTGCCGACCGGCCTTCTCCTCCTGGTCTTCCCCACAGGTCGGTTCCAGTCGCGGACCTGGGCCGCGTTCGCGGGCTTCTTCGTGCTCGTGCTGACCGCCTCGGGCGTCGCCGACATGCTCCTGGTCCATTCCGTGGGGCCGGGGCTCGACAACCCGTTCCGGCTGCGCGGCGGTGCTGCGGACGCTGTCCGGACCTCTGAAGTGGTCGCCGCAGTGGCGGCGGTGCCGGTCGCGGTCGGCTGTGCGGCGTCCCTGTACCTGCGCCTGCGGCGCTCACGCGGCACCGAGAGGCAACGAGTGAAGTGGATCGCCTTCACGGCCGTCGTCGCCGTCGTCGGGTTCGGCGTCGCCCTGCTCGTGCGGGGACCCTGGGGGGACCTGGCGTGGGGGCTGGCGCTCCTGTGCGTCGTGCTGCTCCCGGTCAGCATGGGCGTCGCGATCCTGAAGCACCACCTGTTCGA